>CAWKMU010000003.1:0-3653247 GCA_963850905.1 uncultured Gemmatimonadales bacterium | reverse complement strand
GTTGCACTCCGCGATCCGAATGATGCAGACCGCCACGGGCGCCCCGATGCGTGAGCGCCATCCGGAGCGCACTGAGCGCGAGCTCCTGATCGAGCCGCGCGCGCAGCGCCCAGCCGACGACCCGGCGCGTGGCCAAGTCGAGAATGACCGCGAGATAGAGCCAGCCTTCCCGTGTCGGGATGTACGTGAGATCAGCCGCCCACACCCGATCAGGCTCGGGATTGCTCGTGAGCGAGAATTGCCGATCGAGCACATTCCTCGCGACCGGCTGGGCATGATCCGAGTTGGTTGTCACCCGATAGCGCCGAGCACTCTTGGCTCGCAGCCCTTCCACCCGCATCAGGCGCGCGACCCGCTTCTTCGCACACCGGATCCCGAGCGCCCGGAGTTCCATCCGCACGCGTGGACTGCCATAGCGGCCCTTGACTTGTTTGTGGATCTGCCGAATCCGCTCCCGCAGGACGACGTCGTCTTTCACGCGCTCACAGAGCGGCCGCGCACGCCAGGCGTAGTAACCGGCCCTCGACACCTGGAGCACCCGGTACATCGTCGTGATGGATAGATGCGGGCGTGCGCTTGGATGAACACGAACCTCATTGTGCATCCTTGGCGAAGAAGGCCGTCGCTTTTTTTAGGATTTCGCGCTCCTCGCGCAGGAGCGCATTCTCACGTTGGAGTCGGCGAATCTCCTCCTCCGGCGTCAGCAGCTTCCCACTCGTGGCCACCACACCGGGCCGTCGGACTGACTCGCCCAGCTGCGCGCGCCAGCGCCGCAGGATGTCCGGTCGAATGCCCAGATCTCGCGCAATCTCACCCGGCGGCCGCCCCGACTCGTTCGCCAATCGCACGGCCTCGAGTTTGAACTCCGCCGTGAATGACCGTCGCCTTCGTCCCATGAGACACCTCCCGCCCGAACATAATCGGGCTCACTGAGGTGTCTACGAAACCGGGGAAAGACCACACGGCATTTGCAGTTGTGTACGAGTTGGCACGCTCCTCAGGAAACAGAGCGTATCACCGCGACGAAACGCTGCGGGCCGACTGCGGCGGCGACGTGCGGGCTCCGCCGCCATTGATAGTACGCTACGACATGTCGACATTGATGCAGCCTGGATTGTACGATATGGGGCCTGGGCGGCGAAGCGCGGTCCGTGACCGCTGCTTCGCTGGGGCATTGAGAGTTATCTCCGCATTGAGTTTGGGGCGGGCTAAGCCGATGCGCCGTGTCGGTCAGTCCTGTTGGTCATTCGTACTGAACGGCCGCAGGGTGACGCGGGTCGAGGTTGGCATCCCAAGGACAGCGATGAACGGAGTGACCGTGGTCGCGCCGATTGCCAAACCGGGAGACACGTACGATCGACGATTGGGACCATGACCCCTGTGCCCGCAAAAACAGTGTGCACCTTCTCCGTGGGATGATGCGGGTGTGCCGACGGGTAGCTGCCCCGATCCTTTGGCTCACACGATCCAACTCGCGACCAGTGCGACGGCAGCGACAGTCATGATGACCGCCGCCAGAATGCCGAGGACGTTCATCGCTCGACCCTTCTGATACGGGCCCATGATGGTGGCGTTGTTGCAGACGAAGAGGATGATGACGATGAGCGGTGGGGCGAGCAGGCCGTTGATGACTGCAGACCAAAACAGCAGCCGGGATGGGGTTGACTCCCAGGAGGTCGATGACCGTACCGATCAAGAGCGCAACTGCGAAGACCGCATAGAACCGTCCCGCCGTTCGCGGCGTCTTGTCCATGCCGCGACGCCACGCACCAGCCTCCGCGAGCGCATACGCCGCGGACCCAGCCAGTAGCGGGACGCCCAGCAACCCCGTACCGATCAACCCCGCAGCGAAGAGGAATTCCGCGGCCGGTCCGGCCAGCGGGCGTAGCGCTGCCGCTGCTTGCTCAGCCGTCTCGATGTTGGCCTGCACCCCGTGCAGCGTCGCGCCAGCTGTCAGAATGATGAAATACATGATGAGGTTGGAGAAGAACATCCCCACCACGACATCGGCTCGGACGGTCCGTAGCTCTCGCTCCACCGCGCGCGGCGCTCGGCCGCCGATCGTGGCCTCGCGCATCCCGCTCTTCGGCGGAGGATGCGGCCTGCCAGAAGAAGAGGTACGGCGAGATCGTCGTGCCCAGAATCGCCACGACGGTGAGCACATAGTCGTGACTCTGCTGCACGTGTGGCACCGCGGTGCGGAGCAGCACGGTCCCCCAGTCCGGCCGCGCGAGGAACGCCGCGCCGACGTACGCAAACAAGCTGAGTGTCAGCCACTTGAAGATCGCGCTGACCTGTGCGTTGGACGTGAACGATACCACCAGGAGCATCGCGATCGCGAACGGCGCAAGGAACCAGATCGACCGCACGCCGGTGATGAGGTGGCCGCCGGCGGCCATTGCGCCGAGATCTGCGCCGATGTTGACGGTATTGGCCACGGTGAGCAGACCGCACGCGACCCATAGCACCCACGCCGGGTAGTGTTTGCGCAGCACACTGGCCAGCCCGCGATCCGCGACTTCGCCGACGCGCGCACACATGAGCTGCACGGCCACGATAAGCGGAAACGTGAGGAGCGCCGTCCAGAGGAGACCGTAGCCAAAGGATGCGCCCGCTTGCGAGTACGTGGCGATTCCGGAGGGATCATCATCGGCTGCGCCCGTAATAAGTCCAGGCCCAAGGACCCTGAGCGCGCGCGCGACCGCGCTGGTGCCGACGACACGCGTGTCTGGCGGATGCGGGTCGGACGGGGGCGACTCGCCTTCGGCCGTAAGTTTGATTGATTCTGGCAGCGCCGGCATCCGAGTGGGTTCGGGAGGCGAATCTCGCGTCTCAACCGACGCAATCCCTGACCAGTTCCGTGCCGCGGCATCGGGGAGCAGTCCCGTCTACCCGTTACGTCCGCGCGTGCGCCTGAGCGGTGCGGCCGCGAAGGTCTGCGGTGCCAGGCGAGCCGGCGTCATTGTCGCAGCGTCCGACTCTTGGACTTTTTGTCTTCCGGCGAGCTCTCTCCGACGCTTCGTTCTCGCCCGCGCCAGCAGTGCGCGCGCGCGAGTGGCCCCACGCCCCCTTCGGCCCAAAAGGACGGCGCAGGCACCCGAGCGATGAGTCGCCGAGGCATAGTCCGTGCAAAAATCGGCAATATGCGTCACGAATCCGTGGGTGGACTCGATGGCGCGAAGGCCCTGACTGAGATCGGAACCGATACGCAACGCGGGAGCAACGATGTTTTGGACGATCGCAATCATCTTGTTCGTGCTCTGGATTCTCGGGTTCGGCGTGTTGCACGTCGCCGGGGGCCTCATTCACATCCTGCTGATATTGGCGGTCATCTCGCTCCTCTGGGGTCTGATTGCCGGTCGCCGGTCCGTGTAGCTGCGACGAAACGTCGTTGAGCACTGCGATCTGAGTGATAGTAGGAGCTGGACGGCGTTGCTCGGTCGAAAGCCGCGCGCCGCTTCGGCGCCGTCACCGGATAGCCCGCCTGCAAGGGAATCGGGCCATTGGATTTGGATGACATGGCTTGTGCGTCGCCTCGTCGCCATCTGAACTCGTGGGGTTCTAACGAACGGTTGTCTACATGCGCCTGTTCAATCTGACCTGGTGCCAGGTGCTGGGCGTCCCGATCCTCCTCGGGCTTCCGATCGTCGCGCTTTTCGGCGTGTTCGGCGGCGACCGCGCCAACATTGTGGCGCGCGTGGCACTCGTCTACGGGTTTGTTCTGGTGTGCTTCCGCGTGTTAGGGAAGCGCGAGCTCACGCAGAATTCGCCGCTCGAGATCGTGACGCTGTTCCTCATCCCGCAGCTCTTCTGCAATGCCATCATGCAGAACGACGACACGATGATTGGTGCGCTCGTCGGTGCGCTGACGCTGTTCGGGCTTGCGTTTCTCACCTCGCTCCTCACGTATCATGCCGCTGCCGTCCGCCGGTCTTTCAGGCGGAGCCCTCGAGGCTGCTCACCGACGGCACTCTAAATGAGTCGGCTCTCAAGCGAGAGCGCGTCACGCGAGCTAAAGTCGTGGCTGCGGCCCGGAAGGCCGGCCTCGAATGGACTCGCGGGCGTTGCGAGCGCGACGCTCGAATCGGACGGACGCATTAGTGTCGTCCCCCGTGCTGTGCGATCGATGGTCCCCTGAGATGGGCAGTCCGACGGCGTCGATCCGCAGGCGGGTTGACTCAGTTGCTTAGTGAGGGGCCCTGTCTCGTCGGGCCGATTTTCCCGATGTTATTCTTTACTCTGGCAGCCATCGTCGTCGGGGTCTCGCACCTCGAGGCGCCGACAGCTGTTTTGTGAGGGAGGAGCACAGCGTGACATTCACTCCGCCAGCGCCCGGCAAGATCAAGGTGCCTGCGCCTGAGGGCGCCGCCGCCCACGCGGTAGATCTTCACGAGTTGTTGGTCGCGCGCGTGACCGAGTACGCGATCTTCGCCCTCGATCCCCGCGGGCACATCCTGACGTGGAACAGTGGCGCCGAACGTCTCAAGGGATACACGACAGAAGAGATCCTGGGACAGCACTTCTCCGTGCTCTACCCGCAGGATGACATCGCGGCAGGGAAGCCGGCATGTCTGCTCGAGCTCGCTGCGACAATGGGTCACATTGAGGACGATGGCTGGCGCATCCGCAAGGACGGCTCACGCTTTTGGGCGAATGTCGTGATCACTGCTTTGCGAGATGACGAAGGCAATCTGGTCGGGTTCGCCAAGGTGACGCGCGACCTGACCCAGCAGCGCGAGGCGACCGAATCCGTCCGTCGTAGCGAAGAGCGATTCCGCCTTCTTGTCCAGTCCGTGCAGGTATACGCCATCTTCATGCTCGACCCCACGGGCCACATCGCCACCTGGAACGAAGGGGCGCAGCGGATCAAGGGATACACCGCCGCCGAGATCATTGGCAAGCACTTCTCTGTCTTCTACCCGGAAGCCGATGTCGCCAACGGCAAACCCGCGCGCGAGCTGGTGATTGCCACGGAGACCGGCGAGTACAAGGAAGAGGGCTGGCGCGTCCGAAAGGACGGATCGCTCTTTTGGGCCCGCGTGGTCATCACCGCGGTCCGCGATGCGCGCAACACGCTGACAGGCTTCGCGAAGGTCACTCGCGATCTGACCGAGCAGCAAGCAGCGGTTGAACGCATGCTGGCGGACGCCCGGCGCATTGCTGAGGAGGGGGCGGCACGCGCCGCCGCAGAAGCGCGCAGTGAAGACCTTCGGGCGCTCGCCGACCGACTCCGAGCGTCAGCGACGGAGCTCGAAACGCGGAGTGCGCAGGCGGAGGCGGCCAGCCGAGCAAAAGGGGAATTGCTTGCCGCCATGTCGCATGAGCTCCGCACGCCGCTCAACGCCATTGCCGGCTACGCGGAGCTCCTGCAACTCGGCGTGAGCGGCCCTGTGACCCCCTCTACAGGTGCAACACCTGGAACGCATTCAGCGCAGCCAGGCGCATCTCCTGAATGTCATCAATGACATTCTCGACTTCAGTCGAATCGAAGTCGGACAAATCGCGTACAATTGTGGGCCGATCTCTTTTCCGACCCTCGTGGAGGCGGTCGTCCCCATGATCGCACCCCAAGCGCGGGCCAAAGGTCTCGAGCTGCGGACTCCTCACGAGACACCTCGCGTCATCGCGCTCGGCGATCGTCTCAAAGTGGAGCAAATTCTTCTCAACCTTCTCTCCAACGCCGTCAAGGCCACTGGCGCCGGGGGAGAGATCGAGGTGACGAGTGGGCACGATGGCGACCAGGCGTGGATCAGCGTGCGCGACACCGGCATCGGCATCCCAGAGGATCAACTCGAAGCGATCTTCGAACCTTTTGTACAGCTCGAGCGCAGGCTGTCGCGTCCACAACAAGGCTCCGGCCTAGGACTGTCCATCAGTCGCCAACGCGCTCGCGGCATGAAGGGTGACCTCGTCGCGTCGAGCCGCGCCGGCGTCGGCTCGCATTTTACGCTGACCCTCCCGCTCGCCCCACCCGCCGGACGCGAGCTTTCCCGCCCTTCGAATACACCGCGAAGGCCGCCGCCCCCACAACCGCGGCGCGAACTCATCTCGGACAGTACACGCTCCGCATTGAGGACAGCTCGCTCGGCATCCGCTGCGTCTGGTCCGACGGCAAGAAGCAACGGGTCGACCACAGCCTCAACGCATTCGTCGTGGGTCTCGTTGCGGCAAGTGAGGCGGTCAAGAGGCAGCGGCAGGAACGGGAGGAGTGGGAGCGTCAGTGGCGCGCCGAGCAGGAGGAACAAGCGCGACAAGATCACGAGCGCCAGCAGCGCGCGCGTCGCGTGCGCGCACTCGAGCAGGTGATGAAGGAGTGGAGCGCGGCTGCCGAGATCCGGGCGTACGTCGCTGACGCGAACCGGCACTCGATCGCGTGACCGATCCCGAGGCGCAGGAAAAGGTGTGCAGCTGGCTCTCGTGGGTCGAACGATACGCGGACCGGATGGACCCCCTGCTGCCCGAACCCAGCGTCCCAAAGGACCGGAGCCATACCGGCGCGGGTGGTGATGCCGCGCTAGTCCTCGTTTACTGCCAGCCATCCGCCAATGACCACTCGGCTCGACAAGCCGGTTGCCCGTGAGGTTGTCTTGGGCGACCAACCGTACAAAGTGGTCATATCGCCCGCCGGCGTGCGTGTTACGCGCAAATGACATTCGAAGGGGTCTGAACTCTCCTGGGACGCGGTCATCGCGTTGCGGCCGGGAACCGCGCAACCTCCTGCGCTGAGGGAGGCACCGTCAGCCGACCTGCCACGACCAATCGCTGCTGACTTGGCGAAGGAGATCCGGACGGCAACGGACGCCGTCTCACGCGCGCGGAGCTTATTGGCGAAAGTCGGGTCGATCCCCGCATCGCTGCTGATGGAGGCGGACCCGGATCCGATTTACGGTAAGCGCGATGAGGGCACTGATTGGTACATTGAGCCGCTGCTCACGCCGCATGAAGTGGCGGCGATTCTGCGGGTCTCGCAGGCGAGGATTAGACACCTCGGGATTCGAAGTTTGACGGTCGGCGGCGAGAGTCGCTACCGGCTGTCAGATGTCCGGCGTTACCTGATAAACAGCGAACGGGCTTGAGTCAGGACGGCTTGGCTTAACTCAATTCCACACGGAACCGAGAAAGGGATGCAAGATTGGTCACGATCGTGGTGTTGCCGCGGGATGTCAGAAGCCAGTTCTCGACGGCCGTAAGAATGTCCTCGCAGAATATGCTCGCCGACAAATACAGCGCGCCATTCTCGACCACCTTGTGCTTGTTCGAAAACCAAATAGTTGTGTAGCCTAGCCCCGGATGTGTCAGCCTCATCTGATGCGCGATGGCACAGCGAAGCGCCCACAGCTCAGCACCGCCAAGAGTCTTCTTCCCATTGCTATCCACGTATTTGGGCGCGACATGGGCGTCGACCCAAGCCTTATATCGCGCGCCGGTCGCTGTTCCATCCGCGTGCTCCGATGCAGCGCACATGTCGGGAAGCGCGAGGGTCGCCAGTACCGCAATCTGAATCATGCCGGCGCCAAGGCATTGGCGAATTTGCGCAATGAGGGTCTTGACGACATGCTCCGCTGCATCTTGTAGGGCGATCGCCGCGGTGGCTGTGATTGTCGCCTCCTGCCCGTCGGGCGCAATCACTTTCAACGATGCACGCGGGCTCAGAGTAATGACCCCGGCTGTGACACCACGCCCCCGCTTGGCAGCCTTCTTTTTCCCCATTCTGGCCTCAGATGCTGTCGAAAAACGTTGCTACCTGTTAGTTTGTAAGCACATAGCAGAGTTGCTATAATGAACCGTGGATCGTCCCGAAAGGAAGCCTCTCCTATTCATTGGAAACAGCAAGAGGGAACTCCAGAGCCTGCCTGACGACGTTAAAGACGTCTTCGGAAAGGCTCTTTTGGACGTCCAGTATGGCGATCGGCCGATTGGCGCAAAACACTTCGGAGAAGGGCTACCTAGCGAAGTGATGAAGCTGTCCGAGAACGCCGGCGGCGATACGTACCGCGCTGCCTATCTTGCCTTTCCGAGGTGCACGTACCTCTTGGCAGCCTTCATGAAAAAATCCAAATCGGGAAGGCGTACGCCAAACGAAGATTTGGACCGCATCCGACGAAGATCCCAGGCCGCGAAGAAAGACTACGCAGGTAGGTATCCGGCGACGCGAGGGGCTATATGAGTAGTGAAGAGCGAGTGGAACTAGGGTCAGGCAACGTCTTTAAAGACGCGGGTCTGCCGAGATGCGGATGTGCGTCTTGCGAAGGCCCAGTTGGCCCGTGCTATCCAACGCGAGATCACAACCCGAGGCCTGAGTCAGCGACAGGCGGCCGAACTCCTCAGCATAACCCAACCGGACGTATCTGACCTTCTTCGGGGTCGTTTAGCACGGTTTAGCAATGACCGTCTTGAGCGTTTCTTGGTCGATCTCGAAGTAGATGTGAAAATCTCGTTGGCACCCAAATCGCCGGACCGACCTCGCGCAGGCGTGACTGTCGAGACCGCAACCGTTGTTAACGCTCCAGCGGTGCTGGTGACTGGAGCGACCACAGTGGTATGGGGCGGCATGACAACGCCAGTTAACCCGAGCAACGCTTCCCTTACCCACGTAAGCACCCTGCTTTTCACGGACGTCACGATCTCCAACTGTTTCGCACAGCCGATGAATCAGTGGAGCAGCTCGACATTCGCGTTTGCGACATCGATAACGATAAGTGGCATGTTCCAACCCGCCGTGCCCTCTGAAGAAGAAGAACGTGTTGAGCAAGAGCCTCCCGCACTGGCGATGGCAGCGTGACGGATCCCACGCGAGGGCCTGGCCTCCAAATCGCCCAGATCTTTCTTGAGGAGGCACAATTCCGCCATCGAGAGGGCGTGCTCGCACTGCCGGCAAACACTCCCCACCCAACAACGCCTGCGAACATAGAGATACAGTTCGGTAGCGCCCCTGATGGCAAGCAAGCCCTGACAAGGCTCACTGTGTCATCGGCAACCGATCAGCCGGCACTCTACGACTATCGTGTGCGAATGACGCTCATTGTCACGGCGGTGGCCGGCTCCGAAAACATGTCTCCACTGGACTACGCAAAGCAGGTCGCCGCAGTGACCCTCATGCCGTTCGCGCGTGAGGCGATCGCGAACCTGACTGCACGTGGACGATTCGGCCCGATCTGGCTGAATCCGACGAACGTCCAAGGCCTCGTCCTCCACGCATCAGCCCAAGTACCTCCCACGGAGCGAATACCTGTGAGCGCACGCCCCGTCAAAAAGAAACGCTCGAGGATGTCAAAAGCGCGACGTTCTTAGACCGCGACGCATTCTCAAGTCCACTCCATTGTTGTACGCATTACCCGTTTCTTCCGGCATAGTCCGACATTCTTGATGTTAGGTCCGGCGCCGATGCCCGGTTCCCCCCAGCGAACCGTCAAGTTGCCGTAAAGTGGGTAGTCCGTGATTCTGGTTTGCAACCAGGAGGTCGTGGTTTCGATCCCCATCCGCTCCATCGTGTAACTCAAGGCCGCGCCGTCACTTCCCATCGGTGAGGCTTTGTCGTCCCAGTGGGCGTGGTGCGTTTGTGGTCCGTTTCTCTAGGACGCTCCGCCACGGCCATATCACGCACCTTTCGCTCCTCGCTCATCACCACGGCCAAGGCGTCATTAGTCGGTCGTTGATAACACATTTGAAGCGTGGTGGTGTTCTGACCCGAACGCTGCTGGCGAGTGCCGCACCGAGCTATACGCGTCGGTGGAGGATCGCATTGGCAGAGACCCAGGCTACCCCGTACCGCAGGCGCCTCCCTAGGCTCCCAGGGATCCGGAGCGCCGTCTGATACGCCCTTCGCGTTCCGGTGTGCGTTCCTGATTTGCACGCGCTGGCCCTCGGTCAAACTCAGCACCTCGAGGAGCGGCCTAGTCCCGCTCGGCCTGGTGATTTGAGCCGCAGATGACGTTCTGCCAACTCGGCAGCCCGTGGTCCCATCCGTGGTCCCATCCGCGCGCAACGCGGTGCAAAGATGTGCAACACGGCGCCAACGTCGAACACGTTAGCGCCGCGTTTTCAGAGTGAAGTGCAGCGTACTGCAGTCAGGTGCAGGAGCCGGGCGGCAATTTCAAGACCGGTGCATTAGCCATTCTGCCAGCCCTCCCAACGGATTGCTGAGCTGTAAATGTTAGACGCGCTCGGCGCTAGACGTTAGGTGGACGCTAGACGTTAGACGTGGGACGTTAGAAACAAATCTACAATTCGGATCGGTAGGGAGCACAGACTAATGGTCCTAAGCATGCTCGACTCGTCGTCGAATGCGTGCGACGAAGAGCGGCCAGCCCTGCGAGACCTCCTCTCGATACCGTCAGCAAACAGGCCGATTGCTGAGTGGTGGAGCGTAACCACCGCGCCGCCGTCGACCTCTTACTCACGCAAGAACTGGTGAACGAAACTGATGGCAATCGATCCCTCTCCGACGGCCGATGCCACGCGTTTGACATTACCTCCGCGCACATCGCCGACCGCAAAGACGCCAGGCAAGCTCGTTTCGAGCAGGTACGGCCTCCGGCTGAGAGGCCAGTGCGCTGCCGCCAGATCTTCTGGCAACAGGTCGGTTCCCGTATTGACGAATCCGCTCGAGTCGAGCGCCACGCAGCCCTCGAGCCAGCCCGTGTTGGGCGCGGCTCCTGTCATAACGAAGACGTGTTTGATGGACGCGGTCTCAGTGGTGCCCGTTGCGGTGTCCCGCCATTGCACGCGCTCCAGATGGTCAGTGCCCTCGAGCGCCACGATCTCCGCGTGCGTCCGCAACACGATCGCTGGGTTCTCCTCGATTCGTCGAGTCAGGTAGCGTGACATGCTCTCCGCGAGCCCACCTGATCGCACCAGGATATGGACTCGCTTCGCGGTCTGCGCGAGAAACACTGCCGCCTGACCAGCCGAATTCCCCCCGCCCACCACCATCACTTCTTCTCCGTTGCACAATTGCGCCTCGACGAACGTCGCGCCGTAGTACACTCCCGCCCCCTCGAACTGAGACAAGTTTGCCAGAGGGAGTCGCCGGTATTCGGCGCCAGCCGCGATGATGACGGTGCGCGCGGTCACACATCCACCGGTGTCGATATCGATCGCATATGGCCGTTTCTCGCAGGCGAGCCGGGTCGCACTCTTCGTGATGAGGATCTGGGCGCCAAACCTCTGTGCCTGCGCATAGGCTCGGCCCGCGAGCTCCTGCCCTGATATGCCGGTGGGGAAGCCGAGATAATTCTCGATGCGGGAGCTCGATCCAGCTTGTCCCCCAGGCGCGTTGGACTCCACCACGAGCACATCCAGCCCCTCCGACGCCCCGTACACGGCCGCCGCGAGGCCTGCAGGACCGGCACCGACGATGACCACGTCACGCACGTGGGTCTGGTCGATCGCTTCGTTGAAGCCGAGGCAGTCGGCGATCTGCTGATTCGTCGGACTCCGCAGCACGAGCTCGCCGCGACAGATCACCACAGGCACGTCGGCGACCGAGACGTGAAACCGATCCAGCAGCTCCTGGACACCACCGTCACGGTCGAGGTCGATATACGCGTGGGGATGGCCGTTGCGCGTCAGGAACTCCTGGACGCGGAGCGTGCCGGCGGAATGACTGGAGCCGATGAGCACGACGTCGCCCACGCCTTGCGCGATCAGCTCGACGCGACGAAGGATGAAGGCCCGCATGATGAGCTCGCCGAGCTCGCTGTCGGTCTGCACGAGGGCTACCAGGTGGTCGCGATCCACCTCGATCAGTTCGCCTGGCTCGCTCACGCGTACGCGGACGAGGCTCGGGCGCCCCGAAATCAGGTTGGTTTCCCCCGTAAAGGTGCCGGGCTCCAGGACGGCGACGCTGTCAGTCGAGTTGGCCGAGCGCACGACCTCTGCTTTGCCTCGGGTCACGACAAAGAAGCGTACTGTTTGATCACCCACTTCGACCAACACTTCCCCAGCGGTACTCGGCCGGACGTGGCCGTGCGCTGCGATCCGCGCCATCTGCTCTGGGGTCAGCGTGGGGAATAAACGATCGAAAGGGACCGCGGTTGTGGGCGGCAGCGGAAGGGTTTCGATACTCACCACGCACCTCCCATTCTCGTCTCGCAGAAACTCGACATGTCGGTCTCGATATACGTGAGCAGTCGCCGAGATAATCGTAACGGGGCGTGCGCCGATGTAATGGGGTGCCCATTGGTTGAACCCCGGCGAAGGCGACCTCAGCTAGCCGTTGTCATCAGCGGTACGGCGACGCAGCTGGCGACGGGAGTCTCGAGGCACCGTCCTTCGTTGCGGTACCCGACGATGGGCTCAACCCCGTTCCCTACGGCGGAGGCGGTCCGGCTGTTGCGTGGCATGCTCACCACATCAGGTTGGCCTACAACGGGCCGAGGAGGAGCGCATGCAGAACAATTCAAGCCATGATGATGCCGGCAGCGGGGGATGCACCAAGTGTGGCTGCCAGAGTTTTCGAGCGAGCTCGGGTGACCCAGAACGATGCACGTGCAATCACTCGAAGGCGGAGCATAAGTAGGCAACAACAAGGCACCGCTGCCGATCCGTTGGGGGTCGGCAGCGGGCTGCTCCCAATGTTACGGGTCGGGCGCGTAGATGGCGCGACCACCGTAACGCGGTCTTGCCATTCGCGGTACGCTCACGGGAGCGCCGCATCGTCCCCTGAAAGGATGTGACGGCCGTGCAATCCACTCAAAATATTGCGGTCCTCGGCGTCGGCACGATGGGGTCGGCGTTCGCACAGAGACTCCTCGGCGCGGGAATGCGCGTGAGCGTATGGGATGTTTCCCCTCCTGCGGCTGCGCGGCTCGCAACGTTCGGCGCTCAGGTCGCCGCGACGCCAGAGGAGGCCGTCCGCGAGGCGGGTGTCGTGCTCACGATGGTCCCTACGATCGCGTCGATCGAGGAAACGATGCCGCGAGCGCTGGCGGTGGTGCCGCGCGGCGCTATCTGGTTGCAGATGAGCACGATCGGCGTCGACGGAACCGAGCGTGCCGTGGCGCTCGCTCAGGCGCATCGGCCTGATGTCGTCTTTGTCGATGCACCGGTATCAGGGTCAAAGGCCCCCGCGGAAGAAGGGAAGCTGCTGATTCTGGCGTCTGGCCCTGCCGCGGCGCTCGACGCGCTGATGCCGGTGTTCTCGGTGCTTGGCCAGAAGACGATGCGATGGGAGCGCGCGGGCAGCGGCTCGCGGATGAAGCTCGTTCTCAATACTTGGCTCGCCGTGCTTGGTGAAGGCATTGCCGAGGCGGCAGTGCTCGCGCAGTCGCTGGGCGTTTCGCTCGACGATCTTTCGGCGTGCCTAGGGTCCACTGCGCTCGATGCGCCTTGGGCGCTCTCCAAGTTAGACAAGATCGAGCACGAAGGCTTCGCTCCTGACTTTTCACTCGCTCTAGCATCCAAGGACCTGCACCTGGCCCTCGATGCCGCGAACCGCGCGCACCAACGGCTTCCGATGGCGCAATCGATTGCAACGCAATGGGAGAGCGCCCTGCAAGCCGGTTTGGGCGATCGGGACGTATCCGGCGCCTATCTGGCGCTCATAGCGGAGCCGCGCGCGCCCAGATGAACGGGCATCTCATCGTGCACGCTTGGCGATGGGCTATGCCTTCCTCCGAAGCGCAACGATGCGCTACCATTCGCGTATCTGTGTAGCGAGCTGTGCGCATCCGACTCTTGGAGGGGGCCCGTGACTCTGCTTTGGCGTGTGGCTAGCGTTGCTCTGATCACTGCCGTCGTCGGCGCGCCGGGTTTGGAGGCCCAGGGCGGCGGCCCTGGTGGCTACGGGGTTTTTTGGCAGCGGCCGTTCCACGCGGGCATTGATGTGGGGGCCTCGTTTCCGACCGGTCAGTTCGGTGAGCGGTTCGAACCCGGCTGGGTCATCGGGGCCAACCTCGCACGACCACTCAGCTCGCACGGTGGCATCTGGTTGCAAGGTGATTTCTCGTATGCGGCGCACGGAGTGAACGGCGCAACTGCGACTGATTACGGGGCAACCGGGGGCGGTGCCAGCATCACGTCCGGCACGCTCAACCTCGTGCTCAACAAGCGGGACTACTTCGGTGCCCTGACGCCGTACCTTGTCTTTGGCGGCGGCGCGTATTGGCGCAACGTCCAGCTCGATAACTACGGCGCCAGCACCTACTGTAGCGCGTTCGTCGGGTTCTGCGGTCCATATGGGGAGGACGTTCCGGTGCGGACCCGGACGCAGTTCACGGGGGGTGTCGATGCGGGCGGCGGGCTGCGCTACCGGGTGAAGCCCGTCCGCCTCTTCCTCGAGGCGCGCTACAACACGCTGTACGGACATCACGGCGATACGAACTTCGTTCCACTCGTGTTAGGCGCTGAGTGGTGACCGCCCGATAACAATCGCGGACGACTTAGATCATCCTACCTTCCCCCATCCACGCGGGGGTGTGGGCCGTGCCGTCGAACATCTCGGTCGTCTTGAACGGTTCGTACTCTCCGGTTGCGGCCGCGTCGCGCGTGCGAGCGAGAAGTGCCGCAACGTCGGCTTGGCTCATGGGGGCAAACGTCTCCACCGCCTCGATCGCCTGGTCGAGGCGCTGCATGCTCTCACAGCCAGTGATGATGACCGACGCCGGCAGGTTGAGCGCGTAGTGGAGACATTCGGTGGCGCCGAGCGTGTTGGATCGCAAGACATGTCCGTCGCCCAGCGGTTTCATCCCGAGGACCGCAATCTGCTGCGCCAACAACCTCGGGAGCACCTGTTGAGTGAAGCTGCGAAAGTGCGCATCCATGACGTTGAGCGGTAGCTGACATGCATCAAACGAAAAGGTGTGTGCGGCCGCGACTTCCAGCATTCGCAAATGAACCACCGGGTCCTTGTGCCCGGTGAAGCCGATATATCGGATCTTGCCGGCCTGCTTGGCTTCGAGTACGGCCTCGAGAGATCCTTGGGGCGCGAAAAAGCGGTCCGGGTCCTCCATGCGGATGTTCTCATGGAATTGGATCAAGTCAATGCGGTCCGTTTGGAGCCGCCGCAGCGACTCATCGATCTGGTCAGCCGTCGCCAGCTTCGTGCGCCCGTCGAACTTGGTCATCAGGAACACCCGCTGGCGATACCCGTCGCGGAGCGCCCGTCCCATCCGCCGCTCGCTTTCTCCTTCGTGATAATCCCAGCTGTTGTCCATGAACGTGATTCCGCGGTCGACGGCCGCCCGAATGATCCGAACTCCCTCGTTCTGATCCGGTGGCCGGCCGATGTGATGACCGCCCAATCCAATCGCCGACACTCGTTCGCCGGTCTTGCCCAGTGTGCGATAGATCATGGAGGAGCCTCACGGGATCGTGAACACGAGGGGAACCGCACAAACGCCAGTGGCACAATCGCTAAACAAAGCGTCACAGCCTCCGCTCCGCCGCGATGAGGTGTGTGACCGTCGGGACGCCTTCAGTATTGAACCGCTCCACCTCCGCTTGTACTAGTTGGTCAGCGGCCGTCGCGCGCTCGTGCTGGCGTAGGTGATCGAGCCACGACTCGACGAGGAAGGTCTCGAGAAATCGCCCGTCGTCGGCGGCATCCTCGAAGATCGCCCACTCGTAGGCACCATTGCGGCGGCGTTCCTGCGATAGTCGTTCGACGGCCTCCAGAAACGCCTCACGATCGCGGGGGTCGATGCGGTACTCGATGGTCACAAGCACAGGCCCCCGGTCCTCGCCCACCTGCCGCGTCGTGACAGGCGCCGGCCAACTGAGAGCGGGTGTGAGATCTACCTCAGCGCCGATCTGGAGTTTGCACCGCCACGTCATCGGTATTGCCGCGAGTGCGCCGACAGCGGCGAGGAAGTGCGCCGCGGGAAGTCCCAGGATGGCGGCCACCTGGCCCCAGAGCGCGCTGCCGAGCGACATTGAGCCGAATAGCACCGTGACGTAGAGCGCGAGTCCGCGGCCGCGAACCCAATCGGGGAGCGCCAGCTGTGCCGAGACGTTGAGCGTGGCCAGGGCTGCGACCCATGACAGGCCCGCGACGAGACTCGCGACCAGCGCTGTGGCGAGGTCGTGCGCCAGCCCGAACATCACCAGCGCGAGCACGGTCCCGACCGTCGCGGCGGCCATGACACGATCCGGCCCCAGCCTTGCCCGAACTCGCGCAAGCGCGCCCGCGCCGATGATCGCGCCCAGGCCGATGCAGCCCAGAAGTACGCCGTAGGCCCCGGGCCCGCCAGCGATCTGCTGACGCGCAACCAGCGGCAAGAGAGCCCAGTACGCGCTGGCAAAGACAAGAAACGCGGCGGTCCGGAGGGCGGTCGCTCGCAAGGAGCGGCTGTTGATGCCGTAGCGCCAGCCCGTCCGAATGGCTCTCCAGAATCGCTCGGGCGGAATCTGACTCCGCGCCTTGCGCGGCGGTTGCCACCAGAGGAGCCCTCCGACGGTCGCGAGGTTGCTGATGGCGTTGATCCAGAGGGGAACCACCACACCGCTGATTGCCGTGAGCGCGCCACCGAGCGCCGGGCCAATGGCGCGACTCACGTTTACGCCAACGCCGTTCGCCGCAATGGCGGGCGCCAGCTCTTTTTTCGGCACGAGCTGCGGAACGATTGCCTGCCACGCCGGAGCGTCCAGCGCGGAGCCTGCTCCGATCAGGAACACGAACAGCAGCAGCACCGAGGGCGTCACGAGACCCAGCCCGACGAGCACGGCGAAGATGGCGGAGAGGACCGTGGTGGTGCTCTCCGCGACGACGAGCAACCGGCGTCGATCGACGATGTCTGTCAATGCACCCGCTGGAATCGCGAACAGAAACATCGGAAGGGCATTGGCGACCTGCACGAGTGCGACGAGCAGCGGATCCGGGCTCAGGCTCGTCATGAGCCAGGCGCAGGCCGCTGTGTACATCCACGTCCCAATGCTGGCGACGACGGACGCTGTCCACAGGACCGTGAACGCCGCGTATCGAAATGGAGCCCAAGCGGACCCGGCGTCGCGTGCATTCTCCGGTCGAGGCGAGTCCGCTGCTTCTGGCCCGTGGTCAGTCATCGCCCATCCCGAGTCGGGCGCAGCCGTGGTTCATCGCCTCGCACATTGAGATCACGAAGCGGCACCTGCGGCAATTCGTCAAGGCTGGCGCAGACTCAACCGATATCACACGCTTCGAGGCGGATCAGCCAAAAATCCGCAAGAACTTGAGCAGGATCAGCACTAGCATGCCGATGAGATAGACGCGCAACACGAGCAGCGCGATGCGCACACCGCGCGTCATCTCAATCCGCGGCATGCCGTCCCCCGCGTGCGTCACGAGCCTGCCTCTCCCCGCGTGTCATCGCATGATGTCCTTGTACCGAATGACGCCGATGATGCGGTCACCGGCGTCGACCACTGGCAACAGCTGGAAGTGGTATTTCGCGAACAGATCCACGACCTCCTGCTCCACCATGTCGGCACCTGCCGCGACCGCAGGTGCCACCATCAGCTCTTCCAGCGTCATGCCCTCCTTCGCGAGCACCAGCTCCCGCAAGTCCACAATCCCCAACAACAGGCCCTCCGGTTCGGTCACGACATAGATGTATGTCACCGCGCGATGGTCGAGCGCGCTGTCACGCAGGCGAGCGAGCGCGACGGCCGCCGTCGTCTGGCCGGGCATCGTCACGTACCGCTGCGAGGTGAGCGAGGAGGCCTTCGCTTCGCTCGTTCCAAGGATGAGCCGCACGCGCTCCGCTTGCTCCGCCGGCAGGAGCGACAGCAGGTCGATGCGGTCGTCCCAGGGAAGGGCCGAGAGCAGGTCCGCGACCTCGGCCATCGTCATCTCCGACAGGATCGATTTCGCCCGGTCCGGTGCGAGATCGGCCACGATCTGGCGCTGCGCGCGTGGCTCAGTCTCGAGCAGGGTCTCCGCCGCCTTGTCCGGCTCGAGGGCGGAGAAGATGGCTTCCTGCTCGGGGCCGGGAAGTTCCTCTAGCACGTCCGCCAGATCTTCGCTCGGCAACTCGTGGATCTGCGTCCGGGTGAGCGACAGGGACACCTTGTCGGACGTGGTGACATCTTCGATCGAGAGCGGTTGTACGTATTTCCACGAGATGAGACGGTCCTTTCCGAACCGCACGAAGCCGAGCCCCCATTTGCGCAGAAACCCGTTGAACGAGACGTCGACATGCACGAGGATCAATCGTTTCGGGTCTTGTAGGAGGTGTACGTCGTTCACCACCTCCACGCGCCGGCCGTCCAGGTCGAGGATCGTCCGGCCGATCAGATGTTCGTTGACGAGAATCCACCCCGGCTGGTCGACAAACGGCGGGTACCGATCGCTGCCGTCGGGCGGCATCACGATGACGGCGTTTGCGTCCGTGCGGATCACTCGCTCCCAGGGCACGAACTCACTGGGATTGCCCCAGCCGTGGCTGATGAAGATGCCCACCGCCTCGGGAAAGGGCTCAGCGAGACGGAACACGAGATCGGTCAACTTGCCGATCCTCAGCTCGGCGCGCGTCATAGAGACGCGGCGGTCGAGTAGCTCGGAGAAGAAGACGAAGCGATGGTTGGCGCCCGCCTGCGCCGGCGGCGGCGGAACGGGTGTGACGGCCATCGCTTACGTCCCTCCCGATCCGAAGAGGTGCGGGAACAGGACGGAGAGTCCGAACGCCGTCGAGACGATGATGACGAACACCGTGATCGACCAGTTGGCGATGTTCTGGCTGCGCGTATTGACCTGATCACCCATCAGCGGCTTGTCGTTCAGCAACAGGATGAGAAAAACCAGTGCGGCAGGCAACAGCGTCACGGCGACGACCTGAACGAAGATGGTAATCGCGTCCTGGACCCGGGTGCTCGCGATGAGAGAGACGACGCCGGATGAGAGGAGCATAGCCAGGTACGCCACGTAGAACCACGGGGCCTCGCGCACGCTCTTGTTGAGCGAGTGCGCCCACCCGAAGACTTCACCGAGTGCCCAACTCGTGGCGAGCGAGATGCAGAGCGCTCCCAGGAGGCCGGCGTCGAACAATCCGATCGCGAACAACACTCTCGCGGACTCACCCAGTGTGCGATTCGGTAGGACCTCCGGCATCTTCGCCGCGGTTTCCGCCGCGGATTCGACCAGGATCTGGCCCGACGGGTGGTAGTAGAAGGCCGCCGCGGTTGCGATGATGATGAATGCCGCGACGATGCATGTCACGAGCGATCCCACGAACGTATCGATCTTGCCGTACTTGATGTCCTTGATGTCCATGCCCTTGTCGACGACCGCTGACTGCTGGAAGAAGATCTGCCAGGGCGTGATAGTCGTGCCGATGTTGGCCATGATCAATGTGAGCACCGCCGCCGGGCCGAGCGCGGCCCCAAAGCTGAAGCTCGGCGCGAAGAACCCGCGGCCCACCTGCAGCCAGCCGCCGTGCACATTGCCGGTGTGCATCGCCCAAAACGCGGCGGGGATGTAGACGAAGTTGAACGCACAGAAGAACAGGGTGATCCGCTCGAACGTCCAGTAGCGCCCGGTGATCACGATCGCCATCAGCAGCGCAGTGACGCCGAGGAACGTGAGCCACTCAGGAATGCCGAAGATCCGCGCCGCCTGGGTCATGCCGATGTACTCGGTCACGAGCGTCAGCCAATTGATCAGCACGAGATCGAAGACCGAGAACCAGCCCCACACGGGACCGAAGGCATCGAAGATCGCCTCGGCGTGGCCCCGCTTCGTGACGGCTCCCAGTCGGACCGTCATTTCCTGGATGTAGTAGGCCATCGGCACGAGGAGGATGAACGCCCACAGCAGATTGAACCCAGTCCTCGCACCGGTCTGCGCGTACGTGGAAATCCCGCCGGCGTCGTTATCGGCGACCATTGTGATGACGCCGGGTCCAATCACGGCGAGCAGGATCACCCAGCGCCGCCGCAGCCGAGAGACCCAATGAATGATCTTGCTAATCCAGAACACGATGAGACGTCTGGGCTATGGCTGCTATCGCGCGTTCACTCGGCGGGGTAGTTACGCGAGCGGGCTAAGGCTGTCAAGCGAGACCCTCGCGACTTATGGGTATGGACAGGTCATCGGTTCGTGGCCGGCTCATTGGCGGGCAACGGATGACGGCACGACGCGATGCTGGGCGCGCGGCGCAGCAATTTGCGGGACCGGTCGCCAACTCATGCCGGGCCTCGCGTTATCACGCGTTTGCGCACACAATTCTCTGGCGACGGCTCAACGCCCAGACTCTCTGGTTCACGGAAATGGTACGAATGCTCAATAGTGCGACGGACGACGGTTCTGGCCCTCTCGTGTGGCCCTACCCGATCCAATGGGATCAGACCGAGGAGATTGACACCGACGTCCTCGTGATCGGCGGCGGTGCCTCCGGCTGTTTCGCCGCATTGGGGGCCGTTGCCAGGGGGGCGCGCGTGGTGCTGCTCGAAAAGGCCTCGACCTTTGCCAGCGGCGCGATGGGTTCGGGGTGCGACCACTGGGAGATGGCGGCCACCAACCCCTGCTCGCGAGTCACGCCCGAAGAGTTGACCGACGCGATGATCCGGGGACACCGCGGATACAACAACGGGATCTCTCACTACATCGAAACCCGCCAATGCTACGACCGGCTGCTCGATCTGGAGCGGATGGGCGCCAAGATTCGAGATACCGACGACGAGTTCAGGGGCGCGGACTTTCGCGACGAGGCGACCAAATTCCTCTTCGCGTACGACTACGAGAACCGCTACACGATTCGGGTCTGGGGGGACACGTTCAAGCCGATGATGTACCGGGGCTTGAAGCGGAATCGGGTGCGGCTGCTCGATCGAACGATGGTGACCGGACTATTGACCGAGGGTGGCCGCGTCGGAGGCCGTGTCGTAGGCGCAGTCGGCATGAACGTGCGCACGGGCAAGTTCGTCGTCTGCCGCGCCAAGGCGACCGTGCTGTGCACCTCGCGGCCGACTCGGTTGTGGCTGTTCGCGCCAGAGGCCAGCGGGATCTCGGAGTTCCGTCCGCCGGAGTGCACAGGCGATGGCCACGCGATTGGATGGCGGGTGGGCCTCGAGTTCACGATGCTGGAAAAGTCGTTGCGTGCAGAATGGAGCGGGCTGCGCAGCTTTCCGCCGTACAGCACCGGCAACAACCACAATACGTGGTATGCGTGCAGCATGGTGGACGCGCAGGGCCGCGAAGTCCCGTGGGTCGATCGCGACGGTCGCACATTGACGACCGTTGCCGAGCGCCATCGGCCCGCGCCCGGCCAGAAATTCTTTCTCAAGGGCGGCGGCGAACCGGACTTTCCCATTTACGAGTTCGAGGGGCCCGAAACACTACCGGTCGATGAGTTGCTCAAGCGCGGCTACAAGCTGCCGCTCTTTGCCGACTTGCCCGGCATGCCCGACATGGAGCGCCGCGTCATCTGGGGGATGATGGTCGGGCACGAGGGAAAGACGAAGACACCGGTGATGGCCAATTACACGGCGGCAGGCTTCGATCCGAACCGACATCTGCTTCAGAGTTACGGCGACGGATGGCGGTCCGGACAGTTCCTGCCACAAGAGCGGCAGTTCTTCGGCATACCGGGTGGTGCCGTCAACGACTGGAACCTGGAAACCAACCTGCCGGGGCTCTTCGCCGCCGGCGACATGCTCTTCGCTTCGGATTGTGTCGGTCACGCGGCCGCGACGGGTCGCTACGCAGGCCGCCACGCGGCGGACTACGCCGTCCGATCGGGGCCAGTCACCGTCGACGCTCGGCAGGTAGATGCCGAGCGCACGCGGCTCTACGAGCCGCTCAGGCGGAAGCGTGGTCCGAGTTGGCAATCGGCCAATCTCGCCGTCACGCGCATCATGCAAAACTATTGCGGCGCCGTGAAGAGCGACGACCTACTCAACGAGGGGCTCAAGGCCTTGTACGAGCTCGATCAAGCGGAGGTGGGCCACCTGTCGGCAAGCAACCCGCGCGAGCTCGGGCGGGTGCACGAAGTGCTCAATATCCGTAGCAACGCGGAGCTCGTGATTCATTCGTGCCTGGCTCGCAAGGCCAGCTCGAAGCAGTTACAGTTCGCGCGCCTCGATTACCCCGCGATGGATCCACCAGAATGGCACAAGTGGGTCACGGTGCGACGCGACGGCGACGGGATTCATACCGGCGCGCTCGCCATTGATTTCTGGGGCGATCTGGTCGAGAACTATGAGCGCTACGCCGACCGGTATCGGAATGACTGAAGACACGGAGTCTGGGGCCAGGGGGCAGGGGTCGGGGGACTACAGCGATGCTGAACCCCGGAAAATCACCGTTGGTTACGAGCGGGCGATGGTCGACCCCGTTACCATTTTCCCCGAGACGTGCACGGGCTGCAATCGGTGCGTCAATATCTGCCCAGTGGACTTGTTCCTTCCCAGCCCGGAGCGAGGTGGGGCACCGCTGGTGGTGTTCCCCGGTGAGTGCTGGTTCGAGGGGAGCTGCGTGGACGTCTGCCCAGAACCCGGCGCTATCGTGCTCAATCGCCCCTTCGTCAGCCGCGTGAACTGGAAGCTCAAGGGCGACACTTAAGGGCGAGATCATTCATGCTCCTCTCGGTCGTCGTGCTGTACTTCGCGGTGATGCTTGCGCTCGGGGCCATACTGAGCAAGCGCAACAAGAGCGCATCGGATTTCCTGGTCGCGGGGCGGAAGCTTGGGCTCGTGCTGACGACCGCGACGATGGCTGGCGTGCAGATCGGTGCGGGGATCGTCCTGGGCAGCGCGGAAACCGGAGCGGAGTCGGGAATCTGGCCGGGTGTATGGTACGGGCTTGGCTGCGGGGTCGGCCTCATCATCGCGGGACTGGTGGTCGCGTCGAAGCTGTGGGGGAATAACGGATACGTGCCCCTGGACTTCTTTGGAGTCCGCTTCGCCGAGCGCCGCTGGGTGCGCCTCTGGGCGGCAGTCTGCAACATTCCGAGCCTCCTGGGGATCTTCGTCGCCCAGGTGCTCGCCGCCGCGTCAGTCCTGTCCATCTTTGGTTTCGACTTCCAAACAGCCCTCATTCTCGTCGGTACTGTGATTGCGGTGTACAGCGTCCTCGGGGGCATGTGGAGTATCGCGACGGTCGACCTCGTGCAGGTCGGGATACTCGTGATTGGCATTCCGCTCGCCGCGGTGATGACACTCGCTTCGCTGCACGATCGCCGCGCGATCGGCCAGATACTCTCGCAGCCGTTCATACCGCCGGGCATGGCGTCCAAGGCCGTATTCCTCGTGTTGCCGTTCCTGCTCTCGATCTCGGTGTCCTACGACGCCTTCCTGCGGTACCAGTCGGCGAGCTCGGGCCGCATTGCCAAATGGGGCTGCGTGCTCGCCGGCGTGATCGTCATCTTCGTGACGCTATGCACGGCCTTCATCGGTGCGGTCGGGCGGCGCATGTTTCCGGACGTTCCTGCAGTATCGGTACTCCCCCACGCGATTCAGGCGCTGCTGCATCCGGCGGTGGCGGGACTTGTGGTCGCGGCGCTCCTCGGTGCGGCAATGTCGAGTGGCACTGGCTTGTTGATCTCGCTCGCGGGGTGCGTCTCGCGCGACTTCTACAACAAGATCCTGCACCCGACGGTCCAGCTGGATGAGTTGAAGCATGCCAAGACCGTCTCGCGGGTTGCTCTGGTCGGGGCTCTCGTGATCGGGTGCGTCCTCGCGCTTCATGCACGAAAAGGCATTCTCTACACGATCATCATCTTCAACTACCCGTACATGGGCAGCATGCTCGTGCCGCTGCTGGGTGGGGTCCTCTGGCGTGGGGCGACCTACCAGGGAGCGCTCGCGGGCATGGCGGTCGGTGGCGCCGCGGGGGTGGCTGCGTTCGTCGCCGGACTGCCGGGGCGCTTTCACGGCATCTTCAGCGTCGATCTTGGACTCCTCATCGCATATTCACTCTCCGCCATCGCATTCGTTGCCGTCAGCCTGATGACGACGCAGGCGGCCGCGATGCGTCAAGACGATCCCGCAGAGGCCCTCCCCGCATCAGCTTCCTGAACATTCCTGTCACTCGACCCCTGCTTCTCACGGCATGCATACGACCTGGAACAAGCTGACGCCCGCGAGCCGGGCGTATCTCGAGCGCGTCGCTCAATCGGTCGACACCGCCACGCCGGCGCGTGTAGCGGATCGCATCGTCCAGCTGGTCGCCGAACACGAAGTACACCGCCGACATCAGTGCTTGAACCTCAATGCCGCAGAAAGCACGATCTCCGACGCTGCGCGGCGGCTCCTCGATTCCGATCTCGCCACCCGCGTGTCCGAGGGACCGCCCGGCGACCGCGAGTTTCCTATTGGACACAACCAGAATCGCTGGGTGGACGAGCTGGAGGCGCTGATCATTGCGCATGCGAGACGGTTGTTCAGGGCGGAATTCGTCGAGTGGCGCGCGACGAGTACGACGATGGCCAACACCGTTGTGCTCTTCGCCCTGACCAAGCCGGGTGACACGCTGCTCGTCCAGTCCATGGACGGCGGTGCCAATATGGGCTACCACCCGGGAGCCATCCCGGATCTCCGCGGCTTGTCGGTTCACGACATGCCAATCGCTGGCGAGTGCTTCGAGGTCGACGTGGATGGCGTGCGCGAGGCCGCGCGAGCGCTCCACCCGGCGCTCCTCGTCGTCGGTGGCAGTTATGTGCTCTTCCCGTATCCGGTGCGCGAGCTGCGCGCGATCGCCGACGAGATCGGCGCCGTGTTCCTGTACGACGCCGCCCATCTGGCCCTCCTCGTTGCCGCCGGCGAGTTCCAGAACCCGTTGGCGGAAGGCGCGCACCTCATGACGATGAGCACGCACAAGGTCATGGGTGGGCCCGTCGGTGGGTTGATCGTGACCAATGACGCCGCGATCGCCGAACGACTCTGGCAGATTCCGTTCCCACCCCTCATGCAGACACGCGATCAGAACAAGTACGCGGCCACGGCGTACTCGCTGGCTGAGATGAGCGCGTTCGGGCAGTCGTACGGCCGTCAGATGGTGGCGAACGCTCGGGCCCTTGGCCGCGCGCTATCCGACGAGGGATTCAGCGTCCTGGCCGCCGAGCGGAATTACACGATGACGCATCAGATCTTCCTCGACGCCACCGCGATCGGCGCGCGGCACGTCGAGGAGCTCTGCCGCGCCTCCAATATCTTCTTTCAGGCGAGTCACATGCGGGGTGACCGGGCGCGCGGCGTCCGCACGGGCCTTCGGCTGTCGGTCCAGGAGCTCACTCGCCAGGGGATGTGCGAGCCCGAGATGCAGTATGTCGCGAGGCTCGTGCGGCGCGCCGCGCTCGACCGAGAGGCAGCGGATGCGGTGTCCAGCGACGTGGCTGCGCTGGCGACGGCGTTCGCGACGCCGAAGTACACGTTCGACGATTGAGCAGCCGGGTTTTGCGTCCTCATTGCTGGTGACCGGCGAAACCGTATCTCGGTCACCCAACGCGCGCTGCGTCCACCGAGGCCGCGGCCGCCGTCTGTGCGCGTCGCCAATACCAGTAGAAGGGAATGCCCGCCAAGAGAATGCCGATGCCAACCATGGATTCCCGGAAGCGGTGCGTCAGGACCTGCGAGAGGTACCACGCGGTGGTGACGAGGAAGAGCAGCGGGGTCACCGGGTAGCCCCACATCTTGAACGGGCGGGGCATCGACGGAAACCGGCGTCGCAAAATGATGACCGACGCCACGGCTAGGCCGAAGAAGAAGTAATCGATGAACGCGAAGTAGTTCACGATTTGCTCGAAGCTCCCGGACAACGCGAACGCAGCGGCGACCATCGCCAAGACGACGATGGCATCCGCGGGCGTGTGATAGCGAGGATGCACCGTCCGCAGCCGCTCGAAGAACAGTCCGTCACGTGCCATCGCGAATCCGATTCGCGCGTACGCCAGCGTGACGGCATTGAGCGCTCCGACCGTCGACACCATGACGGCGGCGGCGATGAGGCCGGCGCTCCCGGGACCAATCACTCGCCGCATTGCGTCGGATGCCACCAACGATGACTGCTGAAGCTCGCGGAAGGGCAGCACTTTCATGTACGCGACGTTCACGCCGAGGTATGCGGCGAGCACGACTGCCATGCCGAGGAGGATCGACAGTGGCAGGTTGCGCCGGGGATTGTCGATTTCGCCGGCGACATAGCTGGTATACGACCAGCCCGCGTACGAGAAGAGCGCCCCAATCATTCCGGTGGCAAAGCGCGCGCCCAGCGCGCCCTCAGGTCGCACGCCAGGAGTGGTGTGGAAGTGATCCCATCCCCCCTTGGCGAGGAGCCCTGCCGCGATGATGCCGACCAGCGCTGCAATCTTGAGCACAGTGAAAACGACCTGCACTCGTCCGCCAGCCTTGACTCCGACGTAGTTGACGGCGGCGATGATCGCAATCGTCAGTACGGCGACGATGCGGAGCGGCGCGGCAGACATCGGCACGAAACGGCTCAGGAAGAAGCCACTGTAGGTCGCGAATGTCGTGGCGAGCGAGGCGATAGCGCCGGCGCCGTCGACGAAAAAGAATGCCCACCCGCAGAGAAACGCGACTAGTGGAGTACCATAGGCGATGCGCAGGAACTGATACGTGCCGCCCGTCTGGGGGATCGAGGCGCCCAGCTCGGCAAATGAGAGGGCGCCGCAAAATGCCAGGCCACCCGCGACGGTCCAAACGAGTAACGCGAGGGCCGGCGTTCCGGCCTGTCGCGCAACGATGCCCGGTGTCATGAAGATCCCGGATCCGATGATGCCGCCGATCACGATGGCCGTTGCCTCACGCAGCCCGAGTTGGCGCGCGAGACCCCGTCGGTCGTCGTCCGGCGTCGCGGTTTGCGCCAAGAGCTAGAACACTCGAATCACGGACCGCTCGCGGGTGGCTGATGCTCGGGCGCCGTATCGCGCGTCATCGCCTGGAACCGCAGGTTCCCGCGGAGCGACGCCCACACAGGGTCGACGCGGAGGAACGCAGGCGAGAGAAATGATGGCACGCGGAGCAGTGGATCGAGGTGATCGATCGCTTTGTCAGGCTCGCCGATCACGGTGTAGATCTGGGCGAGCACCTGCTGGTCGTAGAGCCCAGCGACGTGGTCGTTCGCGAGGGTTTTCATCGCCGCTCCTTGTTCGCCGTACTTGATCGCCTGAGCCTTCTGACCGAGGTAGGCATAGGCGAGTCCGAGCGTGATGTACTGCAGTTCGTCGTTCGCCCCGTTTCTGACTTGCTCGGCGAGCACCCGGCGTCCCGTATCCGCGTACACCCGTGCGCGCGCGGTATCGCCTCGCAGCCAATACACCTCGGCCCGAACCAATCCCCAGGATCCGTGATCGTCGAAGCTATCTGGACCAAGGCTCAAGAGCCGCTTCTGCAAATTGTCGTCGAGGATCCAGTACAGGCTATTCTCTTCACCGAGGAAGGTGATCAGGGCAGTGGTATCGGCGACCGACAAGGAGCGGCGGATGACCGCGCGCGCGGCAACCGTATCGCCCTGCGCGATGCTCACCATCGTCTGGAATTCCGCCATCCCAAGCGATCGCGGGGCAATCGCCAGCGCGTGGTCGTAGGCCTCGTGTGCGGCGTGATATCGCCTGAGGTAGTGCAGGCTCGTCCCGAAACTGGCTGCTGCCGCCAACGAACGGGGATCGAGGAGCGCAGCCCGTTCAGAATGCTGGAGCGCCAACTCCCAGGCTCCCGCCGAGCGCTCCGCGTTGGCCGCGGCGGTGAGGAGGTCTACGTTGTCCGGGGCCGTCGTGAGTCCGGTCTCGGCGGCGGCGCGCGCGGCGTTCGGATCGCGCCGAACGGCAGACTCATAGTAGCTGAGAACGATCTTGGTCTCTGGACGCTCGGGGATGAGCGCCTGCGCGCGGGACAACGCGTACGCCGCGCCGGTCGCCTCATCTACGGTTGGCGACGAGTAGTAGAAGATCGCCGCGTGAACAAACGCGAGCGACGCCCATGCGAGGCCAAAGCTCGAATCAGCGGCGATCGCCCGTGTGTAGAGCTCCTCCCGGTGGCGGAGCATCCCGGGGCTGTTGTCGCCTCGAAGGGCCTCCGCCTGCAGATACGCGTCGTAGGCGTCGAGGTTGGTCGTTGGTTGGTCGGTCTCGAGCGCGGTCCTGGCATTTCCGCCCGCGATGCCGAGGGCTGACGCGGCGGCAGCGGCGATCTCGGCCTGCAGACGGAACACATCCGACAGTTGTCCGTCGAAAGGGGCCTCCCACTCGGTGCGGGGCGCCGATCGACTCGAGATGCGAATCAGCTTCGCGTTCACGTGCACGTGACCTGTAGCGGAGGGGACCTTGGGCACCTGTACCTGTCCCATCAGCAGGTGCTCCACTCCGAGTTCCTGCGCAATCACCTGCGGCGACTTGCCGGTATGACGGTATTGCGTGGAGCTCGCCCGGGCGATCACCCGTGCGCCCGGCAGCGATGCGAGCTTGTTCCTGATCTCGTCCGCGATGCCGCTGCCGTAGTACGCACTGGCCGTATCGCCGATATTCTCGAACGGCAGTACGGCCAGCGATGCCGGTGCACTCGCGCTCGGCCGCGCATTCCATCGCGTCCACGCGAACACGACGAGCGCGGCGACGAGAAGCCCCGCAATGGCGGCGGCCTGCCCCAGTCGTCTGCGAGCAGTGGCCGCTGGGTGTCTGTGTCTTCTCGATGTTCCCTCCGCGCTCGGCGGCGTCTCCAGGGCCTCTCGGAACTCGGCTACGCTCTGGTAGCGATCCGCAGGAGAACGGGCCAGCGCGATCTCGACCGCCTGCTCGATCTCCTCAGGGATGCGGTCTCGGACCGCTCCGAGTGAGAGCGGTCGCTCCACGAGGCGCCGTGCCACGAGGGCCTGGGGCGTGGCGCCGGTGAAGGGTGGCTCGCCGGCCAGCATCTCGTACAACACGCAACCCAGTGCGTATATATCGGTGCGGGCATCGACGTCGCGGGCTCCAGCTGTCTGCTCGGGGCTCATGTACTCGAGCGTCCCGAGGCTTACTCCGGTATCGGTCAGCCGCCGCTCGCTCGAGGTTGGCTCGACATGGGTGCTGAGCAGATCCCGAGCGATCCCGAAGTCGGTGAGCAACGCTTGACCATCGGATGCCAGCAGGATGTTCTCGGGTTTGACATCGCGATGGATGACGCCCCGGCGATGCGCGTAGTCGAGCGCAGATGCAACCTCTCGGGTAATCCGGAGCGCATCCTCCAGCGGAAGCTGGTGCTGTCGAGTGAGGCGCTCGCGCAGGGTCGCGCCCTCGACGTATGGCATTGTGTACCAGAGGGGACCCCCGGATGACTCACAGGAGTCCAGCAGCGCGAGGATATTCGGGTGCTGGAGCTGTGCGACGATCGCGATCTCCTGGCGAAAGCGCTTGAGTCCCACCGCAGCGGCGAGCTCCGGGTGGAGCACCTTGAGGGCGACCAGCCGAGCGTGGCGCGTGTCCTCGGCCAGATAGACGGCGGCCATGCCGCCGCGACCGAGCTCCCGCTCGATGCGGTAGCGCTCACCCAGGACCCCTTGTAGCCCGCCGATCGTCCCAGCGTCCATCCGGCCTCCGTTCTCCGGAGAAGGTAGCCGGAAGGACGGCCGTCGGCGACGCACGCATCAGTGGCGCGAGCGAACAGCAGGGGCGTTTGACTGCGATAGGAGGCCTCTTACATCCCAGTTGCCCGCGACGTAATTCCAAGGTGGGCCCGCTCACGTACCCCTTAGCCGCCCCCCGATCACGTCCGCGACCTCGGCCGCGTGATGCGTGGCGGGCCACCCTGGTCAGATCTCCGGGCCGCACCAACGCGCTCTCCCTAGAGCGCCCGCGGCATGCGGATTTGATCACTCGTGCGTCGTTCGCCGGGTTGCAGTTAAGGCGTTCACGAAGCGCCGAGCAATGTGACCAAGGTTGACGATTGTCGCTGTCCCGGCGGAGCCGGAGCCGTTGGTCAGCTGGCAAGCACTGCCATGCCTCTCGCGACGGACTAGATTGGCGCTGAGCCGTCGACTCCGCGATCCAACCCTGGTGGGCCTTGCGCGATGGACAGCACCCTCCTGATCCACCGGCTTCAGTTCGCGTTCACGATCACGTTCCACTACCTCTTTCCCCAGCTCACGATGGGGCTCGCGCTGCTCATCGTGATACTGAAAACGATCGCGCTCCGCACGCGAAACGAGTCGTACAACGACGCTGCACGTTTCTGGGGTCGGATCTTCGGGATCAGCTTTCTCTTCGGCGTGGTCACCGGGATCCCGATGGAGTTTCAGTTCGGGACGAACTGGGCGCGGTTCTCACGGGTGACAGGCGGGGTGATCGGGTCGACGGTCGTGATGGAAGGCGTGTTTGCATTCTTTCTCGAATCCGCGTTCCTGGGGCTCTTCCTGTACGGTGAGAACCGCTTGAGTCGCGTCGCCCATTGGTGGACGGCGTTTCTCGTATTTCTGGGGTCCTGGCTGTCAGCCTATTTCATCATCGCGACCAATGCTTGGATGCAGGACCCGGTCGCATATGCGCGTCTCGCGGACGGCAGCTTTCAACTCACGAGCTTCTGGGGGCTGCTCTCGAGTCCCTGGGCACTGCTGCAGTTTGTGCACACCATGGGCGGCGCCGTGATCACGGGCGCGCTGGTCGTGGCTGGTGTGGGCGCGTACTATCTCCTGCAACGGGAGCACATCGATCATGGCCGCCTCTTTCTACGGGTGGCGGTCATCGTCGGCGTCATCGTGTGCATTCTGCAGTTGTTCCCGAGCGGCGACGCTATGGCTCGGTATGTGGCGAAGCGACAGCCCGTGACCACGGCGGCCATGGAAGGCCTGTTCAATACCAGGGCTGGCGCCCCCATTGTGATCCTCGGCCAGCCGGACTTGCAGCACCAGCAGATCGACAATGCGCTCGTCGCCAACAATGCGCTCAGCTTCCTCATTTACGGCACGACGGCGGGAGAGGTGCGGGGGTTGAATGCGTTCCCCAGGGAAGACTGGCCCACAGACATCCCGCTCCTGTACTACAGCTATCACATCATGGTTGGCCTGGGGACCATCTTCGCGGCAGTGATGACGCTCGCCGCCGTGCTGTTGTGGCGTCGGCGACTGTATGAGGCGCGCTGGGCCTTGTGGATCATCATGCTGTGCGCGCCGGTCGCATTCGTTGCCAACACCGCTGGCTGGCTGGCTGCGGAGACGGGCCGGCAGCCCTGGCTGGTGTATGGTCTCATGCGTGTGAGCGAGGGGTACTCCGACCGCGTGCAAGAGGGCAACGGGCTGTTCACGTTGCTCGGATTCATGGGCCTCTACACGGTGCTGGCGATTCTTTTCTTGTACCTCGTCCGGCACGAGATCGCGGTCGGCCCGCGGCAGGCAGCGGGCGTCGCCGAGAATCCGTCGGCACCGGCCGTCGTGTAGCAGCCCGCGTGCTGCCCTTCATCTGGTTCTGGCTGGTGGCCCTCATGATCACGGGCTACGTCGTGCTGGATGGGTTCGACCTCGGCGCGGGAGTGCTGCACCTGCTGATCGCGAAGACTGATGAGGAGCGCCGCACCGTGCTGCGCACGATCGGCCCGGTGTGGGACGGCAACGAAGTGTGGCTCATCGCCGGCGGGGGCACATTGTTCTTCGCCTTCCCGCTGCTCTACGCCTCCAGCTTCAGCGGGTTCTATCTGCCGCTGACGATTGTGCTCTGGCTGCTCGTTCTGCGCGGGATCGGCGTCGAGCTGCGCACCCACATGGATTCGATCGTCTGGCGCGGCCTCTTCGACGGCTGCTTCGCGCTTTCCAGTGTGCTCCTGACTGTGTTTTTCGGTGCAGCATTCGGCAACGTGATCCGCGGTGTGCCGCTCGGCAAGGATGGATTCTTCTTTCTGCCGCTGTGGACTAATTGGGACGTGGGGCCACAGCCGGGTGTCCTCGACTGGTACACAGTCAGCGCAGGCGCTCTCGCGCTCGTGGCCCTGACCGTACACGGTGCGCATTGGATCGCTCTCAAGACCGGAGGCGATCTGAATCTGCGCGCCCGGCGCGCGGCTGCACGCCTCTGGCCGCTCCTGGCATTGCTCACGATGGCTACTCTCGTGCTGACATTGTCCATCCGAGCGGAGTTGCTCGGGAACTATCGCGAGCACCCGGTGCTGTTTGTCATCCCGCTCGCCGTGGCGGCGAGCCTCGTGGGGATGTTGCTGTACCGCAGACGGGGCAACGACGCGCGAGCCTTTCTTTGCTCCGCTGCCTACCTGACGGCTATGCTCGTCGGCGCGGCCGCCGCCGTCTATCCGAACCTGCTCATGTCCACAACGGACTCAGCGCTGAACCTTACTGTGCACAACGCTGCGGCCGGCGCCTACTCTCTCTCGGCGGGGCTGATCGTGTGGCTCGTCGGGATGGCGCTGGCGGTGGGCTACTTCGTGTTCATCTACAGGATGTTCCGCGGTAAGGTGTAGCCAGCGCCGGGCGTCGGCAGGCCGTGGGTCTGGGGGTCCGAGCGCAGCCATGGGCGGCCTGAAGGCCGCCCCTACATGTCGGCGTGCGGTTCGTAGTGCGGTGCCGACCAGCGACCGCGATTGTTTTCCTACTGCCAAGCGACGATCGACTTCCAGTCGTTCTTCATGCTGATGACAACCCAGCTCCGCTGAGGGGCGTGCCAGCGGCGGCCGGCGCTCGGGACGTCACGGCATTGTGGCAGTGGTATCGACCAAGGTCCTATGCGGGCACTCGGATCCCGTGGGGTATGATCAACGGGAGTAGCAACCGGAACGTTTCACGACATCGCGAGACGCATCTCAACCGGGCGCCAACCTCGACGCTTGGGGACGCTTTTCAACCACGCGACGCACTGGCGTTGCGCACGGAGGGTAGCATGCCGTCGGCGCAAACACGAATTGAACATGATCTCTTAGGTGACCTGGCCGTCCCGGCCAATGCCTATTACGGCGTTCAAACCGCACGCGCGCTCGAGAATTTCCAGATCTCCGGGGTGCCGATCTCCAACTACCCCAACTTCATCAAAGGGCTCGCGATGGTGAAGCTCGCGGCGGCGCGGGCGAACTTCGAGACTGGCGGCTTCTCCAAGGAGATCCTCACGGCGATCGAAAAGGCCTGTCAGGAAATCATCGACGGCAAGCTCCATGACCAGTTCGAGCTCAATGTGCTGCAAGGTGGTGCCGGTACGTCTACCAACATGAACGCGAACGAGGTGATCGCGAACCGTGGGCTCGAGCTGATGGGACACAAGAAGGGCGAGTACAAGTACCTCGACCCGCACGATCACGTGAATCGCTCGCAATCGACGAACGATTCCTACCCCACCTCCATGCACGTTGGCATGGCGCTCGGGAACGTCGAGCTCATTGCGGCCATCAATGCGCTGATCAAGGCGTTCCGTGCGAAGGGAAAGGAGTTCAGCACCCTCCTCAAGATGGGACGGACGCAGCTGCAGGACGCGGTACCGATGACATTGGGCCAGGAGTTCGAGGCGTTCGCGCGCACGCTCGAGGGGGAAGTGCAAGCGCTCCAGGCGATGCAGCGTGTCCTCAGCGAGATCAGCATGGGCGGCACGGCGATCGGTACGGGGCTCAACGCTCCGAAGGGCTACGCCCAGAAGTGCGCCGATCATCTGGCAAAGATCACCGGACTCCCGATCAAGCTGGCCGAGGATCTCATCGAGGCCACGCAGGACACGCAGGCCTTCGTGCTGTACTCGTCCGCCTTGAAGAGCCTGGCCATCAAGCTCGCGAAGGTTAGCAACGACCTCCGCCTCCTGTCGTCCGGACCTCGCTGCGGTCTGTTCGAGATCAACCTGCCAGCGACCCAGCCTGGGTCATCGATCATGCCTGGCAAGGTGAATCCCGTCATCCCGGAAGTGGTGAACATGGTCTGCTACCGCGTCATCGGTGCAGACATGGCGGTCACGATGGCGGCAGAGGCGGGGCAGCTCCAGCTCAACGCCTTCGAGCCCGTGATGGCGGCCTGCATCTTCGAAGGGCAGACGACGCTGATCAATGCGGCCAACACCCTGCGCAAGTACTGTGTCGAGGGGATTACCGCCAACAAGGACGTGCTTCAGCACTACATCGAGCGCACTATCGGGACCGTCACTGCGCTGAATCCAGTGATCGGCTATGAACGGGCAACGGCGCTCGCCGCCGAGGCGCTGAAGACTGGTGAGGGGATCGTCGAGCTGATTCGCGAGAAGCACATCCTGACTGATGACCAGATCAACGAGATCCTAGACCCAGCCGCTTTGACCGGCGCAGGACGGTAACACCCCGTGCGAGAGCCACCGTGAACGCACCGGTTACGCGACGCCAGCGCATCGCCCGTGTGGTGACGCTGGCGGTCGCGCTCCTGATCTGGTTCATCCCCCCTCCCGAGGGGTTGACCGCGCAAGCCTGGCACCTCTTCGCGATCTTCGCGGCCACGATCCTGTCGGTCGTGATCGGCGCGTTGCCGATTCTCACTGCGTCGCTGTTTGCCGTGGCGGCTGCGGTCCTTTCGGGGACGCTGTCAGCCGACGACGCGTACGCCGGGTTCTCGAACCCGACGATCGTGTTGATCATCGTCGCATTTCTTGTTGCCTACGCGGTGGTCAAGTCCGGACTGGGACAGCGACTTGGTTACCGGGCGATCAGCCTTTTTGGACGTTCCACGCTCGGCCTGTCGTACAGCATCTTCGTGGTGGACGCGCTGATCGCGCCGGCCTTTCCAAGCAATACCGCGCGGTCCGGCGTGCTCTATCCGCTGGCGCTCTCCGTGGCGGAAGCCGCTGGCGTGAGTCCCGAGCGGCAGGATCGGCAACGCCTCGGGAAGTTTCTGATGCTCTCGGGGATGGCGAGCCTCTGCCTCTCGTCAGCGCTTTGGCTCACGGCAATGGCAGGCAATCCACTGGGGGCCGAAATCGCCAAACCCTACGGCGTGAACATCGGGTTTGGCTCGTGGCTCGTGGCATCCTCGGTGCCGACGATCCTGGGCATCATCGCGATTCCGTTCGTGCTCTACAAGCTAATGCGCCCGGAGGTGACTGCCATGCCGGAGGCGCCGGCGGAGGCTCGCAAGTCGCTCGCCGCACTCGGACCCCTTACCCGAGACCAGAAGGTGGTCGGCTTCACGTTCCTGGGGATGGTCGTCCTGTGGGGCTTGGCGTCGACACTGGGGATCGATTCGACCGCGGTGGCCTTCCTGGGGCTCGGGATCCTGCTCGCGACGGGCGTGCTGACGCTGGGCGACATCTCAAAACAAGGGGATGTCCTCGCGACCTACATCTGGTTCGCGTCGCTGTTCACGCTCAGCAGTCAGCTCAACAAGCTCGGGTTCATGGGGTTTGTGGGTGATCATCTGGCGGTCGCACTGGAAGGGTTGCCCGGGATCGCGGCGGCGGTGGCGTTGGTGGTCGTGTACGTGCTGTTGCACTACCTCTTCGTGAGCGAGACGGCGCACCTCCTGGCACTCTTCGGCGTATTCCTCGGAGTCGGCGTCAAGCTGGGGATACCGGCTGCGCCGCTCGCCTTCCAGCTGCTCTTCGCGACCAACTACTTCGGGGCGATCACACCGCAAGCCTCGAGCGCGAACCTCCTCTTTGTCGGGAGTGGCTATCTGGCGCAGGGCGAGCTGTATCGCCTCGGAGCGATTCTCACGGGGCTGTTCGTCGTGCTCTATCTGGTCGTCGGTACGCCCTGGCTGTTACTGGTGGCTCGGTGAAAATCATTTAGGTCATGCTGACACGCTAGGAGGTTCCAATGGCGAGGCGATCCGCACCATCTCTGTTACTGGCGTCTCTGCTCGTCGCTGTGAGCGGTCAGGTCCGAGTCGCGGCGCAGGCAGCGCCGACCCAGCCACTCCCGACGGTCGTGGTCCTCGCCACCGGGGGCACAATCGCGGGTGCCGCCGGGACGAACGTGCAGGCCGGCTACACGAGCGGCCAGGTCGGCGTCGACCAGCTCCTCGCCGCTGTACCGGAGGCAAAGAAGCTCGCCAACCTGAAGGGCGAGCAGATCGCGAACATCGGCTCGCAGGACATGAACGATTCGGTGTGGATCAAGCTCGCGACGAGAACCAACGAGCTGCTCGCGCAGCCCGACGTCTCGGGCGTGGTCATCACGCACGGCACCGACACCATCGAGGAGACCGCGTATTTCCTGAACCTGGTGATCAAATCGAAAAAGCCCGTGGTGTTGACGGCCGCGATGCGGCCCTCGACGGCGCTGTCGGCCGACGGGCCACTCAACTTTTTCAACGCGGTCGCCGTCGCAGCCAACAAGGACGCTCAGGGGCGCGGTGTCATGGTCGTGGTGAATGATTGGATTCACGGAGCCGCCTCGTTGACCAAGACGAGCACGACTGCGGTGCAGACGTTCCTGTCTCCGCTCTCCGGATTGGTCGGTACGGTGGCCTACGGCAATATCGAATGGTATCGGAACGGCGTTGGCCGCAACACGACGCAATCGGAATTCTCCGTCACGCCGACCACGGTTTTGCCGCGCGTGGACATCATCATGGCGTATGAGAACATGGACGGCAAGCTCATTGAGGCGGCGGCGGCAGACGGTGCGAAGGGCATCGTGATCGCCGGCGTCGGGAACGGCAACATGACGAAAGCCGCGGTGGAAGCACTTGCGGCCCAGGCCAAGAAGGGCATTGTGTGCGTCCGCTCGTCGCGGGTGACGACGGGCCAGGTCGGTCGCGACGTGGAAGTGGACGACGACAAGTACGGATTCGTGGCCTCGCTCGCGCTCAATCCGCAAAAGTCGCGGGTCCTCCTCCGACTCGCGCTGCTCCAGACACAGGACCCCAAGACGATCCAGCGCTATTTCGACCAGTACTGAGCCAGCGTCCACTCAGAAGCGAGGGTGGGATCGGCTATGCGATCGCGCATCCTTGGGGGGCTCGTCGCCCTGGCCGGCCTGTGCACATCGGTGCGCGCAGTGGCACAGGCTCCCGACTCCGCTGTGCGCGACTCGACTGCGCGCGACTCGACGAAGACGCCGCCGGTCACTGCCTCGGGGGCGGACGCCGATCAGGAACCGAGCCTCTTGGGCATGCCGTACCATCTCGGTTTCACGACGCTTCGCATCGGCGGCGGCCTCCTGACCGATTACACGGCGTTCGCGCAGAACGCGGCGAGTAAGGAGCAGGTCCAGGTCCAGGATCAGTGGAAGCTCCGGGATGCCCGTTTGCTCTTTGGCGGGCAGTTCGCCCTCAACCGCCCGGTGACATGGCAGATCGGTGTCATGTATGACGGCCCGACCAGTTCCTGGCTGCTCCGCCAAACGGGAGTCATGGTAGGCGTTCCGGAGCTCTGGGGCAATATCTTCATCGGGCGTTCGAAAGTCGGCATCAGTCTGAACAAGATCATGACTGGATACGACGGCTGGACGATGGAGCGGTTCACGTTCTCGGACGCGACCATCCCGCTCCTGGCCGACGGCATCAAGTGGCTTGGCTACCTGCCCGACCGCCACCTCATCTGGAACCTCGGGTGGTTTACGGGCGCGCTCACCACCAATGGGCAGAGCTTCGGTTGGTACGACAATCAGTTCACGGCGCGCCTGGTATGGGTACCCCTGGTCTCGGCGACCACCGGAACGGTGCTCAATATCGGCATCGACGGGAGTATCGCCAAGGTGCATGGCGACTCGCTCCGATTGCGATCCAGGCCTGAGGCCTTTCCGGCACCGTACTTCCTCGACACCGGCGAGTTCCCCGCGACGAATACGCAGAATCTAGGGCTCGAGGCGTACCTCCGGCCGGGGTCGTGGCTGTTCGGATCGGAGTACTATCTGATGAAGGTGAGCTCGCCACAGACGCACAACCCGCTGTTTAACGGCGGCGACATCTTCGCGTCATGGTTGATCACCGGAGAGGTTCGGCCGTACAACACGGCCGGGGGCTACTTCAAGGGCATCACGCCGGACAAGTCGGTGTTTCGCGGTGGCACTGGCGCGTTCGAGGCGCTGCTCCGCTTTTCCTACAGCAATCTGAACAACCAGACCGTGACGGGCGGCAGCTTCTGGCGCATCACGCCGATGGTCAACTGGTATCTCTCGAGCCTCGTGCGCGTCGAGGTCGCCTACGGGTACGGGGTGCTCGACCGATTCGAGATGAAAGGCGCGACGCAATTCTTCCAAACGCGGCTTGCGCTGACGTTCTGACGCCGACAGCGGGGGGGCGACCAGCTGGTTGCGTAGTCACTGGCGGCGAGCGCCACGCCCGCGAACGTCAGCCCGCGTTTTATAGACTTTGGTCCTGGTGACCAAAGGTCGACGCCTCGTGGCGGGCCGCGTCGTGGTTGGGCAACCCTGCGGGTGCGCGCCTATGCCTCAGACCTTGGTCACGATTGTCGTGGTGCCGCGCGCCGTCTTAACTCGTAGACAGAGCAGGTCCTTGCGCGACGAACGGTCGCCCAGGATCGGCTGTAGCGATGGTCGGTAACGCCCCGAGGCCTGTGCATGGCTCGGGCCGAGGACAGGTGAGCATGGTTGGTCGCAGTTCATATGGATCGAGACGCCGCCGACGGTAGGTCGCCCATTTCGGCGTTAGCGCCGCGCGGATGTGAGTGGCTTGGTGCGGGGCAGCTTATTCGTGTCTGACGGCCGCGGCCACACTGGCTACGCCGTCGCAATGTCCGCCGATGCGTTTGCGTAATCCAAAGGCCCCGGACCCGAACAGTCGGGCCATCGCGCGTAGTGGACGCGTGGCCATTGGCCTTGGGCTCGGCGCGGTGATGACGGCGGTGCGGTGTCCATGCGCCACGCTGTGGCTGCATTGGCCGACGCCCGGGTGCCCGGCAGCTACGAGTTCAACGACTCCCACTTCCACCTGACGAACTACGTCCAGCGTGGGACCGAGATCCACCGGTTCCTCGAGATCATGGGCGACAAGGTGGGACGGGTCGCCCTGTTCGGCATTCCGCTGCAACAAATGTGGTCGTACGGTAACTCAGGGACGTACGCACCGACGTACTACCTGCAGACCGATGCACCGCTCTACTACTACTCGTTCACCGATGCGTACATCGCAATGGCGTATCGGTCCTTGACGAGGGATCAGCAGGCGCGGTTCGATCCCATGATCACGGGCTTCAATCCCGCCGATATGTATGCGACGGAGCACATCAGGCGTGTGCTCCGCACGTTCCCAGGCGTGTTCGAGGGCATCGGCGAGTTTTCGATTCACAAGGAATTCGTGTCGTCCAAGGTCGCCGGTGGAGTGGCGAGCCTCACGAACCCTGCACTGGACAGCATCCTCGCTTTCGCCGCGCAGGCGGGGCTCGTGGTCATTCTACACAACGACATCGACGTGCCCTTCGCAAAGCCAGCCACGGAGCCGGCGTACCTGACGCAAATGAAGGCGCTCCTGCATCGGCATCCGACAACGACGCTGATCTGGGCCCACACGGGCCTCGGCCGCATCGTACAGCCGCGCCCAGAGTCGCCGTCGGCCGCGCCGGCGGAGCGGAGCCCATACCATCTCGGCATCCTCACGGAGCTGCTCGAGGATTCGTCGCTCCCCAATCTCTACTTCGACATTTCGTGGGATGAAGTCGCGAAGTACGTCGTGGCGACACCGCAGTCGCTCGCCAACACGGCGGCGCTCATCAATCGGTTTCCAGACCGTTTCCTCTTCGGCACCGATGAAGTCGCTCCTGCCGATCAGGCCACCTACCTCCGGGTCTACGTCGAGTACGCACCGCTTTGGGCGAAGTTGACACCCGAGGCGAGCCTCAAGGTACGCATGGGGAACTTCGAACGGCTCTTCGACAGGGCTCGCCGCGATGTGCGCGCGTGGGAGAGCCAGGACCGTGCGCGCGCGAAGTCAGCGAGCGCCAGCGGCGGGCTCGTGTTCGACCAATGATTTGCTGACTGATGTCGCATTCGGAGGAACATATGACCTTGCGACTTGTTCGTTGGACTACATCGCTTGCCGCTGTTCTGACCGTGCTGGCTGCCGGCAGGATCGCGCGCGCAGGACGATACGACCAAGACGAAAAAGCCTATGTTCACGATCTATGGCTTCATTCAAAACCGACATGATCGGCGACTTCGGCACGAACGACCCGAATTGGTTCGACATGATGCGGCCCACGAAGCTTCCCGCATTTGACGGCGAGTTCGGCAAGAACGGTCACTTTTACGAGAGTGTTCGACAAACCCGCTTCGGCGTCAAAGGCGCGACGCCGACAGCCCTGGGCGAGCTGTTCGCACGTTTCGAATTCGACATGACCGGCGTGGGAGCACAGGCAGGGCAGACGCAGATTCGCTTGCGGTATGCCTATGGCGAGCTCGGCGCGTTCGGCATCGGACAAATGAACAGCCTGTTCATGGACTTGGACATCTTCCCGAATACGCTGGAGGCGTGGGGTCCCGAACGGGATGGCGTTCTTTCGGAACATTCAGCTGCGGTGGTCGCCGATTCGCGGGGAATCGGAGTTGGCGTTTGCGCTCGAACGCCCGGGCGCGTCCGGCGACGCTGGTGTATATGCGGACCGGGTCGAGCTTGCGAACATCTCGGCACGGTTTCCGGCACCCGATTTGTCTGCGCATTACCGGTGGGGACACCCCACGTGGTACATCCAGCTCGCGGGAATGTTGAGCCCCATCTACTGGGATGATCTCGCGGCAACGTCGACGCGAAACCTGTCCGGGTCTACCGTGGGCTGGGGAGTCAACCTGAGCAGCCGCATCAACCTGGGGAGCGCGGGAAGCCAGCTCAAGCTCCAGGCGCTGTACGGGAAAGCCGTCGAGAACTACATGAACGACGCGCCGATCGACATTGGCGTCAAGACGAACCCGGGCAACACGTTCCAGCCGTTCCTCGGCGTCCCGTTGCCGGTGTTTGGACTCGTCGCGTTCTACGACCATACGTGGAACAAGCACTGGACGAGCAGCATCGGCTATTCGCAGGTGAACATCCAGAACTCCGAGAGCCAACTGCCGAGCGATTTCAGGCTCGGGCAATACGCCCTCGCCAACATCCTCTACACCCCGGTGAAGGACTTCCTGGTGGGCCTCGAAGGCCAGTGGGGTCAACGCCAGAACAAGAGTAACGGCTACACGTACAATGACTATCGCCTGCAGTTCTCGGGCAAATTCAACTATGGCATTCGTGTTTGGAGGTGACAAGCAATGAGGTACGCGACTGGACACGCAGCCTCCGCGCGTGGGTTCGGCGGACTGCTCGCCGCCCTCGCGCTGAGCTCACCGGTTTTGCCGGTCGGTGCGCAGACGCCGGCCCAGTACGATTCCGCGGTGAAAGCGGCATACGCGAAATACAAGAGCGTCGACAGCGGCGCGGTGGCCGATTACATCCCCGAGCTCGCCAAGGTCAACCCGAAACTGTTTGGCGTCGCCATTGTCACGACCGACGGCAAGGTGTACGCAATGGGCGATGTCGACAGCCTCTTCTCGATCCAATCCATCTCCAAGGTCTTCACGATGGCGGAGGTGATGCAGGAGCAGGGGCCTGTCGCCGTCAGGGAGAAGCTGGGCGTGGACGCGACGGGGCTCCGATTCAACTCGATCGTTGCGATCGAGTTGCAGAAAGGAAAGGAGATGAACCCGCTCGTCAACGCGGGAGCGATCGCCACGGTGAGCATGGTCAAGGCGACCAGTGATCAGGACCGGTGGGACAAGATCGTCGCTGCGCAGAGTGCGTTCGCCGGCCGTCCCCTCACGGTCAATGAGCCGGTGTACAAGTCGGAGGCCGCGACGAACCAGCGCAACCAGGCCATCGCACAGCTGATGTATGCCTACGACCGTCTCTATTCGAACCCGTCTTCGGCGACCGACATCTATACGCGGCAGTGCGCCCTCAACGTGTCGGCGAAGGATCTGGCGACGATGGCGGCGACGCTCGCCAACGGCGGTGTGAACCCCATGACCAAGAAGCGTGTTCTGAACACCGACTACGTCCCGCGCGTGCTCTCGGTCATGGCGACGGCCGGACTCTACGATGATTCGGGGCAGTGGCTGTACGACACCGGGCTGCCTGGCAAGAGTGGCGTGGGCGGCGGGATCATCGCGGTCTCGCCCGGCAAGTTCGGCATCGCCGTGTTCTCGCCCCGGCTCGACGCCGCAGGCAACAGCGTGCGCGCGAAGCTGGCGATCCAGGACATTGGGAAGGCGTTGAACGTCAACGTCTTTGTGCCGGGGAGGTAGACGGACCACACCCGGGTCGCCTGTTCGTGCGCCCGATCCAGGTCGCGCTCGACGTTTCGTTGATCATCGTAGAGAATGGCGGCAGTACGTTGAGTGCCGATCGTGCATTCACCACCGCCGCCACGGGACTAGGGGCGACATCCGTCACCGCGTTTTGGCGGACGGATGTCGTCATTGCCACGGCGGTCGTTGACGGGCAGTCCTCGATCTACGTTCGCCACTTAGCCCCGCCCGGTGCCAACCTGGTCCGCGTCTCGGAGGCGGCCGCGCTGGCGGATCGCATCGGCAGCGGTGAGGTCGATGGAACGGTCATCGATGCCGAGTTGGTGCGCATCCGGGCGCTACGACCGCCGTATGGGCTCGCGGTCGCAGCCGTGGCATCCGCCGTGACGGCGGGGTCATTTGCCCGCCTGGCCGGCGGCGACTGGGGAAGCGTCGCGATCTGCGGCGTGGCCGGCGGGATCGGGCAGACGGTGCGCTCACTCCTGCAGCGGACCCGTCGCTCCAGCGGCACGATAACGGTCGCCTGCGCGGCGCTCTCCGCGTTCATCGCCGCGTGGGGATTGCGGACGCATCTGAGCACGATCGAGCCCGCGACGCTCGTCGCGTCGGTCGTGTACATGATACCGGGACTTGCATTGGTCAACGGCTTCATTGACGTGACGTCGCCGAAATACATGGCGGCCGGGGCCCAGCGTATCGCCTACGCGCTCCTGATCGCCGGCATGCTCGCGACTGGAATCGCGATCGGCGCCGCGGTCGCAGGACGATAGCCAGTATGGACATTCGCAGCGTGCTGCCGGACAGCATCTGGGCAGGGGTGTTCGCTGCCGCCCTCGGCGTCGGGCTCACGACCCTTCCAAAGGCGCTCGCTCCAAGCTTTATCTGCGGCTTTGCCGCCAGGCTCGTGCGCGATCTGCTGATCGGGAGCGGTGTCAGCCTTGCGGTCGCGGTAGCCGCGGCCGCCGCGTCGTGCGTCGTCGTTGCCGCCATCGTGGTCCGCCGGCAGCCCAGCCTGTCAATGATCGCACTGGTCACGGGTGTCCTGCCACTCGGCGCGGCTGTCGCCTTGTTCGATCTGATCGAAAATGTGGTCGCCCTTGCGACGCTCAAGGGTTCGGCGCTCACGCAGCCCACGCTTCAGCTGGCCGCGGACTTCGGCGTGGTGGTGATCACCACGACGGCGATCGCCCTTGGTCTCCTCACCGGTCTCGTGGTGACCGCGCCGCTTCGGCGCGCGGAGGGCAATCCGCACGTCTGAGTTCTCTGCGTGGCAAAGAGGGCGACGCAATGCGTCGCCCCTACCGGTCCGTGGGCAGGCCCGCGGAGAAGGCCCCGCGAAACGGTTACTTCAGATAGCTCTTCACGATATCGACGAGCTGTTCGGCGGCCTGACGCTCGTGCGAATCGCGGTCGGATGCAGGGTCGATGACATGGTACCGGATGTGGTCTTCCAGGATCTCAGCCATGAGGGAGCTGATCGCCCCGCGACATGCCGCGAGCGTATGAATGGCGCGCTCACAGTCGGCCTCGCCCTCCAGGAGCTCCTCGACCGCCGCCACCTGGCCGCGGATGCGCTTGACCCGATTGACGAGCTTCTGCTTCTCTCGCACGGTGTGCCGCACACCGCGACCCGCCGGCTCCACGCCGGGCCCGCTCGAGGTCAATCCTTTCAGATGGGTCACTGGCCGATCCCTCACCGCTCGGGTCTGCTCCATGGTCCGCGGCCGTCCAGCCGGGCGCGCCGGGCACCACACTCGTCGAGAGAGCGTATACTATAGCCCCCCAGGGTAGTCGCGCCAGTACCAGGATCCCAGCCGCCTGGTCGGGTATCCAGGCTGATACGTGGTTGGTACACTCGGGGCATTGTAGCGGACGTTGACAGTGGATACCTAGGTACGCTATTCTGGTGGCGCAGTCCGGAATAGGGTAGGTGGGTATAGTTTATCCCCCCGGGAGCGAGTCCGAGTGCGTCGGCGCATCAGTGTGTGGCTGAGCGGCGGGGTCAGGGGTCAGGGGTCAAGCAAGACAGGGAGGGGCACCATGCAGAGGCAATCGAGTGACGGTGAGCCCCGGCGGCGTGGGTCATTCGCGGCCCGCGCGACGAGCGTCGCGAGTCTGGTCCTGGCCATCGGGGCGGTCGCCGGGTGCCGCGGCTCCGCCCCGGCGCCGGCCGTGCCGGCGATGGTGACTGGGAGCAACGGCCAGGTCACGATCCCGGAAGGGTCTGCGTTGCGCTCGGAGCTCACGTTCGACACGACGCGCACGTTGCCGATCAGCAGCACGATCACGGCGACGGCGTCGGTCGAGACGGTGCCGGACCGCACCGTGCGGCTCTTTCCCCCGATGACGGGCCGAGTTGTGGCGGTGCACGCCCAGCCGGGCGACGAGGTGCATCGCGGCGACCCGCTGATCACGCTGGACGCGCCGGATTTTACGTCCGCGCAAGCGGATCTCGCGCACGCGGCGGCCGCGTACCGACAGGCCAAGAACAATCTGGCGCGTGAGCGGGACCTCGCGAGCTACGGCATCGCGGCGACGCGCGACGTCGAGCAGGCGGAGACGGATTACGCACAGGCGGACGGCGATCTACATCGCGCGGTCGCCCACCTCACCCTGCTGGGCATCGACACGGGCACCGCCCGCACGGATCAAGCGCTGATCATTCGATCGCCGATTGCGGGCCGCGTCACCGACCTGTCGGTGGGCGTCGGCCAGTTCCACAATGACCCGACCGTTCCGGTCATGACGGTCGCGGATCTTGCGACGGTGTGGCTCAGCGCGAATGTGTCGGAAAAGGATGTGCACGCTGTCCGTGTCGGTGATCGTGCCAATGCCGTGCTCGCGGCGTATCCCACCGACACGCTTCGCGGGACCGTCGCGCAGGTCGGTGCGGTCGTCGATACCGGGACGCGGATGACCCAGGTGCGCATCACGTTCCGAAACCCCGGTGACCGGCTCAAGCCCGGGATGTACGGCACGGTCACCTTTTCCGGGCGGCCAGTGCCCACTGTCGTCGTGCCGGCGACATCACTGCTCCAGGTCCGCGACTCCAATTACGTGTTCGTCGAGACGAAACCGTGGACGCTGGAGCGTCGCGCGGTCGTCATCGGGGAGCTCACAAACGGACGCGCGGTCGTGCGTGAGGGCCTGTCAGGCGGGCAGCGCATCGTGACGCACCAGGTGGTCCTCCTGCAATGATCGACTACGTCGTCAGCTGGTGCCTCGACCGGCGCTGGCTCATGGTCGTCATCTTTGCCTTGATCGCGGGAACGGGCATCTACTCGTGGTTCCAGCTCGCGCTCGAGGCGTATCCGGATATCGCGGATACCACTGCGCAGGTCGTATCGCAGTATCCGGGACACGCGGCCGAGGAGATGGAGCAGCAGGTCACGATGCCGCTCGAGCGCGAGCTCGCGGGGACGCCGGGCCTCGTCGTCATGCGGTCTCGAACCACGTACGCCCTGTCGCTCATCACCCTGGTGTTCAAGGACGGGACCGACGACTACTGGGCCCGGCAGCGCATCAACGAGCGCATCCAGAACGTCACGCTGCCGCCCGGCGTCACCCCGGGGCTCGATCCCATCAGCTCACCGATCGGCGAGATCTACCGGTACACCCTGCAGTCAACGCAGCGGGGCCCGCGTGAGTTGAAGGACCTGCAGGACTGGGTGGTCTATCCTGCGCTGAAGCAGATCGCCGGCGTCGCGGATGTCACGCTCTTTGGCGGCGAGACGGTTTCGTTTCAGCTCGTCGTCGATCCCGCCGCGCTCGCCAAGTACGGACTCGCGCTTCGCGACGTCGAGGCTGCGATCACGAACAACAACGCCAATGCCGGCGGCAGCATTCTGGTCACGGGCGAGCAGGGCGTCGTGGTCCGTGGCATCGGGCTGCTCACATCGCTCGATGACCTCGGCAACGTCGTGGTCACGCAGAAGAGCGGGGTGCCGATCTTCCTCAAGGACCTGGGACTGATCCATCTCGGTGCGCTTCAGCGGGAGGGGATGGTCGGGATGGACTCGGCCTCCGATGTCGTCACGGGGATCGTCCTCCTGCTGCGCGGATCGAACCCGTCGCCTGTGCTGGCAGCGATCCACGCGAAGGTCGATCAATTGAACGGCAGTGGCCTCCTCCCTCCGGATGTCAAGGTCGTCCCGTATCTCGACCGTACGACACTCATCAACACCACGATTCACACGATCCGCCGCACGCTCCTCGAGGGCCTCGCGCTCGTCACGATCGTCGTCCTGCTGTTTGTGGGCAGCGTCCGCGGTGCGCTGCTCATCGCGCTCACGATCCCGCTGTCGCTGCTGTTCGCGTTCGTGTGCATGCACTTCACGAACATCCCGGCGAATCTATTGTCGCTCGGCGCCATCGACTTTGGCATCATCGTGGACGGGTCGGTCGTGATGGTCGAAACGATCCTGCGTCGCCACGAGTCACATCCCGACTCGGAGATGACGGAGGTCGAGGCGCGCACGGCGGCGCTGCAAGTCGCGCGCCCCATCTTCTTCGCCACCACGATCATCATCCTGGGCTATCTCCCGCTGTTCGCGTTTCAACGGGTCGAGCGCAAGCTGTTCACCCCGATGGCGTTCACGGTCGGATACGCACTCGTCGGCGCGCTGCTCACCTCGCATGTCGCTCATGCCCGCGCTGGCGTTCGCCCTGTATCGCAAGCCGGGGAAGGTGTATCGGAACCGGGTGCTCGAGCGCATCACCCAGTCCTACCACCAACTGCTCGAAATCGTCGTGCACCGCCCGCGCGAGGCGATCATCCCAGGGGCAGCGGCTGCCGTGCTCGCGATCGTGCTCTTTGCGGTGTTGGGGCGCGACTTCCTCCCGTACCTGGACGAGGGGTCGATCTGGCTCCAGGTCGAAATGCCGCCAGGGATCTCGTTGGCAAAGGGGAGCGAGATGGCTGCGCAGCTCCGTGGCGTGGTGCGGACATTCCCGGAGGTCGCGTTCGTCGTCACGCAGCTCGGCCGCAACGAGGACGGCACCGATCCCTGGACTCCGTCGCACATCGAGGCGGCGGTCGGGCTCAAACCCTACAGCGAGTGGGGCGGCGACAAACAGGCGCTCATCCGACCGGATGGACGCCCGCTTCCATCGAGATGCCGGGCTTCAACGTCAGCTTCTCACAACCGATGATCGACGGCGTCGAGGACATGATCGCCGGCGCGCACAGCGAGCTGGTGGTTCGGGTGCTCGGCGACGACTTCCACGAGACGCGACGGATAGCCGAACAGGTGCAGGACCTGCTGGCGAAGATTCCTGGCGCCGCCGATCCCTCGATCGATCAAGAGCCGCCGCTTCCGCAACTCCAGATCGTCGTCGACCGCGCAGCTGCCGCGCGTTACGGCATCAATGTCTCCGACATTGCCGATCTGATCCAGACGGCGATTGGTGGCCAGGCGCTCTCCCAGGTGTTCCTTGGCGCCCGCCGGTACGATGTCACGGTGCGGTTCGCCGACTACTCGCGCAACAGCCCGACAGCGATCGGCGATCTGCAGCTGGTGAGCGCAGGCGGGGTCCGCATTCCACTGTCGCAGGTCGCGACGATTCGCCAGGGCTCGGGGGAGAGCACGATCACGCACGAAATGGGTCGTCGCCACGTCACCGTCAAACTCGACCTTCGAGGCCGCGACCTGTCGACCTTCATCGACGAGGCCAAGAGCCGGATCGAGCGCGAGGTCCCGTATGATCACCAGCGCTACTCGATCGAATGGGGTGGCCAGTTCGAGAACCAGCAGCGCGCGCAGGCGCGGTTGATGGTGATCGTCCCCGCTGCGCTCGCATTGATCTTCGTCCTGTTGTACGCACAGTTCGGTGACCTGGCCCATGCCGGGATCATTCTGCTCAACGTCCCACTCGCGCTCCTGGGCGGCGTCATCGCGCTGCACTTGCGCGGCATGACGCTCAACGTGTCGAGCGCCGTCGGGTTCATCGCGCTGTTTGGCGTCGCCGTCCAGAACGGCGTGATCATGGTCGCGAACCTCAACCGGTGGCGGTCGATCACGGGCGTGTGGCTCGCGGACGCCGTCATCGAGGGGGCGGAGGAGCGACTGCGCCCGGTGCTCATGACCGCCAGCGTCGCCACGCTCGGTCTCATGCCCGCTGCGCTCGCCCGCGGGGTCGGGAGCGACGTCCAGCGTCCGCTGGCAACGGTTATCGTCGGGGGCCTGATCACCGCGACGTTGCTGACCCTCATCGTCTTGCCAGCGTTGTACGTCGCGCTCGAGACGCGGCGCGCCAACCGTCGGAAGGCAGCAGTCGAATGAAACGCGTCGCCAAAGGCCAGTCCGCGATCCTGGGTGCGCGCGTGACCGCCGCGATGGTCCTCACTGTGGCTGCGATGGCTCACGCCCAGCCGCCGGCACCCAAGGCTCCAGCGGCGCCGGACAGCTCTACACTGCCGAAGCCCGCGGTCGTGCTGAGCGGATCGGAGCCGGTTATCCGACTGAGCGTGGCCGAATTCATTGCGCAAGTCGGCCGTCGGAACCTCGACTACGCAGCGCAGGCCTTCAGCGTCCCGATCGCGGACGCGCAGGTTTCCGTCGCCAAACTCTTCCCGAACCCGACACTCGACTGGGGTGGCGCCTTCGACGTGTCGGGGGCGCACCAGGCGTCGTCGTTCGCCGTCTCGCTCACGCAGACTATTCTCGTGGGCGGCAAGCTGCACGCGCGCACGCGTGTGGCCAGCGAGCAGCTCGCGGCCGCACGCGCCCAACTCGATGACTTTCTGCGGACGTTGCGCGGCTCGGCGGCCACGGCATACGTCGATGCGGTGCACGCCGAGCAGGTGTATGAGCGCAAACGCCAGACGGCGGCGGATCTGGATCGGCTGGTGACACTCAACGAGCGCCGGGTCAAAGCGGGTGACATTGGCGAGATCGATCTCGCGCAGTCGCGTGTTGACGCCGCGCAGTTCCATGGGGAGCTGGTCTCTGCGGCGAACGATGTGCACACCGCGCGGCTCACACTCACGGGGCTCTTGAGCCCCCGGCCCACCGACACGCTGGTCGCCCCAGCGGCGTCCGGTGATCTGGTCCGACTCACGGGGATCGCGCCAGACGCACCCATCACGCCGGCGGCGGCGCAGGCGGCTCTGGCAGCGGGTGCAGCCGCCGACACGCTACCGGGCGGCCTACGCGGTCCGGCGGCGGCGATCGGTCAGCCAGCGGGACCGCCCGCGCAGGCGGTGCTGCAGCAGGGTGGGCCCAATCTCGACAGCCTGACGCGCGTCGCTGTCTCTTCGCGTCCAGATGTCATCGCGGCACGTCGCCTGTTGGACGCTGCGAACGCGGGGGTCCAGGTGGCGCACGGCGACCGGTGGTCGGACATCGACCTCACCGCCGGCACCTCCTACTACACACAGGGGACGAACGCGATCGACCCGACTCCCAAGTTCTCCTCGGTCAATGTCGGCGTCTCATTCCCGATTCCGCTCTCGAACCTCTCGCACGGCGAGCTGAGGGCGGCCCAGTATACGGCCAAGCAGGCGCAGAAGACGGAACAGTCGACCGAGTGGAAAGCGGTCATCGATGTCCGACAGGCGTGGTCGGCATATCAAGCGGCCATCGTCCAGCTCGCGCAGTACACGGGCAGCGTGCTGCTCGACGCCGAGCGCGTGCGGCGGGCCAAGCTCTACAGCTATCAGCATGGCTCAGCGTCGCTACTCGAGGTGCTGACGGCCGAGCAAACGGCGAACGACGTCTACGTCGCGTCCTACGACGCGGAGCAGCTGTACGCCCACGCGCTCATCAACCTGGGTCAGTCGACGGGGACGTGGTCGTTGGTCTACACGGCGCCGGCGCCGTAGGGTCAGAACTCCGGGGCGTGCGCGCTGGCGTAGTGCTTGACGGCTTCCTCGGCCTCGTGGGCGGCCAGGGCATGATGCGCGAACGCGACGTACGCGTGGTATGCCGCTTTCTCCGCGTTCCCGGCGTCGTGGTACTTGGCGGCCTCGCGGTGATGGCGCGCGGCGTGCTCGTAATGCGCCGCAGCGTCGCGGTGATGGTTCGACCCTTGGTGCTGTGGCATACGGGTTCAGCCTCGTAGGTGAGCGATGAAGAATCCCAGCCCGAGGACTCCGGCGATCAGGGACGCCCCGAGCACCGGACGCGATCTCGTGAGCGCGGAGACCGCACCGAGCGCAATGGCGATCTGAAAGAACGCGACAGCGTAGGCGAATCCATGGTGGCGATGCAGGAGCAGGTCTGCCTCGGCGGACCGCGCGTCCCGTTCGTGTTCCATCTCGCGCGCGGAGTCGGCAATGGCTTTTTGGTCGGCAGCGTATTTGCTGACGGCCGCGCTGTCCGCTGCCGGCGCCGTCTTGCCGGCGGCATGCCAGGCGGCGACCGTTGCAGCGGAGATCGCGCCCTTGATGCCCTTCGCCTGGTAGTACGTCCACTGATCCGAAGCGCGCGCCTGGAGCTGCGTCGCCTCCGTTTTCAGAACCAGGGCCTCGTTGACGGTCGCACCCGCCTCCAGCGACGCGATCGCCGCGCATGCGGCCAGGAGTGCCGTGGACAGTGCGATGACTCGCACGAGCCGACCGCCAGACCGCTCGATCTCCTCGTCGATCTGCTCACGAAGCTTGTCCGTGTCGACCTCAGGCCCTTCGGGCACGCGCCGCTACTTGGGTGCTGGCGCCGGGGCGGGCGCGCTGGCCGGCTGACGCTGCGGATTTCGCGCCGGTGGACCGGGAGCCGACCCGGGAACTGGCGCCGCCTGCGGCTTGTCGCCGCTCTCCGGTAGCGGGAGGACCGGTTGCGGTTGTGCGGGCGGGAGACGCGGACCGAACATCTCGATCGAGATGCGCCGCTCCGGCGACTTCACTCGCCGTGCGCAGCACTGAGTCGCCCTGCGCGCGATCCCCGTCGTGCGCCAGTCCCTCGGCCAGGAAATACCCACTCATGACATAGAGGGCCGGAATGTTCACAGACGGCCGGTCGACCCAATCGCCGCGCCGGATCAGCGAGTGCGGCGCCTTGAATTCCTTCCACAGCGCGAGTGACCGCTGGACGTCCATCCAGCCCTCGCCCGGGATGTTGACCGTGTCTTTCGTCGCCTGAGGGGCGGTTGGCAGGACCTTGCGCGCCAGACCCTGGGTCAGGAGAAAGTTCGAGAACCCCAGCTGCGCGCCGTAATTCCCGGAGGTCGCGCTGAGATACACCGGACGCTCCGGATTGTCGACGATGAGGTGCAGCACGAAGATGTCGGCCCGTTCCAGGAACTGGTGCGGCAAGTTCTTCGGATCAATGACTGCGACGAAGTCAGTGCCCGGCTTGCGGACCGTTTGGGGGCCCGGCACCTCGACCGCCAGCGGGACGGCGTCTGCCTGGGCCATCGTCATGTTCATGACCGGCGTCGTCGGTCGCTTCCACACGTGGCCACGATACACGGACGGACCCGGCCAGCGAGTCGTATGGAAAGATCGGCCGTCGCAGCATCTGGCGCGTATACCAATCGGTATTGAGCAGCGACGTATTCGCGACGACGACGTCCTTGCGTATTCCTTCCACCTCTTGAGCGTACCACAGGGGGAAGGTGTCGTTATCACCCACCGTGACGAGCACGCCGTACGGCTCCACGGAGTTGAGTAAATCGGCTGCGAAGTCGCGCGTGTCCGTTTGCCCCGCGCGCGAGGCGGACTTCCAATTCACGAAGAGCGGGATGAACACGAACGCGAGCAATGGAGAGGCCAGCAGCCAGGAGCGCTTCGTCGGCTGCTCCGTGGCCGAGCGAGCCGGACCCACCATTCTCCGTGCCGAACACGGCCGCGACCGATTCCCAGAGGAAGACGAAGCCCAGCGCGACCCACACGCTCCAGGCCGAGAAGCTCCACAGGTAGAAATAGTCGCGATCGCGGACCTCGCGAGCGACCGTTTCACCCAGCTCGGGTGATTCCGAGTACCCGTACTTGAAGTTGAGGTAGACGATCAGCGCGATCGTGACCGTGAATATCAGCGGTCCGAAGAACCAGAAACTTCGTCTATCGTATCGCCAATGGGCGTAGCCTCCGAACAGACCGAGGATCAAGAAGATCGCCGCCATCATGTTCTGCAGGCCGGGATGCTGTTCGTGCACGTCGCGGAACCACTGCCACTTGAAGTACAGCCAGTACATCCCGATCTGCGCCGAGAACGGCGCCTGTCGGTCGGAGACATCCGGCTTGCCGTACTGCACCCGGTTGATGTTGTCCATCAACCGGTCGTAGGTGACCTTGTCGAGCGTGCATGACACCTTGAACGTCGTCGTGCACGCGGTGGGCTCTCCCTCGTTGAGCGGCGGAAAGTGCGCCGCCCGAATTGGCTCGTATAAGAACGGCGTGAGTCCGATGATGAGGGCGCCCAGACACGCCAGCATGAGCCGCCACCGGAGCACGGTGTGCCAGCGCCGAGCGAGGATGGCGACCGCAGCCGCGGGCGCGATGAGGAAGCCGGCCGGGTGGTTCGCGTAGCCCAGTCCGACGAGATACGCGATGAGAATCAGTATGTGGTCGGCCTTGGGCCCGTCCGGGTCGTCGCACCACATCACGGTGAGCCACGCCACGACCGCAAAGAACAGCAGCGAGACCGTATACACCTTCTCATTCACGACCGACTGGTTCCACACCGTGAACGCGGTGGCGCCGACCAGCACGGCGATCGACGCGCCGACCAGCCGCTGCCAGCGACTTGGCAGCCAGCCCTCGAGCACACGCTCCGTGATGAGGAACCACATGCCCGCGGAGACAGCGCTGCACGCGGCGGCCATCAGATTGATGCGCTGCGCGACGCTGGCCACCGGGCAGCAGGCTCATGACGTGCCCAAGCAGCACGAAGAACGGGTTGCCGGGCGGGTGTGGAATGCCCAGCACGTAGGCAGCCGCGATGTATTCGCTCGTGTCCCACATTGCCGTGGACGGAGCGAGCGTGACGACGTAGAGCAGAAACACGAGCAGCGCCGCGATTGCGGCCGCGCCGTACGATGGGCGGCTCGCCGGGGCTGTTACCTTCGTCTGTGCCATGGGGGAGAAAGGTGCCTGGACGGCGGGGCGAGGGCAACTCGCGCTGGCGCGCCTCGTAGAAAGGAGAACAACAGAAAGGAGAAAGGGGACGACGGCAGCACGCGCCGCGGGCTCAATGGCGAAATGTCCGGCGTCCGGTGACCACCATTGCGATGCCGTGTTCGTCGGCGGCGGCGATCACCTCGGGGTCCTTGACCGATCCACCCGGTTGGACGATAGCGGTTACACCGGACGCGGCGGCATGATCCACGCCGTCCCGGAACGGGAAGTATGCGTCGGAGCCCATGACTGCGCCGTTGGTGTCGAGGCCGGCCTGCGAGGCTTTGTGCACCGCGAGGAACGCGGCATCCACCCGCGACATCTGGCCAGCTCCGATGCCGATCGTCGCGCCGTCCTTTGCGATCACGATCGCGTTCGATTTCACGCTCGCGACTGCACGCCACACGAACTCGAGATCGGCCCATTCGGTCGGCGTCGGGGCCCGCCGACTCACGATCCGCCAGGTGCGGCGGCCGCTCTCGAGCGGCGGCCGGTCCTGCACGAGGAGACCGCCCCGCACGCGCTTGTAGTCCAGTGCGTCGGGCGACCACTCGGCGCGCCCCGCGAGCACGCGCAGATTCTTCTTCCGACCAAGAATCTCGAGCGCGGTTTCGGTGAAGGCCGGCGCCACCACGCACTCCACAAACAGGCTCGATACCGCTTCGGCGGCCGGCTGGTCCACCGGAACCGTGAAGGCGATCACCGAGCCAAATGCGGAGACGGGATCACAGGCGAGCGCTTTCCGATACGCCTCGAGGGGCGTTGCCCCGATCGCGAGGCCGCAGGGGGTCGTATGCTTGATGATGGCGCAGCAGACCTCTCCGACCGCGCGAAATGGATCGGCCGATATCAGCGCGCCCTCGAGATCGAGGAGGTTGTTGAACGACAGCTCCTTTCCGCCGTATTGGTGAAGACCGGCGAGGCCGGCGCCGGGTTGCTCGACGTAGAAGGCCGCTCGCTGATCCGGATTCTCGCCGTAGCGGAGCGATTGACCGCGTTCGTATGACAGTGTCAGGCGCTCCGGGAACGGATCACCACGGGCGGCGCTGAACCAATTCGCAATCGCCGCATCGTAGGCGGCGGTGTGGGCGAAGACCTTGCCCGCGAGCAACCGACGCAGGTCCGGATCGTCGTCGCCGCTCTCCAGGCCAGCGAGGACTCGTGGGTAGTCGGACGGATCCACGATCGCCGTGACGCTGGCGAAATTCTTGGCGGCAGATCGGAGAAGGGCCGGGCCCCCGATATCGATTTGCTCGATGATCTCCTCCGGCGTCGCCCCCGCGCGTGCCGCGGTCTCGCGGAACGGGTATAGGTTGACGACTACCAACGAGATCGGTCGAATTCCTGCCGCTTCGATCTGCCGCTGATGCGCCGGGCGGTCCCGTCTCGCGAGAATGCCCCCGTGGATCGCCGGATGCAGGGTCTTGACGCGACCGTCCAGCATTTCGGCGAACCCGGTCAAGTCGCTGACGTCGCGAACGACGAGTCCCGCGCTCCTGAGGGTCGCGGCGGTACCCCCGGTCGACACCAGCTCCCACTGCAGGCGCGCGAGTGCCTGCGCGAAGTCGACGAGGCCGCTTTTGTCCGAGACGGAAAGCAGTGCAAGAGGCATGAGAGAGCGGTGCTAGGGGGCCGTCGTTGCGACCACAGCAACCATGCGCGCCAGGGCCGCGATATCGCGCAGGTCGACCAGCTCGGCCGGCGAATGACTGTAGCGCATCGGCCAACCGATCGGCACGTCGACCGACCCCCACGGCACAAACGTCGATCCGTCATTGCCGCCATTGGTCGTGCCGACCTGCAGGGGGACGCCGTGCGCGGCCGCGGCGCTGACCACCCGGGCGACTTCAGCCGGCGGCGTCACGCTGGAGTTGTCGAGCGCCCGAAATGCGGCCCCGTCTCCGAGAGGTGCGTACGCGAACCGATGACTCTCGAGCGGGGAGTCAGAGGACACAAACGTATCGATGGCATGTACGCGGCGAACGGAGGGGCCCAGCGCCCGTGCGACGACCGCGGCGCCATCCAGGCCGACTTCCTCACGCACCGACCACACGAAGATGACCTTGTGTGTGAAGGCGCGAGGATCCAGCGTGCGAAGCGCCAGCAGCAACGCTGTGCATCCCGCGCGGTCGTCAATCGATCGCGCCGTGAACCGCATCATGCCGAGGCGCGATGCGACCTTGAATCCCGACACGCGCGCGCCGGGTACAACGCCGCACGCGACGAGCGTCGCTGAATCGACACCGGCCCACACGACCATCGAGTCGGGCTGCTTGCTCGTCGGGTGTTCACGCGGCACAAAGAGTGCCGGTACTGCGCCGGCGACCGCTGGTACGCCGGCGGCCCGACTTCCGGGTGTCGGGGCGAGTGGACAGGTCGCAGGGACGGTTTGGCCTGGATCCAGATGCAGGAGCGCGGGCTGTCCTTCCCACAGCGACGCGTAGAATCCGCCGAGTGGCGCGAGCGTGGCCCAACCGGCGTGACTGATTCGCACCACGCGGAAGCCGATCTCGTCGAGGTGAGCCACGATGACCACCGTGTCCCGGTTGGGACCCGCTTCGACGAGCAAATCACCAGCCGTATCGACCGTCGTTGGCTGGGCCTTCCAGCGATCCGGAAGCGCCTCCCTCACGGCCGCGCGAACCAGCGCCTCATTTCCTGAGACACCGTACACGTCGCTCAACTGTCCGAGTAGTCGAGCGACCGGTGTGAGTGAGTCCGTGACTGGCGCCGCAGGGGGCGGCCCGGGTACCCCCCGCAACGCGAATGGCGAGGTTTCGCGGGGCGGATCCGCGGTGGCGATGCTCAGCGTGCCCGCCGCACGCGCCGTCTCATCGATGAGGGACGCGACATCCTCGCCCCGAACAGACTCGGCGAGCGTGCCGGGGAATCGCGTCGGGATACTCACTACCACTGCGGCGCGCACGCGGGCGCCGACCCAGGGAATGTCACTCGATGCCGCCAACGGACGCCGGCTGACGGCGGCACTTGGCCCTGTCGTGTCCCGGCCCAGCGACGGATCGACAACGACCAGTGTGTCCACAGGGCCGAGCCTGGCAAGGGCGCCGGCCAACCCTTCGTATCCGAAAGCGTGTCGCGCGCTGATGATCCAGATTGTTTCGCCGGTCGTCGGGGTGCGTCGGGCACTCGCCGCGACCGCTGCGCAACTCGCGCGATCTCCGGCGGCCGGGCCCGAGACGATGTCGGCGAAGCGCCACGGTGGCCACTCGCGAATGACGGGGTCGAGGACCGCGATTCCCAACCGAGCGACCTCGGCCCGCGAGCGGGCACCCACATCGACCCAGAGCGAGTCGACGTTTGCGAGGGGCTCGGTGCTCGCGCGCGCACGCCACAGGTGTGTGCTGCGGACCGCCACGACCGCGGGCCGATCGCCAGCCGCCGTCAGGATCCGTACGCGCTGGCCTTCGTGACTTTGGTCCCAGAGTGCGGACCGGCGCGCCCGACCGTCCATGTGCAGTCGGATGTACCCATCGTCCGTGATCTCGCTCACCACGTATGCCGCTTCGTCGAGACCACACGCGACCACGCGTCGGGGGGTGCCAGACCCTTTCCGCGCGATCAGGTTGCCGCTGGGATCGAGTGTCCAGCCGGGCAGGGACGCAGTGATGATGTCCATCGCTCGCCCCTCGTGCCCAGTCGCAGCCGGGAGCGCAATCCACTGGGCGACGGCGTCCACATCGCCCGCATTGCGCCCATCGACGCGTGCATCGCTCTGCGCGCTGGCCACGACCGGCAGCCCGCAACAGCCGGCGACAACCAGGCCAACGACGCGTCCTCCGAATCCGCGAGCTCTCACGCGCATGTCGTGACCCCCTCGGGCTGTAACGTGAAGTGGGCGGTGTCCGCCGCGTCGAACTCATGAGTGCTCACGCGACCATCGGCATCGAGGCGTACCCGACCCTCGGCCACCGCTTCAACCACACGGGGATACAGTGCATGCTCGACGCGCAGGACGCGAGCCGCGAGCGTCTCCGGCGAATCGTCGCTTCGGACCTGCACCGGCCACTGCGTGATGATCGGGCCGCGATCGTAGACCGCGTCGACGAAGTGCGCGGTCACGCCCGTCACGCGCACCCCAGCCTCGATCACCGCACGATGCACGCGGCGTCCATACATCCCCGGACCACCGAACGCCGGAAGAAGGGCTGGGTGTACATTGAGGGCTCGGCCGCGAAAGCCATCGGTGACGGCGGACGGAATCGCCTTGAGATATCCCGCCAGGGCGATGATGTCGACGTCGGATCGGGCGAGCAGGCTCAGGATCGCTAGATCGTCGTCGGGATCCGTGAGTACGGACGTCGGCAGGCTGTAGCGAGCCGCGACGCCGAGGGCGCCCGCGCTCGCCCGGTTGGACACGACGAGCGCGACGGCCGCGGAGGCGGATCGGGCGGCTGGACGCGCTCCGAGGTATTGCAGGAGCGCCTCGAGATTGGAACCGGCTCCGGACGCGAACACGGCGATGCGTGCAGTCACGGCGTGAGTTTAGTGTCGTCGAGGATCAGGTCAACGGCTGCGGACAATGTCGGCGCAACGAGGGCGTTGCGCTGCGCCTCTTCGGTGTCAGCGGCCGGTGTGACCGGGCTGGGCACGAGAATGCCGCGTGCGTGCAATTGAGCCGCCGGCGCCACGTCCCGCCACCGGTCTCCGACGAGGGCCGATCCTGTGAGGTCGAGGTCGAGCTCGCGGGCCGCGCGCAGATACAGCCCTGGCGCCGGTTTTCGGCAGTCACACGGGCCACTCACGTCCGGGTGGTGCGGGCACATGTATGTCGCGTCGATTGCCGCGCCGGCTGCACGAATGGTCGCGTCGACGCGGGCCGCGACCGCGGCATATGCAGCCGGTGTGATCATGCCGCGGGCGATCCCGGACTGATTCGTAATCACGACGACCGCGAACCCGGCCGCCCGTACACGCGCGATTGCGTCAGCCGCTCCGGGGACCAGCGTCACCCCGTCCGGGTCGCCGATGTACCCGTTGTCATCGATGATCGTGCCGTCGCGATCGAAGAACACGGCGGGGCGCCCGCGAGTCGTCTGGGGGGTCACGATAAGGCCGTGACCACGGTTCTCCGGAAATTGGCGTCATCGCGCACGGGGACGCTTCGCAGGTCTAGCAGCACGTGATCATCCGCTACCCGAGCTATCACGGGGGGCGTCACCGTCCGGAGGCGTTCTTCGGTGGTCACCGCGTCACCGGCGAGTCGCACGGCGGCCGACGGAATGCGCGCGGTCGGAAACGCTCCACCGCCGACGCTCGCGACCGAGTCCACAATGTCTGCCTCAATGCCCGCCCTGTGGAGTGCGGCTGCGAAGTCAGTTGCTCGCGCCCGCACTGCTGCTTCGGGTGCCGTGAGCATGGCGAGTGCGGGAATGAGGTGCACGGCCCGCTCGGGATCACGGTACAGGGCGAGCGTCGCTTCCAATGCCGCGATGGTCAGCTTGTCGACGCGGAGCGCTCGCAGCAGTGGGTTTTTGCGCAGACGGGCGACCGCGCCCGCGCGTCCCAGCATGATGCCGGCCTGCGGACCACCAAGCAGCTTGTCTCCACTCATCGCCAGGATGTCTACGCCGGCGCGGACCGCATCACCCGCGGTGGGCTCGCCCGTCAGTCCGAAGGGACCCAGGTCGAGCATCAGTCCACTTCCAAAATCGTGGATTACCGGAACCGACCTCAGGTGCGCGAGCGCGACGAGCTCCTCGAGGGTCGCGGCAGCGACAAATCCCGCAACCGCGAAGTTGCTTCGATGTACCTTGACGATAGCGCCGCTCTGATCTGTCAGCGCCGCCGCGTAATCCGCTGCATAGGTCCGATTGGTCGTGCCGACTTCGACGAGGCGGGCACCGCTTTTCGCCATGATATCCGGTACGCGGAAGCTGCCTCCGATCTCGATCAATTCACCGCGGGAGACCAGCGCCTCCCGTCCCTCCGCCATCGTATTCAGCGCGAGCACGAGCGCGGCCGCGCAATTGTTCACCACAATCGCATCTTCGGCACCCGTGAGCTCGCGCAAGAGCGCCACGCAGTGATCATACCGGGATCCGCGGCTCCCTTCGGCGAGGTCGTATTCCAGGTTGCAGTAGCCTGCCGCCGTCTGCTGGATCGCCGCGAGCGCCACATCGGCAAGGGGCGCGCGACCGAGATTGGTGTGCAGCACGACGCCGGTCGCGTTATACGCCGGGCGCAACGACGGCCGCTCCCGCTCGGCCAGCGCAGCCCCGATGGCGGCCGCCCAGGCCGCCCGATCGCGCGGGGCGCTCGCGGGGTCCTGTCGCGCGCGCTCTATGACGGCTCGGACGGCGTCCGTCACCAACGGGCGCGGCGCGCGCTCGAGTAGCGGTCGCACGAGCTCATCATCCACCAGGGCGTGCACGGATGGCAGCGTGCGTCGGGCGTCCACTAACGCTCTCCGGGTGGCTGGGTGACGGCCGGCGGATTACCAGGTGACGGTGGGGCCTGGGGAGGGGGGCTGGGCGTAGGGGACTGCGAACCTCCAGCGGGCGGCGCTCCCGGGCCGAGCGGGGCACGGCGCAGCCGATGCGCGCTGTCGGCGTGGGCGCGGGCGCGAGCGGCGGAATCGGCTTCCGGCGGCTTGGGGACGTTGAACACGCGGTCGCTGGAGCGTTCCTTCCCGAGGAGACCCCTCAAATTGGCTGCGCTCAGCCGGTAGTACCCTGGTTTGAGGGGTGTCGCCAGCTGCACGACGATCTCGTGGACTGGGCTCGGCTTGCTGGGCCGCGGCCGGCGGAGGCGCGCCACCGAGTCGCGCCGCGCGGCCAGTCGCGCTTCGCGGCGGCGGGCGAGCGCCGTGTCCGTGATCCCGAGGCCCGCAGCGGCACGGCGCGCGGAGTCACTGCGGAAGATGGAATCCGTGCGTGCCCGCGTGGCCGAGTCAGCGGCTGAGTCGTACGCGGCCGCCGAGCGCGCGCCGGAGATGGCGACCAGCGCGGAATCCTTGTCCTTCAGCGTGAACAATGCGGGCGAGATGCGGGTCGTCGTGTCGAGACCGCGATCCAATGTCACCCGCAGGGTGACGCTGTCGCGCACCGTGACTTCGCTGATGTGTGGCCCGATCGTGTCGTGCGAGAAGGCCAGGAGTTCTACACGCCCACTGTCCACGAGGTTGATGTGGACCGTATCCCAGATCTCGGTTCGGTCGAGCTTGCGATTATGGTTTGCGTCGACGAAGCCGCGGACGACGTATTCGGCCGGGGCGAGGTGCGGCAGGATAAACAGCCCATTGGAGTCGGCTTCGGCCACGAAGACGAGTGTCGTGTCCGTCGGCTTGAACGCTTGCACAAAGGCTCGCGGAGCGACCTGGCCTGTCAGCCAGTCGAATACGCGTCCATGCACGATCGTGGCGGGAATTGACGGCCCGGTCGAGAACGTCAGCGTCGCGCCATTCCGTCGCACGTTGTTGTGCAGGTCTACGATGCCCGGCAACATCGTGATGGTGTAGACCGTATTGCGTCGAAATCCGTGGCGCGGGCGAATCGTGATGCGGCTTCGGTGCCAACCCACGTTCGGGTCTCCGTCCCATGGCGAGATGAGAAAGAGTCCCGCGAGATCGGTGGCGCCTTGCGGGCGCTGATTGATGACCTCGTCGAACTGGATCGACGCTTCGTGCACCCGGACGTTGACGGCGTTGGTCTCCGGGATGAAGAACAGGACGAGCGGCGGGTTGTGGCGCGGCGCGCCGCCGGGCGGCGGCACGTTGCCGGCACAGGCGGCGGCCAGCGCACCACTCACTAACGCGACCCAACGCCCGATGCTCCGCGACCCGAGCTTCGGGCGCGGTGCTGGAGGCGGACACTCGACGCAGAGCGGCCCGGGTTCCGGCCTGCTCACCCGCGGCACACGGCGCGCACCCGCGCGCGCAACTGATCGGCGCGCGCCGACCATTCCTGTTCCCTGGTGCGCTCGGCCTCCACGACCTGTGACGGTGCCCGGGCGGTGAATCCCGGGTTGGCGAGCCGCTCGCGCAGCTTCGCGAGCTGACTCTCCAGCGGTTGAAGCTCCGCCTGGAGGCGCTTGCACTCCTGCGCCAGGTCGATCACGCCCGCGAGCGGGACGATGACGGTTGAACCGTCGGACAGCACGGCGGTCGCCGCCGCATCGTCGTGTGCGAGGCCGCGGGCTACGCGGACGCGGCTCCACGTCAGGCGCCCGATCGCCGCCGCTTCGTCGGTGAAGACACTTTCGGCCGTCGACGCCGGCTCGATGACCGCGTCCACGATGACGCGCTCGCCGATCCGGTAGTCGGTCCGAATCTGGCGCAGCGCCGACACGGCCTCGCGCACCCACTCGTATTCTCGGGCTGCGTCGTCGCGGATCGGCCACGCGTTCTCGCTTTCCGCGGCGCGAGTGGGCCACGGGGCCCGAGCCAGCACGACGGCATCGGGCCTCGAAGGGACCGGGAGCCGTTGCCAGAGCGCCTCGGTCACGTACGGCACGACCGGGTGCAGGAGCCGCAGCGCCATGTCGAAGACGTACACGAGCACCGCGCGTGCCGTCAGCGCGTCATGCCGATCCCAGTCGCTTGCCAGCCGCCCCTTGCAATGCTCGATGTACCAGTCCGCGAAATCGCCCCAGACGAACGCGCGTGCACTTTCGACGTACTCACTCAACCGCATCCCGGTCTCGCGCTGGGCCTCCGCCCAGTGCCCATCCGGCCCGGGTCGTGGGGGGCCCAGGGCAGCGTCACTCGCCGCGATCGCCGCGTCGAGGCGTGCGAGAATCCAGTGGTCAGCCCGCGTGAGCGGCCCTGCCTCGAGCTGTGCGAGATCGTCGGCCTCGTCGAGCGCCGCCCCCAGGTTGGTGAGGAGGAAGCGGCCCATGTTCCACAGCTTGGTCACAAAGTTTCGACCGGGCGCGAACGATCGCTCGAGGCTGTCCGGATCGAGCAGGAGGTCGGTGCCGAGGCCCATTCCGGCGATCACTGTGTAGCGAAGCGCATCCGCACCATATCGCGCCACGACATCCAGTGGATCGATCCCGTTGCCCAACGACTTCGACATCTTCCGTCGGTTGAGATCGCGCACGATGCCGTGCAACAGCACTGTGTGGAAGGGCGGACGGCCGTCAAAATGCAGCCCGGCCATGATCATGCGAGCGACCCAGAAGAAGAGGATGTCGGGGCCGCTGACGAGGACATCGCCCGGGTAGAACGCGTGCATCTCCGCCGTGTCGTCGGGCCAGCCGAGTGTCGAGAGTGGCCACAGCCACGACGAGAACCACGTGTCGAGCACGTCCTCGTCCTGCCTCAGCGCGCCATGGCACCGCGGGCATGCGGCGAGATCATCGCGCGAGGTGCCTTCCCACCCGCATGCGTCGCAATACCACACCGGGATGCGGTGGCCCCACCACAGCTGCCGCGAGATGTTCCAGTCGCGGATGTTCTCCATCCAATTGCTCGTAGACCGCGACCCATCGCTCGGGCATGATGCGGATCTCGCCTGATCGGACGGCGGCCAGTGCGGGCGCCGCGAGCGGTGCCATCCGAACGAACCACTGATCCGACAGGCGCGGCTCTACGACGGTTGCGCATCGGTAGCAGTGTCGCACCGCGTGCACATGGTCCTGCACGCGCTCGAGCAAGCCCATCGTCCGCAGGGATTCGACGATCCGTGAACGGGCGTCAAAGCGACTCAAACCCGCGAGATCGGGCGGTACGCGCCCCGCGGCGGCATCGCCGGCCTCCATTTCCGCGGCCGGGTTCATGATGACGGGCGACGGCAGGTCATGGCGCTGGCCGATCTCGAAATCGTTGGGGTCGTGCGCCGGCGTCACCTTCACGGCGCCGGTCCCAAATGCCGGATCGACCCCCGCATCGGCGATGACTGGGATCTCCACGCCGACGATCGGCAACACGACGCGGCGGCCCACGAGGTCGCGGTATCGCTCGTCGGTCGGGTGGACCGCGACGGCCACGTCGCCGAGCATTGTTTCCGGTCGTGTGGTGGCGATGATGATCGCACGCTGCGGGTCGCCGGCCACGGGATACCGAATGTGGTACAGCCGGCCCTGCTCATCCTCATGCTCGGCTTCCTCATCGCTGAGCGACGTGAGGCAGCGCGGGCACCAGTGGATCACGCGGTGTCCGCGATAGATCAGGCCTTCCTCGTAGAGGCGCACGAACGCTTCGCGGACCGCGCGGGACAGCGCGGGCGACAGGGTGTACGCCGTGCGTGACCAGTCGGCCGAGGCGCCAATGCCGCGCAGCTGCTGCAGGATGGTCCCGCCGGTCTGCTCGACGAAGCACGCGATGCGCTCGACGAATGCGTCACGGCCCAGGGCGCGCCGCGTCGTGCCCTCGCGCGCGAGGATCTTCTCGACGGCGTTCTGTGTTGCGATGCCCGCGTGATCGGTGCCGGGCTGCCAGAGCGCTTCGTCGCCAGCCATCCGGCGCCACCTGATCAGGACGTCCTGCACGGTGATGTCGAGCCCGTGTCCCACGTGCAGGATCGCCGTCACGTTGGGCGGCGGCATGCAAATCACGAAGGCCGGGCGCTCGCCGCCGAGACGCGTGGTCTGCGCGGGGTCAGCGGTGAAGGCGTGCGCCACCTCCCACCGAGCCGTGACTTCACGCTCGGTGGCGGCCGCGTCATATTGGGCTGATAGGTCGCCGTCGCGCGCGGTCACTGCCGCCATCGTTCAAATGTAGCCCGACAACCCGAACGGCGCGAAGCCATCCGGGGCGCGTGGACGTCAGGGCGCTCCGAGGTCTTCGGCTGCCGGTCGTTGGTCGATCGGTCGCGGCGACTCGTCACGACGGATTCTTGCGGGCGGGATGTCATCAGCGGCATCGCGCACGGCTTCCGCGGCGTCGAGGGCGCGACTCTCGAGCGGCACCTTCGGATCTGCGTGCCGCCCCACGTCTTGCGATGTGCCCTGGCGTCGCCGGCCCGTGCCCACGCGCTCGTTCTCCCATCGCGCGCCGGTGTAGCGGGGGTCCCCGGCGGTGTAGCGTCGGGCCGACTGCTGAGTGGACGCATCGTCTGCACGGATGGAAAGGCGATTGACGACCGTTTCGACGCCCGGCACTCCCCGGGTCACTATGGTCGCGTGTTCGTACTCATCGTCCGTATACACCATTCCCGTCAGCTCGATCGTGCAGGGACTGATCGCCCCGATATCGATAGCGCGCTCCGAGAGCACGGGATCGTTGGTAAAGGCGGCCAGCACTCGGTCTTCGAGCTCGGGATCGGCGCTCGCAAAGCCTTCCATGTCCTCGTCAGCCATCTCTACATCCTCGTCGGCGACTTCGCCCAACTCGTGTGCCGACACACCGAGCGGCTCATCGTGCCCCAGATCTACCGGGGACCACTCTTCATGCTCTTGATACTCATGGTCGAAGGTGGTGAGCTCGTCCTGCGGCTCCGCAGCGGGTTCGGCCGCCCGCTCGGGTGCACCACGCACGCCTCGTCGACCGCCGGCACTGCCGACGCGGCTCCGCACCCGCGCGGAGATGCCGCCGACGCCACCCAATCGGTCCGCGAGATAGGTGCCGAGTGCCAACCCGGCGACCAACCCGACTGCGAGAAACGCCAATCCGGTACCGACAGACGGGGTTTCGTCGCGACGCCGCACGCGCCAACGCTGCATGAGGACTCCCGCTACGTCGGTAGCGAGCGCAAAGGGTCCGCGGTTAACTTTGGCAAGACATGGAGCCCGGACAATATACCGGCAAGACTGACGCCACGCCGGGCGAGCCGCCGCTCGAGGAGCGGGCGCAAGGCGGGGGCGTACCGAGCCCGGCGCCAGCCGCGGCATCACAGCCGGCGGCGAACGCGCGCACGGCTAGTGTGCGGCGCCGGGCCGTGCGGCCGGGCGGCGACATGATGCGGGTTGTCGTGTGGGGAACCGTGTTGGCGGCCCTCGTTGCGGGGCTCGTGATGTATTTCCGGTACGAGCAGGCGGTCGTGCCATTGTTTGGTCGGGGGCGGTGACCGCCACGCTTCACCTGACGTTGCCGGATGGCACCGGTCGGGACGTTCCGGAAGGCACACTGGCGCGAGAAGTTGTGGCGTCGATCGGGCCGCGCTTGCTCCGTGATGCGATCGCGGTGGAGGTCGACGGGGTCATTCAGGACTTGATGACACCGTTGCGCGCGCAGGGGGCGTTCCGCGTGCTCACCGCTGACGATCCCCGGTCGCTCGACGTCCTGCGACACAGCGGTGCGCACATCCTCGCGACGGCCGTGCGTCGCGTGCGACCCGACGCGCAAATCGGCTTCGGCCCGTCGATCGAGGACGGCTTCTACTACGACTTCGGCGTGGTGGCGCCATTCACGCCGGACGACCTGAGCGCGTTCGAGCGGGAGATGCAGCGCGTGGTGACGGAGCGCTACCCGTTCGTGCGGGAGGAAATCAGCCGCGACGAAGCCAGACGTCGATTTGCGGACGACCCGTTGAAACTCGAGCGCATCTCGGATCTCGGGGCCGATGAGGTCATTTCCACGTACACGGACGGGCCATTCATTGATCTGTGCCGGGGGCCACACGTTCCGGATACGTCGTATCTGAAGCACTTCAAGCTGTTGCACACGGCCGGGGCGTACTGGCGTGGCGACGAGCGCCGGCCGATGCTCCAGCGGATCTACGCGACTGCATGGTGGAAGCAGGCGGACCTGGACGCGTATCTGCATCGCCTGGAAGAAGCGAAGCGACGCGACCACCGCACGCTGGGCGCCCAGCTCGACCTGTTTTCGACCGATGCGCGCGTCGGACCGGGGCTGATCTTGTGGCATCCCCGTGGCGCCGTGATCCGCAACGAGATCGAGAATTTCGAGCGTGACCTCATTCTGCGACGCGGATACGAGCTCGTTTACACGCCGCACATCATGAACGAGAAGTTGTTCGAGATCTCCGGACACCTCGAGAACTTCCGCGAGAACATGTTCGGCGCGATGGATATCGAAGGCGTTGGCTACCGGCCGAAGCCGATGAACTGCCCGGGACACATCGCCATCTACCAGACCCGTTCGCGCTCGTATCGCGACCTCCCCTTGCGTTTCGCGGAGTTCGGCACGCTATACCGGTACGAGCGGAGCGGAGTGCTCCACGGGTTGCTGCGCGTTCGCGGCTTCACGCAGGACGACGCGCACGTGTTTTGCACGCCGGAGCAGGCACCCGGCGAGATCGTGCGCCTGCTCGATCTCGTCGACGAGATGTTGCGTGTCTTCGGCTACGAGTATTCCATCGAGCTCTCGACGAAGCCGGACAAGGCGCTCGGCACACGGGAGCAGTGGGCAGCAGCCGAGGACATGCTGGCCGCCGCCCTCACGGATCGGCGGCAGGCGTACACCATTGACGCTGGCGGCGGTGCGTTCTACGGGCCGAAGCTCGACTACAAGCTCGTGGATGCCATTGGCCGCCGGTGGCAGGGGCCGACGGTGCAACTCGACTTCAACCTCCCCGAGCGATTCGGTCTCGCCTACACGGGTGCCGACAACGCGCCTCACCGGCCCGTCATGCTGCACCGTGTGTTGCTTGGATCGATGGAGCGATTCGTGGGTGGTCTCATCGAGCACTATGCCGGCGCCTTTCCGCTCTGGCTCGCCCCGGAGCAGGTCCGTGTGCTCCCGGTCAATGATGAGGTCACCAGTGTCGCTGCGGCGATGTGCGATCGCCTGCGGGCGGACGGCATTCGTGCGCATCTCGATGCGCGCGCCGAGACGCTCAATTACCGCATCCGCGATGGTGCGGTCATGAAGGTCCCATATCTGGCCGTCATCGGGAAACGCGAGGCGAACGACGGGACCGTGGCGGTCACTGTGCGCGGCGCGGGCGAGAAACAGCGTCCGGTCCCAATTTCGGTCGATCAGTTCGCTCGTGCATTGCGCCGGGAGATCGATTCCCGGTCGCTGACGCTGCACGCCGGCGCTCCCGAGGTCGCGGGGGCCGCCGCCGACTAGGCCGAGGCCTATCCTCTGCGGAGTTTACTGTGTCCACTTCTTCGGCTACTGCATTCTGCGGCACGCACACCGGTCATCGTATCGGCGGCGCGCACCCCTATCGGTCGATTCCTGGGCGGGCTGTCACCTCTGACCGCGCCCGAGCTCGGCGCGATCGCGATCCGCGCCGCGGTCGAGCGGGCGGGCATCGAACCGGGCGCCCTGCAGGAAGTCATCATGGGCAACGTGGTGCAGGGCGGCGTTGGCCAGGCGCCCGCACGCCAAGCGGCGATCAAGGCGGGTATTCCGGCCACGGTCTCGGCGGTCACCGTCAACAAGGTGTGCGGCTCCGGGCTCAAGGCCGTCATGCTCGCCGCGCAGGCGATTCGTGCAGGGGACGCCGAGCTCCTGGTCGCGGGTGGACAGGAATCCATGTCCAATGCCCCCTACTATCAGTACGGCGCGAGGACCGGCTACAAGCTCGGGGACCAGACATTGGTGGACGGGGTGATTCGGGACGGCCTGTGGTGCGCGTTCTGCGACGTCCACATGGGTGGGCACGCCGAGTATACCGCACGCAAGGCCAGCGTCTCGCGCTCGGCGCAGGATCAATTCGCGCGTGGAGTCGCATCAGAAGGCCGTGGCAGCGATGGACGCGGGCAAGTTTTCGGCGGAGATCGTGCCCGTCGAGATCCCGGGTCGGAAGGGCCCGACGCTGGTCACTGCCGACGAAGGCCCGCGGCGCGACTCGTCACTCGAATCGCTGGCCAAGCTCAAGCCGGCGTTTGCCTCGGACGCCCCGAAGGACATGCGCCCCGGTGACTTGTCGGTGACCGCCGGTAACGCCTCCTCGCTGAACGACGGCGCGTCCGCACTGGTCGTGGCGTCGGAGGAGTACGCACGCGCAGCATGGGCTGCCGATCATGGCGCGCATCACCGCGTACGCGACCGGCGCCGTGTCGCCGCAGGAACTCTTCTTCGCGCCCGTTACCGCCGTGCGGAACCTGATGCGGAAGGATGGCCGATCAATCGGAGACTACGACCTCATTGAAGCGAACGAAGCCTTCGCGGCGCAGGCGCTTGCCGACGGGACGGAGCTCGGGTGGGACTGGCGCCGCGTGAACGTGAACGGCGGCGCGATCGCGCTCGGCCATCCGATCGGCGCGAGCGGTGCTCGTGTGCTGACGACACTGCTCTACGCCATGCGGGATCGCGGCGCACGCACCGGGCTGGCGACGCTGTGCCTGGGTGGCGGCGACGCGGTCGCGTTGAGCGTCGAGCGCGTCGGACGGAACGGGCACGAATGGCTGATCGAGTCGCGGTCGTCGGCGCGGGCCAGATGGGCAATGGCATCGCGCACACGTTTGCGCAGCACGGCTTCGACATCACGCTGATCGATGTGGCGGCGGACGCACTCACGCGTGCGCGCTCCACGCATCGCAGCCAATCTCGATCGGCAGGTCAAGAAGGGCGCGATCGATGGGGCGGCCAAGGACGCCACGCTCGCGCGCATCGCCGACTGCCGCAACGCTCGACGCCGCGTCGCGACGCCATCGCTGATCATCGAGGCGGCCTCCGAAAACACCGCCCTCAAGTTCAAGCTGTTTTCCGAACTCGATCGGATCGCGCCATCCGGGGCGATCCTCGCGTCGAACACGAGCTCGATCTCCATCACGGAGATCGGCGCCCGCACCCGGCGCCCGCGATCACGTGATCGGGATGCACTTCATGAATCCCGTGCCGGTAATGGAGCTGGTGGAGGTCATCCGCGGGCTCGCGACGTCGGATGCGACCGCTGCCGACGGTGATCGCACTGGCGAAGCAGGTCGGCAAGACGCCGGTCGAGGTGCAGGACTACCCCGGCTTCGTGGCCAACCGCGTGCTCATGCCGATGATCAACGAAGCGGTGTACTGCGTCATGGAGGGAGTGGCCACCCCCGAAGCGGTCGACACAGTGATGAAGCTCGGGCATGAACCATCCAATGGGGCCGTTGGCGCTCGCCGACCTCATTGGGCTCGACACGTGCCTCGCCATCCTCGATGTGCTGCACGCCGGGTTGGGCGACCCGAAGTACCGCGCGTGCCCGCTGCTTCGAAAGTACGTAGCCGCTGGCTGGCTCGGGCGAAAGACGAAGCGGGGGTTCCATTCGTACGCCTGAACCGGCTGTCGGCTGATGGTTCGCGAGTTTCTGCCTCTGACGGATCAACAGCGCGAGATCCAGGCGCTGGCGCGCAGCTTCGCCGCGGAGGAGCTCGCGCCGCATGCGGCCGAATGGGATCGCACGTCCCATTTCGAGCGATCCCTCCTGCCACGACTCGCCGAACTCGGATTCCTCGGGATGCTGGTTCCTGAGAGCGACGATGGACTCGGGTTGGACACCACGACGTATTTGCTCGTGCTCGAGGAGATCGCGGCTGCGGACGCATCGACTGCGGTGCTACTCAGCGTTCACAACTCGTTGCCGTCACAGATGATCCTGCGGCATGGCACCGTGGCGCAGCGTGAGCGGTTCTTGCGACCGATGGCCCGCGGGGAGCTACTCGGTGCGTTTGCGCTGTCGGAGCCTGACGCCGGGTCGGACGCGTCCTCGCTCCGGACGCAAGCCGTGCGCGACGGCGACGGGTATGTGCTCAATGGGACGAAGGCGTGGGTGACGCAGGGCGGGGAGGCTGGCGTGATCCTCGCGATGGCCCGCACCGACACTCCGGATCAACGGAGGGGTAACCGGGGCATCTCGGCCTTCATCATCACGCCGGATCTCCCGGGATTCCGCGTCGGCAAGAAGGAAGACAAGATGGGGCTGCGGGCGTCGCCGACCGTGCAGCTCATGTTCGACAACATGCGCGTACCGGCCGATCGGTTGCTTGGCGAATCTGATCAGGGCCTACTTTACGCGCTGCAGTCGCTGGAGCACGGGCGTCTGGGGATCGCGGCCCAAGCGGTTGGCATTGCCCGGGCCGCGCTCGGGCACGCGGTGCGATACGCTGGCGAACGACAACAGTTCGGCAAGGCGATCCGCGAGTTCGAAGCGATCCAATTCAAGCTCGCCGACATGGCTGCGCGCATCGACGCAGGCGCGGGCGATGCTCTTTGCCGCGGCGGGGGCCAAGGATCGCGGCGAACCGATCGTTCAGTTGAGCTCGATCGCCAAGCTGGCGGCCAGCGAGACCGCGATGTGGGTCACGACGCAGGCGATCCAGATCTTCGGCGGATACGGCTACATCACGGATTATCCAGTAGAACGCCTATTCCGCGACGCCAAAGTGACAGAGATCTACGAGGGCACCTCCGAGGTGCAGCGCCTGGTGATCGCGCGAGAGCTATACGCGGCGTGACCCAGAGGCTGGATCGCTGTTGCTTCGCGGTCCGTCGTGCATATTTGGGTCGACGCGAGTGACAGAGGAGACGGGAACGGCCATGCTGAAGTGGTCCGAATGGGACCGGTGTTTGCCCGGCGACGCATTGAGCGAGACCGATCCTGAGGTCGCGCATCTCATCGAGCGAGAGATCGAACGACAATCCGATGGGCTGGAGCTCATCGCGAGCGAGAATTTCGTCTCGCCCGCGGTGCTCGAGGCCATGGGCTCGCCGCTGACCAACAAGTACGCCGAGGGGCTCCCGGGGAAACGGTACTATGGGGGTTGCGAGGTCATCGATCAGATCGAGCAACTCGCGATCGATCGCGCCCGTGCGCTGTTCCGCGCCGAGCACGCGAACGTCCAGCCACATTCTGGCGCACAGGCGAATGCGGCGGCGTATCTCGCACTCCTCAAACCGGGTGACACCATCCTCGGCCTGGACCTGTCGCAGGGCGGCCATCTCACGCACGGCTCGCCGGTCAACTTCTCCGGTTTGCTGTATCATGCGGTGCACTACGGCGTCACCGACGAGGGATACATCGATTACGATGCCCTGCGGACGGCGGCGCGGACCCACCGCCCGCGTGCGATCATCGCGGGTGCCAGTGCGTATGCGAGAACGCTCGACTTTGCGACGTTCGCTGACGTCGCACGCGAGGTCGGCGCGTTTCTGATCGTCGACATCGCGCACATTGCTGGACTCGTCGCGACCGGCGTACACCCGTCGCCCATGCCGCACGCCGACGTGGTGACGTCGACGACGCACAAGACGCTCCGAGGCCCCCGCGGGGGCCTCATTTTGTGCAGGGCCGTGCACGCAAAGGCCATCGACAAGGCGGTTTTTCCGGGCACGCAGGGTGGACCGCTCGAGCACGTGATCGCCGCCAAGGCGGTGGCGTTTCGTGAGGCGCAAGAGCCGAGCTTCGTGCAGTACTGCCGGCAGGTCGTCGCCAACGCTCGGGCGTTGGCTGATGCCTTGATCGCGCGGGGCTATCAACTCGTGGCCGGCGGCACCGACACACACCTCATGTTAGTCGACCTGCGGTCGAAGGGGCTGACAGGAAAAGTCGCCGAGCGCGCCCTCGACTTGGCTGGCATCACGGTCAACAAGAACACGGTGCCACGCGAGACGCAGTCGCCGTTCGTGACCAGTGGCATCCGGATCGGGACGCCGGCGGTGACGACGCGGGGGCTTCGGGAGCCCGAGATGGTGCAGGTCGCTTCGATGATCGACCGCGTGCTAATGCGTCCTGCCGATGCCGGCGTCGCGCAAGCGGTGCGAGAGGAGGTTCATCAGCTCGCCGCGAGCTTCCCCTTGTACACGACCACCGTCAATGTGACGGCGCCATAATGACCTCCCCCTCCTGGCGTTCTGCGTTCCGGTGCGTAGTTTCTGCCGCGCCGCGGGTGTCACGGAGGACGGTTGCCGCGGTCTGCTGCTACTCGTCGAGTGCACGTGGCGCCGCGTGTGCGCGCGACAGGGCAGGCGGCGCATTGCGCGCCGTTACCTTCAGGCAGTGAGGTAGGCGGTGGCGGAACTGGCGTTTCGCGATGGCATCATGGATCAGATCCGGCTGCGTGAGCGCCGCTTTCACGAGCATGCCTATCTGTTCGTGCTGGCCGCGCTCGAGTTCTGCCAATCCCGCCTCACCGAGCGTCGCCATATTGGGGGACGTGAGCTCGCCGTCTCCTGCCGGGACCTCGCACTCGACCGTTACGGCCTCCTCGCACGACACGTTCTCGATCATTGGGGGATTCGTTCGACCGCCGACATTGGCGATATTGTTTTCACGCTCGTCGACTTGAACCTGCTGATCAGTCAGCCGTCGGACACTCGCGACGACTTCATCGGCGTGTTCGAATTCGACGAGGTCTTCGAGCACAATTACCCCTGGAATGTCACCCAACAGGCATGACCGGATTTCCGGAACTTCCGGCTTGCAAGAAGTGCGGCGCAGGTGTGCTGGTCCCACTGAGTGATTACGGGCGCGACGGCGCGCCGATCACGTTCAAGGCGTGGGTGTGCAGCAACCCGGACTGTGGGTTCAACATCCGGATCGACAACGGCGACATCAGTTTCGGTCGCCTCGTCACGCACTCGCAGAAGTAGCCACTCGCCCGAACGTGCCGAGCGTGCGCGTCGTTAGTGCGGCAGAGAGTGCCGCCCGCGACCACGCCGCCATTGGCGCGGGTGTGCCGTCCCGTGCGCTCATGCGGGCGGCGGGAATGGCGGCGGCGGCCGTGATCGCCCGCCAATGGCCCGACCGTTTGGCGCATGGTGTCGCGGTCTACGCCGGTCCTGGGAACAACGGTGGGGATGCGTGGGTGACCGCTGCGGCGCTGGCTGCTGCCGGTGTGGCAGTGCGGGTGGCGATCGCCGCGCCTACGCGCACCGATGATGCGGCTGCGGAACGAGCGGCAGCCGAGCCACTGCTCACGAACGGGGCGCCCCAGCACGACGAGGCCATCGTTGTGGATGGCCTGCTCGGTACTGGTTCGACCGGCGCCCCTCGGGGGCCGATTGCTGAAGCGATCGGTGCAATTCGCGCCGCCCGTGCGCGTGGTGCCAAGGTGGCGGCCCTGGATATCCCGAGTGGCGTCGATGCCACCAGTGGTACGGCCGACGGCGCGGTCCGGGCCGACCTCACCATTACGTTCGGCGCTCTCAAGCGCGGACTTGCGATCGCTCGCGGGACGTGCGGGCACATTGTCGTCGTGGATATCGGCCTCGGCGCCCATGCCGAGGTGGCCGACGGCGCTCCTGTTCTCGTCGATAGTGCGTTCGTTCGCGCCCACGTGCCAGCCATACCAGCTGACGCGAACAAAGGGACGCGTCGACGCATCGCGATCGTGGCCTCTGGGCCAGGCATGGCGGGTGCCGGGATCTTGGCCGCCCATGCGGCGCTCGCCAGCGGCATCGGTCTCGTGAAGATGTTCGTCGCTCGCGCGAACCTGTCAGTGGTGCAGACTGCCGCCTACCATGCGCTCGCGCAGGAGTGGCCGGTTGATGACGACACGGTGCAGCGCGAGATCGACGGGTGGGCCGACGCGGTCTTGATTGGCCCTGGGCTCGGGACGAGCACCGATGCGCGCGCGGTGATCGAACGCGTGCTTCGCTCGTGCCGCCGTCCGGCCGTGATCGACGCCGATGGCCTCAACACTTTTGCCGGCAGGCCCGCCGCACTGGCTGAGCTGCTGGGCGAGCGGGCCACGGTCATTACCCCGCACCCCGGCGAATTCGGTCGACTGGTCGGAGCACCGATCGAGCGGGTGCTCGAGCAACGGTTCGACATCGCGACGCCGCTGGCGGCGCAACTCCACGCGACCGTGTTGCTCAAGGGTGTGCCCACGGTGCTGACGGCGGCCGATGGCTCCCGCCGAGTGAGCGCGACCGGATCACCCGTGCTGGCCACCGGCGGAAGCGGCGACCTCCTCTCGGGCATCGTCGTGACGCTGCTTGCCCAAACCGGTGACCCGTTCGCGAGCGCCTCATGCGCGGCATGGGTGCACGGGACCGCGGCCGGCGCAGCGAGCGGGGGCCGCGTGCGGGGCATCGGGCTCGACGACGTGCTGGGTGCGCTCGGCAACGTGTGGAGCGCGCCGGTGCTGCAGCCGCGATATCCGGTTCTGGCCGAGCTCGCCGCTGTTGGAGATCCCTCGTGACGACGCATCGCGGGCCTCGCGGTGGTGTCGTTGCCGACGCTGCCCGCCCTCCTGCAACCGGGCCGTCGCATGTCACGTTGGGGCCCGGCGTCGAATTCGACCTCATCCGTGCACTCACCGAGCGGTGGGGCGCGATCGCGCGCGGGCTGGGCAACGATTGTGGCGTGCTCGACGTGCCCGCGGGAGAGCGGCTGGTCGTGAGCACCGACACGGCCGTCGAAGACGTCCATTTTCGCGCGTCCTGGCTCACCCCGCGGGACATCGGATTTCGCTCGGCGATGGGCGCGTGGAGCGATCTTGCCGCCGCCGCGGCGACGCCGATCGGTGCGGTGCTGGCGCTCACCGTCCCTCAGCAGTGGGTCGCCGAGCTACCAGCGATTGCCGATGGTATCGGCGACGCGGCGCGGGTCGTGGAGGCGCCGATCGTGGGCGGCGATACGGTCGCCGGGCCTGCTCTCGTCATCACGATGACGGTGCTCGGTTCGGCTGTGCGACCAGTGGGCAGGGACGGAGCGCGGCCGGGAGATCATGTTTACCTCACCGGCACCTTGGGAGGGCCGTTCGTCGCGATTCGCGCCTGGGAGCGAGGCGACGAGCCTGGGGAGGCGGAGCGACTGCGATTCGCTCGGCCACAGGCCCGATTGCGGGAGGCGCGCTGGCTTGCCGCGCATGGCGCCTCGGCCGCAATCGACGTGTCCGACGGCCTGATCGGGGACTTGCGACACGTCGCGGCGGCGAGCGGCGTGCGCCTCACGATTGAGCTCGATCGGGTTCCGCGCTGGCCGGGCATTTCGGCGGTCGAGGCGGGCGCGAGCGGCGAGGAGTACGAGTTGGCGTGCACGGCGCCAGAGGCCATCGATGCGGCGGAGTTTGCGCGTGAGTTTCGCGTACCGTTGACGGAGATCGGTCGCGTCGCCTCGGGGGCACCGGGGGTCGATGTGTTCGTCGGTGGCCAGCGCGTTGACCCCGTGCCGAGCTACAACCACTTTTCATCGTAAGCGCGGGTTGCGCCGCTGCGCTCCTGCTGACACTTGCGATGCGGACGCTTCTCGTTGCTCTGACCGGTCTGATCCTGACGCCGCCATTTGCTGTGGCGGCGGTGGTGGCCGCGTTGCTCAACGTTGAGGACCGCCCGGGAAGCATCTTGTGGTGGGTCCCCCGCGCATGGTCGGGCGCCATGCTGCGCGCGGCTGGTGTGCGTGTCCGAGTCCATGGGACCGAGTGGATCGCGCGCCCGCCGGCCGGACAGGTGTTCGCGTCGAACCACGTGAGCTGGTACGACGTGTTCGCTCTCGCCGCCACCTTCCCACGGTACTCCTTTGTTGCCAAGGCTGAGCTGCTGCGCATCCCAGTCTTCGGCCCAGGCGCGCGCGCGCTCGGGACCGTGCCCATTGAGCGAGACAACCGCAAATCGGCGTTCGCGAGCTACAACGCCGCCGCGGACATCATCCGCGCCGGGCGGGCCGTCGTCGTGTTCCCGGAAGGGACGAGGGGAAGGTCATACGCGCTCCGCCCCTTCAAGAAGGGTCCCTTCGTACTTGCGATTGCGGCCGGTGTCCCGGTCGTCCCCGTGGTGGTCCACGGTTCGATGGAGGTCATGCCCAAGGGATCCTGGCGCATCCGTCGCGGCGTGATCGACGTGCACGTGCTCGAGCCAGTGCCCACGACGGGTCTCACGTACGATGATCGGGACGCGCTCTCGGGCACCGTGCGAACGCGGATGGCGGAGCTGCTGGAGCGAGAGTACGGGATTTTCGCCCCCACGGTGGGCGAAAATGGAGAGGAGAACGGTGAACGGAGAGAGGAGACACAGCGTTTGGGTGGTCCGGCGGGGCCATGAGTCACCGCGCCGAGAACCGCGCTCTCCTTTCTGTTTCCTCGCTAGATTCCTCCGTGCCAAACGCCTAGCCACCTCTGGCCTGTACTCATGTCCGCGATTACCGAAGTGACCGCCCGAGAGATTCTCGACAGCCGCGGCAACCCGACGATCGAAGCCGAAGTCACGCTCGATTCGGGCGTCGCGGGCCGCGCGTCGGTGCCGAGCGGTGCGTCGACTGGCGAGCACGAGGCGCTCGAGCTGCGCGATGGCGACTCGTCGCGGTACGGTGGGAAGGGCGTGCGGACCGCGGTGCGCAATGTCATCGAGACGATCGCTCCTGCCATCAACGGGCTGGATGCCCGTGACCAGGTCATGCTGGACCACGCGCTCATCGAGCTCGATGGCACGTCGACCAAGTCCAAATTGGGCGCCAATGCGATACTGGCCGTGTCGCTGGCAGCCGCACGCGCGGCGGCGGTCTCCGTCGGGATGCCGCTTTACCGCTACCTGGGAGGGCCAATGGCGCGGACCCTTCCCGTTCCGCAGATGAACATCCTGAATGGCGGGGCGCATGCCGCAAATACGGTCGACGTCCAGGAGTTCATGATTGTCCCCATTGGAGCGGACAATTTCGCCGATGCACTCCGCATCGGTGCCGAGGTGTTTCACGCGTTGAAGAAGGTCCTCAGCAAGCGAAAGCTTGCCACGGGCGTCGGCGACGAGGGTGGCTTCGCTCCGGACCTACCGAACGACGAAGAGGCAATCCGCGTCGTCCTCGAGGCGATCGAGGCCGCGAAATATCAACCCGGGCGCGAGGTGGCGATCGCCATCGACGTGGCGGCGAGTGAGTTGTATGCCAACGGCGCCTACACGTTCAAGAAGAGCGGCGGAGGCACGCGAGATGCCGCGGGGATGGTCGAGCTGTATGGGAAGTGGCTTGACGAGTTTCCGATCGTGTCGATCGAGGACGGCATGGCGGAAGATGACTGGGACGGGTGGGCGCTGATGACGCGCACGTTGGGTGAGCGCGTCCAGCTCGTGGGCGATGATGTGTTCGTCACGAACACCGAGCGCCTTGCCCGGGGTATCGAGCAGAACGTCGCCAACGCCGTCCTGATCAAGGTCAATCAGATCGGCACACTGACCGAGACGTTCGATGCGATCGACATGGCGCGGAGTGCGGGCTACCTCTCGGTGATCTCGCACCGATCGGGCGAGACCGAGGATACGTTCATCGCCGATCTCGCCGTGGCGACGGCGGCCGGCCAGATCAAGACTGGATCGCTCAGTCGGACGGATCGCGTCGCCAAATACAATCAACTGCTGCGCATCGAGGAGCGACTTGGCGACACCGCCGAGTTTCCCGGTGGGGCGATCTACGGCATCGGCGCCGCGGATTAAACGCGTTGCAGGGATTGCGGCCGCGGTCGCCGTGGCCGCATTTGCCGTGCAGGGTGGGGAATACAGCACCCTGGACATCTTTCGCCAGCACGCCCGGCGCACCGCGCTCAGGACCGAGATCGACAGTCTCCAGCGTCAGGTGGACTCGCTGACGCGGTTGGTCCACGCCATTGAGACGGACCCCGTCGTCCAGGAGCGCATCGCCCGAGAGGAGTTCGGGATGATCAGGGGCAATAAGGAGATTCTGTATCGGTTTGCGCCGGGTGAACGACAGGGACCAGGGGCGGGGAACGACAAACGCTGAATTCCGTCATCGTTCGCTAGATGTGGGCGGCATGCATGAATGCCGCCCCTACATGTCGGCGCGGGGGTGCGATGACACCGCCCCACATTCGCTGTGTGTCGTGGACGAATGCAGATGGCGTGCTGCCCGCAGCAGCATGTAGGGGCGGCCTTCAGGCCGCCCATCAGGGTTAGTCGCCCGACGCGTGCTCCCCCAATACCGCCTGGGCCGCCGCGATCCGCGCGATCGGCACGCGGAACGGCGAGCAGGAGACGTAGTCCAAGCCGATGCGGTGGCAGAAGCCCACCGATCGGGGGTCGCCTCCGTGCTCGCCGCAGATGCCGACCTTGAGATCGGGGCGCACGCGACGGCCGGCGGTGACCGCGAGTGACACGAGTGCTCCGACGCCGCGTTCATCCAGGACCTGGAACGGGTCGTCGGCCAGAATCCCGAGCTCGAGATACTCCGGCAAGAAGCGTCCGGCATCATCGCGACTGAGACCGAAGGTCGTTTGGGTCAAGTCGTTCGTCCCGAACGAGAAGAACTGCGCCGACGCGGCGATCTGATCGGCCGTGAGCGCGGCGCGCGGCAACTCGATCATGGTGCCGATGAGATAGGGAACGGCGATGCCCATTGGGCCAAGCACCTGCTCCGCCACGTGCGTGATGATCCCGTGTTGGTGGAGGAACTCGCGGTCGGTCGCGACGAGCGGGATCATGATCTCGGGCCGCACGTCGATGCCGCGCCGGGAAGTGCGCACCGCCGCTTCGAAGATCGCCCGCGCCTGCATCTCCGTGATCTCGGGATAGGTGATACCGAGGCGGCATCCGCGATGGCCGAGCATCGGATTGACTTCCCGCAGGTTGTCGACGATGCGTCCGAGCTCTTGCTGGCTGAGCTGGAGCGTCTCCGCCAGATGTCGGCTCTCCTCGCCGCCGTGTGGCAGGAATTCATGGAGCGGCGGGTCCAGGAGACGGATGGTGACCGGATAGCCATCCATCGCCTCGAAGATCGCCTCGAAGTCCGAACGCTGCATGGGCAACAGCTTGGCGAGTGCACGGCGTCGGCCTGCCACGTCTCGCGCGACGATCATCTCGCGCATGGCGGTGATCCGATCCCCTTCGAAGAACATGTGCTCCGTGCGGCAGAGGCCGATCCCCTCTGCCCCAAAGGCTCGCGCGATGCGCGCGTCACGGGGTGTGTCGGCGTTGGCCCGGACGCGAAGGCGGCGGACGGCGTCGGCCCACTCGAGCACGCTGGCGAACGCCTGGTACAGCGGCGCATCGGCCGCGCGCTGTGACCCGGTGACGACGCGCATGACTTCACTCGGGACGGTGGGCAACGCGCCGCTGTAGACCGCGCCGGTGGCGCCATCGACTGTGAGCCAGTCTCCCTCCTGGACCGTCGTCCCGTTGACCTGGAACCGGCGGTGACCCTCGTCGATGTGCAGGTCCTTGCACCCGACGACCGCGCATTTGCCCATACCGCGCGCCACGACGGCCGCGTGGCTCGTCATTCCGCCACGAGCCGTGATGATGGCACGGGCGGCGACGATGCCGTGGAAATCCTCCGGCGTGGTCTCGTCGCGGACCAGGACGACCGCCTCGCCACCCGCTGCCCGTTGCGCGGCGACGTCCGGATCGAAGACTGCGATGCCGCTCGCCGCGCCCGGACTCGCTGCCAATCCGCGACAGAGCGGTGTCGCCCGCACACCCACATCGATGACGGGGTGTAACAGTTGATCGACTTGGTGGGCAGGAATACGGCGTACGGCTTCGGCCGTGTCGATCAGCCCTTCCGCGACCATGTCGCGCGCGATGCGGACGGCGGCCGCCGCCGTGCGTTTGCCGGTCCGCGTCTGCAGGAGGTAGAGTCGACCCCGCTCGACGGTGAACTCGAGATCCTGCATGTCGCGGAAATGCCGCTCGAGTCGCTGCTGGGTCGCCTCGAGCTCCCCGTACGCCCCCGGGAGTCGAGCGGCCATGTCCGCGATCGGCAGCGGCGTGCGGAGGCCTGCGACGACATCCTCACCCTGGGCGTTGACCAGGAATTCGCCGTAGAACACACGCTCACCCGTCGAGGGGTCGCGCGTGAAGGCGACGCCTGTCCCGGAGTCGTTTCCCAGGTTGCCAAATACCATCGCAACGACACTGACCGCCGTGCCCAGCGTGTCGGGAATGGCATGGACGCGTCGATAATCGACGGCCTTTCGGAGCGTCCATGACCGCCACACCGCCTCGATGGCGCCCCAGAGCTGGCTCGCGGGGTCAGACGGGAAACTCGGCACCCGTCGTCCGGCGGATGAGCGATCTTGTATTCCTCGACGAGGTTCCGGAGTGCGGATTCGTCGAACTCGGCCTCGTGACGTCGCGCCGGAGACGAGTCGCTTTGCCTTGAGGAGCGACTCGAACTGGTCGTGCGGCACGCCGAGCACCACTTCGCCGAACATCTGCAGGAACCGACGGTACGAGTCGTACGCGAATCGTGCATTCCCGCTGGCCTTGGCGAGTGCCGATGCACGGTCCGGTCGTTGAGTCCGAGATTGAGGATGGTTTCCATCATCCCCGGCATCGAGACGGGCGCTCCTGACCGAACCGACACCAGCAGGGGCGCCACGGGCGAGCCGAAGCTGCTTGCTCGGTCACCTCCGACAGCGTGGCGACGGCCCGCGTCGACCTCGTCTCGCAATCCTGCGGGCTCGGCTCCAGTGGCCAGGTACTCCACGCATGCTGCACACGCGATGGTGAAGCCTGGCGGTACGGGAATCCCCAGGTTGGTCATCTCGGCCAGGTTGGCACCCTTGCCACCCAGCACGTCACGCATGTCGCGAGTGCCGTCGGCGTCGTCCGTGCGCGAACGAGTAGACGCAGCCGCGATGAGGCGGGAGGCGTCGCGCGATCGGTGATGACGGGCGCGAGAGCGCTGGCCGGCACGTGAGCCGCCACTTGCAAGGAGTGGGCTAACTCAGCAACCGCACCCGAAACGCAGCTTATCCGGGTCGGCCGGAGGCGGGGTGGGGTAGTCGCCCGAGAAGCACGCGTGGCAGAATCCTTTGGGACCCTGCGGGACCGATTCGAGCATGCCTTCCAGCGACAGGTATCCCAGGGAATCGACACCGAGGTCCTGGCGCGATCTCATCGACGGTCAGGTTCGCCGCGATCAGCTCCTCGCGATTGGGTGTGTCGATGCCGTAATAGCACGGGCCGGTGATCGGCGCCGAGCTCACACGCATATGCACCTCGCGCGCGCCTGCAGACGCGGATCATGCTCACCAGGCCCCTTGTCGTCGTCCCGCGGACAATCGAGTCATCGACCATCACGACTCGCTTGCCATCCAGCAAGGTCCGGACCGCGTTGTACTTGACCTTGACCTTGGCATCCCGGCCCGCCTGGGTGGGCTGGATGAACGTTCGCCCGACGTAGTGATTCCGAATGAGCGCGAACTCGAAAGGCAGCCCAGACGCTTCGGCATACCCCAGCGCCGCCGAGTTCGACGAGTCCGGGACGCTGAACACGAGCTCGGCCCCGGGCGCGGGGCACTCCTGGGCCAACCGCCGGCCAAGGGCTCGCCGAGCGGCCTCCACCGAGCCACCGAACACGATGCTGTCCGGCCGGGAGAAGTAGACGTGCTCGAACACGCATCGGTGCAGTGGTAGTGGCGGCAGCGGAGAGATCGAACGCGTCCCGTTGGCGGAGAGCTCGAGGATCTCCCCGGGCTGCGATCTCGCGCAGGTAGCGAGCGCCCATGATGTCCAGCGCGCACGTCTCCGATGCGATCACCGTCGCGTCGTCGAGCGTACCCGAGCACGAGCGGTCGCCATCCGCGAGGGTCTCGCGCGGCCAGCAGCGTCGATCCCATCGAGATCAGGAGACAGTATGCGCCCTCGACTCCCTGCAGCGCGTCGGCGAGCTTGTCGGCCGGCGTGTCGGCCGCCGACATCGCGAGCCGGTGGACGAGGACTTCCGAGTCCATCGTCGAGTTGAAGATCGAGCCCCGGTCCTCGAGCGCGATCCGCAGTTCGCTCGCGTTGGTGATGTTGCCGTTGTGTGCCAGCGCGATGTGTCCACCGCGAAACCGTGCGAGCGCCGGCTGCGCGTTCTCGATGGTTGTCGATCCCGTGGTGCTGTAGCGCGTGTGACCGATCGCGATGGGTCCCCTGATCGGCCCGAGCGCACCGTCATCGAGGCCGTCGGACACGAGGCCGAGCGCACGATACGGCGTAGGCCTGTCCCTCGCCGTCGACCGACGACGAGCCCAGCCGACTCCTGCCCGCGATGCTGGAGGGAGTAGAGCCCGAGTCGCGTCAGTTCCACGGCGTCGGGGTGTCCGTAGATGCCGACAATGCCACACATGGGTCAGTGGACCGGATCAGTGGATCGGATAGGAAACGTAGTCGACTACACGAACGACTCGGCCGGGCTTGGCTCCTCGCTCGCACGAATGACGGCGGCTGATCCCGTCATCACGCGCGGAATCGCGTCGTAATACGCCTCGACCATGGCCGCGATCGATGCGTGAAGCGTCGTCGCTCCGGCGACGATGCGCAGCTCCTTCGACTGCGCTCGGGTCGTCCCGATCGCGCGCGCCGGCACTGCGTGCTCGCGTGCCAGCTGCAGGACGGCCGGCGACGTCGGTGGTGGACACGACGATCCGCCCCTGCCCCTCGCCGAACAGCAGCGCGGCAAGCGGCAGGGTTGCCCACGCGGACAGGTCGATGTCGGCGCCCACGACGCGCTCTCGATTCCCAACGCAGCACTCGGCCAGCGCAACCGCCAGGCCACCGTCGCTCACATCGTGTGCCGAGCAGACCAGGCCGCCATGCCCGGCGGCGAGCAGCGGTCTCGATCAGGGCCCGTTCGGCGTCCACGTCGCATGCGGGCGGATGACCTCCCACGACGCCGTGGATCCGCGCGAGGTACTCGCTCCCGCCCAATTCTGCGGTCGGCTCCCCGAGCAGCACGATCGCGACATCGGCGTCCGAGGGGAACGCGCTGCGCGTCACGTGGCGACACCGAGTCGATGAGTCCGACCATCCCGATCACCGGGGTGGGATACACGGCGCCGGCCGGGCTCTCGTTGTACAGCGAAACGTTGCCGCCAGTCACCGGTGTGCCGAGCGCCCGACAGGCCTCCCCCATCCCGGCGATCGCCTCGCGCAGCTGGTAGTAGACCTCAGGCCGGGTCGGGTTGCCGAAGTTCAGGCAGTTTGTGATGGCCATGGGCCGGGCGCCCACGCAGGCGACGTTGCGCGCTGCCTCCGCGACGGCGATGCGGCCACCGGCACGCGGGTCGAGATAGGTGTAGCGACCATTGCCGTCGGTCTTGATGCGCAAGCGCCCGCTCAGTTCCGCGCAGCCGCACGACGGCCGCGTCGCCACCCCCGGGCGCTACGACGGTGCTCGTACGAACCGATGTGTCGTACTGGCGCGTGACCCAGGCCTTGCTCGCGATCGTCGGCGACGACAGCAGTGCGAGGAGCGTCCAGGTGGGGTCGCGCTCCTCGGGGCGAGGCTGGACGGCCGAGACGTCCATCTCGCGTGCCGCGACGATCTGCTCGTCTTCGCGTGCGTCGGGCGTATAGCTCGGGCAATCGGTGACCAGGCTGCGACCCCGGGAACTCCGCAACGACCCGTTCGCCTTCTGTCACACGATACACGGGCTCCGCGATGACCGACCCGATCACCGCGGCGGCGAGGTCCCACTTGGCGAGGATGGCGCGAACGGCGTCTTCATGCCCGCGGCGCGCGACGACCAGCATGCGCTCCTGCGACTCGCTGAGCAGGATCTCGTAGGGCGTCATCCCGGTTTCGCGCACGGGCACCTTCGTGACGTCGATCGTGACGCCGACGTCGCCGCGCGCCGCCATCTCTGCGGAGGACGACGTCAGGCCGGCAGCTCCCATGTCCTGAATCGCGACGATGTGCCCGCTCAGGATCAGCTCGAGGCTGGCCTCGAGCAGCAGCTTCTCCGTGAACGGGTCACCCACCTGGACGCGGGGTCGCTTGGCATCGCGTCGCGGCCGACAGGTCTTCGGAGGCGAATGATGCTCCATGGATCCCGTCGCGCCCGGTGCGGGCGCCCACTGCGATGATGGGGTTGCCGACGCCTTCAGCTTTGGCGCGAATGAGCTCGGACTCGTGCAGGACACCGACGCACATCGCGTTGACGAGCGGGTTGCCGGCGTACGCCGGATCAAACACGACCTCGCCCGCCACTGTTGGCACACCCACACAGTTGCCGTAGTCGCCGATGCCGCGCACGACGCCGGCGAACAGATATCGCACGCGCGGATCATCCAGGCTGCCGAAGCGCAGCGAATTGAGCATCGCGATGGGGCGCGCGCCCATCGTGAACACATCACGCAGGATGCCGCCGACGCCCGTCGCGGCGCCCTGGTAGGGTTCGACCGCCGACGGATGATTGTGCGACTCGATCTTGAAGGCGACCGCGAGGCCATCGCCAACCGCGATGACCCCCGCGTTCTCGCCGGGTCCCTGGAGGACGTAGGGAGCCTTGGTGGGCAGGGACTTGAGGAGCGGTCGCGAGTGCTTGTACGAGCAGTGCTCACTCCACAGCGCGCTCACGATGCCAAGCTCGGTGAACGTCGGTTGACGTCCAAGCATGCGCACGACGCGGTCGAACTCATCGGGTGTCAGCCCGTGCTCGGCGACGAGCGCCGGAGTAATTACCGGATCGCCCAATCTGGGCTGAGGGCCTGCGGGTCGTTGCGCCACGGATCAGTGCGGGGTCGTCGCGGCCGAATCGGTTCCCGTCGCCGACGCTGCGGCGCCGGCGCTCGGTTGCGCCATCCGAGCCGAGTCTGCCCGATTGGGGATGATGCGGACGTAGCGGGGCGGCTGGGCAATCGGGTGCGGCTGCGCGAAGACGATGCCACCGCGATGGGCGCTGTCATCGCTGGTGCTCGCCCGTAACGGCTGCGGCCCGAACTGATCGCCCGGCGCTGCTGAGAGCTCCTGGGGTGAGGAGCTGACACCGGTGAAGGCACGCTTCGGCGAGCGGAAAATGGCGTCCGTGACGATGTCCCTCTCGAGGACGACGACGTCATCGATCCCGCAGCGCGCGGCACAGCCGTTGTCGTAGAAGAGATAGGTGAAGGATCCCGCGTGACTCTCGCCGCTCGGCGTCCCCAGCCGCGCCACTACCTCGTCTCGCGTCATGCCCGGATCGATGGCGACGGCCGCCGGCGCCTGCGCGAGGGCCCAGGTAGCCGTGAGCGGGAGCGACAGCGCGATCAGCGCGATGCCGTGCGACGTATCCGAGGCGAGTGGAGCGACCGCATCCTACGCGGCCACTCGTGCGACGAGCGACTCGAACAGCGGCAGCCCATCCGGGGGCCCGAGGATCGGGTCGACGACTCGCTCGGGGTGTGGCATGAGGCCCAGCACGTTGCCTGCACTGTTGATGATGCCTGCGATCGCACGCGTCGATCCATTCGGATTTCCCTCCGGAGACACGACACCTGCTGCGTCGACGTAGCGAAAGACGACGCGGCCTTCATTCTCGAGTGCGTCGAGGATTGGGCGATCGGCGACGAAGCGCCCGTCGCCGTGCGCGATCGGCATGCGGAGCACTGCCCCCGCCGGATATGCGTTGGTGAACGTGGTATCGGCATTCTCGACGCGGACCCGGATCTGATCGCAGATGTAGGATTGGCCCCCGTTGCGCACAAGCGCGCCGGGGAGCAATCCCGCCTCGCAGGCGATCTGGAATCCGTTGCAGATGGCCAACACGCGGCCCCCGCGGCCGGCGTGGGCTGCGACCTCGCGCATGATGGGACTGAAGCGCGCGATCGCGCCCGCGCGGAGATAGTCGCCGTGCGCGAATCCGCCCGGCAGGATCACCACATCCACGCCCTGGAGATCGTGGTCCTTGTGCCAGAGCATCACGGCTTCCTCGCCCAGCGCTTCCACGACCGCGTAATACGCGTCCGTGTCACAGTTGGAACCGGGGAACGTAATGATGCCGAAACGCATGATGGCCTCGAGCGAGGGTCAGGTACCGGTGACGGACGCGATCTCGAAGTCCTCGATCACCGGATTGGCGAGCAGGCGACCGCACATCGCGCGGACGGCCTCCGTCGCTGCCTCCGGCGTCTCCGCATCCGTGTCGACGACGACATGTCGTCCGATCCGCACATCGCGAACGCCACCGAAGCCCAGTGTCTGCAGCGCGTCGGCCACGGCGTGTCCCTGTGGATCGAGAATGCCCTCGCGGGGCAGAATGTGGATGGCGACTCGATAGCGCATCAGGCGGCGTCCGCCCGCACCACGCGGGCGTCTCCGTCTCGCGGAGATGCCTCGATCAGCCGTCGCGCACTCCATCCGCTTCCGCGGCGCGATTGCCGGCACCGGGCGTCGGCAGGAGGCCGCGGCGGCGTCGATGCTGGCGCCGGCGGCGACCGACGACCACGTCGCGTCCGCGGCGTGTGACGAGCGCGTCGTCGTCATCCTCCGCGCGGTCTTCGTCCATGTCGCCGCCCGTGGGGATGCGATCCGCCAGGCCGAGGACGAACGTCTTGACGAGCCCGTAGAGCACGTACGCCATGCCTGCGGGAAAGAAGAACTCACGGCCATAAATAAATATACCGCAAATCGCGCCCACTACGACAACGAGTCCGCCGACCGCGCTCCAACTCCGCACGCCGACCTTGGGGAAGACCGGGTACGGGACATTTGTGATCATCAGGATGGACAGGACGCCCATGAGGATCTTCATCACGTCCGGCCACGGCAGATCCGCGATCGCCGTCTGGGTGTACAGGGCACTCTGGCTGAACCAGTAGTAAGTCGCCAGCGTCACCCCGGCCGCGGGGCTCGGCAGTCCCTGGAAGTGTCGCTTGGCCGTTCCCGCCTGGGTCACGTTGAACCTGGCGAGCCGGATGACGGCGCAGGCGGTGAACAGAAACACGAGCAGCCACCACGCGCCGCCTTCCCGGTCCAGCACGGAGAAGTAGATGATCATGGCGGGCGCGAGCCCGAACGAGATCGCATCGACGAGCGAATCCAGCTCGACGCCGAACCGGCTGCCCGTGCCGGTGGCGCGCGCGATCCGGCCATCGAAGCCATCGCAGACGCCGCCGAGGACGACGTAGAGGACCGCGTGGGCGAACTGTCCGCGCGAGGCGGACACGATCGCGAAGATGCCAAAAAAGAGATTGCCAAGGGTGAACCCATTGGGCAGCGCCGGCGCGGCCCGCCGGACGTCGGAGCGCCGGAGCCGGCGCGCGACAAGCCTGCGGACCGGGATCACGATGTCCTCGTCACCAGCGGGGTGCGCGGCCGCATCACGCTGGCAGCTCTGCGAGCACCGTGACGCCGGCGAGCACGCGTTGGCCGACGCTCACCTTGATGACCGCTTCCGGTGCGATGAACACATCGACCCGCGAGCCGAAGCGAATGATTCCCATGCGATCACCCTGCGTAACGGCGTCGCCGACCGCTCCGTAGGTCGCGATGCGTCGGGCGATGAGGCCCGCGATCTGGCGTACCACGAGGCGCCGCCGACCGTCGGCCGTCTCGATGCCAACGGACTGCTGTTCGTTGTCCAGACTGGCTTTCTCATGCGCCGCGTTGAGGAACTTGCCGGGATTGTAGTGCATGTACCGAATCACTCCGTCGAGCGGATATCGGTTGACATGCACATTGAAGACGTTCATGAACACGGAGATGCGGGAGGCGCGTCCGCGGAGAAAGAGCGGCTCATCGACCGTGGCGATCATGGCCACCCGGCCATCGGCCGGAGAGACGACAAACCGCTCGCCGCGGTCACCGTGCCGCTCGGGGTCTCGAAAGAAATACGCGACCCAGAGCGCAATCACCACGCAGATGAACGCCGCGACCCACAGGGCCCACGATCGGCGGACGAGGGCTGTCGCGAGCAGCGCGGCGGCGACTGCGGCTGCCCCCAGCATATAGACGTATCCTTCGCGCGCGAAGCTCACGCGACCGCCGGCCCGCCGACACCCGGCGCCAGCGGCGCGCCGGTCAGTCGCCGAAACGCCTCCAGGTACCGCGCACTCGTGGCTCGGACCACCTCCGGCGGCAACACAGGGGCCGGCGCATCTCCGTTCCAGCGGCCGGCGCGGCGCTCGTCGTCCAGGTAATCCCGCAGCGGCTGCTTGTCGAAGCTCGCCTGCGTCCGGCCCGGTGCATACGCATCGGCGGGCCAGAACCGCGAGCTGTCGGGCGTCAACACCTCATCGATGAGCAGAATGCGCTCGCCCGTGCGCCCGAACTCCAACTTGGTGTCCGCGATCAGAATGCCGCGCCCCGCGGCCTCCGTGCGGCCGCGCTCGTAGATCAATCGGGTCAACCGCTCCAGCTCCTGCGTGACCGGTCGTCCGATGCGCTTCGCCATCTCGTCGGTCGTGATGTTTTCGTCGTGCCCGCTTTCCGCCTTCGTCGCGGGCGTGAACAGCGGCGGATCCAGGCGATCACTCTCGCGCAGGCCGGCCGAGAGCCGGTGACCAGCGACGGGCACGCCCGCCACGTACTCCTTCCAGGCCGACCCCGAGATGTAGCCACGCATGACGCACTCGATGGGGAACACCGTCGTACGGTGCACGAGCATCGCGCGGCCCACCAAGGCCGATCGGGCCGGAGCCAACACGGGCACCGCCGCGACGATCGCGTCGGGGTCAGCGCTGATCAGGTGGTGGGGCACATCGCTCGCCAGTTGGCGCAGCCACCACGCGGTCAGCTGGGTGAGCACGGCGCCCTTGTGTGGCACCGGCTCGCGCATGACCACGTCGAAGGCGCTGATGCGGTCGCTCGCCACGAGCAGCAAGCGATCGGCATCGACCTCATACACGTCACGCACCTTGCCCTGGCGGAGCAATGGCAGTGGCAGGTACGTCTCTCGGATCGGGTGGCTCACGACATCACGGTTTGCGTGTGGAGACTCTCTCATTGATCAGACTCGTACGTGTTCTTCGAGCGCCGTCGTGACGCCGTCGCCGGTCGCGAGAATTGGTCCGACGACGTCGCGCAGAAAATCATCGACCTGCTCGCCGGCCCGTCCGACGAAACGGTGTGGGTCGAGAGGCAGGACCCTCAGGTCGTCCGCGTTCATCGGGAACGACGGGTCGGACGCCAAGCGATCCAGCATGTCGTTGCGGGCCGCCCCGGCCTTGAGCGCCGCGGCCGCCGCGAGACTGTGGCGGCGGATCGTCTCGTGGGTCGCCTGCCGGTCGCCGCCCGCTCGCACCGCCCGAACGATCAGCTCTTCCGTGGCCATGAATGGCAACTCGTCCTCGACCCGCCGGCGAATCCGCGCGGGATGCACCTCCAGACCGGCGGACACGTTGGCCATGAGCAACAGGATGGCGTCGGCGGCGAGAAAGCTTTCCGGGAGCACGAGGCGCCGGTTGGCGCTGTCGTCCAGGGTGCGCTCGAAGTATTGCACGCTGTGTGTCTGGTTGGCATTGGGCTCGAGCGATTGGACGAAACGCGCCAGTGATGCGATGCGCTCGGACCGCATCGGGTTGCGCTTGTACGCCATAGCAGATGAGCCGACCTGGTCCTGCTCGAACGGTTCTTCGATCTCTCCGAACGCCTGCAACAATCGGATGTCACCGCTGAACTTCGATGCGCTCGCGGTGATCCCCGCGATGACGGCCAGCACGCGCGCGTCGAGCTTGCGCGAATACGTCTGCCCGGTGACGGCCAGGCTGTCGGTGAACCCCAGGGCCCGGGTGACGCGCTGGTCCAGCTCGCGCACGCGCGCGTGATCTCCGCGAAAGAGCTCGAGGTAACTCCCCTGTGTGCCGGTTGTGCCTTTGATACCGCGAAACGGGAGCGTCGCGTGGCAGTGATCGAGGTCCTCCAGGTCGAGCACCAGGTCCTGCATCCAGAGCGTCGCGCGTTTTCCGACGGTCGTGAGTTGGGCTGGCTGCAGATGCGTGTACCCCAGGGTGGGCTCGGCACGCCATCGCTCGGCGAACGCGGCGAGCAGCCGAAGGACGCGTACCACACGCGACCGCAGGATCTCGAGGCCCATCCGCACCTGGATCAGGTCCGCATTGTCCGTGATGTCCGCGCTGGTCGCACCCAGATGGATCACGCGTCGCGCGGCCGGCGCGACGTCGGCGAACGCGTGCACGTGTGCCATGACATCATGGCGGAAACGCTTCTCGTAGGCGCGGACCGCGGCGAAGTCGATGTCATCGAGATGTGCCCGCATCTCGGCAATCGCCGTTGCCGGCACGTCGGCCCCCAACTCCCGCTCGGCTTCGGCCAACGCCAGCCAGATGCGCCGCCACAGCCCGTGGCGTGTCCGCGGCGACCACAGCGCCAGCATGTCGGGCGACGCGTACCGCTCCGCGAGTGGGGAGACGTAGCCCGACTGAGCGTCCCCAGCGGCGCGCGCCGATTCGAGCGCGTCGTGCGCGCTCATTGGATGTTGAAGTCCGTCGTGAACACCTGGCCGTTATGCTCGAAGTACATCCGGATGAGGCCGCGACCGGAGTAGTAGTTCAGCGCCCGGGCCGCCTGGTCCGCGCTCGCCACGGGTGTGCGATTGACCTGGAGAATCACGTCACCGGATCGGATCCCCAACTCGTCGGAGACGCGTGGGGTCACACTGTAGATCACGGCGCCATGCGTGCTTCGCACGCTGCGCTCCGCCCGGATGGCGGGCGTCAACGTCACGAGTTGCAGCTCCTTGAGGACTTCGACTTTCGGCGCCGCGACGTCCGGCAGGTCGGAGACCTGCACCGTGTCCGTGAATTCGCGCGTGCCGCGGCGGATCAGAAGGGAAACGGTTTCGCCGACGCGCATGTCGAGCAGCTCGGCTTCCCAGTCGTACGGGTTGTGCATCGGGCGTCCGCGGGACTGGACGATCATGTCGCCGGGCACGATCCCGGCACGGGCCGCCGGCGACCCCGGAGCGACCGTGCGCACCGTCACGCCGCCGGTGAGCAAGTCGCGCGGGTTGCTGGATTCGCTCAACTGGGGTGTCACGCCGATCCACGGGCGGCGGACGGCGCCGTGCGCGAGCAAGTCCTCGGTCACGCGCTTGGCGCGGTTGATCGGGATGGCAAACCCCAGGCCGACGGACCCGCCGCTCGGTGTGTAGATCGAGCTATTGACCCCGATCACCTCACCCATCGCGTTGACGAGCGGGCCGCCCGAGTTGCCCGGATTGATCGCCGCGTCCGTCTGAATCATGTCGACGTAGACGCCATTGCCCTCGGCCTGGCCGACGAGATTGCGCCCCGTTCCGCTGATCACGCCGGCGGTCACACTCGGCTCGGTGTTTCCAAGGAAGAAGCCGTACGGATTCCCGATCGCGATGGCCCATTCGCCAATGAGCAGATCGTCGGAATTCCCGAGCGTTGCCACGGTTAGGTGCTGGGCGTTGATGCGCAAGACCGCGAGGTCGTTCACTTCGTCGACGCCAACGACCTTTGCCGGATAGGTCGTCCCGTCGCGGAGTGCGACGTTGACGGATGTCGCGCCGCTCACGACGTGTGCGTTGGTGACGATGACGCCATCCGGCCGGACGATGAATCCCGAGCCAAGCCCCTGCGTGGTCCGATCCCCTCCGCCGCCAAAGAACGTGTCGAATGGATCGGACGAGTGCGTGACCGCCTGCGTCTGCACCGTCACGACCGCCGGGGCGACTCGCGCGACGGCGTCGGTGATCGGCGTTCGGCGCATGGCGAGCGCGTTCCGAGCGGCCGGACTCAGATGCACGGAGTGTGAATCCGTGCGCGGTGCCGTGGCCAATCCCCCCGTGTCGTTCGCCGACGGCGCAGCCAGCGATGCGGCCCGGCCCGTGTCCTGGTCGATCGGGTCTGCGACGAACCCGGCACTGCTCGCGGGCGCCGCGGCGCGCGACCGGCACCCGCACACCAGCACGGCGGTCGCAAGAACGAGCAGATGGTTGAGCCTCATGCGTCGGCCTATACCGTGGCTCGGGCGGGCACATGCGCACTCAGGTCGCGCAGCAACTGGTCGAGTCCGCGATCTGTGAGCGGATGCAACAACAATGAACGGAGCACGTCAGTCGTCACCGCGACCACGTCGGCCCCCGCTCTGGCGCAGCGTGCGAATTGCGTGCTGTTGCGAGGCATGGATGCTGCGACGTCACAACCGACGGCGTGCGCGGCGAACACGGCGCGCACGTCCTGGACAATCGCTGCGCCATCCTCGCCAATCGCGTCGAGCTGATCGACGTCGACCTGCACCATGAACGCGCCCGCTTTCGCGGCCAGGACGGCCTGCGCGGTTCCAAAGATCAGCGTCGCAACTGCCCGCACGCCATCTGCGCGCAGACGGCGAATCGCGGGCACGGCATCCTCCACCAGCGGCACCTGGACCAGGATCTGGTCCGAGATCTTGGCGAGCTCGCGGCCGTCCCGATAAATGTCTGCGGCCATGACGGATCCGACAGAGGCGCACACCGGCAGCGGCGTGGTTTTGCAAATGTCCGCGAGCAGGGCGCGCTCACCGGCGTGGCCCGCGACTTCGCGCAAGAGCGACGGTGGCACGACCACGCCATCGGCCAGGCCTGCTTCCGCCGCCCATTCCACGTCCCGCGTCGATGCTGTCGCTATGAAGATCTTCATTGCCTCCGCCTACCGTTCGACCGTCTGTCAGCCTGGAATGGTGCGCTCGTTGTCCGTCTCTGCACCAGGCAGGTACAGGTCGCGGGGGTACTCGACCTGCTCGAGGCAGAGCGCGTGCGCAGGAGCCGGCGGCGAGACGTCCGAGTTGTCTGATGCCTCGAGCAGTTGAGCCACCGCGCCAACCTCGCGCCGCCCCGTCGCGACCTCCACCATGGTGCCGACGATAAATCTGACCATGTGATGGAGGAAGCGGTTTGCCCTAATCTCAAAGCTCAATCCTCCGGGGCGCTCGCGCCACCGCGCGTCGTGTACCACACACCGATGATCGTCGCGTTCCGGCGCCGTCCCTCGGACGGCGAATGCCCGAAAGCAATGGTCGCCAACCACGGCCTGGGCCGCGTCGGCGAGGTGCTGCCGATCGAGCGGGTCTTTGACCGCCCATTCCCACGGCGATCGAAAGGGTGAGTGCGCTTCGTCGTCCGTCCCGATTCGGTAGGTGTAGGCGCGCGACACCGCGCTGTATCGCGCATGAAAGTCCGGTTGCATGTCATACGCGGCGGCGACCCAGATGTCGTCCGGGAGGAGCGCATTCAACGCTCGCCGCAGCTTGGTCACGGTCCACGTCGCCGGCACCAGAGCACCGACCGCTTGCCCCCGGGCATGCACGCCCGCATCGGTCCGGCCCGCCCCGACCGCGCGCGTTTTTACGTTGCACAGCCGACTGAGGGTCTGTTCGAACTCCCCTTGCACGGTCCTCGCGTCCGGCTGGCGCTGCCAGCCAGCGAAGCGGGTCCCGTCGTAGTGGAGAACGAGCTGGACCGTGCGCTCCGCCATTGTCGTGAAGTTATCGGTCGAGGGGGAGGTGTCAAGAATTCTACCCTGCAGTCCGCCATTCGGAACTCCTTGTGGTTTCGCAAGGTACGCGTCGTGGGCGACGCTTGCGTCGCCCGTATCCGCCGCCAGCTGAACTGTGCGCCGCCCGCGCGGACTGTCGCGGCCCGGCGGCCTTGGCACGAGGCGCGGGCGGATGAGCGGCCTTCGGGATTGCCGCCGTCACGAGTCCGGCACAGTCTCGTCTTAGACACTACGGACCGGTGCAGCCTCTTGGCCTCTTTCGAGCATTGCCGACGCGTCGCGCGCGCCGGATAGCCTAGTATGCCTCCTCGGACTCTCGGCTCCCTGGCGCACGCCCTGGCGGCTGCGCCTTCGCTCGAAATTGCGCTCGTTGCGCTCGGTGAAGGCCTCGCGGAAGTCGACCGATCCGCGCACCTGGCACTCCTGCGGTACGACGGGCGCCGTCAGATGCTGGTCGACCGCCTCACGCCGGCAGGCGGTCGCGTGACCCGCACGCAGATCGAGACCACATTCGACCATTTGCCCGGTCCCATTCGGCAAGCGGTGACGCACGGCGGGCGGTTTGTCGATCTCGCCGAGCAATCTGACGAATACGGGCGGCTGTTCGGGTTGCCCACGGTCCCGGACGGGCAGCTCGCGTTGCGCGGGTTGCGGTTCGACGGGTATCTGGCCGCGATCATCGCGCTCTACGAGCCAAAAAAGATCTTCGGCAGCCGATCCTCGGAGCGCTTTGCCGCCGCTGTCGCGCTGTTCGAGCTCGGCTTCGCTCGATTTGCCGAGCGTGAGGCACGCGACGAGGCGGTGAAGACACTGGAGGACGTCACACAACGGGTGCACGGCGAGTATGTGAAGAAGCTGGCGGCGCTCGAGCAGCAGTTGCGTGCGCGCGGCCCGGCGCCGAGCCCGGGCCGCGATGCACCGGCCCCGGACGCCGCCAGAATCGTGGCCCTCGAGCGCGAGGCAGCGCGCGCCGCCGAGGACGCGCGTCGAGCCATGCATCGGGCTGAAGCGGTCGAGCAGCAGGTGACCGCGGCCGTCGGTCAATTGCAGCAATCTCACGTCGAGCTGCACCGCCGGAGCGAGACGCTTCGCCAGAAAACGCGCACGCTGTATCTGATCGACAAGGTCCTGACAGTCGACAATCGAGCGACCAGTCCGCGGCAACTGGTCGACGGTCTGCTCGCACTCGTCGGCGACGACATGCAGGCGCAGCGTTGTTCGCTTATGTTGCGGGCACCGGAGCCGGGATACCTCTACCTTGCCGCGGCGCGTGGGCTTGCCCCCAACATTGTTCAGGGTTCTCGCATTGCGATTGGTGAAGGTGTTGCGGGCCGTGTAGCGGCAAGCCGGCAGCCGTTGCTGGTGCAGGATGTCGCCGAAGCCCAGAGTCATCCGCTCCTTCAAGACCAATACTTCACGACGGGCTCGTTCATCAGTTTCCCGCTGGTATATCACAACGAGCTGGTTGGTGTCGTGAACCTCACGAATCGCGCACAGCGAGGAGTCTTCGTGGAAGAGGATGTGGAGCGCGTCAGGCTGCTTGGTCTGGTCATCGCGTTGGTCGTCTCGCACGCGCGCCTCGCTGACCGACTGATGCTGCACATGCATGTTGCGTGAGGTAGCCTCTCCGCCGTCACCAGCCGTGGGCACCACGTCACACGCTGAACCGTCCGCTCGCACGGCCTCAGCGGCCGCTCTCCGCGCTGCACTTCGGACGGTGGCGGAGGGTGGAACGCTGAGCGAAGGGGTCGTCGCTGACGCCTTTGGGGCGGTCATGGCCGGCGAAGCGACGACCGCGCAAATCGGCGGGTTGCTGCTCGGGCTTCGCGCGAGGGGGGAGACACCGGCAGAGTTGGCCGGGGTGGCGCGTGCGCTGCGCCGAGCGATGGTGCCGCTCGGGGCAGAGGGCCCGGGGGATCTTGTCGACACCTGTGGGACCGGTGGTGGCGCGATCACGACGTTCAACATCTCGACGATCGCTGCCTTCGTCGCTGCGGGCGCAGGCGTGCGCATCGCGAAGCACGGCAATCGTTCCCACACGTCGCGCTGCGGCAGTGCCGATGTACTGGAAGCCCTCGGCGTGCCTCTCGAGGCGCCGGTCGAAGTGCTGCGCGAGGTCCTCGTCGACGCCGGCATCGTCTTCATGTTTGCGCCGTTCATGCATCCGGCGATGCGACATGTGGCTGCGGTCCGACGTGAGCTGGGAGTGCCGACACTCATGAACCTCGTCGGTCCGCTCGCGAATCCCGCCGGCGCGCAGCGTCAGGTCATTGGTGTCGCGGACCGCCAACGGCTCGCGCTCGTCGCGGCGGCCCTTGCGGCACTGGGTGTACGCCACGCGCTCGTCGTGCACGGCGAACCCGGGCTGGACGAGATCTCGCCGCTCGGGCCGACGCACGTGGTGGAAGTCCGCGGGGCAGAGGAGCAACGCTGGACGCTCGATCCAGCGTCACTCGGCCTCGGCGAAGCGACGCGTGACGAGTTGCGCAGCGATGAGCCGCGTGCGAACGCGGCGTTGCTCGTCGATGTGCTGTCGGGCCGTGGCTCGCGTGGCGCGCGCAATGCGGTGGTTCTCAACGCGGCGGCCGCGGTGTATGTCGCCGGGCGTGCCGCGACGTACGAGGACGGGCTACGGGTCGCGGTCGAAGCGCTCGACAGCGGCGCCGGTCTCGCCGCGCTACAGCGGATGCGGCACGCCTACGCGCGCCTTAGCGCGCGTTAGTAGCGGCGAAGCACGCCGACTACGATCCCCTGGATGGCGACGTCGCGCTCGTGCACGTACATGGGCTGGAGCGCCTCGTTGGCCGGCTGCAGACGAATGCGCCCATCGCGTTCGCGGTAGAGCTTCTTGACCGTGGCGCCGCTGCCGTTGAGCAGCGCGATGACCATTTCGCCGTTGTCGGCGTTCTTGCGCTCGTGCACGACGACGAAGTCGCCGTCCCGGATCTGCTCGTCGATCATCGAATTGCCGCGCACTCTCAGCACATAGTGCCCACCGCCGCGCCGCACGAACCCCTCGGGCACCGCGATCCCTTCCGATGACTCGACCGCCTCGATCGGCGCGCCGGCGGCAACGGTGCCCAAGAGCGGCAGCTCGACGGCGCGAGGATACACATCCGATGGCAGGATCTCGATGGCGCGGCTCTCGTTGTAACTCCGGCGGATGTAGCCCTTGCGCTCGAGATTGGTCAGGTGCTCGTGCACTGTTGCCAGCGAGTTATAGTTGAACTGCGCGGCGATCTCCTCGAAGCTCGGTGCGTAGCCGTTCGCCTCCGTGTACGAGCCGAGATAACTGAGGATTTCTCGTTGCCGCTTCGTGAGTGACATAGCTGACCTCGGTACCCGATCCTTGGTTGGTCGACCGTCCCGAACAGCTTCCGAAACCCCACGTTAGCCGAACAATACCCGAAGTGCAAGTAGCTGCACGCTGGACGCCGCCTTCAGGGACTCTGGGAGAGCTCGTCACAGCCGCGCGCGTCCGCGCGGACCGCCTGCAAGCGAGCCGGGAGACGATCGCGCAGGCTGCGCGCCGCGCGCCTGAGCCACCGGGGTTCGCGAGCGCGCTGCGTCGCGACCACGTCGCCGTCATCGCGGAGATCAAGCGCCGATCGCCGTCGCGGGGGGACATCAGTCCGGGACTCAATGCCGCCGGTCGGGCTCGTGATTACGCGACGGGCGGCGCCGCCGCGATCTCGGTACTCACGGAACCCGACCGATTCGCCGGACGGCTCGAGGATCTGTCGGCCGTTCGGGCGCACGTCACCTTGCCGGTACTTCGAAAAGACTTCTTGATCGACCCCTTGCAGCTCCTCGAAACTCGAGCGTTCGGTGCGTCCGCCGGGCTCATCATCGTGCGGGCGGTGGATCCGATCCGGCTCAGCGAGCTCGTACGTGCAGGACACGATGTGGGACTCGAGTTGCTCGTTGAGGTGCACACGGAGGGAGAAGTGGAGGTCGCGCTGGCGGCCGGTGCGCGCGTCGTGGGCGTGAACAATCGGGATCTGGAATCGCTGCACGTCGACCCCACGGTGGCTCGCCGCCTCATTCCGATGCTGCCGGTCGACGTCATTGCCGTGGCGGAGAGCGGGGTTGCGGACCGAGCCGACGTCGAAGCCGTCGCTGAGGTAGGGGCAGATGCGGTGCTCGTTGGTACTGCGCTCTCGGCAGCGCTCGACGCCGCGGCGTCAGTGCGTGCGCTCTCCACCGTCCCTCGCTGCCCCACCCAGCGGCGGCGCTAGGGTGACGGACATCAAGTTCTGCGGGATGACCCGCGCCGCTGATGCCGCATTGGCGGCGTCGCTCGGGGTCGGCTACGTGGGATGCATCTTCGCCGGGGGGCCGCGTCACCAGACGCCAGACACCGCCGCGAACGTCTTCGCCGAACTCCGGAGGGAGCGGAGGCCGCGGCGGGTTGGTGTGTTCGCGACAGCCGACGCGGCCGTGCTGGCGACGGCGATCGAGAAGGTGGGACTCGATGTGATCCAGTTGCACGGCGACCCGACGCCCGCGGACATCATCGCGGTCCGCCACACCTGTGATCGGCCGATCTGGGCGGTTGTCCGCTGTCGGGGGATTGAGTTGCCTGACGTGATCCCGTCGCTCTGGGATGTCGCCGATGGAATTCTCCTGGATGCCCATGTCGACGGTCGGCTGGGAGGCACCGGCGTCGCGTTGCCTTGGGGGGCGCTGAGCGATGCAGTGCGGGCCGGCCGAACCGGGGCGACCCGCCGGGGGCGTCTCGTGCTGGCGGGCGGGTTGACAGCGGACAACGTCGGCGAGGCGATCGACGCACTTCGGCCGGATGTCGTGGACACCTCGTCGGGCGTCGAGTCAGCCACCGGCATCAAAGATCTCGCGCGCATGCAGGCCTTCATCGAAGCCGTCAAGGCGGCCGACCGAGCCATCGGGCTTGGCCCCGAACCCTCTAGGAGCATCTGAATGACACTCGCCATTCCCGACCGCTTTGGATTATTTGGCGGCCGCTATGTCCCCGAAACCCTCATCCCGGCGCTCGAGGCCCTGACCGAGGCCTTCCAAACCGCCCTTGCCGACCCGGGATTCACGGCCGAGTTGGCTGAACTCCTCCGAAACTACGTCGGGCGCCCGTCGCCGCTCAGTGATGCACCGCGTCTCTCGGCCATGGTGGGCGCCCCGATTTTCCTCAAGCGGGAGGACCTCAACCACACCGGCGCCCACAAGATCAACAACACCGTGGGCCAGGCGCTTCTCGCCCGGCGGATGGGGAAGCGCCGCATCATCGCCGAAACCGGGGCGGGACAGCACGGCGTCGCGACCGCTACCATTTGTGCCCGTTTCGGGCTGGAATGCGTCGTGTACATGGGCGCGGAGGATATGCGGCGCCAGGAGTTGAACGTTTATCGCATGCGGCTGATGGGGGCGACGGTCGTTCCAGTCGAAAGCGGTACGCGCACGCTCAAAGACGCCACTACGGAGGCGATTCGCGACTGGGTCACCAACGTCACCGACAGCCACTACATCATTGGGTCGGTCGTGGGGCCCGCCCCGTACCCTCGTATGGTGCGTGAATTCCAATCCATCATCGGGCGCGAGGCGCGCGAACAAGTCCTGGAGCGGACGGGTCGTCTGCCGCGGACCGTCGTCGCATGTGTGGGCGGCGGCTCGAATGCCATGGGCATCTTCTCGGGATTTGTCGACGACGCCGAGGTGGAGCTGATCGGGGTGGAGGCGGCCGGTGAGGGACTGGCGACCGGACGGCACGCCGCATCGCTGAGTCGTGGTACACCTGGCGTGCTCCACGGGGCACTCAGCTATCTGCTGCAGGACGCGCACGGTCAGGTGCATCCCGCCCACTCGGTTTCGGCTGGCCTGGACTATCCCGGGGTTGGTCCCGAGCACGCCTTTCTCAAGGACAGTGGCCGCGCGACCTACGTCGCGGTGACGGACGTCGAGGCACTGCATGGTTTCGAGGTGATGAGCCGGGCCGAGGGCATCATTCCCGCGCTCGAGACGGCGCACGCCGTGGCGTGGCTGGTCAGTCAAGCGGGCCGGTGGAAGACCGACGATCCGATCGTCCTCTGTGTCAGCGGGCGCGGGGACAAGGACGTGGCGCAAGTCAGCGCGCTCGGAGTCGGTCGGTCGTGACTGTTCCGGGAGCGGCTCAGCCGCGGCATTCCACCGCCTTCTCCGTGGAGCAAACCGCGGAGGAGGACACGCCGCCGCCCACACCGTTCCCCAGCTCGACCATCGAGGAGATGCTCCGCGTCTTCGTGAAAGGCGTGCGGGCACATCAGCTCTACTTGCACAACAACCCGACGTATGTGCGGGCGCTCGAAGCGTTGCGAGGATCGTTCGCACCTATCTGGGAGCACACGGACGACTTCTCGGTGCAGGTCAGTGAGACCGAATTTGTGTGGGAGCAAGTCCCGGTGGTGAGGGAACCGGGGAAAACCGCCGATAGTCTCCCGTGGCTGTTCTACAAGGACGGCGTGCGAGAGTTGCGTTTCCAGAAGGGCTTCGAGGAGGAAGATCTCGTCGGGTTCCTGGACATCATTCAGCGGGCCCGGCGGCAGAACGCCAGATGAAGACGACCTCCTGGTCATGCTGTGGGAACGCGATCTCCTGCATCTGCGCTACAAGTACGTCGAGCTGTCAGACGAGGGCGGCCTTGGGCTCGGGGAACTGACACCGCGGAACGAGCCGCACAGCATCGAGCCGCCTCGCGCGGACGATCCGGTCCGCCCGGAAGAGCAGCTGCTGGAATCACGGCCCGGGCTCGTGAATCTCGCCGACTTCGATGCGACCCTCTACTTCCTCGACGAGGGCGAAGTCGCGTACCTGCGCCAGGAGGTCGAGGCGGAGTATGCCGGTGACCTCCGGCAGAACGTCATGGGGATCTTGCTCGACATCTTCGAGATTCAGGAGGACGCGGAGATCCGCGATGAAATCGCCGGCGTCCTGGACCTGCTGATCGTGCATTTTCTGACCGCGCGCGAGTTCCGCGCGGTGGCGTATCTGTTAAATGAGGCGAAGGTCGCGACCGCTCGAGCCGGCAACCTGGCACCGGCTCAGCGCGACCGGCTCGACAAGGTTCCGGATCAACTCAGTCAGGCGGACGCCTTATCCCAGTTGCTGGAGTCGTTCGAGCAATCGACTGCTCTGCCTCCCGTCGAGGACCTGACCGCGTTATTCGCGGAGTTGCGGCCGCGAGCCATGGAGACGGTTTTTGCCTGGCTGCCTCGTATCCAGGATCCTCGCGTTCGCGACCTGCTGCAGGGGGCCGCGACGCGGCTCACGGCCGCGAACACGAGTGAGCTCGTGCGTCTCATTGGCCTCGCGAATCCCAAGGTCGCGCTGGAAGCCGTTCGTCGCGCGGGCGCCGTGCGAAGCCCGGCCGCCGTGACGGCGCTGATGCGTCGCCTCGGGGACGCGGATGCCGTGATGCGACTGGCCGTCGTGCAATCGCTGGGCGAGATCGGGTCTCCGGGCGCTATGCAAGGGATCGAGCGCGCGATCGACGACGCGGACCGCGATGTGCGTGTGGCGGTGGCCCGCGCCCTGGCGGCGCACGGGTATCGTCCCGCGCTCCCTCGTTTCGAGGCGGCCGTCAAGGCCAAAGCGCTTCGAGAGGCCGACCTGACCGAGAAGATGGCCGTGTTCGAAGCCTTCAGCGTGCTGAGTGGCGAAGCCGGCGTGCCGCTGCTCGACGGCGTGCTCAATGCGCGCGGATTTCTCGGTAAACGGGACGAAAGCGAGACGCGTGCGTGTGCGGCGATGGCGCTCGGCAGGATTGGGACCGAGGTCGCGCTGGAGTCGCTGCGGCGCGCTCGCAACGAGAAGGATGTGGTGGTCCGGAACGCCGTGAACAAAGCGCTGCGCGGGGCTGCATGACCGCACCTCCTCGCCGCTCGTCCGGTCGCCTGAGTGCCGGGATCACTGGACCCGTCGGCGATGCAGCGCCGACGCACCACGAGCCCGATACCAACCCGCATCGAAACGAGGCGGGGTCCGACGCGCTCGTCCGGCGGCTCGGCCGAGGGTTCATGGTCGCGTTTTACGGTGCCATGCGCGCAATCAAGCTGTATCCCCTGGAGAACGCGGCGGTCGTCAAGGCGCTCGACGATCTGACGCATGCGACCCGCGCGCTCATCGCAGAAGAACAGGAGCTCGAGTTCCGGACGAGTGGCGAGTTCATCTTCATCAATGCGACGCGCCTACGACTCGACCTGGACAACTACGCCAGCTTCAGCCACCTCCTGACGCTGTTCCGGAGCGGCGGCATCGGGTCGCTCCGGGTGGCCGAAACGGTCACCCCGCGCGACTGGCTCGTCTTCCTCTCCCTCGTCCAGGCGCCGGGCGAGGGCGAGCCCGAAGATCGATTCGAGCAGTTGACTGGCAAGCTGACCCTCGCGAACGTGACCACGCTCGAGTTGGGACCGCCGGCCGGGGGCGCCGAGATCGGCGATCGCCAACAGTCGAAGGAAGCGGCCAAGCGGACCTATGCGCAGTCCGTCGCGGTGTCCAAGGAAGTCATGCACTCCGTTCGCATGGGACGGGCGCCCAATGTCAAGAAGTTGAAGCGCGTCGTGCAGGCGATCGTGGATCAGATCCTCAACGATGAAACGTCGCTGTTCGGGTTGACCACCCTGCGGGACTACGACGAGTACACGTTCACACACAGCGTGAACGTGTGCATTTTCGCGGTCGCGCTGGGCCGGCGATTGGGTCTGAGCAAGCTCCAGTTATATGACCTCGGACTCGCCGCGCTCTTCCACGACATCGGCAAAGCCCGCGTGCCCGTCGATGTTCTCAACAAGTCGACGGCGTTGTCCGAGGAGGATTGGCGAGCGATTGCGAACCACCCGTGGCTCGGCGTGCTATCCCTCTTCCAGGTGCGCAGCGCGCAGGATCTGCCTTACCGCGCGATGGTGGTCGCCTACGAGCACCATATGAAAACGGACTTGACCGGTTATCCGAAACCGGTCCGAGACCGCCGCATGGGCATCTTCAGCAAGATCGTCGCGATCACTGACGGCTTCGATGCGGCGACGACGCGCCGATCGTACCAGACGGACCCGCTGACTCCGGCCGCGGTGCTGCAGGAGATGCGGGACAATCCGAGGCGCGGCATGGATCCCGTCGTCGTCAAGGCGTTCATCAACTTGCTGGGCCTCTACCCCGTGGGCACGCTCGTCGTCCTGGATACGTTCGAGCTGGGAATCGTCCACGCGGTCAACCCGAACTCCGAAATGATGTCGCGCCCGATCGTCCGGGTCGTCAGTGACCCACAGGGCAATATCCTGTTCCCCGGAACATTGGTCGACCTGTCCGAAGCCAATCCCGGCGGCACGTTCGTTCGGACCATCATCAAGACCGCAGACCCTGATCGCTACGGCATCCGGGTGTCGGATTACTTCGTGTGACAAACCCCGCATTGACCGAACGATTCGCTGCGCTCCGGGCCACCCGGCGGCGCGCGCTCATCTGCTACCTGACGGCGGGGTTTCCCGACGAGTCGGCGACGGTCGATCTCATGCAGGGACTCGCCGACATTGGCACCGATGTCATCGAGCTCGGAATTCCCTTTTCGGACCCGCTTGCCGACGGACCGGTGATTCAGGCCAGCTCGCAGCGGGCGCTCGCACACGGGATGACGTACGACCGCGCGCTTCGGCTCATCGAGCGCGCCCGTTTGCGGGTCCCGGTGATCATCTTCAGCTACCTCAATCCGCTGCTGGCTGCCGGACCCGATGCGCTGGAACGCGCCGCTGCGGCTGGTGCGTCCGGCGTCCTGGTCACCGATCTGCCCGTGGGCGCGGATCCTATGCGTGAGGAGTGGCTCGGCGGCAGCTCATTGGCGTTTGTGCGGCTGGTCGCGCCTACGACGCCCGACGAGCGAATGGCCGAAATCGCGCGGCACGGCAGCGGGTTCGTGTACCTGATCAGCCGACTCGGGGTCACCGGCTCGCGTGCGGAGCTCCCGCCGGAGCTGCCGGGAACCGTCGCGCGGCTCCGCGCCGCAACGACCCTTCCCATCGCCGTCGGATTCGGCATCTCGCGTCCGGAGCACGCCGACGCGGTGGGCCGGATCGCGGATGGTATCGTGGTCGGCAGTGCACTCGTCGCGGCTGCCGGCCAACGTGTGGATGCGGCCATCGACCTCGCGCGCGAGTTGCGCGCAGCTCTCGATGGGACGGCTGCTGCCGCCGGGCAAGGGCCGGTCCGCGAGATCGATGCCGCGTCCCGGCAGCCGGGGTCGGCGCCATGAATACGCTGCTCCACCGGTACGCACGAGGCGTTGCCACCTGCGGGATGATCGTGCTGGTCGCCGCGCTGGCGTTCGACCGCCGATGGCTCGACCAACCGGTCAATCTGCTCGCCCTGACCGCTGCAGCGACGGTGTTGCGCGCCACCCAGCTGCCACTCACCAAGTACTCGACGCTGCACCTGGTCGGCGGTGTCGCCCTGACGGGTACGCTGCTCTGCGGCGCGCCAGTGACCTTGCTCGCCGTATACCTCGGCGTGTTGATCGCGGATGTCGGCCTCCTCAGAAAGTCACTCGAGTTTGCGTGGATCAACGCCGGACGTGAGGTCCTGTCGCTCGCGAGCGCGTACGGGCTGTTTGCGGGCGCGTTGCGGTTGAGTGGCGTCAACGATCTGGGCACCGACGCGACCTTCGCGATCGCGGTGTTCGTCGTCGCGTACTATGTGTTGGGTCGCTCGATGCTGTACTTCACGCTCCTGGTCCGGGAGAAACTGCTGCCAGATGAACGCGCACTGATCCTGCGCTACGAGCTGGTCGGCGCGGGAGCTGGCACCGGGGCCATGTGTGCGATGTTGATGGCAGTGGTCAACCTCGGATGGGGTGCCTGGCCGGTGGTCGTCATTCTGGCGGCAGCGGGCTATGTGCTCAAGCGCATCCTCGAGGAGTCAATTGCCGCCGAAGAGCAGAACGTGATTCACGCGATGGAGAACGTGGTGACGGCAGACGTCTCCCTCGCGGAAGCCTGTTCGCTCATCGAGCGCATCGGTCACCGGTTGATCGACTGGAACGACTTTCGGATCTACCAGCTGGGTGTCGATGGCCCGCGTCTCATCTACCGCAGTGAGAAAGGTTTGCTCCGCGAACCGGTCACTCCCGGACGAGACGGCGAAGCCTTGCGCACACTCGCCCTGGAGTCCGGTCGGCCGGCCGTCGTGGTGGATTCGATGCGGGATGACCGTGTGGAGAATCCGCGGCAGGACGCGCGGAGCACCGTGGTGACCCCGCTCCGCTTTGGCGACCGCAGTGTCGGGTTACTCGAGCTCGAGCATCACAAGCGAGCGACGTACGGGCCGAAGCAATTGCCGATCGTCCAGCGCATCGCCAACCAGCTCGCGATGACCGTGCACATCCACGAATTGCGGCAACCACTGCTCGACGCCGTCGCGCGGATGGGGGCGCAAGTGGAGACACTGGGCCACTCCGCTCGTACGCTGCGCGGCGGTGGCGAAAGCGTCGCGCGGACGATCGCGGAGATCTCGCGGGCCATCGTCGAAGAGGCGGACCAGCTGTCTCGCAGCCTGGATGTCACACGCGGCCTGCACGAGGCCACGACGGGTGTCGTTCGCGACGGCAGCGCTGCGGCCGAAGCGAGCCGACGCGCGACGGATGTCGCGACTGAGCACCGTTCGACCATCGCAACAGCGATCGACCGGCTGGTGAGCGCCAAGGGATTCGTCGGTGAAAGCTCCTCCGAGGTCGATCAACTCGCGCGCACGGCGGCCAACGTCACGGAGTTCATCGCCGTCATCAAAGAAGTCGCCGAGCAGACCGATCTCCTCGCGCTCAACGCGGCGATCGAAGCGGCGCGGGCGGGGCCGGAGGGACGAGGCTTCGCGGTCGTTGCGGAGGAAGTCCGCAAGCTGGCGGAGCGGAGCGCGCGCGCCTCAGCCCAGGCCGCGGACATCATCCTGGGGTTCGAGGAGCAGTCGCGTCGGATTGCCGGCCAAATGGAGCGCGGCCGTGCGATCGTCGGTGACGCGGAGACGCTGTCCGAGGCGGCGCTCAAGGCGCTGGACGTGATTCTCGAGGCGACGGCGCAGAGCGCGCAGCGCGCCCGCCGCATCGCCCAAGTGTCCCGCGACCAGGAACAGGAATGCGCCAGACTCCAGGACCGTGTCGGACGGATTGCCGGCATCTCCGATCGCAACCGCTCGGGCGCCGCGGCGGTCGCCGCATCGGCAAAGGAGCAGGCGACGGCGCTCGCCGGGTTGGAGAATGCCACCCGCGAACTCCGCGGCGTCACGACGTACCTGGGCGATTTGACGCGGCGTATCACGACCGCGCGATAGCGCGACTGCGGCCGACGCGGGGGCGTGGTAGTTTCCCTGCATGCCTCCCGAGACCGTGTATGTCGCACTGGGCTCGAACCTGGGCGATCGCGCCGGATATCTCGCTGCGGGGCGGAGCGCGCTGGCCGCGTTGGCTGACACGGAGCTCGTTGCCGCATCCGACGTAGAGGAGACGGCGCCGCTCGGGCCGCCGGACCAGCCCTGGTACCTCAATCAAATGGTCGCGTTGAGAACGACGCTGGAGCCGATGGTGCTCCTCGGTCGCCTACACGAGATCGAGCGCCTCAATGGGCGTCTCCGCACCGTCCGGTGGGGGCCGCGGACGCTGGATCTGGACATTGTGCGCTTCGGCGATCGACACGTCGACATGCCGGGCTTGGTCCTGCCGCATCCGGAGCTGCCCCACCGCGCTTTTTGGCAGCATGAGCTCGAACAGATCGAGACCCAAATCGCAAGTGGATCTCGTTAGCAGCAAGACCGAAATGCGCCGGGTCCGGCAGGCGCTTCGCGCGCCTGTCGCGCTCGTGCCGACCATGGGGGCGCTCCACGAAGGCCATCTCGCGCTCGTCGACACGGCGCGAGCCTCCGCCGCGACGGTCGTGATGAGTGTCTTCGTCAACCCTCTGCAGTTCGCGCCGACCGATGACTTCGCGGCATATCCGCGTGATCTCGACCGCGACGCCGGGCTCGCCCGCGGCCGCGGCGTCGACGTAGTGTTCGCGCCGACGGTCGGTGAGATGTACCCGATCGCTCAGCGGGTGGCTGTCGCGCCGATCGTGCCGAGCGACCGCCCGGCGCTAGATGCGCGCTGGGAGGGTGCCGCGCGACCCGGGCACTTCGCCGGTGTGCTGACCGTCGTCTCGAAGCTGTTCCACATCGTCCAGCCAGACCTCGCGATGTTTGGCCGCAAGGACCTGCAGCAAGTCACGCTGATCCGCGCGATGGTCCAGGACCTCGATCTCCCGGTCGAGGTCGTCACGGTGCCGACCGTTCGCGCCGACGACGGGCTCGCGCTCTCGAGTCGCAACGCGTACCTCTCCGCGCCCGAACGCGCGCAGGCTCTGGTGATTCCCCAGGCGCTGCAGGCAATGGTGCAGGCGTGGGCGAACGATGGCGTGCGGGACGCCGACGCCCTCGCGGCGATCGGGCGGCGCCTCCTCGAGCGCCAGCCGGCGGTGAAGGTCGAGTATCTCGGGCTGGCTGATCCGATCGGGCTCGAGCCCGTACGAGAGGTGAGCGCCGGCGCGGTCGCCATGATCGCGGCGCGAGTTGGCCGAACTCGACTCATCGACAACGTGGTGTTCGAGAACCCAGCGGCGTGACGTTACCGGCGTGGGCAGTGGTGACGGAAAAGCGGCGCGGGCACATCGCGCGTGTCGTCGCATTGATCGACGGATGGGCAGCCGCACTGCACCTGTCGCCCGACGCCGCGCAGGCCTGGCACGATGCGGCGATGTGGCACGACGCGCTGCGGGATGCTCCCGAGGCAGTCCTCCGGGATATCACGAGCGACCGACACTCGGACGCCAACCTGCTCCACGGGCCCGCCGCCGCGGTCCAATTGGCGACCAATGGCGAGCGGCGCGAGGACGTCCTCGAGGCCGTACGGTGGCACACGGTTGGATGCGCCGACTTGGGCGGACACCGGCCGCGCGCTATATATGGCCGACTTCCTGGAACCAGGCCGGGCGTTCGCACGGGGGGACCGCGCCTACCTCGCGCATCTGGTGCCACTCGACTTCGCGGGGACTTTTCGGCAGGTGGTGCGCACGCGGTTGGACTGGACACTGCGCGAGGGCAAGGCGCTGCTGGGCGAGACCGTCGCGCTGTGGAACGCGGTTCGCTAGTCGAAGACGTTCCGGCGGCTGCGAGCGCGGCCTCCCATCGCGGTGATCGCGCGCGAGGGGTGGGACGATATTTGGTGGCGCTCCTCGCGGTGGCGCTGATCGCTGTCGGGCTCGGGGCGCCGGCCGTTCGCCGCTGGGCCGGTGCGGCAACGCGGAACGGGCCGCGATTTCATGGGCAGTGATGTCAGGGCCCCAGAGGGAACTCGCGTCCGGATCGAGCTGTTCAACGCGACGAAGCAACACGGGCTCGGGCGGCGGGCGATGCTCTACCTGCGTGATCAGGGGTTCGACGTCGTCACGCTGGGGACTTCCGGCACGCTTCGGGACACAACGCTGGTCGTGGGCCGAGGAACGCACGAGGATTGGGCGCGGCTGGTGTCGCGAGCACTCGGTGCGGCACGAGTCGAGGCATGGGCCGACAGCTCACGCGACGTGGACGTCAGTGTCTACCTGGGATCGACGTGGCGGCCGCCGGCCCAGCCGTTCTACCCGTAGCTGGCCGCAGGCGGCGCTGATGTCGACGCCGCGGCTCTTGCGAATCGCGACCTCGATGCCTCGTGTCCGAAGCGCCCGTGCGAAGGCTGCGGTCGCGCGGGCTGAGCTAGGCGCGAACCCCTGAGCTCCCCCGGGGTGGAGTGGAATGAGGTTGACGAACGCCCCACACTCTTTGGCCAGCCGCGCCAGCGCCACGGCGTGCTCGGGCCGGTCGTTCACGCTCACCGAGGAGCACGTACTCGAACGTGACGCGCCGGACGAAGGTCCGCGCCGCCGCGATCACGTCGGCGAGAGGATACTTGGTATTGATGGGCATGAGCTGTTGACGGAGCCCGTCGCTCGGGGCATGGATCGAGATCGCGAGTCGGAACTGCTCTCCGCGGGTGGCCAGTGCCTGAATGCCAGGCAGCACTCCGACCGTCGACACGGTGATGTGACGGGCGCCGATGCCCAATCCGTTGGGATCGTTGAGAATCGTGAGCGCGACGTCCACCGCCCGCCAATTCATGAACGGCTCGCCCATGCCCATGAACACGATATTGGTGGGACGGATCGGGTCGCTGAGCATGAGCATCTCGCGGAGCTGCGCCGCGATCTCCCACGGCGCCAGGTTGCGCGCGAAGCCCATAGCGCCGGTCGCGCAGAACGCGCACTGCAGGGCGCAGCCGGCCTGCGACGAGATGCAGAGCGTCACACGTCGGCCCTCAGGGATCGCCACTGTCTCGATCGCCTCGCCGTCGGTCAATCGAAACAAGAACTTCTCGGTGCCGTCGACGGATCGCTGTCGCTCGGCCGTGACGAGCCGCGGCATCGCGAAGTGCGATTCCAACAAGTCGCGCAGGCGAAGTGGGACGTCGGTCATGTCCGTGAACGTCGCGACTGGCGCGTGCCAGAGTCGGCGGGCCACCTGGCTCCCGCGATAGGCCTCAAAGCCGTGCTGGGTCACGAAGGCGCGCAGCCGCGCGTCCGCGTCGGCGGGCGTCAGGTCGAGCAGGTTCTCGCGGGCCGGCATGGCCGAGGAGCCCTCATATGTCACAGGAGGTCGATCATGTATCAAGTAGTAGCTCAATAACTTACGTGCCAGGCCTTCACGTAGTGTCGCTGGGCGGGCGCCTACCGACGGGGGCGTGGCCCCGTTAGATTCACTGGCAAGTCAATGAACAGTAATCGATTGGCGTGTCGGCCATGACGGACGAGGTGGTCGACCGCTCGCTGTTATCCACGTCGCTTCGGACTCGCATGTGCGGATCGCTGCGCTCGGCTGACGCCGGCTCGGCGGTGCGTCTCGGCGGTTGGGTACAGCGCACGCGGGATATGGGCGCGATCGTGTTCATCGATCTGCGAGATCGCGCGGGTGTCGTGCAGATCTCCTTCGATCCGCGGTGGACGCCGCCCGGTGTGATCAGGCAGGCAGGGGCCGTCGGCGTCGAGAGCGCCGTGCTGATCGAGGGCGAGGTTGCGTTGCGACCCGACGACAAACGGAACGCCGATCTCGAGACCGGCGACATCGAGGTGCGGGCCGCGGCGCTGCAGGTCGTTGGGCCCGCCACGACGCCGGCGATCCCGGTGGCGCCACCGCGCGGCGAGCAGCTCGCGGCGGAGGAGCTGCGTCTGCGCCATCGCTACCTCGATCTGCGCCGGACCGAACTCCAGCGGAACCTCGTGCTGCGGCATCGCCTGATGCAGGCGACTCGTGGGTTCTTGAGCGAGCGGGGGTTCCTGGAGATCGAGACGCCGATCCTCACGAAGCCCACGCCCGAAGGCGCGCGGGACTATCTGGTCCCGAGCCGCGTCCACCCGGGCGAGTTCTACGCGCTCCCTCAATCGCCGCAGCTCTACAAGCAGCTGCTCATGGTGTCGGGATTCGATCGGTACTTCCAGATCGCCCGCTGCTTCCGGGACGAGGACCTCCGCGCCGATCGTCAGCCGGAATTCACGCAGATCGACATCGAGGCATCGTTCGTCGAGCGCGAAGACATCTTGTCGCTCGCCGAGGGCCTCGTGGCCACCCTGTTCGCGGAGATCGGGGTGTCGGTGTCGGTGCCGTTTCGCCGGATGGCCTACGCCGAGGCGATGGAACGATTTGGCATCGACCGGCCAGATCTGCGCTACGGTCTCGAGATTTTCGATGCGACCGACCTGTTCCGCGGAACCGACTTCGGTATTGCCAGAGCGGCGATCGAGGCGGGTGGCCGCGTCAGGGGACTCAAGATCCCGCAGGCTGCGGGGTGGTCGCGGAAGCAGGTCGATGAGCTGGAGGCGATCGCCAAAGGCGCTGGAGCAGGCGGCCTCATTCGGCTCCGGCGTGCTGGCGGCGTCGTGGAAGGCCCCGCGGCGAAATTCTTGTCGGCCGCCGCGCAGGAGCGCCTCGCCCTTGCCGAGGGCGACGCGGCGCTCCTCGTCGCGGGGCCGGATCGAATTTCCAGCCCTGCGCTCGATCGCGTGCGTCAGGAGGCGGCTCGCCGCCTCGGGCTCATTCGGAGCGGAGTCAACGAATTTCTGTGGGTGCTCGATTTCCCGGCGTTCGAGCGGGACGCCCAGACGGGGGCATTAACCGCGGTCCACCACCCATTCACGGCACCGCATCCGGACGACCTGGCGTTGCTGAAACGTGACCCGGAGCGGGTTCGCGCCGTCGCCTACGACGTAGTCCTCAACGGGACGGAGCTTGGCGGTGGCAGCATCCGCATCAGCGATCCCGATGTCCAAGAATCAGTGTTTCGCGTCCTGGGGATAGGAGAGGACGACGCCCGTGCGCGATTCGGGTTCCTGCTCGAAGGTTTGCGCGGCGGCGCGCCGCCGCACGGCGGGATCGCGTTTGGATTCGATCGGATCGCCATGACATTGGCGGGTGCGACCTCCCTTCGGGATGTGATCGCCTTTCCCAAGACTACCGCGGCGCGGGCTCTCTTCGAAGGCGCACCGACCACAGTGCCCTCGCGCGATCTCTCCGAGCTGCACCTGCGCCGCGTGAGCGACGCCGCTGCGGGGGAGGGGCCGGCCCGTGACTAATGCGGCCGTGACGCAGCGGTTGTCGACCGAGGGCGCCGATCTCCTCACGCTTGCGGGCGTGAACGACGCGAATCTCGTCGAGCTCGCGCGCCTGTCGGGCGCGCGGGTCGCCCTGCGCGATGACCAGTTGTCCGTCAGCGGCCCGGCTGATTCGGTCGATCGGGCCGTGGCGGTGGCGAATCGGATGATCGAACTGGCTCGCCAGCGTGAGGCGGTCACGCCCGACGATGTGCTGCGCCTGCACGAAGGCGAGGGGCGCGGCCCGTCGAACGGCTCGGAGAACGGGGAAGGCCTGCGGATCGCATTGCCTGGCGTGCGGAAGGTGATCGTGCCGAAGACGCCCGGGCAGGCGGAGTATCTGGCGAAGATCGTAGACACCGACATCGTCGTCGGTATCGGGCCGGCCGGGACTGGCAAGACGTACCTGGCGGTGGCGGCCGGGGTCGACGCGCTCGTCCGCAAGCGCGTGCGGCGGATCGTGCTGGCGCGGCCGGCCGTCGAGGCTGGTGAGAGCCTGGGGTTCCTCCCGGGCGACATGCAGGCGAAGGTCGATCCGTACCTCCGTCCGCTGTACGATGCGTTGGACGCGATGATGCCACCGGAGCGAATCCAACGCGCACTCGAGACTCGTACTATCGAGATCGCGCCGTTGGCGTTCATGCGCGGCCGGACACTGGCGGACGCGTTCGTCATCCTTGACGAAGCACAGAACGCGACGACGTTGCAAATGAAGATGTTCCTGACGCGGCTCGGCGTGAATTCAAAAATTGTCATCACAGGAGACAAGACGCAGATCGATTTGCCCCGCCGAGAAGAATCGGGGCTTATGCAGATCGAGCGTATCTTGTCTGGAATCGATGGGATTGCCTTCCACTATTTTGACGAGACCGACGTCGTCCGACACCGACTCGTCCGCGACATCATTCGAGCCTACGCCTACGACGCCGGCGCCTGAGATCCGCGCTGAGGAAGACGGCCACGCGGTGACCTGGTGGCGGCACATCGACCGCCTGGTTCCTGGCGCGCCGCTCGGGGCCGTGGTCGTCGCACACCTCGCCCGTTGGCTCGTGCTCGTGATCGTCGCGGTGCTGTGTGCCCTCCTGTTTGGTCGGTTGCACGGCGGAGTCGCGGCTGCCGCTGGCGCGGTACTCACGAACGCCCTGATCCTCGGCGTGTGCGGGCTGACCCTGGCGTTTTTCCGGCCCAGCCTGTACCGGTCCCTGCGCACGGTCCTGCTGGTGGCCGGCGTGTTCCTGATCATCCTTGCGGCAGCTGCCGTGGCAGCGCGCGGCACGCCGACGCCGGAATTCGTGCCGATCGCGTTTGCCGGGGTGCTGTTCAGCGTGCTGTTCGACTCGCGAGTCAGCGTGTTTGCGTCGCTGGTGCTGGCGGCGCTGATTGGCATCCAGCCGCCGTATCTCGGCACGCCCGCGCTGTTCCTGTTCCTCGTGGTCGGCGTCGCTGCCTCCTTCAGCGTCCGCGTGATCCGCCGGCGCGACCAGGTGTTCTACTCGATTCTCGTCACCGCCGCGGCCTACGCGCTCGCGGAGGTGGCGATCGGGCTCTCGACCGGGGCGTCCGACGTTTCGGTCGGATGGCATGTGATCTGGGGCGCGACGAACTCCGTTGTGTCCGTGGCGCTGGCGCTCATGTTCCTGCCCCCGCTCGAGGAGTTCGCTGGCGTCGACACCTACCTCAAGCTGCTCGAGTGGTCGGACCTCAACCGGCCACTGATGCGCCGGCTGAGCATCGAGGCGCCCGGCACGTTTGCGCATACCATGCGCATCGCGAATCTCGCGGAGGCCGCTTGCACCGCGATCGGCGCCAACGGGCTGCTCTCGCGCGTCGGAGCGTATTACCACGACATCGGCAAGCTCACGAAGCCAGAGTACTTCGTCGAGAATCAGCCGCGGGGACGCAACCCACACGACAAGCTGAAGCCAACGGCGAGCGCAGCGATCATCCGCAATCACGTCTGCGCGGGCATCGAGCTCGCCGGCGAGCATCGCCTCCCGGCTGCCTTGTGTGCCTTCATCACTGAGCACCATGGCACCGGCCGGATCACGTACTTCTATGAGAAGGCGCGAGAGCGTGACGGCGGCGTCATCGACGCGGCGCAGTTCTCCTATCCGGGGCCGGTGCCGCAGACGGCGGAGACCGCCATTTGCATGCTGGCCGATGGAGTCGAGGCCTCCGCGCACGTCCTGAACGACCCGAATCCCCAGAAAATCCGCGAAGTGATCGAGTACATCGTTCGCCAACGGATCGAACAAGGGCAGCTGCGTGAGGCACCGCTGACGCTCAAGCAGCTCGAGGTCGTGAAGGAGGAGTTTGCCCGGGTATTGATTGGCATGTACCACCATCGCATCGATTACCCCTCGGCGAGTGGCGGCATCACCGCCGAGTTCGCGTCGGCTACGCCGGCGTGATGCGTGCTCTCCGTCGCGGTGGGAGCCGAGAGCGTCCGGGTACCCATCGCCCTTGAACGTGTACGCCGACTCGCGCATGGCGTCTTGCGGGCGGAAGGGGTCCGGGACGCTCTCGTGTCGATCGCCTTCGTCACGCCGCACGCAATCGCGCGGCTCAACCGGCGGCACCTGGGCCATCACGGTTCGACCGATGTCATCGCGTTTGCCTTCGCGCCGCGCCGGGTGCGTACGCCATCTCGGCACAGTAGTGGGCGGCGCGCGGGGCACGGCGACGGGTTGGTGGGTGATGTCTACGTCGCGCCGTCCGTCGCCAGGCGGAACGCCGCCCGCTGGGGTGTGGGGATTCGGGAGGAGCTCACGAGACTGGTCGTCCACGGACTGTTGCACGTGATCGGCTACGACCACGCGGCGGGCGTGGCTCGCACCGCCTCTCCAATGTGGTCCCGCCAGGAAAGTCTGGTTCGCCGCTTCAGCAGGGGTCGGCGCGCGGGCGAGAGAGACGACAGGCGAAGGGCGAAAGGCGACGAACGGCGGTTGCGGGGCGCCTCTTGAGCGCCGTGACACCGCCCGTGGTCAGTCGAGATGCCGCATCCGCGCGCCTGCTCGAAGCGTTTGCGGCCCGGCAGCCAGCGGCGCTGGCGCGCGTTATCAGCATCGTCGAAAACCATCGTGCGGGCTTCGACAACGTCCTCAGCGCGCTGCACGAGCGAACGGGTCGCGCGCGGCGCATCGGCATCACCGGGCCGCCGGGCGCGGGGAAGAGCACGCTCACCTCGCAACTCGTGCAGAGTTATCGTGCTCAGGGGTTGACCGTCGGCGTCATCGCGGTCGATCCGACGTCGCCATTCAGCGGTGGCGCGCTGCTGGGCGATCGGATCCGCATGGAGTCCGTGGCGCTCGATCCGGGCGTCTACATCAGGTCTCTGGCCACGCGTGGCGCGCTTGGCGGCCTGTCGGCGGCGACGCGCGAAGCCGCGGACGTGCTGGATGCGTTTGGGTTCGACCGTCTGATTGTGGAGACCGTCGGGGTTGGTCAGAGCGAGCTCGATGTCGCCCGGACGGTCGATACCTGCGTCGTCGTGCTCGTGCCGGAGTCAGGCGACTCGATTCAGACGCTCAAGGCCGGGCTCATGGAGATCGCCGATGTCTTCGTCATCAACAAGGCGGATCGCCCCGGCGCAGACCGGTTGCGGACCGAGGTGCAGATCATGCTCAGGCTGCGCGCGCGGGCAGCCGCGCCGGCTGGCGCGAGCGCGACGGCGCCGGGGGCCCCGGTGCCCAGCGCGCGGGCCCACGCGCTCGACGCCAAGGATCGGGGCAGCCCCGCGGGCGACGACGGCGCGGGTCACTGGATTCCGCCCGTGTTGACGGTGGTCGCGACGGCCGGTACAGGGATCGGCGATCTGGCGACGGCGCTCGATCGCCATTACGAGTATCTTTCGTCGACGGGTCTGCTGACCGACCGCCGGCGTGCGCGGTTGCGTGAACGCGTAAAGGACGTCGTGCACCAGAAGGTTCGGGACCGGCTCTGGTCCGATCGGATTACGGCGGCCTGGCTTGATGCACAGCTGCCGGCGCTGGAATCGGGACGCACGACACCATACGATGTGGCGGACGCGCTCTTGACACGGAGCGCGGCGCTGCTGACCGGGAGACCACATGACGTCGATCCGTGATGCTCGCGGGCCAGTGGGCGCCGGCCCGAATGGCGCAGAGGGCTCGGACGAGCTGGAGCGATTACGCGCCGAGGTCGAGATGTGGCGTGCGCGGTATGCAGCGGGCGAGCTGCGGCCGATCGCATTCGCCAACTCGGTCGGCGAGGTCGAGCCGCTGTACACCCCGCTCGATGGCGCGGCGGATCTCGAGTCGCTCGGTGTCCCGGGGAGCTACCCATATACGCGCGGCATCCACGCCACCGGCTATCGGGGCCGGTTGTGGACGATGCGCCAGTTCGCTGGCTTCGGCGGTGCCCAGGACACGAACGCCCGCTACAAGTTCCTTCTGGCGCATGGCCAGACGGGTCTCTCGGTGGCCTTCGATTTCCCGACACTCATGGGCTACGACTCGGACCATCCGCGGTCCGAGGGCGAGGTCGGAAAGTGTGGCGTGGCGATCTCGAGTCTCGCCGACATGGAGACCCTCTTCGACGGCATCCCGCTCGGCGAAGTGTCGACGTCGATGACGATCAATGGGCCGGCCATCATCCTGTTCGCGTTCTATGTCGCGGCTGCGGAGAAGCAGGGCGTGCCGTCTGAGCGGCTTCGGGGCACGATCCAGAACGACATTCTGAAGGAGTACATGGCGCAGCACGCGTGGATCTACCCGGTCGAGCCGGGCCTGCGCCTGATCGTCGACGTGTTTGCGTGGGCGGCAGAGCACGCGCCGAAGTGGAATACGATCTCGATCTCGGGCTACCACATCCGGGAGGCGGGAGCGACGGCAGCGCAGGAACTGGCATTCACCCTCGCGAACGGCTTCACGTACGTGGAGCGTGGGGTGGGGCGGGGGCTACCGGTCGATGTGTTTGCAGGGCAGCTCTCGTTCTTCTGGGACATCCACAACGATTTCTTCGAGGAGATCGCCAAGCTCCGCGCTGCGCGCCGCATCTGGGCGCGCCATCTGCGCGAGCGATATGGCGCGCAGGATCCACGCTCGTGGATGATGCGGTTCCACTCGCAGACGGCTGGCGTCACGCTCACGGCGCAGCAACCGATGAACAACATCGCGCGCGTCGCCTACCAGGCTCTCGCTGCGGTGCTCGGAGGCACGCAGTCGCTCCACACGAACTCGATGGACGAGACGCTGGCGTTGCCGACCGAGGCGGCTGTGCAGGTGGCGCTCCGGACGCAACAGATCCTCGCGTACGAGACGGGCGTCGCCAACGTGCTCGACCCGCTCGGCGGGTCCTACTACGTCGAAGCCCTGACCGATCAGCTCGAGCGAGACGCGGAGGCGCTCTTCGAGGAGATCGAGCGTCAGGGCGGGGTCGTGACGGCGCTGCAGAACGGCTGGTTCCAGCGGAAGATCTCCGACGCCGCGTTCCGGCAGCAGTGGGAGCAAGAGCAGGAGCGCCGCCTCACGGTCGGGGTGAACGCGTTCGTCACGAACGAACAGGACGCCGATCAGATCCCGCTGCTCAGGGTCGGAGAAGAAGCCGCGGTCCAGCAGCACCAGCGATTGGCTCACTTGCGCGCGACGCGCGACAGCCGTCGGGCGGAGGCCGCGCTCGTGCAGCTCCGCGAGACGGCGGCAACCGAGCGCAACGTGTTCCCCGCGATTCTCGAGGCAGCGCGCGCTTACTGTACCCTCTTCGAGATTCGGGCGGCGATGGAATCGGTGTTCGGGGCGTACCGCGAGCCCGTGTTCTTCTGAGATCCGGATCCTCGCCCGAGTGGTGGGCGTCGTATTTCGACGCTCACTACCTGATCGAACACGAACCCATGCTCAGCGCGCGGGCTGCGCGCCGAGATGTTGGCCGGATCCTCGAGGTACTGCAAGCGCCCGTGGGCGCGCGCATCCTCGACGTCCCGTGCGGGCAGGGCCGGCATGCCGCGTTGATGGCGGACGCCGGCTACCAGGTCGACGGGCTGGACTACTCGATGCATTTGCTGCGGCACGCCCGATCCGCCATCCCGGCACGTGAGCGACGAACGCTCCGGTATCGGCGAGGTGACATGCGCGCGCTGCCCCGAGAATGGACAGGCCGGTTCGACGCGGTCGTCAACGTTGCGACGTCGTTTGGATTCTTCATGCGCCCGGCGGATGACGCGCGCACGCTGGCGGAGTTTGCGCGGGTGCTCGTACCCGGTGGCACGCTCGTGTGGCACGGCGCCAATCGCGATGGGGTGATGGCTCGCTTCCTGTCACGAGATTGGTGGCCGACGTCGGACGGCGCATTGATCGGGCACCGGCGCCGATTCGATCCATTGTCCGGCGTCCTGACGGTCGATACGGTGTGGCGTGGCCCTGCGGGTGTGGGCGAGCGGTCTTATCGCTTGCGGTTGTACACGGCGAGCCGTCTGGCCGAGCTGATGGCCGACGTCGGCCTGATCGTCGAGGAGGCGTTTTCCGGGTGGACGGACCGCCCCTTGACGCGCCGCGCCGGCGAGATGCTGCTCGTTGCGCGGAAGGGTCAATAACAGGGGTCTGGGGTCTGGGGTTTGGGGTCTGGGAACGACGAGCCAGCGAATTACTGGGCAGCGCGGCGTTGCCCCGGGTGCTGAGATTCGGGTAAAATGATAGGCTGTATGATGTCATCCTCTCACGCTGTATCCATGACTGACTTGCGTCCGATTCGCGTGCTCGTCGCCAAGCCGGGGCTCGATGGCCATGATCGCGGTGCAAAGGTCGTCGCGGCGGCACTGCGCGATGCCGGCATGGAGGTGATCTACACCGGCCTGCACCAAACCCCCGAGATGATCGCGACGGCAGCGGTGCAGGAGGATGCCGACGTCGTGGGGCTCTCGATTCTGAGCGGCGCCCATATGACGCTCTTCCCCCGGGTGCTGCAGCTGCTGCGGGACCAGGGGCGTGACGACGTGTTGTTGACGGGGGGCGGCATCATCCCGCAGGAAGACATGGATGCGCTCCAGGCCCAGGGGGTGGGGAAGCTCTTCGGGCCCGGCACACCGACATCGGACCTCGTGAACTACATCCAGGAGTGGTTCGCGCAACGGCAGCGGCAGGAGGCGTGACGGCTGGGCACCGCGCCCCGGCGACGGGGGATGGGCACCGCGCCACGCGTCACACGGGCGGCGCGCCATCGGAGAGCGGAAGCCGGTTGCGCCGGTTGAGCGACGAGCTCCGGGCGTTGGAGGCGCGTCTCCGACAGGGTGGTGGCCCAGAGCGGATCGAACGCCAGCACGCGCAAGGCAAGCTCACCGCGCGCGAGCGCATCACTCAGCTCTGTGATCCCGGCGCGCGCTTCCTCGAGATCGGGTTGCTCGTCGCGTACGACCAATACGACGGTCAGGCGCCAGCGGCCGGCGTGGTCACTGGACTTGGTCTCATCCATGGCCGCGATGTCGTGGTCGTCGCCAACGACGCGACCGTCAAGGCCGGATCGTGGTGGCCCGAGACCATTCGAAAGATTCTGCGCGCCCAGGAGATCGCCATGCGATGCCGCGTGCCGATCGTCTACCTCGTCGATTCGGCGGGCGTGAACCTCCCGTATCAGGGTGGGGTGTTTCCCGGGCAATACGGCGCCGCGCGCATCTTCTACTACAACTCCATCATGCGGCGATATCTGCGGGTGCCGCAGTTTGCCGCGGTCATGGGGCAGTGCATTGCCGGCGGGGCGTACCTACCAGCGCTGTCCGATGTGATCGTGATGGTGAAAGGCACCTCCTTCATGGGCCTTGGCGGCCCCAACCTCGTGAAGGGTGCCACGGGCCAGAGCGTGGACTCCGAAACGCTCGGCGGTGCGACCATGCACGCCGAGGTCAGCGGCGTGGCGCACTACGCGGTCGACGACGACCCGGCGTGTCTCGCCCAGCTGCGCGCCCTCGTGGGGCGACTCCCCCGCACCCCAACCGAGGCGCGACTCGAGTCGGTCGGCAGAGGCAGCGCGAGTGACAGCGAGGCGCTCTACGACCTCCTCCCGGCGGACCACCGCATGTCGTACGACATGCACGCCGTGCTCCGTGTCGTGCTCGACGGGGGTGCGCTCGACGAGTTTCAGGAGCATCGCGCGCGCGAGATCATCTGCGGAGACGGTGCCATCGCCGGCATGACTGTCGGTGTAATTGCCAACCAACGCGGGCTGATCAAGGGACTCCAGGGCGAGAAGCCGCGATTTGGCGGCATCATCTACGCCGAGAGCGCTGAGAAAGTCGCGTACTACATCGAGCGCTGTGATCGGCAAGGCATCCCGCTGGTGTTCGTGCAGGACGTGTCCGGTTTCATGGTCGGACCCGAGGCCGAACAGGCTGGCATCATCCGAGCGGGCGCGCACTGGGTCGAGGCGATGGCGACCGCGCGAGTGCCCAAGATCGTGCTCACGATCAATCACGCGTCCGGCGCAGGGTATTACGCCATGGCGGGCCAGGGGTTCGATCCGGACTTCATCTTCACGTGGCCCACCGGTCGCATGGGGGTGATGGAGGGCGAGTCAGCGGTGCAGGCGGTGCATGGTCCCGCGCTCGCCGCGGCTCGCGCTGGCAAGCGGCCCGTCAGTGCAGACGTGGAGACAGCCGTCGACGCCATGCGAGCCGAATATGAGACGCAACTCGACGCGCGCTACGCCGCCGCTCGGGGATTCGTCGATGCGATCATCTACCCGGAGGAGACTCGAGAGGTCCTGGCGACGGCGCTCCGCACGGCAGCGTGCAATCCCGGCCCGCATCTCGGGGCGTTCGTGCTCCCGAGCGGACTGACAGGTGATGCGGGGCGGGTGTCGGGCTCGGGCGCCGGATCATGACTGCACGCGTCGTCCGCGTCGCGAGTGGACAAGGCTTCTGGGGCGATTGGCTAGAAGCCCCGCGCCGTCAGGTCGAGGGAGGACCCATCGATTACCTGATGATGGACTACCTCGCCGAAGTCACGATGTCGATCCTCCAGAAGCAGAAAGAACGAGATCCGGCGTTGGGATACGCGCGCGACTTCATCGGTGCCATGGACAGCATCCTCGGCGCGGTCGCGGAGCGCGGTGTCCGGGTCGTGGCGAACGCCGGCGGCGTGAATCCGCAGGGGTGCGCGCGCGCCGTGCGAGCTCTTGCGCGGAGTCGGGGTGCGGATGCGGCGCTCCGGATCGGCGTGGTCACTGGCGATGATTTACTCCCGCGGCTGGACGAGCTTCTCGCGTCCGGCCACGCGCTCGCCAACATGGACACGGGCGAGCCGCTTTCGACGGTGCGGGACCGCGTGCTGTCCGCGAACGCATACATCGGCTCGACGCCCATCGTCGAGGCGCTTGGGCGCGGTGCCAACGTAGTCGTGACGGGACGATCGACCGACACGGCGCTCACGATGGCGCCGCTCCGACATGAGTTCGCGTGGGGCGCGGACGCGTACAACCAGCTGGCGGCGGGCATTGTGGCGGGTCACATCATCGAGTGCGGCGCCCAATGCTCCGGGGGCAACTGCCTCTATGACTGGCGCACGATTCCCGATCTCGGGGACGTGGGCTACCCGATCATCGAGGCCACCGGCGATGGCACGTTCGTCGTGACGAAGCATCCAGGCACCGGCGGTATCGTGTCGGTCCAGTCAGTGACCGAGCAGCTGGTGTACGAGATGGGGGATCCGCGCTCGTATATCACGCCAGACGTCATTGCCGATTTCACCTCGATTCAGCTCGCGGTGGACGGTCCCAATCGCGTGCGCGTCCACGGCATCACCGGTCGGCCGCCGACTGACAAGCTCAAGGTGTCCATCGCGTACCGCGCCGGGTTCAAGGCGGTAGGCACGCTCGTTTACGCGTGGCCCGAAGCGGTCGAGAAGGCCCAAATGGCCGATCGTGTGCTCCGCGAGCGGCTCGATCGCCTCGGCCTTCGCTTCGACAAGATCCTGACCGAATTCGTCGGCGTGGACGCCACGCATGGGGCGCTTGCGGGACGTCCGAATCGGGACATCGCAGAGGTGCAGCTGCGGGTCGGCGTGCGCGGGGCGAACCGCGTCGACATCGAGCGGTTCACGCGGGAGATCGCGCCGTTGGTACTCAACGGCCCGCCGAGCGTGACGGGGTTCGCGGGTGGTCGACCCAAGGTCGAGGAAGTCGTCGCGTACTGGCCGGCTTTGATCGATAAGCGAGTGGTGCAGACTGCGGTGGACCTGTGCTGACGATCTCTGTCGGGAGCGTCGTCTCATGAGTCGAGTGCGGTTGCTGGACATTGCGCATGCCCGCTCGGGCGACAAGGGCGATACGGCCAACGTCGGTGTGATTGCACGTCGTCCGGAGTGGTACGAAGTGCTGGAGCGGTTTGTGACCCGGGAGCGCGTCGCCACGCATTTCGCCGGCATGATCACTGGCGGCGTCGAGCGATTCGAGATCCCCAATCTCCGCGCGCTCAACTTCTTGCTGCACGGCGCCCTGGATGGCGGGGGGACGCTCTCCCTCAAGACCGATGCCCAGGGCAAGGTGGTCTCGACAGCTCTCCTCCGGCTCGTTCTGGATGTGCCAGCCGACGTCGTCGAGCGGCTGGACCTACCCGCGTTTCGCCCGTGACCGGGACGGTTGCCCTTCGGGCCACCGTGGCCCTGGTCGGCATCCTGGTATTCGCCTACGGTGCGCGAGCCGACGCGCCGATGCTCCGCTGGACTGGCATCGCGCTGCTTGGCGTAGCCTTCCTGCTGCGCTTCGTCGATCGGACCAGGCGGCGTTAGCTTACGGGGATGTCGTCGGCGTCTTCGCCGCCCTCCCATACCGGTTGGGGGCGGCCTCGTGCGCAAGCCCAAGTTGCGGCGTCGCGTCGCGCGCGCGCTGTCGATGGGCGTGTCCCCGAACTGCTCGCCCCAGCGGGTTCCCTCGATGCGGTGCGCGCCGCCGTGGCCAATGGTGCGGACGCGGTCTATCTCGGGGCGGGTGGCTTCAACGCGCGGGATGACGGTGCCCAGCTCACCCTTGATGAGCTCGAGAGCGCGTGTGCCATCGCGCACACGCATGGTGCGCGGATCTATTACACCCTGAATGTGCTCGTCAAGCCAGCGGAGCTCGTACCGGCGCTCGAGCTCTTGGCCACGGCGGTGACTTGCGGCATCGATGCCGTGATCGTGCAGGACCTCGGACTCATTCGCTTGATTCGGGTAGTGTTCCCGCAGCTCGAGATCCACGGCTCGACGCAGATGACGGTGCACGACATCGCTGGCGCAGAAGCGGCCCGAGACCTGGGTGTCTCGCGTATCGTGATGGCCCGGGAGAACACGATCGACGACCTGCGCGCCATTCACGCCGCGGTGCCCGGTGTCGGCGTCGAGGCCTTCGTGCACGGCGCCCTCTGCATCTCCTACTCCGGCCAGTGCTTCATGTCCGGGCTCATCTCCGAGCGCAGCGCCAATCGCGGAGCGTGCGCCCAGTCCTGCCGCAAGGATTACGTGTTGCGCGACGCGACGAGCGGCGAGACCATCGACGGCGGCTATCTCATTTCGGCGAAGGATCTCGCCTTGCACGATGACCTCGCCGCGCTCGCCGATGCTGGCGTGGTATGCCTCAAGGTCGAGGGGCGCAAGAAGCGCGCAGAGTACGTCGCGACGGTCACCCACAGCTACCGCGAGTGGCTCGACCGACTCGCGCGAGGGGAGCGAGCGGTGCCGCCGCCAGAGGAGGTCGAGCCACTGGTACAGATCTACAGTCGCGGGTTCAGCACCGGGCTCCTGCGCGGGCGATTGGGGCGCGATTACATCACGCGTGACCGCCCCGACAATCGTGGCGCGTTGCTCGGCACCGTCGTCGCCGTCGAGGGTCCCGAGACCGTGGTGCATGTCTCGCATGAGATTCATGCGGGAGACGGGCTGGCGTTCGAAGTGCTAGAGGAAAAGCGGGGTCCGGGGTTAGCGGCCGCGGGCGGGAACGCGGGCGAGGCATGCCTCGCCCCTACCGCGCCCGAGAGAGTTGACGCACAGCAAGTAGAGAGTAGACGGAACGGCGGGACCGTCGTGGCGGTCCACGGCACGGAGCGGACCAAAGCGGGGTTCCGGCAGCGCATCGTGGTCCGCGAGCGGGTGCCCGTCGGCGCGACGGTACTGCGCAATGCCGATGCCGAGCTACTCGCTACGAGCCGGGCGAGCTATGAGGGCGTGACGTCCGAGGCCACATCCGAGCCGCTCTCGGTCCGCCTCTTTGGGACCGCAGGCTCGCCTCTCAAAGCCGTGTTCACAGCGGCGGATGGGGATGCGGACGGCGTGACCGTCCGCTCGACCGTGACGCTGCAGCCGGCAGCCCGACATGGTCTCGATGAGCGGATGCTGCGCGCGCAGCTGGGGCGACTCGGCGACACGCCGTTCGTCCTCGGTGAGATCGACTGCCGGGGGCTCAAGCCCGGGTTGTTCATACCTGTGAGCGAGCTGAATCACCTTCGCCAAGAGGCGGTGTCTTCGCTGCTCACTGGCCGATCGATGGTGAGCGCCGTGCGATCAGAGGACCGGCGGGCCCGCATTGAGGCCGCGGTCGCGGATCTCGGAGGGGCGGATCGCGGTGCGCATCCGACGAATTCTGCACGACCGTTTGAGCTCGCGGCGAGCGTGTACACGATGGAGGATGCGCGCATTGCTGCGGGCGCTGGCGCGACGGAGATCATTGTCGACCCGTTCTTGCGGCATCCCGCTCCCCCTGCAGCGCGGCTGCGGGCTCTCGCCGCGGAGTTGGCGGATCACGACGTCCCCGTCTGGCTCCGGCTGCCGACCATTGTCCGGCCAACCGAGTACCGCACGCTCGGGAAATGGTTGGACCTGGGGCTGCCGATTGTGACGGGGCACTTCGGCCTCGCTCGCTCACTCGCGCGTGAGGGGCGTCGGGTCACGGCCGACTACGCCATCAATTGCTTCAATCCTCACACCGCCGCGGCGGTGCTGGGCACGGGCGTGGAGCGGCTCGTCCTGTCGGTCGAGCTTACCACCGGGGAAATTGCCGACACGTGTGGCGTCGGCGGCGCCCGTGGCCTCGCCGCGCTCCTGTATGGGCGACCGGAAGGCATGACGATCGAGCACTGCGTGTTGTCGGCCGCGTTCAACCGCGAACCAACCACCTGTCGCGACCTCTGCGTCCAGAAGCATCCGCATGTCGAGTTGACGGACCCCGCGGGCTACCACTTCGCCGTGGCGACCGACAGCGCCTGTCGCAATCGGTTGCTGCACTCGCGGCCGATCGAGGGCTCCGAGTTCCTTCCGGCGCTGTGGCGAGCCGGGTTGCGCATGTTCCACGTTGTGTTCAACGTCCCGGGAGACCCCGTCGCCGATCTCGTCGCCGGGTATACCGAAGCGCTGGCGGCGCTCGCCGCCGACCGGACTCCCGACCTGGCCCGCATCCGCGCCCTGGTCAACGGCGCGTTCACTCGTGGCCATTTCGCGCGTGCCGTCTAGCATCGACGACGCACGGACGGTCCTCAGCCGGGCCTTCGGGTACGACGGGTTTCGGCCCGGGCAGGAGCGGGCCGTCACGGCCATCCTGGCCGGGCGGGATACGCTGGTGGTTCTGCCGACTGGCGGGGGGAAGTCGGTGTGCTTCCAGGTGCCAGCATTGTTGCTCCGCGGGCTCACCGTCGTGGTATCACCGTTGATCTCTTTGATGAAGGATCAGGTTGACGGTTTAACGGCCAGAGGGTTGCCCGCGACGTTCATCAACAGCTCACTGTCGTACGGCGAGGTGGCCGATCGGCTCGCGCGCGCGGAACGGGGCGAGTGGCGACTGCTGTATGTCGCGCCGGAACGGTTTGACTACGGCGCCACCGGGGACCGCCTGCGCAGAGCCGGCGTGTCGTTGCTCGCGGTCGATGAGGCGCACTGCATCAGCGAGTGGGGCCACGATTTCCGCCCCAGCTACCGGCGCGTGCGCGACATCCGCACGGCGCTTGGCGATCCACCGACGGTCGCGCTGACCGCAACGGCGACGCCGGCGGTCCGGCGCGACATCGCCGAGCAACTCGGCCTCAAGACGCCCGAAATCGTGGTGAGTGGGTTCGATCGTCGGAACCTGCACTACCATGTGATTCGTACCCGGAACGATGCCGAGAAGGACGCGACGCTGGTCCAGTTGCTCCAGACCCATCCGGGGCAGGCGGTCGTCTATGTCACCACCCGCAAGGCAGTCGACCGGGTGGCGGTCGTCCTCTGCGACCTCGACGTGCGGGCCCGTGGGTATCACGGAGGCCTGACCGATGACGAGCGTCACGACGCGCAGAACGATTTCATGTCGGAGCGCGTCAAGGTGATGGTCGCGACCAATGCGTTCGGCATGGGAATCGACAAAGCGAACGTGCGGCTGGTCGTGCATCATACCATGCCTGGCTCGCTCGAAGCGTACTACCAGGAAGCGGGTCGCGCCGGGCGGAACGGCCAGCGGGCGAACTGTGTGCTGCTGCATGCCTTTCAGGATCGCTTCACGCACGAGTTCCTGATCAACAACGCTCGTCCGTCATCGGATGGCCGATCCGACTCGCTGGCGGGCGTCGACCCAGCCGGCGAGGCGCGGCGGCGGAAGGCCGATCTGGCGAAGCTGGATATCATGCAGCGGTACGCGTACGCGAAAGGGTGTCGGCGCACTTTCATCCTGCGTTACTTCGGGGACCCGGCTGCGCCAGGCCAGTGTGAGGGATGCGACAACTGTCTGGGCAACCACCGCAAGGTCGTAATCCCTCGATTGACGGCCACCCGGACGCGGCGGGCGGCCACCGATGCCGGCAGGCGTGGCGGCCGCATCGTCGACGGGCGACGGGCGCCGCGCAGCGACGGGGGCGGCCGCACCGCCGGCGACGCTGCCAGCCGGGGATGCCCCATTGTTCGAAGCCCTTCGAACGCTGCGCGCGGAAATCGCGAAGCGCGACGGCGTTCCCGCCTATGTCGTTTTCCCCGATCGGACGCTCATTGAAATGGCAATTCGACGGCCACGATCGGTGACCGCGCTCGCGTGATGTCCGAGGGGTCGGTCCGGTCAAGCTGGAGCGATACGGAGAGCAGTTTTTGAACGTCGTGCTGGGCGCAGGCCATGGCGCCGGTCCAGCGCCACACGTCTCAGGGCGAGCGTAGCGCATTTATGGACGAAGGACTGTATTTCGGCGAACAGCACGCGGCCGTGCGTGAGATGGTGCGGAGCTTCGCTCAGGAGGAGATCGCACCGATCGCGAGAGAGTACGACGCGAAAGGCGAGTTCCCCTGGCCAACGGTCAAGCGGATGGCCGAGCTCGGATTGCTCGGGGTACCGTGGGCGGAGGAGTTCGGCGGCAGTGGCCTCGATGTGCTCGCGTATGTCATGGTCATTCATGAACTCGCGAAGGTCGACGCTTCGCACGCCATCACGGTCTCTGCGCACACGACGCTCGGGACGTCGCCAATCGTCAACTTTGGTACGCCCACGCAACAGAAGCGGTATGTCCCGCTGCTGGCGAGTGGCCGCGTTCTCGCGGGTTTCGGGTTGACGGAGCCCAGCGCCGGGAGCGACGCCGCGGGCACGCGAACGACTGCGGTGCGGCGCGGTCATGCCTACATCCTCAACGGGTCGAAGATCTTCATTACCCACGGGGGCGTCGGCGAGATCTTCGTGGTGACTGCCGTGACCGATGCCGGTGCCGGTCCCAAGGGCATCAGCTCCTTCATCCTCACGAAGCAGACCGCGGATCTCGATCGTGCGCGGGCCGTCGGCATGGGGCACGACGAGTCACTGCCGGCGATGCCGGGGTTTCGCGCGGGCAAGAAGGAGGATAAGCTGGGCTGGCGTGCGTCGGACACGCGCGAGCTGATCTTCGAGAACGTCGAAGTGCCGGCTGAGAACCTGTTGGGAGCCGAGGGGAGCGGATTCACGAACTTCATGCGCACGCTGGACAGCGGGCGTATCGGCATGGCGGCGTTAGCGTTGGGGCTGGCCGAAGGAGCATTCGAGCACGCGCTAAAGTATGCGAGCGTGCGACACCAGTTCGGGCAGCCGATCGCGACCTTCCAGGGCGTGCAGTTCCAACTCTCGGACATGGCGACTGAGATCGAAGCCGGAAAGCATCTCGCTCTATCACGCCGCGTGGTTACTGCAACACGGCAAGCCAGTGACCCAGGCGGCGGCAATGGCCAAGCTCTACTGCAGCGAGCTGGCGATGCGGGCGACGACGAAAGCCGTTCAGATCCACGGCGGCTATGGTTACACCAGGGATTATCCGGTCGAGCGGATGATGCGCGATGCGAAGATCTGCGAGATCGGAGAAGGCACATCAGAGATCCAGCGGCTGGTGATCGGCCGGAACCTGCTGAAGGATCTATTGGATTGAACGCGACCATGCAGACCCAACCTCGTCTACACGAGGCTGCGTCGCTTCTCGGTCGCATCCGCGTCGGGCACGTTGCCGGGCGCGGCACCCGTTTGACTACGTACACACATGAAACGCGAAATTTTGATCAACGCGAACCCGCGGGAGACGCGGGTCGCCATTTTGGAAGACGACCAGCTCGTCGAGCTGCTCGTGGATCGACCGGAAGCCCGCCGCATGGTCGGCGATATCTATCTGGGCAAGGTCGAGGCGGTGCTGCCGGGAATTCAGGCAGCCTTTGTCGACATCGGTACCGAGAAGAGTGCGTTCCTCCACGCCTCCGATCTGGTGCAGGACGAGGAGGACGACGAGGACGACGAGGCTGACGCCGCCGAGAACGGCGGCGATCTCGAGAGCGACTCGCCATATGCCGACACGCCATCCGGCAGCACCGGGTCGCGCGGCAGTGACGAGGGCGGCAAGCGGGGCGGCAACGGCGGAGACAACGGGCGGGGCAAGACGCCACCGATCCAGGACCTCGTCAAGCGCGGCCAGGAGATCCTGGTCCAGGTCTCGAAGGAGCCCATCTCGACCAAGGGGCCCCGTGTCACGGCGCAGATCTCGCTCGCCGGCCGGTTCCTCGTCTACATGCCTGACGCGACGCGCGTCGGGGTGAGTCGCAAGATCGGCGATCGGGCGGAGCGCCAGCGACTGCGAGAGATGGTGCAGGCGGTGCTCCCGGAAAAGAGTGGCGGCGTCATCGTGCGCACCGTGGGCGAGGATGCGAGCCAGGAGACGTTCCGGCGTGAGCTCGACGCGCTCATCACGGCATGGAAGCGGATCAAGCGCAAAGTGCACTTCGTCCGCGCGCCGCGGCTCGTGCACCGCGAGACGAGCCTGACCCGCGGGATCATCCGCGACCTGTTCAGCGACAAAGTCGACAGTCTCACCGTGGACTCGAAGCAGCTGTACAACGAGATCGCGGAGTACCTCAAGGGGATCGCCGCCGGACCTGATCGACCGCGTGAAGATGTACGAGGACCGGGTCCCGTTGTTCGACAAGGCCAGCATCGAGACCGAGATCCGCGATCTGTTCAAGCGGCGCTGCGACCTGCCCTCGGGCGGCTACCTGATCGTCGAGCCAACGGAAGCGCTGGTGTCCATCGACGTGAACTCGGGGCGCTACACAGGCAAGAAGGATCCCGAGAAGACGATTCTCAAGATCAACATGGAAGCGGCGCGCGAGGTCGCGCGCCAGCTCCGGTTGCGCGACGTGGGCGGCATCATCGTGTGCGACTTCATTGACATGGAGACGCGGGCCAACCGCGAAAAGGTGCTGCAGGAGCTTCGCACCCATCTGGGCCACGACCGCGCACGTACCAAGGCGTTCAGTGTGAGCGAGCTCGGTCTGGTCGAGATGACGCGCCAGCGGGTGCGACAAAGCCATCTGCAGAGCATGACGGAGTCATGTCCGACCTGTCATGGTACCGGTCGCGTCTTCACGCCTGAATCGGTTGCGCGGCGGATCGAACGATCGCTGCGGCGCATCGTCGTCGAGGGCAAGCGCGACAACCTGCTGATTCGGCTCCACCCCGAGGTCGCGCTCTACGTACTGGAGCAGGAGCACGACTTCGTGCAGAAACTGGAGAAAGGTGCCGGCTTCTCGCTCGAGCTGCGCGACGATCCGCTGCTTCGGCCGGACGAATTCAAGATCGTCGTGAAAGCGGCGGGGCGGGATGTGACGGGGCAATACGCGGTGGCTTAAGCGACGGGTCTGGGGTCTGGGGTTTGGGGTTTGGGGTCGGGAACGCCAACAGCGCATGACCGGGTCCGACGGTGGGCGGCCTGAAGGCCGCCCCTACATGTCGTTTGATAGTCGGACTCCGGAGTGCTCTACCAACGTTTCCGGCACGTCTCATCCCTTATGGACTTTTCCACTCCAACACCACGATCCGGGCGGGTGTTTTCCCGACATTCGTGATCCCGGGCTTCAGGCGCTGCATGACGGCGCCGCCCGGGAGCACGCGACGGTTGGTGTGGACGGGCATCCAGATGAGGTTCCCGGGGGTGCGGTGGAAGTCGGCGGTCGACTCGTACTCACCGCGCACCTCGAGCTCCGAGGCTGAGACGACGACGGCCAGCTGAGGAGCCCAGGCCGAGTCGGCTGCCCACGTCGTGCCGGGGGGGAGCGTCACCGCGTCCGCCACCCACTGGTCTGCGGTGATGTCGTGCGTGATCGTCGCACAGGGTGTTGGGGTGCTGCACGGCGGGCTCCGGTCGCAGCCGGTGCTGCAGGTCGTGACACCGGTCGACGGATGCAGAAGCTCGATCGTGATGTTGTGAAAGGGCCGGCCGAGATTGTTCGTGACTGCATGGGCGAACCCGCCGGGGGCGTACTCGATCGCGCCGTCCTTCAACATCAAGCGCGCCGGGGGGGTGCCGCCAGTCCGCGTGCTCGTGATATCGGCGTCTCCCAGGGTCACGAACACGTAGTCGTGGTCGTGACGATGGATGAGTGTCGTGGCGTGCGCGCTGGCGGTCACATTGAACACGCGCACGTGGTCGTTGGTGAGCGCCAAATGGTGGCTCGGCTCCTGGGTAATAGGCACCGTCTGGGGTGTCTGGGCACCGGCCGCACCCATGCCGGCCGCCGAGGCGGCTATCCCAAGCGCGCACGCGAGGTGGCCTGGACGGGGGCGGAACGGCGGAACGACCCGCGTACCTGCTCGATATGTGATCACCTGGTCCCTCATGGTCTCCTCTTTAGGGCGCGACCGCACTGGCTCAGAGCCCCTGCGGTCGCCGGCGTTGACGAACCCCACCAAACCCAGTACGTTGCAAGGCTGTAACTCATTAGGCACTTTCAACTTCGCGTCTTATGGCATACGCAATCATTCGGGCTGCTGGCAAGCAGTATCGCGTCGAGCCCGGCAAAGTCGTCCGCGTTCCGAGTCTGACCGGTGACGCGGGTTCGAAGGTGACGTTCGACGAGGTGTTGCTGTCCTCCGATGGCTCGAACATCCAGACGGGGGCGCCTCTGCTTTCCGGGGCCAAGGTCACCGGAGAGATCGTCCGGCACGGGCTCGATCGCAAGATCGTGGTCTTCAAGTTCAAGCGTCGGAAGAATTACGCGCGCAAGCAAGGCCATCGGCAAGGCTTCACCGAAGTTCGCATCAACAAAATCTCCGTCGCATAGCGACAGCACGCGGCGAATTCCGAGACTTCTGCTATGGCTCACAAGAAAGGCGTTGGCTCATCGCGCAACGGGCGCGACAGCAACCCGCAATACCGCGGCGTCAAGAAGTTCGGTGGCGAGCGCGTGCGGGCGGGGAACATCATCGTCCGGCAGTGCGGCACCAAGTGGCACCCTGGCCGCAACGTCGGCCTGGGGAGAGACTTCACCATCTTCGCGCTGATCGATGGCGTGGTGAAGTACGAGCACAAGAACCGGATTCGGTATAAGGTCAGCGTCTACGCTGATACGACGGCCGGGGAAGGGGCGGGCTGAAGCCCGCCCCTACATGTCGGCGTGGGCGGCGAGATTCCGATGGGTTTCCCAATCTCTCGCGGCGCGCCGACGATTCCAATCGAACACCGCGCGCAGCAACATGTAGGGGCGGCCTTCAGGCCGCCCATTTTTTTTCCGGTCATCGTTGCCTGAGGCGATGCCGCCGTTCAGCTATGCTCGCCAATCCCAAAAAGCTCCACGAGCGCCCCGCACACGTCGGTGCAAATCCCGTCGACGCCGATGGCGGCCAGCAGGCGAGCGTCGGAAACATCGTTGACCGTCCAGGCGACGACGCGGCCACCGGCGGCGTGAATGCGTGACACCAACTCGTCGTCGATCAGGTCCCATTGCTGCCAGTAATCGCGCGCGCGCGCGGCGTGAAGTGCGGCCGCGGGCTCGATGAGATAGCTGGCTGACAGGACGCCTGTGGGTATGGGCGAACGACCTGCACGCGCCGATGGGCTCTCCTCGGCGATCTGCGCCACGCGCAGCGCCACGCGGTGATCGAACGAGTGGATCGCGCAGGAGGTCTTGGACTCGCCAATGCATTGCAGCACGGCGTGTTCGGCTCGAGGCGCCTTAACTTCCACGTACACGGTCCCACGCCCGCCGACGAGATCCAGCACCGCGGCCAACGTCGGGATCGGCACGCCGGGTGCTAATGGATGGGCTTCGAGCTCCGATGCGGTCAACTCCCGGATCGGCAGGCGGCGGCCGGGCGCGCCTGAGCCGGTCCGCTGCAGGAACGGGTCGTGGTGTACCACGACAACGCCGTCAGCAGTCAAATGCACGTCGAGCTCGATCGCATCTGCGCCGAGGTCGAGCGCGGAACGGAATCCGGGAAGGGAGTTTTCGGGGCGGGTGCGAGGGGTGCCGCGGTGAGCGATGATCTCGGGCCGGTCAACACGAGGCGAGTGCGTATGGGATACCGAAAGACCGGTCACGTCTGCCAAGATGGGCCTTCCAGGACCCCCACGGAACCCTCCATGGCTGCGCCACTTCCGCACTGGTGTCCTCTATTGAGGACGCCTGCGTGTCATTAACAAGTGGCAGCAGTCGGCGTCAGACAGGTGCGACGGAATGAGTGAGCCGTCACGGCGGTCGGCAGGGCCGGCGCCGGGTCAACCGCGAGAACAAGGGGACGACGCGGTCGATCGCTCGCTCGTGGCTCGGTGGCTCGGAGGCGACGAACGGGCGGCGACGCTGCTCGTGGAGCGGCATGCCCCCGCGCTTGCGCGGTTTGCGGCGAGTTTGACGTCGAGCGTGGATCGGGGAGAGATCGATGAGTTGGTTCAGGACACGTTCGTTCGAGCTTTTCAATCGCTCGCGGAGTTTCGTGGCGAGAGCTCACTGCGCACGTGGCTCTTCACGATCGAGCGACGGTTGTTGCTGGATCGAAGGCGGGCAGCGCGGCGACGACCGGATGCCGATGAGATCGATGAGCGCGATGCGGCGACAGAGTACACGGCGCTCGACTCGTTGGTTGCCGGGGAGACTGAGGCTCGAATTCGCGGAGCCCTGGATCGCCTGTCGCCCATGCAGCGGGACGTGTTCATGTTGCGTGTGACGGAGGGATTGTCGTACAAGGAGATTGCCGGCGTTGTGGGGACGACTGAAGGGGCGGCACGCGTGCACTATCACAACGCGATCCGGGCAATCAAGGAGTTAGTCGATGAGTGACTGTATGAATGCGGAAATGCGCGATTTGCTGCCGGACCTGGCTGCCGAGCGATTGAGCGGCGCCGAGCGCACGCGCGTGGCGTCGCATGTGGCGAGCTGCCCGGCGTGCGCGGGGGAGCTCGAGCTGTTGAGCGCGGCCCGTCGGGTCATGAGTCACGGGGTGCCCGCGATCGACGTGGCGCGGGTCGTGGCAGCTTTGCCGAAGCCGCCAGCCGCAGCCGAGGCCAAGCCCGCGCTCGTGTCCTCGTCGGCGCCCGTGCGTGCGGGTATCTCCGCCGCCGGTGGTGGTCAACGAGATGAGCGACTGCGTGTGCGCTCACGCCCAATGGGTTCGTACGCATCACACTGGACTGCGTGGCGCATTGCCGCGGTCGCGATGGTGGCCGTGGGCGGCCTGACCGTGGCAGTGGTCCGGCACCTCGGGTCAGCGCCACTGATCAACACCGTGGCTGACAGCACCGTCGTGCAGACCGTTGCGCCGCCGGCGCAGCCCGTGGCTCCGCAAGCGACAACGCCGGCGGCGACGCGTCCGAGCGACGTCAGTCAGGGTCCTGCCCAGCCGAGCGCAACGCGTCCGCAGAATCCGACAGACGGCAGCGGGGCCGAAGAGGCAGGGCCGGGGCTTGCAGTCGCGAGCGACATCTCGGACTTGAGCGACGGCGAGGTCCAGTCGCTCCTACAGGATATGAACGGTCTCGACGACCAGTTGCCGGCTGATCCGGACGCGGCCGTGCCGGCGCTGCCGGCGGAGACGGCTCCGTGAACGGCGTGTCCCGTTGGCGGGCCGGTCGCCTGGGCCGGGTGCACGATGCGGCGGTTATTGCGGCCGTGAGTGCACTGGCCGCGGTCCTCCTCGTCGGTACACCGCGACTCGCGACCGCGCAGACCGTCGCGGCACCGCCTGACAACGGCGCGGCGCCGCCAGCGCCGTCGGCGACTCCGCAGCCTTACGCGCCGAACACGCCGCGCCGCCCATTTGCCGGCCGGAAGTTCGGTGCGGGGCAACCGCCTGTCGGCGGTCCGCGGCAACAGCTCGAGCAGCGGTTGCGGATGCAGTTCGAGCGGATCGTTCGGCAGCGACTCCAGCTTACCGACGCGCAGGTAGCGCGGCTCCGCGCGACCAATCAGCGGTTCGCGCCGCAGCGACGCGACCTGCAGATGCGGGAGCGGCAGATCCGGCAGGCGATGCGCGCGGAGTTGCGGCCCGGCGCTGCGCCGGACGAGAATCGACTCGGGACGCTAGTGGACTCGTTGTTTGCGTTGCAGCACGAGCGCATCGACATGCTGCAGTCCGAGCAGCGCGAGCTTGCGACGTTCCTCACGCCTTCGCAGCGGGTGCGTTACTACGCCTTGCAGGAGCAGCTGCGCCGGCGTGTCGAGGCGATGCGGCAGAGGCAGCAGATGATGCAGGGTGGGATGCAGACGCCGTAACAGCGGGGTCTGGGGTTTGGGGTCTGGGGTCTGGTAACGACAACTGCAACGACAACGGCGGGCGACGCAAAGCGTTGCCCCTACCGGTCCAAGGCCGTTCACCGTGCACCGTGATCGGCCTTTCGATTTGTTCCCAGACCCCAGACCCCAGACCCCAGACCCCCGTTCCCTCAGTTCTCAGGCCTCCCGCTCCAACGACGTCCGGTCCCAGCGACCGAGGGTTGCGCCGGCGTCGTAGGCTGACTCGATGAAGTCGAGGAGTGTGTCGTCCGGAGAGTCGGCGGCGCGAACGGCCTCGTATGGCAGAATGAACTCGCCCAGCTCGCGGTGGTAATAGGCGGCACTCGGGCGCAGCGTGGCGGATGAGAAGCCGGGGGGCTCCGGCGAGGCGTAGCCGTAGAATGCGGGTTCTTGCACGGGACCGCTGCCGGGCCAGAAGCCGACGCTGATCTCCTCGTGCGAATAGCCCTCGCGCGTGATCCGGTCGGCGCCGGGCCGTGGGGGCGCGCGTCGTCCCGAGAAGCGGGTGACGCAGAGATCGAAGCTGCCCCAGAAGAAATGCACGGGGCTCGACTTGCCGATGAACTGACCGCGGAAGGTACTGAACACCCGATCCGACTCGACCAGCACGCGATGGAGTCGGCGCGCTGACTCCGGGTCGTACGACGTGTGGCGATGGTCCTGCAGGAAGGACACGGGGTCCGGCACCTCGACCGCTCTGGGCCAGATCTGCGCACCGATCCCGAGCTCACGGAGCGCGGTCATGTACTCGACGTAGAAATCCGCGACGGATCGGGGCGCAAGTGCGAGGGAGCGTGCTGCACCGGTACTCGTGCGGATGTGGAGGGCGTGTCGCAGAAAGTCGAACTCGATGTCGACTGCACCGCCGTCGAACGGCATCGCGGATGTCGAGAGGCCTGCGGGTGTGACGTAGAGCGCGACGTGCCACCAATGGTTGACGGGAGCGGCGAGCGCGAGTCGCGTCTTGCCGATGATCTGCGTCCACATGTGCAGCGTCTCGTACGTGTCGCGCCACGCGGCGAGGGGCAACGCGGGCCAGCGCTCCGCGTTGAACGTCGTGGGCGCCGTCGCGTCGGCGAGACCCGGGGCCACGTACGCCTCTGCTTCGATCTCGACCAGCATCGCGGGGTCGATCAATCGCTGCACCTCGACCATGGTCGCGGTCGGCCGAATGTCGCCGAACACCTCGCCGTGTGCCCGGCCCACGCGCTCCCAGTTCTCGATGTTGGTCACATAGATCCGCGTGCGGACCACATCCTTGAGTGACGCACCGGCCTGCTCGAGCGCGCTGCGAATATTCGCGAGCGCTTGCACTGTCTGCGCGTACGGATCGCCCTTGCCGACGAGTGTGCCGTCCGTGGCGGTCGCCGTGGTTCCGGAGACGTGCACGTGCCGCCCCACGCGCACGGCGCGCGCATAACCAACAAGCGGTTCCCACGGCGTCCCGCTCGAGACGGTAATGCGGTCGGGGAGTTGTGACATTGTGGCGCTCGATCGAGGTGTCACCGTGGTGGCGCCGAAATCGCTGGTCGGCATGGGGCCTCCTCCGATTCGCCCGGATGCAGGTGCAGGGTTTTGCACGATGGGTGAGTGCACGGCGTCCGTCAACCGCGCCGCACCGATCGCATTGAGTCGAGCGGTATCGGTCTGCCCCCGATTTCGCCAATCCTGCACGGTCGGGTCCGACATCTCCGTCCACTCTCGCGGGACGCGGCGCCTCAATGGGGCCCCATCGCCAGGCGTTGCGCGATCCACACGCCGAGGAACCCCAGCAAGAAGAGCTCGAAGCTCGTGAGCCACATCGCCACCCACATCATCACCCAGACGACTTGAAAGAGCGCGAACCCGAGGAACGTAGAGGCGATCGTTGACGCGTCAAACGTGGGAGCCGGTGTCGACACAAACGCATGCGCCGGTGTCATGGATGGACGGCCCCCCGCGTCCGGGTGTGCGCCCATGGCGATGAGCTGCGCCAGCCGTCGCTGGGCTGTCGCGTGTGGCTTCCGGGCGAAGAGCACGACCGGTGCGTTTTTGTCTGCCAGTGTTACGGGCCACCACACGGCGAACAGACTGGACAGATTGTCGGCTCGAGGCACCACCGTTTCGACCCCGCGGAGTCGTTCCAGTGCGCTTGCCAGCCCGTCAGGATTGCGCGTGAACCGGACGGCGGTTGCGTCCGATAGCAGTTCTCGTCGGCGCAGGGCAGCATCGACGAGCGGCCCGGTTAGCAGGTACTCCGACGTCGAGATGATGAAGCCAATGGTCCAGGCCGTGAAGCGGAGCGGGAACAGAATCGGGGCCAGCAGGCACCCGATGAGCGAGGCGTGTCCGATCGCTTGGTCCAAGGTCGCTCGGAAGCTTCCGACGGCGAGCAGGTCGGTCGCGACAGACTGCTCATCGGACCGCTCGGCGTCCGTCGCTGGAGGGTGGCGTCTCAGTGCGACTCGCACACAGCGCCGGAAGACTTGCAGCGTGCGCGCACGCGAGACGCCGAAGAGGGCGAACTGGATGATGCGTACGGTCTGGAAGATCGACAGCATGCGGAACGCGATCGTGAGATCACCGTTCCCAATGGACGCCACGACGCGTCCGATCATTGCCTGGAGCTCATCGCGGGTCAGCGTGTCGAGGAGCGGCCGGGTCACGACGACCGTCGTATCGTTGACGGACCATCCGACCGTGGCGGCGTTCGCAGCGTCGCCGGCCGTTTTGCCATCGATCACGACGACGCGGGGCGTGGGAATACCAGCGGCCACGGCCATCTCCTCGACGACATCCGTGAACTGCCGCTCCTCACTGTCGTTCGGGTCGGCGTTGCGGGCGCCGACCGTCGCGAGGATCGCTCGCGTGCCCGCGCGGCGAAGCACGGCGCGCACGACGAGCCAGATCAGCAGGAACATCACTGCGCCAGGCAGTACCGCGAGACCCGTTGCAATCGCGAGTAGTGCCGTGCCGTGGAGCGCGACGACTCCCTGCGGACTCGTGAACGTCATGTGTGCCGTATTGGATCGGGCTCCGACGAGCAGCGGGAAAATGGTCGCCGGCAGAACGAGCAAGAGTGACCACGCCGAGTGCGGGAACATCGCCGTCATGACGAGGCCCAACGGCATGACCATGACGTAGAGCAGGGGCGCGGCGAGGACGCTGAGTGGGATGCCGGTGATGGTGACGGCAATGGCCGAGAGGGCGCCGAACACCCAGCTCGCGCGACGATTGCGTGCTTGTTCGGCGAAGAAGCTGACGCGATCGGTGGGCCCGGTGGGCGCGGGCTGGTGGCCGGCGATGGTCGTCGGAGTGGTGGAGAGCGTCATGGTACCAGTGGTACCGTCGGACTGGGCTCAAAGTCTCACACGCTGGGTGCCGGGGGCGCGTCCGGCCTGGGGACGAGGGACTTCTGCATTCGGACGGAGGGCATGAAACGGCCACTTGGAAGGGCGTGGTCGAACCGGTCCAGCGTCTCGAACCCCAGGGCAGTCCAAAACGGAATGGCGCCCAGTGCGGCTTCGATGTGGATGGCCTGTGCGCCGGCGGCGTGCGCGACCGATTCTCCGGCGGCATAGACCGCGCGTCCCACGCCGCGCCGCGCGGCGGAGCCCCGCACGTACACGGCGATGCGATGCATGTCGGCTTCGACGGCGTACGACGAGAATCCGAGCACGGACTCGACGCCCGGTGCCTCCGAGTTGGTGGCGACGAAGAAGACGCCGCCGCGGTCCATGGCATCGCGCACGCGCTTGGGGGGTCGTGGCGCGCCCCATTCGGCGATGATCTCTGCCGGATAGTGTGCGGCGCCGAGACTCCGAACGGCGTCCCCGTGCACGTCCGCGATGGCGGCGGCGTCTTCGGCTGTCGCTCGGCGAATGGTGAATGCTAGCATTGCGGTGACCATTGGCTTTGGTGCAGCGGCGGTCAAGAGCGCAGGCTTCTGGTCTCGGACCATGTCTGGTTTCCGAGGTCACGCAACCCGGTTGCGTCGGGCGCGGTCGTTTCTTAGCACCTTCGTCTGGTTGAGTCACATGCTCGCTGGGGCTACATTGAGCCTCCCCAGCCGGGGTGGCGGAATTGGTAGACGCAGGGGACTCAAAATCCCCCGGGAGGCAACTCCCTTGCGAGTTCGAGTCTCGCCCTCGGCATAGACTTACGACATTTGGCCTCACGTCACTTCTCGGTCGTGTATGACCAGAAGTATGACCAACGCTTGGCCGATTATTGCCTGGTCGCGCTTCGGCCACCCTGCCGCGCGAGTTGCTGTTCGGTGAGCTTCGCCGCCTGGATATAGAGCCCGTAAGTCGTGTAGAGCAGCGTCGATTGCGGGGCGTGCCCGAGTTGGTTCTTAAGCCACTGATTGTCGCGGCCACGCCGCAGCTGCATGACGGCAAACGAGTGTCGGTGGTGGTGGAGCGTCGTTCTCGGCAGCCCCAGCGCCTTCGCAGCGCGATGGTGCTCGACTAGAGCCGCCTCTTCGCGGATTCCGGGAAAGAGCGGAGCGTTTGGCGAGAATCCCTTGGCGTGCGCTTCGATGATCTGCCACGCCCAGTCTTCTGTCACTTCGACGTAGCGCGTTCGGTACTCGTTTTTCTCGCCGTTGGCGAACACCACGCGGGCCTCAAGATCGACATCGCGCCGGCGGACGCGCGCCGCCGCGCTGTACTCCATGCCCGTCCCCGCCATGAGCGCTCATCGGCACCGCGCTCGACGCTTACTTCGCGGACGCCAAGTCGGAAGCGTCATCGCTGCCAGCACCCTGGCGCGACTAATCCTCGCTGCGATAGCGTCTCTCACAACGATATGCGAGCCTACAACCGCGTCCGCGGCATCACGTGGCCCGTTGCGTTTGGGGGCAGATGACGGGCATCGCTTCACGATCCCGCCGCCCACGGATGGGCCGACTGGGATTGTGCTGCGATGCCGCGTACACGGCGGGCGAGCTCGCGACTACGAGATCGGGCGGTGGTACAATGAGCCGTCAGCTGTGGCGATCATTGGTCGCACGATGCGCTGGTGGATTGAGCGCACCGGCGCCCGGGTGAGCGTCGATCCAAGCGCGACGAACTGGCGGATCAGAGGCGCAGGGAGATGGGATGGAATCGACCGTCGTGACGGGCGGGTCCCCGTCATGATGGCGAGTCCGTTGTATCACCATTTCCGTAGTAGCCGTCGATTGCCCACTGGATCATTTCTTGGCCAAGGCCGCCCGTATCAAACAGATCGGACGCCGCCGCCACGTCGCTCATCGCTTCGTGCACACAGAGTGCAATGTGCGCGGCCTTGACGTCACTCCTGCGCAAGTAGGCGCCAAACCCGCGCATCTCCTCCCGGAGCCGCACCCGGTCCCCCAGTGAGTCTGCGAGTCGGTGCTCGTACTCGCCGACAATGCGACGGTAGCTCACGCTGTCGGTCTCGCACCGGTTCCACTGGTCCTGGGCGGCACGCAAGGCCGAGCGACTCTCGAGCGCCGCATCGACCGCCTGGGGCACCTCGCCCGGCGTTGGGGGGCAGGGACCGGTGTTCATCGGCACGACTGGTTGCGACATCACGGTAGACTCTGGTAGCCGGTGGGCGAAGGACACGCTTACTTCCGTGGGACAACGGGCGGCGGTCCCCGGTCGTGCACGAGAGGACGGTTTCTTCGGCGAGCGTACCCGCACGGCGCTGGGGCGACGGTGCGGAGCCGATTTGGTATTTGCGGACAGAGTACTCCGGCCTATTGGAGCGGGTGAGTACGAGGTTTGCTCGTTCCCATAGCAGGTCGGTTGTTTGACTGGCGTCACTACCGGGAGCAAGCATACTGTAGGCCACGAGGCCCTATGCGACGCTCGGCGATCGGCATGCCAGAGGCGGCCAGCCCTGTCCAATGCTCCGTCCCTCTGCCTTACGCGAATTGAGCCCGCAGCCCGAATTGCTCGTTGCCGTGGTAATCTCCACCCAATCGGAAATTGCAGCGATCCTGGGTGAGTTTCTCGCGTACGATGGCTATCAGGTTCGGATCAGGGTTGGCACCGAACCACTCACTACCATCCTTGACAACCACCGTCCGCGGCTCGTACTCGTCGACGTCGACCACCCTGAGGGATTTTCCCCTGAGTTCATCGAACGGGCTCGGCGTGCCGGCGCAGCGATCGTAGCGTTCAGTCCGAGCCGCCACGAACTCGAAGTCCGACGATTGGCGGCGCCCCACAATCTGGCGGCGTTCGGCTGCCCGCTCCGACTGGGCCGGCTCCGCGACACGCTGCGCGTCGCGCTGCTCGCTTCCTGAGCAGTTGGCGTTCGGCCTTTCACCGGCGCCACCAACGGTGAACGGGTGTTCAGGATCGAGGCAGGCGCCCGTTTGCCGTCTGCACGGGAGCATGGATGCGACTGGATTCGTCGCCCGGCTGGATCCCCTCCCACCCTGAGTCGGTCGTGTCCCGCCGGGGCGCGAGGAGACCATTTGGAGAAAGAGCCTTCGGTTCAACCGGTGAGTGCAACAGTAGTTGATTGGAGTTGATTGACCATGCACTCATTGGAGGTGGAGGAATGGCACGAGATCAGGCCACACCGCAGTACGGGTGGTCACCGGCGCAGAGAGCTGAAGTGTGGTCCCGGTGGAAGGCCGGGGAGTCCACGCTTACGCAGCGCGGGCATTGACGACCGCGGAGCGCGAGCAGATCAGTCGCGGCGTGGCCGCGGCGGAGGCGATCCGGGCGATTGCGCGCGAGCTCGGCCGCCCCGCCTCCACGATCAGTCGCGAGGTGGCCCGCAATGGCGGACGGACCCAGTATCGCGCCGTGCGAGCGGAGGCCCGGATGTGGCGCACGACCGCGCGGCCCAAGTGCTGCCGCCTCGCGCGCGAGCCGCGGCTGTGTGCGCTCGTCGCCGCGAAGCTGCAGCGGGACTGGTCGCCGGCCCAGATTGCGGGGTGGCTCCAGCGCACGTACCCTCGGAACCCGGCCATGCACGTGTCGCACGAGACGATCTATCGCACGCTGTATGTCCAGGCGCGGGGCGCGCTGAAGAAGGAACTCCTCGCGCACCTCAGGCGGTCGCACGCGGTGCGCCGGAGTCGGCGCTACTCGACCCACCGGCAATCGCGGGCCCAGATCCCCGCCGCCGTCCCGATCGCGGCGCGGCCGGCGAGCGTAGCGGATCGGGCAGTGCCCGGGCACTGGGAGGGGGACCTCTTGGCCGGGGCGGCCCGGCGGAGCCACGTCGCGACGTTGGTCGAGCGGCAGTCGCGCTTCGTCCAGCTCATCAAGATCGCCCAGTGGAATGCGCCGACGGTGACCCGCGCGCTCACGCGGCACGTGCGGCGCTTGCCGGAGGGGCTCATGGCGTCGCTGACGTGGGACCGGGGGCTCGAGATGGCTGAGCACCAGCGCTTCACCGTCGCCACGGACGTCGTGGTGTATTTCTGCGATCCGCACAGTCCGTGGCAACGGGGGACCAACGAGAACACGAACGGGCTCCTGCGGCAATACTTGCCCAAGGGCACCGATCTCTCGACGTTCACGCAAGCGCAGCTCAACGCCATCGCGCTCAAGCTCAATACGCGGCCGCGCAAAACGCTCGGCTTCATGACGCCGGCAGAGAAGTTGGCCGAAACTGTTGCAACCAGTCGTTGAACTCACCGCTCCAATCACCAAATCCGGAGTTCGTCGCGACGCGGTCTCCACGGTCCGGTCGGACTTGGCCGCGGATTCGCGCTACCGACCGGGGCAGTTTACCCGTGTCCTCTGGCTGGGCGACCGACCGGCACTTAGAATCAGCCGTCACCGTGTAGCGTGACCGAAGGCCGGGTCTCACAACGTGCTTCCACAATTCGAGCGGTGTTGCTCGGAGGCCAATGAGGTGACGAAGTCACGGCGCGGGTCGACCAGCCGGCGCCCTCCATCGCCAACGAAGAATCGGGCGGAAGCGGGTGAGCTAAGTGCTGCGACGAGCACGCCGGGTCAGGTAGACCCTACGAATCGTCAACGGGCGGCTACCCAGCGAACAGTCGGCTCCCGGGCGCAACGGGATCGGCGCGACCGCGATACTCCGACCGATACCGAGTCGAACGACTGGGAGGTCCCGGTACGATTCCATCCGGTCCCTGCAATCGTGGGAATCGGTGCCTCTGCCGGCGGGCTCGACGCGTTTCGACGCCTGCTACAACGCATCCCGCCTGATACGGGGCTCGCACTGGTGCTCGTGCCGCACCTCGATCCGACGCACGAGAGTCTGTTGCCGGAACTGCTGGGGCGAGATGCGACGGTACCCGTGATCGCCGCCCAGGACGGGATGCGCGTCGCCGCCGATCACGCCTACGTGATCCCGCCGAATGCGACGATGACTGTGACGGACGGGCATCTGTGGTTGGTCACACGGAAGAGCGGGCACCACGTGCACCTGCCGATCGACGCGTTTCTGTGCTCGCTGGCCGAGGTGCAGGGTAGCAACGTCGTCGGCGTGATCCTCTCTGGCTCGGGCTCCGACGGCGCGCGTGGGATCCAGGCAATCAAGGAGGCTGGCGGTATCACCATAGCACAGGACGGCGCCACAGCGGCGTACCCTAGTATGCCGGAGAGCGCAGTGGCCACGGGCTATGTCGATTTCGTGCTTACACCCGAGGAGATCGCGGAACAGCTTGTTCGGCTGGGACGCCATCCCGCGAGCCACCCGAGCGATGAGGCGGCGGGTGCCGAAGGCACCGCCGAGGAGGAACTGCGCAAGATTCTCGTCCTCTTGGAACGTCGCACCGGGGTCGACTTCCAGCACTACCGCAGAGGGACCGTGCACCGACGCATCCTCCGGCGCATGCTGTTGCACCGGCAGGACACGCGAGAGGAGTATCTGGCGCACCTGCGGATCAATCCGACCGAACTCGACGCACTACACGACGAGTTGCTCATCGGAGTGACGAACTTTTTCCGCGATCAGGACGTCTTTGCCTACCTTCGAGGTGAGGGCTTCGCGCGGCTGATCGAGGGACATGCGCCCGGTACACCGGTGCGGGTGTGGGTCGCGGGATGTGCGGGGGGAGAGGAGGCGTATTCGCTCGCGATCGCGCTCATCGAGTTTCTTGGTGACAGTGCGCCCCGCACGCCCATTCAGGTCTTCGGCACCGACCTGAGCGAGGCCTCGCTCGCCAAGGCGCGCGCCGGAGTGTATCCCGAGGGCATCACGGCCGACGTGTCACCGGAGCGACTCCAGCGCTTCTTCGTGAAGCAGGACGGGGGATATCGGATCAGCAAGGAAATCCGGGGGCTCTGCGTGTTCTCCCGGCACAACGTCGTGCGCGACCCGCCGTTCTCGCACCTCCACCTGGTCAGCTGCCGGAACCTCCTGATTTACCTGGAGCCACTCCTGCAGCGACGTGTCTTCCCGATCTTGCATTACGCGCTCGAGCCACATGGACTCCTGGTGCTGGGCAGCGCCGAGTCGGTGGGTCCAAGATCGGAGTTGTTCGTTCCGCTTAGCAAGCGCCACAAGATCTATCGGCGTGTAGCGAAGCCGACCCGAGTGCTCGACATCAATTTCGCGGCGCCGGGCGCGCATCCGGTGGAGCGTCGCCGCCTCGCGCGCGTGCCGGCGTTTGGGGCGGCGACCGATGATGTGCAGAGCGAGGCCGATCGCGTGGTGCTGGGTCGTTACGCACCGGCGGGAGTCGTGATCAACGAGCATTTGGAGGTCATTCAATTCCGCGGGGACACTGCGGCATTCCTCGCGCACGGGCCCGGGACGGCGAGCCTCGAGCTACTCAAGCTGGCGCGGCCGGAACTCGCGATGCCTCTGCAGGTCGCGGTCCCGAGGGCGCGTCAGGAGGGACGGCCGGTGCGGGAGGGGCCAATTGCGATCGTCGACGGCAACGAAGCCCGACACGTTGCGATCGAAGTCATCCCGTTTCGGCCACCTTCCACCAGTGCCCGGTTCTTTGTTGTCCTTTTCGAGGAGGGCCGCGGCCCGCCCACGACGGTCTCGACGGTCCCCGATGCCGTCGGAACGGGTGGGAAAGCGCGTAGTTCGAGCAAGGCTACGGATGGACGCGAGTTGCAGGGACTCCGCGAAGAGCTGGCCGCGACCAAGCGATATTTGCAAGCCATCTTGGAGGAGCACGAGTCCACCCAAGAGGAACTGCGCGCAGCCAACGAAGAGATCCAATCGAGCAACGAGGAGCTGCAGAGCACCAACGAGGAGTTGGAGACGAGCAAAGAAGAGGTGCAGTCGACGAATGAGGAGTTGGTTACGGTTAACGATGAACTTCGCCTCCGCAACCGGGAGTTAGTGGCCCTCGCCAGCGATCTCTCGAATGTCCTGGCCGGCACCACCATTCCAATCGTGATTGTCGGGCGTGATCTCCGTCTACGGCGATTTACGCCGGCGTCGGAGCGTGTGATGAAAGTGATCTCCTCAGATGTAGGCCGTCCATTCAGTGACATCAAGCTGCGGGTCCCGCTGCCTGATGTCGAGCAGCGTCTTAGAGGAGCGATCGAGACGTTGACTGCAACCGAGCAGGAAGTACAGGATGAGGCCGGACACTGGTGGTCGCTTACCATCCGCCCCTACCAAACCGTTGACGGGAGGGTGGACGGGGCGGTCCTCGTGTTCGGCGACATTGACGCAAGCAAGCGCTACGGCGAGGATGCCGAACAGACGGCCGAAGCACGGCGGCTGCTGCTGGTCGCGGCCGAGGAGGCCCGCGCAGCGGCGGAGCAGGGGAAAACTGGCGCAGAGATCGCGAACAGAGCCAAGAGCGACTTTCTGGCGAATATGAGCCACGATCTCCGGACGCCATTGAACGCGATCGCCGGCTACACCCAACTCTTGGAGCTTGGCGTCCACGGGCCAGTCACCGACGCGCAACGCACGGACTTCGGGCGCATTGAGCGAAACGCCCACCACTTGCTGGCGCTCATCAACGATATCCTCAACTTCGTCAAGCTCGAGGGCGGGCATTTACAGTTTCACATCACGTCGGTGCCCGTCGCCGAGGTGATTGGCGAGCTGGAGGACATGATCGCACCGGTGGCGGGGGCGAAGTTGATCCGTCTGCGGCAGTCCGCCGGCGAGGCGATCGTGCGAGCCGACCCAGAACGGGTACGGCAGATCCTACTCAATCTCCTCACCAACGCGGTAAAGTTCACCGCACCCTCGGGGCAACTTGGTATCCGCTGCTCCGAGACCGGAGACGTCATCCGGATCGAGGTGTGGGATACTGGAATCGGCATCGGGCCTGACCAGCTCATTCGCATCTTTGAGCCATTCGTGCAAGTGGGTCGTGGCCTCACGAGCTCAGCGCCTAGTGGTGTCGGGCTCGGGCTCACGATTAGTCGTGACCTCGCGCGAGCTATGGGCGGCGACTTAACCGTGGTGAGCGCCCTGGGCGAAGGGTCGACGTTCACTGTCTCACTCCCGCGCTTCGTGGCGTAGCGCTTGCTCGGGCGCCGGTCACGGGGAAGGTCAACTTCCTATCGGCGCGCCCGCGTCCTTCGCGTAATAGGCATTGAGAACCGCGTTGATCAAAGTCGTCAACAGACGGTCATAATCCTCCGGCGCGGTCTCCTGTCTCGCTGGCTCGGCCCTCCACGCGTCCCGGATCGCCACGAGAAGCTGCTCGGGTCGTAGACCGTCACGACGCGCCGTCGAGGCGCAGCGGTGCACCAGGTCCTGACTGCGGGTGTCCCGGTCCGCGTTGGCCATGTTGCGGAGAACGACATGCCGTACGAGGGCCGGTACGTCGCCGGTCGTGGCGAGAGCGATCATCTTGTTAGCCCCCTTGCGGGCAGTGTGCGGCCGCGCGACATAGGGGAAACCCGCGAGCAACGTGAAATCGGAGGCGCGGCGCCGTCAGGAGGGCTCGCGGACCCGGGGTGACGGTGCCCGAGAAGCTAGCGTGCGGACTAGTCCGCCACCATGCCTGTGTTCGTCAGGCGAGTCCATCGCCCGGAATGGCCAGCCATATCGGGGGTCGCGCGTATCAAGCGATCGCCGAGCAACGGTCCGCTATTTCAAGCCGGTGCACGGCCCGATGCGTGTCTACCAGTTCGCAGACGCGGCCAAGTGATCCGTACGTGGGCCCAACGAGTTCGTTGGCCCGGCCTCGCTCCCGCGGGAGCCGGCACCACACGACCCGAGGACATGGCCCTTGGGTTAAGGGAACGCGGTTCTGTGAAGCGCAAAGCTACTGCCAGACCGTGGCTGGGCTAGCAGGGCTGGTGTCGCTGGTTGTGTCACTCCGCCGAGAAACGCCGGGAATGCCGCCTTTCCTGCGCTCTGGGATGGGTGGTTAGCCCCCCAGTCCACGCGACTAACGCGGTTCCTGTGGATGCCAGCGATCGGCGGTCCACTACTACATGCAAACCCGCTCGTGATTGATTCTGGACTCGTGAACGGCGGTCGTTGCTAGTTCTCCGCGCGGCTGTTGTATGACCAATAGTATGACCAGATACCTGCTACCCGATGCCGGGTGATGCCGGGTTATGCCCCTCTATTCCAAGTCAACGATCTTGCCCCGGGCGCCCGTACGACTCAAAATCCCCCGGGAGGCAACTCCCTTGCGAGTTCGAGTCTCGCCCTCGGCATTGTACCGCAACAGCTTGCACGTTCGGAGCTGACCGAGCCGCCAAGGTGTGGTGGCCAAAATGGAGACAAGTCGCAAACTCCCGCGAGCGAACCTTGACGAGACGCCGGGATGGCGAGGTCAACAACGGTTGAAATTGGGATCTTCGGCAGTTTTGATGATGAGTCCCTGTCGAGGACGAAGCTGTCAGTCCGATGAATCAGGCCGCGCGCAGTACGCGTTGGCGCAGCAGGGCGAAGCCTGCGCGGCCGTACATTGAACGTTTGATCAACTTGAGTCGGTGGACGTGCCCCTCAACAGGCCCATTGCTCCATTGAAACAATATGGCTGCTAAGACAGCATCTTGATCGCGAGCGATGCCATGGGCAAACACGCGGAGTTCCGTCTGTCGAGCCTGTGCGAGCCAGGTGGAGAGCGCAGCACCGTCGTGAGTCTTCAGCATCAGCCGAAGAGCAAGCGCTAAGCGACGGGCTTCCCCCAGCGCCGGGCAGGCGGCTACAAGCCGATCGACATACACCTGTTCGTCAGCAGTGCAGGCGTCGTCCGGCCGGGTGAGCAGCCAGGTCGTTTGCCGCACCGTGTAGCGCGGTGGACCACGGACCGGCCCTGTCGATGCGAGGTTCCGCGGCCGGTGTTGGCGTAGATCCATCAGGTAGCGGCGCACCGAGGCATTGGTGCCAGCGTAGCCGAGTCCGCGCAGCTCGCGGGCCAGCTGGCTCGCGTTCTCGAGGCCGGCGTCGTAGCGCGCGAGGATGACATTGGCATATGGGTCCAGCTGGCGTCGTGCCCGGATGCGACGCGGACGCCGCTCGGGAAACTGCTCGGCCGCGAGCCAGCGCATGACGGTCCGTCGATTAAGCCGTGTCTGCCGCGCAATCGCACTTACCGTGGCGCCGGCCTTCCGTTGTTCGACAACCGCGTTGTAGCGGGCGAGTCGCCTGGTACGGCGTTCGGCGCTACGTTGCTCCGCCAATGTCGGTCCGCCGCCATTGTGCGGCAGCCCCGAGATGCGCCGGCGACGCACTGCCAGTCGTGAGCGCGGCAGTACCGCACTGTCCACGGCCGCGACGTCCTCTACCACTCCGGCATGACGCACAACTGCTCGGTCAACTGCATCAGTGAGATTCCGCAACAGATGAAAGCGATCGGCGACCTGAATGGCTTCAGGCGCTGCAACGCGCCCTGCTTCCGCGTACGCGCCTCCGCGGTCCCGGCTGATGATCTCAACGCCAGGGTGGGCGCGAAGCCAGGCCGCAAAAGTCCCGGGCGTTCGGTCGGGCAAGAGATCGATCACGCGTCGCTGTTCGAGATCGATGAGGAGTGTGCCATATGACTGACCGCGGCGCCACGCCCAGTCATCCACGCCCAGCACGCGAGGCCCACGGCATGCTGCCGGGTAGGTGGGCGAGGCGAGCATAAGTCGGCGGACCGTGTCACCACTCACGCTCATGCCCAGCATCTCTGCGAGACGGGCCCCGGCCGCGCCGCCCAACGCCAGCCCGATCGCATCTAAGGTCGCTGCTAGTCGCGCGGTCCGACGCGCCGACGGTGCAGCGGTCCGGGGGAGCCGCTCTGTGAAGATGCGGCGCGGGCACCCCGGGTGATCGCAAAAGAACCGGCGCGTCGTGACGATGAGCCGGACCGCCATGCCATGCCACGGGAGGTCGGCGAGCCTCCGCGTGTAGTGGCTATGGATGCGGCGGGTCGCGGTCCCACACCGGGGACACCGTCCCGATCCGCGACGCGTCGCGGCGGCGACCGTTAGCGTCGTGGCATTGACAGCGAGATAGCACAGCCGAAGTTCGGCCGGCGCGGGCAGCGTCGGGGCAACATCCACGGAAGCCTCGTGGCCAAGCACCGCCCGCAGAATCTATCTTGGCCCGATGCCATCACCAAAACTGCGTGTTGCCTCACGTAATTGTGTTACCCGATGCGTCATTGACGAGGTTACCCGTTGGGGACCGATAGCAGTTCTGGAAAGCGTACGATGTGAGGCCGCCTTCTCCAGCTATCAGCCGCTCAACAGCGTGTTGTCGCCACGCTCGCACTCGTTTCTGCAACGTGTTGAGTTGCTGTAGGCTATAGCGTCCTGGATAGCGGGCTTGGAATTCGATGAGCAGCTCCAGCGCGGTCTGATCGGGATTCTCCTCTAGACATTGCGCCATCTCCGCCCAGTCTGCGCTGAAGACTTGAGGACGGCGACCTCGCGGCTTGTCGCTGAGCCGTCGGTAGGTTTTCGGACCGATGATAACGCCGCGTGCCCGCGCATCTCGGCGCCACAGATTGATGCGACGAAGCAGCGCTCTGTACTGTGCGCGGCTAAATCGACCGGGGAACTGGATACAGAGTTCCTCGAAGAGCTGCATGGCGTTGATGTTTGGCAATCCTTCCAGTCGGCGGTACACGATTGGCCACACCATACGTAGCGCCTGGACACGGGCGCGGCCACGCTCAGCGTAGATCGCCCGTGGTCTCTCCTGCGGCTTCGCAGCAATGGCGGTAATGTCCACAGTCACCGGATTGCAGGTCATGACGGGGTTCGCGGTCGGGCGCGGCGACGAGATCTTCTGCAAGCCGCGCAGGTATCGCGGTTTGGCCTCGCTGGAAAACGTCGGACGGATCTCACCGGCGTGCCAGGCACTGGACAAGCTGGCCACGAACGCGGCGAGATTAGGCGGCTCCGAGGTCATTTGCGGCGGCGCCTCACCATCCGCCAGCGCCGCCAGGTAGGCCTGGACGGCCCGCATTTCCTCGAGGAGCTTCAAGGGATCCAGCGCCGCGACAATCTCACGCAGCTTGTCCTTGGCAAGCGTCGGGATGCTTTCCGCCTGCAGTAGTCGCTCGCAAGGAGTCTGGGGGGCATGATAGCGCTTGGTCACTTTCGCGCCGTCCCGCTCCTTCGCCGCCAGTTTGAACGAGGGCTGGAAGAAGTTCACGAACAGCCTGGATGCCGCGTACAGGCGCGTGATCGCTCGGGCAGCGGCGAGACCTTCGAAGCGCCGATAGCCCACGAGCTTGCGCACAATGGCGCCGTTCTTCTGCTCGATCCACGCCTGATCGTTCTTGCGGTAGGGCCGCGAGCGGGTGAGTTCGATGCCATGGCTCAGGCAATACTCGATGAGCCGGTCATTCACGAACTCACTGCCATTGTCCACGTCCAACGCGCGCAGAGCGAAGGGCAGGCCGGCCCGGATCCGCTCGAGGGTCTCGACGACCAAGCTGCCCTCTCGGACCACGATCGGCGCCGCTTCCGTCCATCCGCTCGCGATATCGGTCAGAACCAAGCTGTGGACATAGCTGCCGCGGTTGACCTCTCCACAGTGAGCCACCAAGTCCATCTCCATGCTGCCAGGCGCAGGCTCATTCCAATCGGCAAAGGTGCGCATCTTGATGCGCCGCCGCGATTCGGGTACGACGCGCGCGATCTGCCTGGTCCGAGTGGCCTGCCTCGCCACCCGCAACAAGCGGTCGATTGTCGAGGCGCTCATCGCCAGGATCTTCGGCCGTATTTCCTCATCAAGCCTCAGATGCCCATGGCGCTCCAAAGCCGGGAGGAGGATCGGGAGCAGCGCTCTCAGCCGCTTGCCGCATACCCGATCCGAAGCCTCCCACAGCACAATGATGGCCGCGCGTACGGCTTCATCGTACAGTGACGGACGCTGCCGTCGCTGGCGGACTATCGCTACAGGAACGCTGTTGAGGACGCGGATCGCAGACTTCTCGTGGTAGCCGGTGGCCGCTATGAACTCCTCGAGGATCCGGCGCTTCGCCGAACCGGCAGCGCCCCGGTAGCGCCCTCGAATGGCGTCGGTGAGCTCTGCACGAGTCGCACGTGTCATGCTTCGCTTCATGATGCCTCCCTGTCGTGAGGGCATCATGGTGCAGGTGCCTCACCGGTAACAAGTCAGGTCAGGCAACGGACCTTGTCAGTAACGGTTTTCATGAGGCAATGCGAGAGGCGACAACGCGCTGTGAGCCGGTGATTCTTGTGAGCCGGCCATTCTTTAGTCCTGGCCTCCGTCGTCGAGCGTTCGTCGGTCTCATTGTCCTGGCGCTCATATTCGCGGGGTCCGGCGAAGCGGACCGCCAGCTCTCTGCATGGTTGCACGTCGGCGTTGGAGCTTTTGGCTTGTGCCTCCTTGCGATGGCGCTGTTGCGGAAATCAGACCAGTGGCCGTTCGGAGACAACGACTGATCCGATCTCAGCTACTGTGTACTACGCCACCACGCGCGCCTGCTTCAAGTCCGCTTCATCCAGCAGTAAGCGACCGTACGTCTTCAGCACCAGCGTCGCGTTTCCGTGCCCGATTTGCGTCGCAAATCCCATGGGCCTCACTCCGCGCTGGAGCGCGTCCGTGACCAACTTGATCGACCGCCTCAACAGGGCCTTGGCCGGCGCCTGTGACCGGCACGCGAACTCCGTGCGGCTGTCCCAAGCGTATCTTGGACCAGATCGCGCCTAGACAGGCATGGACTACATTCTGGCGTCGCACTGGTGGTCTCACAATCGCATCGAGGCAAGGCCCAGTGCGGTCCTTGGCTCCTCAGCGACATCCCAACTGCTGATGACCTATAACAGCTGCCGTGGTCGCAGGCCGAGCCGCAGCACGAGGTGGGCGTAGACATGATGGGCCAAATGCCGTTTCTCCTCTGGGTGTTTGTCGCCCTGGTGGTTCTCAACATTGTCTTGCTTCGTTTCTACGCCGTGCGACAAAGTCCCGACACTGGAGGCAAATGGCGAAAACTGATTGCGCGCTGGGATTTCTCACCGCAAAGCCTGGGAGGTTTCACATACGGCAAGTTGACCCTGGTTAGCGCTCTGACATTGTTCCTCGAACTCCTGATGATCCGCTGGGTGTCATCAGAGGTTCGCATATTCGCGTACTTCAAGAACTTTGTCCTGGTCGCCTGCTTTCTCGGCTTCGGCGTGGGCTGCTATCTGTGCCGGCGCCGCGCGAACCTCCTGGCGCTTCTCACTCCGCTGGTCGCGGTCGCCGCGATCATCGACTGGCCTTCTTACGCGTTGCGATCCCTGATCACTCGTCTTCCAAACTTTATCGGCGCGTTCTCGGACGTCGCGATGTGGGACATGCCACGCATGGGACTCAGCTGGGCTTCCGTGGGCCTCATGGCGGCCGCTGCGGCTATCACCGTGGCCCTGTTCGCGCTCATCGCATTCATCTTCATCCCGCTGGGCCAGCTCGTCGGGTGGTATCTCGAGAACACGGACCGCGGCATCTGGGGCTACTCGGTAAACATCCTTGGGAGCCTGGCGGGGATCGGCCTCTACACCCTCCTCTGTTTTCTCGATCAGCCTCCGGCGTCCTGGCTCATCGTGGCAGGCGTGATGTTGGTTGCGCTGCTGTGGCGAAACCCGACGGCGCGCTGGACGGGTGCCGTATCGTTCGGACTGTGCGCGGCGCTTGGGTCGCTCCCCTCAGGCGGTGGCGGCACCACCTATTGGTCACCCTACCAGGAACTCACCCTGACACCGGAGAGGCAAGGGGGCACCGGCGAATTGCTCGCGTACGAACTCAATACCAACGGTACGTGGTATCAACACATCATCAATTTGTCGCCGCCTTTCGTGGCGAGTCACCCGGAACTGTTCCGCACCGGCACGGCGCATTGGGAAGGGTACAACCTGCCGTATCATTTCTACGCGCAGCCGCCGGCAGTCCTCGTGCTCGGCGCGGGCATGGGGAACGACGTCGCCGCGGCCCTCCGCCACGGCGCCGAGCGGGTTGTCGCCGTCGAGATCGACCCGCTCATTCTCGAGCTCGGTCGCGAGCTGCACTTCGAGAAGCCCTATAGCTCGCCCAAGGTCCATGTCGTGGTCAACGATGCGCGGAGCTACGTGCAGAACGCCAACGATCATTTCGACCTGATCGTGTTCTCGCTGCTCGATTCGCACACGACCAGCTCCAGCTACTCCAATATCCGCATCGACAACTACGTCTACACGCTCGAGGCGATGCGGGCTACCCGCCGCCTGCTCAAACCAGACGGGCTGTTCATCGTCAAGTTTGCAGTGACTACGCCCTTTATTGGCGGCCGGCTCGCGGAACTGTTGACAGATGTGTTCGGCTCCGGACCACTACAGATCACGTCCGACAAAACCGGCTACACGACAGCGGGGCGGTTCTTCATTGCTGGCTCGGATGAACGGATTAGGGGAGCGCTGGCGGACCCGGCGCTGGCCGGGTACTACAAGACGCACCATGATGTCGAAACAGCGGTCGTGCCTGTGACGACGGACGACTGGCCCTACTTCTATCAGCGCCTGCCGGGCGTACCGGCGTCGGTCGTCCTCATCTCCGCCTTGCTACTCATCACCGGTTGTTGGTTCCTCCGCGGCACGGGAGTGTCCGTCACCTCGCTGCGATGGCACTTCTTCTTCCTCGGCGCGGGGTTCATGCTGCTCGAGGCCCAGATCATCAGCAAGATGGCGCTCTTGTTTGGGACAACGTGGGTCGTCAACTCGATCGTGATTTCTGGATTACTGCTCCTGATCGTGGGCGCCAACCTGCTTGCGGAACGGAGGCCGGCCTTCCCCGTCGAGATTGCATATGCCGGAATTGCGGCAACCATGCTGGTGGCCTATCTGATCCCCGTCGAGCGTTTCCTCTTCGCGTCCGTGTGGCTCAAGGCGCTCAGCGCTACGGCGGTCCTGTGTCTGCCGGTATTTTTTGCGGGGATCGTGTTCATCAAGAGTTTTGCCCGGGCGCAGTTCAGCGGGACTGCGCTCGGCTCGAATTTGTTAGGGGCACTGGTCGGCGGCCTGCTCGAATCGCTCTCGATGTGGACGGGGATTCGGTCGCTGCTGATCGTGGCCGGTGCTTCCTACCTTGCTTCCTGGATCTCGCTGCGCGCGGCTGCACCAGCTCGCCACGCTGCGGCGCAGCCCGTCCCCGCCGCCGAATGAGCCATTACCTGCTACAGCTCCGATCCATTTCTGGCCTACATCCTGTTTTGGTTTCTGGGCCGCTCACGCCTGACGCGGCACTGACAGGAGGGCCCCGCCCCGCGACTGGAAGCGTGCATTCGGCCGGATGTCCGTCAGGCGGCTGCACAGCTGGGAAAGGAGGCATTCCCCGCCACACGTGCCGCGACAACCGGACGCGTCGGCTAGTGAGCCGAGCCGCCCGCCGGGGTGTGACTCCGGACCGCGACGGAAGTGATCTCGACCCGTGCATTGTTGAACAACGCCGCCACCTGCACGGTCGTCCGCGTCGGCTTGGGGTCGGGGAAGAACTCCCGGTACACGCCATTCATCTTCGGGAAGTCTGCGATGTCCTTGAGGTACACGGTCACCTGCACGACATTGGTCACCTTGAATCCCGCGGCGTCGAGGACTTTCTTGATCGCAGCGAGTGCCTGCCTCGTCTCCGACTCGATGTCGCCCGTCAGAGGCGTTCCCTCGTGCCCCGCGATGAACAGCATGTCACCCACCTGGATACCGGGGGTGAACGGCAGGTTAGTGGGTTCGCCCGGCGGGTTGAAGGTGCGACGCTCCTGGGCGCCGAGCGAAGCCGATGCCACGAGGAGCGGCAGGAGAACAATGAGCGAGCTTCCGATCCAGGTGCGGGTACGCATGCATTCCTCCGACGGCGGCAGACAGGCTGCCAGGGTAAGAGCGTGTGGGGCGGGAACGATTTCGGCGCGGACTTAAGTCTCCCCTATCCGGTCCGTCGCAGGATGGTGATCGGGACGGAGCCGTCGGGGCGACGAGCGACCTTCCACGACAACGTGTCGCCCTCCATTTCATATGGGCCCACCGATGAGGACGCGCAAGACCTGCTTCGCCGCCGACACCACGACGTCCGCTAAACAGACTTCCCATCATCATGAGGCGCGGTGGTGCATCCACTTGAAAAGCGCTGTAGGGCGCAAATAGGGCCGGAAACATCATAGGTGTCTTTCGCTAGCCGGACGCACTCGAGGCGTTAGCCCTCGTTCTCGTATAGCGCCGTCGTCAGGTAGCGGGCGCCACTGTCGGGTGCGATGCACGCCACGCGGGCATCTGGGCCCAGTTCCCGGGCGACATCGAGGGCAGCCCAGACGATGGCGCCGCTCGACATCCCGACGAAGAGCCCCTCCTCTTTCGCGAGCCGCCGAGCGACTGGGAAGGCGTCCTCCTCCCACGCCGGCATAATTCGATCGACCACCGAGCGGTCGAAGTTGTCCGGCACGAATCCCGGCCCCATACCCTGAAACTGGTGCTGGCCACGTACGCCGCCCGAGAGCACGGGTGACCGTGCCGGCTCGACGGCGACCACGAGGGTGTCGGGCCGCCGTTCCTTTAGGTACCGTCCAACCCCGCTTATCGTCCCGCCGGTGCCGGAACCATAGACGAATGCGTCAACGCGGCCGTTCATCTGCGTCCATAGTTCCGGCGCCGTGGTCTCGTAATGAATACGCGGATTTGCGGGATTGCCGAACTGGTTGGGCATCCACGCGCCCGTCGCGTCGCGAATTCTCTCTGCCTCTTCGATCGCCGCCAGCATGCGCCGCTCGGGATCGGTGAGCACGATCTCGGCGCCGTAGGCCCGCACCGTGCGCTTCCGCTCGTCGCTCATCGACGACGGCATGCAGAGAATCAACCGATAGCCCCGCGCCGCCGCGACTTGCGCCAGACCAATACCGGTATTGCCTGAGGTGGGCTCGACGATCAACCCGCCGGGCCTCAGTACGCCGCGTGCTTCGGCGTCGAGAATCATTCCGAGCGCCGTCCGGTCCTTGATCGATCCACCTGGATTCAGGCCTTCGAGTTTGACCCAGATTTCGCCCATCTGAGGCTCGACGATGTGCCGGAGGCGCACCATCGGTGTGTGACCGATCGCATCGTCAATCCGCGACGACGCGTCGGCAGGCTCGACAAACAGTGGCGCGAGTGCGCTCATTACCCATTGAACCGGCACGCACGGCTTCGAGTTCCGCGATGCCCCTAACGGGGCGAGCCCCCGGGGCCGGCCGTCGAATCTGTTCCGCGGTCGTCGTCGGCCCCCGAGTGGAATGAGGGCTGAATCCCCTGCTGGCGATCTGTGTTTTGAGGTTGATCAGGCGCCGCAATCACGACTGGGCGCTCGCGCGTGAGTGGTCTCGTTGGCTCCGCTCGATCGCCGGCGCTGGCTATGTTGGTTTAGGTGGCGCGGGGTGGTTATTCCCGCCGACTGGCACTGCGACGCCAAACCTTCATCAACGAGGTCGCCATGATGTCCGATGCGTTGCAAGAACGTCAACCTTACGGTCGTCGTATTCAATCCCGACCTGAGGTACCCGACGACCGTCGTCACGCTCGAGGTAAAGCTCTAAGTCCTGTCGAGCCGCGGGATCAGAGCGACGTCACAACGCCCTACGACTCTCGCAGCGCTAGCACCGGGTCGAGTCGCGTCGCGCGCCACGCCGGGAGGTAGCAGGCTGCGATCACGATGCTGGCGGTGAGCAAGGGAACACTGACGAAGACGGTTGGGTCGGTCGCGGTGACCGCGAACAGGAAACGTGATAACAGCGATCGCATGGCAAACGCGCCGGCGACGCCGAGCGCGATCCCGGCAGCCGCGAGCCGGAGGCCCTGGCCGAGCACGAGCCACACAATGTCGGCCTGTTTGGCGCCGAGGGTGACGCGGACGCCGATCTCTTTGGTACGCTGCGCGACGAAGTAGGACACCACGCCGTAGACGCCAATGAGCGCGAGCAGGACGCCGCTCACCGTGAAGAGGCTCAACAGCGTCGTGCTGAGGCGGCGGTCGGTTGTCTGGTCGGCCATCACGGCGTCGATCGTCATCGGCTCCGCCAGCGCAAGCTCCGGGTCGATCGCACGAAGCGCCTCGCGCATGCGCTCGGTGACGCCGGACGCCTCGAAGGTGGACCGCACGACAATGTTCTTGGAGCCGTAGTTCATGTCGGGCATCTGGCGAAACAAGCCGACAACCTCGGGGTCGGGATCGAACGCGAGCCCGCGATTCTTCGTGCTTCCGAGGACACCGACGATCGTGGCGACGGTCATCCCGGTGTCCGACGGCGACGACATGTCGAGCTGGCGCAGTTGGAGGTGCCGGCCGATCGGGTCGCGGTGGGCGAAATATTGGCGCGCCAGGACCTGGTTGATCAGGATCACGGCCGGGCGGTTGGTCGCCACATCGGACTCATCGAAGTCGCGCCCTGCGACGAGCGGAATGCCCAACGTGCCGCGATAGTGCACGTCGACCACACCGAATCGGGCGCGCGGCAGATCATCGAGCCGCGAGGTGGCTTGGCCCTCGATCGTGAACGTCCGTGTGTAGCGATTCGAAGGGGGAAAAGCCGTCGTGATCGTCGCGTCCTGCACGCCTGGGATCGCGCGCACGCGCTCGGTGAATGTCTCGCAGAACCGCGTGATCACGCCGGGATCCGGATTGTGCGGGTACCGCGCCGACGGCAGGTTCATGTGAGCCGTCAGCAGATGCGCGGGCTGGAAGCCGTTCTCCTGGTGTTGGAGACGGAGCAGGCTCTTGACGAGGAGGCTCGTCCAGAGCACCAGGATGACGCAGCACGCGATTTGTGCGACCACCAGTGCGCGCTGCTCCGTCTGCCGCCGCCGGCCCGTCGTGCCCGAGCGTCCCCCCTCCCGAATGGCGGCGCCGAGGCTGGTGCGGGTCGTCGACCAGGCGGGAATGAGACCGAATAGCGCCCCGGTCGAGAGTGTCACCGCCAGCGCATAGAGCAAGACCGGCCCATCGATGCGCACCTCGGCGAGCTGTGGGAGGGCAGGCGGTCGAAGATCGACGAGTGCGGTGGTGGTCAGCCAGGCGGCGGCCAGTCCGGCCGTTCCGCCGAGCACCGTCAGCAGCAGGTGTTCGGCCACGAGTTGTCGAATGAGAGTCCGGCGGCTCGCCCCCAATGATGCGCGCACGACCATTTCGTGGTGGCGCGCAGTGTGGCGCGCCAGGATCAGGCTGGCGACGTTGGTGCAGGCGATGAGCAGGATCATCGCGGCCGAGGCGATGAGCAGGATCAGCGTCGGCCGCAGCGCGCCGGCGCGCGTCTCCGACAGCGGCAACACCCGCGCGTCAACGCCGCGGTCAACCGGATAGCGTTGGGCCAACTGGACGGCGACGCGTTGGACCTCAGCCTTGGCCGTCGCGATCGAGATGCCGGCGCGCAGGCGCCCGAGCGTGCCGGCGTTGCGATCGCCGCGGCGCAGCGGACCGTAGTCTTCGGCGGGGAGCGCGAGCGGTGTCCACAATACTACCCGCCCATCGCTCACGCCGTCGATCCAGTCCGGGATCACGTCGGGCATGACGCCGATCACGGTGTACGGCTCGTCGTCGATGCGGATCGTGCGGCCCAACACGGACCGCGTCCCCGCGAAGTGCTCGCGCCAATACTTCGTGGTCAGCAGGACGACTTTGTTGTTGCCGACGCGCGTCTCATCAGCCGTGAACGTGCGGCCGATGGTCGGGGTGATGCCGAGGACCGCGAAGTACTCATCGGTGACGAGGCCAATGCGGCCTTGTTCTGGGCGATCGCCCGGTGCCAGGCTGACGTTCTTGAGCCAAAAATCGTAGACGGCGAGCGACTCGAATACGTGGGATTCGTCCGCCAGGTCTCGTGCGTCGGCCGGCGATGGGCCCAGGGTGTTGCCGGCCACGACCGAATACAATCGCACGAGCTGGTCGGCGTGGGCGAACGGCAGTGGGCGGACCAGCACGGCGTTGGCGACGCTGAATACGGCGGTGTTGGCGCCGACACCGAGCGCGATCGTCAGAATGGCCACGATCGTGAACGCCGGCGCGTGCCGCAGGACACGGGCCCCGTACTGCACGTCTCGCCAGAGCGATTCGACGGACGGGAAGCTCCACTGCTCCCACAGCCGCTCGCGGATGCCGGTGACATTCCCGAACTGACGCCGTGCGCCACGCTGCGCGGCTTGGGCGTCGGCGCCCGCCGCTTCGAGCTGCGAGGCGCGCATCGCCAGGTGGAACGCCAGCTCATCGTCCAAATCCTGATCGAGACGGCGGCGGCGTAGCAATGCGCGCAGGCGCAGGAGGATGTCGTTCAGCATGGTCACGCGGTGCGCATCACGAGCGCGATGGCGCCCGAGAGCTGGCGCCACGACTGCGCTTCGGTGCTCGAATGCTTGCGGCCCGCCGCGGTGAGCGTATAGAACTTGGCTCGGCGGCCCTTGTCGCTGATGGCCCACTCGGACGTGAGCATGCCCTGCAGCTCGAGCCGGTGCAGTGCCGGATACAGCGCGCCTTCCTGCACCCGCAGCACGTCGTGCGACGTGGCGCGAATCCATTCGGCGACGGCATAGCCGTGCCACGTACCGCGCGTGAGCGCTTTGAGCACGAGCATGTCCAGCGTCCCTTGGACGAGCTCGGGCGGGCGGTCCTTGGGTTTTGCCATAAATCGCTTATGTCAACAAAGCGAATCGCGGCAGGCAATGCAAGGGTAGGGTGCCTAGGGACTTTGAGCACCAGTGGGAGCCCAACTGCTCCGCTTCGCGCGGGGCCGAGGACCGGGCTAGGTCCAAGGTCTACTGCATCAGACGTAGGGCTGTTGCGATGATCTACGATCCTGCGGCCGGCCGGAAAAACCTCTGATTCGTTGAGCCGCAGCAACGGCCGGCTCCGGTCCACGGCTCAGACATTCCCCGATAAACGACACATGCCGCACCGATCGACTCACGCGAGGACGGCTCTCGACGGGCGGACGCGTCCACGCGGAGCACGCGTTTCTCCCGAGGCTCACGACATCCGAAGCCGATTGGGCTATCGCCTCAACGGCAACGAGCCGTAGCGCCATGGCTGACGGGGCCGTTCAACGCCCGCTGGAAACCGCACCAACGGCTGTCTCGGACGAAGCTCGAGTCGCGCTCAGTCAGATATTCCTCGAGTTTCTCCTCATCGGCGCCACCAGCTTCGGCGGCGTGGTGCCGTACCTTCACGGCAGCCTGGTGGCCAAGCGGCACTGGATCGACGACAAGCAATTCGTCGAGATGCTTTCCATCAGCCAGAGCCTGCCTGGCTTGAACGCGACCAACATGGCAGTGCTGGTGGGCGAGAAGCTGCGTGGCGCGCTGGGCTCTACCGTTGCCATCGTCGGCATCTGCCTGCCGGGCGCTGTGATCATGTTCATCGTGGGCATCCTCTATCGCATCCATGGTGACCGCACCTGGGTTACCGCTGCACTGAAGGGGGTGGCGGCGGCGGCGGTGGGGCTGATCCTGTACACGGTCGTCGGGCTCAGTAAGAAGTCGCTCGCAGGCAAGTTCGATTTCGTTTTCATGGCGCTGGCGGTGATTTCCGTAAACCGGTTGCACCTGGGAGTTCCACTCACCCTGGTAGTCGTCGGCATCTTGGCGATTCTCTTCCATCGGCCTCGCACAAAGCCGACCAACGGTGTGACCCAATGAACCAGATTCCGGCGCTTCTCCGCGTGTTCGCCTACCTATCCATCCTAACGGTGGGCGGCGGGATGTCGGCATTTCCCGAAATGCAGGTCCAGACGGTCGAAGTCCACAAGTGGCTCGCCTCTCACCAGTTGATCCACTTGTACAGCGTGGGGCAGATGGCGCCCGGCCCGAACATGATGATGATCGTCCCCATCGGACAGTGGGCGGCTGGCTTACTCGGCGCCCTCGCCGTGTTGATTGCCTTTTTCGGTCCGACTGCCGTGCTCGCGTTTGCTGTCGCCCGCGCGTGGAAGAAACTCGAGAAGTGGCCATGGAGAACTTCCATTCAACAGGGCCTTGCTCCCGTCTCCATCGGGCTCCTGCTGGCCGGCTGCTTCACGATGGCAAAAGGCGCGATCTTCGGCGTAGAGACTGCTGCCATCGCTGTTGGCGTACTGCTGATCTTGATGCAATACAAGGTCAACCCAGCTCTGCTAGTGTTGGGAGGAGCGGTGATCGGCTTTTTCACGTTCATGCCCAAATGAGGGCTGAGACCGAGCTTTGGCTTTCGAGCCGCGCTTTTCGAGACCGCCGCCGTCCTGAACGACGCAGCGTGGCTCGCCTCATGCGGCACGCATCCTAACATGCCAACAACAAAACCCAGGCGCACACGCGCCAAGCGCATCCACGCGCCCGGGCGGGTTCCGGCGCGCAAAACGAGTCGGTCCGACTCGCAACAACGAACACTGCAGGTCAAGAAAGGGCGTTACGCGGATGGAACGCCCTTTCGGACGCCGCAGTATCTCGCATGCAAGGTGATCCTCAAGGCGGATCGGTTCACCTCGCCGAAAGTGTTCCAGGATTTCGGCGAAGTCGTCGAGGAGGCTGCCGACGAGTTTGGCATCGGCGTGGACACGAAGCCCTTTGTCGGAGCGAAGCCCGCAGTGCGCGAGGTGCTGTTCCTCGATACCCCCGATTTCCGCCTCTACAAACGGTCGTTCATCCTTCGAAGACGAATCCGATTCGAAGACGGCTTTCCGGCCGCAGAGCCAGAGATCGTGTTCAAGTTTCGCAACCCGGACTTGCAAGCGGCCGCCGAGACCGATGTGAGGCCGAACTTTGCCGGAGACTATCGCATCAAGTTCAAGGTCCAGGCGCTCACGCTGCGCGACCAGGTGGGCGCCTTTCGCATTCTCTTCTCGCACAACGTTCAATTTCCGTTGAGTCAGGTTCCCGAGGGAGACCGCACATCTACGGCGTTCTTGTCGCAGGTGTTCCCGGCATTGCGGCCGCTGTTGGCGTCTGGCGCCAAACGGGTCGAGCTCGTCAACCAGACGTTCATCGAGGAGGTGCTGCAAGACATCTGCATGTTGGACTTCGGCAAAGGGATGACTGCCAGAGCCAATGTGGGGATGTGGCGCACGAGGGGGGAACACAAGGCGCTCGTCGGAGAGTTCGCCTTTCAGTACAAGTTCAAGTCACAGGCTGACGTCGACCGGGCGGCCATCGAACGGTGCAAGCAGTTCTTCATCAAGCTGCAAACGGTGGGACGCGACTGGCTCCAATTCGGACTAACAAAAACCGGGGCACTGTACCGGCTCAAAGGCGCCGAGCCGGCATCGGCAGAATAGGCCGATCGTCGGCTGCATGAGTGTCAGCTGCTACGAAGAATTGCAAACCCGCTTCTTGTCGCGCTCACCGGTCGACGCCGCTATCCCTGGCAACGAGCCCACGGCCATGGTGAAGGGCCGCGTCGCTTCGGCCCGCGTCACGCGGTCGGCGCCAAGCGGCGAGTTCCTTCGTGGGGGACAGGGGTTCGGAGCGACCAGCACTACCGATCGAGCTTCTGTCGAATCTGCTCCCGCAGCCCGAGGAGGGCGGCGCGCTGAGCGGGGTTCGCCTCGATCATGTCGCCGAGCAAGGCGCCGGCCGATTCATCGGACAGGGTGAGCGCGTCCGCTCCCACGCGGCGGCCATTCAAGTGGCGTGACGCGTCGATCGGCACGACGTTCGCGACGACGACATCCGCATCGCCATACTGCGCGCGTACCGCGACGAAGCGCTTGCCGCGCCGTTCCATGAAGCCAAAGCGGAGCCCGTCGATATCTGTCGGCCACGCGGGCATGGCATGCCGGCCACCTTCGTCACCCTCGAAGTCGACTGCGCCGGGGCGCAGTGTGGAGAAATTGAGCTCGAACCCACCTTCGTAGCGAATCGCGTGGTGCATAGAGTAACTCCAGTCAATGTGAAACTTCGGGCGTTCCGCGGCCGACTCTGTTGAAGCGAATGATGTAGTGCACGTCCAGGCGACCTGCTGGCGCTTCGCCGACCCCGCGTCTGCTTCGACCGTGCCGAGCGGGCTGGGGGAAGATACCACTCGCAGGCCACTGTCTCAAAAACCGGAGCTCTGACCGTCGGCTGGGCTCCCTGAAGTGGCAGCCTGGTTCTCCTTGGCCTTCTACAGGCGCCGCGTCCGCCGAGCCCCCCTGGAGACCGCACACGCCGGCCCTTCGTGCGCGCTCAGCGTCGATTTTCGGCCAATCGGTGCTGACGAGCGATCCGGCGGCGACGGCGGTATAGGAGGGCCGCCCACACGAGCGCGACGAGCACCAGCACGGTGGCGACGGCCAGCACGATGAGCACGCGGATCGAATTCTCCATGACGAGCGTGCCGCGCTCGGTGTAGAACCCATTGAATGCAGCGACGGCCGCCGGCAGTGCGAGCACGTCGGCCTTCGTCATCTGAAGGACATGCTCGTGGGGATGGTACGTCGACTCCCAGGGGAATAGCTGTCCGGCGGTGTCCTGCTCGATGTGTCCACCCAGGACGTACACAATCGGGTGGTCCTGGGCGAATGCCGCCATTCGCGTCGCGCTCGCGCGTTCCGCGTCGGTGTCATCGATGAGCAGGCGGGCTGGCATGAGAAAGTCGCCGGAGAAGAGCAGCGCTGTGTTCCGGTCATAGAACACCGAGATGCGTCTCGTTGTGGCCCGGAGTCGGCAGGACGTCCACAACGCGTCCACCGAGGTCGATCTGGGCGACGCCGTTCGGCCAATCGCCGAACCCGTAGAAGCGCTTGACGCTTTCGAGATCGAACCCGACCACCTGTACCCCTGGTAGATGGGCGAACTGCCCATCGCCCTCCCGATGGTCCAGGTGCCGGTGGGTGTGCACCACCAGTAAGGGCACCTGCGGCGATCCATCCGCGCGCAGCAGGTCCATCACCGTCCGTGCCAATGGCATCTGCCGCGGATCGGCGACATCACCGTCGTCGATCAAGAGCGCGCGCGTCGATCCCTTCAGGAGGTACATGAAAGGCGCCTCGAACGTGGCGCACAGATTTTCGCGCAGGATGAACGTCTGCGGATTGTACGCATGCACCTGGATCGCCGGTTGCCGACTCGTCTTGCAATCCGTCGCGCCGTCGTCCCACCGAACATTCATCGACCCAGTCGCGAGCTGGGCCCAGGCCACAGCCAGCAGCATGGTATTCCACGATCCTGCCACCCGCGCCTCGCTTGAACCAAAGGATCGTATAATGTAACGTTCGTTACATGCTGGCGCGCAAGGCCGAACTGCTCGATGCCGCGGTCGACTACTTGGTCGAGAACGGTGTCGCCAACGTGTCGCTGCGACCGATGGCGGCGGCGATGGGCACCAGTGCGCGGCTCCTCATTTTTCACTTTCAGTCGAAGGAGCGCCTCCTCCAGGAGGTCTTTAGCGAACTGCAGTCCCGTCTCCAGGCGTCCTTCGTGGCGATGACCAGGGCCGATTCCGGGCTGCGCCCAGAAGCCCCGATCAAGCGTTACTGGCGATGGGCGACGAGCTCGAAGAACCTGCCGTACTTTCGGCTGCTCTATGAGGTCCAGATCATTGCCATCCAGAACCCCGCCGAATATGGCCGCTATCTGGAGAAATCGTCGTCGGCCTGGCTGACACTCAGCGAGCGCGCGCTTTCGGAATCGATCCGATCCAAAGCAATGGCGACGCTATGCGTCGCGGTGTTCGACGGGCTTTTCTTGGAGCTCTTGAGCACGGGTGACCATGCGCGCGTCACACGGGCGTTGGACCGGTTCGTCGCCCTGGCCATCCCTGAGCCCAGTGCGTCCAGCTAGAACGTCGCGGACAGGTAGAGAGCGGGTCCCTGGATCGTGTAGTTGAATCTCACCGTATTGCCGGAGCGCGATATCTTGCTGAGGTCAGCGCCAATGTAGTGGTACATCGCGCCAAGGCCGAAATGGTTGAACGGGTACCACTCGAGACCCAGGACGCCGTCACCCACATGGCCGCCGTAGCTCGCGATATCGTTGACATAGATGTATTGAAACCCGCCTTTCACGAACACGCGCGGGACAAACTCCCAGTCGCCATAAATGCCCAGCAACGGGACCGGGACTGTAATGCTGCCGCTGGCTTTCGCGCTGTCGGCCACACCCGTGCCGCTTCCTGAACCAGTGACCCGAATGCCCATACTGCTGGCGACATGCAACGCGTCGATTCCGATGCCCGGGCCAAGCTCCCAGTTCGGTTCGCGCCAGATGTAATACCGGTACGAGAGCCCGTAATAGTCGATGCTATTTTTCACGTCGAGCGTCGTGCCGGCGTGATAGGTGTTGGCGCCCCAGATGATACTGTCGCTGATCGTCTTCGTGGCACTCCGGCTGAAGCCGAAGTAGTCGAAGGCGAGAAAGTTGTGCTTACTGATCCGCCACGACGCACCGGCATTGAACGTCTGCGTACTGGGCGACAGCCCGAGCACGTTCTCGAGATTCACGTTGGTGCCGTTGCGGAGCTGGGCGGAGAGGCTCGCATGCGTGGATATGAAAGGCAGGTAGCCACCAAGATCGATGACGAATCGCAAGGGCACGTGGCCGAAACGCTCCGGCGGACCGATGGTAGTGTCAGATAGCTGGCTCGAGGCGGACGTGACGTGCACGCTCGAGTCCGCGTGCTGCGCGACCGCGCTCTGGGCGACCGTACATACCGCGACGAGCGCAGCCGCCAATTGGACAACGAGCGCAGCGGCGCGAGAAACAGGTGGCGTGGCGCGGCGACCGCTGTGGAAGGGCATCACCGTCTGCCGTGATCGAGCGTGCGTCGTTTGATAGGTGCGCCCCAAGTTGACCTACGGTCGAGGGGAGTGGTACAACAGGATTGATGCGCGACGCGTGGATCGCGACCGTTGTGCAGCGTTCGATCACTGCTCGAACCGTTGTCGGACGCAAAATCGAGACCCCATCGACCGGCTTACATCCGCTGTGCGGCGGCGTGGTCCGGCTACTTTGGTCCAATGCGACCACATCCGCTGCCGCGCGAGCGCCACGGCTGAGCGCTCGCCTCCCGTGCTACCACGCAGCGACCCTTCCGTGGTGGCCGCGCCCGGTGTATTGCCCCCAGGGCTGACGGCGGGATACTATCAGCCCCGCGCGAACACGGCGAACACGCCGCGACGTAGAGGACGCAATCCACCGATGGTCCGGGTCCCTCGTTTCGTGAGGACGCGATCGCATGCCGCATCTCAACCTCGATACCGGCAACACGGGCTTCATGCTCCTCTGTTCGAGCCTCGTCATGCTCATGACACCGGGGCTCGCCTTCTTCTACGGGGGGCTGGTCGGCCGCAAGAACGTGCTCGCGATCATGATGCAGAGCTTCGCATCGATGGGGTGGACGACGGTCATCTGGTGGGCCTTTGGCTTCTCGCTGTGCTTCAGCGGCGATTTCAAGAGCGGGACGGACTTCGCGGGAATCCTGGGCAACTTCCACTGGGCGTTCCTCCACGGAGTCTCGCTGACCACTCCGTCCCCGACCAACGACACGATCCCGCTCTTCGTGTTCTTCGGGTACCAGATGATGTTCGCCATCATCACGCCGGCGCTCATCACCGGGGCCTTTGCGAATCGCGTGCGGTTCCCTGCGTATATGCTCTTCCTCACGGCGTGGCTGATCCTGGTCTATTTCCCGTTCGTGCACATGATCTGGGGCGGCGGCATCATGGCACACTGGGGCGTCCTCGACTTCGCCGGCGGCATCGTCGTGCACAACATCGCTGGCGTCGCGGCGCTCGCCTCGGTGCTGTATGTCGGACGGCGGAGGGCAGCAGATCAGGCGCCGCACTCGATCCCGCTGGTAGCGCTCGGGACCGGCCTCCTTTGGTTCGGGTGGTACGGCTTCAACGCCGGCAGCGAGTTCAGAGTCGACTCGGTGACCACGGTCGCATTCATCAATACTGATCTCGCGGCCAGCTTCGGGGCGATCACCTGGCTCGCGATCGATTGGCTGACGAGCAAGAAACCGAAGTTCCTGGGCCTGCTCACGGGGTCCGTGGCGGGGCTCGCGACGATCACCCCGGCTTCCGGATATGTCTCCCCCGGTGTGGCGGTCCTCATCGGGATCCTGGCGGGGATCGTCTGCTTCTACGCCGTCGCGCTCAAGAATCGACTGCAGTGGGATGACGCGCTCGACGTATGGGGCGTACACGGAGTCGGTGGATTCCTTGGCATCGTGAGCCTCGGCGCCTACGCCAGTCTCGCATTCAACCCCGCGGGCAACAACGGGCTGTTCAACGGCAACCCGCATTTCTTCTTCGTGGAGCTCGGCGCCGTCGGCATTGCCACGGCGTGGGCGTTCGTCTTCACCTACGCCATGCTCTGGATCATCGACCGGATCACACCAGTGAAGATTGACGAGGCCGGGCAGACCGCTGGGCTCGATATGGTCCTGCACGGCGAGGTCGCGTACATAGAAGCACTCTGACCCGGTCGGGGTCCCCCCGAATCGGGCTTCGTTTGCCGGATCGCAGGGCGACGCAATGCGTCGCCCCTACCGGTCCAAGGCTGGCCAGGGGTGCGCGCGGCCGCGTTATGGTTTGGTCCCTGACCTCCGGCAGTCTCCTCTCGAGTGCGTCACCACGAACGACTGCCGGTGCTGATGTAGCGTAGTGGGCGGCCAGCCCTAGCCGAATCACGCTGCCGCTTCGTACGATTGAACTATGCCACCAGCTGCTTCTATCGTTGCTTCTATCGCGATTCTGCTGGTGTCGGTACCGATTCGGGTGAGTGCCCAAACGGCCGCGAGCGGCGCGTGCCCCACGGGAACGACCGAAGTCAGGCCGGGCAACTGCGTCGCTCCGCGCGAGGCACCACCGAGCATTCTCGACTATCGGCCGAAATCGACGCTTCTGACCGCCGCGCACCTGGTGAAGGCGGCGAAATACCCGGCGATCGACTTCCACGGTCATCCCGAGGATCTCATCATGTCCGCGCAAGGCCTCGAAACGCTGCGGACCGATCTGGATCGCTTGAACGTGCGCATGCTGATCTCCGCCGACAACCTCTCGGGCAGCGAGCTAGGCGGCGCGCTCGCGGCGATCCGTGCGTCAGACGCCATGAAGGATCGGGTCCGGGTGCTCGCCGGAATCGACTTCAGCGACGTCGGACCGGGATGGGCCGAGCGAGCGGTCAAGCAGCTCGATGCCGACGTGGCGGCGGGTGCGGTCGGCGTCGGTGAGATCCCAAAGAGCCTCGGGTTGTCGACCCGGAAGCGGGACGGTTCGCGACTACGTATCGACGATCCAGCGCTCGATCCCGTCTGGGACGAGTGCGCGCGATTGGGGATTCCCGTCTTCATTCATACGGCGGATCCGCAGGAGTTCTTTCAGCCGTTGGACTACTCCAATGAGCGCTGGTTGGAGCTGGCACTCTTCCCGGGACGTCGGTACCCCCGCGATCGCTTTCCCAGTTTCGAGGAGCTGATGACGGAGCGGGACAACATGTTCCGCAAGCATCCGCGGACGACGTTCGTGGCCGCGCACATGGGGTGGCACGCGAACGACCTCGCGTCGCTCAGCGCGATGCTCGATGCGATGCCGAACGTGTACACGGAGGTCGGGGCGGTGCTCTACGATATCGGCCGCCAGCCGCGCGCGTCACACGATTTCTTCGTGAGGTATCAAGATCGCATTCTCTTCGGGAAGGATGCGTTTCAGCCGAGCGAGTATCCGTACTACTTTCGCGTGTTCGAAACGGCGGACGAGTACTTCGACTACTACCGGCCGTACCATGCATTTTGGAAGCTGTACGGCATCGCGCTCCCGGACACCGTGCTCAAAAAGGTGTATTTCGCGAACGCGCTCAAAATCACGAAGGCATTGCCGCAGACTGGTTGGCCGGCGCGATGACCTACGGGTTCGGTCCGTCCCCCGGCATTGCGTGCGTCGCCGGCTGCGTGAGGTCGTAGAGGCGGGCCCACGCGCCCGTTGCCACTATCGAGTCCGTCGGCACGCCCAGCGTGGCCACGTACTTCGCGAACGACCGCGGGGATTCGTGTGTCGATACCCACGTGTACTCCGATGCCACGACCCACACGCGGCGGCGGCCGCGGTAGCGATCGAAGTGCGCGCGGTCGCAGCCGCCACGGTCGGTGGCGACTGATGGGATGCCGTACAGCGCGGCGTACAAGCCAAAGGGCGCCTCCGTCGCGCAGTACACGTAGATCACATTGCCTGCCTCCCGTCGCGTCGCCAGTTGAGCCACCACCGGACGGAGGTCCTCGTGGGCGGCCCTGGGGTTGTGCGCAAAGGCCAACACGGGACGGACGGTGAGGAGGAGGCATGCCGTTGCCGCGGCGCCAAGCCCGACGCGTGGTAGACGAATGAGCAGGCTCAGCGCAGACGCGGTCGCAAGCACGGTCATCGGGGCGAGGAACAGCGCCAGCCTGCCTTCCAGGGGATACTGGTGCAGTGCCGAGGCGCCAAGGGCGAACATGAGTGGCAGTACGACGGCCAAGCCGCCCCAGCGATCGCGCCGTACCAGCACCCAGACGCCGACTGCGACGCACGCGGCGACGATGAGGGGTGCGGGCACGGCAAAGAGCCACTCGCACGCATCGCGCCCGAAGCGAACGAGCCAGGAGGCTTCGTGCAACGATCGCGGGGGTACCGGGAAGAAGGACGCTGCCCAGTATTGGTGCATGTAGGCAAGAGTGAACCCTTCCACGCGGCGCCGGGCATTGAGTAACGCGGCCAGGCAGCTCGCCATCCAGATCGCGCCTAGGCCGACGAGCCACCACCGATCGTGCCGGCGCTGCAACCAAGCGTGTGCGACCGCCACGACTGCAACTGCGGCCAGGGAGAACACGGCAGTCACCGATAGCCACGACGCCACGGTACCGCCGACTGCCAGCGCTACCCAGCGACGGCGAGCGACCGGTGCGTCGACAATCGCCAGCGCGACGAGGGGAAGGGCCACCGCCGTCAACACATCGAACGCGTACGGCTTGACCTCTGCCGAGTAGTACACAAGGGGCGGTGCCACCGCGAACAACGCCACGGCTCCCGCGGCAAGAGAGGGAACCAGACGTTGCGCGAGGCGAGCAAACAGTACGAGCGCAGCGATGCCAGCGAGGAGTGGCCAGAGTCGCAGCGCGCGTTCGTCAGGACCAAAGGTCGCTGCGGCCCATCGCTCGAGCTCCAGGAATCCGAGTGGCGCGATCTGACCGTACTTGAGCGGCAGCCGAGCGAGCTCGCCGGCGGAGCGGCCCAAGATGTTGTAGCTGAGGAACACCTCGTCCAGCCACAGGGAGCGATCGCCAAGGTACTGCACCACGCGCAGTACGATACCGAGCCCGATCGCCAGCGAGACGAGGGATGGCCGGATACTTACTGATCGCTGATGCGCGGTCTCGACGGGAGCGACTTGAGTAGCCAGGGTCGTTTCGTCCGGTTGGTGCGGGTGAGCGTCCACATTGGATGGACGTTGGACGTTGGACGTTAGAAACGAATCGCGTCTGTCATGTCCCGGCGGTAGCTTAGCGCGGGGTCAATAGGGGATGGCACGGGCGCGGCGGAACAGGTCGCCGCCCGCGCCGGAAGCGTGGGCGTTGGCATTGCCGCGACAGCCGCGAGGAACGACGACATGGATGTGAAGTCCGCAGCGCGTGCCCGATTCGAATCCCGACAGGACCAACTCGTGGCGCTCAGCCACCGGATACACGCGCACCCCGAAATGGGGTTCGAGGAAGTGCAGGCGGCGTCGTGGCTGTGCGAATCGCTGGCCGACGCAGGATTTCGGGTAGAGCAGGGCATCTGCGACCTGCCGACGGCCTTCCGTGCGACGGCGGGCTCCGGTCCGCTGCACGTCGGGATTTGCGCCGAGTATGACTGTCTGCCAGGGATCGGCCACGCATGTGGGCACAATGTCATCGCCGCCTCGGCAGTCGGTGCGGCGGTGGCCGCCGCCACGGTCGCAGATGATGTCGGCCTCACGGTCACGGTCATCGGCACGCCAGCCGAGGAGGTCGGGAACGCCAGTGGGAAGATCCTGATGTTGGAGCGCGGGGGGTTCGACGGCATCCACGCGGCGATGATGGTGCACCCGGCGCCGTTCGACATGCTCCGGTCGAAGATCATCGCCGCGTCGATGTTCGAGGTGCACTACACCGGAAAGGAATCACATGCCTCGGCATTCCCGGAGCTCGGCATCAATGCGGCCGATGCGTTGACCCTCGCTCAAACGGCCTTGGGGCTGCTGCGCCAACACATTCGCGCAACGGACCGGATCCACGGCATCGTCACCAACGGCGGCGCCGCGCCGAACGTCATCCCCGCGCACACATCCGCCAAGTACATCATCCGCTCGGAGACGCTGGCCCAGCTCGAGGAACTGCGCCCCAAGGTACACCGCTGCTTCGAAGCCGGCGGCCTCGCGACGGGGGCGAAGCTGAGCGTTACCGGCGGCGACAAGCCGTACGCGGAAATGCGCCACGACGAGGCGCTGGCGGTGCGCTATCGCCAGAACTCGGAGGCGCTGGGGCGGCCGTTCCCCAACCTCGGCGAGTGGGAGACACGGCCGACGGGGTCGACGGACATGGGCAACGTTTCTCTGGCCATCCCGTCGATCCACCCGATGATCGGCATCAATTCGCTGCCGGCCGTCAATCACCAGCCGGAATTCGCCGCTCACTGCATCACCCCGGACGCCGACAAGGCGCTCGTGGACGGTGCGCTCGCGATGGCTTGGACCTGCATCGATCTGGCGACCGATGATGCGCTCCGAGGTCGCCTGACCGCCGGTGCGGGCGCCTCATAACGACCCATGCCTCGCCCGGTCAGATTGCATGTACTCTCGCGTGAGGAGGCGGAACACTACGAGCCGCGCGAGGTCGAGGCATGCATTTCGATTGGTGATCCTGCGGCAACGCCTGCCGATCTCTCTCCCGCCTTCGTTGCCGTCCTTCGTCTGGCATTCAACGATATCGTCGCCGACCCGGCGCCCAGCGATGTGCTGTTTGGCCCGGAGCACGCTGGGGAGATCATGCAATTCGTCGAGCGGTGGCCGCAGGTCGACCGCATCGTCGTGCACTGCGGCGCGGGGGTCAGTCGGTCTCCTGGGGTCGCGCTGGGCGTGTCTGACGCGTTCGGCTGGCCCGTCCTCGGGCTCGAACGGGCATTCCCGGGGTGGAATCGGCTCGTGCGAAGCGTGATTGCGGACTATGCCGCCCGAGGGCGCAGTAGCGGGGTGCGTGGCCGCGATGAGTCGCAACCTTGATCGCACGGCCTGCCTGACGTAGCGTAGCTCGCGCGACTACCGAGAACCGAGAGGGGCCAATCGATGCCGGATCACAGCAGGCGAGAGTTCATCACGGCCCTTGGTGCGGCCGCAATCCTCCCCACGGGTCCGTCGCTCCTCCGTGTGTTGCGTCGGTGGTCTGTCGACGACGCGCCAGCACGGTTCAAGGTGCGCACGATCACGGCGGGCGTCACGACCGACGGCACGTCACCGGAAGCCATTAGTCGCGCCATTGCGATGCTCCGGTCGGCTCGCGCCCGCATCGAAGCGGCCGGCTTTCAGGTCGAGGGGGTTCGCGTAACCACATCGCCGTTTGTCGCGGACGCACCGGCCGCGGCGCGCGCCAGAGTCCTGGACGATCTGCAGGCGATCGACCGCGTGGCGACGCAGGAGAAGGTCGGCCTCTGTGTGGGTCCGGTCCTCACGGGCGACCGGTACGATCCGAGCCTGGCGGACTGGCTGGTGGAGTTCACGCGCACGACGCAGCGAATCAATTTCAGCGCGATGATCGCGACCCCGGATCTGCCCGTCTGCCGCCAGAGCGCGAAGACCGCGAGCGAGATCATTCTTGCGCTCGCGCGGTCGAATCCCGGCGGATCGTCGAACTTCCGGTTCACTGCCATCGCCAACATGCCGCCCGGCTCGCCGTTCTTTCCAGGTGGCTACCACGACGGGCCGCCGTCATTCTCGATTGGCCTCGAGTCGGCGCTCCTCGTGCATGATGCGTTCGACGGTGCCGGAGACGCGGCGGTTGGCGAGTCGCGCCTCCGCGACTCCATGTCCACTCTGTATGCGCCCCTGGAAACGGCGGCACTCGCTGTCGCGCGCGAAACCGGCTTCGAGTATCTCGGGATCGACTCGTCCCCGGCGCCAAGCACCGACGCGAGCATTGGCTCAGCGATCGAGACACTAACCGGAGTGCCATTCGGCGGCGCGTCGACGCTGCAAGCCTGCGCTGCTGTCACGGCGGCGATCAAATCACTGCGCGTCCGGACGTGTGGATACTCGGGGCTCATGCTGCCCGTGCTCGAGGACCCGGTGCTTGCCACGCGAGCAAGCGAAGGCCGCTACGGCGTCCGGGAGCTCTTGCTTTACTCGTCCGTGTGTGGCACAGGGTTGGACACAGTCCCTATCGCGGGTGACACACCGGCCCCGCGCATCGCCAAAGTGCTCGAGGACGTCGCCACGATGGCGAGTCGCCTGCACAAGCCGCTGTCCGCACGGTTGTTCCCGGCGATCGGCAAAGCTGCTGGCGAGCACGTCGAGTTCGAGCACCTGGCTCCGTCGGTCGCGCTCGAGGTGACGTAGACCCGCCGTTGGTCCAGCATGAATGGCCGGCGGGCTGCGCGGCCGGGCTAGCGAGCTCAGCATCGCGAATCCGGCCGGGCGACGGTACATTAGCGCCGCGCTGATCGTCTCCCGGAAGGCCACTTTCACCTGGAGTGTTCCGTGCCGCCTGTCGCCCTGCGCCCCCGGTCAACGACCGAAATCATTGATGCGGCCGTCAGCCTGTTGCGGCAAAACTACCTCGAGTTGGTGACGGCCACCGCGTTGTTCACGGTCCCGCTCTTCATTGCGAACGAGCTCATTGCTCCGCAGATGGGGGTCCAACCCAGCATCGCGACCAATCCGTTCGGGACGAATGCGTTGACCGTCGCACCGGCAAGTGCGTATACGACGGGCCTGTTCCAGTGGGCCATACTGTCCACCGCGATCGCGTTCGTGTTCGGAGGGCTTGCGTCAGCGACGACGGTCGTGATCGTGTCGGACAACTACCTGGGCCGCGAGGTGACAATCGCGGGCGCGCTGTCCCGGGCCCTCAGTCGGTTCTGGGCAGTCATCATCACCGGAGTGGTGCAAGGTATCCTCATCGGTATCGGCTTCGTCTTCTTCCTCATTCCCGGCTTTTTCTGCATCGCCTGGTTCTTCTCGGCCGTCAACATTGTGATGGTCGAGGGGAAGAATCCGCTCGAAGCCTTGGGCCGCGGGCATTTTCTCGCCAAGGGGTCCGTGTTGCGGGTGCTTGGGACGCTCTTCATCACGGGCCTCATCATCATGGTGGCGGCCTTTGTCGTGGGTCTCGTTTTCAGCTCGCTGATCTCAGTGGTCCACGCGGGGCCGCAGGCGACGGTGGTCGCGGACAATCTCGCGAGGATCATCATTTATCCATTCTTTACGGTCGTGGCGACGGTCCTGTACTTCGACCTGCGCATCCGCAAAGAAGGGCTGGACCTCGAGCTCATGGCCAAGGAGCTGGGCGTCGCGCTGCCGGGGGCAGTCCCGGCGTAACCACGTCGACGGCGGGGTCTGGGGTTTGGAACGACGACGGCAACGACAACAACGGGCGACGCAAGCGTCGCCCTACTCATGACAGCAAGGCTGTGGGTCGCGCTGGGTGCCGGCATCGCGGCGCCGCCGGTGCCCGTGATGGCGTCGCGGTCGAGGCAATGACCGCGCAAATCAGCCCGAGGGCAGCGTCAGCGTGAAGGTTGAGCCGACTCCAAGCGCACTCTGAACGGTCAGGTCCCCACCCATCTTGCGCGCGAGCTCGCGGCTGATGGCAAGGCCGAGCCCCACCCCCGTCTCAGCGTCGTTCGTTCGCGACCCCACTTGTACAAAGGGGCGGAAAATCGCCTCGTGCCGGTCAGACGCGATGCCGCGGCCGGTGTCGCGGACCGAAATCGAGGTCTTGTCCTGGCCGCGCTCACCCGACACCGAGATTTCCCCCGGCCCTGCGGTGAATTTGATCGCGTTCGACAAGAGATTGAGCAGCACCTGTAAAATGCGGTCGCGGTCACCCGTACAGGTGAAACTCTCCACGCTACCGGCGACCGTCACAGTGAGACCTTTCGCGTTCGCTTGCGGCGCCACGAGCCCAGCGGCCGCCGCGACGCACTCCTCGACATCGACGACCTCACGGCCGATGGCGGTGTCCGTGGATTCCAGACGTGCCAGGTCGAGGAGGTCGTTGACCACGCGCGTGACGTAACCGGCAGCGCGCTCCACGCGCGTGAGATCCGTTTTCTGCTGCGGGGTGACGGGTCCGCGCAGCCCGTCCGCAAGCAGGGCCGCGTATCCCATGATCGCATTGAGTGGCGTCCGCAGCTCATGGCTGATCGCGCTGAGGAACACGGTCTTGGCACGACTCGCGCGCTCGGCCGCGTACCGCGCGATCTCAGCTTCGTACATGAGCTGTTCACGCTCGAGCTCCGCGGCTTTTCGGGCGTGGATGTCGGTCAGTGCGACGGTGATACGTCTCTGCTGTGACACGAGGAGGACGTCATCGGCGGCCGCGAGGAACCACCGCTCGCCCACTTGTACCTCACGTCCTTGCACGGGCGCCTGTTCCACGACCCGGGTGATCGCGTCTCGACTGGCGTCGCCGAACCGCCGCTCGATCGCGGCGGCCAGCGACTGCCCGATCAGATCTCTTGACTGCAGCCCCACGAGGGCCGCACCCGCGCGGTTGCTCCGAACGACAATGCCGCTCTCGTCGAGCAGAAAAATGGCATCGGCGATGCCATCGAACGTCAGCACCCACTCGTTGGCCACGTCTCGCACGCGTGCTTCGGCGCGCGCCGCTCGGAGCAGCGCGCGGATCGTCGCCAGGAAAATGACCGGATCGATGGGATGCGTCAGGAACGCGTCCGCGCCCGCCTCGAGCCCCGCGGCTTTGTCGACGTTACGCATGTAGGTCGCGGACACGTGCACCACTGGAATCGACGCGGTTGCGGGACTGCCCTTCAAGGTGCGCACGACGTCGTTGGCGCTCATGTCCGGCAGATTCACGGCGAGCACTATCAGGTCCGGCTCGTGCGCGACGAGGCGCAGTGCGTCGTGGCCAGTCACCCCTTCCACCACCTGCAGGCCAGCCAAGCGCAGTGTGTGCGCGACCGCGTAGCGGTTGCCAGGTGAGTCGTCCACCACCAGGGCGACCGTCGATTCGCGGGTCGGCCTCAGCGCTCCCCACCGCTCGTCCAGCTGTCGGCCGGCCATCGCGGCGATCGGGTCTCCCACAGCACTCATCGCCGCACCGAGATGGCGATTGCGTGATCGGCCAACACGGGTGCGATATTCCTTGTGTTCGAACCGGAAAGTGATCGGTTGCGTATCAAGGTGTTCCGCGAATCCTGTTGTCTAACACCATTGATGGCGGAATGCGAGTCCGCATGCTGGGCAATTTTAGCGCCGGACGAGCGCGCCATCTGGGCGTCGCCCGAGCGCAAGGCCTCTCATAACCCCGGTTGAGGCCTTATGTTCGCCGGCGTTCGGAGAATTCGGCGACGCTTTGGCGGCAAGCTGGAGCGAAAACGTCCTACTCCGTGGCTGATAACCGTTCCATCAGGCTTGAGCCGCATGCGCCAGCGCCGGCGCGAGATAGACACCGCACCTTCAGCAAGATGACAAGGATCCGGGGCACGAGTCGCGATGGACGACGGGCGTTGTTTGCCGAGCCGATGTCACGAAGCGTGCTCGGCGGTTGGCCGTTCGTGACGGGTTACCGTCTGTGGGGGTGCCGACTATGACCGGCGCCGATTTGCGGGTCGATACGTGGTTGCGGGATGCCAGGTATGGCATCCGGTCGCTGCGGCGAAGTGCCGGCTTCACGGTCGTTGCGGTGATGACGCTCGCGCTGGGGATCGGTGCAAGCACTGCGATGTTCAGCGCGCTGCGAGGGGTTGTGTTTCGCACGCTGCCTGTTCGCGGCCAGGATGCCATCGCGGTGCTCTGGCTGCAGGCGGCCACTGGTGGGGTCGATCACTGGCCGATCGCATATCGGGATCTGACGACGTTCCGCGAAGCGACGCACGCGTTCGAGTCGGTGGCGGGGGTGAACTTTCAGGGCGCGTCCGAGTGCGTGATGCTGGACGCCGGCCGGCCGGTCCCGCTCGACGGAAGTTGGGTAACCGGGAATTTCTTTTCTGTGCTCGGCGTCTCGCCGGTGCGCGGCCGGCTCTTGCGCCCCTCGGACGACGTGCCGGGCGCCGCGCCGGTGATGGTGATCAGTTACGCCTTCTGGCAGCGGCAGTTCGGTGGCAGTGCGTCGGTCATCGGGCGCGCTCTGGAGTGGAACGGCCGAAGTTATACCGTGATCGGGGTCCTGCCCCGGGACTTCGAGTATCCGAAGCGCACGCAGGCATGGTTCGCTGTGCTGCCATGGTTCCCCGGGACGGCGGATGTCTCCGCAGTCTCGCCGGCCATTCAATTCGACCTGGTTGGCCGCCTTCGCCCGGGGGCGAGCCTGCGGGGGGCGAGGGACGACTTCCAGTCGTTTCTGCGATCGACGGATTCGGCGCGCAGTGCCTCCGAACGCGGTGGGAGGCCGGTCGTCACATCGTTGCCCGCACTCGTCATCGGCAACATGCGATCGATCCTCTGGGCTGGGTCGGCCGCGGTCGGCCTGCTCCTGCTGATCGCCTGTATCAACGTGGCCAACCTCCTGCTGATCCGTGCGTCCGCCCGCGCGAACGAGATCGCCATTCGAGTCGCGCTCGGCGCTGGGCGGCACCGCCTGGTGCGACAGCTTCTGATCGAGAGCGGCGTCATGGGTGTCGCCGGAGGCGTCTTGGGTATTCTGATCGCGGCCGCCTCCATCCGCGCGATCATTGCGTTCGCCCCGCCAGAGCTGCCGCGACGCGACGTCATCCAGATCGATCCTGCGGTCCTCGCGTTCGCGATCGTGGCGACGGCGCTGGCGGTGCTGCTCGCGGGGCTGGCGCCGGCGATCCTCGCTGTGGCGGATGATGTGGGCGTATCGCTGCGAGCCGGTCGCAGCACGCTCGGGGCGAGCCGTCGGACGCAGCGGCTGCGGCACGGTCTGGTGATTGGTCAGGTGTCGCTCGCTTTTTTGGTCGCGATCGCTGGAGGGTTGCTTGCGCGCAGTCTCATCGCGTTGACAAGCGTCAACATGGGATTCAATCCCGACCGGCTCCTTGTGGTCGAGACCAGCATCCCGCCGCAACTCGTCGCTCAACGCAGCCAATGGGTGGCGCTCCAAGAGGCCGCACTCGCGCGGGTGAGCGCGAGTCCAGACGTGATCGCTGCGACGATGATGCCCAAGCCTCCGTTTTCCGCGCAGGGTGGTTGGTTCGGGATGATCACCGGCGAAGGTCAAAGGGCGGACGCACAGAAGAGCAACCCATTGGTGAACTTCGAGGTGGTCAGTCCGGGATACTTCCACACGATGGGGATCCCGGTGCTGCGGGGACGGGCGTTTGGTGAGCAGGATCGTGAAAGCGCCCTGCATGTGGCGATCGTCAGCGACGCCCTGGTGCGACAGATGTGGCCTGGTCAGGATCCGATAGGCAAGCGGGTCAAGAATGGCTCGCCAGAGGACTCGACCGACTGGCTGACTGTGGTCGGCGTGGTCGGGGAGACGCGGTATCATGAGTTGACCAGGCTCGAGCCCAGCCTCTACGTCCCCATCCGACAAGCCGATGCCCCGATGCCGATGACCCTGGCGGTGCGAACGCGCGCCGAGTCCGAGGGCGTTGTGCCTGAGATCCGGCGCGCCCTGCAGGAGGTCAATCCGGCCTGGGTGATCGCTGGGGGTGGGTCCATGCGTCAACTGCTTGCGGCGCCCCTCGCCCGACCGCGTTTTAGCGCTCTTCTGTTTGTCACTTTCGCGGCGATCACCGTACTGCTTGCGATTGTCGGCATCTACGGCGCGCTAACGGCGACCGTCAGTCAACGGGGGCGTGAAATGGGGATTCGACTGGCCCTCGGCGCTGCACGCGCTGACGTGCGAGGCCTCGTGCTGCGTCAAGGGATGCGGCTCGCGGTGGCGGGGTGCGTGCTAGGGTTTCTCGGCGCACTTGCCGCGACCCGGGTCTTGCGGAGCATGCTGTTCGGCATCGCGCCCGGCGATCCAGTGACGTATGCGTGCGTCGCCTCCTTCGTGCTTGCCGCGGCGGCCCTCGCGTGTTACTTGCCCGCGAGGCGTGCAACCCAAGCGGATCCGCTGGTCACATTGCGCGCGGAGTAGTCACGCACTCCGAACGCGGTGCTGTGGGCGCGACCAGTCCGTGATCACGGTACCCACGAGTGCCCCATCGGAGAAACCGGGTCATTGCGTCGCGCGTGGGACCTCTCCAGAATCACGGGCGTCGCGTTGAGTTCTCCGGCCATGATAGGTTGGCTGACGCGGTTTGTCCAACAGCGGGGCGAGGACCAATCGGTGGCCGACCCCTGGGAGGATCGATGATACGGCGGCACGCAGCGGGTCGAGTGATCGGCCTGACCGGTAGTCTCTCAGTCGTGATTGCAGCGGTCTTGCCCGCACAGTCGTCGGGCGACCTCGCACACATGCTGCCAGCCGCGCTTCAATCGTGCGGTGGTGCGGTGTCGTCAGGCGACGTCGACGTCGAACGTCGATCCGTGTACGTCCCGGCGAGCGATGGTGTGAAGCTGGCGATCGACGTTTTGCTCCCGCGGAACCTTGCACCGGACACGAAGCTCCCCACCCTGTATTCGGCGACTCGCTACTGGCGCGGCCAAAAGGGCGCCCAGCCGACCGCCGGTGAGAAACTCTGGATTGCGCGTGGATTCGCCGTGGTGAACGCCGACGTACGCGGCACGGGTGCGTCCTTCGGCCAGTGGTACATCCCATACTCGCCGTTGGAGTCGAAAGACGTCGGCTTTATCGCCAACTGGATCGCAACGCAGTCGTGGTCGAACGGGAGAGTGGTGATGACGGGCAACTCCTATCCCGGTACGACGCCGCTCATGGCGCTCGCGTATGGCGAACCGGCGATCAAGGCCGTCGCTCCCAAATTCGCTGACTTTGATCTCTACGCCGATCTGCTGATGCCGGGTGGCGTGACCAGCGAGGCCCTGACGCTCAAGTGGGGTGACCTTGTCCGTCGGATGGATCTCAACAAGGGACCAGATGGTTCGAGCGCCAGTGTGCGACCGGTCGACGGACCCGACGGGGAGGCGCAATTGGCTGCCGCGGTCGAGGAGCACAAAATGAATCCGTGGGGGTTCGACCAGGCTGCATACCAAGTGACCTACAAGGACGAGCCCCTCACACAATTCGGAGGCATGCCGATCGATGACGCGGGCGTCTTCCACCTCCAGCGCGCCATCGAGCAATCGCGTGCTCCGATCTTCGGATGGGGAAGCTGGCTGGATTCGGGGATCGCGCAGGGGCTCTTGAATCGATTCAACAACTGGACCAATCCCCAGCTCACCATCATCGGCCCCTGGACGCACGGCGCGCGCAACGACGTGAACGTCTTTCATCCCAATGAGCCGTTGGATCCGCCGCGAGACGCTCAGGAGCAGATGATCTACTGCTTTCTCAGGAATTACGTGAGCGACACGCCGGAGCTGATGGCGACGCACACGCTCTATTACTTCACCATGGGTGAGGACAGGTGGAAGAAGACGACTGTCTGGCCGCTGCCGGGCACGCGCAGCGAGCGGCTGTATCTCGCTGCCGGCAACGCGCTCACGAAAACGGCGCCGACGGTCGCAGGACGTGATACGTACGCGGTCGATTTCGATGCCTCTGCGGGCCCCGCCAATCGGTGGGCCACGCAAGCCGGCGGGCCGCCAATCGACTACGGAGACCGGGCGGAGGCAGATCGGAGACTGCTCGTGTACACCGGGGCGCCGCTCACGGAGGATCTGGAAGTCACGGGGCAGGCAGTCATCACGCTGCGAGTCACCTCCACACATACTGACGGCAACTTCTTCGTCTACCTGGAAGATGTCGCACCTGACGGTCGTGTCACGTACCTGACCGAAGGGGAACTGCGGGCCTTGGATCGCCGGCTGTCCCACGCGCCGCCGCCATACAAGACCACGTATCCCTATCGCACCTACTCGCGAGCCGATGCGGAGCTCCTCGTGCCCGGAGAGCCCGCGACACTGACCTTCCAGCTGATGCCGACGTCGGTGTTGCTGCGGGCGAATCACCGCCTGCGCATTGCGATCGCGGGTGCGGATAAAGGGACGTTTCTACGTGTGCCCGCGATGGCCCAAGGCGACGTCACGATCGCCGTGCTGCGCGGCGGCGCAGACGGATCGTTTATCGAACTGCCAGTGATACCGCGGGGACGGCAGACGTTAGACGTTGGACGTTAGACGTTGGACGTTAGACGATGGACGTTAGACGATGGAGACAAAGCGCTGAGTGTCGTGTCGATGGCGAGCGCCAACCTGTCCACGATCATCTCGATGTCGTCGGGCCCCGCGATGTAGGGTGGTGCGAGGAGCACATGGTCGCCTACCTTACCATCGACCGTTCCTCCGCTCGGATACACGCCGAGTCCACATTCGAGCGCGCTGTACTTGACCCGCTCGTGCAGCCCCAGTCGGGGGTCGAAAGGCAGTTTGCGCTCGCGATCCTCGACGAGCTCGAGGGCCATGAAGAGCCCACGTCCGCGGATGTCGCCGATGTGTGGGTGAGCACCAAATCGCTCGCGCAGTTGCTCGTCCAGCAGGCGCCCCATGGCGCGCACGTTGGAGAGCAGGTCGTCGTCCTGGATGATGCGTTGGATCTCGAGGGCGGCGGCACAGGCGACGGGATGTGCCTGATACGTGTGGCCATGCATGAACGCGCCAGATCCGTTCGCGAGGGCATCAACCACGCGTCGTGAAACGAGCATGCCGGCGATGGCCTGATAGCCACCCCCCAACCCCTTCCCGAGGGTCTCGATATCGGGGCTTACGCCCTCCTGCTCCCACGCGTGCATTGTTCCGGTTCGGCCGCTCCCGCACATGATCTCGTCGAGGATCAACAGGGCGCCGTACCGGTGGCACACCTCCCGCACCGCCTTGAAGTATCCCGGGACCGCCGCCACGCACCCCGATGTAGCGCCCACGACGGGCTCGGCGCAGAACGCGATGACGGTGTCAGGTCCCAGACGGCGAAACTCACTGTCCAATTCCTGCGCCAGGCGCTCGACGTATTGCTGTTCTGATTCGCCAGCAGCCTGGTAGTGATATGCGAAGCAGGGCGAGACGTGACTAAACGCGGTGCTGAGGATTGGCTCGTACGGAGCGCGGCGTGCCAGGTGGCCGCCGACGGCGAGCGCGCCAAGTGTATTGCCATGATAGCTCTGGCGGCGTGCGATGAACCGAGTGCGACGAGACTCGCCCTTCTCGACGAAGTACTGGCGAGCGAGCTTCAGCGCGCTCTCGACGGCCTCCGACCCGGACGAGACAAAGAAGGCGTGGGAGAGTCCGCCCGGCTCATCGTGCAGCAGCAGGTTGGCGAGTGCTTCGGCGGGTTCGGTGGTAAAGAGACCCGTATGCGCATAAGCGAGCTTGCGCGCCTGGGCGGCGATCGCATCGGCCACCCGTCGATTGCCGTGTCCGATACACGCCACGGCGGCGCCGCCTGACGCGTCAATGATCTGCCGACCGTCTGCCAACGTCAGTGTCAGCCGATCCCCGTGGACCACGACCTCGGGCTGACTCGAGATCGTCCGGTGCAACATGTGGCTCGTGACCCGCTGGGGATCAGCGCTCCGGTCGCGCGGCGACTTCGCTGATGTCATCACCTCCATTATAGCGGCAAACCGCCGAGGAATCGATCAGCACCAAGTCGCCGCTCGCGGCCGGGCCCCGGGTCGTACTCGCCCCCCGCCGCCGCGCGTGGCGGTCGTGCTCAGAACGAGGCGCAGTTGTTCGGGACCGACTTCTGCTCGCGAATCACTGTCTGTTGATGTGCCACGCCGCCGGATGGTGGGAGTTGCGTGTTGAGGTGCAGCAGATTGAGGACCGCATTCACGGCGCTCACGAATGGCGCAGGGAGCGAATACCCGACCCCGGCGTTGAGGCTGACCGAGAGGATGGCGCCGTGACACGGGGGGACCGGCACCAATCCGGTGGTGAGGTCTGAACCCCGCAGGGCGGCGACGGACGTGTTGTACCCGAGGAACGGGCCAGTCGCAAAGCCGAAGGCGCCGATGCCCACGATCATCTTGGTTCCCCACCCGAAGATGAGGGAGGTGGCCCCGAGGGAGACGCCGTTGATCGATTGGAGCAAGTCTCGCTTGTCGGTCATGGACGTCGGGGCACCTACGCCCCACGAGCCATTGTGAAGCCCCATGAACACGGAACCCGTAAAATCCTCTTCGCCGCCGGCGTTCAATGTGCTGTTCTTGGCGGTGAAGGCGGTGTTGACGATGAAGCTCTGGTGAAAGGTGATCGCGAATGGCACGGCTTTCCCGAAGATCGGGATGCTGAAATCCGTCGGGACGTAGTAGACCTGGTGGATGTTGCCCTTGAGACCGACCTGCGTGCCCGCCTGGATGTCCACCAGCAGCGCTGCCGCCCCCTTGAGCTCCAGCTCTGCGGTCACGACGCTCCCGTGCGCGATGTTGAGATTCACCCGGAGCGATGGGCGATCCAGCTTCACACCTCCGCTTGCCACCATCATCAGGTCAGGCGTACTTCTCGCAATGCTGATTCCCAACCCTCCGCCCTGGTACGGCGACACCTTGAACCCCGACATGTTGACGGGTTGCGGGAGGCCGACCAGCGGACCGACCATGTTGAAGATCTGACCGACCGCTCCGCCCTGCACGGGCGCCGCTGACGACCGGACCCAATGCGTTGGCCGAGCTGAGATAGCGGTGCGGATCCTGTCGCTCGCGGGGATGATCGGGGTTGCCCATCCTCTCTCGGGTACCCGACCCACCACGACCTCATCACCGTAGCCGGTCTCGGCGTCGCTCGTTTTTGTCGTGTCCTTGACCATCGGCGCCAGGTCACCGCCCAGCGGTGCGTTCGGCGCCGAGTACATGATCGCCGAGCTCAGGTCGACCGGTTGCTCGAAGGACATCTGGAGGTCGGACACGACGTCGGTCAGGGCGGCTGGCCCGAGCGTTACGGCGACGTCACTTCCATGCGGAGTGACCGCGAGAATGCGGCCGACCGCGCGCCCGGTGGCGAACATGATCTTCCCGGGCTGGAGGTCAGAGACGTGGGGGGCATTGGCATCCAGCAGCCAGGTCAATCCATCGGAGCTGTATCCGTGAATGGCATCAGCGCCGTGTTCCATCACGATGACATCCGGCTGGTACGTGACATCGCTGTTGCGCGTCGGCGAGACGCCGTACTGAAACTCGGCCAGGCTCATTGGTTTGAGCGCATCTGGGCGATTGGCGTATTCCGCTGCGATGGCGGCAGGAGTGGTCGGGGCCGATGCCGGCGCCACGAATCCAGACGAGCTGTCGGACGACCGGGCAGCCGAGGGGGTGGCGTCCACCGCAGGAGCCGGCGAACTCGGCGAGCCCCCGGGCGCGTTGGTCCCGTCTGAGGGCTGAGCGACCGCCTGTGATGGCGCGCCTGCACCGGCGGGGGATTCGTGCTTTCGACAACCGCTCACCGACAACAGAGTGGCACACGCGGCCAGTGTGGCGAAGTCGTATGCAACCGATGAGTGAATCCGGCTGTGGGTCATGCATGGGTCCTGTAAGAGGTCATGAACGCTCGCGTCCGTCGCCCGGCGAATGAGCAAGAGGGTGCATCGCTCTCGACGACAGGTCCAATACTTTGCTTGGAGCGAGCCCATAGGTGGCGCCTATTGCGCGTGGGACCAGACGCCAGGCGAGCACCGTGATAGCCAGCGGCTATCATTGCGGTCCAAACAAAGTATTGGCGACCGTCGGCGCCTCCTACGTACGATTAGCCGGATGCAGCCCACGCAGGGGACCATGCGAGTCGGCGCACGCGGAGGATCGCCCATGGCAACGTCGTTTTCGGTACGAGGCAGCTTCGGACCATCGTTAGCGCAGTCATCTCGAGCGCGTGACCTGCGGGTGCTGGGTCGCCTCGGGATCGTGGGAGCGCCCTTGATCATTGGGTCTCTCCTTGCGGCTGCGCACCCCGCGGCAGCCGGCACGGGCACCAACGATCCCAACGGCCTCCGCTACGACATCCAGTTCACGACGACGAGTATGACGAGCACGGACGGGCAGCCGACCGCCGGCGCGAACACCGGTCTTGCCCACGTCGCGATGGCGAATGGCAACGTGCGCATCGATGTCGTCTCCGGCGAATTTGGCGCGGTCATGGGCGCCGGCGATTTCATGATCTATCGCGACACCGGACACTCGGTGACGATCTACAAGCCCTCGATGATGAAGTACTTCCAGCTCGATCTCCAAAAACTCAGCGCGGGTCTGACCAAGACGGTCAACGGGTTTGGCGCAGCACTCGGAGTGAAGGCGACCGATGTCAAGCTCGACCTGGCTTCCCTCGGAGCGGGGGATAAGGTCGGCCCGCTCGCGACCGTGAAGTACCGGCTCACGCAGGACTATACGCTCACCATGTCGTTCCTCGGGATGCCCGGCCACAGCACGAAGATGCACTCGACCACTGACTACTGGTTCACGCCGTCACTGACCATGATGGTGAATCCATTTGCGCAGACAATTCAGGAGACCGCCTGGCTCGGGGCTGAATACGGGAAGCAGCTGTCCGCGTTGCAAGCGAAGCTGCCCAAGGGCATTGCCGTCAAGCAGGTCATGACCGACGTCGCGACAGACTCTGCGGGCACGAAGACCACGACAACTGTCACGTGGGCATTGGTCGAGTTTGCGCGCGCAAGTTTTCCCGACGCCACGTTTCAACCCCCCGCTGGTTACACGCAGATCCAAGGGGGCCAAGGTCCTGCGACGCTCATGCAGACCCTCTCGGGTCTCATGAACCGGGGTGCGACGCCCGCGATGACGAATGGCAATCCTGCCAGTGCTCAAGCAGGGAACGCGACCACGAGTCACCAGTGGAACGGCTCCACACCGGGGGCGGCGGGCGGCATGCCCAGCGGGTCGGCGACGAACGGCACGACGAGCACGTGGAACGGCTCGACGCCTTCCGGTGCCGCCGGCGGGACCACGAGTGGCGCGCCGTCGAGTGACCCAGGAATGGATTCCGCCGCGAAGAGGCTGAGCAAGCTCCTCCCACAGTAGGGATCTCGGCACGCCCTGAACGATCTTCGTCATTTCTCCGGAGGACTTCGCCATGATTCCGATGCCGAACGGCTCGTTTCGATCTGTGATCGGCCGCGTATGGCTGCCGTTCTCCGTCGCCTCGCTCGCTGGCGTGGCATACGCACAGACGAAGCAGCCATCCACTTCAGCCGCACCACCCCCCGCAGCGACCGCCGCGTCCACGCCGGCAGCCGCGAGCGCGAATCAGGTCCTGACGTACACGTTCACGGTCACGTCCAATGGGCTGAACGCCGAGGGCAAGGCCAACGACTTCGAGGAGATCGCAACGGAACAGCTCTCCGGCGACAACGCGCGGATCACCTACTTCGAGCCCACCAACGTCGACGCACCGACAGACGGGCCCCAGCAGGTCGGCGGCAAGCCGATGTTCTATGGCCACGGCTCGTATTACCTCGTCAAGCGTGGGGCGCCCGAGATCACGGTCGTGGCGCCATCGAAGAAGAAGTACTTCGAGTTGATGGGCAACGCCGCCGCGGAGCAGGCCTTCGGCAAGCTGTTGCACATCGAGCTCAGTGACGTCGCGATCGCGGTGCAGCGCGTCCAGCCGGACACCAGCATTCAGGAGATGCAGGCCCACCACTGGCGCATCACCGAGAGCTACACGCAGAAAGTGCGGGTCCTTCTGCTGTCGTCGACACAAAAAGTACAGAAGGTGACCGACTACTATTTCGTCTCCGAGTTGAAGGATGACGTCAACCCGTTCATTCAAGTCGGCGGGATCTTCATGCAGGCGGGCGCCGACGACTATCGCACGAAGATGCAAGCCGCCATTGCCCAAATGGATCCCGGCATCCCGCTGTTGTCGGTCGCGCGCGCGACGACGACGGACAACCGAGGCGCGGGCAATTCGATCCTGGTTACCAGCATCACGAATGTGTCGCGTGAGCCTGCCGCTCCGGACCTGTTTGTGATTCCGGCGGGCTACGAGAAATCGAACAAAGAGGTCATTCCTGCGGAGCGGGCGGGGCTGCCCGCCAACACGACCCCGGCGATCAGCACCGGCCAGATCGCCACTCCGCCCTCGGGGAATCAGAGCATCATCAGTGGCGCGGCCAAGCAGGCGATCGGCAAGGCCCTGCATCCTTGACGTGAGCAGCGCAGTGGCAGAGGCATCACTGCAGCACCACCGAACCCGTCGCCGCGCGACCATTCGCATCAGCGTGGCGCTCGGCGCGGTGCAGGCGCTTTGCGCATTGGCCGCATGCCATCGCCACAATGAACCGAGTGCTGGCCAGACGTCGGGACTCGACCAACTGCCGATTGATTCCGGAACCGGACCCCAGGGGTCGGCGCCGACCGCCAGCGGTGCGTCGCGACCCGAGAGCGCGGGAGTCATTCGCTCCGCGTCGGAGTGCCTGAGCCCCAATGGTGCGGAGCCCGATTCGATCCCTGACCATCGGCCGTGGAGCGCGTCGAGTACGGCGAACGGTGACTCCGTCCCGCTCCGCGTCGGTTTGACCGTGGTCACAGCGGTCTCGACGGGGGACGGCGATTACGAGTCCATGAAGCGGCTCACCGACTTGGGCGATAGCGCGGTGAGCTTCGAGATCTCAGGCGACGTCCCGAAGTACGACTTCCTCAAGAGAAAGAGTATCCCGACGCCGCTTCACACCCGCCGGGTCGCTTTGAGGGCCGACCAGGACACGTCGTGTGGCTATGCCCCCTTCTTCGTGTCGCAGTCGGCTTCTGCCCCGCCGGAGGTGCACCTGGGCACGACGGCCATCACATTTTCCGCCCGATTGCTCGCAGCGATCAAAGCTGGCAACACGCAAACGATCGGCGTGGTGGTCCCCGATGGCTTCGGGGCCTTCCGAACCGACCATGAATTTGTCCGGCGGGTGGAGGCGCGGCCGGTCAGCGTGCCGGTGCTGTTGAACGATACGCCCGTGAACTTGCCGGCTGTGCACGTGCAGTGTGACTCCAATGCGAGCGTCACCTATGCGGAGCATGCCGAAATCCGCTACACCGCCTGCGAGTACCTCATTCTCGACGATCCACGCGATCCACTCGTGCTGATGCGAAAGGAGATGGAACTGAAAGAGGACACGACGCACACGGATAGCAGTGGCTTTGTCCGCGTGAACGGTGTCTGGCAGCTGGACACGACCCTGGGGGTCCAGGTGGTCCGCATCTCCGATGACGCGGGCGATTTGGCCGGGAACGGCGGGGGCGGGTCAGGTGGAGGGGGAGGGGGTGGCGGAGGCGGCGCGGGTGCGGGCGGAGGAGGTGGAGCGGGAGGGGGAGCAGGGTCAGGCGGCGGTGCAGGAGGCGCAGGCCGCGGAGGCGGGGCAGGCGGGGGTGGGGGAGGTGGTGGCGGCGGCGGCGGTGGCGGCGCAGGCGGTGGTGGTGCAAGCGGCGCCGGTGGCGAGGCCGCCGGCGAGCAGCGCATGGAGCGCGCGCTGACGAAGGAGCGAAAGGTGCTCGTCTACGGGATCTATTTCGATTTCGCGCAGGCGACGATCCGGAAAGAGTCTGGCCCGGTCCTGCATGAGATCGCCGATTTGATGCACAAAAACCCAGACTGGTCGCTCACCATCAACGGGTACACGGACAGCATTGGCGGCGACCCGTACAATCTCGCACTCTCGAAGCGTCGCGCAGCGGCCGTTCGCGACACCCTGGTCAAGGGTTTTCACATCGGGACCAATCGACTGACGTCGAATGGGTTTGGGGCTGCGTCACCGGTAGACTCGAATTCGACGCTCGAAGGTCGTGCGCGGAATCGGAGGGTCGAGCTGATTCGGAGGTGAGCGTTGGAGGGGACGGGTGGCGGCGCCAGCTGGTCAAATCTGGGGTTTGCGGCCTGGGGTTGGGGGTCGGGGAACGACAACCGCGACCACAACAACGGGCGACGCAATGCGTCGCCCCTACCGATCCAATGCCGGTCAATGTGCACCGTGATCGACCTTTCGATTTGTCCCAAACCCTAGTCCTACCGGGTGGTGTACTTGACGTGCGACTTGTCCTTGTGCGCGGGTACAATGGTGACGTTTGAGTCGAGGACGGGCGAGAGATAGCTGGAAAACCCGATCCCGACGAGCACGGTGCCGAAGGCCTTCGACGGTACGAACGTACGAACGACGATCTTCCCGAGCTCCAGCCGGTACAGGTCAGACGAATACCGGCGCGCGAAAAGCTGGCGCATGGCCTCTTGCAGATTCGCTTCCGCGTGCCCGGTGTCGTCGTTCCCGGCGTACTCACACGCAAAACCGCCGAGGAAGGACTGATCGGTCGTGCGGAACACCTTAGCGAGAAGGACGCCCGCGGTGATCCGCGTGCCGGGCTTGTCGGTGTGTTGGATCGCCATGATCCCTTCGAGCACGGACCCGTGGTGAATGTCCGGCAACTGCGAGATCTCGGTCGCTTCCGGTGGCAGCACCGACGTATAGAGCATGATATTGAAGTTCTCGATTCCGGCCATCGTCAGTGCCGCGTCGTACGACCCGGTCTCGATGCCGACATCGCTCTCGCCCCAGCCGATGGTCCAGAAGTAGTCTTTGGGGATCCGGCAGCCAACCTCTGCATACCGAACCGCCGCGTGCCTATGCTCTGGTGCCGGGTGAGCGCCAGGGGCTTGCCCGGCCAGCCAGCGGCCGAGCGCGCCTGACTCCCGCGGGTGCTCGCTGAGCACACGGATGATTTCCTTCCGCGCCACGTCTGTGATGACGCCCGATTCGGCCAACGCGTGAGCTGCAAGGCCGTTTTCCTCGCCCAAGAGCCCAAGTAGAAGGTGCTCCGTTCCAACGCAGCTGTGATCAAGCTGCCCGGCTTCCTGCATCGCCAGATCGAGCACTTTCTTGGCTCGCGAGGTGTATGGGAGATCGCCTCCGACGATAGGCTTGGCTTTCGGAAGGTTGACCTCCTCTTCGATCCAGTGACGCAGCGCGGCCTCGTCAACGTTGAAAATGTGCAATATCGCGATCGCCACTCCGTCACCTTCGGCGATCAGGCCGAGAAGAATGTGTTCCGTCCCAACGTAGTTGTGGCCCAGGCGGACTGCTTCCTCCCGGGCCATCGCAAGTACCTTTCGCACACGCTCGGTAAAGTTGTATCCGCGCATGGGGCTCACGATTCAGTCCTCGTTTCGCGAACGCTGAAAGCGAAGCATACCAGAGGGCCAGATGAAGGCAAGCGTTGTACGCGATGCCCCGATCCACAGGACTCGATGACCACATGCGCATTGAAGTGAGAGCGGCCCGACCTGATGACGTTGCGTTTGCCCGCTGGGTATTTCTGGCTTCGATGGGCGGGTTGCTGGTGCGCTTGTTTGATTGGGATGAGGGTCGACAGGCCGAGCACTTCGCGGGGTTCTTCCGTCTGGCCGAAGCGCGCATCATCGTGGCTGATGGCCGTGATGTCGATGGCTGCAAGAGCAAGCCACGGAGGAGGCGATCAACCTCGGCTCGCTGTACATAGCGCCTGCAGCGCAGCGCCTGGGTATCGGCGGGATCATCGTGGAGCGACTCTGGGCTCGAGCGGTCAGTCAATCGAAGGCCGTGACCGTGCCCGTGGTCAAGATCAACCCGGCGGTGCAGTTCTACATCGAGCACGGGTTTCGCATTACGCACGAGGACGAGTACAAGTTCTACATGCAGCGAGACGCCCCGTTGGCCACGAGCGGTATCGCCATCGAAAGTCGCTGACGCCGGTGCGCGGGTAGGGGCGACGCAATGCGTCGCCCGCCGTTGGCCGAACCGTACACGACGCGCGCGGGTCGCATTTTGGGGCGCCCGACGAATCATGGTCGCATCGCCGCACCGTAGGGCGACGCATTGCGTCGCCCCTACCAGCCGTGGTCACGTTCGTGGCCGTTACCCCGAAACCCGGCACCCCTCACCCGAAACCCGGCCTAGGTCGAGGTGCCGTGCTCGATCACGACGAACGGCACGCGATCCTTAGCCATCGCGCGGAACCAGGCGATCAGTTCGGCCGCGTGGTCCTTCGACAGGATGCCCTTCGTGCCGCTGATGTGGCGCGTGATAACGAGATCGCGCCCGTCCTGGCGATAGCTCGCATCGTAGCTGCCGAACGCGCTCGTGGCCGTGACGTTTGGAGGGAGGCGCGCGTGCCATCCTTCGGGGAGCGTGATGCGGGTTTCCGCCACGTTGGTCGTGAGGCCAGCGACTCTCTCCGCGTCGATCGGCAGTCGGCGGGGGGCGTGCGCCTCGAGCTCGTCAGCGATCTGCGTCCAGCGGGTCGATACGTCCCGCGTCGTCAGGATGTCTGTTTCACCTGAGCGCTGCGTCGCCTGACCGCTGTGGATGACCAACGAGATCCTGGGATCGGCCTGGAGATCCTTTCCGTTGAAGGTCACGAGGCTGTCGCCTTTGGCATCGGGAAAGAGGCCGGACGCGAAGGAGCGGAGGAACGCGGAGCGCTGTGCCGTATCCAGGCCGTTTTGCATCATCGCCCGCATCGCCAGGCCAGCCGTGCCGGTCCCGCGCACTTCGACGTGGCCGTTGAACGCGCCATTGGCCGTTAGCGTGCCGGTCACGCGCACCTCGGACCGGTTCGCACCGGCGGGATCGGGCGGAGTCGTCACCTCTTCCGTCCGTCCATCGGGATGGACGATCAGTGCAAACGTATCCTCGTCGGGATAGGGCAGAGTACCGAGCGGCGACAACTCGGATGTGAGATCAACGAACTCATAGGCCTTGCCGCGTTTGATCACGGCGATCTCGTGATCGAATGCACCGATCGTTGGCAACGATCGGTCCGTGCCGCCGCCCGCTTCCAGCAAGACCGGGTACGCGTCGACCCCGATGGCCCCCATTGCAGCGACGAAGAGCGAGGCCTTGTCCTTGCAATCTCCGAAGCCCGTTGCGATCACGGAATCGATCATGCGGGGCTGATATCCACCGATGCCAAGCTCGAGGGCCACGTAGCGAATGTCCTGCGCTATCCAGCGATGAATCGCGCGGATCGAGTCGTCCAGAGTCTTCGCGTGCGCGACGAGCGCCTTGACCGTGTCACGCAGCCTGGCATTGGGTCGAGTGCGATCGGCGGCGAGCTTGGCGTACCAATGGCCGATGTCCGACCACGACCCCGGGGTCGCGATCGATACCGACATGACCACGTCGTTGGAGTCCCCGACCGGGGCGAACATTTCCGGCTTGACCCACGCGACATTGCGTGTCGCCCACGTATAGACCGTGCGATCACCGACGGTGGTTTGTTGTCGCGGGAACGTCAGGTGGTGTTCGACGATGCGCAGGTCCATGTCCTTGGGTGCATCGACGATGAAGCGTGACCGGAAGACTGTCGTCCCCGCGGTCACCAGCCACGTTTGATAGAAGTCGCCGGGCCGGTACGGGCTGGTCTCGTCGTACGACCAACTGATGTCGACGAGTGTGCCCGGTGCGACTCCACTGAGCGACATCCGGACACTCTTCTGATGCACATACACCGGGTTCACCATTGACGCTGGGAGGTCGGACTCCTGCGTGTGCGCCGGTGCGGAACTGATCACTTCACCGGTCGGCTTCAGCACGTGAACCCAGTTGAGCGTGAAGTGCTGGCGTTCGGGCTCGAACGTGAATTGCCGCTCTTGATACGAGCGCGCGGCACGGTCGCGCAGGACTTGCACGACCTGGTGAAATGTCCGCCGCGCTCGCCCGTCCTTCTCGATCTTGACTACGCCGTCGTCGAGGAGGAGGACCGATCCCTGTTCGGGGTAGGCCGCGCTATCGACGGCCAGCTTATAAATCGTGTCGCTCGCAACCGACGGGTCACCCCGTGGCGTGATCACCGGCGCCTGCGCGGCGACCGGCGTGGCGACCAAAGCAACGGCCAGCATGAGGAGCGACGTTGCAGCAGGCCTGAGCGATCTGAGCGCGCGCATCAAAGATCCCCACTCGGAATGAGGGTCCTACTATACTGCTGGGGCCGCCTCGGCGACAGGCCGACAACCACGGCGTCCAGCCGTTACGGACAGGTCACACGTGCCGATTCGGCGAGATCGTCGGCTTGCTGACAATTTACGCCATGCACCGCAGAACTCGAACGGCGTATGCCGTCGCGGCATCGCTCAGCTTGTTGCCGCTCGTTCCGGGACGGCGCGCCAGTGCTGGCGCTCCGCCGTCGATCGTGCGCAGTGAGCTCTTCGTGACCAGCGACTCGGGTATCCGGATTCATGTTCGCGAGCTGCGCACGACAACTACGCCGGCGCGCAAGCCCGCGGTGTCGGGCAGGCCGCTGCTTCTCATTCATGGCGCGCGAGTGCCGGGCGTTGCGTCCTTCGATCTTCCCGTGCCCGGCGGCTCATTTGCGGCGGATCTGGCGGCGCGTGGATTCGTTGTGTACGTCATGGACGTCCGTGGCTTCGGCCAATCGACGCGGCCCGGGGGTATGGCGGAGCTGCCCGACGGGCGATCGCCGCTGGTACGATCGACTGACGCGGTCCGCGACATTGACGCGGTCGTCGATCTCATCAGCAAGCGCAAAGCGGGAGCTCGCGTAACGCTTTTCGGCTGGGCAGTTGGTGGACAATGGGCAGGATATTACGCGGCGTTGCACGCAACGAAGCTCGACCGCCTCATTATTCACAACGCCCTGTATGGTGCGGACACGCCCCAGCCACTGGTGGGACACGGGTCGGACCTGGAGGACGCGGCGCATCCGGGGCGACTGAGCCGCGCCGTCGGGGCGTACCGCTGCAACACCGCGAGCTCACTGGTCGGTGCGTGGGATCGCAGCATCCCGACGACCAACAAGAACGCGTGGCGCGACCCGGCGGTCGTCAACGCGTATGTCCGAGAGGCAATGGCGAGTGATCCGGCATCTCAGTCGCACACACCAGCGTGTTTTCGGTCACCCAATGGCCCGCTGGAGGACAGTTTCTACCTTGCGACGGGCCGGCAGCTGTGGGACGCGTCGTTCATTACGGTCCCGACGCTTGTCATCGCGTCGCAACGTGACTTCTGGTCGCGGCCGGAAGACCGTGAGCTGCTGATCGCGCGACTCGTGCACGCCCCGGTCAAAGAGCTCGTCGTAATTCCGAATGCCACCCATTTCGTGCATCTGGATCGAAGCGATCGCGGTCGCGATCGCCTGCTGGCCGCCATCACGCAGTTCTGCGCGCGGACGGCCCCGTCCACCTGAGAGCCGATTCCCATTGAGCAAGAGGAACCCATGGTCATCCTTCGTGAGTGGCGAGCGGAAATCCGGCGGCCCCTTCGACAAGCCTACGTCGAGTACGTGACGGCGACGGGCATCGCCGCCTACCGGCGGACACCTGGCAACCTCGGCGCATTGGTCGCCTGCCGAGACCTGGACGCCGAGCGCTCGGAGATTGTCACCCTGAGCTGGTGGACCGATGTCGAAGCGATCAAGGCCTTTGCGGGGCCGGACATTGAACGGGCACGATATTTCGCGGACGACGACCGCTATTTGCTCACGCGACCTGAAACGGTGCGTCACTACGACGCGACCGAGCCAATGCAGGCCGGCTAGTGAACCGGGCCGTTCCTCTCGCCGCGCGCGCGACGCTCATCGCCATTGTCGTTGCCGTTGGCGGCCTGGCGCTCCTCACGCACGTCGTCGCTCCGCTGTTGTTTCGTCACTACGAGCACAACCCGGCGTTTGCGCGTGTGCCGACGCGGACCCACGATCGGTCCGGCAACCCGGCCGACCCCGTCAACATCGCGCTCGTCGGGACCGCGGCGGAAGTCCGCGAGGCGTTCGCCAAGGCTGGCTGGGCGCAGGCCGATTCCCTGAGTCGGAGGGCCGACCTCGCGATCGCCAAGAGCGTCCTGTTGCGCCGTCCTGATTCGACCGCGCCAGTGTCATCCCTCTATCTCTTTCGTCGCCGCCAGGACCTGGCCTTCGAGAAAGAGGTTGGGCGCAGTGCCAGTCGCCGGCACCACGTGCGCCTATGGCTCGCCGACGGCGTGACCGACCAGGGGCGCCCGGTCTGGATCGGCGACGCGACATACGATGTCCGAGCGGGCATCAGCCATCGCACGCTCGCGCCGACGCATCACATCGAGGCGGACGTCGACCGAGAGCGCGACACCCTGATGGCTGACCTGGCGACGGCGGGGCAGCTCAGCGAGCGGTATGCCGTCACGGGGATGGGTCCCCGTGTCGACGCGCACAATGCGAGCGGCGATCGGTTCAATACTGACGGCGAGCTCGACGTCGGTGTGATCGCGGCGGCCAACACGACGACAGGCCCGCCCGTCGTCCTCCCGGACCCTCCGCTCATCCGCTGGAAGAACGCGGTTTGGAGTTGGTTCCGTCGACATTTGTAGTCCGTGCGATGCGCAACCGGCCGCATCACGATCGGGGCGCGATTCAATCCGATCGAACGGCCCTGAGCGGGTCTATGCGTATTGCTCGCCGTGCCGGCACGTAGGTCGCGACGACGGCGACGATCGCAACGAGTGCGGCCACTGACACGAAGGTCAGCGGATCTGCAGGTTGTACCTGGAAGAGCAGCGCTCGCATGAGTCGTGTGAGGGCGAGGGCGCCAACGAGGCCGACCGCGACGCCCGACCCAATGGCTGGTGCAGCCTGGCGCGCCACAATGGTGATGATCGCGCGCGGCGTCGCACCGAGTGCGCGTCGGATGCCGATGTCCCGCGTGCGCAGGGCTACGGCGAAGCTGATCACGCCATAGAGCCCGACGGCCGCGATCGAGGCCGCAGCAGCGGCAATGGTGACGAGTACGATCAAGCTGATCCGTCGAGAGGCCGTCGAGTCGCTCAGGACCATGGTCATCGTCTTGACGTCCGTCAGCGGTAGGTCCGGATCGAGTGCGCGGATCGTTCGCCGAACCGCGCCAACGAGCGAACTCGGATCGCGGCCCGCGCGCAAGACGAGGTACATGTCGCGGATGGCGCCGCCGCCGTTCGTCCATTGCGCATGGGGCAGATACAGCTCGGGCCGAGGGTCGGCATCCAATCCACGGTGGTGGACGTTCCCGACGACGCCGACGACTGTGTACCACGACGTGTCGAGGCCCCCCAAGCGAATCCGCTGGCCGACCGGTGAGCCGGTCGGCCACGCGCGGCGGGCGAGCGCGTCGTTGATGACGACCGCGTGCGGTGCGCGATCATCGTCGGCGTCGGTGAGGACCCGGCCGGCAATCAGCGGAATGCCCATCACTCGGAAATACGAGGGCGAGATCGTTTGCCAGTCGCCCGCGGATCCCTGGCCCATTGGCGTGGCCTCACCTTCTATACGAAAATTCCAATCTCCCATCACGCCGGTCATGGGTAGCACCCGCACGGCGGCTGCCTCCTCGACGCCCGGCAGCGCGCGCGTCTGGTCGATGGCCTGCCGGTAGAATGCTCGGACGGCATCGTCAGTGGCATATTTCGCCTTTGGGAGCGAGATGCTTGCCGCAAGCACATTGGTTGGTCGGAACCCCGGGTCGACCTCCATCAGGCGCGCAAAGCTCCGCACGAGGAGGCCTGCACCGACGAGGAGCATTACGGAAAGGGCGACCTCCGTGGCAATCAGGAGACGCCGCGCGCGCTCTCCACGATGGTCGACCCGTGACCCGCCAGCGCCGGCATCTTTGAGCGCTTCGATGAGATCGAGACGGATAGCATGCGAGGCAGGGGCAAGTCCGCATAGCACGCCGGTCGTCAATGTGGCTATGGTCGCAAACGCCAACGCGAGCGGGCTGAGCCCGACTGCGGTAATACGGGGCACATCCCGGGGGACATATGCCGCGACGAGGTGCGTGCCGATGATGGCGAGCAACACGCCCATGCACCCACTCATCGATGCGAGCAGCACGGACTCCGTGAGCAGCTGCCTGGCGATATCGCGACCCGTGGCGCCCAGCGACGCTCGGACGGCCATCTCGCGCTGGCGCGCGTGCGCTCTCGCCAGGAGAATGTTGGCGACGTTGGCGCACGCGATGAACAGCACGAGGCCCACTGCTGCAGTCAGCACGAACACGGTTGGCCGGATGGGCCCGATCACCTGACTGGTCATTGATCGCGTGAATGCGCCAAAGTTCGGCGGGTAGCCACGCGGATAGTCGATGGTCATCTGCTTCGCCATGCCGACGACTTCGCGATCTGCGGCTTGCTGCGTCACGCCCGGGCGGAGGCGAGCGATCGCGGTCAGATAGTGACCGCCGCGGACGGTGCGATCGACGTTGCCGAGGGCCAGCGGCATCCAGAGATCGATCGGATCGCCCGCGAAGTCGAGGGGCAACTGAAAGCTCGCGGGCATGACGCCGACAATCGTCGTGCTGCTGTCATTCAGCAGCACGTGGCGTCCGAGGATCCCTGGATCGGCATTGTATCGCCGCCGCCAGAGTCGCTCGCTCATCACGGCCACGCGCGGCCCGCCGCGATGGTCTTCTTCCGCCGTGAACACCCGCCCCACGAGCGGCGGGACTCGAAGCACATCAAACGTGCTTTGCGAGACGACGCCGACGTGCACGCGATCGGGCCGGTCGCCGCCGGTCAGGTTCCGCCAATCATCGAAACCGACGCCCACCGCAGTGAACGATCGGGCCTTGTCCTGATAGTCCAGAAACTCGGCGTCCGACAGCCATGTCGACGGCCAACCCGTCCAGCGATCCCAGACCATCACGAGCTGATCCGGTTGCGGATAGGGTAGGGAACGGAAGACCACTGCATTGGCGACGCTAAATACCGTCGTCGCGGCTCCGATGCCGAGCGCCACCGTCAAGACGGCTATGCCGGTGACGATCGGCGTCGCTCGAGCGCGGCGCCATGCATATCGCAGATTGTCCCTCATCGCTTCGCCTGGGCGGGAGTCAGCCTTTCTGACAACGCCGTAGGCGGTGGGGTTTGGAGGTCCGAGAAGGCTGGACGCTAGACGCCAGACGCCAGACGCCAGACGTTAGACGCTAGACGCTGGACGCCAAACGCTAGACGCTGGAGGCGCGATGGCCCGGGGGGAAATCAACGACTGATTTGGTTCGTCTCTATGTGGCATGGATGACACTGGCAGCACTGCCAACCGAACGCCACTACGGAACCGCAGCATTCCGCTCACTGTTGCTGTCGGCGGCGGAGCGCACGCGATGCAGCCCGCCGACCGGGACGAGTCAGGCCAAACGTGGTCCGCGATCCCTCTCGCGGTCGCGGTTGTGGTCGCGGCGCTGGGGTTCCTGCCGATCGCCAACTGGATCGCTGCCGGCTACGAGTTCCCCGAGTACGCGAGCAAGCTCGCCCAGTGGAGCTCGGGCACTGGCATCGCGGTCGGGGTGGGCGTCGTGCTCGCGATCCTGGGCCGCGGATCGCAGTGGCGCTTGCCCACCAGGCTGGCCGACTGGTTGGGGTCCCGCGCGGAACGCTCGCCCCACCTCGCCGTCGCCGCCATCGCACTCTTCGGCGCCTGTTTGTACATCGCAGTCGCGCACTGGCTCTTCCACGGGCGCCCGTTGCTGGTCGATGAGATCGTCGAAGAACGGCAGGCCCAGATCTTCGCCGCGGGCCACCTGTGGCTTCCGGCGCCGTCCCATCCAGAGTTCTTCAGCTCCCTCCTCATGGTCGATGCCGGCGGACGGGTGTACTCCCAGTTTCCGCCGGGTGGCCCCGCCTTGCTCGCGCTCGGCGTCCTCGCGGGCGCCACGTGGCTCGTCGTGCCGGTCTGCGCGGCGCTGTCTGTCATTGCGTTCGCCGCGCTGGCACGCGTGGCCGAGCCCAACGCGCGCATCGCGATCGCGGCGGTGGCGCTGTTTGCGGTCGCTCCCTTCACGGTGTTCATGTCCGGATCGCACATGAACCATGTCACCGCGCTGATGGGCATTCTCGTAGGCGCCGGCGCGCTCCTGCACGTCACCGCACGGCCAGCGGAGGAGGGTGGACGTCCAGGCCTGGCATTCGTCAGCGGACTCGGGTTTGGCGCCGCCGCGACGATTCGACCGGTCGATGCGCTGGCGTTTGCGGCGCCGGCCGCTGTCTGGTACGTGTGGCGCGCGCTTCGAACGCCGCGCCGATGGGCTGACGCGTTGGCCGCGCTGGCCGGCGTGGCGCTGCCGATATGCGCGATGCTGTACGTGAACGCGCACACGACGGGCGCACCGCTGCTCTTCGGTTATCAGGTGCTGTGGGGCCACGACCACGATCTGGGATTCCACCGGGCACCATGGGGCGGAACGCATACCCCTGCGCGGGGGTTGCAGCTCGTCAACCTCTATTTTCTCCGGTTGCAGGATTATCTGTACGAGACGCCGGTCCCTGCCTTGCTTCCAGCGATCGGGGCGCTCGCACTGACGAAGCGACTGCGTCCGCCCGATCGGTATCTCCTGATCAGCTGCGCGCTCGTCACGGGCCTCTACTTCGCTTATTGGGCGGACGGCAACTTCCTGGGCCCGCGGTTTGTGTACACCTTCGGACCCGTAGCCGCGCTGTGGACCGTGCGCTTCCCGTCACTGCTGCGCGAGCGCCTGCGTGTGTCACCGCGGACGGCGGCGACGGCGGCATTCGTCAATCGCGTCTCGATCGGTGCGCTCGCCACCAGCGCCGCGATCGCTCTCGTGCTCGGCGTCCCGCTTCGGGCGGCCGAATACCGGCACAACTTCGCGACAGAGCGGTGGGCGACACCGGAGGTGGCGGCGCAGTCGGGCGTGCGCAATGCGCTGGTTTTCGTTCGCGAAGGGTGGGTCGCGCAGCTGATCGCCCGCCTCTGGGCACTCGGTGTGTCGCATGAGCATGTCGAGACGTTGTATCGTGAGGTCGACGTGTGCCGGCTCGATTCCGCGGTGGCGGCACTGGAAGCGCGCGCACGACGTGGCGACCGCGATGACGCTGCGCTCTATTCGGCCTTTGCCCCGCTGCTGCGCGACTCGACGACAGTGGGCATCGTACGGGCCGGCGGGCCCGCTGGCGAGCGCTTGCGGGTGCAGCGGGGCTACGCGTACCCGCCACATTGCGAGCGACGACTAGCTGAAGCCGCCGCGGGGAGCTCGCCGCTTGCCGTCCTCCTCGCCGTCGGTGCTGCCGACGGTAACGTGTACGCGCGCGATTTGCACGGGCGTGATACGCTTCTCGTTGCCGCGTACCCGGACCGGCCGGTGTACATCGTCCATCCAGCGTCTTCGGCGCCGGGGGCGCTGCCGGCCTTTTATCCCGTGTCGCGCGATTCGCTCTTCACCGCCTGGCGCGCCGAAGCGCGCGAGGACGTGCGACACTGAGGCCATGCGGCTATGTTAGGACCCGCACACCAACGGGTCAGCCGGAGCCAGGAAGAGTCGTTTGGAGCTAGAAGGACTCCAGTCACAACTGCAGGCGTCGCTCGGGGCCTCGTACACCATCGAACGCGAGCTCGGTGGTGGCGGGATGTCGCGGGTGTTTGTGGCTGTGGAGCACACCTTGGCACGCAAGCTCGTCATCAAGGTGTTGGCCCCCGAGATGTCGGCCGCCGTGAGTCACGAGCGCTTTCGGCGCGAGATTCTCCTGGCGGCTCGCCTACAGCATCCCAGCATCGTCCCGTTGATCGCTGCCGGTGACGCGGATGGCCTGCCGTACTTCACCATGCCGTTCGTCGATGGCGAATCCTTGCGGGCTCGGCTCGTCAGGACGGGTCCGCTCCCCGCCGCCGAAGTCGCCCGTATCATGCGTGACGTGGCGTCAGCGCTTGCCTACGCACACGAACGCGGCGTCGTTCACCGCGACATCAAGCCTGACAACATTCTCCTCACGAAGCACCACGCGCTGGTCGCCGACTTCGGGGTGGCCAAGGCGATTGCTGCGTCGACGACAACGCCGGAGGCCTCCGGCCTTGCCGGCATTACGTCGATGGGCGTGGCACTTGGCACGCCTGCGTACATGGCCCCCGAGCAAGCACTCGCAGATCCGGCAATCGATTACCGAGCGGACCTCTACGCACTTGGCGTGACTGCGTACGAGATGTTGACGGGGAACACGCCGTTCGCGGGAAGGTCCGCACAGGCGATGGTCGCGGCGCACGCGATCGAGCTGCCGGTGTCGGTCCGCGACCGATGTCCGGGTACGCCCCCCGTGCTTGCCGGCTTGGTCATGCGCTGCCTGGACAAAGAGCCCGTCAAGCGTCCGGGGAGCGCAGACGAGGTGGTGCACGCGATCGATGCGATGTCGACGCCGGCACCGGGGACGGTGCGGCCGGCGGCGGCGCCCGGTGCGCCTGTTTCGGTTTCGATTCGATCTGCGTGGCGCGTGATCGCTGCCGCGATCGCAATCACACTAGTAGGGGTAGTGGCCGTCCGGTCGCGGCGTCATTCGGAGGCGATGGCCCGGGACGCAGCCACCACGCCATTGATCGCCGTCCTCCCGTTCACCAATGTCGGTCATGACACGGCGGCCGAGTACTTCGCGGATGGTATGGCCGACGAGCTGGCGACTGCGCTGGTTCGCATTCCAGGGCTGCGCGTCGCCGCGCGCAGCTCGGCGTTCACCTTTCGCGGGGATACGGTCAACGTCCACGACGTGGGCACCAAGCTGCACGTTGGTGAGGTGCTCGAGGGAAGCGTCCGTCGCGCGGCGGGCCGATTGAGAGTGACGGTGCAACTCGTCAACACGGGCGATGGCCTTGCGATCTGGAGTGACGCGTACGAGCGGCAGGAGGCCGACATCTTCCAGGTCGAAGATGCATTGGCGCGGGACATTGCGGCGGCGCTCCATACGCGACTCATGGGCATCCCCGCGGACACGACCCCGCCCGCACTCGGTCCGCATGGTACGACCGATCTGACCGCCTACGATCTTTTCCTGCAAGGCCGCTACTTCTTCACGAAGGGCGATGCCCCATCGCTCTGGCACGCAGTTGCGTTGTACCAGCAGGCGATTGCGCGCGACTCTACCTTCGCGCGCGCACACGCTGCGCTCGCGATGTCGTATCTGCTGCTGCCACGCTATGGCGGCGCCCGGGCGGACTCCGTGATGCCGCTTGCGGAGCGTGAAGCGACGCAGGCTCTGGCGTCCGACCCGGGACTCGCGGATGCGCATCTTGCGTTGGGCGAGGTCCGTATCCAGCAATGGCGGTGGGCCGACGCGGACGCCGAGCTGAATCGGAGCGTGGCGCTCGATCCGTCGAATCCGCTCGTGCATCTCTGGCACGCGGACCTCTTCATCGCGCTGGGCGAAGCCGATGAGGCCGTGAACCATGCGATGATGGCCTACGACATTGACCCGTTGACGCCGATGACGAGCCAGATCCTGAGCTCGGCGCTAGTCGACGCCGGCCGGTACGGTGACGCGGCCGGGATCGCGCGACACGGCCTGGCCCTCGACTCGACGCTGGCGGGGCTGCACGCGACGCTCATCGAGGCGGAGCTGTTCGGGGGCCACCCCGACAGCGCGCTCCTCGCCGCGGAGCATGCGCTCCATACGGCGCCGCGTGGCATGGGCATCCGGAGTGCAGCCACGTGGGCCGAGGTTGCCGAAGGCCGGCGGGCGGTGGGCGATTCACTGCTGGCGGCGATGCGGCCCGATGTCAGAAGCGGCGCCGTCTCATCCCCTCGATTTTGCCGACGCGCAGCTCGCGCTGGGGCACCGCGACTCTGCGCTGGCGTGGGTGGCCCGGGGGGTCGAGCGGCACGCGGCCGAGCCAATGTGGACCGGACTCGCATGCGATCCGACGTTCGACGCCCTGAAGCACGACCCACGGTTCGTCGCGCTGATGCGGCCCACGGGGATGAGGCTGTGTCCGGTAAAGACGCCGGGAGGCTAGACGCTAGACGCTGGACGCTAGACACTGGACGACCTAATTGGGGTTCGGCGGTTCAAAATGCACCGACCCGTCGCTGGCTCGGCTAACGGTGCCCCCGTAAAGACCCAGCAGCTCGCGATGCCACCATTGGCCGGTGCGGCGACGCGTCGCGTCATCCGTGAACCAGTATCGCCAGAGCACGCTTCGCACGGCGGTCGGCGGGCTGGCGGCAAAGGGGTTCGCGGCGAAGAGGGAGAGCACACTCGGGTCGTTGGTCAGCAGTTGGACCTGCGTCATGACGACCCACGGGTTGTTGTTCCAAGGGGCTAGGGAGGCAAACCACAGGTTCCAGTCGAACCGCGGTTGGTAGGGGACGTAAAGGCGCGGTGCGACGCTCGGGTTCTGGGGCTTGTAGCGAAACGGGTACGGCACCCACGTGGTATCGTTGCCGCGTCCCTGAAACTCGATCTCGTACTCGGCGGTCGTCATCACGGCGTACAAGCCGTACGCATTGGCCACGCGGAATGGCGCCAGCAGACGGGCCGGCGTGCGCAGTCCCTCGGGGAGTGCGACCGGCAGGAAGTCGACGACGCCCACGTACACCGTGATGACCAGGACGGCGACGGTGAGCCAGCCGTACCACCGCGAGCCACGCCTCGTCGAGGGCAACTCCGGCAATCCGCTGCGGTGGCGGAGCCGCGCGGCGCCGCGCAGGTGTGCGAGCATGGCGTCTCCGCGCGAGCGAACCGCGCGCGGCACGCGCTCGCTCAGCCACCGTGCGGCCCCTGTGAGCGCGCGGTCGTCGACGAGCGCCACGCCGAGCAGGAGGACGAGCACGTTCAAGAAGCCGTAGTTGGAGGTGACGATGATGCCGACCTGGAAGGCGGAGACGATGCCCGCGAGGATGATTCGCGGCCGGCGGGTGAGGAACACCACCCAAGGCGCGACGAACTCCAACGCGAACGTCAGCAGCACGGTGGCCGCGTGGAAGGCGTGCGGCAGTTGCTGTGCGTACCAACCGGGCCATGCCGGCAGGGGGCTATCTTCGTAATAGTGGTCCATGGCTGTCAGCGTGCGCCACTGGACGTCACCGCTCAGGATCTTGACCACTCCCGACTCGAAATAGATGGCAAACCATTCCCATCGCAGCAGCCAGATGGCGGCGCGAGACGGAGGAGCCGACGCGGCCAGTCCGGGCCGCATCCCTGCGGGGGCGAGGCACACGCACGCGACGCCTGCTTGGAGCAGCATCCCGTCGGACTGATACGAGGCGAACTCCTGCAGGGCCGCGATGCAGGAGAGAAAGGCGACCGTGCACAGGACGGAGGCCAGCCGCGGGACCACGTTGAGCGCCAGGAGTAACGAGGCCGCGAGACCGACCCAGACGACGATACTGAGCGCGCGGTCGCTCGAGGACACCCACAGCAACGTGGGTACGAGCCAGTACCGACTCGCGGCCGGGACCGCGTCGCGGACGGCGTGCAAGTATGATGTCGCAGGGAGGATTCCGCGCTCTCCGATCAACCCGTGAATCTGGAAGAGCAGTGAGTAGAAGGCGGAGCCGAAGATGAGCCCCATCGCGCGGAGGAAGATCCACCTGGGCCACAGCATGTCGGACGCCGGCGCGGCCAGCGACCAGCGCGGCGAAGCGGGTGAGCCGGGCCGCGCCGTGGTGGTCGGATCCGGGCCAAATGGGCTCGCGGCCGCCGTTGCATTGGCGCGTGCTGGTTGGTCGGTCGCCGTACGCGAGGCGGCTGACGTCCCTGGGGGCGGAGTGAGGTCGGAGGCGCTCACACTGCCGGGATTCTTGCATGACGTAGGCTCGGCCGTCCACCCCCTGGCCCTGTCATCGCCGTTTTTCCGCAGTCTTCCCCTCGCCTCGTACGGCCTCGAATGGGTGCATTCGGCCATCCCGCTGGCGCATCCTCTGGATAACGCGCCGGCGGTGGCGTTGCACCGGTCGGTGGACGAAACGGCGGCTGGCCTGGGCGACCCCGACGGGGCGCGATATCGCGCGCTCGTTGGACCGTTCGTCGAGCGCTGGGCCGACCTCTGTGACGACATCCTGGGTCCGCTTCCGCCGTTGCGTCTCCCGGCACACCCGGGCCTCCTGGTGCGATTTGGCGGGCGGGGCGTGTTGAGTGCCACGGCGGTTGCGCGTGGCACATTTGCCGGTGCTCGCGCCCGCGCGCTGTTTGCCGGCCTCGCGGCCCATAGCGTACTGCCGCTGACAGCGGTTGGGTCATCGGCATTCGGTCTGGTGCTGGCGCTTGCCGGCCATGCGGTGGGATGGCCGATTCCCCGCGGCGGGGCAGGGGCCTTGGCTAGCGCGCTCGTCCGCTACCTCTCGGCTTTGAGTGGTACCATCCAAACTGGCACCCCCGTGCGGTCCGTGACCGACGTCGGTCCCGCCGATGCGATCCTCCTCGATCTCACGCCGCGACAGGTCCTCCAGGTCGCCGGCAACCGCCTGTCCCGCGGGATCGGTGCCGGCCTCACGAGGTACCGGTACGGCCCCGGTGTGTACAAGGTCGACTGGGCGCTCTCGGCGCCGATCCCCTGGCGCGATCCCGCCTGCGCCGGAGCGGCGACCGTGCACCTGGGTGGCACGTTGGCGGAGATGGTGGCCTCGGAAGCGGCACCATGGCAGGGTGAGCACGCCGAGCGGCCCTTCGTCCTGTTGGTGCAACCCTCCCTGTTCGATCCCTCGCGCGCGCCGTCGGGCCGCCACACCGCGTGGGCATACTGCCATGTCCCGAATGGGTCGACGATGGATATGGCAGCGCGGATCGAGGCACAGGTCGAGCGATTCGCCCCTGGCTTTCGGGATGTCGTGCTCGCCCGGTCGCTGATGCCTCCCGCGCGTCTCGAGAGTTACGATGCCAACCTCGTCGGGGGCGACATCAGTGGTGGTGCGAACACCCTGCAGCAGCTCGTGTTTCGGCCGCTCCTCGGTCGCGCGCCGTATCGACTCGGCGCGCCCGGTCTCTATCTCTGCTCCTCGTCCACACCGCCGGGCGGCGGCGTCCACGGGATGTGCGGCTACCACGCGGCCCGGGCCGTCCTCGCCGATTGGGCGCGCCGTCATCCGCCTGGCCGTCGCGCGTCGAGTGGTGGATAATCACATGGGCAAGCGATCATAGCATGCCGTTTGTCCTCACTTTAGCAACGCATCGACTCGATAGGCCTCGTGGTGGAGCACCCGCGCCGCCAGAGACAGGCGCTCGGCTTCCGCCTCGCACACGAGCGCCAGCTCGCGCAAGCGCTCCGCGGACGGCATCTGCGGCGCCCCGCGGCGGGCCAGTGCGTACAACCCGCTCGGGGTGATCCCGAGGTCCGTCGCGACACTCCGGGCGTCGCGGCCGAGCAGCGTGGCCAGGCCATCGCCAAAGGCCTTCTTTCGCCTCGCCGACTCTCGTGCGTTGTTCGTGCGCACCACCGTGCTCCTATAGCAAGGCGCCAGACGTTGGACGTTGGACGCTGGACGTTGCACGTACACATTATGACAACAGATCTACAACGTCAATATGTCGTCATTACGACAAGAGATCTTCTGGCCAGGGATCTAGGGTCAGCAGGCAGGAAAGCGCGCGGATATTGCTGGGCCACAACGGCGTCCGCGCGCCCTGCGGAATGACCGCGGGCCGCTAGTCACCGTCCTGGGCTCGGCGTACTTTGCTAGGCTCACTGCGCACGCTGATCGGCCTTTTCTCACTCCCCAATGCCTCTCACGTTGTCGGCTCAGCGCCTCGACCTGGCGGCGCTCGAGACTCCCCTCCTCGTCGTGCCACTGGCTGCAGACTCGGCGCCACCGCCAGCCCTGACCGGGGTCGACGCGGCGCTCAGCGGCGCGCTCGCGCGTGCGATTGAGCGCCGTGACTTTCGTGGCGCGCGCGACGAGGTCTTGCACCTGGCCGGCGGCACGCGGGGGCCGGCCCGAGTCCTGTTGGTCGGTCTCGGTCGTGGCACCGACCGGCACGCCATGTTGCGGCGTGCGGGGTCGTTGGCGGGTCGCCGAGCGCACGGTATGGGCGTGGGATCGCTGACGTGGTTTGCCGGCGCCGCGTCGGCCAGCGATGTGGAGCAGATCGGCGCGGGATTGGCCCTCGGCTGCTGGGAATACACGGACCTCAAGACGCCACCGTCGGCCGAAGACCGACGGACCCCGCTGTCGGCTGCGACGATTCACGTCGACGATCCTGCCCGCGTCGAGGCCGGTCTCGCCGCCGCGCGAGCGCTCGCGGCGGGACATGATCTGGCGCGTCGTCTCGGCATGATGCCTGGGAACCTGTGCACGCCGGACTATCTCGTGGAAACGGCGCGCGATCTCGGTCGGCGGCACAATGTCGACGTTGCCGTGCTCGGGCGAGCGGAGATGGAGGCGCTGCGGATGGGCGCGTTTTTGTGCGTTGCGCAAGGGACCCCGCAAGATCCCAAGCTCATCGTGCTGGAATACCGTGGGGCCGCGCCGACAGCGAAACCCATCGCGCTCGTGGGCAAGGGCCTGTGCTTCGACAGCGGCGGGATCTCCATCAAACCGGCAAATGGCATGGAGTTCATGAAGTTCGACATGTGCGGGGCGGCAGGGGTCCTAGGTGCGTTCGAGGCCATCGCTCGGCTCCGTTTGCCGATCAACGTCGTGGGAGCGATCGGCGCGACGACCAACATGCCGTCGGGCACCGCGGTCAAGCCGGGCGATGTCGTTCACGCCTCGTCGGGCAAGTCGATCGAGGTGATCAACACGGACGCCGAGGGCCGGCTCGTCCTGGCTGACGTCCTCACGTACGTCCGACGCTTCGATCCCACCGCCATCGTCGATGCCGCGACCCTCACCGGCGCGTGTGTCATCGCCCTGGGGCATGTGGCGACCGGCGTGTTCGGCAACGACGACGCGCTGGTGGCCGAGGTACTCGCCGCGGGGGACCGCGCGTGCGAGCGGGGCTGGCGGATGCCGGTCTGGGACGACTACCAGGACGCGATCAAGTCCGACGTCGCCGACATCAAGAACACTGGCGGCCGGCCGGGTGGCGCTATCACGGCCGCGAAGTTCCTGCAAGAATTCGTCGGGGATACCCCATGGGTGCATCTCGACATCGCCGGGACGGCGTACTCCGAAACGGACCTAGTGGCGATCCCAAAGGGGCCAACCGGTGTACCAGTCGGAATGTTCGTAGAATTCGCCCGCGGGCGGGTGCACTGACCATCAGTGCTCGTGCACGCCGGACGGCGCGGAGACCTCGTGTCGTGCGGCTGTGGGTCCTTCTGGCCACGGCTGCTGGCGTGGCGTTGGGATGCGCCGTCAAGGAGGCCGGGGCCCAAGTCACGGCCTCGGATTCCGCGCGGGCGCGTCGCGACTCGGCGTCGCATGCGGTTCCACTGCCTTCCGATTCGGTGCGCCTCGACACGCTGCCGCCAGATACCGCGCATCGGCGGGTATCGAAAGCAGACAGCATCCTGTTGTCGTTCCATCCCGACACAACGAAGCTCAAAGCCCCGCTTCTGCGAGCCCAGACGCCCCGATTGTTGAGCGTCGGGCCCAGCTACCACTGGGATCGGGACCAACTCTTCGCGTCCGGCGCACTCACGCTCGCCGACCTGCTCACTCGCGTGCCGGGCTTCGAGATGTTCGCGGCGGGGTGGATTTCGACGCCGATGGTCGGTACGTACCTCGGCAACCCCGCGCGCATCCGGGTCTATTATGACGGGCTCGAGACCGATCCGATCGATCCCGGGATGCGCGGCCTGCAGGATTTCGGCACCATCGAGCTCTGGACCCTCCAGGATGTGGCCGTCGAGGTTGGCGCCGACGAGCTCCGCGTGTACGTCCGCACCTGGGCGGTCGACCACGTCACGCCAACGACGCGCGCGGACGTGCTGACTGGCAACCAGGAGACCAATCTCTACCGCGCATTCTTCGGGGAGCGGCTGAAGAACGGCGGCAACGTTCAATTCGCCGCCCAGCAATTCACCAATATCGGGCCGTATGGAGGAGGTGGCGTCGGCACCTCGATCATCGGGCGAGTCGGGTGGGCCGGAGGCCCGTGGGCGTTCGATGCGTTCGTCGATCGGTATCGGCGCGGCATGGACGCACTCGCGCGGGTCGAGCTCAATGGGACCGTGTCCACGGCCCCGGGGCTGCCTGACTTCGAAAAGACCTACACCAACGCCTACGTGCGTGGCGGCTTCGGCAATCCCGACCAGGGCGTCTGGGCGCAGGTCATCGCCGGCTCGCAGTCGTTCAAGAACTCGAGCCCTATCGCCACGTCGACGCTCGTGACGACGCCGACCACCACCACCACGATCACGTCGACCACGACATCGGTCGACACGACCAACTCGGAATCCCAATACGTCGCGACGGGCGGGTTTTCCGAATGGGGTATTCGATTCACGGGCACCGAACGCCTGCGGATCTTTGGGAGCAAGGGGACCATGAACTCGCCGTCCCTGCGTGCATCCTGGGGCAGCGGGCCACTCGCCATCGAGGCGTTCGTCGAGAACAACGCGCCAACCGCGTGGCCAACACTGGATTCTCTCAACCGCAAGCGGCTACTCGGGATCAACACGGAGGAGGGCACGGTTCGTTTGACGCCACTGCCGTTCATCAGCCTCCTCGGCGATGTCGCTCGGACCACGTCCAATGGCGGCGGATCGGATGCACCTCCAACCTCTACGTCGATGCGTGGCGAAGCTGGCTTTCGACTGAGCCAGCTGTGGGTGAGCGGCGGCGTGATCACGCGAGATACGGCGCTGGTGCAGGGCTTGGCGATCTACGACACGACATTCACGCCGGCCGCACTCGGTCGCATGACGGGATACTACGGGACGATCCGCGGGTCGATGTTTGGCCTGTTGACGGCAGACTTCTACGCTGTCGATTGGGGTTCGGAGGCGTTCTACCGACCCCACTACGCAGCGCGAGGCGAGCTGTCGCTCGAGACGTCACTCCTCAAGAAGTTTCCGAGGGGAGATTTCCACATCAAAGTGAGCGGCAGTCTCGACTACCAGACGAAGGTGCTCTTTCCAACGAGCACCGGCCCAGAGGAAAGCACCGGCGCCATTGTGGCATCGTCACTGCTGGAGATCCGCATCCTGCAGGGCACCATCACGTGGCAATTGCGCAACCTGCTTGGCTACCCGTACAATCTGGTCCCGGGGTACATCATGCCGCGCACGCTCAACCTCTACGGCATTCGATGGAGCTTTTGGAATTGAGCGCGCCGCGATGCACCGCCGCGACCGGTGTGTGGTGGCATCAGAACCACATCAGTTGGATTGACAATGTTATTGTCCCGTCATAACTTAGGCCCTTGCCGATCATCCGGAGCATGACGGGGTTCGGGACGGCTGATGGTGGGGTCGGCCACGCCCACGTCACCGTCGAGATCCGCACCGTCAACCACCGTTTCTTCAATCCGAGCATCAAACTTCCGACGCGCTACAGCCGTTGGGAAGCCGATGTGCGCGAGCTTCTTCGCAAGCACATCTCCGCGTGGCCATGTCTCTGTCGCGATGCGATGGCAGATGGACGGAACGGCTGGTGGTGCCGGCATCGACGAAGCACGGTTCGCCAGCTACGTGACGACGCTGGCCGGACTCAAGCAGCGATATGCGTTGGGCGGCGAGATCGATCTCGCCACGGTCCTGCGGCTGCCGGATGTCCTCGTCTCGGAGTCGGACGATACTGCGACGGACGCGGATGGGACTCAGCTGCTCGGAGTCGTGGACACCGCTCTCACTCACCTGTCAGCGATGCGGGAGGCGGAAGGTGCTCGGCTCACGGTGTTGCTACACGAGCGCCTGACCCTCGTGGAAGCTGCCGTGACGCGGTTGGCGGCTCGAGCGCCGGACCGGTTGATCGAGGCACGCGATCGTTTGCGAGAGGCAGTCCGCGTCCTGACGGACGGGGCGGTCGTGGACGACCAGCGGATCGCGCAGGAGATCGCGTTTCTCGCGGACCGGCTCGATGTGAGTGAAGAGCTCGACCGGTTCGGATCGCACATTGATGCATTCCGGACCGCATTGCGCGATGGCGCGGTGGATGGGGTGGGGAAGCGCCTGGGGTTTCTCGTTCAGGAAATGCTCCGGGAGGCCAATACGACCGGGAGCAAGGCAAATGACGCCGGGATGCTGCAAGACGTCGTATTGATCAAAGAGGAGCTCGAGCGCATCCGTGAACAAGTGGACAATCTCGAGTGATCTCGGTTGCCGCCGACTCAGGTGACACCTCTCGCACTCTTTTGCACGCGCCGATGAGTCCGTTCCCGATCATTCTCTCCGCACCGTCTGGGGGCGGAAAGACCACGATCACGAAGCGCCTCCTGGCGAGCCGCACCGATCTGGGATATTCGGTGTCGGCGACGACTCGCCTGCCGCGACATGACGAGGTCGAGGGTCGCGATTATCATTTCCTCACGCACGGCGAGTTCGTGGCGAAGCGGGAGCGCGGGGAATTCGCCGAGTCAGCGGAGGTGCACGGGAAACTGTACGGGACGCTCCGGCGAGAGGTCGAGCGGGTGCTGGCGCGGGGCCAACACGTCATTATGGACATCGACGTGCAGGGCGCGCGGCAGTTCCGAGAGGCCTTCCCGGATTCACTCCTGGTTTTCTTGTTGCCGCCTTCCGCGGATGTGTTGCTCGCTCGGCTTCAGGCGCGCCGTACCGAGGATCCCAAGGATCTCCTCATCCGGCTCGAAACCGCCAAGCACGAGCTTGCGTCCATAGATTGGTATCAGTACGTCGTGGTCAATGGTGACCTCGACCGCGCGATCTGCGAGGTGTCGGCCATCATCGACGCCGAACAGGTACGTCGGGAGCGCGGCGGGGAGCAGCTTGCGGCCCGGGTGATGGAGTTGGTGCAGGGTTTGGACCGAGACATCGCGGCACTGCGAGCTCGGGACCTTCACAGTTAGGCGAGGTCTGACAATGCGTGTATTCACCCCCAGCGAAGTCGCTGCGCGTTCGACGAACAAGTATCTCGGCGTGCTCGTCGCGGCGAAGTACGCTCGTGGGCTCAATGAGTTTCCACGCGATCGATCGTCGAGCAAAGAGAAGAAGCTCACGACGCGGTCGCTGGAAGAGTTGACGACCGGGCAGATCCAGTACCGCGTGGTGCCGCGGCGTCGCGCCGAGTAGCTGGCCAGTCGGAACGAGAGGCACAGTCGCGGTGCGCCCGTTCGCTAATCGCCGGATCGTCCTCGGCGTCACGGGCGGCATTGCGAGCTATAAGGCGGCCTGGCTCGCACGACTCTTGAGCGGGGCCGGCGCGGAGGTCGACGTCGTCATGACGGCGGCCGCGCAGGAGTTCGTCGGCGCAATCACATTCGAAGCCCTGACCGGCCGCCCCGTGCACACCGACCTGATTGCGGCAGGGCACGCGCTCGACCACATCGCGCTCGCGCGGTCGGCGCACGCCATAGTCGTGGCGCCGGCCACGGCCGACTTCATGGCGCGGGCCGCGCAGGGGCGCTCGGACGACCTGCTCGCCGCGTGCCTCCTCGCGTCGGATGCGCCGGTGCTGCTCGTTCCGGCGATGAACGACCGGATGTGGGCGCATCGGCAGACGGTCCGCAATACCGCACATCTGCGCGGCCTCGGCTACCACGTGCTCGATCCGGACGAAGGCCCGCTCGCCGCGGGGGAGGGTAGCGGTCCAGGGCGAATGCCCGAGCCGGAGACCATTCTCGCGCACGTCGGTCGGTTGTTGGATGCCGATGGCTTACTGCGCGGCCGCCGGATCCTGGTGACCGCAGGTCCCACGCGCGAGCCCGTCGATCCAGTACGATTTCTCTCGAACCGGAGCAGCGGGAAAATGGGGGTGGCGGTGGCTGCCGCAGCGTGGCGGCGCGGCGCGGACGTGACGCTCATCGCGGGCCCCCTCTCGGTGCCGCTCCCCGTTGGACCGACAATCATCACGATCGAGACGGCCGAAGACATGCGTGCCGCGGTTTCGCAACAGCTCGGGTCGGCCGACGTGTTCGTCATGGCGGCGGCGCCTGCGGATTTTCGCCCCGCAGCAGCGGCGCCGCAGAAGATCAAGAAAGACACGGCGCCTCGCGCCATTCCGCTCGTGCCGACCGAGGACATTCTCGTGGAGACTCGCGGGCTGCGCGGTCCGTCGGCGATCATCGTCGGGTTTGCGCTGGAGACCGAGGCGGCGCTGGCCGGCGGTCGATCGAAGCTGCAGCGCAAGGCGCTGGACATGGTGGTCGTGAACGACGCTTCGGAGCCTGGCGCCGGCTTTGCCGGCGATACCAATCGCGTGAGCTTTCTCGTCGGGGATGGCGAGGTCGAAGAGATGCCGCTTCTCGCAAAGATCGACGTCGCGGACGCGATCCTGGATCGAGTCGAAGGGATGATGCGTGGACGGTAAGGAGCAGTTGCGCCGCTATCTGGAGCAGCGGCGCGAGGCAGGAGAGCGAGACCTGTTGCTCGATGACATGACGGTCGAGGAGGTCCTGCGCATTGTCGGCGCCAGGACCGGCGCTGCGCGATCCGTCGGCGAGCCGACGCCTCACGCAGGCACTGCCGCGCCGGACGCCGACGCGGGCGACTGGCGGGCCGTCCTGGCAGCCGCCCGGGGAACGCCGACACGTCGGGACGTTGGCGCGACCGGGCCGATCGATGTCCCGCCTGAGCCGCCGCGCCGCGCACCCGGCGCACCTCCCGCGTCGCCTGCCGTGACGTCGACAGCGGCGCCGGAGACCGGACCCGCGACTCCGGTCGAACCGACCACACGGGGCTCGACGTCGGAGGCACGCTGGCCCGCGGGACTGGCCGTCGGGCAGCCGCACAGCGAGCTCTTTGGCGGTCCCCTCTCCAGCGTTTCGACGCTTGACGAGCTGGCCGCGGTCATCGCCGCGTGCACGCAGTGCCCATTGTACGGCACGGCGACGCACCCGGTCCCTGGGGAGGGATCGGCGGCCGCCTCGCTGGTTTGCGTTGGTGAGGCCCCCGGCGCCACGGAAGACGCGACGGGGCGGCCGTTTGTCGGCCAAGCGGGCAAGTTGCTGGACAAGATCCTGGGCGCGATCCAGCTCCAGCGGGAGGATGTCTTCATCTGCAACGTGCTGAAGCACCGGCCGCCGGGCAATCGGAACCCGCTGCCCGACGAGGTCGTGGCGTGCAGCCCATACCTCGTCCGGCAGCTCGAGCTGATTCGCCCCAAAGTGATCATCGCCTTCGGCACGTTTGCAGCGCAGACCCTGCTCCAGACCAAGGATTCCATCGGGAAGTTGCGCAGCGCGGTCCACCGGTATTACGGTGTGCCCCTCATCGTCACGTACCACCCGGCCGCGCTCCTCCGGAATCCGGCCTGGAAACGTCCGACTTGGGAAGATGTCCAGTACGCACGTCGTATCCTCGATGGCACCGGGGTCTGACCGGAACGACGGCCATCCGTCGGACCGCGACCCCTACGCCGACCGCCGCCCGCCGTACTCGGAGGATGCCGAGCAGGCCGTACTCGGTGCGATGATGATCGACACGGATGCCGATCATGCGCGCATCCGAGATTGTCGACGATACGATGTTCTACCGGGAGGCGCACCGCCGCGTCTTCCGCGCCATGATGGCGCTCACCGAGCGGCGCGAGGTGGTCGACCCGCTCACGCTCACGGACGAGATGGCGCGTCGCGGGGAGCTCGACGCGAGCGGCGGCGGCGAATACATCTCGTCGCTGATCGACGCAGTGCCGACCGCGGCCAACGTCGAGTATCACGCGCGGATCGTGCGTGAGAAGGCGATGCTGCGTCGGTTGATCGAGGTGTCGACGGCGATCGTCGCGGAGGCATTCGAGGCTCGAACCACAGCGGCCGAGATGTTGGACGCCGCCGAGCACAAGATCCTCCAGCTCAGTCAGGCGCGCGGCTCCGTCGACTTCACGCGGATCAAAGAGCTGCTCTGGCCCACGATGGAGCGGATCGAAGCGCTCTCGAAGGGCGGCAAGATCATCACCGGCGTGCCCAGCGGCTTTGCGGACCTCGACGAAATCACGTCGGGCTTTCAGCCGTCGGAGCTGATCATCGTTGCGGCGCGGCCGGCCATGGGGAAGACATCGTTCTGTCTCAACCTGGCGCAGCACGCCGCCATCGAGCACAACATCCCGATCGCGTTCTTTTCGCTCGAGATGAGCAAGGAGTCGCTCGTGCAGCGATTGCTGACGAGCGAGGCTCGCATTGACGCGCAGCGCATGCGCAAGGGTCTGCTGCGCGATGACGATTTCCCGCGCCTAGCGCGTGCTGCGGGGATCCTCAGCTCCGCGCCGATCTACATCGATGACAGCGCCGGGATCTCGCTGTTGGAGATGCGCTCGCGTGCCCGGCGCCTCAAGGTCGACTCGGGAGTGGGGATGGTCATCGTCGACTATCTGCAGCTGATCCAGGGGCCCTCGAGGGCCGAAAACCGGCAGCAGGAGATCAGCCAGATCTCGCGATCATTGAAGGCGCTGGCGAAAGAGCTGGCGGTGCCGGTGATCGCGCTGTCGCAGCTCTCGCGAGCGCCCGAGCAGCGAACGGGCGAGTCGAAGCGGCCGCAGCTCTCCGACCTGCGAGAGTCGGGCGCGATCGAGCAGGATGCCGATTTGGTCGTGTTCCTCTTCCGACCCGAGGTGTATGAGGGGCCGACGGACAAGGACGGGAACTCGCTGGAGGGTCGGTCCGAGGTCATCGTGGGCAAGCAGCGCAATGGCCCGATCGGCACCGTCAACCTGTACTTCCACAAGCACTACACGCGCTTCGAGAGCTACACGGCGCGGGCGACGGGGTAAGCCCCCTTATCTTGCCCCATGCCCAAGATCAGGACCGTCTATCGCTGCACCGAGTGCGGGGCGGAGCACGCGCGGTGGGGCGGGCGGTGCGGGACCTGTGGCGAGTGGAACACGCTCGCCGAGGAACTCGCGGCGCCGACGCGGTCGGCCAAGGGCAATGGGCGTCGCACGAGCCGCGCGGCGAATCTCGCCGCGGGCGGCGCGGTGGCGACGACTCCGCGGCTCCGCGAGATCACCGGGTCTGAAACCGAGCGTTGGCGGACGGGGCTGGGTGAATTCGACTTCGTGTTGGGCGGCGGTGTGGTGCCAGGCTCGATGGTCCTGCTGGGTGGTGAGCCAGGGGCCGGGAAATCCACGTTACTGCTGCAGGTGGCGGCGCGCCTGCAGGATCGCGGCTGGCCCGCGCTTTATGTGTCAGGCGAGGAATCGCCGCTGCAAGTCAAGTTGCGTGCTGATCGGCTGGCCGACTCGGCGGGCGACGTCACGTTACTGAGCGAGACGAACCTCGAGACGATTCTGGCGACGGCCGGGTCCAATCGCCCGCGAGCGCTCATCATCGATTCCGTGCAGACGGTCTTCACCGACGACCTCGAAGGGGCTCCCGGGAGCGTCGGCCAGGTGCGCGAATGCGCGGCGCGGCTGATGCGCTTTGCCAAGGAAAGTGGGACGACGGTGTTCGTCGTCGGGCACGTGACCAAAGGGGGCGGCATCGCGGGACCCAAGACTCTCGAGCACATCGTCGACACGGTCCTCTACTTCGAGGGTGAGACGGTCGCGGACCACCGCGTGCTGCGTGCGACCAAGAATCGCTTCGGCAGCGTGGACGAGATCGGTGTGTTCCGCATGAGTGGCTCGGGTCTCATCGCGGTCGAGAATCCGTCCGAGCTCTTTCTGGGCGACCGCGACCGGACAGCGTCGGGCAGCGCCGTGACGGCACTGCTCGAAGGCACGCGTCCCGTGCTGGTCGAGGTGCAAGCACTCGCAGCCAAGGCCGGGTTCGGGACACCGCAGCGGGTCGCGACCGGCTATGACAATCGGCGACTGGCGCTGCTGTTGGCGGTGCTCGACAAGCGTGCCGAGTTGTCGTTCGCGACGCTCGACGTGTTTCTCAACGTCGTCGGTGGTGTGCGCATGCAAGAGCCGGCGGGCGACCTCGCGGTCGGGGCGGCGCTCGCGTCGAGCGTGTTCGATCGGCCGCTGCCGAGCGATGCGGTGTTCATCGGCGAAGTTGGCTTGGGGGGCGAAGTCCGACCCGTGTCGCAGATCGAGCGGCGCCTCGCGGAAGCGGCCAAGATGGGAATGCGGGTGGCGTATATCGCCGAGCGCGGCGTGCCGAAGCGTCAGCCGACGGCGCTGCAGATTGAAGGGGTGGGCACGCTGCACGCCTTGTTCGCTCGACTCTTTCTATGACGGGTGACGTGGGCGTGGTGATCGTCGCCGCGGGCGCGGGGACGCGAACGGGCTCGACCGAGCTAAAGCAGTTCCGTTGGGTGGCCGGGAAGCCAATGCTGCTGCACAGCGTGCAACGGTTCCAGGCGCGGCCGGACGTTGCGATGGTCGTGTGTGTCCTGCCGCGCACGGCCGCGGGAGACCCGCCACCGTGGCTTTTTCAGGCGGACCTCGATCGGCTGCTGCTATCGATCGGGGGACGCGATCGCCAGGAATCGGTCGCGAATGGCCTGGAGGACCTGCCCAACGAGGTTGAGATCGTCGTCGTGCACGACGCCGCGCGGCCGCTGGTCACTGATGCGACGATCGACGCCGTCATTCGGGCGGCGCGCGCCGGCCAAGGAGCGATTGCTGCTCTGCCGCTTGTCGACACGCTGAAAGAAGTTGATGCGGAGGGGCGGATACTCCGCACGGTCGACCGCACGGGGCTCTGGCGGGCCCAGACGCCACAGGCATTTCCGCGGGCTATGCTGGAACGGGCGCACGACGCAGCTCGCCGCGATCGCGTGGTCGCGACCGATGAGGCCGGACTGTGCGAGCGTCTCGGCATCCGGGTCGTCGTCGTTCCCGGGAGCGAGCGGGCGATGAAGATCACTGACGAAGCCGATTTTTCGCGCGCGGACGCGATCGCGCTGCAGAGGGAGTGAGGTGCTGCCAGACCCCGCGCTGCCGTTCTGGTCAAGTGCCGAAGTAGAAGCGGCCATCCCTGCCGCGCTTGCGCACATTGAACGGCGCGGTGTCCTGGCCTACCCAACAGAGACGGTCTACGGGTTCGGGGGGACCCTGGATGGTGCGGCGCTCGACGCGCTGGCGGACCTCAAAGGGCGCGGGGCGGGAAAGCCGGTGCTGCTGCTCATCGCGGGCAGCGACATGCTAGCCCGCCTGGGACTGCACCTGGGCGGCGCGGGTGCGCGATTGGCCGCACGCCACTGGCCCGGACCGCTGACGTTGGTGCTCCCTGGCGGTGAACGCCGGATCAGCGACCGGCTGCGCGGCCCCGAGGGTGGGGTGGCGGTGCGGTGGACGCCGCACCCGGGACTCACGCGTCTCCTGTATATGCACGGTGCGCCGCTGACGTCGACGAGTGCCAACCCGACAGGGGTACCGCCCGCGATGTCCGCCGCCGAGATTGTAACCCAGTGGGGCGACGCGATCCGGCGCGGCGTTCTGCTCGTTTTGGATGGGGGGCGACTGGAGCCGTCTGCGCCATCGACCGTCGTCGACTGCATGGGCCGGCGGCTCCGGGTGATCCGGCCCGGCGCCATCTCGGCGGACGTCCTGCGGGAAACTGTCCCGGACTTGATTGGAGACGCGTAAGGCAGTCGATGCATTTGCTCTTCGTGTGTACGGGGAATACCTGTCGCAGCCCGATCGCGGCGGCGATCGCACGTCAGGTGGCTGACGAGCGGGGACTGTCGGACGTCGAGATTGCGAGCGCTGGCACCAGCGCGGCCGAGGGGCAGCCAGCGTCTGATGGTGCGGTCCTGGTGGGCCTCGAGCGACAACTCGATCTCACGGCGCATCGCGCGCGGCAACTGATGCCGGAACACGTCGACGCGGCCGATCTGATCCTGGTGATGGGTTCGCATCACCTAGAGCGCGTCGAAGCGTTGGGGGGCAGCGGCAAGGCGTATCTGCTTACCGCGTACTCCTCGCGCGGGGCTGACGCGCGTGCGGTGACCGACCCCTTTGGCGGTGACCTCGACGTGTACCGATCCACGGTCGACGAGCTCGAGACCGAGATCCGGCGCGTCCTCGATCGATTGGTCACCGAGCGCACCGCCAGCTGACGCGGACGCGCTGCGCGCGTAGAAAGGTGAGAGGGGACGCGCTGCGCGCGTAGTAAGGGGAAAGGAGAAAGGAGAGAGGAGATACTGAGCCACGAGCGTGCGGAATGAGGAAGATGCCGAAACGGCTCGTGCTCATTGGGCATCCGGTCGCTCATTCGCTGTCGCCGGCGATGCAGAATGCGGCACTACGCGTGGCAGGCGTTCCGCTGACCTACGAAAGTCTGGATGTGCTGCCTGTGGATCTCGAGGCAACGCTGGCTGGCCTCCTGCGAGAGCGCGCGGCGGGGAATATCACCGTCCCGCATAAGGAAGCGGCGGCGCGATGCTGTGGGCGTGTCACTGCGGTCGCGCAGCGTGCCGGCGCCGTCAACACCTTCTGGGTCGAGGATGGCACGCTCGTCGGTGACAACACCGATGTTGCGGGGTTCCACAACGCCGTCCGCGGGCTTTCTGGGCGCGTGCCATCGGAGACCCGAATTGCCGTGATCGGAGCTGGCGGTGCCGCCGCGGCAGTGCTGACGGCGATCGCCGAGTGGCCGGGGTGTGAGGCGCGGGTCTGGAACCGCACACTGGCGCGTCTCGAGGCACTCGTGGCGCGGTTTCCAGCAGTCGCGGTCGCCGTCCCGACGATTCCTGACGCTTTGGCGGGTGCGGCGCTCGTAGTTCACGCGACGACGATCGGCATGCGCCGCGACGACGTCCCCTTTGATCCCGCGCTACTGCCGCAAGGCGCCGACGCGCTCGACCTCGTGTACCGGCCCGGTGAGACGCCGTGGGTCCGAGCGGCGCGAGCGCATGGCCATCGGGCATGCGATGGCCTGGCGATGCTGGTGGAACAGGGCGCGTTGGCGTTCGAGCGGTGGTTCGACCGACCCGCGGACCGGCGCGCCATGTGGGCAGCGCTTCGCGCTAGAGAGTAGAAGGGCAGAAAGTAGAAAGTAGACGAGGCGCGTAGGTCGTTGCCTCCTCTCTCCTTTCCCCTTTCTCCTCTCTACGGGTGCGCGGCGCCCGTTGACACTGGTCACCGACCTCGTGAGACTACGCCCCATGACGACACGGGTAGGAATCAACGGATTTGGACGAATCGGTCGCCAGGTGCTGCGCGCGGCGATCGATGAGGGCGTGGCAGATCTGGAGTTCGTCGCCGTCAATGATCTGACGGACACGCGGACGCTGGCGCACTTGCTGACATACGACTCGGTCCACGGGCGATTCGATCGGCCGGTGGAACATTCGAGCGACGCGCTGCACGTCGATGGGCAGACGATCCGCGTGCTGGCGGAGAAGGACCCGGAGAAGCTCCCGTGGCGCGCGCTGGGGGTCGACCTGGTGCTCGAGTCGACCGGCAAGTTCACCGACGCGGCCAAGGCGCGGAAGCACGTGGAGGCGGGCGCGAAGAAGGTCGTGATCTCGGCCCCCGCCAAGGGGGAAGACGTGACGATTGTGATGGGTGTCAACACCGAGTCCTACGACCCGGCGCGGCACACGATCGTGTCCAACGCATCCTGCACGACGAACTGCCTCGTCCCGATGGTCAAGGTCATCCGCGATACGTTCGGCTTTCGCCATGCGTCTATGGTCACCGTGCACAGCTACACCAATGACCAGCAGATCCTCGATCTGCCGCACAAGGATCTGCGCCGCGCGCGCGCTGCGGCGCTGTCAATCATCCCGACCACCACTGGCGCCGCGAAAGCGACAGGCCTGGTGATCCCCGAAGTCAAAGGCAAGATCGACGGCGCGTCGATTCGTGTGCCGACGCCGGACGTGTCGTTCACCGATCTCGTGGTGGAAGTTGAACACGCGACGACGATCGACGCCGTGAATACGGCGTTCCGGGCCGCGGCGGCCGCGGGACCGATGCATGGCATCCTTGCGGTCTCGGACGAAGAGCTCGTGTCGGTCGATTACATCGGTAACTCGTACTCCTGCATCCTCGACGCCAAGAGCACTAACGTGATTGATGGAACGCTGGTGAAAGTCGCTGGCTGGTACGACAACGAGTGGGGCTATGCGTGCCGCTGTGTGGATCTGCTGCGCTACATGGGGGCTCGGCTATGACGCAACCTGTGCGCGGCGCGGTCGCACCCGTCGCGCCACCGAGCGATGGAACGACACGCGCCGATCGAGTGCGCGACGCGATCGCACTGACCCTGATCCTGGTCGGCATCGTGCTCGTGGTCGTGGCGTACCGCGTGAATACCCGGCTCGTGTCGCATGCGATCGTCGTGCCCCCGGGGCAGTCGGCGTTCGCGGTGTGGTTGCACAACTACTACATGGAGCTCGCAGGGTACGCGGCCATCCTCGTCGGCGTCATCCTCGGCGTGGTGTCGTACATCATGCACGAGCGCCGAACGCGGGGGGCGAGGAGACGTACCGGCGGGGCTGCGTAAGTTGGCGCGCAAACGAACGGTGCGGGACCTCGCGGACGGCGAAGTCCGCGGGAAGCGCGTGCTCATTCGCGTCGATTTCAACGTGCCGCTCGACGCTGACCGCCGCATCACGGACGACACGCGAATCCGGGCGGCGCTGCCGACGATCCGGCTCCTGCAGGCGCTTGGCGCTCGCGTGGTGCTCGTTTCCCACCTCGGCCGCCCCAAGGCCAAGCCGGACCCGAAGTATTCGCTCGATCCGGTGGCGGCGAGACTGAGCGACCTGTTGGGGGCCGCGGTGCGGTTCGTCAAATCCACGGACACCGACGAGGCGGTGCAGGCGACCCGCGCGCTTGGGGCCGGGGAGGTGCTGCTCCTCGAGAACACGCGATTCCTGCCCGGGGAAGAGAGCAACGATGAGCGCCTGGCGCGCGACTTCGGCAAGCTGGGCGACCTCTACGTCAATGATGCATTCGGTGCCGCGCATCGCGCGCACGCTTCGACGGTCGGCGTCGCCGCGGTGCTGCGCCCGGCGGTCGCCGGACTACTGATGGCGAAGGAGCTGGAGTATCTGGGGCAAGCGTTATCGGAGCCAAAGCGCCCGTTCATCGCGATTCTGGGTGGTGTCAAAATCTCCGGGAAGATCGACGTCATCGCGCAACTGCTGCCTCGAGTCGATGGCATGCTGATCGGAGGCGCGATGGCATGCACGTTCTTCCGGGCGATGGGGCTGGCGGTGGGGAAATCGCTGGTCGAGGCCGACCGGATCGACATGGCGAAAGACCTGCTCGCAAGCGCTGGAGCGCGGCTCACGCTTCCGCACGACGCCGTGGTGGCGCCGGCTCTCGACCAAGGGGCGCTCGCGCACGCGGTGCCGCGTGACGGGATTCCTCCAACGGAAGCGATGTACGACATCGGCCCACGTAGCGCGGAGTCGTTTGGCCGCGCGATCTCGATCGCCAAGACGGTGATCTGGAACGGGCCAATGGGCGTGTTCGAGACGCCGCCGTTCGACGCAGGCACGCTCGCCATCGCGCGGGCCATGGCGGCGGCGACGACTCGTGGAACGACGACGATCGTCGGAGGCGGGGATTCCGCAGCCGCAGTAGCACAGGCTGGCCTCGAGGCGCAGATGAGCCATGTGTCGACTGGCGGGGGCGCATCGCTCGAGTTCCTCGAAGGGAGAGCGTTGCCAGGCGTCGACGCGCTCGACGATGCGCGCTGAGGTCCACGGGCCGGACACGATCGCGCGCCGAGCGGCTGGAGCATGAGCGCCAGCACCGACGCGCCCGCCGCCCAGTTTGCACGGCCCGTGTTGGCGGCCAACTGGAAGATGAATCTCGCGCCGGAAGACGCGCGCCGGTTTGTGACGGCCTATATCGCTCGGGTGCCGGTCTTATCGGATCGCACCGTCATTCTGTTTCCACCTGCGCTGTCCCTGGCGGCGGCGCGAGACGCCGCGGCGGCGCGACCGGACATCCAGTTCGGCGTACAGAACGTCTACTGGGAGCCGAAGGGTCCGTTCACCGGCGAGATCTCCGCGCCCATGGCGCGTGCGTCCGGAGCTCGCTTCGCGCTTGTCGGCCACTCCGAGCGACGGCACGTGTTCCACGAGTCTGATGCGGACACCGCGCGGAAGTGTGAGGCCGTGACGGCGGCGGGCCTGACGCCCGTGCTGTGTGTCGGGGAGCTCCTCGCGGAACGAGAGGCGGGACTGACCAGCACTGTGGTGACGCGTCAGCTCACGGCGGGTCTTGGCCGACTGTCGCCTGAGCAGGTCGCTCGGAGCCTGATCGCCTACGAGCCGGTGTGGGCGATTGGGACCGGTCGCACCGCGACGCCCGCTGACGCGGCCGAGACTCACGCGGTCTTGGCCAACGCCCTGCGGCTACTGCTGCCACCGCGCGCGTCGATGGTCCCCATTCTCTATGGGGGCAGCGTCACCCCGGCGAATGCGCCGGCTTTGCTCGCCGCCCCTGGGGTGGACGGCTTGCTCGTCGGCGGGTCCAGCCTGGACCCGGCATCGTGGGCGGAGATCGTCATGGTGGGCGCTCACGTAAACGAGGGTTGATCCGCGCCGTCCGGGCCGACACATTTCGAAGCTACGAAACTTTGCCTCGAGCCTGATGTTCACGACGCTGCTGCTGGTTCTACTCATCCTTGATAGCTTCGTCCTTGTGGCCGCCATTCTGTTGCAGGCGGGCAAAGGGACGGGAATGGCCGCGAGCTTTGGTGGTGTGAGCTCCTCCCCGGACGCCTTCATCGGGACCCGTCAGGCGGGCAACTGGCTCACCCAGATCACGTGGTGGACTGGCGGCATCTTTATCGCGCTCGCGTTCCTTCTCCAGATCGGAGCCGCGCGTGGGCGCGCGCCCAAGTCGGTGCTGGAGCAGGGGCTCACGCCCCAGCCGGCCGCACCTGCGCCCGCGCCAGCGTCGTCGGCCCCGGCCCTGCCATTCCTCCCGGGGCAGAACCAAGCGGTCCCGGGTACCCAGCAGGGGGCCGCGCCGGCTGGTAAGGGATCAGCTCCGGCCACTCCGAAGGCACCAGCGACCCAAGCGCCCGCACCGGCATCGCCGGCGCCGACAACTACAACGCCAGCCCCGAACTCAAAGAAATGACGGCGGGGTATCGGATGAGGGTGCACCGCGCAGGGTCTGTTGACACAGAGCTCCTGACCTGATCGCCTGATGACGCCTCCCACGTTTCAGCCAGGGTTCCTCCTCCTCGAGGATGGAACCCTTTTTCGCGGCCGACTCGGTCCCAACACGCGAGCGACCTGCGCCGAAGTCGTGTTCACGACGAACATGACCGGATACCAGGAAGTCTTCACGGACCCATCGTACTGCGGGCAGATCGTGGTGCTGACGGCTCCACAAATCGGGAACTATGGGATCAACGACGAGGATCCGGAGTCGAGCAAACCGCAAGCGGCCGGCATCGTCGTGCGCGAGCTGTCACGCGCGTATTCGAATTGGCGCGCGATCGGCTCGCTCGACCGTTGGCTTGCCGATGCCCAAGTGCCCATCCTGGCCGAGGTTGATACCAGGAAGCTCACGCGGCTTCTGAGGTTGGGCGTGATGCGCGGCGTCATCGCGCCCGGCGTCGACGCGACGGCCGAGGCGCGCGAGGTGCTTGCCGGCATGCCCATCGATGGACGGGCTGGACCTCGCGACGCAGGTTTCGACGCGTGAGCCGTACGCATTTGGCAACCCCAAGGCGCCGCAACCACATCGTCGCGTACGACTACGGGATCAAGCGCAACATCCTTCGGTTGTTCGACGAGCGGGGCTGTCGGGTCACGGTCGTGCCGGCCACGATGCCAGCGGAAGCAGCATTGGAGCTCGGAACCGGACGGCGTGTTTCTCTCGAATGGGCCTGGTGACCCGGCGGCGGTGACGTACGCGCCGCCAATCATCCGAGCGATCGCGGACCGCGGCGTGCCGATTTTCGGCATCTGCCTCGGGCATCAGCTTCTCGCGCTCACATTTGGGGGCCAGACCGAGAAGATGCCCTATGGGCACCGGGGCGGAAATCATCCGGTTCTCGAGATCGAGAAGGCCCTCGTGACGATCACTTCACAGAACCACGGATTCGCCGTGAGCGGCTCGCGTGAGGGAGTGGCTGGCGCGCCCGCCCTGGAAGTGACCCACGTCAATCTCAACGACCACACGATCGAGGGGCTGCGCCACCGGGAGCTGCCCATCTTTGCGGTGCAGTACCACCCTGAGGCTGCCCCAGGGCCCCACGATGCCCGGCCGCTATTCGACGCGTTCATGGCGTCTGTACGGGGGGAGCCGGCGAACCCGGCAGTAGCTGGCGCTGCGGCTGGGGTCAGCGAGCCAAGCTCTTGACGCGTAATAAGTAACGCCGTAGCTTCGACCCACGGAGCGCGCGGCCGAGGCGGGCCCGCCGCATGACGGTTCTGTTTCGCCTAAGCGTCTTTCGTTGGGGTCTACCGATGACTAAAGCCGACCTCGTCGAGCACGTCACAACTCAAATCGCGCGCACTGCTGGGCCGATGATCTCCAAAAAAGACTGTGCCCGCGTGGTCGACTCGTTCCTCGACGCCATTAAAGAGGCGCTCCGCGATCAGCACAACATTGAGGTTCGCGGGTTTGGGACCTTCAAGATCCGCCAGCGCAAGACGCGTATGGCCCGTAACCCCAGGACGGGTGCGCCGGTGGAGGTTTCGGCCAGGCCGGTGCCGGTGTTCAAGCCATCCAAGGAGTTGCGCGCGCTCGTCGCACACGTGTCCGTGTCGGAGCTGTCCGAAGCCTAGGCCGCAGGGCGTTCGCGGCGCTTCGGTTACATTCCGAGAGGGCCGCTAATGACAATCACTGTGCTGCTTTTCGCGTCTTATGCCGACGCCTTTGGGCGTACGCATCTGGACGTGATGGCTCCTCCGGGCTCGACGGTCGCCGACATCCTCGCCAGGGTTCGATCGGAGGGGGGTGCCGACCGGTTGCCCCCCCGTCCATTGGTCGCAGTCAACCGCGAGTACGCCGACTACGATCGCGTCCTCGCCGCGGACGACGAGGTGGCGTTGATCCCTCCAGTGGCGGGCGGATGACTGACCTCGCGTTGGCCCCGTGCGCGGGGCTCACACACGCCGCGATCGTCGAGCGCCTGCTGGACGTGAGCGGCCTCGTCCAAATGGTCGCGGATCCTGGCGCGGGAGCATGCTCCGTGTTCCTGGGTACAGTTCGTCATGCGAACGGGGGCCGGCCCGTGGTCGGGATCGACTATCAAGCGTATTTGGCGATGGCGGCCCGCGAGCTCCACGCGATCGTCGGCGAGGCGGCGCTCCAGTTTGGCACGCGGGGGATCGCGGCCGAGCACCGGGTCGGATTCCTCGCCGTCGGAGACATCAGTATCGCGATCGCGGCCTCACATGAGCGGCGGGGTCCTGCACAGGATGCGACGCGATACGTGATCGAACACGTCAAGCGCCGGTTGCCGGTGTGGAAGCGCGAACACTACACGGACGGGGGGCGGGAGTGGGTGGATCCGACGCGCATGACGGACGATTGCGCGGGCGCCGATGACGTGAGACTGGGCGCATGAGCGCGCCCACGTCGATCGCGCGCGACCAGTTCGGCCGCCAGATCGAGTATCTGCGGATCTCGGTGACCGACCGGTGCAATTTCCGGTGTCTCTACTGCATGCCGCCCGAGGGCCTGATGTGGCTGCCCAAGGCGGACATCCTGTCCTACGAAGAGATCGCCGCGGTCGTCCGGCAGCTGGCACCGCTCGGCCTGCGCCGGATTCGGATTACGGGTGGCGAGCCGACGATCCGGCCGGATCTCGGTCGCCTGGTCGCCCTGTTGCGCGCGGTTCCCGAGATCGAGGACATCGCACTGTCCACCAACGGCGTCCACCTCGCCAAGCTTGCAGCGCCGCTGCGAGATGCGGGCCTCGACCGCATCAACATGAGCGCGGACAGCCTGCGACGCGATCGGATCGCGCAGATCGCTCGTCGCGACCTGGGCTTCGATCCGATCATGGCGGCGGCGAGCGCCGAGCAGGCCGGGCTGTCGCCGATCAAGATCAACGTCGTCGTGATGCGTGGCATCAACGACGACGAGGTCGAGGACTTTGCGCGGCTGACGTTGGCGCACGAGTGGCACGTGCGGTTCATCGAGCTCATGCCAGTCGGCGACATGCGCGCGCTGACCTGGGAACACATTGTGCCGAGCGACGAGGTCCTGAGTCGCGTCGCGGCGCTGGCGCCGCTCGTGCCGACGCCCGGTCCCGCGCGGGGGAACGGCCCCGCGAGCTACTACCGACTGCAAGGTGCAGCCGGCACGGTCGGTGTCATCACGCCGATGACCCACACGTATTGCGCGTCGTGCAACCGTGTGCGCCTGACTGCCGACGGCCGCTTGCGGACCTGTTTGTTCGGCGACCACGAGGTCGATTTGCGCGGGCCGCTCCGCGGTGGTGTGCCGCTCGAGCCAGCGTTCCGCGCTGCGCTCGCGGAGAAACCGCGCGAACACGCGCTCTTACAGATGCAAGTCGGTGGACTGCGCGCGCTCTCGCAAGTTGGTGGTTGACCGCGTAAACTTCGGCGTATGGTCAACAAAATAACTGTGGTCGGCGCCGGCAACGTCGGCGCAACGGCCGCGCAACGGATCGCTGAGAAGCAACTCGCACGTCACGTCGTCATGGTCGACGTGGCTGATGGCATTCCCCAGGGCAAGGGACTCGACCAGTACCAGTCCGCGTCGATCGAGGGCTTCGACTCGTTGGTCACCGGGACGAACGACTACGCGGAGACCGCCGGTTCCGAGATCGTCGTCATCACGGCTGGCATCGCGCGCAAGCCCGGCATGTCCCGGGACGACCTGCTCGCCACGAACGCGGGCATTGTCCGCCAGGTCAGCGAATCGATCAAGGCCACGTCGCCCGAGGCGATCATCATCATGGTGTCGAACCCGCTCGACGTCATGTGCTACGTGGCGAAGAAGGTGACAGGGTTCCCGCGTGAGCGTGTGATCGGGATGGCGGGGGTGCTCGACACAGCTCGCTTCCGGGCATTTCTGGCGCAAGCGATCGATGTCTCCGTACGCGACATCCAGGCCATGGTCCTCGGCGGCCACGGAGACACCATGGTCCCGCTCGTATCCTACACTTCGGTCAGTGGTATTCCGGTGACGCAGTTGCTGGATCGGGCACGACTGGATGCCATCGTCACTCGCACCCGCAGCGGCGGCGCCGAGATCGTGAAGTATCTCAAGACGGGGTCGGCCTACTACGCGCCCTCGTCCGCGGCGGTCGAGATGGTGAAGGCCATCGTGCACGATGAGAAGCGCGTGCTGCCGTGTGCCGCTTGGCTCGAGGGCGAGTACGGGCTGTCCGGTCTCTTCCTCGGGGTCCCCTGCAAACTGGGCCGCCGTGGTCTGGAGCGGATCTACGAGGTAGAGTTGACCGCCAGTGAGCGGGTCGAGTTGGCCAAGAGCGCAGATGCGGTGCGCGAGCCGATGGCGGTGGTCAAGCTCTAGCCGCGACACGCGGGCGTCGTGGGCCTCTGGCGGTTCTACCAGTCGACGATCGGCAAGAAAATCATCATGGCCGTGACGGGGCTCATCCTCGTCGCCTTCGTCGTGATGCACATGCTCGGCAATCTGCTGATCTTCCAAGGCCCCGAACGCATCAACGCGTACAGTCGGTTCCTGCACGGCACGGGCGAGCTGCTGTGGCTCGTCCGCGTCGTGCTCCTGGTGGCCGTCGTGCTTCACATCGATGCCGCCCTGCATCTCACGCGCCGCTCGCTCGCCGCGCGGCCCGTGGGATACGACGAGCGCGACCCTCAGGTGTCGACCTTCGCGGCTCGCACGATTCGGTGGGGCGGGGGGCTGCTGCTCGTCTTCATCGTGTTCCACCTGCTGCATTTCACGACCGGCACGCTGCTTCCAGTGTTTCACCCGGGGGACGTATACCTCAACGTCGTCACGGGCTTTCATGTCTGGCCGGTCGCTGTCTTCTATCTGATCGCCATGGTTGCGCTCGGACTGCACCTCTACCACGGGGCGTGGAGCTCGATCCGCACGCTGGGACTCGCGCGGCCCTCGCGTGACCCGCTGCGCCGACCCATCGTGACGGTGCTCGCGATCGTCATCGCCGTCGGCTTTGCTCTCATTCCGGTCGCCGTCCTGGCGGGCTGGGTGAGGTAACGCCGTGCTCGAGCTCAACGCGCACGTCCCGCCCGGCCCACTCGAGGAGAAGTGGGAGCGGCACAAGTTCGACATGAAGCTCGTCAGTCCGGCGAACAAGCGGCGATACACGATCATCGTCGTCGGCACCGGACTGGCCGGTGCGTCGGCCGCCGCGACGCTGAGCGAGCTCGGATACCGAGTCATCGTCGTCACGTATCACGATTCGCCTCGTCGTGCCCACAGCATCGCCGCGCAGGGCGGGATCAACGCCGCAAAGAACTATCCCAACGACGGCGATTCCGTCTATCGTCTGTTTTACGACACGATCAAGGGCGGCGATTTCCGCTCGCGCGAGGCGAACGTCTATCGACTCGCCGAGGTGAGCGTCAACATCATCGACCAGTGTGTCGCCCAGGGCGTTCCCTTCGCCCGCGAGTACGGCGGCCTCCTCGCGAACCGATCGTTCGGCGGCGCCCAGGTCTCGCGCACCTTCTATGCGCGCGGCCAGACTGGCCAACAACTGCTGCTGGGCGCCTATCAAGCGCTCGAGCGCCAGGTGGGCCGCGGCCTGGTCGAGACGCGGACGTTCACCGAGATGCTCGACCTCGTTGTCGTCGACGGGCGTGCGCGCGGGATCGTGACGCGCGACCTGGTGTCTGGCGCAGTGCGGTCCGTGGCGGGCGATGCCGTGGTACTCGCGACCGGCGGCTACGGCAACGTGTTCTTCCTTTCGACCAACGCACGCCTCTCCAACGTCACGGCCAGCTGGCGCGCATACAAGCGCGGTGCCGCCTTCGCCAACCCGTGCTTCACGCAGATCCATCCGACCTGCATTCCAGTGAGCGGGGAGTACCAGTCGAAGCTGACGCTGATGAGCGAATCGCTGCGCAACGACGGGCGGGTCTGGGTGCCGCGCACGGCCGGCGATCGGCGGCCGCCCAACGAGATCCCGGAGGCCGAGCGCGACTACTTCCTGGAGCGCAAGTATCCGAGCTTCGGCAATCTGGCGCCGCGCGACATCGCGTCGCGCGCCGCCAAACAGGTCTGCGACGAGGGGCACGGCGTTGGTCCGGGCGGCCTCGGGGTGTACCTGGATTTCCGCGACGCGATCCAGCGGCTCGGCCACGAAGGCATCGCCGAGCGTTACGGCAACCTGTTCGAGATGTACGAGCGGATCACCGACGAGGATCCGTATCGCGTCCCGATGCGGATCTACCCGGCGGTGCACTACACGATGGGCGGCTTGTGGGTCGATTACAATCTCATGAGCACGATCCCCGGGCTGCACGTCATCGGCGAAGCCAACTTCTCCGATCACGGCGCGAACCGCCTGGGCGCGAGCGCACTCATGCAGGGTCTCGCGGACGGCTATTTCATTCTGCCCTACACGATCGGCGACTACCTGGCGACCGCGCGATTGACACCGGTCGACCCGACGGGGCCCGAGTTCCGCCGTGTCGAGCAGGACGTGGCGGCCAGGACGAAGACCCTGCTTGCGCTCCGCGGGAGGCGGACGGTCGATTCATTTCACCGCGAGCTCGGCAAGATCATGTGGAACCTGTGCGGCATGTCGCGCAATGACCACGGGCTTCGTGAAGCGCTGAGTGAGATCACGGCGCTCCGCTCCGAGTTCTGGCGGAACGTCAGCGTGCCCGGGACCGGAGAAGCACTGAACCAATCGCTGGAGAAGGCGGGGCGCGTTGCGGACTTCCTCGAGCTGGCGGAGCTCTGCTGTACCGACGCGCTGCATCGCACCGAGTCGTGCGGGGCACACTTCCGCGAGGAGAGCCAGACGAGCGACGGGGAGGCGCTGCGTGACGACGAGCACTTCGCCTATGTCGCAGCGTGGGAGTACGCCGGCGATGGCAAGGCGCCGCTGCTGCACCGCGAGCCGCTGGAATTCGAGGCGGTTCACCTGAGCCAGCGTAGCTACAAGTGACGCCATGAACATCACGCTGCGAGTGTGGCGTCAAGCCAGCGCCAGTGGGCCGGGGCAGCTCGTGGAGTATGCGGCGCCCGACATCAACCCGGACGCGTCGTTCCTCGAGATGCTGGACGTCGTGAATGAACGGCTGAGCGAGCGGATGGAAGACCCGATCGCCTTCAGCCACGACTGCCGCGAGGGGATCTGCGGGTCGTGCGGCATGATGATCGACGGCGTCGCGCATGGGCCGGTCCGCGGCGCCGCCACCTGTCAGGTGCACATGCGCAGTTTCTCGGATGGCGCGACGGTCACGGTCGAGCCGTGGCGATCGGTCGCGTTTCCGGTGATCAAGGATCTCGTGGTCGATCGGTCGGCGTTCGACCGGATCATCCAGGCCGGTGGTTTCATCACGGCGCCGACAGGCGGCGCCCGCGATGCGAACGAGATCCTCGTGCCGAAGGACGCGGCCGAGGCAGCGATGGACGCGGCGGCGTGCATCGGGTGCGGCGCCTGTGTCGCCGCGTGTCCCAACGGATCGGCCTCCCTGTTCACCGCGGCCAAGATCACGCATCTGAGCGAGCTTCCGCAGGGGCAGCCGGAGCGTCTGCGTCGCGTCGTGCGGATGGTCGCGCAGGTGGATGCCGAGCACTTTGGGTCGTGCACGCTGTTTGGCGAGTGTCAGGAGGCGTGTCCGAAGCTCATCAGCATCGATACGATCGCTCGGATGAACGCGGACTACCTGCGGGCCGCGATCCGCGGGAGCTTCGAGCGGGAAACCGTCGGGCCGACCGCGTAGCGTGAGGGCGTAACCGGGACCGGATATCCGGCGGGTAGGGGCGACGCAATGCGTCGTCCTGCATCGCCGCCCGTACCGATCACCCGGAGACGTTCCGGTCCACAAGCGGGCGACGCATTGCGTCGCCCTGCATCGCCGCCCAATAGCGATCACCCGGAGACGTTTCGGTCCACGAGCGGGCGACGCATTGCGTCGCCCCTACCCGCCGCACGAGTGGCCTCCGTGCGGGTGGTTCGGTTTGGGTGGCGCCCTACAGTTTCGGCAGCGTCACGCCCTTCTGGCCCTGGTATTTCCCTTTCTTGTCGGCATAGGAGATTTCGCGGCGGCTCATCGCCCTTGAAGAACAGGACCTGCGCGATCCCTTCGTTCGCGTAGATCTTGGCCGGCAGGGGCGTCGTGTTCGAGATCTCGAGCGTGACAAAGCCCTCCCACTCCGGTTCGAAGGGCGTCACATTTGTGATGACACCACAACGCGCGTACGTGGATTTTCCGACGCAGATCGTGACGACGTCACGGGGAATGCGGAAATACTCGACGGAGCGCGCCAGGGCGAACGAGTTGGGCGGGACGATGCAGACGTCACCCTCGAACTCGACGAAGGACCGGGGGTCGAAGTTCTTGGGGTCGACGATCGAGTTCAGCACATTGGTGAAGATCTTGAACTCACGCGCCACGCGCATGTCGTAGCCGTACGAGCTGACGCCATACGAGATGACGCCTTCGCGCATTTGGCGCCCCTCGAAGGGCTCGATCATCTGCTTCTCGAGGGCCATGCGCGTGATCCAGCGGTCCGATTGGATACCCATGGCCGGCGAATGTATCCGGTTGGCGAGGTGAATAACAGCGTGTTGCCGGCCGACCGCGATGACGAGGGAGCGTGACCGAAATCGGGCGGAACGGCGTCCGCGGCAAGTTGGCGGGGGCGTCAAGCCTGCCGACCCGCGCGGCACGGCGCGCGCGTCGTGCGCCGCGGGACTCACCACCTCCCGCTATGTTGAATTCAATTCGTCCGATCGGTAAGTTCCCTCGGCTGAGCTAGTGAAAATTTTCACGAACCGCGGAGGACCCCCGCCGACCATGGCGAGCTCATACTTTCCGGTGCTGCTGCTGCTCGGGTTCGTCGTCGCAAACGCGGTGATGATCATCGGGCTGTCGCACCTGAAGCTCCGCCCGCGGCTGACGCCGGAGAAGCAGTCTCCCTACGAGTCTGGCATGCCGCCGCTGGGCGACGCCCGTGAGCGGTTCTCGGTCAAGTTCTACATGGTGGCGATGCTGTTCATCGTCTTCGACATCGAGACCGTGTTCATGATCCCGTGGGGTGTCGCCTACCGGCAGCTCTCGTGCGGCGTGCCGCTCGCCGACGGCGCGTGTCCCGCGGGGCAGATCTCGTGGTTCGGGTTCGGCGAGATGCTCGTGTTCATCGCGATCCTGCTTCGCCGGCTTCGTCTATGTCTGGAAGAAGGGAGCGTTGCAATGGGATTGATTCCCGCACGGCCCGGCGGCCCAGGCTCGACGTCCGACACCGGAGCCCGAGGCTGACACGTGTCGCCTACCAGCCACAGTCGCAGGAAGGCTGGGTCGCGACCAAGCTCGACTTCCTCGTCAACTGGGGACGCGCTAACTCCCTGTGGCCCATGCCGTTCGGCACAGCCTGCTGCGCGATCGAGTTCATGGCGACGGCGGCCAGCAAGTTCGACCTCGCGCGGTTCGGCATGGAGCGCATGAGCTTCTCGCCGCGGCAGGCCGATGTGCTCATCTGCGCAGGACGGGTCCCGTTCAAGCTGGCACCCGATCATCCGGCGCATCTGGCAGCAAATGCCCCAGCCGAAATGGTGCATCTCGATGGGCGCGTGCGCCTCCTCCGGCGGCATGTTCGACAACTACGCCGTGGTGCAGGGCATCGACACGATCATTCCGGTCGACGTCTACGTGCCCGGGTGTCCGCCGCGCCCCGAAGGTCTCCTCTACGGCATCCGGATGCTGCAGGAGAAGGTGATGCGCGAGCGGATGTCCGACACCGATCGCCTGCGCGCGTGAGATGCAGCCCGATCCGTCGAGCCAGCTCTACATCCCGCCGCCTGCGATCGACGAGCTCTCGGAGCCCTTCGGCAACTCGGTCAACCAGACGCGGTCCGGCGTGTGAGCCCTTCGCTCGACGCACCGGGTTCGACAGGCATCGTGTACCCGGGCAGTGCCAGCCCGTCGGCACCGGCACCGGTCTCGCCCAAGAACGTCGCCCACCGCGGCGGCGCGGAGAATCCCTCCGTCCGCTGCGCTGCGCACGCGTTTCGGCGATGCGATCCGGCGCAGTGCCGTCGTGTGGGGCGAGACGACAGCGATCGTGGCTCGCGACCGTCTGCGTCGAGATCGTGCGCTGGCTGCACGATGATCCGAGCCAGCAGTACGGCTATCTGGTCGGACGTGACGGCGGTCGAGTTCCGCGACCCCGAGGAGCCGTTCGACGGTCGTCTGGCATCTCCGCTCATTGCCGTACCGTCGATTCCTGCGCCTCAAGGTCGAGCTGCGCGAAGGGCGAGCCGCTGGAAGTCGACAGCGCTGGTGTCCGTCTACAACGGAGCCGATTGGCTCGAGCGCGAGTGCTACGACATGTTCGGCATTCGCTTCCGCGGGGCACCCCGACCTGCGCCGCATCCTGATGTGGGAGCAATACCGGGAAGGCTTCCCGCTCCGAAAGGACTTTCCGCTGCGCGGCCGCTTCAGTCGCGCGGAGCAGCTCCGCCAGGCGCTGGCCGCCAATCCGGAAGCGCGGTACTCGATGGAGGAGCTGTCGATTGCCGATGCCTTCGAAGACCTGCCGCCCGGACATGCAAGCCCGCATCGCGATCCGGTGAACAGACCGGGGAGTAGGCAGCCGCTATGACTGCTCGTCGTACCGTCGATGTCGCCGTCTCGACGACTGGACTCGATGCCCAAGGTCGGCCCCAACGGGTGCCGATCGCCGTGGACAGCGCAGGCAACGCGGTAACCGTCGGCACGCCGCCATCCATTGAGCCGGACCTCGAAAGCGATCACATGCTGATCAACATCGGGCCACAGCACCCGGCGACTCATGGCGTGTTGCGGCTCGTGCTCGAGCTCGACGGCGAGACTGTCGTCCGTTGCATTCCGCACGTCGGCTATCTGCATTGCGGGTTCGAGAAGATCGGGGAGTACCGTCAGTACAACCAGATCATCCCGTGGACGGACCGCGAGGACTATCTCAACTCCATGGGCAACAACGTGGCGTTCGTCCTGGGCGCGGAACGCCTGTTCGGGATCGAGCCCACGCGCGCGCTGCACTGTGCTTCGGGTCATCGCGATGGAGCTTTCGCGGATCGCGTCGCACCTGGTGTGGCTGGGCACCACCTGCATCGACATCGGCGCCTTCACGCCGTTCCTGTGGACGTTCCAGGAGCGCGAGAACATCTACCGCATGCTGGAGAACTGGGTCGGTGCCCGTCTCACGACGTCGGCGACCCGGGTCGGCGGCATGGCGGCGGACATCCCGCGCGGGTGGCTCGATCTGCTCCAGCGGCTTCATCGAGCGGTTTCCGCACACGATCGACGAAGTCGAGCGGATGCTCACCCGAAACGGGATTTGGGTGGGACGGACGGTCGGCCTCGGGGCCATTTCGGCGGCAGAGGCGCGAGAACTACGGCTTGTCGGGTGCGATGCTCCGTGCGTCGGGCGTCGCGTACGATGTACGGAAGGACTTCCCGTACCTCGACTACGAGACCTACGACTTCGACGTCCCGGTCGGAACCCACGGCGACGTGTACGACCGATATCTCGTGCGCATGGAAGAGCTACGACAATCGACACGTATTCTGGCGCAGGCGATGGCGCGGCTCCCCGATGGACCCGTCAATGTCGACGACCCCCGCGTGATCCTGCCGGCCAAGTCGAAAGCGACGAGTGAAATGGAGTCGATGATCCACCACTTCAAGCAGGTCATGGAAGGCCCGCGGCCGCCGATCGGCGAGGCGTATGTGGCGGTGGAGAGCCCGCGGGCGAGAAGGGCTACTATATGGTATCCGACGGGACCGCCAAGCCCGTGCGGTGGCGCATTCGGCCCCCGTCATTCGTCAACCTGTCGGCGATCCCGAAGCTCGTGGAAGGCCATCTGTTGTCCGACGTCATCGCCATCAACGCGAGCATCGACATCGTCATGGGAGAGATCGACCGGTGAGCGCGGCTGCTGGTGGACCGGGCGCGTCGACGCTCACCGGGTTGGCGCGCGCGCCGCGTGCCGACGCGCACCACGCCGGGGACTACGAACCGGTCTTCGTCGGCGCGTGCCGGTCCGAGCTCGACGAGCTGCTCGCCCATTATCCGACCAAGATGGCGGCGCTCCTCCCCGCGTTCTGGATCGTGCAGCGGGAGCGCGGCTGGGTGAGCGAAGCCGCCATGGCGGAAGTAGCCGCCGTTCTCGATCTCACGCCGGCGTACGTCAAAGGTGTGGTGACGTTCTACACGATGTACCACCAGCATCCGGTTGGCACGTACTTCGTCCAGGTGTGCACGACGTCCCCGTGTAACGTGTGTGGGGCCGAGGATGTGGTGCGCGCGTTTCTCAAGCACACGGGCGCACAGGAGCTGGGGCTGACATCGCCGGATGGGCGATTCACGGTCATCGAAGTGGAATGCCTGGGCGCTTGCGGATTCGCGACGCCCGTCATGGTCAACGACGACGTTATCGAATCGGTGACTGCCGACCGCGTCCCGGAGATCGTGGGGTCGCTCAAGTAATGCCGGCCGAGAGGAACTGACACGCTCATGGGTTTTCCGCACAAATCGCATCCGCGCGAGACGCCGATTCTCTCGAAGCACTTCGGTGACTCAGACGCGGTCTCGCTCGCCGGGTGGCGCCAACGAGGCGGGTATCGCGCACTCGAGCAAGCGCTCGCCATGGAACCGGCGGCCATCGTCGCCGCCGTCAAGGAGTCGGGTCTGCGCGGCCGCGGCGGCGCCGGATTCCCCACGGGTCTCAAGTGGTCGTTCATGAAGATCGGGGACGGGAAGCCGCATTATCTGTGTTGCAACGCGGACGAGTCCGAGCCCGGAACCTTCAAGGATCGCGAGATCATGCGGTGGACGCCGCATGCGCTCGTCGAGGGATGCGCGATCGGCGCCTACGCGATCGGTGCAGAGACGGCCTACATCTACATCCGTGGGCGAGTTCACGGAGCCGTTGCAGCGGATGACCGAGGCCGTGCGGGAGGCCTACGCGGAGGGGGTCATCGGCAAGAACGCGCTGGGGTCGGGGAAACGCGTCGACGTCTATGTGCACAAGGGTGCCGGCGCGTACATCTGCGGCGAAGAGACGGCGCTCATGAACTCGCTGGAGGGGCGCCGTGGCAATCCGCGCATCAAGCCGCCCTTTCCCGCGGTGTCGGGCGTCTTCGGCATGCCCACCACGATCAACAATGTCGAGACCCTCGCCGTCGTGCCGCTGATTCTGACGAATGGCGCCGGAGTGGTACAAGGCCATGTCGCTCGGCAACCCGAAGAGCACCGGCACCAAGCTGTACTCCGTCTGTGGCAACGTCCGCCGACCGGGCAACTACGAGGTCGTCATGGGATTTCCATTCAAGGACTTCCTCTACGATCTTTGCGGCGGGCCACCGCCGGGTCGCGAGTTCAAGGCGATCATCCCGGGTGGCGCGTCGGTGCCGATCCAGACGATGGCCGAGGCCGAGTCGACGGTGATGGATTACGAGGGCTTCGTCGCAGGCGGCACCATGCTCGGATCGGGTGGAGTCATCTGCATCGACGACTCGCAATGCATGGTAAAGCAGATCGGCCGACTCGCGCGGTTCTTTGCGCATGAGAGCTGTGCGCAGTGCACGCAGTGTCGGGAGGGGACGGCGTGGACGACCAAGATCCTGGAGCGCATCGAGTCCGGGCAGGGCAGTCGCGAGGACCTCGATACGCTCTTGTCGATCGCTGACAACATGACGGCGAAGACGATCTGTGTGCTGAGCGATTCGTGCGCCGTGCCGGTGGTATCCGGGATCCAGAAATTCCGGGACGAGTTCGAAGCGCACATCTCGCAGCAGCGATGCCCGTTCCGGTCGGCGGCTGCCACCTTGGCGTCGGCGGCCGCATGATGCGGCGCGTCGCGTAACCCTCGAGGACATCGGTCGCGCATGCCGGACACGACGACTCAACCGAAGATGGTGACGGTGACCATCGAGGGCCAACAGGTCCAGGTCCCCGAGGGCACCTCGATGCTGGAAGCGGCGAAGACGGCCGGGGTGCTCATTCCGCACTACTGCTACCACCCGGGACTCCCGGTCGCCGGTGTGTGCCGGATGTGCCTGGTCGAGGTGGAGAAGGCGCCGAAGCTCGCGCCGGCCTGCGCGACCACTGTCGCCGACGGTCAGGTCATCCCGGTGCACTCGGAGAAAGCGCAAGGAGGCCCGTAAGGGCGTGCTCGAGATGCTGCTCATCAATCATCCGCTCGACTGCCCGATCTGCGATCAGTCGGGCGAGTGCGAGCTGCAGGACTACACCTTCGTCGAAGGCCGCAAGGACTCGCGATACCGGGAAGCCAAGCGGTTCAATCCGGTCGAGGATTTCGGTGGCGACGTGGTGTACGTCGCCAACCGATGCATTCTGTGTACGCGATGCGTGCGGTTCATGGAGGATGTGGCGCACGACCCGGTGCTGAACGTGAGCGAGCGCGGTGACCGCGCCCTGATTGGCAAATTCGAAGGCCAGGATCTGACGCACCCATGGGCGGGCAACGTCATCGAGCTGTGCCCGGTCGGCGCCCTGCTCTCCAAGGACTTCCTCAACAAGGCGCGCTCGTGGGATCTCGACCGCGCCGCGTCGGTGTGTCCCAACTGCTCGCAAGGCTGTAACGCGACGCTCGAGACCCGGGACAATGTGGTCGTGCGCATGCGCCCGCGTCCCAACGACGCGGTAAACAAGTTCTTCCTCTGCGATGAGGGGCGACTCAACTATCGCTGGCTCAACCGGCGCGACCGGGTCGAGGTGCCGCATGTGCGGCGCGGCGGCGTGCTCGAGCCGGTGGACTGGGATGTCGCCGTCGATGCCGTGATCGGCACGATCCGCGGCCGCCGCCTGTTCGTGTTGGCGTCGCCCGGCCTCTCCAACGAGACGTTGTACCTGCTGGATCGCATCCGCCGCCGCGTGGGCGGGAGTGGACGGTTCCGGGTCCCGCAGGGGCCGGAGGCGCCGCTCGCGGGCGTGAAGGACCTCGCGCTGCGTGCCGACCGTGCGGCCAATGGGCGTGGGGCCGAGCTCCTGGGGTTCACGCGAGCGGAGTCGCCGCTCGACGCGATCACGGCGGGCGACGTGCTGCTGGTTGCCGACGAAGAGCTGGCGGGCGTGGATCCGGCGACTTTCGCGGCGGCCCTGGGCCGGGCGTCGGCGGTTGTGGTCGTGGGCACCGTGCTCCCGACGTGGGCACGCGCGGCCGCAGCGGTGCTGCCGATCACCAACATGGCGGAAGACGAGGGCACGTTCACGAATCTGCGCGGACACGTGCAGCGGTTCTTCCAGGCCAAACAGGCGCCCGGGCTCGTGCGGCCCGCGTGGGCCGCGCTCTCGGATGTGCTCACCGCGCTGGGGGAGTCGGCGATCTACTTCCAGCCGGCTGACGTGTTTGCGGCGCTGGCTGGGGCGGTGCCGGCGTTTGCCGGGTTGACATACGATCGGCTCGGTCTGCAGGGCGCCGAGTTGCCCCACGGCAACGCGGATGCGCGGGTGACGGCGGCGGCGCCGTGATGGCCTGGGCCATGGTCCCCATGCTGCTGCAGGCGGCCGATCCGCAGCAGCCACCGCCCGCGATCGGGTTTTTCGGACCGATCAGCGTGCCGCTGATCTACACGATCGTGAAGATCCTGGTCGTCTTCACCGTGTACATGGTGGCCGCGCGCTCCTGACGCTCGCTGAGCGGAAGATCTCGGCCTGGATTCAGGATCGGCTCGGGCCCAACCGTGTCATCAAGGGATGGGGCCAGCCGCTGGCCGACGGCGTCAAGAACTTCATGAAAGAAGAGACGATGCCGGAGGCGGTGAACAAGCCGCTCTTCCTGCTCGCTCCGGCGCTCGCCTTCATTCCGGCGCTCTCGCTTTGGGCGGTGATCCCGTTCGCGCGCGCCGTTGCCGCTGCCGTGGGGTCGGATGGACCTGGTCATCGCCGACCTCCCCATCGGCTACCTCTACATCCTCGCCCTGTCGTCCCTCGGCGTCTACGGCGTCGTGCTGGCCGGGTGGTCATCGAACAACAAGTACGCGCTTGCTCGGGCGGACTGCGGTCGAGCGCGCAGATGATCTCCTACGAGATCGCGTTGGGCATGTCGACCATCCCCGTGTTGCTGCTCGCGGGCAACGTCACGTTGAACACGATCGTGCGCCAGCAGCAGACAGGCCTGCTGGAACGTGCTCAGTCTCAGCGTGGCGTGTCTCCTGTTCCTGGTTTCCGCGTTCGCGGAGACGAATCGGTTGCCGTTCGATCTGCCGGAAGCCGAGTCGGAGCTCATCGCGGGCTACCACACCGAGTACAGTGCGATGAAGTTCTCGCTTTTCTTCATTGCCGAGTACTGCAACTTGGTCACGGCGAGCGCCCTCATCGTGACGCTGTTCTTCGGCGGCTGGACGGTGCCGTTCTGGAACGCGGTGAACACCGCGCCCTGGGCCTGGTGGAAAACGGTCATCACGCTCTTGGTGTTCGTGCTCAAGGTGATGTTCTTCCTGTTCCTGTACATGTGGGTGCGCTGGACGCTCCCGCGATTCCGGTACGATCAGCTGATGTCGTTGGGGTGGAAGCTCATGCTGCCCCTCGCTCTCGGCTATATCGTGGTGATCGCGGCGGCGATGCTGGGCCTCGACGCGTTGGGGGTCGGGCGGACGGGTCCACATGCCGCGCAGGTCTACGATCTGTGCCTGTTCGCGGTGAATGTTCTGATCGTGCTGATCCTGTTCGTCGTAATCGATCGCGGTCGTCTCATCAGCCCCGCCAGCGCTCGGATCCGCGAGGTCGAGCTCAAGCGGTTGCGGGCGGTCGAGCGCCGTTCCACGCTCGCCCGGCGATCAGCCGTGGGTGGTGTGCCGGTGTCACGCTCGCTCGAATCAGGAGACTGAAGTCATATGGCGATCACCGTCAAAGTGCTCGAGCGCCCCATCGAGGAAGTGAGCTACGTGCGTGCCGCGCTCAAGGGCATGGCACTCACCTTCAAGCATCTCATCAACCCGGACAAGGTCACGGTGCAGTACCCGGAGGAGCGCGACCCGATCTCGGCCCGTTGGCGCGGCACGCACCGGATGCTCACGACCGAAGATGGCAAGGCGAAGTGCGTGGCGTGCGGGCTGTGCCCGACCGTGTGCCCGGCCAACTGCATCAAGCTCGTGCCCGGCGAGGACGAGCAGGGCAACCGCTATCCGCTGGTCTTCGAGATCGACGAGTTCCGCTGCATCTTCTGCGGCTACTGCCAGGAAGTATGTCCCGAGGAGGCGATTCATGTGGGTCGCCACTACGAGAACTCCGAGTACAGTCGCGATGGCTTCGTGTACGATCTCGAGCGACTGATGGCTCAGACGCATCCGGTGTGCGAGATGTGGGATCCGACCGACCCCCTTGGGGAGTAGCGCGCCGCCCATGACACTGTTCTACCAACTCATCTTCTACTTCTTCGGCCTGGTCGCGGTCGCCTCGGCGGTCATCTTCGTCACGCGGAAGAGTCCCGTGGCCGCGGCGCTGTGGCTCGTCAACGTGTTGTTTTGTCTGTCGGCGCTGTACGTGCTGCTGGACGCCCAGTTCATTGGCGTCATCCAGGTGCTCGTCTATGCGGGCGCCATCATGGTGGTCTTCCTCTTCGTGATCATGCTGCTGAACCTGGGCGAGCCCAGCCAGCTCGTGGACACGAGCGGCGTAGCGCCCTGGCTCGCATCGGGTGGACTGGCGATCCTCGTCCTGGCCGCGGTGCTCGCCCGCCTGCCGCGCGTTTCGATGGTGCCCTCGCTCCAGATCCGGCCCGATTCGCTCGCGCGTGCGACAATCGAGAGCGGCGCCGTCGCTCCGATTGCGCACTCGTTGTTCACCGAGTACCTGCTGGCGTTCGAGGTCACGAGCGTGCTGTTGCTGGCGGCCGTGGTGGGCGCGGTCGCGATCGGCCGCAGGCGAAGCGAGGCGGAGGAGGCGGCGGCGGACGCCTACATAGAGGCCAGCGAACTGGCGGCACCAGCGGCGTCCGCTGGCGGGATGGTGACCAGTGGTCGTTGATGCGCTCTTTTTCTCGGCGGTGCTGTTCGCCATCGGGGTCGTCGGCGTGCTCACGCGCCGCAACGCGATCCTCATCTTCATGTGCGTTGAGCTCATGCTCAACGCCGTGAATCTGTCGTTCGTCGCGTTCTCGCGGCTGTACGGGTACGCGGGGCAGGTGTTCGTGATGTTCGTGATGACCGTGGCCGCTGCGGAGGCGGCTGTCGGCTTGGCGATCATCATCTCGATCTTCCGTCATCGCCAGACGGTCAACATGACGGCCATCAATCTCCTGAAAGGGTGATGCTCTCTCCCACTGTGTTTCAACTCGCGGACTCCGCGCGGGTGTCCACTGCTGTGCACCCGCTGGCCGGCACGGCGGCCGAGTGGATGTGGGCGCTCCCATTGCTCCCGCTGCTGGGGTTCGTGATCAACGGCGCCCTGTCGGTGATGGGCGCCGCGCACATCGGCCCGAGCGATCCGACGGCGCGCACGGGCATGGGCACGCGCCGGGCGCAGCATGGCGACGCAGCACGGCGGCAGGCCCACGCGGCGCGCCACCGATTCGCCGGGGTGGTGAGCATCATCGGGCCGCTCGTCCTCATCGCGGCGTTCGGGCTCGCGTGCGCGATCTGGGCTGCGATGGTCGGCGGCATCGCCCACGACGCCGTTCATCCAGCGGTACTTCCCCTGGATGCCGGTCGGCGACCTGCAGATCGACGCGGCGTTCCAGCTCGATCAGCTCTCGATGACGCTCGTGCTGGTGATCACGGGCGTCGGTGCGCTGATCCACATTTTCAGCGTCGGCTACATGCGCGACGATCCCGGGTACCCCCGCTACTTCGCGTACCTGAACCTCTTCGTCGCTCTTCATGCTGGTGCTGGTGCTGGGCGCCAACCTGCCGGTGACGTTCGTGGGCTGGGAAGGTGTCGGGCTGTGCTCCTATCTGCTGATCGGGTTCTGGTTCTCGGACCAGGCCAACGCCGATGCCGGCAAGAAGGCGTTCATCGTCAACCGGATTGGCGACTTCGGCTTCCTCATGGCGATGTTCATGCTGTTCGCCAATGTGGGGACGCTGGATTACACGGGCATCGCTGCGGCCGCGCCTACGCTCCCGAGCGGCGGCCCGGTGGTGACGTGCGATCTGTCTGTTCCTGCTGCTGGGATGCGCGGGCAAGAGCGCGCAGATTCCGCTCTACGTCTGGCTGCCCGATGCGATGGCCGGCCCGACGCCGGTATCGGCGCTGATCCACGCGGCCACGATGGTCACCGCGGGCGTGTATCTCGTGGCGCGAATGTCGATGCTGTTCGCGATCGCGCCGGCGGCGGACCTGACGGTCTGCGTGATCGGCGGGCGTCACGGCGCTGTTCGCGGCGACGATCGGCCTCAAGCAGTGGGACATCAAGAAGGTGCTGGCGTATTCGACGATCTCGCAGCTCGGGTACATGTTCGTCGGCGGTGGGCGCGGGAGCGTACGCCGCGGGGATCTTCCACCTCGTCACGCATGCCTTCTTCAAGGCGCTCCTGTTCCTCGGTGCGGGCTCGGTGATCTACGCGATGCACGCGGCCTATCACGAGACCCATTCGCACGAGGATGCGCAGGACATGCGCAACATGGGCGGCCTCCGCACGAAACTGCCGGTGACCTGGGCCCTCATGTGGATCGCGACGCTCGCGATCGCGGGCATCCCGCTATTCGCCGGGTTCTTCTCCAAGGACGAGATCCTGGGCACGGTGTTCGAGCGCGCGCAGGGATCGACGCTGGGCGAGGCCACCTGGCTTGGGCATCCCTGGGAGCACCGTGCTCTACGCCGTCTATGGCATGTCGCTCGCTGGCCGCGTTCCTCACGGCGATCTACATGACGCGGCTCATGCTCTACACGTTCCACGGTCCCAACCGGACGGGCGAGCGCGAGGCCGCGCACCTCCACGAGGCGCCCGTGGTGATGACGGCGCCACTCGTCGTGCTGGGCGTTCTGAGCGCGTTCGGCGGCTTCCTCAATGATCCCGCCTGGTCTGCCCATCGTGCCGGCCCGATGTGCTCGACCGATGGCTCGATCCCGTGACTGGGGCCGCGATCGCAGCACCTCGCCGGCACGGCGGGCGCAGGCCGACCCGCGGATGGCGGCGATGCTGGCGGGCGTCGCCGCCGTCGTGGCGGTCCTCGGCGTACTGCGTGGCCGTGCTGCGACTCAAGCCGGCCGCCCTCAAGCCGGCCCGGGAGCCCCAGCCCGTCGGAGCACGGCATCGAGCGCGTGATCGCGAACAAGTACTACGTCGACGAAGTGTACGATCGCACCGTCGTCGAGCCGCTCATGGTTGTCTCGCGCAACGTGCTGTGGCGGGGCGTCGATGGCTTGATCGACGGTATCGTCAATCTCTCGGGCGCGGTGTGGCGATGGCTCGGCGACGCAGGGTCGGCCGCTGCAGAACGGCGAGGTCGGCACCTATGCGTGGGCGCTGGTCGCTGGTGTGGTCGTCGTGTTGGGCGCCGTCGCACTCCGGTCCTGATGATGCGCGACTTCCTACTGTCATTGGGCTACGACCGGTGGATTCTCCCGGCACTGCTGCTCATCCCGGTCGTCGGTGCGCGTGATCATCTGGATTGGCGGCGCGATGCGCGAGGGCACGGTGGGCACGGCGGCGGTTGGGCCGACGGGAGCGAGCGCCGACGCGCAGCCCATCACGCCGAGTGCTCAGTTCGCCCGGTGGGCGGCGCTGCTCACCTTCCTGCTCGAATTCGTGGTCTCGGTCGGTCTGTGGTGGACGTTCGATCCGGCAGCCGCGGGCTGGCAGAGCGCCGTCCGCGTCCCGTGGATCCCGGGCTGGGGCATCACCTTCTACGCTCGGCATCGACGGCATGGCCCTCGTCCTCATTCTGCTGACGACGTTCCTGTTGCCGCTCACGGTGCTGGGCAGCTGGACGAGCGTGCGGTCGCGACGTCCCGGCGTTCTACGCGCTGATGCTCATCCTGACGACGCGGCATGCTCGGCGTGTTCATGTCGCTCGACCTGTTCCTGTTCTACGTGATGTGGGAAGTGATGCTGATCCCGATGTACTTCATCATCGGCATCTGGGGCGGCGAGCGGCGCATCTACGCCAGCATCAAGTTCTTCCTGTACACGTTCCTCGGGATCGCTGCTCATGCTGGTGGCGATCCTGTACGTCGGCTTCCACGTCGGCGGTCCGCGGGGTGAGACTGGGCCGCCGGATTTCAGTTATCCGGACCTGTTGGCCCGTCTGAGCCTGACGCCGGTCATCGCCCGGTGGCTCTTCGGCGCGTTCTTCGTCGCGTTCGCGGTCAAGGTGCCGATGTTCCCGTTCCACACCTGGCTGCCAGACGCGCACACGGAGGCGCCGACGGCGGGCTCGGTGATCCTGGCGGGGATCATGCTCAAGATGGGGACGTTCGGATTCCTGCGTTTCGCGCTGCCGCTGTTCCCGTCGGCCGCGATCGATCCGACGATCCGCGCGATCATTCTCGTCCTGGCGGTCGTCGGCATCCTCTACGGCGCACTCGTGGCGCTGGTGCAGCCCGACTTCAAGCGTCTCGTGGCCTATTCATCGGTCAGCCACCTGGGTTTTGTGATGCTCGGCATCTTCGCGCTCACGCGAGCAGAGCGTACAGGGCGCGATCCTCGTGATGATCAACCACGGCATCTCGACCGGCGCGCTGTTCCTCCTGATCGGCATGATCTACGAGCGCACCCACACGCGCATGATCAGCGCGTACGGCGGCATCGCGCGCGTCGTCCCGCTGTTCGCGGCGTTGCTCACCTTCGTGTCGCTGTCGAGCATCGGGCTGCCGGGGACGAACGGGTTCGTGGGCGAGTTCCTCGTCCTGATCGGGTCGTTCCGGTCCGAGCCGTACTTCGCGCTCTTCGCGACGGTCGGGCGTCATCTTCGCCGCCGCGTACCTGCTCTGGGCGATCCAGCGCATCCTGTTCAACGCGCTCGACAAGCCGCAGAACGCCGGCTTACGCGACCTGAACTGGCGGGAGCTGGGCCTCATGGCGCCGCTGGTCGCCAGCATCTGCTGGCTGGGCATCTATCCCGCGCCGGTGCTGCGACGGACGCAGCTGTCGGCTCTCGCCGTGGTTGAGCAAGTGGATCGCACGCGCGCCGCCACCGCACTCGCAGGGCCGCGACTCGTCTGCCGGCGCCGCGGACCGCCGCCCCGGCTGAGGGCACTCGATGATGATGCGGGCGTTGTTGCAACAGGCCGTGCCGCTCCCCGGCGTAGCCCGGACGGCGTCGACCGTCTTCGATCTGAGCGTTCCCGTCGCAGCTGACCGTCGCGCTCGGCCCCGACCTCGTGCTCGCGATCGGTGCGATGGTCCTCATGCTCGTCGCGGCTTCGCGGCCGGACAGCGAGGCCCTCCAGCGTCGGGTCGGCCAGTTGAGCCTCTGGCTCGTGGCCGTGACGCTCGCGGTCGTGATGTTCTACGCGTCGCGGGTGTGGACGGCGCTGCCCGGCCCGATCGCTGTCGACGAATTCCGCTGGGCCTCCGACATCATCTTCCTCGTCGCGACGTTCGGGACGATCGCGCTATCGATCGACTACAACCGACGCGAGCGCATTCGTGCAGCGCCGAAGTGCACGTGCTGGTGCTGTTCGCGACGGTCGGGATGATGCTGCTCGCGGCTGCGCGCGACCTCGATGATCGTCTTCCTCGGCATCGAGCTGATGTCGATCGCCGTGTACGTGCTGGCGGGACTCAACCGGCGCAGCGCGCGGTCGGCCGAGGCTGCGCTCAAGTACTTCCTGCTCGGGGCGTTCTCGACCGGGTTTCTGCTGTACGGCATGGCGCTGATCTACGGCGCGACCGGCTCCACGAATCTGGCCGAAGATCGGCGAGCGGATCCGCGCGTACGCGCTGGGCGGGACGCCGCTCGTGACCATGGGCGTCGCGCTGCTGCTGGTCGGGTTCGGGTTCAAGGTGGCGGCGGTGCCCTTTCACATGTGGGCGCCGGACGTCTACGAAGGCGCGCCGACGCCGATCACCGCGTACATGGCGGCGGCTGTGAAGGCGGCCGCGTTCGCCGCCTTCATCCGCGTCTGGGTGGAAGCGTTGCCCGATGTCGTCTTCCGCTGGCACGACGCGCTCTGGTTCCTTGCGGTCCTCACGATGCTCGTCGGGAACATCGTCGCGCTGGCCCAGCGGAACATCAAACGCATGCTCGCGTACTCGAGCATCGCGCAGGCGGGCTACGTGCTGGTCGCGGTCGTTGCCGGGCACGACGCTCGGGGCATCGGCGTTCCTGTTCTATCTGGCCGCCTACACGCTCGCCACCATGGGCGCCTTCGCGGTCGTCGTCGCGCTCGGCAGCGCTGGCGAGGCGCGATCTCGACATCGACGACTACGCGGGCCTGTGGACGACCCACCCGTGGCTGGCGGCTGGGATGGCGGTCTGCATGCTTGCGCTGCTCGGCTTCCCCGTGTTCGGCGGCCTTGGCTTCGTAGCGAAGTGGTACATGATCGCGGCGGCGCTGCGGGCGGCGTATCTCGGCGCGCCGACGCCGCAGACCAATCTGGCGATCGCCGATTGTGATCACGAGCGTGATCTCCGCGGGCTACTACCTGCGGGTCGTCACGATCATGTTCATGCGTCCCGCGCCGGCCGAGCCGACGACACATTGCCGCCGGCGGTATCGGCGCGTTGACCGAGTCGGTGGTGCTGGTCAGCGTCGTCCTGCTGCTGGCGCTCGGGGCCATGCCGTCGTACCTCGTGACGTGGAGCGCGCGCAGCGTGCCGCTGGTGACGCCGCGGGCTACTTCGGCACGCCGCCGACCGGCGTGCCAGTCGCCGTGATCGCGCCTCGAGCGACTTCTCCCATCGCGAGTGCCGCGCTGCGGCCATGACGGTCGCACCGGGGATCTTCCGACAGTACGACATCCGCGGAGTCGTCGGACGGGACCTCGCGCCGGAGACCGCACGCGCGATTGGTCGCGGGTATGCCGCGGTCCTCGCGGAGCGAGGGTTCCGCGGTGCGGTGGCGGTGGGACGAGACAACCGGCCGAGTGGCGAGGCACTGCAGGCCGGTCTGGTCGCGGGGCTCACCGCCAGCGGCGTCGATGTCGTCGACGCTGGGCGTCGTGCCGACCCCGCTGCTCTACTGGGCGCTGCATCACGAGCCCGTCGTCGGCGGCATCCAGATCACCGGCTCGCACAATCCGCCGGAGTACAACGGGTTCAAGCTGTGCGTCGGCCATGAGTCGCTGCACGGCGACGAGATCCAGCACTGTCTTGGCGCTCATTCAACGCGGGGCGTTTCGCGAGCGGGCCAGGGGTCCGTCCGGTCCAGCGGCGGTGATCGACCGCTACATCGATGATGTCGTGCGCGCGCACAGGGCCGCTCGCGCGCCGGTCTGCGCGTCGTTTTCGACTGCGGCAACGGCGCGGGCTCGCTCGTCGCGGGCAAGCCTGTTTGGGCGCCTCGGACTCGACGCGAGTTATCTCTTCTGCGAGAGCGACGGCACGTTCCCCAATCATCATCCCGATCCGACGGTCGTCGAGAATCTGCAGGACCTGATCGCCGCCGTGCGACACGCGCGGCGCCGATCTCGGGCATTGCCTTCGATGGCGATGCCGACCGGATCGGCGTCGTCGACGCCGCCGGCAGCGATCGTGTGGGGCGACCACGTCCTGATCCTCTACGCGCGGGACGTCCTCTCGCGGACCGGGCCGCGGCCAGCCCATCATCTTCGATGTCAAGTGCTCGCAGGCGCTGCCCATGGCGATCGAGGCGGCGGGTGGCGATGCCGGTCATGTGGCGAACGGGCCATTCGCTGATCAAGGACAAGATGAAGGCGCTGCAGGCGCCGCTCGCCGGCGAAATGTCGGGCCACATGTTCTTCACCGAGGGTTTTTACGGGCACGACGACGCGCTGTACGGCGCGGCCCGTCTGCTTCGGATCGTCGCGGCCGCGGGGGTCCCGCTGGCCGCGATGCTGGCCGACGTGCCGACGTTCGTCTCGACACCCGGAGATCCGAGCGGATTGTCCGGACGACCGGAAATTCGCTGTCGTAGAGGCCGCGGCCACGCACTTCAAGCGGACGCACGACGTGATTGACGTCGATGGCGTGCGCGTGCTATTCGGCGATGGCTGGGGGCTGATTCGCGCCTCGAATACGCAACCGGTGCTCGTGCTGCGCTTCGAGGCGCAGACGAGCGATCGGCTGGCGGCCATCCGCGCCGAGATGGAAGCGTGGCTCGCGACGCAGGGCGTCCGCACCTGACCACACGGCCCGCTCCGCTCGGGGCGGTTCGGCGCAACCCGGCGCCACCGTCCACTGATGACCCGTCGCCGGATGCGCGGTCGCTGTTCGTGCGTGGGGCGGCGGGTGTGCTCCTCGTGGGCCGCATCCTGTCCGGCCTGTTCATCGACTATCAGTGGTTTGCGCATATGCACGCCACGAGCCTCTGGGCGGCGCAGGTGGTCAACCGGCTGCTCCTCACCGGCTCGATCGCGGCGGTGACCACGGCGTTCGTGTTCGCGAATCTCTACGCGGTGCGGCAGTCCATCGTCTCGGTCGTGCTCCCGCGCAGGCTGGCCAACGTCGAGATCGGCGAGGAGCTGCCCGGCCGGTATCTCACCACTGCGACCGCGATCGCCGCCGTGGTGTTGGGGTTGCTCCTGGCTCTGCCGCCCGAGCCGTGGATGGAACTGGCGGCCGCGCGCTATGGCGTGCCGTTCGGCGTCACAGATCCGTACTTCGACCACGATCTCGGCTTCTTCGTGTACTGGCTGCCACTCGAGAACGCGCTCTACGTGCGCACGCTTCTCGTGCTGGTGGGCACGGTATTCGTCGTCGCCGTGTTGTATGTCGTCGTGACGCCGAATCTGCGGTGGGACCGCAATCGGTTCCGGCTCACGGCGCATGTGCGCCGGCATCTCGCGGCGCTCACGCCATTGTTCTTCGCCGTCGTGGCGTGGAACTACCGGCTCGACGCCTACGCGGTTTTGAGTCACGGCTCCGGCCCCGGCGGCTTGTTTACCCACGCGGATCATCACTTCGTGATTCCGGCGGAGCGTCTACTCGCCATTGTGCTGCTCGCTGCCGGCGTAGTCACTGCGCTGGCGCTCTGGCGCAACCAAATCAAGACAGCGCTGATCGGTGTGACGGCGGCGCTGCTCATGCTCGGCGCGTATCATTTCACCGCATCGTTGATCGAGCACGGCACCGCGGGACCGGATAGCGCCGCCCGTGATCAGGACTACATCATCGTGCGCCGACAGGCGACGCGCACCGCATACGGCATCAATCGACTGGTCACCGTTCCAAGCCGCGCCGCGCCCATCGCGTTCTCCTCCCTGGCCGAGGCGGTGCCGCGGATCTCCATCTGGGACCCCAAAGCCCTGACCGAAGCGCTGACCGTCCCTCGCCACCAGTCCGCGCTGGCGGACGTGGTGGCGTGGCGGTGGTCTCCGGCGGGCCTGCTGGCCCTGGCCGTCGAATATGGGGGAGAAGCGCCGGCCGACGGCGGGACCATCGCGCCGCTGGCACCCGGCGCGCTGCTCCCGGCTCGCGCGACGGCGCTCGACGAGCGCGGCACCCCTCAGCGGACGGATCTTGCGGGCCGACCCAGCAGCGATGAGGTGCTGGTGCCACCGGTGTTGGTCTATCCCGGCGCCGACGGCCCGCTGATTGTCGCCGACTCGCTCGACCGCATTGCCGCGCCGGCGCTCGATGGGGTCGTCGCGCAACTAGCCGCGTCGTGGAGTGCGCAGCGGCTGAACTGGCTCGCCACGCCACTACCGGAGCCACGCCCGCGCCTCGTCGACCGGCGCGATGTCGCCGATCGCGTGCGAGCGATCGCGCCGTTCTTTACGCAGGGCAGTGTCATCTGGCCGGTCTTGTCCGCCGATTCGCTGTACTGGGTCGATCGACCTCTACGTGGCAGCCGACATGTATCCGCTCAGCGAGCACTTCGTGCTCGCCGGGGAGCAGCGCAGCTACTTCCAGCACGCTGCCACCGCCTTCGTCCACGCCTATACCGGTCGTGTGGTCCTGGTCGCGGATTCCGTCCACGACGTCGTGGCTGACAGCTGGTTGCGGGCGTTTCCCAGCTTGTTCACGCCGCGTTCCGCCGCTGGCGCCAGGGCTCGCGGCGGCGGCGCCACCGGCGACCGACGCCGCGACCGCACTGGCAGACGCGTTCGGGTCGGTGGGTGCCCGGACGTCCGAGCGGGCGGGCACGGGGCCGCTCTTGCAACCGGCCATTGCGGACAACGCGGATTCGCTCATGACGAGCGGCCAACCCCCGTGCATCGCCGCGCGAGCCGACAACGCTTGTGCGACGGTCGTGCCCCTCATGGACGTGACGGACCACGTGGCGGGCCTCGTGGTCGCGACGGGCGGGGCGGAGCGTGACGTCGTGTGGGTCCCGCTCGACTGGGCGCCAGCGCTCTGGACCTCTGTCGTGTCGAGGCTCCGTCAGGCGGGCGACTCGGTCTTGGGCAGCCGTCGCGACGCCAGCACGTCGCGCGGGCATCTGAGGTCAGTGCTCGTGGGCGATCGACTGGCGTTTGTTCAACCGCTGTACGCGTGGCGAACCGATGGGCCGAAGACGATGCTCGGCGTCACCGCGCTGGTCGGCGACAGCATTCTCGCCGGCGCGTCGCTTGCGGAGGCGATCGGCGCCGATACGCTGACACCGTCGCCGGTCGCACCGGTCGCGAGCAGCGCCGACGCGGCTGCCTTCCGGGCGCGCGTAACAGCGTTGTACGATACGATGCAAAGTGCTCTCAAGCGGGGCGATTTGAGTACGTTCGGTACGGCGTACGCGGAGCTGGGGCGCGCTCCTCGGCCGCCCGGCGGAGCGGCCGCCGATCGGGAAGAGCAAGTGACACGGAACAGACGCTGGACGTTAGACGCTGGACGCTGGACGTTTGGCATTGTGCAACCTTCGAGCGGCCCCGATGACCGCTGTGCATCAACTAGGAGATCAGCGTACGTGAACATTCACGAGTACCAGGCGAAGGAGCTGCTCCGCCAGGCCGGCATTCCGGTGCAGCCGGGCGAAGTCGCGGCGACTCCCGCCGAGGCCGAGGCGATCGCTCGTCGCGCCGACGGGCGCGGTCGTGATCAAAGCGCAGGTGCACGCCGGCGGACGGGGGAAGGCGGGCGGTGTCAAGCTCGCCAAGACGCCGGCAGAAGCCCGGGCCGCCGCCGAGCGCATTCTCGGCATGTCGATCAAGGGTCTCGTCGTGCAGCGCGTGCTCGTCGCGCAGGCCGCCGACATCGCGGCAGAGTCGTACGTCGGCATCATCGTCGATCGAGCTTCGAAGCGACCAGTGGTGATGGTGAGCCCCGCGGGCGGCATCGACATCGAGGAGGTGGCGGCGACGACGCCTGATCGCATCCGCCGCCTTGCGGTCGATCCCCGCTATGGCCTCATCGAGCTTCGAGGCGATGGAGCTCGGCTTTTTCCTGTACAAGGACGTGCGACAGGTGCGGGCCGCGGCTCGTATCCTCCGGCAGCTCTACGCGGCGTTCATGGAGCACGGTGCGTCGCTGGTGGAGATCAATCCGCTGGTGACCACGAAAGGGCGGGCGAGCTGGTGGCGGTGGATGCGAAGATGTCCATCGACGACAACGAGCTGGAGCGGCATCCGGATCTGGCGGCGCTGCGCGACGAGAGCGCCGAAGCGCCGAGCGAAATTGCGGCGCGTCAAGGCGAATCTGACCTTTATCAAGCTCGATGGAAACGTCGGCTGCGTCGTCAATGGCGCTGGCCTGGCGATGGCGACGATGGATCTCGTCAAGTATTATGGCGGTGAGCCTGCCAACTTTCTCGACATCGGCGGCTCGTCGAACCCGGAAAAAGTCGTGAACGCGCTTCGGATCATCACGAGCGACCCGGCGGTGCGCGTGATCCTCTTCAACATTTTCGGTGGTATCACGCGGACCGACGACGTGGCGACGGGGATCGTGTCGGCCATCAAGCAGCACCCATTGCCCGTGCCGATCGTGATTCGCCTCACCGGGCACCAACGAGGAGGTGGCCGTCCGCATCCTGGCCAGCGCGGGACTGTCCGCGATGACGGACATGGACGAGGCGGTGCGCGCTGCCGTGGCGACTGTCGGGGCGGGGAGGGCGGCGTGAGCATCTTCATCGATCGCAGCACCCGACTCCTCGTGCAGGGCATCACCGGTCGCGATGGGTCGTTCCATACGCGCCAGATGGCGGAGTACGGGACTGTCGTCGTCGGAGGAGTCACGCCGGGCAAGGGCGGACAGACCTTCGACGATGGGCCGATGCGCATCCGGATCTACAACACGGTCGCAGAGCGCTGCCGGAAGACACGGGCGCCAACGTCGACGGTGATCTACGTGCCGCCGTTGTACGCGGCGGACGCCATTATGGAGGCTGCGGCGGCGGGCATCCCGCTCATCGTCTGCATCACGGAAGGCGTGCCCGTGCTCGACATGACGCGGGTCTATCCGTTCGTGCGCGATCACGGCGCTCGGCTGATCGGACCGAATTGCCCCGGACTCATCTCGCCCGGCGCATGCAAAGTCGGCATCATCCCGGGGAGGATCTGCGCGCCTGGCCCCATCGGCCTCGTGAGTCGGTCCGGGACGTTGACCTACGAGGTCGTGTATCATCTCACACGTGTCGGGCTTGGGGCAGACGACGTGCGTCGGCATTGGCGGAGATCCGATCAACGGGACGAATTTCATCGATTGTCTCGAGGCATTCGAGGCGATCCGGCCACCGTCGGGGTCGTGATGATCGGTGAGATCGGAGGGACCGACGAGCAGGACGCGGCGCGTTACGTCGCGGAGCACATGACGCAAGCCCGTCGTGGGCTTCATTGCCGGACGTACCGCGCCGCCAGGCCGGCGGATGGGGCACGCGGGAGCGATCATTTCGGGCGCGACCGGGACAGCGGCCGAAAAAGTCCACGCGCTGACCGAGGCAGGGATCCCTGTGGCGGAGCGGCCGGCCGATGTCGTGCCACTGCTCCGCGAGCGGCTGGGCTCAACGCCGGAGTGAGCGGGTGAATCTGGCGGACTTCCTCCGCACGGACCACACGGTCGTACCGCTCGAGGCCGACACCGTGGAGGGTGCGGCGCGCATCCTCCGTGACCGGCTCGTCGCCACTGGCGCCGTGACCGACGCGGACAAGCTGCGTCGCCGCATGAACGAAGAGCGGCCAGAAGACCTCGTCGCGATGGGGGATCGCGCCTTCCTGCTGCACTACCGGATCGACGTGGCGCCGACATTGTGTGTTGCGCTCGGCACGTCACCCGAGCAGATCTGTCGTGAGCTGACGGAGGCAGAGCGGCAATGCGCGCGTGTGATTCTGCTCGTCGTCGCCCCGCCGCGCTTTGCGGCGCGGTATCTCCAGGTCGTCGGCGCCTTCGCGCGCTTTCTGTCCAGCGCCGAGCGTGTCGATCACGTGCTCGCCCAGCCGTCGGCTGAAGCTCTGCTGGCCCTCCCCGAGCTACGCGAGTACGAGCTGCCGCATCAGCTCATGGTGCGGGAGCTCATGAGCGAGCGGCTGCAGGTCACGCGACCCGATGCGCCGCTCCGCGACGCGGCGCGGGACATGGCGCGCGCGCGCATCAGTGCCCTGCCGGTGGTCGATGAGAATGGACAGCTGCTCGGGATGCTGACCGATCGGGAGCTCATCGGCGATCTCCTCGGGACGTATCTGCGGCGGGAGATGGGGGCGTCGGTCCGGACGCCAAATCCCATCGCCAAGGACGCCCGCCGAACCGTGCGCGAGGTCATGACACGCCAGGTCCTGTGCGTATCGCCGGACCAACCATTGGCCGAGGCCGCGTCGCTCATGGTCAACAAGGACCTGCCTCGTGTGCCCGTTGTACGCGAGGGGCGCCTCGTCGGCTTGCTCACTCGCGGTGACATCGTGCGTAAATTGATCGGATCGTAAAACGGGCGCCCCGAGGCCGCCCCTCATCAAGCTCACCACCTTTCCTCATGCCATCTCGACCGCACACTGGCCATCATCAAGCCGGACGCGCTGGGGCGCCGGCTCGCGGGCAAAGTCATCGCGCACCTCGAAGAGGCTGGTTTTCGCGTCGCGGCGGCGCGCGTCGTTCGCCTGAGTGCTGACGAAGCCGGCGCATTCTACGCCGTGCACCGCGAGCGTCCGTTCTATGCGTCGCTGGTCGGCTTCATGACATCGGGTCCCTGCATGCCGGTGGTGCTCACCCGTGCCGATGCGGTCGCGACGCTTCGGCACATGATTGGGGCGACCGACCCTGCCGAGGCCGAGCACGGCACGGTCCGACAGCTTGTACGCCGAGTCGAAGGAGCGGAACGCGATACACGCCTCCGATTCCGACGAGAATGCAGCGCGCGAAGAGCGGTTCTTCTTCTCGGAGAGCGAGTTGCTGCGAGCGCGGTGAAGCGTTCCGGCGTTCTGTGCGCGGGGGTACTTCGGGCTCGTAACTCTGCGCGGCGACGGAACTTGATTCATGTTCACGCCGTGTCTACATTTCGAGGTTATGCTGGTATTCGACCTCCGCGACCTGGCGTCCGCTGCTGCCGCGGTCGACGACGTGTTACCGTCCAGCGACGCGGTGTGGGAGGAGTCAGACCGACGGCCGACGGATGGCGTGCAGGTGAAGGGGCGGCTCTCTTCGGCTGGCCCTGGCCGTTTTTACTTTAGCGGCCGCATCACCGGTACGGTTCAGGATAGGTGTCGGCGCTGCCTGCAAGATGTCAACGCGGCGGTCGACGAGCGCGTGCAGTTGGTGTGTGCGGAAATGGGCGAAGAGACGACCGACGACCCGGACGTGTTTGAATTTGATCCTCGTACGCATGAGCTCGATTTACGTCCAGCGATCCGCGAGCAGTGGCTTTTGAGCGCACCGGCGTTTGTGCAGTGTCGTGACGATTGCGCAGGGCTCTGCGCGTCGTGCGGTGCCGATCTCAACGCCGGCCCGTGCGGGTGTCCGCCAGCCGTCGACGACCGGTGGGCGGTGCTGCGGCACGTCGGCGGTCGTGGCGGCTCGGACAGCGGCGCCGATGGCACGTCCTGAACGGCCACCGGCCGTGCGGAGTGCGGTGCGTTGCCCGTCGATATCATCAACGCTCGTGTAACGCTTGTGCAGTCACTTTCTTGATCCTGTCCTTCCTCGCTTTAGCCTAGAGCAAACCTGACCAATGGCCGTACCGAAACGCCGGACCTCAAAACGAAAGAAGCGCGCGCGCAACACGCACAAGGTTGCGCCCGCGATCGCGCTACAGCCTTGCCCGCGGTGTCAGAGCCCGAAACTCTCACACCACGTGTGTGCCGAGTGCGGGTACTACGCGGGCCAACAGCGAGTCGCAGCCCGGGAAGCATAGAGTTGGCGCGGATCGCGCTGGACGTCATGGGGGGAGACTTTGCCCCCCGTGCGCCGATCGCAGGCGCGCTCCAGGCACTCGCGGAGCTCGATGCAAGTCATCGCATCCAACTCGTCGGGCGCCGTCAGGTCATTGTGGGCGAGCTCGATGCCGCTGCTGGCAGGTGAGCTCGCAGCGCTGGCACCGCACCGAGATCGGTGTGACGTGATCGACGCCCCGGACGTGATCGAGATGACGGACCGACCGTCCGTCGCGCTGCGCGGCAAGCCCAAGAGCTCGATGGTTGTCGGCCTGCGACTGCAGGCAGAGGGGGGATCCGACGCGTTTGTGTCCGCCGGCAACACCGGCGCGCAGATGGCGGCGTCCAAGGAATTACTGGGACTGCATCCGGGACTCCGTCGTCCCGCGATCGGCACGGTCTTTCCCACGGCTCGGCGGCCCGTCGTGGTGATCGATAGCGGCGCCAACGTCGACTGCTCGGCCGAAGAGCTGGTGCAATTCGCGCGACTGGGGGCGGTGTACGCGGAAGACTTTCTGGAGCGGACCGCGCCGTCCATCGGACTCCTCAGTGTCGGCGAAGAGCCAGAGAAGGGCAGCAAAGCGGTCAAGGAAGCCCACCAGCTGCTCCGCACCGCAGGACTCAATTTTCAGGGGAACGTCGAGGGTCGCGACGTCATCGCCGGCGCGAGCGAACGGGGACCGATCGATGTCGTCGTCTGCGACGGTTTCGTCGGCAACGTGCTTCTCAAGTTCTACGAGGCGGTTCCGACTCTCATGGGCGAGTTGCTGATCCGTCACGGGCTGCAGCGCGATGCATTGCGGGCGGCCATGGCGACGCTCGACTACGCGGAGCGCGGCGGCGCGCCACTCCTCGGGGTTTGTGGAGTCAGCATCATCTCGCACGGGAAGTCGAGTGACCGCGCGATGAAGAACGCGATCAAGGTGGCGCTGCGAGGTGTCGAGACCGACCTGTCGGCGCACATTGGCCGGCGGCTCGCTGCTTCCGCCCGCCGTGACGCTGGGACTGATGTGAGTGGAGTTGGCGCGACCGGCACGAGCTAATGGACATCGTCCTGTTGTTCCCAGGACAAGGATCGCAAAAGCCAGGGATGGGCCGGGATCTGGCGGATGCCTTTCCGGTCGCGCGGGCCGTCTTCGAGGCGGTGGACGCGGCGCTCGGCACCCCGCTCAGCCGCCTCTGCTTCGAGGGCCCGGCCGACGAGTTGACGATGACTGACAATGCGCAGCCGGCGTTGTTCGCGCACGGGGCGGCTGCCTGGGCGGTGACGAAGGACCGGCTCTGGCCCTTCGGTGCGCGCCGCCGCGGGCCATTCCCTGGGCGAGTTCACGGCGTATCACGCTGCTGGAGCATTGCCCCTCGCGTCGGGTGCGCGACTGGTGCGCAGGCGGGGCGCGCTCATGCGGGAGGCGGGAGACGCGCGGCCCGGCGCGATGGCGGCGATCCTCGGCGACCTCACCACCTCGATCGATGTGCTCTGCGCCCAAGCGTCGGCCGAGGTCGGCGAAGTGGTCCCGGCGAACTACAACACCGCTGAGCAGACCGTTGTCTCGGGAGAAGTCGCGGGTGTCGAGTGCGTGATGGCGCTGGCGAAACAACACGGGGCGAAACGCGCGGTGCGCTTGCCGGTCAGTGGCGCGTTTCATTCTCCGCTCATGGCGCCGTCCGAGCGGGGTCTGCGCGACGCCCTGAAGGCTGCCGATCTGTCGGACCCGATTGTGCCCATCTACTCCAACGTCGATGCGCAGGCCTCGACGACGGCGAGCACCGCTCGCGATCGGCTCCTGCGCCAGCTCACGTCCCCCGTTCGGTGGATGGACGTGGTGCACGAAATGGCGACCGTCTACCCCCAAGCCATCTTCGTCGAGATGGGCCCGGGCGCGGTCCTGACCGGCCTCGTCAAGCGCATTGCGCCGGGCGTCGCGACCGCTACCTGCGGGACCGCAGCGGACGTCGAAGACCTTCTGACGCAGGTGGGCTCATGAAAATCGATATGGCCGGTCGGGCCGCCCTCGTGACCGGAAGCACCCGCGGCATTGGGCGCGCGATCGCCGAGTCGCTCGCCGACGCGGGGGCCAGGGTGGCGGTCGTCGGGCGCGACGCTTCGCGCGCGGGAGAGGTTGCCAACACGATCGGGCGCGGAGCGCAGGGTTTCGGGTGCGACGTGACGGATCTGGCCGCCGTGAGCGCGCTCATCGACGCGGCCGAGCGTGCCTTCGGGTCGCTGGACATTCTCGTCAACAATGCAGGCGTGACTCGAGACAACATCTTGCCGCGGCTCAAGGACGCTGATTGGACCGAGGTCCTCGACGCGAATCTGCGGAGTGCGTTTGCCACGTCGCGCGCCGCTGCGCGGGGCATGATGAAGCGCCGCTGGGGTCGGATCATCAACATCTCCAGCATCGTCGGCCTCATGGGCAACAAAGGCCAATCCAACTACGCGGCGAGCAAAGCGGGCCTGATCGGATTCACCAAGTCCGTCGCCCGTGAGCTCGCCTCCCGGAACGTGCTGGCGAACGTCGTGGCGCCCGGCTTCATTGAAACGGATATGACGGCCGCCATGGGCGCCGACGCGCGGTCCGCGTTACAGCAGCAGATCCCGTTGGCGCGGCTGGGGACGCCGGCCGATGTCGCGAATCTGGTCACGTTTCTCGCGTCGGACGCGGCGTCCTACATCACCGGACAGGTATTTGTCGTGGACGGGGGGATGGCGGCGTAAGGGCGTGGGCGCGAAGCGCCCGTGCCGCTGGCCGCTGACCGTTGGCTGTGGTTAGATTCCCCGAGGCATACGGCGGTCAGCCACTACCGGACCACACCGAGGGTTGCATGTCAGATAACACCGAGAAGGTCAAGGACATTATCGAGAAGGAGTTGGGGGTCGAGCGCGACAAGCTGACCGACGACGCGAACTTCATCGAGGATCTCGGCGCCGACAGTCTCGACATCGTCGAGCTCGTCATGGAGTTCGAGAAGGAGTTCAACATCGACATCCCGGATGAGGACGCCGAGAAGCTCAAGACGGTCGGCGACGCGATGGCCTATTTGAACCAGAAGGTCGGCGCCTGAGCTGACTGTGGACCCCGCGATAGCCCACACGCTGGCTCGGGGTCAAACCTACGCTCCGACGGGGTCGGCGTTGGCCTGTGGCACGGCCGATGGCAGCCCCCCCCGCGGTGAGCGTAGCCGGGGGGTGGGGGTGACGTGAGCGGCGCACATCCGGGCGCGGTGACTGTCGACCGGGACCGTCTGACGGACCCGGCGCTACAGCCGATCGCAGACAGGGTCGCAGGTGGTGAACGGCTGAGCGACGCCGACGGCGTGACGCTTTTTCGGACGCCGGACCTGCTTGGTCTGGGGCTATTGGCGGACGCGGCCAACCGCGCGTGGCATGGCGACCGGGTCACCTTCGCGGCGAACCAGCACATCAATCCGACGAACGTCTGCATTCTCCGCAGGACGTGCGTCTTCTGTTCCTACGCACGACTTCCGAAGGAAGACGGGGCGTACCGGTACACGCTCGATCAAGTCCTCGCGGAGGCCGAGGGGGCGGCCCAGGGGCTGACCCGCGAATTTCACATTGTCGGCGGCCTCGACATGCACGCGGGGCTCGCGTACTACGCCGAGATGTTTCGGGCGCTCAAGGCGCGCTACCCCCACGTGCACATCAAGGCACTCACCGCCGTCGAGTTGGCCCACATTGCCCGCATCGAGAAGATGTCGGTCGGCGACCTGCTGATCGCCCTGCGCGAGGCCGGGCTCGATACGCTTCCCGGCGGAGGCGCCGAGGTCTTCAGCGCGGCCGTTCGCGCAACGATCGCGGATCGGAAGCTGGCGGCCGGGGAATGGCTCGATGTGCACCGCACCGCGCACCGGCTCGGCATTCGGTCCAACTGCACGATGCTGTATGGGCACGTCGAGACGGTCGAGGATCGCATTGCGCACCTGGCGCAGCTCCGCGCCCTACAGGATGAGACCAGTGGGTTCCTCGCCTATATCCCTCTCGCGTATCACCCGGACCACAACGAGCTCGGCGTCACCCTCAACCGCCAGGGGACAGCGACCACCGGGTTCGACGATCTGCGCAACCTGGCCGTGGCCCGTCTCTTCCTCGACAACATCGAACACGTGAAGACCCACTGGATCATGGTGACGCCATTCCTGTCGCAGACGGCCCTCTCGTTCGGTGTCGATGACCTGGAAGGAACGGTGGTGCGCGAGAAGATCTACCATGAGGCAGGTGCGCGCACCGCGCAGGGGATGTCGCTCGACGAGATCCTCCGACTCATTCGCGGGGCGCGCAAGGTGCCCATCGAGCGGGATTCGTTCTATCGCGTCCTGCGAACGTTCGACGGTGCACCGCCGGACGAGGGATCACCGCCCGTCGATCCGTCGGGGCGCGGCGCTGCGGTCGCGGCGGCGGCCTGACGTGACGCACGCATCGGCGCTGTGCGTCGGACGGATTCCCTACGTCAACTGCTATCCCGTCTACGGCGCCGTGGATCGCGGGATCGTCCGGCTCGACGCGCACGTTGTCGATGGTGTCCCGACCACGCTCAATCGATTGATGAGCGAGGGCGGTCTGGACGTGAGCGTGGTGTCGGCCGTGGAATACGCCCGTGACTCCGACCGGTATCTGCTCCTGCCGGATCTCGCCATTTCGTGTGACGGTCCGGTGCGGAGCGTGATGCTGTTTGCCAAGCGACCGGCGCCCGAGCTGAGTGGACAGCAGGTCCTGGTCAGCCGCAGCTCGATGACGAGTGTCCGGTTGCTGGACCTCCTGTTCCGGCACGTGTGGCACGCGCGGCCCCAATTCGTCCCGGGCGACGCGGAAGTGAGTGACGTCGCACGATTCGGCGATGAGGCGCATGAAGCGCGGTTGGTCATCGGCGATGCCGCCCTCGTGCTGTCGGACGGGAAGACCGGTGTCACGTACCCCTACGCGTATGACCTCGGCCTGGAATGGAAACGGTGGACCGGCCTGCCGTTCGTGTTCGCGGTCTGGGTGGCGCGCCGTGCGACGCCCGTGGCAGCTGCGTTGGCCGTCCACGGCGGGTTGATCGCTTCCCGCGATTGGGGCATGGATCACTTGCCGCTGCTCGCCACACAGGCAGCGACGGCGACGGGCGTCCCCGATGCGACGTGTCTCGCGTATCTGTCGGGGCTCGATTACCGGTTGTCGTATCCGCATCTCGGCGGGGCTGACGGAGTTTTTCCGGCGCCTCGAAGTCGCCGGCCAGGTGCCGCACAGCACCCTGGCATTCCTGCCGGCGGCGTGAGCGTGCGCTTCCTCGTGGCGCTTGTCACTGGAGGGCGACGCATGCGTCGCCCCTGCTGGCCCATCAGCCGATTGCCTGCGGTCAGTGGTGCCGTGTATCGTCCCTGTGGTCCCTGACCCGATCGGGTGATTGCCATGCGCGACCTCCTGGATTTCTACACGAACGCACCGCTCCTCGAGCTGGGGGCCGAAGCGGACCGCATTCGACGCGAAAAGCATCCTGACGACGTCGTGACGTTCATCGTCGACCGCAACATCAACTACACGAACGTCTGTGTCGCAGACTGCGGATTCTGCGCTTTCTATCGGCGGCCCAAGCATCCCGAGGGCTACACGCTCTCCTACGAGCAGATCGGCCAGAAGATCGAGGAAACCAAGGCCCTGGGTGGGGTGCAGATCCTCATCCAGGGGGGGCACAATCCCTACATCAAGTTCGAGTGGTACTTGAACCTGATGCGTTACATCAAGGAGCATCACCCGATTCACATCCACGGCTTCAGCCCGAGCGAGATCGATTTCTTCGCCAAGCTGTACCGGATGGATGCGCGCACGGTGATTCGCGAGTTGCAGGCTGCGGGTCTCGATTCGATTCCCGGGGGTGGCGGCGAGATCCTGGTGCAGCGCGTCCGTGACCTGGTGGCGAAGAAGAAGGCCGGCGCCGATCGGTGGCTCGAGATCATGGAGATCGCGCATCAGGAACACATGAAGACGTCCGTCACCATGATGTACGGGATCGGGGAGACGCTGGCCGAGCGGATCGAGCATCTGGAGCGCGTGCGCGACGTGCAGGCTCGGACGGGTGGGTTCACCGCGTTCATCTGCTGGCCGCTGCAGCCGGAGAACACGCCGACGATGTCGCGCCAGCCGAAGACTGACGCCGTCGATTATCTCCGGACGGTGGCGATGGCCCGCATCGTCTTGAACAACGTCGACAACTTGCAGGCGAGTTGGGTGACGATGGGCCTCAAGATTGGCCAGGTGTCCCTGCGCTTCGGGTGCAACGACTTCGGCTCGCTCATGATCGAGGAGAACGTGGTGTCTGCGGCCAACACGACCCATCGCACGACGATCGAGGAACTCGATCGCCTGATTCGCGACGCGGGGTTCCGGCCGGCGCGCCGGCGTCAGGACTACTCGATCATCGCTCCACCAGCGGAGGCTCGGCCGCGGTCGACGCTGGCCCCGGCAGCGGCCTAGCGCGCGGGCGCGGCCGCACGGTGAAGTCGCGCGTTGGGATTGGTTACGATTCTCACCGGTTCGCTCCCGGCGGCCCCCTCGTATTGGGTGGGATCCGTATTCCGGTTGAGGAGCATCTTGCGGGGCATTCGGACGGCGACGCGATCGCGCACGCGGTGACCGACGCGTTGCTCGGGGCGGGCGCCGCGGGTGATATCGGCGAGATGTTCCCGGACCACGATCCGGCCAATCGCGGTCGTGATTCGCTGGAGATGCTGCGGGCGGCGGTCGCCCGTCTCCTGGTGATGCGCCTCGTTCCGCGACAGATCGATGTCACGGTCATTGCGGAGCGCCCTCGGCTCGCCGCGCACCGGGCGGCGATGCAGGCAGCGATTGCCAACGCGCTGGGACTGCCGACCAGCGCGGTCAGCATCAAGGGCAAGACCAACGAAGGTATGGGGTGGATTGGAGCGGGCGAAGGGCTGGCGTGCATTGCGGTTGCGACGGTGGATGGTGGATAGCCAGGCGATCGGGCCGCAGATCGGGCGCGCATTCCTCCTCGAGCCATTCGCGGACTTCCTGTCTCTCGAGCGCAGCGCTGCGCCGCTGACCTGCGAAGCGTACGGTCGCGACGTGACGCGATTCGCCACGTATGCCGCAGCGCACGGGGCGCCCGCACCGACGGCGATCGGGATGCGGCTGGTCCGGGACTACGTCTACCACCTGAAGGATCTGGGACTCGCCCCCGCATCGATCCGGCGCAATGTGTCGGCGGTTCGAACGTACTACCGCTTCCTGCTGGCCGACGGACATGTGGTCCGCGATCCGACGGAGCGGCTGGAAATGCCGAACCGGTGGCGGAGTCTGCCCGAGGTATTGACGGTCGACGAGGTACAGCGACTGGTGGCGGCGCCCTCATTGGACGAGACGCTCGCGTTTCGCGATCGCGCGTTGCTCGAGCTCGCGTACGGCGCCGGGCTTCGCGTGTCGGAGTGGATCACGCTCGGCGTGCGGGATGTGGTGCTGGCTGAGGCGTTGGTCGCGTGTCGTGGGGAAGGGCAACAAGGAGCGGCTCGTTCCGATCGGGCGGCCGGCGATCGGTGCGGTGGCGGTGTACCTGCGCGAATTGCGTCCGCGGCTCGAGCGCGGAGGGGGCCGCGGGATGCTCTTACTCAACGCGCGCGGTGAGCCGCTGACCCGGATGGGTGCGTGGAAGGTGCTCCGGAAGTACGTCACGGCGGCCGGCATTACCAAGCGCGTGACACCGCATACGCTGCGACACTCCTTCGCGACGCACCTGCTCGAGGGGGGCGCCGACCTGCGGGCCGTGCAGGACATGTTGGGGCACGCCGATATTTCGACGACGCAGATTTACACCCACGTCGATCGCGAGTATCTACGCAGCGTGCATCGTCAGTTTCATCCCCGAGGTTGAGGTGACCCCACACGCGGAGGCGACCCCGCGGCCGCGCTCGAGTCCGGCGAGCGGGCCGGTGCTGGTGATCGACAACTACGACTCGTTCACGTACAACCTCGTCCAATACCTGGGCGAGCTGGGGGAGCACCCCGTGGTGCGGCGCAACGACGCGCTGGCGGTCGACGACATCGGCCCGCTCGCGCCACGCGCGATCGTGATCTCACCGGGGCCGTGTACGCCGGCCGAGGCCGGGATCAGCGTCCCGCTCGTGCGGCGCTGGGGTAGCGAGATCCCGATTCTCGGCGTCTGTCTCGGCCATCAAGCGATCGGGGAAGCGTACGGGGCTCGGGTGGTCCGAGCCGGTCGGGTCATGCACGGGAAGACGTCCGACGTAGCGCATGATGGGGGCGGCTTGTTCGACGGCCTCCCCTCGCCGCTGCGGGTCATGCGCTATCACTCACTGATCGTGGATCGCGCCTCGCTTCCAGACACGCTGGCCGTCCTGGCCCGGGCGACCGATGACCCGGAGGAGATCCACGCCATGCGGCATCGCCGCGATCCGGTGTGGGGCGTCCAGTTCCACCCGGAGTCTGTGCTGACCGCGGGCGGGAAGCGCCTCCTGGCGAATTTCCTTCGTCTGGCGGACGACTACCACGCATCCCAAGGGGGCGTGGTCCCGGTCCTGGCGAGCGGTGCCACATCGTAGGGCGACGCATGTTTCGCCCCTACGCGCGGCGTCCACCGGGTTGTCGGAGGGGCACGCATCGCGGCAAACCGATACGCGAGCGTGGTTTGCTTTTTCTTCTGCCGACCGGTAATTTCGATGGCGTGAATCTTGCTAGCGCGCCGCGCTTTTGCCCTTTCTATCGGCCGTGTCGGCAGCGCGGCGAGCGCTGCGGCGGTGTCGCCAGGTGACTGTTCTGGCGGTGATTCCCGCCCGGCTGGCGGCGGTGCGACTCCCGCGCAAACCGCTCCGTGATCTCGCCGGCGCGCCGCTGGTGGTGCGCGTGTGGCAGCGGGTCCGGGACATGGGTGTCGCCGATCGTGTGGTCGTCGCCACGGACAGCGACGAGATCTGCGCGGTGGTGCGGGATGCCGGCGGCGAGTGCGTGCTGACGCGGCCGACGCACACCTCGGGGACCGAGCGGGTCGCCGAGGTGGCGGCCCGAGGTGAGTTTCGGCGATTCGACGTCATCGTCAACGTGCAGGGTGATGAGCCATTTCTCGGAGCGGAGGCCGTGCAAGGGGCGGTCGACCAGGTCCGCTCGGGCTTCGCGCTGGGCACCACTGCGGTGCCGGCCGACGAGTCGGTGCTGGCCGAGCCCGCGATCGTCAAGGTCGTTTGCGCCGATGATGGACGCGCACTCTACTTCTCGCGCGCACCGATTCCGTTCGTGCGGGATCTGGCTGACGCGCCGCTTCGCGTCGCGCTGGTCCGGCAGCATTTGGGGGTGTACGCGTATACACCGAGCGCCCTGGCCGCCTGGGTGGCGCTGCCGGTACACCCGCTCGAGCTCGTGGAGCGACTCGAGCAACTCCGCCCGCTGGCGGCCGGTACGGCGATGGGCGTTGCCCTGATCGCGACCGTGCCCCTCATGGGCGGGATCGATACGGAGGCGGACCTGGTCCGCGCAAATTCGTTGTGGGCCGCGCACCCGGTGCAGGGGGTGGGCCAGGTCGCGCGGGCCGTTCATACTCATGCAGTGGCTTCGGAGGTAGAGGCGTGATGCCGACTGATACGCGCGAGCAAACGACCCGCTTCATTTTCATCACGGGCGGCGTCGTCTCCTCGTTGGGCAAGGGGATCGCTGCCGCGTCGCTCGGGCGGCTCCTCGTCGAACGAGGCTTGCGAGTCTCGATCATGAAATTCGACCCGTATCTCAACGTCGATCCGGGGACGATGTCGCCGTTTCAGCACGGCGAAGTGTTCGTGACCGACGACGGTGCGGAAACGGATCTGGACCTCGGCCACTACGAGCGATTCATCGACCGCTCGCTCTCCCAGGCCAACAACGTCACGACCGGGCGGATCTACCTGAACGTCATTACCAAGGAGCGGCGCGGCGAATACTTGGGATCGACCGTGCAGGTCATTCCACACATCACCGATGAGATCAAGGCCGCGATCAAGCGGATCGTGCCCGACAACGACGTGGTCATCGTCGAGATCGGCGGGACGGTCGGTGACATCGAGTCACTCCCGTTCCTCGAGGCGATCCGGCAGTTCCGTCAGGAGGTGGGGCGAGACAATGCGATGTTTCTGCATCTGACGCTGGTGCCGTTCATCGCGGCTGCGGGTGAGGTGAAGACCAAGCCGACGCAGCACTCCGTGCGCGAGCTGATGGAGATCGGAATCCAGCCCGACATCCTCATCTGCCGGACGGAGCGTCCGCTGTCCGAGGACACGAAGCGCAAGATCGCGCTGTTCTGCAACGTCGAGTTTGGCGCGGTCATCGAGAGCCGCGACGTGCCGACGATCTACCAGATTCCGCTGTCGTTCCACGAGCAGGGCATGGACGCGCGCATCGTGCAGCGGCTCAATCTGGAGACGGCGCAGCCGGACCTGTCGGCGTGGCGCGCCATGGTGCAGCGCATCATCGCGCCCCGGATGCGGGTCCGCATCGCGGTGGTCGGCAAGTACACGGAGTTCGTCGACAGCTACAAGAGCGTGCAGGAAGCGTTGATCCATGGAGGCATCGCGAACGATGTCGGTGTCGACATCTCATGGGTCGGCAGCGATGGACTACTCGACCCAAGCAATGCCCGTGCGATTCTGAGCGGCTACGATGGCCTGCTCGTCCCGGGCGGCTTCGGCGTGCGAGGGGTCGATGGCATGGTCGAGGCGATTCGCACCGCGCGCGAGACCGGTCTGCCGTTCTTCGGGATTTGCCTGGGCATGCAGGTCGCGATCGTGGAGTTCGCGCGCAACGTCATCGGGTTGGACGACAGCAACTCGAGCGAGTTCGCGCCGGAATGTGCCAATGCGGTCGTCGCGCTCATGGAGGACCAGCAGCATGTGACCGACATGGGTGGCACGATGCGCCTCGGGGCCTATGTCTGCCGGCTGGCTCGAGGATCGCGAGCTGCTGAGGTCTACGGAGTGCCCGAAGTGAAGGAGCGGCATCGGCACCGGTACGAGGTGTCGAATACGTACCGGGACACCCTCGTCGAGCACGGCATGCGGCTCTGCGGTCTGTCGCCCGACGGCTCGCTCGTCGAGATGATCGAGCTCTCGCAACATCCGTGGTTCATCGGCTGTCAGTTCCACCCGGAGCTTCGGTCGCGCCCAACGCGGCCGCACCCGTTGTTTGCGGGATTTGTTGCTGCCGCGGCGAAACATGCACGCGGCCGGCTGGCAGCGACGTCCGATGGCGTGGCGGCGACCCCAACGTCCCCGGGGCCGGCGCGCGGACTTGTCGGGGCGGGCGACTAGCTGGTGGCGTGCCACTCGCCAGCCTTCCCGGCCGATGCGCTCTTTCTGATCGCCGGCCCGTGTGTGCTCGAGGACGAGGGACTCAATCTCGGCGTTGGCGAATATCTGGCGCGCCTGAGCGAACGCATTCCAGGCGGCGTGATCTTCAAGGCGAGCTTCGATAAGGCGAATCGCTCGAACGTCGCGGCCCATCGGGGGCCCGGCCTCGAGGAGGGGCTCGAGGCCCTCGCCCGCGTGCGTGCCGCGACCGGCCTGCGCATCCTGACCGACGTACATGAGCCGGCCCAATGCGCCGTTGCGGCCCAGGTCGTCGATGTCTTGCAGATCCCGGCGTTTCTCTGCCGGCAGACCGATCTCCTGCAAGCGGCCGGCGCGACGGGACGGCCCGTCAACATCAAGAAGGGACAGTGGATGCATCCTGAAGGCATGCGCGGGGCGGTCGACAAGGTGCGCAGCGCCGCCCACGGGCACGACCGGTCAGAGGTCGCGGTGACCGAGCGTGGAACGTTCTTTGGCTACGGCGATCTCGTCGTCGACATGCGGGCGTTTCCCCGCCTGCGCGACGCGTGTGCTGCCCCGGTCGTGTTCGACGCGACGCACAGCGTGCAGCGGCCCGGTCAAGGCGCAGCGGGTGCCAGCGGGGGCGCGCGAGAGTTCATCCCACCGCTGGCTCTCGCGGCGGTCGCCGCGGGTGCCCAGGGCCTGTTCCTGGAAACGCATCCCGACCCTGACCACGCGCCGAGCGACGGACCCAACATGCTCCCGCTCACCGAGCTGGCTCCGCTGCTCGATCGGATCGTCGATGTCTGGGCGAGGTGCCGACGATGAGACGAAACGGAGCCGGGCGTCGGGGCGCCGGCGCGGCTGGACGTGACGGGCGGGTATCGTCACCTGCCACGGGAGCGCGCCGTGCGAGCTCGAGCATCGATCCGGGCGTCGCGAGGCGGATCCGATTGGTCGGGCTCGACGTGGACGGCGTGATGACCGACGGCGGGATCTATCTCGGGGACGTCGCGGGCGCGCCGCTCGAGTTCAAGCGGTACGACATTCAGGATGGGCTTGGCGTGTTCCTGCTGCGACAGTCGGGCCTGTTGGTCGCGATCGTGACCGGGCGGGTGTCGCGGAGCGTGGAGCTCCGAGCGCAAGAGCTGCGCGCGGACGACCTTTATCAGGATGGACAGGCGCGAAAGCTTCCGGGCCTGTTGCGAATCCTGGAGCGACGTGGGGTGTCGCTGGCCGAGACGGCGTTCGTCGGTGATGACTATCCCGATCTCGCCATTATGCGGTCGGTCGGTCTGCCCGTGGCGGTTGCCAACGCCGTGCCCGCGATCAAACGAGTAGCCGCCCTTCGGTTGCAGCGTGCCGGTGGCGCGGGCGCCGTCCGCGAATTCGCGGAGATGCTGTTGCGCGCACGCGGCCAGTGGGATGATGTCGTCGAGCAGTATGTCACCGGCACGATGAACGCCCCCGAGGTGCGGACCTAGTGGCGAAGAGTCGGAAGAACGGGCCGACAGCGGTGGCGCCGGGCGGGACGGCGACGCTCGCGGCGCCGGCGGCGCGCCGGGCAACGACGAGCGACGGTGCCGGTGCTGATACGCGCATCGTCGAGCGTGGACGCGCGGTGATCCAGACGGAGCGCGAGGCGCTGCAGGCGCTGGAGCGGCGTTTGGACCGCCACTTCGCGGACGCGGTGCACCTGATCGCCGGCGCACCGGGACGCGTGATCGTCGCCGGTGTGGGGAAGTCGGGTCTGGTCGGTCGCAAGATCGCCGCAACACTCACGTCGACCGGTACACCAGCGACGTTTCTTCACCCTGCCGACAGCGTGCACGGCGACCTGGGCATCGTGGGGACCGGCGATGTCGCTGTCCTCATCTCGAAGAGTGGCGAGTCGCACGAGGTGCTTGCGCTTCTCGAGCATCTCCAGCGGCTGGGCGTGCGCACCATCGCCGTGACGGGCGCTGTGGCGTCGACATTGGCGAGTCATGCCGACGTCGTGCTCGACGCGGCGGTCGACGAGGAAGCCTGCCCGCACGACCTCGCGCCGACGACGAGCACGACCGCCGCGATGGCGATTGGCGATGCGCTCGCGGTGACGCTGCTCCAGGAAAAGGGATTCCGGCGGGAGGATTTCGCTCGCCTGCATCCGGGTGGCGCGCTCGGGAAACAGCTGCTGACGCGCGTCGGGGACGTCATGGTTCGAGAGGACCTCCCGGTGGCGCCGCCGACCGAAGTCATGGAGAGCGCGCTCTTCACGATCTCGGAACGTCGCGGGACGCTCATCGTGACGGATGCCGCTCGGCGACTGCTGGGCGTCGTGACGGCGGGCGACATGCGCCGGCTGCGTCATCGGGACGAGACCGGGTGGCTCAACGTCCCGGTGTCCGAGATCATGACCCGTGAGCCACGGACGGCCCACGCCGCCGAGCTCGGAAGCGCGGCCGTGTATCGGATGCAGGAGGGGGGGATCATGGCCCTGCCCGTGGTCGACGAGACGCGGCTGGTCGTTGGCATTGTGCATCTGCACGACCTGCTGCGCGCAGGGGTGGTATGAGGCCCGGTATGCGCGGTGCTGTCGCGATCGCCGGCGCGGTGGTGCTGACGCTGTCGATCGGGTGTAGCAGTGAGAAGCAGTTGCCCGTCGCCGTCAGGAACCCGCTCGCCGATTCAGCGGACCAGGTGCTGTATCACACCAAGTCGGTCGTGACGGATGGCGGCGTCATGAAGGCCGAGGTCTATGGCGATACGGCGTACGTGTTCGATGACAATACGCGCGTCGAGATGCGTGGGGTGCGGACCGTGTTCTTCACCGTAACGGGTGCCAAGAACGCCGTCCTGACCTCGCGGGAGGGCACGTACAACACGCGCACGAACAACATGGAGGCGCGGGGGAACGTCGTGGTGGTGTCGGAAGATGGCCGCCGCCTGACCACGCCCGTGTTGCGCTATTCCCAGACGCGGAACGAGATCTCGAGTGATACCTCGTTCACCCTCACCGATTCGAATGCGACGCGTCAGATGATCGGCATCGGTTTCACGTCGGATCCCGACATGAACAACATGAAGTGCTTCCGGGCGTGCTCCGGGTATGCCGGGACAGTGACGCTGCCGGGTGGGCCAGGGGACACGGCCCGCTCTGGCGCTCCTGTGCGCGCTCCGAATGGCGCGGCCCGTCCTGTGCCGGGCCGCGGCGCGCCACCATCGGCCGGTGGCGGCCCTGCGAGTGCGCCGGGAGCGAGCGTGCACGCGGCGACGCACGGCCGAGCGACTGGCGCCATGCCTCCGGGCATGCCCGGTGCGGTCACGACTCCCACGGTCCCCGCGCCGGCCGCGCCGGCCGCGCCGCAACCGCAGGCCTCGCCTCCGGCCGCCCGACCGACGCCTTGAGATGCGCCTGGCCCACTTCGCCTTCGGCCCACCGTTGGGCGGGCGCTCCTCGCGGCGTCAGGGTGGTTACGCTCTGATGCTTGCAGGGGCGGTAGTGGGCATGTGGGCCGGTGTGGCGCGACCAGCCCGCGCGCAAGCGGCTGCGACGCAGGAGCCGGGCGGTCCGTGCAATCTCGTCTTCGATGACACGATCACCACACACTCGAATCACATCAAGCAGCCGAGCGGCGCGTACAACACCTTCAGCGGCGGCCGCGTCATCGCGCACTGCGCCAACCAGCCGGGGGTTCGGCTCAAGGCGGACAGTGCCGAGTACTACGAAGACCAAGGCCTATTGTACCTCATTGGGCACGTGCATTACACCGATCCGCGGGCAGTGATCGACGCGCACCACATGACGTACTTCGTGCAGACCGAGCGGCTGCTCGCGGACACGAACGTGGTCGCAGTGTTGCCGAGCGGGACGACCATGCACGGCCCGCACGCCGACTACCTGCGCTCGATCCCCGACGTACGGCCGCGCGCGCAGCTCACTGCGCCGGGCCGGCCCCATTTTCACCTCGTGCAGCGAGACTCGAACAGCACGCAGGCCGACACCGCGGGGGTCGACGCCAATCTCGTCTACATGAATGGCGACAGTTTGGTCTACGCGTCGCGGAAGGTCATCATCAAGCGTACGGACCTCATCGCCACGAGCGACTCGGCGTTCATGAACCAGGGGACCGGTTTCGCGCAACTCATGATCAACCCTGTCATTCACGGGACGCAGGAGCAGCATCCGTTCACCCTCAAGGGAGACGTGGTCGACCTTTACACCGTGAACCACGAGCTCGTCCGGGTCGTCTCCATTCGGCACGCCGATGCGGTGAGCAAAGACATGCACCTGACGGCTGACACCATCGACATGCGCTTCACGGACAAAGTGCTTTCGCGCTCCTACGCCTGGGGGCCCAGTCGCGCCCATGCGATGACGCCGGAGCGGGACATTCTCGCCGACTCGATTGACGTGCGCATGCCGGGCCAGGTGATCCATCAGATCCGGGCGGTGCGAAAGGCCTACGCGACTGGGGAGCCGGACACGACGCACTTCCGCTCGAAGGAGCGCGATTGGATGAAAGGCGACACGATTTTCGCCTACTTCGACACGAGTCAGCTGCATCGGCGCGACTCGGCCGGCCACGCGTCGTCCGAAGCGCCGGGCACCGCGCCCGTTGCCAACACGCGCCCGGCTGGCCAGGGGGATGGAAGCGGTCCCGCGCCGCACGCGGCACCGCCTGCCGCGGACACCCAGCCGGAGCTGCGCACGATGGTCGCGAGCGGCAACGCGCACGCGTTCTACCAGCTGGCGCCGCGCGACAAGAAGGAGACGCGGCCCGCCATCGACTACACGCGGGGTCGCGTGATCACGATCCATTTTCTGAACAAGCAAGTGCAGATGATCATCGTTACCGATAGCGCCGCCGGCATCTATCTCGAGCCGCAGGCCGACAGCGTCAACAAGGACTCGGCGCGACGCGCGCGGGCGCTGACAGACACGTTGGCGAAGCCCAAGAAACGGCCGAAGGGCGCGAAGGGCGGACCCGACAGCACAGCGGCGCCAGCGCATGCTGCTCCGCGTCCTGCGCCGGTGGTCGATAGTGCCGCGATGGCCGACAGCGCGGCGATGGCGGACAGTGCGGCGGCCGAGCACGCGGCCGCCGATAGCGCGGCTGCCGACAGCGCGAGGGCGGCGCGTACGCCACCGGCGAGTCAAATGCCTCCAGCGACCCAGCCGCCGCCGAGTGGCGCACCGCCCCCGGCGCCGCCGCCCGCGGCGCCACCGCCCCCGGGCGGGACCCCGCCGCACCAGGCAGCGGTCTCCCGTCCAGCGCCCACGGCGCCACCGGGTGTGCTTGGGGGTCTGGCGCAGGTGGTGAGCAAGGAGGCGGCCGGATGGTAGAAGGCAATGGCCAGCGCTCGACCCCCACGCCGGGTGCGATCCCGAGCGACGTGCAGGCGTTGCTACGCCGGATCGGCGAGAGCGATCGGTCGCTTTCGCTGTTGCTGGGCTGCTTGCTGGCGGGTACGGACGACGGCGGGGCGGCCTCGCTCAACGACGTCGCCATCGCCTTTCGTGACCGACACCTGCGGCTCGTCCGAGCCGAGGGGCGCGATGCCGAACGCGAATCCGGCCGGCTCTCCCTGGACGAGGTCCGCACCTATCTCGCCGGGTCGCTGCTGCCACGCCTCGCGCGCGAGGGCGTGGTCCAGCTCCCACCGCACGACGAGCTGGTTGGGGATGCCCGGATCACCTTCGCGCCGGGCATCTGGTCGCAGGTGGGCCGGTACCGCATGGACCTGGCGCAGGCGCTGCTCGCCCTCGGTGAGCGACCCTCGGGGGCCGTCGCGGCGGCGACGATCGATGCCGGCCATAGCCTGCTCGAGGCCAAGGGGCTGGTCAAGGTGTATCGCCGGCGCAAGGTGGTGAATGACGTGGCCCTCCGATTGCAACAAGGGGAGATCGTCGGGTTGCTGGGGCCCAATGGCGCCGGAAAGACGACGGTGTTCTACATGATCGTCGGCCTCATTCCCCCCCTCACCGGCCGCATCGTGCTCGACGGAGAAGACATCACGGAGATGCCGATGTATCGGCGCGCGCGCCGTGGCATTGGCTATCTGTCGCAAGAGCCGTCGGTCTTCAGGAAATTGTCGGTCGAGGACAACGTACTCGCGATCCTCGAGACGTTGCCTTTGCAGAGCGACGAGCGCCACGCGCGACTCGAGGAGCTGTTGGACGAATTGAGCATCAAGCATCTCCGGCAGAGCAAAGCCTACGCGTTGTCGGGGGGTGAGCGCCGCCGGCTCGAGATTACGCGCGCACTCGTGACGGAGCCTAAGTTCATGATGCTCGATGAACCGTTCGCCGGAGTCGATCCGATCGCCGTCCACGACATTCAGACCATTGTGGCCGGCCTCCGGCATCGCGGCATCGGCGTCCTGATTAGCGACCACAATGTCGAGCAGACGCTGGACATTGTCGATCGCGCGTACATCATGTTCGATGGGAAGGTGCAGGTTTCGGGCACAGTGCAGGAGCTGGTCTACGATGAAAAGGTGGCAGAGATCTATCTCGGCCCAACGCTCACTGCGCGCCTGCGTTCGCGATTCTCAGCGTCGTAATGCACGCAGACGAGCACGGCGCCTGCCGGAGGAGTGAAGCGGAATGAAAGCCGGACTGAGTCAGACAACGCAACTCAAGCAGGAACTGAAGATCAATCCACGCCTGTACCAGGCGATGGACCTGCTGTACATGCCGCTGCTCGATTTGCAGCAACATCTCAAGCAGGAGCTCGAGACCAACCCGTTCCTCGAGCTCGTCGAGCCGGAGGAAGAAGAGGAAGAGGAGGCGGAAGCGGAGCCGGCCGCGGAGGAGCCGAAGGAGGAGGAGCGCAAGGACGAAATCGACTGGGAGGAGATTCTTCTCGAGGGGTTCGACACCGGCGGGCGGCGCGAGGAGCACGAAGAGAAGGAGTATTTCGAGCCTGTCACGGCGGCCACCCGCGACCTGAGCGACCACCTGGTCGACCAGATCGCCCTGCTCGATCTGTCGCCGCGCGAGCTGGGCCTCGCGGAGGAGTTTGTCGGCAACGTCAACGACGAAGGCTACCTCGTGTGCTCGGTGCAGGAGATCGTCGACGGCATCAACACCGAGCTCGCGCGCATCGCAGACGAATCGGGTCGTGATGACGGGGGGCCGCTACCGCTCTACACGCTCGAGGAGGCGGAGCGCATGCTGGCCCGCATTCAGGACCTCGAGCCGCCCGGAGTCGGCGCCCGCGACCTGCGCGAGTGTCTCATGCTGCAGCTGCGTCAGGCTGGCCTCGAACAGTCCGTGCCGTATCGATTGGTACGCGACTGCTTCGATGAGCTCATCAATCACCGGTGGAGCGAGATCTCGAAGCGGTTCGCGATCAGTCAGACGGAAGTCCAGCGGGCGGCCGACGAGATCGCCAAGCTCGATCCCAAGCCGGGCCTGGTCTACAGCAGTGCCAGCGACAATTACATCACGCCGGACCTCGTCGTGGACAAGATCGACGGGCGCTACCACGTCTTCCTGAACGACGCCAATCTGCCGCGCCTGAAGCTGAGTCGCGCGTATCAGGAGATCGCTCGCGACAAGAAGAAGTTCGACGGGGAGAACAAGGAGTTCATCTCCAACAAGCTGAACTCGGCCAACTGGATGATTCAGGCGATCGAGCAGCGGCGGCAGACCATGCTCAAGGTGATGAACTACATCGTCGACCGGCAGCGCGATTTCTTCGAGAAGGGCGTGCAGTACCTCAAGCCGCTGACGCTCCGCGAGGTGGCCGAGGTCATCAACATGCATGAATCGACGGTGAGTCGCGTGACGAACGAGAAGTTCGTGCAGACGCCGCGCGGCGTCCTGCCGCTGAAGTTCTTCTTCTCCTCCGGGCTCTCGACGTCGGGCGGCGAGGATGTCTCGGCGCGCGGGATCAAGGCGCAGATCCAGAAGCTCGTCGAAGACGAGGACTCGAAGCGCCCGCTCACGGACCAGGCGATCGTGAACATCCTGAAGGACGGCGGCGTCCAGATCGCGCGCCGCACGGTCGCCAAGTACCGCGATCAGCTGGGCGTGCTGTCGGCACGCATGCGGAAGCGGGTGTGACGACGACGGTGGCCTCGAGTCCGGTCGTGAGCCTGTCACCGCGCGACCAATCGCGCGTGGACGTGAGTGTCCTCGTGCCTGCCAAAGATGAAGAAGCGAACCTGGCGCCCTTCATGGAGCAGATCGCGGCGGCGTTCGCGGGGACGGGCATCTCGTTCGAGGTGATCGTCATCGACGACGGCTCGATCGATGGCACGTGGTCGGTCCTCGAGGGGCTCATGCCTCGCTACGCGTTCCTGCACGGCGTGCAGCATCGGCGCCAGCGCGGCATCGCTGACGCCCTGCGCACGGGGTATCTCCGCGCGCGGGGCGACGTGCTGGTCTTTTATCCCGCCGACCTGCAGTACCGGCCCGAGGATATCCCGCGCCTGGTGCGCCCGATCCTGTCAGGCGAGTCGGACATGGTCACGGGCCAAAAACAGGGCAAGTACGAGCGCGCGTTCGTCTCGCGCGTGTACAACTGGCTGAGTCGGTCGATGTTCGAGGTGCCGGTACGGGACCTCAACTCGGTCAAGGCCTATCGACGCGAGATCATGGAGGTGCTGCCGATCCGACCGGACTGGCATCGCTATATGATCGTGATCGCGGCGGCCGAGGGCTTTTCGGTGTCCGAGATTCCGGTGCCGCTGTATCCCAGAGCGGCGGGCCGGTCCAAGTTCGGACGTTCCCGGATCTTCGTCGGGGTGCTGGACCTCGTCTCCGTCTGGTTCGAGCTGCGGTTCGGCCGCAAACCCCTCCTGCTCTTCGGCCTGCTCGGGGCCGCGCTCTTCATACTCGGGGTCGTGACCGGCATCGTGGCGCTCCTGATGCGGTTTGTGATCCCGCCGTACGAGGGATTCCGCCCGCTGCTGAACCTCATCGAGACGTGTCTGATTCTCGGGTTCCTGTCGTTCGCGACGGGGCTGCTGGGCGAGCAGATCGCGGGGCAGCGTGCAGAGGTGCAGGAGCTTCGGCGACGGTTAGACGAGCAGCAGGACAGGGAATAGGGATCAGGGGTCAGGGGTCAGGGGTCAGGGAACGGCAACGACCGCGCCCGTGCAACTGGCGGGTAGGCCCACGGCTACGCATGGTGGTTCTGTCTCAATCGCGGATCAGACGGATGCCGTAGCGCCAGAGGAATTGGGCGAGTTCTTCTGTGAGGGGCGTACCGTCACGGCTGCGGGTGTAGCCAGCAAGGTCCAGCCAATCGACGCCCTGCGCGCGGTAGGCGGTGCACGCCTCGGCGGTGAGCGCGGCCTCGGTGAACACTGTGTCACCGCGCGCCGGGCGGATCGCCCCGAGCATCGCAGGGTCTCGTGCCCACCAGAGGCGCCAGTTGTCGCCCGCTCGGGCGTAGGCGCGCGGGGCGGCTGCAGCCTGCACGGTCACGCCGCTGTACTCGACGTAGCGGTCGAACTCGCGCAGCATCTCCTCGACGAGGGCCGCGCGGTCACGCTCAGTGAGCGGCCGCGGAAAGTCCGGTTCGCGCCGAATGACCTTGGCGGGCGAGCCCACGGCGAGACTCCGTGGGGGAATCGTGCCGGACACCAGGGAGTTGGCGCCGATCACCGTGCCATCGCCGATCGTCGTGCCCGGCATCACGAACACGCGCCAGGGCAGCCACACGCTGCGGCCGAGCGTGACCGGCTCGTACGTCATCGGGTATCCATCGAGCACGTTGAGCCACACGCCGTGCGTGAAGATCAGACAGTGGCCACCGATGCCGGTGTCGTCGCCGATGATGACGGGCTTCGTCGGATTGATGTAGGCCATCTGCAGCACTATCGTTCGATCGCCGAGCACGAAGCGGGATTCGGGCAACTGTGGCCCGCCGACGTAGACTTGTTCGCGAATGCGTGCATCTTCGCCGATCTCGATGGATTCGCACGATACGTACGACATGGTCGCGATCGACGAGTGGCGCCCGATGCGAATCCGCCGACCCTGGACCACCGCGAGCAATCCGATCTCGACGTGATCGCCCAGCTCGACGTCGTCGCCCGACAATCACGCCCCCAAACGCGATCTTCACGTGCCGTCCAATCCGGTATCCCAGGAACGTGCGATACGCCCACACCTTCAGCGGGCTCGGGAGCCAGCCGAAGAGCACGAGGTGCCGCATCGGAATGCGCGATTTGGGGACAAGCGGGCGTGACACGCACCGGAAGGTGGGTCGCGCAGTTGCCGGCCGTCAAGCGCATGCCGGGCATCCACGCGGATCCGGGCGAGGTGCGCGCGTGATCCACCTCACTCGGCCGAACCCGCCGCTCACGCCAGTGGAGCAGTTTGGGTGGGACGTGCTGCTGGACCTCTCGCGACTGGTCGCGATCGACGGCGTGCGAGGCGCGCCGGATGCCGCTGGCGGCCCTCCGGGCTCGCCAGACGTCGTGGCGGTCGACCTGCAGCCAGACGCTGCGACGCAGCCGACGGGCGACGACGGGCGCGGCGCGATCGCGACGCTCTCCCGCGGCTACGACCTCCGAGATGGTGTCGTGTCGGTACCGCGCGCACTGCTCCGCGCCGTGAGCGACGTGGGTGGGGCGGGGCTCGAGCAACGAGTGACGGCGGTCGACCGGCATGGCCGCGTCCCGTCGATCGACAACCCCGCGGTGGCGGCAGGGCGTGAGCGCGAGCCGGTCGTCTCGACGGCGGCGCACGCGTTGCGCACGGCGGTCGAGAACGCCGCTGGGCATCGACCCGTGCTCACCGTGGCGCCATGGCCCGATGGGCGCCGGTGGGCCGCCGCCTTCACCCATGATGTCGACGTGGTGGCCGTCTGGCCGATCTTTACTGCGCTGCGACTGGCCGAGCTGGTGGCCAAGGGGCAGCTGCGCACCGCCGGCGCAGTAGTGAGAGCCGCCGGCGGGCACGTGCTGAGGGACCCCGTCATGCTCGGCGTCTCCGAGGTGCTGCATATCGAGCATCGCGCGGGTGTCACCTCGACGTGGTTCGTGCTGTGCGGCACGCCGACGCTCGACTCGTTTCGACAGGGAGATCTCACCTATCGCCCGACCTCCGCCCGCGCACGCGCGCTGTTTCGCGCGGTCCGGGACGGCGGCCACGAAATGGGTCTGCACGGAAGCTTCATCACGATGGAGCAGGGCGAGGCATTCGTCTCGCAGCGTGCACGCCTGGCGGAGCTCGTCGGACACACACCGTCGGGAGTGCGGCAGCACTTCCTTCGCATGCGACCCGGCGCCACACAGCGTGCCATGGTCGCCGCCGGTTTCGACTACGACGCGACGTTCGGCTTTCCCGATCGCAACGGCTTCCGGCTTGGTGTCGCCGATGTCGTCCCGTCGTGGAATGCCACAGAGGGCAGCCGGTCGCGGCTCGACGAAGTACCGCTCACCTGGATGGATCGGGCGCAGAGCAAGTATCAGCGCATTGAGGATCCAGTCCGATGGGTGGATGACGCCCTCGACGTGGCCGCGGCCAGTCGTCGTGTGGAGGGGCTTTGGGTCGGCCTCTGGCATCCAAACCTCACCGCGCCGCTTGGCTATCCCGGTGCGAGCGCTGCGTACGAGCGGCTGGTGACGTCTCTGGTCGCTGACCAGCCATACGTTGCACCGCTCGAGCGTATCGTCGCGTGGCGTCGGCTTCGCCGAGCCGTAACCGTCGTCCGCGCGGACGTCGACTCGGTGACCCTCGCGGGGCCGGCGCCGCGCGCGTTCGATGTGCCGGTGCTCGATCGTGAGGGCCGGGTCATCGCGACGCTGCCGCGGGGCGAGCACGAGGCATCCGTGCGCGTACCCATGCGGTAGGTCGTGTCCGTTGGACGGCGATCTAATCCGTGGATGTCGAGGCGCGCGCGGCACCCGCGTATAACCCTCGCCAGGCGGCGAGCACGCCGTCCCACCCGAAGTGCTGCTCGGCGTATTGCTGGCCGGCGATCGCGAGGCGTTTGGCGAGCGCCCTGTCGGTCACGAGCGTCGCAATCGCACGGGCCAAGGCAGGCGCATCGTTGGGCGGGACGAGGAGGCCTGTCTCGCCGTCGCTCACGATGTCGGTGATGCCCCCGAGTGGTGTCGATACGACTGGCAGCTGGTAGGTCATTGCCTCCAGCAGCACCATGCCGAGGCCCTCGGTGTCGCCCCGCGCGTCGACGACCGCGGGCAGGGCGAACACGGTGGCGTCGCTGTAGGCCTGGTCGAGCTCTTCGGGTGTCACCCAGCCGCGAAACGTCACGCGATCGGCCACGCCGAGGTCGCGGGCTGTCGATTGTAGTGCCTCCCGTTCCGGGCCATCACCGATGATCGTCGCCTCGGCGTGCAGGCTGGGCTCGAGCGCGGCAAGCGCCTCGATCAGATAGCGCACGCCTTTCCGCTCGACGAGCCGCCCCACGTACAGCACCCGGGTGGGTCCCGAGTTGCGCGACGGGATCTGTGAGGGATGCGGCAGATCGACGGCGTACGGGATGACTTCGACAGGCACGGGCGCGACATGCTGGATCTCGCGCGCCGTGCTGGTGGAGATCGCCACGACGCGATCGGCCGTCGTAATGGCCCGTCGCAGAAACCCGGTCAGTATGCGGAGCGAGTGCCGCACCCACCGCAACTCGATGCTATAGAAATGCGCGATCAACCTGGGGCGTCGGCGCGCGCCCGCGCGTGCCGCCCAGCCGAAGAGCGCGTGCGGCACGGGCCAGTGCACGTGCACGACGTCGAAGTTGCCGCGACGGCCGAGTCGCCATGCAGCCACGGTACCACTCAACAGGTAGAACACCGGCAGGATCTTGTACAGCAGGGAGCGTCGCATCCGATCCGGTGCGGACTCCTCATGCGTGAGGCGCTCCCAGCGAGCGAAGAAATAGCGGAAGCGATGGACCGGAATGCCATCGAACGATGCATTGCCGCCACCGCGATATGCCGACGTCAGGACCTCGAACTCGTAGCCCTCGGCAGCCAAGCGTCGGATGGTCTCCACGAGCCACTTGGCCGTCGGATCATTGGGATACCGCGGAAACGCGGTCGATACGATCAAAATGCGCACGACGCAAATGATGCCCGGCGTGCGTCCGAGCGGCAACGCAGGTATACTCCGTCGATGATGCTCCGCTCGCATCCACTGACTGTCAGCCAGGGGTCTCAGACCGCCGCGCGCCCGTGGCCGGCTCAGGCGTGTGGCGCGGCGGTGGGTGCATTGGTCTGACGGAAGCGGCGAATGTGCGTCGCCCGCGCTGGCGACGGCGGCTCGTCACCATTGGCGAGGTCGTAGCGGTCCTCGCGGCGCTGGCTGCGCTGTACGGGTTCGTTCGGCTGGCCGGTCCGACCTTGCGGAGCGCGCACCCCAAGCTGCAGTGGGGGACCCTGGCGGCGGCGTCCGTCGTCTGGATGGCATTGTATGCGCAGCTCGTCCAGCTCTGGTCCAGCAGTCTGCCCTGGTGGAACGCCGCCCTTCGCACGACGCCGCGTCCGTTGACCTGGTTTCAGGCGATGCGGATCTTCTTCGTCTCGAATCTGGCGCGGTACGTGCCCGGTGCCGTGTGGCAGTTCGCAGGGTTGGCGGCGATGAGTGCGCAGGTCGGGGTATCGCCCGTCGCCGCCTCCGTGGGCGTGCTGCTGCAGCAGGTCGTGCTGCTCGCGACAGGGTTTGTGTTGATCCTGAGTGGGGCCCCGCACCTCTTGGGCGCGTGGGCGCAGACCATGGACACTCTCTCGCAAGCGGCGCTGGCGGCGCTCCTCACGGCGGCGCTGGTCGGAGTCGGTCCGCGCGCGCTGCCCGTCGTGCGGCGCTGGGCCGAGCGAGTGATCAAGCGGCCGGTGCCGCTCCCGGCGCCGCCACCCGGTGCGTTCGCGGTGTACGTCGTCCGCGCGGCGCTGGGGTGGGTTGGCTACGGATTCGCGTTCTGGTTGTTCGGACGGGCGCTTTTCGGCGCAGATGCCCCGCACATGTGGCTCGCTGGCACGGCCTATCTGTCGAGCTACCTGCTCGGGTTGATCGCTGTGTTCGCGCCTGGGGGGATTGTGGTGCGGGAAGGCGCACTGGTGCTGCAGCTCAGCTCCGCGATCGGATCCGATCGTGCGCTCGTCCTGGCAGTGGCCTCGCGTCTCTGGCTGGTGTCGCTGGAGATCATCGGGGCGCTCACGGTGCTGGCGATCGACTGGCGGCTGCGCCGCGTCAGGGCTTCCGCAGCACCAGAATGAACTGATAGCGAAGGGCGGGGACGGCCCCGAGGAGACGGAGTCCGAGGCGGAGCGCAATGCGTGCGGGGCGCCGGTTCTTGAAGATGGCTGGTCCGCGATCCGCGCCGACCCGCACGACCTCGAGGCCTGATGGCGCGATGACTCGCTTCCAGCCGGCGATGGTGTCGCGGTGCTCAACTGGCTGCGCGGTGCGCACGTAGAAATTGGGAACGACCGTCACGGCCACACCGCCCGACCGGAGGACGCGCGCAAGCTCGGTGAAGCCGAGCGCGACGTCTGGAAAATGCTCCATCGACCCGAACGAGAACGCCCGATCGAAGGTGCGATCGGCGAAGGGCAGGGCTCCGCCGTCGCCACAGACCCAGGAGACGCGGGTGGCGGCCGGCGCCTGCCAGTCGCGTGTGGACTGCGCGCCAAGGGCCAGCGCCGTCCGTGAGAAGTCCAGGCCCACCGCAAGGTCGACACGGCCACGCTCGACGGCAATCCGTGTCGCCCATCCGACGCCGCATCCGAGATCGAGCAGACTCGTGTGCGCCAACGGCTCGAGCTCGCGCAGCGCGCGCCACAGCCGATCCGGGTTGGGCCGGTCGACGTCTTCCCCGAAGTGATATTCGCGATCGTAGAAGTCGCGGAGCGCCGATCCGCGCATGGGCGCGGAAGCTAGCTGCTAGCGCACGCACCGTGCAACGCGCACTTTTCGTCAGCAATGGCTCCCCCAAAAGCCCGCTCTACACCTGAGGCGCCGCAGTTTTCGCCGCGTCTGGCCAGCGCTTGGGCCGCGCTCGTGTATGCCGTCTGCACAGTTGTCTTGTGCTACCCGGCGTTCGGCGGCGGCTTTTTGGCGCCGCCGCAGAGCGATCAGTTCATCGGTGGCTACGCGGTGCGCACCTTTGGCACCACGATCCTCCGCCAGACCGGGCATTTCCCCTTGTGGAACCCCTACTTGTTCGGGGGGATGCCGTACGTGGGCGCGATGAATGGGGACATTTTCTACCCCCCGAGTCTCGTGCTTCGGCTCCTCTTGCGGCCCGACATGTTCGTCACGTGGGCGTTCATCATCCACATCTTCCTGTGCGGTTGGCTCACCTACCTGTTTTTGCGAAAGGTGGGCCTCGCGTTTTCGGGCGCGCTGATCGGTGGCCTCGCCTACATGATGGGTGGCCCCATCTCGTCGTACGTGTCCCCAGGGCACGACGGGAAGCTGTACGTCAGCGCCTTGCTTCCGTTGGCGCTCTTGCTCCTGACCTCTGGCGTGCGGGATGATCGTCGATGGGCTTGGCCGGCGCTGGCGCTCACCGTCGGACTGGCCGTGCTGACACCCCACCCCCAGTTGCTGCAGTACATGTTGCTCGCGTCGGGTGCGTGGGCCCTGTACCTCGCGTTCTGGGCCGGCCCCGGTGTCTCACCCGAGCGGCCTGTCGCCGTTCGTCGCGTGGGGTGGGCACTGCTCGCGGTCGTGCTCGGACTCTGTATCGGTGCCATCCAATTCCTGCCGGTCGCGCAATACGTGCAGTTCTCGCCCCGCGGGGCCGCCGGCGCGGCCACGCACGGCTATGAGTGGGCCGCCTCCTGGGCGATGCCACCAGAAGAGCTGTTCAATACGTATCTCCCTCAGTTCACCGGGATCCTGGAGAACTACTGGGGACGGAATGGCATCCATTTCCACAGCGAGTACCTCGGCGCCGCCGTGCTCGTGCTGGCGGGCTGCGCGTTCATCGGGACGCCAGAGGCGCGGCGCCGGGCGGTCCGGTTCTGGCTCATCGTCGCGCTGGTCGCCGCCGTGTGGGCGCTCGGCGGATACACGCCCCTATTCCACGTCATCTATGTGCTCGTGCCGGGCACCAAGTACTTTCGAGCGCCGTCGACGATCTTCTTCCTCACGGGCTTCGCGGTGGCCGTGCTGGCGGGGTACGGAGTCGAGAACGTCCTGCGGCGCGATGTGCGAATGCGCTACGGTGTCATCTGGGTGGCCGTCGCGGCGGTCATTGCCCTCATGGCGGTCGGTGGTGTCTTAACCACGTTCTCGGCGGCGCTCGCGATACCGCAATTGGCGGATCTCGTCCAGGCCAACGCGTCCGCGGTCGCGTGGGGCGCCGCGCGCTCGCTGCTGTTTGTGGGGCTGATCGTTGGCGTGCTGGTCCTGATCCGGGACGACAAGGTGCCGGGACGTGTGGCCCTGTGGCTGATCGCCCTCGTCGTCGCAGCGGACCTGTGGAGCATCGAGCGCCTCTACTGGCAGTTCTCGCCGCCAGCGTCCATCGCGTATGCGTCGGACTCCGCGGTGCGGTATATCCAAGGCCAGCCGCAACCGGGCCGCGTGCTGACCGTGCAAGGTCCCGGACTCACCGCGCGCGATCCGGAGATCGGTCAAGGCAACGCGCTGATGATTCATCGCATTCCGGAGGCGCTTGGCTACCACGGCAATCAGATCCATCGGTACGATGTGCTCGCGGGTCGCGAGCAGGAGCGTGAATACCAGGCGATCCTCGGGTCGCCGCAGATTTGGCGGCTCCTGAATGTGCAATATCTGTTGACCAACATCGGCAACCTCCAGGTGCCCGGGTTCCGCCTGCTGGTCGGGCCGGCGCGCGACGCGTCGGGATCGACGATCTACCTGTACCGTCTGCCGGGCGAGAATCCGTTCGCGTGGACCACGCCGGTGTCGGTGAAGGCGGGCGACGACCAGGCGCTCGCGACCGTGACCGACCCGCGATTCGACCCCACAGCGGCGGCCGTGTACGATAGTGCCGCCCCGGTCGCAGCGCAGCAGGTCACGACGCCGCCGACGCCGCTGGGCATCGGCGTGACGGCGACGCGGAACGATCCGGGGCACATGACGTTCAAGTTGGATAAGCCCGCGCCCGCGAATGCATCGCTGATCGTGTCCGAGAATTACTTTCCGGGCTGGGTCGCGACGGTCGATGGGAAGCCCGCGGTCGCGGCGCGCGCCGACTATACGCTGATCGGCGTGCCGTTGACTGCCGGAGCCACGGTCGTCGACCTCACGTTCACGAGTCACGTGTACGAACTGGGCAAGATGATCACGCTGGTTGCCGCCGTCCTCGCGCTGGGCTGGATGGCGGCCGCGGTCCTCCCCTCGCGCCGCCGCCATGGCTGAACGGGCCCTCGTCATCGTTCCGACCTACAACGAGCAGGCCAACATTCAGCGACTGATCACGAGCGTGCTCGCGCAGGATCCACGACTCGAGGTGCTGGTTGTCGACGACAACTCACCGGACGGGACGGGCGCGATCGTCGACTCGCTCGCGGCGGGGAACACGCGCGTGCATGTGCTGCACCGCCCGGCGAAGATGGGGCTCGGGACGGCGTACGTGGCTGGCTTTCGGTGGGGGCTCGAGCAGGACTACGACTACCTGTTCGAGATGGATGCCGACTTTTCGCATGACCCGACGCATCTGACCGACTTTCTCACGGCCATCCAGACGGCGGACCTCGTGCTCGGGTCGCGGTATCAGAAAGGCCGCGTGACGGTGGTGAACTGGCCGATGTCGCGACTCATCCTGAGCTGGTTCGCGAACATCTACGCGCGCAACGTGACCGGCATGCCGTTCGACGATCTCACGGGCGGCTTCAAGTGCTTCCGTCGCGGGATCCTCGAGACGATCGATCTCGCGGACGTCCGCTCGAACGGGTACGCGTTCCAGATCGAGATGACATTCCGCGCGTGGCGCCGGCAGTTCCGTATCGTCGAGATCCCGATCACCTTTGTCGATCGCAGCGAGGGCGAGAGCAAAATGTCGAAGCGCATCGTGCGAGAGGCCGTCTGGATGGTATGGCGTCTGCGTTGGTGGTCGTTGACGGGACGTGCATAGCCCTGTTGAAGGAGTGGAGCAGGCCGATGGTGATGCCGTTGTGACCCAGTTTTTCAAGTTGACCGGATCGGGGAACGACTTCCTCTTCCTGGACGCACGCCACGATCCGATGGATCTGTCAGCCGAGCGCATTCGGGAGCTCTGTGCTCGCGGCACTGGCGTCGGCGCGGATGGGGTCGTGCTCCTGGAAGGCGATCCCGCCGCCGATGTGAGGATTCGCTACGTTAACAGCGACGGCTCACCGGCCGATCTGTGCGGCAACGCAACCCTGTGTACCGTGCGACTCGCGCATGCGCTCGACATCGCGTCACCCGGCTCGACGCTCCGCATCGCGACCGACTCCGGCATTCTGCGTGGACGCATCGTCTCGGGCACGCCCGAGTTCGACGTGGGACGGATCGAGCGAGTGACGATGAACACGGCGGTGGCGCGCGCCGCGGGAGAGGCGGTGATCGGGTATGCGCTCGTGGGCGTGCCGCATTTCGTGGTCGTCGTGGACGATGTCGAGTCGGTCGATGTCATCGCACGCGGTCGGACCCTTCGTCACGACGCCTGGGCCGGGCCACCGGGTGCGAATGTCAACTTCCTCGCGCGGGACGCTCGCGGCGGATGGTCGATGCGCACGTACGAGCGGGGAGTGGAGGGGGAGACGCTCGCCTGTGGGACTGGTGCAATCGCGGCGGCCACGCTGCTGCTGGCCTGGAAGGAGGATGCCGGTCCGCTGGTGCGCATCTGGACGCGGTCGGGGAAGCCGGTGGACGTGACCGTGCGGCGGGACGACGACCGTTGGGCGGCGTCGCTCCGTGGCGAGGGGCGGATTGTGTTCCGCGGGGAACTGGTCGACGTGTGAAGGGGGGCGACGGGCGGGGCCGGGCCGTCGTCCTACCTGCCGCTGCTTTTCCCGACAGAATCGGTGCCCTTGGCGCCGCCGATCGCGGCCGGCGGGCGATTGGTCAGCAACTCCGTGAAAAAGCGGTGGCCGTCGGTCAGCCGCTGCGTCTGCACCCCGAGTCCTTCGACGGAGGCTTCGAGCCTTGCCAGGCGCTCCTCGAGCGCGGCCGAATCGACCCCGTGGCCGTGCCGCTGCAGGTTCCAGCGGGCGGCGACGCGAGCCACCGTCGTGGCCGTATAGGCGGCGGCGATGATAAACGCGATGACGACGACCATGGCAATCACAGTCACACGCCTCCCGGGTTCAAACGAGACGGTGTCGCGTGCCTCTCGAGGTGATCCCCATTGCGGGAGCCAGCGATGACGGGCGGTGCGGAGCGATTCGTCAGGAGTTCGGCGAAGAAGCGCTGTCCCTCGGTCAGGCGCTGCGCCTCGGCGCCGACGTTCTCGAGTGCCGCCTCGATTCTGGTCAAACGCTCCTCGAGGGCCACGGGGTCGATGCCGGTCGCGCGCGGGTGCGTCCGCCATTGCACGAACAGGCGAGCCAACGTGGTCACGGTATACGCCCCGAAGACGAAGAAGCCGACAATCGCGAGAACCCCTTCCAACCCGTCAGCCACTGGCCTCCCACGTCGAAGGGGGCGCCGGCCACATGGCGGCGCACGCCCGGGTATGCTGTTACCCCTCTGTTGATCACTACGGGGCTCGGAGGGTAGAGTTTCGGGGTCGAGCTGTGCGTGGAGTGGGGCAGGCTCGGCCTTGAGGATCTTGGCACCCCCCGTGCGCTGACGCTGGGGGTCTATGGGGGCGACGAGTGCGATATCTGGCGCTGGCAACGGACTACGACGGAACGCTCGCGACGGGTGGCCGTGTGGATGATGTCACGGCCGCGGCGATGGAGCGCTACCGAGTGTCGGGCCGGAAGGTCATTCTGGTGACCGGTCGGGAGCTCGACGATCTCGCCCGAGTGTGTCCCGAGCTCGGCTGGTTCAGTCGGGTGGTGGCCGAGAACGGGGCGGTCGTCTACGACCCGGCGACGCGACGGGAGCGTGTCCTGGCGGAGCCCGCGCCGGAGGCGCTGGTGCGGGTGCTTCGGGACCGCGGCGTGACACCGCTCTCGGTGGGACGCGTGATCGTGGCGACGCGGGAGCCGTACGAGGTGGACGTGCTGGAGGCGATCCGGGACCTCGGCCTCGAGCACGAGGTGATCTTCAACAAGGGCGCCGTCATGGTGCTGCCATTGGGCGTGAACAAGGCGACGGGGTTGGTGGCCGCGGTGGAGGAGCTGGGGCTGTCGGCGCGGGACGTGGTCGCGGTGGGTGATGGGGAGAACGACCACGCGTTTCTGGCGGCGGCCGGGTGTGGAGTCGCGGTGGCGAACGCGGTGCCGGCGCTCAAGGAGCGCGCCGATCTTGTGACCGTGGGTGACCATGGCGCCGGCGTAGTGGAGCTGATCGATCGCCTGTTGAGCGACGACCCGGAGCGGGTCGGGTCGGGTCGGGGTGGGGGGAGCGGATCGGCCGTCGGGAGCGGGGTGAGGGGCGGGCGCTAAAGCGCCCGAGACAGTCGACCTGCAGACAGGAGAGCGTAGGCCGCTGGTCTTCCGACTGACCTCGTGAGGGGGCGCGTTTCGGCCCGACTGTCGCCCCGCTCGGGGCGTTTTTTTTTGGCCCTGATCGGTCATGGGGTGCGGCGATGGTGTCGCGAGGGCCTGAGGCGCCATGGAAATGAAGATGAGATGTGGAAAGTTTCCTCTGCAACGATCCCTTTCCGCGGGGGCAGACACCGGCGCGGGCGACGCCCGCACAAGCACCACCCTGTCAACCGCTTAGTGCATTGACCCTCGCGTGATGTCTCAGTAGGTTCTCCGGCGCGTCCCCGAGGCCGGCTGCAGGGGGCCGCAACTGGGGGGCCGCTGACCGCCGACGGGAGGCCGTTGCACACGACTGACGCGATTGTGCGAGTGGGTGTGGACCACGCGGGGCCGGGCGCCTAGTGGCCGACCGGCCGGTGCGGGCGCCTGGGGGGTCGAGCGCCACGGGCGGCGCTCCGGAGGGGCGATCGCCGGCGTCCCTCGAGCGCGGGCCGGACGATCCCATCGTGCGGTCGGCCGTCGACAATGTGGAGCGACACATTGCGGCGCTGTCGGCCAGCGAAGTCGTGCAGCTCGTCATGTACCCGGAGTCGCTGGCGGCGTGGGCGAGCGGGGCGGGTGTGGACGACTCGCAGGTGGCGAACCTCTTTCGCCGACACCGGCGGTACAACCGGGTCCGCGTGCTCCTGGCGACGCGCTTGGGCGTCCCGATCGGGGTCCTCGACCATTTGATCGACGCGCCCCCGACGGTGCCGGCGGCCAAGCGTCCGCCGGGCTATGAGGCGATCCTCTCCGACGCCGGGCTCAGCGGGTGGGGCAAACGCGCGCCGATCGACTGGGGGACGCCGCCGTATCCGCGCTACCGCGACGGGACGAGTCCGCTCGAGCGGCTGGCCCTGGCCGTGTTGCCGCTCGCGGCGCCGTCGATGCCGGCCTCGCGGATCATTGGGTACGCGCTCTGGCCCGAGAGCTTGGCGGCCTTCGCCGCGCGGGCGCAGCGGTTCACGCTCGACCAGCTGCTCACGACCGTGAGCGGTCTCCGCCGATCGGACTCGATCGAGACCGCGCTCGCGCGTCGGCTGCGTGTGACGCACCGGACGCTGGACGCCTTCATCCGGGCCGAGAAGCGCGATCCGGTCGCGGACCTGAGCGCGCCGCCGGCGGAGCGGCGGGCGAGCCCGGGTGGCGGCCCAGCCGGTCCGGTCCGCGACCCCATCGGGTAACCGAGGTCGGAGTTCTCCACACCCTATGTGGGTGGGAAGTTTACATAATACCTCTTATACGCAGTATGTCAGGACGACAGTTCGCCACCACTATCGCGCCGGACGGGAAACAGCGAAGCCGGCACGCCGGGGGGTGTCGACGGGCGTCATCGGGGTCCACCCGCAGCAGTGTCAACACTGCCGCTCGCCACAACTCGCTTGCCGTCAATCGATTCGGCCACTACGCCTCAGGTAATGCATCCAACGGCCGACGGATCGGTCGCGCGCCGAGCCAGCACCGGCCCCCGAGTTGCACTTATGCAACTCAGGATGCGCTCCCAGGATGGCCACCGGTTGGGTTCGATCGCGGTTCGAGCCGTCGTGTGCGCTGCCGCGGGCGCGCTCACCCTGGGTGGCTGCAGCGACACCGCGGCGCCGTCGGCCGCACCCGCATTGTTCGACATCGCCGGCCAGTGGGCCACGACGGATCTCTCCTTCACGTTCGAATCCTCGGGCGACTCGATCTCCGGGGTCGCTGTCTGCAACCTCGTCGCAGCCTGCGGCAGCATCGTCGATGGCAGCCCGGTCCACGGCACGCTCATGGGCTCGGCCATCGCCGTGTCGTTCGAGATGGAACCGGGCACGGGCAGCTTCACCGGGGAGGTCGCGAGTCAGGCCAGCATCCCGGGCACGCTCACGCTGGACGGCGTCGAGTCTGCCGACACGCTCCGCCGCGTCACCCCCCTGACGTCCCCGTAGCCCGAACCATCCGTCACCGACTACGTGATGCAGGTCGCGAATAGCGTGTCGACCAGCGCTGTCGCGAGCGGCGGTGGGCTGAGCGTGTTCACGTTCCAGCGACTCTATAATCCAGACGACACCGACCCAATGACACGACCCTTCGGCGGCTGAACGGGGCGACGAATCGTCGTTGCCGCGTTCAGCCGAGTGTGACCGTTACCCGCTTCGTCGTGGCGTCGAAGGCCGTTGCGTACCGGCCGAGCGGGTACTGCGCGGGTCCGTGTCGGACCTGCCCGGCCAGGTCGAACTGCGAGCCGTGGCAGGGGCACGTCATCACCCCCTGCACCGGCGCGTTGACTGGGCAGCCCATGTGCGTGCATTGCATCGAGAGCGCGAGGTACTGCCCGGCCGACTGCCGCACCACGAGCACGGGCGCGGCGTCGGAGCCCATCCATGGGGCGATCAGCCAATCGCCGTCGGCTGCAAGGCGACTGACGTCCGCGTCCACCCGCTGCCCCGACGCGGCAACGGGAGCGGCAGTCGTGCCCAGCGCGCCCGAGTGACAGGCCGACAGGAGGAGTGGAGCGGCCACGCCCGCCACCAGGGTCCGCGCCGCGCCGCAAATGAACTCGCGCCGCGTCGTGAGGACCGGAAGCACTCTCCCCGCCCTCGGCTCGAGGGGCGACACCGACGGCCGCGGGGGAACCGCGCTCAGCGAGCCGCCACCGCCGCCATCCGCTCCGGGTAGCGGCCGACCTTGATCCGCGCGATCTCCCGCCGCGTCGCGAGGTCGATGACCGACACGTCGTCAGACCCGCGATTGCTGATGTAGACCCGCGCTCCGTCCGGCGAGAAGGTCACCCAGTTGGGATCGTCGCCGACCGGAATGGTGCCGACGAGCGACAGATCCGGGAGCGCATATACCGCCACGAGGTTCTCCATGCTCCCGTTGGCGACGAGATAGCGCCCGTCAGCCGTGATGCGGAGTCCGTGGTCCGCTGTGACCGGCATCGAGTCCGGCAGCGTGCGCCCGGGCGCGAGCGGCATCGCCACGCGACGGATCGTCTCTCCGGTCGACGGATCGACGACGGCAAATCCGTGGAAGCTCGAGAGCTGCACGAAGAGCCGGCGCTCGTCCTGCGTGACGGCGATCGGCCGCACGCCGGCCTCAAAGGGGATCTGGCGAATGATGTGATGGGTCGCGGCATCGAAGATCGTCACCTTGTTGCCGCGGATCAGCCCCACATAGATGCGCCGCCCGTCGGGCGAGACAACGATGTCGTGGGGACCAATCCCCACATCTACGCTGTCGACCACCGCATGGCGGGCGGGATCGATAATATCGACATAGCTCGAGGAGACGATCGTGACGTAGATCTGTTTGCCATTGGGCGACGCCGCGAGATGGTTCGGTACACCAGCGAATGCCGCCCGCCACCGGATCGTCCGCGCGGTGGGATCGACGGCTACCACCTCGCCGCGGCCCGTGGGGCGGCCGTTGTCCTGGCGGACGATCCGACTCACATACAACGTCGAGCCGTCGGGCGAGGCGATGACGTCGTCAGGCGAGAGGCCCAGCGGAATCGTGCCGACGACCCGCAGCGTGGCGTTGTCGATGACCGAGACGTCGCCGCTGTTGCTGTTCTCCACGAACAGGGTCTGCCCCGCATTTTGCGCCGCGAGAGCGCCCGTCGACAGTGCGGCGGCACAACTCACACTGTACCCTAGAGCGAGCACTCGCCGGGTCGTGCGCGGGATCACCTGCATCAGCGGATTCCTCGTTGTCAGGGGCTCAGTCCCACGCGGCCCCGGGCCGCTCACGCAACCAGAGCCCGTAGGCCATCGGCGGTGGAGTACCGCCAAGCGATCGGCGCCGGGTGGCTGCCTGCGCTCCAATCTGCACGCGGCGTGGGGCGTTGGTCGAGGGCGGACCAGTCCGCAGCGGGGCGTAGCTAATTCTTTGGCCCATGCGGCCCGACGATCACCGTCGCCGAACCCTCCTTGCCGCCGATCGCGGCAGACACGCTGGTGGTACCGCGCCCCGTACCGGTGACGGTGCCAGTGGCATCGACCGTCGCCACCCCGTCGTTGGCGCTGCCCCACGCCACCGGCAATCCGGTGATCACGCCGCCATGCGCATCGTACGCAGTGGCTTGCAACCGACCCGACGTCCCCAGGGCGAGGTTGAGCGTGTCGGGCACGATGAGGACGGTCGCCACCTGCGGTGCGGCGACCAGCACGGCGGCGGACCCGATCTTCCCGCCGATCGCCGCGCTGACAGTGGAGGATCCCGCGCTCACCGCCGTCACCGCCCCGGTCTGATCCACGGTTGCCACCATCGTGTTGCTGCTGCCCCATGTGACGGCGAGTCCGTTGACGATGTTGCCCGATCCATCGTACGCGGTCGCAAGGAGCCGAGCTGCACCGGTCGGCGCGAGCCGGATGGTGTCCGGCACGACGGTGACCGACGCGACCTGCACGACGGGCACGGTGATCGTCGCCGTGCCGGACACCCCCTCTGCACTGGCGGCAATACGTACAACGCCGGGCGCCATGGCCGTGACCACCCCCGTCGACGACACGAGCGCGATCGATGAATCCTCGGTCGACCAGAAGATCGATGGGCCGCCGGGCGCACCGCCGGACCCCCCAAGGAGCGATGCCTCGAGGGTGAGCTGATCGCGCACCCCGAGCGTCGCGGTCGGCGGCGTCACCGCGATGCGGCTCACGCTGGCGACGTCGGTCGGGTGCGAGCAACCGGCAGCCGCCACAACGAGCAGCACGGTCCACGTCCATGACGTCGTGGCTCGACAGCACCTCACACTGCATCCGCCGGCACCGTAATCCACGGAAGTGCTCCCGGCCCACCAGCGAGCGAAAGGCGTCAGACCGATCCCAACTGCGGAAAAACTAATACACGGCACACGCCGCTTCGATTCGGCGGCGGGTACGGCCATCCGACGGACCACTGCCCTCGGACAGGCTTACCGGGTCTTGCCACCCTCGATCACGGCAATCGCGCGGTCGAGCGCGGGATCCCGGCCGGCCGCGAGGTCGGCGGCCGCAAAGGTCGCAACGGCTATCGTTGGCGGGATCCCGTCTCCATCGAAGCTCGTTCCCTCGGCAGTCAAGAAGAGCTCGTTGGGGAGGCCAAAGCGCCACCCGTTTGGCAAGCGGCGCCCCAGGACATTGGAGAAGACGCCCTGGGTGTTCTCACCAATCCGAGCTATGGCGGGCTGGCGCGCCATGAGGGTCTGCGTGAAGGTCTCCGCCGCACTCACGCTGTGGCGACTGATGAGCTCCACGACCGGACCGCGCCACCCCGGCCGTGTGCTGGGCTCAACGATGCTGGGTTGTCGATCAGTCATGAGGAGCGGATTCGTGGTGTCTCGACGCGCCACTTTTGCGTACGCCATGTACGGTGCCGTCGCCAGTCGGCTCGCAATGGCGAGGCCCAACGGGTCGTCGCCGCCGCCGTTGAGACGCACGTCGATCACGAGCCCACGCCAGCCGCTCGTGGAGGCAAAGATGGTGTCGAGGGCCGCGTCGAGAACGCGCCGATCGGCGGCGTACCCACTGTCCTGGACGTAGCAACAAAACGACGCGACCCGGAGGTAGGCGATCGAGTCCTGCAGCATCCCGAACCGCACCCACCCGCGCGCAAACTGGTGCAACGGCGTGCGGAGGTAGCTGGTCATGATGATCTGCAGTACCCGTTCCCTTCTGGCGGCATCGATCGGCTCCGGATCGGGGCGCTCACCGTGATACCGGAGTGCCGTGTCGGGGGCGCCGATGTACGTGTGCGCGTCATGCAGGGGCTCGATCATCGCCCGCAGGATCCCGAACAGCTGCTCGGGCGACGCACCAGCTGCGCGCGGACGAAACTGGCGACGTGTGGCGTCCCAATCGACGTGTCGCAGCGCGAAGAATGGGTACTGCTCCCGATACGTCTGCCAAAACACGTCGAAGTTCGTCGTGGGGTCGTTCGGGACGGGGTGTGCACATACCGTTGGCAGGCTCGCGATGCGATGGATGATCTTGTCCGACGCGGCGCCGTCTTCGTGGAGCCGCCGCGCATCCCCCGCAGCGCCCGGCAGCACGCGGAACGTGGTCGGATCGCCGTCGGCCTGGAAGACGATGGCCTGCCCATTGGTCGGGACCTGGTGTGCGCCGAAGGACGGGATGCAACTGATTGCCGTCAGCTCGAAGGCCTGCATCGCATCCCCGTGCATCCGAAGCGCCAGGCCGTACCCCTCCGTCATCCAGACGCCGTCCAGCGTCGACGGCTGTTGCGCGCCGGCCGCCGATGCCGCAACGCCAAACGTCAGCGCAGCGCGACGCCACCACTGCGCTGGTCGATTCATCCGCTGCTCACGTTGTTAATGTCGCGTGTCTCGAGCACTCGCTTGGGGTAACCGCGGCTCGCCACCGCCAGCATGGCGCGTCCCAGATGCTCACTGGTCGTCACGCTGTCCGGGAACGCCCGCTGGACGGCGGGCCACAGCGGCCGCGTCACCGCGTACAGCAGCCGATACCACATTGTCCGCGACTGGATCCCGGGCCCGGGCACGATCAGACTGGGGCGAAACATGTAGGCGGCTCTGAACGGGAGCGCGAGGAGGGCGTTCTCTGTCCGCCCCTTGACGCGCGCCCACATTGCTCGACCGTGTTCGCTCGTGTCCGTTCCCGTTCCCGATACGTACACGAACGTCATGTCAGCTCGAACGGCGACCAGCGCGCGGGCAACCGCAAGCGTGAGGTCGTACGTGAGGCGGGTGTAGGCGGCTTCGCTCATCCCGAGCGATGAGACGCCGACGCAGAAGAACGCGGCGTCGACCCGGGCGATCTCGGATTGCACGGACGACAGCGCCGCGATGTCGCTCTGCACCTGCTCGTGCAGCTTCGCGTCCTGCCGGCCTGTCGAGCTGCGGCCGACCGCGAGGACGCTCACCACCTGGGGGTCGGCGAGACACTCGCGCAGGACCCCCTGCCCCACCATGCCCGTGGCGCCGAAGAGCGCGACGTTCATCGCGCGCGCGCTGGCGTCGCTGCGCGCGGCACCGCGGCTAGGGCTTGGCGGCTTTGACCGTGAGCTCTCCGAGCATGAGCTGGGCTTCGCTGGCCTCGCCGTTCTTCGACTGGTCGAGCAACGATCGCCAGATCGACACGGCGGCCGCCGTGTCGCCGGCGCTCGCGTACGCTCGAGCGGCGCTTGCGCGCAGCCGCGCTTGCTCCGTCGGATACGGCGTCCTACTCGCAGCGGCGACGAGATGTGCCGCGGCCTCCTTCGGCTTGCCCTGCTGGATATAGCCGTCCGCCATCAGTCGCTCGATCGACGCGCCGAAGGGCTTGGCTGCCCCGCTCGTCGATGCTTGTTGCAGTGCCGCCACGCCCTCAACGTACTTCCCTTGCCGGTAGTATGTGTCGGCCAACAGCATCGCCGCCTGCGCGGCGGCGGGCGTGTTCGCGTAGCGCGTCATGACGCGGCGCAGATCGGACTGAGCAAGGGGTAGGTTGCCCGCTTGCAACGACTGCTCCGGCCCGACCAGCGCCTGTTCGGCCTGTGCCGCCTGAGTCGCGGACGCGGACCGGTAGAGAAACACGCCTCCGGCAGCGATGATGACGATCAAGAGTGCAATGAGCAGCTCTTTGATGTGGAGCTGCATCCAATCGAACAACGATTCTTCGTCGACAAGAAGGGGCGGCCGTGCGGCTGCGCCGGTTGCTGGCATGGAACGGTATGTAAGGGGTCCGATCGATTGAGCGAAGGACAGCACGCCCGCTGTCGCGGACGCAACGCGCGCAGACCGCGGGCAACACTGTAAGTACGCGCCGGGCGCTGCCGGACGCAAGCGGCCGCCAGGAGTGACGCGGTGACCACGTGGTGTGTCCGCGAGATGTCATCCCGGGCGCCGAGGCCCAGCGCGTCGCCCAGCCCGCACCGGGGATGTCGGCGCGTAGCACCAAGGTGTGATCCGTTCGCCGCTCCGGCGGCCCCGACAACGGATGTGGCGCGTGAGTTGCTAAACGACCATTCGACACTTTTGGTGAGTCGAATCGCCGCATGGCAGTCCCCAGGTTTGGTGAGGCCGTCGTGAGTGCGACGGCACCCACGCCCGGTCGCGCTCCCCGCGAGTTTGAGTCGAGTGATGCACATCAGCCGCTCGTTCTCATGCACGTGCCCTGTTGCGTTTGCGGCGCGACCAACGGGCAACCGGTCGGAGTCGGCGAGGATTTTGAGTATCGGACGAGCCCCGACAGCTTCCTCGCGATGCGATGCCGCGACTGCGGCCTCGTCTATCTGGATCCGCGACCGGCGCCGAGCGAGCTCGCACGCATCTATCCAGCGAACTATCACGCATTCGATTTCTCGCCTGAGCGCTACGGTTTTGTGTACCGCGTGCGACGCCAACTCGAAGCGCGTCGTGCGATGCAGTGGTGCAAGGGTCTGCCGCCCGACGCGCGCATTCTCGATGTCGGATGCGGGGATGGATTCCACCTCCGGCTGCTTCGCGATTTCGGGCTGTCGACGTGGTCGCTCGAAGGTGTCGATGCCAGCCCGCGCGCGGTCGAGGCCGCGCGGCACAGCGGGCTCGCAGTGCATCAGGGCACGGTCGAGACGGTTCGCCTGGCGGGCGGCTCGTACGACCTCGTGCTGCTGATTGCCACCATTGAGCACGTCGATGATCCGCCAGGCGTGCTCAAGGCGGTGCGCCAACTCCTCAAGCCGGGCGGTCGTGTCGTGATCGTCACCGACAATACGGCCACGCTGGACTTCGCGATCTTCGGCGGCCGGCACTGGGGTGGCTACCACTTCCCGCGGCACTTCAACCTCTTCAACCGGGCGACGCTCGCCACCCTCGCCGCGCGAGCCGGCCTCGAGGTCGATTCCATCAAGACGGTCGTGAGCCCGGTCAACTGGGTGTACTCGATTCGCAACACGCTCGTTGACTGGCGCGCGCCGCAGTGGCTGATCGACCGCTTCAGCCTCTCGTCACCGATCGGGCTGGCCGTTTTCACCCTGTTCGACACGATCCACCAGTGGTGCGGGACGGGCGCACTCTTGCGCGCCGTGTTTCGTCGCCCGGCTGAGCGCAGGGCGGCGTTCCCGCTCGAGGAGCCGGCTGGCGGCGCGGTCGCGGGTCCTGCACCGAGGTACACGCCCGGCGAGCGGCGAGTGACTGTACATGGCTGACTTCGGAAATCGCGCGCCCGTCGTCGTCATCGGTGCCGGGCTCGCCGGACTGACGGCCGCGTCCTACCTCCGGCGACGCGGCATCGCCGTACGAGTGTTCGAGGCCGGTGCGCGCATCGCCGGGCTCGCGGCCACGGAACGTGACGCGGACGGCTTCACGTACGACTTTGGCGCCCACTTCATCACGAACCGCCTCGCGGCAGCGATCGGCGTGGGTGCACAGTGTCGAACGGTCGAGCACTACGGTGAGTCGGTGCGGCTCGGCGGGCACACGTATGCGTACCCATTCGGCCTCATGCGCCGTCCCGATTTCGTGCTCAGCGCGATCCGGCGTCGCGCCGTGGTCGATGAGCGCCGCCGGCCCCAGTCTGCGGGCGAGGTCTTTCGTCTCCGCTACGGGGACGCCCTAGCCGACCGCGTGGCGATTCCGTTGCTGGAGGCATGGTCGGGTGCCGCGGCCGACGACCTCGCCCCGTCGGTCGTGGAAGCGTTCCCGCACAGCATTGGGCATACGCTGCTGCTCAAGCTCGACGGACGCCTGACGCATCGCGCCGTCGCGATCGGGTACAGTCGGGAAATGCCCGAATCGCCGCACGTGTGGCACGTGTATCCAGTGGGTGGCGTGTCGGTGCTCTGCGAGCGGTTGCTCGAGCCGATCGAGCACTGCATCGAGCTCAACACCCCGGTGCAGCAAGTCCTCGTCGATCGCGGCCGGGTCGTCGGGGTGCGCGCGGGCGGGCGGGAGTATCCCGCGTCCGCGGTGGTGAGCACCGCACCGGTGCACGTGCTGCCGCGGCTCGTGAGTGGCAGTGACGCGCTGGAGCCGTTGGCGAGCTTCAAGTACCGGCCGATGGTGTTCGTGAATCTGCGGCTCGAGGGGCGCGGACTGCTCCCCGACACGATGCTCTGGACGCCGGAGGATGGGGCGCCGTTCTTCCGGCTGACCGAGACGCCGCTGTCCATGCCGTGGCTCGCCCCACCTGGGAAGACCCTGATCACCGCCGATCTCGGATGCACGGTGGGCGACGAGATCTGGCGCGCCTCGGACGAGGAGCTCGGTGCGCGGTGCCTCGACTATCTCGAGTGGATCCCAGGCGTGCGCGAGCGCTACCTCGGATGTCGGGTCATGCGCTCGGCGATTGCCTACCCGGTGTATCTGCGTGCGTACGAGGAGGCGCGGGTGCGATTCGCGCGCACGACCGGCGTGTCCGGGCTCGTCAGCATCGGTCGCAACGGCGAGTTCTCGCACCTGTTGATGGAGGACGTCTACTGGCGGACGCTTGACGCGATGCGGCGCCTGCTGGCCGAGCGCGCGGTCGCGGCCGCGTGAGCCGCGCGATTCGCAACGCGCTCGAGACTGACCGGCGATATCACATTTATTGCGGCACCGGGTAGCTCCACATCGCGTAGGCAGCGCTCGAAGGCGCCACAACAACATCCTGTTCGACAAGCGTTTGGCCACCACGATCTCGCGTGCTTTCGAGTGCGACCAGGCGGCCACGCTCGAGCGCGGCGCCTCCGCGCAATCGCGCCGACCCTATCGCGTCCGGCGCAATCGGCGTATCTTTCGGCACCCGAAGAGACACCGAACATTGCGTCGTGGTGAGGAGGCCGGGATGGCCACGTTTCCGTTCACATTTCCGCACGCGGGACGCACCTTCAGCGTCGTGAGCGATGACACAGAGCCTGATGCGACGACGACGCCCGCCCGCGGTCGGGCGCAGGACGTCTATGTCCGGATCGTCGGAGTTCGCGGACTGCACGAGTTCGGACGAGCCGAGCCGGAGGAGTCCAATGGGCGGCTCATGGTGCGCATCCGCCGGTGGTATGACGAGACCTACATCGCGCTCGGCAGGCCCGACGCGCCGCACGGGGCGCCCTCCTGACGACCGCTCGCAGGTGTCGAGGCGCCTTGATGCTGAAGGCGGCGTTGGCACTCTGGCAGAAAGGAGCGCGAGGCACTAGTTGTCAGTAAGCGGCGCGCGGCCCTCCGCCACCTCGCGGCTCACGCGCGAGGCGACGCGGACGCGGCCCTCTCTCGCGAGGACGGCGTGGTCGGCTCTCTCAAAGACGTCATGGGGGTCGTGGCCCATCGGCCGTGGGCACTGCCGACTGGGCCCTGGGTCATGGCGCAGCGGTGGAACACGCTGCTGTTCGCCCATTGGCCGGTCCCCGTGGCGACGATGCGCGCGCTGGTTCCGAGCACGCTCGCGGTCGATGTCCGCGAGGGTTCGGCGTGGGTGTCCGTCACGCCATTCTCGCTCGATGCGCTCCGACCGCATCTCGGTCCGCCGCTGCCCGGCGTCTCGTCGTTCCTCGAGCTCAACGTGCGCACCTACGTGACGCTCAACGGCAAGCCCGGGGTCTACTTCTTCAGTCTCGATGCCTCGAGCGCGATCGCGGTGCGGGCGGCGCGGGCCCTCTACCACCTGCCCTACCAGCGCGCGGCGATGCGACTCCGGGCCGAAGCCGATGGGATGATCGCCTACGAGTCGCGCCGCCAGGAGCGCATGGCACCGCCGGCCGTATTTCACGGACGATACCGCCCGACCGGTCCCGTGTCGCACAGTGCGCCGGGGTCCCTCGATCATTGGCTCACGGAGCGGTATTGCCTGTACGCGATGGACTGGGCGCAGCGCCTCTATCGCGCGGAGATCCATCACGTGCCGTGGCCCCTCCAACCGGCGGAGGTCGAGATCGACGCCAACAGCATGGCGCTCGCGGCGGGGATCACGCTTCCCGGGCAGGAGCCTCGCCTGGCCTACGCCGAGCGGCTGGATGTTGCCGTGTGGCCACCGGTGCGGGTGGACCGGTTTGCGGCGGGCGCCGACGTGCCCGAGCGGGTCGCCGTCCGAAAGTAGTACGTGAGGAGACCGCGCCGGATGTCTTGACAGGTCGGCGCGCGGTCCCTCGGTTCTAACGCGGCACGTCGCTCCCCCCAAGACGAATCGGACCGTGTACCAACCCCAGGCCTACGCCGTTGTACTCGCCTTTATGCTCACCAGCATGATGTGCTGGGGCTCATGGGCCAACACCATGAAGCTCGCACCAGGGTGGCGGTTTCAGCTCTACTACTGGGACTACGTCGCCGGCATCCTGCTCGCGAGCCTGCTGTGGGGATTCACGCTGGGCAGCACGGACCAGAGCGCGGAGCGTTTCGTCGCCAATTTGATGCAGGCACGTGCGGGAAGCGTGGCGAACGCGCTCGCAGCCGGCGCGATCTTCAACATCGCGAACCTGCTCCTGGTCGCAGCGATCGAGCTCGCGGGTCTCGCCGTCGCGTTTCCCATCGGCATTGGTCTCGCGCTCGTCGTCGGGGTGCTGTTGAACTACGCGCTCGCCCCGCAGGGGAATCCGCTCCTCCTGTTCGGCGGTGTCGCGCTGATTGGGCTTGCCATCGTGCTCGACGCCGCGGCCTATCGCCGCAAGGAGACGGCGCACCCTGCCCTGAGCGTCCGCGCGATCGTGGTCAGCCTGGCGTGCGGTGTGCTCATGGGCCTCTTCTATCCCTTCGTCACCCGTGCCAGCACGGGCCCGAACGGGCTCGGTCCCTATGCTGTTGCCCTGGTCTTCGCGCTGGGTGTGCTGCTGTGCGCCGTGCCGGTGAATTACTTGCTGATGCGACACCCGATCACCTCGGGCCCGCCCCTCACCATGCAGGACTATGCGGGCGGCCGCCGGGCGTGGCACATCGCCGGCATCGTCGGCGGCGCCATCTGGTGCACGGGCACGGTGTTCAACTTCGTGGCGGCGCGCGCGCAGATCGTGGGCCCGGCGATCTCCTATGCGATCGGACAGGGCGCGACGTTGGTGTCGGCCATCTGGGGAGTCTTCGTCTGGCATGAATTCCGAGGTGCCCCGGCCGCGGCCCGGCGTTTGGTCGTCTGGATGTTCGTCTGCTTCGTCGCGGGACTTGCGCTCGTGGCCATCGCGCCAGTCGTACGATGGAGCCGGCCGTGAAACCACGACAGACGCGAGCGCGCCGGATCGTGGTCGTGGGCAGTATCAATCTCGATATCGTGTCACGCGTCGACAGCATCCCGCGGCCGGGTGAGACGGTGCTGGGCGGAGATGTCACGCTGTTCGAAGGTGGCAAGGGCGCCAACCAGGCCGTTGGCGTCGCGCGGCTCGGTCACCCGGTCAGTCTGATCGGGCGCGTCGGCGCCGACGAGGCCGGCGCCCGCCTGAGCGCGGCGCTCGCGCGCCGCGGCGTCGATGTGCAGGCCACCATGTCTACCCGGGGGGTGCCGTCCGGGATGGCCCTGATCAGCAGGGATCGTCAGGGGCAGAACAGCATCGTCGTGACCCCGGGCGCGAATGCTCGGCTCACGCCGGCCGACATCGCGCGGCACCGGCACCTGGTGCAGTCGGCCACGATGGTGCTCCTGCAGCTCGAGATTCCGCTCGAGACCGTGCTCGCCGTCGTCGAGCTCGCAGCGCGCGCGGGCGTGAGCGTCATGCTCGATCCGGCACCGGCCCGTCCGCTGCCGCGCCGGATCTTCGAACGCGTGACTTGGCTCACGCCAAACGAATCCGAAGCCGTCGCGCTGTGTGGTGGCGCCTCGGGCACGGGTGGCTCGATCGACATGCGGGCCGGGCGTGAGATGGCCGAGCAACTGCGGAATCGCGGTGCGCGGAACGTCATCGTCACCCTCGGGCACCGCGGGTGCTGCGTGGCGGACGCAGCCGGCGTCAGCCGCGCGCACCCCGCCTATCGTGTCCGCGTGGTCGACACCACCGCGGCGGGCGACGCCTTCAACGCCGGACTCGCCGTCGCCCTGTCGCGCGGCCAGTCGCTCGACGCCGCGGTGCGCTACGGGTCGGCGGTCGCCGCGCTCGCAGTCACTCGTGCCGGAGCCCAGCCCTCAATGCCCGGTGCGCGATCCGTCGCCAGGTTCCTGGTGCATGGTTTGCGAAGTCTCGGGCCCAGGGCGTCGAGCCATAGCGGCGTAAAGGGACGACCAAGCCACGTCTAACGATGTTGGAGGAACGCATGGGTATCAAACTGTTAGTGATCGTCGGCGCCATTGGAGCATTCCCCGCGGTCGCGCTCGCTCAGCAAGGCTCGACCGCGCCCACCACCCAGCCGGCGACGTCTGCGGGCGCGCAAGCGACGCGAACGACGGTCACGAGCTCGACGGGAACGGTCATCAGCACGACGGTCGTCACACCGGCGATGCTCAAAGCGCAACAAGACCCCAACTTGATCGGGTCGCCGGCCTGGTGGAGCACCCACGCCACGGCCGACGGGAAGCCGAAGCACAACTAACAAGGGACGTGGCAGCGTTTAGGGCGCGACGGGTGACCAACCGTGTGAGTCCCGTTCACTGTTGCCCGCACGGCGAGGCAGAATGACCTCCCATCGCGCCATCTTCGGTCTCACCGCTCTCCTGGCGATCACACCCGGCCCAGGGGTCGTCATCCCGCTCAACTCGACCACAGGGCTCACGCTCGTTGGGGTGAGGGCTGCCGCCGTCAGCTACAAAGGACGGGAAGCCGTGCGGTTGACGGTCGCGCCGCGGCCCGACTCGGAAGTAGGGCTCGTGAACCTCGCGCTGATCGACGGCGCGGCGTTCGGGGCGGGCACGATCGAGCTGATGGTGGCGAGCACCCTCGCGAGCGACGCGGACACGTCGGCGCGCGGATTCGTGGGGCTGGCCTTTCACACTGACTCGGACGCTTCACACTTCGAGAACATTTACCTACGCCCGACGAACGGACGCGCGCCACAGCAGCTGCGGCGCAACCACGCGATCCAGTACGAGTCCATACCGGATTATCCGTGGGACCGGCTGCGTCACGATACGCCCGGCCAGTACGAGTCCTATGCGGACCTCCAGCCCGGCGTGTGGACCAAGATGCGCATCGTCGTGGATGGCACGCGCGCGCAGCTCTACGTCGACGACGCGCCGCAGCCCTGCCTCGTCGTGAACGATCTCAAGCTGGGTTCTGGGAGCGGCCGGATCGGGCTGTGGATCGGTCCCGGTACGGTCGGCTACTTCTCGAGACTCTCCTTCACACCTGCGCACCCGTAACGAGACGCCCGGCCGACCGGCGACGCGTCGCTCCTACCGGTCCAAAGCGGATCAGGGCCTCCGGCATCCACGCACCGATCAATCGCCTTGACTCGCCGCCAGCAACGACTGCACGTCGGGGGCTTGATCGAGCAGTGCGAGCGCTCGCTGAAATTGTGCGTCGTGGATGACACTGCGGCGGAAGGCGGCTGAATCGCCGAACGCGATGTTGGCGATCCGCTCTGCGATCAGGTCATCCACGAACGTGCCGGCTGAATCCATCAGGGCGGGGTTGAGCGTAATCCCGGCGATCCGCAGGCGGGCCACGTACATTGCCCGCCACTCGGCCTGCGGAGTAAACTGGGCTGTGACGGTTGCCTTGACGTCGCGAGCCACGGCGTAGAGAATGGCGCGCGCCATCCCCGCGTGCGCCTGCAAGGCGGCCATGAGATGCTGCTGGGCGCTCGACAAGGTGTCCATCGGCACGACGACATCGGGCACGATCCCACCGCCGCCGTAGAGGATCCGCCCAGCGTCCGACCGAACGACGGGGCGTCCCGCGCGGATCTCGGCCGCGGTGCGCCCCAGGGGCGCGCTGTCCTCGCTCACGAAGTGGCCGTCTTCATATGGGCGTGGCCGGTGAATCGACCGACCGCTGGGCGTGTACCACCGGCCCGTCGTCATCTTGAGAAGCCAGCCGTCCTCGAGGGGAATCATCGTCTGCACGAGTCCCTTTCCGAACGACGGCATCCCGATAACGAGCGCGCGGTCGTGGTCCTGCAATGCGCCGGCAATGATCTCGGCGGCGGACGCCGTATACCCATCCTCGAGCACCACGAGGGGCGCGCTGCGTTCGATACCCATTTGACCGGACAGATACGTCTCCGGTGTCGGGGCGCGCGATCGGACTGTTGCGAGCAGCGTCCCCTGGTTGAGAAAGAGGCTGCTTGCGTCCAGTGCCTGATCGAGTTGCCCGCCGGGATTGCCTCGGAGGTCCAGCACGTACGCCGTCGCGCCGTGCGCTCGAAGCTGCTTCAGTGCCGATCGGATCTCGGCGGTCGCCGTCTCGTTGACGCGCAACAGCGGCACATACCCGATGTGCCCGTCGAAGAGCAGTGCGTAGGGGACGGATGGAACGTGCACCACCGCTCGCGCCATTTGGACTGACACCGGGCTCATGACGCCAGCCCGGATCAGCGTGATCTGGACCTTCGTGCCTGGCGCGCCGGTGAGACGTGTTGAGACGTTGTCGGTCGACCACCCGACGACGCGCGTGCCGTCCACGGAGATGATCCGGTCACCGCGCTGAATGCCCGAGGCCATGGCGGGCGTGCCCGGGAACACGGCGGTGATCGTGACTGAGTCGTTGAGGTCTTCGATCCCCAGGCCCAGGCCGGCGTAGTCATTGCCCAGGGCGTTGCGCTTGAACTCCGCGAGTTGCGCGGGTGAATAGAGGTCGGCATACGGGTCGTTGAGCTCCCGCACGAGCCCGCGCGCGGCCTTGATAAACAAGGCAGAATCGGGCAGCGGCTCGATGCTCGACGCCTTGATGCGGGCCAGGACTTTCTCGAACAACTGTGCCGTATCGGGTTGCTCTCGGGCAGCGATGAGGCCGACGCCGAGCACGGTTGCTACCGCCAGGACAGCCCTGGCTGTCCAGCCGGTCAGGTGACGGTTGAGCTGAGCCACGTTGCACCTCGAAGCGTTGGTCTCCACACGAGTTGCCGAAGCGCGTACTCAGGGCCGCGCCCTGCTCTACCGTTGTTCAGCGCCTCAATACCCTTATTGGGCATTGTAGTAACGGGCCATGGGGAGTAGTAGGTCGTCCAAAGTCCTATCATCGGTCCCTTGCCCGCGTTGGGTGAGGCCACTCGGCGACGCCAGCCGTCCGCCTCGATTGCCGCGTGCGATCGTCAGTGGCGGGCGCGGTGGTTCCGCTGCCGAACGTCGTGTGGGGCCGCCATCCGGCGCCGAGTGCTGCGCGGGCGCATGTGCTTTGGTGCCGCGGGCCGCGTCGATGGTTTCCGCCGCGGCGGCTGACGGTCCCTTCAGGGGCTGGCCACCCCTGCCATCGAGTGTGTTTCCGGCCGACGAAGTGGTCAGCCGATGCCGACTCCGATTGCAGCGGCGAGGCCTGGTCGTCCGCGGAGGCCGCTCGGCACGAGCCGCAGATTGACGCGGGAGGCCGCGCGCGTGAGTGGCACATCCTGCCACCGGTCAGTGTGTATCACCGCGCCGACGATGCCGCCGACGAGGGCTCCCACGGCCGCGCCGCCCACGCCGAGGATGCCCGCGGCCACCCCAGCTCCTGGAATGCAGTTGTTGCTCGGGCACGATGCCGCGCCTGCGATCGCCAAGGTGCCGCCGACGGCGACGGCGCCAACGAGGGCGCCGGCGAGAGCGTGACCGCGCCGTCCGTTCACGACCTGGATGCGCGTGACATTCTGCACGTCGGCGGTGTCTCGGTCATGCGCGATCCGGAGCGACGAGCCGGAGGTGGAAACGAGCGTGCCCGTGACGGGCAGCGTACTCGCAGATCCCCACGCCCGGATACGAGTCCCGGGCTCGACCGACATGGTGTTCGCTACCGGCTGCTGGGCGACAAGAGGGCCGGCGATGAGGGCGAACGCGAGCGCATGCGTCATCTGCGTCCTGGTCCGCCGGCCCGCGGTCCAACGTGACACCGGACACCTCCTCGCGGAACTCGATGAGACACTCGGTCAGCGCGATGCGACCGCGGCGCGACGGACAACAGTACGGTCGGCGTTGCGAAAGGGCCAGCCTTCCGGTGACGCGTGTCAATGTTCAATAGAAATGTCCCCTGTTTCAGTTCAATAGAAATGTCCCCTTGGTGTGAGAGAGTTTCATTGGTGCGTTCTGGATTACTCGCCGGGGGTCACGCGTCCCCGGCCCGAGCCAATGCAGCAGCCCGGCGTTGCGCGTTGTACGTCTGCAAGCCGCGGCGCTGCGCCATGTGTGCCTCCTCCTGGGCCCGCAGGCGCGCGCGATGAGCAAGTTGCGCCGGCGTGGGTGCGGAGCGGCCCGCGCGAGCCGGTGTCGGCGCAGGGTCGGTCGGGAGTGGCGCGGGGACCGAGGAGGACGCGACGCTCGGGCCGAGCGGCGCCGGCTCCCAGTCGAGCGCGTACTCCCGCCCGTCGATCGCGCGCACGAGGAGGCGGACCATCCCATCTTCCGTCTCACGCAAGAGCAGGCGGCTTCCAGGAGCGCAGTAACGTCGCGCGGCGCCGCGGGCGAGCACTTGGTAGCATTGGCGCTCGTGGCGCACCACCCAATCGCGGCCGAGCACCCGGGTCGTTTCGAGACAGTAGACATCCCGATCGCTCAGGTGCGGATCCCGGCGCGTGTGGTAATCCACGGGACTCTGCGCGCGCACGGCGAAGCGCCGATTGTGCGCCGCCAGATAGCGCGTCTCGAGATAGGTATTCGCCGCCGCGTACGTGGTGATCGCTTGGAGCCGGAGCTTTTTGATGAGCCGGTCCTGATTCGTCCCGTGGATGCGCTCGACGCGCCCTTTGGCTTGCGGCGTCTTGGCCACGATGAGCTCGATGCCCAGCTTGGCGCACATCCGCCCGAACTGCGTGGTGACCACGCCACCCCGCGCCTTCTCCATCGCCGTCGGGAGCGGCACGTAGAGACTCTTCGGCATCCACGTACAGGGCGCGCGGCACGCCGTACGCCGCGATCCAGGCGTGAAGCACACCGGCCGCCCCCCACGTCGTTTCCTGGTCGCGGAACCGACCGAGGGTCGTCCCCGTCGCATCGTCGATGAGCGTCATGAGGCAGCCCGCCGCCGACCCGCCGGGCCCGCGCCCTTCGAGCCAGTCGTGAAAGCTGCCGTCGAGCTGCACGAGCTCGCCGAAATGCGCCCGACGCTCCCGGCGGCGAAAGACGCGCGTGTGGCGCCGGACTGGACTCCAGAGCTCGGCCGCGCGCATCCAGCGGCGCAGCGTCGGCACCGGCACCAGGATGCCATGGTCCTCCCATAAATGCTCGGCCGCCAACGTGGGACCAAACCGCTGGTGCGGCCCTTTGGCGGCCCCGCCGCTATAGTGCGTCCGCACGAGCGCGACGACGCGCTCCTGCTCCTGGATCGGGCGCGCGTGATTCGAGCGCCGGTGCGCATTGCCATGGACCAGCGCCTTCGCCCCACCCCGCTTGTAGCGCGCGTAGAGACGCTTCGCCTGGCGGTACGACAGATCCAGCATCCGGGCGGCTTCAACCAGCGGCACATCACCCACCCGCACGCGCGCCAGTACGGTCCCCCGCTTGAATTCTCGACTGCTCATCGCTGTCCGCTCCACCTGCCCCTCCGTGAGGAGGAGCAGACGTTAGGGGACAGTTCTATTGACGCCACCAGGGGACATTATCACTGACTCACAACAGCCTTCCGGTGACGCGCGGAGGTCGCGGAGGCGGGGCGCGCGACGTGGTGCATGTGACAGTGAGTCGCGATAACTTGGCGCATGCCGCGCATTGACGATCAGTGGGCCACGGCGAGCGGACTCGCTTCCCAGGCCGACGAGCTGGATCAGCTCATCTACCTCTCGCACCTGGTTGGTCGCGAGCCACGACTCGTGCAGCCAGGCGGCGGGAACACGTCGATCAAGATCGGCACCGAGTTGCTGGTCAAGGGCAGCGGCACCGATCTGCGCACGATCAAGCGAAACGGATTCACGCGCTTGTCGATCCCCGCGCTTGCGGCGCTTCGCAGCGCCGAATCGATGGACGATGCGGAGATGATGCGGTTCATGGCCAGCTGCGCACTGCAGTCGGACGCGCCGGCGCCGAGCGTCGAGACACCGCTCCACTCGCTGCTTCCCCACCGCGTCATCGCGCACACGCACGACGTCGCCACAATGAGCTTGACCAACGTGCGCGACGCGGTCGCGGAGGGGCTCGTTGCCGATCTTTTCGCGGGTGAGATCGTGTACGTGCCGTATGTGCGCCCGGGCTTCCCGCTGGCGCAAGCGGTAAGCCACATGGTCGACCGGATTCCTGCCGGGGCGATCGGCCTCGCATTGGCCCACCATGGGCTGGTCGTCTGGGCGGACACTCCGCGCGACTGCTACGCGCGGCTCATTCGTGCCGTCAACGTCATCGAAGATTTCCTCTCGACCAAGAGGCGCGCGCGGTCATCCCCTGCTCTCGCTGCGCCTGATCTGCGGAGTCGGTCGGCCGAGCTTCTGCTGCCCGTCGTGCGCGGCACGCTCGGATCGGCGAGTCGCGTGGTCCTGCACTTCGATGACGGCGAGGATGTGCTGGCCGCGCTCGCCGTACCCCATATGTCTGCGCTCACCGGCCGCGGCGTCGCGACGCCTGAACACATTTTGCGCGCGGGGCGGCAACCCGCGTGGCTGGACCTGGACCTGTCAGGATCGCCGGATGCCGTCGCGGACGCGGCTCGGTCACAGCTTGCCGCGCAACATGCGGAATACGAGGCCTATCACCGGCGGCACGCTGGCGTCGAGCAGAGGCCTCTGGACGACTGGGCCAAGGTGGTACTCGTGCCCGGGCTGGGGATGATCACCGCGGCCCGGGACAAGCGGGGCGCCGTGACCGCAAACCTGTGTTATCGGGCAGTCCTCGAGGCCATTACGAATGCGGAAGCCATCGACGAGTTCCGGTTCATCGCCGAGGGCGAGGTGTTTGAGTTCGAACACTGGCCGCTCGAGCGTCGGAAGATCGACGAGCAGGACGCCCGCGAACGCGGGACGTTGCTGCTCCCACGACACATCGCAGCGGTGATCGGGGCGGGCAGCGGCATCGGGAAAGCCGCTGCCCGGCGCTTCGTGGAGCAGGGCGCGCACGTGGTCGTCGCCGATCTCGATCGTGCGGCCGTCGACGCGGTGTCGGCCGAGCTCAACGCGTCCTACCCGGGGCGTGCGGTGAGCGCCGGCGTCGACGTGCGCGACGATGCGAGCCTCGCCGATCTCATTCGGCGGGCCGTGCTCGAATTTGGTGGACTCGATTGCCTGTTCTATACGGCGGGCCAGGCGCCGCGGTTCGCGGATGTGACGAGCATTCGCCGGGAGGACCTGCAGCGACAGCTCGACGTGCACTACGTCGGCGCCGTATTGGCGATGGGGGGCGCCGGGGCAGTGATGCGGCGCCAGCGGCTGGGCGGCTCGATCGTGTGCTCGGTCTCGAAGGCGGCGCTCACGCCGGGTCGCGACGCGGTGGCGTACGCAGGGAGCAAAGCTGCCCTCCTCCAGGCTATGCGTGTCGCTGCCGTCGAGCTGGGAGCGGACCGCATTCGCGTCAACGCGATTAACGCCGACCAGATCGACACGCCGATGTTCATGCGGTTCGTCGCGGAGCGCGCCGCGACGCGTGGTGTGTCCGTCGAGGAGCAACTCGAAGCCTACCGGCGGCGGAACGTCATGGGAGTGTCGCTCATTCCGGCCGAGACAGTGGCCGATCTCGCAACGCTATTGGCGAGCGACCGGTTCCGCTACACCACGGGCGACATCATCACGGTCGATGGGGGCCTCCCCGAGGCCTTTCCGCGCTGACGCGTGGACGTGCGGCTATCCGGCCTTCTCTCGTTTCTGAGTGCCCGCAGTGAGCGGCACGACGTCCCGATCCGGCGCTCGCATCGCATCCGGTGCTGCTGCGCTGGTGTGACTCGCCGGTTTCGCCGCTGACTCACCAACCGGCACGGCCCAGTCGGCGGGGAGCACAATCGGCCTGCCCCGGTCCCCGACGTGTGGCAGGAGGAGATGGCGAGCCAGCTCGTCCGGGCATTCGTGGGGCTCGGGTGCGCGCGGATTCCGCGCCGCGATGTAGGCCTGCAACGCATTCGAGCTTCCCGCGGCCGGCTGCGTAGACCGCGCCCGTCCACCATTGAGATTCTCCGCGCCGCCCCCTGATCGCTCCGAGCTGATAGGCACACAGGACGAGGACGGCGACAACGGCGATATCCAGGACCATTTCGAGATCTCAGTGGTAAGGGGCCTCCCTTGGCGACGAAGGGCCCCGAACGCCGTCACATTTGCAGTCGAAGGGTCGCGATTTGGTGCAGCGTATGACTCTGGCAGGCCCGACGCGGTCATACGCCGCGAAGGTGTCGCGACGCGGGCGGCTGCGACGAACCGGTGGGCATCCCCCGAGACGTCCTCGGCGCCGCCGGTACACAGGCGCGGGGGCCGAAGCGACGGTCGTGCTCGATGCAGCCGGTACCTCGACGCTCGAGACGTGGCGCGCGCCGTGCAGTGATGCGTTCACGCTGGTCGCACGACGAGGCCGTCTGCAGTCGAGCATGCAGATGATGCTGCCTCGACGATCGGCCTCTTCGGATACCCACAGGTCGGCGGTGGCTTGTGGCGCAGAGGGTGCGGCGCGCGAGGCCCCTGCACGCACCCGTCGGCGTGCTTCTCTTGGAGATCGTCGGAGAAAACGCTGATGAGCCAGAACCACGTTACCCTCAGCTTTCCCCTGAAGTCCCCCGCGGACGCAAAAGCGTTGGCGGACGAGCTTCCACCGATGATGCCGGTGCTTGTTCAGGCGGCTGACACCGTTGGCACGATCCACTACTCGCGCTTCACGGTACTGAGCGACAAGACTCTGCTGTTCCTCGCCGACTTCGACGGCGAGCTCGCTCCGCTCATGGCCGATCTTGCCAGGCTCGCCGGACCGGTGTTCGACGCCATCTTCTCGCACGTGGGCAGTGCGCCGCCCACTCCGGTCGCCAAAAACGCGGACGCGTTCGTCGCCTGGGCAGCCGACCACGTCGTGCATCCACTGACTGTCTACAGTGCGTACCCGGACGTGACGGTCAAAGAGATCAAGGCTATGGCATCAGCCGCGGGCGTCACCGGCGCAGGCAAGCTGCTTCCATTCCTCGTCATCCTCCCTATCAAATCACACCTTGCGTTTGTGGAGATACAACTGCTCCTGCGCGCGAGGAGTCACGGGACACAGAAAGACCTGGCCACGGTAGGCACGCCGCATTTCGCCCAATTTGTGCCGCTCGAGGACCACCAGATTGGGTTCTTTACGGTCTACGACGGCTCCTTTGACAAATACATTGCCGACTTTACCCGGAATATCGGACACACCTTCGATCTCATCTTCAAATTCACCAAAAACCCCCCGCCCTCACCGTGCGCGAAGCATCTCCAGGAGTTCATTGACTTTGCGGCAGGGGCGAGCCGTACGCCGATCGGATTCTATCAGGCATATCCAGGGCTTTCGGTTCAGGACATCCACGCCTTGATCGCCGAGAGCCAAACACCGCCGGCTCGGCCCGAGCGACCGGCCCCGAAGGCGCCCCCCGATCGTGAGCTCCGGGCGTAGTCGCCAGACGACGATTAGGTGGGAGAGGTCGGTGAGCCCGGACACCAAGGCGCACGCGCCACAACCGAGAGAACGCGCGGGGTTCTTTCACCGCCTCTTCGGGCGACTCGACCACGAAACGGGCCCAGGCGGTGATTCGGGATCCGGCGCCAGGAGCACGCTTGACCTGAGTGATATCCAGGGGTTCATCCTGCGCGGCTATCGGATGCCGATCGTGCGGCATTTTCTGCTCACGGTGGGCGTTCCTGCAAAGGCGCGCGAGATGCTCGGCCGGCTTGTCAGTGGTAACGAGTCTGACGCGCCGCAGATCACCACCGCCGAGGACTGGCATGTCGGGTTCGAGCCGGGACCGGGAGACAATCCCGCCGATGTCCCACGGCACAAGCCGGACTATTGCCTCAACGTGGCGCTCACATGGCCTGGATTGGTTGCGCTCGAGGTCAAGGAGCGCGTCCCGACGCTGTCGTTCAAATCGTTTGGTGCATTCCTCGCGGGCGCTGCGGAGCGAGCGCATTCTGGTTGGTGACACGGGATCCGGCGCGCCGCAGCATTGGGTTGAGCCGTTCGGGACCGGGAAAGACCACGTCCTGGTGACGCTGCACGCGACGAGTCCCGAGGCGATGACGAGCTATACCGGCCGACTCTCTGCGCTGTTCGTGGAAGGCGGTGCCTTTCAGGAGGCGTGGCGGGTCGACGGGATGGCATGGCTGCAGACGGTCGATGGAAAGCCCGTCCCCACCGCCAAGGTTCCCTTCGGCTTCACCGACGGCATCAGCGTGACGACCATCCGCAGCGGTCCGGAGCGATATCCGCCGGATCACCAAGAGCCGTGCGAGCCGTGGCTCTTCGTGCTGCTGGATGACGCCGAGAATTATCTCCTGCCAGAGCCTCGAGAGCTCGGCCTCAACGGGAGCTTCGCCGTCTTCAAAATGATCAAGACCGACGTTGTTGGATTCGAGGACTTCCTGCAGTCGAACAAAGACAAGATCGATCCCGAGCTACTTGCCGCCAAGATCTGTGGACGGTGGAGAAACGGCGTTCCGCTGGCTTTGTCGCCGGAAACCGATAGCCCTCCCGGTGGGTTGTCGCCCGAGCAGCTGAACAACTTCGAGTACGTGAACGCCGATGGGTCGGGCGATCCACAGGGACTGCGGTGTCCGATTGGTGCGCACATGCGGCGCATCAATCCACGGGGCCAGCCGGTGACGGGTCAGGGCAATCCCGGCGGGAGCAACAATACGCACCGGATCATCCGTCGCGGCATGCCCTACGGGCCGTACTACGATGCGACGCAGCCCTATGACGGCATCGAGCGCGGGCTCCTCGGCTACTTCATCAACTCCAGCATCGAGAACCAATACGAGTTCGTGCTCAGCCAATGGGTCAACGACAGCGAATTCGTCGGCGCGGTTCGGCTCCCTCCCAAAGCGAAGGACCCGATGATTGGAACTCAAGATCCAGCCGAGAGCATTTTCGTGATCCCGCGGACGGGTGGCGCGCCTCCCACCAGGATCACGGGGTTCTCGAGTTTCACGTCGACAAAAGCAGCCGCGTACTGCTTCCTGCCGAGTGTGACCGCAATCCGGTTCATCTCCCGACTGGGATGAGACCCGCGACCCGCGCGCATCAGGGGGCACCGTCGTGCTGGCTTTGACCCGATGGTTCGGCGTGACCGGTAGCCAGGCTGACCGGGACCTCTCCGCGGAACAGGCCCGCGTGGAGCAGATCGCCCAGCGATCTCTCGTGATGCAGGCCAAAGCTGCGGCCAAACAGCATCGCCCGCTTCGCCGTGGTACGCACGCCAAGGGTGTGAGCGTTCGAGCCACGTTCGAAGTACTCGACGTCGCCCGAGGTCGCGACCCCGCTCTCGCCGCGCGGCTCGCGCAGGGCATCTTCCAGAAACCTGGTACCTATCCGGCGACTGTCCGGTTTGGCAACTCTGACTCGAGCGTCGAATCCGACTTCAAGCCTGACGTTCGATCATTGTCCTTCTCGGTCGACCTCACTCGCGGTGGAACGGTCGCCCCCGGAGCCGGCACTGACCGGCAGGATTTCTCCCAACAAAACGCCCGCAATCTGCCCATCAACGACGCCCGTGCGTTTCTGGCGATCATGACGGTCATGACGGCCTCGAACCAACTCACCGGCCTGTGGCGGCTGCCGTTCAAGGACAAATTGAGCGTGCTGAGGACCCTCATGCTTGCCCAACTGCAGTCGCACCGGCGGATCAGACCGTATCAGCAACTGCGCTATTGGAGCACCGTACCGTTTCGGCACGGATCGGTCGACGTCGTCATGTACTCGTCCATACCCTGGGCAGACAATCCGGCGCATCCTCTGCAAAGGAGTGACCCGAACGGACTCCAGGATGAGCTGATCCGGCACGTGCAGGAAGACGACACGATGAGTGGCTTCGACTTTGGAGTTCAGTTCCTCGACGTCGAGCGGATGACGTATTGGGGCAAGCGTCGAGACGCTGACTTCTGGATCGAGAACGCGAGTGTGAAGTGGAATGAAGCGGAGGCGCCGTTCCATACCGTTGGGCGCCTCACCCTGCTCCCGAAGTCGCACCTCGAGCCGGCTGCGAGTGCGGCAACATACATCGATGTCACACGGAACTCGACCGCCGCCAGCACACCCGTCGGGAGCATCAATCGGGCGCGCCACCCTGCGGAACTCGCCTGCAGAAACGCGCGCATGCATCCGGATAGGGGCGAGGAAGTCACGAGTCGACCAGGGCTGGAAGTTGCCAGCCGTCGACGCGATGCCGTAAACGCCGATTACAAACCCGAGCAGACATCCCAATGACATCCGTCGTCGCTTCAGCCAAGCTCGAACGCCGCAAGCAGGGGAAGGCTTTACGCGACAAAAGTCCGCGCGCCGCGCAGGCCGAATGGAAGCCCCGAGCCAAGTCGCAGGACCCGATCAAGCTGCTCGAGGAATCGGACGTCGATCGCATTCCTGGCCTGATACCGCTCAAGTATGAGCGGATGGCCGAGTCGCCTTTCAAGTTCTTCCGCGGCACCGCCATCATCCAGGCGCGGGACCTCGCTACGACTCCTGTGTCGGGGATCACCGTTCAGGCATGTGGCGACTGCCACCTCGCCAACTTTGGCGGCTTCGCCTCTCCCGAGCGTACGTTGGTATTCGACATCAACGATTTCGATGAGACGTTCCCTGCTCCATGGGAGTGGGACGTGAAGCGTCTGGCGGCGAGCTTCGTGCTCGCGGCGAGGGACCGTGGCTTCTCGAAAAAAGTCGCCGACGAGGCGGTTCGGGCGGCCACTGCGTCTTACCGGACGCACATGTCCGAGTTTGCCGAGATGGGTGTGCTCGACACGTGGTATGCGCAGCTCAGCATCGACGCCATTCTCGAGCAGTTCCGGCAGCAGTTCCGGAAGAATCCGGACCTTCGATCGCGACTACTCAGGAAACAAAAGCAGGCCCACTCACGGACATCCGAGGCTGTGGTTCCCAAGCTCACGGCGGTGGTGGACGGCCACCGGCAAATCACCGATAACCCGCCGGTCATCTACCACTTCCGTGAATTGTCTCACGATTTCGACAAGCGACGCGAGAAAGTCATCGATGAGTACACCAAGTCGCTGCCGACGGATCGACGACAGTTGTACGAACGCTATCACTGGGAGGACAGCGCCATCAAGGTTGTCGGCGTGGGCAGCGTCGGGACACGCTGCTACCTGGCGTTGCTCATGGCCGACGACGACGATGCGCTCTTCCTGCAAGTCAAGGAGGCGCGCAGGTCCGTGCTGGAATCGCCCCATGGCAAGAGCCAGTATACGCACCAGGGCTTGCGTGTGGTGCACGGCCAACGCCTCATGCAGGCCGCGAGCGACATCTTTCTCGGCTGGACCGGCACCAAAGACCACGATTACTACGTGCGGCAGTTCCGTGACATGAAGGTCTCTGCCGAAGTGGAAACATTCCGGCCCGACACGCTCGTCGCGTACGCCACCTTGTGCGGCTGGGCCCTGGCGCGGGCGCATGCCAAGGCTGGCGATGCGGCGATGATTGCCGGCTACCTGGGATCGAGCGATCAGTTCGACGACGCCTTGGCGCAGTACGCGCAGGCGTACGCCGATCAGGCGGAACGGGACTTTGAGACCTTTCAGAGAGCGATACGGTCCGGGCGCCTGTCGACCGAGCCAGAGAAGGGCGTCGGCCTAGAGTTCTTGCTATAGCGACAGGCGTTCGCGCGCTGGCCCGTGAGCCGTTGACCAGGCGGCCCGTCGCGCGCGACCAGGCCAACGGCGTGGGCACTCGATTGGGAGGTCCACCGCTTGACAGGGCTGTTCCTCTGCTCCCAACCCCGGAGACCGGCGGTCCTATAGACCCAGGCGACGCATTCGCCTATCTCTCTGTGTGAATGGTCCACACAGTCCGCCACCCGGTCGACGACCGCTCGGCACGCGCGTCCCTCCTCACGCACGGTATGGCCCGACCGGAATGACGCACGACCTGCCGTCCCCCGAGGATGCCCCCCGCGAACAGCGACTCCAGCACGGAGTCCTGACGATCCCCAACGCCATCGCGTTGTCGGCGGCCGCGATGGCGCCGGTCGTCGCCGTCGTGCTCAATGCACCGGCCGCCGTACCGGCGGCGGGTGCGGCGATCCCCCTGTCCTTTGTCCTGGCCTTCGTGGCGGCCGCACTGGTGGGCAATACCGTCGTCCAGTTTGCCCGTCAGATGCCTACCGCTGGCTCGTTCTACACGTTCAACTCGAGAGGGTTGGGGCCAACCGCGGGTTTCTTTACCGGCTGGCTCTTCTGGATCGGGTACGCGATGCTGGCACCAGGGCTGTTCACGGCATTCGGCGCGTTTTGCCACGACTATGTCGTCTCCACCTTTCACGTCGACGTCGCGTGGTGGCTGTTCAGCCTTGCCGCGATGGCCATCGTTTTTGGACTGTCCGTCCGCAGCATCAGAGCGTCGGCCAATCTGGGGCTGGCGTTGCTCGTGGGTGAGATCATCATCTTCCTGATCCTCGGCGTGCTCGCCATCGCGACGGCGGGCAGCGGCAACACGACCGCCGTCTTCCTCGTGACCTCGTCCCCAAAGGGGTTCGCAGGCGTTGGACTCGGCGTGGTGTTCGGCCTGCTGTCGTTCATTGGATTCGACGCCGCAGCAACGCTGGGAGAGGAGACCCGCAACCCGAAGCGCAGCATTCCCCTCGCCGTCATCGGAGCACTGGCGGCCGTCGGCGTGTTCTATGTGCTCATGATGTACGCGCTCACGGCCGGGTACCGCCTCAACGACCCGGCGCGGATGCGGGCGTTTCTGGCCGACGGCAATCCGATCGTGACGCTCGGTCAGCGCGTGGCGCCCTGGTTTCTCCAACCGATCGATCTCGCGGCCATTTGTGGCATCTTCACGTGCCTCCTCGCGATCCATAACACGACCGTGCGCGTGATGTTCTCGATGGGGCGCGACCACGTGCTCCCGGCCTCGCTCGGCGACGTGCACCCGCGCTGGTTCTCGCCCTACCACGCGATCGTTGCGCAGACCGCGTTCACGCTCATCGTCGGGCTCGGCACTGCCGCATGGCTGGGCCCCGGCGCCACGGGAGCCTACGGCTTTACGGGGGCGATCGGCACCGTAGCGATTATCATCGTCTATATGTTGAGTAACGTTGCCCACATCCGATACTTCTGGCGGATGCCGCGACGTGGGGTGGTGACACATGTCGTTGTCCCCGCGCTCGGTGTCATCAGCCTCGCCTACCCGCTGTACTCGGTCGCGGCGCCGGGCCAGCTGTATCCCTACAACCTGGTCCCGATCATTATCGGCGTTTGGCTCGTCGCTGGCGCCGCGCTACACCATTACTACCGCGCCAAGTCACCGGAGAAAATCGCCGCGATCGGCGCGTTCATCACGGCCGATGACCCCGTCCGGTGACCGTGCGAAGCACCACTGCGTGCCGTGCGGCACCGGCATCGTGCATGCCTCGGTAGCGAGAGGCCGACGATGATCACGATTGCCGGCAAGCAGGTGTTCACCGAGCTCTCGGAGCTCGTCGACCCCGCACACACCGCCCTGATGATGGTGGACATGCAGTGCGACTTCGTCGAGCCGACCGGCTTCTTTGGCACGCTTGGCATTGACCTGTCGATGTATCCTGAGTCGAGGCCGCGGCTGGCGGCTTTGTTAGCGGCGGCCCGCGAGACCGGCCTCATGATCGTACACCTCCAGCACACGGTGCTGCCCGGGCGGATGGGCGAGTCGCCCTCCTATATCCGCTTCAACCTGCGCATGCATCAGGCGGCACGCGGTGACGGGCCCCCGCTCTGCTACACCATGCCTGGCACGCCGGGGCATGCGTTCGCTCGTGAGTTCACGCCGCTTCCCTCCGAGCTCGTCGTGCGCAAGTATCGATCGAGCGGGTTCTGGGGCACCAATCTCGACATGCTGCTTCGGAGCAACGGCATCAAGACGGTCGTGGTTGGCGGATGCACGACCGAGGGGTGCGTCGAGTCGACCGCACGCGACGCGATGTTCAGCGACTACTATGTCGTGATCGCCGAGGACTGCGTGGCCAGCGATGACAGAGCCCAGCACGCGGCGTCGCTGCTCCTCATGCGCCACCGCTTTGACTTGGCGACGGGTGCCCAAATCCAGTGTGTCTGGCGGGGTGACACAGGACGCGCGAATGGGGAGCCCACCTGAACGCCCTGCAAGACCGCGTCGCGGTCGTGACCGGCGCGGCGTCCGGGATCGGCCAGAGCATCGCGATCGCCTTCGCGTGCGAGGGCGCGAGTGTCGTCGTGGCCGACCAGGTCGCCGAGCGGCAGGCGGCTGCGACGATGACTGGCATTCAGCGGCGCGGAGGCGCGGCCCTGTATATCCAGACCGATGTCAGTGACCCGGTGAGCGTGAAGGCCATGGCTGACGCTGCGCTTGCGCGGTTCGGCCGAGTGGACATTCTCGTCAACAACGCCGGCATTTTCACCGAGTCGCTGATCGAGAACCTGCCGCTGGAGGATTGGGATCGTGTCGTCAACACCAATCTGCGCGGTACCTTCCTCTGCATCCGAGCCCTGATCGGCCAGATGCTGGAACGCGGCGACGGCCGCATCATCAATATCGCCTCGCAGCTCGGGCAGATCGGTGGCACATCGGTCGGGCATTATGCAGCGAGCAAGGCAGGCGTCATCGGGCTCACCAAGTCGCTCGCGCGCGAGGTGTCCCGTCGCGGTGTGCTCGTCAATGCGATCGCGCCAGGCCCGATCCACACGCCGATGCTCGACGGCGAGACCGAGGCGTGGCGGAGTGCGAAACTCGCGGAGCTTCCCATCGGCCGCTTCGGCACGGTGGATGAGGTGACGCCGACCGCGGTCCTGCTCGCGTCTGCGGCCGGGTCGTATTACGTCGGTCAGACGCTCGGCCCGAACGGCGGCGACGTGATGCTATGAGGGCATGACCGCGTGTTCGATCTCAGCGGTCGCGTGGCGCTCATCACCGGCGCGGCATCCGGCATTGGCGCGGCGACGGCTCGGGTGTTTGCCGCTGCCGGGGCGGATCTGGCGCTGGCGTACTATCCGCCGGACGGGCACGACATTCGAGCTCGTTCGCGAGGCCGTCGAGCGAGCTCGGACGTCGGGCCGTCGTCGCGGCGGTCGATGTCAGGCAGTCGGCCGACGTCGATGCGCTCGTGGCCGAGGCGGTCGCACAACTCGGTGGGCTGCACATCGTCATCGCCAACGCTGGCATCGCTCGTAAGGTCGCGCTCGAGGACCTCGACGACGACGCGTGGGATGCCGTCGTCGATGTCGACCTCGCCGGTGTGTGGCGGTGTTTTCGAGCGGCGATTCCGTTCATGCGACGCGCCGGGTTCGGGCGACTCATCGCCACCTCCTCGGTCGCGGGCACCGTCTCGGCGTGGCCCGAGCATGCCCACTATGCGGCGGCCAAAGGCGGTCTCGTGGGGCTCGTCAAGTCGCTCGCGGTGGAGTTCGGGCCCTTTGGCATTACCTCCAACGCGGTGGCGCCAGGGGTGATTCGCACGCCGCAAGCGCTGGATCCCGTCAATTCGCTCGGCCCTGTGGCGATCGAGGAGGTCGCGTCCAAAGTGCCGACGGGACGGATTGGCACACCGGAGGATATCGCGTACGTCTTTCAGTTTCTCTCGAGCGACGAGGCATCCTACGTGAACGGTCAGCTCCTCGTCGTCGATGGAGCGAGGAGCTTGGCAGGCTTATGACGTCTTACCTATTCACCCGAGGCCGCTCGGCATGACGCGCAACCCGCAGTTCTTTCGCCAGACTGATATCACCGACGTGCCCGGTCCACCGCGCGAGTTAGTCGGATACGGCGAGCATCCTCCGCGCGTGCGCTGGCAGAACGGCGCCAAGGTGGCGGTGCAGGTCGTGGTCAACTACGAGGAAGGATCGGAGAAGACCTTCGCGATGGGCGATCAGGTGAACGACGGGATGTACGAGCTGCCGTTTGCCGTCGACGATCAACGTGACCTCGCGGTCGAGTCGATGTACGAGTATGGGACGCGGGCCGGGATCTGGCGGATGTTCCGGATATTCGACGCGGCGAAGATTCCCATCACCGTCTTTGGGGCCGCGGTCGCGCTCGAGCGCAACCCGGCGGTCGCGGCGAAGATCGCCAAGCGCGGTGATGAAGTCGCCGGGCACGGGTATCGCTGGAGCAACCACTACGAAATGAACAGAGACGAAGAGCGTGAGGCGATCAAGCGAGCGATCGCGTCGATCGCGCAGACGACGGGTGGGCGCCCGCTCGGGTGGTACTGCCGAGAGATGAGCGTCAACACGCGCGAGCTGGTGGTCGAGGAGGGCGGCTTCCTGTACGACTCCGACTGCTACAGCGATGATCTGCCGTACTGGACGTCGATCCACGGCAAGAGCCACTTGGTCGTGCCGTATTCCCTCGTCGTCAACGACGCACGCTACATCATGGGGACCGGCTACGGCAGCCCGGAGCATTTCTTCGAGACGGCCAAAGCCTGTCTCGACCGGCTGCGAAATGATGGCGATGATTGCGGGCGGATGATGTCGGTCGGCCTCCACCCGAGAATCACCGGCAATCCGGCCCGCTCGGACGCGCTGGCTCGTTTCATTGCGTATGCCCAGGGATTCCCCGATGTCGCGTTCATGCGCCGGATCGATATCGCGCGCAGCTTCGTGGAGCAGGTACCCAGGCGTAAGCCGTCGGTTTTGTAAGTGCCCCCGGGGTGACTCGAACACCGGCCAACATCAAACTTCGAGGGCCAGCTGCGGTGCATCAGCTGACCCTCGAGGTTTGTTCACCAGCGTCCAGCGTCCAACGTCTAGTGCCCTACGGGCACGTCAACACGTAGCTCCCGCCTCGTCCTTCGATCTCCGTCGACGGGACCGGGATGACCGTCGTATGGAGGTCCACGCCGCCCGGAGGACGCGGCGCCGCAGCTGACGACCAGGTCGTGTCAGCCACGGACTCGAGCCCGTACATGCGGAGCGAAATCGTCCGGTCGCCGCTGATCTCGAAGACCGTGGAGATGCGCTGTTCCTTCAGCAAGGTGTCGCGGACCGCGGTGTACGAGGTCGCATTCGATCGACAGCGGGGTCGCAAAGCCACCCGCTTGTTGATGCACCTGATTGATCAGGGTGGCGGCAGTCGCCAGCCGTCCGAGTCCCAACTGGATCTGGGCTCGCTCCAGCACCACCGCCTCATTCCGAATGATGGGAATGGGCGAGTTCGTGGTGACGTACATTCCGTACAGCCAGTTCGTCGACATGAACGCGTCCCCCGGAATGAGCAACGAATAGGTGTTGGGGACGAACTTGTTGACGAAACGCAAGTCGTTGACCGTGTCGACATCAGCGGTCAGATACGCCAGTGTGCGCCACAGGCCGATGGCACCGTCGATCGGGTTTGCCAAGTCGCCCGACTGGGCACTGAAGTCCCAGAAAACACCGCTCGCGTTCTCGATGAAGCCGCCGGGGATCGGCGGTGAGAGCGGGGCCGTGTAGAGAGCGGACGCCGTCATTGCGCTGTCGGCGCGCGTGAGTGCTGCGGCGTCGGGTACACCTGGAGTGGTCGGCGTCGGATGCGTCCCCTGGGTGCTCCTGGCGATCGCATAAGCGAGCTCCAAGCCGGCTTTGCCTGCCAGTGCGCGATTGAATGATGCGAACGAGCCAGACACGGTGCTGGGTCCTGCCGTCCCGCTCACCGAGTTGAATCCCTGTGGGACCTTGACGGGCAGGGCGATGTTGCCCGCCAGGTTGAGGTTGGCATTCGCGGTGTCGAGCAGCGCGACGATTTGCTTCCACGCGTCTTGCGCGCAGTACACCGGGCCCGACGTCGCACTCGCATTCGAGTGGATCGGGATCCCCAGCGTGTCGCGCGTCTCCGCGACGAGCATGTAGTCGAGCGCCTCGAGCGTCTGTGCAACGCCCGTGATCGCGGCGACCTGTTGGGACGTGTAGGCTGGCGCCACATTCGGCAACGCGGAGATGACCGCGAGCGCCGCATCGGCAGCCCGATACTCGTTGTCCCACACCCCCTGGTCACCAGCGGGAATGGGCGTCAGACCCGTCTCCTCGACGACCCCCTCGGGATTCTCCGCCTGAATGTTCGCCTCATCGCGCGCGAATCCCACCATCCAGAAGAGGTAGTTCTCGGCGTCGACTCGCGTGGCGCTAAAGAGTCCCACGACCGCGTTTTGGATGCCGGCCGGTGTGTTGGAGACACCCGTCGGTTCTGTGTAGAACGGAATGTTGGAATCGGTGCACGCGACCGACGCGACGATCACGGCACCAACCAGAAAGCCGGCCGCGCGAGCGACCGAACGCGGGCGCGCACGGCCCGCAGCGATGTATGTATGGGCAGTCATGTCAGAAGCTCAGGTCGAGGCCGAGGAAGTAGCTGCGCGACGGGGGGTACGCAAACGTGTCGGTCGCCGTCGTCACCTGTTGATTGCCGAATGAGCTGACTTCCGGATCGAGTCCAGTGTAGCGGAACGACATCCACAGGTTGCGCCCCGTAAAGGACAAGCGGGCGTTGCTGAAGCTCAGGCCCCCACGGCTGATGAAGGTCGTCCAGGTCCGCGGCAGGGTATAGCTGAGTGTCACCTCACGCAGTTTGATGAAGCTCGACGGCTCGAGGTACGGATACACGCTACCCGCTTCCCACGCGGCCAGCCGCGACTTGCTCGCCGTCGTGTCCTCGAGCAACCCGCCGAAGTCGAAGAGCAGGTTGCTGGTGTTGACCACGTTGCCGCCGCGGTGCCAGTCCAGCAGGCCATACAGGCGGAAGTGGTTCCAGGTGAATTCCTGCGAGAGACTCACGACGTACGACGGCTGGAAGTCGCCCACCTGCAAGGGCGAGCCGTTGGCGGTGAGGATCGCCGGCGCCACCATCTCGGAGACCGAGCGGCCCGGGGCGAGGTACCCGAATTGTCCGAAGATGCCGCCGAATGTGCTTCCGACGATGAACGGCGGAATTGGGAGCGTGTTCACCACGCTGTAATTGCGGTAGAACGTTTCGGTCGTGTTCCACGTGAAGCCGTTGCGGAACTGGAGCGGCGTGGCATTGAACGAAAGCTCGATGCCCTGGTTCGTGAACTCGCCGCCATTGAACCATACGCTGTTGTAGCCAAGTCCCGGCGCGACGTTGGCCTGCAGCAAGAGGTCTTGGATCCGCTTCTGGTACAGGGTGAAGCTGAACTGCGCCCGCGAATGGAAGAACGTGGCGTCGAACCCGGTCTCGATCTCGGTTTCGGCCTCGGGGCGAATGCTCGAGCTGCCGTGGAGCAACGAGGGGTAGATCGACGACAGGCCGCCGATCAACGCGCTCGTGTCCGGCGTGTACTTCACGCCGTAATTCGGCTCCGTGCCCGATTGTCCGTAGGCCGCACGGAACTTGAGCTCATCGAGGAATCCGGCGAATTGCGGGACGCGGTAGGAGGCTGAATAGTGCGGGTAGTAGTAGAACTTGTTGATGTCGCCGTCGTTGGTCGTGCGCTCCGCCGTGACGCCGCCACCGACCGCCAGGCGTTCGTCGAGCAGCAGCACCTGTTCCTGTGCGTATAGCGACTGGTCGTACGCGGCGTCGCGGTTGTAAAAGACCGTCGTCACGGTCCCGGCGGTCGGGGAATTCACGCCGGAGAGCAGGTTCTGACCGACTACGTCTGGCGCGTTGTCACTGCGGCGCTCGCGCACAAACCCGATCGACGTCGTGGCGTCGAGACTCGATGACGGCGCCCAGTGGTGAATCGCGTTGATCGAGTAATTGATGTACTGCGTGATGTCGTTCTGCACCGTCGCCACGCCAGGCAGTCCGCTGGCGATTTCCTGCATCACCTGCAGGCTCGGGGGCGCGTACAGCTGGTCGTGCTGGGTCGTGAAGTCCGCGCCGCCGATGAACCGGAGGTGCAGGCTCTGATGGTCCGTGCTGTAGGGCGCCCAGTCGATATTGCCGCCACCGATGAAGCGCTGCACATCCTCCGGCGTCTCGATCTCGGCCGCGTCGGCGAACATGTTGGCGACCGCGTAGGGGTTCACCGCCCAGCTGCCATCGGGGAACTCGTGGTCCAGATTGTAGAACTGTGGCGTTGCGCTCATCACGTCGATCGGCGCTACCCCGTCGTTCTCGTTCCCCGTCACGCCACGCCGCGTCAGCGAGTGCGCCCACATGATGTTGAGGTTCGCCGACAGCGCGCTGTTGAGCTGCTGTGTCACGTTGGCGTGAACGCTCTGCTTGTTGTACCCCGTGTTGGTCATCGCGCCGTTGTCGTACTTGCTGAGGCCCGAGAGGAAGTACTGGGTCTTGTTCTCGGTGCCCGACACACTCACGTCGGTCTGGTACGACGCCTCCGGGTTGCTATACAGCTCGCTCTGGAAATCCTGTGGCGGCCCATAGGTCGACACGATCTTGGACGTCGGGATACCCTCTTCCTGGCCCCACACCTCCGCGCTCGCGAGGGTCGGGAACGACCGCAGATTGAGTGCGTTCGCGGTGGTATAGTGTCCCACTTGTTGGGACATGTTCCATTGTGGCTTCCCGGCTGTCCCTTTCTTCGTCGTGATGATCACCACGCCCGAGGAGGCCTTGGCGCCGTAGATGGCCGAGGCAGACGCGCCCTTCAAGACCTGAATGCTCTCGATGTCGTTGGGATTCAGGTCGGCGATCCGGTTGGGCGTGTTGTCCTCTGCGCTGGGCTGCAGGCCCGCACCGAGCGTCAGGGCGTCGAGGCCACTGTTGATGGTCTCGTTGTTCACCATCACGCCATCGACCACGTAGAGTGGCGACGCGTTCGCGTTGATGGAGGTGATGCCGCGAATCTGCACCTGCATCCCCCCACCCGGCGCACCGCCGTTGTTCTGCTGGATCACCGCGCCGGGGATCTGCCCTTGAATCGCGTTCTCGACCGTTGGAGCGGGGACTTCGTTGACGGCCTGGGCAGAAACGACCGACACGGCATTCGCCGCGTTCTGCGTCGAGACGGTTGTCGCGACGCCCGTGACAACCTCCGCCTCGAGGCGGAGCACATCGCGCTGGAGCGTCACGGTGTAGGAAGTCTGTCCAGCAGTGAGCGGCACGGTCTGAGCGAGGTACCCGATCCGGCGCACGGTTAGCGTCTTCGCAGCCACCGGGACGCGGAACGTGAACATGCCGCTGTCATTCGTATTCGCGCCGACCGTCGTACCGGTCACGAGGACTATGGCGGCAGGAACGGGCGTGTGCTCGGTCGCGTCAATGACGCGTCCCGTGACCCGTTCCTCCTGCGCGTGCGCACGGGGGGCGAGCCCGCATATCGCTGCGAGCACCGCTCCCGCTGCCGTCCGCCGCCAAGACCATCTTCGACTCGCGTTCTTGGTCACGATACCTCCGAACAGGAGAAGGTGAAACGAGCAAGACTCCGCGCGTCCCTGCGTGAGCAGGAGCACCTCGATACCCGGCTCTCTTGTCGTCGGCGTGGGCCCGCGACGGGCACCCGAGCGGCTACGACGGAGCCTCGATGGGTCGCCAGTATACAGCGTGCCTTGTCGGCTGAACAGAGACGGCGGGTCCGCAAACAATCAAACACACGGATCCTCTCGCGCCCGCGGTGAGTCGGCAGCATGATTCGCGTCTCGCCGAAGCGGGTGAGACGGGTGTCACCGGGCCCCCACACCCGCGCAGTAGCGGTACGCCGTCCCACCGTTCGAGACCGACTCGCTGCCGGCGTGTTTCCGCCGCCTTCGAGCGCGCCGTTCGAGTCTCTCAGGCGATAATTGCGCGTATGACAACGACGCGACCGGCGACGCAGCGAGACACTGTTATGTCGACCGCTGCCAGCGCCTCCCGAAGCCGGCAGCGAGCCACATGCTGAATCGCAGCCTCTCTTCGCTGCCCGAGATGCGGTCTGTGGCGAAGGGGGCGCGCCGACGTCTCGTTCGGCGAAGCACCGTTGGACAATTCGGGCGGTGGTCTCTATCATGACGACAGATTCCGGGTACCGGGGTCCGGTTACGGGTAGTGACACACTGTGGCGGCCAACCATCGCGAGTCGGCGACGCATCCGTCGGCTCTAGCGGCAGACAGCCTGTTCTCATCGTGGAGGGGCTTATGGGGCACGCGAGCACGAACGCTTTCCGACGTGGATTGATCGGCGTGATCTCCAGCGGCGTTTTCGTTTCGGCTGTGAGTGGCCAGCAAGCGAAACGCCCGGAACGCGCGTCGATGCCTGGTGATGCGCCTGCGCCTTCCGCCGAGCAGCTCCTTTCGGTCAGCTCCGTGGTTGGCGGGACCAACGAGCCAGTGTGGTCTCCGGACGGGTCACAGATCGCGTTTCTCGGAAGCTTCGGCGGGCCGCTTGCCATCTGGGTGGTGAACCCGGCCAGCGGGCCACCGCGTTTGCTCGTTCGCAACATCCCCGTCAGCGGCATGGGCTACGGTCAGCAACCCGCCTGGTCCCCCAAGGGTGACTATCTGGCGTACGTCTCCACCAAGGGGGGCGACGCGCCCGAGATATGGTTGTGGGACCTGCATACCGGAACCGATGCTCAGCTCACGCGGATGGGTGGCGGCTTGTACTCGATGAGTTGGTCGCCGGACGGATCGCACATTGCGTTTTCCGATGGGCGCTACGGCAACCAGGACATCTATACCGTAGCGGTGCCGACTGGCGAGGTGCTCCGCCTGACGAGCGATCCCCGCTACGAGGACTACCCGAGCTGGACGCCCGATGGCCGCACCATCGTCTACGATCGCTTGGACGAGCGTTGGGTCAGACATGACGTGATGGCCGTGCCGGCCGACGGATCGACGCCCCCGCGTCTCGTTGTGAGCGAACCCGAGTTGTTCGACTACGGTGGTGGTCGCACGTTCAGCTTTGCACCGGTCTCACCGGATGGGAAGCGCGTCTTGTTCAAGTCGCAACGATCGGGCTGGATCAACTATTGGACGGCCCCTCTGGCTGGCGGGGATCCGCGCCCGGTCGTCGCTGAAGCGGCCGAACAGAGCGAGGCTATTTGGTCGCCCGACGGAAGGAGCATCGCGTATATCTCGAATCGGAACGGCACCAAGGGTCTGTATGTGGTGGGCGCGGCGGGTGGTGCGCCGCGCGCCGTCGTCGCTCCGACTGATGGCGTAGTGTCTCGTATCTCCTGGTCGCCGGACGGCATGCGTCTGAGCTACACCTTGGGCTCCACGACGACACCGGCGGACCTGTATACCGTGGACGTGCAGAGCGGGCGGACGACGCAACTCACGTTTTCCATGCCACCCAACTTCGAGCGGGCCAGCCTCATCACGCCTCGCAAGATCACGTACCCGAGCGCTGACGGGTACACGATCTCAGCGTACCTTTATGAGCCACGAGGACTGAAAGCCGGTGAGAAGGCACCGGGCATCATGTGGATCCACGGAGGCCCGACGGGACAGTGGATCGACAGTTACCAGCCGCAGGTGCAGTACTTCGCGCAGCGGGGGTACGCCATCCTCCTCCCCAATATCCGCGGGAGCTCCGGGTATGGCCGCGCGTTCGAGGACGCCAACAACGGCTGCTGGGGTCACTGCGATCTCAAGGACGTGTTGGCCGGCGTGGAGTATCTGAAGCAGCAGCCGTTCGTGAACCCACAAGAGATGGGCATTCACGGCGTGAGCTACGGCGGCATCATGACGATGTCCGCTATCACCTTCGCGCCGGGCGTGTTCCAGGCGGCCATCCCCGAGTCCGGGTACGGTGACTGGGTGCGGTTCCCCGAGTTCAACAACGAGATGGTCCACAACCAGCTGCTGGCCTTCGAGTTCGGGCCCCTGCCAGACAGCGCAATCGTGTATCGCCGCAACTCGGCGATCTACAACGTCGCGCAGGTGACGACACCCGCCTTCATCATCCACGGCGAGGGCGCGACGTCGTCCTGGCGTCAGGCGCAGCTGCCGGTACCGGCGTCGCTCGACTTTGCGCGCGCCCTCGACGCGCATTACAAGGTCTTCCGCTACAAGAGCTACCCAGGCGAGACCTATTACATCACGTCTCCCGAGAACATTCGCGTGAAGCTCGGGGACATGTTGGCGTTCTTCGACCAGTACCTCAAGGACGGGCTGCGCTCGGCCCCCTCCTCGGTCGTGACGCCGCCCGTATCGGCTGCAGCCAGGAGCGACGTAGGCGCGCCCCGCGACCGCGTGCGCGCGTCTCAGTAGGGGGTGCGAGGGGGCGGGGTTAGCCTTCCCCGCCCTCCCGCTCAAGGCGATCCGCCGGGACGGCCGCGTTGTTGGTGCTCCAGGTGATGCTGCTCGTCGTCAGCGTCGTTCTTAAGTTCTTTCCGCGACGAGAGCGCCCGACCCAAGCTCACGAATAGCGCGCCGAATAGCACGCCAGAGACGGAGCGGAAGGTAGCGGTCGCGTAAGTCGTTTTCCCGCAGAGCCCCCGGGGTGACTCGAACACGCGGCCAACGGTTTAGGAACACGGACCCGTACGTGGCTTTGTGCTGCGAACGAGCGTTCCAGTGCCCCCGGGGTGACTCGAACACCCGGCCAACGGTTTAGGAAACCGCTGCTCTATCCACCTGAGCTACGGGGGCGATAGAGGTCTAATCTACTCACCTATCGTAGCTTATGCCGCAGATAGGATGCTGCACCTGAAGCACTGCGCACGGCTCTGGACACATTTCTTGACACATTCCGCGCAAATTCGTGACCGACTTACCCGGCGCGGGCGTCGGTCGGCTTGGATTCTTGATCCTTCACCGGCACGAGAGGCGTGACGAGCGCACGCAGGTGCTCTCTCGCGAGATGCGTGTACAACATCGTCGTGCCGAGGTCTGCGACGGCACGCCGATCTCGGAGGGAGCACGAAGTATCACCACCACGATGCGGGCGATTCTGCCTGCTCCGCCAGACATTGCTGCGCTCCCTTCCCGGTGACATTATCCGGGTTCTTCTCCGTGGACGTCAAATGCGCACGCTCGTCGCCGCCCGGAGCCTGATCACTCTTGTCGCTGTTGCCTCGGCCGCGACCGCGCAGACCACGCCGGACCGCGCTGCCGACGCAATCTTTGCCCAATGGGCTAAACCAGGCACTGCCGGTTGTGTTCTCGGCGTTCTCAAGGATGGGAAGCCGCTCTATGTCCAGGGTTACGGCCGAGCGGACATCGAACACTCTGTACCGATCACGGCGGGCACGGTGTTCCACATCGCGTCGCTGTCTAAGCAGTTTACGGCCTTCGCCATCTATCTGCTCGAGCAGGAGGGCAGGCTGTCGCTGGACGACGACATTCGCAAGTACCTCCCGGAGCTTCACGACTTCAACAGGACCATCACGATCCGCGATCTCCTGCATCACACGAGCGGCCTGCGTGATCAGTGGAACCTCCTCGCCATGGCGGGTTGGCGTCTGGAGGACGTGATCACGCAGGAGGACGTCGTGAATCTGATCTGGCGACAGCGGGAGCTGAACTTCCACCCGAACGACGAGTTTCTCTACAGCAACACGGGCTACACCTTGCTGGGGCTCATCGTGCAACGCGTTTCAGGCAAGCCCCTGCGTGAGTTCACGGACGAGCGCATCTTTGCACCGCTCGGCATGCGCAGTACTCACTTCCACGAGCATTACGGGGACCTCGTCGACAACCGCGCCTACTCATACGAGCGCCAGCCAGATGGGCGGTATGCCTATGTTGCGCTCTCTTACTCGACGGTGGGGCCGAGCAGTCTGTTCACGACGATCGGCGACCTCGCGCGCTGGGACGAAAACTTCTATACCGGCGCAGTGGGCGGGAGAGACCTATTGCAGAAGATGCAAATCAAGGGGCATCTGAATAGTGGCAAAGAGATCGAGTACGCCTCTGGATTGGTGGTCAACGAGTACCGTGGGTTGAGGACAGTCAACCACGCCGGCGGAGATGCCGGATTTCGCACCGAGTTACTGCGGTTTCCCGATGAGCATGTTTCTGTCATCACGCTGTGCAACGCCGGCGATGCCGACGCCCCTGGGCTCGCGTACAGGGTGGCGGACATCTATCTGGCGTCCCACCTGAAAGGGTCACCGCCGAAGGCCCCAACCGCTCGCGATTCGACGCTGGCCCAGGTGACGGTCGATCCGAAGCTGCTGGATGCCTATGTCGGCGATTATCAGCTAAGTCCGGACTTCATCATCTCCTTTACTCGGGAGGGCGATCAGCTCATGACGCAGGCGACCGGGGAGTCCAAGATTCCGGTGTATCCTGTATCCGAAAGCCGTTTCGTCCTGAAGGTCGTCGACGCGCAGGTGACGTTCGACGCGCCCGCACCGGGCGGCAAATCGGCCCGCTTCACCCTACACCAGGGTGGGGCCGATCAATCTGCAAAGCGCATCGAACGTGTCCATCCAACGACTGAGAGGCTGCGGGAGTACGCAGGCGCCTTCTACAGCAAGGAGCTTGATGCCCTATACACGATCTCGGTTCGGGACAACAAGCTCTTTGTGCATTACGCGCGCGGCGAGCTCGAGATGACGCCCACGATTGCCGACGTGTTCGTGGCAGAGTTCCCAATGGGGGCGATGGAGTATCGGTGTCCAGAGCTCAGGCGATGCAACAGCTTTACGGTCAGCAACGGTCGCGTGCGGAATTTGCGCTTTGACCGAGTAGATCTGACGCCGCTGAGTAGGTAATAGCCCGAGAGCCCGACGTCCGTGCTGCCTTTGGCCAGTACCTCGATCGCCTAAGAGAAGCGCCCGAAAGCCCCGCTGGAAATTAGGAAACCGCCGCTCTATCCACCCGGTCTCCGCCGATCGTAACCGGATCGGCGGAGTTCACTTTGTTTGGGACCGTGTGGCTACTGATTCACGGGTGCGGAGGTGGCAGCCTCTTCGATGAGCTTGGCTGCTTCCTTCGGGTGAGACATGTAGACCACGTGGCTGGCGTTTACTTCGACCGTCTTGGCCTTGGCGCGCTTCGCCATCATGCGTTCCTGATCCGGATTGATTGACCGGTCTTCGGTAGCCACCATGTACCAAGTGGGCTTGGTCTTCCAGGCTGGTGACGTGATCTTGTGCGTGAACGCTTCGGTGGAGATTGGCACCTGCGACACAGCCATGAAGTGGGACACGTCCGGCGGAACGTCCGCCGCGAAGTCGGCCGCGAAATGCGCCTGCTCTATCCACCAGTTGCCGGCGCTGTCCGACTTGAACGCCTTGGAGGCTTGCGGGAGCGCTTGTTCAATTGTAGCGGGGCTTTCCCCCGTGTCCGGCGCGAATGCGGCGATATAGACAAGTGCCGCAACGTTTGGATGATTACCGGCCTCGGTGATGATGGACCCGCCATAACTGTGGCCCACCAATACCACCGGCCCGTTCATGGCGTCGATGGCCGCCTTCGTGCACTTCACGTCCTCGGCATAAGAGGTCTCCGGCGGCTGTGGCACCGATACCGAGTATCCATCCTTCTCGAGGATCTTGGCGACGGCTGCCCAACCGGAGCCATCGGCAAAAGCACCATGCACCAAAACCACGTTCTTGATAGGCTGTTTCATGAGCAGTCTCCCTTGAAGTAAAGATCCACTCGGACGGGACGCATCGTTTAGCTACGCCGGAACAGCCACTCCGCGAGCTTCTGTTCCAGTCTTGACGGCAGCGGCAGTCGAGCCCTGGACGGCTCTTGCCGCGGAACGGATAACGTCAATCACTACATCTGGATGCGACAGCATCGGGACGTGACTGCTGTCGACCGCGTGGATGGTTGCGCCCATGCGCTTCGCGGCGAAGCGTTCCAGATCCGGGTGAACCGTGTGGTCCTGGTTGGCCACGATGAACCAGCTCGGCTTCGACTTCCAGGCCGTGCCTGGGGCGTTCCGGCTGAATAGGTCCGCGGCCGGCGCATAGTGCGTCGCCCAGACGAGTTGTTGCTCTGCCTTCGGAAGGTCTCCCGCGAAATACCTGATGCCTTCGGGGCGCATCCAGGCGCGCCCGTCTGCGACTTCGACGCATGTGAACACGTCGGTAACGGGAAACGTGTCCTGTTGGCCCTGCGACGTTTCGTCCGCGTCGGGGGCAATCGCGGCGATATAGACGAGAGCGGCGACGCGGTCATCGGTTCCTGCGGCGGTGATAACAGCACCCCCGTAGGAGTGCCCGACAAGAATGGTTGGGCTGCTGACCCGCCCGAGAGTGCGTTTTACCGCGGCGACATCTTCTTCGTTCGTGTCGAGGCCGTATTGGGCGGCCATAACCTCGTACCCCTCCGCCTGAAGCGGGGGGATGACTTTGCTGAAGCACGAGCCATCGGCCAAGATCCCGTGGCAGAAGACGATACTCGGTTTGACTGCGCGTGTGGGCGCCATGGCGTGGTTCCTCCGTTGGATGGGGTTGGTCTGGTGGTTGACAGCCCCGGTGACGCCATCCTGAGATCGACACCGCTCTTTCGCTCGGAACGGTAGAAGTGCTGGCCATTTTGTGAAAGCCCACATCGGGTCGAGGCAATACCCCCAATTCGAGTAACGTGCGAGGCCCAATTCCTTGGGCAATTTGCGTCCGCAACTCGCACCAGCAGTAGGCCCTACTTGCGGCAGTGGCCCTGGCGAGTGGTAGCCGAGTGCCACGTCCGAGGCCACGGCGTTTTAGTTCGCGATCCAGCTCGGCACTTGCTCCCTCACTGTTGCTGGCGTACTGAGATCAGCACCGGCGAGGTAATCGCGAGCCATCGTGTTGACTATGGCTCTGACCTGCGATTCGACTCTGGGATCGCCGCCGGCGTCGTGATCGGCGCGAGGTTTGCTCGGTCGGCCGCCGCACGGCGTGCCGAAGGCGCTTCGATACTCCCGGTGCGCTAAGCCGCTGGTTGGTGGCTCCCGGTCGCGGGCCCTCTTAAAAGCGGTTCGACAGCGCTACCGCTTGAGTCGCTCGAGTCCCCACATCAGTGACGTTGCGTGATCACGCGAGCCTTGTCGGTGACCCCTGCCGCTTCCAGACGAGGCTGCACGAGACGGTAGTGCCGGCGGCGGGCGACTGTTCGTGTCATTGTTCTAACGAAATGATGCCGCGCTTGAGTGCAATGGTTACCGCATGCGTCCGATCGTTGGCGCCAAGTTTAGCGAGTATCGCCTTCACGTGGCCTTTGACCGTGTCTTCCGAAACGGAAAGGTGCCACGCGACGGTCTTATTCGCATTCCCAGCAGCGACCTCCCGCAGTACTTCGAGCTCGCGTTCCGTAAGAGTGTCACTTGCATGATGTTCTGCAATTGCAATGGCAATCTCAGCGGGAATGCGGTGTTGGCCGGCGTGTACGCCGCGAATGGTATCCAGGAGATCCTTCCTCAGAGTGCTCTTCAGCAAGTATCCGCAGGCTCCGGCATCGAGGGCCTGAGCAGCTTGCACGTCACCCTTATATGTCGTCAGCATGACGATGCGAGCTTTGGGAAACTCTTTTCGAATGGCGATGGTCGCCTCAATGCCATTCATCTCCGGCATCACCAAATCCATCAGCGTTACGTCCGGACGATGACGCCGGAAACTTTCGAGCGCTTCACGACCGTTGCCAGCTTCAGCGACCAGCACCATGTCAGAGTGATTCTCTATGATTGCCGCTATCCCTTCTCTGAACAGGGGATGATCGTCAACCGATAGGACCTTAATGGGGTTCATCAGGTGTCTCCTCGTACCACAGTTGGCGGAGCCTTCGCCACAGCGAACCGTTCCCCTTGGCGCTATAGGCAACGGATCCTGGAATCTCCAATTCCAACTCGGTCCCAGCATCCGGGCGGCTCCAGGTTTCCAAGTGCGCACCGATTTTCGCGGAACGCTCCCTCATTCCACGCATCCCCCAACGCCCCGGCTTGCCGCCGGCTTCGATAATCTTAGGATCGACACCGCAGCCGTCGTCCCGAAAGCGCAAACGCAGGCGCGCAGAATCGTATGCGATCTCGACTTCAATACGTTTCGCACGCGCGTGCTGCACCGCGTTTACCAGAGCCTCGTGTGCGATCCAGTATGCCTCGTCCCGCACCAGAGGGCTAAGCTCGCGCAGCTCTCCTTCTACAACAATGCTGAATTCAATACCGTCGTCGAGTGTAAGGTCCTTGATGGCGTCAGCGAGGGCCTCTGGTAAGGGTTTCACCTGTGGCGTGAGACGAAGATTCTTAACGCGATCCCGTCCCTGAACCAGCACTTCGTCGGCTCGATCGAGCGCTTTATCGATCATGTGTCGGGCGGGTTCTGAGGCAGGTATCCGCTCGGCGACGGCTTGAAACCGCAAGACCAGGCCTTGTATCCCCTGCAGCAGAGTATCGTGCAGCTCACGCGCTATTCTCTCTCGCTCACCCAGTCGCTCTTCCAGCCTGGCCCGAATCTCCGTCGCCATTTGGCCGAGCCGAAGAAGGTAGAGCGTCCACAGAATTCCGACGAATGCAACGAAGCACAGGAGCCTGAACCACCAAGTCTCCCACCACGGCGGCAGGATCGTGATCCTGAGTGCAATGCCAGGCTCGTTCCAAGCCCCTTGCCTGGTTGCGCTCTGTACATGAAATGTGTATTTGCCCGCCGGCAAGGTTGTATAGCTCGCGATCCGTCGATCACTCTCAACTTCGATCCAGTCGCGATCCAGTCCTTCAAGTTTGTACCGGTACCGATTTGCATCTGGATTGAAATACGTGAGTGCGGCGAAACTCAGTGAAAATACGTTTTGGTCGTGAGTGAGTGTGATGTTGCTGGCGTAGCTGATGGACTCTCTGAGAGGGGAGCTGTCTCCGACTTCCACCGAATGACCAGCCATTTGGAAATCGGTCAGAACGAGGGGCAGCGGGTACGATGGGTTCAATACCTTATCGGGAAAGAAGGCCACCCCGCCGGCAAACCCAGCAAAAAACATCTCTCCGCTAGGACTCCTAAAGCAGGCATCCCAGCCCGTAAAGTCATTGCCGGGGAGGCCGTCAACCGTAGAGTAGTTCCGAAATGTCTTTGCGACGGGATCGAGCCTGGACAACCCGCGGTTGGTGCTCATCCATAACGCGCCGAACTCGTCTTCGAGGATGCAACTGACGGCGTTGCTCGGCAGGCCATCCTTCATGTAGTAGTGGGCGAAAGTCCCACGCTCGCGGTTCAGCATGTTCAAGCCATTTTCAGTGCTGACCCAGAGTGTTCCTGAATGATCCACATAGGTCGAGGTCACGGCGTTGTCACTCAAAGAACCAGGGTCACCCACCTTGTGCGCATATCCGGTGAATTGACCAGTCCGAGGGTCGAAACGGGTTAAACCTCGCCAGCCCCCCATCCAGAGCAACCCGCTTTTGTCCTGTGTGAGATTGGCATATACCTCGTCATCACGCGTGGTGTCCTGCTTGTAGACAACGAAGCTCTCGTTCCGAGCGTCAAACCGATCAAGACCGTTGTAGGTTCCGATCCACATGGTGCCCGCATCATCGATCAGCATCCGGCTCACGATGTTGCTGCTCAGACTAGAAGCGCGGCCAGGGTCGTGCAGATAGGTCTCGAAAAGCCCAGTTCTCCGGTCGAACCGGCTCAGTCCCGCGCCGTAAGTTCCGATCCAGAGACCGCCGGCCCGATCTTCCGTAATCGCAATGACGTCGCTCGACAGGCCTTGCCCCGGGGGTTGGTAAGAGGTGGCGTCTCCAGATCTTCGATCGATGCGATTTAACGCTCCCGTCGTCGCCGTCCACAGTACCTGGTTGCGATCCTCGTACACCGCATTTACGATCTTTTCGCCGTGACTGCGAGGACTGCTTCGGGTAACTAGAGCCATGAACGGTGCCCTTTCGGTACGGAAAACATTGGGCTCGCTCGTGTACAAGCCCGCCCAAACATTTCCTTCGCGGTCCCCGCATAGCGACATTACGCGGTCTTCTGTGATGCTCTCAGGGTTTTCGGGATAGTTCCGATATCGGATGAAAACACCATGCTTTCTGTCCAACTTCAATAGACCGGCGCCAAAACTAGCTAACCAGAGCGTTTGGCTGTTGTCTTCGATCGCCGCCATGAATCCAGCAGGTAATTCTTTGTCAGACTTCGTGTCATAGATTGAATAAGGAATGAGGCGATTTGTGGATTGGTCCAGAACGGCTAGTCCACTTCCGGTGTTATTCGTGACGTACGTAATCCAAAAAACGCCAAGGTGATCTTCATAGAACGAGACTAGCCTTACACCCTCATTCAGGTGGACGCGCGATAGAACTCTTCCGCTCTCGCGATTGAACTCCTCTACGTCATCGCCGTCGGCTATCCAGAATCGGCCACTCCTGTCTTCCAACGTATATCTGACCTCGTTGCTGCCGAGACTGGAGGGATTTGCTGGATCGTGAACGTAGTGGGTGATCTGAGCCGTCCCCGGGTTCAACCTGAACAAACCACTCCCTGTTGCCAACCACAGCATGCCGCTCCGATCCTGACTGATTTGGCTGACGTAGTTCGCCACTTCGCCGGTGTCGATCCGATAATGAGTGAATGTCTCGTGAACACGGTCGAACCTGTCCAGAAACTGATCGCACCCCACCCACAGCGTTCCAGAACGGTCCTTGAATAGCGAGTGGACGTAGACACAGCTCAGGCTATTCTGGCGCGCAGGGTCATGCATGAACACCTTGAACTCATATCCGTCGTATCGGTCGAGACCGTACTGAGTCCCGAACCACATGAACCCTTGATCGTCTTGTACGATCTCACCGACTTGGGTTTGGGACAGTCCCTGGGCTGTCGAGAGGCGCGAGAATCGGATGTCGGCGCCATCCACGGCGGGCATTCGGACGGACAGCGGGACGACGCGATTCAACTTGGAGATGCCCCTCGCCGAACTCGTCGGATCGTGTCCTTGAGCGGCTGCAAACGACGGGGACAAGACCGGCAGGAGTAGCGCTAGCGCAGAGATAAACCTCGAGTCCCAAAGCCTTGCCGGGCGTGTATTTCGCGGGCACAATCGTGCCCCCGACCCTTGTGAGCGAGCCATACTTGACGATTGCCTCCCGTCGTCAGAAGGTCGGCTTAGTCGCTTTCGGGAACCCCTGCAACGGAATTCATCAGGGCCATAGATCGAAATGCTATCGGAGTGACGGTTCGTCAACCAGGTTGTCCTCCGCCCCTCTATTCCGAAGGCTGTTGAGACGCAGCGGTAAACAACGATGGCTCTTTGCAGTCTGCACGCCTCCCTCGAGATGGTTGCTTGAGACCAACCCTTTTGGGGGCTATCGACTGCTGCGCGCCGCCGCGTACACTGATTGATAACTCCCAGACCGCGAACGGTGTCAAGAAGCGCAGCTTACTGAGGCGTGGCAGTTACGCGCCGAAACAGAGGATTCACTGCTCTGCAGCGCCTATTCTCCATGTTCCCGAACGGATGGCCAGGTCTGGCCCTGCTCCTGCTGAGGATGGCCGCTGGTATCCTGTTGATTCATGACGGAGCCATCGCGCTTCAGCTAAGGCCTGATCTGCAAACGATCTTCTTACGGTCTGTCGCGTTTGGAGCTGGCACGCTGCTTCTACTGGGATTGTGGACACCGGTCGCCGGGGTGCTTGTCACTCTCGTTGAGCTTTGCGTCCTGTTTCTTGCAACCGCGGACGTACGGAGCTCCATTCTGTTAGGAGCGGTGGGCCTTGCGCTAGCTGCTCTCGGACCAGGTTCCACGTCTATTGATGCGCGGCTCTTTGGAAGAAGGCGCTTGGATATCCATGAGCCATAGTTTCTGAGAGCTCAAAACGCCGTTACGTGACGGACCGTGCCATTGCCGCGCGCACGTCGTGCAGATCGCAGCTCACGTGGCAAGCAGCTGGACCGTGATCATCGATCCCGTCCGCCTGTTAACCCGCAGTTAGGTCGGAGCGCAGGAACGAGCTAAACGCTTCGCCTCCGGGTTCGCGCGCCGACGACCTTAACGCCGGCAGTCAAGGCGACCATGTGATTCATGGTGATCAGCCCGTCGTATCTTTACCACTCGAAGAACGAAGCGCTTCCGCGCACCATATCAAAAGGAGCCATCAGTGAACGCCGTACAAGTCGAACAGAAGAGCTATGAGAATGCCCCCGCGCGACGGGTTCACCGTCGCATATTTTCTCACGGTCGCCGATATCGACCGATCGGCTCGCTTCTATGAAACGGTCTTCGGCGGTCGGATTCTGAGCAGAGGCGATAGCAGCGGCGCGCCCGGGTACATTCAGATCGCCAATATGTGGCTCCTCGTCAACGTCGGGGGCGGGCCGACCCCCGATAAGCCGTCGGTAACGCTCCGCGTGCCCGACCCGGATAAAATCAACAGTTTTATGAATATCCGCGTCGCGGATATTCAAGCGTGCTACACACTATGGAAAAGTCGAGGAGCCGAGTTTCTCACGGAGCCGATTCCCAAGTACGGCGAGATTCGCTGCTACATCCGCGATCCTGACGGTTATATCATCGAGGTCGGACAGAGCACCGATCTCACGTACGGTTAACGCTTGGCGCGGATAGGATGCCGACTCCGTGCCTCGTTGTCGCGCTTCGGCCAATCTTTGCCTTGAACCGTCACTTGCTCTGCCATTGAAAGGAGTACCAGAATGGATCGACTTACGAGCGAACTAGCATCAGTGGATGAGCACTGTCTTGAGAGGGGTCGTCAATGAGCAGCGTACAAATCCAACAGAAGAGCTATGAGATGCCCCCGCGCGACGGGTTCACCGTCACACATTTCATCACCGTCGCCGACATCGACCGGTCGGCCGATTTCTATGAAAGGGTCTTCAGCGGCCGCATTCAGAGCAGAGGCGATAGCAAGGGTGCGTCTGGGCACATTCAGATCGCGAATACGTGGCTCATTGTCAACGTCGGGGGCGGGCCCACCCCGGACAAGCCGACAGTAACGCTCAGCGTCCCGGCCGACCCGGATACGATCAGCAGCTTTATGAATATCCGCGTCGCGGATATACAGGCGTGCTATGAACTATGGAAAAGCCGAGGAGCCGAGTTTCTGACGGAGCCGATCGCCAAGTACGGCGAGATTCGCTGCTACATCCGCGATCCTGACGGTTATATCATCGAGGTCGGACAGAGCACCGATCTCACGTAGGGTGAACGCTCGGCGAATCACGCGCACACCGATCAAAGAGCCTCAACGTCGATCACCGCCTTGGCGAAGGCTTGCGGAGCTTCCTGCGGCAGGTTGTGGCCGACGCCGCCGGTGATGAGGCGGTACTCATATTTGCCCGAGAACTTGTTCCGATACGCCGTGCTGGGCGCGTGGATTGCACCGTTGGCGTCGCCTTCCATGGTGATCGCGGGCACGGTGATGGGAGGAAGTGGGGCGAGCCGCTTTTCCAGGTCGTCATATTTCCGTTCGCCGTCGGCCAAACCAAGCCGCCAGCGATAGTCATGCATCACGATGTCAACGTGATCGGGGTTGTTGAAGGACGCTGCCGTGCGGTCGTACGTCGCGTCGTCGAAATTCCACTTTGGCGAAGCCTGGTGCCAGATGAACTTATTGAACTGGTCGAGATATTTCGCATAGCCGGCCTTGCCGACTGGGGTAGCGAAGTAGTACTGGTACCAAAACAGGAACGCAGGCTCGGGTGGTAACGGCTGCTGGTTGCCCGCGGGGGTGCTGATCAGATAGCCGCTGACGGAAACGATCGCCTTGCAGCGTTCCGGCCAGAGTGTTGCCATGACATCCGCCGTGCGCGCGCCCCAATCAAAGCCGGCGACGGTAGCCGTCTGGATCTTGAGCGCATCCATCAGAGCGATGATGTCGAGGGCAACGGCCGACTGCTGGGCGTTCCGCATCGTTTCGCTGGAGAGGAAACGCGTCGTACCGTAGCCGCGCAGATAGGGGACGATGACCCTGTGGCCTGCCGAAGCCAACAATGGAGCAACGTCGACGAAACTGTGGATGTCGTAGGGCCAGCCGTGCAGTAGAATTACCGCACGACCGTTGGCGGGCCCAGCTTCCGCGTAGCCAATGTTCAGCAGGCCAGCATCGATCTGCTTGAGCGGGCCGAACGGCGCCTGAGGTGCCGACACTGCGGTCGCATCCCTGGATGACGGGATTGCGGTGGGTTGCTCCGCGGCAACGCCGGCCGCAAAGAGGTCGGCCGGCGCAATGGCGATTGCCGCGGCGCCGGTAGCCGCAGCGCTAACGAACCGGCGACGATCGATTTCTTTGGACACGTGAGCTGTCTCCCTAGCTGTTGTTGTTTTGGCGCAGCGGCGCGAAGGCTGCCCGCCTCAATGTTTGTGCCATAATCGTAAGGGAGAACGCTCTAGATATCGGCCTGGCCCGGTTGGGCCAGAAAGGCACATGTCCTCGGTCCAGACGTCGGGGATAACGCTCCACGTTCTGGTCGCTTGCCACGGTCGCGTTCGTGTCGCCCGGCAGTGACAGGAGGTTGGCGCGAAGCGCGGACTCGTTGGAGTCGGCCAGCCCAAACGACTCGCCGGGTTTTCCAGCTATGGGGTGCCCTTACAGGGGGTCCCGGTTGTGGTGACATCGAACCCCTTAGGGACGCAGGGGTTCAGCTTCCCGTTGTTCCCGTTCTGCTTCTTTGATCCGGTATCCCGAGGGATCGTGACACCTGGCGGAAGTGACGTGATGCCGCTAACCGGCGGCAGGCCGGCGGAGTTGGTCTTGCCGCTGGTCCCGGGCTGCGTCGCAGCCGGGAAGCCAAACGAGTTCACCTTCACCGTTTGGTTTATTGGCGGTGATAGCTTGGGCGGAAGCGGCTGAGGATTGAGCGCTTCGTTGTTTACACTGCTCTGCAGCACCTGAGGACTTGCCTGTCCGACGTTCTTGTTGATGACGACCTTCTTCCCACTCGAGTCGTGCGTTTGTTGCGCGGATACGGACATTGGCATGAGGCTCACGACTAGCCCCATGCCCGCGGCGAGCACGATAGCCGAGCGGATGTGTGAGCCAGGGAGTTTGCGCGGTGTCATGGTGAACCTCCGGTGCGTGAAACAGGCGATGATCCGACGGAGCGCCCTGCGGAGTAGACGCTAGTCGGCTAGTGATTGCGCCTCCAATACTTTGTTTGGAAGGAGAGCATAGATGGCGCTTATGGCACGCGGCGACGAAACGGGGCCTCACGGGTGCCTGCTCTCACAAGACGACGGTGGAAACCGGCGTCGGGGATGGCGCGTTTTCGGCGTCGGCGGACATGGGTGCGATGAAGGCGGTGACGTGGTCGGCCGTGCGTGGTTCCCGGGTGATTCACCTCTTCACGCTCGGTCAAACGCCGTTGTCGCCCGAAGTCAGCTGCGAACCGGTGTGGGCTTCGCGCTTGAGATCACGCCGCTCTCGGGACGTCCGGGGGAATCTCGAATCGGTGCCTTCAACGACTCCGCGGCGCCAGCCGGTACGGCAGGCACTCCTGGCGGTCTCGACCCGGCTGGCCGCTCGATTTCCGCGTGTGTCGGACCGCTCCTTTCGCCGGTCGCCCCTGTGTGCAAGCTCCGGCCCCTTGACGACATGGCCGATACTGCCGTGCTAGCCACGACCGACGACTGCGCAGTCCCGGGGACAATCGATTCCTTAGGCTGATGGCGTGGCCTCTCAGCGGATGGTTCCATTGGTATGATGGGCACGTGCCTCACCGTCACCCTCCCGCGCCGTCGTTATTGACGTGTCGGCGGTTGCCGTGCTCAGGAGTGGGGAGCCATGAGGCGCCGAGTCGGCTTTGCCCTGGCAGTCATTGCGGTTGTGCCGTCCGCCGCGCGCGGTCAACAGCTGGAGCCTCGCGCCTACTCTCCCTCGCCGGTCGGCGTCAATTTCGCGGGACTCGGCTATGCTTACAGCACCGGCGGGGTTCTATTCGATCCGTCGCTGCCGGTTACGAACGCGCACGCCGACATCAATGGGATCGTCTTTGGCTATGGACGCACGTTCGGGATCGCTGGCATGCAGGGGCTCGTGACCGCCAGTATCCCCTATGCTTGGGGGATTCTCACGGGAATGGTCGGCGCGAATGACAGCTTGGTGACGCGTTCCGGACTGGGAGATCTGCAGATCAAGCCCTCGCTGGACATCATCGGCAGTCCCGCGCTGACCCCGCAGGCGTTCGCCTCGACGCCCCCGCGCCGATTCATTTTCGGCGCGAGCCTCCTCATCAACGTCCCAACGGGGCAGTACTACCCGGCAAAAGTCATCAACATCGGCACAAACCGCTGGGCGTTCAAGCCGGAGCTCGGCGTGTCGTACATTGTCGGCCGGAAGCTGTACATTGATTTCTATACCGGCGTCTGGCTCTTCACCAGTAACACGCACTTCTATCCGGGATCGTCGGTGTCTTCCCAGCAACCGATGGCGTCGCTGCAACTGCACGTGAGCTACACCTTCGGTACACGGATCTGGGCGGCGCTCGATGGCACCTGGTACAGCGGCGGCGCGACGAGCACGAATGGCGGGCCCCAGGTCGGCCGGCAGGACAACTCCCGCGTCGGTGCGCTGGCCTCGTTCAAGATCACCGCGGCGCAATCGATCAAGGCCAGTTACAGCAAGGGTGCAACCGCGAGAGTGGGGTCGAATTTCTCGACGTTTGGCCTGGCGTATCAATTCCTGTGGTTCTGAGCTGGCATTTCCATTGAGGACCTCGTCCAATTGGGGGCGGATATGCCTGCCAGGTCGCAGCCAGCTGGCGTCCAGGTTTGGTCTCCAGCGTCTTAGCGTCCAGAGTTCGGTCGTCGCCGCCCGTGGACCCGTTCAGGGGTCCGATGGTATGATGCGGAAGAATGCGACGCAACGATGGCGGACGGCGCGCCGGTAGGGCGATGGTCCTGGCCAAGGCGACGGTCATCGGTGCCGGCCTCGTGCTCGCGCCTTTCGACGCGGCTCGTGCGCAGGGCGGCGTAGCGGACTCGGTCCTCAGGGCGACCAGGCACTGGATCGATTCCCTTGACGCGAGGTCCGGCCGAAGGTGGCCAGCGGGCTGCCCGAGCTATTCCGATTTCCCGTACATGGCTACAACGATTCCCGGCTGCCAGATCTCGGGTATCCCGGCGCCAACGAGCTACGACACTGCGCGCGTGCTGTCATTCCAACACCTCGAGTCGCCGTTCATGCACGCTGGTCCGCCGAGGCCAGTCGAGCGCCTCGACGCCGCCGATAGCATTCCCATTGTAGTTGGCGATTGGCACGGACTCATTGAGGCACACCGCCTAAGTGGCCAGAAGGACGTCGGGTTCGTTCTCGCGCCAGTCGACGTCGCGGGGTCGTCGCACGCCGACTTCGCGCTCCGCTGTCGCAAGGGAGTACTCGAGGCATTGCTCGAGGGGCAGCAATCGCTGGGGCGCGGCCACTCTCATGCAGTGATCGTGCGGTTGGGAGCCGGTCCGCCCCAGAGGGAACGCTGGCTGCTCGGGCACGACAGCACGACGCTTGTATTCGCCGGCGACCAACGCGACGTTCGCGCGTTCGTTCGCACGCTGGGCGGCTCCTCCCGTCTCGCGCTCGAGGTTGTGCGGCCACGACCTGCCCCGCCCTCCATCTTCGTGTTCGATCTGGATGGGATCCCGGTGGTGGTCACGCAACTCGAGAGCGCATGCAGGTAACGATCGTCGTACAAGGAGCGCAATCGCGCACGCGATAGACCGCCGCTGGGAGACCGCGCTCCTGCTGACGGTCTGAGTGGCTGCTAGGTTTGAGTGACCTGGATGCCAACATCATGAGGTCCACAGGATGAGCAGAGTTCGAGTGTTGGTCGGCACGCGAAAGGGCGCATTCACCCTGACCTCGGATAGCGCACGCTCGAAATGGAAGGTGGACGGTCCGCACTTCGGCGGCTGGGAGATCTACCATGTGAAGGGCTCGCCGGCCGACCCGGACCGTTTGTACGCATTGCAGACCAGCGGTTGGTTCGGTCAGATCGTCCAACGGTCAAACGACGGTGGCAAGAACTGGGAGACTGTCGGGAACAAGTTCCTCTACGACGGGACGCCGGGCACGCATTTGTGGTATGACGGCAAGCCCCACCCGTGGGAGTTCAAGCGGGTCTGGCATCTCGAGCCGGCACTGAACGACCCGGACACGGTGTACGCCGGCGTTGAGGATGCGGCACTCTTCCGCACCACTGATGGTGGGCAGACGTGGCACGAGCTCGCGGGACTCCGGTGTCACGACTCGGGGCCGCGCTGGCAGCCAGGGGCGGGTGGAATGGGGCTGCACACCATTCTTCTCGACCCGAAGTATCACGACCGCATGTTCGTCGCGATCTCGGCCGCAGGCGTCTTTCGGAGCGATGATGCCGGCAACTCCTGGCGACCGATGAATCAGGGGCTTCACTCCCCATTTCTCCCCGATCCGACCGCAGAGGTCGGCCACTGTGTGCACCGGATCGCGCAGCACCGCGATCGCCCGGACGTGTTGTACATGCAGAAGCACTGGGATGTCATGCGCACTGACAACGCGGGCGGATCGTGGTACGAAGTGAGCGGCAACCTCCCGACGGACTTCGGGTTCGTCGTCGACGTACACGCCCATGAGCCCGAGACCATCTACGTCGTGCCGATCAAGAGTGACTCGGAGCATTTCCCGCCCGACGGCAAGCTGCGCGTGTACCGAAGCCGCACGGGTGGCAACGAATGGGAAGCGCTCACGAAGGGGCTACCGCAACAGAACTGCTTCGTGAATGTGCTGCGCGATGCTATGGCCGTTGATGCCATGGATGAGTGCGGCATCTACTTCGGCACCACCGGGGGGCAGGTCTACGTGTCGGCCGACGGTGGAGACAGCTGGAAGGCCGTTGTACGGGATCTCCCGGCCGTGCTCTCCGTGGAGGTCCAGACACTGCGATGATTCGAGTCGGACTACCCTTCCACCTTCGACGGCTCGCCCAGGTAGGTGACGAGGTCGTGGTCGACGTCCGGGGACTGGTGACGCAGCGATCCATCGTCGACGCGATCGAAGCGCGTTATCCGGTCCTGAGCGGCACGATTCGCGACCATGTCACGCAGCAGCGCAGGCCCTTTGTCAGGTTCTTCGCTTGCGGCCAGGATCTGTCGAACGAATCGCCGGACGCGCACGTGCCTGACGCGGTCTCGTTGGGTGAAGAACCGTTCCTGGTCGTGGGCGCGATCGCGGGCGGGTAGCGGCCAGTCTACGGCTTCAAGGCGGCGAAAAGCGCGCTCACGCTGAAGTGCGCCGGGTCGCTCTCGTAGTACGCGTTGATCGTGAATCGCCCGGTAGCCGGGAAGTATGGCAGCGGGTTGTTCACCGAGCAGTCATCGAAGACGTACTGCTTCGCGTACCCATAGCCCGTCGTCGTTCCGTTCCCCCCGTTCACCGTGTGGCGCGTTGCCTGGATGATGCCGCCCTGCACATGGAGGCATCCGCGAGCGTAGTTCTGTCCGTTGCAGGGCTGTTGCAAGGGCACGAACAACACGCCTGGATCGTTCACCAACCCCTCTGCGCCCCAGGACTGCAGCGCCATCACCGTCGACTCGACCCACAGGTCACTGGAGGCGCCACGCATGTTGAGGCGGCTGGTGTTGTCGCCTGCTGGTGCATTGATGCCGTTGTCGGCCGCGAGGATGTCGGTCCCCGCGAGCAGGGCCGCCAGATGCAGGCACGCCGTATCCGCGTCGTTCGTCAGTCGCAGGTTGTCCAGGACGGCGATGCTGCCGTCAGAATAGACGGTCACGCGACCGTTGACCGTGCCGCTCACGCCGACGCTGCCGTGCGCTGCGACCACCGTCTTGAACGACGGGTTGTAGACCGTGTCGATCGGGAACAGGTACCGCCAGTCGGGATGGCTCGCCTTGAACGGGGCGGTGAATGCCGCGGGCGTCGCCCCCGGCCACGGGAGCCAATGCCCCATGCGCGTCGGGTGGGTCGGATCGGTGGCGTCGCCGCCAGTGAACGTGGTGTCGGTGCCGCCGCGCCGTCCGTAGGTCCAGTTCTGAGCGCCCCATTGCGAACCCGTCCGCAGGGGCGCAGCGGCGCTCGTGTCACGCTCCGTCGCGACGAGATGCGGATCGCCCCCCAGGTAGCATTGGGGCGGCTCCGTGAGGGACCCATTGCGCGAAGGGTTCTTTGCCACCCACGTCATGCTCACGGTGTCGGCCGGCGCGAACGCGCCGACGACAGTCACTTCCGCGGCGTTGGCCGCGGAGATGGCCGGCGGCACGGCGCCGCCGACCGCGCTTCCGACGATCGTCTTGTACCAGGCGGTGTGGTGCGCGGCGATCGGGAAGAACTCCCATTCCAGATTGCCGTTGTCGTCCTGGACATACCGCCACTCCCCACAGTTGTTCGCGTCGTGCTGGCGGTTGATGCCAGAGCGGAGATACCCCACCGCGACGGAATCGATCTGCGCGGGTGACCAGACACCCACCGGCGGCGGGACCAGCGGCTTGGACGATTCGTCGACCTGATAAAACTTGACGAATCCCTCGCCGGGATTGACGCTGTCCGCATCACCGTTGAGATCGTAAGCTGCAAACTCGAGCCGCGACAGTACAGCTGCTGTCGAATCGGTGTTGGCGTTGGGCGTGAAGAATTCCGTGCTGCCGGAGGCAGCGATCGGGAACAGGGCTGCCAGTCCCGCGGTATTGGGCATCTGCAGCGGCGCCGCCACTTTGGTCCATCCCTTGTAGAGCGTGTCGAACGCCAGGGTTGCCATTCACGAACGTCTGAGGTGTCCACACCGAGTCCATGAAGTCGGCGGTCTGCGGCACGCCACAGGTCGAGATGACGTCGTTCGAGAACACCGGTCCGCTCAGTCGGTCGCCCGATCCGAAGCAGATCCCGTTCTCGCTGTTGGAGAAATACGCGAAGCGCGCGAACGTCTCCTGATTCAGCTCCACCCGGCGAATAAATTGCCGGTGTCGCGTCGTGTCTTTGGCGACCGCCACCAACGTCACGAACCGTCCGTGTTGTTGCGAGGCTGCGCCCGTGGGGCCAGCGAACAGATCGTAGGTCACCGACGGCACGGGCGTGCCGTCCGCCGCCAGGATCGCCGAGCTCGTGGCCAGCTGGACATAGCCCGTCTCCGGTACCGCGAACGGATTGTTGGCCAGCGTGCTGATCCCGATCTGCAGCGCTGCCGCCGCCCCGTAGCGCAGGTCACGTTCCTGATCATGATAGTTGGAAACGAGGCTGCCGCCCGACGTCAACAGCACCGCGGATCCAGCCAATGCGGCCAACGCGATCGTGAAGATGAGCACCAGGAATGCCGCGGAGCCTCGCCGCGCGCATCGCGGCGCCGCCATTCCATCACGCATAGGATATATGTGAGCGCGAGTCATAGATCGTCCGGCGGCGTCAGGGGTTGGCTGTCACGGGAGTACCGCGACGGTGTGAGCGCGGACAACGCTGGCGTGCAGTCGCGCGCGACCACGCCGTACTGGTACGACTGACCAAGAGGCACCGATTTGTCTTCGAAGTCGTAACTGGCCGTGCCTGCCGCCGGCGTGGTGTAGATGGGCGTTCCCCACCCGGCGCCGCCCGTCTGGCGGTACACGGAGTAGCTCCTGACGTCGTGTTGCCCGCCAGCCTCGTCACCCGACGCCGGCCATGTCACGTCGACGCTGTCGCCACTGGGCCACGCGGTCGTCGCTCAGGACGGTCGGCGCCTGCGGGGGCGAGTTGCACGCGGCGAGATGCAGGAGGCCCGCGTTGAGCAAGGGTATGAATTGGTTGATGCTGCGATACACGTCGTTACCGAGGGGGTCTCGATACACGGCCTGGAGCTGGAGCTCGATCTCACTGATCTTGGCGAGCAGCGTATCGGGCCCGACGTTACCGGCCTTGAAGAACAGCGGCAGTGTCGCCGCCGTGACCTCGACGCGCGAGTTGGCCGCGGCGCCCGGAATGAAGTAGCGGAACGCCGGTGTGCCACCTGGGAACACGAGCCCTCGGGCGACGACGGTCGCCGGGGCGCTGTTCACCTGGCGGAGCAGCAAGTAATCGTCCGGCCGCGGCGTGGTCGAGTCCGGCGTGAGCCAGTACGAGATCGTCTCGGCGTTACTGATCACGCCAGTGGCTTGCAAGTAGAGACTGTCCGGATAGGTCGTGGCTGAAAACGGATAGTTGATCTGATGAGCCGGCGTCAGCGCCACGGTCAGCGACTCGGGCATGCTGGGGTCGTAGTAGCTGGCCGTGGTGACGCTGGCGGTGTCGGTCGTGACGAGATCGGCGTTGAAGGTGACCGCGTAGGGATGCGCCTCGATGACCGCCGGCTGGTTGATCCCCAAGCCCGGTGCCGGCCACGCGCAGGTCGTGGTCGATTTCGTCGAGCGCGAAGCTCACGTTCTGCTGGGCATCCAGCCGACCGGCCGTGACGGTCACCGCGCGCGTCTGTTTGATGAAGAAACTGAGAGCTGCCCCTCCCAGGATGCTGAGCAGCGTCAGCGCGATCATGATTTCGGCCAGCGTGAATGCCGCGCGCGGCCGTCGGAGTGAGGCCGCTCGAGCGCGCACATGCCGAGCTCGAGTCCGCGAAGCAGGTGCCGGAATGCGCGCTGGCATGATCAGAAGGCCGCGATGACAGTGGTCTTCCGGGTCGCCGCGATTCCCCCCGGGGGCGTGACGGCGACCGTGACAACCCGATAATCCTGCGTGGCTGCTGGTCCGCCGACGTGCTGGACGATTGTTTGGCGTTGATAGGTCGTCGAGTCGGCAAGCACCGTCTCGGTCGCGGCCATCGAGTCGATCGACGCGTACGTTGGGGAATGCATCACCGAGTCGATGCGTTGCGTCGCGAGGTCGAGGGCCCCTGCCTGCACGGCGGACGTCCTCGTTACGTGCGCGAATTTCGCCATGAACTGGGCCATGCCGATCATCGCCGTGGCCAGAATGGACACGGCAATGAGCGTCTCGATCAGCGTCATCCCTTGCGGGATGGATCGCGATCGGCTCAGAACCCGGCGAGCGCCCATGTTCCCGTCGAGCGTTTGTACCAGTCGGTCCGGCCGGTCGTCTGCAGGATGCTCACACCACGGAAATCGGTGCTGACCCCTCGCGATGACGTGAGGTAGATCTGTGCGTCGGTACTGGTCGCGCCATCTGACCGGAACACGACAGTCGGAAGCGACGCCCCGTTGACCGTTACCGTCGTCAAGACGGAGGCATTGAGCGGTCCGGTGGGTGCGGGCACACCAACCCAGGTGTCTGGCGGAGCGCCGAAGATCACCCCGTCCTGGAAGGTCGCACTCGTCACGCGCTCGCCCGGATCGGCGGCCAGATTGTTGTTGACGTCGTCGATCACGTAGACGCGCTGATTCGCCACGTCGAACGCCATCAGGACGTTGTGCTGCGACGTTACGGCGGCGGACTGGGCGCGCTGAATGGTCGCGCGGAGACCGCGTGCGGCCGAGTCGACACGATAGCTCGTGTAGTCGACCCTCGACAGCGCGATCGCCGAGGCGATCGAGACGATGGAGACAACGATGAGCATCTCCATTGCCGTGAACCCACGCTGAGTGCGCTTCATAGAGACCGATCGAGAAGTACTGGTCAGCACGTGCGAGTTGCACGCGTCACCACGTGTGCCCGGCGGTCGGACAGCGGCGTGGAGCTACCGGGACATGCAGTCCCCGATAGGAGCCCGGAATGGGATCGAAGTTAATGCGCGCCAGCGTACTAACCGTGACTGTGATCACCCACAAGTGTTCCCGATGACGATCAAATCCGCGTGACTCGCCGCGTGATGTTCTGGGTCCAAATCGGCACGACGGATCGACCGGTCACCTATGCCAACATGTCGCCTCGTGAGCGAGGCACGCGGCCTGGCAAACCGGGGACGCGTAGCCCAGATGGGCGCAACCACGACATGGTGCCCGGCCGAGCGGCCGGCGCGCAACCAGATGGTTACGCGGATACGCCAATGCGTGCGGACGGTGCGGAGGGGCGACGCATGGCGTCGCCCCTCCCCGCGGATCCTCTGGGTTCGTGCGCACGGTCTGGATGGGCGACGCATTGCGTCGCCCTACCAGCCGATCCCCTGAATTCGTGCGGCGGTATACCTTACCCGCCGCCTGCTCCCTTCTCCGACACGGCTGTGGGTCCGGTGAGTATGTACCGGCCGAACCACTTCTCATTCTCTTCCATGACCGCACGCTGTTGTTTGGGCTTGTCGATGCCGTGCCCGAAACCCTTGTACACGACCATTTTGACGGGCACGCCGCGATCCTCGAGGGCCTGGCGCAACTCGTACCCATTGGGGATGGGCACGCGTCGATCCAGCTCGCCGTGCTGGATCAACGTCGGCGTGCGCGCCTTGAGGATGTACGAGATCGGCGACGTCTTCCGGTAAATCTCCGGATCGTCCCATGGCGTCGCGTGCAGGTATTGGGGGGTAAAGGGCGTGATGTCGGTGTTCACGTAGTAGGTCATCCAGTCGGAGATCCCGGCGCCCACCGAGATGGCCTTGAACCGGTCGCTCGACGCCGTGATGAAGGCCGAGATATAGCCGCCCTGACTCCAGCCCATCGAACCGACCCGGTCCTTGTCGACGAAGCCCTTGGCGATCAGGGCGTCGACGCCCGAGATCACATTGGCGTAGTCGCCAACACCCAGGTTGCGGACGTTGAGGGATCGGAATTTCTCGCCATAGCCAGCTGAGCCCCGGTAGTTGGGGCGCAGCACGAGCGCGCCTTCGCTGACGAAGCGCTCGACCGGGTAATAGCGGTCCGCATTGATCGCGGCGCGGTCCGTACCGGTGGGACCGCCGTGAATGACGACGAGCAACGGGTATTTCTTGTGGGGATCGAAGTCGCTGGGCGTGATCAGCACGCCCTCGATGCGCGTACCGTCAGTCGATGCCCACGAGACGACCTCTCGGTGAGCGATCTTGAGCCCCTTGAGCTGGTCGCCCATGGTGGTGAGGCGCGCCGGGCTCCACGGCGCCAGCGACGCCGTGTAGATCTCCCCGTATTCGTTGTCACCGTCCGCCGCATAGGCCACGTGCGCGAAATCGGTCGAGAACGAGAAACCGCCGGCATCCAGCCGCGGCGTCGTGCTCACCTGATCGATCGACTTGGTCGACGGGTTCAGTCGATACAGCAGCCGCTCCATTCCGTGCGCGGCACCAAAATAGATACCGTCCCGGCTCCAGGCGACGAGCCCGGGGTCCTCATCGAACGCGTCCGTCAGGACACGGGGCGTCCCGCCGTCGGCGCCCACAACCGCGATGCGGCTGTCAGTATAGAAGAAGTACTTGGAGCCCGCCGCGGTCTGGTAGGCGATCTCCTGTCCGTCCGGCGACCACACCGGAGTGGTGTTCGGGCCTCCCTCGGTCACGATCTTCTTCATCGCGCCGTCGCTCACGTCGACCACCGCGATGTTGGCGGTGCCCGACGAGATGAGGTCGGGATCTCGCAGGTAGGTGATCGCGATCCGCCTACCATTCTGGTGACCACGCGAATCCGTCCGCGCCGGCTCCGCCGCCATTGGCCGCCACCGTGAAGGCGCCGGCCGTAAGCCGCCTGGCGGGCGGCGCGTCGACGCCCGGAGTCGCGGGGACATCCAACACCCACAGATGATGCATCACATAGTCGGCGTGCACGACCGTGTACTCGCCATATCGTTCGGCGCGATCCTTCAGGTACTTTGGCTCTGAATCTTCGGCGACGTACGCGATGCGGCGCGAGTCGGGCGACCACACGAAGGCGTCGACTCCCTTCTCGACCTTCGTCAACTGTACCGCCTCGCCGCCGTCAGGAGCGATCACGTAGATCTGTCGTTTGTCGGCTGGTGATCCGCTTAACTGCCCGGGCCGATCCGACAGGAAGGCAATCCAGCGTCCGTCGGGGGACCAGCGGGGACTCACGCTCGACTTCTTCCCGGTCGTCAACTGGTGGGCGTGGCCCGTCGCCACGTCGGCAATCCAAACGTCGCGCTCGAACGCGTTGTCGTCCCAGTTCGTGCGTTGCACCTCGTACACGACGCGATGTCCATCCGGTGACAGGCGCGGACCAGACGCACTCCGCATTCTCGAGCGACTGGTCGATCGTGGGGACGCCGTTGGCCGGTGCTTGAGCGAGGACGACGGGGCCAGTGACGACACCACCGGCAACCACGAGAAGCCAGGTTCGTGCTCGAACGCGAGACGCCAATGAGCTGGTCATGGTCCCTTGCCTGCGATGCCTGAGTGACAACGGTGTGCCCGCGCGGGGGTGGTCGTTCAATCAGACGGCGCGCGGCGGCACATGGTTTGGAGGTGTTGACGTTGCACCGAAGCACCGGCATCGGCCAGGGCCCAGCTGCCACCGGCACCCGCGCCTCCGCTGTACGACCGCCTAGCCACACCTCGAGCTCGCTCCTTCAGCCTGTCAAGCAGGACTGGTTTACCCAAGCCACCGTGAGCCGTGGTCCCTGGCGGCGCCGCGGCGGGTTGGTGGGCACGCTCAATGAGCGGGCGGTCGGGTCGGGTCTAATGCTTGCAGCCGCACGGCCCGATGCTCGTGGACGCGATTCGAGTCGCCGTCTGGACCGCGACGTTCGCGGTCATGTTGGGTGGAGCGCTTCGCGTCGGGCCGGCGGCGTTTCTCCAGCTGCGCGACCGGCCGGGCCTCTTTGTCCGGACGCTTGTCGCGATCTGGATCGCCGTCCCGATCGTGAACATCGTGGTGGTGTTGGGCCTGCGCGTCACCGGGCTTGGGGCGACGACGCTGCTGCTCATGTCGGTCTGTCCAGGCGTGCCACTGTTGCTGGCGTCGGCCCGCTCGGTCCGGGGCGCCGTGTCCACGGCATTCCTGGCGCTGCTGCTGAGTGCGGCCATCGAGCCGCTGATGCTTCCGCTGTGGACGCACGTGATGAGCGCGATTCAGCCCGCGAACCTCACGATTCGCCCGATCGACGTCATGCGCGTTCGCATTCCGACGCTCTGGTTGCCCATCGCCGTCGGCTTCGCGCTGCGTGCACTTTGGCCGCGGGCGACGGGGGTGCTCGCCTACATGAGTGACGGCGTCTATATAGTCGGCTTCGTCGCCAGCGCGATCGTCATCCTGATCCAGGGATTCCCGGTGCTTTTCCAGGTGCCTCCCAGGACATTCATTGCCGCGGCGGTGATCACCATCGGTGACGCGCTGGTCGGATACTGGGCGGGGTGGCCACATTGCGAGGATCAAAAGGCGATCGCGGTTGCAGCCGCGCTAACGAACCCGGCACTCGCACTTGCGGTGGTCGAGGTGAGTTACCCCGGATTCCAGGCCGGTGCGCTCGTCGCGGTCTATCTGCTCCTGCGCGGCGCGGTCATGCTGCCCTTCGAGTACTGGCTCAAGCGCGTGACCGACCACCCGGTGATCGCCGCGGCCACGGACTCCAGAACCGGTTGACGCGGTCGGATGTGCCGGAGCTGTCGCGCGCCGTGTCGCTGTCCCGCAATTCGCTCTAGAGTGCTTTAACCTCGCTGCTCCGACGACCGCGCCAGAAGCGGATCGCGAGGGCCAGCACGACGATGACCGCGCCCACGAGGATCACGGGGCCGGTGCTGTGCTTCACGGCGGCTTCCCCGAGGACGATGAGGAGCGCGGCATAGGCGCCGGTGGTCAGCACCGACAGCCAGAAGTAGACCGCGAAGCGAACTCCGGAAACGCCGAGCCAGTAATTCTTCGCGAATGCGGGCACCCCCGGCGCCAGCTTGGCCGCCAGGGTGAAGCGCACGTCGTTTCGCTTTCGCCCTTGCCTATCTGGCAGCTCATAGCCAAACCGGCGCAGCAGCGCGATCAGTCTGGGACGCATCAACTGGGCGATCCCGTAGCACAGCGTCAGGTTCAGGGCGAGGGCGACGAGGGATCCCATCAGCCCGCCAGCGGGCCCGAAGGTAGCGCCCGCGAGAATGAAGAGCGGGGTCATCGGGAATCCGATCGCCGGCAAGACAGACATGACGGCGAAGAATGGCACCGGACTCGCTCGCTGCTGCCAGGCCAGCATTGCGTCGAGATCCCAGATTCCCCACAACAAGAAGGTCACCACGAGCGCCGTGATGACGGCGAGGGTTCTCCTGACCAGAGTTGCGCTCACACGGGAGCGGGGCCGCTTGCGACCGCGGTGAACGATCGAGGCTCCAGGGGAGCGGCGTAAACCGTTGGCGAGGCCCTCATGTCGACGGAGGTTGCGGCTGGATCTGTGGGACAGCCAGTCGACCTTGGTTCACCTGCGCGCACCAAGGTCGTCTGTCGAATGGAGTACGCCATCCCCAAGCTACGTTCTGACATGACGGGTGCGGTTACGCGGAACGACTGGCGATCGGGCGATGATAATGAGTGAGGGCCCCGGGATGCGCCCCCTCCTCGATCCGCACGACGGCGACATTGAGGACGACGCGGCCAGTACCAAGCAGCGCTCGATGGTCTCCCTCTTTGGAAGTGTGCTGGCCGAGATCAGTTTCCCGAAGCTGGTCTTGGCGTGGCTCGTGTTGGTGGTTGTCCCCGCCCTCCTCCTCGGCCTCGCGCCAGTCGGGATTTCGCTCTGGGTGCGGACGGTGTCGACGAAGGTGCTGTCTCCCGTCTACGCGATCGTGCCGACGCTCGTCTTGCTACTGTTCCTTGGCCTCACATGGGTCGGCCGGCGCCCCTTCCTCCGATTGGCCGAAAGCAGCTTCTGGTCGCTTCACTCGGTGGTCGTCCAGCCCGTGTACACATTGTTCCGCGAAGGGTTGCGCCACGTCGTCTACCGCGTGTTTTCGCCGCGATCCGACGCTGGCGCGCGCGCTGCCACGGTGGTCGCGGGTCTCCTGGTGTGTGGGCTGGCGGCCGTCGTGCTCGCGATCGCGTGGCCGGCGTCGCACTGGAATGGCGACCTCGCGGGCATTGCCACGCCGCGCGCGCTGGCGCTCGTCGCTCTGGCCAACAGCAGCGTGCTCGTGGCCGCGTATCTGGCTGCCGCTGCGCTGATTTGGGGAGTCGCCGACGCGATCATACCCCCACCGCGTGATGTCACCGCCTTCGAAGCGCCGGTCAACGGCAGGCGCATCTGGCGGGTCGCTCACTTGTCGGATGTCCACATCGTCGGCGAACGCTACGGCTTTCGCATTGAGAGCGGTCGATTGGGGCCCCGCGGCAACGAGCGGTTCAATGCGGTACTCGCTGCACTGGAAGCGATCGATACGACCGAGCCGCTCGACGCGATCCTCATCACCGGTGACATGACCGATGCGGGTCGCTCAGGTGAGTGGTCAGCATTCCTCGATGCGGTGGCCGATCACCCGCGTCTGGCGGGTCGCGTGCTCCTGCTGCCGGGCAATCACGACGTCAACATTGTCGACCGAGCCAATCCCGCGCGGTTCGAGTTGCCGACGAGCCCGATGAAGCGGTTGCGTCAGCTCCGCCTGCTCTCCGCGATGAGTGCGCTGCACGGCGCGCGTGTCCGCGTCGTGGATGAGGCAGGCCGCCGCGTCGGTGGGACGCTTGCCGACGCGCTCGCGCCACACCTGCCTACCATCACAGCGTTCGCCGATGCCGGTCGGCCACGGCTCTCACGGGAGTTGATGGACCTGTGGGCGACGGCCTTCCCGCTCGTGTGGCCGCCCGATCCAGTGGACGGCCTGGGCATCCTGCTTCTCAACTCGAACGCCGACGCGCACTTCTCATTTACCAACGCACTGGGGATGATGGCGGCCGATCAAGTGACGCGCATGCGGATCGCCATGGAGGAGTTCCCCGACGCCCGGTGGATCGTCGCGCTGCACCACCACATCATCGAGTATCCACACCCAGCGAGCGCCCTGTCCGAACGCGTCGGCACGGCGTTGATCAACGGATACTGGTTCATTCGGCGACTCAATCCCATGGCGCATTGGGTCGTCGTGATGCACGGGCACCGCCACGTCGACTGGGTCGGGCGATGCGGGGAGCTGCTGATCGTGTCGGCGCCCTCTCCGGTCATGGAGGCGACGAACGATCAACCGACGGCGTTCTACATCCACTCGCTCAGCGTCGGGCACGACGACCGTCTCACTCTGCTGCCGCCGCGGCGAGTCACTTTACCGGGCCGATCGGGAGAAGCGCTCGGGGTGTGACGCTCGGCATCATCCGGCCCGTCGACGGATCGCGTCGCGGTCGGGGGCTGTGACCACCAGCGTTGGCGTCGGGGAGGCGAATCCAGTCCCCGCCTCCGACACCAACTCGACGATCCGGAGCAGCAACGCCTCGCGTATCCGCAGAAACTCGCTGCCGTCAGTGGTCAGCACGTTGCAATTGATCTCGACGTTGAGGCTGCCGTCTCCGAACCCGACGAATCGGACGGTCGCTCCGTCGCGCATCAACCGCGGGTCGTGATTGAGGAGCTCCTGCGTTTCCGACAGCAGGGAGCGCAGCTGATCCGGGGATGTGTCCAGGCGGAGCCGCAGCGTCGTTCGAAAGCGCATCATATCGCGGCGGCTCAGGTTCTCGACGCTCATTGTCGCCAGCTGCCCGTTGGGAATCGACAGCTCCGTGCGATCCAGCGTGCGGATCCGCGTGGAGCGAAGGCTGATGTCTTCGACCGTTCCCTGTTTGTCGCCGATCTGGCACAGCTCGCCCACCCGAATGACCTCGTCGCCGAGGATCGAGATGCCGCCAAGGAGGTTCTCCAAGGTCTTCTGGGCCGCAAACGCGATCGCGAGACTCCCGATGCCAAGTCCGGCGATCGCTGCCGTCGTGTTCACACCGAGCGTGGACAGCATGACCAGGCCGGCGACGATCCCGACAACGACTTTGAGCAGGCGTTGACCGAGCAGCATGACTGCGCCGCTGCGATTGGGTGCTCCTGCCAGCGCATTCGTCCGAGCCCGGTCAGACCAGCGATTGATCAGGCGAAAGAGCAACCAGGCAACGCCGGCGGCAATGATGAGCCCCGCCAATCGGTAGTTGTAGAGACGAAAGATGAACGGCAGGCCGAGCGAGACGACGCCGATCTGGTGAAGCAGGACGGTGAAGATCAGGATGCTGGGCGCCGCGAGCGAGTGCCGATCGTCGGGTGGCACGGGCCGGCCTCGCCGCTCGAGCCAGCGTCGATGCCAGAACCGGGCGAGCCTGACGAGGGCCCACCCCGCTGCGATCGCGACGGGGATCAGCAACAGGAAGGCGAGCCAACCCCAGAGCGGGGTGCTCAGCACCCGCTCATTCACCAGGAAGCCCGGAAGATTGGGCTCGATGTTGGTGGTCTGCAATTCCTCGAACAGCTCCGGGACCTGCGCGAGCGTCTGCGCGGAAAAGAGCCACACGTCGTGATCTTCGATATTCGACACGCGGACCAACTCGACGTTCTCCTCGCGACCGTGGATGCGGAACGTCCCAATGCGATCCCGCGAGCTGCCGGCACCACCCGGCCCTTCCGGCCGATCACTCAACGGCCCCGCACGTCCAACGAAGGCAAAGTCCATGAGGGCCGCGAGGCGGCCCGCGAGGCGTGGCCCTTCGCCGGAGCGCTCGTTGTGCGAGAGCTGGAGATATTGGGCGCCGCGCTGGAAGTCACTGTCCTGCGCGGCGTGGAGAAATCCCATCACGGTGCCACGCGGGGTATCTCGGCCCAGCGAGTCGGCGGAGTGACCCGCCGTGTCCGCGGTCTCCTTTGGCGCTGGCTGGCGGCCCGGTAGCTGAGCGCCAGCCAACATTGATGTCAACGCGATGATCATCGGCAACCAGCCGATCGGGCGCAGCGCGCTGCGGTAGGCTTTGCGACTCATCAGCTGGACGATAGACGACGCCGGTTGATCGCGCATTAGACCTTGGTCGCTAGGGTGATCGGCCCCGCCGTCGCACAGCGCGCCGCGCCAAACGCAGACGCCTGTACCGCGACGACGGTGCAGAACAGCCACTGCCGTGCCGTTGGCTGCGCACATGCCGCCTTGTGGCGCGGATGCACCGGCGGCCGTGCACGAGAGACCAAGTGTCAATCACGGTTACACTGTGACGACGCGTTCGGGGCACGTGTATTGATCACCCAGCGGGGTCACGCGCGGCGTGCAACGCCCCGCCGCGCTTAGCCTGTCACCGTGGGAATTCGCCGGGATGCATCGTGTACCATTGTTGGGCACGTCGACGCGCGTAGCGCTGTCTGCCGCATGCGCGCTGCTTCTCGTGGCGGCCGTCGGCATAGCGCCCGCCGCCCACGCCGATCCCGATACCGTCGTCGTCAAGGGCGGCAACACCCTGACTGGATCGGTCTCATCGATGGACCGGGGGAACCTGGAGTTCTCCATCGCCAACGCGGGCACGGTGGACATCGATTGGCGCAACATCTTGCACCTCGAGAGCGAGCGATCCTTCGAGGTCGAGTTGACGTCAGGGGAGCACGTGTCCGGACCCATCCGCACCCCGTCGCCAGGACAGCTCGAGATTCGCACGCCAACCGGGCCGCGCGTGGTGTCCATGGCCAGCATCATCCGGATCAGGACCCTCGGTGCGACGGTTCTCCAGCGGACCAACGGCTCCGTGGGGCTCGGGTTCGAGTACCTGCAGGCGAATCATGAGGTGAACTACACCCTGGACGCGGACGCCGAGAACCGGACACGGTTCTACCTGACGGAGGCGCGTTTTTCGTCGTTGCTCACCCACCTCAGCGGAGCGGATTTCGCCTCGCGCAACGACTTTGAGCTGCAAACGCGGCGCTTGTTCCAGGGTGGCTGGTTTGTGCCGGTTCAGTTCCTCTTTCAACAGGACAAGGCACTCGATCTCAATTCCCGTTTCCTGATCGACGCAGCGGGCGGCAAGTACCTATTGCAGACGCAAGGCACGAGCATCGGCGCCTACGCTGGTGTCGACTACGCTGCGTCGAGTTATGAGGGCGTGCCAGAAACGGAGCATGTGGCCGAGGTGCTGGGGACACTCGAGCTGGATTCCTTCGAGAGCTCCAGAAAGACCGAGCTGAAGACCTTCGTGACCACGTACGTCGGGTTGAACGTGTCGCACGTTCGCGTGGAGTGGGACGCCGACATCCGACGTGATTTCTTCCGCACCTTCTACTGGAGTATCCACCTGTTCGATTCGTACAACAGCAATCCGCCCGCTCCGGTCACGCAGACCAACGACTTCGGTCTCGCGTTCACGATCGGGTACAGCTTCTAGGTGCTGTCATGCATGCGGCCGGCCTGCCCCCGCCTGCTGCGGACCGAGCCCGGCGGCCCGAACGACCAGCACCCGCGCCCGCAGGCTCGAGCACATGCGGCAAGCATGCGGATTGCGGCTGATCACATGTCCTTAGCAGCGCCTTCTCGGGAGGAATGTCATGAGCACGCTGGTCGCAGTTGTGTTTCCCGACGAATCGACTGCCTTCGAGATGCGGGCGGCGCTGATCAAGATGCACAAGCAGTATCTGGTGGAGTTGGAAGACGCCGTCGTCGTCACGCGGGATCAGAAGGGAGGTACCAAACTGGACCAGGCCGTGAATCTCACGGCCGTCGGCGCGGTGGGCGGCGGTTTTTGGGGCATGCTGATCGGCATGATCTTCCTCAACCCGTTACTCGGAGCGGCCGTCGGCGCAGGGGCTGGTGCACTGGCGAGCCGATTTCATGACATCGGCCTGGACGACCAGATGATGCGGGACGTCGGCAGCTCGCTCAAATCGGGCACCTCAGCCGTGTTCGTTCTCATCCGGAGAGCGAGCAGCGACAAAGTGCTCGAGGGTCTGAAGCAATTCGTTGGCAAGGGCAAGGTCTACCAGACGTCGCTGAACAAAGACGACGAGGCCAAGTTGCGCGAGGCACTCGAGGCCGTGCCTGCTTAACCCGCCGGTCTCACGAGCTGCCGCAGCGGCGTGCGACGAGATTTGTCGTCGCACGCGCGCTGGCGGCCAGCGGATCGGTTCCTCACGAGGGTAACACCCATGGCTCAAGCGGCTACGAGCGTTGGCGCCCACCCCACTGCGCCACAGAAGAGCGAGAAGACGGGGATGGAAAAAGTGCTCGACGCTATCGAGCGCGTTGGGAACAAGGTGCCGCATCCAGCGGTGATCTTCATCCTGCTCATCATCGGCATCATCATCATCTCCCACATCGTGTACCTCTTCGGCGCGAGCGCGACGTTCGACTCGATCAACCCCGAAACGCACGAACCAGAGGCAGTCACTGCCACGGCGAAGAGCCTGCTGACCAACGAAGGCCTTCGCTTCATGTATTCCAACGTCGTCGCCAACTTCATGGGCTTCAACGCCGTGGGGGTGATCATTGTCGCTATGCTCGGTGTGGGAGTCGCCGAAACGAGCGGCCTGATCAAGGCGTTGATTCGCAAGCTCGTCGCGGTGGCGCCACCAGCGGCCTTGACGTACATCCTCGTGTTCGTGGGCATTCTGTCGAGCATCGCCGCCGATGCCGGCTACCTCGTACTGATTCCGCTGGCGGCCGCGGCGTTCCTCAGTGTCAAACGCAATCCATTGGTGGGGCTGGCGGCCTCGTTCGCGGCCGTGTCGGCAGTGTTCAGCGTGAACATCCTCATCAAACCTCTCGATGGGATTCTGACGGGGATCACCAACGACGCGATCCACCTACTCAATCCGAACCTGTCGGTGGCGCTGACTGCCAATTTCTGGTTCTCTGTCGCGTCGGTCGTCATGCTGACGGTCGTCGCCGGACTGATCACCGACAAGATCATCGAGCCGCGGCTAGGCCCCTACACGGTACCCGCGGACCTGGAAGACGAGGAAGGCCCGGACGATGTGGACCCCGCGCTGGAATCGCGCGGGTTGAAGTTCGCGACGTGGGGCGTGCTCGGTGTGCTGGTGGTATTTGGACTTCTGTCGCTTCCCTCCGGCGCACCGCTACGCAATCCCGAAACCGGGGCCTTGATCGGTGACTCGCCATTCATGAACGGGCTCATCGTCTTCATCGCGGCGGCGTTCCTCGTCGCAGGGGCCGCGTACGGCCGTGGTGCCAAGACGATGAAAGGGACGACCGACGTGGTTGGGGCGATGGAGAAGGCGGTCATCGGACTCGGTAGCTTGCTGTTTCTGTTGTTCTTCATCAGTCAGTTCATCGCCCTCTTCACGTACACCAACATGGCCACGATCGCCGCGGTGAAGGTAGGTGACTGGCTGGAGCACGCGGGGTTTGGCCCGCTCACGCTGCTCGTCGGATTTGTGCTCGTCGTCACCGTCCTCAATCTCATCATCACCGGTATCATCCCGAAATGGGCGATCTTTGCGCCCGTGTTCGTGCCGCTGATGATGCGGCTCCACGTTGCGCCCGAGGCGGTGCTTGCGGCCTACCGCGTCGGTGATTCACCAACGAATGCGATCACGCCGATGATGGCGTATTTCCCACTGATCGTGGGGTTCGCTGCGAAATACCAGAAGGGAGCGGGAGTGGGAACGGTGATCGCCATGATGCTCCCCTATGTCATCATCATCCAGATCGTGTGGATGGTGCTCCTGGTCGTCTGGCAGGTGCTGGGGCTCCCGTGGGGATTCTGACGGCACCCGATCGGACCTCCGCCAACTGCATTGCACGCTGACTCTGTGAGGAGCAGGCTATGGACACCAGCAAGCGACATCCCCTCGAGCTCGTGATCGACACGTCGCCTCCGGAAAAGGCCCACACCGGCGTGCTCGTGGTCGGCGCCTTTGCGGACGGGACGCTGCCCCCGGCTTCACGGCGAATCGATGAAGCGTCTAAGGGCAAGCTGTCCGCCCTCGTCAAGCGTGGAGATCTCGATGTGAACGCGGGTTCTTCCGTGATGTTGTACGACGTGGCGGGCACCGAGGCGGAACGTGTGCTGCTCGTCAGCCTTGGCACGCGCGAGGGCTTCGGGGACAAGGCGTTTCGGGATGCGCTCAAGGGCGTGGCGACGGCGCTGGCGAACGGTCCGGCGCGCGAGGCAGTCGTCACCTTGACGGACGTCGAAGTGCCGGGACGGTCCCCCGCCTGGCGTGCGCAGACCGCCAGCCGACTGATTGCCGATGGCGCTTACCGTTTTGCTGCGCCGGGTGCCACGGTGGATCGCAAGCGCCAGGAGCGCGGCGCACGCAAAGTCACGCTGCTCACTGCCGACCGGGTCAACGGAGACTTGATCGACGCGATTCGCCGGGGCCAGGCGGTTGCCGAGGGGATGGCGCTCGCCAAGGATCTGGGCAACCTGCCCGGCAACGTCTGCAATCCAGCATTCCTCGCGGAGACGGCACGCTCGCTGGGCAAAGCGCACAAGCTCGATGTCGATGTGCTCGAGCGTGAGGACATGCGGCGGCTCGGGATGGGGGCGGCCCTGTCGGTCGGCCAGGCCTCGGCCGCGCCCTGCAAGTTCATCGTCATCCAGTACAAGGGCGGTGGTGCGGGCACGAAGCCGGTGGTGCTGGTCGGCAAAGGCATCACGTTCGACACGGGAGGCATTTCCCTCAAGCCCGGCGCGGACATGGACGAGATGAAGTTCGACATGTGCGGCGCGGCGAGTGTGTTTGGCGCGATGAAGACCGTGGCACGCCTCGGCTTACCCATCAACGTCGTCGCGATCATCCACGCGGCGGAGAACATGCCTGGTGGTAACGCGAGCCGTCCGGGAGACGTCGTCACGTCGATGTCCGGCCAGACGATCGAGATCCTGAATACGGACGCCGAGGGTCGCCTGGGCCTGGCCGATGCCCTCACCTACGCCGAGCGGTTCGACCCGGAGTACGTCATCGACGTCGCGACATTGACCGGCGCCTGTGTCATCGCGCTTGGCAAGGAAACGAGTGGCTTGTGGGCGAATGACGATGAGCTGGCCGATCGGCTCCTGCAGTCCGGAGTGCAATCGGGTGACCGTGCGTGGCGGATGCCGATGTTCGACGAGTATGAGGACTTGCTCAAGAGCAATTTCGCGGACATGAGCAACCTCGGTGGCCGGGCTGCGGGCGCCATTACCGCCGCGTGCTTCCTCAAGCGCTTCGCCAACCACTTCAAGTGGGCGCATCTGGACATTGCGGGGACGAATGCCGTCTCCGGCGATGCAAAAGGGGCGACCGGCCGGCCGGTACCTCTGCTCGCAGAGTTCTTGCTTGCGCGCACGGATGGCATGAGCTCGCCGCGAACGAGCGACGCTCGGTCCTCGTCGCGGCCTGCAACCAAGAAGCGAAGTGCCGCCGCGCGAGCCGTTCCTGCGTGGGGCGCCGCGCGGGTCGTGCGCAGAAAACGCCGAGCGAGGAGGCCTGCGCGAACCTAGACCGGCGATGGCGACTAGGCGGCCGCGCGCTGGTCGCGGGCTAATTCGTCGAGGTAGACGATCGCTGTCTCGATGCCGCGCTGGAACATCTCGAGGCTGTAGTGCTCGTTGGGTGCGTGCAGGCCGTCGCTGTCCAGCCCGTATCCCATCATGACCACCGGGATCTTCATCATGCTGCGGATGTCGGCGACGATCGGGATGCTGCCTCCGCCGCGAGTGAAGACTGGTTTGTAGCCCCATGCCTTCTCGTAGGCGCGCGACGCGGCCTGCATCTCGGGCAGGTCGAACGGGATCAGAGCGGGCTTCCCCGTGGTCAACAGATCGACGGTGAGCTTGACGGTCGGCGGGGTGATGGATTCGATGTGCTTCTTGATCAGCCTGAAGATCTTGTCGGGGTCCTGGTTGGCGACTAGCCGCGCGCTGAGCTTGGCGCCCGCCTTAGCGGGGATGATCGTCTTGGGGCCGGGTCCGGAATAGCCGCTCCACAAGCCATTGATGTCCAATGTCGGCCGAGCGGAGACGCGTTCGCGCAGCGTGTACTTCTTGTCACCCCACGTCGCGGGTACGCCCGTGGCCTCCTTGAACTGCGCTTCGGTGATCGCCGTTTTCGCGATCATGTCACGCTCTTCCTTGCTCAACGCGACCACGTCGTCGTAGAAGCCTGGGACGGCGATCGTATTGTCCGGGTTGTACAGCTTCGAAAGGATCTCGACCAATGCGAGCGCGGGGTTGTGCGTCGCGCCACCCCAGAACCCGCTATGGAGATCTTCCTTGGGTCCCTGGACCTCGATCTGCGCGTACGTCATGCCGCGGAGGCTGTGCGTCACAGCCGGCTCCTCGATCGCACGCATGGACGAGTCGCTGATCACGCAGACGTCCGCCTTGAGCAAGTCCTGGTGGCTCTTGATGAAGGGCGCGAGGTTGGGGGAGGATACCTCTTCCTCGCCTTCGATCAGCAGCTTGACGTTCACCGGTGGCCCGCCGTCGGATTCCAGGTACGACTCGAGGGCCTTGAAGTGGATGAACAACTGGCCTTTGTCATCGGTCGCGCCGCGCGCGTAGATCTTCCCGTCTTTCTTGACTGGCTCGAAAGGGGGTGAATCCCAGCCGTCCTCCATCGCCGCGGGCACAACGTCGTAGTGTCCATAGATCAAGACGGTTGGTTTCTCCGGGCCGGCCTCCGTCCATTCGCCATAGACGACTGGATGACCGCCGGTGGCCATCACCTTGGCGTTCTTGACGCCGAAACCATGCAGCTGGTCCGCGAGCCAGTCGGCGGCGCGCTTGACGTCGTCGGCGTGCGCCGGGTCTCCGCTCAGGCTGGGGATGCGAAGAAATTCCAGCAGCTCGTGCTGGAACCGCTCCGCGTGATCGCGGGAGTACTTCCTGGCCTTGTCGGTCGACTGAGACATGGGGCGGACTCCTCGGGGCAACTGGAAGGCGCGGCGTGACCGGTGCCGCTCAATTCGCCTGCACTGCCGCTGGCCCGCTCCTAGTGCTTCGTCGCGGTGTCGCTGCTCGGCTTGGTGACGACCGTCGTGTCTACGGCCGTATTGTAGAACTGCACCTGGTTCGGCACGAGGGCCCAGGCGATCGTGCCGGTCTGCGGATCATTGACCGTGAATCTGGGCGACGTGATCGTACTGCCGATCGGGGGCCGACCGGTCAGTCGGTATTGCTGACCCCAGGACACCGGGGTGAACGTGAACGTTCTTGTCTGGGCGCCCGGCACCGTACCGAGCATCTGGCGTGCTCCGCCCTGATCCTGCTGGACGAATACGGTGAGCTCGGTCGGCACTGTGATGTTGTTCTGTACCTCGACCGAGATCGGATGCGGCGGTGCTTCGCTGACGTGATGATGGCCCGCGCAACCCACGAGTCCTACGCCGAGGCCGGCCACGGCACCGAGGTAGGCACTGGCAGACAACACGACACGGGCGCGACGACCGAGGCGACGCTGGGCTGCGGACATGGTAGACTCCGGAAGCGCTGACAGGTGGATGGCACCGCGACCTTGATGGTCAGACTACCTGCGCCGTCGGAGACGCGTGATGCGTCGGCCAGACGGATGTAGCTCCTCCAGCTCTCTGCAATCGTTATCGTAGGCCACCCGAGATCGGTACGATATGCGACCTTGATCTGACTTGCCGGCACACGGGGCATCCGGGGACGCTCGCCAACGGCCCGCCATCGGTTGCCGGGCGTGCGTGACCTCCGTGTTGCGGATGGTCGGCGGCAGACGCGTGAGCATTCACGACCACGTGTGGGTGCCATCCGATCCGGCCACTGGGAAACGGCTCTTCGACCTCGAGCCACCCGCCGCACGATCGCGCGCCGCCAGCCACACTAAGGTCCACTGGTTGACCGACGGATCGAGCGCAGCATTCGGGAAGTCCGGCACCCGACTGCTTCACGCGCCTCGCGTTCCATGGCGCCCAAACCCTGAATGGAATCCCACGAACCGGGAGCGAACGCTATGACGCACACCGTCATCACGCCGATATCGCCTCGTCCGGCTGGCTCGACAGACCCATCCGATTTGACCTGGGAGGATCTCACGAGGCGGACGATCGAGCGATGTGCGGTCGAAGCCGTCATCTGGGGCATGCCGGCCGTGAATTACGATCTGATGTATCAAGCGATGGTGCGTGCGAGAGGCATGTTCAATCAGATCGTGTATTGGTCGCGTCTTCCAGACTGGAAGAACCAGACGTTGACGCCCAACCCCGATTCGATCTATCTCATGCCTTTCATCAACACGAGAGATTCGGGGCCGATGGTGCTCGAGATTCCGCCCGCTGATGAGGGCAGTATCAACGGCAGCATCATGGATTGCTGGCAGGCGGCATTGGAGGACGTCGGACCGGCCGGTGTCGACAAGGGCAAGGGTGGGCGGTATCTCATCCTGCCTCCCAACTACAACGGCCCGGTCGCAAAGGGGTTCATCGCGCTTCCCTCGGACACCTATCAGGGCTTTGCGCTGATACGCTCCATCTTGAAGGGCGGGACTGACGCTGACGTTGCGAAAGGCGTCGGCTATGGCAAGCGCGTCAAACTGTATCCGTTGTCACGCGCCGCGAGTCCGCCGCCGACCATGTTCATCGATACGGCCGACGCGGTGTTCGATTCCACGATTCCGTATGATCTTCGCTTCTTCCAGTCGCTCAACCGCATCGTACAGTATGAGCCGTGGTTGACCCGGGACAAAGCGATGATCGATCAGCTCAAATCCATTGGGATCGAAAAAGGTAAGACGTTCAGCCCCGACGCCATCACGCAGGAGTTGCTCAAGGATGCGGCCGCCGAGGCGCATGCGTGGCTCAACGCGCGATACGAGAGCGCCTTCTCTCCGCCGTTCTACGAAGGCTCCTACTGGGCTGTCCCTGCGTCGCAGGAGGTCATCGAAGGACAGGAAACGTTCTTCGCCAAGCCGGATAGCTACCCCGTTGATGACCGCGGCCTGACATTCAGCTTCGCGTTCTTCAGCGCCAAGCACCTGGGCGCGGGACAGTTCTATCTCATGACCATCAAGGACAAGGAGGGTCGTTTCTTCGACGGTGGCAGTACATATCGGCTGACGGTCCCGGCGAATCCGCCGGTCACCGAATACTGGTCGGCGACGGCCTACGACCGCGCCACGCATGCGCTGATCCGCAACCAGCCCTGGTCGAGCCGATCGTCTCAGACACCGGGCATCGAGCAGAATGCGAACGGTTCGATCAATGTGTACTTCGGGCCGAGGGCGCCGGCGGGCAAAGAGAAGAACTGGGTGCCGACGGTCGCGACCGGCAAGTTCGAGATCCTGTTCCGCCTGTACGGACCGGAGAAGTCGTTCTTCGCCAAGCGCTGGAAGCTGCCGGATATAGAGAAGGTCGCGTGATCGACCCATGACAATGGGCCGCGGCCAGGAGGGCGACGCATGCGTCGCCCCTACCCGCGCATCCACAATCTCCCTCGGGCGGTGAGCGCCTGAGGCGGTTCCGAGGGTTGGGCGAGCTTACGGACCGGGCGCTCGGACCACGCAGCGAAAACCGACGTGGCACGTCGAGGTGTCGATCGGTTCCGGGAACCGCGCGGCGGGGCGATACCGACGACAATAGTTTGGAGCGCACAGGTGCGAGCCGCCCTTGAGCACCTTGCGCGGGATCCGAATGCTCGGCATCGACGGATCGTAGCTCTCGGTCTCCTTGACGCCGCGCGAGTTGAGCGGCGCGCAGCACAGGCCTTCCCCGTCGGCCGGGTGACCCGCCTTGTACCAATCGGTCGTCCACTCCCAGACGTTGCCGATCATGTCGTACAACCCGAACCCGTTCGGCGGAAACGCCTCGACCGGCGACGTCCCCTCAAAGCCGTCCTCACACCGGTTCTGCCACGGGAACTCACCCTGCCACGTATTGGCCAGCGTGCGTCCGCCCGGCCGAAACTCGTCGCCCCAGGCGTACACCGCTCCGTCGAGGCCACCGCGGGCCGCGTACTCCCATTCGGCCTCGTTCGGCAGATCCTTGCCCGCCCACTGCGCGTACGCAACGGCGTCGGCAAAACTCACGTGTACGACGGGATGGTCGGCCCGATCCTCGATCGTGGTCTCCGCGCCCTGCGGTGATCGCCACGTCGCGCCAGCCACGTAGTGCCACCAGGAGCCGTGCTTGGCCGGACCAGAGGGCTTCACGAAAATCAACGACCCCGCATACAGCATCTCCGGCAACGCACCGGGATAGTCCTCTGCCTTGGGGGGCACCTCGGCGGTGGTGACGTGGCCGGTTTCCGCCACGAACCGAGCGAATTCCGCGTTGGTTACGGGTGTCCGATCGATCCAAAATCCCTCGACGGACATGTGATGCACCGGCCCCTCTTCCGGGTAGTGCCAGTTCGATCCCATCCGGAATGTGGTGGCCGGAACCCAGACCATATCGGCAGTCAGCGGCATATCCAACCCTTGCCGCAGCAACCACGGGCGCCTATTGGACCTTGGTCCATAGATGCGAGATGCTAGACGCTAGACGTTGGACGTTAGAAAACAAACTCGAAGGCCAGTTACGATGCGCATAGCTGGCCCTCGAGTTGTGTCTTCCAACGTCCAGCGTCCAGCGTCTAGCATCTAGCGTCTCGCCGTATCAGCTGGCAGTCGTCCGCGCTTGACGGCGGCGCGAAGCAGCGCGTAGTCCTTTTCAGTCTGGTCGGCGTAGCGCTCGGCAAACCGAACGATGCTGATGTCGAACAGGTCGCTCCCGCCCATGTACCCGGCGATCTGCGGGGCATCGCCCGTGCGACCGTGACCGCCGGCCAGGGCGGTCCCGCACGCACCGGCATAGTCGATCATGCGCTTGGCCCCAAAGCGGTCGATGGTCGCTTTGATCTTGCCGTCGCGGAGCTGGCGGACGTAGTAATCGCGCCCAAACGGACCGCTCGTCCAGCCCAGGAAGATGTCGCTGGCCGACTGCATCGAATGCTGGCCGACGACGACCCGTTCCCCGTGATTGGCGAAGCGGCTCGCGCCAGCGAACGGCTCCAGGACGGAGGATCGTGCCTCCTTGACCTGTAGGATCAGAAGGTCATCAGGGGCAGCAGACAAGAGCATGACCGCGCACCGAGTGCCGACACTTCCCACGCCGACGACTTTCATCGCCAGGTCGTTGACTTGATACTGGGACACGAGCTCGGCGCGTTCGTGCGGCAACGTCTCGACGTACTGGCGGATTGCCGAATGGAGGAGCTTCCCCAGTCGGTGTTCGGCCAACGCGCTCGGATGGTAGACTAGGGGCGGCGCGTCACGAATGACCGGCCGATCCTGATCGATCGTGATCAACTTGCCTACCTCGAGATCATCCCCGACCTCTGCCTTCTTCAACCGCTTCTCGCCACGACGCTCGATCCCGGGGCCCAGTCCCTGCACGAGCCCTCTGACCTCGATGCTGGAATAGAACGCCTGGAGGTGGGACAACCCGGCGAGTGCAGCCATATGCGTCCGATATCTTCGCACGGCGGCGAAGGCCGCCGCACGCTGCGCCGCTCGTGGCAGTCCGTTGGTGCGCGACGCCACAACGGCGCTGGCGGCGAGTCGCTTGACGTCCCACTCCCACGGCGCGGGCAGCGTCTCGTCAAAATCGTTGATGTCGAATACCGTGCGTCGCTCTGGCGTGGCGAAGCCGCCAAAGTTGCCGATGTGGGCATCGCCGCACGCTTGCACGTGGAGCCCCATCCGAGGCGTACCAGCCAGGTCGGACGCCATCACCGCTGCAGCGCCTCTCAGGAACGCGAAAGGCGACGCCAGCATCCGGCCGTAGCGAATGGGCAGGAGCGGCGTCAGCCGGCCCCGATCGCTCGCCCTCAACACCGCGATGGGATCCGGCCGATGCGGCGCCGGTTGCCAGGTGCCGTGGATGCTCCGCGGGACCTGCGTGCGCAGGGCCTTGCCTTGATTGCGACGTTCGGCTCGGGTCATCAGTGCTGCGACCCGCTGCCGACGGCCGCCATTTTCTCCATGGCCTCGTCGATTGTGAAACTCGCGGCCTTCTGACGCGGCGGGAACTCCTTGAACGTGGCGATGAAATCCGCGATGACCGATTGACGAGGCGAGCTATTACCATGTAGTCGCGATTCATGAACCAGTCGTAATACGTATTGGAGGTAATGTCGGCCCGCTCGAATGGGTCGGTGCGGAAGTTGAACAGCTTTGGCACTCGAAGCGCGACGAACGGCTCCGCCCAAACCCGTAACGTGCCGGGCACCCGCTGCTCCATGAACACGACTTTCCAGTTGTCGAACCGCACGCCGACAAGATCCCCATCGTCGTTGAAGTAGATGAATCCCGGCCGCTCACTCTTCGGGGCGTGGCCCGTCAGGTACGGGAGGAGTTGTAACCGTCGAGATGGACTTTGAACGTCTTCCCTGCCGCGGCGTAACCCTTCTTGAGCTTCTCCTTGATCTCAGGCTCGCCCGCGGCCGCGAGGAACGTCGGCAACCAATCGTTGTGCTGCACCACCTCGTTCGACACCACGCCGGCCGGAATGTGTCCCGGCCATCGCAGCAACAGCGGCACCCGATACCCACCTTCCCAGTTCGAGTTCTTCTCGTTGCGGAACGGCGTCATGGCGGCGTCTGGCCACGAGTTCAAGTGTGGCCCATTGTCGGTGCTGTACATGACGATCGTGTTGTCGGCGATCCCGAGCTCATCGAGCAATTCCAGCATCGAACCGACGTGCTTGTCGTGATCGATCATCGTGTCGTGGTACGGTGACTGCCACCGGCCAGCCTGTCCGACGCTGGTTGGCTTGGGGTGCGTTCGAAAGTGCATGTGCGTGGTGTTGAGCCAGACGAACCATGGCTTGCCCGCCGCATGCTGCTTCTTGATGAAGGCCCTGGCCGACGCGACGAAGTCATCGTCGCACGTCTCCATCCGCTTCTTCGTGAGTGGCCCGGTGTCCTCGATTTTCTGCTTCCCGACGCGGCCCCAGCGAGGCTGCTCGGTCGGATCATCCCTGTCCGTCGCGTAGCAATGCAGGACGCCGCGCGGACCGAACCGCTCCTTGAAGTGCGGGAAATCCTTGGCAGACGGCCAGTCGGGTAACTCGGGCTCCTCTTCGGCGTTCAGGTGGTAGAGGTTGCCGTAGAACTCGTCGAAGCCGTGGACCGTCGGGAGATATTCGTTGCGGTCGCCCAGGTGATTCTTGCCGAACTGACCGGTCGCGTAGCCCTGGTTCTTGAGGAGCTCGGCGATCGTCGCGTCCTCCGCCTGGAGGCCCACGGTTGCGGCCGGCACACCAACCTTGGAGAGTCCCGTGCGAAAGCCACACTGGCCGGTAATGAATGAAGACCGTCCCGCGGTGCAGCTCTGTTCCCCGTAGGAGTCGGTGAACCGCATCCCTTCTTTGGCAAGGCGATCGATGTTCGGCGTCCGATACCCCATCAACCCGTCGCTGTAGCAGCTCAGGTTCGAGATGCCGATGTCGTCACCCCAGATGACGAGGATGTTGGGCTTCTTCGCCTCGCCGTTCCTCGCCTTTGCCATGGCGTGCTCCACGTCGGGATGCACCATGGTTGAGAATGCGTGGCGTTCTGGGCTAGTGCACCAAGGTCAATGCGGGAGCTGAGGCCACCCGGGGCAGAATGCTGCCGCGATGAGATGCACGAGCTCGACCCGCCATTCGGCGATCGGCAGCCCGTGCTCGGGGCCGAGTCTCGCACCGACGTGCGCCTCTGGCGCGGCGGGATCAAATGGGGCCTCTCGTTCATCCGGCACGACGATGTGCGGCTGCACGTACACGAAATCGCGATTGCGCCATAGGGCCCACATCGAGTGGGGCCGATTGCCGCGCCCGGCGTATCCGGTGACGAGGGCTGTCGCGGGCGCGCCGCGCGCCACCCGATCAATTGCCTGTCGCCACTGCCGCTCGTAGTCCACAACGCGCCAGGCCGCAAGGTCGACGATAAACGGGAGCGATGTGGGGCCCACCCGCAACACGCCGCCGGCATGCGGCCATCCCTCAGCGCTCGTGACTGCCGGGGTCACTACCCGTATCGCAAACACAGCTCTCTCCCACGCGAGACCAAGCGAGTCCATCCATTACGTTCGCGGCAACTTACGGGCGGCGCTCTTCGCGAGCAACGCCGCATCGTCGCGTGAGTTTGGCGACCATTCGACCTAGGTGGACGTGTGCCGGGTCTGGCCCGCCGACGATCTTGATCAAATGCGGCGGTCGCTCGGCCCTGCAACCATCGTGTGTCTCATCATGTGCACCGCCGGCGTAGCGCGCGCGCAGAATTGGCAGTTCTGGCCCGAGTTCGACGCCTATATCCCCATCGCGCCGGCGACGCAGCTCAATCCGTTTACCAATCTCACCGAGTCCCGGGACACATCGTACAAACAGATCGAGCTCGGGATGTATGTCGACTGGCGTGTCGCCTCGTTCCTCGCCCTCGGCGGCGGGTACAGCTACCTCTACTCTCCGGACGCACACTCAGCGAACGAAGACCGGGCCATGGTGGAGGGAACGGTGGGTTTCCATCTCCCCGCGGAGCTGCACCTCGAGGACCGCAACCGCTTCGAGTTCAGATGGGTCGGTGGGGTCTACTCGACTCGGTACCGCAACCGCTTGCGTCTCGCACGGCCCGTCGGCTTCGACCACGATCGCACGGTGACGCCGTATATCGAGGTGGAGGTGTACTACCAGTTCAACAAGGAGGCGATCACCAAGGTCCAGACTCAGATCGGTGCCGTATGGCAGCTCTCGCACACTCTCACGCTCGACGGTGCGTATCTGCACCAGAATAGCGAAAGCGGAAGCCTCAACGACGTCAACGCGATTGTGCTGACGCTCAGGCTGTACACTGCGGGAAACGCGAAATGAACCTGCCGAGCTTTCCCAACGTCGACTTGTTCGCCGCCGGCATCAACGCCTTGAACGGCGTGCTCGTCGCGCGCGAGCCGGGACACAATCGCGGCTACACGTTCTCGGGGCTGCTGATCATGGCCTTCATGGCGGGTATCGGCGGCGGCGTGACGCGCGACATCCTGCTCGGTGAGGTCCCTGGGCCGCTCAAGGACCCGATGTATCTGGTCGTGTGCCTCTTAATGGGCTTGCTTGGCCTGGCGATTTATCGCTACGCCGCTTCGAAAGAGACGCAGTTCCGCAGAAGAACGCTGGCGTTCTTCAAGTCCTTCACGCTTCCCTGGTTTGCGATCCTGGGCGCCCACAGGGCACTCGATCACCACCTTGGGGTCTTCGCCGCAATCGTCATTGGGGTGGCCGCCACCACGGCGGGTGGAGTGGTCATCGACCTCTTCTCGGGAGTCACGCCCGAGATCGTCATCCCCTCGGAGCAACTGGTGACGACGGCAGTACTGGCGAGCGGGATCTACTCGGCGCTCGCGATGCTGACGGCGAGCCTTGGGTTCTTTCCCATCACACTGATCGCAGCGCTTTCGGCCTTCGTATTCCGGGTGGTCGCCGTCCGAGAGCACTGGCCGTCGGTCGTGCCGCGCAACCCGCCCGGCGAAAGCCTGAGAAAGGGAGAAGTTTAGACGCTGGACGCTAGACGCTGGAGCTAGACGCTGACGCTAGACCACAAACCTCGGGGCCAGCGAAGCTCACCGCTGCTGGCCCCGAGGTTTCCGTCCCGCGTCTAACGTCTAGAACGTCCTTGGTCCTATCGCTGAAACAGCCATAGTACCGCCCATGCGCCGAGCAACAGGACGCCAAACGTCACGAACCAAATCGTCAGCGCATCAGACTTAAAAGTGTCGCGCTGGATCTGCACCCTGATCCTCGAGTACCGGATGGCCGACCAGACCAACAGCACGAGACCACCGATGACCATGCCCATCCCGAGATGCTCGGTGTCGCCCAGGAGCAGGCGCGGCGCGGGGACTGCTGGCGCTGGCTTCTCCTCCATCACGCCTGGTCGAGTCTCGATCAGGAACAGACTGAACCGATTGATCGTGATGCCGAATGTGATCAACGCGATGCTGGTGCGCACATAAGCCAGATACGTGCGCTCATTGGCCAGGTGCTCTGACAACCGTGGCGTACTCACGCGCAGAGGAGTCGAGTCGCGATACGGAGTAAGATGACCTAATGCCGTATGGGTTTCGCCGCACCGCCGGACATTGGCGGTTTTGCGGCGGTGTGCCGAGGCGAGCTCTCCAGACGATCGTAGATGAGCGCAAAGACCCCACTGGCCAGGAGGTACAGCACAATCGCGGGCGCGGTCAATGGCTGGCCCGGAAAGTTCGCGTGGGCGAGGGCGAGGGCAATGGCCGGATGACGGCTTGCCGTCGCGAGGGCGAGAGTATGGCGGTTGTCGGGGTCGGGGCCGCCGAGTGCGTGGCCGGCGACAAAGCCAACCAGCGCGAAAATGGCCATGGCGAGCAGGGTGCCGTTGCCAATCAACGGGGGGATGTCGCGCGCCACTTTGACGATTACTGGTAGGGCGCTCAGGATCAGGAGCACCAGGGCGAACGTGCCAACCGGTTTCGCCGCCCGCTCGGCCAGAGACGGTGACAGGGCGCGCAGGCCAATGCCGGCAAATAGAGGCAGCAGCACAGTCAGTGACATCAACCCGACGATCGACGTGACGGGTACATGGAGAGACACATCACGTACGCGCTCGAAGATGGCGAGGGCAAGCGGCACGACGACAATCGCCAACGACGCACTGGCCACGAGTATGCCAACGGCGTAGTTCTCGTGGCCGTGTGCCTTCATGGCTTTCTTCGGGAAGAAGGGAGGAACCGGCGAAATCGCCAACGCGATGAGAGAGATTTTCACCGCCGGGTCGAGATCAAACCCTCTGGCGAGTACGTACGCTGTGACTGGCATGATCACGCTCATCGACAACAGGGCGCGGCCGAGCTCCCGAGGTCGACGGAACAGATAGAAGGCATCGTGCGGCGTGGCCGCCAGTCCGAGCGCAAACACGTTGAGCGCGATGCTGAACTTCAAAACGAGCAGAACGATAGCTTGAGCGGTCATCGCGCCTCCGCGACGTCGAGGACGACCAATGCAAGACCGACGGCGTATCGCAATGGTACGATCAGGCCCGACCGCGAATCAGTAGACCTAGGTCTGGAGCGCCGGGCTCCGCCGGTGCGCGGGGGCCGCTCCGGCCTCCTGGATCCCGGGCCGTCCCATAGCACGGCCCGGGAGTGATGACCGGACTGGCCTACGCCGCTTGTCCTGCCAGCGCAATGTCCCGCTCGAGGAAGTAATTCAGGAATGTCCGAATGACGGCGATGGCGCCGAGCTGGCCGATCGCCGGCCACGTCGGGCTGATTGCCGTGCTGACAATGTCCGCCCCGAGCTGCAGCTCGAGACCGAGCAGGAGCCACATGCCAAATTCGATCCGGGCCGCTCTGCGAGCGCCAACCAGCTCGCGTCGTCCTACGACTGCTCCAAGCGAGAGGATCAGCGCTTTGACGCCGCCGATGGCAATGAGTAGCACGCCAGCGGCATCGAGACAGAGCGCGATGGTTCCAGCGATTTGGTCGAAGGCAGGCCGCACATTGCCAAAGGTTATGAACAGCGGTGACTGACTGTAGTCGACTTAGGGGCTACGCGGCTGGATCGCCTCAACGGGACGGAGGTCTCGGGGGTCCGCGCATTCGGTCTCGGTGAGCTCGCCACCGTTTCCGGGAGCTGGGTTCCCGACAGTCGGACGTGTCTAATCCTGACTGGAGAGGTGGACCGCGCTCGCCTCGTGGCCCAGATTCATCGCGAGACGCGACCACACCGCCAGAGCAGGCGATGGCGCTATCGGTTCCCAGGAACAATCGCCCGAGTGATGCGGAGAGGACCTTCATGATCCCTGCGCCCGATACGGTGCTCGATGGACTCGTGTTTCCCGAGGGACTCCGGTGGCATGACGGCGCCCTCTTCTTCTCCGACATGCACGACTGCGTCGTTTGGCGGCTCGACGCTGGCCACACGGGGACGCGCGTCCTGGATCTGGCGACGCAGCCTTCAGGCCTCGGATGGAGTCCGGACGGGACGATGTACGTCGTCTCGATGTTCGATCGCCGCCTGCTCGCACTCACACGCGACGGAACTCGCACGGTCGCGGACCTCAGTCGCGTGTGCCGCCACGTGATCAACGACATGGTGGTCGACACGGCAGGACGCGCCTACATTGGCACGTTCGGGTGCGACCTCAACGCGGGCGAGGCGCCCTGCCCTACACTCCTCTACTGCGTCCAACCCGGGGGCGAGGTCGTGGTCGCCGCAACAGATCTGTTCTTCCCCAACGGCGCGGTCATCACGCCTGATGGCAAGACGCTCATCATCAGCGAGACGTTCGGTCACGCGCTCACGGCCTTCGACATTGATGAAGACGGCTCTTTGACTGGTCGTCGGGAGTTCGCGCGGTTCGAGACCACTGCGCCCGATGGCTTGTGCTTGGATGAAGACGGGGGTGTCTGGGTCGCCTCGCCCGGTGTCCAGGAACTGATCCGTGTGGTCGACGGTGGCCGTGTCACCGACCGCATTCCGTTGCCGGGCCGCGACGCCTTCTCGTGCATTCTTGGGTGGAGCGGACCGCCGCGATCTCTACATCGGAACCGCGCGCGAATATATCCCCGAGCGCACTCGCGCTCAGCGGGCCGGCCGCATCGAGGTGACTCGCGTCGCCGTGCCGGGCGCTGGCCTGCCCTGAGCGCGGATCGCCGACTGCTCGGTTGCGCGTCCGTCGCCGTCCCGTCAGCCCAACTATGCGGCGTTGGCCTCGATCGTGGTCGACGTTGGCCGGGCGGCCACGACCCCGTCGCGCGATCGGTCGCCGAACCGCGCGACGACATTGCGGAGCGACTGCGCCGAGTGCTCGAGTGCCGATCCGGTTGTGCGCAGGTGCTCCGTGAGCGCCCGCTGGCCTACCGTCGCAGTCTCGACCTGCGCGGTCTCGGACGCCGTGCTCTCCGCGACTTGCACAACCAGTTCGGCAGTCGCTCCCAGCTCGACGACGAGTGATTCGGTCATCGCCGCGGCCTCCACGGCGGTCTGGGCCAACGCAACCGTGCGTTGCACGCGTTGCGCGATCTCCTGAAAGACTCCCAGCGCCTCTTTCATCGTCTCTTCCCCGGCCTCGGCGCTGCGGCGCGCGGACGTCATCTGCTGCTCGACGCCATCGGTCTTGGCCGTGATCTCATCCAGCAGCGCCTTCACGCGTTTCAACGCCTCACTGGCGCGGCGGGAGAGCTGTCGGACCTCGGCTGCTACGACGCCGAACCCGCGCCCTTCCACACCGGCGCGCGCGGCCTCGATCGCAGCATTGAGGGCGAGGAGGTTCGTCTGCTGCGCAATCTCCGCGATCTCGGCGGTGACATCCGCTGCGCTGCCGGCGGCCGAGCGGAGTGCGGCCAGCGCGGCGACGGCGTCGCGGGAGGCGCCGGCGATCTCGACGACACGTCCGGTTGCCGTTACGGCTCCGGCCACACCGGCTTGTGCTCGCCCATCGACATCTCCCGAGATGCCCAGCGTCTCGCGCGCAGCGCCAGCGACTTGCGCGGCGGCGCTGGCAAGCTGCGACGCGGCATCGCGGATACGGCGGGCGGCCACTGTATTGCCACCCGAGGCCCGTGTGAGCCTGCCCAACGCCGCCGTCACCTGATCCGCGCCATCGGCGACGTTGGTCGCTATGTGCGCCACGCCGGTCGCCGCGTCGAGAAGCGCGTGCGAGGTGCGCTGGGTCTCGACGACCAGTACGGCGACGTCCTGGAGCGCGGATTGGACGTTACCGGTCTGGCTCGAATGACCGACGGCGGCACCGGCTTGCCCGACGTTGGTTGCGAGCACCGCCGCCCATTGCCCACGTTTGATCGACTCGCCGAGGTCCTCGAGCACGATCAGGGGTCGTGTCATGATCGCATTGAGACGCCACACGAACCACGCGATCGCGGGCCCCGAGAGGGCCCAGGCGACGACGACCTCTAACGGTCGCAGCCCCCGGAAGGCGACGGTGTAGACGATGCTGCCAATGATCAGCAGAAACACACCCAACGTCGCAGCGATGTCGGCGAGCAGCCGATCGCCGTACCGTCGTCTCACGGCCGCGACCGTCGCGGTCACGAAAACGAGCATGACGAGCAGCGTTACGTACAGGCGTGCCGGCGGATACGGGACTCCACTCCAGACACTCAACATCGGATCGCAGACGCGTGCGGTGGTCGTGGCGCGGGCAAAGGAGTCTGGGGATTGAGGCCTCCTACCTGACGAACGCAAGCCGGAAACGATTCACTGGCGAGCCCCTGGCGAGTCGCCGGCAGCGCTCAGCGCGCTAGCTTTCCGTTATGTCGAACCCGACGGTCTTGCCGGCAGCCCCGTCCCTTCCGTCGCGATATCAGGTGGAGCGGGAACTGGGTCGGGGCGCCATGGCGGTCGTCTATCTGGCGCTGGATGCCAAGCACGGGCGGCGGGTCGCGGTCAAGGTACTGCGACCAGAGTTCGCTGTGTCCGTCACGGCCGAGCGCTTCCTGCGCGAGATCGGGATCGCAGCGGAGCTGTCGCACCCTCATATCCTTCCGTTGATCGATTCAGGTGAGAGCGAGGGTCAGCTCTTCCTCGTCACTCCGTACATCGCGGGAGGGTCGCTTCGCGAGCGTCTGGCGGCCGACGGACCGCTCCCGCTGGGCGAGGCACTGGGCATCGCAGAAGAGATCGGGTCGGCTCTCGACTACATGCACCGCAGTGGTTTTGTGCATCGCGACGTGAAGCCGGCGAACATCCTCTTTGCGGACCAGCATGCGGTCCTGGCGGATTTCGGGATTGCACAGGTCGTTTATGCCCAGGGGGTCGACGTCCTGACCGACAGCGGCCTCGCCATTGGGACACCGGCGTACATGAGTCCCGAGCAGGCGAGCGGCGAGCGGGGACTCGAGAGCCGCACCGACATCTACAGCCTCGCCTGCGTGCTGTTCGAGATGCTGGCGGGCGAGCCGCCGTTCCAGGCCGACACCGTCCGGGCGTTGCTCGCGAAACAGGTCACCCAGCAAGCGCCATCCGTCCGGGCTCGGCGGCCGGACGTCTCGTCGAGTGTCGACCGGGCAATCGCGAAAGCGCTTGCGAAGGACCCCGCACAGCGCTTTGCGACAGTCGCGGAGTTTCTGGCAGCGCTCCACGCCACGAGCCCGGCACCGCACCTCGCTACCGGCAAGACCAGGTCGATCGCCGTGCTGCCCTTTGTCAATGCGAGCCCCGACCCGGAGAGCGAATACCTCAGTGACGGTATCACTGATGAACTGATCGATGCGCTCGCCAAGGTGAAGGGGCTGCGAGTGGCGTCGCGAACCTCGGTGTTCGCGCTCAAGGGCCGACCGCAAGACGTACGTGCGATCGGCGTCCTGCTGAGTGCGTCGGTCGTGCTCGAGGGTACTGTGCGACGCCTCGGCGACCGGCTGCGCATCACGGCCCAGCTGACGTCGACGGATGATGGACAGGTGCTTTGGTCGCAGCGGTATGACCGCACGCTCCTCGATCTCTTCGCGACGCAGGACGAGATTGCCAGTACGATCGTGAACACGCTACGTGCGACTTCGTTCGCCGACTTGTCGGAGCCGGTGGCGCGCCGCTACACCGACAACCTCAAAGCGTACGCCCTGTACCTGCGGGGTCGACACGAGTGGAACAAGCGCACGCAGCACAGCGTGCTCGAGGGGGCCGGGTACTTCGAGCGGGCGATCGCCGAAGATCCGAAATACGCGCTCGCCTACACCGGCCTCGCCGACTCGTACGCGTTGCAGGTCGATTACCGCGACATGCCGGTTGCCGAAGGGTTCGAGCGCGCGAGGTCGTACGCGCGCCAAGCGATCGCGCTCGACGATCGGGTGGCCGAGGCGCATGCGTCGCTCGCCTGGACGATGTTCATCTATGACTGGGATTGGCCCGGTGCGATCCGCGAGTTCCGGCGCGCCATCGAACTCGATCCACTTTATGCGACGAGCCATCAGTGGTACGCATTTCTGCTGCTGTCGCAAGGCAGGATCGAGGAGGGCCTGCTCGAGGCGCATACGGCCCTGGAGCTCGACCCGGCGTCGGTGTCGGTGCGGCGCAGCGTGGCGCACTCGTATCTGTACGCCCGCCGATACGATCAGGCGATACACCACATTGAGCGTGCGATCGCCCTCGATCCGGTAGCGGTCGAGAACTATCGGTTGCTCGGGTCCTTCCTGGTACAGCAGGAACACTACGAGGAGGCGATCCGGGTGCTTCGCGACGCGCTGCAACTGCCCGATGCGGGCACCGGGCCGCTCGCGACGCTGGCGTACGCGCTGGCGCGCTCCGGGGCCGCCGAGGAGGCTCGCGTGATCTTACGGCAGTTCGAGGATCGCGCCCGCCGAGTGTACGTCTCCCCGGTTGTGTTCGTCACCATCAACCTGGGCCTCGGTGAATTCGATCGGGCGCTCGAGTCCATGGAGCGCGCCTATACGGAGCGGCGAGGTTGGATGGCGTACCTGAACGTCAATCCGATTCTGGATCCGGTACGTAACGACGCGCGCTTCCACACGTTGGTGCAGCGGATGAAGCTGACCGGCCCCGCGCAACCCTGACCGCGAGCGGTTTACTGCTGCTCAGCGCGCCGCCGTTGCGGGGGCGCAAATCCTCCGCTGGCTCGGCGTTTCGGTTTTGCTCGGAATGGCCCTGGCGTCGTTCTATCGCGCGCTCACCTAGGCCCCGCCACGTTGGGCGGGGGCGGCTTTCGCTTGTGCCGGAGCCAATGTGCGGTCACGCGGCTCGCTGCGGTGCCGACAATCACGCCGCCGACGACATCGCTCGCCCAGTGCTGATCGCGGTACAGGCGTTGCCATCCGGTGAACGCGACAGCGCTCATGCTGAGCGCGGTGACCCATGGCCGGTGGGCCTCCTGCGCCAACGCCGCAGCAATCGCCGTGATGTGGGTGAGGTGTCCGGATGGGAACGAATGCCACTCATCCGAAAATGAGAGGGGCCGAAAGAGCCACGGATTCCCGGAATAGTCCGGCCGCTGCCGTCCGACGGCACCCTTGAGGAGGGCTTCACTTACGTCGGCTACGATGTAACTCATTGTGATATGGCGTGTTGCGTCTTCCCAGTTCGCGTTATGCGCAAGGTGTGCGACGACGAGCGCCCCGGTGATGGTCGGCACCGTGTAGTTCGCCGTGCCGAAGACATCGCCGAGCGGAGCAATCTGCGTGAGAAAGGGCGTGCGGTAGCTGCGGATGACTGGGCCGGCGGTGCGATCCAGGAATACGCTCCCGGCCAAGGCGCTGCCCGACACGATCCAATAGGTGCGGTCACTCAGCAGGAGGTGCGGTGGGTAGCGATACGGCGACGCTCGTGGAACGGTGTCTCGGGTCGCGGCGTAGGTGACCCGCGCGGCGGCCCGTGTGGGCGGCTGGCTTACGCAGGGTGCAGACAGGCCTGCGGCCGTCGCAAGCGCGACGCTCGCGATCGATGCGCGCCGTCGAATCGAAGACCGCCACGCCCGCATGGTCAGGGAGGGCGCGCTCGCTGGCCGATCCCGCGCGAGGCCACGTATCGTGTCAGGGCATCAACTCCTCCGACCGCGCTCGCCAGGGCGACATACCCATCGGGCCGGACCAGGTACATCGCATCGCGTGTGAAGCCGGCACGCCCGGCCGCTCCTGTCCACGGGAACACGCAGAGTTGCAGTCCCATCGCTGTGCATCCGTCCTGCAGCTCCGAGCGCGCGTCGCCGTACACGTGTACTTGCCAACTCAGCGACCCAAGGGGCGTGAAATTGTCCTGAGGAGCTCCGTCTGGGGCGTGGCCATTGGGGATCCACGGCAGGCGGTCACCGCCGTGAACGCGTCCCGTTTGGCCTTCGCTGAGTGGGCTGTGTCGATATTCGATCTCGATCTGCGACGCGGTCTTGAAGAGAAAGCGCCGCGCCGCGCGCAGGCGAAGCAGTGGGCCGGCCACCGCGGGCAGGATCGTCGTCCTGACTCGCCGAGCGAGGGGACCATCGCTCGAGGCGATCGTGAACACGCGATCGGTCGTGGCCACAAGCCGGCGAGCGAAGGCGATGCGTTCGGGCTCATAGCTGTCGAGCAGTGCCGCGGGCCCCCTGTCCTGCAGGACGTTGGCCAGTTTCCACGACAGGTTCACGGCATCACCGATGCCGGTGTTCATCCCCTGCGCGCCGACAGGGCTGTGGATGTGCGCCGCGTCGCCGAGGAGAAAGACGCGGCCGCGCCGGAAGCTCTGCGCGACGCGGTGGTGCACGCGGTACGTCGAGAACCAATTCACGTCAGTCACTTCGAGCTGAAGCTGGCTGAGCGCGCGCCCGCGGACGTCCTGGAACGTCAACTCATCTGGGTCGCGATCGAGCTCCTCACGGAGGGTGCCGACGAGACGCACGCGACCTGCGCCCCGCAGTGGGAAGACCGCCAGGAAGTCGGCTTGGTCGAGATCCACGTGCAACTCGTGGTTGGTGACGGGCCCGGCCGCCGAGACATTGGCGACGTAGAACACCCGTGTGTACGTCCCTCCCGGAAACCCGATGCCAAGCCCTTCACGCACCGTTGAGTGCGCGCCATCGCAGCCGGCCAGGTACCGAATGGTGCACTGTTCTTCGGTACCACTCGGTCCTCGTACCGTTGCGCGAACGTTCGTGTTGTCCTGCTCGAACCGAACGAGCTCCGTCCGCCGCTCCACGGTCACCCCCGAGTCTGCCAGTCGCGAGATTAGGAGGCGCTCGTGTGCGTCTTGCGGATAGATGAGGAGGAATGGGAACGGGCTCAGTCCTTCGCCCACGTTGTCCAGTGGGACGTGCGCGATACGTGTGCCCGCAACCCACAGATTGATCGCCACGTTGGGGAGGCCTGCGGCCACCACGGCGTCGGCGATGCCGATCTGCCGATAGAGCTCCAACGTGCGTGCGTGGACGCCGAGCGCCCGAGACGTCGTGCCTGGCTCTGCCGTCTTATCAATGATGCGAACGCGCACACCCAGGCGGGTCAGCCACAGCGCGAGGACCAGGCCCGTTGGACCCGCGCCGACGATGAGGATGGGGGTGTCGCGAGACACCGGCATCCCACAAAGTTACCGCCGAAACACGGTACCGGGAGCATGCGTAGGGAGAACGGATGACGCGTGAGGGGCGGCGGGCGCTAGAGCGCCCGAGAGAGTCGAAGCACGGAAAGTAGAAAGGAGAAAAGGGCCGCCTGGTCTATTTTTCTACTCTCTGCAGGTCTACTTTCTGGAGCGCAACGCCGCCGCCCGTCACCCGCCTTTCAGACTGGCCCTTTCGACAGGAGAACCAAACCCTCATGGGCGATCCACAAACCATCGCAATGTGGTCGGAACTCATCGGTCCGATCGTCGGGATGGGAGCCTGCACGTTCTTCGGCCTGATGTGCTTTCCGTCCATTCGCGGCGCGTTCGTGGAGCGATTTCGTCAGCGGACGCTGCGGCACTCGGACGCGATTGACATCGTGGCGCAGATCGCGCAGCTGCGCGGCGAGGTGTATGCGCTACGGTCGGAGCTCGCGCAGGCGACCCGTGCGCTTCCGCCCGCGAATGGCGCGATCCCCGTCAGCTCCGGCTCGGTGCAAACCCGCATCGGCAGTTAGCGCCCCGTTTCGCGCGTCAGCGTGCGTGCTTGGTTGCCACGAGCATCGCAACGCCGGCCAACATGCAGAGCAGCGCAATCCCGACGGCGGCGATCGCCATGATGCGCTGTCGGCCAGTCTGCTGGCGCTGGTACGCAGCGAGCGCCACTTCACTGAGGTAGAACCGACCGGGCCGCGTCCCGGGCAGAATGACGCCCACGGTGGTGAGGCGGCTGACCACTCCGAGGTGCTGCAACCCGAGGCTGTCCAACGATTGCGCGCGGTCGGGGGCCGTCGCGTCGGCGACGCGGAACCGCTCGAGCGTGTCCGCCATCTGCTTTGCGGCCGCCCCCGCGGCCGCGCCCGCGGCGGCGATGATCCCAGCTGCCATGGTCGTCGTAGTTCGGGTGGTTGCGTGCAACACGGTTGGCGCGCGGCTTGATTGAGGGACGATCGAGCACCGCGGGCGCTACCGCCCGCCGGGCTGTGGACTCGTGCGGGCGACGCGTGCACGCTATGGGCGCCGGAAGACGAAGGCTGCCTCTTGATGGCCACGATCAGCGCACGGACCGTCGAAAGTGCCGCCGCCTTCCAATAATGACCCTCCGTTCCAGAGCGAGAGCGTCGTGGCGAGGGTGCCAGTACAGTTGTTCTTGGCCGCGTAGCGCAGGGGGAACGACACCGTGACCTCGCGGCCACTTCGCCGAGCCGTCACCGGCCCCGTGATCTCGATCGAATCGAGTTGCGCGCTCGCGGTCACCGAACCGCCAGCGGAATGCAGCGTCACGCGCATCCCAAATCGCGCGTCGCCGATGTGCATCTCGCCCTTCCATTCACCGTCCAGCGGCCCGGCCGTCGTATCCAGAACCGGGGCGCCCGGCGTGGGGAGCGTGAAGGCGAGCACATAGTCTCCCATGGTCGTGTGGAGCCGATCGTGACCCCCCGCGGCGATCACGACGTACTGTCGACCGCCGGTTTCGTAGCTCATGGGGAGCGCCTGCGCGGCGGCTGGGAGCTCGGCACTCCAGCGCTCCTTGCCGGTTTCGATGTCGAAGGCGCGCAGGTGCTGGTCGTATGTGCCGGCGACGAACACGAGACCGCTCCCGGTGAGCAGGGCGCCGCCGAGGTTGAGCGATCCCCACGCGCGAGCGCTGCCAGGCACGGTTGCCAGTGCCGGCATGTACCCGAGGGGGACTTGCCACATGACGCGGCCGCGCGTGAGATCAAACGCCGTCAGGGCACCCCAGGGTGGCGGGGTGCAGGTGCCGAGGTTGTCGCGGCTCATCGCGTATGGAGTCCCGGTTTGTCGACCGTACTCCAGGTCCGGATGCGCGGTCGCCACGGTGCGGAGGCTGTCACGCGGAAAGAGGCGCACGACCATCGCAAGACGATTGGTCGGGGCGATGAGGATGCCGCGGCGATCGTCCACCGACACGCCGGACCAATTCATGCCGCCGATGTTCCCGGGCCAAATGATGGTGCCTTGCAATGATGGCGGGGTAAAGATGCCACGGAAGCGCAGCGCCGCGATGCGTGCACGGCATTGTGCGCGGGCCGCGTCAGTCACGCCAAACGCCTCCTGCGACGCGAGTGACTCGGGCGCGAAGCGATACGCGGGTGGTGGGAAGGGCTGAGTCGCGGACGCCTGTTCGCCGGGGACGTCGCTGGCGGGGACGGGCCGCTCGGTCACCGGCACGAGCGGCTTCCCGGTCATGCGGTCGAGGATGAACAGGTGGCCCATCTTCGTTGCGACGGCCACGGCGGGGACACGTTGTCCATTCTGTGTCCACGTGAACAACACCGGTTGCGCGGGGACATCGTAGTCCCAGAGGTCGTGATGAACTACCTGAAACGCCCACACCATCGCGCCCGTGGACGCGCGAAGGGCGATCACGCAATTCGCAAAGTGGTTGTCGCCACGACGCTCCCCGCCATAGAAGTCGGGGCTCGCACTCCCGGTTGGGACGAAGACGAGGTCGCGGGCGGTGTCGGCGGAAAAGATGCTCCACGCGTTGCCGGCGCCTGTATTGTGCGCCGTCGGTCCGACCCAACTCTCATATCCGGACTGGTTGGGCTCACGCGGAATCGGGTCGAAGCTCCAGCGGAGCGCACCCGTCCGCACATCGAACGCTCGGACGACGCCGTCGGGCGCGTCGGTGCGGTGATTATCGGGGACCGCCGATCCGAGGATCACCAGATCTTTGACAACGATCGGGGGAGACGTGACGCCGTACTCCCAATGGTATGCCGGCGGGTGACGCAACCCGACGGTGAGATCGACGGTCCCGTTGTCACCGAAATCGCTGCATGGCTTTCCCGTGCGGCCATCGAGCGCGATCAATCGCGCATTCACCGTGGCCACGAAGATGCGGAGCGCGCACACTTGCGCGGAGGTGCCGTTGCCCCACTCCGCCACTCCCCGGTTGGCGAAGTCGCCGTAGTCGTTGTAGCCGAAGCGAACCGGCCCGTCAAACTTCCAGCGCTCCGCGCCGGTTGCAGGATCCAAGGCGAGAACACTGCCGAGGGGGGTAGAAACGTACAGCGTGCCGCCGGCCAGGATGGGGGTAGCCTCGAACCGGCCGCGATCCGTGAGAAAGTCGCCGGTGCGCGCGATCCAGGCGAGCCGCAGCTGACCGACATTGGCGGGGTCGATCTGCGCGAGCGGCGCGTAGCGGCTGCCGCCCGGGTCGCCACCATATGCATTCCAGCCCCACCCGTCCTGCGTGCTCTGGGCGTGCGCGCCCCGCGGCGCAAAGAAGGCGACGCAACACAGTCCGAGAACCCATCGCATGGTCTGCCTCACGAAAGAGTGAGCGGCGGCTTCGCTACACCGCGGTTACGTGCTGTGGTTGAGCGCGTCATCGCGAGGCGTCTCCACCACACGGCGGATCGCGATAACACGCCCGCATCCCGGCGGATGCCGCAGAGGGCGACGCATGCGTCGCCCCTACCCGGCGAGGGATGGCTCGTGCACAGACTGCTCATAGTCGCAGGCTATCTCGAGCTTCAGAACAAAGTATTGGCTGCGGCAGGTGAGTCTCCGGCATCCTTGTGTGCATGACCTTCTGTCACGGGAGCCATGATGTGCCTCGCCAAACGTCTCACAGTCAGCGTCTCTGCACTCATGTCGGTCGGTTTGTGCTGCATCCCCGGCGCCGCGCACGCGCAGAATCCGTCTGATGGGTCGACGCCGGTGGCGTGCATCGATGGCACGACGGCGGCGTCGGCGACTCTGTGCAATGCGTACCATGGCGGTCTGAAGCTCACCCCGCCTAGTAGTGGCGACACGGGGAAAGGAATGACGACCCATCAGCCTGTCGTGATCACCAAGGAAATTGGGGCCGCCAGCCCCAAGGTACTCACCGGCCCCACGTCCGGCGGGTCGGAATCCCTCACCTCATTGAACGGCAAGGCTGTCGGGCCCGTTGTCAACCCGCCGCCCCCACCCTGCGTGAAGGACCCCACGAAGCCCACGGCCGAGCGGGTCTGTCCGCCACCGAAGCCGAAGAAGGAATAGCCGGGCGAGTCTGGCGCGCCGGCCGACCAGGCCGGCGCGCTCGCGGCTAGCATGGCCGCAGGTGGGCGGCTAGGTTTGCCGCCCACCGATGACAGCTCTGTTTGCGGTCACGATCTTCCTCGCAGCGTTCCTGTTGTTTCAAGTCGAGCCGCTGATCGCGAAGATCATCCTCCCGTGGTTTGGCGGGTCAGCTGCCGTATGGAGCGCGGCACTGCTCTTCTTTCAGATCGTTCTCCTCGCCGGCTACGCGTACGCGCACGCTCTCGTCCGCTTCGTGCGCCCCAGGGCCCAGGTTGGGATCCACGCCGTGTTGCTTGCGGTGAGCTGTGCGCTCTTGCCGATTCTGCCCCCCGCTTGGCTCAAGCCGAGCGACCCTCGTGAGCCCGCACTTCGGATCATCGCGACCCTCACCGTCAGCATCGGGCTGCCTTACTTCCTACTGTCGGCCACGAGTCCACTGTTGCAAGCCTGGTACGTGCGCCAGCGCGACCGCGCCGTCCCCTATCGCCTATTTGCGCTCTCCAACTTCGGCTCGCTGCTCGCGTTATTGAGCTTCCCCTTTCTCGTCGAGCCCTGGCTGACATCACGGCAACAGGCATTCACCTGGTCGGGCAGCTACGTCGCCTTCGTACTGCTCTGTATCACTGTTGCATGGGTCAGCCGACGCGACGGCATCCCGCGCGAAGCGGCGACGCTGCGAGCGCCGTCGCTGGCGGTTCAGCCGGGTGTGGGGACCATCGTATTCTGGATTGCGGCGGCGGCGTGTGCGTCGACGCTGCTGATCGCGACGACGCACCACATGAGCCAGGACATCGCGCCGATCCCCCTGCTTTGGGTGGTGCCGCTCGCCGCGTATCTCGCGACTTTCATCCTCGCCTTCGAGAGCGACCGGTTGTATCAGCGGTGGCTGTTCCTCCCACTCCTCGCCGTTGTGCTCGCGGCCATGGCGCATTTCATGTGGGCGGGCTCGCCGAGCAAGAAGTTGTTGGCGTTGTTTGCGGGCGGCCTCTTCGTGTGCTGCATGGTCTGTCACGGTGAGCTCGCCCGCCGCCGTCCCGCGCCGCAGTACCTGACACTCTTCTATCTCATGGTGGCGCTGGGCGGGGCCCTGGGCGGATTGTTCGTGGTTTTGGTCGCGCCACGGGTGTTCGACACGTACCTCGAGCTGCCGATCGGAGTCGTCGCCTGCGCGGTGATCGGGCTGATCGTCCTCTGGCGAGTCAACCTCCCGGACATTGGGCTCTGGCCATTCCGCATGCTGCTCGTGGCTGCCACCGTCGTGCTCGCAGGCTACATTGTTCGCGAGGAGCGGCTAGGGCGTGCGGGGTATCGCCTCCTGGCTCGGAATTTCTACGGCGTGCTGGAAGTGCGGGATGATCCGCCGGATGTCGGCTATCGCGTTCGCACGTTGTACAATGGCGCCATTGTTCATGGGTCGCAGCTGTTGGACTCGGCGCGCCGGTACGAGCCGACCGACTACTACGGTCCCAAGTCCGGGGTCGGCCGCGCGTTGTTGGCGTTGGAAGCCGGCAGGCCGATCCGCGTTGGCAGCATCGGATTGGGAGCAGGTGTGCTGACCAGCTACGGCCGGCCTGGCGATGTGTACCGCATCTACGACATCAATCCGCTGGTGCCGCACATAGCGGAAACGGAGTTCTCCTTCTACCCCCACCTCGCGGCTGACAAGCGGATCCTGCTCGGCGACGCGCGACTCACGCTCGAGCGGCAGGACAACCAAGACTTCGATCTGCTATCGGTGGACGCCTTCACGGGCGATGCGATTCCGGTTCACCTGCTCACGAACGAGGCGCTCGCACTGTATTTCCGGCACCTCAAGCCGGACGGCATCCTCGCGCTGCACATCTCCAACCGGTACCTCGACCTCGCGCCGGTCTGCGCGCGCGGCGCCGAATCGCTTGGCAAACACGCCGTGGTGGTGGACGACGATGGCTCGGGCGCGCCGTACTTCTCTTCGTCGACGTGGGTGCTCGTGACGGACGACACGACCTGGTTCAGTGCCCCGAGCTTCCAGGGCGCCACCATGTCGCCCGCCCGCGCTCCGGCTGGATTTCAGGCGTGGACAGACGGATTCAGCAACGTCTTTCAGAGCATGAAGCTCAAGTAACTGCGGGGATCAGGGGTCAGGGGTCAGGGAACAAGCCGACGGGCTGGTGAGGGTGGCTGTGCCGCCTCTCAGCCTCTTCCCTGCTTGGCCGGGACGGCTGCGTTGGCGGCGCGAGTGAACTCGTGCGGCGTACCATCGGGGTCGGTAATCGTCAGTGCGCGGGCGCGGCCCTCGACGACCGTGAATCGCAGCTGGGTATCGTGGTCATCCGCGGTCACGAACCGGTCATGCCCCTGGAACCGCAACGAATGCTCGTCCTGCTCGACAAGCACCAGGTGGCTGCCGCGCTGCTCGATCCGCGGCTGTCCCGCGTCGGCGGTGTACGTCCCGACATACCGCTGGGCACTCGACGCGTCGACGGCGAGATCGAGGCCGCCTTCGTCGGGGGTGTGCATCACGAGCTCGGCAACGCGGCGGGCGAGGAGCGAGGCGTCACCGCCGTCACTGTTCATGAGCACGACGACTGAGAGACTGTCCGCCGGGTAGTACGCCAGATCAGCACTGAACCCGTTGATGCCCCCCGAATGCTCCACGGCGGCGTGGCCATGCAGTGTGTAGACACCAAGGGCAAAGCCGTAGGTGGGATGCGTCCCGTCGCGCAGCACTGCCGGGGTCGTCATCTCGCGGTACGTCTCCGGACGGACGACGCGGCCTCCGACGAGCGCCTGTTGCCAGTGCAGCAGGTCGCCGACCGTCGAGCAGAGGGCACCTGCCGCACCTGGCAGGTGCATGCTGAGATAGGACGCGTTGACGACCTCGTTGCTCGTGACCGAATAGCCCGCCGCGCGGTGCGGGACAAGAGGCTCGACGCTGCAGTAGAGCGTGTGCGCCAGTCCCACCGGCTTGAGGATCGTCTGGTCCAGGTAGACGGCGTAGGGCACACCGCCCAACTGCTGCAGCACAAGCCCCAGGGTGTAATACCCCGAGTTGCTGTAGTGCCATCGAGTCCCGGGCGGAAAATCGAGCGGCCGCCCCCCGAAGAGCGCTACGAGCTGGCCGTCCGCCAGATCGGTGCGTCGCACATCGGCGAATGCAGGGAGCTCGGTATAGTTCGGCAGCCCGGACGTGTGCGTGAGCAGCTGTCTTATGGTCGCTCGCCCACCTTCCCGGGGAAAGTGGGGCAGATAGGTCGACACCGGGGCGTCGAGCTGGACCTTACCCTGCTCGACGAGTTGCAGGATGGCCGCGGCGGTGAACTGCTTCGTGATGGAGCCGATGCGGTACACCGTCGCCGCAGTCGCCGGGACGCTGTCTTCGACATTGGCGAACCCAAACCCCTTGAGCACCAGGGTGTCCGATCCGTGCACGACGCCGACTGAAGTCCCCGGTGCGTGGTCCGCGACGCGGTACGCGTCCACCAGGCTATCGATGCGGGTGACGAGGCGATCTCGGTCGCTCGGCGCCGCTGCGGTGCCCTGCCCCGCCGTCTTGCACGCTTGCGGAAGTGCGGCGACGACGACGAGCTGTGTCGCCAGACGCAGCCCGCACTGCCAGGATCGGTGCGGCTGCTTGTGTGTCGCTGGACGCATGAACCGGGGATGAAATGAGCGAACGATGACCGCAATGGCGAGCGATAACGGCGAACGATAACGGCGTGCCGTGCGTGATGGGGCCCCGCGGGTCGCCTCTTTCCAACCCGGAAAAGAGGGCGTACGTTCTCCGATTCCGGCGAGTGCAGAGGGTCGCCGGGGCCTGGGCGATGACGGCACGGTGTCTCCCCGCCCAGGCAGTCACACCGTGGGTGTCCCGGGAGAGTGAGAAGAATGCGAACATGGTCTCGTCCGCTGGGCGCGGCGCTGGTGTCGGCAACGATCGCATTCGCCGCGCCGATGGCGGCGGCCCAAACCGTAGGGCTCACGCCTGCGCAGAAGTCCGCGGCCGACAGCGGCCGTCCCCCGTTCGCGGCTGCCGACGTGCAGTTCATGCAGGGCATGATCCATCACCACGCCCAGGCCGTGACCATGGCGCGCTGGGCGCCCACACATGGCGCGCGGCCGGACGTGATCCGACTGTGCGAACGCATTGATGTGGCGCAACGGGATGAGATTGTGACGATGCAGCGGTGGCTGCGTGAGCGTCACCAGATGGTGCCGGAGGCGGACTTCGCGACCGGTACGGCGACCATGGGTGACATGCCCGGCATGAATGGAGGCCGCATGCCCGGAATGCTGACGCCAGAGCAGATGGCGCAGCTCAACGCCGCCCGTGGCCCCGACTTCGACCGATTGTTCCTGACCTTCATGATCCAGCACCACCAGGGCGCACTGCAAATGGTGCAGACGCTGTTTGACTCGCCGGGTGCTGGTCAGGACGAAGACATCTTCAAGTTCGCCTCCGACGTGGGTGCCGATCAGACGTCGGAGATCGACCGGATGCACAACATGCTAGGCGACTAAACGGCGGGGGTCAGGGGTCGGGGAACGACAACCGCAGCCACAACTGCGGGCGGGCTGAAGCCCGCCCCTACATGTTGCTGCGGGCGGCGACGTCACCCAATTCCGAGACTTGCCTTCGCGAACGAAGAAGGCCGCCGATTCTCTTCGCCTTCACACCGACATGTAGGGGCGACCTTCAGGTCGCCCACGGTTGCCCGTCCGCGTTGGCGATCGCCTGACCCCTGTAGTCACGCCTTCGCGCGGCGATGACCGCGCGCCGGGATCGTGTCGACGCGGGTAATCACGAACCGGAACTCCTGACTCACCAGTTGCGGTACGTGTCGGCCGTCGAGCTCCGCCGGGATGAAGAGCATGCGCGGGAGCGCACTGCGAACAGCGTCCGCGAAGCCCGGGTGTGTGGCCTCTACGAAGCGCAGCGTGCTGCTATCGGCGTGCCCGCCGGTGTCCACGATGAATCGGATCACCACGAGCCCTTCCACGCCGTGCGCCCGGAGCGAATCGGGATAGGCGGGGCCACCGCTCGCCGGATCACGGGCGACCGGACGCTCCAGCTCCGGCGCGATGTACACGCGGCTTCCGTCGTACACCGTGGGTTCAGAGTCGGCCACCGCCACCGGCGCCTTTACGGCCGCTGGATGCGGCTGGCCAGGGTCGCGCTTTCGATGCATCCCGCCGCCCGACCCGCTTCCTGGCCCCTGAGAACCGGGCCCGCCGATCGCCGTCCACTGAACGCGCTCAGAGCGCGGTCGCCCCTGGTGCGTCGGCCAAACGGGAAGGAGGTAAAGCGCCGGCGTTGGGACCGGCTGATGGACGGTGGCCAACGGCCGGGTTCCGAACGTCGGCGGCATGAGCAGTCCGAGCTGCGCGCTCGCAAGCAGCGCCGCGATCAGGAATGCTGGTCGGGAGCCGACAGGTTCGTCCGTCGGTGCAACGAGGTGCGCTAACACGCCCCCTCCGGCTGTCGCCATTGGGACTGTGCATGCACGATAGTGCGCGGAACGACGCGCCATCAAGGGCGCCGGCCCCGAAACAGGACCATTAACACATCGCTAACCGGGCGGGCTGTGCTTCAGCTCACATTACCACCGTCGCGGCCGCCGCGGCGCATCATGTATCCGACAGAACGCACGGTGATGAAGTACCGCGGGTCGAGCGGATCGTCCTCGAGTTTTTGCCGCAGCCCAGCCATATGCGTGTCCACCGTCCGGCTCACGGTGTCGGCCTGATAGCCCCACACATCGCGCAGCAGCTCGGACCGAGAGACGATGCGATCCTGGTGGCGCAGCAGCGCGAGCAAGAGATCGAATTCCTTCGGGCGCAACTCCACCTCGACCCCGCGCCGCCGCACCGTGCGCGTCGCGGGATGCACTTCGATATCGCCAAATCGGATCCAAAGCGTTCCCGACTCGAGTCGCGGATGGGCCCGCCGGAGCACGGCGCGGATGCGGGCGATCAGCTCCAGGATGCTGACGGGCTTTGTTATGAAATCGTCGGCACCAAGGCCGAATCCGCGCAGCTTGTCGATTTCGTCCCGGCGAGCGGTCAGGATGACGACCGGGACATCAATGCCCTGGTCTCGCATGAGGCGCAGCAGCTCATATCCATCCCGGCCCGGCAACATGAGATCGAGCACGACCAGGGCGGGCGGGTTGGCCTGCATGCGCTGCAACCCGTCGACGGCATCGCCAGCAACGTCTACAACGAAGCCGTCGATCTCGAGATTGTTGCGGAGCGCGGAGGCGTAATGGACGTTGTCTTCGATCAACAGGAGTTGGGGCGCCGGCGGCTCGGCCGACAGAGCTCGCCTGGGCTCCTCCGCGGAGTCTACGCGGCTCTGGCCGGCCGCTTGGGGCCGAGCTGGCTGCACCTTTGACGCGCCTCTCACACAGATGTGACCTCACTCGAACATACCTTGGCACATTGCAGCGGCGCCGCGCTCGCTTCCGTAATTTACCCAACGCTGACACATATGGTGGCGTCGCGCCCAGGCTGACCGAGGCGCGTTGTGACCACATTAGTGGACGCCCGGGATTTGGAGATAGCGATGCGATTTCCCTCCGCTCGAAACGGTCGACCTCGCCGACGCCTGTCGCGCGCACAGCTGCTGATCGGACTCACCGCCGCACTGACCGTGTTGTTCGGTGTGACCGCGTGGCGCACGGCGTCGGCTGATCGAAACAATGTCGAGCAGGCCACCTGCATGTTTGCCGCAGCCGCCGCTCGCATTCTCCAGGCGCGCTCGCAAGTCTTCCTCGCATTGGCGAGCGATCCGATATTCGCCGGTGTGGGTGGGCGGGCGCCAGTGGCGGTGGCGGAACCTCTTCCCTCGCCCGCCGCGCTCGCGCAGGCGTCGGACAAGGTGAAGGACTGTCACTGCGCACCCGAGCTTCCAACCACCCGGTTCTTCCGGTTCGACCTCGATGGGAATGCGCTCTCCCATCTCACGATTGTGCCCGCGGCCGACGCGGGTCTCGCGCGTAATGGCGCGGCCCTACCGGACACCGCCTCGGCGGACACGATCGGCCTGCGTCGGACCCTGACCTCCGCACTGCCGCATCTGCGCGGGACGGACGTGTTCGCGGCCGGCCTCCGAGACTCGGCCGTGCGCCGCGACTCGATCCGTGCTGTCGCCATTGTCATGGGCAAGTTCGACACGGACGGCCACCTGCGCGCCGTGTACGGCTTGGTCGAACCCACCGTTCCGTTCGTGCGCGCCGTCATCGCTCCCGTGTTCGACAGCGTCGCGCTGTTCTCCGGCTCCCTGGCGGATACCTCGAGGCGGCAGGGGTGGGCCTGCTGCAGTAACCTGAACCTGCGCAACCGCGATGTCGGCAACATGGCAGTCGATGACGCGAACTGGCGCCCGTTGTACGCGACCGGTCCCATGCCTGATATCGTCACCGGATGCATTGGCGAGGCCATCCCGGACCCGGCCCTCGCCGGCCTATGGATCGACTTTGGCCCGCTGCCTCGCACCTGGGAGAGTTGGGTTGGCAAGACACTGATCTTTTCACGCGCGCCGTCGCTCATCGTCCTGCTCGGCGCCGTCCTGCTCTGTGGTGCGGCGGCTGCCTTGACGGCTCAACGGGATGCCGACATGGCCGCGCTGCGCTCGGACTTCGTGACGAGCATCTCGCACGAGCTCCGCATGCCACTCGCGCAAATCCTGTTGGCCGGCGAGACGCTCAGCCTGGGTCGGACGCGATCGCAAGCGGAGCGGGACGACGCCGCCGACGCCATCGTCCGAGAAGCCCAGCGGCTCAGTGGACTCGTCGACAACGTGCTGTTCTTTTCGCGGATCGAGCACCACAACGTGCAAGTCACGCCGGCGCCGGCGAACATCGCTGATGTCGTGTCGGATATCGTCGCGTGCGTTGCCCCACTCGCCGCTGGCGCTCGTGCGTCCGTCAACGCGACGGTGCCAACGGACATCATGGCGATGCTCGACCGCAGTGCGTTTCGGCAGGTCCTGTACAACCTGCTCGACAACGCGTTCAAGTACGGCCCGCCCGGACAAAGCGTGTTCATCGGAGTGACGGTCCCGCCGTCGACGCCCGATCGCGTGCAAGTGTGGGTCGAGGACCAAGGCCCGGGGATCCCGCGGGGGCAAGAATCAGCGATCTTCGAGCCCTTCGTCCGTCTCGACCGCGAGGCTGAAAAAGCGGTCGCCGGGAGTGGGCTCGGGTTGGCCGTCGTGCGCCACCTGATGACGAGTCAGGGCGGCAAGATCTGGGTCGAACATCCCGCGAGCGGCCATGGCGTGCGGTTCGTGATCGAGCTGGCGCGCGCGGACTCGAGGGACTACGCACACTCGACGACGGTCATGAAGCCATAGTCCATGTGTAGTTGGTTGTGACAGTGTAGTAGGGACGCACCCAGCGCATTGGCCGTGAGATCGACGTCGACCTGCTGGTGAGGCGGGACAACGACGACGTCTTTGCGCACTCCCGATGTGTGGACGCCGGCCACGGTGACGAGCTCGAATGTGTGCCGGTGCAGATGAATGGGATGGGCCTCGTCGCTCCGGTTGTCGAGTCGAAATCGATAGCGTTCCCCAGAGGCGATCCTGATCGGATCCGTGTGCGGGAACGACTTTTCGTTCACCGTCCAGTTGTCGACCCATCGGCTTCCCGCAAACTTCTTCTTGAACACCAGCGGGACCACCTCGCGTTCGGGCAAGGCACCGCTCGTCGACGGCGTCGCGGACGCTCCGAAGATGGTGTAGTCCCACCGCTCGACTGCGGGTGGCACCCAGCGCGCCGCACCTGTTTGACCGGCATACTCGACTACCACACCTAGCCCGTCTCGGCGGATCTCATCCTCCAGTTCGCCAAGTACCCAGACTCCCGGTTGGTCCATGCTCGCGATCGCGTCCACGCGCTCGGCTGGCCCCAGCTCGATGACGCCGACATCGCGCGCGCTCGGCACCGGGTTGCCATCCAGTGCGACAACGGTCAGTCGGTGACCGGCCAGGGCGATTCGGTGCGTGAGCGTGGCGTTCGCATTGAGGATGCGGAACATCACGCGCTGTCCCTGACGGACGCGCACCGGCTCACCGGATCCCAGCATGTGCGAGTTGATAGTGAATGCCTTGTAGATGACATCCAGCGTCCCTTCGCCGCCCCCGGCCGTGCCCAGGTAACCGTCCCACCCATGTAATGCGAGGAAGACCTCCGCGTCGTAGGGCGCGGGTTGCCGGGTGGGTTCGACGTAAAGAAATCCGAACTGTCCCGTATACATTGCACGACTGAGGTCGCGGCTTGCACTGACGTGCGTGTGATACCAGCGAGTGCCAGCCGGCTGCGGGATGATCGTGTACTGTCGGGTCTCGTGCGGCCCGATGTGCGGCGTGCCCTCTTCTCCCGCGCCGTCGACACTGTCAGGCACGAAGAGGCCGTGCCAATGCACGAACTCGGGCGACGAGGTGTCGTTGCGCACCTCGATCGTTGTGGACTGGCCCTCGGCCAGGCGGATCACCGGCCCGGGGACCATGCCGTTGTACCCAACGGTCTTGATCACCCGGCCAGGGGCGATCTCGAGGTTGACGGGCCCGATCTGCAACGACACGTCGCTCGCACGGCGTAAGGAGTCGGCGTCTCGCTCCCGGGCCCGCACGCGGTGCACTTCCGCGCCGAGGCCGCGTGCCGCCGCGACCGCGACGGCCGAGGACACAACGTGGACGAAGCCGCGTCGATCCATTGCGATCCGATGCCCGCGTCTGCGTCAGCCGCCCTGCGCCGGGACAGACGGGCGCAGGCGATGCGGCTGGGCCGGAATACCGTACGCGATGGTCATGCCCGCGATCGCCAGGACCGCACCGATGACGGTCTCGTAGAACCGCAACCGCAGCAGACCCAGCGCGCTTCCCTGTTGGAGGTACACGAGATTGAGCGCCGCGATCACAAACACCACGACGGCGGCGCTGGCGAAGAGGTAGTTACGAGCGGTTGCGAGCGGCACGGTGAAGGCCGACAGCGCGATCACGATCATGAGCAGCCAGGGTTGCTGGCCAACGCTCAGTGCGGCAATGGTAATGGGGATGGCCAGCAGTGTCCCCGCGACCCGCTGCGACATCCGCACGACTGTTTGAGCGGATTCGGGTTGCATGGCGAAAACGGAGGTGACGCTGACCCAGTATGGGCGCTGCAGGTGCAGGGTTTGCCCGACGACAAGACCCAAGGCAGCCACTCCCCCGTAGCACAGAGCGAATCGGACGTCGGGTGTCATGACGCCCGAGAGCCGGCGCGTTTCCCGTGCAAGTCCTCCTGGTTGGAGGCGGCGCTCGGGTCCCCAGATGGCCTCCTGGATCCCGGCCACCGCGAGGGTCACGAACCCGCCCAGCATCAATGGCGGAAGTCGGCTCAGGCTCAGTTGCGGGAAGACGGTTGCCACGAGCAGCGCAACGATGCCAAAGCGAACGATCTGGAGCAGCCTCGGACCAACCGGATAGATCACGCCGCCAAAGGTCGCGAGCGCGAACACCGCGATGATCCGCCCGACATGACGACCAGCGAGCGCGTGGCCGACGAAGCCGCAGATGACGATCGTGGCGAGCCCAAAGAGCACGGTGGGCGTCCGATGCCGAAGCGGACCGCCGAAATCCAGCGAATACGCGTAGTAGACGGCGAAGCTCGCGAACGCTGCATCAACTGGTCCCCATGCGAGGGCGGAGATCAGTTGTGCGACCGCAACGCTGACCCCGATCAGCAGCATACGTCGCCACGGTGGTCTTCCCCGTGTGACGGCCACCACGCTTCCGAGCCACGACCGGAGCCCGCTCATGTGCGGAGCACCGTCTTGTCTCGGCAGCTGCTCAGTCGGCGGCCCGCTGCGGACCGCTTTTCGTGCGAAGCTCCTCTTCGGTCAGGCCGTAGAGCGGCGGCGTCGGGATCCCGCGCAGGCCAAGCATGAGATAGAGCTGGCCACGATGGTGGGCCTCGTGCTCGAGATGGGCTCGGAGCCACTTCCACACGGTGATCGGCGTGCCCGCCGGCGTGGTGCACTTCCCCTGCATCTCCCGATCGGTGAGCAGGCGAAAGGACTCCACCGACTCGGCATGCAGCCGGTCATAGTACTGCAGCGTCCCGCCGTCTGCACTCGCGAGCTCCGCCCCGCACCCACGGTAGCGCGACGCGCGACCGTGAACGGTCTCCGCGTACATCCAGCGTTCGACGCCGGCCAGGTGTCGGACCAGCCCGCCCAAGGTGAATCGTCCGGGCTGCGGAGTCCACTCCATCTCCGCAGGCGGAATGAGGACGGCGACGCGTCGGGTTCGCTCATGGACGCGGGCGAGTTGATCCAGGAACGCCCCGACCTGCGGGTGAGGAGACTCTGTCATATGATCAGTACGCCAGGAGTGCCTCGAGTCGGCGACCGGTCAATTTCTTCCGACCGCCGAGGAAGCCGAGCTCGATCAGAAAGCTGCAGCCAACGACGACAGCACCCAGCCGCTCGATCAACGCGCAGGTCGCTGCGGCCGTACCGCCGGTCGCAAGTACATCATCGACGACGAGGACGCGCATGGGCCGATCGCACGCATCGCGGTGAATCTCGAGCACCCCAGAGCCATACTCGAGCGCATATTCGACGCGCTCGGTGCGCCACGGCAGCTTCCCCGCCTTGCGTACCGGCACGAACCCGGCGTCCAGGTGTTGAGCGACCGGGGCGCCGAAGATGAAGCCACGGGCTTCTACCGCGACCACGTGTGTGATGCCTTCACCCTGAAACGGCAAGGCGAGTCCCTCGGTCGCGCGACGGAATAGAGCAGCGTTCGCGAGGAGAGGGGTGACGTCCTTGAACATGACGCCCGGAGTCGGAAAGTCGGGCACGTCGCGGACGCCTGCCGCGAGCGATTCTCGTAGTCCGAGGTCGGGCCCCTTGATTGGGTGCGCCTGAGGCGTGCTCGGCGCGTCGACTGATGACAACGGTTGCGATCGGTTCATCCGCTAGCGCACCACGCGAAAGGGACTCAATACGGGCGGGTCGATGGGGCCGGCCGCGAAAGGCTCGACGGCCGCGACATTGGCGCCGGGCGGTCCGCGTCGAACGGCCGTGACGAGTTGCTGCTGCGCCTCAGCGGGGCCCTCGACGGCTACTTCGACACTGCCGTCGGAGCAGTTGCGCACCCACCCGGCGAGCCGTAAGCGATCCGCGGCTTGCCGCACGTACCACCGGAAACCCACGCCTTGAACGCGTCCCCGGACGCGGAGGTAGAGCGGCGTCACGCCTATAACCTAACAGTCGCCCCTACCCGCCAGTGCACAGGTCGGGTGCTGGTCGGCGCCACCGTGGCGGGCGACGCCTGCGTCGCCCCTACCGCTGCACTCCCAGGAGTGCGGCGAGCGCCGCTGCGACCGCGGCGGCGAGCGATGCCACATCGTCGCCGGCGGGGACCTGGCCGGCAACCACGATCTGTCCCGTGCGAATCCGGTTGGCGACAGTCTCGAGCGCGTACGCAATGGCGCGCGAAGCGGCGAGGTCCAGTGCCGGTACTACCGCGGGGGTCGGCGACGTCGCCAAGGTGCCCACGGCCATGTGCTGCGGAGGGAGTGCGCTTGGTACGCTCGCCGCAGGCGGTTCACCAATCGCGATGGTGGACGCCATTGGTGTTCGGCGAATCTGGGGCACACTGATCGGCGTGATTGCCTGTGCTCCCAACACCGGTGTGACTCGACGGCCCAATCGCGGCGGCTCCTGCACACGGCCACCGATGGGTGTCGCGCGACCTGGCCGGGCCGTGCCCAGCGGAGGCGTGGTCCGGTACGGCCGCCGTGTCACTGGCGCAGGGTGCGTCACCGGATGCGGAGCGTCGTAACGCTCTGCGAACATGTCGTTTATGTCGTCCGACCTCATGTTCTCCGCGATCCCATGCTCCGAGTCTGACACATCGGTTGGCGTGGCTTCGAGATCGGTGAGCGCCTGGTCGGCGAAGAGACTGGGCGGTAGAACGCGATCGGATGCGACCGGAGTGACGTGTGCCGGCATTCCAAGGACGGGCGTCACGCGGCGGCGTGGCGCCGGCGGCGTGTCAACCGCTTCGCGGTCAGGACTCGCTTCGCCCGGCGCCATCGGCAAGCTCTCGTGCGTCCTTGTCGCGTACTCCGGGTCGGCCTCGACATCGGGATCGCTCGCACCTTCCAGTGCAGGGTACCAGGCAGGCGGCTTCACGCGCGCCGTCTCGGCGCCTTCGATCGATGGCCCCTCGTTGGGGCGATCCGCTGCGTGCTGCTGCTCAGGTTCGGCGACAGGAGCCGCCCATTCGGCCTCGCCCGTCGACGTCACGGGGTCAGCGCGCTTCGTCGAGACATCGGGGGCGAACGCGGCGGCAAGCGGCGTGGGTGGCGTATCCCACGAGGGCGCCGGGTGGGCCTGCGGTGTCGGGTGTGACGGGGTTGGCTCGACGACCGACAGCGGGCGAGGTAGCGGCCGTTGTTGGACGGTCGGACGCGGCCGGCTTACGGCGGGGGGCCGTTGTACGCGGGCCCCAGGGAGGGGTCCGCCCGGGCGAATCGGGGGGCCAAAAAACGGCGGCAAGGTCCTCCGGCCCCGGAGGTCCGTCGTGGGCCTCAGGACCGGTCCAGAGGCCGCTGCGGCGCCGCCAAATGGAGGTAGCGCGGGCCTATGCTCGCGCTCTGCCGCGTGCGGTTCGGTCTCTGACTCAGGCATGGTGATCCGCGGACGCTGGGCGCCCGAGCAAGGAGAAAAGAGACAAGTCCCACCGGCGGGACCACGGAGCCGCCGTTTAGTCAGTCCACCCGTAGGTGCCTAGGAGCGGGACGAATCGCACGGGCGCGATGTCACGACGCACCAAGGCTTCCCCTCGCCGCGTCCCCACCGTCAGCATCTGCTCTTCGCGGCTGCCCAGCGGGATGAGGATGCGGCCGCCTTCAGCGAGCTGCTCGAACAACGGTCGCGGCACTTCCGATGCCCCGGCGCTCACGAGAATCGCGTCGTATGGTGCGTACTCTCGCCAGCCCAGTGTGCCGTCGCCGAGCAGGAGAGAAATGTTGCGGGCCCCGACACGCCGAATCACATCGCGGGCACGATCGAGGAGCTCTCGCATGCGTTCAATCGAGAACACCTGTGCCGCGAGATGCGACAGCAGCACGGTCTGATATCCAGACCCCGTGCCGATCTCGAGCACGCGTTCATGTCCACTGAGCTTGAGCTCCGCCAGGTAACGCGCGTGCACCGACGGCTGAGAGATCGTCTGGCCGTTCCCGATCGGCAGCGCCGCGTCATCGTAGGCGCGATGCTGGATGGCATGGGGGACAAAAACGTGTCTCGGTGTGAGGTCGATCGCCCGCAGCACCGCGAGATCTGTGATGCCCCGCTCCCGGAGCGTTTCCATGAGTCGGCTCCGCGGCCCGTGCAGGTTGGGCTCTACCACGGGCTCGGGACCTCCGCCCGCGGCGCGAGCGGTCCCCGCTCTCCGGCCGTCCTCGCCGCCGCCTAGGGTTCCCGCCACCATCGCTCCGCTGAACGCAGCATATCGAAATGGGTCAAGTCGAGGTGCAAGGGTGTGACTGAGATGTATCCCTCGTGCACGGCGCGAAAGTCCGAATCCGCGGCGCCCGACCATGCGATCGTGCCGCCGCCGATCCAGAAAATCTCTTTGCCCCACGGGTCCTGCATGCGCTGCAACGAATCCGAAAACACGCGACGTCCGAGTCGTGTGAGCCGCACTCCCTTGATCTCGGCGCCGCTTCGCGGCGGCAAGTTGACGTTGAACAAGGTATCGGCTGGCAGGTCCGCAAGGGTCACGAAGTGTCGCAGCAGGCCCGTGATCGCGTCCACCTGACTCACCAGGAGCGAGGGATCGCTGGCTGATTCGCCTCCCGCGAGCGAGAGTGCGATCGACGGTATCCCGAGAGCCAGGCCTTCCATGGCTGCGGCCACGGTCCCCGAGTACAACACGTCCTCGCCCATATTCTGCCCGTGGTTCACGCCGCTCAGGACGAAATCGGGGCGCTTGGGCATGAGCGCTTCCACGGCCAGCATCACGCAGTCGGTCGGTGTGCCGTCGACCTGAATCCGGCCATCCGGCCGGCGTCGCGCGCGCAGGGGGTGCTGCATCGTCAGCGCGTGACTCGAAGCGCTTTGCTCGCGGTCGGGTGCCACCACGGTGACCTCGCCGAGCGGCTCCGCGGCACGAACCAGGACATCGAGGCCGTGGGCCATCACGCCGTCATCATTCGTGCACAACAGGCACAGCGGAGGACGCGATCCAGGGGTCGTCGCGCGCGCACGCCTGCGAGGCGCAGGACTCATTGCTCGACGGGCGTTGACACTGGCGCCAATCCCCGCCGCACCATCGTCTGTGCGATGCGCATGCTGTCCCGCAGCGGTCGGAAATGGCTTGGTGCCCCATAGATCGTGGGGATGCGCACCCAGGCGATGCGCAACCCCGCGCGTGCTGCCTGAATCAAGAGATCCGTCTCGTACTCGTAGCGATCTCCGCGCGGCTCGAGCGCCGCGAGACGCTCGGGGCGAAACGCGCGGTAGCCCGATTGGCTGTCCGCAATGTCACATCCTGCGCACATGCTGACCGCCGCAGCGGATACCGCGTTGCTCACGCGCCGGTGCCAGGGCATCGGGCTTCCGCGCCGCGCCCGGACGCCGACGACGAGATCCGCGCGATCGAGCGCCGCCAACAAGGCCGGTGCGCAGCGTGGATCGTGCTGGCCGTCGGCGTCCACGGTGAGGACGGTTGGCGAGCCGAGTGCGGTGGCGACGCGCATGCCGGCGCGCAGCGCCGCGCCCTTCCCTCGATTGCCCGCAAATCGCACGACGTGGTCGGCGCACGAGCGCGCGACGGCGGCGGTCTGGTCGTGCGAACCGTCATCGATCACGACCACGTAGACGTCTCCGAGGGCCTGGCGGATACCGCGGACGACGCCAGCGAGTGTCTGACTGGCGTCGAGCGCGGGGATGACGCAGGCCGGCGCGCTCACCTAGCCGCTCTCAGCGGCGCTGCCCTCGTCCCATTCACTCGATCGCGCAGCCGTCCGCGATGCGCGCGGCCGGTCTGCAGCGAGCGACAAGTCGCCAATGAGCCCGGCGAGCTCGCGTTCGATGGCTTCCAGCGTCTCGCGCTCGAGCGCGGTGCGCGACATCGTACGCACGCCCCCCGTCCTGCGGTGCTCGTCGACTTTTCGTCGTGCGCCTTCGATCGTGTACTTCTCGGAATACAGCAGGTGCTTGACGAGCAGGATCAGCTCCACCTCGCGCCGCTGATACACCCGATTGCCGGATCGATTCTTTGCGGGGCTCAGGAACTTGAACTGCGTTTCCCAGTAGCGCAGCACGTGCGGTTTGAGGTCGGTCAGGGTGCACACGTCGCCGATCGAAAAGAATTGGCGCACCGGCTCCTCACGCACGCGTGAGGCTGTACGTGGCGGTCGTTCTGGTGATCGGGTCATCGGGCCGCGGCCCCCTCTGCTGTTGTGCGTCAATCCGGTTCGGCGCGCAGTTCGCGCTCCATGAGATCGCCAATCGCTTGTCGCGCCGGTCGCCCTTCAAAGAGTACCCGATTGACGGCCCGCACGATCGGCATCTCGACACCGCTTCGTTGGGCTAGCGCCAGGGCACTCCGTGCCGTCACGACTCCCTCGGCCACACTTTCGCGATGTGCAAGCGCCTCCGCTAGGGTCTGGCCGCGTCCCACCGCCTCGCCGAGCGCGCGGTTCCGGCTCAGGGCGCCGGTACAGGTGAGCACGAGATCGCCGAGTCCCGCGAGACCCGCAAAGGTGCTCGCCCGGGCGCCGAGCGCGACGCCGAGCCGGGTCATCTCCGCGAGGCCGCGCGTGACGAGGGCGGCGCGCGAGTTGGCGCCGAGACCCAATCCGTCCGAGATGCCCGTTGCCACCGCCATCACGTTCTTGAGCGAGCCCCCGAGCTCGACTCCCAATACGTCGGGATGGGTGTAGACCCGAAATGCACCGGAGGACAGCGCGTGTTGCACGAGCTCCGCCGCTCGAGGCATGGCGGATGCGGCCACCACGGCCGTCGGCTGACCTGCTGCCACCTCTGCGGCGAAGCTTGGCCCCGAGACCGCGACGACGGGCTGACGGCCGCCCGCCGCCTCGCGGACGACCTCGGTCATGATGGCCAGTGTGCCATGCTCGATGCCTTTCGTGGCTACGCCAAGCGTCGCGTCGGGGTGCAGATCAGGCGCCGCGCGCTCGACCACGCTGCGCAGGTATGCCGACGGCACGGCGAAGAGCACCAACTCGGCCGACCGAACCGCCTCGCCAACGACTGGAGTCGCCACTAACGCCGTCGACAGGGCAAATCCCGCAAGGAAGCGCACGTTCTCGTGGCGTGCGGCGATTCCTTCAGCGACATCGGGTTCGCGAGCCCACAACCGCACCGAGTGCCCGTTGCGGGCGAGGAGATCCGCCAGAGCCGTTCCCCATGCGCCAGCACCGACCACGGCGCAGCGGGTCATCGGACGCCAGAGACCCCCGCTATCGGGATGCTGTCGCGCGTGGGATCCTTTCCCTTGCCGCGCCCCCAGGTCTTGGGCTCCTTCCCGCGGCGCAACCGCTCAATGTTGGCGCGGTGCGTCAGCCAGACGAACGCCGCGGTCACCACTGACATCCAGAACACCGGGTGCGGGCCGCGGAGCAGCAGCTGGGCGATCGGGAGCGCGGTGGCGGCGGCCAGTGAGGCGACCGAGACGTAACGCGTCGCCGTGAGCACGATGAGCCACAGGCCCGTGGAGATGGCGGCTGGCAGAAGCGTCAGCGCGAGAAAGACTCCGGCGGCGGTCGCGACGCCCTTGCCTCCCCGGCGCCAGAGAAAGAAGACCGGGCGCACGTGCCCGAGAATCGCCGCCACGCCATACGCAACCGACCACCACCCTCCGCGGGGCCCGTGGGCTGGCAACAGGAGCACGGGAAGCGCTCCCTTGGCGGCGTCGAGCAGAAAGACGGCAAATGCCGCAGGGAGGCCCAGCGCGCGATACACGTTGGTGGCTCCCAGGTTGCCCGATCCATATTCGCGGAGATCGATCTTCCCGAATGAAGCGCGCAATCAGGTAGGAGAACGGGATAGAGCCCGCCACGTACGCGATCAGGATCGCGACCCAAGGACTCATCTACGCCGCCTTGCCCGCGCAAGACGATGCGGAGCGGGTTGCCGGTCCACCCCCACGCGGCTCGGAAGCCGTTGTGGAGATACCGTACGTAATGCTCCTGGACGAGGTCCGGCCGATTGCCAAAGACGGCGATCGTGGGCGGTGCCACCTCGACCTGAGTCGCGTACAAGAGCCGCACCTCGTGCCCCGCAGCCTGCGGCGGCTGGCGGCGCGCGACGAGTGTCTCGAGCGTCGCATTCACGTCGGCTGTGGTCACACGCTTCTGCCGCTCGCCAGCGACTTCGAGAATAATATCGAAGAGTCGGGTCACTCGTTGCCCCGTCAACGCCGAAATAAAGACGAACGGGACGAACGCGAGGTAAGGCGCCCGCTCGACACACTCCTTCTCGAAATGGGGGGCGGTCTTGTCGTCCTTCTCCTTGAGATCCCACTTGTTGACGGCCAGGATGAGACCCCGTCCGGCGTCCCAGGCCAGGGACGCGATCTTGAGATCCTGCACGCCAAGCCCGGCGACGGCATCGATGACGAGGATACACACGTCCGCGCGCTCGATGGCCCGCCGCGTCCGCAGCGACGCATAGAATTCGACGCCATCGGGCGTCTTGGATTGGCGCCGGAGGCCGGCGGTATCCACGAACACGATCGTCTTGCCGTGATAGATCATCGGCGTGTCGATCGCGTCTCGGGTCGTGCCGGCGTCGGCAGACACGACGAGCCGATCCGCGCCGAGCAGCCGGTTGACGAGCGATGACTTGCCGACATTGGGCCGGCCGACCACCGCGATCCGGAGCTCGGTTCCCTCAGCGGGCGCCGTCGTGGGAATGTGTGCGACGACGGCATCGAGCAGGTCACCCGAGTTCTTTCCATTGGCGGCAGAGACTGGAATCGGATCGCCCGCCCCCAGCTCGTAGAACTCGTAGAAATCAATCGACGCCGGATCATCCACCTTGTTGGCGACCAACAACCAGGGCTTGCGTTGCGCACGCAGCAGGTCGAGGATGCGCGCGTCGCTGGGTTGCAGACCGGCCTTGGCGTCGACCACGAAGAGCAGCAGGTCGGCTTCATCGATCGCCTGCAGCACCTGGTCCCGGATGGCCACATCCATGGGCAGATGCGCATCCTCGACAAGGCCTCCGGTATCGACCAGCCAGAATCCGCGGCCGGCCCATTCTGCCCGCGCGAAATGGCGGTCGCGCGTCGTCCCCGGCTCGTCCGCGACGATGGCTGTCTTGCCGCCGACCAATCGGTTGAACAGCGACGACTTCCCGACGTTCGGGCGGCCGATAATGGCGACGGTGGGCGTGTTCAACGCAAGGCGTCGATGAAGTCGTAGGACGGAAACACCGGCATCGGCAGCGACTCGCGAACGTCCACAAATCGCGTGTCGTCAAGGAATTCGCCGCGCTCGTTGATCGACTCTGCAGGAATCAAGGCCATGTGCAGATCGACGCGGCCCGTGAGCGCGCGCGAGATGTCGGCTCCGACCAGCAAGCCCGCCGTCGTGGTCGTGGGACCGAACAGGCTGTTGGTCGTGGGAATGAGCTCGAATTGCGCACCAGTCGAGCCCCGGATCGAGTCCAGGAGCTCCGGCATCAGCGGTGCCATGGCCGCCCCCGTGACGACGCCGATGCGTTGGCCATCGAGCCGCGGGAGCGAGTGCAGCCCCTGCGCCACGCGTTCCCGCAGCTTGGTCACGGCGCCTATTCCGTTCTCGATCTGCGCGAACTCGCCGTAGTGGGCAGCGTCGGGGAGCGGCTCGCCAGCCAGCATGTACAGCTCGTCTGAGCCGAACACCCACGTGCTCTCACGATCGACTCGAGCGCGCGCGGCCCACCGATTCGCGACGGCGAGCAACGAACGTGCAGCGCGGCGATCCATCGAGCGCCCGGTGTACAGGTGCGAGAACTGGGTGAGGCCGACGGGCACGATGGCCACGGTCGACACGGCGTCCCCGAGGTCCCAGAGGTCCGTCAGCGACTGCTCGAGCGCGGCGCCATCGTTGATCCCCGGGACGATGACCATCTGACAGTGAAACTGAATGCCACCAGCTGCGAGTGTCCGCAGCTGCTCGACGATGTCGGGCACTTTCGGGTTGTTCAACAAGACGCGCCGCACGGCGGGCGACGTCGCGTGTACGGACACGTACAGCGGCGAGAGGCGGTACTCGAGGATGCGCTTGATATCGCGCTCTCGGACGTTCGACAGCGTCGCGAAGTTGCCGTACGCGAACGACAGTCGGTAGTCGTCATCGCGGAGATAGAGTGGGCGCCGGAGCCCGGGAGGCAGTCCCTCAATGAAGCAGAACTCGCACCGGTTCGCGCACTGCCGGACGGTTGGCGGCTCGAGCTCGATGCCCATGACATCGCCCTCGCCGCGCTCGATCTCGTAGGTGACCGCATCGCCACCAGGATCGCGAGCTTCTACGACCAGATCGTCATCGGCGGTGAGGAACTCCCAATCCAGGAAGTCGGTGACGCGCCGGCCGTTCACTGACAACAGCTCAGTGCCGGGCGCGATGCCAAGTGCGGCAGCAATGCTGCCGCACTCGACCCGCGCTACCCGGACTGCAGGCATGCCCGACCTCCCGGCGTCGCTTTCCTAATCCAGCGGGGCGTATTTGTAGGCGACCGCGCCCTTGACGGCCGCGGACACCTGGAACGTGGCCGTGCCAGGATTCTTGGCGTTCTGACCAGGCGGCACATTCACCGGGTCGGCATCCTTCGTTCCGACGACGTTGCCGCTCGCATCGAGGAACGTGAACTTCGGCGCAAAGGGATGAGCCGCGGCCGAGTCGTAGTTCGCGAGACGACCAGCCAGGGTAATGTGCTCGCCATCATTCGCGAAGTTGGTGATCACGAGTCCGACTTTGGGCTGCTGGAATTTCTTGAGCGCCGCCAGCGTCGAGTCCTGCATCGCACGCTTGAGCTTGGGATCCGTCGCGTCGCGCGAGCGCAGCTGATAGGCGCCGGCGAGCAACCGGTAGTCGTCCGGGTTGTTCGGGTCGACCGCGATGAGACGCCGAACCGTCGGCATCAGGGAATCGATCTGGCCGTTGTTGAACTGGGAATTGGCGACGTAGTACAGCGCTTCGCGGAAGTACGGGTTGGTCTTCATGCCTTCCTGAAAGAGCTTTACGGCTGTCGGCTCGTCCTTCGCCTGGGCGGCGGAGATCGCGCTGTTGAACAACTGCATGTTGGTGTACTTGTTCGGGTTGTTCAGCATGTCGGCGTACAGGGCCTTCGCTTGCGTGCTATCGCCTGATGCCTGGAGCGCGTGCGTCAGACCCGCCTGGGCGTTGGGGTCGGTTGGATACGCGGCCTGGTACGCCTTCCACGCGGTGACCGCCGAATCCGCCACGCCCTGGTGCTGTGGCGTGCCCTTCAAGGAATCCGCGAGGGCGCTGGAGACCACCGCGTAGTTGTACATGGCCACTTTCTTGAGCTGCCGGACGGTCGTGTCAGTGCCGGCGAGCGCGATGACCTTGGTGAAGTTCTCCTTGGCACTGGCGTAGTCATGCCTGGTAATCGCGACGCTGCCGAGCGCGTTGTAGACGTATGGGCTCTTCGAGTAGATGCTGACCGCTCGGTGCGCGAGGGTGTCGGCATGGCCGTAATTCTTCGAGTTCAGGTTGCCCAGGGCGGCGTTCGTGAGCGGGACGTAGGCCTGTTGCCGCATGTTGTCAGCCTGGGTCGCGCACTCCGGCTTCTTCTCCGCCAGCGTCGTGAGCAGCGTGTCCGCTGTGGCGAGAATGTCGACCTGCGTGCCGCTGTCACCCTTGAACCCGTAGCTACCACGCGGCCCGATGGGCGAAAGGCCGGTGTCCGCGGCCTGGAGCACGAGTGCTTCGGCCAAGAGGTAGTCACGGCCAAAGTCCTTCTGCTCGTTCAGCTTCGTAGACGTCAGCGAGCCCACGGCCTGTCGCGCCAATGAATCCTTTTGCGCTTGTGGGGCCTTTGGATCCGTGGCCCGCGACAGGAAGAGGCGCCCGCCCATGGACTCGCTGCTTTGGTCGTCGCCAACGTCGCAGGCGTTCTTGCTGTTTTTTTGCGCCTGTGCCGAGGACGCGACCCCGAGACTGGCCACGGCCAGGGCGAGAGCGACCATGGTGCGGAGGCGAGAACTGTCGACAAGACTCATACTTGACTCCTGGAGCGTACGAGATGAGGCACGTGAGCGGGGGCCGGCTCCCCGTCTTGGGCAGGCCGGACGCCCGGCAGGCTGGATTGGGGTGAATCGTCGTGCACGCGCGCGGCCTCGGCCGCGAGCGAAAATATATCGCTCGCTGGTCGGCCTGTCGCGTCCGCCGCCCGTTTCACGGCATCATAGTCGGGCTTGGCGCGCACGGTTCCATCCGGAAGGGTGACTTCCTTCACGGTGACTGGCTGTCCGTGCACCACCACCACCCGGTCCCGCCGCGATAGCGCTCGCCGGGCGACGGACCAGCGGCGGACGCCGATGGAGGTCGTCGACGACAGCATGAGGGATTCGAGACGGTCCGCGTCCTGGGGACGGGCCAGTACCTCGAATCGAGTACCGGGCCGACCTTTTTTCATCACGGTGGGCACGAGGACCACATCGAGTGCGCCAGCGCCTCGCAGGGCGTCGGCGGCGTGAGCGAGGTATTCCCCGGTCATATCGTCGATGTCCGTCGCGAGCACGACCAGTGCGTCGCGCGCGTTTCCGTCGGGCCCGGGCACGCCGCCCAAGCTGGTATCGACGGATGTGGCAAGAATGAGGCGAAGCGCGTTTGCCCGTCGGGGAAACACCTTGGTGCCGGCACCGTAGCCCACGCGGACGGGGACGAACGCGGGCGGCACTCCCTGCGACAGGACGCGGACCAACGCGGCGCCCGTCGGCGTCACGAGCTCGCCGGAACCCGCGGGGCCCATCTGGACCACATGGCCCTCGAGCAACTCGAGAGTCGCGGGGGCTGGCACCGGCAGGGTGCCATGGGCAGCCTCGACCGTACCATCGCCCAGTGCGAGCGGGAGACAATAGACCGACGTGACACCGAGTTGGTCAAAGCCCCAGATCGAGCCGAGGATGTCGAGGATTGCGTCCACGGCGCCGACTTCGTGGAGGTGGACCCGCTCGGGCGACACCCCGTGAATGGCTCCTTCGACCTTGGCGATCGCGAGGAACGCGGCGTCGGCGCGCTCGCGGACGTGGGGTGGCGCATCACTCTTGGCCACGACGGCTCGGATGGCTGCGAGGTGCCGGCCGTGCGGCTGCGGGGGGATCTCGAAGTCCACTTTCTTGCAAGCCAGCTCTCCGCGGCGCACGTCCTGGATCTGTACGCCGATTCCCTCCAACCCCAGCCGACCTGGGAGTGCAGTCAGCCACTCGGTGCTCAAGCCGCAATCGATCAGCGCGCCGAGGGTCATGTCGCCAGCGATGCCGCTAAACGGGTCCAGGATGGCGATCGTCATGGTTGACCTTCTGTCGGGATGCCGGACAGGACCGAGGGAGACGCATCCGTCGCGCCAGCCGGCGATTCGTCGTCGGTCACAGAGGACACCGCCGGCGTGGCCCCAACCGGTCCGGGGCCGGATCGAGCGGTCGCATCACTCGCTGGTCGAGTGGGAGAGCCGGCGCGCAACGCATCGAGCAGGTGTGTTGCGCTCTTCATGGTCCATCCCGGGAGCGCTGCGATCTGCTCGGCGATCGCGTCGCGCACGCCCTGAATGCTTCCGAATGCTCCCAGCAGTTGGCGACGCTTGACCGGCCCGATGCCTGGGATGCGTAGCAGCTCAGACGTGACGGTGCGGACAGCTCGCCGCTTGCGCTGAAACGTCACCGCGAATCGATGTGCCTCGTCGCGCGCCTGTTGCAGGAGTCGAAGCCCGGCCGAGCGACGCGACAGGCGGATGCTCTCGCTGCGTCCCACGGAGAAGATCTCCTCCTCTCGCTTCGCCAGGCTAATGAGCGGAAGCTCGCCGAGCCCCAGGTCGAGCAACGCGTCCCGCGCAGCGCCAAGCTGCCCCTTGCCTCCATCGATGACGACAAGGTCCGGCAGCGCCGCTTGCTCATCGAGTCGCCGCCGGAAGTAGCGGGTCACGACTTCCCGCATTGCAGCGAAATCGTCCACACCGCTGACCGTGGCGACTTTGAACTTTCGGTACTCGGATCGCTTCGGTCGTCCGTTCTCGAACCACACGAGCGATGCCACGGTGTCGGTGCCCTGTGCGTGTGAGATATCGAAGCACACTAGCGAGCGCGGCACGCGCTGCAGGCCCACTTCACGTTGCAGGTCGTAGACCGGATCAGCTGCTCGCTCCTCGGTGTCCGCGCTCGCCAGTCGGAACTCTTCGAGCAAATGCCGAGCGTTCTGATTCGCGAGCTCGACGAGCTGACGTTTGGGGCCACGCTGTGGCACGACGATCTTCGTCCCGGTCAAGGCTGTCTCGAGGGGTTCTCGATCCTCGAAGTCGAACGGAACGAACAGCTCGCGCGCGCGCTCGGTCGCTCCGACATATGAGCGCGCCAGGTAGGCCGATAGGGCGGCGGCGTCGGTCTCCTCCTCGACGTTCTCCAAGAGACGGTGGTCGCGGGCCAGCAGCTTCCCACCGCGGATGCGGAGAATGGCCACCGATGCATCATCGCCATCGCGCGCATACCCGAGCACATCACGGTCGCCGCCCTCCACCTCGAGAACGACCGTCGGCTCCTCGAGCCGCTCGAGTCGCGACAATACGTCGCGCAGCTCTGCGGCGCGCTCGAAGTCGAGGCGCTGCGCCGCGTCGGCCATTCGGGTCCGGACGGCGGCGATCACGTCGCCGCTGCGCCCCTCGAGGAAGTCGACGACTTCATCGATCATCGCGCGGTACTCCTCCATCGACTGCGCCAGGATGCAGGGCGCTTTGCACCGCTTGATGTAGTAATCGAGACATGGACGCTCGGGCATCTCACGCGGCATGTCATAGCGGCACGAGCGCACGGTAAAGAGCTGCTTGACGACGTTGAGGGCACGCCGCATGGCCCCGACGTCCGTGTAGGGGCCGAAATACCGCGCACCATCGGTCTCGAGCCGTCGCGTCACCACGACCCGAGGAAATGGTTCCTGAACGGTGACTTTGATGTAGGGGTACGACTTGTCGTCTCGGAGCGCGATGTTGAATCGCGGCCGATACTCCTTGATGAGGTTGGCCTCGAGAATCAGCGCGTGGGCTTCACTCGGGACCACGATCGTCTCGAGGTCCGCGACCTGTCGCATCAGCGCGAAGGTCTTGACGCTCTCCGCGATATCTGCCCCGAAATAACTCCGGACCCGCGACCGGAGTCGTTTGGCCTTGCCGACGTACAACACCCGCCCCTCGGAATCCTTCCAGAGATAGACTCCGGCGGACTCCGGTAGATGTGGCACCTTAATGGCCACGGAGTCCGGAGGGGCGAGCATGCGCGAAATATAGCCGCTACAAGGGGTTAGGTCGACGGAAACGGCGCGGTCGTTCCCCTAATCCCCGATCCCTAGCGTCTAGCCCCTAATCTCCTACTCACCAGTGCTTGTACTTGACGGGCCTCAGGGATCCCGAGGAGCAGGGCGATCCCCAGATACACCAACCCATACACGGGCAACACGACCGACGCATGCAGCACGGGGTGCTCAATGGAGATCACATGGCCAGCGGCCCACCCGGCGAGCGCACCGGCTGCGGCGGCAACCCAGAGCAGCGCGACCAATTTGACCGGCACGCTCGCCGGTCCGATCCGTCGCGTGAGCGCTCGTCGCAAGAGTGCAAACTCCACCCATCCGGCGATTCCAGCCGATGCGGTGAGGCCCACCATCCCCCAGCGCTGGTCTATCCCCAGCCACCGCGGCCCGGGGAGGGCGCTGAGGTACCCCAGGGCGGTGGTGAGTCCGACTCGGACCAGCGCAAAGCGCAGCGGCGTCCGCGTGTCGTGCAGCGCGTAATACGCGGACGAGTACAGTCGGCCCAGTGTCGATGCCAGCAAGCCCACCGCGGACCCGGCCAGAATGGCCCACACCCAGAGGGCATCCTCGCGGGTAAAACGGCCGGTGCGATAGATCGCGGCGGCGATCACATCGCCGAGCGCCAGGAACCCCACTGCGGACGGCACGATGAAGAAGGCGATGCGACGTAACCCCGCGTTGAGTCGCACGCGCAGCGCGGCCGCCACATCCTCCGCCTGTCCGAGCACGCCTGACATTGCCGGGAGCTCGGCCGCGGAGACGGACATGCCGAACAGGCTCACGGGCAACACGGCGAGGTTCTGCGCGTAGCCGATCAGTGCGACTGAACCGGCCGGGAGCCAACTGGCGAGAAATTGATCGATGTACGCGCTCAGCTGCGTGACGCCGCGGCTCACGAATACGGGGCCGAAATTGCGCACGACGGTGCGCACGTGTGCGGACGCGACCCGCGGCAGAACCGACATGCGGCCCGCCAATCGCAACACCGACGGGAGCTGCACCAGAAACTGGAGCGCGTTGCCCGCGACCGATCCCCAAGCCACCTTGATCGCCAACTGATCGAGGCCGGGCTGCCGGCCGAACGCGATGAGCGTCGCGACGATGACCGCGTTCCACACCACGGGTGCCGTGTACGCCAGCAAGAACCGCCCGTGGCTGTTGAGCACACCCAGGCACCACGCAGAGAGGACGAGGATGCCGGCGCCGGGGAAGAAAATGCGCACGAGCACGATCGTCAGCGCGCGTCGTTCGCCGGTAAAGCCGGGAGCGATGAGGTCGATGATCCAGGGCGTCCCGAGCACCCCAACGAGCACGAACAGCGAGACGAGGAGGCTGAGGAGGCCAATGACTGCGCCGGCGACGCGGCGGGCTTCGTCTCGCTCCCCGCGCGCCAGCAGTCGCGCGTAGACGGGGATGAACGAGGCGGACAGCGCCCCTTCGCCGAACAGATTCTGCAGCAGGTTCGGGATGCGAAAGGCTGCGCGGAATGCATCAGCCACATACGCGCTGCCGAAGTAGTGCGCGAGCGCCCGCTCCCGCACGAGCCCAGTCAGCCGACTCAACAAGATCCCGGCGGCGACAAGCGACGCCGCACGTCCGCCGCCAGTGGGGGCGCTCGCCGTCGGCGGCGTGACCGCCGTGTCTCCCTTCTCTGCTTCCGTTACGGGAGCTTCGATGGATCTCCCCCCGCGAGGTCGGATGCGTGTCGCATCGCTTCGCCCTGCATTGCTTCGAGCAACGCCATTCCGCCACGTGCGAGGAACGGAATGAAGTTCAACACACGTTCCTGGCGTTCGCCTTCGGGATACAGCGCGCCCCGAAGCGTGGCCAGATCGCGCAAGACTGCTTGCGCGCCGCGCTTGGCCGCCGCGAGATACCTCCGCTCCAGGCGACTCACGCGATGTGACAGATGCGCGCGTGCGCCCTCGACTACGGCGTCCGGTACGAGGCCAGCGTGGTCGGCGGCGGCGACGCGCCTGGTCTCCGTCTCGACGGCACTCGCCAGGGCATCGAGGGCATCGCGCAGCGTGTCGGGGAGCGCGGCGCGCGCGAGGCGTGTCTCCGGTCCATGCGGGTCGCGCAGCTCCTCGAGCGACGTCCCGTAGCGTGCAAGCAGCGCAGTGGCGGACGGCTCGATGAGCGTGCAGGACCATCGCGGCAGGATCAGCGGCTGCGGGACATCCAGCACGTCGGCGACCGCGCTGGTCTGCGCGAAGTACGCGATCTCGCTCGGTCCTCCGAGGTAGGCCGCACTCGGCACCAGCGCCCGCTCGACGATCGGTCGGAGGAGCACGTTGTGAGTCAGCTCGCCCGGAACTGCGGTGGCCGCGAGTTGGCGGGCTTGCGCGACCGGCACTCGCACTTTGGTCGGACCCGCAGGACCGGCGCCGTCGGCCGCGCTCCCGTCCGGGGCTTTCCACGCAAACACGAGCGACAGCCCGCGGACGTTGCTGACCTGCGGCGTGAAGCCGGCGCGTGCGATGGCTTCACTACGCTCCTCGAGCGCGTGGGCGATCGCCTCGCTCCGCTCGAGCGCGCGGGTCAGCGTGGGGAATGCGCGGCGACGCACGGCATCGTGCGCGGCGTCCAGCACGCTCACACCCAATGGAGCGAGCAACCCGCGCAACAGGGAGACGAAGGCGCCGCCGGCCGTGACCTCTCGCAGCGCAGCGCCATCGAGCCCGCTCGGAGCTCCATAGGCGGCACGGACCGCCTCGAGCGCGCCCACAAACGGAGCGGACCCGGTCGCGCCAATGAGGCGAGCCAGTGGCACCGACAGGTCACCCAGGCGCGCGGCGTCGAGCACCGTGCCGACACGCGCGATCGGCTCCGCGGTAATTGGCTCCGCGCCTCCGGACACCGCAATCCAGGTCGTACTGGCCTCGGCGAAGTCCGCATCGTCCGTTGCGGCCCAGAAGAGCGGTGCCACGGGCACACCGCACACGCGCTCCAGCGTGTCGGCCAGGGCGAGCACTGCGATCGCCTTGGACCAGGTGTACACCGGGCCGCCGAACAGTCCCGGCTGCTGACCGCTCGTCACGACGATGCCCTGCTCGGCCGCGCGTTGCAGGCGCTCTCGCGCCGCTCCGCTTGGCTCGATGGCGGGCCACAGTTCTTCGAGCCATCGGGAGCCGCGCATCTGCTCTCTGACGGTTTGGGCGCGCTCTCGCCATTCGCGGTGCGTGTGCGGACGAGGGGGGTACCAACCCGGGGGAGTGGTGCCCGCGAGTGCCGCACGTGTGAGGGGTCCGCCGCCCAGGGGCTCTGTTCGTACGATCGTCTGGGCCCGGATGCGGGCGCGCTCGACTGCCGTCATCGCGCGGACCACTTCGGGCTCGAGGCTCGGCCTGCTCATGCGCCCCAGCGCGGGCGCTTAACGCCCGAGAACGTAGACCCGCAGAGGGGAGAAAGGAGAGAACAGCGACAACACCCGCGACGACAGCTGGTACAGCATGAACTGCCGGGTAACGGGTAACGGGTGACGGGTGACGGGAACGACGAACCGCCGGGGTCCGGGGCCCGGGGTCCGGGGCCCGGGGACGACGAGGACATCGTTAACCCAAGCAGCATCGATGTCGTGGCGGTCGCGCCGGTCATGACCCAACTAAACCCGTCGAGTCCGCAATAGGTTCGCGGACCCCCAGTTGCTACGCGAAGCATGCAACCCGTGATCGCGGGTACCGTGCGTCCGGCCCCTCATTTGTGATACGGTTCGCCCCGCATGATGGTACCCGCCCGATATAGCTGCTCGGCGAGCACGAGACGCGCGAGCTCGTGTGGGAGAGTCCAGGGTGACAGCGACAGCTGCGCCCAGGCGGCCGACCGGACAGGCTCCGAGACCCCGAAGGCCCCACCGATGACGAACGCCACGTCAAGGCTCCGCTCCTGGGTATCCTGCATCCATCGCGCGAACTCCTCGGACGACCGCCGCGTCCCGTCGCGATCACAGAGCACGAGTCGCATCTTGCCCACTCGGTCCAAGATCTGCTGGCCTTCCTTGGCGCGGACCAGGTCCTGCGTACCAGCCCGCGCTGCAACCTCACGAACCTCACTGCGTTCGAGGGGCCAATACCTGGCCGCCCGCGCCTCGTACTCCTCGATCGCCGCGGCGATCGCCGCGGCCCGTGGCCGGCCCACAGCGACAATGACGAAGCGCACGGCGTTTGGACAATGTCAGGCCGGCGGGCAGGTCCACATGCCGCGCCGACCCCCGCTACGCGTAGATCCCGCGGAGTCTGTGCACGGTCGATACGCGACTGATCGCGAGCATGTACGCGGCCGTCCGCATGTTGACCTTGTGCTGTCGGGCGAGGCCCAGCACGTCGCGGAAGCTGCGCGTCATGATGTCGCGCAGCCGGTCGTTGACCGTCTCCTCGGACCAGAAGTAACCGCCGCGATCTTGAACCCATTCGAAGTATGACACCGTCACGCCGCCGGCGTTTGCCAGGATGTCCGGAATGACGAAGATCCCCTTCTCTTCCAGAATCGCATCCGCGCCTGCCGTGGTGGGGCCGTTCGCGCCCTCGCAGATCACCTTCGCACGTACCTTCCCCGCGTTCTTGCTCGTAATGACGTTCTCGAGGGCCGCCGGTAGCAAGACGTCGACCTCCAGCGTCAGGAGCTCGTCGTTGGTGATCGCATCGCCCTTGTGGAATCCCTCGAGCGACCTGTGCTCCTTGACGTGCTTAATCGCCTCGGCGATGTCGATCCCGCCCTTGTTGTGGATGGCGCCGGAGCGATCCCCGATTGCCGTGATCTTGCATCCCTCGGCCTGGAGTAACTCCGCTGCAATCGAACCGACGTTGCCAAATCCCTGGACTGCGACCGTCGCCCCGCGCACGGGCATCCCCAGATAGTTCAACGCTTCCTTGGTGACGATCATGCATCCCCGGCCCGTTGCCTCGCGTCGACCGAGTGAGCCACCCATCTCGATGGGTTTGCCGGTGACCACCGCGGTGACCGTGTGCCGCGCGTGCATGGAGTACGTGTCCATGATCCACGCCATGACCCGCTCGTTGGTATTCACGTCGGGCGCCGGCACATCGGAATCAGGACCCAGGGTGCTGATGATCCCGGCGGTGTAGCGACGCGTCAGCCGCTCGAGCTCACCCACACTCATCTTGAGTGGATCGCACACGACGCCGCCTTTGGAGCCGCCGAACGGAATGTTGACGACGGCGCACTTCCAGGTCATCCAGGCCGCGAGTGCCTTGACCTCCTCCAGGGTCACCTGCAGGTCGAAGCGGATCCCGCCCTTGGCAGGCCCGCGCGACGTGTTGTACAACACCCGGTAGCCGGTGAACACCTCGACGTCGCCGCTGTCGAGCTGAATCGGGATGGAGATAATGATTTGCTTTTCCGGATTCCGCAGCACCCGGTAAATGCCAGGCTCGAGATCGAGTAGCTCCGCGGCTCGATCGAACCGCGACATCATGGCCTCGAAGGGGTTCTCTTCGTTGAGGAAGCGATCCTTATCGGGGCGAACGATCTTGTGGGTCGGCAATCTCAGATCTGTGGCCATCGCGAAACTCTGCCGGCGGGGGTACAGCGCCCGCACTGGCAAACGGGTCGAGGGTGAGGGGTCCTACGCGGATGATGGCGGCCTCAGTCGAATCGCGGCGTCGAGGGCGGCATACACCGCGTCGGCGCCACGTTCCAGCTCAAGCCGCTGAGAAACATACCATATCGGTGGGGCTTCGCGAGGCCACTGCCCCGCCAACTTGACCGCATCCTTGAGCGTGCATACGATCGTCGCGCCGCTGGATGCCCGCTGGGTGATCGCGGCGACATCGGCGGCCGAGTAGTTGTGATGATCGCGAAAGAACACCGGATCGACGCTCGCACCGGCGGCCTGCAGCTGGGCCGAGAACGCGGCTGGCCATCCAATTGCCGCAACCGCGCACACTCGAACACCACGGAGCGTCGACAGCGGCTTCGTGCGGCCGTCCACCGTCCGTAACTCATCGAGGCGCAGTGCGACGACGGCGTCGCCCACACGCGGGGCCGCACGATGAACGGCATCGCGCGCGGCGTCCACCATTGCCGAACTCGCTGATTTGCGCGTGATGAGGATCAGATCGGCTCGACGCAGTGCGTGCAGCGACTCCCTCCACGGCCCGGACGGGAGGGGCCAGCGCACGTCAGGCCACGCGTCCGCACTGACCAAGACCACGTCGAGGGCACGTCGCACGCGGCGGTGCTGGAACGCGTCATCGAGAATCGCGATATCGCACCCCGCTTTCGCGAGGGCGTCGATGCCGGCCAGGCGGTCCGGATCGGCGACGACCGGCACATCGGAATTCAATATCCGATGTACCGCCGTTTCGTCACCACCGGCGTAGCCGCGTAGCACGATTCCCGGGTGACAGTGGCGGTCGCGAAGGGCGGTAGCGATCCACGCAGCCACGGGGGTCTTGCCCGTGCCTCCAACGGTGAGGTTCCCAACACTGATCGCCGGGATTGCCGGCATGTGGGTCGGGAGCACGCGACGATCGTACAGATTACGCCGCGAGGCGGCAACGAGCGCATAGGCCGCCGCTGCGGGGGCGAGGGCGACGCGCGACAGCCGGGCCCGCATCGACTGCTCGAACCACAGACGCTCGACGAAGTGCGAGGCTCCCATCAGCCGATCACCCTGTGGGGAGCGTGTCATTGAGGGTCTTGAGTCGCGCTTGAAACTCAGTCGCGCAGCGTGCCGCCAGCCGCGGAGTCTCGGCATTGACACTCAATTCCTCGGAATATGCGACCTGGAGCTCCGCAAATGGCTTTGGGACGATGAAGCGATCCCAGGTCTTCAGTCGCCACGCCCGCGTGGGCACAATGGCGCCAAGCACGACCGGAACGGCCACCCGCTGGGCGGCGATCAGCGTCCCGGGCTGAAACACTTCAGCCGGACCGCGGGGACCGTCAGGGGTGATTGCGACGGACTGTCCATCAGCCAGCGCGCGTTCGATCGCGCGGAGGGCGCCGGCGCCCCCCCGCGAGGTCGAACCACGAATGGCGGCAATGCCGAATCGCGCCGCGACGCGAGCGATCAACTCGCCGTCGCGATGCGCACTGATCAGCACCGCGATACCGCTTCCGGTATGCGCGACCATAGCAGGAATCATCTGGGCGTGCCAGAACGCATACAAGCGTGGTCGGCCGTCGCCGAGCCGTCCCGGGGCGACGGCTCCGTCTGGCGTGACGCGACGGACCCGCAGCGTGGGAGCCAGACCGCGCAGGACGGTCGTGCCGGCGAGGACGATGGCGCGCGACCGCCAGTCGAGTGCTTTCGGCAGCGCCTCAGAGCCGCCGCTGACCGACGTCATACGCCCGGCGTCCGGGCGGGCGTCGAGCGCGCGGTCTTCGTATGTGCGTCGACCAATGCGACTGCGAGCGCCGCTACCCTCCCGGCGGCCCCGGGCTGCCCGAGCTGCGCCCGAACCTCGCGAAGGCCGGCGATCGCCGCCGCGCGCGCCGGACTCGACGGATCGAGCAGTGGCACTAACGCGTCCGCGACCGCCTGGGGCTCGAGTGCGTCCTGGACGAACTCGGGGGCGAGCGCACGCCCTGCGAGGACGTTGACGAGCGCGATGCGCGGAATTTTGACGACGCGCCGCGCCAACGCGTAGGTCCACGCACTCGTCCGATACCCGACCACGAGGGGACATTCGGCGACCGCAGCCTCGAGGGTGGTCGTCCCGCTCTTGCACAAGGCCGCGTCCGCCGCGCGGAGAATGGCAAAGGACGACGACGCGACCACGGGATACGGACATCGGGCGGGATCGATGCGGATGCCCGGCGCCTCCCCCACGATGACGCGCAGCCCGTCGATGCGGCGCGCGACGGCCTGCGCAGCTGCGACGAACGGGTCGAGGTGCCGCTCGACCTCCTGGGCGCGACTGCCGGGAAACAGCGCGAGCACCCGGTCCGTTTCAGCGAGCCCGAGGTGTCGTCGTGCGGCCATCCGGGTGGGGAGCTCCATCGCCCGATCCAGTAACGGATGCCCGACGAATGTGACGTCGATATCGTGCTGGCGCAGCAACGCCTCTTCGAACGGCAGGATGACTGCGGCTCGCGTGACTGTACGCGCCAGCTCGGGAAGGCGGCGAGCGCCCCACGCCCATACCTGCGGCGTGATGTAGTACAGGACCGGGACGCCGGCGTCGTGCGCTGCTGCCGCGAGCTTCATGTTGAAGCCTGGATAATCCACGCAGATCACGAGATCGACCGCGCCGCTCCGCAGGCGCGCGCGGAGTCGGCGCAAGAGCGCGTAATGTCGCGGCAGGTGCACCACCACTTCCACGAAACCCATCACCGCGCGCGAGACCACGTCCTCGGTGAGCTCGACCCCCGCCGCCTGCATGCGCGGGCCTCCGACGCCGCCGAGCTGCCACTGTGGCCGGAGCGCGTGGATGGCGGACGCAACGCCGCTCGCATGCAAATCGCCAGATGCTTCGCCGGCCGAGAGGAGGACGGTCGTCATAGTCAGGACAACAGACGCTGGACGCTAGACGCTGGACGCTGGCAAAAAAACTCGGGGTTAGCTAGGTACACGGCTTCTAGTCCCGAGGTTGGTCTCCAGCGTCCAGCGTTCAGGGTCTAGCGTCGATACCCCCTGCATCGTTCACCTCAGCGCGCCGCACGCATCGCGGATCGCTCGATCTCGCTGACGATCCGCAGCGCGATGTCCAGGGCGTCACGCCCCTCTTCGCCGGTGACAGCGACCGGCTGTTCGCCACGAACAGCCGCCGCAAAGCCCTCGAGCTCGAGCTTGAGCGGCTCCTCGGCCGGCGCCTTGAGGTGAACGCGTTCCACGAACGCGTCGATCTCGACTGGACGCCCCGAGGTGGCCAGCGTCGCGAGATTCACGTCAGAGCGGAGCCGGTACAGCTCGCCGGAGCCATCGGCGAGATCCAGGGAGAAATACGCACTGGGCTGAAAGATGCGAATCTTTCGCAAACGCTCCTTCGACACGCGACTCGCCGTAATGTTGGCGACGGCGCCGCCGGCAAAGGTGAGGCGCGCGTTGGCGATGTCGATCGAGCGGGTGAGCAGCGGCACGCCGATCGCGGCGACATCGAGGACGCGGTCGCGGACGAGCGTGTGCACCAGATCGATGTCGTGAATCATGAGATCGAGCACCACCGCGACGTCTGCGCCGCGTGATGTGAACGGCGCCAACCGGTCGCTCTCGATGAACAGCGGACCATCGATATATGGCGCCGCCGCCCGAATCGCTCGATTGAAGCGCTCGACATGCCCGGTCTGCACCAGGGCACCGCTGGCGTGTGCGGCGGCGACGATCGCATTGGCTTCCTCGAGGGTCGCTGCCAGCGGCTTCTCAATGAGCACGTGCACGCCGCGCGCGAGCGCCGTGGTGGCGACTTCTGCGTGCGCTTGCGTCGGCACAACCACTGTGACCGCATCGACGCGGCCCAACAGCTCCTCGAGCGACGCGGCCGCCTCCACGCGGAGCTCGGAAGCCACGGCTTTCGCCCGATCAGGGCGCGCCTCGAAGAAGCCGGCGAACCGAACGCGCGGGAGGTCGCGCAGCAACCGAATGTGGTGGTACCCCAACGCGCCCGCCCCAACGACGCCGATGCGCGGCGCGCTCGGGTGCCGCGGGGACGAGCCGTTCCCAGGGGTCAAAAGCTGATCCCGCGCCGACCGGCCTCTTTCATGAACTCGATCAAGGTCTGCACTTCGGGATGTTGCTCTAGCTCAGTCGTCGCGCGCTCGATGGCATCCGACATCTTGAGTCCCGACATGAACAGGAGCCGATACGCGCGCTTGAGCTCTTGCACGACCGGCGGGGGGAATCCGTTCCGCGCCAGCCCCACCTTATTGAGGCCATAGAGCTTCATCGGGCTGCCGACCGCCATCACGAATGGTGGCACGCTTTGCGGGACCCGCGACCCGCCACCGATGAAGCTGTATTGCCCGATCGTCGAGAACTGATGAATGACACAGAGGCCGGAGACGTTCGCGTGGTGCTCGACCGTGACGTGCCCGGCGAACTGCGAGCCGTTGCTGATGATGACGTTGTCGGCGACGTGGCAGTCGTGAGCGAGATGCACGTAGGACATGATGAGGCAGTTGCGCCCGACGGTCGTCCGGTGCGACTCTGCCGTGCCGCGGTTGATCGTGGCGTACTCGCGCACGACCGTGCCCTCGCCGATCTCGACGAAGGTCTCTTCCCCACCGAACTTGAGATCCTGTGGGTCGCCCCCGATCACCGACCCGATGCCGATGCGCACGTTCGGGGCGAGGGTGACGTTGCGCTCGAGCGTCGCGCGCGGCGCGAGCACGCACCCGTCAGCGAGGACGCATTGCTCCCCGACGATGGCATAGGCGCCGATCCGAACCCCGTCTCCGATCTGCGCGTCCGCGCTGATGATCGCGGTCGGGTGGATGAATGTCTCCACCGCGGCGGTCACCGGTCGCGCACGATTGCGGCCATCTCGGCCTCCGCCACCACGTCGCCATCCACTCGCGCGATGCCGCGCATCTTGCACACCGATCCGCGGATTTGCGTTATCTCGAGCTCGAATCGCAGCTGGTCGCCGGGCCGCACTGGCCGGCGGAACTTCACGTTGTCGAGCGACATGAAGTAGACGACCTTGCTCTCGTGATTGTCGACGGCGCCGAGGAGGAGCACACCGCCGACCTGCGCCATAGCCTCGATGATCGAGCACACCTGGCATGATCGGGTGCCCGGGAAAGTGCCCCTGAAAAAATGGCTCGTTGATCGTGACGTTCTTCAAGCCGACGATCCGCTTGCGTTCCTCGATCTCGAGGATCCGATCGACGAGTAAGAACGGGTATCGGTGCGGGATCATCTTGATCAGCTCGTCGATATTTAACATCGACTTGAGGGCAGGCTTCGAGTCTCGGGGCGACTCCGACATGCGTCTCTCCTGTCGTGCATTGGGCGACCCCTGCGTCGCCCCTACCGGTCCATGGGCAAGATCGCGTCGAGTACCGTCCTTCTCGCGAGTCGTCGCGGCGGGCGCCGTCCTCGGCTGCCCGCACGGCGGCCCTGACCATCTCCGCGAACGAGGGTCACGGTCCCGCGATGGCTGGGCCGGATCGCAGAGACCCGCGCGCGGAGGCGCCGGCCCGCCAGCGCGAGGTCGCCGACGCAGTCCATTGCCTTGTGCCGAACGAACTCGTCCGGCCACCGCAACGCGCCTTCGAGCAATCCCACATCCGTCAGCACCACCGCGTTGGCCGTGGATGCACCGCGGATCAGCCCTTTGGCACGCAGCATTTCCTGCTCGTGCAGAAACCCGAACGTTCGGGCGCCGCGCAAGCTCTCCGCCGAATCGCTCGGGCGTGACGACGTAGGTCCCGTGCTGGCGCCCGATCATCGGGTGCGGAAAGTCGATCGTGACGTCGAGGGTGAAGGTCAGTCGCCGGGAACGCCTCGTACACCGACGCGCCGTCGATGACGCGCACGGGATCTCGAAGCTCCAAATACTCAGCAGGCCGCTGCCCGGCCGCCAGTCCGGCTCCGCGCAAGCGCCTCGAAGAACGGCGCCGCGCTTCCATCCAGAATGGGTGGCTCCGGCCCATCGACATCGATCCAGAGGTCATCGATGTCGGCGGCACAGACCGCAGCGAGCACGTGCTCCACGGTGTGGAGCTCGGCCCCGGCCTCCGATCCAGCCAGCTGCGTTCGCCGCTCCGTGAGCACGGCACGATCCACCTGGGCCGGGATAGCGGGATGGCCCGGGAGATCGGTGCGCCGGAACACCACGCCCGTTCCATCCGGCGCGGGGCGGAAGGTGAGCCGGGCGGGTACGCCGAGGTGCAGGCCGATTCCCTCGAGCGACACGGGTCGCGCGATCGTTTGGCGCCGAGCGCTCGCAGCGCCAGCCTGAGCGGCGATCACGCGTCGCCCTCGAGAATCGTGGATTGCTCGATCGCAGGCGGCGCGGTGCGCGGTCGGAATCTCCGAGTCGCTCTCGCGTCCCACGATGCGCTCGAGCGCACGAATGATCGCGCGCGAGCCGCTGGATGGCGGCCTGCGCGCGCATCGCCTCACCGTGGGGACGTGCCGGATAACCGGACCATGTCTCGCCCGCCGGCACATTGCCGAACACGCCCGCCTGGCCGCCGACCATCGCACCGGCGCCGATGGTCCGGTGCCCACCGACGCCGACCTGCCCGGCGAGGATGCAGCCGTCTTCCAGACGGACCGATCCCGCGATACCCGACCTGCGCCATGATGAGGCACAGCCGGCCGATGCGCACGTTGTGTCCGACGTGGACCAGGTTGTCGATCTTCGTCCCGGCTCCGACGGTCGTGTCATCGACGCTGCCTCGATCGATCGTGGTGTTTGCGCCGATCTCGACGTCGTCGCCGATGATGCAGCGCCCCACGTGGGGGATCTTGGCGTGCACGCCGGCCCGCGACGACATAGCCGAAGCCATCGCTGCCGATGCGCGCGCCCGAGTGGATCACCACGCGATGACCGAGCTCACGTCCCGCTGTACAACGTCACGGACGGGTGCAGTCTCACGTCGTCCCCAATCGTCGACGCCTTCGCCCGATCACGACGTGTGATCCGATCCACGCGCGGGCACCGATCTGCGCGCCGTCGCCGATGACCGCGTAGGGCTCGATCAGGGCGTCGTTCGGAAGCTGCACGCCCCGCCCGATGTGGGCCGTCGGATGGATGCCCGGCACGCGGGCTGGCGGCTCATAGAGTCGCGGCAGCAAGGCCAGGAGCGCATCGCGCGGATTCGCAACGACAACTCGCACCGCGGGGCCGGGCACATCGGCGAGTGCCGGTGGCACCAAGGCGACGCTCGCGCGAGATGCTGCGAAGAGCGGTGCGTAGCGTCGCGTATCGAAGAAGCAAATGTCCCCTGCTCCGGCCCGATCGAGCGGTGCGACGGCGTGCACGGGCGTGCTGGGCGCACCAACCAGTCGACCGTGGCTGATGGCGGCGACTTCGCCCGCGGTCAGAATGTCGGACTCCCTAACTGCGGGTTTGGGGTTCGGGGTCTAGGATCGCGGGCGCGCTAGCGCCCGCGACCCCAAACCCCAAACCCCAAACCCGCACTTTCAGTCCGTTCACTGAGGATTCTTTTGCCGCGATAGGCCAGATGGCGCCGCAGTCGGTCCAGTCCGCGGGGTCGTGCCTGCTGGCGTTGTGCCAGCGGCCGGCGCGGCGACCGGTCCCATCGCCTTGAGTCGCGTTACCACCTGGTCAGTGATGTCCAAGTTCTTGTCCGCCGAGACGATCCCGCTTCCCTGGTCCTGCACGTCGAAGATGATCGTGTAGCCACCCTCGGTGCGCATCTGGTCGATGATCTGGTTCACGCGCTGGAGGACGGGCGCGACGAGCCGCTGATTGTCGGCCTGGACCTTCTGCTCGAGCTGCTGTGTCCGCTGCTGGTACGAAGCCTGCTTCTCCCGCAGCGCCGCTTGCCGAGCGGTCTTCTGGTCAGCCGACAGCGACGCTTCGCTCTTCGCGTAATCGGAGACCAGCGCGTTCATCGAGTCGCCCCAGACTTTCTCGAGCGCCTTGGCGGAGTCGACTTCCTTGTTGAACTGGGCCTCGAGCTCGGGTCGTCCGGGCGTCTGCGCAAGGATGTCCTGTCCCCGGACATACGCGAACTTCGGGGCGCCGCTGGGCGCGGTTTGGGCGAATGCGATCGGAGCACCGAAACCGAAGTCGTGCAAGGGTGCACCGGCGATCAGCGCTACCGCGAACAGCGCGCTCCCGGCTAGTGAACGGGCAATTGTCATTCTGACTCCAGGGCAAAGAGGATTGTGCGCGATGCGGGCCCCGTGCGCGCGACTCGCTCGTACTCGCGCTCAGGGTCGACCGGCCGAACGAATGTGCTACAAAAGGAGTGATCCAGCGCTAGAAAATATTGCCGAGCTTGAAGTGCACCTGCCAACCTGGGTCGGGCTGCCCGAGGGTGTTGACCTTGTCGAAGCCGTAGCCGAGGTCAAGCCCGAGCGGTCCGAGCGGGGTTACAATTGCTACCCCGACGCCGGCGCCGCGGAACAGCCGTCCCGGGTCGAACTCGGACGGTGACGCGTACACATTGCCGGCATCGAAAAATAGGTCTGTGTAGATCGAGCTATTCAACCGGAGCCCCAACTCAGTGGTCGTGACCATAAAGGTGTTGCCGAACGAGGCCCGGGTGGCGTTGAAAGTACCCGTTCCGCGCGATGTATCCGTTGGGTCCGATCGAGAACTCGGGGTAGCCCCGCAGCTGCTCCCCGAACTGGACCCCACCCATGGCAAACGCCTGTGTATAGAAGAACGGGCCAGTATTGCCGAAGACGGTGCCCGCGCGACCCTTGAACCCGAGCACCAGGGCGACCGGCTCTGAGCCAAGGCCCGTCGCGCCGAAGGTGGCGATCGTCGCATACCCGCGGACTTCGCCGATCAACCGCTGATAGTGAGCGGCGCCGCCGAGTAGGCCCGCCGTTCAGGTCGGCGGTGATCGTTTCCAGGGTGCCTCCGACCGGGAACGGCATCCCCACTCGCGTGTCCCGCTGCATGGAGACGCTGATCGCCGAGCGGATGCATCCGTGGCAGGTATTCGCGACGCTACCCAGTAGTGTCGTCGTATCGCCGCTGTAGCGGACCGACTCCAGTGTGTAGGACGTGAAGAGTCGTGTGTAGAGCGACCGGCCGATTGGCCAGCCCAACTGCACGGATCCGCCGAGATTGGTGCTCTGTCCCAGGTCGCCGATGATATAGCGCGACTGCGAGTTGTAGGCGGTGACCGTTCCGGAGACGAACGACTGCTGGATTGTCGGGTCGGTGTAGGAGATCTGCAGGTTGTTGATGTAGCGGCCGATACTGCCACTGAATCGATCCCTTCTTGCACTCGCCGAACAGATTGGGCTGGTCGAACCCGATGAACCCGCCGATGCCTGTGCCCTGACCCGTCGACGCGCCGAAGTTGATGTTGCCGGTGTGCTTCTCCTTGACGTGGAAGATGAGGTCGACGTCGCCACCGGAGTCGCTGGTGGGTCGCGTATCGGGCGGCGGAATCGGGGTGTCGAAGTAGCCCGAGGTTGCCGAGGTTCTGGTAGCTGCGGATCAGGCGATCCTGCGAGAACACGTCGCCCGGGATGATGACGAGCGCGTTCGCGGATGCACCCCTCGGTCGTGTAGTCGTTGCCGGTGATCTCGATGCGATTGACGGTGGCGGGATTTCGCTCTTCGATCTTCCACCGCAGGTTGACCCGCGGCTGCGAGTCTGGGCCCGACGACACGCTCGGTCACGGGGCGGACGGACGCGTAGATGTAGCCGTCGTTGTTGTACGCGGTGCGGAGCTTGGTCGTCGCGTCGTCCCACTTCTGCCGGTCGAAGATGCCCTGAGGCGCCCGTTTGCGGGCCAGCAACACATCGGTCGGCGCGCTCGGTGAGCGTCGCCGGGTTGGGACCGAAGGGATAGAATCGGTTGATCTCTTCGGTAGAGAAGTGCCGATTGCCGATGACATCGAAGGTGCCGACGCGGTACTGCTTGCCCTCGGACATCGTGATGTCGAGCAGCGCCTTGCCGCGCGCACGATCGACGACCATCGTGTCCTTGACTACCTGGAAATCGACGTAGCCAAGCCGGGCATAGAGATCGGGGAGGCGCTCGGCCAGATCGGCGGCGAACTTGTCCTCGTCGAACTCACCCTTTCGCCACCACGGGAATGCCTCCGGCTTCGTGCTCATCGCGCGTACGATGTCCGCATTGGACAGCACGTGGTTGCCGTGAAACCGCATGCCGGAGATCGCGAAGCGATGGCCTTCGCTGACGTGAAATGATCAGCGTCGTTCGTCCGTCGGCGGTCGACGAATCGACGGTCACCTTGGCGAGGTAGTACCCGGCGTTCTGGTAGGCGGAGTCGATCCGCGTGACTGCGCGGGTGACGTCCCCGGCCTGGAGTGGACGGCCGGGCGTCACATCGATCAGGTCCTCGCACGGTCTTCTGACTCAGCTTGTCAGTCCCAACGACGCGTGTGATTTCCAGCAGTGGCCGCTCGCTGACGGTGACGGTCCAAACGGCGTGCTGCCCGCCCTTGGGGACCGTGCAGGTCACCCGGACATCGTCAAACTGCCCCGTCTCGAAGAGGTTCTTGACGGCGTCCTGCGCGGTCTTCGCGTTGGCGGGTACACCAGGGACGAGCCCTGACGCGGCTCGGACGTCGGCATCGGTCACACGACGGTTGCCGATGACGGCGACGGAGTCCGGCGCCGTGCAGCGACCGAGCATGTTTGCTGTATCTTGGGCAAAGGCACGCGCGCTCGGCCCAAGCAATGGCAGGCCGAGCGCGACGTATAACAGGTGTCGCATGGCGGGGTAATATACACGGGCGTGCTGGTGGTAGATCCAAGGAAATTCGGCGAGTTAGGCGCAGGTGCGCGGACAGCCAAACGGTTCGGGATCAGGGGTCAGGTGTCTGGGACTGACGACAAACAGCGAGGGCCAGTGACCGTGTGCGCGTCACTGGCCCTCGTCGTTCGTTCCCCGACCTCTGACCCCTGACCCTGATCCCGCCGTTTGGTCGCTCTACGAGTGCGCGGCTGGCTGGGTGACCCGGAATTCGAGCTTCGTGCCGTCGGCTGAGACGTCGACCTCGATCTCGTCACCTTTCTGGAACTCGGCGAGGAGAATCTTCTCGGAGAGCGGGTCCTCGATGAACCGCTGGATCGCGCGCTTGAGCGGTCGAGCTCCGTAGTTCTCGTCGTATCCGTGCTTCACGAGGAACTCCGAGCCGGCGTCGGTCAGGCGCAGGGTCAACTCCTCATCGGTCAGACGCTTCTGCACATCACGCAGGAGGATCGTGACGATCTCCTTGATGTGCTCCTGGTTGAGCGGGTGGAAGATCAGGACGTCATCCAGCCGGTTCAGGAACTCCGGGTTGAACACGTGCTGCATCTCTTCCTTCACCTTCTCCGCCATCCGCTCGAAGCTCTGCCGCGAGTCGCCGCCACCGAACCCGAGCGGCTTGCCCCGTGGCGATGTCCTTCGCGCCGACGTTGGACGTCATGATCACGACGGTGTTCTTGAAGTCGATCACGCGGCCGTAGTTGTCGGTCAGGTGCCCTTCGTCGAGCACTTGCAGGAGAATGTTGAACACGTCGGCGTGCGCCTTCTCGATCTCGTCGAGCAGCACGACGCTGTACGGCTTCCGGCGGACGGCCTTGGTCAGCGTGCCCGAGTCCTCGTAGCCGACGTAGCCCGGCGGCGCGCCGATCAGTCGCGAGACGGAGAACTTCTCCATGTATTCGGACATGTCGACGCGGATGAGCGCCGACGAGTCGGCGAACAGGAAGCGCGCGAGAGCGCGAGCCAGCTCGGTTTTGCCGACGCCGGTGGGGCCGGCGAAGATGAAGGTGCCGATCGGCCGCTGCGGGTCCTTGAGTCCGGCGCGACTGCGACGAATCGAGCGCGCCAGCGCCCTGATGGCTTCCTCCTGCCCCACGACCGACTTGTGTAGCTTCCTCTTCCATGCGCAGGAGCCGCGCGGTCTCGGCCTCCTGGAGGCGCGTCACGGGAATCCCGGTCCAGCGACTCACGATGAAGGAGATCTCCTCCTCGCCGAGCACGGGCCGGTGCGACTGCCGCCGCTTCTCCCACTCCTCCTGCTTGCGGCGGATGTCCGTCTGCAGCTCGCGCTCCTTGTCGCGCAGCGCCGCAGCCCGCTCGAAGTTCTGGTCGCGGACGGCCGCCTCCTTCTGCGCGATGTTCTCGTCGAGCTCAGCCTTGAGCTCCGCGACCTCGGGCGGCGGTGCCTGTGCCGCCAACCGCGCCCGCGCGCCCGCCTCGTCGATGACGTCGATGGCCTTGTCGGGCAGGAAGCGGTCGGTGATATAGCGTTCCGAGAGCTTGGACGCCGTGATGAGCGTCGTGTCCGGAATGGTCACCCGGTGGTGATCCTCGTACTTCTTGCGCAGGCCCTTCAGGATCTCGACTGTCTCTTCAACGGTCGGCGGATCGACAATGACAGTCTGGAAGCGACGCTCGAGGGCGCCGTCCTTCTCGATGTATTTCCGATACTCGTTCAACGTGGACGCGCCGACACACTGGAGCTCACCGCGCGCGAGCGCGGGCTTGAGCATGTTGCTGGCGTCGATCGCGCCTTCGGCCGCGCCGGCGCCGACCAACGTGTGCAGCTCGTCGATGAAGAGGATGATGTTCTTGTTTTGGGCGATCTCGTTCATGACCGCCTTGAGGCGCTCCTCGAACTGACCGCGGTACTTGGTCCCCGCGATCACCGCCGCCATGTCGAGCGACAGCACGCGGTGGTCGCGCAGCGACTCGGGGCACTCCCCGTTCGCGATCAGCTGCGCAAGTCCCTCGACGATGGCCGTCTTGCCGACGCCGGGTTCGCCGATGAGGACCGGGTTGTTCTTCTTCCGCCGGGTCAGCACTTCCATCACGCGCTCGATTTCCTTGGCGCGACCGATCGTGGGGTCGAGCTGGCCTTCGGCCGCGAGCTGCGTCAGATCGCGGCAGAAGTGGTCGAGCGCGGGCGTCTTGGACTTCTTCTCGCCCTTGGCCGGAGGCGATGCGGGCGCCGCGGGTCCACCGCTCTGCTGGGCCGTCGCGCCGCCACCTTGCGGCATCTCGGTGCCCAACAATCGGAGGGTCTCCGTGCGAGCGGCTTCGAGATTGACGCCCGCGTCGGTCAACACCTGGGCCGCGATCCCCTTCTCCTCGCGAAGCAATCCGAGGAGCAGGTGTTCGGTCCCGACGTAGCTGTGATTCAGCTCCCGGGCCTCACTCATCGCCAGCTCGAGCACCTTTTTGGCGCGCGAGGTATAGGGAAGATCAGGACCCGTCGTCTGCTGCGGCTTTGCCCTTCTTGACGGTGTCCTCGATCTTCTGCTGCACTTCGTCGAGGTCGACGCTCATGTTCTGGAGCACCGCCGCAGCGACGCCCTCGCCCTCGCGAATGAGGCCGAGCAGAATGTGCTCGGTCCCGACGTACTCGTGATGGAGCCGGGCGGCTTCCTCCCGCGCCATCGCGAGCACCTTCCGTACGCGCTCCGTGAAGTTGTACCCGTTCATGACGCCGTGACCCTCTCACTCGCGCGACGTGCCGAGCACACCAGAGGCTCGGCCACACTTCGGTCCATCAATCGCGCGTCGTTGCTTCGGTGGCAAGCGTGTGCCGCACGTAGCGTGCGCGCGTCACGTTCGCCTCGCTCTCCGTCAGCGCCCGCCCTTCCGAGTGCGAGAGGTGCGCCAACTGGCTGAAAATCAGGAGCTTGTTGAGAGTATATACACTGAGACCGGAGATCAGTTTCAATCCCACGGCCAGACGTACGCCGCTCAGAAAATTCATCGCCTCTTCGAACGTGAGGCTCCGTGCGTATCTCAGAGTGCCGTACGCTCGCCACACCTTGTCCTCAATAATATAGCCGGCATCGCGCAGCAAAAGACGCCGCGCGTCTTCTTCTCGATCGATCACTGTTTTGACGACGCGCACCAACTGCTCGAGTAACTCGTCCTCGCTCTTGCCCAGCGTCGTTTGGTTCGAGATCTGGAAGAAATTCCCGACCACATCGCTCCCTTCGCCGTACAGCCCACGGTAGGTCAACCCCATTTGCTGCAGGCTCGCGAGCACCTTGCTCATCTCCTTCGTCAGGACCAGCCCGGGGAGATGAATCAGCACCGACGCACGCATCCCCGTGCCGACGTTGGTCGGACACGCGGTCAAGAATCCAAACTCCTCGTGAAACGCGTACGGCACTCGCGATCCGAGCTCCGCGTCGAGCTGGTGTACCGCCGCAAATGCCGCTGGCAAACCGAACCCCGACCGGAGCGCCTGCAACCGCAGGTGATCCTCTTCATTTACCATGACGCCTACGTCTGGCCCAAGAAACACCGCGGCCCCGCTGCGCACCGGGTGCTGGGTGTCCAGACCCGCGAGCTCCTTGCTCACCAGGTGGCGCTCATGCAACAGCAACCGGTCAGAGGCGGGCAGCTCATCGACGCGAAGCAGCACGCTGTGACTCAGACTCGCGACTTCGGCAGCGGCGTCGCGGACCTGCGCCAGCACCCGCAACCGCTCCCCATCCCGGGCGCGTCCGGTGAAGGCAAAGCCCTCGACATTCCGCGCGAGCCGGATCCGCGTCGAGAGCACGATGTCGGCGTGGTCGCCCGAGGCGTCGAGCCAGCTCACGCCTCCATCCGGCAGGAGAGTCAGATCCAGGCCCATTGTCGTCGCTACTCCAGCACTCGAATCCGGTCGCGGATGTCCGCGGCCAGCTCGAATTGTTCACTCTCAATGGCGCGCTTGAGCCTGTCGCGTAGCTCCCCCAGGGTCACGGCGCGCTGCATGGCGTCGGGACGCGGGGGCACGTACCGGCGGCCCGTATGGCGCGCGCTCCCGTGGACCCGGCGCAACAGACTGCGCAGGCTCCCCTCAAAGGCGCCGTAGCAGTGTGCGCAGCCCAGCCGTCCCGTCGCGCGGAAGTCGGCCAGGCTTGCCTGGCAGAAGGTGCACCGCGCGGCATCGGGGCTCGGGGCTGTCGTTCCGCCCGGGCCTGATACACCCAGTAGCGGCTGCTGCTGAAGCTTTTGGAGGAGCTCGGCCAGTTGGGGCGCGGGGGCGGCCGCCATCGTCTCGACCCCCTTCTCGGCCGCGCACTTCTCGCAGAGGTGGAGCTCTTTGGGCCCCCCCTCGAGCATCTGGACGAGCTTCACGACGCTGTCGCGGTCTTTACAGTTGTCGCACAGCATCAGGCTACCCCCTCACTCACATCCGTCGGGACCAGCCGCCCATCCTCCAATAGAAGCACACGGTGCGCCCGCGTGGCGAGCGACCGGTTGTGGGTCACGACGACCATCCCTACCTCGAGGTCCCGGACGAGCTCAACAAATAACTCATGAAGCCGCTCGGCATTCAAATGGTCGAGATTGCCTGACGGCTCATCAGCTAATAATACAGCCGGGTCCACGGCAAGCGCCCGGGCGACTGCCGTCCGTTGTTGCTCCCCACCCGACAACTCGGCTGGCCGATGGTGCATGCGGCCGCTCAGCCCGACGCGCGCCAGCAATTCCTCGGCGCGGCTGCGGGCCCGCGCGATGCTCGTCCCGGCAATCCGGAGCGGCATCATCACGTTCTCGAGGGCTGAGAACTCCCGGAGTAGGTGATGGAACTGAAAGACGAAGCCAACTGAGCGGTTCCGGATACGGGCGAGCTCATCGTCTGGGAGCGTTGCGACGGGCGTGCCGGCGATGACGACGTAGCCCCTGGTCGGCCGGTCGAGGGCTCCCATCACATGTAACAATGTGCTTTTTCCGGCCCCACTCGCCCCGACGATCGCCACCATCTCGCCCGGCGCGACGGTGAGGTTCACGCCGGAAAGGACCGACAGGAGAGCGCCATCCCCACCCCGGAAGGACTTCCACAGGTCGTGCGCCTCCAGAACCGACAGCGGGTTGCCCACACTGGTCGGTTGCGAAGCCGGTTGGCCGGCGGGGCCCTTGCCGACGGGGTCAGTCATGGCGAATGGCGTCGATCGGGAACAGTCGCGCGGCCTGAATCGAGGGGTAGAGCGTCGCAATGGTCGCGATCAAGAGACTGGCGAGGATCGTGATGGCGACGTCGGTGGCCTGAATGGTCACCGGCATGTGGTCGATGAAGTACACCTTCTCATCGAGGGTGATGAGCTTGTAGCGGTCGAGCAACACACCAGTGACCAGTCCGATCGTGACACCGATCGCAGTCCCAACCGCGCCGATCACCACGCCCTGAGTCAAGAAGATGCGGCGGATCGACCGCGCGGGCATCCCCATGGCCTTGAGGATCCCGATCTCGCGGGTTTTGTCGGTGACCACCATGGTGAGCGTGCTCACGATGTTGAACGCCGCGACGAGCACGATGAGCGCCACGATGAAGCCCATCGCGAACTTCTCGAGCTTGAGGGCGCGGAAAAGTGAGCTGTTCTGCTCCTGCCAGGACTGTGTGCGGTAGGGGAAGCCCAGGGCGCTCTCGAGTGCCAGGGCGACTTCGTTCGCCTTCCAACGATTCGTGGTCCGCACCTCGATGCCGGTAACGGCCGATCCAAGATTCGCGAAGTCCTGTGCGACGTCCAAGGGCATGTAGATATACGAGTTGTCATACTCGTACATGCCGGTCTCGAACAGCCCCGTGACCTCGAACTGGAAGTACCGCGGCTTAATGAACGTGCCGACGGAGGTCATGATCTTGTTGTCAGGGGGCGGCGCCAGCATGTGGATGGTATCCCCAGGCTGCACGCCCAGGCGGTCGGCGAGCAGCTTCCCCAGGACGACGCCACGCGTGTGACCATCCGAGCTCGCGAACCGGAAGTCACCCTGTCCCTTCAGGATGTGCTCGCGGATGGTCGTGACCTGCGGGACGTGTGGCCCCTGTGGCAGGATGCCCGCCACCTGGGCAGCGTCCGCGTAGTTGTGGCCTGCGGTTACCACGCCGAGTGACAGAACGAACGGCGCCGCGGCGACGACTCCTGGAAAGGAGTCGACCTTGGCCAGGACGTCCCGCCAGGCGCCGATCTTCAAGTCGTCGCCGTAGTTCAAGACTCGGAGGTCCGGGCTGCCGACCAGGATCTTGTCGCGAAGGTCGTTCTGCAGGCCGGTCATCACGCCCATAATCAGGATGAGCGCACTCACCCCGACGATGACGCCGCCGATGGCGACCACGCTGATGAACGACAGCAGGCGTGAACCCTTGCGACTCCGCAGGTAGCGCCAGGAGATCGACCACTCCAGCGCGCGCGAGACCGATTTGGCGGCTTTGGTGCCCCCAGCCATTGGTCCCCCCGGGCGGAACGCCGCGGACTCCGTTGCTCTCGTGCCTTCAGCCATGAGTGCCGCCTCCACTCGCGATCGGCGTTTCCGGCCGCATGGCCGGAAACAGAATCACGTCGCGAATGTGGTGTGTCTGCGTGAGATACATGAACAGCCGGTCCAGCCCGATCCCCACACCGCCCGTTGGTGGCATGCCGTATTCCATCGCCCGCAAATAATCCTCGTCGACGCCCACGGCCTCCACATCGCCTTGCGCGCGGAGGGCGGCCTGCGCCTCGAAGCGTCGCCGCTGATCGATCGGGTCGTTCAGCTCACTGAAGGCGTTTGCCAGCTCGTGTCCGTTCGCAAACAGCTCAAACCGCTCCGTCAGCGCGGGATTGCCCCGTTTGGGCTTCGCCAATGGCGACAGCGCGACGGGGTAGTCCGTCACGAACGTCGGAGTGTCTAGCGTCGATTCCACCAGCGCCTGAAACATCTCATCCAGCAATTTGGGGCCCGACCGAGACGCTACATTCGAAATTCCAATTCGGGTCGCGCGGTTCCGCAACTCCGTCTCGTCCAGCGACAGCGGATCGACACCCAGCTTCGACTCGAGAGCCGAGCGCCAATCGAGACGCGGAAAAGGCGGCGTCAAGGTCGGCACGAGGTCACCATATGGCGGCACGGACCGCACGGCATCGGCCGCCGCGACGAGCAGCGACTCGACGACCTCCATCATCTCGTAGTAGTCGGCGTACGCCTGGTAGAACTCCAGCATCGTGAATTCCGGATTATGCGTCCGGTCGATCCCCTCATTCCGGAAGTCGTGGCCGATCTCGTAGACGCGCTCCATCCCGCCGACAATCAGACGCTTGAGGTACAGCTCGTCCGCGATTCGGAGATAGAGTGGCATGTCGAGCGCGTAGTGGTGCGTCGTGAATGGCCGTGCCGTCGCCCCGCCGTACAGTGGCTGGAGCACCGGTGTCTCGACCTCGAGAAAATCGCGTCCGTCGAGGAATCGGCGAATCGCGCCGACCATCCGCGCGCGCGCGACGAAGATGGTGCGCACTTCCGGGTGGACGGCCAGGTCCGCGTACCGTTGCCGATACCGGAGCTCCGGGTCGGCGAACTCCGCATGCCGAACGATCCGGCCGTCGACTTGCTCCTCCTTGCCGAGCGGCAGCGGACGCAGCGACTTGGCGAGCAATTCTACCGAAGCGACGCGGACCGTCGGTTCGCCTGTGCGCGTGCGAAAGAGCGTGCCGGCAACGCCCACCACGTCTCCCAGATCGAGGTGAGACACCAGGTCGTACGCCACCCCGAGCTCGTCCTGCCTGAAGTAGAGTTGAATGCGACCGCTCTGATCGGCAAGATGGGCGAAGGTAGTCTTGCCATGCGCTCGCAACGCGACCAATCGTCCGGCGACGCGAACGGACGGTCCTTCGGCCTCGGCGCCGAGTGTCTGGACGGCAGCAGCGGCTGAGTGAGTCCGCGAGAAGACATAGCCGTAGGGCTGGATACCAGCCGCGACCAGCGCGTTCAACGATGCGCGGCGGTCGCGGAGGACGAAGTTGAGATCCTGGCTCCCGGCGTCGCGTGTGGTCACGGGGTGCTCACTTTGCGGCCGAGCCATTCGCGCCGCCCGGCCGACGCTTGAGATACGCCTCGACGAAGGGATCGATGTCCCCGTCCATGACGCGTTGGACGTCGGGGATCTTGAGCTCGGTCCGGTGGTCGTTCACCATGGTGTACGGCTGGAACACGTAGCTTCGAATCTGGCTGCCGAACGTCACGTCCTGTTTGGTCGCATCCAGCGCCGCCTTTTGCTGCGCCTGCCGCTCGGCCTCAAGCTGGTAGAGACGATTCTTCAGCATCTTCATCGCAGTCGCCTTGTTCTTGAACTGCGACCGCTCGGCCTGTGAGGCGACGACGATGCCGCTCGGCACGTGTGTGATCCGGACCGCGGAGCTCGTCTTGTTGACGTGTTGCCCCCCGGCGCCCGAGGCACGGTATACATCGATCCTGAGGTCCTCGTCGCGGATCTCGATGTTGATCTCCTCGTTGACGACGGGATAGACGAACACGGACGCGAAACTCGTGTGTCGCCGCGCGTTGGCATCGAACGGGGAGATGCGGACCAGGCGATGCACGCCCGTCTCAGGGTGCAGGAACCCGTACGCGTAGGGGCCGTGGATCTCGAGGACGGCACCTTTGATGCCGGCCTCTTCGCCGTCGCTCAAGTCGAGGACATCGACGCTGTAGCCGCGGCGTTCGGCCCATCGCGTGTACATCCGCATCAGCATTTCGGCCCAGTCCTGCGCCTCAGTGCCGCCCGCGCCGGCGCTGATCTCGAGCTGCGCATCGCGCTGGTCATCGGGGCCGCTGAGCAACGCACGCAGCTCGAACGCGGAGACATCCACCTCGATCGAGGCAGTCTCACGATCGAGCTCTGCGGACATGCTGGCATTGGGTTCGGCCTCGAGGAGCTCCGTGAGCTCGAGCGCGCTCTTGATGCGCGCGACCAGGCGATCGAAGGGCTCGACAACCGCCTTCAGCAGCTTGACGCGCTGAACGACCTCGCGGGCCTGGTCGGGGCGCTCCCAAAAGGCTGGCATTGCCATGGCTTGCTCGCCTTCGTCGAGCGCCTGGCGCTTCGAGTCGACGTCAAAGGTACCTCCGCAGGTCGGTCAGCCGATCTGCGTTGCGTTGCAACTCGCGTTCGCGCTCACTGTCATCCATAAAAGGAAAGATAAGGGATTAGACGCTGGACGCTGAACGTTAGAAAAAAACTGAGGGCCTGTTCGCGGCGCACCGTGACAGGCCCTCTCGGTTAGTTCTCCAGCGTCCAGCGTCCAGTGTCTAGCGTCCAGTCCTCAAAACATCTTCTTCCCAGCAGCCAGCAACTCATTCAGCGCTTCCTGGAAATGCGTCGTGCCTTCGGCGAAGTCGCGGCCGACTTGCTCGACGTATTCTTCGTAGCTCTTCTTGATCTCCTCGCGGAACATCTGCTTGAGCGTGCCGTTGGCGAGACCTTCGTCTCGCTTGCCCGGGTGATACGCGAGCATGTCCGAGACGAGGGCGCGGGCGAGTCGCTTCGCCTTCTGATTTGGATCGTTGGCCAGGAACGGATTGATCGGACGGCGCTCGGCCCCGGGTGTCGCGGCGCCCGACGGGCGCGGGGCGGCGCTTGGCGCGCCAGGCTTGGGCGCTGTGGGACTCGATGGCATGCTCGCTGGCGCGGGCGCCGATGCGGCGGCTGTAGCGATGCCTCCGCCCGGAGCGACGCGGGGCGGAAGGGCTGGCGCAGCGCTCGCTGGACCGACCGGCGCAGCCGGTCGCATCGGACCACTGGCCGGTTCGCGCGGCGGCACCGCTCGGGCCGCGCCGGGCGGCCCGAGCGGTGCACCCCCGATCGGTGCCGCGGGGCGCGCCGATGGCATTGATGATGGCTGGCCAGGGGCGAGGGGTGGGCGCGCCGCACCGCCGAGCCCACCGGGAGCGGTCGGGGCAGCTCCGCCGGGCATTGGACGAGGACCGCTAGGCGGCTCGGCGCGAGGATGGAGTGGCGAGGCGAGAGGGCCGGACGATCGAAGCGGCGGTGCGCCAGCCGCCCCGGCCGCAGGTGCCGCGTGACGGGTCGCTGGTGCCGCCGGCGCGCCAGGTGAGCGGGGCGGCAGGGCAGGAATCGCGGGCCGCATACCAGGAACAGCCCCAGGTGGCCCACCTGCTGGCCTGGGTGCGAGTGGTGGGGCGCCTGGAGCGGCTGGCCGCGGGGACATTGGTGCCGGGCCACGCCCAAGCCCCGGGAGACCGCCCGCGGGCGGTGCCACGCGGGCCGGCGGAGCTATCGGACCCGAAATAGGCTCGATCGGCAACGAGTCGTGCGTCCGGAGTCCGGCGGCCGGCGTGGTGCGAACGATAAGCGGTTCCAAAGGCGGGGCCGGCGGACGGCTCGATGCAGACGCCGCGGCCGCTGGTGCTCCCGGGGCTGATGGCCGACCGATCGATGGTGCGCCGCGCGACGGAGTGACGGCCGGGCGCGCTGGAGCGTTGGTGCGGGGCGCGGTGGCCGCGCTTTGAGGGGCTGCCGGCCGCGCTTCGGCCGCGGCGCTGAGCGGCGGAGCTGGGCGTGGCGCGGGTGGTGCGCCCGGTGCCGACGTGGGTGCGGGCGCAACTCGCGGCGCCGCACTCGCGGCAACCGCCGGCGCAGGCGCACCGGGTCGCACGGGGGGGATGGCCGGCGCGGGAGCCGGGACGCTCGGAGGCGCCTGGCGCGGCGCCATTGGACGCGCATCGGCGGCGGCGACTGCCGTCGCGGTGCGCGGTGCTGCCGTGGCCACACCCGATTGCGAACCGGCTGCTGCCGCCGCTGGGCGAGCCCCTATGACGGCGAACTCGGAGGCCGGTGGAAATGCGACAGCCGGTTCGACCGCCGGGGCTGTCGCACTCGTAGTCTCCGGTGTGATAGGAATGACGCCACCGCATACGGAGCATCGCGCCCGCGTCCCGGCCCGGGGGACGCGCGCGGGATCGACCCGAAAGACCGACCGACATTCGGGGCAGGCGACGTTCACGGTCCGCCTCCGACGTTGGCAGGCCCGTTTCGGTGCACGACCAGGGGGTGCTCCGCTACGGCGTCCTGGCGTCGATCCACTGTGTAGACCGAACCACTCAGCGTCTTCGCGTAGCTCTTCATTTCGGTTGCCAACTCACTCATTTGCGAGGCGTGTGTGAACTGTCGCCGCTCATTCGTGACGACACCGATGGAGACCGTCATGAGCGGCACCCGGTGGAGCTGACCGCGGCGATCCTTCCCGAAGAAGTAGCCCGCGCGCCGGTCCTGCTCGGAGTATTGATACGGGACGAGGGCGTCGAAGATCGAGATGACTTCTCCGCACGTCTCCGCGACCGCCTGCGCGGGCACGACGAAGATAAAGTCATCGCCTCCGATGTGCCCGACGAATCCGTCCTCGCCGCAAAACCCCTTGATCACGTCGTGGAGGATCTTGGCGAGGATCCGGATTACGCGGTCGCCATCGTAGTAGCTGTACCGGTCGTTGAATTCCTTGAAGTGGTCGAGGTCCGCGTAGCACACGGCGAAGGTCGCCCCCACGCGCAGGCGGCGGGCGATCTCGGCCTCGATTTCGTCCGTGCCGGGCAGTCGCGTCGAGGGGTGCACGAAAGTGTCGCGATCGGATCGGCGCAGCAGCACGTTGAGCCGAAGCGTGGCCTCTTCTGGGGAGGCGCCGGCACGCACGACCTCGTCGGCACCGGCGTCGAACGCTTCCGCCAGCTGTTCCTCCGACGGGCCGGAGAGCGCGACGGCGGGGATGATGCCAGTGTACGAGTCGCGCTTCATGCGGGTGCACGCCGCCAGGACCGCTGACCGATCATCCCCGCGCGCGTCGAAAACGACGACGCGAGGTCGTCCCCGGAGGGCCCGCGCCATGAGCTCGTCGGCGGAGCCGAGCGTGACCACGGCGAGCGATCGCGCGGCGAGCCACGCGAGCACGGTCGGTGGTGCCCCCGCCCGGTCGGGCGTAAAGATGATCGCGGTTGAATGAGCCACAGGTTCCGGGTGCGACTGAGAAAGGTCACCGCGCCCGTCGGGGGGATGGGCGGCCACGCTACTATGACCGATCACCGCCCCCTCACGCAACGGGCGCCGACGCGCCCGAGAAAGTTGACGTACAGAGAGTAGAAAGTAGACCCTACCGCTGGTCCTCCACCCCTTCCCACACCTACCGGTGGGCTTCCACCTCGTCCCGGCCCAGCGGTTCAGCTTCGTCGATCAGCATGATGGGGATGTCGTCTCGAATGGCGTAGCGCAGCCGGTCCGTATGACAGACGAGGCTGGATTCGGATTCGCGGTACTCGAGGTCGCCCTTGCACTTCGGGCAGACCAGGATGGCGAGGAGCTGCGGTGCGAGGGACATGAGGTCAGGGGTCAGGGGTCAGGGATCAGGGGTCGGGGGCAAGGAAGAACAGCGACACCGTCGCTCCCTGCATCATTTGATGACCGCAAGAAAAGGGCAAGCGGCGGCGTCGAGGCCCTATCCGCTACTTCTCGCCGTACCCAAGGCGTTTCAACGCCTCCGGGTTGCGCCGCCAGTTGGGTAACACCTTGACCCAGAGGTCGAGGTAGACCGATTGCTCGAGCAGTCGCTCGATCTTGAGGCGGGATTGGCGTCCGATCTCACGTATCCGCGCGCCCTGGTGCCCGAGCAGGATTCCCTTCTGGCTCTCGCGCTCGACATAAATGATTGCGCGGATGTAGACCGGTTTTTGGTTTTCACGAAATTCGTCGACTTGCACGGCCACGCTGTGGGGGACTTCCTCGCTGAGCTGCTCCAGCGCGCTTTCGCGAACGAGCTCGGCGACGAAGAATCGGACGGGCTGGGCGCTGATGTCGTCCGCAGGGTACAAGAACGGGCTCTCCGGAACGCGGGCGACGATGGCGTCGAGCAACGGATCGATGCCGTCTCCGTTCGCGGCGGAGATCTGGTATCCGTCGGGAACCTGCTCGACAAGGGCGGACCGCGCTTCAGGGGCGACGAGGTCGATCTTGTTGAGTGCAGTGAGCACCGGCGCTTTGGGCGCTGCGACGCCGGCCGTGGTCGCGAGTGACGGCGGCGGCCCTTCGGTCGCGTCGACGAGATAGACGATCACGTCGGCGTCGGACAAGGCTGCGAGCGCCGCGTGGCGCATTGACCGTTGCAGGTCGTCCTTCGGGTCGAGCAGCCCTGGTGTGTCCAGAAACACCAGTTGCGCAGGCTCGGCTCGCTGCCCCTCTGCGTCGAGTGTGCGGATCCCCACGATCCGATCGCGCGTGGACTGCGGCTTTGGGCTCGTGATGCTGAGTCGCTCCCCCACCAGTCTATTGAGGAGCGTCGACTTGCCGACGTTGGGTCGGCCGGCGAAGGTCACGATTCCCGCGCGAGGCACGAATCAAAGGTATGCGGCGTCCGATCCGAGGGACCGGAGGCGGGCGACGCATTGCGTCGCCCCTACCCGCCGATGAGCAGGCGACGTTGCGGGAGCCTGGCCGCTGACCGGCAGTACCGCACTAGGAGCGGTATCCTGGAGGACGTCAGCGGTCGACGAGAGGTATGGTCGCGGGCATCACGTGACCTGGCAGGCGAAACTGAAGGTCGCGGAATCGCGGCTTGTCTGTGGGGTCGAGTAGTAGAAAGTCAGATACAACGTGAAGCTCTGCGTCCAACTGCCAGTGACGAACCCTGTTTCCGACGACCCGCTCTCGATGGTCTCGTTGCCGCCGAAGAAGGCGGCGGCAGTGGGTTCGGAGCCCGAGTACTCCACACCGTCCGCGCGGACGTACTTGAAGGCCAGGCTGCCCCATGTGGCTTCCTCATGAGAGCTCCCGCCCGTGGCGGTCGCGTTCAGCGAGGATTCGCACATTTTGTAATCGACGCCGTTCTCGGTCGTGTCGAATGCCTGCTCGGTGGCCGGGCCGCTGATCGCGACAACGAATCGGGGCGCGGTGGCGTGTGAGCAGCCAGCGACGACAATGGCACCCGCGAGCAACAGCGCATGTCGCATATCGAGCGCTCAGGAGCCGAGGTGGGCCTGCGGGCCACAATGCACCCAACTATAAGGTTCAGCTCGCTTGGCCGCTAGGCATGACGAAACGACCGGTCATGCCGTCCGTGCTGCCGGCGCCGCCGGAATTGGGAGTCGGCGAGTAAGGCCCGCGGCCGCTCACGCGCCAGTAGGCTGGATGAAGCGCGGAAAAGAAAGGAACGCCGTTACGATGCCGGCGTCGGCGAGGACAGAGCGACCACGAGGTCGTGGATGTAGGGGAGCGCCGCGTAGTAGGCGCTGACGCTGATGCGTTCGTCGCGGCCGTGCGCGCGCACATTGTCCACGTCGCCTGCCACCCCGGAGACGCCGTAGGTCGGGATGCCGGCGTTGCGGAGGTACAGCCCGTCGGTCGCACCAGTGCCCATCATTGGAATGACCGGCACGCCTGGCCACTGCGCCGCGGTCACGCGTTCGATGGCCCCGATCACCTCGGGCGTGAGCGGTGAGGGCGGGCTGGGTTTCGGGGGGGCGACTGGCGTCACTGTCACCTGGGAGTCTGCGATGACGCGGACCAGTGTGCGTTGGACGTCATCCGCTTTTTCCGTCGGGAGGATGCGGCAGTTCACGGTCACGCGGGCCATCTGGGGGAGCGCGTTTTCCGCATGGCCTGCGGTCAGGAGCGTCGGCACACAGGTGGTGTGGAGGATCGAATTGTACAGCGGCACGACTGACAGACGCGCGGCGGCAGCGAGGTCGGTCGGCGTGGCCACGACGGCTCGCATGTCGGCCGCGGTCTGCCCAGTCTGGATCGCGGCGCTGCGGGCAAAAAAGCTGCGACTGACCTCGTTCAAGTCGACTGGGAAATCGAACTGCGAGAGGCGGCCGAGTGCGGCGACGAGCTCGTAGATCGCGTTGTCCTTGCGCGGGAGCGAGCTGTGACCACCGGGGTTGTGCACCTCCAGCGCGTAGCTCTCGTAGACCTTTTCGCTTGCCTGGACGGGACGCGCGATCAGCGTGCCCTTCTTGACCTCGGGCCCACCGGCGTCGGCGTTGATGCAGTATTCCGCGTCGATGAGATCGCGATGGTTGGTGATCAGCCAGGAGACGCCGTTGTAGTCCTCGGACGACTCTTCGCCGGCCGTGAGCGCGAGGATAAGATCGCGATCGGGCTGGTAGTGCTCGCGCTTCAGGCGAATGAACGTGGCGACCCAGATCGCGGCGCCGTCCTTGACGTCGCTCGTCCCGCGGCCGTAGAAGTAGCCGTCGCGCTCGAGGAACGTGAACGGATCGACGGACCAATCTTCCCGGCGCGCCTCGACGACATCCAGGTGCGCGAGCAGCAGGATCGGCTTGCGCCCACCGGTGCCGCGGAACCGGGCCACGAGGTTCTGGTTCTTGGGTCGCGGACCGACGATCTGCACGTCGTGCGGATCGAAGCCAGCATCCAGTAGGCGCTTCGCCAGCGCCTGTGCGGCATTGGTCGTGTTCCCCGCGCTGTGCGTCGTGTTGATGTCAATGACCTCGCGAAGGATGTCGCGGGCGAGTGCCTGGTCCGCGGTCGGTGCGGCTGACTGGGCCGACGCGCGCGCCGCGAGTAACGCGACCGCGGCCATGACCAACGCCGGTGCGCGCGAAGTGAGGAAAGAGGAGAGAGGAGACCGGAGACGACGGCGAATGGCCGTCATGATGCCACCTTCGGCGAAGTGAGCGCGACGACGAGGTCGTGAATGTAGGGCAGCGCGGCGTAGTACGCGCTCACGCTGATCCGCTCGTCGCGGCCGTGGGCACGCACGTCGTCGATGTCGATCGCGACGCCGGACACGCCGTAGGTCGGCATCCCGGCGTTCCGCAGGTAGAGGCCGTCGGTCGCGCCGGTCTCCATCACAGTAATCACGGGTACGCCCGGCCAGAGCGATGCCGTGACCTGCTCGATCGGTTTCATCACCGCGGGCGTGAGTGGTGACGGTGGGCTTGGCTTCGCCGGTGCAAGCGGCGTCAGCGCGACCGCGGTGTCAGCGATCACTCGCACGAGCGTGCGTTGGACTTCATCGGCGGACTCGGTTGGCAGGATGCGGCAGTTCACCGTCGCGCGAGCCATTTGGGGGAGCGCATTCTCGGCATGGCCGCCCTCGAGCATGGTCGCCACGCAGGTCGTACGCAGCAGCGCGTTGTAGAGCGGGACGGCGGACAAGCGCGCGGCGGCCGCCAGGTTGGGAGTACTCGCCGCGACGGCGCGCATGTCGGCGCTCACCTGGCCGGTCTCTGTCGCGGCTGTGTGGGTGAAGTAGTTCCGTGTGACCTCGTTGAGGTCGATCGGAAACTGGAATTGGGACAGGCGGCCCAACGCAGCCGCGAGCCGGTAAATCGCATTGTCCTTCCGGGGCAGCGAGCTGTGGCCGCCGGGGTTGTGGACCTCGAGCTTGAAACTCTCGAAGACCTTCTCGCTCGCCTGTACCGTACGTGCGATCAGTTTGCCGTGTTTGATCTCGGGATCGCCGGCGTCGGCGTTGAGGCAATACTCGGCGTCGATCAGGTCATGGTGGTTCTCGACGAGCCATTGGACGCCGTTGTAGTCGTCGCTCGATTCCTCACCCGCGGTGAGCGCCAGGATGATGTCACGGTCCGGACGGTACCCCTCCCGCTTGAGGCGGATCAACGTCGCGACCCAGATCGCCGCGCCGTCTTTGATGTCGCTCGTGCCGCGTCCGTAGAAGAACCCATCGCGCTCCGTCAGCGTGAACGGGTCGAGCGACCAGTCCTCGCGCCGCGCCTCGACGACGTCGAGGTGCGCGAGGAGGAGGATGGGCTTCTGTGCGCCAGTCCCCCGCAGTCTCGCGACGAGATTCTGATTCTTGGGCCGCGGGCCCAGGACCTGGACGTCGGCCGCGGGAAAGCCAGCATCGAGGAGGCGTTTGGCCAGCGCCTGGGCGGCGACGGTCGTGTTCCCCGCGCTGTACGTCGTGTTGATGCCGATCAGCTCGCGGAGGATATCGCGTGCGAGGGCCTGATCTGGCGAGAGCGCAGCCTGCGCACGGCCGCGCGCGGCGCAGAGCGCCAGCGCAAGAACTGCGACGCCAGCCCTGCGAGCCAGGTGGATTATTCGACGTCGGGACGAACTGGCGATACCAGACATGTGATTCATGCGATGGATGTGGCGCGGGGGAGCATGTGAAGAAGTTACGGAAACTAAGGAAGCGGACAGGGCGGGCGCTAACTCGCCCGAGAAGGGCGGAAAACGGACCGGGGACAGGCGGCGGGACGAGCCGTGGCCGGCATCTGCCAGCCGGTGCGGGCACTACGTTGCGAAATCGCGTCTACCAGTCTCTTGATCGGCAGGTATCTTCTTCACCGTCCAGACATGAGTTCGCTGCCGTCGTGACCCAAGCCGCACTGCTCGACCGATTGCGGGGCGCCCTAGCCTCACAATACTCGATCGATCGAGAGATCGGCCGAGGCGGTATGGCGACTGTTTATCTGGCCCGGGACCTGAAGCACCGGCGTCCGGTCGCGCTCAAGGTGCTGCACTCGGAGCTTGCGGAGTCACTGGGCCCCGAGCGCTTTCGCCGGGAGATCGAATTTGCCGCGCAGCTCCAGCACCCGCACATCCTGACCGTCCTGGATTCGGGAGAGGCGGCAGAGGGGCTCCTGTGGTTCACGATGCCGTTTGTCGAGGGTGAGAGCCTGCGCGGGCGCTTGCGTCGGGAGCGCCAGCTGTCGTCCGAGGATGCCATTCGAATCACGCGAGAGGTCGCGCAGGCGCTGGACTACGCGCACCGACACGGCGTGATCCATCGGGACGTCAAGCCAGAGAACATTCTGCTTACTGCTGATGGGCAGGCGCTGGTGGCGGACTTCGGCATCGCGCGGGCCCTGAAGGGACACACCGACGAGCATCCCCTCACGGGGAGCGGCATTGCCGTCGGGACACCCACGTACATGAGTCCCGAACAGGCGAGCGGCGACAGTCACGTGGATGCGCGCACCGATGTCTACGGGCTTGGTGCCGTGTGTTACGAGATGCTGGTCGGCGAGCCGCCGTTTACCGGGGCGACGTCACAGGCGATCCTGGCGAAAGTGTTGTCCGGCGAGGTGCCGTCGATTCGGCGGACGAGACCGGCGACGCCGGTTAGCGTTGACGCCGCCATTCAGAAGGCGCTGTCGCCGGTGCCCGCCGACCGATTCGCGACGCCTGTGCAGTTCTCCCAGGCTCTCGAGGCGGCTGAGCGATCGGCCCCGACCGGCGCGATAGCGCATCCCACCGCACCGTCGCAATCAACTCCGGTGTCGCAGGGAACGGGAGGCACGAGCGGGCGGCGGCGCATGCCGGCGGGGGCTGCGCTCTTGGGGCTCGGTTTCGTGATTGGCGTGGGTGTGCTGTTCGCCTGGCGATCGCACAACACGGCAACGGCGCCTGAGGGTCCAGTGCGGGTTGCGGTTCTGCCGTTCGAGAACATTGGGGACTCGAGCGACGCGTATTTCGCCGACGGCTTGACCGATGCCGTGCGCGGCAAGTTGACCACCGTTCCAGGGCTCGCCGTTGTCGCGTCGGGCAGCTCGAGCCAATACAAGCATACGGACAAGACGCCGCAGCAGATCGGAGAGGAGTTGGGCGGGGTACGCTATCTCCTCGTGGGCAAGGTGCGGTGGGCGAAGGTGCCGGGCGGCGAAAGTCGCGTGCAGGTGAGTCCGTCGCTGATCGACGTGACCACCGGAACAGACGCATGGCAGCAGCCGTTCGACGCGCCGTTCAAAGATGTGTTCGCAGTTCAAGGCGACATTGCCGGACGCGTGGTCCAGGCGCTGGGAGTTGCCCTCAACGCCGGGGCGCAGCAGACCTTGGCGGAGCGGCCAACGACGAACCTTCAGGCCTATGACACGTTTCTGAAAGGCGAGGCCATGCAAGCGTTGGGATCGACGAATATCGGGTCCCTCGATCGCGCCGCGCAGTTCTATGAGGGGGCCATCGCGCTCGACTCCGGGTTCGCGCCGGCGTGGGCGAAGCTCGCTCAGGTCGAGGCAGCGGCGTTTTTTGATGGCAGCACGACGCCCGAACGAGCGGCCCTCGCTCGCCAGGCCACGGAGCGCGCGCGAGCGCTGGCGCCGAGACGGGCCGAGACGTATCTGGCAGAGGGCGCTTACGATGGTTTCATCCGCAACGACAACACTCGCGCGCTCGCGGAGCTCAGCGCGGGGATCGAGAGAGCGCCTTCGAACGCCGATCTCCTGACTATGGCAGCCGTGACGGAGCAGAGCCTTGGTCGATGGGACTCAGCACTTGTGCACTTGCAACACGCGCAGTCCTTGGATCCGCGAAACGTCCTTACGGCACGACGGTTGTCGACGACGTATCTGTGGCTGCACCGGTTCAGTGAAGCCACAACGGCGGCAGATCGAGGGCTCACCCTTTCGCCGACAAACGTGGCACTGATCGAGGCGAAAGCGATGGTGCCCGTTGCAGAGGGCGATCTGGCCGGTGCGCGTGCAATCGTCGCGAATGCGTGGCCGGTCGCTGATTCTGCTGGGCTCGCGGTGCAGATGTCGAACTTTTGGGATCTATACTGGGTGCTCGACGACACGCAGCAGCGATTCCTCCTGTCACTGCCGGTGGCGGCATTCGGCGACCGGGCGCCATGGGCGATGGTTCGGGCCGAGACGTATGCTGTTCGCGGCGATCAGCTGCGAATGCGCGCCTATGCGGACTCCGCGCGTGAGGCGTTCGAAGTCGTGTTGCGGGCTACCCCGGAGGACGCGCAGTCGCATGCGGAAATGGCGATCGCACTGGCCATGGTAGGGCGGAAAACCGACGCGTTGCGCGAGGGTGAACACGCGGTCGCGATGGTGCCGATCGCGCAGGATGGCTACTCGGGCCCGTATTACGAGCATCTGCTTGCCCGCACCTACGTACTCGTCGGCGAGCCGGACAAGGCGATCGATGCGCTCGCGCGGGTGATGCACACGCCCTATTGGGTCACGCCGGCGCTGCTCAAGATCGATCCCTCGTTTGCCCCGTTGCGCAACAACCCGAAGTTCCAAGCGCTCCTCGCAGCGAACTAAGGCCGCGGAGGCAGCACTCGTGAAAACTCGATGCCGAAGGCAGCTCGTCCGGACAACGTGGGTGGTGTTTGCCGCGACCGCATGCAGCGGCGGTCAGGTGGCGGACCGCACGCCTCCAGATGGCTCCGCTCGACCCGTGGCAGTTACCCATGTGACGGTCATCGACATGACCGGCGCGGCGGCGAAATCCAACATGACCGTGGTGGCCACCGGCGGCCGCATCACGGCGGTCGGCCCGAGCGATTCCATCTCACCGCCCAGCGGATCGACGGTGGTCGACGGCACCGGGAAGTTCCTCATTCCCGGGCTGTGGGACATGCATATGCACTCGACGTGGGATCGGTACGAGCGGACGATCGTGCTGCCCCTCGAGGTCGCCAATGGCGTGGTCGGTGTGCGCGACATGGCGGGCGACTGCTTCGGGAAGTGTGCCGACAACGACACCGCGTACAATCCCGAGCACAGCCCGACGATCGATCTGATCCACAAGTGGGAACGCGACATTGCGGCAGGCACGCAGGTCGGGCCCCGCATGGTGGTGGGGAGCGACATGTTCGACGGACCCCATCCCCGGTGGGACGGGGCGATCCCGATCCACGACACGGCCGAAGCGCGAGCGATGGTGCGCAAGGAGCAGGAGCGGGGTGCGGCGTTCATCAAGGTGTACGACGGACTATCACGCGACGAGTACCTCGCGATCGCGGATGAGACCAAGCGGCGCGGCATTCCTTTCGCGGGGCACGTGCCAATCGCGGTCTCGCTCGCCGATGCCGCCGACGCCGGCCAAGTCAGCATGGAGCACCTCATCAAAATGGCGGAGGCGTGCTCCAGTCGGCCGGCGGAAGTGGAGTCGGCGAGCCGGCAGGTGAATCCAGGTGCGATGCCGTCGCCGGCGGCGATGCGCGCGCAGATCCTCAAGCGGACGACCCTGTTGAATACGACGTTCTCACTCGGTGTGTGCGCGCCGCTGTTCCAGCGCTTCGTCCGCGATCACACCTGGCAGGTACCCACCCTGACGGTGCTCCGCGGCACCTATTACGCGCTCGACAGCGCGTTCACGCATGACCCGCGACGCGCCTATATGGCGGCCGCCGATACCGCGTGGTGGCAAGCGTTGGTCAGACAGCGGCAGATGCTATTTCGGCCGGGGGACGTTGCCGTCGCCAAGGCGTTCTTCGCCCGTCACGAGCAGATCGTGGGCGCGATGCACCGTGCCGGCGTTGGCCTGCTCGTTGGGACCGACGTCAGCAACCCGTGGGTGTACTGGGGATTCAGCTTGCACGACGAGCTGGCAAACTTCGTGGAGTCCGGGCTGACGCCGATGGAGGCGTTGCAGGCGGCGACCGTCGAGCCGGCGCGCTTCCTCGGCGCGACCGATTCGCTTGGCACCCTCGAGCGCGGCAAGGTCGCCGACATGGTGCTACTCGACGCCGACCCGCTCGCCGACATCCACAACACACAGCGCATCTCGGCGGTCGTGCTGCGCGGCCAACTCATCGACAGCGCGGCGCGTCAGCGGTTGCTGGATGGCGCGCGGGCGGCGGCGCACGCGATGTAGCTGGGACTCGGCGCTGGACGTTCGACGTTGGACGTTGGAGACAAAGCTCAAACGGGGCCGCGCTGCAGCTGACCGCCCCTCGAGGTTGTCTCCAACGTCCAACGTCTAACGTCCAACCCTCTAAATTGGCAGGTATCTTGTTGAGCGCTCTGACATGAGCTCGCTGCCGTCGTGACCCAAGCCGAACTGCTGGCGCGGTTACAGGCCGCACTGGCCGCCCAGTACACGATCGGTCGCGAGATTGGTCGGGGCGGCATGGCGACCGTGTACCTGGCCGAAGACCTGAAGCATCGGCGCCCGGTCGCGCTCAAGGTGCTGCACCTGGAGCTCGCGGAAACGCTTGGGCCGGAGCGTTTCCGGCGCGAGATCACGTTCGCGGCGAAGCTCCAGCACCCGCACATCCTGACCGTCCTCGATTCGGGCGAAACGGCAGACGGCCTGCTGTGGTTCACGATGCCGTTCGTCGAAGGCGAGAGCTTGCGGAATCGGCTCCGGCGAGAGCGGCAGCTGTCGTCCGAGGACGCGGTCCGCATCACGAGGGAAGTCGCGCAGGCGCTCGACTATGCGCACCGGCACGGCGTGATCCACCGCGACGTCAAACCCGAGAACATCCTCCTGACGGCCGACGGCCAGGCGCTGGTCGCGGACTTCGGCATCGCGCGTACGCTCAGGAACCACACGGGCGAGCATCCGATCACGGGGACCGGGATCGCCATCGGGACTCCGACCTACATGAGTCCAGAGCAGGCGAGTGGTGACAGCCACATCGATGCGCGGACGGATGTGTACGGGCTGGCGGCGGTGTGCTTCGAGATGCTGGTGGGCGAGCCGCCGTTCACCGGCGCAACGTCCCAGGCGATTCTTGCGAAGGTGTTGTCGGGTGACACTCCATCAGTACGGCGGACGCGACCCGCTGCGCCGCCCGGAATCGACGCGGCAATCCAGAAGGCGCTGTCACCCGTCCCCGCAGACCGGTTCGCAACCCCCGTGCTGTTCGCCCAGGCGCTCGAAGCGGCCGAGCGTTCGGGTGCGACGGGAGCGGTCACGCAGAGCGCCGTGAGCGCGGAGTCACGCCCGCCTGCGATGCCGCTGCCTGTGGCCGGGTCACGGCGTCCCTTCCCTGCCGGCGTGGCGTTGCTGGGGCTGGGGTTCGTGATCGGGGTAGGCGTGCTCTTCGCATGGCGCTCCCACAGGCTGGCAGCGTCTTCGACGGCGACCGCTCCGTGTCGCGGTGCTCCCGTTCGAGAACATTGGCGATACGAGTGACGCGTACTTTGCGGACGGCCTGACGGAAGCGGTACGCGGAAAACTGACCACGGTGCCAGGGCTCGCGGTCGTGGCGTCGGGCAGCTCGAGCCAATACCGGCACACTGACAAGACGCCGCACCAGATCGCCGATGAGTTGGGTGGTGTGCGCTACCTGCTCGTGGGGACGGTGCGTTGGGCGAAGGCATCGGGCGGAGCCAGTCGCGTGCAGGTCAATCCCTCGCTCGTCGACGTCTCGACCGGCACCGACGCGTGGCAGCAGCCATTCGATGCGCCGTTCAAGGACGTGTTCGCGGTTCAGGGCGATATCGCGGATCGAGTGGTGCAAGCCCTTGGCGTCGCGCTGAATGCAGGGGCGCGACAGACGCTGGCCGAGCGTCCGACTGCCAATCCCGAGGCGTACGACTTGTTCCTCAAGGGCGAAGCCCTGGAGGCTTTGGGAACGACCCATGTCGGGCGCCTGGATGCGGCGGCACAGTTCTATGAGCAGGCGGTCGCGCTGGATTCCGGATTCGCGCCCGCCTGGGCGAAGCTGGCGCAGGTCGAGGCCGCCGCCGTTTTTGATGGCAGCACGACGCCCGAGCGGGAGGCCCTCGCTCGCAAAGGTGTTGAACGAGCACGGGCGCTCGCTCCTCGACACCCGGACACCTATTTGGCCGCCGGCGCCTACGACGCGTACATCCGTGGCGACATCACTCGCGCGCTTACGGAGTTCACCGCTGGGCTTGCCGTTGCGCCATCAGACGCCGACCTGCTGACGGCGGCGGCGTTGGCCGAGCAAAGCGCGGGGCGCTGGGATGCCGCGCTGGCGCACTTGCAGCAGGCACAGTCGCTCGATCCGAGGAACGTGCTGACCGTGCGCCGTCTGTCGACGGCCTATCTCTGGCTGCACCGGTTCCCCGAGGCGACGGCGGCCGCAGACCGTGGGCTCGCAATTGCACCGACCAACGTGGCGTTGATCGAGGCGAGGGCGAAGGTGCCGCTGGTGCAGGGCGATCTGGCTGGCGCGCGGGCTGTTGTGACCAACGCGTGGCCGACCGTCGACTCGGCGGCGCTCGCCGTGCAGCTGGGGAACTACTGGGACCTCTCCTGGGTGCTCGACGATGCGCAGCAGCGCTACCTGCTGACGCTACCGGTGGCAGACGTTGGCGATCGGGCGCCGTGGGCATTCATCCGCGCGCAGACCTACACAGTGCGTGGCGATCAGGTGCGGGCGCACGCGTACGCGGACTCTGCGCGCCAGGCTTTCGAGGCGGCGTTGCGGGCAGCGCCCAACGACGCGCAGTCGTACGCGGAGCTTGGAGTCGTGCTCGGGTACCTGGGGCGGAAGGTCGACGCTGTGCGGGAGGGGGAGCACGCGGTCGCAATGGTATCGATCGCGCAGGATGGGTACTCGGGCCCGTACTACGTGCACCTGCTGGCGAGGACCTATGTGCTGGCCGGCGAGCCGGACAAGGCGGTCGATGCGCTCGCCCGGCTCATGCGCACCCCGTACTGGCTCACGCCCGCGGTGCTCAAGATCGATCCTTCGTTCGCACCGCTCATGAACAACCCGAGGTTCCAGGCGCTGCTCGCGGGGAAGTAAGGCGCCCTATCGAGAGGGCGCGCCCGGGCTCAGTGGCTGTCCGTATTTCGTGAAGATTGCCGACAGACGACTGACTGGCAGCGCGTACATCCGGCGATAGTCCGTGCCGGTCATCTCCGCACCATTGAGCAGGCCATTGGTGATGGCAGCCTCGATGGCCTGGGCCGTCGCAATGAAGAGCGGGGCGATGCGGGAGTTGGCGACGAATCGGGCGGTCGGCGCCGTGTCGGTCGCGGCGCCGGGGTTGGCGGTGGAGAAGCCGATGAAAATGTCGCCATCACCATTGCCGGCGATGGTGCCTTCGCGTCCCATGCCGCCGGGCAGCCGCTTGAGCATGCGCTCGATCTGGTGCGGGAGGAGTGGCGCATCGGTCGCGACCACGATGATCATGGAGCCCTGCCCCTCTTCCATGATGCCGGCTTCGCGTGAGCCGCCAAACGGGAGCAACAGTGCCGTTTCACCGGGGACCTCGAAGCCCGGACAGCGATGCCCGAAGCGCGGGTGGACCGTCGTGTCGCGCGTGGCGGTGCACGGGAGCAGGGTGTCGGCGAGCTCGCGGCCAACTGGCACGCCCCCGATCCGGAGCTCGCGCCGCGCGCCGGTGTTGCACTGGACCAGAACGCCAACAGTGTAGCCGCCCTGGTTTGCGGGCAGTTTGCGAGACGCGGTGCCGGTGCTGCCCTTGAAGCCGAAGCAGGTCATCCCGGTGCCGCCGCCGACGTTGCCCTCGAGCGGCACGCCGCCGCGCGTGCTATCGATCGCCTGGTAGACGGTCTCGTAGGTGACGTGGAAGCCATTGATGTCGTTCATGCCACCGTCATACGTCTCGGCGGCGACCGGGAGCTGCCAGGGCTGGAACATTTGGTGGCCGGGTCGCGTCTCCCATCGAATGATGGCGTCACGCACGACGCCGACGCTGTGCGTGTTGGTGATGCCGATCGGTCCTTCGAGGAACCCGCCTTCCTGGATCCAGGTGGTGCCGGTCATCTCGCCGTTGCCGTTATAGGAGTACCAGTTGGCGAAGACCGGGTCGATGTTGTTGCGCCCGCGCGGGAAGATCATAGTGACGCCAGTGCGAACCGGTCCTTGTCCGACGACGAGCTTCCCTTCTCCACTGATGAGCGTCCGCGTGCCCAGCTCGATGCCGGCGACGTCAGTGATCGCGTCGAGCGGGCCGGGGTCGCCACCGATCTTGTCAGCGAGGCCCAGGTCGCGCTCGCGCGGTTTGTGTTGTTGGGCGCTGACCGAAGTGGTCGACACCAGCATCAGAATGAGGCAGGAAGCAAAGCGACGCATGGCCGAGTCGATTTTGGAGGAGTAACAGGCTGCGGGAGAGTCCTGCGGGGGGCGGGGTGTCACGTCTGTGACGCTGATACTGTGGCGGAACGGGCGCGATAGGAAGATGCCAGATTGGCGCGACTCCGAGGTCCGTCAGACGGTGAAACGGGCAACATGGGGTTCGGGAACGGTGGCGGGCGGGTGGTGCTGACGGGTGGCTCGAGCGTCCTCGTGAATCACGCCCCGTGGTATTCGATGAGCAGTTGCCTCTGAAGAATTGGAACCCGCAGTACGTCTTCGCTGGGGGTTTGTTGCAGGACAGCCTCGTCAACGGCCTGTTCACCTACCCAAGGTCGCCTCCGCAAATCTTGACGGTGGTGCCGTAGTGGCGGTGGCGGGCGTAGTGCAAGAAGACCAGTGGGGGTTGTGCTAGAGCGTCCACGACTACACCCCCGCGGGCCGGCCTCGGCCTACGGGGGTGTTTCCGCGACGGTGTGGCCGTCATCCTGTAACTTGCACCCTGACTACAACGCCAGAGCATGAGTGACGTCGGCTGAGATCGCGGACCGGCTGCGGCAGACGCTGGGATCACAATACGAGATTCGCCGCGAGATCGGTCGTGGCGGGATGGCCACGGTCTTTCTGGCGGAGGACCTCAAACACGGACGGGCTGTTGCGCTCAAGGTGCTGAGCGCCGAGCTCGCCGAGTCCCTGGGCGCCGAGCGATTTCGTCGGGAGATCGCGACCTCTGCGAAGCTGCAGCACCCGCACATCCTGACGGTGCTCGACTCTGGGGAGACGTCAGACGGACTTCTCTGGTTCACGATGCCGTATGTGGACGGGGAGAGCTTGCGCGCGAGACTCGAGCGCGAGCGCCAGTTGCCTGTGGAGGATGCCGTCGGCATCACCCGCGAAGTGGCGTTGGCGCTCGACTACGCGCACGGGAACGGCGTGGTTCACCGGGACATCAAGCCGGAGAACATTCTGCTGACGCGCGACCGGCAGGCGCTGGTTGCCGATTTTGGCATTGCGCGGACGCTTGCCTCGCCGTCGGGCCGCGAGACCTTGACGGCGACGGGGATGTCCGTGGGGACGCCGGCGTATATGAGTCCTGAGCAGGCGGCCGGAGATCGAACGGTCGACGCACGCTCCGACATCTACTCGTTGGGCGCGGTGTGCTACGAGATGCTGGTCGGGGAGCCCCCCTTCACCGGTCCGACGGCGCAAGTGATCCTGGCGAAAGTGTTGTCGGGTGAGACGCCGTCGGTGCGACGGAGCCGGCCCGCGGTGCCTGAAGGCGTCGATGTCGGAATTCGGCGGGCACTCGCGCCAGTGCCCGCGGATCGCTTCGCCAGCGCGACGCAACTGGCGAACGCGCTGGAGGCGAGCGTGCGTGCCGGGACTGGGGTGAGCAAGGGGGTTGCATTGGTGGCGCCCTCAGGCCGGTCGCCGAGTGGATCGAGGCGAATGCGGCCCGGCGTCGCGTTTCTTGGGCTTGGTTTTCTTCTGGGGATCGGGGCGCTTTTTGCCTGGCGTGCGCGGAACGGAACACCCGGGGCGAAGGTGGCGTCCCTCGCGGTGATGCCGTTTGCGAATGGCGATGGCGATGCCAACACGGAGTACTTGAGCGACGGCATCACGGAGTCGTTGATCGCAAGTCTGACGCACGTGCCCGGGCTCCGCGTGAAGTCGCGGAGCTCGGTGTTTCACTACAAGGGAAAAGACGTCGACGTCGAGACGGCCGGTACCGCGCTCGGGGTGCCGGCGCTGGTGACCGGGCGCGTCGTGCCACGGGGCGATAGCGTCGAGGTGAGTGCCGAGTTGGTCGAGGTACGGGACAACACCGAGCTTTGGGGGCAGCGATACGGCGGCAAGAGTGCCGACATTATCACGATCGAGCAGCGGATCGCCGGCGACCTTGCTGCTGCGCTCCGCGGGTCGTTGACCGATTCAGCGAAGCAACAGGTGACGCGACAGGGTACACACGATCCTGAGGCGTACGAGCTGTACCTGCGTGGGCGGTACGCGTGGAACAAGCGCACGCTCCCCGACATTCGTTCGGCGATCGCCTACTTCGAGCAGGCCATTGGCAGGGACCCGGGGTATGCAGAGGCGTACTCGGGGCTGGCGGATGCGTACGTGGTCTTGCCGCAATACTTCGACACATCGAGCGACGATATTCCCAAGGCCGATGCGGCGGCCAGGAAGGCGCTCGAGCTGGACCCGGCGCTCGCGCACCCTCACGCCGTGCTCGGCGTCAACGAGATGGAGTCTCACTGGGATTTCGCCGCTGGGGAGGCGGAGTTCAAGCGCGCGTTTGCCTTGGACGAGAGCGACGCGACCGCACATCAGTGGTACGCCGAGTGTCTGGCGTTGCTGGGTGGTCGAGAGGCGGAGGCGATCGCCGAAAATGAGCGTGCGCGATCGCTGGACCCGCTGTCACCGATCATCAGCGCATCGGGCGCAGACATCCTGATCCGAGCGCGCCGACTCGACGAGAGTGTGGCACGGCTGCGGACGATCCTGGCCGAATATCCTGGGTTCGCCATCGCGCGCGCGTTTCTGGCGGAGGCGTACTGGGCGAAGCGCATGTACCCAGAGGCGATCGCAGAGTACGTGAAGTTGGACAGTCTCACCCTGACTGGGCGGGGCGGGCTCACCGACGGCGTGGCGATGCAGCGCGCGTATCGGATTGGGGGCGAGCGGGCGGCGCTCAGGACCGCGCTCACACTTCAGCGGGAACGGGGGCGACAGGGTCTGACGCCGCCCTACTTCGTCGCGATCACGGCCGCGGAGCTCGGGGAACGGGACGAGGCATTCCGGTGGCTCGACAGTGCGTATAAGGCGAGGTTCTGGCTCATGGTCGGGCTCAAAACCGATTACCAACTCGACTCTTTGCATTCCGATCCCCGTTTTGCGGTGCTGGCGCGAAAGATTGGGCTACCGTGATGAGAGGGGGCAGGGAGACTGGTGCCGGCGACGGCCTACGCGATTTCTCGCGCGCACGACCGGCGGTTGGCACGCGTGCTGCGATATCTGCGCGGGTGACGGGTTGTGCTGGGCAACAAACGACGACACCCCTGCGGGCCTGGCTCGGCCTACAGGGGTGTTCCGTTTGCCGGCGGCGCCTGTCACGCACGACGGAGTGACGGGCGGCGCCCAGCTGGCGCGTTGTACGCGCCGCTTCGGCGTCAGCGCAGCGACTGGAAGCTCGCGCGCAGTTCTTCCGAGAACTCTTGCGGCTGCTCCCACGCCGCGAAGTGACCGCCCTTGGGGAGTCGGTTGTAATAAATGAGCTTGGGGTAGGCTTTTTCCGTCCAACTCTTTGGGGCCGTGTAGATCTCGTCGGGATACGCGCTCACGGCGACGGGTATGGCGACGCCTTTCGGGGCGAAAAACGGCAGCTTGCTCTCCCAGTAGAGACGCGCCGACGAAACCCCCGTTTTGGTCAGCCAGTAGAGCGTGATGTTGTCGAGGATGTCGTCTCGCGTGAGGCCCTCGGTCCCTCCGGCAAAGACGCGTGCGATGAGCGCGTAACTGCGCGCATCGTGGTCGAGCATCCAGGCGGCGAGACCGATCGGTGAATCCTCGAGGGCGTACAGCGTCTGGGGACGGTTCCCCATCTCGCCGGCGTAGCCGACGCCGTGCTTGTAGAAAAAGTCGAGTTGATCGTAGGCAGACTTCTCGTCGGCCGAGAGGCCGGACGGTGGCGGGCCGCCGGCCGCGAGCGCCGTGGCGATGTTGGCGGGGATCGTCGCGGGCATGTTGGTGTGAATGCCGATCAGTCCCGGCGGTTTGAGCAGGGCCAGCTGCTCCGTGACCGCGTTCCCCCAGTCGCCGCCTTGGGCCACGTATCGCGTGTAGCCGAGGCGCTGCATGAGCACGATCCAGGCGCGTGCGATCCGGATCGGATCCCAGCCGAGAGCGGTGGGTTTCCCTGAGAACCCGTGGCCCGGCAGCGACGGGATGACGACGTCGAACGCGTCCGTTGCCTTCCCGCCATGGGCCGTTGGGTTGGTCAATGGATCGATGACTTTTAGCTGCTCGATGATCGAGCCGGGCCACCCGTGCGTGATAATGACCGGCAGCGCATTGGGAAGCTTCGAACGAACGTGGATGAAATGAATGTCCACTCCGTCGATCGTCGTCACGAATTGGGGCAGTGCGGCCAGCCGCGCTTCGACCTTGCGCCAGTCGTACTCTGATTCCCAGTAGCGCGCGAGCTCTTGCATTGTCGCGAGTTGGACGCCTTGCGAGGCATCCTTCACCAGTTCCGGCGACGGCCACCTTGTCGCGGCGATCCGGCGGCGCAGGTCCGCGAGGGCCTCATCGGTCGCGTGATAGGTGAACGGCCGGATGGAGGTGTCTTCCGGTGCGGTGCGTGCCGCGGGGGTTTTGAGCGGCGCATCGCTGGTCTGCAACTCTGGCATGGTGCTGCTCCGGTTGGGTGTTGCGCGAGCATCGCGGCTCGCGGTGGCGGCTTGGGCCTGCACGAGCGTTGCCAGTGTTGCGCACATCGACAGGTTGAGCGCGCAGATCCAGAGGGGGCGGGCTGTACGGTTTTGGGCTCGCCGAGCGTTGCTGGTGTGGCGATCAACCTCGATATGCCGAGTTGTCATACTGGACTCCCGCAGGCGCTGCGCGCCCGGGAAAGGAGACCTGCAGAAAGGAGACGGGAGACGACGACAAACATACCCTGCGGCGGGTAGGGTGGACGCATGCGTCGCCCGCGAAAACGACAACACCCCGCGGGCGCTGCGCGCCGAGAGAGGAGCGGAGCAGAAAGGAGAAAGGGGAAACGACAACACCCCTGTGGGCGAGGCCCACAGGGGTGTTGTCAAAGGAGTGCCGGCGACGGCCTACTCTCCCGCGCTCTCTCGAGCGGAGTACCATTGGCGCTGTAGGGCTTAACGATCGTGTTCGGAATGGGAACGAGTGTGGCCCCTACGCTCTAGTCGCCAGCGATATATGGAGACATTCGGGCAACAGCAGTGATCGTGTGATGCGGAATCTTTTGTAGATCGCAGTGCTCTGCTTGGATTCAATTACAGGGACAACGCACGCGTCATCCCTACGGAAGTAGTCAAGCCTCACGGGCGATTAGGACCGCTTTGCTCGGAGGTCCTTGCGGACGTTCCACATGCGGCCTATCGACGTGATAGTCTCTCACGGCCCTTCAGGGAGCTCAAGGCTCCAGGGAAGATTCATCTTGGGGGGAGCTTCCCACTTAGATGCATTCAGCGGTTATCTCCGCCTGCCATCGCTACCCGGCGTTGCAGCTGGCGCCACAGCCGGGACACGAGCGGGCAGTTCGACCCGGTCCTCTCGTACTAGGGTCCACGCCCCGCAATCTTCCAACGCCCACAGCGGATACAGACCGAACTGTCTCACGCATGTTCTTCCACCATTTCTGGTGGCATGGACTATACCTTCATCCTTCGCTTGCAACGAAGGAGACTGGCGTATTAGCCGTCGGCATCACCGACGACTCTCTCCGTATCAGATCAGTCTCTACGGGGGCAAGGTAATGTTGTGCGTATTTCGCCTGACTCTACGATCGCTTCTGCAAGGATCGTAGGGTCCACAATTACCAGCCTTCCCTCGGTATTACCCTTTGGAGCCGTTCGACGCTCCAGGAGGGCTTCACCGATATGAGCCAGTTGAGTTATTCCAGGAATTACTTCCTGGCAACGCAGTGTTGTCTACGTTCTGAACCCAGCTCATGTACCACTTTAACCGGCGAACAGCCGGACCCTTGGGACCTTCTCCAGCCCCAGGATGTGATAAGCCGACATCGAGGTGCCAAACCGCGCCGTCGATGTGAACTCTCGGGCGCGATAAGCCTGTTATCCCCAGCGTACCTTTTATCCGTTGCGCGATAGCCGATCCACACCGGGCTACCGGATCACTACGGCCGTCTTTCGACCCGGTTCGAGCTGTCGCTCTCACCGTCAGGCTCCCTTCTGCCGTTACACTCTATAGGCGCGAGTACCGACCGCGCTGAGGGAACCATGCGCGCGCCTCCGTTACACTTTCGGAGGCGACCGCCCCAGTCAAACTGCCCACCTGCCACGGTCCGAGGGAGGGTTTGCCTCGCCTTCGTGAGAGCATCACACGAACAGGGTGGTATTTCACTGTTGCCTCCGCCCAAGCTAGCGCCTGGGCCTCAACGGCTCCCACCTATGCTACACAGTTCGGGGCAATGCTCAATGACAGGATACAGTAAAGGTGCATGGGGTCTTTTTGTCCTGCTGCGGGGACTCGGAATCCTCACCGAGACTGCAATTTCGCCGAGCACGTGGTCGAGACAGTGCCCAAGTCGTTACGCCATTCGTGCAGGTCGGAACTTACCCGACAAGGAATTTCGCTACCTTAGGCTTGTGTGTTAGCTGCATGTCGCCATGCAGAACGGACTATATCATCTCCGGATGACTCGCACCGGAGTCTGGCGTGTAGTCTCTGAGGATTCTGTCAATCACTTCCCGCAAGGTTCGTTTCCGCTCCTTGCCTTTCGAGGTCGGATTGAGCGTGTACGCCATTTCGACGATACGCACCATTCCATCTCTCGAGTGGTGTTCGTTGCGTTCCATTGCTTCGACGATCTCGCAAAACCGCTCGTAGACAGCTCTGCGTGGCGCGAAGACCATGTACTCCCGAACGAAGGGAATCACCTTTTCGGCGATGACTCTTCGGCTTCGGATCGCGTAGACCAACACTCGCTCATTTCCTGGTTTCGGAAAAATGCTACCCGAGCCAAACATTGCGCGGGCCAACTCGAGCATCTGCGGATACCCCCGGTACTGATACAGAAAAAACTCGGGGTGTACGTAGAAGCCGAATCGATGTGTTGGTAAGCTCTTCATGGAGACGCAGACCGAGCCCTCACCTTCGATGAAGCCAGCGAGGAACCACTTTTCCTGGTCTGTGATCGACAGTCTTTCCTGCTGATTGGCTGCAGTCATCGGATTATCACCGAGTACGTTGGAAACCTCGGTACCGTGACATCCAACAGCTGTTCCAGCATATAGCCAGATTTTGTAACGGCCATCCGCGGTAGCACGCGGGGTTAACCGTTATAGTTACGGCCGCCGTTTACCGGGGCTTCGGCTCAAAGCTTCGCCTTGCGGCTAACCTCTCCCCTTAACCTTCCGGCACCGGGCAGGCGTCAGTGTGTATACGGCGCCTTGTGCGGCTTGGCACACACCTGTGTTTTTGCTAAACAGTCGCTTGGGCCGATTCGCTGCGGCCGATCCTAGCGACAGGGGAAAACCCTGCAACCAAGAGCGGCATCCCTTCTTCCGAAGTTACGGGATCATTATGCCGAGTTCCTTGACCACGTTTCACTCGTTCACCTGAGGCTGCTCGCCTCGCCCACCTGTGTCGGTTTACGGTACGGACGTCGTACGGACTCCCCAGTCAGGCTTTTCTTGCCGGTCGACTCTACGGCACTCGGTTCGGAGTTGCCCCCTCCCCTCGCATTCCCCTCTCGGCTTGCGCCTACTGGGTTAGACGGCCCTCCACGTGGCCGCTGCCGCTTCGTTCCCGTGTCCCCTGATGGGTGATAACGCCCGGACGGCGGGGCCGGAATTTTAACCGGCTGTCCATCGGCTACGCCTCTGGGGCCTCGCCTTAGGGTCCGCCTCACCCTGCGCTGATTGCCATGGCGCAGGAATCCTTGGGCTTACGGTGCGCGGGGTTTTCACCCGCGTTTGCGCGTACTCATTCCGGCATCCTCACTTCCCCTCGCTCCACCCCATGGTTTCCACCGGGGCTTCACAGCACGGGGAACGCTCCCCTACCCCTGTTGCAAAAGCAACAAGACCAAGCTTCGGCGGGCCGCTTAATCCCGACCATTCTCGGCGCATACACGCTGGACTGGTGAGCTATTACGCACTCTTTAAAGGATGGCTGCTTCTAAGCCAACCTCCCAGTTGTCGCGGCACGTACACATCCTTCGCTATACTCAGCGGCCACTTCGGGACCTTAGCTGTGGTTCTGGGTTCTTTCCCTCTCGCCGACGGACATTATCGCTCGTCGACTGCCTCCCGAGGTCCATTCAACAGGCATTCGGAGTTTGGTTGGGGTTAGTACTGCGCTCTGCAGCCTGCGCCCATCCAGTCGCTCTACCTCCTGTGAACACGCCTCGAGGCTCTACCTCAATAGATTTCGGGGAGAACCAGCTATCTCCAGGCTTGATTGGCCTTTCACCCCTACCCACAAGTCATCCGAGCGGTTTTCAACCCACAACGGTTCGGGCCTCCACTCGGTGTTACCCGAGCTTCACCCTGCTCATGGGTAGATCGCCCTGGCTTCGGGTCTACGCCCGGGAACTTCAGTCGCCCTCGTTACAGGACTCGCTTTCGCTATGGCTCCGCCGCCGAGCGGCTTAGCCTTGCTCCCGAGCAGTAACTCGCCGGATCATAATGCAAAAGGCACGCAGTTAGGCGCCCACGCATCCGAAGACGCGCGTCACCCTCCTACCGCTTGTAAGCATGTGGTTTCAGGAACTATTTCACTCCCCGCCCAGGGGTGCTTTTCACCTGTCCCTCACGGTACTCGTTCACTATCGGTCACACGAGAGTCTTTAGCCTTGGAGGGTGGTCCCCCCAGCTTCACGCCCGGTTTCTCGTGTCGGGCGTTACTCAGGAACTCCACTACGACAAGCGACTGGTTTCGCGTACCGGGCTCTCACCGTCTCTGGCGCGCCTTTCCAGGCGACTTCAGCTACCTCCGCTCATCGCGTCCGTGGGTCCTACAACCCCGCGGCGCCCGAAGGCTCCACGGTTTGGGCTGTTCCCGGTTCGCTCGCCGCTACTTCGGGAATCTCGGTTGATTTCTCTTCCTCTAGGTACTGAGATGTTTCAGTTCCCCAGGTTCGCTTCTCGTCTTGCGACGAGATGACGGTGCTTGCGCACCGCCGGGTTTCCCCATTCGGCCATCCAAGGATCATAGCGTGTGTGCCGCTCCCCTTGGCTTATCGCAGCTTGCCACGGCCTTCATCGCCTTCGTGTGCCCAGGCATCCCCCACATGCTTTCGCTCGCTTGACCACAAATTGGCAATGTGTCAAGCAGAGCACGCGCGATCTACAGCACACATGCATGGTTGCCCATACATGTGCACATAACAAGTGAAACGGCTCGTGCAGCTGCCGTCGCCGAGTTGCTCTTGCGAGCGCCTCAACGCCAGCCGGCTCCATTGCCATTTCTCGTGTCGATTCGTTATCCCACGATCACTACTGCTATCCGTTGTCAAACAGCGCGTGTGCGCCATTTGCCAACCGAGATTGAGATCCAGACGTGCGTGCGGGCGACTTCCGAGGACTTTCCGCCACGCTTGAGCCGAAGCTCGCGCATGGCTTACTCGTCACTCCGGTAAGGAGGTGATCCAGCCGCAGGTTCCCCTACGGCTACCTTGTTACGACTTCGCCCCAGTCACGACGCTCGCCTTCGGCGGCTTGGTCCCTTGCGGGTTCCGGCACCGACTTCGGGCGCTCGTCGCTTCCATGGCGTGACGGGCGGTGTGTACAAGGCCCGGGAACGTATTCACCGTGGCGATGCTGATCCACGATTACTAGCGATTCCAGCTTCATGCCGCCGGGTTGCAGGCGACAATCCGAACTGAGGACAGCTTTGGGGATTGGCTCGGCATTGCTGCCTGGCTCCCCGCTGTACTGCCCATTGTAGCACGTGTGTAGCCCTAGACGTAAGGACCATGATGACTTGACGTCGTCCCCACCTTCCTCCGGTTTGGCACCGGCAGTCCCCCCAGAGTCCCCGGCCGGTATCTCTACCGCCGCTGGCAACAGGGGGCAAGGGTTGCGCTCGTTGCGGGACTTAACCCAACATCTCACGACACGAGCTGACGACAGCCATGCAGCACCTGTGCACGCGCCCCGAAGGGCGACCGCGATCTCTCACGGCCTTCGCGTACATGTCAAGCCTAGGTAAGGTTCTTCGCGTTGCGTCGAATTAAACCACATGCTCCACCGCTTGTGCGGGCCCCCGTCAATTCCTTTGAGTTTCAGCCTTGCGGCCGTACTCCCCAGGCGGGGCACTTAATGCGTTAGCGCCGGCACCCGAAGGGTCGCTCCCCCGAGCACCTAGTGCCCATCGTTTACGGCGTGGACTACCAGGGTATCTAATCCTGTTTGCTCCCCACGCTGTCGCGCATCAGCGTCAGCCACACCCCGGCAGGCCGCCTTCGCCACCGGTGTTCTTCCGGATCTCTACGCATTCCACCGCTACACCCGGAATTCCACCTGCCCCTAGTGTGCTCAAGCTCGGCAGTCGGTCCGGCAGACCCGGGGTTGAGCCCCGGGCTTTCACCGCCCCCTTACCAAGCCGCCTACGCGCCCTTTACGCCCAGTGATTCCGGACAACGCTCGCACCCTCCGTATTACCGCGGCTGCTGGCACGGAGTTAGCCGGTGCTTCCTCACCCGGTACCGTCACAGAGGCAAAAGCCTCTCGTTCGTCCCGGGCAACAGTGGTTTACACCCCGAAGGGCTTCATCCCACACGCGGCGTCGCTGCGTCAGCCTTGCGGCCATTGCGCAATATTCCCCACTGCTGCCTCCCGTAGGAGTCTGGGCCGTTTCTCAGTCCCAATGTGGCTGGCCATCCTCTCAGACCAGCTACCCGTCGTAGCCTTGGTGGGCCGTTACCCCGCCAACTAGCTGATAGGCCGCGAGCCCCTCGATCCGCCCCGGAGGTTTCCCAAACAGGCCATGCAGCCCGTTTGGCGTATGCGGTATTACCCGGCCGTTGGGCCGGCTATCCCCCTCGAATCGGTAGGTCGCTCACGTGTTACGCACCCGTTCGCCGGTCGCCTCTTGCGAGGCTCCCACGACTTGCATGTGTTAAGCACGCCGCCAGCGTTCGTCCTGAGCCAGGATCAAACTCTCCAATGAGAAAAGTTCGAAATAGCTCTTCAGAACGCGTTCCGCCAAGTCTGCCGAAGCAAGCTCGACGGTGCGTCTAGAATCACAGTTGATTGTCGGTCAAACTCTCCCCAACACCCCGACAGGGATGCTGGATCAATGAGTCCGCCCGCACGTCTGCGATCTCAACCTCAGTTGTCAAATAGCACTCAACGTTATCAATCGGAGCCGCATTCCGCGGCAGCCTTCCAATGTAGTTCGGGATTGCGAGCAAGTCAACCTGCCTGATCCCGAAACATCCAACTCCTGCGGCTTGACCTCCGCCGCCACCGAGCATCGCGGAGACGACAACGGCCCCGAAGGGCCGCAGACCCGCCTCCCGCTCGAAGCACCGCCCCAAGGACGGCGCCGAAGGACCCGTAGTGTAGCGGGGTCGATTGAGCGACGCAAGCTGAACTACGAGGGGTTAGGGCTCTGGGGTCTGGGGAGCTAACACTCGAGGCCGGCTGCGCGTTTACCGCCGCCGGCCTTTCGGTAAGTCCTTAGATCCCAAACCCCACACCCCGCAGTTATGCGCCCGGACGGACTCGAACCGTCAACCTCGGACTTAAGAGGACCTTGCTCTACCAATTGAGCTACGGGCGCGATGCCGCCGCTCACGCGGCGAACGAGACGAGTAAGGTAGAAAGGTAAAAGGCGAAAGGGAAACTGCGGCACCGAAATACGCATAACACACAGGCCCCGTTCGTCCGCAACGATCGTGATGCGGTCAGGAGGGCGACGCATGCGTCGCCCCTACCCGGTGGATGACGGTTCGTGGTTGTCCGCGCCCGTCGTGACCGCACACGGACGGGCGACGCATGGCGTCGCCCCTACCGCAAACCGTCCGGCGCAATCGCACCGCCCCACGGCATTGGCCCAATGATCGGCAACTGCGCGTGCAGCCGGTCGATGGCCGCCGCCGCCTCCGCGTCGTCGCGCCTCAACAACTCAACGAGCTCGCCGATCGTTAACTGCGGGTGCCCGTGCGCATACGGTTTGAGCCGCTCGAGCATCTCCCTTACCGCTGCCTGGTTCGCGATCCACGCTGCCGGGTCAGCGAGTGCATCGAGCGCCTGGGTCGCCGCCCGAAGCAGCTCGTCTATCGAGATGATGGCACAGCGCTCGGGGTAGCGCTCGAACGCAAGCGCTACCAGATCCTCGGCGCTCGCTGAACGCCTCGGCGTGGCAAAGAGCAGGTCCGCACAATGGTGCATCGCGCGCATGATCGGACTGTTGTCATCCAGCTGCATCGGTCGATCCCACCGAGATGTGTGAAACGAGATCGTCGACCGGCACACTTGCCGGGCCGACGACCGAGATACGGACGCTTGTTCAGGTGACCGGTCGAGCTATTCCCACCCCACAGCTCGCACTCCGGGCACAGCGGCACGACCGCCTGCATCGACCGCTCGGCTTCATTGCGCCGCAATGCGCGCCATTCCGCCGGCCGCCCTCAAGACGGACTCCACCTACCAGGCTCGAGCAACTCAAAGCCCCGCGGGCAGTATAGCGCGCGCGCGTCCTCGGCGTAACATGGCCCTCGACCCGGCCGCGCGCGACGCGCGAGCAACGGGTCATACGGAGGCGCTTAGTCCAGATCCGAACGCTTTGGTCACCCGCAAGGCGACCCCGGTCACTCGGCAGTCGTGAGGCGGAGAAGGACACTGCATCGATTCGGACACGGCCCCCCTAAACGCGTTGCGGCGGGACTTCAACCAGAAGTCCCGCCGCAACGTCCCATCGAATGACGAGGGTCCGGCTAGTGTTGGTGTGCCATGGCTGCCTCGATCTTCTCTTTCACGGCATCGAGGTTGAAGCTCGCCGCCTTCTGCATCGGCGGGAACTCGAGAGCCGTCATGGCCAGCCTGGTCACTTCGCGCTGCACGAAGACGAATCGCCAGAACTCGTACATGAACCAGTTCATGTACATGAGAGACCCGACGTTTCCGTTTGGCCCTGGCATCCCGGCCTTCTCGAACGGATCTAGACGAAGGTTCGCGATGATGGGCACGTCCGGGTGATTCTTGTCACCAAGCCAGCCACCCGGCTGATCGATGAAGCGATACTTGTAGTCGTCAATGCGCACCGCCGCCAGGTTGGCTTCCGAGAAGTAGAAGACCTCGTGGCGAGCGGACGGCCCCTTGCCGGTGATCAGGTCCAATTGGTTGTAGCCATCCAAGTGCACCTTGTACGTCTTTCCGCCGAGTTGCTTGCCCTGCTTGAGCTCCTCGACGATGTTCGGGTTCCCAGCGGCTGCCACGAACGTCGGCAACCAGTCCTGGCCGGAAATGATGCCATTCTCCACCTTGCCGGCGGGAACTTTACCGGGCCAGCGAATCATCGCGGGACAACGGAACCCGCCTTCATAGCCGGTCCCTTTGCTGCCGTAGAATGGCGTCTGTCCGCCATCCGGCCAGGTGAAGGTCTCGGTGCCGTTGTCGGTGGTGAACATGACGATGGTGTTCTCGTCCAGCCCAGTGGTTTTCAGGTGCTGCATGAGCGAGCCGACGCAGTCGTCGAGCTGCGCCATCCCGGCTTCGTGAATGGACCAGCCGTTCTTCGAGTTGCGGAGCGCCTGGTACTTCGGCGATAAATGCGTGATGACGTGCATGCGGGTCGGGTTGTACCAGACGAAGAACGGCGTGCCGTCCGCCTTGGCCTTGTCGACGAACTTGATGGTGGCGGCGAGAATCTCCTCGTCCACTGTCTCCATCCGCTCGGGATAAAGCGTGCCGGCGTCCTCGACCTTCTGCTTCCCGATCGCGCCCCACCGCGGCGTCACGGTCGCATCGTCCTTATCGGTTGCCCACGAATGGACCATGTTCCGTGGGCCGACCGTGTTCAACAACTCCTTCGGGTATTCCGGGTGCGACGGGTCCTCCATGGCGTCGAGGTGGTAGAGATAGCCGAAGAACTCATCGAATCCGTGGAGCGTCGGAAGGTACTTGTTCAAATCGCCCAAGTGGTTCTTCCCGAACTGCCCGGTCGCGTAGCCCATGTCCTTGAGGACGGTGGCAATCGTAGGCGCTGCCGCCGGCATCCCGACATCCGCGCCAGCTTGACCGACGGTGGTCAGACCCGTCCGTATGGGTAGCTGGCCGGTGATGAACGCGGCACGCCCCGCGGTGCAGCTCGCCTCCCCGTAGTAATCGGTGAATAGCATGCCCTCGCTAGCGAGCTTGTCGAGGTTCGGCGTCCGGCCGGCCATCATTCCCCGGTGATAGGCCCCGATGTTCCAGATGCCGATGTCGTCAGCCATGATCGCGACGATGTTGGGCTTCTTCGTTTGCGGTGCAGCCATATTGCCGTCCCCTCCGTTGAGTGGGTCCTCGCGTTACGGGTGCCGGCGCTGGCCGAAGAGGCACTTGTTCGAATCAGTTGCGCTTCGTGCGCGAGCGGCCGACGGCCGCCGCGCAGGTGCCGACGCCGCTGGGGCAGACGCGAGTATCATCACAGGACGACGCTCGCACTCCACCACCACGGTCATGTCGTCACCGCGTGCCGGTGTGAGGGCATGCGCGTGGAGTGTAGAAGATTGTGCGTACCTCGCGGGATTCCCAATTGGACCTTGGGGGGTCCCCGTCTCGCCCGCAGCGCGCCCCCGACGGCCCCAGCCGAATTCTTGGCTACGGCACCTGCGCGGCAGTTCCCTTCGAGGCCTCGACCGACTTGCGCACGAACGCCAGCAGGCCGGCGCCAGTCACTGCACCCAAGACGTAGATAATCGCAGTAATCACGGCGAGCGGTGCGCGGATACCGAACCCCAGGAATGACAGCGTGACGATCTCGAGGTTTTGCGCGCTGAAGGTGAAGGTGGCAACTGCCAACAGAACGATGATGATCAGATAGACTTGGCGCATGGCCGTCTCCCCGCGCTCGTTGGGTGGTGCAACCCTTCGACGCAAAGGCCGCACCGTGCCGCGGTTCTACGCCCCAGAGGCGACGGAGTCACGCGTCACGAACGTACGAAGCGCGCGCCGCACACCGGTGTCCATGCGTTCCACGATGTCGTTATGGTCCGCACCCTCGACCATGTGCAGCGACTTGGGCGCGTTGGCCCGCCTGTGGATCCGCTCGGCCATCCACGGCCGGGCCAGCGCATCGCGTGTACCGGCCACGATCAAGAGCGGGGCGTGCACCGCGGTGATCCTGGCTTCGGTGTCGAAGTTGCTCGCCCGTGTAAACCACTCGACAGGCCGCAGGAGGTAGCGGAATATCCATGCCTGGTTCGCGACATTGGCGATGCTAGTGACTGGCGTCATGAGAATGAGACTGGCGATCCCCGGAGACTCGACCGCGAGTTGCGTCGCCACTCCAGCCCCGATTGATCGACCCGCGAGCACGATGTCCGACAGTGCCACGTGTCGCTGCTCGGTCAGGTAACGAAGCGCGGCCCGGGCGTCCGCCTCGGTCGTCGGGCCGCTCGCCTGGAGCGGGCTGCTGGAACCGTAACCCCGATAGTCCACCACCAGCACGTTGGCGTTGGTCGCGTGCAAGAGCGGGACCTCGGCCGTCGCCTCGGTTTCCAGCGACTCGTAGTTCCCGTGGAAGAAGAGAATCACCCTACGCGAGGGCTGCGCGGCAGGCACCCACCAGGCGTGCATGTACATGGCGCCATCGACCGGGATCCTGAGATCCTCGAACGCGAGCCCCGCTGCGGCTGGCGTCGTCGGCGGATCGCCGCGACGCCCGGGAAGAATCAGCTTGTTGGTCAGTGCGTAGGTGGCGAGCAGGATCGCGAGATACAATCCCACCAACCCGATCACAGTTCTCATGACCGCTGACGGCCTCCATCCTCAAGCCACAAAGCACAACCCCTTGTGGGCGGTGGCTCGTGCTTTGTGTCGGCGGCGTCAGCCGCTGTAGCGCGCCCGGGAGGACTCGAACCTCCGACCAACAGCTTAGAAGGCTGCTGCTCTATCCACCTGAGCTACGGGCGCCGAGAACGATACGGGACACTTACAGAAGGTAGAGAGGAGACGCGTGGCGGGCCATGCTCGCAAGCGCGAGAGGCGCCAATGCCGACCCTACCAATGCCCACCGATCGGATTGAGCCGAGCCAAGCTAGCACGAATCTCACACCCGACACCCCTTGCGTGGCGATGGGTACGGGTCATAGCATGCGGCATGGATGAACTCACGGTCAATCTCACGCGCGGGACGCTGGACTTGCTTATTCTCAAGGCGCTCTCCTGGGGGCCGCGACACGGCTACAGCGTGGCCGAATGGATCGAGCGCGCTACCGGGGAGACACTCTTGATCGGCGAGGGCACGCTGTACCCTGCCCTGCACCGCCTGGAGGGACAGCGGCTGATCGCAGCCGAGTGGGGCCTCTCCGACTCGAATCGGCACGCGAAGTTCTATCGGCTGAGCTCCGCTGGGCGTCAGCGCCTCACGTCCGGGACGTCATCGTGGCAGCGCTTCGTTGAAGCGACCGGCCGCGCGTTACGGGCAACCGCCCCGCTACCCGTCTAAACGTGACTCGCCGTCCTTTCCGCCTCGGGCAGCCTACGCACGACCTCGATGACGAGATCGCGTTCCACCTGGCGGAACGTGAGCGCGCGTTGGTCTCCGCAGGCCAGGATCCGAACCTTGCTCGCGCACAGGCACTCCAGCGATTCGGTGACCTCTCGAGCGTGCGCTCGGAATGTCTGGCCATCGACCGGGACCGCGACCGCGCACAGCGCTGGGCGGGGTTCCTCGGCAATCTGCGACAGGATGCGATCTACGCGCTGCGCACGCTGCGGCGTCAACCGGGTTTCGCCTTCATCGTCCTCCTGATATTGACCGTCGGGATCGGCGCCAATACCGCGATCTTCACACTGATCGATGCGCTGATGCTTCGACCGTTGCCAGTGGCGCATCCCGAGCAGCTGGTCGCCTTCGGTGACCCCAGCCGAACGGGTGGCCTCTCCGTCGGCCCGGCCCAGACCCGGATCGCATCGTATCCGTTGTACGTCGACCTCCGCGATCAGTCGCACGCGCTCTCAGGCCTCTACGCGAATGGTCGAACGAACCGGCTCGATGTGGTCGTTCAGCGCGGCGACGAAGCGACCCACCCACACGGCCGATACGTGTCCGCCAACTTCTTCACCGTACTCGGCGTACGCGCAGTCGCGGGGCGCACGTTTGCAGTCGACGAAGATCGGTCTCCCGGCAGCGATCCAGTTGTCGTCCTCAGTTACGGGTACTGGCAGCGCACGTTCGCCGGCGATCGCGCGGCGATCGGACGCACCATCTCGATCAACGGGGTTCCCCTGACGATCATCGGCGTCGCCACTCCGGACTTCACGGGCGACGTGGTCGGCCAAGCGACTGACCTCTGGATCCCGATCATGATGCAGCCCGTGCTCATGCCGCAGACCACGTGGCTGACGGACCGCGGCGTGGCCTGGCTGCTGTTGATGGGCCGTCTTGCGCCCGGCGTAACACTCGCCAACGCGCGGGCCGAGTTGACGACCATCGCGACGCGGTCGTTGCTGGCACATACCACCGCCGCTGACCATGGCTCCGTCGAGCGCGCGCTGCATGAGAAGCCGGTGGAGGTCACCTCGGGCGCATTGGGCTTTTCGTATTACCGTTCTCAATACGCGAGCAAGCTCGTGACGCTCATGGTTGCGGTGGCGCTCGTGCTGCTCGTCGTCTGCGCCAACGTCGCGAATCTCCTCCTCTCGCGCGCCGTCGCGCGCTCCAGAGAGATCGGCGTCCGGATCGCCATTGGTGCCGGGCGACTGCGTCTCATCCAGCAGTTCCTCACCGAAAGCATAGTGCTCGCGATGCTCGGCACCACCTTCGGCCTCATCGCGGCATACTTCGCCAGCAAGGTCTTGCTGCATCTCGTCGGCGGCGTCAGCCTCGCTCTGCATCTGGATGGCCGGATCCTGGGCTTTGCCGTGGGGCTTTCCTGTGCCACGGCCGTGCTATTCGGCGTCCTGCCTGCGTACCGGGCCACCCATTTCCCGGTCGCTACTGCCCTGAGACAGGGGCGAGGTGGCGGGCCGCGATCGCTTTCGTTGGGCCGCTATCTCGTCGTCGCACAGGTCGCCCTGTCCATGCTACTCGTCGTGGGTGCGGGCATGTTGGGTCGAAGCACGCTTCGCCTGACCCGCGCTGATGTGGGCGTTGCGCGGGACAAGCTCGCGATTGTGGACGTCGACGCGCAGCGTACCGGTTTTTCCGGCGCGCGTCTCATCGCACTCGAACGCGACATCATTGCGCGTATCCAACGCGTGCCAGGAGTGGACGCCGTGAGTGCGTCGGCCAATGGGATCTTCAGCGGCACGGAGTCGATGACCACTGTGCAGGTCGAAGGGTTTACCGCTCGGGCGGACACTGACTCACTCGTCACCGAAGATGCCGTCGGCCCGGCGTACTTTCATGCAGTCGGAGCGCACCTCCTTCGCGGACGGGACTTCGAGGCGCGTGACAACGAGACGAGTCCCAAGGTCGTGGTCGTGAACGCGTCCTTCGCCAACTTCTTTTTCCCACGCGGAGAAGCTGTTGGACACCTCGTGGTCGCCGATAGCGCGACCTGGGAGGTCATCGGCGTCGTCGGTGACATCGAGGAGAGAAGCGTTCGCTCGCCGCCCGTCAGGCGACTATACCGCCCGAGCCTCCAGGACACGGCGCCGGAGAGCTATATCCGGTTTGAAGTCCGGGCATCGGGTGATCCCGCGCGGCTCGTCGTTCCGCTCCGCCAGGCGGTGGCAAGCGCCAACCCGTCACTCGCGATCCTGAGTGTGGACCCGTTGAACGATCTCATCCGCGATTCAATCAGTGGCGACCGACTCGTCGCGACGATGGTGTCGTTCTTCGGACTGCTCGCGCTCGTGCTCGCGGCACTCGGTTTGTATGGTGTGATGGCCTATACGACGGTGCGCCGAACTGCGGAGTTCGGACTCAGGATGGCACTGGGTGCCGCGCCCGGAACCGTCGGTCGAATGGTCGTGCGCGAGGCCGTGCTGATGACCACTGCCGGCATGGCCGTCGGACTACCGGCGGCCCTGATGTCGGCTCGCCTTGCGCGCGCCGAGCTGTTTCATATCGGCCTTTTCGATCCCCCATCGATCGGGCTCGCGACGGTCGTGTTGGGCTTGAGCGCGGCGCTCGCCGCGTTCATCCCTGCGACGCGCGCCATGCGCGTGGATCCGTTAAAGGCAATACGAACGGAATAGACGCTCGACCCTAGACGTCTATCAATCACCCGTGACCTTCATCCGCTGAGGGACCGTAGATCGCCGGCACCTTGGCTTCGTTGAGCCGCAGGTAGACGGTGAGCTGTCCGCGGTGGTGGGCCATGTGGTTCAAGACGCCGTCGCGGATGGCTTCGTAGCGCGTCTGTTCACTCACGACCTTGCCGCCGTTCAACATCCGCCACTTGGTCGTGAGGAGCCGCTCATCTGTCGTCTCTCGCAGCACTTTCTTTCCCTTTTCGAGACTGCTGTCGAACTGGGCGAGAAGATCCTTGCGCGACTTCCACTCCGGCGGCCTGGACCGCGGCCCAGCCGGTGGATTGATGTCCAATTCGTCCATGTTCACGACCAGGTCGAGCCACGAAGGTATGGTGGCGACGACCGTGGCCAGATAGCCGAGTGGCATCGACTTCTCGTGCGGCTTCCAGTCGTTCTTGCCTTCCGGCACCCGCTCGAGCGTCTTGCGGATCCTGACGCCTTCGCGGTCGAGTTCGGCAGAGAGGAGCTCGGTGACTTTCATTGTACGCACCCCGCTTTCGTCGAGTGTCGGCCCCGTGGGTGTGCTCAGAGATAGCTGAGCCACCAATCGTCGCGACGCTGCTTGAGCGATCCAAACCACCGGCACAACGGATACAGCAGCAGCAGTGCGCCCACCCAGACAAGGTAGACGATCGGCAGCGACACGCCGAGGTCTTGCGGGAAATCCGCCCGAGGGCCACCGAGCGCCGGCAGCGTCGCGAACAGAAATGAGGCGTCACCATACCGCGCGTACATCAGCACCACGCTCACGGCGTGCAGCAGGTACAAGTGCACGATGAAGAAGAAGAGCGGCACCCGTCCAAAGACGACGAGCGGACTGCCCCGCGTGAACCGTCGACCGTCGAACCACGCCAGCAGGAGCAACGCCGGGCCCATCGTCATGAGCAGAAACGCGAGCGAGGGCGGATATTTCGTTGCCCGGAGGAACGACAGCACTGTGAACAGGCGTGTCCGCTGCACGGTCCAGGCGAACGGATCACCGTAGACGTTCAGCAATCGAATCGCGACGAAGCCGAGCGACAGCCCAATGCCCAGTCGGATCATCAGCTTCCGCCGCATCGGCTGATCGAGCTGCAGCACCCGGCCGAAACAGAAGCCGGCAGACATGACGGCGATCCACGGAATGATCGGGTACGCCAGGATCACGGTGTGCGGACCGGTGACGAGCGGTCCCGGTTGATGCAGCCACATCCAGAGCCACGACAGTCGCCCGAACGAGGAGGGGTCGACGCCATTGGCCAGGTTGTGCAGCAGGATGAGGGCGATGCTGAGCCCCGCCAGGGCCGCCGTCGGGAGGTAGGCGAGTCCGGCGAGCAGGATCATGCACCAGCCGAGCGCCCAGATGACCTCGAGGACCAGCACATCCATGCTGAAGTTGAAGGTCATCGCGAGGTGTACGACGGTGACCTCGAGCAGGAGCAGCCAGATGCCGCGACTGATCAAATAGGTGGCCAGCTGACGCTTCGTGCGGCCTCGCTGGAGCCACAGGTACGCCCCGATGCCTGCGGTGAACATGAACACCGGCGCACAGATGTGCGTGACCCAGCGGGTGAAGAACAGGATCGCGCTGGTCTTGCTGAGATCCTCTGGCGAGAACGACTGTGCGCCCGCGTGGATGAAATCGCGGTCGTGGTCGAGCGCCATGATGATCATGATCAGCCCGCGCAGCGCGTCGACCGCCTGTACGCGAGGTCGTCGAGTCGCCAGCGCCGCGCTTGGGCTCTCGGCTGCAACGAGCTGCAACGGTCGCTCGATGGCCGCCGGGCTAACGGGCACCGGCTCGGATGCTCGGGCGACAGCGCTGTTGCGTGTCATGCGGCGCCGACGGATGAAGGGTGTGCCAGCATGCGCATGCGTTGACTATATCGCGCGGCGGTGGCGCGTCAACACGGCGTGCCGGTGCGGCGCGTCCGCGACAAATGGCCCGCTCGAAATGGGAGAAAGTGGACTGGTGGCGATTCAGGCGCGCCTCTCAGCGAGTGGATACGCTGTTGTTTGGCGGTGCCGTGCTGCTGCTCGCGGGGGCTATGCCGCGCGAGCGCAGCCTCGATCATTCGTAATCGCGGTCAGGTGAAAGGCCCAGCGTGGACACCTTGCCGCTGGAGTCGAGGCCGAAGGAGATCAAGACAGCTTGAGCGCCCTTGCTCAGGCGAAACATTCGACGTCTCGCCAGCGTCGCTGGCGATTGATGTCCGCTTGACGAGTGTCAGCGTCCCGCCCGGCCAGAGCTTGGAGAGACGCTGCTGCGCGCTCTTGTTTGCTTCGGGTGTCAGCGCCGCGGCGAGTGCCGCCGTGGTGCGCGGACGAATGTCCACGCCCGCCACCACCTGATCCAGAAGCTTCGTCAAGGAAGCCGCAATTGCGGGCTGGGTGTCGGCGATCGGCGTGAGTTTCGCCGGAAGGAGTGGGGCGTCGATGAGACCCGCAGTGACATGCGCAATCAGATCCGGATTCGAGTGTTCCTCGTCCAGGTTGGTGAGCACGACGACCGTGAGGCTGTCATCCGGGTATCGGGAGATATTGCACGTGAAGCCCTGCCATGCACCGCTATGTTCGATGCGTGTGTGGCCGTTCTGCGCGCCGATGAACCAGGCAAACCCGTAGCCGGCCGGATTCGGCTTTCCATTATTCAGAGGATAGACCGTCCAAATGCGGTCCAGGCTCGACTGCTTCAGCAGTTGTGTGCCGGACAGCGCTCCGTCCCATCTGGCCAGGTCGAGGACGTTGAAGTACAGGGCGCCGTCAGCGGTGGAGTTGAACGTGGGCGAGACCCAATCCTGGTTTTTCAGCTCGCCCTTGTCGATCTCGTATCCGGCCGACCGATTCGGGATGACGTCGCGGTCGCTGATGAGCCGTGTGGATGCCATGCCGAGCGGCTTGAAAATGCGCTCACCCAGAAACTCGTAGTACGGCTCGCCGGTGATCGTGTGTATGATGACGCCGAGGAGAACGTAGTTCGTATTGCGGTAGCCCCATTTATCTCCCGGTGCCCACTCGACGGGGAGCGCTTCGATTTTCTTGACGATCTGGTCTTCGGTGAAATCGAGCCGCAAGTAGAACGGCCCTTTGGGTCCGGTGCGCTCGGGAGTCTCGTATTCGGCGAGTCCCGAGGTATGCGACAGCAGGTTTTTGATGCGGATGGGTTTCCAGCTCGCGGGAGCGTCGGGGAAATACTTCGTTACGCTTTCGTCAAGCGAGATCTTGCCTTCTTCAACGAGCATCATGATCGCGGCGGAGACGAACTGCTTCCCCACGGAACCAGACTGAAAGATCGTCTCTGGCTTGACCGGGACCCCTAATTCGACATTGGCTTGACCGTAGCCCTTGGCCAGCAGGATCTGTCCGCGGCGGTACACCCCGACGGCCAGGCCCGGAATCCTCTGGCGAGTCATTTCGTTGGTCACAAAGGCATCGAGGGCCTGGATCTGCTGAGCGTCCAGCGACCCCCCGGACGGCATCGGGCTCTGAGCGAACAGTCCAGCCGCGGACCCAAAGGGCGCAGCCGCCAGCAAGAGGATTCGCGCGCGGCGCGGGGATACGCGTTCCAGTCGACGGCCCGGCATCATGACTCGCACCGTGATGAAGGAGATGACACAACCCGCATGGCGCTGACAATACTGCCCGCCGGTGCGGTGCCGTCACAAGCGGGAGCTATGGGTGGCTGCGTGCGAGTGCGCCCTCGAGGTACACCGGCTCCAACCCAGTTGCCCAGTACTCGACGGCGGCACGACTCGGTTGGGACGTCTCTTGCTCCGTGTGCATCCGGAGCCGGTGTGGCACGAGGGGGTCGAACTCGAGCCACGCATACCAGGTGCCGTCGGCGCGCTCTTCCGCGTAGGTGCGGCCGACGTACGGGGTGCCTTGTCGATCGTGCACTCGGGTCCTGTGCTCGTGAATCAGTGTCCGCACGAATACAGAGGCAGGGGGTGTCGAGTCTCGCCGGGTGATCAACTCTCTTGCCGAATGTCTGGCCTCACCTCATCGAAGCGCGATACGTAGCAAGACGCGCGCTCGCTGCGGGGGAAAAAGACGAACGGCGCCACGGCGGCGCCGCTCCTCTCCTTGTTCTTTGGCTGGGCCGCTCCGCTCTTGGTGCGGTGAAGCCACCAGCGCGCCAGGAGGGATTCGAACCCCCGACCCACAGCTCCGAAGGCTGTTGCTCTATCCAGCTGAGCTACTGGCGCATCTCCTCGACCACCGCGCGGTCGGGCGTGACCGAGGAAATGTAGATCGGTCCACCCAGCAGGGCCACGGGACGCAGGTGTCGCTCCGACGCGGTATCCGCGTTTCCGCGGTCGCCACCGCCTTGGCGGGCGACGCGATGCGTCGCCCCTACCGGTCCACGGCGGGCACGCTGCGTCCTATCGGGCTTTACCTTGCGAGGCCACTGCGGCGGTCGCAGCGGCAACCGCTTCGGGATCGCCAAGGTATTGGTGCCGAATTGGGCGCAAGTCGTCGGTCAACTCGTAGACGAGCGGGATACCCGTTGGAATGTTGAGCGCGACGATCTCCTGGTCGCCGATGCCATCGAGATGCTTGACGAGGGCGCGCAGTGAATTGCCGTGCGCAGCGACGATCACCCGTTCCCCGCGCTTGACGGCCGGGCCGATGACCTCACGCCAATATGGGACCACGCGTGCGACCGTGTCGGCCAAGCACTCCGTCAACGGGAGCTCCTCAGGACGGAGATCGCGATAGCGCGGATCGCGGGCGGGAACGCGTTCGTCGGTCGGCTTCATCGCGGGCGGCCGAATGTCGTAACTGCGACGCCACTGGAGCACCTGGGCTTCTCCGTAACGCGCGGCCATTTCCGCCTTGTTGAGGCCCTGCAGGTCGCCGTAGTGCCGTTCGTTGAGGCGCCAGTGCTTCGTCGTCGGGATCCACATGAGATCCATCCGATCGAGGGCAATCCACAACGTCCGGATCGCCCGCTTCAAGACGGATGTGAACGCGATATCAAAGGTATACCCCGCGTCCCGCAACAGATCGCCGGCCTGCCCGGCCTCGACGAGTCCGCGGTCGGACAGATCGACGTCGGTCCAGCCCGTAAACCGGTTCTCTTCATTCCACGTGCTCTGGCCGTGCCGGAGCAGAACGAGCGTTCGCATGGACGAAAGTTACGGAGCGCCAGTGAGAAAGGAGAGTGGACGCAAAACACTCGACGCTGGACGTAGACGCTGAACGCTAGAGAATACGCGCCAGCGAGGCACATCCTACGATCGCGCGGGATCAGGGCTGATCGAGCGGCAGGTCGGCGCGATGGGACCAGCCGCCGCCCAAGGCTTGAAACAACGCCGCCGTGTCGCCGAGGCGATTCGCGCGCGCCTGCGCCAGCGTGATGGTCGCTTGCTGATACGCCTGCTCGGCGTTGAGCAGGGCCAACGTGCTCGAGTAGCCAACGCGGACCTGTTCCTGGGCCAGGTCGAGCGTCACCTTGGCCGCATTGGCCGCGGCCGTAGCGGCTTTGACCGCGTCTCCGTCCTGGACGAGCGCGTTCAACACATCCGCGACGTTCTGGAACGCCGTAATGACCGCGCTCTGGTACTGCGCCGCCGCCTCGTTGTAGGCTGCCTCCGCGGCGCGCTGTTGGTGCAGCAGCGTTCCACCCTGGAAGATCGGCTGCGTCAAGCCTGCCGCCAGCGACCAGAATCCCGTCGCCGCTGAGAAGATCGTGCCGGGAGTCAACGCGGAGGAACCAGCCGTTGCGGCCAAGGTGATGTTGGGAAGCCGGTTTGCGACGGCGATTCCGACCTGGGCGCTGGCGGCGTGCAGGTTGGCCTCGGCCTGACGGACATCGGGGCGTTGCTCGACGAGCTGCGACGGCAGCGACACCGGGAGGTCTTCCGGCAACTCGAAGCTCGACAGAGCAAACGTGTCGGGAAGCGCTTGGCTCGGGTACCCGCCCGCGAGGGCGATCAGGAGATCTCGCTGTTGCGCCAATTGCTTGAGGAGCGGAGGGAGCGTGGCCGCCTCTTGCGCGAGCTGTGACTCCTGTGCTGCAAGGTCGAGCCGGCTGGCGTAGCCCCTCACGAACTGTGCGCGCAGGATCTCCACCATGTGCGTGCTGGCGCTCACCAACTGATGTGTGGCATCTACCTGTGCGCGCAGAGACGCTTCCTGGATTGCCGCGGCGACGACGTTGGAGCTAAGGGTGATGTGGGTGGCGATCAGTTGAAAGCGAGCCGCCTGCTCCTGGGCTGCCAGCGATTCGACCGTGCGTCGGTTTAAGCCGAACACATCGGGCACGTACGACACGGTGACCTGCGGTGTGTACAAGCTGAAATACAGCGCGCCCGAACTGGTGGAGGGCGACAGTGTGGCCGCGGTCTTCTGCCGGCTGGCGCCGACGCCGGCATCCACGCTTGGGAAGTACGCGCCGCGCTTCGCCAACATGTTTTCGCGGGCCATCGTGAGGGCCGCCTGTGCCGCTTTGATGCTGGGGTTGGCGGCGAGTGCGCGTTCGACGAGCGCATTGAGCGCCTGCGAGTGGAACACCTTCCACCACTCGCCGGCAATGTCGACGCCGTACCCGAACCGCTGGACGCGGGCGGCTGCCGATGTATCGCCGGTGGTACTGCTGAGCGGCTGCGGCGTATACCCTGCGGCCGGCGTGAGCGCAGGCCGGTGGTAGTTCGGGCCCACCGCACAGCCAGCGAGCAACGTGAGCATCGCGGCGCTCAGCGTCCCGATTGCCTGACGCGATCGTGACATGCGGGGGTCCGGGCGCAGCGGACGCATCACGAGGCCGCCGGCGAGGGTGCAGCGTCTTTGCCGAGGAAAACGATCTGTAACGCCGGGACGACGAGCAGCAGCACGAGTGGGCCGAGCAACATCCCGCCCACGATCACCGTCGCCAGCGGGCGCTGCACCTGACTGCCGATCTGCGTCGAGATCGCAGCGGGGAAAAGCCCGATGCAGGCGGACAGCGCGGTCATGAGAAGTGGACGCATGCGGGTCGACGCCGCGCGAAACATGGCGTCGGCTGGCGGGGCACCGAGCTTCCGCTCCGCCTCGTAATACGTGATCACCAACACGCCGTGCATCACCGACACACCAAAGAGCGAGATGAAACCGATGCCGGCGGAAATACTGAAATTGAGGCCGGATACATAGAGTGCGAGGATGCCGCCGGCCGCCGCGAATGGAATGCCGACGAGGGCGAGCAGGCTGTCGCGGAGCGAGTTGAACAGGGCGTACAGAAGCCCGAAGATCAGCAGCAGGCTGATCGGCACGACCACGGCCAGACGCGCTTTGGCGGCTTGGAGCTCGCCAAACTCGCCGGCCCAGACGAGACGATACCCGCTCGGGAGGATCACTTTCGTCGCGATGCGCCGCTCGGCTTCCGCCACGGCGCCGCCCAGATCGCGGCCTCGCACGCTGAACTTGACCGGGATGAACCGCTCAGTGCTTTCGTGGTAGATCCACGACGCGCCATTGTCGAGCGTGATCGTTGCCAGGTCGCTGAGCGGGATATAGGCGATGACGCCGTTTGTCTGCACGCCCACCTTGATGTTGCGGATCTTGTCGACGTCGTCGCGGAACTGCGGGCTGAATCGCACGACCAGCTCGAACTGTCGCTCACCCTCGAGCACCGTGGTGGCGACGGTGCCACCGAGTGCCGTCTGCACCAGCGCGTTGACGTCACCGGCGTTGAGACCGTAGCGCGCAGCGCTGGCGCGGTCGACCGTGATGTTCAGGTTTGGCTGGCCAAGCACCGGGAAGATCCCGAGGTCCGTGATGCCCTGCACCTGCGCGAGCTGATCGCGAATTCGTGTGGCGAGCTCGGTCAGGGTCTGGAGGTTCGGGCCGACGATCTTGACTGAATTGACACCTTTGACCCCGGACATCGCCTCCTCGATGTTGTCCTCGATGTACTGGGAGAAGTTGAAGCTCACGCCGGGCAGCTCCCGCTCCAGCTCCGACTGGATCTCTGCGGTGAGCTTCTCTTTGGTCTCCCCCCGCGGCCATTCATCGGCGGGCTTGAGGGGCGCAAACAGCTCGACATTCGAGAACGGAGCGGCGTCGCTCCCGTCATCTGGCCGGCCGTGTTGCGACACCACAGTGACGATCTCCGGGTGACGCATCAAAATGAGCCGCATGCGCCGGGTGGCGGCCTCGCCATCCTCGAGCGAGAGGGTGGTCGGCATGGAGGCTCGGATCCAGTAGTTCCCTTCCTCGAGCTGCGGCAGGAACTCGCTGCCGAGCCGCGGCAAGAGCAGCGCGGCGATCGCGACGAAGGCGACGCCGGAGAGGACGACGACGCGACGGTTGGCGAGCGCGTAGCGGAGCGCTGGCGTGTATACGCGGTGCAGCGCGCGCACGACCAGGGTTTCGGCTTCCTGCACTCGCTCCGGGAGAAGGAACGACGCCAGCACTGGCGTGACCGTGAAGGTGGCGATCAGCGCGCCGGCCAGCGCGTACCCGTAGGTGCGCGCCATCGGCCCAAAGATCTGTCCCTCAACCCCTTGCATTGTGAACAGGGGGACGAACCCAGCGACGGTGATGAGCGTCGAGAAAAAGACCGCGCGGTCCACTTGCGTTGCACTGATGAGCAGCAGCCGGAGCCGATCCGTCCATTGTCCGGTGCGGGTCGAGGCGTCGCCGGTCGTCGGATCGGATCCAAACGCACCTTGGGACAGCCCGCGCAACAGCCGCTGGATGTCAGCCGGCGGGCTCTGGAAGACTCTGAAGACATTCTCGACGAGGATGACGGCCGAGTCGACGATGATGCCGAAATCGACCGCGCCAACCGAGAGCAGGTTCGCGCTCTCGCCGCGCCACACGAGCAGGATGACGGCGAACAACAGGGCAAACGGGATATTGACGCCGACGAGAATCGCGCTCCGCAGATCGCCCAGGAAGACCCACTGGACCAGAAAGACGAGCAGACACCCGAGGATCAGATTGTGCAGCACCGTGTGCGTGGTCACGCCGATCAGGGACGACCGGTCGTAGTACGGCACGAGCTTGACACCGGCGGGCAGAGACCCGTCCCTGTTCATTCGGTCGATCTCCGCCTTGACCTTGGGGATCATGTCTGCGGTTTTCTCGTCGCGATTCATGACGACGATGGATCCGACCACGTCGTCGTCGGAGTCGCGACCCAGGATCCCGAGTCGCGGCCTGTTGCCGACGATGACCGTGGCGACATTGCGGACCAGAATGGGGACGCCGTTCGACTCCGTCAGGACGACATTATCGATGTCGTCGACCTTGTAGCCTTTCGTGAGGTCGTCGGCGCCTCCGTCGTCGATCAAGCCCACGCCCCGGATGTTCACGGATTGCTGCCCGATGCGGATCTCTCGGCCGCCCACGTTGATGTTGGCGTTGCTCAGCGCCGTGAGCACCTGCGGGACGGTGATGCGGTACGCCTCGAGCTTGCGGGGGTCCAGCTGCACCTCGAATTCCTTGGTCGGACCTCCCCAACTATTGACAGCGACGATACCGGGGATGGCCAGCAGGCGTCGCACAGCAATCCAGTCTTGCACCGTGCGGAGATTCGTCACCCCGAAGTGATTTGGTCCGACAACCTGATAGCGGAGGATCTCGCCCGTCCCGCTATTCTGCTGGATGGTCGGCACCAGATTGCCGGGCAAGTTGACGTTCTGTTGGAGCGCGACCGCGGCTTGCGCGTATGCATAGTGGTAGTCAACCCCGTACTTGAACACGACGCGCACAAACGAGAGGCCGTAGAACGACGTCGAGCGAATCACATTGATGCCTGGCGTCGTGTAGAGTCCGATCTCGATCGGCCGGGTGTAGTACCGCTCCATGTCTTCGGCGGAGAGGCCGGGGGCCTGCGCCGTGATCTCGAGGATGACCGGCGACGGGTTTGGATAGGCCTCGATGTTGAGTGAGCGAAAGGCGATCAGCCCGGCGGCGGCGAACATCGCCAGACCGATCAACACGATCGGGCGGCGACTCAGGCAGAACGCAATGACCGATTTGAACACCGGCGGACTGTGTCTGTCAGTCCGTCGGAGGAGTTTGCAGCATGTTGCTGAGGAATACGCCGCCTTGCGTGACGACCAGCTCACCCGGCTGCAGCCCGCTCAGGATCTGGTACCGTCCATCTCGCTCGAGCCCGATCGCTACCACGCGCTGGGTCATGCGACGTCGGTCCGTCGTTACCCATGCCGTCATCGTCCCATCGCCTTCGCGGACGACCGTGGTGGTCGGGACCGCCGGGGAGCGCACTGGCGCGCGCACCTGAATTACGAAATCCGCGAGCATGCCCGATCGCAGCTCGTTGCTCGGATCGGCGATCTCGGAGCGAATGGTGACGCGATGGGTATTCGGATCGACGGCGGGATAGATCGTCGATATCGTCCCCCGAAAGGTGCGGCCGGGAAAGGCCATGACCGTCACTTCGACCGGTTGGCCGGCGTGATACATTGGGCTGTCGCTCTCGAGGACGTTGGCCACCATCCACTTGGTCGTGACTGGGGCAACGGCGAAGGGCGGTGGTGCGGCGCCCGGCTCGACCAACAGGCCGGGCTGCGCGTTGCGGGCGGTCACCTGCCCGTTCAACGGGCTCTTCACGATGAGCGCCGGATCGATTTTTCGAGTCGCGATGATGCGGTCGATGTCCGCGTCGGACTGCCCGAAGACCCGTACCGCGCTCCGCGCGGCTTTGAGATTTCCCTCGGCTGTCTGGTCTTCCGAGACGGCCTGGTCGTACTCGCGCTCCGAGACGCCGCCGCTGTCGTGCCCGTAGAGGTCTCTGGCCCGGGCCAACTCCTTGCTCGCGGTCATGAGGGTTGCCGCGGAGCCGATCAGGTTGGATTCCGCCTGGATGAGGTCGGGGCTGTCGATGGTATACAGGGGCTGGCCCCGCTCCACACGGTTGCCAACTTGGGCGAATGCATTGATGATCTTACCCTGGTAGGGCGGGAAGACCTGTACCGCGAGGTCCTCATCGAAGTCGATGCTACCCACCGCGTGCTTGTCGACCGGGAAGAGGTAGGTTCCTACCGGCTCGACCTTGAACGTCGCCAGTTGGGTGGACGCCAGCTCCACGGTGGGCGCCGACGATACCTCGGATTGGGGTTGGGCTTCCAGGGAGGCGGCTGCGGTATTGACCGTGGGCGCGTGTCGGCTGGTATGTCTTGCGAGCACGGCTACGTTGCCAACGAGCACGAGACCAACGGCCGTCGCAACGGCCAACCGGGTGAGCCACACCGCACGTTTGCTGAGCACACAAGAACGATCGGCAATCCGCGGCTAAGCAGCAGTTAAGAAGCACCAACACGTCGCTAAGATTTCACAAAGGACGGTGCGGTGGAGCGCGGTCCTCGCCACTGTCAGAGCGGGATGGTGAATGCTCCCTCGAGCCTCGCATACCGGTGACAAGTTCTCCTGTGACTGTGCTCGTTATCGACGACGAGCCGCAAATCCGACGCGCGGTCCGACACGCGCTCGCCGCACTGCCGGCGGAAACACTGGAAGCCGCGACCGGTGCGATCGGCGTGGACGTCGCTGCGGCCGCGCGACCTGACGCGATCATCCTGGACCTGGGCCTCCCAGACATGACAGGGCTCGCCGTGTGCCAGGAGATCCGACGCTGGTCGCGAGCGCCGGTGCTCGTGCTGTCGGCGCGGGAGGCGGAGGCGGAGAAGGTCGCGTTGCTGAATGCGGGGGCCGACGACTATGTGACGAAGCCGTTCGGCATGGCGGAGCTGGCGGCGAGGGTGCGCGCACAACTGCGTCGTGCCCAAAGCGAGCTCACGCCGGCCTCGGAGCGCCTCGTCGTGCTGGGGACCCTGCATGTCGATCTGTCGGCTCGAACGGTCATGCGCAATGGTACGGTCGTGCGCCTCACGCCCATCGAGTGGGATCTGCTCCGCACCTTCCTCGCGAATCGCGGGCGCACCCTCACGCACCAGCAACTCTTCGACGCCGTGTGGAAGCGGAGCTATGGGGACGCCCGTCTGTATCTCCGCGTCCACATCACCAACCTGCGCCGAAAGATCGAGAGCAATCCTGCGTCGCCGGAGCTGATCCTCACGGAGTCGGGCGTCGGATACCGGCTCGTGGGGGAAAGTGAGCCGTGATCGGCGACTCGCGATCGAGGGGACGGCTCGCGCTGTGGGTTAGCTGGCTCGTCATTCTCTCGGTCGCGACGTTCTTCATGATTCGCGCGAGAACACAGATCGAGCAGGTACACGTGGTGCTGGTGTACTTGCTGATTGTGCTGGGTGCCAGCGTGACCGGGGGCCGGCCGCTCGGCTTCACCCTCGCGGCGCTCGCGTTCGGGGCCATCGATTACTGGTTTCAGCTTCCCTACAACGAAATTGCGGTTGCCAAGCCACTCGACTGGCTGGTGCTGATTGCGTTTCTCTTGACGGCTGTCGTGACAACGCAGCTGCTGGTGCGGGCGCGCGCGCGGGCGGCCGAAGCCCGCGCCCGGGCGGCGGAAGTTGCCCGACTGGCCCGCGAGGTGGAGCACGCCGCGGCGTTGCGCGAATCTGCCCGGTTCAAGGACAGCTTGCTGGCGTCCGTCTCTCACGACTTTCGGACGCCGCTCACGACGGTGAAAGCTTTGGCCGAGGAGCTCGCGCACCCGTCGGGCCCCGACGGCCCTGCATTGGTCGGACCAGTGGCAGCCATGATCGTCGAGCAGGCCGATCGCCTCATGCACCTGGTCGACAACCTCCTCGATCTCTCGCGCATTCGTGGCGGCGTCTTGCCAGTCAACGCCGAGCTCAATACAGCAGAGGATCTGGTGGGTGCGGCCATTCGCCACGCTCAGGGTGTGCTGAGCGGTCATCCCATCGAGCACAACATTGATTGGGAGACGCCAGCGCTGACTGGCTATTTCGATTTTACGCACTCGCTCCGTGCGCTTTCGAACCTGCTCGCCAACGCCGCCAAGTATTCGCCGCCTGGCAGTCCGATTGCGATCGAGGTGCGTCGCGAGGAGCGGTGGCTCGTGCTGGGCGTCGGCGATCTCGGCAGCGGAGTCGCGGCTGCGGAACGCGAACGCATCTTCGAGGCATTCTACCGCCCGGCTGGAACGCCGCCTGACGCTGGCGGGGCCGGGCTCGGGCTCGCGATCGCGCGCCAACTCGCTGCCGCACAGGGTGGGACTGTCCGCTACCGCCCGCGGATGGGCGGCGGCAGCATGTTTGAGCTGGAGCTCCCCGCCGAGCCGCCACCGGGCGTGCAGACCACTGACGCTGCGCTGGCCTCCGCCGCCGCGGTCGCAGAGTAACCCAGGCTTGGAACGCGCTGGGGCCAGGAGTTTGGCGCGTCGCCATTCAGGGCGACGCCGGCACCCGTCGAGCTCGTGGGCGCTGGGTCGACCTGAGGATCCGGGCCGGTCCCAACTAGATTAGGGCGACCCATTGGCACGGCGCGCTGGCTGCCGACGTCAAAAAAGACCGTGAGTTGGAGTCGCCCTGGTGTCCCAGCCCGTACGAGCTCGCCCAACGCCGTCCGCACCGGGCCCTGTTGGCCTGCGTCCGCCAACCCTTCGCTCGAAAGTCACCGGAGCGTTCGCCTTCCTGATTAGCGCGAATGTGTGCGCGTGGATCTGGGCGCTGGCGACGTTCCGGCACTTTCCGGTCGCGATGGGAACCGCGGTCCTCGCATACACGCTCGGCCTCCGCCACGCGATCGACGCGGATCACATTGCGGCGATCGACAACGTCACGCGGAAGTTGATGCAACAGGGAGAACGTCCCGTCGGGGTGGGTCTGTTCTTCTCGCTCGGTCACTCGACGGTCGTCATCTTGGCATCCGTTGCCATTGCGGTCACGACGAACGGACTCAGGGAGCGATTCGCCCCGATGCGCAACGTCGGCGGCATCATCGGCACGTCCGTGTCGGCCTTGTTTCTGCTCGTCATCGCCCTGATCAATGGCTTCGTGCTGCTGTCCGTCTACCGGACGTTCCAGCAGGCGCAGCGGAAGGGTACCTATGTCGCGACCGACCTGAACGCGCTGCTCGCGGGGGGTGGCCTGCTCTCGCGCATTCTCCGCCCCGTGTTCGGGCTCATTCATTGCAGCTGGCACATGTATCCGCTCGGCTTTCTCTTCGGACTAGGCTTCGATACGGCGACCGAGGTCGGACTGCTCGGCATTTCGGCGGCCGCGGCCTCGAAAGGCATGGGGATCTGGTCAATCCTCATTTTCCCCGCGTTGTTCACGGCCGGTATGTCACTGGTGGACACGGCGGATGGAGTGCTGATGCTCGGGGCGTACGGGTGGGCGTTCGCCAAGCCGGTGCGGAAACTCTACTACAACATGACGATCACGTTCATCTCGGTTCTTGTCGCGCTCTTGGTCGGCGCGGTCGAAGTGCTTGGACTGGTGCAGGAGCACTTTCGGTTTCAGGGTGCGTTCTGGGAGAGCGTCGCCATGTTCTCGCACAATTTCGGCATTGTCGGCGCGCTCATTATCGGCGTGTTCGTCGCGAGCCTGCTCATCTCGGTCGCTCTGTACTTTGCGAAGGGCTACGATGCGCTGGAGATGACTGAGCTTGCCGGTGACTGAGCCAGGCGCGAGGCGTTGCGACCGGCGGTAAGCGGATGATCGACGGCACGGGCAGCTTGATTCGCAACCGGGAGCGAGCGAATCCGGCGGCCGGTAGCCGCGAAGATCGCATTGCACACCGCGGGGATCGTCGGCGCCACTGCGGGCTCCCCGACGCCGCCGGGGATCGCGGCGCTCGGTACGATGTGCACGCGAATGTCCCGCGGAGCCGCGTCCATCCGTAGCACCTGGTAGTCCGTGAAGTTCGATTGCTCCGCCCGGCCGTTGGCGAAAGTGATCTGTCCGAGGAGCGCGTTGCCGAGACCCATGATCGTGCCGCCCTCCATTTGTGCGCGCACCCGATCGGGGTGCACCACAGTCCCGGCATCGATTGCGATATCGACTCGCGGGATGTGCACCGTCCCGTCGGCGTCGACGGCCGCATGCACGACGGATGCGAGGTAGCTCGCCGATGCGCGCACCACGGCGAGTCCGCGGCCCTCACCGCGCGGCAGGGGTGCACCCCAGTTGCCATGCGTCGCCGCGAGCTCCAGCACGCGGCGGAAGCGGCCCGTGTCGACCGGATACCTGTCGAAGGCACCGTAATCGGTCGCTTTCCCGGGGAGACCGACCGCATCCATGTCGATGACGCGGTCGGGTCCGAGGTTCTCCACAATGAACGCCCTCGGATCCTTCCCAGCGGCATGCGCCAGCTCATCCAGAAATGACGATATCGCGAATTGATGCGGGATGTTGAGGACCGAGCGATACCAGCCGAGTCGTGTGTGTGGGAGCGCTTCGCCAACCTCGATTGTGAGATTCGGGATCTGGTAAGGGAAATCCACCAATCCCATCGCGACTTCCCAGTTGGTCTGAGATCGCGCGTTCGCGTCGGTCATCGAATCCAGCGACGGGATGACCGATCGGTGGAGCCACGCGACGATGCGTCCGGTGCGATCGAGTCCCGCCTCGAGATGCTCGACCGCGGGCGGGTGATAGTAGTCGTGCTGGACGTCGTCCTCACGGGTCCATTGCACCTTGACGGGCCTGCCGACGGCGCGCGACAGCAGCGCCGCCTCGACGATGAAGTCGTGAAACGACTTTCGTCCGAAGGCGCCTCCGAGCAACGTGACATTGACGCGGACGGATTCGACCGGCAGCTCCAGCGCCTTGGACACGGCGTTGCGCGCCCCTTGCGGATCCTGCGTCGGCGCCCAGACCTCACAGCGGCCCTCGCGTACGGCGGCCAGTGCGACTGGCGGCTCCATGGGCGTGTGGCTCAGTTGCGGCACGTAGTAGTCGGCCTCGAAATGCTGGCTGGCCAGTGCCAGAGCCGCGGAACTCTCGCCCTGGCGGCGAACCGACTTCCCGGGGCGGCGCGCGGTCGCCTGCAGCGCCGCCTTGTACGTCCGCGAATCGTAGGTCGCGTGCGGACCCGCGTTCCACCGGATCTCGAGCGCGTTGCGACCCTGGATCGCCGCCCAGGTGTTCGTCGCGACGGCGGCCACGCCACCCATTGGGGCCATCCCGGAGGGTGGGGGCGTGTGGTCGACATGCACGATACGCACGACCCCGCGGACCTGTTCCGCGGCAGTGGAGTCGACCGCGGCGACCGTCGCGCCGTAGACCGGGGGTCGGGCGATGACGGCTACTAGGGCATCCCTGGGTTGCTGGTCGATGCCATACTTGGCCCGTCCCGTCGTCATGTCGAGCAGGTCGACCATCGGAACGCCCCGCCCGATGTAGCGAAACTGGGAGGGCTGTTTCAGGCGCAGTCGATCGGTGGGAGGCACCGGCAGCGTCCGCGCCGCCGCGGTCAGCTCACCGTACGCGAGCGTGCGACCTGTGGCTTCGTGGATGACCCGGTGATGCTCGGCTCTCACCGATTCGACGGGCACGCTCCAGTGCTGGGCGGCGGCGGCCTCGAGAAGTGTCCGGCCGGTGGCACCGGCTTCTCGTATGCGCTGATAGAACCGGCGGATGCTGGACGATCCATCGGTGTCTTGATCGCCATACGTCTTCTCGTCGCCGGGCGCCTGCTCGATGTGCACGCGCTCCCAGTCGGCCTCGAGCTCGTCGGCCAGCACCATGGCGAGGCTCGTGCGCGTGCCCTGTCCCATCTCGGATCGGTGGGCGATGATCGTCACATCGCCATTTCGCGCGATGCGCAGGTACGCCACGGGGCTGAAGGCATCCCCGGGACTGGCGTCAGTCGCGCCACCGGCCATGCCGCGCATGGCATTGCCGAGACGCCGACAGCCGGATGCGGTGACGACGAGGAGCAACCCTCCGGCGGCGGTATCTCGGAGGAACGTGCGACGATCGATGGAGTCGCTGGTCATTGGTATGGCGCGCTGAAGTCGGCGACCCGCACTTCGCGATGTGCTCTCGCAGTGCTTGGCCTGGCTCATAGTCGCCCGCCGGAACCGGTCGCGCAGCGTCCAGGTGATGATCTGGACTGCCGGAGGGACGACCCGACGGCACGGGGGCCAGCCCCGCCCTATGTTATCCAACCATGGGTGCTGAGCACTCCCACTCGACGTCAGCAGAGTTGTGCGGACCCCGTGAATGGGTGCGACTGGCGGGTTGGGGCTTTGCCGTCTACACCGTCCTTCTGATCCTCAAGACCGCTTCGCAAGCGGCGTGGCTGGCGTCGCACCACCAACCGATTCATTGGGGCGGCCTGATCCAGGATCGAGCGCTAGAGGAATACACGTGTGCTCTCTTCTTCGCGCCACTGTTTCTTGCCGTGCGCCGGTGGCCCCTCGACCGGCAACGCTGGCGACGCAACCTCCCCGTTCTGCTGCTGCTCTCGCTGGCGTTTGTCTTCATCAAGTATGCCTTCACCCTGCGGCCCATCGAGCTCCTGATTTCGCCGGCGACAACGCCATCACTTTCCGACACCCTCATCGACAACGCGTTCTCCGTACTCTTCGACTTCTGGACGGTGATTGGCGTGGCTCACGCCGTCGAGTTCTATCGAGCGGTGCAGGCTCGCGAGCTGGTCGCCGCCGACCTGCGCACGCGACTGTCACAGGCGCAGCTCGAGGTGTTGCGGGCGCAGCTGCACCCGCACTTCCTGTTCAACACGCTCAACAGCATTGCGACCCTTGTTCATCGCGACGCGCACGCAGCCGACCGGATGGTGACGGATCTGGCCGATCTCCTGCGGGCGACGCTGGAACATTCTGGCTCGCAAGAGATACCGCTCGCCGCGGAGCTCGATCTCCTCGATCGCTACGTGGGGATCATCCGCGGGCGTTTTGCCGATCGTCTGACCGTGGAGTACACGGTGCCGCCCGACGTACGTGACGCGTTGGTGCCGCAGTTCCTCTTGCAGCCACTCGTGGAGAATGCCCTCGAGCACGGCATCGCAAGCCGGCCCGGCCCCGGCCGTGTGGAGATTTCCGCCCGCCGAGCGGGCACCGAGCTGCATATCAGCGTTCGCGATGACGGTTTGGGCCTGAACGGCGCCCCCTCGAATGGCCACGGCGTTGGACTCACCAACATGCGCAACAGACTGGCCGAGCTGTATGGCGCTGGCGACCGAGTGACGCTCGCGCCCGCATCGCCCAACGGAGGTGCGGTGGCGGCCGTCACGCTGCCCTTCCGTCGGTGCCCGATACCTGTTGCGACCGCGGCCGACTGAGGGCCCATGCCTGAGCGCCGTGTCGTCATTGCCGACGACGAAATGCTGGCGCGAGAGCGTGTGCGGATGATGCTCTTGCCCTATGGGGCGTACGAGGTGGTCGCCGAGTGCGGCGACGGGCCGGCGACGGTGGATGCAATACTCAAACACGAGCCACAGCTCGTGTTTCTCGACATCAAGATGCCAGGACTCGATGGGCTCGAGGTCGTGACGGCATTGGACGAGATGAAGAGCCCACCCGCGGTCGTGTTCGTGACGGCGTTCGAGGGACATGCCCTCCAGGCCTTCGACTTGAACGCGGCCGATTACCTCCTCAAGCCGTTCAACGCGGAGCGCTTCAGCCGCGCGATGGAGCGGGTCGACGCGCGCCTGGGGCAGTCACAAGCGCCGGTGCTCGATCCGGCGATTCGGGCGATCCTCGATGGCCTACGCGTCGACCGTGCCTATCCTGAACGGTTCCTGGTACGTGGGCCGACGCATCTCTACTTCGTCCGGGCGCAGGACGTCGAGTGGGTGGACGCGCAGGGCAACTACGTTCGTCTGCACGTTGGTGGTCGTGCGCACTTCGTGCGTGACACGATGAAGACGTTCGAGTGTAAGCTGCCGCCGGATCGATTCATCCGCGTCCACCGCTCGATCATCGTGAATATCGACCACATCCAGCGGCTCGAGCCCCACGGGCACGGTGAGTACGTGATCACGCTTCGCGACGGAGCCCGCGTGACATTGAGCCGCAGCCACAGCGAGCGACTGCAGGCTCTCTTGCAGTAGCCGGCCTGTCGCCCGCGCCCGGATTAAGGCGCGGCAGAATCGCGGGGGTCGATGTAACAGGATCAAGCCCGACCGTATCGGTTGATCCGCTCGGCCGATTCGACCATTGTTTGGTATACCATAGATTCGCCGCCAGCAATTTGACGGATGCTGGTCCCCGCGCGTTGATTTATGGTTGAGGGGCATGGAGCCCCAAAACAGGGGGACGTGAGGTGGGGGCCCGCGAACGGAAGTTCAATGAGGTCAGCATCTTATGCCTAAGGGATCGTTTGTTCGTCTGACTGAGCCACTCGTCCGTGAGGGCGGTGTGTTGCGGCCGGCGTCGTGGGATGAGGCCCTGGATCGGGCCGCATTGGGATTCCACGATATCATCACGCGGCATGGCGGTGACGCACTGGGGATCTTCTCGTGCTCGAAATCGACCAACGAGATGAACTACCTGGCGCAAAAGCTTGCCCGTGTGGCATTCGGCACGCACAACATCGATAGCTGCAATCGGACGTGACACGCTCCTAGCGTCGTCGGTCTGGCGACAGTCTTTGGAGCAGGTGGCGGGACGAGCTCCTATGCGGAAGCGGAGGAGACGGACGTGATTTTCCTGTGGGGTGCCAACGCCCGCGAGAATCACCCGATCTTCTTCCACCACGTGCTGAAGGGCATCCACAACGGCGCCCGGATGTATGCGGTCGATCCGCGGCGTACGTCGTCGGCCCAGTGGGCCGACGTGTGGCTTGGGCTGCACGTCGGTACCGACATCGCGCTGGCCAATGCCATGGCCCGCGAGATCCTGCATGCCGGGCTGGCCAACGAGTCGTTCATTCGCCGGGCGACGACCGGCTTCGACGCGTATCGCGCCTGCGTCGAGCCGTACACCCTCGAGTATGCCTCACGCGAGACGGGGATACCTGCCGACGTCATTCGCGAGGCGGCGCACAGCTATGCGCGAGCGGACCGGGCGATCATTTGCTGGACACTGGGGATTACGGAGCATCACAACGCGGTCGATAACGTCCTGGCGCTCATCAATCTTGCCCTGCTGACCGGGCACGTGGGGCGCTTCGGCAGCGGGCTCAATCCGCTGCGCGGCCAGAACAACGTGCAGGGCGGCGGCGACATGGGGGCTATCCCCAACAAGCTGCCGGGTTTCCAGGACGTCCTGGTTCCCGAGGTACGCGCACGCTTCGAGCTGGCGTGGGGTGTGACGTTGCGGCCCGAGCACGGGCTCAACCTCTCGCAGATGTTTCGCGCGATGGAGCATGGGACGCTCCGTGGGCTCTTTGTGATCGGCGAGAATCCGGCGCAATCGGAGGCGGACCAGCATCACGCGGTCGAGCTCATGGAGGGGCTCGAACACCTCGTCGTGCAGGAGATCTTCCTGACGGCAACGGCGCAGCTGGCTGATGTCGTGCTGCCGGCCGCGTCGAGCTGGTGTGAGGGCGAAGGCACCGTGACGAACAGCGAACGCCGCATTCAGCGCGTGCGCAAGGCGTTGACGCCGCCCGGTGACGCGCGGGATGAGCTGTGGATCATCGCGCAGATCGCCAAGCGGCTTGGACACGATTGGGGGACGCCGACCGCGGAAGAAACGTGGGACGAGTGTCGGGCCGTGGCGCCGGCCATGTTTGGCGGGATGACCTACGCGCGTCTCGAGGCGTTGGGCGGCATTCAGTGGCCCTGCCCCGACGAATCACATCCGGGCTCGCAGTTCCTGCACGGCCGACTGTGGAACGACCCCGCAGGCTCGCCCGGCATTGGCGAGACCGCCCCATTTTCCGTCGTGGAGCACGAGCTTCCCGTCGAGCAGCCCGACGCGGAGTATCCGTTCGTCCTCACCACCGGGCGTCGGCTCGATGCGTTCAACACCGGGGTGCAGACCGCCGGGTACGTGTCTCCGCTGCGGCGTGCGGAAAGTCTGGATCTGAGTCCGGAGGATGCGCGGTCGCTGGGGATTGTCGAGGGGACACCGGTCCGCGTCGCCTCGCGGCGCGGGAGCTTGGTTGCGCCGGCACACATCGATGAATCGCTTCGCGCGGGTCTTGTTTTCATGACGCCGCACAACCGGGACGGCGTCGCGGTGAACGTGCTGACGATCGATGAGTTCGACCCCAAGTCGGGTACCGCCGAGTTCAAGGCGTGCGCGGTGAGTGTGGAACCGGTGGCGCAGGCCAAGTCTCATGCGCGCGGGGCTCACACCAGTTCGGCTGTGGCGGCCGATGATTGAGCGACGAGCCGGCGCGTGTTGCGCCTGCTGATGGGAGTCTGAGCGATGGATCTGCACCTCCTCGACGCGGAGCCGACTGACGCCGAGCGTCACGCAGTCGACACCCTGCTTGGCCCTCCGGCCTCGCAATGGGAGGGAGGTGAGCGGAATCCGGCACGGGACGCGCATGTGGCGCACGGCGGTCACGTGGCCCGCGAGCGACGACACCTCCTCCTCCCGACACTGCACGCGGTGCAGTCGGGCATTGGCTGGATCAGCGAGGGTGCGCTCAACTACATCTGTGAGCGGTTGACCGTCCCGCCGGCCGACGCGTGGGGCGTTGCGACGTTCTACGCGTTGCTCTCCACGACGCCGCGGCCTCGTCGCGTGCTGCACGTCTGCGATGATATCGCCTGTCGCATGCGAGGAGCCGAGCCGATCATCGCGGAGCTCGAGCGCACCGTCGGCTCGGCATACCACGCGCCGGCCGGCAACGGGCATGTGCACGTGGGCGCCGATGCGTCGACCTGGCTGCGGAGCCCCTGTCTCGGCCTCTGCGATCAGGCCCCGGCGGCGATGGTGACGGCGGCCGGCACCGATCCCATCGAACGCTCCTTCGGCGAGCTGACGGCCGACCGTGCGCGCCGTGTCTTGCGGGGTGACCTCTCGGCCGCCGTGGTCAAGCGGCTCCCGCTGCCGCAGCAGGGCGACCCGTCGCTGCGACTATTGAAACGGGTGGGCGTGGTGGACCCGACCAGCCTCGACGAGTATCGTGCCTCGGGAGGGTACGATGCGCTGCGGCGCGCGTTCGCCATGGGGGCGGACGCGGTCTTACGAGAGGTGATCGACTCCAAGCTGCTGGGTCGCGGGGGCGCGGCGTTCCCGATGGGCCGGAAGTGGGACGCGGTCGCCCGCCAGCCAGCCCGACCCCGATACGTGATTTGCAATGCGGACGAATCCGAGCCCGGCACCTTCAAGGATCGCGTGCTGCTCGAGGAAGATCCGTTCGCCATTGTCGAGGCGATGACCATCGCGGGCTTCACCGTTGGCGCCGAACAGGGATATGTGTACCTGCGTGGCGAGTATCCGCTTGCCATCGAGCGCATGCAACACGCTATCGATCAGGCGAGAGGTCGCGGACTGTTGGGTGCCGATATCATGGGACAGGGCGTCCGCTTCGATCTCGAGATTCGCAAAGGAGCTGGCGCGTACATCTGCGGTGAAGAGACCGCGATCTTCAACTCGATCGAGGGGTACCGCGGAGAGCCCAGAAACAAGCCGCCCTTCCCCACGCAGTCCGGTCTGTTCCGTCGCCCAACGGTCGTCAACAACGTCGAGACCCTGGCGAACGTCCCCGACATCGTGCTTGGTGGGGGGCCGGCGTTCGCGGCGGTCGGCACGGCGCAATCGACGGGGACGAAGCTGTTCTGCCTTTCCGGTGCGGTTCAGCGACCCGGGGTGTACGAAGTGACGTTTGGCGCGACGCTCGGAGATCTGCTCGCGCTCGCGGGCGGCACCCCCAGCGCACGGTCGATCCAGGCCATTCTGGTGGGCGGCGCGGCGGGCGTGTTCGTTCGACCCGACGAGCTGGACATCCGGCTCACCTTCGAGGGGGTGCGCGAGGCGCGTGCCACGCTTGGTTCCGGGGTCATCATGGTTTTCGACGACGCGGCGGATCTTCCGGATGCGTTGCGTCGCATCGCCGCGTTCTTCCGTGACGAGTCGTGCGGGCAATGCGTGCCGTGTCGGGTCGGCACCGTGCGGCAGGAGGAAGCGCTGTGCCGACTGGCGGCTCGGCGGCCTCGCGGCAACGTCGCCGACGAAGTCGCCCTGCTGGCGGAGATCGGCCTGGCGATGAAGGACGCGTCGATTTGCGGCCTCGGGCAGACGGCGTACAGCGCGGTCGAATCGGCCGTCGAGCGATTACACCTCTTCGATGGCGGGGCTCGATGACGACCCTGGTGACGCCGAAACGAAAAGTCGAGCTCACCATCGACGGGCAGACCGTCGGGGTTCCAGAAGGGACGACGATTCTCGATGCGTGCAAGCGGGTCGGCGTCGAGATCCCGACGCTGTGCTACCTCGAGACGCTCCATCCTGTGAACGTCTGCCGAGTGTGTGTCGTGGAGGTCGAAGGGTCGCGGGTCCTGGTCCCCTCGTGCGCGCGCGCGGTGGAGCGCGGGATGGTCGTTCGCACGGATAGCGAGCGTGTGCGCCACAGCCGCAAGATGGTGCTGGAGTTTCTGGCGTCTTCGGTCGACCTGTCGACGACGCCGGAAGTCGGGGCGTGGCTCGATGAGTACGGCTGTCGTCCGGCGCGGTACGGACCACCCGCGCCGCAGACGGCGGCGGGCGTTCGCGACATGGCACCGCCGGGCCACCATGAGCCGCCGGACCCCGCCTACGCGGCGACGGTGGCGCAGCCGATCAAGGTCGACAATGAGCTATACGTGCGGGACTACAGCAAGTGCATCCTGTGCTACAAGTGCGTCGAGGCATGCGGCGTGGACTATCAGAACACGTTCGCGATCACGGTCGCCGGCCGGGGATTCGAAGCGCGCATCTCGACCGAGTTCGCCGTGTCATTGCCGAAGTCGGCGTGTGTCTACTGCGGCAACTGCATCGCCGTGTGTCCGACGGGCGCCCTGATGTTCAGCTCGGAGCATGCGCGTCGCGAAGCTGGGACATGGGATGAAGCGCGGCAACAAGCGGTCGACACGATCTGTCCGTATTGCGGGGTGGGCTGCACGTTGACGCTCCACGTTCAGGACAACGAGATCGTGAAGGTGACGTCGCCGTATGATGCCTCGATCACGCGGGGGAACCTCTGTGTGAAGGGCCGATTCGGCTGGCGGTACGTGCAGGAACGCCCCAACGGTTCGACGTCGACCGCGCTCGGCAACGGGGCCAGCGGCGACGGCGCTGGGTCGCCCGGTGGGGGGGGCGATGGCGGCCCCAACGGATCGGGTCGCGATTCTCGGTCTCCGTGACTCGTCCAGTCCCTGACACGCTGACCCCGGGGCATCCGCTGCTCGGCTTGGGGTACGCGGAGGTACAGAAGGAGCGTTCGTACGTTCGCCTCGATGGCGATACGCGGTCCACCGGCGCCGCCGCCGTAGCGGAGGAAGTACCAGTCGCATTCGTCTACAACGGACGGCCCCATGTCGTGATGATGGCGACGCCCGCCGACCTGGAAGACTTCGCCGTCGGGTTCACGCTGTCGGAGGCGATCGTGTCATTGGTGGGCGAGATGACCGACGTGCGCGTGGAGCGGTACAGCCAGGGGATCGAGATACGCATCACCCTCCCTGAGCCGGCAGCCGATGCGCTCGCCGTGCGCGGCCGGCAATTGGTTGGTCGGACTGGGTGCGGGTTGTGCGGGGTCGAGACCATTGCCGAGGTGCTGCGTCCGACGCCGCCGGTCGCGGCCGGGTGGTCGGTCGAGCCGGCCGCCCTATGGAGGGCTGAGGCGTCGCTCGTCGGCTGCCAACCGCTCAATCGAGCGACGGGCGCCGTACACGCAGCGGCGTGGGCGAGGGCCGACGGAGCCCTGCAGGTCGTGCGCGAGGACGTGGGTCGGCATAACGCGTTGGACAAGGTGATTGGCGCGCTCGCTCGCGTCGGCCGCGACCCGTCGGGCGGATTCGTGCTCATGACGAGCCGCGCCAGCTACGAGCTCGTACAGCGGGCCGCGACTGCGGGCATCCCTCTCCTCGCCGCGGTGTCGCGGCCGACCGGACTCGCCATTCGCATGGCGGAAGCTGCGAGCCTCACTTTGGTGGCGCTCCTGCGTGGGACGACCGCGAATGTCTACACACACCCTGAACGAGTTACTCCGGACGCGAGGGCTTAAGCCTATTCCAATCGCAGCGTGTCGGCGGGGTCTACACGCGTCGCCCGCCAGGCGGGCAGCCAGCATGCGATGGCGGACACGGCGCCGAGCAATCCGGCCGTTGCGAGGTAGGTGATCGGATCGAGAGGGGTGATGCCGAAGAGGAGTGTGGAGATGGCACGACTCGCGACGAATGCTCCAGCGAGTCCGAAGACCACGCCGAACGCGGTGAGCCGCATCCCGTCTCGGCCGATCAGACTCAGGATCGCACCCTGAGACGCGCCCAGCGCCGAACGCACGCCGATCTCTCGGGTGCGCTCACTGACAGAACCAGACAACACGCCGTAGATCCCCACCGCGGCTAGCAGCAGCGCGACACCACCGAATGCCTCGAACAGCGTGAGGGCAAACCGCCGGTTGGCGGCAGACCCTGCAATCAACGCGTCCATTGTCACGACGCGTGTGATCGGCTGGTCCTTGTCGATGGACCAGATGGCGTGCTCGAGCGCTGGAACGAGGGTGGACGGGTCGCTGGACGCGCGCACGATCAACGACTGCGTGGCGTCGACCCAATTCCACTGGCCCATGGGCATGTAAAACGCGTCCCCGTTGCCAATCGCCAGCGAGTCCTGCTTCACGTCCGCGACCACGCCGACCACGGTCCCCCATGGCCGTGTCGGATCGGCGAAATCCGGACCCGCTTTCATATGCTGGCCGATCGGGTCTTCGCCCGGAAATACCCGATTGGCAAACGACTGGCTGATGAGGAGCACCTCAGGCGAACCGTGGACATCGTGTCTGTCGAACAATCGGCCCCGGAGCAGTGGCGTCCGCATCGCCTCGAGGTAGCCGGGCGTCACGACATACCGGGTCGCGGCGACGCTGTCGGTCGGGTGCGACTGAAAGGTCACGCCATAGCCATCATGATCTCCACTGAGCGGCAGCTGGCTCGTGAAGGCGGCCGCTGCGACCCCCGGCACGGCTCGCACGGCGTCAAGTGCGTTGGTGAAGAAGCGGGATCGCGCGTCGTCGGAGTCATACTGGTGGCCGGCCGCCAATACTTGCATCGTGACCATGTGTGACGCATCGAACCCCGTCGCGACCGACACCAGGCGCTTGAGGCTCCGCACGAGGAGTCCCGCACTCACCAACAGCACGAGCGCCAGGCCGACTTCGGCGACGACGAGGCTGCGCCGCGTCGCGTGGTGACTTCCAGCCGTGCGCTGCGATCCCTCGTGCAGTGCGACCAGCGGGTCGTCCCGTGCGGCGCTGAGCGCTGGGGCGAGCCCCACAACGATCCCCACCATGCTCGTGATGGCGAGCGCGAACACGAAAGCAGCGGAATCGAGGCGGATCGCGTCGACGCGCGGGAGCCCGGGCGGACTAAGCGCTACAATCGCTCGCACACCGGCGAGCGCGAGGCCAAGCGCCAGCGCTCCACCCAGCAACGCCAGGAGGACACTCTCGGTCAGTAGTTGTCGCAGGAGTCGCCTCCGGCCGGCGCCGAGCGCGATGCGCATGGCGAACTCGCCTCGGCGTTGCACGCCGCGAGCGAGTAGCAGGTTGGTGACATTGACCCCGGCGATCGCAAGGACGAGAAATACCGCGCCCAAGATGGCGAGCAGTGCCGGTCGTGCGTCGCTGGTGACGTCTTGCTGGAGGGGGTGCACGATAAGGCCGTCCGCGAGATCGGCCCAGGTAGGCCTCGGAAAGTCGGCAACGGGCGTCCGCGCGATCGCTTCGAGGCCCCTCCGGGCCTGGTCGGCGGTCACGCCGGCGCGCAGCCGGCCGACGATGTGGATGTGGTGGCCCCACTCCCGGGTGAGTGGCGGAGCGTGCGGTCTGTACTGCAGCGGCACCCAGATGTCAGCGGACGGGGCCAGGTCGTTGTGGAAGCCCGCCGGCAGGACGCCTACGACGGTGTAGGGATCGCCATCCAACGTCACCGGCTTGCCCACGGCGTCCTGCTCGGTGCCGAAGCGGCGTGTCGCCAACCGGGAGCTGAGGATGGCAACGTGGGGACCGTTGAGCACATCCTCGCTGCTGACGAAGTCGCGTCCCTTCGTGGGTGGGATCCCCCACACGCGGAAGAATGGTGCACTCACCTGCTCCGCCGCGACGCGGTCCGGAGCGCCGGTCCCGGTCAGCGCCGGCGTCCACGCATTGGTCGCGGCCAGCGCCTCAAAGGCATGGCTACGCTGTGCCAGCTCTTCATACGTCCCGAAGGTCGGTTCGCTCAACGCATTCCCCACTCCTACATCCGAAATCATGAGGATGCGGTCCGCATGGGGGTATGGCAGCGGCTCGAATAGAATGGCGTTGACCGCGCTGAAGATGGCCGTCGTGGCGCCAATGCCGATCGCGAGTGTGATGACGCTCACGGTCGTGAAGCCAGGGCTGGTGCGCAGTCGCCGTGCCGCGTAACGAATGTCCGCGAGGGTCGTGTCGACGACGTGTTCCCAACCGGCGGCGCGGACTTCCTCTCGCCGGCCTGCGAGACTGCCGCATTCCGCGCGCGCGGCATGGCGTGCGGCTTCCGGTGACAGCCCGCGGGCCAGCGCTTCAGCGACAGCCTCGTTGAAGTAATGTTGCAATTCGTCTGAGAGGTCCTGGTCCGCATCGCGTCGATGGACGAGCACGTGGAGACCGTGCGAGATCTGGCTCCAGATGGACACGCGTCAACCCTCCGCCTTGAGTAACCGCGCGACTGCCCCGACTCGGCGGCTCCAGTCCTCTGTTTCCACGTCCAGCTGCTTTCGGCCCGCCCGTGTCAGGCTATAGAACTTGGCCCGCCGGGAGTTGGGCGTCTCCCGCCACTCAGCCTCCAGCCAGCCCGCGCGCTCCAGCCGCTGCAGGGCGACGAGGAGCGAGCCCGGATTCACCTTGAACACGCCGCGCGAGATCTGCTCGATGCGCCGCGCGATGCCGAACCCGTGCAGCGGCGCCAAGCTCAGCGTCTTGAGGATCAGCATGTCGAGCGTGCCCTGGATGACATCAGTCGTTGGCTGGTCCACGAGTCCCCTCTATTCGGCCGGTGCCTTGCAGGTTACGGCACGTCCTCTTGACTGTCAAGACGTGACTATCAGGATATGCCAATCGGTAGGACCCACGATCAGATCATGCCGTTGCGGCCAAAGGACCCGCTGCCGGCGTTCGTCCAGGGCCGGCTTCGTTGTGTGGATTGTCGTCATGCCGCTGGACGGACGCCGCTTTCACTGGACGCCGCCTGTCCCCGCGTGGCTTCAGCTCATCGGGGCGCTGCTCTTGCTCGTCGCCGGATTCTTTCTCCTGCGGTCGTTCACCGACAATCCCTATCTATCGCCGCTCGTGCGGATTCAGAGCGAGCGCGGACACCATGTGCCGGCACGTGCGATATCGCCTGATCCCGCTCCTCTGGTGACGCGACGATAACGCCGCATCTGGCGACGGATACCAGCTGTCACCGCGGGCGACGCAATGCGTCGCCCCTACCGGTCCTGGGCTGGCGTTGGCGACACGGCCTACGCCCGACCTGCGTCTGGACTACCGTCAACGACGCGCGTACCGCGCCTACCGCCGGTAGCACCGCCTGACAGCGTTCGTCTCCTTTCTCCTCTCTCCTTCGCCTTTCTATTGAGGCGAAGCCTCAATCAGTGCACGCCGAGGAGCTCGACGTCGAATACAAGCGTTGCGTTGGGCGGGATGGGGTCCGAGCCGTTTGGACCGTAGGCGAGGTCGGGAGGAATGACCAGCGTTCGACGGCCGCCGACCTTCATACCGGCGACCCCCTCGTCCCACCCCTTGATCACCTGCCCCGCGCCCAGCGCGAACTGAAATGGTTGATTGCGATCGCGGCTGCTGTCGAATTTGGTTCCATCGGGCAACCACCCGGTGTAGTGCACGGATACCGTCTTGCCTGCCACTGCGGTGGCGCCCGTGCCCACCTTCACATCGTGATACGCCAGCCCGGACGGCGTCTTTGTCATTGTCGCCATGTCGACGCCGAGCGCGGGGGCGAAGGTGATCGGTGCGCCGGGCGATGCAGCGGGCGCAGCGGCGGGAGCAGCAGCTGGTGCCGCGCCTGTGTCCGATGGGGACCGGCCCGCCTGGGCAGTGGCGCTGCCGTGTTCGGATTGGCACGCGGTAATGAGCAGCGCTCCGTAGAGCCATGTCAGACAGGGACGCACGGTGCGGTGAGAAGGCGAGAGCGTCAACATGCGAAGAGGTTTGGGGGTTGAGGTCGGCGAAACACGGCGGTCGGTCACGAGACTGGGCCAATGTGGCGCAGTCCCGCGGTCGCGTCGAGTGGTCGATCGGAGCGAGGCGACCGCGTCCTTGATCTTATACTGGTAGGTGCGGCACGTGTAGCCAGGCTCGCCAGCGCGCGGTCGGGGGTGTGCGTTACCGCCTGGTGGCCGCTCGGGAGAGCGGGCGCCCCAGGGGCGGGGCGCCGCTCGCTCACCCTGCCCTAGACGCCTGAATGTGTCGCGACCTTCTTCGCCAGCTGCTCCTTGATCGCCGCGAGGTTGAACGTGGCAGGCGGCTGCATCGGCGGGAATGCGACGAACGTCTCCGCAAACTTTTCCACCACTTGTTGGACGAACACAAAGCGCCAGAACTCGTACGCGAACCAACTGTAGAAGTTCAGCGACCGATCCAGTCCGGTGCGCTCGAACGGATCGAGGCGGAGGTTGCAGAGGATGGGCCAGTCGGGTTTGACCGTGCCGCCCAGCCATCCGCCGGGCTGGTCGATGAACCGATACTTGTAGTCGTTGACGCGGACCGCCCCTAAGGTGCCCTCAGCGAAATAGAAGATCTCCTGCCGCTTCGATGGACCTTTCCCGGTGATGAGGTCGAGCTGGTTGTAGCCATCGAGATGGACCTTGTAGGTTTGGTCGCCCAACTGCTTACCATCTACCAGCTCGTCAGCGATGTTGGGGTTGCCGGCGGCGGCAACGAACGTCGGAAACCAATCGAGGCCGGAGATGATCCCGTTCTCGACCTTGCCAGCTGGTACCTTGCCTGGCCACCGAATGATGCAGGGCGCCCGGAAGCCCCCTTCGAGCACTGCTCCTTTTTCGCCTGCAAATGGCGTCTGGCCACCGTCCGGCCAGGTCATACACTCCGCGCCGTTGTCGGTGCTGAACACGACGATCGTGTTGTCATCAAGACCCGTGTCCTTCAGCTTCTTCAGAACCGCGCCCACGATGTCGTCGAGTTGTGCCAGCCCGGCTTCCTGTACGCTCCAACCGTTCTCTGGCGTGCGCAACTTTTCGTACTTCTCCGACAAGTGCGTGACGACGTGCATGCGTGTCGGATTGAGCCAGACAAAGAAGGGCTTCCCGGCACTCTTCGCCTTGTCGATGAAGTCGAACGCGTGATCGCGGATGGCGTCGTCCACCGTCTCCATGTCGTACTTGGCTCCGTTGGTCGGGTGCGGGGGCAGCGGGCCCTCGTCGACAATCTTCTGTTTGCCAACCTTGCCCCAGCGCGGGTCCACCGTCGCGTCGTCCTTATCCGTGGCCCACGTGTGCAGCATGTTGCGGGGGCCCACCTTCTCTTTGAGGGCGGGCGGGTAGTTCCGATGGAACGGATCCTCCATCGCGTCCAGGTGATAGAGGTAGCCGAAAAATTCGTCGAACCCGTGCACGGTCGGCAGGAATTTGTTCAGATCGCCCAAGTGGTTCTTGCCGAACTGCCCAGTGGCATACCCCATCGATCGGAGCGCCGTGGCGATCGTCGGTGCTTCCTTGGGCATACCGACGGTCGAACCGGCCTGGCCGACGGTGGTGAGACCCGTGCGAATCGGCAGCTGTCCCGTAATGAAATTGGCGCGGCCCGCGGTGCAGCTGGCCTCGGCGTAGTAGTCCGTGAACCGCGTGCCCTCCGAAGCCATGCGGTCGAGATTGGGCGTTCGTGACGCCATAATGCCCTGGTGGTACGCACTGAGGTTGAACCAGCCGATGTCGTCGCCCATGATGAACAGGATGTTGGGCTTCTGTGAGCCTTGTGGGGGCATGCGCGGTTCCTCCGCCTTTCCATGACGGTGAGTGGTGTTCGATCGCGGCCATGGTAGTTGGTCGGGACCGCTGAGCGCGGGTAGTGCACCAAGGTCCACGCAGCGCTGCGGTCGAGGGTTGACGCGTGACCCAGTGGGGCATGGCCGTAGAGCACCACAACGTTCTCGAGCGGTGCGCGGGGAGTTCTTCTCTCGATGCGCTCGCTACGGGTTCACGCGTCTTCTCATTGTCGCGTCAGGAAGCTCGAACGCGCACGTTCTGATCCGACTTCTTGTTGAGCTCGGCCGGCGAGGTGTGCTCGGGCTGGAGGATCGAGGCGGCGCCGCACTGCGCCGCAGCCAACGCGGCTGCCTATGGCTTCTTGCTCTGCGGTTTCTTGGCCGGGGTGTCGGGCAGCGGGATCGTCACTGTGATGTTGCTCGCTGCGAGCGGCGGCTTTCCCTGGCCGGCAGTGATATCAGACAGGTCGGCCTTGCCCGGAGCCGTGCCGTTCCCCGCGGGAGGGTTGGATCTGCTCACTCCAAACTGGGTGCTATTGAGCTCAATGGTCCCGTTGTGATTTTTTGAACTTGTGTCGGTGTTGCTCGAGTTGGCGCTCGCGCCCGCAGCCGGCCAAGCCATTTGGGCAGCAACTTTCGCGACACCGTCATGGGACGCGATGCAAATGGCGGTCGTTGCGGCCGTGACACCGTCTGCGCAGCGAACCCCTGGCAATTGGGCAGCGACAATGACTGGCCAGGCGAGCGCAACAACGCCGAGCGCTGCCGTACGCCCGATCTGTCGACCGATGCGTGAAGTGGTCACTGTTTCTCCTTCCACGGAAAAGCTGCGGTCAGGGTTGCCCTCGGAGCGGTGCCGGAGAATGGCGAGACGGTCGCAATGATTCCAATACTTTGTGCTGAATGCCTCGATAGGCGGCAACTATGTGCCCCTATGGAGTGTCGGGCCGCACGAGCCACCTAGCCGCACACTTTCTTGGCGAGCGCGAAGATGGTGTTAGTCAAATCCGCTGCCTGATTGGCTGCATTGTCGCCACCATACAAGAAGTCCGCGAACAGGCCGACGGCCTGCCCTTCGGCGAATTCGCACGCCACCTCCTGTCCGCACTTACTGACCATCTCGATCCCGTCGCCGTTCGACGTGGCCAGCGCTTTGTTGACGTCCGCAAACATGCAGGCATCGAATCCCCCCACGACGTCGGCGATCGTATTGGCTTTCAGCGCGACGCCAGTCGTCGGGAGATACTCAGCCAGAGCTTGGCCGGCACCTGACTCCAGCCGCCCAACGGTGGAGCCGGTCGCCGGATTGACTTCCCACCACCCGACGTGATCCTCGCCGCCAAGGGAAACGGGGCGTGCCGTGGCAATGATCGCTCCGCGCTGCAATGAGGCGGTGGCAGCGACCAGCGCCGCAGGGGGGAGCCGCGACTGGCTGCCCGATGTAAGAATGGCAACTGTCGGAACACCCATGCGTGCGGCCGCTGCAAACAGCGCACGCGTCGTCACCAATCCCCTGGGGAGCACGACGTGCCTCTCGATCGCATTATCGGTCACGCCCCGAGTGATGTTGTCTCGTACTGCGGTCGTAACATTGGCGCCGGTCGCGTCCATCGCGTCCTCGACGACGTCGAAGTCGTTTTGCGCAACGACCGCCGAGCCGTTGAAGACCATCGCGTGATGGACGAATGCGATTACCGGCCGATCGAAGTAGAACCGGGTATGGTTCGCCGAGCGGGCCTCAGTTTCGTGGCGGACCATGCCGTCGAGCTCCAGGTAGCGCATGACCTCAAGTGGGTAGATCTCGTTCGCATCAGGCGGAAGGGCATCCAACTGCCGATTGATGGCGTACTCGAGCAGCCCATGGAGCGCGTGGGTTCCCTCTACCTCGCGAGCCGCGGCGAACGCGGGATCGAGTGCGCCCGCCAGGGCGAGGCCATCGTAGGACGTCGTCAGGGCATACGCTGTCCGGCGAGCATCCCATGTCGCCGCGACGCTCGTCCCGCCAGTGTTGCTTCGATCTACGATCGTCCGCCGCGCGAGGAGCGGCCGACATCCGGGTCTGTCGGTTTCGATCTCGAAATGCAGGCGGAGCAAGCGCGGGCCGGTCTCGGGGTCGGGTTGAAACGGATCACTGCTCGAGGTGCCCCCGCCCACGACGACCGAGGCGGTGAACGTGTTCGACTTCCCAAGGCCGGCCACGGTCGCGTCAGGGTCGCCGACTCGAACGACGATCGGCTGGGCGAATGCGTCCGCCGCGCGCACCTGCTTCTCGACCATCGAGTGTGTCGTCACCCCAGTCTTGTCAGCGAAGTCGCCTGTGATCCGAAACGTGACGGTCGTGTAGATGGTGTCGGGAAGCTGGTCGGACGGCGGGGCGGCTGCGGCCGGTCCGAGATGCGAGCCGACAGAGATGGTCGGGAGCGTCGGATCAAGATCGACCCATGCGCCGCCCTCCTGCGCCTGCACCCACCAATGATCTCGCAGATTGGTCGCCCACCGCGCGCGCAGGCCACTGTCGCTGTTGGACAAGGTCGCACCGGCGCCGGTGAGGGAGGCCACGATCCCGTCTGCAATGGGCTGCGCGGAGGTTGCGCCCTCGGTAAAAGTCTCGAGTGCGGCGGTTGCCTGCTGCGACGACACGCTTGCCGCAGAGGGTCCTCGTGCGCCTACCGCGTTAGTGATCGCTCCTGCGACGTCGGTGTTGGAGAGGGTTGTGTGGAGGAATCGCACGGTGATGCCGCGAACGGCCAGTAGCTCGGCCAGCAGAATGGCCTTGTCGGCCGGACTGCCAGACCGACTCATCAGAGTGCCTACTCCACCACGCATCGCACCCACGTACGCCTCGGTCTGGATCTTGTCGCGCACGAAGGCAAAGATTGCGCTTGGGTCATTCAGTTCTGCGGCGCGTGCCCCTTCGTCGTACCCATCGTTTGGCAGGGCTCGCGCGGCAGTATCGATCGCGTGGAACGCCTCTTCCAAGTCCTGCGTAAGGGCCCGGCACTTCGACGGCGGCGCGGCGGACGGCGCAGGCGGCGCCCCGGCAATGCCATCAGCGATTCCACCGAGCTGTCCGATGCCTTTTTGTCCGATGTGTTCGGCCCCGCCAGCACCCGGCGCATACCCTTCGAGCGCAAGCATGTCATCCTGCTCCGGGCAGGGGGCGGCCACGGTCGCAATCCGGACCAGCGACGCTCCTGCTCCCTGTACTCCAGAGTCCAGCCCGTCCGCCGAGGTGCCTGCGAGACGATGACGAGCCAACCCCACCACGCCGACCGTGGCGAGTCCGACCACGATGGCGATCACGCCCACTATCGCCCGACGCGATGAGCGGCGCGCGGGCACATGTGTAGCCTGGTTGCTCGTCGTGGATCCGGCGGATCCCTGGGCGTCGCCTGCGAGCACTCGGCCACCCCGTGGCAACAGTGCCCGCCCGCACCCTTCACAGAAGCGTTCACCTGGAACTGCTTCACGACCACAGGATGGACAGCGCACTAGTCACCCCCGTCGATTGAACGGGCCGACGACCGAACGGCCGCCGGGTCAGGGTTTGACAAGCTCGACGCGCCGGTTGAGGGCGCGGCCTTTTTCCGTATCGTTGTCGGCGATTGGCTGGTCGGGGCCGAACCCGCCGGCCGTCAGCTGGTCGCGTGCGATGCGCGCGGCCACGAGCGCGTCGACGACCGCAGCAGCGCGACGTCGCGAAAGATCGACGTTGTAGTCGTGCGTGCCGACGTTGTCGGTATGGCCATTGATCTCGAGCGCGAGCCCCGGGTTCTGCCTCATGAGTTTCGCGACCTCGCCGATGATCGGCTTTGCGTCGGGCCGCAACGTCGCCTTGTTGAAGTCAAAGTTGATGTAGAGCCTCACGCGGCCGTATTTGTCGAGGTCGAGCTTCATCGACTCGGCCGTCGGCGGCTCGATCGCCCCGGCGAGCCCGATCACGGCCCACATGGTGGGCGCGAACTCCGACGGCCGCTTCGTTTGCGTCGCGCCGGGTGGCCAGGACCCGGACGGCTGCTGGGTGGCGATCAGGTACCGGACCCCGTTACTGAAGGTCGGGGCCTCTATACTGACGCCGCCTTCTTTGAACGCGTACAAGACCTGACCCGTAGCAAACGCATTTGAGGCGCGCAGGGACGGATTCTCACGCCACCCGCCATCGGCCATTTGTTCAGCCTGCAGCTGTTGAATCACGTGTGATGCGGCATCCCGCTGCTCGGCCGTTCCGTATCGTGACAGCGCGATGACCTTGAAGACCTTGTCCTGCGTCGTCACGGGCTTCGTCGCGGCAATAAACGACAGGCTGCGATCGGCCGCCGACTTGTATTCAGAATCGCCCGTCTGGGCGAACGCCTCCATCAGGGCGACGACCACATTGGCTGTTCCCATCAACGAACCCTGTGCGATCGGCGGCTCCTCCATATCCTGTTGGAGCTCGCCGGTCGGCTTGACGTGTCCCGTGAGCCATTGCACGTACCGGCGCAGCACTGTGTCCGCCCTCGTGCCGGTGGCCTCGTCGTAGTACGCGACGCCCATCGCCGCAAATTGCGTTGGCGTGAAGTGCGTATCGGACCCTGCGTCCACCTCGTGTCCATCGGTGTCTTGCTTTGATCGGGTGAACTCGACCAAGTCGTGTGCCGTACGCGCGTTGACGACGTAGTTGTTGCTCTGCGCGACCGACAGTCCCATGAGGGTCTGCGCCTGGACGTGACACCCGAAACACCGCGAGTTCGTTTGCCATTCCATTGAGGCAGGTTCCAGCCAATCGATCCCTGCCTGAGCTGCGTACCGCACGCTCGACTTCCACTTCGCGATCTCGGGATGTCGAGCGAGCAGCGTGCTATACCCAGGTCGGTTCCCCTCGATGATCTGCACCTCGCCGATCTTGAGCGCGGCGTCCGGGCCCGCGACGACTCGCAGTTTGACGTAGCGCGCCAGCACCGGTGGGAACGTGATCGCCTGAACCGGGACCGAATCAGTAACGTCAGCTGCCGCCACTTCCGTGAATGCACCGTTCGCGCTGTCGGACGTCGTGAAGACCTCGACCCGCTTAGGTCCCCACCCGTCGGGCGCGGGATTGAGGACAAGGCTCGACACGAGTGCGGTGTCGCGCTTGTAGAACGAAAACACAATGTCGTGGGGATAAACGTTGTCGCCGTCGGGCGTCCACACTGTCGTCGGCGATCCGTCCAGAAGCAGGCGGCCGGTGTGGCCCGGCCCGTACGCATCGTTGATGCTCTCGATCTCGCCGCCTGCTGCCAACGCGGCAATGTTTGCGCCAGCGGGGACAACCGTGGATACGGTCACACGCGACATGTCCGGTGCCGCCGCGGGTGTCCCGGCGGCGCTTGATGACGCGCCGGACCCCGATGGTGAGGCCGGCCCGGCCGACTGATCAGATTCTGCCGTCGGGGCCACGTTTGCCGGCGGAGAGCCGCCGCGAGCGGAAGCGGCCGCACGGCGCACGAGAACAAAGGCGGCTGCTACCACTGCCAGGCAGACGCCGGCGATGGCCACGCGACGCCATGACGAGGGCGCGGCCCGATCAGGGGTGGAGACCGGACCGCCCGATAAGGGCCTACCGCACTCGCCGCAGAACCGTGCGTCCGCAGCGTTCTCATGTCCACATGCGTGGCAGCGCATCCCGTTTCCTCACCGGCGGCTGGCGCACTGGCGCGCCTGAGCCATCCACAGGGGTTACACCACGCGAACCCCGTGGAAGTCTCACCTCTCACGTCGGCGGGGTGAGCCCTCGCTACGCGTTCTTGCTTTTTGGCTTCGTCGTGTCGGGAAGGAGCGCGTGCGCCATGAAGCTGGCGCGCCGTGTCGGGCCTGGGTCAGAACGCTTCACTTGCGCCCAGGAAGAACCGCGCGGGACCCGCAGGAGTAAACCCGAGATCGAAGCGCACGTTCTGATCCGACTTCTTGTTGAGTTTGATTCGCATTCCGACGCCGTACGCAGGATTGGCGGGACCAAATGATCGCGTCGTCGGGTAGTTGGCGGCGGTGAGACTTGCGAACACGACGGCACCGATCAGGCCGTCGGCGCTGAGCTGCTGTCGCAGCTCCGTTTCTCCGTACAGCATGCTCGGGCCGCGGATCTGTCCCTGCACGTAGCCTCGACCACTGTTATCGTCGCGGTCCCAACCGATCGCTGGAAGGCTCAGGTAGGGTGGGTGTGCGGTCGTGAGCCAGCCGAACGTCCAAAACGCCAAGAATGGTGTGGCCGGCGCGATTCAGGCTGAGGTAGTGCCGGAAATCGTAACGCAACAGTGTCCATGTGGTGGGATTGCCCATCCACGTGGGGTACTGCACGACATCGAGCCGCGCGTAGTAGCCGCGCGAGGCATTGATCGGGTTGTCTCGCGTCTCGTAGACGATTGACAAGGCGGGGCCAGAGGCGGTGGCGCTCGCGATAGTCACGCCGTTGTTGTACTCGAGGTACGGACTCGCCTCGCCGGCAATCGCGTTGTGATCGACGATGTTGAAGTAGTAATCGAGCCGGTAGCCGAGTCCGAGGTAGAGACCCTTAGCCACGCTCACGTATCCGGTCACGTAGGTCCGGAACTGGTTGAACCCCATGTCGTCCGCGTCGCTGTCCGGGTGCAGAGGGCCCAGGCCATACGTCGTTTGGGTCAAGCTCAAGTATCGGACGTCGCCCTCGATTGAGAATCGATTGGCGGACAGGTACAGAGTCGGAGTGAGCGAGACGTTGAGTTGTCCCTTGGTACTGTAAGACGCACTCACATTTGCCTGCGAGAGGCGCGTGGTTCCGGGCGGCCCAAAGCGTCCGATGTACGACACACCGGCGCCGAGACTCAGGCCGGCCGACGGAGTGATCCCGAACACCGGCAGAATCAGAACGGCCGACTGCACGGAATCCGGATTCTCCGGTGGCGTGAGCGGTTTGTGAATGTGGAGGATGGACGCGGCGACATCCCAAATGTCGCGCTGCGGCACCGCCTTCGGGCCGGATGTGTCCTTGGCGGTGACCGATGACGTGTCCGCTGGCCGTGGTTGCTGTGCTGTGGCTATGCCTTCGGCCAGGCACTGCAATACGGCGAGTGCGATGCACGCAGACCTCGCGGTCACCGACGCCAGGCCTTTGGTCACGTCACCCTGCCCTGGCATCACGATCGCCGATCCCGCGTCCGGGGCCCCGCGCCCTTGTAGGTCAAACTGCAGAACTAGGATGGCGCGAACCAGGCCACTAGTGGGCTTAGGTGCACAGCAACGCGAACGGCGGGGTCAGGGGTCAGGGGTCAGGGAGCAAACGATGGCAATCGGACGACGTGGGCCGATGGCCAGTGCGCACACTTTCCCCGATGGCCTGGAATTCGCGCTACGCAGGTGTGTGGTCTCAGAGCGAGCGTGTATGGCAGCACGACAGGGACAGGAAAGAAATCCTACCTGACTTCCGCCGGTTCACCGGCATGGCATCATGACCATTGGCGAGTCGACCACGCAGTATGAAGCGTGGCTGCGCGGGCAAATCCCGGTCGTGGAGTCGCAGCTGCGCGACAAGCACGAACGGATGCGCGATGATACCTTCGTATTTTTGCGGGGCACGTTCTATCGCTGGGCGCAGGTGTGGCCGGCCGAGTGTGCGGATCTGCGTCATGCGCCGACCGTCATTGCCGTTGGCGATCTGCATGTCGACAGCTTCGGCACGTGGCGCGACGCGGAGGGTCGCTTGAGCTTTGGCGTGGACGATTTCGACGACGCGTATCCGTTGCCGTACACCAACGACCTTGTGCGGTTGGCGACGAGCGTCAAGATCGTCATCGACGCGGGTTACCTGAGACTGTCGCTGCGCGACGCGTGCGATGCGATCGTGGAAGCATACGCCGCGACCCTCCGTGCGCACGGCCGACCGATCGTCCTCGCGGAGGAGCATCAGCACCTGGAAAAGCTCGGTATCGACGTAGTCAAGCCGCCGACCCATTTCTGGAGCACCGTGAACCGATGGCCGAGCGCCCGACATGGCGTTCCCGCAGATGCGAGACGCGCGCTCGCGGCGACGCTACCCGTTCGCGGCCTGCCGTTCAAGGTGGTCCGGCGAGAGGCTGGAACTGGAAGCCTCGGTCAGCCGCGGTACGTCGCCGTCGCTGAGTGGGACGGCGGGTGTGTGGCACGGGAGGCGAAGGAAGTGGTGCCGTCCGCATGCGCCTGGGCGGCAGGCGAGCGGCGTCATGGCCAGCGCTACTACGACCGGGCGTTGCAATCAGCCGTGCGCGCACGGGATCCCGTGCAGCGTGTGATCGGGTCGTGGCTCATTCGCCGCCTCTCACCCGATGCGAACCCCATCGAGATCGCGTCGCTCCCGAAGCGGCGGGACGAGACCGTGCTCTTGAGTGCCATGGCGAGCGATGTCGCCAACGTGCACCTCGGGACGCCGCGGCAACGGCAACGTGTGCTGGACGACGTCCGTCGGCGGCGCGCCGGCTGGTTGCGGGGTGCAGCGAAAGCGATGGCCAAGGTCGTGGAGAAGGAGTGGAAGGAATATCGCGAGCGTTGACGACGACGCTCGTCGACAGCGTTCGCAGGAGGATTGGGGGGCATTTCGTGAGGGGCGCCACGTGGATGAAGGTCAACACGAGCCTGCGGCGTGCCGAGCTCGAGGTCGTGATCGCGACGGCTGATCCAGCTGTGTGCCAATGGGACGGCTTCACGTCTCAACGTATCAACGCTTGCGTGTAATGCAGCGAAATCCGATGTGGCTCATACCAGAGTCGATCATCTGTGGCTGCCGAGCCGCGGGACGATAGCGGAGGCAGTAGTTGGGCGCGCACAAGTGCGAGCCGCCTTTGACGACTTTGCGCGGAATCCGGAACTGCGGGCTGCGCGAGATCGTAACTCTTGGCGGGCGAAACAATGCGAGGATTGACTGCAGGGCCACAGCACGCCGTGCCGACTTCATCGGCGTGGCGCCGCACGAACCAATCACACGTCCATTCCCATACGTTACCCGCCATGTCGTACAAGCCGTATCCGTTCGGCGGGAACGATCCGACCGGGGACGTCCCTTCATAGCCGTCGTCGAGGAAGTTCTGCCAGGGAAACTCTCCCTGCCAAGTGTTCGCCATCACCTGGCCATCGCGAAGAGGCTCATCGCCCCAGGTGAATGTCTTGCCGTCAAGTCCACCGCGCGCGGCAAATTCCCACTCCGCTTCGGTCGGCAATTCTTTGCCGGCCCAGTTTGCATACGCCTCGGCGTCTTCATAGGCAACGTGCACGACGGGGTGTTGGGCGAAGGTTTCGAGCGACGATGCAGGACCTAGCGGATGGCGCCAACTCGTTCCCGGTACCCAGGCCCACCAGTTGGCGTAGTTGCGCGTGTCGACCGGCCCGTCGGTCTTGTGAAAGAGCATGGAACCGGGAACAAGATTCTCGCGAGGGGCGCCAGGGAAGTCCGCAGGATTGAGCGGGCGCTCGGCTAGCGTCTTATAGCGGGTCGCCTCTACGAAGCGCGCGAACTGTTCATTGGTGACTTCGTGGCAATCCATCCAGAAGCCATCTACGCTCACCTCATGCACTGGCCGCTCTTCGGGATAGAAATCTTCGGACCCCATGTGGAATGTTCCCCCGGGTATCCACGTCATATCATGATGGCGCGGCGAATCGGTTGGTTGGACACGTCCCTCTGCCATTTGGGATTTCATTTTGCCTCTGCCTCTGAGAATCGGCGCATCCCGACAGGAAGCGAGGAAGGGCACTCCCCTTCCTCGCTTCCGCCGTCCGTTGGAACGGACTCTCTCGAGTCTCGACTTTGCTCCCTACGAGTTGACGCTCTTCGCCTAGTCGCTCGGGTGGCCAGCCGCTGCCACTTGTTTCAGGATGCCATCCAGGTTCCAGGTTTCCGGCGCCTGCATCGGAGGAAACTCCTTGAAGGACATGAGCTCCTTGTACCAGAGCTGCTGGCCGATCGGCAGGATGTTCCAGTCGTAGAAATAGGCGCCCACCGGGCCCGCAAGCGCGCCTCCAATGCCGTTGACGGTCTTTTCATCCTCCCCGACCGCCTGCTCGAAGGGATCGCGCTTGATGTTCTGGACGAGGGTCATGTGGAACGGAACGAGTGGCATGATCCAGCCAGTCGCCCCAGGTGCTGACATGGTGTAGTACATCTTCCAGTTGTGGTACCGCACCGCGGACGGCGTCGCACCCGAGAAGTAGAAGAAGGTCTCACGCGCAGACTTCTTCGAGGTGCCTTCGAGATAGGCGCGCTGGTTGAAACCGTCGAGCGTGGTCTTGACGATGCCGGGATACTTCCCGGCCTCGATCTGCTTCTTCAGATCATCGCCCTTGGGTCCGCCGGCGATGTCTACCAGCGTCGGCAACCAGTCGAGCGCCGCGAACATCTGGTCCTTGATCGTGCCCGGCTTGATATGACCCGGCCAGCGGACGACCATCGGACAGCGGTAGCCCCCTTCCCATGATTCACCCTTCTGACCCTTGAAGGGCGTGACGCCACCATCCGGGTAACTGATCGCCTCGGCGCCGTTATCCGTGGTGAAGACGACAATGGTGTTATCCAGTTGACCCATGGCCTCGAGCTTCTGGAGCACATATCCGATGTTGTCGTCCAGTTGCTTCATGCCGGCTTCGTTGACGCCCCAGTCCTTGCCGCCCTTCGTACCCACCATGTCCATGTACTTGTCAGGCAGCATGGTGGTGATGTGCATGCGCGCCGGGTTATACCAGACGAAGAAGGGCTTGTTGGTCTTCTTCGGGTCATTGCGATCAAGGAAGTCGATGACCTTGGCGGAAATCTCCTCGTCAATCGTTTTCGACCGCTCCAGCGAAATCGGACCCTCGTCCTTGCACGTTTGGTTCTTCTGCGTGCCGTCCGAGGAGTGACACCAGAGGACCGGACGCGGAGGCGTCAGGCAGGTTGTGGTTGCGGGGTCTACCGCGTTGGGATCTTCGGCGATGCCGGGGAGCGGCGTGTTCCTGCAGACCGGCGCGATGCCTTGCACCGTCTCACTGCTGTTGATGTCGGGGAAGCTCACCTGCTGCATCGCGTCGAGGTGGTACAGGTACCCCCAGAACTCCTCGAACCCATGCGCCGTGGGTAGAGACTCGGCGTGGTCGCCGAGGTGATTCTTGCCAAACTGGCCCGTGCTATAGCCCAGATCGCGCAGGAACCTTGCCAGGTGCGGGGTGCCCTTTCGCAGCCACGATGGACTTCCCGGGAGTTGCGGGGGAATCATCCCGGTACGCAGCGGCAACATCCCGGTGATGAAGGCACATCGTCCGGACGTGCAGCTCTGCATCCCGAGATAATCCATGAAGATTGCGCCTTCGTTCCCAATGCGGTCGATGTTCGGCGTTTCTCCGACCATCAACCCCCGGTGATAGATGCCCGGCTGCATCCAGCCGATGTCATCGGCCATGATGAACAGGATGTTGGGTTGTTTTGTAGCCATTATTGTCTCCTTCTCAGCGAATGCCTGGGTCCACGTCTCAATCCGATCGGGAGTCCTTGTTACTCATCATCAGTAGTGCGTCACGAGTGGATCACCTCCTACCGTCACTTTGAGAGAAGATTCATCTGAGTGGCGAGCGCCGTAGCGATGAAAAAGGCCCGACCCTAGAGCAGCGAGGCCGAGCCATCAAGGAGCGAACACCGTGACCAATCGAAATGTTTGTGGCACTCACCCCATCTTCTCGCGAGGCGGGCGCGGCCGACCGAGCGTGCGCGATACGCGCCCACCTTCTGCATCATCGTTAGCAGCGTAGACGGGCGGGGTACTCCCCACTAGGCGACCTTGGTCAGGTAGGGAATGGCGCGCGGGGTTTAGTCGGCACCTGGATCGACGACCAATGTCCAATTGTTGACCAATGTCCAATTGTTATGGTGGCGACGCGTTACTTAAGACTTCCGCGATTAACACACAGGATGCGCGCGCAGCAGCGGGAGGACGTATGAATCGGCGGCAGATGTTCCTGCAGTCAGCGAACGCGGCGTTGGCGAGCGCGTTCGGCAGCACTTGGCTCGGTTCATTGCTTGGGTGTGGTCCACAGACGAAGACAACCGCATCGGCAGGAGGCGACGTTCAAACGCGCACCGCCACACAAACTGCCCCGGCCGCCGGAGACCCGCTGTCCTCCTGGAACGACGGACCCGCCAAAGAGGCCGTTCTCGACTTCGTGAAGAAGACGACCGACAAAGCCAGCCCCCACTTCGTGCCACTCGTTGACCGGCTTGCCGAGTTCGACCAGGACGGCACGCTCTGGGTCGAGCATCCCGTGTACACGCAGGTCGTTTACTGCCTCGCTCGTGTTGGTCCCCTCGTCAAAGAAAAACCTGAGCTGAAGACGAAGGAACCGTTCGCGACCGTTTTGTCCGGCAATCGCGACGCGATTGCGAAGCTTTCGGTGAAGGACATGTTCGAGATTGTGATTGCAACGATGAGCGGGATGACCGTGGAAGCGTTCAGGGACGATGTGACGAAGTGGCTCGGAACAGCCAAGCATCCCCGGTGGAACCGTCCCTACACCGACCTGGTGTACCAGCCGATGCTGGAGGTCCTGCGCCACATGCGCGCGAACGGCTACAGGACGTTCATCGCGACCGGCGGCACCGGCAGCTTCGTACGGGAGTACGCGGAGAGCGTGTATGGCATCCCCTCCGGAGCAGGTGAATGGCACAGAGCAGCCATTCGAGTACGGCTACGACAGCGAGAAGCAGCCCATCCTGACCCGACAGCCCAAGCTGTTGCTCAACAACTTGGGGGCCGGCAAGATCGAGAACTTCTGGTTGATGTACGGTCGCCGCCCATACGCCGCGTTCGGCAACTCCTCTGCAGATGATCAGCAGATGTTGGAGTTCTCGAGCGCGGGCACAGGCGCGCGGCTCGCGATGCTGGTGCTCCACGACGACGCGCAGCGCGAGTATGCGTACGGGCCAGCGCAGGGACTGCCGAACACCCAGGTGGGCACTTTTAGCCAGGCGCTCTACGACGAGGCCAAAGCGAAGGGCTGGACCGTCATCAGTATGAAAAACGACTGGAAGCGTATCTTTCCGTTCGCGTCGTGACCGAGATGTTGCCCTACGTCACCTTGCCTCGGAACATCCGATAGGAAAACAACGCCCAGGCACCCCTCGCGATCGGCGCGCCGCTCAACGGAGATACGAACAGGTGTCAACCGTTATCCAAGAGCATCACATTTCACGGTAACGGTCTTCGCCGAACCGGTGCCCAAGGACGCGCGGCGACACGGCCCTTGTCATGTCCCGGCTCGCCACCAATCACGGAGCGACCACCGAGGCCATTGCTGCCCTTCAGCAGGCGCTAGCCGCTGGTGAGGGCACACGAGTGTCGTGACGACGGCGGTCGTGGAGGCGGCTTTTACCCTGCGTCGCGCCATCGCGTGGCTCGACTTCGCAATGCAGGTGCCTCACCCCGGAGTCGACTGGCACAACGTGGCCGTCCTGGGGACCCGCGGTCTCACCATCACGCGGGCCCTGACGGGTCCGAGAAAGTAGACCTACGAGAAAGTAGAAAGTAGGCAACACCTACCGCTCTACGCGACCTGTCGTGGTCTACTCTCTACTTTCTGCTCCGCTACTCTCTATTGCGGCGAAAGCCGCAATCGGGCGCCTGGAGTTTAGCGCCAAGCAAACGTGCAGGGACAGCCGTTGACCGCGACGTAATTCGTTCCGTCGGTGTTCACGTAGCCGCTGTCGACCGCCCACAGCTGACTGTCGGGCGACCAGCTCACGCGGCCATAACTCTTGTTGAGGATGATCTTGACGTTGTTGCCATCAGGATCCATCACCGCCGTGTGGCCATTGTACGTCACGGCGATATGCTGACCATCGGGCGACCACAACGGGTCGCTTCCGCCTACCAAGATCTCCGTCCCGTAAATTGCCTGCTGTCTTGGCGTTCCCGACGGCGTTATCACGGTGTCATCGAGGTCGCGCACGAAGACCCCTAACGGAGCCGGATTCGCGCACGACGGTGACCCCACGAAGGTGTACACGAGTTTCGTGCCGTCCGCTGAGTAGGACCACTGGGCCCCAGCACAGAAACTTGTGAAGGGCAGCGGTCCGTTCGTCGCAATGACGGCGGTTAAGTCCCCGTTCAGGTAAGCGACCAGGAAGTCCACACCATTGGGGCTCCACATTGGATGGGAGTGCTGGGGGCTCGGGATGTTCGTGGGCACCGACGTGAGTCCCGACCCATTCACATTGACCTCGAAGGCGCCGCGGGGGTTGTCGAAGAGAATGTGCGTATGGTCAGGCGAGAGTTGCGGATGAAGCGCCACGAGCCCGCCAGTGTTGACCGGCCTTACGCCTGATCCGTCGGCGTTCATCACCGCCAGCCCGGTTGGTCCACTAGTCGTCACCACGAGCACGTCGTTCGGTGGCGTGCCGGTGGCCGTGAATTTCCCGTAGCTCGCCGCTACGCCGGTCCAGGAATTCACCTGGCGGGCTTCGAGCGTCTGTGGACCGAGCCGAGGCCCGAGCGTCCACTGTTCGTCGGCGTAACCCGAGCTATTGGTCTCCTCCACGCCGCCGAAGACATGGCCGCCACCAGAGGTAACCACGAAGTTGAGCAGGAAGTTGGGCACCGGGTGCCCGCTGTTGTCGAGCACCTGCACGCGAATCGCCTGCGGCAACGTCGTATTGACTGGCGCGCGCTGCGAGCCGCCACCGACGACGTTGAGTGAAACGGGCGAGGTGGCGCTGTTGGGCGCCGTCGCCGACGGAGCGGTTGAACAAGCCCCGATCGCGATTGCCGTTAGCAGTAGCGCCGCGTGGGGTCTGAGCGCACGCGCGCGAGCGCCTTCGCGCCGATGGTCGAGCGAGAGATGTGTACGCCGTCGTTCGCAACGCGTTCTCGTCGACCAACAAGCGACGACCTGATGCGTGGAGACCGTTCTCATCGGGACCTCTTGGCAAGGTTGAGCTTGCACGCGTTGCGAGAGAGCCACGCGCGTGGTCAAGCTGGCCCTTGCAGCGTCATGCGCAATCGCCGTGCGCCTGACGCGTCAAAAGATTCGCGCAGATCACACGAGCCTGATCAATCCAGGAGCGCTATCCAATCTCATCAGCGCGCTCGTGCGCATTTCCGATTGGGCGATAGAGTTGTCACTCGACGACGCGACTATTCCGGCGCGTGCGGCCCGTGGCGTGCGAGAGTGCGCTCCTCGCAGTGATGAGCGAGGAGCAGAAAGGAGAAAGGAGACGAACTGCCACGGCATCAATTGCCGCAGTGGTTCCTCTCCTTTCTCCTTTCACCTTACTCCTTTCTACGCCGCCGCGAAGCGGCCAGTCGGGGCGACCGGATTTGAACCGGTGACGCGGGCCCTGACGGGCCCGAGAAAGTAGACCCACAGAAAGTAGAAAGTAGACAACAACAACCGCGCAACACGGTCCGTCGTGGTCTACTCTCTACTTTCTGCTCCGCTACTCTCTATTGCGGCGAAAGCCGCAATCGGGGCGACCGGATTTGAACCGGTGACCTCCTGCTCCCAAAGCAGGCGCGATACCAGGCTACGCTACGCCCCGTGTAGTTGCGTTATCTCCTTTCTCCTTTCTCCTTACTGTGCCGCTCCTCTCTATCGCGGCGCCAGCCGCGATGGCCGCGCTCAAGCTATCGGGTGGGTGGAAGTGAATCAACGACATCGCGCTCGGCTGGGGCCCGGCAGCCATTGTCGGCACCGGGGCGGGCTGTGGGGAATGTGAGGCAACGTTACCTTACATTCCCTGACGCTTGGGGCTGTCGTCGCTTCAGTCCAACTCACTCAGGAGCTAGCTCCCGTGACATCTCGAGCCGCCACCCTCTTGATCGTGCTCGCAGTGGCTGCCTGCGGCGGGTCCCGCGACAAGGGAAACAACCCGTCATCGGCTTCCACATCGGAGGGCGGCGACTCGACGCTCCTGGTCATGAACGCGGCGTCGCTTACCCAACCGATGACCGCGGCGCTCGACAGCTTCGCCGCCCGCACAGGCTCGCGCTACTATCTCGAGCCCGGTTCGAGCCTGGAGGTCGCGCGCCGGATCACCGAGCTCGGACGCCGCCCCGACGTGCTGGCGCTGGCCGATCCCGAGGTGTTTCCAAAGCTGCTTATGCCGCAGTGGACGACGTGGTACGCCGTGTTCGGCCGCAACCGCATGGTCCTCGCCTATACCGACCGGTCGAAGCATGCGAGCGAGATCACGACCGACAACTGGCGCCACATCATCCAGCGGCCCGATGTCCAGGTCGGACGCTCGGACCCGAATGACGATCCCTCGGGCTACCGCACGCTGTTTGTCTTCCAACTCGCTGAGCGCTACTATCGGGAGCCGGGCCTGGCGGCGCGACTGCTGCGCGCCGCGCCGCAACGCAACGTGCGGCCACGAGAAGCCGACCAGGTTGGACTGCTCCAGGCGGGAGAGCTGGACTACATCTGGAGCTACCAGAACCTGGCGGACAACGCGGGGCTCAAGACCGTGCGCCTGCCGCCCCAGGTGGATCTGGGCACATCTGCCGATTCGGCGATCTATGCCACGGCGTCGGCGCGGGTCCTGGGGAAGCATCCGGGCGATACGGTCACCGTCCGGGGAGCACCTATCCTGTTTGCCCTCTCGGTCTCGCCGGCTGCGCCACACAAAGCACTTGGCGACCAATTCGTGGCGTTTCTGCTCTCGGCCGATGGCCGTCGCATTCTCCAGGCGAAGCACTTCGACGCGTTGGATACGGCGTTTGCCGTCGGATCCGGTGCGCCGGCGGGGATCCAGCCGTTGGGCCATTGACCGTAAGGGCGACGCAATGCGTCGCCCTTACCGGTCGGTCTACGGGGATCGCGTTTCGAGGGTGCGCAAGAGCGCGTTGAACGCTCGCGCGCGATGGCTCACGCGGCCCTTCTCTTCGCGCGAGGCCTCGCCGAATGTCCGACCGAGCTCCGCGGCCACGAAGTAGGCATCGTACCCGAATCCGCCGCTGCCGCGTGGCTCCGTGACGATCGTGCCGGCCACCTCGCCGCGTTCCACGAGCTCCCGGCCTCCGATCCCGACGTACGCCGCTGCGCACACGTATCGGGCGCGCCGATCCGCCAGCGGCGTGACGGCTTGCACCAGCATCGTATTGTTTGCCGCATCGATCTCCTGAGTCGTTCGACGATCCGGCGCGCTCACTTCCGCCCAGCGTTTGCTGCGCACTCCGGGGACGCCCCCGAGTCCGAGGACCTCGAGTCCGGAATCGTCAGCGACGGTCGGGATGCCGCCGCTCGCCTCGTAGAAATAGCGAGCCTTGGCGAGGGCGTTCTCCTCGAAGGAGTCGAATTGCTCGATGCCGTCCTCGTCGGCATCGTGAGGCAGCCCGAGGTCATCGAGATCCATCACCGCAACGTCGCGTGATTCGAACAGCGCCTTGAGCTCGGCCAGCTTCCCGGCGCTCCGCGTTGCGAGCAGCAATGGAGACCGCCCGACCATCGCGTTCATCGATCCGGTGCGTGAGAAGCTAGCGCCGCTTGCTGCAACGCATCCAGTTGCCGAATGCCCTGCACCGCCAGCGACACCAATGCGTCGAGCTCACCTCGGTCGAAGGTACCGTGCTCACCAGTGCCCTGGATCTCGACGAATCGGGGTTCCTCCGAGAGCGATCGAGCCCCGCCCGACGCCATCACCACATTCATGTCGACCGCCGCGCGTACGTCCTCGGTGTATTCCAGGTCCAGGCGGGGCTCGCCATCGATCACCCCCACACTCACCGCCGCGACACGCCGACGAATCGGCGAGCTCACTAGCCGGCCTTCGCGGACCAGCCAGTCGAAGGCGTCCGTCACGGCGACGCACGCTCCCGTGATGGCCGCGGTCCGCGTTCCCCCGTCGGCCTGCAACACATCGCAGTCGATGCGGATCGTGTGCTCACCGAACTCGAAGCCGTCGAGCATGGCGCGCACACTGCGACCGATGAGCCGCTGGATTTCCTGGGTCCGACCACCGAGTCCACTCGCCCCACGTTCGCGCGCAGTGCGCTCGAGCGTGGCCCGGGGGAGCATCGCGTATTCGGCCGTCAGCCACCCCAGACCCGACCCACGTCGCCAGGCCGGCACGCCCTCTTCCACACTCGCGGCGCACAACACTCGTGTGTCCCCGAACGACACCAGGCACGACCCCTCGGCGTACGGTGCGGCGCCGCGATCCAGCATGACGGGCCGAAGCTCGCTCGGGGCGCGGCCTCGTCGGTCCCCATCCGTCGGTTTATGGGCGTCCACGTACCTGCTCCATGATTGAAGTCGTTGATTGATCGGGCGTGAGCGGGACGACAACGACCTCACCCCCACGCGCGCGCACGTCAGGCGCGCCGACAATCGTCGCCTCGGTGTAATCACCGCCCTTGACCAGCACATCGGGCGCGAGCGCGCGGATCAACTCGAGGGGCGTATCATGGTCGAAGATGACAACGGCGTCGACGGGCGCGAGCGCCGCAACGACATAGGCACGATCTGCCGCCGTGCGCACCGGTCGCCCCGCCCCCTTGAGCCGGCGCACGGACTCATCGCTGTTGATCCCGACGATGAGCGCATCGCCACACGCCCGGGCGGCGCTCAACAAGTCGATGTGGCCGCGGTGCAGCAAGTCGAATACGCCATTCGTGAAGACCACCGAGCCCCGCTGGCTCGAGCGCCAGCGAAGCGCCGCGTCCCATGTGAAGATCGAATCGGCGGGTCGGCGCGACACGGAACACAATGACATCGGTGTCGTAAGCTACACGCGCCGAACGCTTCGTGTAGGGGCGATGCCTGCGTCGAAAGGGCCGGTGGGCCAGCCCCTGCGTGTTACAGGTCGCCTTCGGCCTTGGGGTTGAAGTAGAAGTCGCGCGAGAAAAACGGCAACTCTACATGAGAGTAGTACTCGTTCCAGATCAGGATGTGGTGATCCTTGCGCTTCACATAGATCGTTTGCGCGTCGTCCGGCAGTTGCAGGGAATCTGCCAGTTGCTGCAAGTGCTCTTTGATCTCGCCATCGCTGTGCTGCGCGGCGAACCGAGCCTCCTGCTTGAACGCATCCTGGAACTGGTAATAGCGGAGGTACATCTGTCCGACGCCGCTGCCATAATCAGATGGCCGCTCCGACGATCGCCATCGCGAAGAGACAGCCCAAGCGCGTCCCACCCAGTCGCCTTACCACTGTGACTGGGCTCCCTCGATCATATCACTCACGAGCTTCTGGATCGCTTGCACGCGCCCGGCGTCCTCGGCACGCTCTGTGTAATTGCCGTTGGCACTCAGGCCCTTGCGCTCAAAGAGCGTCTTGCCCGTCTTCTGGTTGACGATCTGGACATCGACTGCCATCTCGAGCATCCGGACGGTGCTCGTGGGCGCCTGCCCGTTGGCCGTCGAGCCATACCCAACGGGTATGTCGGCGTCATAGCGCGTGATCGTCCCGCTCACAACGGCGTCCGCCCGCGACTCGGATGCATCGCGTACGCCGAGCCGAGCCTCGAGTGACTTTCGCATCTCCTGCAGGAGCTGCGACTCGAGTCCTGGAATCGGTGTCTCATTGTCGAAGGGCAAGATCGCCATCGTCTTCACATCGGCGGGTAGACCGCCGCCATGAAAGCTGTAAATGCAGCCTGAGGCCGCCAGCGCCAGGACTGCGCCTGCTACGCGCTGCCAGCTACGGATGCCAGACACTGGAATCGAACGCCGGAACGACTTCACTTCGCACCTGTGTCAACGTCAACGACCGCTGTACCCCATCGTCATACTTGATCCGCCCTCGTGCCTGATCACGCACCATCGTTCCACGTACCCGCCCACCGCGGAGACGTGCCAGGCTCGCCAGCTCGCCCCCCGCAAACGCCACTCGCCAGATCGTCGCACTGTCCGCGCCATCGCTTGTCAACTCCCCGCTGGGGAGAAGACGACCGATATCGGCGCGGACCGTGTCGCCGTCCACCCGTACGACGGTATCGGGCGCCGGTGGGACCGCCAGCCGGCCCAGCGCCGCCCAGAGGAAGGGTGTAGGCGGAAGATACTTACGTACACCCTTGCCCCCTGGAGCAACGAGTGTGTCGTCAAAAAGCAACGCGACACCGCTGCCTCCCAGGGGTCCTGAGGCCACGAAATCGAAGCGCGCGGAGTCAGGGAAGGCGGTCCGGGCGGCTCCGTCCCCTTTGGCAGAGAACTGCGTGGCCTTGAGCTGCCACCGGAACCGTATCCGATGATACCCCGCAGGCAGCGTCGTAGCGGTCGGCAGCTCCCGGGGGGACGCCGCGAGCCCGTGGAGGGGGAGGGCGCGTGGTGGCAGGCAGCCCGTTACCGCGAAGGCAGCCAGCAGTGCGAAAACAGACGTTTTGAGCAACCGAGCGTGGCCGATGGTCAACTGAGCGCGGCGAGCAGTTGGGTTCGCAGATGCGACGGGAGCGCGGTTACCTGGCCGCGGTCATCGAGTGACACGAGGGTAGTGCTGGCGGTCACGAGGCGCGTCGCCGATCCGGCATTTGTAATCACGTAATCGAAGGTTACCGTCCGAGACTTGACGTCGCTCAGCGTCGTCTCGACTCGAATGTGGTCGTCGTACCGGGCCGAGGCATGATACCGAAGGGTGAGCTCCGCCACGGGCAGCCGCACGCCTGCCTTCTCCAACTCCGCGTATGATGTCCCCAGCGACCGCAGGAAGTCCGTCCGGCCAACCTCGCAGTAGAGGAGATAGTTCGCGTGATGCACGACCCCCATCTGGTCGGTTTCCGCATATCGCACGCGGAGTTCGCTCACGAAGGGGCGGGATCGGGTCGCCATGCGGGAGGGAAGGTAATAACGGCAACGGGCGGCGATTAGGGGTCATGGGATAACAACGAACTGCCAATACAACGACGGGCGACGCAATGCGTCGCCCCTACCGGTCCAAGGCTGGTCGCGGTGCAGGGTGACCGGCCTTTCGATTTGCTCCCTGACCCCTGAGCCAGCCGTTTGTCGCACCCTGACCTCTGATCCGGTGGGTCGTTAACATGCTCTCGTGCTGACCTCGCCGTGCTACGTGATCGCCGACACGCATATCGGCGTGGGATCCGACATCGACCGCGGCGTGCTCGAGTGGCTCGAAGCGCGTGTGGATGAAGCGCGGTCCGGCCATGCGCTGTCGCTCCTCATCAACGGCGATCTTTTCGAGTTCTGGTTTGAGTGGCGCAGTGTCATTCCCCGCCCCGCGTTCCGCATATTGGCCGCGCTGGCCGATCTCCACGATGCCGGTGTGCCGATCCTCTGGATCGCTGGCAATCATGACTGTTGGGGCGGTGATGTCATTGGGAGTGACGTCGGGGCGGTCTACCATGTGGGTCCCTGGGTTGGATCGATCGCTGGTTGGCGTGCGCGCGTGGAGCACGGCGACGGACTGCGGGTTCGCGAGGATCGCCGATATCGGGCCATGCGGGCCGTCCTTCGCAACCGAGCGGCGGTCCGGGCATTCCGCTGGCTGCCGCCCGATCTCGCGACGCGGCTCGCTATGTGGAGCTCTCACACGAGTCGAACGACGCGGGCGCGCGATGGTGGTGCGGGTCTTCGTCGGGTAGCCTTGGATTATCTCGCGCGTGCCGACGCCCCTGAGCTGGTCATCCTGGGCCATTCGCATGTGGAGACCCTGGAGCGGGTGCCGAGCGGTGGCATCTACGCGAACGCCGGCTCGTGGCTCGCCGCGCCGACCTACCTCCGAATCAGCCCTGATCGGATCGAGTTGCGTCGCTGGGACGGCACCCAGGAGGGCCAACTCGTCAGTGCGCTCGAACGTCGAGAGCTGCCTGCACCGCTCGGTGCGGCGGCTACCAGCTGACGGAGAGACCGTACATTTGACGCTTCCCGTCGCTCGACATCCCGGTCATGGGGTGGACATGCGCGTGGAGATCCCACAGCTGCGCGGCGACGAACGCGTCAGTGGCTGATATGAGGTGGTTGAAGATGATCACCGCGATCCAGTCTTCCAGGTGTGTCTTGCGGGCGGCGACACGGGCGCTGTCGTAGCGCGCGTACGCGTAGGTGCCTGGGATGGGGCGACCTGTCGAGTCGTGAACAGCCTGGCCGAGTGAATCGGTCTGGTAGCTCTGCACGACCAATGTGCTGTCGTGCGAGTGGGCTTCCGCGTACTTGAGATCGATCTCGGCCTGGCGAGCCATTTGGAATGCCACGGCCTCGACCGCGAAGAAGAGCGCGCCGGCATAACTGCGATCGAGTCTCGCCTGTCCCAATCCCGGAAGCAGCAGCGAGGAGAGGAAGGCCGTCTTCGGGGAGATCGGCGGCCCGGACGTGCGCGGCAGCGTCGTCTGCTGCGCGGCGATTGTGGGCGGCGGCGGGACTGGCGGCGGTGGCGCGGTCGGCGACCGGCCGATGCCCGCGCGTGCACTGTCGGGTTGTTGCGCCACAGCGAAGCGCGGCACGCAGGCAAATGCGACCCACAATATGCCGGCGGCCGCTACGCGCCCGAGAAAGGAGCGACCCAGAAAGGAGAAGGGAGACACACCAGCGCCGGTCGCCCCGGAGCTGTTCGTCTCCTTTCTCCTTAGCCCTCTCTCCTCCTCTCTACGCCGTGCGAAGCACGCGTCGTGGCGGGAGCGTGTGGGAATCGAACCCACCCAACCCGCCGGTGGCAGGTCGGTGCGATTTTGAAGATCGCCGGAACCACCAGGCCCCTTCCGCCCCCGTGAGGTCATCCGACCACGATCGCGTACGGGCCCGGGATCTCGACAGAACCGATCTCGACTGCGCCCCGCACGCGGGAAAGATACTCGCTCACCCGCGTGGGCGGCACGGCGACCAGCAAACCGCCGGACGTCTGCGGGTCGGTCAACAGCGCCCGATCCTCGGGGGTCGCATTACCCCAGTCGACCAACGGCTCGAGGTACTCCACGTTTCGCTCGGCTCCGCCGGTGCGTGCACCCAGCGCGAGGGAGGTGCGCGCCGCGGCCAGCAGGGGAACGGCCGCGGCCTGGATGTGCAGCGAGACGCGACTGGCTCGGGCGATGTGCGATGCGTGCCCGAGAAGCCCGAATCCCGTGACGTCCGTCGCGCAGCGCACGCCCACAGCGATGGCAGCGGCCGCGGCATCCTTGTTGAGGCGGACCATGGTCGCGATCATCTCCTGCTCTGCGGCGTTCGCCGTCGCGCGTTCCAATACGCCCCGTTTGATCGCGGTCGCGATGATGCCGGTCCCGATTGGCTTGGTGAGCACGAGGCGATCCCCCGGGCGAGCCCCAGCGTTTGTCAGCATAACGCGCGGGTCGACCCGGCCCGTGACCGCCAGTCCAAATTTCAATTCGACATCGATGACCGTGTGCCCACCGACTACGATGGCGCCCGCTTCGTGGACGGCATCATGTCCGCCGCGCAACACGTCAGTCAGTATCGCCAGCGGCATCTGATCGGCCGGGAATGCCGCGATGTTGAGCGCCGTGAGCGGCGTGCCACCCATCGCGTAGACGTCCGACAAAGCGTTGGCGGCAGCCACGCGGCCAAAGCTGTATGGGTCGTCCACGATCGGCGCAAAGAAGTCCACCGTTTGGACCAACGCGAGATCGTCGGCCAAGCGGAACACACCCGCGTCATCGAAGGTCTCTCGGCCGACGAGCAACCGTGGATCGGTCGTTGCCGGAAGCGGAGCGAGTACCTGCGTTAGGTCGCCCGGACCCATTTTGGAAGCTCAGCCCGCGCAGCGCACAAACTGCGTCAGGCGGAACAACTCCGCCTTGTCGTGCGCGCCTGCGCGAGCATCCCGCGCGCGATGACGTGTCACAATCGCGCCGCTATCCCCGTGCAGCGGCGATCGCCTCGATCTCGACCAGGACGCCTCGAGGCAGGCCAGAGACTTCGACGGTCGAGCGGGCCGGACGCGCCGACCCGAGCACGCGGCCGTACACTTCGTTGACTACCGGGAAGTCAGTCATGTGACGGAGATACACCGTTGTCTTCAAAACGTCTCCCCACGATGCTCCGGCTGCTCCGAGGACGGCGGTCAGGTTCTTGAGCACGCGCTCCGTCTGCGCGGCGACATCTCCCTCGATGACCTGGCCGGTGGCGGGGTCGAGCGCGATCTGGCCCGCCGTGAACACCAACCCCTGGCTCACGGTGCCCTGCGAGTATGGTCCGATCGCCGCGGGGGCGTCGGAGGTCTGGATGGTCCGATGCGCGGCCATGGCTAGAAGAGCCCCACGATCGATCCATCGGCGTGCACCGCCATGCGCTCCGCCGCGGGCTCCTTCGGCAACCCCGGCATGGTCATGATGTCGCCAGCCTGCGCCACCACAAACCCGGCCCCCGCGGCCGGGTACACCTCGTTGACCGTGATGCGGAAGCCGCTCGGCCGGCCGAGGACCGTGGGGTCATCCGTAAGCGAGTACTGCGTCTTGGCCATGCACACCGGTGTTTCCCCCAGGCCGATCGATTCGAGATAATCGATCGTGCGCTCGGCTGAAGTGGAGAAGTCGACGCCGTCGCCGCCGTACACACAGCGCACGATCGTGTCGATCTTCTGACGAATGGGCAAGTTTGTCGCATAAAGCGGTGTGTACCGCGAGTGTGCGGTTCGGAGCAGCTCGAGCACGGCGTGTGCGAGCTGCTCGCCCCCGGCGCCACCCCGTTCCCACACCTCCGTCATCGCAACCGGCACGCCCGCCGCCTGGCCACAATTCACGACGGCGCTCAACTCGCGATCCGTGTCGCTGGTGAAGCGGTTGAGGGCGACGACGACCGGCACGCCGAACTGCTGCACGTTGGCGACGTGCTTCTCCAGGTTCGGAAGCCCGCACATGAGTGCCGCCATGTCTTCGCGGCCGAGGTCCTGCTTCCGTGCACCGCCATTCATCTTCAGCGCGCGCACGGTGGCGACCACCACCGCCGCCTGAGGCTCGAGGCCGCCGATGCGACACTTGATGTCGAAGAATTTCTCGGCGCCGAGGTCGGAACCGAAGCCCGCTTCGGTGACGACGACATCGGCGAGCGCCAGCGCCGTCTTGGTGGCCACGAGACTGTTGCAGCCGTGGGCAATGTTCCCGAACGGGCCCGCGTGCACGAATGCCGGGCCGCCCTCCAGCGTTTGCACCAGATTCGGGCGGAGTGCGTCCTTGAGCAGGAGGGTCATGGCGCCCGCCGCCTTGAGGTCACTGGCCCGCACGGGCCGGCGGGCGGCACCAGCCGTCGAGCCGACGATGATGCGGCTCAGCCGCGCCTCGAGGTCCTGCAGGTCCGATGCGAGCGCGATGATCGCCATGATCTCGCTCGCCGGGACGATCACCCACCGCTCCTGCCGCACGACGCCGTTCGCGACACCGCCCAATGCGATCACGCAGTCGCGTAGCGCCCGATCGTTCATGTCAATGGTCCGCGGCCACGTGATGCGCCGGGGGTCGATCCCGAGGGCGTTCCCCTGCTGCAGGTGGTTATCCAGCATCGCGGAGAGCAAGCCATGGGCGCTGGCGATGGCGTGGAAATCCCCGGTGAAGTGGAGATTGATGTCCTCCATGGGAACGACCTGTGCGTACCCTCCGCCCGCCGCGCCGCCTTTGAGGCCGAAGACTGGCCCCAAGCTGGGCTCCCGGATGCACAAGGCTGCGCGGTGACCCAGTCGCCGCAGCGCCTGGGTCAGTCCGACCGTGGTCGTCGTCTTGCCTTCGCCCGCGGCGGTAGGGTTGATGCCGGTGACCAGCACCAGGCGTCCACGAGGTGCGCCGCGCGCTATGTCGAGCGAGACCTTCGCCTTGTACTTCCCATAGGTGTCCAGATCGTCGGGCCCGAGCCCGAGTTCTGCAGCCACATCGATGATGGGACGAAGTGACGTGCGTTGGGCGATCTCGATATCCGTCGGTACAGTGGCCAAATGATGCTCCCGGAGGCCGCAGGCCGCCGCTCGACGCCGGCGAAGGCCGGTGATCGGTGTCGGGACACGGCCCGTGGCGTGTAATTCGTCAGCGCGCTGGCGCAGCCCAGGTGGACTGGCGCGGCCGCGCGTCGCGCATCTTACCTAGAGCGACCCATCCGTCGCCAGTCCAAAGAGTCGCCGTGCGTTTTGTGTCGTCGCCAACGCCAAGTCCGTAGCCGTCTCGCCACGGACCGTCGCCAGACGGCTCACGATATGAGGGACGAACTGCGGCTCATTGCGCCGACCGCGAACCGGTACTGGCGCGAGGTAGGGGGCATCGGTTTCCACCAGCAGCCGGTCGCGCGGGATCGCGCGCACGACGTCGTCGGCGTTCCATTTGGCAAACGTCACGATGCCACTGAAGGACACGTACCAACCGGTCGCCATTGCCGCCTCTGCCAGGGCGATGGAGCCGGTGTAGCAGTGCAAGACCCCTCGCACCCCGAGTGGCGCCGCGTCCTCGATCAGCGCGCGTGTGTCCGGCTCGGCGTCGCGCGTATGGACGACGACTGGACGGTCGAGGGCCGCTGCGAGGGCAAGTTGATCGGCGAACGCCGCGCGTTGCCGCTCGCGCGGGGAGTTGTCGTAGTGGTAGTCCAGTCCACATTCACCGATCGCGACCGCTCCGCCCTCGACCGCTGCCTGGATCCATTCGCGGTCTGCGCTGGCGTCGTACGTGGCGGCGTCGTGAGGGTGGACGCCGGCCGTGCTCGAGACGAGCGAGGGATAGCGACCGGCCAGGGTGCGAGCGCGCGTCGCTGCCTGCCTGGACTCGCCGATGCAGATCAGGCCGACCGCCCCGGCTGCGACAGCTGCGTCGACGACGCGGTCCCGATCGGCGTCAAACGCGCTGTCGGCCAGGTGGGCGTGGCTGTCGAAGAACGACAGCCGTGCGGGAGCCCCCGCGCTTAATGCCGTACGGACGCGGCGCGAACGGGTCGTGGCGCGGGCGAAGCGGGCGTCGCCGACTTCGACTTCGTGCTCCCCGTGCGCTCCCGGCCGCTCGTTTCGCGAGGCCACCGTCGCTCGATCCACAGCAGGACTGGGCCGGCCACGTACACGGAGCTGAACGTTCCCGTGACGATACCGAACGCCATGACCCAGGCGAACGGCCGAATCACCTCACCCGCGATGAGCAACAAGGCCATCGTCGCGGCGAAGGCGGTCGCGTGCGTCATGACCGATCGTGGCAGGGTCTCGTTGATCGCCCGGTTGAGCGTGTCGTAGAGGCTCTCTCTCCGCTTCTTGCGGAGGTCTTCACGGACGCGGTCGAAGATGACGATCGTGTCGTTGAGCGAGTAGCCGATCACGGTCAGGATGGCCGCCACGACCGTGAGGGATACTTCGAGGTTGAGCAGTTTGATGAACGCGAGCGTCGTCAGGATGTCGTGCGCGGTCGCAATGACGGCCGCGACACCGAACCGCCACTCGAATCGGACCGCGAGATAGCCCAGCGTGAGGAGGAAGGAGACCAGAATGGCGACGACCGCGCCGCGCCTTAGCTCACTCCCAACTCGCGGGCCAACCGAATCGGTGCGGACGATCTGGAAATTCCCGGCCCCGAACTTTTGCGTGAAGATCGTGTTGATCTGATTCGCCACCACCTCCGCGCCGGCGGCGGTCGCTTCAGCGTTGGGGTTCGTGCCCGCACCTTGCGCGCGGATAGTGAAATCGCGGTCCGTGCCGTACGACTGGATGTTGGCGTCGTGCACGCCACCCGCATCGAGGGCCGACCGGAGTGCACCGACGTCCGGCGGCTTGTTGAAGTGCACCTGGAGGCTCGTGCCACCCGTGAAGTCGATGCTGTATCGAACCGCGGCTCCGGTCCGAAGCTTACTTGTCCCCAACAGGATCAATCCGACGGAAATGAAGGCGACCGTGATCACCACCATGATCCGCCATGGCTTGATGAAGTCGTAGGTGGTGTTATGAAAAATACGAAGCATGAGGCGACGCCCCGGTCAGATGCTGATGGTCTGAGGTGCTCGCACGCGCGAGAGCCAGATCATGTAGAAGGTTCGAACGACGAAGATCGCGGTCACCATGGAAGCGAGAATGCCCGCGATGAGTGTGACGGCAAACCCCTTGACCGGGCCAGTGCCGTAGGTATAGAGGACGGCGGCAGTCAGTGCCGTGCTCACGTTGGAGTCGACAATCGCCGTCATGGCAAAGCGGAAGCCATCGTCGATCGCCAGACGCGGCGTCTTGCCGTGGTCCAGCTCTTCGCGTATGCGCTCGAAGATCAGCACGTTGGCGTCGACCGCGATACCGATCGAAAGGACGAACCCCGCGAGTCCTGGCAGCGTGAGCACCGCGTCGAATCCCGCGAGCGCGGCGAGCGTGTACAAGACGTACAGCGCGAGACCGCCAACGGCGAGCATGCCAGAGAAGCGGTAGTAGACAACCATGATGACCACCACCAGCGCGATGGCGATGAGCCCGGCGCGGATCCCATCCCTGACAGAATCCTGTCCGAGGCTGGGACCAATCTGGCGCACCTCGGCAACCTTGAGCTGCACCGGCAACGCGCCGGCGCGAAGCACGAGCGCCAAGTCCTGCGCCGCCTGCAAGTCGCGCCCGCCCATGGTGATCTGGCCATTCGTGCTGATCGCGCTTTCGATCACTGGCGGCCGACCCATGACCACACTGTCGAGCACGATCGCCATGTAATCCTTGATATGGCGTGCCGTCTCGAGCTCGAACCGCCGGCCGCCTTCGCGGCTCAATTGAAAGTCGACCTTCGTCCCCTCGATCGGATCGCTTTGCGGGTTCGCGTTGATGATGTACTCGCCGGTGATGATCGGCCGAGCATCCAGGACGTACAGGGCGCGATACGGTCGTCCAGAAATCGATGCCGTATCGTTGGACCACCGGATGACTTTCCCGGGAGGGAGCGCCGCCTGTACATCCGGTAGGGACAGGGCGCTCTTGATGGTGTTGACATCGGTCTCCGCCACGTAGTACTCGCCGGGCATGTTCCCGGGTTGCACGAGGTGGGAAAACGTTCCCTGCCCTGCACCAAGTGCCCCAAGGTTGGTGGAGTCCTGGTGCGCCGTGTCGGTGGCCGGAGCTGCCTTGGCGCCCTTCCCCAATTTCTTCTTCGCCGCCGTCGTGTCTGCTGGCTTTTTCGTCGTATCAGTCTGCGCAGGGCTGAATAGGGATTGGACGCCTGGGTTCGTCGGGGCGGCCGTGCCCGGCGCCGTCGCCGCGGCCGCGCCGAAACCCTTGCCCTTCAAGATCGCGTCGATGTGGGGCTCGACCTTCTCGAGGGCCTGCGTCTTGTCAGTGATCTGCATCTGGAGGTACGCAACATCCTTGACGATGTCGTACGCCCGCTGCTGATCCTGCACCCCGGGCAACTCGACGACGATGCGGTCGGTGCCCTCCTTCTGCACCACGGGCTCCGACACGCCGAATTGATCGATACGGGTGCGAATGACCTTGATGGCCCGGTCGATCGCGTCGCCGACATTGGCCACGGTCCCCTTGGATTGATTGATCTCGAGGGTGAGGTGCATGCCGCCCTTGAGATCGAGACCTTCACGGATGGGGAATTGTTTGGCCGTGTCGAATCGGATGACGCCGTTACCGGCGTCGACACGCTCGACGACCGTGCGCGGCAAAAGCGCCCAGATGGACGCGGCGATGAGCGCCGCGATAATGACCAATCGGTACCGGAGATTCATGTTGGAAATCGGCAAATGCCGGAGCGGGTACAACGGGCGACGTGAAGGTGGCCCCTACTGCCAGCGGGACACACCTGGTTTTCGCAACTTCGCGTAGCCACGAAGGTTACCCCGTCCGGCGGAGTGAGTCAACGCGCCCGGCCAAGGCGCGGCGCGCCTGCGCCGCGTCGTGTCCGAGCTGCAGCTGCAGTGCGGTAGCGTCTCGGAATCGGCGAACCTCGCGCAGGCGCGTCACGAATTCGATGCGCACGTATGCCCCATAGAAATCTCCTTCTGTATCAAAGAGATGGGCCTCGAGGAGCACGCGCGGGTCGTCGAAGGTCGGGCGGGGGCCGAGGTTGAGCATGCCGCCGCGCGGGCCAGCCGGTGTCTGTACCCGGACGGCGTAGACCCCCTCGGGGGAAGCAGCTTTCGGGGCGGCGGCAGCGGGATGTTCAGAGTCGGTACGCCGAGCGAGCGTCCGCGGCCCTCACCGGGCACGACGATACCGCTCACGGAGTACAACCGTCCAAGCTCCTGTTCGGCGGCACGCAGGTCGCCCCCCGCTATTGATCGGCGGATCGAGGTCGAGGACACAGGACGGCCGTCGTCGAGCGTCGTCGGTGGGACCACCTCGACTCGGAAGCCCCGCCTGGCGCCCAGTGCGCGGATGGTCTCGATGTCGCCAGCCCGCCCACGACCGAACCCGTTGTCGTATCCGCTCACCATCTCGCGCATGCGAAACCGCTTGCGGAGCACGTGGTCGATGAACTCCGCCGGCTCGTAAAGAGCCAATGTCGGCGTAAATGGAAGGACCGCACAGTAGTCGATGCCGCTTTCCGCGAGGACCTCGAACTTCTCCATGCCCACGGACAACAATGGTCGGGCCGCCGCCGGGTTCACGACCTCGAGGGGATGCGGCTCGAAGGTGACGAGCAGGCTCCGCCAACCCGCTTCGGCCGCACGCGCGGCGACGCGCGCGAGGACTTGTTGATGCCCTCGGTGCACGCCGTCGAACGTGCCGACCGTGACAACCGTGCCACGGACGTCGGATGGGAGCCCCACGGTCTGGGGCAGCTCGATCGGCTCAACCATTCGGCCACCACGCGGAGTGCACGCAACGGAGGCGGTCCTTCCGTGGCTGTAATCTCGCGCAACGTATGTGCCTCATCGACCCTGAAATCCCCGACGGCGCATCGGCGGAGGGCTGACAGGTGCGCAGCGCTCCCCGCGCCGCGACCGAGATCTCTCGCCAACGCCCGCACGTACGTCCCGGTGCTGCAGGTCACGGTGAACTCAGCCACATCGTCGAGAATGGACCGCACCTCCCATCGATCGACGCGAACCGTTGCGGGTGCCAATACCGCGGGCGTGCCTCGGCGTGCCGCGGTGTAGGCACGACCGCCAGATCCTTGCACGTGTTTCGCGGAAAAAGCCGGGGGTACCTGCTCAATCTCTCCCGTAAGGTCCGCCAGGGCGTCGTGAATCGCCTCGGCGGACGGTATGGGGCCCGTCCGAACCGGGGTTCCAGTCACGTCGTCGGTGTCCGTTTCCGTGCCAAATCGCACGGTCGCCTGATACACCTTTGGCTCGGCGCGGATGAATCGCCGCGAGCCGTGTAGAGCGGCCGAACAGCAGGACCAGCAACCCGGTTGCGAACGGGTCGAAGGTGCCGAGGTGACCGACGGAGCGCTCGCCGTACGCGCGTCGACAGACGTCGACCACGTCGTGCGAGGTTGGGCCGGCAGGTTTGTCGACGAGCAACAATCCTTCGCGCGCGGGTGTCACGCGTCGGGACCGGAGCCGCCGGATGTGGGTTGCGGGGGAGGCTCGTCTCCTTCTCCTGAAGGCGGAGGCGTTTCGCCAGACTCCGCCTTCGTGCCGGGTGCCGCATTGGGTTTCACGCTGCCGAGCAGCGACTCGATGCGCGCGGCATACGCGATGCTCTCGTCCAGGCTGAAACGAGATCTCCGGGGCGAGGCGCAGCCGGAGTTCCCGGCCGAGGTGCGGCCGAAGGTAGCCAGCCAGGCTGCGCAGCCCTTCGAGGGTCGCGGCCCTGCTCGACGTCACTGCCCAGGACGCTGACGAACACCTTCGCATGCCGCAGGTCGCGACTGGCCTGCGCGCCGGTGACCGTCACGAGCCCGGTGATGCGCGGATCCTTGACGCCTTCCGCGAGGAACGTCGCGACCGCCTCGCGGATGGCCTCCGCCACGCGATCCGAGCGACGCGTGTCGTGCGGCATGTGCTGCCAGTGCCTCAGTTCGAAGTCGAAGCGAGACGTGCGCGCGACTTGTTCGGTGCGGTACGCCTCGATGATGTCGTTGACCTTCAGGTCATTGAAGTTCTCGATCCCGATACCGCACTCGAAGCCCTGCCGCACTTCCTTGACGTCGTCCTTGAAGCGCCGCAGCGATCCGATGCGCCCGTCGTAGATCTGCGTGCCGTCGCGAATGACGCGGACGCGACCTTCGCGATTGATGACACCGGTGCGGACGAGGCAGCCGGCGATCGTGCCCGACGCGCGCCACCTTGAACAGCTCGCGCACCACCGCGTCGCCATCGACGACCTCCCGCTGCTCGGGACGCAGCAGTCCCTCGAGCGCGGCCCGCACATCGGCAACCGCCTCGTAGATGATGCGGTAGAGCTTGATCTCGACGCCTTCGCGCTCGGCGGCCGCACGCGCGTTGTTGTCGGGCCGCACATGGAACCCGACGATGATCGCGCCCGACGCCTTGGCGAGGAGGATGTCGCTCTCGGTCACCGCACCGACGCCGCGGTGGATGACCTGGACCTCGACCTCGCTCGTCGACAGCTGGCGCCAGCGCGTCGGCCAGCGCTTCAGCCGGGCCGCCCTGATCCGCCTTGATCACAATGGGCAGCGTGCGTCGCTCGCCGGCCGCGGCTTGCGCCATGAAGTCCTCGAGCGTCACACCAGCGCGCGACGTGCGGCGATTCCGCGCTTCGCGATCGAGGCGCTCGCGCTTCTGCGCGGTCTCGCGCGCATTGGTCGCATCGTCCACGACGACCAGCGAGTCGCCGGCTGTCGGCACTTTCTCCATGCCGAGCACCTGCACCGGGATCGCCGGGCCCGCTTCCTTGACGCCCTTGCCGCGTTCGTCGAGCAGCGCACGGACGCGACCGGCGTACATGCCGCAAATGAAGTCGTCGCCCACACGCAGCGTGCCGTTCTGGACCAGGACGGTGGCGACCGGTCCCTTGCCCGGGTCGAGCTGCGCCTCGATCACCGTGCCCGTCGCTCGTCGCGTCGGATTGGCCTTGAGGTCGAGGATTTCGGCCTGCAGCAGCATCTGGTCGAGCAGCGGCTGGATGTTCGTCCCCTTCTTCGCGGAGATCTCCGTGGACAGCGTCTGACCGCCGAACTCCTCCAGCACGACGCCGTGGGCCAGCAGGTCCTGCTTGACCTTCTGCGACGTTCGCAGTCGGGCAGATCGATCTTGTTGATGGCGACGATGATCGGCACGCCCGCGTTCCTGGCGTGCGAAATCGCCTCGACCGTCTGCGGCATCACCTGATCGTCGGCGGCGACGACGAGCACGACGATGTCCGTGACCTGGGCACCGCGTGCGCGCATGGCGGTAAAGGCTTCGTGGCCCGGCGTGTCGAGGAAGGTGATCTGCTTGCCGTTCGGCAGCGAGACGTGATATGCGCCGATGTGCTGCGTGATGCCGCCGGCCTCGCCCGCGACGACGTTGGCCTTTCGGATGTAGTCGAGCAGCGACGTCTTCCCGTGGTCGACGTGGCCCATGATCGTGACGACCGGCGGTCGGCGAACGAGCGCCTCGGGCTCATCCACCTCGACCTCGACCTGCGTATCGGCCGCGTACTCCTCTTCGCGGACCGCCTGGAAGCCGTACTCGCCAGCGATCAGCTCGATCTGGTCGAAGTCGAGACGCTGATTGATCGTGACCATCAGCCCGAGGTTCTTGAGGGCGAACGCGACGATCTGGGTCGCCGGGATCTTGAGGATGTCGGCGAGCTCGCTGACCGTGATGAACTCGTTCACGCGGACAGTCTTGCGCTCACGCTCCGCCTCTGCGGCGCGCTGCGCCTCGAGTTCCTCGCGTGCCACCCCGTCATCGAACGTGCGGCGTCCCGGGCGTCGAGCGGGGGCCGTCCGCAGCGCGCTCATGGTACGCGTGATGTTGGCGGACACCGCTTCCTGATCGACCGCGCCGCGCTTGCCCTTCTTCCGTCGTCCGCCGCCCATCGGTGGTCCGCCGCCGCTGGCGGCCTTGCGGGCGCTTCTCCTCACGCCGAGGCGGAGCCGTCCCTGCACCGGGGGCGGCGGACGCGACCGGCCGCGGTGGCAAGAAGGGCGCGCCGCTGGCGACTGGGCGCGGTCGCGGCGCGCCGGGCACGATGGGACGGGGCCGCGGGCGGTCGTCGGCAGCCTGGCGGGGATACGGCGCCGACGGTGGGCTCGGTCGTCGTACCTCGGGCGCGGGAGTCGGGGCGGGCGACATCGGCGCGGCGGTACTCGCCGAAACCGACGGAGCCGGAGTGGCAATCGTGTCAGCCGTGCCCTGGACGGCTGGCGCCGCACTATGAGCAGCGGCCGGCGCGGCTCCCGCGCTGGCCGCTATGCCGGGCATGGGTGCCGCGGGGGCACTCTCGACCGGCGGGGCGAACTCTCGGGGCTCGGCAGGGCGTCGACGAACGCCGGCGCCCGTGGACGCCGCTGCGGGCGCACTGGCTTCCGCGATAGACGCTGCTGCGCTGGACGCCGCAGCCGCGCGCGCCGCTTCGGCAGCCGCGATCTCGGCGGCTTCGGCGGCGGCGACTTCGGCCGGTGACGGCTCGGGAGGTCGCGGGCGACGGCGCACGACGGTCCCGCCATCCGCCGAGGGGCGCGGCGGCCGGCGCTTCGGAGGGCGCCGCAGCGCCGCGGCGCCGCCGAGGCGCGGGTGCGGGCTTTTCGACCCGCGCGCGCTTCTCGCGCTCCCAGCGCGCGCGGACGCGCGCGACCTGCTCGTCGGTGAGTGGGCTGAAATGGGTGCGAACCGGCACATCCATCGTGCGGAGGAGGCCCATGACCTCATCGGCCGATATGCCGAACTCGCCTGCCATGTCGTGCACTCGAAGCTTACTCACGCCGCCTCCTGATGAGCTCACTCGGAGCTCGCGTCCACCAACGCGCGGATGCCCTTTGCCAGCTGCCGGTCCACGATACCGACAGCCGCCGCCGCGTCCCGTCCGACCGCTGCGCCGAGCGCACTGGCACTCGGTCCGGCGACCCAGCGAATGCGCCGAGCTGCCAGCAACGGTAACACCTTGTCGAGGCTGTGACGCGATGCATCGGGCGCCACAACCGCGAAGGCTAATCGATTGCGCAGTGCCGCGTCGCGCACTTGTTGCACGCCGACCACGGCGCCGCGGCTCCGCACTCCCAATCCCACCAGCCGAAGGAGTCGGCGTTCGACTACTGTGTCCACGCCCTCATCCGCGCCCAACACGTTTGCGGCCTCCCTCGTGCGTCACGTGGCCGCGCCACCAGTGGGTGCGTGGTCGGCGGCGTCTCCGGCCGTCGACTCCCCTTCACTGGTAGCACCCCCGCTCGCCTCCTCGCTCGAGCCCTCCTCGGTCAACTCGTCGATGATGGCCATGATCCGATCGGCCTCCTCCGGCGCGATGCCCGGCAGTCGAAGCAAATCCTCGCGCTCGAGATCGATCACGTCGTTCAACGTGCGATAGCCGGCCTCCTCGAGGACGGCCACGGTCGCCGTCTCGAGTCCCTGAATCTCGGACAGCTTCACGTCCGCCGCGTCGTCGCGGCGTCTCTTCAGGCAGGGGCGCGAACAAGCGGCGCTTCGCCCGCGCGCTCCAGCCACTCGCGACTCGAATAGAGGTCGATCTTCCATCCCGTCAACTCCGACGCGAGCCGTACGTTCTGGCCATTGCGCCCGATGGCCAGCGAGAGCTGGTCCTCGTCGACGACGGCCTGGATCGTCTTCGTCGCCGGGTCGCTGAACACGCGCGCCACCCGTGCAGGGGCGAGCGCGAGCTTCGCGAACCGCTCGGGGTCCGCCGACCACGGCACGATGTCGATCCGCTCTCCCCCGAACTCGTTCACCACGGCCTGCACGCGCGAGCCCTTGAAGCCGACGCAGGCTCCGACCGGATCGATCGAGTCGTCGCGCGAGACGACGGCGATCTTGGTCCGGCTACCGACCTCCCGTGCCGAGGCGCGAATCTCGACGATGCCCTGCTGGATCTCCGGCACCTCGAGGCGGAACAACGCCTGCACGAAGAGCGGATCGCCACGGCTCAAGATCAATCGTGGCCCCTTGGGGGTCTCTTCGACGCGCTTGAGGACCGCCCGGATCGGCTCACCCTGATGAAAGTGCTCGCGGTGGTTCTGCTCCCGGTACGGGATGATCGCTTCCGCCTCGCGGAACTTGTTGAGCATCACAACCAGTTTGCCGCGCTCGATCTGCTGGATCTCACCCGAGAGCAATTCGCCGACGCGTCCACTGAACTCGTCGCGAATCTTGGTGCGCTCCCCTTCGCGCACGCGCTGGATGATTCGCTGCTTCGCTGCCTGCACAGCAGTGCGGCCGAATTCCTGAAAATCGATCGGGATCTCCATGGTATCACCGACCTGGAACTCGGAGTCCTCGTAGCGTGCCTCCTCGAGCGACACTTCGCGGCTCGCATCCTCGACGTTCTCGACGACGGTCTTCAGCACGCGGATGTCAATCGATCCACGATCGTCGTCGATCGCGACTTCGGCCTGCACGTTGGGACCGTGCTTCTTAGCCAACGCGGCCTTGATGCCGTCCTCGAGCAGCCCGTGCAACTCACTGCGGCCAAGCTGCTTCGAATTCGACAACTCGCGGATCGCGGCAAGAATCTCAGTCGAACCGACCATTGCGACTCCCATCGTCCGTGTGAACGTCGGCGCGTCCGCTGTGCGGCCCCTCCGACTCTCTTGTCGATATGTCAGATCGTTCCCGTTCGGTCTTGCGCGCCCCGGCGCCCGATGGTCCGGCCGACGAGGGCAAGGCATGTGCTGTCTCTCCCGATCCCGGGGTCAACTCGTCCAGGTGTTGTGAGGACGCGTGCCCAGCGCGTGGTCGTTGTGCGTCGCCCGGTGACGAGACCTGCAACTCGTAGCGACGGCCGGCGAAGGGCGCTGCCTCTCCCGATCCTGCATCTAGCCGCGCTTCGACCGCACGGGATACGCGGACGCAGTCGGCGATGCTCACGGGCTCGCCGTCGCGTCGGTCGATACGCAACTCCAGGACGGGGCGCGATTTGGTGCCGCCCTGCCGGAGGAGCACGATATCGTAACCTATCGCGTCAACTTCGCGTTCGACAACGCTTTCCAGGTCTTTGTTCATGTGTCCTGGGCAGTTCGCTTCGCCGCCTGCGCAGACCGAAAACGGAATAAAAAAATGTGGGGAACCTCCCCCACATTCAGCCGGGAACGCCTAATGTCCCCAGTGCCGGAAACTTAGCGCGCTGCGCTCGAAGGTCAAGCAGGACTGGACGTTTGGCCTTTAGCGCCTGAGGGCGACGCTATCGCCGCCACTTGGCGACCTCCATCCCCCGCGCGGTGGGAGAAGAAGAGCGCGTTGTCGCACCGAGTGCAGAACGGACTGGTCGTGACATGCCGCACACCAGCGGACTCAGCCTGCTGGGCGAGGAGGGCGCGCAGGTCGACCGGGCGCGACGCGCCCGTTTGCGAGCCGGTGAGTTGGGCGTAAACGTCCGCTCCCACCTCATAACAGTGCCCGCAGATCGCGGGGCCCAGGTGCACGCGCACGTCTGCGGGCGACATTCGGTACTCGTGGAATACAGCGAGTGCGACGCGGAGGATGCCGGCGGCCGTGCCGCGCCAGCCAGCATGGACCAGGCCGATCGCGCCGGAGGGATGTGCCAGGAAGACAGGCACACAGTCCGCGACCGTGACGCCCAGCCCGATGCCCGGCTCGCCGGCGAAATGGCCGTCCCCTTCGTCGGCGCGCAGCCACCCAGCCCACCCCCGGCCGTGTTGCAGTACGCGAGTGCCGTGCACCTGCTTCGCTGTGGCAAATCGGGACCCTGGCCCACCGGCGCCGACAGCCTGGCGCAGGGCCTCCCAGCGAAGTAGTACCTCGCCGACTGGACCCTCGCCGTTGAGCGCGAGGTCTCCGGCCGTGCGGGTGCTGATGCCTGCGCGCACCCCGAACAGCGCAAAATCATCGATCTCGATGTATTTCGGTCGCGGGCTGGCGTGCACTTCGGCCGCGGCACCCACAGCGGATGTCACTCCGACTGGCTCATCCCCGCGCATCATCCACGCGACGGATGCGCGCGCCGAGGGCATTGAGTCGCTCGTCGATGCGCTCGTAGCCCCGGTCGATCTGGCGCACGTTGTTGATGGTGCTCGTTCCCCGAGCGCACAGCGCGGCGAGCAGGATGGCCATGCCCGCGCGGATATCTGGAGATTCGACCGTCGCCGCGCGGAGCTCCGACGGACCGGCGACGAGCGCACGGTGCGGGTCGCAGAGCACGATGCGTGCGCCCATGCCGATCAACTTGTCCACGAAGAACATGCGTGACTCAAACATCTTCTCGTGCATGAGAATCAATCCCTTGCACTGCGTCGCCGTGACAATCGCGATCGACATCAAATCTGCCGGGAACGCGGGCCACGGCTGGTCTTCGAGCTTCGGCACGTGGCCGCCCAGGTCCGAAAGGATCTCCCGCGGTTGATCGCCTCCGACGAGCAGGTCCGCGCCGTCGACTTCGCAGATCACGCCGAGTCGCTCGAAGCCCATCCGAACGGCGCGAAGGTGCTCGACCCCCGCATCCGCGATGCGCAGCGGCGAGCACGTAACCGCCGCCATGCCGATGAATGAACCGACCTCGATGTGATCCGGGCCGACACGATGACGCCCGCCCGACAAGAGCTGCTTGCCGTGCACGGTCATGGTGTTCGTGCCGATTCCTTCGATGTCCGACCCGAGTGTGACAAGAAACCGGGCGAGATCCTGCACGTGCGGCTCGCTTGCCGCGTTGCGCAAGACAGTGGTGCCTTCCGCGACAGCAGCGGCCATCAAGGCGTTTTCGGTGGCAGTCACGCTGGGCTCGTCCAGAAACACGTCGGCGCCGCGCAGGCGCTTGGCGCGGAGGTGAAAGCCGCCGTCGACTGTGGTTGTCGCCCCGAGTTGCTCGAGCGCCAGGAAATGCGTATCCACGCGGCGGCGTCCGATGACGTCGCCGCCGGGCGGTGGGAGGAACACCTCGCCGCACCGGAACAGCAGGGGGCCGGCCAGCAGGATCGATGCGCGGATACTGGCGCAGAGTTGTGGGTCGAGCGCCGCACAGTGGACCTTGGCGGCGTGCACGCGCAGCGAGTTGCGCGCGGTCCACTCAATGTCGGTGCCGAGGGACCGAACCAGATCGACGAGCGTCTCGGTATCTGCGATGCGCGGGATATTATCGAGCTCGACCGGCTGGTCTGTCAGCAGCGTCGCCGCGATGATGGGCAATGCCGCGTTTTTGTTACCAGACGGCCGGATCGTCCCATTGAGACGGTGGCCGCCCTCGACCAGAAATCGCGTGGGAGACATGACAGATGCAGCCGGTGGCAGGGTTGAGCAGACAAGCGACGTCGAAAGGAACGACAGCAAGAGGACGAGTGGAAGGAGTGTCGATCACGTTTCCTGTTTCACTGACGACCGGGCCAGCGTCGTGCTGCTGACCCTGGTGGGTGTTAGTGTGCCGCGCTAGATACAACACATGACCGAACCGTCGGCCTTTCAGAACGTCGTCGCGGTCGCGAACGGCGTGCTGTCCATCGTCGCGTGCCTTTTCCTGATCGGGGTGGCCGTCGGCGGTTTCCTCGCGTGGCGGGCGTTGGGCCGTGCGCGGGGGCAGCTAGCGGTCGTCCAACGCGATCTCGTGCCGCTGCTCGCGACGCTGGGGCGGGTGGCCCGAAACCTCGAGGGCGCCACCGCCACGATCCACTCTGATGTACAGGCCATTCATGAAACCGTGGGCGACGCGAACGACCGGGCGCGTGCCGCCATCCGGGGGGCCGACCAGCGGTTGCGACGCCTCGATGCCGTGGTCGGCGCGGCGCAAACCGAAGTCGAGGAAGCGCTGGTCGACGTAGTCGCCGCGGCACGGGGGCTGCGTGCTGGGGCATCAGTGCTGCGCGGCATCCTCGGCCTGGCTGACCGGGTCGACGCACAGGGGCCGACGGAGCCCGATTCGCCGTCCGAGGCCACGGCCGCCTCAGATCTCGCGCCGCCGGACGAGTTGCAGGAGTCGTACGAGACGGAGGGCTTGGGTCATGCGAGGGAGGTCCAGCGACCAGCCGCCGACAAAGCGTCGGGGCCTCGAACCCGCTCCCGGCGGAGCCGACTCTGACGCCTGAGCGTCGCGCCGCGGCGTTTTGGAGCCGAGCGGCAGGTCTGGGTGTCATCGTGGCCGGGGTCGTGATCGCACTCGCACTGACCCCCAACGCTGCGTACGCCTGGACGCCAGGCACTCACGTCTTTCTGGGCGAGGCGGTCATGCGCTCACTGGATGTGCTCCCGACTGGCGTGTCGGATCTGCTGCGGGCATTCCCGTACGAGTTCCTGTACGGCTCCATTGCGGCGGACACCAGCATTGCGAAGAAGTATGCCCCGGTCGGCCGGCACTGTCACTCATGGCGTGTCGGCCTCGAGATCTTCGAGCGTGCGGAGGACACGCCGCTCCGGGCGTTTGCCTTCGGGTACCTCGCCCACCTGGCAGCCGACGCGGTCGCGCACAACTACTTCGTGCCGCGCCAGCTGGCACTGACATCCAGCACCACCGCGCTCGGACACAGCTACTGGGAGAGTCGGTTCGAGACCCACCTGGGCGAAGGTTACAGCCGGCGCGCGCACGACCTGCTGGCGGGCGACCACCTGAGTGCCGACGCCCATCTCGATCGCATTTTGAGTCCGACCATCTTCAGCACCCAGACCAATCGGCGGATTTTCCGCGGGATGGTCTACGTCACCGATACGGAGTCGTGGCAGCGCATCTTCCAGATCGTCGCCGAGAATAGCCGCTGGGATCTGCCTGACGAGGACGTCGGGTCCTACATGGCGCGCTCGTACGACTTCATTATCGATCTGTTGAAGCGCTTCGACCGCTCCGAGCCGTTTTCGCTCGATCCGTCCGGTGATGAACCCTTGCGACGCGCCAAGCGCGTCCGTCGAGCCGCGCTACGCCGCGGTCGCACGCACGTCGAGCATGAAGCCGTCCGTCATTTCGGGCTTCCGGCGTCGACGCTGCCGTACGCTGCGGCGCTGGCGGCGCCGCTTTATCCACCGAGGCGCTTAGCCAACAGCTGATTGACGCGCTTCGGGTCGGCGCGTCCCTGGGACTTCTTCATCACCTGTCCCACGAGCGGTCCTTGCAGCTTCCGCTCGCCCGCCAGATAGCGCTGCGCCTCCGCTGGATTCTCGGCCAACACTTCATCGATCCACCGTTCGAGTGCGCTCTCATCACCCACCTGGGTGACCGCCAACCGCTGCGCGACGCGCCCCGCGTCTTCGCCACTCCGCGCCATCTCCGCAAACACCGTCTTGGCGGCGGTGTGACTCACTGTGCCCGAGCGGACGAGGGCCAGCAGCCCGCTCAGGGTCGTTGGGGACATGGGGAAGTGCGCGATGTCCAGGTTGTGCGCGTTGAGATACGCGAGCACTTCGCTCAGGACCCAGTTTGCGCTGGCCTTCGCGTCACCGTGGGCGGAGGCCACGGCCTCGAAGTATTCGCCCAGGCGAGGCTGATCGACCAGCGGATCGATCTCGCCGACCGACAGGCTGAACTTCTCCGCGTAGCGAGCGCGGCGTGCGCCGGGAAGCTCTGGGAGCGCCTCACGGGCCGCGGCGATTCGGTCGCTCGTGATCACGAGCGGCGGGAGGTCGGGCTCGGGAAAGTAGCGGTAGTCATGGCTCTCTTCCTTGGAGCGCGCGGGTCGCACGACCGCGCGCGCGGCATCCCACAGCATCGTTTGCTGCTCGACCCGCTCGCCCCGCTCGAGCAGCCCGCATTGCCGCTGGAATTCAGCCGCAAGCGCGCGCTCGACGTAGCCGAAGGAGTTGAGATTTTTCACTTCGGTCTTCGTGCCAAGGGTGGTCGTTCCGACCGGTCGCGCACTGACGTTGGCGTCGACGCGCAAGCTGCCCTCTTCCATGTTCACATCGCTCACGCCGATGTATTCCATCGTCTGCTTGAGCGTGCGGAGGTAGCGCCCTGCCTCGGCTGCGGACCGCATATCCGGCTCGCTCACGATCTCGATCAGCGGGACGCCGGCCCGATTCAAGTCGATCGCCGTGGCATCGGGATACCGGTCGTGGATCGACTTGCCCGCATCCTCTTCGACATGCACACGCGTGATGCGCACAGCGCGATCACCGATTGACAGCGTACCCGCCGTCGCGAGCGGACGATCGTACTGGGAGATCTGGTATCCCTTGGGCAAATCCGGATAGAAGTAATGCTTGCGGGCAAAAATCGATTCATGATGCACTGTGCAGCCCAGCGCGATTGCGGCGCGCACCGCGAGATCGACGACGCGCGCGTTGAGCACCGGCAGCGCCCCAGGGAGCGCCAGGCACACCGGGCAAACGTTGGTATTCGGCGGTGCCCCATAAGCGGCCGAGCACGAGCAGAACGCCTTGGTGGTCGTCTTGAGCTGGACGTGAACCTCGAGGCCCACGACCATCTCGTAGCTGACGGTGAGACCCGCGGTCGCTGCGCTCATGCCGCCACCGCGGCCCGCACGACGGCGCAGCTTCGTTCGAGTGCCGCGGCCCCCACGAACATCATCTCCTCACCGAAGTGCGGGGCGATGAGCTGACCGCCCACCGGGAGCCCGTGCGCCAGCCCGATCGGAACTGATATTGCCGGTACCCCTGCGAGGTTGGCGGTCGCGGTGAAGATGTCGTTCAGATACATCTCGTACGGGTCCGATATCGCCCCAATCGGGAAGGCCGGCGCTGGTGTCGTCGGCGTGAAGAGCAGGTCGACCCCCGACGCGAAGACCTGGCGGAAATCCCGCGTGACGAGTGCGCGCACTTCCTGCGCGCGCCGGTAGTACGCGTCGTAGTAGCCCGACGACAGCACGTACGTGCCGAGCAAAATGCGTCGTGTCACTTCGGGACCGAAGCCGGCGGATCGCGTGCCCTCGTACATCGCAGCCAGCGCGTCCGCCTCGACGCGGAGGCCGTAGCGAACGCCATCGAAGCGGGCGAGGTTGGACGACGCTTCGGCGGGCGCGACGATGTAGTACACCGGAATCGCATAGTCCGTATGCGGCAACGACACGTCCCGGATTGTCGCGCCAAGCTTCGTGAGCTCGGCCAGCGCAGCGTCGCAGCGCTCGCGAATCTCGCCGTCCAGTCCCGGGGGGAAGTACTCGCGCGGCCGGCCGATCACGCGCCCCGCGAGCGGGCTCGCGCCGTCCGAGCCGCGAGCCGCAGCGGCACTATAGTCGGGGACCGCGAGCGGCGCCGATGTCGCATCGTACGGATCGCGGCCCGCGATGACCCGCAGTCCGAGCGCGGCGTCGGCCACCGTGCGACCGAAGACGCCGACCTGGTCCAATGAGGACGCGAAGGCGACGAGCCCATACCGACTCACGCGACCGTACGTCGGCTTGACGCCCACGACGCCACAGAAGCTCGCGGGTTGGCGCACCGATCCGCCGGTCTCGGACCCCAGGGCAATGGATACGATTCCCGCCGCGACGGCGGCCGCCGAGCCGCCAGACGATCCACCCGGCACTCTCGATGGGTCGACCGGGTTGCGCGTCGGGCCGTAGGCACTGTGCTCAGTCGACGACCCCATGGCGAATTCGTCCATGTTGGTCGTGCAGAGCACGACGGCACCCGCATCGCGCAGTCGTCGCACGACGGTCGCTTCATATGGGCTGACATACCCCTTCAGAATGCGCGACGCGCACGTCGTGGGCAGATCGCCCGTGGCGATATTGTCCTTGATGGCGACCGGCACGCCCCGGAGAGGGTGGCGGATCGGATTGGCCAGATCTGCCTCCGCTGCCGCCGCGTCCCGTTCCGCGTTGGGGTTTTGCGTCACGATCAGATTGAGGCCGTCACGGCCCGCGTGCACTTCTGCAGCGCGTGCCAGCGCTGCGCGCACCCGCTCGACGCTCATGACAGATCCTCGGGCTCTACGGATTCGGCTTCGTCGCTCGAGCCACCACCGCCGGCTGGCGATCGACCGCCGTGTGTTGCCAATCGCGGAACGATGAAGAATCCGTCGCGCACCTCCGGAGCGAACGCTTCGATGGGCCGCAGCAAACGCGTGGACGGACCGTGGTCTTCGCGCCACGGTGTCTCAATCGACGTGAGGTCCTCGGCGCCGCTCGTGTCCACTCGCTGCAACACCGCCATGTGCGCCAGGATGCCGGACAGCTCTTGGGCCAGCACGCCCAGGCGTTCGGCGGGGATCCCCAGGCGCGCGAGGGACGCGATATGGCGAACTTCGTCCAGCTCCACGCTCATTGAGCTCTCCTCGCGCGAGAAAGGCCGGCGCGCGCCTGCTGCTACAGGTGCGCTATCGGCGTCGACAATTCATTCGAGTGCGCGCTGGAGCCCCGCCTGAGCGATCACCAGCGTTTTTCGGCCGATCGCCGTGTCCTCGAAATCTATTTTGACTTTCGCGTCGCGGCCGCCCCCGGAGACCTCGGCGATCGTGCCGCTGCCAAATGTGCGATGGCGCACGCGCTCCCCGATCACGTACGCCGGGGCATCCTGCGATACGTCGGCCGGCTCGATGTCGGCCGCCCAGTGCGCGCCGAGCGCGACTGGTGTGCCCGGCCGCCGGGCTGCGGCACGCCGCCCCCCTCCCCCGCCGCTCCAGCGACCGGCATCCGACATGGCGACACGACCCGAGCTCCGCACGCGCATCGTGTCACACCGCTCGAGCATGCCGCTCGGGACCGCCGCGAGAAAGCTCGACTCCTTGCCCGGCATCAGCTCACCGTTTCGGCGCCGCTCCTCGGCGAACGATAGGTAGAGCTTTCGTTCTGCTCGCGTGATGCCGACGTAGAACAGCCGGCGCTCCTCTTCCAGCATTGCGGGCTCGTCGTACGCCCGCGCCAGCGGAAACAAACCGTCCTCGAGCCCGGCGATGAAGACCATCGGAAACTCGAGGCCTTTGGCGTTGTGCACCGTCATCATCACGATGGCGTCGGCCGCCGGGTCCAGCTGGTCGACTCCGGCGACGAGGGTGGTACGCTGCAGGAAGTGCTCCAGGGGCGTGAGTCCCACCTCGCCACCATCCTCCGCGACGGTCTCGGCGGCGCTGGTGATCAGCTCGCGGATATTGTCGAGCCGGTCGGCCCCATCAGGTCCTTCCGCGCGCAGATAATCGCCGTAGCGAATGCCTTCGACCAGCGCTCGCAGCAGCTCGTCGACGCTCGCCTCGGCGGCAAGCGATCGGAGGCGCATGACGAGGCCGGCAAACTCAGCGACGGCACCGCGAACGCTTTGCCGGAGTCCCTCGACGATCGTGGGCCGAGCAAGGGCCTCCAGGAGCGAGATCCCCTCACGACTCGCCGCGGCGGCCAGCTGGGCCATGCCCGTTTCGCCGAGGCCGCGGCGGGGCACAGCGATCGCGCGTCGGAACGCTTCATTGTCCGCAGGGTTCGCGATGAGCTTGAGGTAGCTCATGAGGTCCCGAATCTCGCGCCGGTCGTAAAAGCGGATCGCGCCAACCAGGCGGTACGGGATTCCCTGGCGACGCATCGCTTCCTCGAACGCACGGCTCTGCGAGTTCGTGCGGTACAGGATGGCAATGTCGCGGAGCGCCAGATCCGGCTCTCGCCGGCGTCGTGCCAGGATTTCCTCGGCGATCGCCGCCGCCTCGTCACGCTCGTCCAGCGCTCTGATCGCGGTAACCGCCTCTCCGCGCTCCTTCGTGGTGCGCAGCGTCTTGCCCAGCCGCTGCGTATTCGCGGCGATCACCGTGTTGGCGAGCTCGAGGATGCGGCCGGTCGAGCGATAGTTCTCCTCGAGCCGAACGATCCTGGCTTGGGGGTAATCGTGGTTGAAGTCGAGCATGTTGCGGATATCCGCGCCGCGCCACTGGTAGACCACCTGGTCGTCGTCCCCGACGACCGTCACGTTGCCGTGGGCGGCGAGCAGCTTCACGAAGGCATACTGGGCCCGGTTTGTATCCTGATACTCGTCGACGAGGATGTACCGGAACTTGTCCTGGTAGGCCGCGCGGCGGTCGGCGTTGTCGGTGAGCATGCGGACCGGCAGCACGAGCAGGTCATCGAACGTCACCGCATTGTTCGATCGGACTGCGGCGTCGAGATCGGTGTAGACGCCGGACGCCGCGCGGGTCAGCGCGTCGTTCGCGAGGGCCGCGTATTCCGCCGGCGACACCATCGCGTTCATCGCGTCCGAGATCGCCGACTGGAGGGCCTTGGGGGTCCACTCACGCGGCGTGATGCCCCGCGCCTCCATGACGCGCTTCACGACGGCCAGGGTGTCGTCTTCATCGTAGATCGTGAAGCTCGACGTACGACCGACGAGCGATGCGTTGGCCCTCAGGAGTCGCGCGCCGACTGCATGAAAGGTTCCAACCCACATGCCCGTTGGCGCACCGCCCAAGACGCGCTCCAGCCGATCGCGCATCTCGCCGGCTGCCTTGTTCGTGAAGGTGACGGCGAGAATGTGTGCCGGATCGACGCCGCGGGTCTGTACGAGTCGCGCGATCCGGAGGGTCAGAACTCGGGTCTTGCCGGAGCCGGCACCTGCGAGCACCAGGAGCGGTCCTTCGTCGTGCTCGACCGCCTCGCGCTGCGCCGGATTGAGCGACTGGATGAGCGCATTCGACTTTCCGGCGGCGGCCGTCAGGACCATTGCGGTAAGATAATGTCGAACGTCGCACCTCGATCGACCGGGACCAGCATCAGCCGGCCGCGGTGGTTGTCCTCGACGATTCGGCGGGCAAGCGACAGTCCGATGCCCCAGCCATGCGCCTTCGTCGAGAAGCCCGCGCGGAACACCTCCTTGCGCAGCTCACGGGCAACGCCTGGCCCGTCGTCCGCGACCCGGAGACGCACGCCGCCCCCCGGGAGTGCGTCCGCTGACAGCGCCACGTGGCCGTCCCGATCGGCAAGCGCATCAATCGCGTTCTTCGCAAGCGCCTCGACGGCCCACTCGAGCAACACGGCGTCCCCTTCGATGGTCAGATCACCTTCCCCGCGATGAGTCGTGAGGCTCACCCGATGCGCAAGGGACGGGACGCGCGCCCGGAAGTAGCCGGCCACCCGATCGACGAGGTCACCTCCATCGACTCGCTGCGCGTGCGACGGCCGACCGATACGCTCGAAGCGGTGGGCCACACGTTCCAGCCGATCGAGGTCATTCTGCATGTGCGACAGGATCTCGTCTCCCTCGCCCGGCATCCCATCGCGCAAGAGCTCGAGCCATCCACTCAGGCTCGACAACGGTGTCCCCAGCTGGTGCGCTGATTCCCGGGCCATCCCGGCCCAGACCTTCTCGCGCTCGGCATGCGCGCGCGTGCGCAGGGTGATCACACCGAAGACAATGAGGAAGGCGAGGAGCGCTCCCTGGAGCACCGGAATCACTCGCAGGCCGCGTGCGAGCGGAGTATTTCCGAAGTGGACGATACCGATGCCCCCCGGCTCGACGACTGGTGCATTTTGCCGATCGAGCGTCGCGATATACGCGAGCATCTCGGGGCTATCGAGAGGCGCCACGAAGGGCAAATTGGCGGTGTCCCGCGGGAGGCCATGCGGATCCGCCACCACGACGGGGACTCCACTTTCACGGATGTGACTCGCAAGATCGAAGAGTGCGTCGGTGCTAGCGCCCTCGGACGTGTCGCTCAGGGCGCGAAAAATGCGCGCCGACATGAGGCCCGATCGAGTGGCCTCTCGACGAAGCTCGGCGATGACGCGCTGCGTCGTGATCGTGTACCACGCGAGCAGCGCGGCGAAGCCGACGGCCAGCAGGACGGCCGGAGTACGGCGCGCCATGACAGTGATCCCTTAGCCGAGACAGTCCGCGCCCAATAGCGGCCGAAGTACCTCGGGCACCAGGATGCGTCCATCCGGCTGCTGATAGTGCTCGAGCAGCGCCGCAATGACGCGTGGGAGCGCGAGGCCCGACCCATTGAGCGTGTGAACGAACGACGGCTTGCCTCCACCTGGTGGGCGAAAGCGAATGTTGGCACGCCGCGCCTGAAAATCGGTGAAGGTGCTGCACGACGAGACCTCGAGCCATTTACCGACACCGGGCGCCCAGACCTCGAGATCGTAGGTCTTCGCGCTCGCGAAGCCCGTATCACCCGCGGCGAGCAGGACCACCCGGTACGGCAGCCCGAGACGCTGCAGGACGGTCTCCGCGTGACGTGTCAGGAGCTCATGCTGCTCGGCCGAGTCGGCGGGTGCTGCGTAGCGGACGAGCTCCACCTTGTCGAACTGGTGCACGCGCAGGAGTCCGCGGGTGTCTTTGCCGTGCGCGCCCGCCTCGCGGCGAAAGCATGGCGAGTATGCGACGAACGCGCGTGGGAGCGAGGCGCCGTCGAGCATCTCGTCCCGGTAGAGGTTTGTGATGGGGACCTCCGCCGTCGGAATCAGGAAGAGGTCCTCATTGGTGAGCGCGTACTGCTCGTCCTCGAATTTCGGAAACTGCGCCGTTCCGAACATCGACGCGCGGTTGACGGCGAATGGGATCCACACCTCTTCGTATCCATGTTCCCGAGTGTGGAGATCGAGCATGTACGACACCAGCGATCGGACCAGTCGTGCGCCGATCCCGCGAAAGACGATGAATCCCGAGCCCGCGACCTTGGCGCCCCGAGCCAGATCGAGCAATCCGTTTCCGTCGGGTCCCGCGATCTCCCAATGCGGGCGAACTCCGGTGGTGGGCCGCGGCTCACCCCAGGCGCGGATGACCGCGTTGGCGCGCTCGTCACCCGCCGGCACATCTGCCAGCGGAATATTGGGGAGCTCTGCGACGATCTTGGTGAATGCCGCTTCGACATCAGCGCGCTCGCCCTGCAGGCGGTCGAGCTCTGCACTCAGGACGCGGCCGCGATCGATCAGGTCATCCACCGGCTCGCCTTGCTGCTTGCGCCGACGGACTTCCTGTGTAATGGCGTTGCTTTCGGCGCGCTTGTCCTCTTCGGCCCGAATGGAGGCACGCCGCTGTCGCTCAAGCGCTTCGCCCCGGGCGAGCGTCGCGGCCATCGCATCGAGCACCCCGCGCCGGCGGAGCGCGTCGCGCACGGCGTCAGGCTGATCGCGAAGGAGGCGCAGGTCGTGCACAGGGAGCGCCGAGGACCGATCGCTAGAACGTAGGGATGTTGCCTACGTTGAACTCCCGATACCCGCAATTCGGGTCTTCGACCGCACGGAAGTGAATCGTCCGCGTCACTCGATTCACGCTGTCGACGACGAACTTGCCATACAACGAGGGGTTCGGATCGGTCGCGCACCCCGGCGGGTTCGATACGAGCATCAGGCCTTGCCCAGGCGACAGCGTGTACACCGAGTCGAACTGGTACCCGTTCTTCAACCCGAACGCAACCGAATCAAACGGCTGCGTCAATCGTTGCAAGCCCACGTGGAATCCAAGGACGGATCCGTCGGTGATCAACCGTACCGGGGTCACTACGGCCTGGCCGCTGGCTGAGTCCACATCGAATGCGACGTCAAACGTGAGGGAACTCGTGACGTCGACAACCCGATTCTCTGCCAAATAGTAGCCGGATGGCTGGGTCCCGCCGGTGCCGTTGACTGCCCAGGCGACGAGTGTGTCCTCGACCACGGCAGTCGACGATTTCGGATCGGTGGCGTAGCCGCATGCCGTTGCGGTCACGAGCGCGGTCGCCAACAGCAGCAACGCACACCGCGCGGCCGCACCGCGCCTGGCCCGGGAGTTAGGAAGCGTAGTCATGTATCGATGGAGGGTAGCATAACGGGCGTGCACGCGACCGTGCAAGCCATTCGCGTGTCTTGACTTCGACATCTGCGGGACCTACTTTCGCAGCCACTTTCCCACCGGAGCGACATGGCCACTATCCGCGATCTCGTAGCCGCGATCCGCCAGCGCGACGGCGTTGATGCCGCGGTCGTGCTCGGCCGAGACGGGCTGCTGATCGATAGCCAAACCGTGGCAAATTTGGCCTCGGAAGACGTAGCGGCGCACGTACCTGGCATCATCGCGGCGGCCGATGAGTTTGGCGTCGCGGCTGGCCGCTCGCCAATGACGACAGCTGTGTTGGAGTATGCGAACGGACTCGCTATTGTGTCCGTATTGTCGCCCGAGGCAGTGTTGCTCGTCCTCTTGCAACCGAACGCCAATATCGGCCAGCTGCTCTTCGAGTTGCGTCGCAATCGAGAACACATCGCGTCTTTGGTCTAGCCCACCGGGCTTCTGCTATGCAGTCGATTCATGCGTTGGTCGCCGACGACGAGCCGCACATTGGGCGTATCATCAAGATGAAGTTGGAACAGGGGCCGTTTCGCGTGAGCCTCGCCTACGATGGGCGCGAAGCGCTGGAGGTCCTGAAACGGGAGCCGGACATCCAGATTGTCCTCCTCGACCTCATGATGCCCCATTTGAGCGGCCTCGACGTGCTGGCGGAGATCCGATCCCAACCACAGTGGAAAAGCCTGCCGTGCATCATCCTGACGGCCGCCGGACAGGAACAACAGCACCGCCTCGCGCTTCGCTTGGGAGCCACCGACTTTCTCACCAAGCCCTTCAGTCCGAAGAAGCTGTATGCGCGGACGGCAGAGCTTGTCGGTCTCGCCCAAGCTGATGGAGGAACCGACGCCAGCTGACGCGCAGGACCGCTGGGCGGTTGTGTTGGCCGGTGGCGTGGGGTCTCGCTTCTGGCCGCTCAGCACACCACAGCGACCGAAACAACTCCTGCCGCTCGTCACTGACCAGCCGCTCTTGACCGATACGCTGCGAAGGCTCGAGCCGTTGGTGCCTGCGACCCGGACTCTGGTGCTCACAAGCCGCACGCTCGCGCCGACTGTCAGTGCGCTGACGGGGCTGCCCGCGAGCCACGTCCTGACGGAGCCTCGTCCGGCCGGCACCGCCGCCGCGTTGACGTGGGCTGCGCACGCGATCGAGCGGCGCGCGGGCCCCGAGGCCGTGATGATCTGCGTGCATGCCGATTGGGCGGTCGCTGATGACGCCGGCTTTCGGGCCGCGCTCGATCGCGCTGCGGTCGCAGCCGTGTCGCATGCGAGCCTGGTCACGGTTGGCGTCGTTCCGACACGGCCGGACCCTGGGTTCGGCTACATCTGTCCGGGTCGTGAAGTCGGCACCGGCATTCGGGAAGTGCAGCGCTTCGTCGAGAAGCCGGACCGCGCGCGCGCCGCATCGATGGTGCGCGACGGCTACCTGTGGAACTCGGGGATCTTTGTGTGGCGCGTGGGTGATTTCCTGGAGGAAGTCACGCGGCTTACACCGGAGGTCTCGCCGGCCCTGGAGATTGCCCGGAGGACCAACGACGCCGACGCGTTTTTCGCCGCGGCGAAATCTGTGTCGGTCGATGTCGGGGTGCTGGAGCGGAGCCGCCGCGTCCTCGTCATGGCGGGCGACTTCGGGTGGGATGACGTAGGCACGTGGGCAGCGCTCCGACGGGTGCGGCAGCAGGATGCCGCCGGCAACACCGTTTACGGAACGGTGCAGACAGTCGACGCGCGCGACAACGTCGTACACGCCGAGTCCGGCACGGTGGTGATGTATGGCGTTTCGGATCTCGTCGTCGTCACCCGCGACGGACTGACTCTCGTGACCACGGTGGACCGATCAGCCGACCTCAAGACACTGGTCGAGTCGTTGCCGGCCCAATTGGCCGCGCCTTCGGCGTAACGGGATCGGGGGGTGGCCCTTTATCTCTACGATGACGCGCTGGCGCGGACGTTCGAGCCGTTCGCGCTCACACGTCCCGTGTCGGAGCTATGTGCCGGCGGCATCATTACGCGGCGTCGGTGGGCGAGCGTGTGCGGGGAGCCGGTAGCTGGCACGCTGGTCGCCAGCCATCTGCGCGACTTCTCCGAGCTGGACGCGCCGACAGCTGTTACGCGCATCATTCCGCCTCGAGCCCGCATTGCCAATAGCCGTTGCATCCCGATGCTCACGGCGGGGCCGGCCGAGGACGTGTGGATGTGTCAAGGTCGTGTCGCCGCTGTGCGGATCCAGCGGCCGCTCGATCCCGAGGCGCTGGTGGAGAGCGGCGACGCACTCGAGACGCTCGTGGGCGCTGACGTACGTTGCGCCGAGGTTGCGGGTCGCTGGGTCGACCACGTGTGGGACTACATCCGCGATCTCCCCGCTCAGCTCGCCGATGACATTCCTCGGCTGGCGACCGGTCTGTCGCTCGATGGCGGCGCGGCGTCGCAGGCGACCTGTCTGGGTGAGCACCCGCTATTCATCGAACGCGGTGCAGTGATCGAGCCGCAGACCCTCTTCGACCTCCGCAGCGGCCCTGCACTCGTGCGGTCACGCGCGACGGTCCACGCGTTTACGCGGATCGTGGGACCGTGCGTGATCGGTGAAGCATCCAGCGTCACCGCGGATCGGATAGCCGCGTCGTCGATCGGAGACCACTGCAAGGTGCACGGCGAGCTCGCCGTCTCGGTCGTCCTGGGCTACTCGAACAAGTCGCACGACGGATTTGTCGGGCACTCCTATATGGGACGCTGGGTCAACCTGGGCGCCGGTACGATCACGAGTAACCTCAAGAACACCTACGGCCCGGTTCAACTCTGGACTCCGGCCGGTGTGCGTGATACCGGGCTCACCTTTCTCGGCGCGTTCATCGGGGATTACGCGCGCACGGGGATCGGCGTCCGATTGACGACCGGGACGGTGATGGGCGCGGGGGCGAATTTTTTCGGGGTCGCGGCGCCGAAGACGGTGCCCCCGTTTGCGTGGGGGGATCGGCCGCCATTTGCAACCTTTGCGCTCCCCAAGTTGCTGGAGGTGGCAGAGCGACAGATGGCGCGCCGCGAGGTGCCACTGACCGACGACGCCAGGCGAACGCTCACGGCGGCGCACGCTCGAGCGCTCGCTCACGCAAGCCAGTGGGCCAGCGGAGACGGCGAGCGGACGAAAACGCGATGAGAAGCTGGGTGCTCGGAACCGGCAGTAACGGGAACGCGGTCCTGCTGGAGGCCGACGGTTCCTTTGCGCTGGTTGACGCCGGGCTGCCGATCCGGACCCTGGTACGCCGTCTTGCCAGCATCGGTGTGGCACCGGAGCAGATCGAGCTGGTCGTACTCACGCACGAGCACTCAGACCATGCCCGCGCGGCGATCGCGGGCAGGAGGTTGTTCGGCTGGCGGCTGCTTGCGACGCGCGGCACGGTGGCCGCGGATGTCGAGCTTGCGGCCGCGGGTACCGAGTCGCTGCGGGCGGGTGACGGTGTCGTCCTGGGCACCATGGACGTGAGTACGATCCCGGTCCCTCATGATGCAGCGGCCCCCGTTGCGATCGTCGCGACCGCCAGGCGATCCGGTTTCCGAACTGGCGTCGCATATGACCTGGGCCGGGCGACGGACGTCGTCCGGCGAGGACTGACCGATGTCGACGTGCTCATCGTCGAGTCGAATCACGATGACGTGTTGCTTCGGACGGGGCCCTATCCGCGCTCGGTGGCCAACCGCATCGCGGGCCCGCATGGGCATCTCGAGCAACGCCGCAGCGGCCGACCTCGTACGGAGCGTCGCGCACCGCGGACTCACCCGCGTGGTGCTCGCGCATCTCAGCGCGAACTGCAACGAGCCGGCGCTCGCGCTGCGCTCCATGGCAGCGGCGCTCGCGCGCACTGGCGCTCGTAGTGCAACGCTCGATGTGGCGACGCAGGACAAGGTGGCGGGGCCGTTTGGGGCGGGTTCAGCCGCGCAGTTGACGCTTGGGTTGTGAGAGACTAAACGGCGGGGTCAGGGACCAGGGACCGGGTCAGGGAAGTACAAAAACGACGAAGGCCAGCCACAGTGCATTGTGGCTGGCCTTCGAGCTTAGGTCCCGGACCCCCGACCCCTGGTCCCTGACCCCGTAGTTGCTTTTCTAGTACATCCCGCCCATGCCGCCACCCGGCGGTCCACCTGCCGGCGCGGACTTCTCTTCCTTCTTCTCGACGACGATTGCCTCGGTCGTGAGCAGGAGGCCGGCGATCGACGCGGCATTCTGCAACGCCGTGCGTGCGACCTTGGTCGGGTCAATGACACCCGCTTGCACGAGGTTCTCATACTGATCCGTCAGTGCGTTGTATCCGAAGGCCGGGTCTTTCGACGCACGGACCTTCTCCACGACGATCGACGGCTTCGCCACCCGCGTTCAGCACGATCATGCGAATGGGTTCCTCGATTGCACGACGGACGATGTCGACCCCGATCTGCTCGTCGGCGTCACCCGTCTTGAAGGTCTTGAGCGCGGGCTGCGCGCGAATGAACGCGACGCCGCCACCGGGCACGATGCCCTCTTCAACCGCCGCGCGAGTTGCGTGCAGCGCGTCCTCGACGCGGGCCTTCTTCTCCTTCATCTCGGACTCGGTCGCTGCACCGACGTTGATCACGGCCACGCCGCCCGCGAGCTTCGCGAGACGCTCTTGCAGCTTCTCCTTGTCGTAGTCCGACGTCGCCTTGTCGATCGCGGACCGAATCTCCTTGATCCGCCCCTGGATCTTGTCCGTGTCGCCGGCGCCATCGATCAGCGTCGTGTTGTCCTTGTCGATCACGATGCGCTTGGCCCGACCCAGGTCGTTGAGGACGGCGTTCTCGAGCTTGAAGCCGACTTCCTCAGAGATCACCTGGCCGTTGGTCAGCACCGCGATGTCCTGCAGCATCGCCTTGCGGCGATCGCCGAAACCCGGCGCCTTGACCGCGGCGACCCGGAGGGTCCCACGCAGCTTGTTGACGACGAGCGTCGCAAGCGCCTCACCTTCGATATCCTCGGCGATGAGGAGCAGCGGCTTGCCGATCTGCGCGACCTTCTCGAGGATCGGGAGCAGATCCTTCATTGAGGAGATCTTCTTGTCGTGGATGAGGATGTAGCCGTCCTCGAGGACTGCCTCCATCTTCTCCGGGTCAGTCACGAAGTACGGCGAGAGGTAGCCGCGGTCGAATTGCATGCCCTCGACCGTCTCGAGCGTCGTCTCGAGGCCACGTGCCTCCTCGACCGTGATGACGCCGTCCTTGCCCACCTTCTCCATCGCCTCGGCGATCAGGTTGCCGATCTCGGAGTCGTTGTTCGCCGAGATCGTTCCGACCTGCGCGATCTCCTTCCTGCCGGCCGTCGGCACGCTGATCTTCTTCAGCTCCTCGATGACGGCCGTAACGCCCTTCTCGATGCCGCGCTTGAGCGCCATCGGGTTGACGCCGGCAGTCACGTTCTTGAGCCCCTCACGGAAGATCGCCTGCGCGAGGACCGTGGCCGTCGTGGTCCCGTCGCCTGCGATGTCGGAGGTCTTGGTCGCCACTTCCTTGACCATCTGGGCGCCCATGTTCTCGAGCGGATCCGCGAGCTCGATCTCTTTCGCGACGGTCACGCCGTCCTTGGTCACGGTCGGGGCGCCGAACTTCTTGTCGATGACGACGTTGCGTCCCTTGGGACCGAGGGTGACCTTCACGGCCTCGGCCAGTTGGTCAACGCCGCGCTTCAACGCTGCGCGCGCGTCGGTATTGAAATACAGCTCCTTGCTAGCCATTGCTCAATATCCTCTTGAAGTCTCGTCCTGAAACGGTGTGGTTGCGTCGCGCTCAGCCAATCACTGCCAGCACGTCCGACTCGCGAAGGATCAGGACCTGCTCGCCATCGATCGTCACTTCGGTGCCGCTGTACTTCCCGTACAGCACCTTGTCGCCGACCTTCACGTCGGGCGGAATGCGCTTCCCGTCCTCATACCGGCCGGGCCCCACGGCGACGATCTCGCCCTGCTGCGGCTTCTCTTTCGCGGTGTCCGGGATGTAGAGACCGCCGCGCATCTGCTCGGCCTCCTCCAGTGGTTTCACCACGACTCGATCGGCCAAGGGCGTAACCTTGGTGCTCGTGGCAGTCTTAGTGGCCATACCGACATCCTCTCCATGCAGTAAGGTCGACCCACACGTAATGCAGTCTGTTAGCACTCTTCACGTATAGAGTGCTAACGCCGAATGTAATGAGCGACGGAGGGATGGGCAAGGGGGGACTGCCAGGTACGCGCCAGATCGTAAGTTGCTGTTTAGGAACGACTTACGTCACGGACCTGAAGGGGCGCTGGACGGCTCGAACACAAACCTCAGAGGCACCCGCAGTGGACCGGCCCCCGAGGTTTGTTGTACTAGCGTCCAGCGTCTAGCGTCCCTTCAGTAGCTCGTATGCAATCCGCAATCCGTCCAGCGTGAGGTGCGGTGCGACGACCTCCAGGGTCTCGCACAGCGGCCGCACGACTTCCGCGAGACCGCCCGTCGCCACCACATGGGGCCGGGCCGATGTCGGCCACGCCTGGATGATCCGGCGGACGATGCCGTCGACCGCACCGGCCGCGCCGAACATCACACCCGCACGGATACAGTCTTCGGTCCGCGTGCCGATCACTTTGTCAGGGGCATAGAGCTCGGTCGCCGGCAGCTTCGCCGTGCGGCGGACCAGCGTCTCCGCTGAAGTCCGAATGCCGGGTGCGATGACACCGCCCAGAAAGACGCCGTCGCCAGTGATACAGTCGTAGGTGGTCGCCGTGCCCAGGTCCACCACGATGGTATCGCGCTTGTACAGCTGACTCGCCGCGAGCGTGTTGATGATGCGATCCGCACCAACCGTCATGGGTTCGTCGACCGCGAGGCGGATCGGCAGACGGGCCGCTGCGTCGACTAAGAGGGCGGGTTTGCCGAAACATGCCGCGCAGGCATCTCGCCAGAGGCCCCGTGAGCGCGGGAACCACCGACCCGATGGCGGTCCCAGTCACTTCCCCGAGCGCGACGTTTCGGGCCGCGAGCATCTGTCGGATCAGTAGGGAGAGCTCGTCGGGCGTGCGCTCGACGGTGGTCGTGAGGCGCCAGTGCTGGCGCAGCGTCGCGGCCTCGTAGAGGCCCACCGTGGTCTCGCTGTTGCCCACGTCAAAGACGAGGATCACGCCACCTCCGCGTGCTGGTCCAACACCAGTGATCCGGTGCGAAACGACTGCACACCGCTTGCCGTCCGGACCTCCAACTCGCCGCGCGCACTAATACCTACTACGCACCCGACCCCAGGCTCGCGACATTCGCGACCACGGGCAATGTCGCGCGCCTTACACTCGCGCATCTCATCCCGGTTGAGCGTGCCATTCAACTGCACAGCGGTACGGAGAGCGGCCACGACTCCTGTGAGGACCCCCACCCGATCCGCCGTCGGATCGAGGCCGGCGGCTGTGGTCACCGTCACGGGCGAACGAACGTTGATGCCCATGCCGATGGCGACCCACAGCAGCTGCTGCTCTTGCCATCGGGCCTCGATCAGGATGCCCGCGAGCTTCCGGCCGCCCAGATACAAGTCGTTGGGCCACTTGATCCCGACGAGCTGACCAGCGTATGGGTCGAGCGCGGTCGCCACGTGGATCCCGCAGCGCACGCCCCAGAGCTCGAGGGCGGTGCTATCAGTCGGGCGCTCGATGAGGGTCATCCGAGATGCCACTGCCGGGTGGCGAGACCCACGCATGGCCCCCGCGCCCCCGGCCCGCGGTCTGGTGATCGGCGATCACGAGGGTGCCGGCGGGCGCGCCATCGGCGGCAAGGAGGTGCGCGGCATCCATCGTCGACTCCACTGAACTATGCACGACCACACCGGGCGCACCGAGATGATCGGCCAGATCCTCCCCGCTCAACCCTTCCCAGCGCGCGGATGCACCGTTCGTCGCCGGGCCGGACCTCGGCCCGGGGCGAGTGTCCGAGGTTGATCCCGCACGATCAACCATGTCGCGCTCGATACGCCACGAGGGCGAGGACCGATGCGCCGAGCAGCACGCGATAGAGGGCGAACGCGCCGTAGCTGTGGCGCTTGACGTACCGGAGCACGACCGCGATGGCAATCCATCCGCTCACTGCAGCGCTGACCACGCCGATCAGCAGGGGGCCCGTCATCCCCGCATGCACGAGCCGCGGCACCTCGTGAGCGGCGGCGCCAGCGATGATGGGCATGCTCAACAAGAAGCTGAAAACGGCCGCGCTTTCGCGATCCAGTTGGAGTGCTCGGCCGGCCGTGATCGTCGCGCCGGAACGAGAGACGCCGGGGACGATGGCGAACGCCTGGGCGATGCCAATGAGGATGGCATCGCGCCATCCCATCCGATCCAATGTGCGACGGGCCGGAGCGGCAATGTCCACGAGCCACAGCAGAATCCCCATGACGATCAGCGCGGACGCGACCAGGACCGGGGCGCGGAACGCCTCGTCCGCTTTCCGCTCGAACAGCACGCCAGCGATCCCTCCGGGGATCGTCCCCACCACGAGATACGCGAGCCGGCGCTCTTCGGGCCCCTGCAGCGACCGCGTTCGGAGCACGACGAGGGCACTGGACAGTAAGCGCACCCACTCGGCTCGGAAGTACCACAGCAGGGCGATGAGTGTGCCCACATGAAGCGCGACATCGAAGGCCAGACCGGGATCTTGCCAGCCGAAGACCCATGGCGCGAGGACGAGGTGCGCCGAGCTGCTGACGGGGATGAATTCGGCGAGCCCCTGAAGGACGCCGAGGACTAGAGCTTGAAACGGAGTCATGACGTGCGGTTTCGGGTGGATGCGCTCATGGCGCCGGGCGTTGGGCGGACGACATTGTCACCGTCTCCTTATACAACGCCTCGTACTGACCCACAATCGTGTCTCGATTGAAGCGCTCGCGGGCGTCCGCGGCCGCTCGACGGCTCATGGTGCGCCAACGCGCGCCGTCGCTGAGCAGGTCACGTGCGCCGGCCGCCATGGCGTCGATATCGCCGACCGGGCACAGGATGCCGGTCTCTCCGTCCTGAATGACTTCCGGTAAGCCACCTACTCGAGACGCGACCACCGGGACACCGGAGGCGAGCGCCTCGAGCGCGCTGAGTCCGAACGATTCGGTTTCGCTCGGCAGCAGGAATACGTGGGCGGCCGCGAGGAGCGGCGCGACTGCATCGACCTTGCCGAGAAACGCCACGGCGTCAGCCACGCCCAATCGACGGGCTTCCTCTTCCGCGGCCGGCCGGTCCGGACCGTCGCCGACCATCACCAGCACCGAGGGCTGCGAAGCGTGCACGCGGGCAAACACGCGCACGACATCGCGTGTTCGCTTCACCGGGCGAAAATTGGAGACGTGCATCAACACGGGCATTCCGGACGGCAGGGGCGGCGGCAACGTCGAGGGGTATCGAGCGCGATCGTACCGGTCCGGATCGATGAAGTTGTAGATCACTTCGACCAGACACGACGTGCAGCCGAAGGCCGAGTAGGTTTCCCGCTGCAGGTACGAGGACACCGCGGTGATACGGTCCGACCGCTCGATCGAAAACTTGGTAATGGCGTGAAAGGACGGATCCTGACCAACCAAGGTGATGTCCGTTCCATGGAGCGTCGTAATGAGGCGCACGTCGGCGCCGCTCTGGCGCAGCATCTCGCGTGCAATCCAGGCGCTCGTGGCGTGTGGGATCGCGTAGTGCACGTGCAGGATGTCGAGATGGTGAGCGAGTACGACTTCGTGCATCCGCACCGCAAGCGCGAGATCGTATGGGGGATATTCAAACAGCGGATAGCGCCCGACGTCGACCTCGTGGAAATAGATCCGCGGCAGGAAGGCAGGAAGCCGGAACGGCTGCTGGTACGTGATGAAGTGGACTTCATGGCCTCGCTCCGCCAAGGCGATGCCCAACTCCGTGGCGACCGCCCCAGAGCCCCCGTAGGTCGGATAGCACGTGATACCGATCTTCACACGTTCACTCGATTGGCCGGGGCATGTTTCCGCACCCACTCCAGTGCCCGCGGGACTGCCGTGGGGTCGTCGGGATTGATTCGCGTCACGCGTGCCGCCGGGAGCTGGTGGCGAAACCACGTACGCTGTCGCTTGGCGTACTGTCGGGTGGCGATCGTCACGCGCTCGAGCGCCGTCGCCAAGGATATGCGGCCCTCGACGTAGCCGCGCATGTCGAGGTAGCCGCATCCCTGCCACGCTGGAGCTTCCGGCGGGACCGAGCGGCCAAGAGCGGCCACCTCCTCAGGCCACCCTGCCCGGGCCATTGCGGCGGCACGTTCGGCGATTCGGCTGCGGAGCGGCGGTCCCGGATCCACCACCAGGTAGTGGGTCTCCAGTCGATCGGCGCCATTCGGAGCATCGGTCGTCACCGGATGCACGAGCGCTCGGATGTAAAACCCTGCGCCTCCAACCACGAGCGGGACGGCCCCCTCGCGTCCAACATGGGTCAGCGCGTGATCGGCCGCGGCCGCCCACGCATAGGCCGTGTAGCGCGTCGTCGGGTCAGCCAGGTCGAGACAGGCGTGCGCCACCAACGCTCGCTCGGCCGCGGTCGGCTTCGCGGTCCCAATGTCGAAGCCGCGATAGATCTGTCGCGAATCGGCACTGACGGCGCAGATGTCGAGCGCGTCTCGTAACGCAAGAACGAGGCGAGTCTTGCCACCAGCGGTGGGCCCGCAGATGACGAGACATGCGGCAGGAGCGGGGTCGCGCGTCATCGCCGCCCGAAACGGCGCTCGACCTCATCCCAGGGCAGTCGTATGATCGTCGACCGGCCATGGACGTCGTGCACGGGCAACGTGGTGCGCGCGAGCGCCACGTAGAGTGCGCGCATCTCGGCCGACGACAGCTCGTCGCCGGCTTTGATCGCGGCCTTGCACGACATTGTGGCGATCAGACGCTCGTGCTGAGCACTCGCGCTCGGCAGGCGATCGCCCGTGAGCGCATCCAGCGTGTCGCGCAGGCAGCGCTCGGCATCGAAGCGCGGATGCGGGGCGGGCACGGCGTGCACGACGATCGTGTGGCCTCCAAAGGCATCCACCTCGAAACCCAGGTGCGCGAAGTGATCGCGGTGAACGTCGAACGCCTCCGCGGCCGCAGCGCTGAGGTGCATGGTGAAGGCGAACAGCAAACGCTGCGACGGCAGGCGGCCGGTCTGAAACGCGGTCATAAACTGCTCGTACAATATCCGCTCGTGCGCCGAGTGCTGGTCGATGAACACGAGCCCGGCATCGGTCTCGAACATCATGTACGTGCGTCGCAGTTGTTGCAGCGGCGGGACCGTGATTGCCGGCGACGCACCGTTGGTCTCCTTGGCTGCGTCACCGCTGTCCTCGCCCGCTGACTCTCCCGGAGGCCCCTGACGTGGTGCGAACAAGCCTGGGCCCGTGGTCCACGGCGCGTCCAACTGATTCCACATCGCCGTTGGGCCCGATCCAACTGTGGCAGCGCTTGATAGGAGGTCGATCCCGTGGGCGGTCTCGTGTGGCGGCTGGGGAGCCGTGCCGGGAAAGAAGTGGGCGGCACCGAAGGCGGCGGACCCAACCCAGACTCGGGGGGCGACGGTCGCCGCGCTCGAGAGCGTTCCGAGCGCGTGCCGCACCGCACCCTCGACGGCTCGCTCGACGGGCCAGCGGTCACGGAATCGGACCTCGGCTTTGGCCGGATGCACGTTCACGTCGACTGCGTCGACCGGGATCGCGAGCTCGAGGAAGAGCGACGGTCGCAGCCCAGCGGGCACCGTCGACCGATACGCGGCTTCGGCGGCTCGGACGAGGCCTCCATCGCGAATCGCGCGGCCGTTGACCGACAGGTGCACGCGACGGGTCCGCGTGCCGACATCGGCAGGTCGCTCGACGAGTCCGGTCACCTGTGCGGCACCCGTGCCGTCGTGCACGTCCACCAGTGATTCCGCGTATGGCGCGCCCCAGACGCCGCCAACGCGTTCGCGGAGCGACGCGGCGACGGGCAGCGCGAGCGTAGACCGCCCCTCGTGGCTCAGGGTGATGTGCGCGTCGCGGCGTGCAAGGGCCACGGCCGTCACGGTGTCAGATACCGCGCGCCATTCGGACCGCGTACCGCGCATGAACTTGAGCCGAGCGGGGACGTTGAAGAACAACCGTGACACCACGACCGTGGTGCCTCGCTGGCGTGCCGTCTCGCCGATCTCGGTGATAGACCCGCCCGATACGTGCACGTGCGTCCCAACTCCTGACTGCGCCGCCGTGTCCAGAGTGAGCTCGGACACCGACCCGATGGCGGGGAGCGCCTCGCCGCGGAAGCCAAAACTCCGCACCCCGACGAGGTCCTCAGCCCTACGGATCTTTGATGTGGCGTGGCGTTGCAGCGCCAACTCGGCGTCCGCCCGGTCCATGCCGCAGCCGTTATCGCTGACGCGGATCGTTCCCCGTCCGCCGTCGCTGACGTCGATCGCGATCAGCGTGGCGCCGGCGTCGAGCGCGTTCTCGACCAGTTCCTTGACCGCCGACGCCGGTCGCTCCACCACCTCGCCGGCCGCAATCTGGTCGGCGACGGCGCTGGGGAGGACAGCGATGGTGGGCATGGGGTGGAAAGCTAAGGGCAACGACGGGGTCAGGGATCAGGGGTCAGGGGTCGGGGGACGGGCGCTACGCGCCCGAGAGAGGAGAACGCCAGAAAGGAGAAAGGAGACGACAACTGAATTCGTGGCGAGGGGTCTCCGCTCTCCTTTCCCCTCTCTCCTTTCTCGGGCGCGTAGCGCCCGTCCCTGACCCCGCCGTTGTTGCCCTACCGCCTCTCCAACGGGATTAGTCGCACACTCTCGACCCATCCTTCTCGGTCACCATTGAGACGGACGCGGCTCCAGACCCCTTGCCTGCCGAGTGTGCGCGCGACGTCTCCGGCGTCCGCACGGGCAACGTGGTCTGCGTCCAGGGCCGGTGAGGCGTATAGCACCATGCCGCGGTCGACGACCGACAAATCGCGCGCGGCAGCGGCTTCATTCTCCCGAACACCTACGACGCCCGCGGCGATCGCGCAGCCTGCCAACAGCAGCGAGATGGCGGAGACGGGCGACTGCCGGCGCGCGACCCGCCATGTGGCTACGGCGCAGGCAACCAGCCAGAACCCGAGCGCGGCGTCGGCCGCGAGTGGGGTCGGGATACGTGGCAGCCGAGCGATGGGCCCGTCTTGCGTAGCGCGAACGAGCGTGAGGTGATCGTGAACGTCGTGGGCAAGCGGGTCGATGCGGCCTGCGTGCTGCCAGCCGACGACCGCGTCGGCAGTGTCCCCTGCCGCCCAGGCGGCGGTGCCCGCATTTGCCCATGCGTCCGGCGCATCCGGCGCCCACTGAGTGACTGCGGCGAACTGAGAAGCAGCCGCTCGATAATTCCCGGTGGTATACGCCTTCACGCCCGCCGCGAACGCGGCGGTTGCCGTCTCCGGCTGATCCTGTGCGACCGCTCGTGCGCCCATGGCACTCGCGACCGCGCCGATCATGATCACCGCAACCGTCGCGCGATCCGATGACCGTGCGGTTTCCCGCCGACTCCCGCCGCGGCGAGGCCGGGCTTCGGCGACTGCGTTGCGGAACGCCGCGTACGCGTGGGCGCAGACATTGCTCGGGAGGATTTCACCTACCCCGAACGCCCCGCGATCGAGCGCGGTCAGCACCGACTCGGCAACTTCCGCAGTCGCGGCGGTGACGCCTTCGAGGCGCAGCGCGTGAGTAAGCGCGCCTCGGTCGGTCAGCACGGTGGGCGGCAGCACGAACCGCTCCTCGAGGGCGCGGACGAAGGCTCGCCGCACCGTCAACGCATCGGCGGGCTGCTGACGCCGCGCAAGCGCGCGAAGTGCCGCTGCGCCCGCTCGCGGGGCCTGGTGCGGCTTCCGCGTCCGTCGTCGACGGGCTGCGAGCACGAGGGCGGGGATCGGTGCCGCAAAGGCGAGCGCCAGGTACAGCGGCGTCTCATAGAAGGGCTGGCTCGGGGGGCCCCGGTACGTGTGACGCAGTGGCAAGGGAGGTAGCACATCCGTACGAGCGGTGTCGCCCAGGGCGAGGGCGCCCGGCGCGACGTGCAGGGCCGATGGTGGCGTGACGGCAACCTCGTACCGCTCGCGATACGGATCGAAGTACGGATATCGCACCGACGGCAGGATGAGATTCCCGCTGTCGCGCGGGGTCACGAGCCAATCGAACTCTTTCGTTCCGCGCACCTGCTCGGTCGTCGTATCGAGGCGTACGCGGACCTGCGCCGGCACGAGGGTGCCCCACGGCACCGCGACGGCGGGTCGTGGAAAGAGCTTGACGTCGCCCCGCCCCGCAACGCTCAGCGTCAACAACATGGGATCCCCGACCCGCGCGGCGGCAGAATCCAGATGTGCCGCAATGGTGACATCGCCGACCGCGCCGACGTAGTCGCTCGGCCGACCATCGCTCGGAGGTGCCCGCACCACGACAAGCAAGCTCTCCGCGACGAGAGTATGCGTCTCTTCGCGGCTGAAAAAGCTCGTAGACAACGGCAAGGAGTAGACGAGTTGCGCGCTGGGGATGGTGTAGCGGCCGGGTACGAGCGGGAAGAAGGCACGCTGAAACACGTGCACCTCGTAGACCCGGCGGCCGGCGTGCCGTGTGCTCGGTGCACGCGCGCCTGCGGCGAGCTCGTATGACAGCAGGCCTTGAGCGTCCGGCGGAATGAATTCGGGGTTGTGGCGGAGCCGAAGCCGCAGCTGATCATCGATGAACACGCCGACCTGGTACGTCGCCTGTTGGCCGACGTACACGGTATCGGGTGTCAGGATCGCGTGAAAATTCACACCCTGCGACGTGTCGATGGGCGCCCGCGCGACGACCGCGAGCTGTGCCAGAACGGCGACGGCGAGGCCTACCAATCTCGCCCCCCGGGTGGCACATCAGTCTGGGACTGGCGTTGCGACTTGCCAAGGACTTCACGCTCTTCGCGCGCGGCATTGTTCAGGATCTCTTCTGCCTGGCGCTGCGCGAGGCCCTGGGTCGCTCCCGAGTTATTCCCAGTCGATGGGGGCGTCGACGCACCGCCGCCTCCACCGCCCGATCCGCCTCCTCCACCACCACCTTCGCGCTTCCGCAGCGCGAGCTCGTAGTTCCAACGCGCCTCGTCATCCTGCGGTCGGGCAATGAGGACACGTTTGTATGCATTGAGCGCCGCGTCCAGGTCCGTGACCCCGCTGTCCCCATGGGCCGCGAGGCCGCGGCGCAGATGCGCGAGGCCCAGGTTGAACCAGGACCGATACCGCACGTCCGCGTCGCGCAAATCAGCTGCCTGCGAGAGCGCCGAGATCGCGCTCTCCACCGAATCGGCGGCGAGCAGCGCGGTGCCATAGTTGTACAGCGTTTGCGGTGAGTGATCACCCGCCTCTATCGCCCGCCGGTATGCAACTGCGCGGTCGAGGGGCGTGCCGCGTGACGCGGGCGGCCACAACGCCGGAAAACTCAAGCCCATGACGAGCACTGCGGCGGCGGTCGCACGAGGCGGGTGCGTCGGGGTGGCGGGTGCACGGAGACGCTCGCGGCGCGCCCCAGCGCGCCGCGTGTCACCGAGCAGCGTATCGAGCAGCAACAGGAGGACGGCCGGCGCGAGGAAGAGCTGATAGCGCGGTGTCCGTTCGTCCTCTTCCTCGACCGTGCGTCGGGCGACGCGGAGCTTGGCCAGTGCCCGGCGGACGTTGGACGGCTTGTCCGTCGTGCCGGCGGGGATGAACGTGCCGTGCGCAGCAGCCGCGGCGGCCTGAAGGAGGGCTGGCACGTAATGCGTTACGACGACGGCTCCATTGTCATCGCGCTTTGGCGTCGTCGTGCTGCCAGACGTCACCGGGATGGTCGAGCCTTGCTCGGTCCCGTAGCCGACCGTCACCAGGCTGATGCCGCTCTCCGCCGCCTGCTCGGCGGCGGCGCGCACATCTTCTTCCGACTCCCACCCTTCCCCATCGCTCATGACCACGATGGCCCGGTCGCTCGCCGTGCGCGTCGAGAGCAAGAGATCCGTGGCCTGCCGAATCGCCCGGGCGATCGATGTGCCGGGCTGTCCGACAACCGACGGGTCGAGGTTGTCGAGAAAGAGCGCCAGCGCCCCATCGTCCACGGTGAGTGGAGAGAGGATGTAACTCCGTCCGGCGAACGCGATCAGTGCGGTGCGGTCTCCCGGGCTCAAGGAGCGCAAGATGCGCACGTCCTGCTTGGCCCGTTCCAGACGGCTTGGACGCTCATCGGTCGCGAGCATTGAGAGGGAGGCATCGATAGCGACGACGACGTCCGCTCCGGCGGTCCGGATCGCCCGACGCTGCGCACCCCACCGCGGTCCTGCGAGCGCGACTGCCATGCACGCGACGGTACCACACAGCAGCAGCATCCGCAGGCCTGGTGTCAGGGAGCGGATCCCGGGGAAGATGCGCGCGACGGTGACCGGATTGCCGAGGCGCGCGATTCGGCGGCGGCGGTCCCGTTCGCGCCGTACGAGGAGCACGATCACCAGGAGAGGAAGCAGGATGGCCCCCAGCAACCACAGGGGCCGCTCCACCAGAGCGAGGTTCGACACGAGCGGACTCATGCCCCGATCCCTCGAGCCGTGATCATGTCAGCGGCCCTCGCCACGCCAGCAGCCCCAGCTCGAGCACGAGCGCGATCATGGCTGCTTCGAGCGGCCAGCGGAACTGCTCGGCGTAGCGCACGTAGGTCTGCATGCGCACTGGCGCGCGCTCGAGTTGATCGATCTCTTGGTAGATCTGTCGCAACGCCGCCGCGTCGCGGGCGCGGAAAAACCGTGCATGGGTCGTCCGTGCGATATCCGACAACAGACGTTCGTCGATGCGCACTTCCTGATTTTCGTAGCGCAGCCCAAACAACCCGCGCCCGACGGGAACCGGAGCCAATCCCTCGGTGCCAATGCCGATCGTGTAGATCTTGATGCCGAATGCCGCTGCGGCCTTGGCCGCTGTACGGGGGTCGATGGACCCCCGGTTGTTGACGCCGTCGGTGGCCAGGATCATGACGCGTGACCGTCCGGCGGCGACACGCAAACGGTTGGCCGCGGTCGCAACCGCGGTACCGATTGCGGTCCCGTCGTCCAACTGGCCAGCCTGCAAGTTGTCAATTGCGGACGTGACGACACCATAGTCCAGCGTGAGCGGCACCTGGGTCAACGCATCGCCGGCAAAGGAGACGACCCCGATGCGATCGGCCGCCCGCCCGGACACGAAACGCTTCATCGTCTCCTTGGCGACCTCCAGTCGATTGTCCGGTTGGAAGTCGAGCGCGAGCATGGAGCTCGACAGGTCGATGACCAGCATGATGTTGATGCCGTCGCCGGTGATGGTCTCGCTCTGCGACCCGAACCGCGGGCGCGCAAGAGCGACGACGGCGGCAGCGATCGCGAGATTGCGCAATGCGAAGAGCATCCACCCGAGGGCGCGTCCGCGCCGCGGCCCGGCCACGAGCGGCGCAACGCGCGACAGCGTGACCGCGCTCGGGCGGCGAAGGCGTCGATGCAGCCACCACAACGGCAGAGCCAGCAGCGCCAGCAGCACCCACGGCGTGCCGAAACCGAAGGCCGCTGCGGAGCTCATGCTGCCCGTCCCTTGGAGCCGAGAGCGCGGGCCGTGCGCCGCTCCTCGAACTCGCGCGACGTCTGCCGCGCCGCCGCCTCTCGAGCGGCTGTGGCGGCCGCCGCCACGGCGGTATCGATGTCGCTCATGAGCGCGCGCGCGACACGGGATGTTTCGGTGACGGTCTCGGCGCTCATGTGCTGGCCCGCGAATTTGACGAGGTCGATCTGCACGAGGAGGGCTCGCAGGCGATCGAGCGGCACGCGCGCATCGTGGTGCAATGCGCTCACGAGCTCACTGGTCGTGGACGACAACGGAGCGTCTGGCAGACGTCGCGCGAGAAAGCGTCGCACGACATCGGCGATCAACGTCACGTAGCGACCCCATTCGCCCGCCTCGACCAACCCGAGGTGCTCGAGGTCGCCGAGCTCCTGGTCAGCAGTGGCGAGAGGCCCCAACGCCACCACGGGCCGACGCGCTCGGCGCCGGAGCCAGCGGACGACCAACCATCCGATGAGCAGCACTGCGACAGCGGCACCAGCGAGCGCCCACCGCCACCACCACGGCTCTCGGTCGGGATAATACGCACGCGCAGGGCGCGGCGTGCGCGCGGCTCCGCGCGGCGGCACCGTGGCTGCGACGACCACGCTGAGCGGGCCGAGCGCGATGGCGTGTTCACCGCGTCGGTCCGTAACGACGACGTTCCCAAGCGCAATCGGAAGCCGGCCCACGTCCCACGCGGCAAGGCGGTAGGTCGCGGTGATGTCCGTGGCGATCGAATCGGAGCGGCTGCGCTCCGTGGGCGGATCGAGCGCCTCTACGGCCGTCCCCGAATCTGGCCCGGCGGGAAACTGGACGCCCGTGCCGGCAGGCCCCCTGACGTGCACAGCAACGTGAAATGGCAACCCGACGGCGACGGTCTCCGGTGCGACCTTGATCTGATAGTCGAACCCCGCAGGCAGGGCCGGTGGCGCGGGGAGCGCGCTGGGTTGCACGGCATGCGGTGCGGCCGCAGGTGCCGGGCGTGGCGCTCGGTGAGCGACTTGCGCCTGCACACTCGCCGTCCAGACGGTGAGTGTGCACGAGAGCACCAGCGCATTGCGGATGGCCACGTCGCCTCCGAGCTCACGCCGTCCGGCGGCGGGCGCGGGTCTCCCGCCTGCGAAAGAACTTGAGCAAGGGCTCGACGATGCCACCATCGGTGCTGATGACGACCTCGTCGATCCCCAATTGCCGGAAGAGCTGTCGCCGCGCTTGTCGATCCTGCATCGTCCGACGCTCATAGTTGAGTCGCACCGCTCGGGCGCTCGTGTCGACGTCGACCAACTGGCCGGTCTCGGGATCTGCGAACCGAACAATACCTGCGTCGGGCAGCATGCGCTCGAGTGGATCCTCGATGGCCACCGCGACGACATCGTGCCGTTGCGCGATACCGCGCAAAGCTCGTGCAAAATCCGGTGCCTGGAAGTCGGACACGATGAAGACGATGGTCCGATGCTTGAGCAGGTGGGTCAAGTACGTCAATGCCCCGGACACGTCCGTACCCGAATGCGTGGGCCGGAACGCGAGGAAGTCGCGGATGACGCGCAGAGCGTGCCGCCGCCCCTTCCGCGGCGGGACTACCAGCTCAATGCGGTCGGTGAAGAGGAGCGTTCCGACGCGGTCGTTGTTCCGGACAGCGGACATCGCGAGCACCGTCGCCAGCTCGCTCGCGACCTCGCCCTTGAAGCGGCGCGCGCTGCCGAATTGCTCGGAGCCGGACACGTCCATCACGAGCATCACCGTGAGCTCGCGTTCCTCGATGTATCGCTTCACGAACGGCCGCCGCATGCGGGCGGTCACGTTCCAATCGATCGATCGCACCTCGTCGCCGGGCAGGTACTCCCGTACCTCGGCGAACTCCATCCCCTGCCCCTTGAATACGGAACGGTACTCGCCCATGAAGAGCGAGTTGACCAAACGACGAGTTTGGAGCTCGATGAGCTTGACCTGCTGCAGAACGGCAGCCGAGACCCCGATGGGGATCGGCGCCGCGCCGGCGGTCACGGGCTTTCCACGGCGCCGAGCACGCGCTGCACAATCCGGTCGCTCGTCACCGATTCCGCTTCAGCCTCGAACGAGGTCAGGATCCGATGCCGCAGGACGTCGGGTGCGACGGCTTTGACGTCATCCGGCATGACGAAATTCCGTCCTCTGAGAAACGCGTGGGCTCGCGACGCCTGCGCGAGCGCGATCGTCGCCCGAGGGCTCGCACCAAACTCGATCAATGGCACGAGGTCGCGCAGGCCCGCGTCGCCTGGTGAGCGCGTAGCGTGGACGATCTCGACGATGTAGTCGACGACGCGCTCGTCCATGTACAGCTCCGCGATGCGGTGGCGGGCTTCGAGAATCGCGGCGGGAGAAGCTACCCGCTCGACGGGAATCGTCTCGCCACCGGCCATCCGGCGCATGATCTCCTTCTCTTCCTCACGCGTGGGATAGCCGACCCGCAGCTTCATCATGAAGCGATCGACCTGAGCTTCGGGTAGCGGATACGTCCCCTCTTGCTCGATGGGGTTCTGCGTCGCGAGCACCAGGAACGGCTCGTCCAGCACATGCGTAATACCCCCGATCGTGACCTGATGCTCCTGCATGGCCTCGAGCAGAGCGGCCTGCACCTTGGCCGGCGCGCGGTTGATCTCGTCAGCCAGGATGACATTGGCGAAGATCGGTCCCCGTTTGACCGAGAACTGGCCGTTGGACTGGTCGTACACCTGCGTACCAATGACGTCGGCCGGCAGAAGATCGGGAGTAAACTGAATGCGCTGGAAGCTGGTCCGGATGGTCTCGGCCAGCGTCCTGACCGTGAGTGTCTTGGCGAGCCCGGGCACGCCTTCGAGCAACACATGTCCGCCCGTGAGGAGACTGATCAACAGGCGCTCCACCATGTAGTCCTGGCCCACGACGCGGCGCGCAACCTGGCGCGTGACCGCTTGCGCGAGCGCGACGTCGGCCGGACCGACGGATGGGCTCGAGGCTGGACCGGCGAGTCGCCGATCGCCCGTCTCTCGGGCGACCGCACCGCGCTCTGTCAGGGCTCGGTCGGTCACGGATGCCGCCTCGAGTTGGTGAATCTCGCGCTTGGTCAGTGGTCGAACCGCTCCAACCGGCAGTGGCCCCAGCGCGATCGGGCCGAAGCGCGTCCGCACGAGCCGTTCCAGTGACACCCCGACCGCCTCACACGCGCGGCGCACCTCGCGCGTCCGGCCCTCGGTGAGCGTAATCTCGATCTCCCACCGACGCTGTCCGGCGGGCCGCGCGGTCGCCGAAACCGGCTGCACCAAGCCATCCTCCAGCTCGACGCCGGCGCGTAGCGCGCGCGCGGCAGCGACGGCGTTGCCTTGTACCGTCGCCACGTAGGTCCGCTCCAGCCCGAAGCTCGGGTGGGTCAATCGGTGCGCCGCCGCGCCATCCGTGGTCAACAGGAGCACACCCTCGGTCATGTAATCCAGACGGCCAACATACGTGAGGCCCGGCCGGCGGAGTGCCGGCGGGACGAGGTCGAAAACGGTCCGGCGCCCAGCCGCCCGCTCATCGCGCGCTGTGGTAAGGACGCCCGGAGGCTTGTGAAGTACCAGCCACTCCACGGGGCCGGGCGGTGTGATCTCCGCTCCGTCGACCGAGATGCGGTCGTGGGCGGGGTCGACCGTCTGCCCGATTGCCGCGACCTCCCCATTTACGCGGACACGGCCGGCCGCCACGAGCTCATCGGCTTTGCGGCGCGACCCTATGCCGGCACGCGCGAGGGCTCGTTGGATCCGCACCGCCTCACCCGTCACGGCTCCGGAGCCGGACGCAGCGCCACGGCCAGCTCATCGGATCGTGGCAACTCCCCGAGATGCCGGAGCGAGAACTACTCGAGAAACGTCGGTGTCGTTCCGTACAACAGGGGACGTCCAAGCGCATCCGCTTTTCCGACGACGTCGACCAGGCCTCGCTCGAGCAGCGACTTGAGGATCGACCCTGCCGATACGCCGCGAATCTCCTCGATATCGGCGCGCGTGATCGGCTGGCGGTAGGCGATCAAAGCCAGCGTTTCGAGCGCGGCGGCCGACAGTCGGTGCGGGCGGGTGGCCAACTGGGCCCGCTCGATGGCTGTCGTGTACTCGGGCCGCGTCAGGAGTTGCCAGCCGCCCGCGACCTCGACGAGCTCGATCCCGTGTCCGCCCTCGTCATAGTGGTGGCGCAGCTCCTGGAGCGCGGCCTGCAATTCCTCGACGCTCGCGTCGGGTTCGAGCGCGGCCAGCGTCTCGATTGATGCAGGCACGCTGCTCGCAAAGAGTGCCGCTTCAAGCAGCTGCGCTAGCGGTGTCATGCGGAGTAGCGAAAGGGGTGACGAGCGACGCGGGGCCTTCGCCGTCGGATGCGTCGACCGCGGGGACAGCGTCGGCGGAAAGGACGGCGCCAGCCGGCGCGGCAATGCCCGCATTTGACGCGCGGTCGGCAGGCCGAATCTCGACGGGGCCGAACGGAATCGGTTGACGGAGCAGACACTCGCCGAGTCGTGCCAACTCGAGCAGCGCGAGCAAAACCGAGAGCACCTGCCATGCCTCGGCACGTGCCGGGACGAGGTCAGCCCACCCGACCGACGGTCGACGCGCGAGGAGGGCGCGTGCGGCGTCGACCGCGCCAGCGACGTCGAGCGCCCGCGGAACGACGGCGTGAATGCTCGGGCCGCGCGCGATGCGGAGCACGCGATCGACGGCCGCAAACAGCTCCAACAACGTCACGGCAAGGCGCGCCGGCGGCGGCGGCGCGATGGGCAGCATTGCGCAGGGATGCGTGAATCGACTGCGACGCAACTCTGCGCGGACTTCGAGCACGTCGACGACTTCTCGCACCTGTTGGTACTCGAGCAAGCGACGCACCAGCTCCGCACGCGGATCATCCCACGCTTCTTCGCTGCCGTGTTGCGGCAACAACATCTGCGCCTTGATCCGCAACAGCCGGGCAGCCATCTCCAGATACTCGGCCGCTTCGTCCAGTCGCAGCGTTCGGATGCGCACCAGGAATTGCTCTGCGATGCGCGCGATCGGGATGTCGTAGATGTCGATCTGCTCCTCACGGAGAAGCGTGAGGAGCAGATCGAGTGGGCCGCTGAAGTGAGTGAGCTCGACGACGAAGCTGGCGGCGTCGTCTGCACCGCCCGGATCAATCGGCACTCGCCGACCGAGCGCGTCGTGCTCTGGCATCGCGAAGGCCGGTTGCTGGTCGATGGCGTCGACGGCCGTCACGTGAAGAATCCTCTCACCCATGGGAGTGCGGATGGCAACAACAGGTCTCTCGTCTCAACGGTTGACAGCACCCATCGCGTGCCGTTGATCGCCGGCGCGAGCCAGAATGCGAGCAGCGGCGTATTGAGCAGCAAGATGAGCAAGAAGATGCCGAAGAAACCGATCTGCTGATAGCGGATCGCCAACGCCGGCGGCAACAAATATTTCACGACGTGCGAACCGTCGAGCGGCGGGATGGGAAAGAGATTGAAGGCGGCGAGGACCAGATTGAGCCACACACCTACGAGCGCCATCGCCTGCAGGATGCCGCACACGGGTGCGATTGACGGCACCGCATTGCCCAGCGCTCCGAGAAGAAAGCTGGCGACCGTACAACCGATCGCGATCACCAGGTTCGCCGCGATGCCAGCGAGCGACACGATGATGTCACCCCGCTTGAAGTTGCGGTAATTTCGTGGGTCGACTGGAACGGGCTTCGCACCTGCGAGTACTGGCGCGTGCATTGCGGCGAGCGCCAGCGGCAGGATCACCGACATGATCGGATCGATGTGCTTGATCGGATTCCACGTCAGACGCCCCTTCTTGTAGGCGGTCGGGTCGCCTTGGGACAAGGCAGCGTAGCCGTGAGCGATCTCGTGCGCGATGATCGAGAAGAGGAGAATCGGCGCGAGAAGTAGGAGCTGCTGGGCCAACGGGGGTGGGCAGAGGGTGGCTCGGTCCCGACCAGGGCGCGACTGCCATGAAGGTAGCCCCACCCCCAACACGTGTCAAAGCAATGTGGCGCCTTGACATTGGCTCCTGGCGCCGATACGTTTTCGCCTGCGAGCGGTCGGTCCGCGATGGGCCGGCCGTTCTGCCTTGTGCGGGGCGCTGCTGGCGGCTGTCGCGCCGTTTCCCCGCCTCGACCCCGACTGGAGATCCCGCGTGCCGAACATCGCGTCCGCGAAGAAAAACATGCGCAAGACCCGGGCGGCCACGGTCCGGAACCGGGCCCAACGCTCCGCCCTTCGAACCGCGCTCAAGCGAGCCACGACCGCCGGCGCGTCGACAGCCGATCGACTCGCCGCGACTCGCCTCCTCGACCGCGCGGCCCGCAAAGGACTGATTCACCGGAATTCGGCCGCGAGACATAAGAGCAGGATGGCCAAGGTCTAGACGCCGGACGCTAGACGCTGGACGCTAGAACAAACCCGAGGGCCAGCTGCGGCGCATTGCAGCTGGCCCTCGGGTTTTGTCTGCTAGCGTCTAGCCCCTCACATTGCCGCCAGCTCGCCTCCGCAGCGTTCACAATACCATTCGGTCGGATAGTTCATGGTGCCGCACTCGGCGCACTTCAGCGTCTTGACCTGCTCCGATGGCACATTGCGAAGGAAGACGGGGACTGCGTGGGAGTCGTCGATCCGGCGACGTTGGCTCTCGCTGGTCGGCGCGGTGGTCGGCGCCGCGTTGATTAGCGCGGTTTCGGGAGGCGTGACGGTAGGAGCTGCTGGGGCGGCGGCGGGAACTGGGGCTGGCTTCGCCGCCACAGGCGCAGGTGCGGGCGCGGTGGCGGTTGGCTGAATCGCTGGTCGCGGCGGCGGCGTAGCCGGGATTGGCGCCGGTGGGGGCGGGACGACCGGCGGGCGCGTGGACGGCTCCCCCGGCAGCCGCGTCGCCTGACCGGCCGCAGCGGGCTTTGGCTCTACGACTGAGTGCAGGAACGCCAGTTCGTCGAAGGTGGCGCCCTCGCTCCCGCGATCAGGCCGGGGTGCTCGACTGGCACCCGTGGTTGGCTCACCGGCGCGAGGCGCCACCCGTCCGGCGGTGACCGGCTCGCCTGGCCGAGCGACGCGTGGTGCAGAGGCCGCTGGTGGTTGGGCAACGGTGGCTGCCGCAACGGACGCGGAAACCGGTGGTCCGCCAGGGCGCCGCGCGCTCGCCATGTTCAGGAGCTGCTGGATTTGGGCGAGCTCGGACGCGGCATCGGCTTTCAGTCCGGCGAGTCGGGCCAACTCAGTCTGGCTGGTCTGACTTACCTCTCGCCACTGTTCGGGCGAGTACTCCCCAACGGCCGCTCGCAACTCCGCCTCCGCCTGCAGGTCGCGTTTGGCGCTTTCCTCGTCCTGAATGGACGCGACCTGGCTCGAGAGCGCGTCGACGACCTGCTGCAGCTCCGCCGTCCGTCCACCGAGGTCGTCGATGACCCGAGACAAGCGGCCTTCGTAGTCGGTGCGAACTCGGGAGTAGACATTGGGCGGCGTGACGGCGCGTCGAGACTCGAGCGCAGCCAGCCATTGCTCGTACCGCTGACGCTCCTGGAGGAGGGCCGCGATCGCGTCTTTGGGTTTGTCCGCCGTCAGCGTAGCCATTGCCACCTAATCCCCACGACGGGCGACGCATGCGTCGCCTCTACCGGTCGATGCCTCAGGTCCGTCCCTCCCCTTTCCTTTTTCCCTGCCAGGAGCACGTTGTGCCCGCTGCCTGACCCGTCGATCGTCAATTTCGGGCACATTGCCCGTTCATTATCGGGCAATGTGATTAGCGCCAATATGATAGACGATTCGACCCCCGACAACGGTGCAGACCGCTCGGCCGCGAAGCCGGTGACCGGCGTACGGCGTATTGCGGCCCTTCGAGAGAAACTTCGAGGGATCGACGACCCAGTCCGCCTCGGGATCGAACACCGTCACGTCCGCCGGACGCCCGCGGGCCAATGACCCGCCCGGGAGGTGGAAAATGCGGGCCGGGGCGACCGACATGCGCTCGATCAAGGCTCCGAAGTCGAGGTACCCACCACCAACGAGGGTCGTGACAACGACGGCGAGCGCCGTTTCCAGTCCGACGATGCCGTTGGGGGCGTCCGCGAACTCCCGCTCCTTCTCGTCGTAGTGGTGTGGGGCATGGTCCGTGGCGATCACGTCGATGGTCCCGTCCCGAATCGCCTCCTGCAAAGCCTGGACGTCCGCAGCGGTGCGCAGCGGCGGATTCATCTTCGCGTTGGTGTTGTAGCCCTCGACCGCGTCCTCCGTCAGGGAGAGATGGTGCGGGCAGACCTCCGCCGTCACCGTGATGCCGCGCTCCTTCCCCCACCGAATGAGCTCGACCGATCCGCGTGTGCTCATGTGCGCGAGGTGCACGTGGCCGCCAGTTCGCCGGCTGAGCAGGATGTCGCGGATGACCATGATCTCTTCTGCTTCGCTCGGCACGCCCCGCAGCCCGAGTCGCGCGCTGACGCGGCCCTCGTTCATCGCGCCGCCGGCTGCGAGCGTCGGTTCCTCGCAGTGGTCGACAACGGGGATGTCGAAGGTGCGGGCGTACTCGAGCGCCGTGCGCATCAAATGGGCGCTGACCACGGGCTTCCCATCGTCGCTGATGGCGACCGCCCCGGCTCCGACCATCTCCCCCACCTCCGCCAGCGACTCGCCCTGCTGACGAACCGAGATCGCCCCGATCGGGTACACGCGTGCCGCACCGGCCGCCAACCCCTGCCGCATCACGAAGCCGACGGCCGCCTGGTTGTCGGTGACCGGATCCGTGTTGGGCATTGCGCAGACCGCGGTGAACCCGCCGGCAGCCGCGGCTCGAGCGCCGGTCGCGATCGTTTCGACATCCTCGCGCCCCGGCTCGCGCAGGTGGCAGTGCACGTCGATGAATCCGGGCGACACGATTGCGCCGCTGCAGTCGACGATTTCGGCGGCATCCGGCGCGGCGACACGGGCGCCGGCGTGATCGACCTTGCCATCGATCAGCACGACGTCGCCGACCATGTCGAGTCCCTGGGACGGATCGATGATCCGTCCACCCTGGAGCAAGAGCGGTCGGCTCATCGGTCGCCCCCGGCCTTGGCCGCCTCGGCGAGCTCAGGGCGCCCACCCGCCAAGAGGTAGAGCACGGCCATCCGAATGGCCACGCCGTTTGTCACCTGATTGAGGATCACGCTGCAGGGGCCGTCGGCGACATCCGAGTCGATCTCGACGCCGCGATTCATCGGCCCGGGATGCAGAATCGAGCACGTCGTGGCCGGCCCGCGCCAGACGCTCGCGAGTGATACCGAAGACCCGGTTGTACTCACGTAGAGAAGGGATATAGCCAGCGGTCATGCGTTCCAGCTGCAGCCGCAGCACGTTGAGCGCCTGCGCCCACTCGATCGCCGCTTCGACGCGGTCGAAAACCGTGACGCCGAACTCCTCGATCGCACTCGGCAGCAGCGATCGTGGGCCGCAGACCGCGACCTCCGCGCCCATCTTCTGAAGGCCCCAGATATTCGACCGTGCGACGCGCGAGTGTAGTACGTCTCCGACGATACACACGCGAAGCCCGCGAAGATCGCCAAAGCGGTCACGCAGCGTCAACAGGTCGAGCAGTCCTTGCGTGGGATGTTCGTGTGTCCCGTCGCCGGCGTTGATCACATTGGACTCGATGCGCTCGGCCAGAAACTGTGCCGCGCCCGACGCAGGCGTGCCGCATGACGACCATGTCGATCCGCATCGCCTCGAGATTCCGTGCCGTGTCGACCAGCGTCTCACCCTTGGAGACGCTCGAGCCCGAGGCCGCGACGTTGACAGTGTCGGCCGAGAGACGCTTCTCGGCGAACTCGAACGAGACTCGGGTGCGCGTGGACGGCTCGAAGAACAGATTGACGATGGTCGAGCCACGAAGTGCCGGCACCTTCTTGATGGCACGTTCGCTGATTTCCTTGAATGGCTCGGCGGTGTCGAGGATGAGCCGGATCTGTTCGGGGGACAAAGCTTCGAGGCCAAGCAGATCCTTGCCGAGCGCATGGGTCACGTCGAGGCGTCCCCCTTTCGGCTCGCGACCCGTTCGCTATCGGCCGCGCTGCCCGCGGACGGCGCTTCTTTGGCACGACGATGACGGCATCGCGCCCATCGAGCTCGTTGACGAGCACGTCGACCCGCTGATCCGGTCGCAAGTCGACGCGCTTGCCGACGACGTCGGCATGGATCGGCAGCTCGCGGCCCCCGCGATCGATCAAGACGGCGAGCGCGATTCGAGCTGGACGGCCGAAGTCCGCCAGCTCGTCGAGCGCGGCCCGGACGGTGCGCCCCGTGTACAGCACGTCATCGACGATCACTACACGGGCGCCATCCATGTCCCATGGAATGTCAGTCGGGCCGACGACCGGTCGTGGGCCGACGGTCTGGAGGTCATCACGGTATAGCGTGATGTCGAGCGCGCCGCGGCGAGGGGCCACCCCTTCCCGCTCCTCGATGAGGCGGGCGATTCGGTCTGCGAGCTGCACCCCTCGGCGCTGGATTCCAATGATCATCAGGTCGTCGGTGCCGTCGTTCAGCTCGACGATCTCATCGGCCATCCGTCGGAGCGTGCGGTCCATGGCACGCGAGTCGAGGAGTGTTGTCGCGGTTGTGTTCGGCGCCGATCGCATCCGGCGGTAAATATGCGGGTCTGACCGCCCGTCCGGTACCCGTCGTCGCCGCGATCCGCGCCGGACGACCGCTACCGTGCGCTCGTCGAGCGCCGTGGATGGTACTGGATGACGCGCTGCTGCTCGATCTGAGTGACTTCTCCACCGCTCAACGCCGAGCCGCCCACGAGGGTGAAGCGCGCCGAGTCCTCAACCACGATGAGGGGGGCAATCTCCCGATACCAGATGAGTGCCTCGAGGTGCCAGATAGGCGGCACTTCATGGTCGCCTTTCGTCATCCGCAGGATGGCTCGTTTGGCGACGAAGCGACTCGGGTCGAGAAAGAAAGAGCCCTCGGCGTCCGCGGACCGCATCTTGTCGAGCGGTCGAAAGTCGATCCTGAGCTCGGGCTGCCCCGCCACGGTATCGACTCCGCCGAATGTGAAGCAGTGGTGCGACATGAAGCTCGGTTCTACCAGGTCCTCCAATTCAGGCAGGTAGATATAGTCGACGTTTCTCTCTTCACGCCCGCTCAGCCGTCGGCCGATCAGCCGCGGATCGATGATGTCACCCGGCCGGTAGGCATGTCGGATATCGCTACGGAAGACCAGTGTGTCCACGTCTTCCGCGTCGCGCTCTGGCTGGTACTCATGGTGGCTGGAGATCGTACTCTCGATCCAGTACTCGTAAGGCTCCTGCACCACGAGCAGGTGAACCCGCTGCGCGTTTACCACGAGTTGCGTCGCCAGTGTGACGACGTCCGGGCTCATCGTGGAGTCGGATATGCCGGGGCTTCGGCATTTCTTGCTTCCCTTGACTGCGACCGGTGGCAGGATGTACGGCGCGATGTTGGGCACTCGGCCCAGGGTAAGGACCAGCTCAACGGTTTGCCCGGGTTGCACCCCGACGGTGGTGTCGAGGGGGAGGTATCCCAGTTCCCGTGCCCGCAGGTGATGCTGCCCGGCGCTGATCCTCGCCATCCGGAAGCTGCCGGACGAGTCGGCGAATACCGCTCGTGCATTGGAATCGAGCGTGACCGTGGTGAATGCCAGCGGCTGTTGATTGTCGGTCGACAGCACGCGGCCCTGCACGGTGCCTGTCGTATCCTGCGCGCGGGCGAAGGGCGCTAGCAGAGCCATGCCGAGCAGGAGCGTGCCTCGCATTGGTCGATAGGGGCTTCAGGTCGGTGAGGTGTCCAGGCGAGCGTGGCGGAGCGGTCGAGTTCCTGGGGCTGGCGTAGCAGCGGCAGGCGCCGTACCATCACCGGTACCTTCTTCGCGCCTCAGATGCACGAATACATCCAGATGTCTAGTGCCGCAAACGCGGTGTACATCGCCTACTGGATTCTCTGCGTCGGCTACGGGGCGTTCGTTTTGGCGGCGTCGGTGGTCTCACCGCCATACCGCCAGCGTATCCATCGCGGGTCCTGGTTGCACGTCGCTGAGGGCTGGGTCCTCGTGGCCGTGCTGGGGGCGGCGTGCGCATGGGCCAGCTATATCCGTAGAGAAGGTGCGGCCGCATGGTCGGGGCATCCGCCAACCCCGCGTGAGATCACGGACGCAACGGTCGCCTTCTGGGTGCTCCTCCCGCTCGCGTTCACGAGCGCCTTCGTGATGGCGGTGACAACCATCATACGCCTGTCGCCGCAGCCTACGCCGCCGAAGGCCGCGTAACGCGGGTATGTACGGGCGGCGACATTTGAAAGGGCGACGCATGCGTCGCCCCTACCCGCCAAAGCAGGTTTGTCGCCGCATGCCGAGCTCAGCAGGGCGAGCATGCGTCGCCATCCGGCCGAGCTCGTTCGTCGTGTTCTCGCTTGCGTCCTCATCACGCGCGGCGCACAGTTACGCGCGCCTTCGCGTCGTCGTCAGCCACTTGCCCGGCCGGTGCATCTCGCTCGGTCGCGGCTCCCTGTCGTCTCAGCGTTGGGTTGCCCGATGTCGCCACAGAGTCTTGGAGCGTGCCCGCACGAGCCACGTCCGGGCACCACCGTCTGCCTGCACTGCCGACGTGAGGCGCGCCAAGCCGTACGTAGGCGTCGGCGTCGCGTCGCGCTGAAAGCGGCGCTCATTACCATTGCGGTTGGAGCCGTGTTGACCGCTGTCGGTGGTCTGACGGTGGCGCTTGTCGGGTCGCAACCGACGGAGATCCTCGCAGCCGCGGAGACGGCCGTCGATGCGTTCCGCACGCGCATGCACACGGTCGCTCGAGCGAGCCGCGCCCGCGCGGTCGCGGCCGCCACACGAGTCGCGCACGAGGATGTGGGTCGCATGTTTCTGCCTGTTGCACTCCTGACAGTGCCACCTGCACCAGCGCTTCCGCAGACACCGCCGCTGCTCCCGATCGTGGCCGAGGGCGCAACGCGACTGCGCGACAGCGTCGTCGCCATTCGCCGGGGCGACAGCGTGACCGTGCACTTCGATACACCGCAATCGCGGACGCGTCGTCCCGAGAAGTTCGAACAAATCGTGCGTGCGACACTCCCGGCCATTTACGGGCCGTTTGCCGATTCACTCCTCGTGCACATCCCGACCGGTGACCTCACGCGTGGTGGCAATCTGCTCACCGACCTGCCCACACGCGGCCTGCGTCTGTCACTCGGTGCCGGCTGGGCGCTTGCGCTCTGGCCCGAGACGCGGCCCGGCCAGGATGGGCCGCTAGTAGTCATGTATCGGGCACAGGTGACGAAGCTACAGTAGGGCAATAACGGCGGGATCAGGGGCGGGGTCAGGGGTCAGGGGTCAGAACAAACGACAAGGCCAGTCACGGTGCGCTGTGACTGGCCTTTCGATTTGTTCCCTGGTCCCTGACCCCTGACCCCTGACCCCTGGCCCCTGATCCCGCCGTTATTGCCCTGCCGGACTCACGGTAAACATCATATGCATCCCCGCCTCGAGATGCTCGGCGATATGGCAATGCGCCATCCACTTGCCGGGATTCGACGCGTCCAGGAGGATGTCGACGGTCTGGCCAACGGGAATGAGCTCGGTGTCTTTCCACGCGAGGTACGGGTTCGGGACGCCGTCGCGTGACAGCACGAGGAATCGTTGACCGTGAAAGTGGATGGGGTGTCCCATCGGGTGCATCGACAGGGCATTGTTGTGAATACGGATCTTCACGACGTCGCCCTGCTTGAACTGCCAGTCGATGTCCTCGTTCTCCTTGCCGGTCTGCACATCGCGCATGATCCACTTCACCTGCTTCGTCGTCGAGATCCAATTCATGTCCGGCATGCCGTCGTTCCACTCGACGGGCGAGAAGTACATCGTGTCGATCGACATGAAGGCGACGAGCGGGATGGGCAGGCCCTGAATGTTGACGGTGAGCTCGAGCTGCTTGTCCGGCGCCTTATCGAAGTACGAGCGGTAGTGGTCGATGTCGGCGCTGACGTCCTTGTTGGCACGCAGCGTCGCGAACGCAGCGCTGTAATTCTGGCCGCTCGCCTCCGGGGCAACGGTGACCGTGCCGACCGTGTCGACTTCGGAGAAATACTCGCCCTGAAAATTGTTGAGTCCCTGCACCTCGTTGAGGATCGGGAACGTGCCCGGCTTGTCGAACTGCACCTCGATGACATACCGCTGTGCGGGCACGATGGTGACGTTGGGCGTCATCAACTCGTGCTCGAACTTGCTCACGTCGGCCGCGACCACTTTGATCGGGGCGCCGCCGAAATTGATGTTCCAGCTGCGCGTGTTCGACACGTCGGTAATGAAGAATCGGACGACATCGCCCTTGTGGACCGCGAGGGTGTAGCGCGGCTCGCCATTCACGAGCAGGACGTTGCCGAACCGTCCCATGATGGTGAAGTCAGGGTTGTCCTTGCCGAAGGGAAACAAACCATTCTGGTCGATCAGCAAGTCATCGAGCATCAGGACCTGCTCGCTGTTGGCCGGGCTATAGTACGCCGGATCGGGCGAGTCTACTATCATGTTCCCGAACAAGCCGAGTCCCTGTTCCAGGTCCTCGCGCACGTGCGGGTGATACCAGTAGATCCCGGCGTCGGGAAAGTGCACGGTGTAGAAGAACGTCTGGCCCGGAGCGACCGCGGATTGCGTGAGTCCCGGCACTCCATCGAACCGGTTGTCGAGGCGGACGCCGTGCCAGTGCACCGCGGATGGCTGATCGATGTGATTCGTGAAGCGAACCGTGATCGTCGTGTTTTGCTTGACACGAATCAACGGACCGGGGTACTGCCCGTTGAAGCCGTACATCACGAACGTGCGGCCATTGATGACGCGTCGCACGATCCGCGCCTCGAGATTGAATGTGTCGCCGCTGGCGAGCGTGACGACCTTGCGGGGCTCAGCCATCGGCAGCGTCGCGGGGTCGATCCCCGCCCCCGGCAGGTAAGGATCCGCGGTCGGCTTGGCACCATCCATCCCAGCCATCATCGGCATGCCTTTGGGCATCGGGACCATGCGGTCCATGCCGCCCCCCATCCCCGGCATGGACGCCATGTCACCAGCAGCATTCGCTGGCGTGGCGGATCCGCCGCCGCCCATTTTCATCCCGGCCATCGCGCCCGTGTCGGAGCCCTGCTGCTGCGCCAGAGCGGGCTGCGCCGCGGCAGCTGCCAAAGCGGCGGCGAGCGCAAGACAACGTATGTCGTTCAGCACGGCGGCATCCCACCGAGGAAGAGTGGGTGACTCGCGTAGTTGGTCAAATACGTGGCCGGGGAGAATCCGCGCAGCACGACGGTGCCCTTCCAATGCGCAGGGACCGTCGCCCCTTCAGCGGTAACGAGGACGATGTACTTGTTCCAGGCGACCTTGCCCACGGCCTTCTGATCGTGGCCGATGACACCGATCCGGTCCGCGTCCGTGAGGTCCTGGGTCGTCGCCCACGCGACGTACTGCGTCCCACCATTCGATTGCGGCGGTGCGAGATTCTGGACCGTCACGGTGACGTCGAAAATTGGATGTCCATCCGGCGTCACCGTTATGCCAAATGGCGATGGCGCGGGCACCAGCGTCGCGAGTCCGGTTCCCGACATCCCCTGATCGGGCAGCAGCGGAATTTCGTAGAGTGCGGGGCGCAGCAGCCCATCGACGGCGGAGCAGGCCGAGGGCGCGGTCTCGCGCACCGACGGCGAAGGCGTCACTGGTCGCGCGCCCAGGAGTGCGAGCATTCCCACCACTCCGAGGGTACGGGCTGCCGTGGCAGACGCCGACCAGGGTCGTAGACGCGCGAGACTGGGCGCTTCGGCCTTCGCCGCAGCCTCCCCGAGTGCCTGCATAGTTTGGAACCTCCGTGTGCCGTTATGCTAGATCTATGCAGGAAAATGGTCAAGCGCAGCGTAGATGGTTAGAGGGCTCGGCGACCCTTTCGAGTCACCGAGCCCTCTGACCAGCCTGCTGCTTCGACTGTCCGCGAGTGGTCGTTACTGACAGGTCGTGGCGTAGGTCCCGCCGCGGCCGTTGATCTCCGCCTGTGGGACCGGGGTCACCGTCGTGTGCAGATCTCCAGTCGTCACGTTGGGATTCTCGTGCTCCCACGTGGTGTCGGAGACAGCTTGCATGCCATAGTTGCGGATCTCGATCGTGCGGTCGGCACTCGATTCCCACGTCGTCGAGATGCGCGTTTCCGCCATGAGATCGTTGCGGGTCGTCTCATAACTCGACGCGTCCGACGCGGGATACGGCGTAAGGGCCTTTTCGCCCGTGGGACAGGCCGCTCCGCAACTGCCCGTTACTTCGCGAAGCAGATTCGCATCCGCAAGCGCCGCAGCGTTGTTCCCCAGTCCAAGCTCGATCTCGCCGTGCCAGATGACCAACTGGTCCTCCCGCACGATTGGGATCGGGGACGAGGGGTTGGAGAACATGTTGTACAGATATTTGGAAGCCACTGAGTTGTAGAGCGGCTGCTGGACCGGGTTGGGGTTGACGATGAACTTCGCGTGCCACCGTTGGTCGTTGACGGTGTCAACATCAGCCACGAAATCGTTGAGTTGCGCCTCCGTGCCAATCTGTGACTGCACGGGATTGACGAGGTCCTGCGACTGCGTGCTGAAGTCGTGAGTGACGACATATGTACCGGGCACGAATTGGCCCGACGGCGTTGGGGCGAGCGCCGACGGGTTGTACATTGCCGACGAGGTCAAATCCGTGAGCGCCTGGTTCAGCGCCGCCACGTTCGGCGCACCAAGGCTCGTTGGGTTGGGCGCGGTGCCCGGGGTACCTCGGGCAATTGCATACGCCAACTCGAGATTCGCCTTGGCGGCGAGGACGCGGTTGAACGACGCGAACGACCCGAGCGTTCCCGGGGGGCCGGACGTCGTGTACACCGCTGCGAAGCCGGTCGGCACCTTGATCGGGCCGATCGTTGAGGCCGCCTTCACGAGCTGAGCCTCGGCGGAGTCGAGGAGCGCGACGATGTACTGCCACGCGTTCTTGTCGCATACCGCCGCTGGTGCCGTGGTGCCGGTGAGCCCGGCGGGCAAGATCGCAAGGCCCAACGTATCGTGCGCCTCGGCGATGAGCATGTAGTTGTATGCCTGTAGTGTTTGCACGACCCCGGTGATCGATGTCGCTTCGGCCGTCGTGATCAGCGTCGAGATCGTTGGTAACGCGGCGAAGATCTGTTGCGCCTGCGTGATGTTCTGGTATTCCTGCGCCCACACCGTCCCAGACGTGTTGGGAATGGCGTTGACCCCCAACGGGTAGGTGGTGAAGCGCGGCTCCGTGTTAGTAAAGACCGCGCCATCGCGAGCGTAGCCTGCGACTGTGTTGAACTCGATGCCTTGGAATGCTCCGAGATCGTTGCGGGACGCAGCGAAGAGGCCGCTGACTGCGTTCTGCAACCCCGAGACCGAGGACGGCACCGACGTCGGAGCCGTAAAGAACGGGACGTTCCCCTCCGAACAGGCCACGGTGCCCATCGTGAGCGCCGCAGCCACCGCCAGCAGCACACGTCCTGACGCCTCGGGGCGCGTACTGCCATTTGATGGTCGATATATGAGTGTCATGTCAGAACCCGAGATTCAGGCCGAGGAAATAGCTGCGTGCTGGCGGATATGGTGTGATATCGACACCGCGAGTGAGGTTCTGAGCGCCCAAGGCGGTGACCTCTGGGTCGAGGCCATCGTAGTGCCAGATGCCCCAGAGGTTGTATCCGGTGAGTGAGATGCGAGCGCTCGCGAATCTGTTCCAGAGGCCGTTGATCCACTTCGCCGGCAGGTTGTAGCTGATCACCAGCTCACGCACCTTGAAGAACGATGCACCCTGGGTGTACTCGGTCTGGTTGCCTGCGCCGAACGCCGCGAGGCGGTTGGCGCTCAACGCGGAGTCCGCGTAGAGGTTCCGGCCCGAGTCGAAGTACAGGTCAGTCAGGTTGATGGCATACGCGCCAACGCTCCAGTCGACCAACCCGAAGACACGGAAACCGTGCCAGGTGAAATCGTTGCCGAAGGACAGCGACCAGCCGGGAGCGAAGTCTCCGACCTGATTCGGGTATCCATTCGGCAAGACGTCGTTGGGGTTTGACAGATTGGTCAGGGAGCGACCCGGTGCGAGATAGTCCGACGCCGAAGCCTTCGGTCCCTCCCGCGTTGAAGTTCGGTACCGGCAACGAGTTCACGGTGGAGTAGTTCCGGAAGTAGCTGACGTTGGCCGCCCAGGTGAATCCGTTTTGCAGTTGCAGCGGCGTCGCTTGCAGCTGCAACTCGATCCCCTGGTTAGTGAATTCGCCGCCGTTCTCGTAGAGGAAGGAGTAGCCGAGCGACGGCGCGACGCCGGCCTGCAGGAGCAGGTTCGTCAGCCGCTTCTGGTACACCGTGGCCGAGAATTGCGCGCGCGACTTGAAGAACGTCATGTCCATGCCGAACTCGGTTTCCTGCGCCGTTTCGGGCTTGAGGTTCGGGTCTCCGACCTGCTGGTTGGCTTCGATCGCGCTGCTCCCGTCGATCTGGGCGGGATTGTACGGCGTGTATTTGGTCCCATACGGCGCGAGGTTGCCCGATTGACCGTACGCCGCGCGCAGTTTGATCTCGTCGATGAACGACGCAAAGTTCTGGTGAATGCGGTACGAGGCTGCGTAGTGCGGGTAGTAAAAGAACTGGCTGACGTCCCCGTTGACACTCGAGCGCTCGGCGGTCACTCCGACCGTCACGTTGAGCCGACTGTCCAGGGCCAGCACCTGTTCCTGACCGTAGAACGATTGGTCGTTGACCTGTGTCTTGTAGAAGAAGTTTTGCTGAACCGTGCCAGCGGTCGGCGCATTCACGCCAGAGAGGAGGTTGTAACCGACCGCAACGGGGTTGGAGGTCTGTGTTCGATCGCTCGCCACGCCGATGGACGTCGTGAGGTCCACCGGTTTCAACCCGGTGAATTCCCACGCGGCATTGAGGGACGCATTCGCAAAATTGAGCTGCGACGTGTTGGAGACCGAGGTGCCCGGCAGGCCGCTGGCAATCTGTTGCTCGACCTGGAGCTGGGGAGGGGCATAGAGCAGATCGGACAGGCTGGCCAGGTCGGCGCCACCGAGCAGCGAGATCGACACCCGGTTGTCGGCCGAGTGGTACGGCGTCCAGTTGACAGACCCGCCGCCGATGAACCGGCTCACGTCCTGAGGTGTCTGGATATCCTCCGCATCCGCGAAGGGGTTCGCTGGCCCGAACGGATTCACCGCCCAGACTCCCGCCGCGCTCTTGGTGTTGAGATTCACGAACGACGGTGTGTACGAGAACACGTTGTACGGACTGATGCCGATGTTGTCATTGCCCGTCACGCCGCGCTGCGTGATGTCGTGCACGTACTGGAGGTTGGCCGTGACACTGAGCGAGGGCATGAACTGCTCGGTGAGGTTGGCACGGATCCCTTGCTTCTTGTAATACGTGTTCAGCTCGATGCCATTGTCGTACTTCGATAGCGCCGACAGGTAGTACTGCGTCGGGCCGGATGCGCCGCTCACGCTGATGTTGAATTGGTTCGACAGCGTGCTGTTCCCAAAGAGTCCGAATTGCGGGTTCAAGTCGCCAGCGTAGATGCCGCTGACGAGCGAATTCCCTGCGGCGATGGCCGACGGTGTCGTGGCATGCGCGACGTCATTGTTATACCACGCCTGGGCGCTGGACAGCGTCGGGAAGGTCCGCACGGGATAGCTGTTCATCATCGAGAAGTGGCCAACCTGCGCGTCCAAACTCCACTTGGGCGCTCCGGTGGACCCTTTCTTCGTCGTAATGACGACCACGCCGGCTGACGCCCTGGAGCCATAAATGGCGGACGCGGACGCGCCCTTCAGGACCTCGATCGACTCGACGTCATCGGGATTGAGATCCGCAATCCGGTTGGGATCGTTGTCTTGCGGACTCGGCGCGCCGGCGACATTCTGTTGGCCGGTCGGCGACAACCCACCACCCGACTGGTTGATCGCGTTGAGATCCGAGTTGACGGTGTTGTTGTCCAGGATCACGCCGTCGATGACGTACAGCGGATTGCTGTTGCCGTTGATCGACGTCACGCCACGGATCTGCATCTGCAGACCGCCGCCGGGGGCGCCGCCGTTGTTCGACTCGATGACTGCGCCGGGGATTTTGCCTTCGAGCGAGTTCTCGAGGGTCGGTGCGGGAACCTGGTTGACCGACTGGGTTGTCACCACGGACACCGCATTGGCGGCGTTCTGGGAGGCGACCGTCGTTGACAGGCCGGTTACGACCTGCGTTTCGAGCCGTAGGACATCTTTCTCGAGCGCGATCTGATAGCTGCTCTTGCCTGGCGTGATGGTGACTGTTTGCGCCAGGTACCCGATGCGACGCACGCTCATGGCCTTGGCGTCGGTCGGCACGCGCAACGTGAACGTGCCGCTGTCCGACGTCGTGCCGCCAAGCGTGGTGCCGACGATGAGGATTTGGGCTGCGGGGATTGCTACATGGTCAGTGGCATCAGTGACTCGCCCCGTGATGCGATTCTCCTGCTGCGCTCCAGCGGTCGAGACAAGAACCGCTACTGTACCGAGCGCCATGACTAGCTGACCGCAATGCCCTGCCCTGACAAACGGATTGCTCATGAACCCGCCTCTCGTGTAAAGGTGGATCATTCTCTCGGTCACACAGCGTTCCCAACGGGACGTGCGGTGCCAGCATCTGCGAGCCTCCGTCGTGCATCGTGGGGATCGGGCGTGCTCACAACAACTCAGAGCGCTCGCGGGTCGCGAGCGGCTGATACGCCTCGTTGGTTTTTATTAGCGATGTGCAGTTCAACTGGGCAAGTCGGCCGTTGGGCCAACACGCGTCAAAAGACTTGCAAAGCAGAAGGGCTCGACAGCTCTTACGAGCCACCGAGCCCTTCTGTGTTTGCAGTCGGGACTGGTACTACATCCCCTGATTCGTCACACGCGCAACACTAATTGCTACGTGGTCACGCATGGTCCGTCACATCCGTTGAACCTGCTGCGTGCGAGACCCGCGAGCGGACTCGGGACCCGCCGCCTCAGCCCTGCAGCGCTACTGACACGTCGTCTGGAGTACCGATGTCTCTCCGCGTCCGTTGAGTTCTCCTGACGGAATCGGAAGGACCGTCGTGTGGAGATCGCCTGACGTCACGCCCGACGCCTCACCAGCGTGGCCGGGAGTGCCCCAAGTGGTATCGGCGACCGCCGCAAGCCCGTACATCCGGATCGCGATCGTCCGGTCGCCGCCCCCTTCCCATGTGAGCGAGATGCGCTGTTCTCGCATGAGATCGTCGCGGGTCGTGACGTACGAGCCCGCGTCGCCTGCCGGATAGGCTGCCAATCCTCCGACAGTGGTTCGCACCTGGTTCACAAGCCCCAGCGCGCCTGCGTAGTCACCCATCCCGAGATGGACCTGCGCGGCGATTAGCGTCATGCCTTCACCGCGTATGATCGGGATCGGCGACCCCAGCGTTGGGTACATGAAGTACAACCAGCTGTACGTCGTATCGTGGCCGATCGCGGCGTCGAAGTGCGTCTCGGTCGCAACAGGATTGTACGTCTGCTGCTGCACCGGGACGGTATTGATGATGAACTTCGCCTTCCAACGCAGGTCGTTGACCGTGTCGACTGACGTCACCAAATCGTTCAGTACGGCCTCTTCGCCGATGTCCTGATCGACGGGGTTGGGGACGTCGTTCGCCACGCCGCTGAAGTCCCATGTCACGTCACTGGCACTGGGCGTGAATCCGCCCGGCGCCGGCGGCGCCAGCAGCGCGCCCGAGGCATTGAACATTGCCGTCGAGTCCAAGAGCGAGAGTGCGCGCGCCAGCGTCGGTTGGTCGGGCGAGCCCGGATCCGTCGGAGTCGGAGCACCTTTGGCGGGCGGGTTCCGTGGAATGGCATAGGCGAGCTGCAACAGCGCCTTGACAGTCATTGCCCGGTTGAACGAAGCGAAGGATCCGGTGACCGATCCTGGCCCTGACAATGTCCCGACGCCCTGGAATCCACTGGGCAGGGTGACCGGGGGCGCGGTCGCTCCCGCGGTCACGAGGTCGGTATTGGCCGAGTCGAGGAGGGCAATGACGTACTTCCACCCGTCCCTCATGCAGACCGCCTCGGGCAGGGTCGACTGATTGGCGGACGCCAGAATGGCGACGCCCAGCGTGTCGTGCGCCTGGAGCAGGATCATGTACGCGTACGCCTTCATGGTCTGGACGATGCCAGTGAGCGAGGCAGCCTGTGCCGCCGTATATGCTGGTACGACGCCGGGGATAGCGGCGAGGATCTCTTCCTCCTGCCGGATGTTCTGGAACTCCACCGCCCAGATGCCGCCGCTCGTGTTGGGAATGAATTGCACACCGAGAGGATAGAGGACCGTGCGCGGCTCGGTGTTGGTGAATACTGAGCCGTCACGAGCGAAGCCCACCGAAATATCAAAGAGGTACGTGCCGGCGTCGCCGCGCATTGCGCCAAAGATGCCGGTGATCCCGTTCTGAATTCCCGACGGGGTCTCCGCAACGGTCGTCGGCTCCGTGAAGAAGGGGACGTTGCTGTCCGAGCACGCTGCCAAGACGGCAATCGCGCCAGTGGCGAGCACCGCGGCACGCGGCACGCGCGCCCATTGAGCGCTTGATGGATTGGTCAATGTGAATGGCATGTCAGAGCACCAAGTCGAGGCCGAGGAAATAGCTTTGGGTTGGTGGATAAGGAGTGACGTCGTAGCCGCGCCCGATCGCCTGATTCCCAAAAGCACTGACCTCGGGGTCGAGCCCGTGGTAGTTGTAGATCGCGAACAGATTGTACGCAGTCAGCGAGAGGCGTGCGCTCGATACCCGCCCGGTGAGGACCGAGCCCACCAACCTTGCCGGGAGGGTGTAGCTCAGGGAAAGCTCGCGAACCTTGAAGAAGCTCGCCGTTTCCACGTACGGCTCTGCGCCGCCGCCGAGCAACGCCAGCCGCTTGGCCGAAGCGGCCGAGTCTGATACCGCGTTCAGCGAGCCCAACGGCGTTGAGGTGTCGAAATACAGGTCCGTCAGGTTGACGGTGTTGCCGCCACGGCTCCAGTCGAACATTCCATAGAGCCGGAAGCCGTGCCAGGAGAACTCATTGCCCATTGAGATCAAGTAGCCGTTGGCGAAGTCGCCGACCTGCAGATACTGGCCGTTCGGGTTGCTGATGTTCGGGTCGACGATGTCAGTGAGCGACCGGCCTTGCGCGACGAAGTCCGAGCCGAACCCGAAGGCGTTGCCGGCAAAGAACGCGGGGACCGGAGTGGCGTTCACCTCGCTGTAGTTGCGCGAGAACGTCAGTGTGTTGTTCCAGTTGAAGCCGTTCCGCAGCTGGACGGGCGTGGACAGGAACGACATCTCGATGCCCTGATTCGTGAACTCGCCCCCGTTCAAGTAGGTCTGGCTGTAGCCGTACGACGGCGAGACCGCTGCCTGGAGGATCAGGTTGGTCAGCCGCTTCTGATACACGGTGAAGGTGAACTGCGCGCGCGACTTGAGCATCGTGGCGTCGAACCCTAGCTCCGTCTCGGTCGACGACTCCGGCTTGATGTTGGCCTCGCCCAGGGTGCTGGGGAGCTGCACGCCGTTGCTGCCGTCAAGCAACTGCGCGTTGTACGGCGTGTATTTCTGCCCGTAGAGCGGGAGGTTCCCCGCCTGTCCATAGGCCGCACGGAACTTGAAGTCGTCCAGGAACGACACGGCATGCGGGAGCGGGACGCGGTACGACGCCGCGTAGTGCGGGTAGTAGTAGAACTTGCTGATGTCGCCGTCGGCCGTCGATCGCTCCCCGGTCAGGCCGGCTGTGACCGCGAGCCGGGAGTTGAGCGCGAGCATCTGCTCTTGAACGTAGAACGACTGGTCCAACTGCTCCGACTGGCTATAGAAGCTGTTGAGAACCGTGCCTGCCTCTGGCGAGTTCACGCCGGAGAGCAGGTTGTAGCCGACCACTTCCGGGTTGTTCAACGTTCGGCGGTCGCGCTCATAGCCGATGGCCGTCGTTGCGTCGAGCCACGAGAGCACCGTGTTGTGGTACGTCGCGTTGAGGGAGTAGTCCATGTACTGGATCGTCGCGTTGTTCGCGCTCGAGGTGCCCGGCTGGCCATCAGGCTCCTGGTACTCGACCTGTAGCGTTGGCGGGGCGTAGAAGTTGGCGCTGAAGCTCGACAGGTCGGCACCACCGATGCCCGTGAGCTGGAGGCTTTGGTGCGAGGTGCTCCAAGGCGTCCAGTTGATGCTGCCGTGGGCGATGAACCGGCTCACGATCTGCGGCGTATTGATGTCGACGGCGTCGGCGATCGGGTTGGCAGTCCCGAAATAGTTCACCGGCCACGCGCCACTCGGCCCTGGATGGTCGAAGTTCTCGATCTGCGGTGTGTACGAGAAGACATTGTATGGGCTGATCCCGATGTTGTCGTTGCCGGTGATGCCGCGCTGCGTGTTGTCGTGGATGTAGTTCCCGCCGGCCGTTACCGTCAGGTTCGGCGTGAAGGTTTGGGTCACGGTCATGTTGAGCGACTGCTTGTTGTAGAACGTGTTGAGCTCCGACCCATTGTCGTACTTCGACAGCGCTGAGACGTAGTACTGCGTGCCACCCGAAGTGCCGCTCACTGCGAGGTTGGCCTGATAGGATGCCGCGGTGTTGCCGAACAGCTGTCGCTGATAGTCCTGCCCCGGCACGTAGATGGATGAGATAAACGCGTTGTCCGCTGCCAGCGCCGAACCGGTCGCGCCTCCCTTGAGGTCGTTGACGTACCAGGCCTGCGCACTGGCCAGTGTCGGGAACTGGCGGACCGGGAACTCGTTGGCGATCTGGTAGTGGCCGGCCTGCCCGTTCAGCTCCCAGCGGGGCTTGCCGGTGGTGCCGCGCTTCGTCGTGATGACGATCACGCCCGCCGACGCCTTGGACCCGTAAATGGCCGACGCCGAGGCACCCTTGAGGATCTCGATGCTTGCGATGTCATCCGGGTTGATGTCGGCGATCCGGTTGACGCCGTTGTCCTCCGTGCTCGGACAGCCGGTGCAGGTCGCTCCGGTCTGCGTCTGGCCGCCGCCAGACTTGTTGATGGCATTCTCGCCCGCGTTGATGGTCTGGTTGTTCACAATGACGCCGTCGACGACGTACAGGGGCTCGGCGTTGCCGTTGATGGACGTGATGCCTCGCACCTGGATCTGAATGCCGCCGCCCGGCGCGCCGCCGTTGTTGTTCTCGATCACTGCGCCCGGCACCTTCCCTTCGAGCGAGTTCTCGATCGTGGGCGAGGGAACCTCGTTGACCTCCTGTGTGCTGATGACCGACACCGCGTTGGCCGCATTGGCCGAGGCGAGGCTCGTCGCGACACCCGTCACGACCTGGGCCTCGAGGTGGAGCACGTCGCGCTCCAACGACACAGTGTACTCGGTCTTGCCCGCCGTGATCGGTATGGTTCGTGCCAGGTAGCCGATGCGGCGGACCGTGAAGGTCTTCGCGTCAGGTGGTATGCGGAGGGCGAACGTGCCGCTATCCGAGGTGTTCTGTCCAATTGTCGTGCCGGTCACGACGATCTGTGCCGCCGGAACCGGCTTGTTCTCCGCATCAACGACGTGACCGGTGACCCGCGTTTCCTGCTGCGCGCGCGCGGTCCGCGCGAAGGGGGCTAGCGCCAATAGCGCAAGCCCCAGCGCGCCGCGGCGGACCGCGGCGACTGACGTAATGCCCATGTATCCCCCTCTAGTGGGATCCGTGATTGAGCTACTTGCCGCCCGCGCCAGCTCTGGCACGGACGGATTCGCGAGTTACTGCCGGCGCGCACCGCCGAGTGCGTGTCGACTACTCGCGTGGTAGACCGATTTCCTGCACTGCGCGAACATCACTCTCCGCGATAGGGTCTCCTCTTCGAATGGTTGACCAACCGTGCAAATCCGTCCCTCACCAAGCACGTCGGCCCCCGACGACTAGTCCTCAGGGGCCCCGGATCTCGGGGGTGAATTTCATTATGACCTTTTTATTCGCGCGCGCCTTAGATAACTCTCCTGCCATTGCGTGTCAATAATGGCAGAGGCGGCGACCGAGGGACTTGGCGTTAGCGATAGGTTAGGGAAAGGGGATGGTCGGTCTCTCCACGAGTGGATTGCGAGAGTTGTCGACACAGACACAATAGAACGGGGGCCACGGAGACAGTCCCGTGGCCCCCAACTCTTCCCTGCCCTTCCATGGCTTAACTCTCAACCCCTCAACCAGTTCACGAATTCAAGGCAGCGATCCACCGACAGTTTGGCCAACGGTGTTGACATCTGCCACCGCTGCGGCACACTGGCCCTGCCGTCGAGGATCTGAGCGTGCCACAACATCAGCGGGTTCACCGCGCCGGCGCGCGGAGATAGTGGTCGGTCCCATCGAGCCAGTCCTGACGCGGTGGGCAGAAAATGTCGAGATCGAGGGTGTCTTCGAGCGCCTCCGCTCGGTGCGGCACGTGCGGCGGAATGACCAGGACCTCACCCGCGTGCACGTCATAGACATGATGGTCCGGCGTCCCTTCCGTGCCGAGCCAGAGGCGGAGCGCCCCCTCGAGGATGTACGTCATCTGCTCGTTCATATGCGAGTGCAGGGGGACGACGCAGCCGCGCTTCAGGTACACGTGCGCCATCATCATCCGCTCACCGGTAATGAGTCGCCGTGCGAGCAGCGGCGACAGCGTCTCGCGGGGCATGGACTCCCAGCGGTGGAAGCTGGGGGTGGGGGTGGCAGCAGTGGTTTCGGGCATGGGGGAATGGAGTAAGGGGCGAGAAGGAGACAAGCCTGAACAGCGGGGTCAGGGATCAGGGGTCAGGGGAAGAAACTATGTGGGCGGCGGCGCTGATGTGCCACTGCCCGTCGAGTTTTTCCTGGCCCCTGACCCCTGACCCCGCTGTTGTTGCTACGGCAGTCGATCCGGCATCACGTCCTGCACCTGCGCCATCGGGGCGAGTGTCCGCAGCGCGCGCTCGAGCGGCGCGGCGCCGCTGTCGGGATTGGCCGTAATGCGGAGATAGTAATAGCGGTCCGTTCCGCGGAGCATGCCGCCAACCACGACGGCATCGACAGAGTCGACCGCGGCTTGTCGCTGCTCCGGCGATGCGTCGGGCCTGAACATGACCCAGAGCTTGTTGCGTACGACGCGGCCGGGCAACCCCGGCACGTCGGTCAGGATATTGTCCGGCGCGCGTGAATCCTCCTGCTCGTCGCGCGGGATCGTCTCAGAGGCGCGGAATGGCACTGTGAACACGTAGGTCCCCGTGCCCTCGAGACCCACGTTAAAACCGGTCACGCCTTTCGGCACCGAGACCGTGACGGTGCGCGCAGCGGTGGTGTCGCCCGCGCGCAACTCTATCGTGCCGTCATCGGCGGTCACGGGATCGTGGCCCGGTCTCGCTAGCAGCTTCTCGAAGCTCCACCGCACGGCTGGGGACTCGGCCCCCGTGCTGTCGATGAGGGGCAGCGTCTCCGCTCCGACGAAGTGCAGGGCGTCCACTGGGCGGGCCGGAAGGCCCGGTCCGTTGGAGGGAGCGGTCGAAGCGGGTGCCGCGCCGAAGGGATTGGCGCCACCCACGAGCACCACCGTCCCAGGTGCGGCGTTGGGGGTTGGGGCTGGCGATGGCACTAAAGGGGGCGGTGTGGGCGAGGGCGGTTTCACGGGGACCGCAGCCGGACTGTCGACGCGCACCACCGGCGCGCCCGACGTCACGACGAGAGCTGCGCGACCCGCGACGAGCGCGATCGGTGCATGGAGTCGGTCGATGCCCCGGTTGACGAGTGCTATGGGCATCGTGACGACGCGGTTGACTGAGTCGAACACTGGCTGCCCAACGAGGATGGGGTCGATGGGGCCGCAGCGCGGCGCCCCGGCCGCCCGGGCGACGGTCACGAACGTGCCAGCGTTGAGTCGGACGTCAAAGACGGCGCAGCCCATTTTCTGCTCAGGTTTGGGCACCGCAGACGAATCGATGGGCGGAGGTGGTTTAACGTGGTTCTGCCCGCCGCCCCGGCCCCCGTGCATCGGCATTTGAGCCGGGAGTTGGGCGCCCGCAGACTTCGAGGCAATGCTCAGGGCGGCGAGGCAAGCGGTGCCAACCAGGATCGCCCGCCGGACGGCGGGCATGGATACGGGGACCTGCATAGAGGAGAAGGTAACGGCGAGGGGTCAGGGTTCAGGTGTCAGGGGTCAGGCAACCCAAACACTGGGTTCCATCAGGATACGCTACGACTGGCCCCGGTGGTTTGTTCCCCTGACCCCTGACCGCTGACCCCTGGCCCCGCCGTTAAGTCCTTGACGCACCGAGGGCCAGCCGCGGTCGCCCGCAGCTGGCCCTCGAACCATTGCGCTCCTGCTGCTGCCTGTTACGGGCAGTACGGCGCGCCTTCGTCCTCGCTTGCAGTCGTCGCGTACGTGCCGATTGCAATGTGGCACCCCGACGGCGTGGCACCGACCAACCCGACGTGCGTCGCGGTCGCTTCCCAGCCCGTCCCGCTCGCGTTCGACACGTTGTACGTCACACCCTGCGACGCGTCGAACTGCGTGGTCGACAACGACGTCGTGTAGGTGGTGTTGTCTGCGAAGTACGCCTCCTCGGCCGTGACCAAGTTGCGCAGGTCCGACTTGAGGGTCGCCAGGTAGGCCTGTTGCTTCGTGTTGGCGAACTTCGGAATCGCGATCGCGGCCAAAATGCCGATGATGACGACCACGATCAACAACTCGATCAGCGTGAAGCCCTTCCGGTTCTGCGTCATTGCTTACTCCTAGAGGTGGTGTATGGACTTCGGGCTTCGGCCGATCGTTGCCATCGCTGGCGTCACTCGCGAACCCTTCGTTTCGCGCCGTGCCCAATCCGCGACTAGCAGAAAGCAAGTCCGTTGCCGGCGCTCTTGCTGGCGTAACATATTGTCATACAAAGCGTTACAGTTGTGATGCACCGCACCGTTCAATCCCTGTACGGCGCGATGCGGCGGTTTCTCGCGAGGTGCGGCAGAACGACCGGACCCCAGCACTCGCTCGCGGACCGGGGGTGCGACCAATGGACAACCAACGCCAGGCGGTTGGCGGCTATAATGCACGGTAGGACCCGATTGCCCCGTTGCGGAGAACTTCTTATGAACACGGCACGCCTTCTACCTGGGCTCGTTATCGCCGCCACCTGTTTGCTGGCCGCCTGCGGCACTTCGGCGACGGCGCCGTCGGGGGCGTGTGCGTCCGACGAGCAGGAAGCGGCGCTGTTATACGGCCCGCCCCTATCCGTCTCGGCGAGCGGCGACACCACCACCTATACGTGGGGTGCCGGCAAGGTGCTCTTCATCTCGGAAGGGTCCAACTGCGTCGAGCAGCAGGGACAGCAACAGTAGCCGCGGCTAGGAGAGTTGCGCACCCTTGCGACAGGCCTTGGTGGCAGCAGGCGTCGGGAGGGTGCATATCGCTTCGCGTTCGGCCGTCGTGGAAGCCAGCGACATCACGAGCTCGCCGACCCGCTGATAACAAATCGGCTTGTCGCTGGCCAGCGGAACTGCCGCGCAGATCGCAAACCCCGCGTCGGCCTTGGCGTGATTGTCGACGAAGCTCTCGGCCGCGCCTGAATAGCAGTATTGCCGCAGCGATGGCGTTCCCACGGTGCAGAGGCGAACGGCGACGCCCGTCTGATAGTTCGCGAAGGCGCTGATGTCACGGCCGAGGCTCTCGTAGCACCACGAGCGATAACTTGATGCCGCGTTGTCGCAGTCGTGCGCGGCCTTCGGGATGCTCGAGTGGTCCAGATACAGCATGAGCGCGGTCTGAATACGGTAGCATTCGCGCGCGTAGCGATCGCCCACGATCGAGCATGGGTACTGCTTGTCCGTCGAGTCGATTGCCTTGAACGTCTCTCGGCCCGACCCGCCGTTCCCCATGTGCATGCCTATCATCGACGCCATGCCGTTGGTCTTCGAGTGGTCGTGCGCGGCCAACAAGGTTGCCGGGTGGTCCGGCTCCGTGGCGTGCGTGATGTTCTCCATGAACGCGCCGCCATAGCACGATTCCCGGTGCCACCGGTCGCCCAGGAGATCGCACGCGACGAGGGCCTTGGGCAGGTCATGGTCGAGCGCCATGTTGAGGCCGTGACCCATGCCGTGCAAACATTGAAAGAGGAGCCAGCGCTTCTCCGCGGCGTTCTCGTATGGTGCGCACGCGCCCTCGACCACCTGAGGGTCGGCGGTTCCACGCATGTCGAAGTAGGCCTGTAGCACACCGTGGTAGCATCCCGACGCGAACTCCGGCGTGCAATGCGAGAATGTCTTGTCGATGTCGGGCGTGCGCCGAAATGCATCGATGCCAATGCCGTGCGCGTACATGTGCATTTCGCGATCGACATCGGGATCGGATTGCGAGAGGTCGCGCAACATGTTCAGCGCACCGGCAACGCCGCCATTGGCGATTCGCTGATCGAGGACCGCCCGGTAGCACGTCATCTTGATCGAGGCGGGCTTGCCCATGCAGCTCTGGGCCAACTGCTTGGTCGAGTCCGGGACCGTCGTGCTATCCGACGGCGCGGCGGCGACCGCGACCGAGCCCCGTTGCTGCGTGACGAACGTGGCGATCCGATAGCCGCCTACCGCTCCGACGACGAGCGACACGCCGACGAGCAGGCCGACGACGGCGGCGGTGCTCGCAGGGATCTCGACCGCCCCGCGGCGACCCCGTAGTCGGACTTGCCTGCTTGGCGAACGCCAGGCGGCGGAAGAGGGTTGTGGCACGACGCTGAGAAGACGAGCGGGCCATTCGCAGGGATACGACGCGTCGGGCAACGCAGGCGTCGCCCCGCCCGCCCCATCTCGAGTCGTTGCGAGCGGTTGGGCCCTTCCGCGGTACGGACCCCAGACCCTCTAGCCAGCCCGCTGCCGTCCTCCTGCCTTGCTGGCCGGCGATACGTCGATCATGAGGGCGATCACGAGGCCGATAATAGGCCCCACCGTCCAGTGCCCGGCGTACCAGTGTTGAACAGCCGTGTACCAGAGCAACGTGGTCGGCAAGAACACAAAGCCGAGCACTGGCCAGAGCGGAGTGGGAAAGATCCCCTGGAACCACGTTGAGAAGAACCAGACCAGCGCGACCACGAGGCGCGGGGTCGCCAGCGCGAGAATCGCTAGAAAACATGGCATGGCAGAGGTGGTTTGAAGGGGTGGAGTCGGGACAAACGAACAAGGTGTTCGTTCGGCCTATGGCAATGCGAACGACACAATATTCGAGCCGGCGGCCACCGCGACGTACTGCTTGCCGTCCACCGCGTACGTCATCGGCGACGCCCGGAAGGATTCGCTGGTCTGGAAGTGCCAGAGAGGGACGCCAGTTCTTGCGTTGACCGCGGCGAGCGCGCCCGTGTCGTCCCCATAGAACACGAGACCGCCGGCGGTGGAGAGCACGCCGCCCCAGCTATTCCCTTCTCCGACTTGTGGCACCTCCCACACGGTCTTGCCCGTTTGCAGGTCGAGCGCACGCAGAAACTTCTCGCGATGCTCGCCTGGCACGCGGCTGCTCGCGCCGCCGTAAAACGACTCGCCCTGTTGCCACCACGTGCTGGACTTGCTGTCAATGCTGCACGCCTCGAGGGCCATGACGTAGAATAGCCCAGTCGATGGATTGTAGGCCGTCGCCATCCAATTAGACGCACCTTCGACGGACGGACACACCTTGACTCCCTGCACGGTCGGTTCGGAGCCCGGCAACACGTGGGGTTTCCCATCTTCGCCTATGCCATCCGACCACGTGAGCTTGTGCACGAACGGTGTGGCAAGAAGCAACTCTCCCGTCGTGCGATCGAGCACGTAGAAGAACCCGTTGCGGTTGGCCTGCGCGAGCAGTTTGCGCGGACGGCCGTGAAACGTCGCGTCGAGCAACAGCGGTGTCTGCGACGCGTCCCAGTCATGCAGGTCGTGGGGCGTGAACTGAAAGAACCACCGAAGCCTGCCGGTTGCAGGCTCGAGCGCGAGGACCGAGCTGGAATAGAGGTTGTCTCCGCGGCGCTCATCGCCGTTGTAGTCCGGGCAGGGATTGCCGGTTGTCCAATAGAGCACATTCGTCGAAGCGTCAAACGTCCCGGTGAGCCACGCGGCCACGCATCCGTGCTCGATCGCGCGACCCTGCCAGGTGCGGGCAAGAGAATCTCCCGGTGCGGGCATGGTCCAGAACCGCCACACGTGTTCACCAGTCGCCGCGCGATACGCATCGATGAACCCGCGGTCGCCTTCATCGCCGCCCGATGTGCCGGACAGCACCAGGTCGTGCACGACCAGCGGCGCCGATGTGGCCCCGTAATGCTGATGGAAATCGGCCATCTGCACATCCCACAGCACTCGCCCGTCGGTGCGCGACAGCGCGATGAGGTGCGCATGGTCGGTGACCATAAAGAGTCGATCATTGAGCAACGCCACGCCGCGGTTGATGGCGCCTCCCGCGTCTCCGATCACGCCTTTGGTGAGCGGTCGGGCGTAGTGCCAGATCTGGCGGCCCGTGCGCGCGTCGAGCGCAAACGCCTCGTTCGCGGCCGTGACGTACATGACGCCACCCGCAACGACCGGCGTGACTTCGAGGCGCGTCGCGTCGGGTATAGGAAACATCCAGCGCGGTGCGACGCGTCGAACGTTGATCGTGTCGATCTCGCGGAGCGAGCTATACCGATTCCCGGTGAGCATACCGTGGTAGGTCGGCCAGTCGCCCGACCGCGGCGTGATCACGGCGTCGAACGGCAAGACATCGCTCCGTCCCGATGCCTGCGTTGGTCCTGGCGCGAGCGGCTGCGCAGTCGTGGTCAGACGGGTGAGATACGCGACCACGTCCCGCGCCTGGGATGGCGTCGCGTGCATCGCGGGCATGATCGAGCCCGGCTCCTGCGTCTCCTGCGCGATGTCGCTCTGGAGGAGGAGATGGAGATGGCCCGACAGGTCCTCGAGCTGCAAGTCGTAGTTGCTCTCGTTCTTCGCGAGGCCACGGATCGTGCGCCCATCGCGCAGCCGCACCGTCACGACCCGAAAGCCTGGAGTGACCTGTCCATTCGGATTGCGCAGCGTCGCTTCGATCCGCGAGAGCTTCTGCGAGCGAGCGAGATTGGACAGGTCCGGACCGAGTGCACCGCCGCGGCCGGCGACGGTGTGGCACGTGGCGCACTGGCCGTCACCAAAAAAGTATCGTTCGCCCGCGGCGGAGTCGCCCGCCGTCGGGTGGTCCGATGCGGGGGCGCGGAGGGCCATCACATACGCCGCAATCGCGTCGAGCTCTTCGCTCGGCATCGTGAAGGCCGGCATGCCGCCACCCGGGACCCCATGGGTGACGATGTCGCGCAACCGGTCGACTGACAGCGTCGCGATCCCGCTGCCGCCCTGCTCTGGTACGTCGACCAGATCCGGACCGTGCTCGCCTCCTGCACCGTCGCCACCATGACACCCAGCGCAGCGAGCGGAGAAGGCCACGCGGCCGCTATCGGCGAGTTCCTGCGCCTGGAGGCCATACGACCCGCCGATCGAGCAGCAGAGGACGGCCACCGTGCCGAGCATGGCCGCCGACGGTCGACACGCCTCGATCATTCAAACACCAACGTTCCAAAGTTCTCCGGGACGTGATTGGGATCCTGGTCCACGACGCACGTCGGCTGCCAGCACATGAAGTGTCGCTGCGGGTCGGCCCCGAGGCCGTCGGTCCGATACAGATTCATGCGCCACCGCGTCCCCGCATGGATAGGAGCTGAGCTGATCGACGCGAGGGGAATGCGGGCGGCCGCGTACCACACATGCGTGAGCGGATCAATATGCGCGGCCGTGGTCCATCCAGAGCGCCAGCTCTCGTCATGCAGGTCACGATCGAGGTCGATCGCCAGGTCGATCCAGTCGCCAGTAGGTGCGATCTCGAACTCGCGATAGTGACGGATGTTCTGCCAGTCATCGCCGAGAAAGATCTCGACGACATCGCGGTCCCAGAGGTGCGATCGCGCGTGCCGATTGTCGGCCGGCAGAAAGAGATTGAGCTCCATGTACGGGCAAACGAACAACAGGTAGAGATCCGTATCGGTCCAGAACGCGCGCACCTCGGTCTTCAACTTCGGGTAGTCCATGGACTTCGAGCAGTCCATCGAAATCCAGGTCGTCGCGGCGCCGCGCCACATCGGGGAGGTCGACTCCGTCGCGAGCGTGTTGGGCGCGGCCCGGTGCGGGACCGACAACGTCGCGGTCGGATGCGAAACGGTACACGGCGGCTGGGCCGCCGCCGTGCCTGCGGACAGCAGGACAGCACCCAGCCAAGGTATCGATGTCCTCAAGACTCCTCCGTGGAGATTCGGAGGTGGGAAGACTATCGCCGCGGCGGATTGCCGGTTAGAGGGAGGGGCTAGAGGCTGGACGCTGGCGTTCTGCGACGCAAACGTAGGCCATGACGCCCGGCCGATTCCATCGTGCAATCGCGACACACGGCGGGCGACGCGATGCGTCGCCCCTACCGGTCTAAGGCTGCCCATCGGGATCGGCCCCTGGCATCGTACGCGCGTCCAGCGTCTACCCTACCGCGTGTCGGCCTTTCGTTCCTCGGACGCGGCTCGGGACTGGTACGCGGAAAGCCCCGGGTGTTGTTGGAACCGGCCGCCGTATCGACGGGCGACCTCGGCGCAAATAGGTGCCATGCGCGCGTCTACATCGCCGCCGTCGCGCCAGGCGCGGACGGCCTCCGCTATCTCGGCAGGCGGCTTGGTCCAGCCATCGCTCCACGCGTCCACAGCCATCGCGAACTCGGCAACCCTGATCGGCCGCTTGAGGCGCGCCTCCAACCGTACCCACTCAACACGCATCGTCTCCCCCGTCCGCTCCGTGGGTGGCGACCCCCCGCTACTCGGGTTGGACTCGGCAGGGTGCCGTGGAGCAACTTGCAAGGCAAATAACGCAGAGTGTGGGTCTGCCCAGGGCGCATGTGCGCCCTAGAGAGTAGAAGCACAGAAAGTAGAAAGTAGACGACGGCGCAGCAGCCGGTGGCGATGCGCCTGCTAGTCGTCAGGGGCGATCGGGCAACTAGCGTTTGGTCCTCATCTGTGTTCGCGTTGTGTGCTTGGTGGGCGGCACGCCGCGTGCGCTGGCCATATTCCTTCTGCCGATGAACACCCTAGATCTGTCAGGTGGTCAACGGCGGCACTGGCTGGGAGCCGTCGTCGGCCTGAGTGTGCTTGCTGTCGCGGTTCCCCTGGTGGGAGCCGCGCAGATGCCGCTCGCGCCGGATTCGGCGATCGCCACGGGTCTTGTGACGACGACCGACCCGCGGCACGCGACGCAATCGATCGGGATCGTGGGCCGCGAGCAGCTGAGCGTGACGCCGGCGTCCACAGTCGAGGATGCTCTACAAGGGCAAATCGCCGGGGTGGTGGTGGAGCAAAACAACGGCGGTGCGCCCGGCGGCGGCATGCAGGTACAAATCCGCGGCGTGGCATCGATCAACTCGACGGCCCAGCCGCTGTATGTCATCGACGGGGTGATTGCCAACAACGAGACGGTGAATTCCGGTCTCAACGCCGTGACATCGGCCGGCCCGATGCCGTTGGCGCAGGACGTCGAGGACAACAACCCGAACCGCATTGCGGACATCAACCCCGCGGACATCGATCGGATCGAGGTGCTCAAGGGTCCGGCCGCGTCGGCGATCTACGGGTCGAAGGGTGCCGCCGGAGCCATTCTCATCACCACCAGACGAGGTACAACGCCGCGGCCCCAGTGGCAGCTGACAGGGCGCGTTGGTAGCTACGTCCCGGCGAACACACTGCCCTTGCGGGCCTTCCCGACATACGAGAGCGCGAACGCGTGGTGGCGAAACGACGGTCAGCAGTCCTTCGACCTCCCGGTCTCGCTGTACACGGGATACCAGAACTTCCAAAGTCAGCTATATGGGGGCGGCGAGGTGTCGGGCGAGGGCGATCTCAGTGTCCGCGGGGTCGCTGGGGGTACGAACTACTTCGGTTCGGCATTGGCCAAGTACGACAACGGGGTCATGCGCAACACGGGGTACAATAAGCGGGCAGCCCGCATCAATCTGACGCAGACGCTGTCGTCGAGCCTGTCCGCATCCACGAGCTTGTACTATCAGCAGTCGTTGGCCGTGCGCGGCGTGAATGGCAACGACAACGTCGGCATATCTCCCTACGATGTCTTTGCCACGTCGGCGTCCTTCCTCGATCTCGACAAGCGCAACCCGAACGGCAGCTGGGTGCTCAACCCATTTGCCCCATCCAACCCGTTCGCGGACGCGGCGCTCATCCAGACCCCCACGTCGGTCAGTCGGTTCATCGGCGGCGGGAGCCTTCGTTGGCTCGCATACCGGCACGGAAACCAGTCGCTTCAGGTCTCAGTCGACGGCGGACTGGACGTCGGGCACCAACGCGACATGAACTACGCGCCCCCAACTCTCGAGGTGGAGGAGCTCAGCCCGTTACCGGGTGTCGTCAATATCGACCGCGCATACACCGGGTACGACAACGTCTCGGTCAATCTGGTCCACCACGCCGTTCCTTTTCGCGATGTGGACGCCACATCGTCTATCGGGCTGTCACAAGACGATCGGGAGACGACGAACCCCGATGAAGCCGGCGTTGGCCTTGCTCCGGGGGCGATGTCGCCTGACCAGGCGAAAATCGAGGTTGACCTGGCCTATCGGTACCGCGCGCGCTCCCAGGCAGTGTATGCGCAGGAGCAAGTCGCGACTCTCGCCAGCCGATTGGCGATCACGGCCGGCGCCACGGCGGAGCGCAGTAGTGTCAACGGCGATTTCAGCGCCGTCTATCTGTACCCGAAATTTGGCGCCTCCTACGAGGTGCCAAAGTTTCTCGGTGTCGTCGACGAACTGAAACTCCGTGTCGCATACGGCGAGGCAGGCACGGCCCCTGGATACGGCTTCAACTTCAACAACGCGCAAAACTTCTACGGCACGCTGACGGGTGAGGAGCGCGGCGTGGTCATCGGGCCCAATCCCAATTCCAACATCTACTACCAGCTGGACGACACGCACCTCCGGCCTGAGCGGAGCGCCGAGCTCGAGACGGGCTTCGACGCCACATTGTTGCAGTCGCGTGCCCAGTTCTCCGCGACCGTGTACCAGAAGCGCGTCAGCAATCTGGTGGAGCTGACACCCTCGCCTCTGGCGCCATCATTTGCCGGCGGCGCAGCCAACGGCGGCGCGTTCACCAATCAGGGCATCGAATTGTCGCTCGATGCATGGCCCCTTAAGCGGCCATCCGGCCTGAGTTGGCTTGCCGGACTGACGTTTGCCCGCAACTACAGCCGAGTGGATGCGCTGTCGTACGGCCCCTTCGCCATCGCCCCGGAGTTTGGTCGATTCTACGGAACGTACTGGGCTCAGGTGGGCCGGTCAGTCTCCGAGATCGTAAATGTCTACCAGGGCGCGCCGGACGGTACTCCTGAACAAGTCGGAGATGCGCAACCCACGTTTGTGATGACATTGAGCAATGCCCTCAGCTGGCACGGGTTCCGGCTGTATGGGCTCGTGGATTGGCATCGCGGGGGCAGCGTGATCAACGTGACGAACGCGTACTACGACAACGGGCTGTTCCTCCTCGCCGACTCAGCGGCGTCCCTGCGGCGGCTGCAGGCACTCGCCGAGGGAGGAGCGCCCTATGTCGAGTCGGCGAGTTTTCTGAAGGTGCGGGAGATCACCCTGAGCTACGACGTGCCGCAGCAATGGCTTGGCCTCGGTCGCGGCATTGTACATGGCGCACGAGTGTCGGCCAGCGCCCACAACGTCTTCGCCAGTTTCCGCTATTCCGGGCTCGACCCGGAGGTCAGCAACTTCGGAAACACACCGGTCACTCGCGGACAGGATGTGACGCCATATCCACCGGCCCGAAGTCTCTTCATGAGCGTCGATCTGAATATGTGAGGTTAGACGCTGGACGTTGGACGCTGGAGAACAAACCTGAGGGCCAGCTCCGGTGCACCTAGCTGGCCCTCAGGTTTGTTCCAACGTCGAGCGTCCAGCGTCTAGCAGCGTCCAGTCCTCACGGGCCATACGCCTCTTTCAGCGTGCCGCACGCCACGACATTGCCTTCGGAGCCAGGGTCCGACCCCTGATGGACTTCGATCGCATAGGTGCCACCCGCGGGTGGGTAAAAATTGAGGTTCGTACGGAACATGACGTGTCCGCTGTCGGCTACCTGGACGGGCGGATAGTTGGACTTGTCACCCATAACGGCGCCGAGGCTGCCGCACTTCCCGTTGTGGATGTGCCATATGTATGTGCCGGGCGGGCCGCCGAGCTGCATGGCAACGACTGTCGAGTTGCCTCCCTGACTTCCGCTCATCGTGGCGAAACCAGTCACGGTGCCATTGTTCGTCGGGTTGATTTCGGCTTTGAAGGCAGCGCCGCCAGGCACAGCGGTCCCTGCTGGGGCGTTGACCTCCCCCATTGACGTCGTCGGTGTCAGCGTTGCGGGCGCCTGTTGGCCCTGCTTGCCGCCACACGCAACCGCACAGCAAACGATCGCTGCAGTCATGAAGGACGGGGTGACGGGTCGCATGGCGAAATCCTCCCAAAAATCCGTGTGACGAGGGGTGGCGGTGAGTGCCAAGCCAGCATCGCACTGCATACGAGACGCCGACGCCGCGATGCCCCGGGGTCCTTTCCCTGTCGACCTTCAGCTACTAGTGAACGGTGAACTGCAGGGACCATGGTCGAGGGTCGTAGAGCGACAACCGCAACGGCAACAACGCTCGACGCAGTGCGTCGCCCCTACCGGTCCATCGAAGAGGGTCGAACACGGCGTCGACCAAAAGAACCAACCCCCACGAGCAATCTCGCCTCGAGGGGGTCGGAGTGTTGCACGCCCCTGCGTCGTCGTAGCGCGACGCCGGGACAGACGTTGCTCAGCTCCCTGCGAGCTGTCTCACCTCAGCCGCCAACAACCGCATTTTGCCTGGATCACTAGCACCCTGTGCATTGCCGTCCAGTTGGGTGGCGAGCGCCGTCAGGGACGCGCTCCGCTGCTGGCCGGCTTGCTTCTCAGCTTGTGCCAGCGCCTGCGAGATGCGACTGGAGACATCAGGCGCGACACCATGGTCCCGCACCAGCTGATCGACGTACGCACGGGCGAGCACGAAGCTCGCCGGCCACGCGAACTGCGGCTGTCCCTGCACGTTCTCGATGCCCATACTCACGATCTTGGCCGCGTCGATCTCGTTCTGCGAGATAAACCCACTCGGCTTCAGCTCGAAGATGTCCAACCCCCGCGCTTCTTCCGAGCCGATGATGTAGCCGTTGTACCAGTAGGCCGACCAGAAGCCGGCGGTGATCAGCTTGGTCGCATCCATTGGCCCACGATCGTAGAATGCGATCTCCTGCGGATGCTTCGGGTCGGTCCATTCGAAGACCGAGATGCCACCCTGGTACCAGGCCTGCACCATGATGTCGCGTCCCGGAATCGGAATGAGCGAGCCGTTGTGCGCAACGCAGTTCTCTTCCGGCGTCTGTGGCGCCGACATCTTGTAGTAGCTCTGGAACGTCATCTGGTTGTTCTCGATCGTGTAGATGGCGTCGGCTCCCCATTCGTGCTTGTCCGTGGCGCGGCATCTCGGCTGAGCGCCGCCGCCCCATTCATCCGAGAAGATCACCTTCGTACCGGCATTATTGAACGTCACGGAGTGCCACGCCGCCATGTTCGTGTCGACGACGGCAGCGACGCGAACCGGGTGTGCCGGGTCGCGAATATCGAGCAACAAGCCATATCCACTGCACGCGCCGCCTGCCAAGCCAACCGCGGGATAGGCGGTAATGTCGTGACACTGCGTTGGCCCCATCCCTGCCCAACGACGCAACGTTCCCGCGGGGATGCCCGCGCGGGCAAGGGCAACCGCTTGCGTTGCTGAATCGGCGGCCGACTCTCCGTGGCGCTTGGAAGCGACCAGATCGTTGAAGATGCGCGGCGAACTGACGATATGTGCGTCTTCCGGATGGTCGACGGGGACCTGGATGACCTCAATTCGGAACAGCGCCGTGTTCGGATCGTCTGCGAGCTGCCCTGACGTGCATCCCGCGAGCTCGCCCGAGGGCCGCACATTGGCCGACCCGGAGACGTAGACGTACACGTTCGTCGGGTCGTGCGGATCAGTGACCAGCGTATTGGTGTGGGAGCCACGACAGGTCTGTACGACTTTGATCGATTTGGGGTGGTCCACGTCGCTGATATCGTAGATGCGGATGCCGCGTGCACGGTCCGAGCTGATGGTGTCAGGCACGCCTTGAATGCCGCAGTCGATGCGCCCGTTGGTCGCCTCGGCAGACACAAAGAGCAGATGCCCGTAGACCGAAACGTCGCTCTGGGATCCAGGACAGACAAACGACGCTCGCAGCTTCACATTCCGAGGGTCCGTCATGTCCCAGACTTGCATGCCGCTGTAGTTACCCTGGATGACGTAGTTACCCATGAACGCCAGATCGGAGTTCTTGAGACGGGAGTCGCCAGGCACGCTCGGGTTGGTAAAGTTCGCTGATGGACGCGTGTGCGATACCACCTGCATGTTCCAGATGGCCTCACCGGCGTCCCACCACCCGCCCTTGAGACCGACGCGCGGGTCGGGGTTCGGAGGCGTCATCGACATATCATTGGCGGGCGCCGGACCACCACCAGCTCCTGACCCGCTCGGATGAGCGCACGCCGCAACCGAAAGGATGCTGCACGTGCCCAGAAACGAGAAGATTCGCGCGCTACTTGGACGCGCACACAAACGCCGAGACAAGAAATTGGATTTCATTGCCTGAACCCATGACGTGACAGGTGGATTTCGTGGAGGCGCAGAACGTAGCGCCGCCAAGCGGCGATGGTAAGTGTTGGGGACCCGACCCGGCCCAACCACGGCGGTGAGGCGGCTACGAGCCAGCATTCTTGGCATTGGGCTTGGCGGGTTCAGAGGCGACTTGCGTCGGCATGATCGGTAGCTGGATCCGAGACGCCATATCCGCGGAACTGTAGACGCGCTGTGTCGCTTTTACGAAGTCGCTCGCGGTCGCCTGGTAAATACTTGGCACGTATCTCTGCGGATTGCGGTCGATGACGGGGAACCAGGTCGATTGGACTTGGACCATCAATCGATGGCCCTTCAGGAACACGTGGTCGCGATCTCGCAGCGAGAAATCCCATGCAATTGGCTTCCCGGCCACCAGCGGCCGAGGCTGCTCATAGCTCTCGAGATAGCGGCCGCGCCGAACCTCCATGGCGATCGGTAACTCGTAGCCGTTGAGCGAGCGCCCGTATTGCCCGGGTGCAGGCCCTTCCTCCGGCTTCCACGGGTTGGCTTGGGCGCTCTCGGGATAAACGTCGATCAGCTTGACGATGAAATCCGCGTCCGTACCCGAGGTCGACGCGAACACCTTGGCCGTGACCGGACCCGTGACGGTGATATCATGATCGAGCGGCGCGCTGACGTAGGTCAGGACATTGGGACGGTTATCGACAAACTCCTGGCTTGCAGCCTCCCACGTGCGCCAATCTCCCGACGGGTACGTCGGCGAAATGGGACGGCGTCGATAGGGCACGGGATTGGCCGGATCTGAGACATACTCCCGATAGCCGCCCGTCGGCGCGGTGAACGAAAGGCTACCATCGGCGTGCAGGTACAGGTTCGTCATCACGGCTTGCTTCGGCGGCCACGCAGGATAGGTGCGCCAGGTGTTGGACCCGGACTGGAACATTGTCGCTTGCCAGGTCGGTTTGTCGCCGACGCCGTGGAGGTAGTACCGGAAGAATGGCGCTTCGACCTGCTCGCGAAATTCACGCGCAGTCTCGTGGCCACCGAAGGTCAAGAGGCCAAGGCTATCGCCCTTGGGTCCCTGCCATCCACCGTGGAACCACGGGCCGGCGACCATGAAGTCCGTATGATCAGGATCATGCTCGCCCGCGTGCTGAAAGATCTGCCACGGCCCCCAGGGATCTTCTTGATCCCAGAAGCCGGCCACGTTGAGGTTGGGCACGGAGGACGCATGCAGCTGGTTCACCCACGCCTCGTCCTTCCAGTATGAATCATAGTTCGCATGCTTCATCGTCGAGTCCCAGTACGGGATCTTCCCGTGCAGATACTTGGCATCGGCGTTGGACAACGGGCCAAGGTTCAGATACCAGTCGTATGTGTCGTAGGTGTTGAAGGTGAAATGGGTATTCTCGGTGTCGCTGGCCTCTTCCATGACCGAGTACTCGAAGTTGTAGCTCTCGCGGAGGGCACCGTACCGGTGCATGTCGTCGTTCATCCACTGGTCGACTGGCGACGCCTGCTCACTAATCGCCTTCAGCGCAGGATGCGGCTGCAGCAACGTCATCGCAGTCGTGAGCCCGTCGTACGACACGCCGAACATCCCGACCTTCCCGTTGTTGTTCGGGACATTCTTGATCAGCCAATCAATGGTGTCATAGGCGTCAGTCGTCTCGCTCGTCGCCTTGGGGTCCTTGAGGTCGATGTGGCCAGACGATGAAAGACTGAAGTGGCCTTCCGACTTGAACCGCCCGCGCAGATTCTGGACGACAAAGATGTAGCCGTCCTGCGCCAGCTCCTTGAGCTCGGTCGGCACGCTGCCCGGCGCGCTGTCCGGGACGCCGTAGGGCGTCCGCGTGAGCAAGATCGGCAGCGGTCCATTCTGGTGGGCCGGCGTGAGGATCACCGTCTCCAAGTGCACGCCATCGCGCACGGGGACCATGACCTTGCGCAGAGTGAACGCAGGGGAACCGGACGTCGAACCGGCGTTACTCCCACAACCGGCGGCGGCCAGGGCGACGAGGCCGAGACAGATCGTGTGGCGGATCATCTACACTCCATTGGGTGTGAGGCGGTATCAACGAGCCGGGGCCTGGTCGGCTTCCGGCGCTGCCAATCATGGCACGAGCGGGCCGGTGTCGGAATGCCCCGCCGCGTTTCGAGGGGCCCAATGGGTAACCCGAGCGATGTGGCGCGAGGCTGGTGCAGGCGTCCGTACGCGCGCACCACCTTTACACTCTACTCGAACCCGTGCTAGTAAACTATGTTGCTGCCGCGTCTTGGCATTGCTCGCTCACGTCGCGAATGGCGGCGAACCGGCCGGCCTGGAGGCCGCCCCTACACGATGCGTGGGTCAGGGACGACAACGCCAACGACAACAACGGGCGACGCAATGCGTCGCCCCTACCGGTCCAAGGCAGTTTGCGGTGCTAGTCCGCGCCGTCGAGCCCTAGGCGGCTGGCGACTGGAGCCCGGTCGCGCGGAAACGACCGGCGGATGATTTCGGGGGCGCCGGGCCCGCGGTGGGGCGAAGGAGGCCATCCGAACCGACCCACATTGTGCGTCCCCGCCACGTGATCGTGCGACTGGCATAGCTCGCGAGCCACATCGCGAACGAGAGGATGTCGCGCAGAGGGACCATCCACATTGCCGCCCGTCCCCAGCCGGGTGCGTCTGCCGTCTTATCGGATGCGACGATCGCGTGAAGCGTGGTACGCAGGAGCACGGCCAGGGCCACGAGTCCGATGGACCATGGCGCCATCCGCGCCACCAGCGCGGCGATGAGCGTGACCGGCAGCGCGTATGTCAGGGCCGAGCATCCGTGCCCGAGCGGAGCAACCGTGCGAATGGTCCGCAGCCAGCGCAACTCGTGCCGAAGGAGATCCAGCCAGGTGCGCTCATGCACCGTCACCGTCACTTCGCACTCGGCAATCACGCTGCGATACCCGAGTTGACGAACGCGAGCCCCCAGCTCATAGTCGTCTGCCAGCATAGGTGCAAGCGCCACGAACCCGCCGACCGCGTTCAAGACGTCGCGTCGGATCGCGACCACCGGGCCTGAGCAGTATGCCGGCGACTGGAGCGCGCGGGAAACCAACACCGAGGGCATGAACCACTCATCGATGCCCAGGGCGCCAAGGCGGGACCAGAAAGTGTTGGTGGGACGACCGCGGAAAAGGCAACTCACGACGCCAACAGAGGCGTCGTGAAGAGGCGCGACGGTGCGCGCCAGATCGCCGGGGCCGATCAATGTGTCGCTATCGGCGATGAGGAGCAGCTCGTGTTTCGCCAGCGTTGCCAGTCGCGCCAGCGTATTCACTTTCGCGTTCAGGCCGAGCACGGGGGCGCCGTCGACAACTTGCGCGTCGATCGCTGGGTAGTCGGCCACCACGCGGCGTGCAATCGCGAGACCCGGATCATCCGGGTCCCGGGCGCCGAAAAGAATCTCTATGCCCGGGCCGCTCTGGCGACAAAACGATCGAAGGTTGGCCTCGAGATACGGCTCCGCCCCGCAGAGAGGCTTGAGGATCGACACCGCCGGCATCTCGGATGCGGGGGCGCTCCGCGCGCGACGGCCCCATGCGAACGTCACGACGACGCAGGCCGTAACGTAGCCGAGTGAGGCAATGGCCAAGCTCGTCACGATGATGAGCAGCGCGCCCTGAAACGTCGACGCCATCGCTTCGCCACCTCCCCGCTTCACCCAGCGCCCGTGCCGCAGATCGATCGCCCGACTAACCTTACCGGCGTCAAGCAGACGGAGGCACTGGCGACCCTCGCTCGATTCCGTCTCGTTACGCGTTCATTTCGAGGGCAGTTTCACTGCCACACTCCCCGAGTCAACGCAGATCCTCGACTCGCGCCCGCGAGATCGCCTGGGTGGTCGGCGCGATCGGCCTCGCCGTCGCAGCCACATTGCTCATCCGCAGCGGACTGCCTCAGGTGTTGCAGCTGCTCGGCGTGGCCGGTTGGCGTCTGCTTTGGTTGGTGCCCGTGCACGTCGTGCCGCTTGCTTGCTATGGGATCGCCTGGGGTAGCCTGCTGGCGGGAGCGGACCGGCCCGGTAACGCCTACCTCACGTGGGGTGCGATCGTCCGCGAGTCAGTGGCGGGGCTGTTGCCGGTCGCGCGAATCGGTGGTGAGGTCGCGGGTGTTCGCTTGCTCGTCCGGCGTCAGGTGCCGGTCGAGCGCGCCAGCGCGAGCGTGATCGTCGAACTGTCGCTCACCATTGCCGCGCAGACCGTGTTCGCTGCAGTGGGCTTGGCGCTGCTGGTGACCCAATCAAAGGCGGGCGGCACGGAGGGCGCGGTCCGGCTCGTCCTTATCGCACTCCTCGCAAGCGTCGTAGCCCTCCCGGCGTTCATCTTCGTCGTGCGCCGCTGGGGACGTCGCGTATTCGGCTTCGCACTCCGCATGGTGGAGCAGCTCGGGGGTGCCACTCGGGAGTCGACCGAAGCCGGCGCTGCAAAGTTCCACGATGCGCTCGAGCGGCTCTTTTCCGACCGTCGGGCGCTGGCCGCCTGTGGCGCCTGGCAGCTGGCGGGCTTTTTCCTCCAGTCGCTGGAGCCATGGGTGATGCTGCGAATCGTCGGTGCGCCAGCCACCGTCCGCGGGGCCATCGTGCTCGAGAGCATGACAAACGCGGTGCAGAGCGCCCTGTTCCTCGTGCCAGCGGGCCTGGGCACGCAGGAGGGCAGCTTTCTGCTGTTCGGTGCCGCATTGGGACTCAGCCCACAGGTCGCCCTTGCGCTCTCCCTCGCGCGGCGCGTTCGGCAGTTGTTGTTGGGCGTGCCGGGCCTGGCTTCGTGGTATTGGGTGGAGCGGCGCGGCGCGGGCGCTGCGCGCCCGAGAGAGTAAAGGCACAGAAAAAAGTAGAGTAAACAAGGGCCGCCCGGTCTACTTTCCATTCTCTGCAGGTCTACTTTCTCGGGCGCGCACCACCCGCCCCCTACCGGTGCGGTGCCTGAGCGGGCAACGTACAGCCTCGTCCGCGTGTCGAAAGGCCTACACTTACCCACTCACCGCTGGAAACCCTCATGCACTCATTTCGCACCGCCGATGTGCGTCGATTCCAGACAACCGCAGTCACCGCCGTGCTCGCTGCCGCCGTCGCTGGTTGTCAGTCGGGCCAATCCACCCAGGGGGCTGCGCCTGCGGCGTCCGCATTGGCTGCAGCAACGCCGCAAAGCGGCGAAGAGGTGCTCAGCGCGATGCACGACAAGTACGCGAGCACCTGGTACAACACCCTGACCTTCACCCAGAAGACGACGCTTCGGACGCCGGCAGACACCATGGCCATCGAGACCTGGCGGGAGAAGGCGATGGTGCCGGGCAAGCTCCGCATCGACATGGAGCGCAAGAAGGGCGACCTCACGATCATCTTCGCCCACGACTCGACCTATATCGTCTACCCTGACAGCATCGCCCGCCACGCTGGCGGCAACTATCTCCTCACCATCGGGTTCGATGTATATCGACAACCGGTCGACCAGACGGTGTCGTCACTGCACGCTGAGAAATACTCGATGGCGCCTGTCCATGAGGATACGTGGGAGGGCCGACCGGTGTACGTGATCGGCGCGGCGGCCGGCGACACGACGTCGCGCCAGATCTGGATCGACAAGGATCGCCTGCTGTTCGTGCGAGCGCTCGGCCCTGCAGCGGGTAAGGATTCCACCAAGACAAACGATACCCGCTTCGAGAACTACGTGGAGATGCCCAGCGGCGGGTGGCTATCGGAACGCGTGGAGTTCTACAGGGACGGCAAGCTCCGCCAGCAGGAGGAATACTCGGACGCCCAGACGAACGTGGCGCTGGACTCGGCGTTGTTTGTGCCATCAAGAAAGGGACATCCGACGAAGGCCTGACCATCAACGGTCAGCCGTCGAGGGTCACAGGGGCACGCCGGCGGCAACCGCAAAAAAAGGGGCGGCCTGACGGCCGCCCCTACATGTCGGCGTGCATGATTGGCTTTCGGAGCGTTTCCAACGATTGATGAGCATGTCGACCAATTCGGAACCAGCACCGCCGCAGCAACATGTAGGGGTGGCCTTCAGGCCACCCCTTTTTTCGATTGCCGTCGTCGCCCTCCCGCCCTCGAACCCGCCGCCCAGTGTTACATCGCTGCCAGGTCGCGCACCGTCTTGGCCAGCGTTTGTACTTTCGCCGTATTAGACGACGCCTGCGCCTCGGCATCCAACTGTGTCGCGAGCTGCGTCAACGCATTGCGGCGAGCTCCACCGCTGGCCTGTTCGGCGTTCGCCAGCGCCTTGCGTGTTGCCGCGATGTGACTTGCGTCGAGGCCCTTCGACCGCTCGAGTTGGTCGACGTAGGCGCGCGCCAGTGTGAACGTCGTCGGCCAGACGAGCTGTGGCTGCCCCTGTGTGTTGAACTCGTCGAAGTGGACCGACTTGGCGGCGTCGATCTCGTTCTGTGAGACCCAGGCGCTCGGCTTGAGCTCGAGCATGTCCAGCCCGCGGCGAATCTCGGAACCGACGATGTAGCCATTATACCAGTATGTCGACCAGTACCCGCCGCCGGAGAGCCGCGTGGTGTCGATCGGGCCCCGAGCGAAGTACGCAATCTCGGTGGGATGCTTGGGATCCGTCCAGTCGAAGACCGAAACGCCACCCTGGTACCAGGCCTGCGCCATGACGTCACGACCCGGGATCGGGATCAGCGACCCGTTGTGCGCCACGCAGTTTGCAAACTTCGAGATAGCTGCTGGCAGTTTGTAGTAGCTCTGAAACACCAGCTGGCGATTCTCGATGGTGAAGATCGCGTCGCCGCCCCAGTTCTTCGGATCGGTCGCGCGACACTTGGCCGCACCACCACCGCCCCACTCGTCGGAGAAAAGAAGCTTCGTACCGCCGTTGTTGAACGTGGCCGAGTGCCAGTAGGAGAAGTTCGAGTCGGACACGGCAGCGAGTCGTTGGGGGTGCTGGACGTCGCTGATGTCGAGGAGCATGCCATAGCCCTCACAGGCGCCCCCGGCCAGGCCGATCTGCTGGATACACCGTGATGTCGTGGCACGAGGTCGCGGTGATCCCGCCTCCGTTCGGCATGATCCCCGGCATCATGGCCTGATACCGCTTGTCAATGATTTGCTGCAGTGACGCTCGAAGGGTCGCGCTGTCGGCGGCGGTCGGCGCCCCGGTGCCGCCGCGTGCCTTCACGAGGCTGTCGAGCAATGGATTGATCATCGCGGGCGGGAAGACTTCCTCGTCCCATATGACCTTGGCTGTGAACTCGCCCTTGGCACGCGCGGCCGCTGCTGCGTCGCGCTCGACCGGCGTTTCCGCGTGAATGGGAGCCACGGTCAGGCCACTGAAGATATGAGCGGAGCTCACAATTGCCGCCTGCTCGGGATGCGCAAGCGGAATCTTGATCACCTCGATGCGAAACTTCGCCGAATTGGGGTCCTGGTCCGGGTTGGCGCTCACGCAGCCGGCCAACTCGTTTGGAGACCGCACGAACGAGGAACCCGATATGTAGACGTAGACGTTATCGTGATCCTTGGGATCGACCACCAGCGTGTGCGTGTGCGAGCCACGGCAGGTCTGGACGGTCGCGACCGTTCGCGGGTGTGTGATGTCGCTGATGTCTACGATCCGAAGGCCGCGAAGTCGGTCTTCGCTCACCGTGTCCTTAACGCCGGCCGGCCCACAGTCGATCCGTGCGGTCGGAGCCTCAGCCGAGACGAACATGAGGTTCTTGTAGACCGATACGTCGCTCTGGGAGGCCGGACACACGTACGCCGTCTTCAGGGTCGGATGCGCCGCGTCCGAGATGTCCCAGATCTGCACGCCGTTGAAGCCCCCCTGGATCACGTAGTTGCCGATGAATGCCAGGTCGGAGTTCCCCTTGGCCATCTCGGAAGGGCGTGTGTTGGAAACGAGGTGCATGTTCCACTCGGCCTGGCCGGCATCCCACAGACCGCCCTTGAGTCCCGAACGCGGATCGGGGTTCGGCGGCGCCATCGACATATCGGCCTGCGGCGCCGGCGCGGTACCGGCCGGTGTCGCCGCCGAGTGCGCACACGCCGTAACCGCAACAGCGCTCGCCACCAGTACCAGCGACAGCCAACTGCCAGTGTTAGACCCGCGGAGGGAGGGGCTCGGACGTTGAGCGGATGACATAGACGAATCTCGCATGAGGGGGGTCGGATCGGTGGTCAGTTCGACACAGATGCCGTGGATGTCGTTGCCAGGTCGCGAACGGTGGACGCGAGCTTATGAACCTTTCCCGCGTCCGGTGCCGATTGGGCTTCGCCATCCAGCTGCGTTGCCAGTTGCGTGAGCGCGTCGCGCCGACTGCCGCCGCTCGCCTTCTCAGCGCTTGCCAGTGACTTCCTCGCCGCGTCGATCTGGTCGGCAGGCAGCCCGTTGGATCGCGCGAGCTGATCGAGATAGGCGCCCGCCAACGCAAAAGTGGCTGGCCAGACGAGCCGTGGCTGGCCTTGCGTGTTGAACTCATCGAATCGAACGGACTTCGCCGCATCGAGCTCGTTCTGCGAGATCCAGTAGCTGGGCTTCAACGCGAGAATATCGAGTCCCCGAGCGATTTCGGACCCGACGATGTATCCGTTGTACCAGTACGCGGACCAGAACCCGCCGTCCGCGAGCTTCGTCGAGTCAACCGGTCCGCGGTCGAAGAACGCGATTTCGGTCGGATGCTTTGGGTCGGTCCAGTCAAAGACCGACACGCCGCCCTGGTACCACGCCTGCACCATGACGTCGCGTCCCGGAATCGGGATCAGCGACCCGTTGTGTGCCACGCAGTTTTCTTCCGGTGTTTGTGGCGCCAACATCTTGTAATAGCTCTGGAAGACGAGCTTGTGGTTCACGATCGTGAAAATCGCGTCGGCACCCCAATTGTGCGGATCTGTCGCGCGGCACTTCGGCGCTCCGCCACCACCCCATTCATCGGAGAAAAGCAGCTTCGTCCCGTCGTTGCTGAAGGTGGCTGAGTGCCAGTACGAAAAATTGGAGTCAGAAACGGCGTCCAAGCGACTGGGGTGTGCCGGATCGCTGATATCGAGCAGCATGCCAAATCCTTCGCATGCGCCGCCGGCGAGACCGATCTGTGGATAGACCGTGATGTCGTGGCACGACGTTGCCGTAATGCCATTTCCACCCGCCTTACACCCCGGGCATTCCTCGGCAACCATCTTGTCGACCATGCCCTGCAGCTGGCCACGAAGGTTCGCACTATCGGCCGCCGTCGGCGCTCCGTTGCCACCCCGTGCCTTCACCATGCTATCGAGAAGCGGGTTGATCATCCTCGAGGGAATCGTGTCCACATCACCAAAGATCATGGCTGTGAACCCGCCCTTGGCGCGCATTGCCTGCGCTACAGCGATATCCGCCGACGCCTGTCCATGGCTCGGTGCATCGCCCAAGCCCTCGAAAATGTGGGCCGAGCTCACAATTGCCGCTTGCTCGGGATGCGCGACTGGGACCTTGATGACCTCAATACGGAACAGCGCTGAGTTCCGGTCCTGGTCCGGCGTCGCGCTAACGCAACCAGCCATTCTCAGCTGGCGGGCGCACGAACGACGAGCCGGACACGTAGATGTAGACGTCGTCGGGATCCTTTGGATCGACGACGAGCGTGTGCGTGTGCGACCCGCGACAGGTCTGGACCGTGGTGATCGTCTTGGGGTGTGCGATGTCACTGATATCAACGATCCGGATGCCGCGCAGCCTTTCCTTGCTCACGGTGTCCTTTGGAGCCTCCGCGCTGCAGTCGATTCGCGCTGTCGGTGCCTCCGCGGACACGAATAAGAGATTCTTGTAGACCGACACGTCGCCCTGATTCGCCGGGCAGACCCACCCTGTTTTCAAGGCCGGATGACTCGGGTTCGAGATATCCCAGACCTGAATCCCGTTGTAATTACCCTGGATGGCGTACGAGCCGATGAACGCCAAGTCGGAGTTCGTCTGTCCGAGGAATGATCCCGTCGGACGCGAGGTGGACACGAGTTGCATGTTCCACTGGGCCTGCCCTGCCGTCCAGAGTCCGGCGTGGAGTCCGACGCGCGGATCTGGGTTGGGCGGCGTTTGAGACATGTCCGCTTTCGGTGCTGGAGGGCTTCCAGCGTGCGAGCCGCCCCCCGACATACAGCCGGAGACGACGAACGCGCCGCTCGCTGCCAAGAGCGAGAGACCATACTTGGCGCCGAGCACTCGGCGGCTCGAACGGTGGAAGCAAACCATACGTGTTTCCTACTCCGTTATGAGTTGGAGGCCAGTTCGCGAACCGTACTGGCCAGCGTGCGGACCTTGGCGGCATTGGCGGCGCTCGACGCATTGCCGTCGAGTTGCGACGCCAACTTGTTCAACGCATCACGCCGTGCGGCGCCCGAGGCTTTCTCGGCGCTCGACAGCGACTGGCGGATGCCGGAAATCTGATCGGCCGGCAGCCCATTCGAGCGCGCCAGCTGGTCGACGTACGCGCCAGCGAGCACGAAGCTCGCGGGCCACACCAGCTTCGGTTGTCCCTGCGTATTGAACTCGTCGAAGCGCACAGACTTCGCGGCGTTGATCTCGTTCTGCGAGAGGAGTCCGCTGGGCCGGAGCTCGAAGATGTCCAGGCCGCGGCGAATCTCGGAGCTCACGATGACGCCGTTGTACCAATAGGCCGACCAGCTACCACCCATTTCCATTCGGGTGGAGTCCACCGGGCCACGATCGAAGAAGGCGATTTCCTTCGGGTGCTTCGCGTCCGTCCAGTCGAACACGGAGACCCCGCCCTGATACCAGGCCTGCACCATGATGTCGCGGCCGGGCACCGGGATGAGGGATCCGTTATGCGCGACGCAGTTCTCTTGCGCGGTTTGCGGAGCTGGCAGCTTGTAATAGCTCTGGAAGACGAGCTTGCGGTTCACGATCGTGAAGATCGCGTCGGCACCCCACTCCTTGGGGTCGGTGGCGCGACACTTGGGCGCTCCGCCGCCGCCCCACTCGTCGGAGAACAGCAGCTTTGTCCCGTCGTTGTTGAACGTGGCGGAATGCCAATACGAGAAGTTGGTATCGGCGGCCGCGTCGATGCGGACCGGATTCGTCGGATTGCTGATATCGAGGAGCAGACCGTGCCCCTCGCACGCGCCACCTGCCAGACCGATCTGCGGGAACACGGTGATGTCGTGGCAGCTGGTACCCAGGCCCGGCGAGTCGCCCATCATCTTTGCCACCATGCCCGGGATCGCGTCCCGAAGCGCCTGGCTGTCAGCGGCGGTCGGTGGGCCGGATCCGCCGCGAGCCTTGACCATGCTGTCCAGCATCGGATTGATGAAGCCTGATGGGATGATCATCTTCTCGCCCATCATATCGGCAACGAACGCCCCCTTGGCTACCTCGGCCTTTTCCTCTGGGCTTAGTCCGTGCGAGCCCACCTGTCCGAGGTCGTTGAAAATGCGGGGCGAACTGACGATCGCCGCCTGCTCAGGGTGCGCCAGCGGGACCTTGATGACTTCGATGCGGAAGAGTGCGGAGTTTGGGTCCTTCGAGGGGGCGACCTTCACGCAGCCCGGCAGTTCGCTTGCGGGGCGAATGGGGGCCGAACCAGAGATGTAGACGTAGACGTTGTCGGGGTCTTTGGGATCAACCAGCAGTGTGTGCGTGTGCGAGCCACGACACGTCTGAATCGTGGTGATCGGTTTCGGGTTCGAGATGTCGGTGATGTCCAGGATGCGCAGGCCGCGCAAGCGTTCCGTGCTCACGGTGTCCTTGGGCGCTTGCGCACCGCAGTCGAGCCTTGCGGTTTCCGACTCGGCGGACTGGAACATCGAAGTTCTTGTAGACCGAGACGTCGCTTTGGGACGCAGGACAGGCAAACGCCTTCTTGAGCGTCGGGTGAGCTGGATTGGAGATATCCCAGATCTGAATCCCGTTGTAGCTCCCCTGGATGACGTAATTGCCATAGAACGCCATGTCCGAGTTGGTCTTGCCGTCGAATCCTTCCGACGGCCGCGTGTTGGAGAGCAGGTGCATGTTCCACTCGGCGGTACCAGCGTCCCAGACGCCAGCTTTGAGGCCGACACGCGGGTCCGGGTTGGGTGCCGTTGTGGACATGTCGGCCGCGGGCACGGGGGACGTGCTGCCTGTCGATGCCATTGAGTGCGCGCACGCCGAGAGAGCCAGTGCGGCCATTGATAGCACCACCGAATGCCGGGCTGACACGGCCGTTCGCCGCGGCGACCGGTCAACGAGAGATACGGGGCCCATTGTTGATCCTGAAGTGAAGAGGAGTAAAGCCACACGGCCACATGGGCCCGGGTCGGGCGCCAGTGCGCGCGTCAACAAATACGGCGCACTGGCGTCCGAAGATTCGGCAGCGTGCTCGGCCAGGCTCAGTTCGAGTTGGCCGTGGCTGTGGAAGCCAGATCGCGGACGGTACCTGAGAGCTTCCGGACCTTTGCGGCATCCGTCGAATTCTGTGCATCACCATCCAACTGGGTGGCAAGCTGCGAGAGCGCATCACGCCGGGCCGTGCCACTCGCCTTCTCTGCACTCGCAAGGCTGCCGCGGACAGAGGAGATCTGGCCGGAGCTCAACCCCTTCGACCGCTCGAGCTGGTCGAGGTACGCGCCAGCCAGCACGAACGTGGTCGGCCACACCAGCGCCGGCTGTCCCTGCGTGTTGAACTCATCGAACTTCACGGACTTCGCGGCGTCGATCTCATTCTGCGAGAGGAGGACGCTCGGCTTCAGCTCGAGGATGTCCAGGCCACGCGCAATCTCCGAGCTCACGATGACGCCGTTGTACCAGTACGCGGACCAGGAGCCACCACTCGCCATCCGGGTCGAATCGACCGGGCCACGATCGAAGAAGGCAATTTCTGTGGGGTGCTTGGGATCGGTCCAGTCAAACACCGAGATGCCACCCTGATACCATGCCTGCACCATCACATCGCGGCCCGGAATCGGGATGAGCGAGCCGTTGTGCGCGACACAGTTCTCCTGTGCCGTTTGCGGAGCGGGCAGCTTGTAGTAGTTCTGGAAGACCAGTTTGTGGTTCACGATCGTGAAGATCGCGTCGGCGCCCCAATCACGCGGGTCGCTCGCCCGGCACTTCGGTGCGCCGCCACCGCCCCACTCGTCCGAGAACAACAGCTTGGTACCGTCGTTGTTGAACGTGGCCGAGTGCCAATACGAGAAGTTCGAGTCGGAAGCCGCATCCAGACGGACCGGATGAGTCGGATCGCTGATGTCGAGCAGGAGGCCATGCCCTTCGCACGCGCCACCCGCCAGGCCGATCTGCGGATACACCGTGATGTCGTGGCAGCTCGTGCCCAGGACGCGCGGACCCTGGATCGCAAACCGTCGGTTTACGATCTCCTGCAGGTGCTCGCGCACGTACGCGCTATCAGCCCCGTTTGGCGCGGTACGGCCATTCACCTTGGCGATGCTGTCCAGGACCGGGTTGACGAACCGCCCATTCATGACCTGCGGCTGCCCGCCGCCGAAGCTTGCGACAAAGCCCCCGTTGGCGCGGGCCTTGGCTACATTGGCGATATCCTGCGGCGCGAGACCGTGGGTCGGGACCTGCGCGAGGCCCTCGAAGATGCGCGGCGAGCTCACAATTGCGGCCTGCTCGGGATGCGCGAGCGGAACCTTCACGACCTCGATGCGGAATCTTGCGGAATTGGGGTCTTGGTCAGGATTGGCGCTAACGCACCCCGCCATTTCGGACGGCGAGCGAACTCCCGCCGAACCGGAGATATAGACGTAGACGTCGTTGGGGTCCTTCGGATCGACCAACAAGGTGTGCGTGTGCGACCCTCGGCATGTCTGGACGTTGGCGATGTTCTTCGGATGCGCGATGTCGCTAATGTCCCAGATTCTGATGCCCCGGATGCGCTCCAAGCTCACGGTGTCCTTGGGAGCATTGGCGCCGCAGTCGAGGCGCGCGGTGGGCGCTTCGGAGGACTCGAAGAGCAAGTTCTTGTACACGGACACGTCGCTTTGCGACGCGGGACATACAAACGCCGTCTTCAGCGTTGGATGGGACGGGTCCGAAATGTCCCACACCTGGTACCCGTTGTAGCTCCCTTGAATGACGTAGTTGCCGAGGAATGCGAGATCCGAGTTCGTCTTCCCTTGGAAGCCCTCGGTCGGCCGGCTGTTGGACAGGAGGTGCATGTTCCACTCAGCCTGTCCGGCATCCCAGAGACCAGCCTTCAGACCGACCCGCGGATCGGGGTTGGGTGCAACCGACGAGCGATCACAATTATCGACCGCGCACATGCCAGCGATGTTCTCTTTGTTCGCAGTATTCGACGGCGCGGGCGTGCCCGTCGATGCGTTGGGGTGTGCGCAGGCCGCCGCGGCCAGCGCGACGACGGCGAACCACGCCGTTCCCGCTGGCTTGCCGGCGATCGGGCGCCGCAGCCAACGGCTAGCCCGGTACAGGGATGCCATGGTTGAATCCTTTTGAGGGGGGGTGTGGAGCGGGGCGGACGTCTGGCGTACGTGACTCATTGCGACGATCGGCCTGCGGCGCCCTGGGCGGGGCCAGCAACCGACATCATGAACAGCATGCGCTGCATGCGCGCGATCTCGGTGGTCTGATCGATGTTGATGTCCGAAGCCAACTTGAAAATCAGCTCGTCTTCGCCGGCGCCGTACGTCTCGAACAAGTCGTGCACCATGCTGACGGCGCCCTCATGGTGCTGGATCATGCCTGTCAGGAACAGCCGGTCGAAGTCCGGCCCACGCGCCGCATCCAACTGCTTCATCTGCTCCGCAGTCAGCATTCCGGCCATCATCATCGGCATGTGCATGCCATTCATTGAAACCGACATGCCATCAGGGTCGGGCTGCGGGATCGTTGCGCCTCGGTCACGCAGCCACGCCTGCATGAGATGAATCTCGTCGTTCTGGGCGTTGATGATTCGCGCGCAGAGCGTCTGGATCGATGGGCTCGCCCCATGTGTGGGCGCCCATTTGGCCATCGTGATCGCCTGGCCGTGGTGTGCGATCATGCCCGTCATGAAATCGATATCGGCCTTCGTATACGGCCGGTTGACGCTGTCCTTGCGAGCCTGAGCCATTGCGGCGGCTTCGCTCTGGGCGGCGGCTGATGACGACGGCTGCGGGGCCGTCTGTACGGTCTGCTGCTGATGGCCGGCGCACGCGGCCAGGGATCCTGTGAGCAGGGCTGCAGCGGCCCCGCGAATCAATGATTGTGTCATGGCACCAATTGTCCGGTGAGGGCGCGCCAAAACAAGCGGCCCCGTGAGATGCTCTCCGTGGAAAAAATAGTAACGATCGTACACAGACGTGGTAAGCGGGGGGGACCGAGTCCGTACATGGGAAAACATGTCCAGGCAACGGATTAGACACCCGTGACGGGACTGGCAGCCGTCGATGCACTCGTGCTGAGATCGTCCTGGCTTCGACATTGCGCTTCCGGACAGCGTTTGCTTCAACCTGTACGCGAGCGCGACACCAAACGTTACGCTCTGGACCGGCAAATTGCTGAGCACGCTCGGACGGACTCCCCCTCCGGGCAGTCCCTTCGACGCGGCCAGGGGATTGCCTGGCGGCTCCGCGGCGCTCCGCCCTCATCGTCCGACTCTTGCCGTATGCGCGGCTATCGAGACGCTCCTGTCGGAGGTCCAATGCGCTCGCCAGCCATCAGGGTGTACGGTGTTACGCCGCTCTTTTCCCTTCTCGCCGCCAGCGCGCTCGTGGCCTGTGGCGACTCCCATTCTTCACCCAATCACCTGGCCACGGCGGCCGGCGAAGTCGCCGAATCGCTCGCGCCACACGCCGCCAGCGCCGAGACGCCCGGTGCGCCCGGCGGGGTCGCGAGCCTAGCCCCGTTGGCCAGGCAGGTCACCCCAGCGGTGGTCGCCATTCAATCGCTGATCGGTCCTGACAGCAATCAGGTGGCGAGCAGCGAGGGAGAGGCCCCTCCTGGCCTTCCACCGGGGTTCTTGCCGCCGGGACTCGGACCGCCGCAGGATCAAGGGCCTCGGGGCGCCCTCGGGACTGGATTCATTGTGTCGAGCGATGGCTACATCCTCACAAACAATCACGTCGTCGAGGGCTCGGAGCGACTGACCGTTGGGCTGCCCGATCGGCGGATCTTTACGGCCAAGGTGATCGGCCACGATCCCGCGACGGACATCGCCCTCATCAAGATCGACGCGACGGGCCTCCCCACCCTGCCGCTCGGCGATGACAGCACGACTCAGGTGGGAGACGCGGTCATGGCCGTCGGCAACCCGCTGGGTCTCAACTTCACCGTGACCTCAGGCATTGTCAGCGCCAAGGGCCGCAATCGCGAACTGCGGGGGCTGTTCAACGACCGATACGCAATCGTCGATTTCATTCAGACCGATGCCGTCATCAATCCCGGCAATTCCGGCGGACCGCTCGTCGACATGAATGGTCGGGTCATTGGCATCAACTCGGCGATTGCGAGCCCGACCGGCAGCTTCGCAGGCTATGGGTTTGCCGTTCCCATCAGCATCGCGCGCATTGTGATGGAGGACCTGAGAAAGTATGGCCGGGTTCGGCACGCGATCCTGGGTATCACGGTCCAGGACGTCACGCCAGCTGACGCACGTGCGGCCGGCCTCAAGGAAATCCAGGGCGTTCTGGTCGGCGGGGTCTCATCAGGCGGGCCCGCCGCGAAGGCAGGCGTTCATCCCGGCGACATCATTACCGCGGTCGACGGCAAGAGCATCGACCAAGTGTCTTCGCTGCAGCGCATGATCTTCGGTTTCCAGCCGGGCGCAACGGTCACACTCGAGCTCCACCGCTACGGGCAGCAACGAAGCGCACAGGTGACCCTGGGCGAGCCACCCAAGGACCAGCAGACGGCGAGCAACGGTGGGGGCTCGAACTCTGGCGCCACGCATCTCGGCATCGCGGTCATCCCCATGACGCCGGAGCTCGCAAATCAGCTGCAGCTACCTAACGGGACGACAGGCCTCATCGTCCGCCAGGTCGACCCCACGGGACCGGCAGCGACGGCCGGGTTGGCACCGGGGGACATCATCGAAGCCGCGCTCGGCCCGGGATCGGACAGGCCATTGCGCTCAATCGAGGACCTCCGCGGGGCGATCGACCATGCGACCAATGGTGTGGTCAGTCTCCTGGTATTCTCGCCGCAGGCCGGCGGGACGCACGTGGTGAACATCCAGACGGGGCGGTGATGGGAAAAGCGGGTTTGGGGGTTGGGGTTTGGGGTCTCCGGTGAACAATGCGAGGGCCGGTGACGGACCACGCCACAGGCCTTCGTGTTTGCCGGTACCCCAGACACCAAACCCCAGACCCCAGACCCGCCGTTCAGTCTCCCACGCGTCGGCGGCCTACGAGGCACCCTTCCCCGGATCGACATGCATCACTGCCATCATGCCCGATCCCAAATGTTCCGCGATATGGCAGTGCATCATCCACGCGCCGGGATTGGAGGCGTCGACGAGAAGATCCACCGTCGCGCCGACGGGAATGATCACGGTGTCCTTCCACACCAGGTCGTGTATCGGCACGCCGTCCCGCGCGAGCACGAGCATGCGTTGCCCGTGCAGGTGCATCGGGTGTTGCATGGGGTGGAACGACGTATTGTCGTTGAAGATCCGCACCTTCACGACTGACCCCTGTGGCACGTGCCAGTCGATATCCATGTTTTCCTTGCCGGTGGAGTCGTCGCGGATGATCCACCGCACCTGCTTGCTCGTGGACAGCCAGTTCATGTCGGGCATGCCGTCGATCCACTCGACCGGCGCGTAATACGCGGTATCGATATCCATGAACTGCACCGTCGCAAGCGGAAGGGCAGTCACGGCAACCGTCAGCGTGAATCGCTTGTCGGGAGGCTTGGCGAAATACGCGCGGTAGCGGTCAATGTCATGCACGACCGCGTCGTTGGTGCGAAGGGTCGCGAACTGCGACGCATAGTCCGGCGCCGCGGCCGCAGAGTCGACCACGACCACACCCAAGGTGTCGATCTCGGGTTCGAACTCCCCCTTGAAATGGTTGATCGCCTGGACCGAGTTGACCATGACGTACTGGCCCGGGTGCTCGAAGCGCACTTCGGCCACATACCGCTCGGCGGGGGCGAGGACGACGCTCGGGACGCGCACCTCATGTTCGTAGCGGCTCACGTCCGACGCCAACACCTTCATCGGCGCGGTGACGAATGAGATGTTGAAGGTACGCGAGCTGGCGACGTTGGTCATGTAGAATCGGACGACGTCGCCAGCGTGTGCGCGCACCGTGTCCCGCGTTTGCCCGTTCGCAAAGAGGACGTTGCCGACGCGCCCCATCAAGGCGTAGTCCGGCCCTTCCTTGCCAAATGGGATGAGCGAGTCGGCGTGTATCAACAGGTCGTCGAGGACGAGCGTCTGCTCCTGATTGGCGGGCGAGTAGTAGTCCGGATCCGGCGCATCGACGAGCACGTTGCCGAACAGCCCCATCGCCTGCTGAATGTCCTCGCGGACGTGCGGGTGGTACCAGTAGATCCCGGCATCGGGGAAATGTACCCGGTACACGAAGCTCGCTCCGGGCGCCACGGCTTCTTGCGTCACTCCGGGCACGCCATCGTTGCGGTTGTCGAGCCGAATACCATGCCAGTGCACGCTGCTCGGCATGTCGATCTGGTTGTGGTACCGAACGACCACGGTGGCGTTCTGGGGCACGCGAATGAGCGGACCCGGGACCTCGCCATTGAAGCCATACATCACGAACGCGCGTCCTTGGACCGTGCGGCGGACGAAGGTTGCTGTCAGGTCCAACGTGTCGCCGTCTTTGAGCCGGACGACCGCCGTAGGCTTCGCCGCGGCGAGCCGCGTCGGATCGAGTCCGGCACCCGGCAAGAATGCCGTGACGGGCGGCGTCAGGCCCACGAGTCCGGGAATCATTGGCATGCCGGGCGGCATTGGAATCGGCATCGCCATTTGGCTGCTGCCCATCATGGGCATCGACATCGGCGCGGGTGGCTGCGCGGCATGCCGGCTCGTGTCGGCGGACATCCCCGACATCCCCGCCGTGCCCGGCGTTTGACTGGGCGGGCTCGACGGGCTTCGTGCGGCTTGCTGCGCGGAAGCGCTGGCGGCCACCCCGCTTACTGCGCCCGCGAGCAGCGCCAGGCGCAGTGTTCTCATTAGTTGACGCCGTGGAAGACAGGCGCCGTCATCATCTGTTGCAGCCAGCCACTCGGCGACGTCCCGTGCATGACCGTCGGGCCATCGTGCAACGTCGAGGCCGAATCGCGGGCGGCCGCGATCACGAGAATGAACTTGTTGAAGTCGACGGACCCGACGGTCGTCGTTCCGTTCGTTACGACGCCTAGACGAACCCACTGGTTCAGGTCCGGGGTCGTGGTCCATGCCACGTACGCCGTGTAGGCACCCAGCGTCGATGGTGCCGGAAGCTTCGACATCGTGATCTGCACGTCATAGCGTGCATGGCCGTCCTGCGTCACGGCGATGCCGAACGGCGATTCAGCAATGACCAATCGCGCGCGCCCTTGCGCGGACGGCGCCGAAGCGGTCGAGAAGAGCATGATGTCGTATGGGCCAAGGCGTGGCCCATACGACACGAGACTACCGGCAGCGAGCACTGCGACAACGTGTGGTGCGCGCCGCATCGCGGAGGGATTGCCGTGAGCACGCAACCCCTCCGCGACCTTCCGGAGAAGGCCCACAGGGGACATCACTGCCCCGGATTGGCTCCCGTCGTCGCCGGAGGAGGCGCGCCTTCCGGGCCGTGCACGTAGTCCTGCACGCTGGAGATGTTCGGCATGCCGTAGGTGTGTCCGTTCCACCCGGTGAAGCCCTTCAAGTGGAAGAGCCAGAGTCCACTGCGCATGTCTGAGATGACGATAAGACCATCGCGGTTGCGCACATCGATGCCGAACGCGCCCTGTTCGACGCTATTGGTAGCCTGCCAACCGTTCTGCGGGCCACCGCCAAAACCATGCTGGTGGACGCAGGGTGTCACTCCCGGCATCTTCGGCGGGCCGGCGATGCTCGCCACCTGCACTGTCCCAGGGGTCACGCAGGTGTAGTAGTAGCCGTCGGTCTTCGGCTGCAACGGGTTCCTGAGGTCGAAGATCTGCAGACCGTCCTCGTACGCGGAAACGAAGACGTAGGGCCAGCGAACCTCGTGGTTGTGCGAGAGATCGCGCCAGTCTGCAGTCCAGCCGCTGATGGGCAAATCGATGTTGCTGATCTTGCCCTTTTGGGCGGAGTCTTGCGCAGCGCGCAGATCCCAAATGCGCAAGGGTGTGTACTGGTACTCTGTCTCGGTCACCGCATACCTACCATCGGGCGACGGGGTGAAGGTGTGGGCGACGTCGTAACCCAGCCCCGTGATCGTGAACATCTCCTTTGGCGTCTCCGGGTGCGAGACATCCCACACCGAATACCCACCCAGCCCCGCGCCGTAGAACTTGTCCTGGTGCGTGACCGGATCGTACCCGACGTAAAAGTCGTGGTAGCCGCCGCCCATGATCTGCTTGAACGGCGTCGGGTTGGGCACCTTGCCGATGAGCCACGTGCTCGAGTCGGCGCCGCTGACCACTTTGTTCAGATCGTAGATCAGGGCCTGTGGCTGCTGCGTCGTGGCAAAGTAGAGCACGCGTCCATCAGAGTGTTTGTACGCGAACGTGTTGTGGAAGCCCATCGGCGACGCAGGGTAGCGAATCCGCGCGACGACCTTCACGGTGCTCGTGTCCGGCAGCCCCGTCACATCGAAGATGACGGCCCCGAGGTCGGCGTCCGGGCTGCCTTGGAAAAACTGGTATGACTGCGCGTAGTAGTAGCGGTTCCCAATCCTGAAGTACTTGCCGTCCATTGCCCCGATGCCGTTGTGCAGCTCCGGGTGTTCGATCGTCCAGTCGTAAATCTTCTTGGGATGGTGCTCATCGCGCACGTCCCAGATCTGCATGTCGGAGTTCACGAAGCCGGACACGTATACATACGGCCGACCGGGATCCTGCTCCATCTCGACGTCGGCCGCCTTCCACGTCCCCGGATGTGTGACGACGTGCGCCAGCAGCTCCACGCTGGGACTACCGCCCACTTTCTTGTCGGCCGACTTCACCGCCGAGCCGGGATCCTGCGCTCCCAATGTGCTCGCAAGGCCAACGATAGCCAGACCGGCCAGAACTCCGCGCATCGAACCTCCTCGGATGGATGGCACAGCGGGTCGTGCCCTGCCGCGCCGAAAAGTCGAGGCGATGGGGGGGCCGCGCCGCGGTGCCCGCCACCAGTCTCGACGCGCGGCATCCCATCAGGCTGAGCGGCCGCGCCAGTTATTGGATCCAATCTACCCTGGTGCCGTCCCCAATCTACAGGTGATGAATGATCGTTTCGGGAGGACGACCGGCCGGTCCGGTTTCCGCGACGCACTCGAGGCCGGACTGCGGACCGCCCTCCCGCTCATACAGACACCCGCCCTTGCCATCTCGGATTGCCGCAGTGTGAAGTGGGCGACGTGAAGCGTCGCCCCTACCGGTCCGTGGTCGGTCATTTGCGCCGACCCAGCCGACGTTGGCCGCGATTGCTCCTGACTCGGCTGGGGCCGCACACAGGCCGAGGGTCTGGCGACAACCTCTCGAACGGGACCCACCTCGCACACCGCCGGGCACCGGCCCGCGACCCCGCGAGTCCGAGGCCCTAGCCGAGCCCGGCACTATATTCCATGGGGGACCATGCATCACCCGCATGGCGCGGCTCACCGCAGTCTGCGACGTCGCGCCAGGTGGTGCTACTCTTAGCCCGAGCAGATATGCGACTCGCGACGACCATGATGCTGCGACGCGTGGCCGATGTCCGGTACGCCGGTGCCGCGGCCATTGCAGCAACGGCCCTGGTTTTGACGTTGGAAACGGTGCGCTACGCCGACCGCACGCCATTCGTGTTTTTCTACGTAGCCGTAGCGCTCACCGCACTCTACTATGGCTTCGGCCCTGCGCTGCTCGCCACCGCCATTGGCATCGTAGGTGTCACGTATTTCGTCCTGCGACCGACCCATTCGTTGCGACTCGAGCGGCCGGCTGACGTCCTCTGTCTCGTGGCGTTCGCCATCGTCTCATATGTCGCCAGCGCCTTGACGAAGTCGCTCCGGGCGGCGCGTCAGCATGCCGAGCGTGCCACGGCCACAGCCTCGTACCATGCCAGCGAGCTGGCACGCGCGAATGAAGAGCTCTGGCGCGTGACAGCGGACGCCGAGCGTGCGCGCACCGAGGCCGATCAAGCGCGCGCCGAAGCTGAACGCGCAAACGCCGCCAAGTCGCAGTTCCTGGCCGCCATGAGCCATGAGATCCGTACGCCGATCAACGCCGTATTGGGCTATGCGGAGCTGCTCCAGGAGGGGATCGACGGCCCGCTGACCCCTCGCCAGCAGCAGCACGTGAAGCGCATCACGGTGTCGAGCCGCCACCTGAGCGGCCTGGTCAGCGACCTCCTGGATCTCGCGAAGGTCGAGGCGCAACGCATCACCGTGGCCTGCGAGGCCGAGGCGCTGGCGCAGGTCGCCGGCGAGTCCTGCACGGTCGTCCGGCCGATGGCAGACGTGCGCCAACTGTTCCTGGACTGCAGCTGCCCGGCCGCGGAGGATATCTGGTACGTGGGCGACGCCCGACGGGTTCGGCAGATCGTCGTCAACCTGCTGTCGAACGCCATCAAGTTCACCAACCCAGGCGGACGCATTGTCGTGGACTGTGCTGCCGTCTCAGGGGACGGTCCACCCAGGCGCGGCGCGAGCGGCGTCGGGAACACCAACCGCTGGGTGTGTGTGCGTGTCGCCGACACCGGTGTCGGCATCCATCCCGACCAGCTGGACCTCGTGTTCGAGCCATTCACACAAGGCACGTCAAGCCTGGCGGCTCGGGCGGCCGGCACCGGGCTTGGCTTGACCATCAGCCGTCGGCTGGCGCGCCTCATGGGGGGAGACATCACGGTCGATAGCACGCTCGGCGCTGGCTCGGTCTTTACCCTTTGGCTACCCCGAGCCCTCTCCCACGAATCATGATCTCCGATCAGGCTCGTTCCTGAAACCCGAGCAGCGCGTGCGCTGCCGCGAATCCGAGGAAGACCGCCAGGAGGCCGGCGACCACACTCGAGACGACATACAGTGCGGCTCGAAGATGATCACCGTCCTCGAGGAGGGTGGCGGTCTCGTAGCTGAACGTCGAGAAGGTCGTGTAGCCACCGCAAAAACCCGTCGTCAACATCGCCCGGAGCTCTGCACTGATCGCCGGAGTTCCCAGCGCGTAGCGCACGAGGAACCCGACCAAGAGGCTGCCCGTCACGTTGATGATGAACGTACCAAGGGGGAAGTCCGCGCCAGCGCGCTGCTGGATCGCGCTTCCAAGCAAAAACCGCACGATACCGCCGATTGCACTGCCAACGCCGATCGCTGCGACAAGCCGCACGAGTCATCCTCCCAGAAAGGTTCGCCACTCCTCAGCGATCGATTGCCTGCATGGCGGGCGCGGGGTACCGCTGACCCACGACCTCCTTCTCCGGCACGGCCGTCTCGAGCTCTCCAATCTGAGCGGACGTCAATTGGATGTCGGCGGCGGCAGCGTTTTCCTCGAGGTACGCACGGCGTTTGGTGCCCGGGATGGGAACAATGTCGCGTCCCCGAGCAAGGAGCCACGCCAAGGCCAGCTGGCCGGCCGTCACGCCGCGGCGAGTCGCAACGGTCTGCAACCTGTCCACCAGCGCACGATTCTTGTCGAACGCCCCTTCCGCAAACCGAGGGAAGCGCTGTGGTCGGGTGTCGCTATCCGCGAGATCGCTCGGCTTGGTGATCCGGCCGGCGAGGAAACCCCGCCCGAGCGGGCTATACGCGACGAACCCGATCCCCAAATCCCGCACCGTTGGCAAAATCTCCGCTTCGACGTGCCGCTCCCAGAGGGAGTATTCAGTTTGCAGCGCGGTAATGGGGTGCACGGCATGTGCCCGCCGAATCGTCGCAGCAGACGCTTCCGAGAGACCCAGGTACTTCACTTTGCCGGCCGCCACCAGCTCCGCCATCGCACCGACCGTCTCCTCGATCGGCGTGGCCGGATCGACGCGGTGCTGGTAGTAGAGATCGATATGATCGACCCCCAATCGCTTGAGTGAGGCGTCGCACGCCGCGCGGACGTATTCTGGCTTGCCGCTGATCCCCCAGCGAGTGGGATCGGCCTTCGTGCGGATATTCGCAAACTTCGTCGCGAGAAAGACCTCGTCTCGCCGATCACGAATCGTCTTCCCGACGAGTTCCTCATTGTCGCCGATGCCGTACGCGTCGGCCGTATCGAGGAAGGTGATGCCCAGATCGAGGCCTCGGAGGATGGTCGCCGCAGACTCGCGGTCGTCGCGTGGGCCGTAGAACTCACTCATTCCCATGCAGCCGAGTCCCATACGCGACACGACCGCACCCTGTGACCCGAGTTTGACGCGTTCCATGTGTACACGCTCCACTCGCCTGCCGCACGCCAGGAGCCGAAGCGCCTCGATGAGGGGTGAATGTGATGGGGTACTTCTGCGAAATGATACGATCGGCCACCTGACTCAGGCGGTGCGATCACCGGGTGGAAGCTGCCACTTCGTTCGCGTGTAGGCGATGCGGAATCCGTGCCGCTCCGCGTTCCGCTGACTCGCGCTGCCGGGTTCCGCACAGATCATAGCGAGGTCACAGCCCTCCCGCACCGCCAGCTCCACGCGGGCATGGAGCAGAGCCTGCTGCGCGCCATGGCGTCGCGCTTCCGGGACGGTCGATGCGCCGCCAAACAGAGCGACTCCGTCATGGCATCTCAGGATGGCTGTCGCCACAGGCGTGCCATCCAGCTCGGCGAGCAATGCGATCGATCCCACGCTCACTGCGGCGACCTGGCCCATGCCGAGCAGGAAGTCATGCAGGTTCGGGTGCTCGGACCAGCCGCGCGCGGACAGCTGGGACCAGAGCCCCGTTTCGCTGTACGCAACGACGCGCGTGCGAAGCGCAGCGACGGCAGCGGGTGCGTCGGACGCGGGCAGCGGCTGGTACATGACGCTCGTGACCTCGATTGGCCGATAGCCCCGGTCGCAGAGGCGACCAGCGAGCCGTATGCCTGCGAGCGGGCTGACTTCGTGACAGACGGGCGCTCCCCGATCCTGGAAGAAGGTTTCGAGACGCCGAAGGTCGTTGTCAGTCGGATCCGCCTGGAGGCCAAGGCCGAACGTCTGTGTGATCGGCGAGGTCGGGCCGTCAAACATCGCCTTCGCGCCGGCGACCTCGATCCACTGCGCACCGCAATCAGGGGACAGGCGCCTGCGCGCGTCGACAAAGCTGGCACCGCCATCGGCTTCGGCCCGTTCCAACCGCCGAGCGAGATCGAGATCACTGAACTCCACATCGACCAATTCTATTCACGCGGACCATCCTGCGCAGTCTGCGTGACACCCGGGCGAGCGACGGGACCCTGCGCCGTCACGGCTTCCACGCTCGGCCGTCCTTCACTAGGAAAGTGAGCCGCGGGTCGGGGACGGGCGCTTCGCGGCCGTGGGGTCAGGGGCCAGAGACGATACGATGAGCCGGTACAGCGTTCGAAGCACTCGGGCACACCATTGGATCGCCGCGACGGTGGCGCTCGCTGCTTGCGCCTGCGGGGATCCCACGGCACCCGCCTATCGAATCGTGGCGACTGGCTACCTCGAGCGCGGGGCGACGCTGTCGCTCGCCCTGCTTCAGGGTGGCATGCCGGTGCCAACGGGCGATGTGGTCTGGACGGGGAGCCCCGCATCGGCGGTCGCCATCCTTCCCGGGGGTGTTGCTCAGCTGACGGACACGGGCGGCGTCACGATTACGGCACGCTTTCGCTCGAGTACGACCGGCCTCCCCCTCCATGTTGCGATGCCCCCAACCGTCGTTTTCGATTTGCAAGACTCCGGTGGTTTGGGGAACCGTGACGTGTACCGGGAGACGCTAGATGGTCGAGATCTCACTCGGCTCACGTCAGCCACGGCGGACAACGAGCAACCCACGTCGAGTCCGACACAGGTGATCTTCACCAGCTATCGCGATGGCTACGCGGCCCTGTACACCGTGCCCGTGACCGGCGGCACCGAGACGCGTCTCACTGCCGCGCCGGCGTCCGCGTCTCAGGCCGCCCTGTCGCGAGACGGGATGAAGCTGGCGTTCATCTCTCCCTCCGGCGGGACCGATCATCTCTGGACCTCGGCGGCCAATGGCACCAGCGCGGCGGTTGTCCTCGGGAGCTCTGCTTTCCAAGGCGCGCTGCAGAGCAACCCCACGTGGTCTCCGGCCGGCGACACGGTCGCCGTAATGAGCACCGAGTTCAACAACCCCGCGTTGGTCCGCATTACGCTGGGTGCGACTCAGGAAGTCGCGCTCACGACGGGCACGACCACCGATCTCAGCCCGGCGTGGAGCAGTGACGGGCAGACGATCGCGTTCGCGTCGACTCGCAATGGCTCGCTCGGCATTTTCGTGCTATCCGTCGCGACCGACGCCGTCGCGCCCATCACGACGACAGCCAGCCCCGCAGGGGAGCCGGCCTGGCTGAGCGATGGGCGCATCCTCTTCGTCTCCGAGTCAGGAACGTCGACCCAAATGCGATGGATCGACCCCGCCCACCCAGACACGAGCCACGTGATCGCGACGCCGTCTGGTGGCAACCCGCACCACCCCTCGGAGCTTCGTCTGCCGACACCCTGACCCGGGTGCTCGTGGGTGCGTGAGAGCCGGACGGCGTCAATGGCGCATTGGCCGCCCGCAGCCGATCATTGATGCAATATTGGAGCATCACTTCCCTCTCGGAGACCGCACCGTGCACACACGCAGGGAGTTCGTGGTCCGTGCCCCCCTTGGTGTTCTTGGCGTAGTCGCCGCCTGCCGAGGCACGGAGCAAAGCGACGGGAGTCTCATGGCCGACGCCACCCCCACCACGTCGACGGCCGCCGGTACCGTTGCGACGCCCGAGAACGGATCGGTCCTCCGCTGGACGCCAAAGCACGAGGAGCTGGTCTTTACGTTTGGCGGCGCCAAGCCCTTGCAGCACATCCAGCCCGGCACGCGGATCATCACGTGGACCGAGGACTGCTTCTACGGCTTGGTCAAGACACCGGCCGACCTTCCGTCAAAGGTGATGCCGCCCGGCCACGACAACCCGCAGACGGGGCCGTTCTTTGTCGAAGGCGCACAACCGGGCGACAGTCTTGCCATTCATTTCGTCAAGTTGGAGCCGGCTCGCACCTGGGCGGTGTCGTCTTTTTCGCCGGGCTTCGGCGCGCTGGTCGGCACCGACAAGACCGCGATGCTCGGGCCGAGCTTTCCCGAGGCGACGTGGCGGTACGAAGTCGACGCCCAGCGAGGCGTCGCTCGCTCAACCTCTCAGAATGGGAAATTCGCGTGGGAAGTGCCGCTCGCGCCGTTCCTCGGATGTCTGGGAGTTGCCCCCGCAGCAGGTGAAGTACGGACGACGCTGTGGCCCGGTACCTTCGGCGGCAACATGGACTGCCCGGAAGTGCGCGCGGGCAACACGGTGTACCTCGGAGTCAACGCGCCCGGTGGTCTCGTGTCGTTTGGTGACGGCCATTACGCCATGGGCGACGGAGAGATCATGGGCGCAGCGATCGAGGGCGCCATGAACGTCGAGGTGGTCGTGGACGTCGTGAAAGGCAAATACGCGGCGATTCCGCGCATCGAGAACGCCGACGAAGTGATGTTCGTCGGCACGGGCCGCCCGCTCGAAGATGCAGCACGGATCGCGTTCAAGGCGATGGTGGAATGGGTGCGCGACACGACTGGCCTCTCCGATGTCGACGCGTATCAGTTCGTCTCACAGAACGCGAAGGCGCCGATCATACAGATCGTCGACCCCGATTACACCGTGTTGGTCAAGATATCGAAAAAGCGATTGCCGACAGCAGCACGGACGTAATGTTAGACCTTAGAGAACAAACCCGAGGCGGGCCATGCCAATGCTGGTCGTCGAGGTTGGTTCTCCAGCGTCCAACTTCGAGCATCATTTCGTTCGTTCTGCGGTCCAAGTGCCGTTGAACGTCGCCGACCCGTTCGAACCGGTATGAATGATCGTCCCGCTTCCAGACATCGCGCTGTCGGTCAGCACGCCTTGAAAGAGCTGCTTGTCCGTGTCCAGCGAGAAATAGACAAGTGCCCCGGTAGTGGTGCCCGATACGATCTGTCCACTGGCCGTGCCTGAGGCGGGAGCGAGATATGTGGAGTCGTACACGGAAAACACGGCGCCAGAGTAGGGTCCGCTGAATGCCCCTGCGGACTGGCTCAGGTTCATCACCAATCCGGTGAGCTGCAGGGTATCTGAATCAGCGTAGAAGACGCCTTGAAGGGTCCACGACCCCGTAACGTCGACTCGAGGCGAGGTCGTGGTGCTGGTGCAGGCCGCGATGGCGATCGCCGACGCGAGCACGGCAATCAAGCCAACATGCCGCGGCAATGGATTTCGGGTACGGTTGGGGAGCAACATTCGGGGTAATGTAGAGGTGATGCGCAATCGTCGCACCGTTTTGACGGGCCGCCGGTGGGGGATGCTGATCCCGGTCGCCGCAACCGTCTCTTTGTCGCTGGCAGCCGTTGGAGCACGCGCCCCCGTGTGGGCACCGCCTGCTGCCGATAGCGCCATCGTCGTCTTGCTTGGGACCGGATTCCCCCGTCCTGACCCGAAAGCTTCTGGGCCCGCGACGGCGATAGTCGTGGGGTCGCGAGTGTTTCTCGTGGATGCGGGCCCCGGTGTCGAGCGCCAACTCGCCGCAGCCGGCCTCCCAATCAATGGCGTGGAAGCGACGTTCATCACGCATTTGCACAGCGATCACACGCTTGGATACCCTGATCTGATCTTGACGTCCTGGGTCATGGGCCGGAGACGCCCGCTCGCGGTGTATGGGCCACCTGGCCTTCAGGCGATGACCGATCACCTCATTGCCGCGTACGCCGAAGACATCCGCATCCGGACGGAAGGGCTCGAACGAGAACCGGCGAATGGATATCGCGTGGTCGTTCACGAGATCAAGCCGGGAGTGGTCTACGACAGTGCGGGCGTCCGCGTGACGGCGATTCCCGTGCTGCACGGCAGTTGGACCCATGCGTACGGATACCGGTTCGACACGCCGCACAGAGTCATTGTTGTCTCCGGCGATACCCGGCCGGCCCCGGCGCTCGCGGCCGCATCGACCGGCGCCGATGTCCTCGTCCACGAGGTGTACTACAGCGCGAACATTCGCCCTGAGGCCCGCCCAGGTGGGGACCTCTGGCCTGCGTACATCCGGCAGTTTCACACGTCAGACAGCGAGCTTGGCGCAATCGCCGCCCGAGCGAAGCCCAAATTGCTCGTGCTCACCCACATCCTGCGATACGGCGCATCGGACAGCGCTCTCGTGGCCGGCATCCGACGCGGTGGTTACACTGGTCGGGTCGCGGTCGGACACGATCTGGATCGGTATTGAGGGGCAAACTGCGGGATCCGGGGCCTGGGGTCAGGGGTCAGGGACCAAACTCAGGGGCCAGCCACAGAGCGCCGCGACAGGGCTTCGATGTTTGTTGCAGTTCCCCGACCCCTAGCCCCTGACCCCTGACCCCACCGTTCTGCTTCTCACCCTAGAGGCTTACCCGGAATCGCGGGGGCCGGTGCGACGGGTGTATAGCGGCGTTGGAGAACGTCGCCAGGCATGCGTCCCCTCGCGAGATTGTCTATCGACTGCAGCACGAGCGCCGTCCACCCTGTTTGGTGGCTCGCTCCGAGGCCGCGTCCCGTGTCGCCGTCGAAGTACTCGTAAAACAGGATGAGGTCCCGCCAATGCGGGTCCTGTGCGTATCGCCATTCGGCGCCGTGTACGGGCCGCACGCCGTGCTCGTCGGGCAGGAAGAGCGAGACCAGGCGGCGTTCCAACTCCTTCGCGACCCGGTCGAGCGGCATGCGTACCCCCGAACCCGTCGGACACTCGACCTGCAACGTATCACCATAGAAAGCGTGGAACCGTTCCAGCGCTTCAATCAACAGGTAGTTGAGCGGGAACCAGATGGGGCCCCGCCAATTCGAGTTGCCGCCGAACAGCTCTGAGGTCGATTCGGCCGGCTCATACGCGACATGATAGTCGTGACCATCCGCTTTCAGAACGAAGGGTCGCTCCGCATGCGCACGAGAGAGCGATCGCACGCCATAGTCGGACAGAAACTCGTCCTCGTCCAACACATACTGCAGGACTCTCACCAGTTGGTCGCGCGACGGCAGCGCGAGCAGGTGGTACCCTCCGACGCCGTTCACAGGCTCGTGGTGGGCGATGAGGCGCGCCATCTCCGGTTGATTGTCGAGAAACCACCGCATCCGCTTCGCGAACCCGGGGAGAGATTCGACGAGTGCGTCGCCGAGCAACTCGGCGGCGAAGAGGGGAATGACGCCGACCATCGAACGAATGCGGAGCAATCGTTGATCGCCAGCGACATTCAACTGGTCATAGTAGAACCCGTCGTGCTCATCCCAGAGGCCCGTGCCGCCGAGCGTATTCATCGCGCCCGAGATCGCCACAAAGTGCTCGAAGAACTTCGACGCAACGTCCTCGTACGCGCGGTCAGTGCGCGCCAGCTCGAGTGCCATGGAGAGCATCGTCGTGCAATAGAACGCCATCCACGCCGTCGCGTCGGCTTGCTCGAGGTGGCCGCCCGTGGGCAATGGGCGGGAGCGATCGAACACGCCGATGTTGTCGAGCCCAAGGAACCCCCCGGCGAACAAGTTCTTGCCCTCGAGGTCCTTGCGGTTGACCCACCACGTGAAGTTGATGAGCAACTTGTGGAACGCGCGCTCGAGGAAGTCCGTGTCCCGACGTCCGCGAGGGGCCGTCATCTTATAGAGGCGCCAGCACGCCCAGGCGTGGACCGGCGGATTGACGTCGCCGAAGGCAAACTCGTACGCCGGGATCTGCCCATTCGAGTGCATGTACCACTCGCGCAGGAGCAGCAGCATCTGCCGCTTCGCGAAGTGTGGATCGGTTCGGCCGAGTGCCACCACGTGGAACGCGAGATCCCACGCCGCAAACCACGGATACTCCCAGCTGTCGGGCATCGACAGGACGTCACGGCAATGCACGTGACGCCACTCGCTGTTTCGCCCGGTCAGCCGTTGAGGGGATGGCGGCCGCGGCCCGTCGCCGTCGAGCCACGTGCTCACCACATAATGGTAGAATTGCTTGCTCCACTGCAGACCCGCGTGTGCCTGCCGCACGACCGCCCGCTCCTGCGCGGTGGCCCCCGCCGCGACGTGGTGGTCGTAGAACGCGTCGGCCTCGGCATGTCGCAACGCGATGATGCGAGTGAAGTCATCCCCGAATGCATCAGAGGGCACCTCGTCGGCAGCGACGAGCCGCAGGCGGACGACCGATTCCGCGCCAGGCGGAATCGTCAGCACGTAGACGGCCGCCGTTTTGGTCCCCGTCCCCGCTGGGTTCACCACGTCCGCGACGACCGCTCACCAAATGCTCGTGGAAGGCGTCTTTGACGTACGTCTGCGTGGGCGCGTCGCCGGTCACGCGCGTTGTATTCGTTTCGTTGTCGGTGAAGAGGAACTCGGGAAAGACTCCCTGGGTGCCGGGGACCTCGTCGACGATCAGCCGGAAGCTGCCGAGGGTCTCATGGCCGGTCGCCACCCGATCCGGCGCTTCGAGCCGCAGCTCGGGACGAGGGGCGTAGTCTCTGCCCCGCTGGGCGAATCCCCATGTCTTCCGGAACCACAGCGTGGGCAGAACGTGAATCGTCGCGGCGTCTGGTCCGCGGTTCGCGATCGTGATGCGAATGAGGATATCATCCGGTGACGCCTTGGCGTACTCCGCCGTGATGTCGAAGTAGCGTCCCGCGTCGAACACGCCCGTGTCCAGCAGCTCGTACTCTGGTTCGCGCCGCGAGCGGCGCCGGTTTTCTTCGACGAGTGGGCTGTACGGGTATGGGTCCTGGGGATACTTGTAGAGCGCGCGCAGATACGACGCCGTCGGCGTCGCGTCCAGGTAGTAGTAGCACTCCTTGACGTCCTCGCCGTGATTCCCTTCCGGACCCGTCAGGCCGAAGAGGCGCTCTTTGAGAATCGGATCGACACCGTTCCAGAACGCCAGCGCGAAGCACAGCCGGCACTCCCGGTCACAGATCCCGAGTAGACCGTCTTCACCCCATCGATAGGTGCGGCTGCGGGCGTGGTCATGCGGGAAGGACGTCCAGCACGACCCATCGGGTGAGTAGTCCTCGCGCACGGTGCCCCACTGGCGGTCGGCCAGATAGGGCCCCCACCGCGACCAATTCCGTTCGCGGTTTGCATCTTGGGCTATGCGTTGGGCTTCGGCGAGTACTGCCTGCCCGTCAACATCCGGCGGGACGGTCACCGGGAGCCATGTAATAGCTTCGCTCGGCCGGCGTCAAGCGCCGTTGTCGCCACCGTTCTGCCGCGGCGCGCCGAGCGCGCGCTCATATGAGGCGATCGTCAACCGGGCCGGTTCCGTGAGCGTAAAGCGCGGCAACGCCAGCTCGGCGAGGCCGCGAGAGCGGAGCTCGCTGTGGAGCGCGGGATAGCGGGCCAGCGCGACCACTTGATTGGTCATTTCATCGATATCCCAGAAATCGACTCTCAGCACATTGGTGAGTGCTTCGGCGGCACCCGAGTCCCGCGGGACGATGCAGGGGATCCCGCTCCGGAGGCTCTCCAGCGCGACAATGCCAAAGGGTTCGCTGACGGAGGGCATGACGCAAATGTCGGCGAAGCTGAACACCCGCTCGATCTCGCTCCGCGAGAGTCCGCCGGTGAAGAACACGCGGTCTGCGATGCCCAGCTCGGCGGCGCGCATCATTGTGTCCGGCAGCTCATCGCCCTCGCCCGCGACGATGTAGCGGGCGGCCGGGAGGAAATCGGACACGCGACGCGCGGTCTCGACGAAGTAGCGCGGTCCTTTCTGATGGGTCACCCGCCCCACGAACAGCACGACCGGACCGGCGCTGCCAAATGGGCCCGGCTCGCGGATGTCCGGAGGAGGCTCTCGCCGTTCCACTCCCCAGTGAACCACGTCGATGTGATCGGCAGGCACCCCGTACTCCTGCACGACCCGACGCTTCAGCACCCTGCTGTTACTCACCACTCGTGTCGCGGAACGGAGGCCCGCGCGTTCGCGGTCCACGATCGCCGGATTTGCCCCAAACGGTGATCGATCGAACTCCGTCGCGTGGATGTGGGCCACGAACGGCCGCCCGGAGGTGGCGCGGGCCCGGACCCCTGCGGCGTACGTCATCCAGTCGTGGCAATCGATCACGTCATGCGGTTCTTCGCGCGCGATCTGCGCCGCGACATCCGCAAAGCGCTCGACTTCGGTGTAGAGATTCGGTCCGTAGACGTGGGCCATTCCTCGTCCGGCGCGCAGCGTCTGCACGTCGGACATACCCACGATCGCCTCCGCATAGGACCGCGCGGTGCCGTAGGGAACGAGTGCCGACTCCACCCGTCGGACGGAGAGACGTGCGGCTAGCCGTGTCTCGACTTCGGGAGCCTGAATGAGACGGAGACCAGCGGGGGCCGACGGCGTGTCCGTGCGGAACGGCACCACCATCGTCACGTCCACGCCGCACTCGAGTAAGCCGGTTACCAGCCCGAGTGTCGCCGTAGCCAATCCCCCGGCCACATTGGGTGGGAACTCCCACCCGAACATCAGGACTCGCACGTATTTCTACACACCGGGTGAGAGCGGACAAACCGCACGTCCGCTCTAGCTAACCAAGGACCACGCCGCGTGCCATACGCCGCAGGTCTCACTTACCGCCGCCACCTAAGAGAAATACGCCACGGACCTCCAGTTACAAAACCGCTACCTCATTGGTGCGGGCCGCGGGTGCGGCCCGCCGTGGCGCGACGGCCGGTACAGAGGAACCGCCACGGGTGTTATTGCCGTGATCGCTTCAACAGAAAGGCTGAGGTGTGCATTTTTTGTAACGGCAAAACGCGTGGACGAGCCTCGTCCTCGGACGCGCCGGTCGCGATGGTTTTTGGCCACACAAAGGAGGACCTGCACTTCATGCAGGGGATGATCGCGCACCACGCCCAGGCGATTGTCATGGCGAGCTGGGCGCCGACGCACGGCGCACGCCCCGATGGGCGGGAGCGTTGCACCCCCAAGTGACCGCGAGAGTTCTGTAGAGCGGGTGCATTGAGTCGATGCGCCCGTTCTGCACATCAGTCGAGCAGTCTGGAGGCGATTGGCCTTTCCGGCGGTGTTAGGCTATGGTTTCTCCGCCGTGCGCCAGCCGACGACCCGTCCGTCGCGGGCGGTTCGACCCGCGACCTTGAACCCTGGACACCCTCATTCTCGGTGACGTCGCAGTGACGACGGTCTCGGAGTCCCAGCGCGTCGAAGCGCAGAGCGCTGCGCTGCGGAAGGAGCTTGGACTCCGCGATCTCGTCCTCACTCAGATCATGTATGTGGTCGGCCTCTCGTGGGTCGGAGCGGCGGCCAAGTTGGGGCAGTCACAGATCCCGTTCTGGCTTGCTGCGATGGCGTTGTTCTACATCCCGCAAGCCGCCATCGTCATCCATCTCAGCAGGCGGTACCCACTAGAAGGCGGCCTGTACCAGTGGGCCAAGCTCGGGCTGAACGAGGGGATCGCGTTCCTGGTGGTGTGGAATCTGTGGTTATACGCCATCGTGCTGCTCGGCGCATTCGGACTCACGATTGCCAACGGGATCGTGTACGCCATAGGTCCGAGCGCTCAGTTCCTCTCCGGTAATCGTCTTTACATTGGCGCTGTTACTGGGGTCGTCCTCGGCACGCTCATCGTCATCGCCATCCTCGGGCTCTCGATCAGCAAGTGGGTGCACAACGCGGGCAGTGTGCTACTCATGATGGCCTTCGCGTTCCTGATTCTGCTCCCTGTCATCAACATGTTCCGAGGCACGCTGCGGGCATACCATCCGCTCGCCATGACGCGACCCGCCTTCACGCTGCTGAACGTGAACATTTTCGGAAAGCTCGCGGTCGGCGCGCTGTCCGGGTTCGAGTACGTGGCAGTGTTGGCGGGGGAAACGCGTGAGGCACGGCGCTCGATCGGCCGTTCCGTGATCATCGCGGCGCCAATCATCGCCGTGATGTTCATCTTCGGAACGTCGGCGGTCCAGGCACTCGTCCCGCTCGATCGACTCGACCTCGTCGGTCCGATTCCGCAGGCGTTCCGAGTGGGATTGGGTTCTTCAGGGGCCATCGCCATCATCATACCATTCGCCGTGTTCGCTATCACGTCTCGGGCATTCAGTAATTCGAGCATGCTGTTCACGGCGACGAGCCGGATGCCGATGGTGGCGGGATGGGATAGTCTCCTCCCGAGAATGGTTTACGCGCCTCCATCCTCGGTACCGGACACCGATCAACTCGATCGTGTTCATCGGCGGCTGTGCGCTGGTGTGCGCCGTGGCGGGCATGATCAACGTCGGCGAGCAGGAGGCGTTCCAACTCATCGACAACGCCGCCGGCATCTTCTATGGACTAACGTACCTCGTGCTCTTTGCCCTGCCGCTCGTGGGATGGCGTGGCAGCACGTTGCACGCGCCCCTATGGCTCCGGCTGCTCGCGGTTGCCGGTTTCGCCACGACCACGCTCTACGTGATTCTCTCGGTCCTGCCGATCGTGCCGGTCGCGAGCCAAGCTGCGTTCGCGCTCAAGATCGCAACGGTGGTCGTGGCCGCGAACGTCGTCGGCGCCGCGCTCTACGTCAACGAGCGGCGGCGCCGGCGCGTGCGCGATATCGTGGGCCAGACGTCTAACGTCCAACATCTAACGTCCAGCGTCTAACCTCACGGCATTACGAAGGATGCAATGTTGGACGGGGCGCTCACATTGGGATATACGGTCTGGCCCGTCGTGGAGTCCTCGTAGGAGTTCTCGTAGAAGCTGTCGCCGTACGCGGCGACGTTGATGGTGCTGCCGGACGCAAAATTGTTGCGCAGCGACTGGATGTCCGCACCAGTGAGCCGGTACATGAATGGGCTCGCGCTGAAGCCAGTCTTGACCGTCGTGACGGCATAGGCTCCGACGGCCGCGGACGGGGTGGCCGCCGTTGAGAAAAAGAGCCGGATGCTGCGTGTCACGCCTGTCGGCGGCGCATCGATCGTCCCCGACACAATGATCGTGTCGCCAGCCACGTTGGGCGTGGCCAACAACCCGGAGATCGTGGCGGTGGATTTTTGCGCGAGATTCACGGGCGCGACCTGCGTGGTGCCACCTCCAACGAACCCAACGCGTGGCTGGAGGAAGGTGCCGAAGCCGCTGGCAGCGAAGCTGATCGTGTACACACCGGTCTTGAGGCCGGGGATCATGTATTGGCCGGCGGTGTTGGAGACGCTGCTGACGCTCCCTGGATTCGCCGTGACGGTCATGCCGGAATCCGAATTCAGGCTGCCACCGAATTGATCAAAGAGGTACACCACTCCCGATCGATTGCCAGTGAGCACTGGACCGGCCGGCCCCTGACTGCCCGAACACGCCACACAGATGCCAATCGTCGAGGCGGAGGCGGCGGCCAGCGACAGAATGCTGCGCGACACGAGACCCATAGAGCGAAGCTCCTGACCGGTAAAAGAGTCCGAAAGAATGAGATCGAGGGCGGGAGCTCCCTCGCTGCCCTCCCGACGCCTCGTCAACCACCCGAGCAACGCTAAGAATTCATGAGACCGCTCGGACGGGCTCGCTGGTAGGACGAAGGCATCGCCGCGTTGTTAAGGCTCGGCACGGCGACGCATTGCGTCGCCCCTACCCGCCGGTCCTCACGCAGCGTGGGCGTTCCGTCATCCGAGGAGCCAAACGGCTACCGACTCGAGTCGCCGGCGATCCCACGTCAGGGGGTGGTGGTCAGCCGCCTGGCCGTCGCTACGAGGACGTCGGCCAACTGGCGGACGTGGTGCTCGCGCGTGTAGAGGTTGACCATGTTGAACCGCAACCACGTGCGGCCGGCGTGGTGTGTCGTCGAGAACCATGCGATCCCCGACGCCACTACGTCGCGCGCAATCTGAACCTGCAGTCGATCGAGCGCCTCCGTCGTCCAGCCAGCTGGCTCCCACCTCGCACAGGCGATCGATAACTCGCCTCCATCCAGCACCTGAAAGCCTCGCTGGCCGAGCAACGCCTCGAGCTCGCGCGTGAGCTCGATGTTGCTCTGGACGGCGGTCCTGATCGTGCGCCACCCGTGCGCACGGAGCGCCATCCAGACGGTCAGCCCCGACGAGCGACGCGTGCTTGGGACACCCCGTTGCCAGGCGTCCACCTCCCCTTCCGTCGGAATGTACGACCCCGTGGTGGTTGCGAACGCGCGGCGGGCGACGTCGCCATGGGTCGTCAGCACCAGCGCGGCCGTGACGGGAATGAAGAACCACTTGTGCGGATCGATGGCAATGGAATCGGCCAACTCGACGCCGCTGAATCGGTGCCGCATCGACTCCAGCAGCATTGCCGCTCCGCCGTAGCAGGCATCGACGTGCAGCCAGAGACCTTCCTCCTTGCAGACGGCGGCGATGCTGGCGATGGGGTCCATGGCGCCCGTTGCGGTCGTTCCCGCTGTGGCGACGACAGCAAACGGAGTGGCTCCCTTTGCGCGATCCTCGCGGATGCGCTGCGCCAATGCCTGGACGTCCATGATCCCGCGCCCGGAGCTCGGAATCGCAATCACGTCCTCACTTGCCAGTCCCGCGACCATCGCCGAACGACTGACCGTGAAGTGCGCGACGTCGGATGCGTACAGCCGGAGGCCGGGACGCGCCGGTCCGCCGGTGGCGTGCACTCTCGCCAGCACGAGTGCCTGCAGCATCGCAAACATGCCGCCTGGCACGAGCATGCCTTCGGCGCCACTCAAGCCAAAGAGGCGGGCGAAGCTCCGAACGATCTCCTCTTCGCAGGTCGTCATCGACGGCGACTGGTGGAACGCTCCGCCGTTGTTGTTGAGAGACGAGACAAGGAGGTCGCCCAGCGCCGCCGCCGGGAGTGGCGAGGAGTTCACGAGACCGAGATAGAGTGGATGCGCCGTCCCCATGGAAGCGGGCAGCACCCACTGCTCAAATTCCTCGAGGGTCTGTGCGAGACCGACGCCGTCTTCCAACAGCGTGTCGGCGAAGGTCGCGCGCAAGGCTGCACGGTCCGTCACAGGCGCAACTCGTCGATCCTCGAGGCCTCGATAGATCGATACGAACAGAGCCGCTGCTTTGGCGGCCGCCTCATCGAAAGCGGGAGACGCGACCTCGGCGGACACACCGTGCACATTGGCTGGTTGATCCAGGGCAGTCATGGGTAGACGTTGGACGTTGGACGCTAGAAAACCAACCCTGAGGGCCAGTCGAGAGCCCGGGTCATACGTCCTCCGGTTGCCAAGCGTTGCGCCAAGCCGCCGCTGACGCGGCAGTGGAAAGGAGGACCGTTCGGTGCCCGGCGTTGCTCTACTTCGCGTTGAGGTACTGCGCAGGGATCTTGAGATCGGGGCGTTCGGCGTTCCAGTAGATCGTCACGATGTACCACCGTGTCCCATCGTTGAACAGCTGAAAGCTGTTGATGCCGCGCGCGAACGGCTGCGGGTCATTGGCGCCGCGGAAGGACGCGTACGAGCTGAAGACCTGCGCCACGGCGCCAAACGCGTCGACCTTCTGTCCGATGCCACGCTCGTAAAACGAGTTCGTCGTGAAGTACTGCGCAGCCGATTGTGCGAATTCGTCGACCGTGGTCACTTGCAGTCGTGTGTGGCCGGTCGAGTCGCGTTCAGCCGGAATGAGGCGTGCGCCGGTCACGAAGAGTGATCGGAAACGCTGCCAGTCTCGCGGCCCGGCCGGCCCGGAGATCACGTCGTACGCGGCGCGCAGAATCGCGTCGATCGAGGAGACATCGGATGGACGGGCCGCCGGCGGCGGCGACGAGTCACGAGGTGCAGGCGCCTGCGCCCACAACCTGCCGGAAAAGGCGGCGAGGACGGTACACATCGCCGCGACCAAAATCCGCGAGGACCGGGGCGGGCAGTGGACGGTATCGGTCATGCTAGAAGCATACTGATATCACGATACGGCGCCAGCCGGGTCGGGCTGCAATCGCGTGGGGGCCGCGATGCTTTGACCATTCGGCACTCAAGACCCACTTTAGCATCACCATGACTCTCCGTTCCACGGTGCGCGCCTGGGTGGGGTTGGGGCCGCGCGAGGCGCCGATCCTGCAGGAGTCCCCTCCGGAGCCACTCGCGATCTGCGAATGCAATGCCTGGCGTGGCTTCATGGTCGAAGTCCTGTTTTCGCGCGCAGTCCGAATCAGCGTCAAACCGGGCGACTCGGCGTCCGCGTTGCTCGATGCGATCCCAGCGACGGCGCACGGCGTCGTGGTGCACCTCAATGCCAGCATGACACGTGGGTTCATCGACGCCGAGGAGGCTTTCCGCTCGGGTCTCCGTGAGCGAGGGCAGCGCGTCCTCAACCTCGATGCGTTCGACGTGCGAAAGTCGACGTTACACACGCGCTGTTCCGAGCTCGGCGTGCCCTCTGCGAGGGCCGATCAGGACGGGCCGCCGGACGAACGTCTCGTCATCAAGACAACGCTCAACTACGGCGGCCTGCCCGAGCGAGCACTGCGAAAGCAGTGGGGCGACCGAGCGGCGGCATTTACCGCCGACGTGGGCGACGCTATCACCACTCAGCTGGGCTACGTCGTCACGACGCGCGCCCAGGTCGCAGCCAGCGTCTGGAGCGATCCGACACTCGTCGTCGAGCGGTTCATCGAGAACCCGGAAGGGCTGATCTTTCGGGTGTACGTGGCGGGACCCGCGGGCGTCGTCAGCTGCGTCTGGGTGGATGGCGACATCAAGAAGTTGACCACCGCCATCCGGCGGCGGCACAACTATTTCTTCTGGACGCTGCCCTCGGGCGAGACGGCGACATTGGGCCCTTCGAGCGATCGGGCAACTCGCGCGCTCCTGGCTACGCGTCGGATTGCCGGCGCCTTGCATGCGGACTTCCTGGGCGCCGACTGTGTGATGGACCGCCATGACGAGATCAGCATCGTCGACGTCAACAAGACGCCCTACTGGGGTGAACCACGACGGTCGCCGATCCTATCGCATCTCCGCCACGGGTTCAATGCGCTCGTCGGCGATTTCACGTGACGGTGCTGCGAACTCGGCCATTGCGCAGCCGGCCCCGGCGTGGCAGGTCGCGGCGGCGCGACGAGTAGGTACTAGTGGCTACATGTCCGAGTACCACTCGCCATCCAAGATTGAGCCCGATGCCGCTATGAACCGGCTGCTCTCCAACGGGTGGCGAGGGGGGTTTTCATGTCTGCGGAACAGGCTCGACTTGAAGAGACCACACGCAAGAACGTCCCGTGGAAGAAGTGGGGACCATATCTGAGCGAGCGCCAATGGGGCACGGTTCGCGAGGACTACAGCCCCTCGGGGGATGCGTGGAACTACTTCAACCACGACCAGGCGCGCTCGCGCGCCTACCGTTGGGGCGAGGATGGGCTGGCGGGCATCTCCGATGATCAACAGCAATTGTGCTTTGGCCTTGCGCTCTGGAACGGGAAAGATCCGATCCTCAAAGAGCGGCTCTTCGGGTTGACCAACTCCGAGGGCAACCACGGCGAGGATGTGAAGGAGTATTACTTCTACCTCGACAGCACGCCGACGCACTCGTACATGAAGTATCTGTACAAGTATCCTCAGGCGGCCTATCCGTACCTGGATCTCGTCAAGACCAATCACGAGCGGTCGCGCACCGACCTGGAATACGAGCTGCTGGACACGGGCATCTTCGATGAAAATCGCTACTTCGACGTGTTCGTCGAGTATGCCAAGGCGGCCCCAGACGACATGCTGATCGAAATCACGATCCACAATCGGGGACCGGATGCCGCGCCACTGCACGTACTGCCGACGCTGTGGTTCCGCAACACGTGGACTGCGGGCGGTCCACGGGTGCAGGTCCCTGCTCCGGTACTACGGGGGACCGCGCCCCGCGAGATCACGGCGTCCCACGTGCGACTCGGGGACTACATCCTCGCATGTGAAGGAGCCGACGAGCTGCTCTTCACCGAGAACGAGACCAACACGGAACGCCTCGATGGCACTGCCAATCGCACGCCGTACGTCAAGGATGGCATCAACGACTTCGTGGTGAACGGACGTCAGAGCGCCACAAACCCCAACCACACGGGGACGAAAGCGTCGGCTCACTATTCCCTGGTGATCCAGCCCGGAGAGTCTCGAACGATTCGTCTTAGGCTCCGCGAACCGGCGCCGACCAGGCCCTTCGGACCGGACTTCGACGCCACGATGCAGGCCCGCCGCGACGAGGCCGATGGGTTCTATGCATCGATCATCCCCTCCTCGCTTAGCGAGGATGAGACGAACGTGATGCGTCAAGCACTGGCGGGCATGCTATGGTCCAAGCAGTTCTACTACTACGACGTCAATCGGTGGCTCGAGGAGCACGGTGCCGATCCATTCAGAGGCACCCGTGGCAATGCGCCACGCAACACGCACTGGCACCACGCCTACAACTGCGACCTGCTGTCGATGCCGGACAAGTGGGAGTACCCGTGGTTCGCCGCGTGGGACCTCGCTTTCCACGTGCTGGCACTGACACTGGTCGACGCCGACTTCGGCAAGCACCAACTCGACCTGCTGCTCGAGAGCAGTTATCTGCACCCCAATGGGCAGCTTCCGGCGTACGAGTGGAACTTTGGCGATGTCAATCCGCCTGTGCATGCATGGTCCACCATCTTCACTTACCGGCTCGAACAGGCCCGTCAGGGGCATGGGGATGTCGAATGGCTCGAGCGCGCATTCCAGAAATTGTCGCTCAACTTCATCTGGTGGGTGAATCGCAAGGACCGGACGGGCAACAACGCATTCGAAGGTGGATTCCTCGGACTCGATAACATCGGAGTCTTCGACCGTAGCGCTCCGCTCCCCACTGGCGGATACATCGAGCAGGCCGACGGCACCGCGTGGATGGCGCTCTTCTGTCAGAACATGATGGAGATCAGCGCTGAGCTCGCGCTGCACAACCCGGCCTACGGCCCCATGTGTCTCAAGTTCACAGAGCACTTCCTGTGGATCGCGACGGCGTTGATGCACGCCGGCGATGACGTAGGGATGTGGGACGATCAAGACGGGTTCTTCTACGATGTGCTCAAGCTGCCAGACGGCCGCGCAGAACGGATGAAGGTGCGGTCCGTGGTCGGCCTCGTGCCCCTGTGTGCCGCGACCGTGTTCGAGGGAGAGGCCCTGGAACGGTTTCCCGAGCTGGGAGCGAGGATTCGCGGATTCCTGGAAGCGCGCCCGGAGCTGCGGACGTTCATCCACGATCCCGTGACGATCGGACCCACCGGCCGCCGGCTTGCGGCGATCCTCGCCGAGCCAAATCTGCGGCGCGTGCTCGCACGCATGCTCGACGAGAACGAGTTCCTGAGTCCTTACGGGATCCGCGCCCTATCCCGCTACCATGCCGACCATCCGTATGTGCTCCGCTCGGGAAATCAGGAGTACCGGGTTTCCTATTTGCCCGCGGAGTCCGACTCAGGCGTGTTCGGTGGCAACTCCAATTGGCGCGGACCCATCTGGGCGCCGATGAATGCGCTCATCATCCGGGCGCTGCTGCAGTACTACCTATACTACGGCGACTCCTTCACCATCGAATGTCCGACCGGTTCAGGGCGCTTCATGACGCTCTTTCACGTCGCCAAGGAAATTCAACGGCGCTTCGAGAGCGTTTTCTTGCGGAACGCCAATGGTCGGCGGCCGGTGTACGGTGGTGCGCGCAAATTCCAGGACGATCCCTATTGGCGCGATCACGTCCTGTTCTATGAGTACTTTCACGGCGATAACGGCGCCGGCGTCGGCGCGAGCCACCAGACCGGGTGGACGGGTGTCGTCGCGAGGGGCATGGACTTGTTCGCGTGCACGACTCCCGAGCAACTGCTCGAGCTTGGCAAACGCGCGTTCGTGGAGGTCGCGGAAATGGCCGAGAGCGGGGCGGCGGCAACAACTACCCGACCGCGCGCCGCCTAGGGCGATCCGGCCCGGTCGACGTAGCCCTTGGCCGCGTGCGACCCGATCGCGGCCGCCATCTCGCGCACCAGCTCGCCATTGGTCGCGTGGTGCCAGCCATGTCCCATTGCGGGCCTGCCGTAATGGAAGTCGCCGCCAAGCCGAGGCCCTTTCGCCGTGTCGATGAATTGTTGGAGATCCACGACCCCGAGGTTCAAATAAAAATTGTCCATGTCGCCGACGTCAACGTGGATCTTGCCGGCGAGCTTGGGCGCGAGTGTCGCCCAGTGCTGCTCCAAGTACGCGCGCAGGTCGAATCCGTGGTCACGCATGTAGGTCGCCACATCGTGGTTGATGTGGCCCGTGCGCTTGTCCCACAGTGGCTTCGGGTACCCATCATCGCCGACTGGCCCGTACACCGCTTCCCAGATCTCGAGCTGCTCGGCTGATCGCCCGTGGCTGCCAAGAACGTCCTCGAGCTGGCTTTGCTGCCGCTCGGTGAGAAGCGGTTGGCCATCATTCGACCGCATAAACGGACGCTCGGGGTGATTCCAGTCTCCCACCGGGCTGAAGAGAATGTTGACGTGTCCCGTCACGAAGAACGCGTTCGTGTCACTGTACGCGTCGACCAGACCCCAGTGACGGAAATCGATGGGATCTGGAAAAGCGGTCCAAGTCCCGCCGAAGAAATCCGGATGGTACAGCTGCAACGCGAGCGATTCCCATCCACCCGTCGACCCACCGGAAAGGACCCTGGCGTAGGGCTTCGCGATGATGCGGAAGTGTGATTCCACGTATGGGATCAACTCCTGCATGATGGCGTCGCCGTACGGGCCGTTATTCGCCGAATTCACCGCATACGAGTCGTCGTAGTATGGCGTTGGATGCTGGAACGTGACCGCGATCACGCGAGGGAAGCTCGGGCTCGTCCACTCCTTGTAGAATGCGAAGCCGCTCTCTCGATGATAGCCGGCGGTCGCCGCGACGATACGCGCCGGTTCCGGGGTGCTGTCCGTGGAGAATCCAAGGGGTGGGTTCAACCCGAAGTGCCCCTGCGTGTAGAGGACCGGATAATGCCGATTCGGCTGCGCGTCGTATCCGTCGGGCAGGAGCACGACCGCGCCGATGTACATCGGGTGGCCCCAGAACTTCGTGAGCAGGTCGCTCTGGATCTTGATGTGCTTTACCCATTTCGTATCGGGCGGCGGGGTGACCGGTGGCAATACACGGGTGAGCTGAAGACGCACGTCGTACCCAGTCGCCGGGTCGAGATGCACGCGCTGAACCGTGCTCACCAGGTTCCCGGGTGCGCGAGTGAAATGCTGACCCTCCCACTGGTCCATGTGTGCCCAGATCGTGTGTCCGTCGCCTCGATGAAATTCAGTGTAGACGTTCGCGAGGGCCTGCACGTAGTAGTCGCCGGCAGGAAGGGCGCGAAGGGACGCGACCGGGTATCCCGGCGTGGTGTCGCTGACCACCGCAGCCTGACCCGACGGCAGCGTATCCACATCGATACCAAAGAACGGCGTTGGCGCGCTCCCGCTCGCGCCACCGGCTGCCAGGCGAGGTTCAGGGGTTGAGTCGTGACTAATGAACACAAATACTCGACCGGTCAGCGCATTCTTTCCGCACCGCGTCGGGGACCGACACGGAGAACGCGATCGGCGCCGGAGTCCGAGTCGCCGTGCAGGCGACCAAACCGCTACCCACGAGGCCAGCACCACAGGCCAACCAGACGTTTCGCACGTGTGCCTCACCGTTTGACGCCTTTCCAGGAAACCGCCACCCGTCGACGGAAATTGCCGCACGCCCGCGAAAAGTCGAGGGTACGCCTGCTTTTTACCCCAATGTTCGTGATACGCACGGAGGCGACGCATGCGTCGCCCCTACCCGCCGGATGCGGGTTCGTGTTTGTACGTCAAGGTTCGTGTTACGCACGGAGGGCGACGCAATGCGTCGCCCCTACCCGCCCGATGCGGGTTCGTGTTTGTACGTCAAGGTTCGTGTTACGCACGGAGGGCGACGCAATGCGTCGCCCCTACCGGTCGGTTCATGGTCGGTGCACGGAGGGCGACGCAATGCGTCGCCCCTACCGGTCCATGGTCGGTCCGGAACGGTCGAAAGCGTGTGCAAACTCGGTGTTTGTTCACCAACCGCCTAGCGCCAATGTCCTAGCGCCAACGTCTAAGGTCTACGGTCCAACGTCGAACCCTCGCCTCAGCGCGTCTGAGCAACTACGGCCGCATCGGGAGCCTCGGCTGGAGCGCGATTTTTTACTAGCAATCCCAAGGCACACCAAACGGCTAGAGCGAGCCATTCGCTCGACGTGAAGTGACCGGGGACGAATGGAAGGACCTTCATGAGAACCATGAGCAGCGTCACGACAATGCCTGTAACTGCGACCCTGCGTCCACCGGCGGTCGGACTCAGCTTGTAGTATGCCGCACAGGCTGCCATCCAGCCGAGCGCTCCGACCGCCGATCCGACCTCCGAGATGGGAACGAGAATGGCGTCACCCATGAAGAGCGCGAGCGCGATGGCGACGCCGACGCAGAGGATGGCGAGCGAGGGAGTCTGATAGCGCGGGTGCACGCGCGCGAGGCTCGCATGCACGAGATGGCGCCGGCCAAGTCCGAAGAGGAGGCGAGACGCCGTCAACAAGTTGGCGTTGAAGATCTTCAACAACGAGATCAACGCAGTCCCCATGATCACTCGAGTGATCCAACGCGAGCCAAGGGCGTGCTCGAATGCGACCGCCGTTGCGAACGGTTCGTGGGTGAGTGATTGCCAGGGCGCCGCATACGCGACCGACGCGATGACGACGGCGTAGAACGCAAACCCGACCAGGAGCGACAGCATCACCGCAGTCGAGAATGAATCACCTTTGAAGGTCGGATTGGCCTCCTCGGCGCATTTGCCGACGGAGTCGAAGCCGGTCAGGAAATAGGGCACGATCTGCCATACCAGCAGCACGGAGAGCGCCGGCGAATGGCTGAACGCCGGGTGGAAGTTGGCCAGTGAGCCGTGCGTCGCACCACCGGCCGCCAAGGCAGCGACAAGGGCGAGCACCGCAAATGTCGTCCACCTCAGGAAGCGTGCACTGAGAGCCACCCCCCGACAGTTGACTGCCACAAACACCGCGGTCAGCACGAGACCGAGTAGCAAATGAGGCAGGTACACGCTGCTGTCGCCAACCCGGTAGAGCTCAATCGTGTTGAGGGCCGGCACGAGATAACCGGCAATCCGCCCGATCGCGACCGCTTCATATGGGCAGACGACGAAGTACACCAGCAGCATCACCCACCCCGTCGCGTAGCTCACGCCCCGAGGAAAGACCTTGGCCGTGTAGGCCACCTCCGCCGACGCGTCCGGGATCGCCTTCACGAGGCGACCATACACCCAGCCAACCGGGAGGAGCATCACCGCGCCGGCCGCAAACCCCAGGAGAGCGCCGACCGGGCCGCCGCGCAGGAGCCAGTCGTCCATGACGACCAGCCAGCCCACGCCGATCATCACGCCAAAACCGAGCGAGAAGTAATCGGTCAGGCTCAGTTTGCGGGCGAGTTGACGAGACGTCGGCTCGGTCACGGGGGTTGAGATGCGGGACGTTAGACGCTGGACGCTAGAAAAATCGCTGATCGACGGTCGTCGGGAACGGCTGGGGTCAGTCAGTGGGCTGCTATGCGCAGAGGAGGCACAGCTGCTCAAACAGCAGGTTCGCGGCGAGCAGTGAGGTGATTTCCGCGGAGTCGTACGGCGGAGAGACCTCGACGAGGTCGCACCCGACGAAGGACAGGCCGAAGAGCCCTCGCACCAGATCGAGTATCTGCGCACTCGACAGGCCGCCGACTTGCGGTGTCCCAGTGCCAGGCGCGAATGCGGGGTCCACGACGTCGATGTCGAGGCTGAGATAGGTCTTTCGGCCGCGGAAGGCCTTCAGGTGCTTCTGCACCATGGGCACACCACCTTCGTGGTACTCCTCGGCGGTGATGAAGTCGATCCCGTGCTCCCGCGCAAAGTCCATGTCGTGCGCGTCGTAGAGTTGACCCCGGAGTCCGACCTGGAGGATACATGATTCGTCCAGGAGGCCTTCCTCGATGGCGCGCCGCACGGGGGTTCCGTGGGAGTACTTCACGCCCCAGTACTGATCCCACGTGTCGGAGTGGGCATCGAGCTGGATCAATCCGACGGGCCCGTGCACCGCGTGGATTGCCCGCAGGATCGGCAACAGAATCGAATGGTCCCCCCCGACGCACATTGGGATCGTGCCCACCTCGAGCACGGGGGCGAGACCGGCAGCGATCCGCTGGAACGTATCGTCGATCGAGAGCGGGTTGACGGACAGGTCGCCGTAGTCGGCGACCCGCACGACGTCGAACGGCATCAGGTCGAGCACCGGGTTATAGGGCCTGATAATCGCCGATTGCTGGCGAACATGGCGCGGCCCAAAGCGCGGGCCCGGACGATACGTGGTGCCTCCATCGAACGGCACGCCGATGAGCGCAACGTCGAGGCGGTCGGCCTCACTAATGGCCGGCAAGCGCATGAAGGTCGCGAGCCCGGCGAACCGGGGGAACTCGAGCGCATTGATCGGCTTGGGATGCGGCTCGGACAACCGCTTCCGCTTCGGTACCGCGTGACCGCGCTTCGGCATACTCAGTCCTCCGGGGCCGGCACCGAGACGTGTTCGTGGACAATCAGCCACTTCCCCGCTCGCTTCTCGAACAAGACCGTCCACCGGCCGTAAACCGTCTCCGTCGACCCATCGCGTTTCACCGCGTCTGCGCGCCAGGTAGCCGTCCCCCACGCAAAGTTGTCGCCCACCGTATGGACCGATACGTCATTCTCGAGCGTGGTCGCAAAGGACTTGTACCCAGCGAACTCCTTGCGGACGCCCTGGGCGTATGCCTCCCACCCCGTGTATTTGAGCGGCGAATCGTCGTAGAACACGAGATCCGGATCCTTCGCATAGTACGGCGCCGCCTTGGCCGGATCCAAGTCGTCCCACGCGTGCATGATCTTCGGCATGAGATCACGAGGGTCGTCGCCCGGCGCTGGCGCGGAGCGGGCGGGCCACGAGAGCAGGACCACCCACGCGATGGGAAGGAGGCGTTTCATAATGGGGCGGTCCGCTATGAGAGGGCTTCGTAGGTGCAGCCGTGCTCCTGCGCGAGGCCAATCGCCATCGTATGCGCTGGCACGAGGTAAACACCCGGAAGCAATCCAGCGATCAGTTCTGCTCTGACGGCTTCGGGCGGCATTTGCATCTTGGTTGCCAAGTGGCGTGTGAGGCCTTTCAGCGCATTGTTGCACTGCCAGAAGATGACGCCACGAGCCTGGAGCGCTTCCACGGTGTGGTCCGCCATCGGGTCGCCGGCCTCGGCGGTGCGGAAGATATTGCGTGTCGTCCACGCATCGCCGTGCGGCTCTTTGGTCTTGGTGTCCTCGCCAAACCCATACTTGGCCCAGATCGCGTCATTGAAGTTGATGTGGCCCGAGCTGATCATGGCGGCGACGGCAGTGACATCCGGAGGGTTGAGCCTGAAGACGTCGCGATAGGCGTTGAGATAGTTCCGGATCGTCCGGAGGCCTCCGCCATCGCCGAGCGTGCTGATGTCGTAGACCTGTTTGTGTCGCCCCGTGATCCGTGTGGTCCACGACATGTCCCAAGAGTTGTCCTTCTCAGGGTCGTGATCGGGACCAGACGCGGAAGTCGCCGTGGTAGCGACTGGCGTGGGATCGGCCGACGGGTGGGTCCCCGTAGTCGCGCACGCACCGGCAGCCAGAACAGCTCCGGCAGTCGCCAGCTGTCCGAGAAAATCGCGGCGACTGCCGGTCTCATTCGCAAAGGACATCGACTGACTCCTGGCGGGGGGGACGTGTGATTGCACCCTCTCGGGGCGCGCCCAAGATTATCGCCACGCGACGCCAACGCGCCAGTTAACTCAGTCGATCCCGACCCGTCCTTTGACCGACGCGATCAGCTTGGGGGAGTCGTAGCCGATGCCATCCTTGAATACCGTCGTGACATTCCGGATGACCGACGGGTCTGACGGCAAGTTCCCATTCAAGACGACGAGGTCAGCGTTCTTGCCGACCGCAATCGAGCCAATCCGGTCGGAGGCGCCGAGGATCCTCGCGCCATTGGATGTCATGAACTGAATGACTTGTGGTGAGGTGAAGCCCGCCTCGATCAAGAGCTCGTAGTTGCGCTGGTCGCCGAATCCTGGCAGCGCACCACCAATGCCGGTCGGATCGACGCCGACGGCAAGCATCCCGCCGCCGGCCACGAATTCGCGCTCGAACGTCATCGCGTTCTTCAGCATGTCCGGCGTATACACCCATTTCACGGCCGGACCTGAGTCGATGTGAGCGCGCAGCCTCAGGTACGCTTGTCGGACTTCCGGAGACATGGCATCGAGAGTCCGCTGATCGGTGACCGGCCTGTTGGGGAACATGGACTCGAACACCGACAGCGTGGACGTCATGGGTACCTTGTGGTCCACCATCTTCTTGATGACCGCCTGCGCACGGTCCGAACTCGGATCCGACCCCGCCACGCGGGAGGTGCTTCCGACCGGGCAGACGTCGGGCTGCTTGGTCGGATCGAAGTCCGTCGCCGTCAGGTACCCATGCTCCAGGTTGTCGATCCCAAGGTCGACAGCCTCGCTGTAGGACACCGAGCAGAGGTGGCCAGTGACCTTGATCCCCCGTCGATGCGCCTCATCGATCACGGCTTTGAGCTCGGCGCGGTGGATGTCGGTGTATGCCTTGATCCACGTCGCGCCCTCCTCGACCCAGTAGTCCACGAAGCGGCGGGACTGCTCTGGCGTCACGAGGCGCTCGCGGACCGTCATGTCGGACGATTCGGTCGGACCCGTGATGTAGGGTGATGTGATGACGATGTGCGGCCCCGGTGACCGACCTTTGTCGACCGCATCCTTGGTGTTGATGTCGGCATATGGCGCCATGGCGCCCGTGGTCCGAATCGTGGTCACACCGGCACCCAGATACAGGCGCGGCCCGGTAAACCAGAGCAAGGTGCGTCGTCCCCCCGCAGCGGTGTAGAACAGGTGATCGTGCATCCCGACGATGCCGGGGATCACCGTTTGCCCGTGCAGATCCATCACCTGCGCGCCGGCTGGCGCTTGCAGGGTGCCTGCGGGTCCGACCTGCGCGATCTTGCCGTCGCGGATGACGATCGTCTGGTCAGCCTTCGGGGCAGATCCCGTCCCGTCGAGGATGATGGCGTGCGTGAGCGCGATGACCGGCGCGCTGACGGAGACATACGCCCGAGTCGTGTCCGAGATCGAGGCAGCAGACTGGGCTATGGTGACGGGGGCGTGCAGGGTGCCCGCTGCTAGCAGGGCCGACGAGAGGGTCCGAGACAGGCGCACGGCGTTGATCCTCGAGGCTGAATTCCGGGTCAGGGGCAGGTGCCGACGCGCCCAAAAGACTACGAGCGCAGGGAGCAGTAAGAAGGGGCAGAACATAGCATCCGCCGCGTCCTGGCGCTCGGCGGCCTGTCGCAGCAGGTTCGTTGCGGTCGACGCACAGTGCACGAGGCGGAACACCACCAGAGAGGCGATTCTCCGATGGCCCATAGGATGAACCATCAGTGGCGTTTGAAGCGGCGGGCCACCATCCGACGCATCGGACTCTCCGCGACCGCCGCTGCGCTCTTTGCCACCTCGCTGCGCGCGCAGGTTGCGAAGAACGTGCTGATCATCCACGACGGAAACGCGAATTATCCGGCGAACATCATCTATTCCGCCGCCCTGCACAAAGTCTTTGCATCAGAGACGAAGTATCAAGTCTTTGAGGATTACGTCGACCAGCTCCGGCTAGACACTAGCGAAGACCACCTTGCGACATTACTCGCCAAGAAATACGCCGGCAAGAAAATGGACCTGGTCGTGACCGAAGGCCGGTTCGCGCTGACCTTCTTCCTCCACCGCGGGGCGACGTTGTGGCCAGGAGCCGCCGAGGTATTTGACTTCGTGCGGAATCGCGAGCTCCCTGCACGGTTGCCGCCGAACATGACGGGGATTGCGTTCAGAATGGACTTCGCGCCAACGGTCGACCTGGCATTGCGACTCATGCCCGAGACCCGGCGGGTATTTTACGTTGGCGAGACTCGTCCGGACGTGGAGAGCTGGCGCGGTTTTGCCGAGCCCGATTTCGCGCGCTTCGCGGGCAGGGTCGAGTTCACGTACCTCGACCACCTGTCGCTGTCGGATCTCCTCAAGAGAGTTGGTGAGTTGCCCGCGCACAGCATCATTCTCTATGCGGGCCTGTACCAGGACGCGAGCGGACAGACCTTCGCGCCAGCGCGGATTTGTCCGCTCATCGCATCAGCGTCCAACGTCCCGGTGTACGGGGTCGCCAGCACCTATCTGGACTGCGGCATCGTTGGGGGGGCCGTAGTCGACTTGGATGGGCTTGCAGACCAGAGCGTCAAACTGGCACTGCAGGTACTGGAACGAGGAACGGCCACCGGTTTACCAGTCGAGCAAACTCCCGCGCCGAAGGCCATCGTGGATTGGCGACAGCTGCAGCGATGGGGAATACCGACCAGCAGTTTGCCGGCCGGTACGGTGATCCAGTTCCGCACACCCTCCCTCTGGGAGCGATATCATCGGCAGATCGTAGCGGTACTGCTGGCCATGGCTATCCTGCTCGGCGTCATCGCGGCGCTGCTCGTCGAGCGACGCAAGCGCAAGAACGCGGATTCGACCGTCCAGGAGTTGAGCGGCCGGCTGATCAGTGCGGGTGAAGAAGAACGCAGGCGGATTGCGCGCGAGCTGCACGACGACGTCCTGCAGCGGCTGTCGCTCGTTGCATTGGACCTCACTGCCCTGGAGCGCGGGTTGCCGATCAGCGAGTGGGCGACTCGCCATGCCACGCATGAGCAGGTCCAGCAGCTCACGGAGATCATCACTGCCGTTCGACAGCTGTCGCACCAACTTCATTCTAGCAAGCTAGAGTTGCTCGGCTTGTCGGTGGCGCTTCGGGATCTCTGCGAGCACGTGTCCACACAGCACGGGTTGGCAGTCGAACTCGCAGTCGATGGTGACCGCTTGCGACTGTCTCGTGACAAGGCACTCGCCTTCTATCGCGTGGCACAAGAAGCATTGAGCAACGCGATCAGGCATAGCGGCGCCAGCCGGGTGGAGGTGAAAGTCACCCAGGTCGATGCGAAGCTGAAGATGACGGTCCGAGACAACGGTGCCGGCTTCGACCTGGCGTCTCCTGCAACGGGCCTCGGCCTCGCGACCATGCGCGAGCGCTTGCGACTCCTCGGAGGACACCTGCTCGTTCGCTCACGCCCAGGAGTGGGAACCGAAGTGACGGCCGAGGCAGAAGTGGATGGCGCAACGCAGGAGACAACGGCGGCGTGATCCGCTCTCAGCCATCGGCGCTCGGCGTGTCTCCATCCAGAACCTGGTGGATGCATGTGACCAAATCCACCGCCAACAGATTCTTGAGCACGAGGGCCGACGCTCCCCGACGCAGAGCTTCTGCCCGCATATCGGCATCGTCGAATGCCGTCAGCACAATGATCTTCGTGTCGGGCCGGGCCGCCCGGATCTGTGGGCAAAGGTCCAACCCACTGGCCTCCGGCATTGAGAGATCGAGGACGAGTATCTGAGGGGCGAGTCTCTGCACCGCCTCGAGCACCTTGCCCCCAGAGCTCACCTGGCCGACGATCTCACACGATTCGTCAAGCGTACGCCGCAGCGCCCGGAGGATCCCGGGGTGGTCGTCGGCCAACAGTACTCGTGGTCGGTGTGTCTGAGGCAGCAATCGTGACTCGGTGGAATAGGCCGCAGGGAAGCGCAAAAGCTACGGGGATCATGCGTTCCCGATAGGTCCGAGCGGCCAAGCGCCGCTATAAATGACGGCGTCAGCCGTTCCGCGGGCCGACGCCGACCGATACGCACCACAGCGCGCGGAGTGACGACCGCAATTACAGGACCCACACCGCGGGCGCTGCGCGCCCGAGAGAGGAGAACCTCAGGAAAGAGAAATGCGACGTACCTCGAGTCCGAGATGCGGCTGTCTCCTTTCTCCAGTTCCCGTCTCCTACCAAGACGAACCAAGGTCGCATGGTCCCCGGCGAGCGATTGGCGTAGCCTCATTTGTTTCCCTTGTGGGCACACGCCGATGTCGCAGCCCAATTTCCTTCAGGAACCAGCTGATTTCTCTTTGGTGCTGGGCGGCCCGACCTTCCAGCTTTTGCGCAGGGCGCACATCGCCGGCGATCACCTGGAGCTGCTGCATTGCCGGATCGTCGTTATCACGGGCCTCGCATGGCTGCCCTTATGCTTGCTCGTGTTGGTCGCGTCGCCTGACCCCCAAAGCGCACGGCTCTCATTCCTTCGCGACGTCGATGTCCACGTCAGGTTGCTCGTCGCACTGCCGGTGCTGATTGCGTCCGAGTTGATCGTCCACACACGGTTGCGGCTCATCATTCGTCAGTTCGTCGAGCGGCGGATCATTCTTCCAGAGGATCTGCCCCGCTTTCAGAGTCTGATCGAGTCAGCGCTCAGGCTTCGCAACTCGGTCCCGCTCGAAGTCGCCCTCGCGGTCTGCGTGTACACGTTTGGGGTGTTCGTTTCGAGAAACTGGACGGCCCTCGACGCCGGTCGGTGGTATTCGACGCCCCAAGGCGGGTGGCAGTTGACCCCGGCCGGCTTTTGGTACGTGTTGGTCAGCCTGCCGATCGTCCAGTTCATCCTCCTCCGGTGGTATCTGCGGCTCTTCATCTGGTTTCGCCTTCTCTGGCAGATCTCCAGGGGTAGGCTGAATCTCATCCCGACGCACCCGGATCATTGTGCCGGCGTGGCTTTTCTGGGCGACAGCGTCTACGCCTTCCAGCCGATCCTGTTCGCTCAGGGCGCCATGCTCGGGGGATTGATTGGCAACCGAGTGATCAACAGTGGAGACAGCCTGTTGTCATTCAGGACGACGGCGGTCAGCCTTCTGGTCTTCCTGCTCCTAGTCGTGCTCGGCCCCCTTCTGATGTTCACGCCGAAACTCGCGCGCACGAAGCGTCGCGGATTGAGGACCTACGGGCTCGTCGCGCAACGGTTTGTGGAAGACTTCGATCGTAACTGGGGTCGCCCTGACTCTGCGATTACCAACACCGCGTTCGAGCCAGACGTCGACGCGCTCGCGATGCTCGGCCTGAGCTATTCGGTCGTCCGAGACATGCGGCTCTTTCCGTTCGCGAGAAACGACATTGTCACACTGGCCGTGACGACCGCGATTCCACTCCTGCCACTGGTATTCACGATCTGGTCACCCCAAGAGCTGTTGTCGCGAGTGCTCAAGATCGTGATGTGACGGACGGCGCGGGCGCTCCGCGCCCGAGAAAGGAGAAACGCAGAAAGGAGAAAGGAGACGAGACCGGCCATAGCGACTTCAGGTGTTGAACCGTATCGGCCTGTTGTTGCGGGGTGCGATCGAGGCCCGGAGTGTCGCAGACGCGGGGCGAACGACTGCGCGGTGACGCAAAACCCCGCGGTGTGGTATTCTTTGTGTGACAGAGGGGTTTGCTCCGCCTCCAACATGGAGAATCCGATGCGCCGATTCGCTTTTGCTTCCGGCTGTTGCGCGATCCTTTTGGTCGGCTGTGGTCAGTCGGGCAAGTCGACGTCTGCGGACACAACGGCCGCAACGACGCCGCCACCCGCACCACCCGCGCCAGCCAACCTGACCTTCGGTGACGTTGCCGGCAAATGGAACCTGAAGGTGATGCCCGAGACCGGGGACAGCACGCTGATGACCGAGGTGCTGACCGCAACCGGCGGCGACACGGGGTGGACGATCGTGCGCGGAAAGCTGGCGCCCGAGAAAGTCAGGCCCACCGTCTCTGGTGACAGCCTGATCACCGAGGGGGGGCCCTATCCGAGCGCGCTGCACAAGGGACTCAAGGTCAAGACTCACACGGTGTGGCGCCTGCAGGGCGGAAACCTGGTCGGGGCGACGGACGCCCGCTACAACACCAAGACCGCCGACTCGTTGCATCATTATCGCATCCAGGGAACGCGCGCCCAGTAGCGCCGAGCCCCGGCGGCATGCTGGCTGTGGTCAACTGCGGCCCGCAGTTGACTCCCGCGATATCCGGGCGCTGCGGCGCATGGAGCTGACGCGTGCGCCGCAGCGCGCGCTAGGGCGGCACTGGCCACCGTGAAGGGACGAGCGGCAACGGACCCTGTGGAGACAAAGGTGCACTAGCGGTCAGGCGCCAGATCGACTTTCCTGCTAGCGGATGCGGGAGAACGTGAACGACCGGCGGATCGAGCGAGAGAGCGCCGGCGAACCGATGCGCAGCACGGCCGTGACGTCCAGGCGCTCATTCCTGGCCAACGGCGTCGCTGGAGTGACGGCAGTGGCGCTCAGGCTGCGCGATCCCGCCTGGGTGCCTGAGGGGCGCATCCATCCTGCCGTCGCGCCAACCCCAGACGAAGCGCTTGCACAGCTCATGGACGGCAACCGCCGGTTCGTCAGTAAGCGCCTAGCGTCATGCAGCGAGGACCTCGCCGCCCGCAGACACGACACCGTGGAGAAACAGGAACCGTTCGCGGCCGTGTTGGCGTGTGCGGACTCCCGCGTGCCCGTGGAACTGATCTTCGATCAAACTATTGGAAGGGTGTTCGTCACCCGCGTCGCCGGGAACGTGGCGAGCGCGGAGATTATCGCGAGTCTGGAGTACGCGGTGGCCGAGCTTGCCACCCCGCTCATCGTCGTCATGGGTCATGCGACCTGCGGCGCGGTCAAGGCCGCGATCGGCAACGAGCCCGTTCCCGGTCAGATCAGCACGCTCTTCACATACATACGACCTGCCATCGACCAGGCGGGGAGTGATCTCGACGCCGCGATCAAAGGGAACGCCCGGATCCAAGCTCGGATAATCGCCGAGTCATCGCCCGTGATGGCGGAGCACATCAAGCAGAAAACCGTGCGGATCGTTGCGGGCTATTATGACCTCGCGACGGGCGCCGTGACCCTCCTCGATAAGGCCTAGCCGACGCTCTCGTCCGGCCGACCCACGCGGCGATGCACGATGGCCGAGCTACAACAGCACGCTTGGGGATGATGCCAGGTCATCGGTCTCCGCGACGCCGCCATGCATGACCCAATAGCGATCGGATCGCGAGCGCAGGAAGACCGTATAGTATACGGCCGCGATACAAAAGATCACGAATACCGTCCAGAGATCGCTGGCCTTCTGCTGCGTGATCGCGAAGGCGAGGCCGATGAGTGAGATGACGGGCGGAATCGGCCACAAGGGCATGCGAAACGGGCGGCGGACTGCCGGGTCTCGCACGCGTGTCCAGAGCGATGCAATTGCGGTCAGTGCGTAGAGCACCACGATCAGCACGGCCGTGAAGGTCACCACACTCACCAGGGTGCCCTCGAGGCACAGCACGGTGGCGAGCCCGCCCACCAGCAGTGTGGCCACCCAGGGCGAGCCAAACCGATTGACCCTGACGAGCCATGTCGAGACCGGTTCGGGCCAGGCGCGATCGCGTCCACTGGACCACATGATCCGGGCAAACTGCAGCGTGATGGCGAGTGACGCGTTGAAGATCGCGATTATCGCGCCCACGGTCACGATGGTCACTACGGTCGGACCGAACGCACCTCCGATTACATCAGTCAAGGGGGTCGATGATGCCAGGACCGCACGGAGATCGCGTGCGCCAATGAGGGCGAAGAAGAACGGCACCAGCTCGCAGATGATCCCAACGCTCGCTGCCACGACGACCGCCTTGCCGATATGTGATGGCGCACCGTGGGTCTCCTCGGAGAAGTTGAGCGCGCTGTCATACCCGTTTACGGAAAACAGCGCTGTCGCGAGCGCCGTCATGATCAACCCGGCGGCGACCGGAGTCAGCACGCCCCCGTGCGGCATCACCGGGTGAGTCAAGATCGAGAGCGGTTGGTGCGGGTGGATGATGCCCGCCAGGGACAGGATCGCGACGACCGACAACTCGAGGGCCAAGAAGACGCCGGTCATGATCGCGTTGAAGTGAATTCGCAATAACCCCAACAGTGTCACGGCGATCATCGTCGCGGCGGCCACCCAATTGGCCCGCAGGTGCGGGTCGAGCGCGGCGACATACGTCCCGATACCGATCGCCATGCTGGCGGGGAGGAAGACGGCCTGGCCCACATAATCAAAGAGCGCCACGAGTCCGACCTGACGGCCGAGGACGCGGGTGACGATGGAGTACAATCCGCCGGCGACGGGGAACATCGAGCCGAGCTCGCCCATGCACAGCGCGACGTTGAGTGCGATGAAGCACCCGATGAGGTAGGCCCAGAGGGACCCCGTGCCGGCGGTCCCGATCACGACTGGTCCGACGACGAGCAGGGACGCACTCGGCGTGATATCGGACAGCGTCAGCGCAATATTGCCGAGCGTGCTGAGGCTCCGATGCAGCTGACGCGTTGGACGTTCCAACCCGGCGAGCGGCGGCGCCTCGAGATCGCGCTGCTGCTCTACCACTCTCGTTACCGTCGGCTCGTGAAGACGGCGCGCGGGACGGTGAAGCCCACATTCCAGACCCCAGCGTCCACGATCTCAAGAATCTTGAGGTCGCCCGCGAGGCTGCACAGCACGTAGGCGTCTTCGCGCGACAGGCCGTGTTCCTCGACCAGGAGCTGGATCATGCCCCGCACGGCGGTCTTGGCGCCCTGCATGAGGTCGGGATGGATGCCCATTGTCCCGTAGAAGCCTTCGGCATCGACGCGTGGCGTCAGCGGTCCGGGCACGATGAATCGCGGCGTCGCGATAGACCGTTTGTGCAAGCGGAAGCGAAGGGTCGCGTGCATCGCGCACTCGAGCGCGGCGACGCAGACTTCGCCATCGCCCTGCGCGGCGTGCGGGTCGCCGCAGGAAAACATGGCGCCATCACGCCACACGGGCACGAGTAACGAGGACCCCTGCTTGAGGTGGCGCGTGTCGATATTCCCTGCACCCTTGTGCGGCGGAAACGGCGCCGCGCGCTCGGGGACATCCGGGTGGTTACCCATCGTGCCGAGGAAGGGCTCGATGGGGATCTCGACGCCCGGGAGGAGTTGCGCCGTCTTGCCGCGCATGAGATCGAAGTACCGAATGAAGGGATCGGGGAAGTCTTCGGGCAGGAGGCCAAGGTTGGGCCCGACCGTGGTCCATCCCCAGTCGCCGGGGGTGAGCGCGAGGATTTCCACCTCGAGCGTGTCGCCACGCTTGGCTCCCTCGACGTAGATCGGCCCCAGCAGGTTGTACATCGTGTCGAAGTCGAACTTCGCCTGCTCCACTTTCCAGCCCTTCTCCACCTGCCCGTGGCCGGCCATCAGAAGGTCGAAGTGCACGATGTCACCGGACGCGATTCTGAGCGTCGGCGGGAGCGAGTTGTCCCACTGGTGGTGGATCTTGGTCGGGTCGATCACATGCTCGGCCACGCAATACCCTCGAGGGACGGGCGCGGTATTCTATCGTCGCGCAGTGCATTGTCAACGTTGTAGGCCAGCGGCGCGTTCGCAAAAACAAGTGCGGCCTTGACGCTAGACGCTAGGCGCTGGACGCTAGACGCTGGACGACACGGAATTGGGATGCTCCCCGTCTGCGCACCTGCCTCGTGGCCTGGCCGGCGGGGTTGTCCCTAACGGGGGGTTGGCGCAGCTTGAGGGGGCACACGAATTGGCTTCGGTCACTACGAACAGAGATGACCATGACGTCGAACGGAAATGAGCGGCACATCTGGCGCGGGCTACTGCCGGCCGTGCTTTCGGTGCTGGCGAGCAGTCTCGCCGGCGCGCAAACCTCGCAGAATCTCGCTGCCGAGGGCGCCAGTTGGTGGAACGACATCGCGTATCTCGCGAGCGACAGCCTGCTGGGGCGGATGACCGGTAGCCAAGGCTATCGGACGGCCGCAGCCTACGTGGCGCAGAAGTTCAAAGACGCCGGATTGGTTGGAGCAGGTACGACAGGCTTCTACCAGCCCGTGAAGTTCAAGCGCCTCGAGCTCGACGAGGCCGCGTCGTCCGTGGCGCTGGTGGACGGCACCAAGACGACCCCACTGACGTTCGGGCGAGAAGTGATCGTCTCCGCAGTCGACAACCCCGCCGGCCAGGTCGATGCGGGCGCAGTGTTCGTGGGCTACGGTATCTCCGCGCCGGAGGCCAATTACGACGACCTGTCCGGACTGGACCTGCAGGGCAAGATCGCCGTGTACCTGGCCGGCGGGCCTGAGACGATCAAGGACCCCTTGCGAGCGCACAAGGAATCATCCGGCGAACGCTGGAAAGCAATGAGAGCCGCCGGCGCCGTCGGCACGATCGTGATCTTCAACACGGCCAACCAGGAAATCGCGTGGGACCGTATCGCGGGGAACCGGCATAAACCGTCGCTCGAGCTCGCCGACCCGAACTTGAGACAGGATCAGGGCAAGCTGCTGGCGATGTCCGTCAATCCGCAGTACGCGGACATGTTCTTCGCGGGGTCAGGCCATACGATAGCCGAAATATTGAGTGCGGCCAAGGGGAAGCAGTCGCTGCCGACGTTCCCCCTGCGCGTGACGATCCGGGCCAAGACGAAAGTCAGCACGACCGATCTCGAATCCCCGAACGTCGTGGGTGAGCTCTCTGGGACTGACCCCGCGCTCAAGCAACAGTTCGTCATCGTGAGCGCGCACCTGGATCATCTGGGAGTTGGTGCGCCGGTCAACGGTGACAGCATCTACAACGGCGCGATGGACAACGCCTCGGGCGTTGCGTCACTCATTCAGATCGCACACGACTTCCGTGCGGCGGGTGCGAAGCCGAAGCGATCCGTGATCTTCCTCGCCGTTGGCGGCGAGGAGGAGGGAGAGCTTGGCTCGTGGTACTTCGCAAACCATCCAAGCGTCCCGGCCCACGACATCGTCGCGGACATCAACATGGACATGTACCTGCCGCTCTTTCCGCTGGCGTACCTGCAGGTACAGGGCCTCGATGAGTCGACCTTGGGCGACGACATCCGAGCCGTGGGCGAGGCGGACGGCGTCAAGGTGATCGAGGACGAGCAGCCCGGCGCCAATCGGTTCATCCGCAGCGATCAGTACAGCTTCGTCCAGCGAGGCATCCCGGCGCTCGCGTTCAAGTTCGGCTACGTGCAAGGCTCGCCCGAGGACAAGACATTCGATACCTGGGTCCACACGCGCTACCACCAGCCCTCGGACGACATCAATCAACCGGTCGACCGCGAGGCGGCTGCCAAGTTCTGCCACCTGCTCTACCTGTTGACAGACCGGGTGGCAGCCGAAGCGGCGCGCCCGACGTGGGAGCCGACGAGCTTCTTCCGCCGCTTCGCAGCGCCAGTGAGCTAATCGGCGAGCGATCCAACTTAGAGTCGCAGCAGCGTGTCCCGGAGTGCGCGCGCACGCAGGCGACTCACTGGAACCTGCTGGCCGGTCGTCAGGGTCACGACGTACGTGCCGCCGGGCATCGGACTCACCCGCTGGATGAGCCCCAGGTTGACCAACGCACCGCGCGACAGCCGGACGAACTGCGCCGGGTCGAGCCGCGCCTCGAGATCCTTGAGTCGGTAGGTAATGATGTGCCGCTGCCCGGCGATCGTAGTCAGCCGCAGCAACTCCCCGTGTGCCACTACGGACGCGATCTGCTCGGTCGGGACGATCATGATGTCGTCCTTATGCCGAACCGGGATGCGCAGGAGATACCCACCGGCCGGGACTCCGACGAGCGACGCGGCCGCCGCGGCCAGGCGCTGGGTCTCCCGCGGATCATAATCTGCGTGCTCCAGCCGCTCCTGGGCACGGGTCAGCGTGCGGCGCAGTCGGACCGGGTCGACCGGCTTGAGCAAGTAGTCGATGGCGTTCACCTCGAACGCCCGGACTGCATACTCATCATAGGCCGTCACAAAGGCAACGAGCGGCACCGCCGTCTTGTTGAGCAGCCGGACGACGCCTAACCCATCGACTTCGGGCATCTGCAAGTCGAGTAGAGCGAGGTCGGGACGCACGCGCTCGATGAGCGCGACGGCTTCCATGCCCGTCGATGCTTCCCCCAAAAGCTCGACATCAGGGTTCGAACGTACGAGGGACGCCAGGAACGCCCGCGCGGGACGTTCATCATCGGCGATGATCACGCGCAATGTCGCACTCACGTCACGATTTCGCGTGGTGCCCCAGGCAGCGACGAGTGGCGCGCCAGTGACGACCGGGTCACCTGCAACAGAGGGCATGGTGTCACACTGCCACACGAACGGCGTCGCGGACTGTGGCAGGGAGTCGAATGTCCACGGTGGTGCCGACTCCGACCGCACTGCGGATCGTGAGTGAAGCAGCGGCCCCGAAATAACGCTCGAGCCGACGCTCGATATTGGCCAACCCCGTGCCGTTTTGTCGGCGCCGTGCCAATTCCGTCGCGGCCGTCCCCATCCCAGTGTCGGTGACCGTGAGGCAGAGCTGCTGCTGGCCCGCCGCGCTCACGGCCACCTCGGCCGGGTCGCGCGGGACGACGGCCTCGACCCGTGCGCTGATGACGATGCAGCCACCGCGCACCAGCGATCCAATACCGTGCTTGACGGCGTTCTCGACGACGGGTTGTAGCACGAGTGGTGGAATCCGCAACGGGCCCAGCTCGGGAGCGACATCGGTCGTCACCCGCAAACGGTCCTCGAAGCGTGCGCGCTCGATGGATAAGTACGCGGACACGATGTCCAACTCCTCGCCGAGCGTCGTGAATTCGCCGTCAGTCCGCTTCAACACGGCTCGCAGGACGTCGGTCAACCGCAGCAGCGTCTCCAGCGCACGATCGGGCGCTTCGCGCACGAGGCATCCGATCGTCGTCAGCGCGTTGAACAGGAAATGCGGGTTGAGCTGCGCACGCAACGCCCGGAGCTCGGCCTCGGTGGCAAGCCGCATGATCTGCTGCTCGCGCATATCCCGCTCACAGCGCTCGTGTGCGACCCGCAGCGCGTCGACGCGACGGGCGGCGAGGCGAGCGGCGCCATCGAGCAGGGCGTAGTCATCGGATAGGAGGCGTCGACCTGCGGACAGCCCGCCGACCGTGATGCGGTACGCGGGTGTATCAGCGGTGACGACCCGAACGGTCGCCTCCCGTCCACCAGGTAGAACGGAGACCAGCGTCTGGGGAACCGACCCCGCGCCATCAGATCCATCGGTCATCAGGTCGACCGACCAGGAGCGCCGCGTGGCCGAGAGGCCGCGCGCGAGTCCATCGCATGTGGCGTCGAGTACGGTGTCGACTGTCGTGAGCGACGCGGCCTCCGTCGCGAGGTCTGCGAGCAGCCGTCCAGTCTCCGGCCGGCGCAGCACGACTCGGTCAACAAATCGCGTCACCACCCGCCGGAGCCGCGGGTAGGCGAGTGCCGTACCAACCCACAGGGCCAGGAGCGCCGCTGCCGCCAACGGGTCCGTCGACCGACCGTCGACTGGGTTCGCCAGATGGGGCAGCACGTGGGGCACGACGACCCAAGCGTAGAGGCCGGCGGCGAGCGCCGTTACCGCGAGCAGTGTGACGGCTCGTTTGAGAAAGAGGTCCGCGAGCGCGAACCGATAGTCTTGATACAGAATGACGAGAACAACGAGGAGCGAGCCGTGATGGCCGATGAGCTCAATGGGCCATTGGTCGGCCGCGCTCGAGTGCTGCGTGAGATGCGTGAGCATGACTGCGAACGTGGCAACGGCACCGACCGGGAGTGCCTTTCGCCACGCCGGCTGGCGCCGCGAGTACAGCATGAGTAGTCCGACGACGGCCACAAACCCAACGCTCAGAACCAAGAGCGAAGCGCGCGATGGAACCGGGTCGCCACGCAGCGTCGCGATCACGCTCAGCAGCGTCGCGGTCGTACTCAACCCATACGCGGCGATGATGAGGGTCCGCGTTGCGGGCGGTCGCTGTGCGTCCGCACGCGGCGGCGACGCGCCGGCGAGGGCAGAGTGTATCACCACGGCGGGCAAATAGAAGAGCGCCGCAAACGCCAGTACGATCAGCCACGGCGGCGCGGCCCCCTCCGTCGCATGCAGCCCGTACATGACGACCTCGCCGACGTTCCACACGAGTCCGAGAACCGCTGTGGCCAGTGGAATGAGATCTGACCGGCCACCCAACATCTGCCCTGCCCCGCCGCGCGCGCGCGCGCCGAGCGTCATCGCCGCGAGCATCACATAGAGCGCGCTCGCCGTGAGAAACCCGAGCACGTGGAACAGCGCGGTCGCATTGGACGGCGTCATCCGACACTCGATCGATCGAGTCGCAAGCCACCCTCATCCGGGAACGAATCGCCCGCCTCGGGCCGAACCCGGTCCAACGGATGAGCTGAGCGGACGGAGGGATGGCCGAGGCTACCCGGAGGAAATGTAGGGGCAACCACAGCTAGCTCGCACCGCTTCCTCCTGAATGGCGGGTTTGGCGCGGTGAGCGGCGAAACCGGAACAATGAACGGCGGCCGCTTCTGTGCCAGCTTCACGCTGCGGCGGTCCGCGCGGGCAGGCGCGGCCGCGACGACGTGGGGAACGCAGTTGACGGAGGTTGCACGGCTACGGCCAGGCTGCGTCGCACCCATCCACACGCTTTCTACGCCCGCCGGTACACGTAATCGGGGCATTCATTGGATTCAAGTAGACGGTCAAGGCCTCTCCACGTCATCTAACCACAGATCTCCGCGCATGCGCTCGTGCGCCAAGGAGCGATTGCGCAGCGAGATCCCGGCTCCTGTCGGATCTGAGCCCTGCGAGAACTCACTAACGAGAGGCCTGTCGCATGTCCATGTCTGTCCGCATCCTGCCGTTGTTTTGCCGTTCGTGGCCGCTCCGCGCACTCCTCTTCGCGCTCGCTGTGGTTGGCGTCTTCACGACCGCAGCCCAAGCCGAGCCGATCGGCGGCAATCGCCCGACCGCGCATCGAGCCGCCTCTGGCGACGTCGCTGGCAGCGTTACCGACAGCACCAACGACCGCCCCCTCCAGGGGGTGGAGATCGCGGTGCAACAGACCACCAGGATCGTCGCGAACACGACCACCGACGCGTTCGGCCGCTACACCATGCACAATATTCCTGCGGGCTCCTACACGGTCACTGCGCATTTCATCGGGTACAGGTCCAAAGGCGCGGACATCACGGTGACGAACGGCTCCGTGCACGTGAATTTCAAGCTGTTCCCGGCGCCAGCTTCGCTGGAGGCGGTCGAAGTCACGGCTCAGGCGCCGGTCGCCATCAACACGACGACTGGCGACCAGACCTATAGTGAGAATGAAGCGATCGCCCCGCCTTCAGCCACCACGTCTGCCGTCATCCAGCAATCGATCGCCGGCGCCGCTCGCGCACCGACGGGCGAGGTCCACATCCGCGGTCAGCATGCCGAGTACACCTATTACGTCGATGGCGTGCCGGTCCCACCGGGCATTTCAGGGTCTCTCAACGAGTTGTTCAGCCCCGAAGTCGCGCAGGCGATCGATTTTCAGACCGGTGGCTGGGACGCCGAGTACGGCGGCCGACAATCGGCCATTATCAACATCGAAACGCGGATCCCGTCCGGGCCGTTCCACTCCGAGGTCTCGTTAGCCGGCGGCTCATACGGCACGAATGCGACATCACTCATGATGAGCGGGAATTCGGGACGGCTGGGCCTGTTCTTCTCCGGGCAGGCCAATGGCACGGACATGCGGCTCGACCCGGTTGTTTCCAGCGGCAGCGACCCGGGCGGCACCGGCGGATGCTGCGCACCGGTCAACTATCACAACGCCGGCAGCGACTACTACGGGTTCGCGAAGCTTCAGTACACGTTCGGGCCGCGCGACCTCTTCACAATGGATGGCAGCTATTCGACGACACACTTCGACGTGCCATACGACTCTACGGTCGCGACGCTGAACGACCATCAGACCGATGTGAATTCGTTTTTGAACTTGGCCTACCATCACAGGTTCGGTGAAGCGGTGGGCACGGACGAGCAGAGCCAGCCGGCCGAGTTGTTCGTCGGGCCGTACTTTCGCGATGGCTCGCTCGACTATCGGCCGGGTGCCGAGGACGTCCCGTCGTTCGTCGACGCAGCCGACCCGACGCACACGCCGCGTGATGTCTACGAGAGCCGCAACTTCTATGATCTCGGCATCAAGACCGACCTCTCGTTCCCACTCATCACTGGCCTCATGGACGGAAAGGTCGGCACGATCTATCAGCATACCTTTGGTCACGAGGACTTCGCCCTGACTGACCCGACTGGTGCGCAGGCACCGATCGCCTCGAACTCGGGACTCAACGGCTACGACTGGGGCAGCTACGCGCAGGTGAACGTGCGCCCCATCGAGTGGTTCGAGTTGCGCACAGGGCTCCGCTTCGACAGCCACGTCGAGCCGTTTGCGTCCAACCAGACCCAGGTCAGTCCGCGCATCCGGCTGAACTTCTATCCGAGCCCGGCCAACACGTTCTACCTCTACTTCGGCCGTCTGTTCATGCCGACCAATATCGAGGATTTGCGCGAAATCACATCAGCATCGCAAGGCGGCGTGGTGACGAGTCCCACCCTGCCGGAGCGCGATGCGTTCTACGAGGCCGCGTATCTCCACCGCTTCCCCCTGGGGATCGTGACCAAACTCGCTTACTACCACAAGGAGAGCACCCCTGGGATCGACGACAACACGATCCCGGGAACGGCGATCCTGACAGACGTCAACATCAGCCATATCTGGGTGACCGGCCTCGAAGGCGTCGTGAACGTCGCGCCGCCGGGACCGTTGAGCGGCTATCTCAATCTCGCGCTCAACCACGCGTATGGCCTGGGGCCGATCACCGGCGGATTCTTCCCGGTCCAGACCCCCAACACGTACTTCGACCTGGATCACGACCAGCGGCTCTCGGCCGTCTGGAACCTCTACTACACCCCCAACCGGTTCCAAATCAGCGTGACCGGCATCTACGGCAGCGGACTGACGAACGGGTTCACGCCAGACGCGAATGTGCCCTACGATACGGGAACCGTCGCAACCGGCTTCCAGCCCGGCAACAAGAGTTACTGCACGTCGCTGTTTTGCTTCAACCGCGCGTTCAAGGTGGCGCCGAGCTACATCCAGAACTTGAGTCTGGGGTACCTCTTCTACGCGGGAAAGACCTACATCAAGCCCGAGATCTTCTTCACCAACCTCTTCAACAACCAATACATCTTGAAAGGCGCCTTCTTCAGTGGCGAGTCGATTGGCCGCCCGTTCATGGTGCAGTTCAAGATGACGCTCGGAGTGTAGCGACGAGACAGCCTCCAATTGGCGAGCAACACGGACGGCCGCCCGGTTCGGGCGGCCGTTTTTGTGTCGCGAATTGGGAGCGCAGTCAGGCGCTCCGGTAACGTCTCACCGTCCGGCGGGTGGCTCGTCCTTGCCTACGAACTTAGGATGCACTAAACTTGGGTGCAGGTGCCACGAACGACAGATTTGGGCCCACATCATTTTGGCAACATCGCTGCGTTTCGCCCCGGGGCGTCCGCACTTCCTGATCCTGATGCAACTGTTAGCCCTCGCAGTGGGAGTGGAGGTCGCGAGGGCCCAACAAGCGTCTGGCGGTACTGCCGCGACTCGCCCGTCGGGCCAATGGCGGATCACGGGCCGGGTGAGCGATAGCGCCTCGAACTCGCCCGTCAGTTCGGTGATCATCACTCTGTCGCGTCAGGGCGCAACCGTGGTCACGACGCGCTCTGATTCGGGGGGCAACTATGCCCTGCGTGCCGCACGAAGCGGCGCGTATGAGCTCCGCGCCCGCAGGCTGGGCTACGCCGCTGCCACGCGGACGATCGCCCTGACGGACTCCGCGCGCCTCGTGCGTGTCGATGTGCGCCTGGTATCGGTCGCCTCCCAACTCTCGCCAGTCACGGTCACCGCGGGCGCCTCGGTCGCGGTCGATACGCACACTGGCGACCAGACGTTCCAGCAGAGCGACTTCCATGGCGCGCCAACGACGACGACCTCACAGATCGTCCAGCAGTCGATCGCCGGTGCGGCGCGTGCGCCGACCGGCGAAGTACACATCCGCGGGCAACACGCGGAGTATACCTATTACATCGACGGAGTCCCAGTGCCGGCCAGCATCTCGGGCACTCTGAACGAGCTGTTCGACCCGACAGTCGTGGACCGGATCGATTTCCAGACGGGCGCGTGGGACGCAGAGTACGGCAACAAGAACATCGCCGTCATCAACGTGGCGACGCGCGTGCCCACTGGCGGGTGGCACTCCGAGCTGTCGGCCTACCAAGGCTCGTTTGCCAGTAATGGCCAGACGGTGCTCGTGAGCACGAACAGCGGGCCACTCGGCTTCCTGCTTTCGGCCACGCGACAGGAAACCGAGATGCGTCGAGAGCCGGTCCAGGCGGGCCCTGGGAACGTGCCGATCAACTTCCACAATGCGGGACAAGATGAGTTCGGGTTTGGCAAGGTCCAGTACACGCCATCCGCGCGCGACCTCGTGACGCTCGATCTCAACGGGTCACGGACGCACTTTCAGGTGCCGTTCGACTCGAGCATTGGTGTCATCAACGACAACCAGACCGACGAGAACGGCTTCGCGAACCTTGCGTGGCGCCACCAATTCGCGACGGACGCCAGCGGGGGGCCGGTGGTGACGCACAGTGCGCAGCTGTTCACGGCCCTGTACCTGCGGCGCAGCACTCTCAACTATGTGCCGGGCGCGAACGATTCGGCCAGTTTCATCTTCTATCCGGACACGACTGACCGCTACAATGTGAGTGAACGACGCTCGGCGACAACGGTAGGTCTCAAGAGCGATCTCTCTTTCCCTGTCGTCCCCCGAATCCTCAGGGTCCAGACCGGGTTTGATGCGTCGCTGGTCGAGGGACGCGAAGATTTCAACACTGTTGATTCCCTCGAGCGTCCGGGCCCATCGGTCAATGCGAACGTGCGAGGCGGCGACGCCGGCGGGTACGTGGAATCGGTATTCGACCCCTCCCCCAACTGGGAGCTACGGACCGGGGTACGACTCGATCACCACGTCGCGCCGCTGGCGGGAGACATCCACCAAGTCAGCCCACGGATTCGCCTCAACTGGTTCCCGTCCCCAGGCACCACCGTGTGGGCGTATTTCGGTCGACTGTTCATCCCATCCAACGTCGAGGACTTCCACGTGCTCGCGTCTGCAGCGGACACCGGCAAGGTGGGTCTGCCGACCGTGCCCGAACGCGATTCGTATTATGAGACGGGTTTGGCGCACCGGTTTCCGAGTGGCGTCGTCACGAAATTCGTCGGCTACTTCCGCGACGATTCGCCTGCGATCGACGACAATACACTGCCGGGAACGGCGCTCACCACGACTGTGAACATCGGACTCGTGCACGTGACCGGGCTCGAGTCGGTGATCGAGGTCCACCCAGGCGGACCGCTGTCCGGTTACCTGAATGCCGCGCTCAGTCACGCGTCGGCGCATGGACCGATCACAGGCGGATTCTTCCCCACTGCATACCCGACCGGCTGGTTCGACCAGGACCACGACCAGCGACTGTCGATCACCGCCGACGGCGATTACAACTGGCGTTGGGGATACGCGAGCATGACGGTAATCTTCGGATCCGGTTTGACCAGCGGCGACCCCACGGCAGCACCAAACCACACCGGCCTGTTCGACTTCAACCCAGCCGTCAAGGTCGCGCCGAGCACGATCTTCAACCCGAGCGTCGGCACGGTCCTCACCGTCGGCCGCACCAGCGTGCGGTCCGAGCTCGCCGTCGAAAACCTATTCAACCTCCACTACATATTGAAAGGTGCCTTCACGAGCGGCCCGTCGATCGGACGACCGCGGAGTATCAACCTGCGGGTAACCCTCCAGCAGTGACCGACGTCGACGCCGAAGGCGGGGCCGAGGGGAGGAGCCGGGCTGAGTTCAGAATGCAGGTGAGCTCAGAGGTCACGTGGATGAACGTGGCCATGAGCGGATTGAGACGGCCAAAGGCGGCGAGGGCCACGCCCAAGGCATCGACAGACAGGGTTCCGATAAAGTTGAAACGAATGGTCGCCCGGCACCGATGCGCGATCCGCGCCGTCTCTACGAAGGCGCCGAGGTCGCTGCCCAGCAACTGCCACTTGAGCGAAGTAGTCCCGACGGACGAAAGCTGCCTTTATTTCCAACGAACGGTCGCCCCGCACCATCACTGGCTGGAGCCGGGAGGTATCGCTCCGGAGCGGACGAGCACCGAGCGAGCCGATGCACCCACAGCGGAGTCGGGATCTCGAGCAGCCCGCTCGAGCGCGTCGCGCGCGGCTTCGGCCGGCAGCGCATGGCCGAGCGCATCGGCGGCCGCGAGACGAACGCCCCACACGGGATCCCGGAGGACGCGACCCAGGGGAGGGATGGCGGCGTCCGGCACCGGACGCAGGGCGCCGAGGGTGTACGCGGCCTGCTCGCGCACGGACGGCGCGCTATCGGCCAGCGCTGGGATCACGACTGGCAGCACAACGGAGGCAGCCGCCTCGAGCTGCATCAAGCCACTCAGCGCCGCCTCCCGTACGGGACTGTCGTGATCACTGACCATGCTTGCCACTGCCGAGATCGTTCCAGAGTCGCTGGCTCCAACATTGGCCAGGGTGACGATCGCGGCAGCGCGAATGGAGGAAGATGACGCGTAGAGGAGATCGGCAATCGTGGGTTCGGCGACTCTGGCCGGACGTCCAATTGCCCGCAGCACCCGAAGCGCTGCAACGCGCGTGTCAGGCGGTGTGCCGCCTCGCAGGTATTCAGCCGTGATCGAGACGACGCTGGCAGCGTCCACATCCTTTTGCGCAACGTCGATTAGGGCATTCGTGGCTTCGCTCCGAACATCATCTTCGGCATCGCTCAGAAGGTGAGCCTCCGCCGTGAGCGCCGCGCGCCGTTCAGCAAGTGTTGGGAACGTGACCTGCGTCAGGGCGTAGGCGGCTTTGGCCCTGGTCGCGGGGTCTCGCGCCGCGCTCGCCGAAACCCAGTCCGCCGCGCTCTTTCCTTCGTACCCAACGGTGTTGTCGACCCGGCTGCGCCACAGGATCCAGGCCACTGCCGACCCCGCAGCGACCAGGGCCGTCGCAGTTGCGGCGCGAGATGCCGCTGCCCACACGCGAGGCACCATTGACGCCGACGCGCCGCCACCGCCGGAGTGCTGGCTGCGCCGCGCTACGCCTCCTACACGCGATCGGCTCACGCTTTGATTGAGCGGCCTGAATGAGGAGCGAGCGACACAAGCTGCGGGAGGCGGACCGCTATCGACATGCAAAAGGCCCAACGTAACAGGTTCTAGTTGCGTGGTCGCTTGCAGGCGCTCTCCCTCATGAGCGCCCGCCGATCGCTGCGCATCCCGGTGTGCGGATGCGGGTCATGAATGCGTGCCGTCCAGCGATCAAGTCGCCTAGGCGAATCCAATGAACGAACGCATTTGCCGCACGACCGGCGGATAGCCTAGGTAGACGGTGCGGGCTCGCGGCCAAATGCAGGGACCCCGGGCCACCCGACGTACGCGTGTCAGAGGGGAGCCCAATGCCCGTTTATCGGACATGGCGGACCGTTCGTCGCTGTCGGGTTGCCAACCGGCGCCAATCCGGCGACCGTCCGACGCAGTGAATCCCTCGTCGATGTCACCGTGACCACGCGGGCTGGAGGCGGGTGTCAGCCGCCGTAAACACTGGCCTCGCCGTCGTCGGCGTCAGCGCACTCTCGCTGCTTGGGCTCCTGACTCTCGGCGTCGACGAGCGGCGCGTGCGGGCGTGGGTGCCCCTCTTGACGAGCCTCGCCGCGGGCGCGGTCGCCGGCGGCGCGCTCTTCGAGCTGATCCCGGAAGCCATCGCACGTCACGCTGGGTATGGCGTGATCGCCGCCGGCGTCGTGGCGGGGTTCGCCGGGTTCTGGCTGCTGGAACGGGGACTCCACCGTGCAGCCCAGAGCCAGGACGCCCGCCACTCGCCTCGCCCGACCCATCCGATCGTCGCGCTCAACTTCATCGGCGATGTCCTGCACAATGCCGTCGACGGCAGCATCATCGCCGCCGCGTTTCTGACCACGCCGACCGTTGGCGTCGTGACGACGCTCGCGATCGTGCTGCATGAGATCCCGCGCGAGCTCGGCAGCTTCGGGGTGTTCATGCACGGCGGCCTGTCCGTGCGGCGGGCCGTGTGGTATAACGGGCTCACCGGAATTGCCGCTGTGGCGAGCGCGGCACTCACGCTCCGCATTGGCGCGCGCACGGCCGGCGCCGCCACGACCCTGCTCCCCGTCGCCGCCGGGACATTTCTCTACATCGCTGTGTCTGTTGCGCCGAGCGCGATCCTGGACGCCCCGTCGCGTGCTGATCGGGTCCGACGGCTGGGACTCGCCGCCCTCGCGCTCGCGGCAACCGCGGTCGCCGCACGCTTCGCCTGAACCCGCCGCGTGGCTGACTCGCCTAGCGGCGCTCAGTTAGGAATCGATTCGGGCAGCACATAGGTCAGCGGATTGACCACTTTCCCGTTGACGTGGACCTCATAGTGCAGGTGTGGCCCCGTGGACAGGCCGCTGTTGCCGACAGCCGCGATCGGATCGCCTCGGATTACCCGCTGCCCGGCGCGGACCAATGTTCGCGACAGGTGAGCGTATTTCGTCATGATACCGTTGCCGTGGTCGAGTTCCAGGACGAGCCCATACCCATTCTGGACCGTGATCCGTGACACCGTCCCGGCGGCGGGTGCGACCACCGGCATGCCGTAGGGAGCCGCAATGTCGATGCCTTCATGTGGTCGGTTGATGTGGAGGATGGGGTGGAATCGACTCAGAGAGAACTGACTCGACAGCCATCCCGTCGTCGGCATGATGGACGGCGTGCGGGCAGCCCGGTCCACATCGCGATGGAGCGCGGCCGAGGCCTCCGCAAATCTGGTCGCCAGGGTTGACGCTCGCTCGATGAGCGCATCGATGTCGCCAGCCGGCATCGCGGTCGACGTCGAATCGACGGCCATCAGGGAATCTACCGTCTCGAGTCCAGCGAGCGTGCGAATTTCCGTCTCGCGTGCGGCCAGGCGAGCCACGGTGTCCCGAAGTGTCAGGACCTGCGCGCGGAGCGACGATAGCACGCGAGCCTGGCGCCGCACGCCAGCGGCGGCGAACGGAGAATGGCCAGTCAAATCCAGACCAATCGATAGAACGGCCGCGCCGAGCAGCACCCCCGCTACGACCAAGCAGACGCCCAACGCGTGCGCCGCTCGCCCCGAGATGTGAACGGTAAGTGGGGCATCACTGCCGTCGGGGACGACGACGAGCGTGCACCCGGACACACGCGCGACACGACGGAGGTGGTGAGTCCAGCGAGGCACTCTCATCATCCGTCGACGACTAATGCCGCGTCACAATCACAACACAGGCATTGTGACGCACAACCGGCCGGTCGCGAGCGTGCACTGCCGAGGAACGTGACGCCATGGGGGTGGCCGCACGGGACGTGCGGGCGAGGACGCGGTGAAGAGGCGCGCCACCATTCATCGGCCGTTCGGATCCACTCGACGCGTTGCGTCGACCGCACATTGGCCGCGCTGCCAACCGTCGATGCACGTCCGTACATTCCAAGTCCTGCGGTCGTGTGCTCTGACATGCCAGCTTCTGCCGGCGCCCTCGACGCCCGATGTGTTGCTTGCCGAACAACCTCCCGTGAGTCGCCCCGTGGCCGAGCGCGTGGCGACAATGCGTTGCGGCCCTATATCAGGACTGACGTTGCTACTGCCCCGGACTCTCCGCTTTCCGCGTATCTCGCCCGACATCCTCCACATCGGCCCGATCCGCATTCGGTGGTACGCGGTGATGTACGTCATCGGCTACATGGTCGGCGACGTGTTGGCACGCCACCGCATCCGGCGGGGCCGCTCGCTGCTCACGCGTCCGCAGATCGACAACCTTTTGGTCTACGCCATGATCGGCATGCTCGTCGGCGCACGCGTCGTGTACATCCTCGTCTACGGGCGCCTCGATCTCCGGCACGACCCGTTGGAGGCGCTGCGGATCTGGCATGGCGGTCTCTCGTTTCACGGAGCGATCCTCGGGATGACCGTCGCCAGCGCTGTGTTCGCGCACCGCGAGAAGCTGCCGTGGCTGGGTGTTGTCGATACGATCGCTGTATGTGGAGCGCCCGGCCTGTTCTTCGGTCGGATCGGGAACTTCATCAACGCGGAGCTCTACGGCCGCGTCACCAACGTGCCCTGGGCAATGATCTTTCCGACCGATCCGACACAGCTGCCCCGACATCCATCACAACTCTACGAGGCCGTCGGCGAGGGTCTGTTCGTGGCCGGGATCGTCTGGTGGATTGACCGGCGCAGCCATGCCTCCGGATGGTATCGCCCGGGCACGCTGACGGCTGCGTTTCTCCTCCTATACGGCGTGACCCGTTTCCTCCTCGAGTTCACACGAGAGCCGGACGCGCAGCTGGGGTTCGTCCTCGGCCCGCTCAGCATGGGTCAGCTTCTCTGCATCGGCATGGTTGTCCTTGGCATCGCGTTGGCTCTTACTCTGCGGCGCGGGCCCGCTGCTTCCACAGGAACGCGAAACCCGTAACCCGCCCGCTAGATGTTGAACTGCAGGCTCGTGGTCAGTATCCGGTCCGTCGTCTTGAAACCCGGCGGGGGCTCGCTGGAATAGCGGATTTCATATCTGGCCTTAATGGAGACGTGTTTCGAGAGAGGCGCTGCGAGAATCGTTTGCGAGTTGACCAGGGAGTTCGCGATTCGCGTGAGATCAGAAAGGGTTACAACTGATTGCTCGAAGTAGGCACTCTTGGCGAACGTGTACCGATATACGACCGCCCCTCGTCCGGCAGGGTACCGCAACTCCACGTTGGCCGTCGATCGCCGCTCCACATACGATGGACCCACGTCGAAATCCAGCCGGTTTCGCCCACTGTTCACGGCGACCAACTCGGCGCCGACCCCCTGCTCGAAGCGGTAGTCGATGCCAGCAAAAGGATTGCGATCAAACGAGAAGACGCCATACAACCCGATGGCCTTGGTGATCGTATACGCGTCTTGGAGGTCAGCAGTCCACAAGTTGGTTTCCACTACGCCTTCGTTCGTACCGTACGTGAGGCCGAAGTCCTGGCTGACCTTGTTCGAGTGACTGGTCCACAGGCGCACGGCGTCAGAGATGCTGAGCGTGCCGACACTGGAATTGCCGGACGCGTCAACGTATCCCAGGTCGGCACGGAACTGGACCCAGGGCGGAGGCTCTTTCTTCTGCGATTTCGTCGGCGACGGTCGAATCGTGGAGTCCGGTTTGCCCGGCGGCCGCGTCGACATTGGAGGGCCTTGGGCCACCAGCGACGCCACATCGATCGCCACCAGCGCGAGACCCGCGAGGCGTGACACTTGGCGGAGCGACACGGTCTTGTGATACTGGTCGATGTCGCCGAGCGATGCGCGTCGTCTTTGGTTCACATCACGCGCGGGTCCGAAGGTCTTCGTACTCGCTAGCCTCCTCGCCCGGCGGGCCCGACCATGCCTAAGAAATGCCACGGATAAGAAGGTCGGCATGAGCGTCTTGTCTCGCTCGCCACCGCCTGAACCGGAGCCGTTCGCCGCTCGAGGTCGGCGCACCACGCCAGCGAGCGACCTCCACGTCGCCTTGCGGTCAGCGTGCCGGCACGAATGCGTGGCAGTCTCGCCGGTGGGGGGCCAAAGGCGAATCCTGATTAGATCGCGATGTCGCTAGACTATCAGCCCGTGTCGCCGTCCCTGGGCTGTCGCAGCACGCGAGGCGCATTCACGTTGGCAATTGCGCTCGGACTTGGTGTCTCCGCCGGGCGGTTGGCCGCGCAGGACACCCAGTATTGGGCGGCGGCGTACGGCACCCAATCCAGGCTGCTTGGCGGCACGGTAATCGGTAACGATCACGACATCAGCAGCGTGTTTTACAACCCCGGCGCCCTGGGCCTCGAGAAGGACGTCCAGCTCCTTGTCTCGCTCAACGCGCTGCAGTACTCGACGCTCTCCTTCTCGACCGCCCAGGTTCCCATGAAGATCCCCACCAACTCGAGCTGGAGCGCCCTGCCCAACATGTTTGCGGGCGCCATCCGCATTGGAGGGAAGGACTCGCCGCAGCGGCTCGCCTACTCCCTGCTGACGCGCCAGGGGTACAACTTCGGCGCGCAGATCCGTGCCATTCCGCTCGACAGCTTCGCTCCGCCGCCGCCGGTCCCGGTCACCTCGTCGGTCGGCAATGTGCTGGCCAACCAATCGCTGAGTGAGACGTGGGTGGGGCTCACCTACGCAACAGCCAGTGGCACCCACTGGGGATTCGGCTCGAGCCTCTTCGTGGCGGTGCGCAGCCAGACCTACTCGCAGTCACTGAGCGCACAGGCTGTCAACGAGACTGGTGAGAGCGCGATCGGCACCAACGAATACGACTTCTCCTACTACAACTGGGCGGTGCTGCTCAAGGCGGGCGTTCAGTACAAGGACGCCGGCTGGTCGGCCGGGTTGACGGTCACGACGCCCCGGCTCGACCTCTTCGGCGGCTCACAAGTGGGCGCGACTCAATCGTACATCGACCAGGGTGTGAGCACCGGCGCGCCTACGTCCCAGGTCGCGACGAACTATCAGTCGCAGCTGAGTGCGACATACTATTCGGCGCTCTCCGTTGGTGCCGGCGTCGGTCACCATTGGGGAGGTACGGACCTCGGTGTGTCAGCCGAGTGGTTCGCAGCGGTGCCGAAGTTCACGATCATCCCCGCGCTGCCGTTTGTGCCGCAGACCGGTGGTGCGCCGATCTCGATGGCGCTCACGGCGCAGTATCGCTCCCTGTTCAACTGGGGGGTGGGTGCTCGACAGCAGCTCTCCAATCATTTCGATGTATTCCTGGCTTATCGCACAGATCTCACGTCGATCCCGCCGGGCGTGAGGCCGGTCGGGACACTCATCAACTGGGACCTGCGGCACATCAATCTGGGTGTGCAGGGCAAGATCGGCCCCGCCGCACTCATCCTGGGCTTCGACACGTCGTGGGGTTCAGAGAACAACGTGAACTTGCTCGCGGCACCTGCTGCCGGCCTCCCGGCGCTGCCGCCGCTCAACGAGAGCTATGTGAACGTCGTCACCGCGATCGCCTTCAGCTACGCGTTCTAGACCGCGCCTGTGCCCACACAGCATCGCGCTGGAGATTGGCGGGCGCTTTCCTAGCCCAAAGGGCACTGGTCGCTCCAACCGGCAGCCCCTACCCTGATCGAGGGGCAGCGAACGGCCTGATCGCCAGCTGCTTCAGGAGATCTCGTGCCCGAACTAGACGCTTGGGTAAAGCGTTGCTTGGCGGCGAGCCTGGCAATCGCTCTCGCGCTCGCCCCAATCCGTCGTGTCGCCGCTCAGTCAGCGGACACGACGGCAAGAGCGGACTCGACTTCGGGCGTTCCGCAGGTCGATGTCCTGGATCTGATCTCGCGCATCCTTGGGAAACCGCCTAACACCGCCGTCATCACGCCCGCGCAGATAGCGGGGTTTCACATTGCCCTTCTGCCCGCGATTTCCGTGACACCCACGACTGGCCTGCTGCTCGGCGTCGTCTCGGCGGTGTCGTTCGGCGCGGGGCAGGCGCCCGGCACGACGCTGTCAGTCATCAGCAGCCTCGCCTTCTTCACTGCGCTTAAACAGTTTGGCGTGCAGACCTACGGCTCAGTCTACACGCGCAACAACAGGCTGCTCTTCCAGGCTGACTGGCGCTACCTCAACACCAGTCAGCCCACGTACGGGCTCGGCGGCATTCAGCCGACGGCGAATCAGAGCAACATGGATTTTGACCTGGTTCGATTCCAGCAGGCGCTGATGAAGAGAATCGGCCCGCATCTCTATGTGGGCGGCGGGTATGACTACGACGCCTACGTCCGCATCGATGACAAGGCCGACACCGCCGGGCATGTCACACCATTTCTCGCCTATAACAATGGGCAGCCTGTCACGCAAACGGTCGCGACTGGGCCTGAGGTGGCCGCGCTGCATGACAGTCGCAACAACCCGATTAACGCCACTTCTGGCTCGTACTTGGGGGTGAGGATTGTCGGGTATCCGACGTGGCTTGGCAGCTCATCGGACTGGGCGACGATGGTCGTCGATCTGCGGATGTACCTTCATCCGGCCAAATGGTGGCCGGGGATTCTGGCACTGCGCAACTACGATTGGTTGACAGTGGGGCGTCCGCCGTACATGGAGCTGCCGGCGATCGGATGGGACCAAAATGCCCTCGTGGGACGCGGGTACCCTCAGGGACGGATCCGCGGGTCGCAGTTCGTGTACGGAGAGGGCGAGGAGCGGATGCCAGTGACGGCCAACGGCCTGATTGGACTGGCGTTCTTCCTCAACGTAAGCAGTTTCGCGAACCCGACTGACCAACGATTGAGTTCGCTCGATCCAGGGTACGGTCTCGGTCTCCGACTCAAGTTCAACAAGGTGACCGACCAAAACGTGCGGTTCGACTTCGGCTGGGGCAAAGACGGCTCCCACGGTCTGTGGCTGGGACTCAACGAGGCGTTCTAACCAGTCGCTAATCTCGGAAGCTTGCAACTGGGGCGAATTCGTCGGCTTACCGTCGCGCGGCTCGTCGCATCACAATGTCGAACTCGGGAGTCCACGACTTCCCGCCGTCGGTCGACCGTTTCGCCGTCTCGCGCACTGAGCCGTCATCCTCGGGCAGCCAGACGCCCCGGATCAACGAAGCAGCGCCATTTGCGGCTGCCTCAGATCCTGTGAGCACCATGGTCCCATCCTTCAATCCTCCATCGAGCAGCAACAGCTCTCCGCGATTTGTGACCCAGCTTTGGTGCCAGCGACCACGCGGCGCGTCGTACATGCTGAAGCTCTCTCCCGCGTAACCGTCTGCCCGACGATACACCTCCCTCACGGCACACCCGGCCAGCATGCGCGTGACGGCGTTGTGCGCCTTCACGGTTGACGCGCCGACATCGTACACATCCCAGTCGCCAAGGAAGAAGTCAAACTGGTGATACTCAGGCCGCGTGCACGTCGGCGCCGGGGCTGGGGCCACGGCGTGCCGACGCGCTCCTAACACGGTGGAGACCGCGGCGACGAGCGCAATGCCAGTGATGATTGGTGACCTCGTCCGTCCGATGCGGTTCAGCATTCTGTAGAAGGCGATCGCGGCGTCAACGGCCTTTACGATGTCGCGCACCTGAACAGCCATCGGCAGTCGCCTCGTTTCTTGGGTGGGACCACTCGTCATCGCAACGCGACACCCCGGTACCACAAAGATATGAATGACCACCGACGGAATCAGCGGGCGGAGAACCTCGCTGAGCACGCGGCGCCGCGGAGGCGGTGCGACGATAAAGATATATTGGGGCTAGGCATGCCCCCGGGACCTTTACGGAGGAGTTGGGTCGATGAACTCCGTCAACCTGTATGACAACGTGTACGCCGACTTTGCCGGCGACGCCGAGCGCGCAGTGCGGCAGGCGACGTACGGCGAGGACTTGGGCCAGAGCAGCTGGATGACCGCCCAGGAGTGGCTCGGGTTCGCCGATCAACTCCGTGTCAGCGACGGGACCGAGGTTCTCGAGGTCGGCAGCGGTTCCGGCGGCCCGGCCGTGTACTTGGCCGACAAGCGCGGGTGCCGAGTGACCGGTGTGGACGTCAACGAGCATGGCGTGCAAAACGGCAGGGCACTCGCCGACGCCCTGGGCCTGTCCGAGCGGGTCCGCTTCGAAGCGGTCGATGCGAGCCAGCCCCTGCCCTTCGTGGGTGAGTGCTTCGATGCCATCGTATCGAACGACGCGATGTGCCACATTGCGCATCGCGCCGCGGTGCTCCGTGACTGGCACCGCATTTTGCGACCTGGCGGGCGCGCGCTCTTTACCGACGCGATGGTCGTGACGGGCCCCGTCTCGCATGAGGAGATCGCGACGCGGAGCTCGATCGGCTTCTACATCTTTGTTCCGCCGGGCACGAACGAGGCGCTGCTCCGGGACGCGGGGTTCGTGGTCCGAGCGGTCGAGGATGTCACGGCCGCGGCGGCTGCGGTGGCCTCGCGGTGGCACGATGCGCGAGCGCGCCACCGTGGCGCGCTCGTGGCCAGAGAGGGCGAGGCAAACTTCCAGGGCCTGCAGCGGTTCCTGCAATGCGTCCACGCGCTCTCCGTCGAGAGACGTCTCTCGCGGTACGCGTATCTCGCGGAGAAGCCGACCTCGACCTCCTGAGGGAAGTGAGGGCTTGCACATTGCATGGCGAGCCCTCGCGTGTGCCACTCTCATGCATCGCCGCGCGCGATGGAGACGCAAACGCCAACAGCCGCCTCTCGGGCGGCTGTTGACGTCCGACTGATCTGCTGCCGGGTCAGGCCCCGACGTGGACCTCTTCGGACCGCTTGGCTCGAGCGATGAAGCTGCTGACCGCCTCGTAGCTCTTCAGATTCACGTGGCTCGCCCGCATCGCATTGGCGAGAGTGCCGGTCACCGCCACGATCTTGAACTGGTACGTCGGAATGTCGTAGGTCGACAGGGTCGGAATCGGGTTGCTGTTCAACGCGACGAAGAAATAATGGAGACGGACCGTGTCCGGCATCGTTTCAAACGTCATCTCGTAATTGAAATTGCCAGAGCCATCCGTGAACTGATACGGAAGGGGCAGCCACTGGACCGTGCTGGTGGTGGGGGACGGCGTGAAGTAGACGAGAACCATCCCTTGCATCAGAACGGCAGATGTGATCGTGGTGTCGCCCGCATCGTGGTAGCGTGTGAAGTACTCGGTATACGAGGTGGGCGAGGTCTGGAACGCATATTGGGAATTCCACGCCCACCCACTGTTCGTCAGGGTCATTGTGTCCGCCTGCACGTTGGCGTTTCCTTCCGGCCCTGGCGGCCCCTGCGTCCCCGTAGATCCCTGAGGGCCAGTTGCACCCGCCGCACCATCCTTCCCACTGCACGCGGCGGTCATCGAGACCAAGCCAACCGTCAGCAGCCTCATCGTCACAGCGTAGCATTGGTTCATTGGGATTCCGTAACTCGTGAAGGTCACTTTCGGTGCGAACGGCGCCTCCCGATCGCTTTATCGTCCCGAGGTGGACGAACTAGCGTCGCGCCGGTTACGGTCGCGCGACGGCGCCCGGCAGCCAGAAGCGCTCTAGCTTTCACGAATCATGCACAAATACCTCTTCATGACGTTCGCCATTTTCGGACCGCTGACGCATGCGGCTCGCTGCCAGGCAACGGATACACTGGTCGATGTGGGAGGGTATCGACTCCATTTTCACATTCTGAGGGGGCGCGGCGTACCGATCTTGTTTGATGCCGGTGGAGGGGACGACGGCACCGTATGGGACAGTCTGCTCAATCCGATAGCTGGTATTACTGGCGCCCCCCTCATCACGTATGATCGGGCCGGCTTCGGCCAGAGCGAGATCGATGCCAATGAGCGCGATATCGCCAAGCACGGCATACTCAATGGTGTCGCGGGTCTGGAGGCGGGGCTGCGCAAATTGGGCTACGGCGGCAACATTGTGCTCGTCGCGCATTCGTACGGCGGTCTCTATGCGACGCTGTACGCGACCAGGAACCCCACATTCGTGAAAGCGGCGGTGTTCGTCGATGCCAGCACCGCGTGTTGGTTCGACGATGCCTTTCTGAGCAACTTCGTGAATGCGAGGAAGAGCGAGGATACGGCCAAAGCGAAAGCGGCGAACCTCGGCATGTATTATCAGTCCGCCAATTTGCCGACGACCGTGGCGATCATGAGAAGGGTGACGTTCCCCCCGGCGATACCGGTGATCGACCTGGTCTCAGAGCACCCACCCTTCACTGACAGCGCCGATATCGTCCGATGGAAGGATTGTCACAAGCAGTTTGCGGCTGCCCAGCCGAATCGGGAGAGCATCACCGCCTACGGAAGCGGGCACTACGTTTTCAAAGACAATCCTCCGCTCGTCATTCATGCCATTGCCAAAGCGTATGCTGGTGCCGTGGGTGAGCCTGAAGCGAGTGCAATAGCCGAGCGAGATCTTGCCTACGCCATTGCGGTGAACCATCTCAAAACGCTTCGGCGGACGAAATCCCAGAAGTAGGCTTCGACGCCGGTTGCGCCTGCTGAGCAACGCTCGCCGGGTAGCGTCAGGATCCGATCTACTGCCGCGCCGCCGTCGCCACGTGAGTCGATCGCTCGTCCCGTGGGGCGGTAGCTTCGCGCGATGGCCCCATGTTTCGGGTCCGCTGTCGTAGAGGCGAACCCAATCGCGCGCGCGCGCGTGCACCAGATCTGGCGATGAACGTTTTTTTTCACCTGACCGTGCTCGTCGGCCTTCTGTCGGCCAGCGTAGTCGCGTACTTGTCTCCGAGCCAGGCGCCTAGCGGGCCGTGCCCGTGATGGTGATGCTCTGTGCCTGACCGCGCCACGTGAGCGGCGCGGTGCAATCGTCTGGTTGCCCAGTGGGACGTTCTGACACGAAATCGCGGTGCCGTCAAACTCCCACCCATTGGCATTTGTGCCGGCCAGAATCGAACTTCACTACATGGCCGCGAGTTTCCGAATTGCATCGGCTAGGAGCCGCACCTTAGCTGCATTGCCGGCGCTGGCGGCATCGCCCTCAACCTCTGTGGCCAAGGTCATGAGACGTTGCTGCCGCGCGCCGAGGCTCAATTTCTCGGCGGTCGCGAGACTGCGGGTCACCGCGGCGCGGCGAGCCACCGGAAGGCCACCGTCGCGTCCCAACTGATCGAGATACGCCCGCGCGAGCGCAAACGTCGCCGGCCAGACGATTTTCGGCTGGTCCTGTGGGTTGAATTCATTGAGATGGACCGATTTGGCCGCGTCGATCTCGTTCTGCGAGAGCAGGCCGCTCGGCTGGAGCGCGAGCACATTGAGGCCGCGCGTGATCTCGGAGCTGTAGATGTAGCCATTGTACCAGTACGCGGACCAGGTTCCCCCCATTGTTATCTTCGTCGAGTCTTCGGGCCCCCGATCGAAGAAAGCGATTTCCTTGGGATGGGAGGCATTGGACCAGTCGACCACGTCGATCCCACCGTCGTACCAACTGTAAACCGCGATGTCCCGGCCAGGGACCGGGATCAGCGAGCCATTGTGAGCCGTGCAGATCGCTACGTCGGCCAGCGCCGCCGGCATTTTGAAATAGCTCTTGAGCTGCATGCCGTCGTTCGCGAGCCCATAGACGGAGAGGCCACCCCAGTCCTTATTGTCCGTCGCGCGGCAGTGAGGTCCTCCCCACTCATCCCCGAACAGAACCTTCGATCCATTGTTGCTGAAAGTGGCCGAATGCCAGACCGCGAGGTTCGAATCGGCCGCCGCCGCCATTCGCTTCGGATGGGCGGGATCTTGAATATCGAGCAGCAGTCCCCAGCCGATACACGCGGCGCCGGCTCGCTTGATGGCCGGATAGGCTGTAATGTCGTGGCAGTACCTGACAGTCGGGCCAAAGAGTCCCGGCGCCCCTGACCCGCCACCGCCTCCGCCGCTCTTGGTCTTCGCCGCAGCGCTCTTGAACGCTGCCGCCATCCTCGCCTCGTCCTGCGGATCCGCCGCGTGATACGTGACCGTTCCGAGCCCACCCAGGATCCGCGGGCTGCTCACGATCTTGGCCTGTTCGGGGTGCGCCAGGGGGACCCGGATCACTTCGATCATGAATCGCGGTGCGTTCGGGTCGTCGGCTGCCGCGGATTCGGAACACCCCGCGAGCTCGCTCGATGACCGGGACGCGGCGTTGCCCGAAGAATAGATGTAGATGTTGGCCTTGTCGTTCGGGTCCTCGACCAGCGTGTTGGTGTGCGACCCGCGGCACGTTTGAACACCGGCGATCTCTTTTGGGTGTTGGACATCACTGATATCGAAAATCCGCACCCCGCGGAACCGATCCTGGCTGACAGTATCCGGTACACCCTGGACGCCGCAGTCCATACGACCGGCCAGCTCTTCCACCGACACGAAGAGGAGATTGCGATACACGGACACATTGCCCTGCCCTCCGCGGCAGACGGACGAGCCAGCGAGCCGCGGCTCGCTCGGATTCGAGACGTCCCAGATCTGGAAGCCGTTGAAGTTACCCTGAATGACGTACTTGCCCTCGAAGGCCAGGTCGGTGTTCGATTTGCCCATTGTGGGGCCACTCGGATCGAAGAACCCCTCAGTTGGCCGCACCGCGGCCACCAGGCGCATGTTCCACGAGGCTTGCCCAGGATCGAGCCAGCCTGCCTTGAGCCCATCGCGTGGGTCGGGACTGGGCGCCGTCAGGGACATGTCGATCGCCTGCGGTGATCCAGAACCGTTGCCCGCCGATTGCGCGAACGCGCACGGCGTCAGCGTCAACGAGCAAGCCAGGAGCGCTGCTGAGAGCGGCGGGACAGCCGAGGATGTGCGGCCCAGACCGCGCGGCGTTACTGCCACATGGGAGGTCATGACTGAACTCCTGGAAAGGCCAGGGAGCGATGGTGAGACGGCAATCGGGTTTGATACGCGGGTCGTATGATGGCTCATGTCGGCGGGGACATGGCCGCGAGCATTCGATTCATTCGCTGAATTTGAGCGGTTTGGTTGGCGTTCACGTCGGTGGCGAATTGGAATAGAAGCGGTTCTTGCGCAGCACCGTGGGTGCGCATGAGTCTCCTGCACCATCCTCACGAGCTGTTTCATGCCAGGAACGTGAAGCGATGACTGTTCAGCCGTCAGCGGGCAGCCGTTAGCGAACCACGAGGCCAGTCACGGTGCACCGCAACTGGCCTCGGCTGCTCTTCCCGACCACTGTCGCCCGTCGTCCTCGTTTCTCTCCCTGCCCATTTGCGGTTACGGGCAGGTCAAATTCCACCCACCTCGCGCCGTGACCTCTACGAGCGGCACGTTGGCCACCGTATTGTGATAGTCGGTACTGTGTAACGCCGCGGCGGTGGCTGCGTCCGGGCCTGCGGTGGCTTGCCACGTCGTGTCGGCGACTGCCTCGAGGTGGTACATGCGAAGCGCGATCGCGCGGTCGTTGCTCGGTTCGAAGACGGTCGAGATGCGCTGCTCCTTCAGGAGTGAGTCACGCACCGCCGTGTACGTAAGAGCGATCGAGAGGGGTGTCGCGAAACCGCCCGCCTGCATATGCACCTGATTGATGAGCGTGATCGCGTTGGCGAAATTGCCTAACCCCAGTTGGATCTGCGCTCGCACGAGCGCCAATTCCTCCGCGCGCACGATCGGGAAGGGGCTGTTGACCTGCGCGTATGGGAGGTAATTGAGGCCGTTGGAGACGCCCGCATACGAGGCTAGCTGGACCGGAAAGGGATCTGGTACAAACTTGTTCTTGTACCGCAAGTCGGCCGTGTCGACGTCGTAGTAGAGGTCCCAGGTTGCGTCAAACAAGTAATAGTACTCGAGGACCGCGTTCTGCAGATCGCCGGACTGGCCGCTGAAGGTGTGGTACACCCCGTACTGGTCGAGCGCGAAGTTGCCCGCGGCCGGCGGTGCGATCACGCTCGGGTTGTACAGTGCCGACGCTGTTAATGCACTATCCGCGCGCGCTAGCGCCGTGGGATCGGGATTGCCGGGCGATGTTGGCGTCGGATGTGTGCTGGGTTTGTTGCGGGCGATGGCATACGCATACTCGAGGCCAGCCTTCCCGGCCAGCGCCCGATTGAATGCGGCAAATGACCCCTGCGCAGTGCTCGGGGACGCCGTCTGTCCCACCGACATAAAACCGGCCGGGAGCTTGACGGGCAACGGGATCGATCCAGCGGCGTTGAGATCGTTGAAGCCCGAATCGAGTAGCGCGACGATGTACGCCCACACGTCCTTGATGCAGTAGGGCGGGTCGGTCGGATTGCTGCCGATCGAGTAGATCGGGATACCTATCGAATCTCGGGTCTCCGCCAACATCATGAAATTGAGCGCCTTGATCGTCTGCACGATGCCGGTGACGGCCGCGACTTGCGCCGCCGAGTACGCCGGCACTTTGGCCAAGTTGGCGATGATGTAGTTGGCCTGTTTCGCTTGCGCGTACTCGTTGTCCCACTCTTCGACTGCGTCGATGTTGCTGTGGCTGGTCGGGGCGATGAGACCCGACACGTCAACCAGCACGTTGGAGCTCGCGCCAAGGAACCAAAAGATGTCGCGCCCGAACGAGCCCACGTACCACACGTCCCAATTCACGTCGATCCGCGTGGCCGAGAACAGTCCGGTCACTGCGTTCTGCACACCTGTCGGCGAGGACGGAATGCTCGTCGGCGCATTGAAGTACGGGACGGCGGTGTCCTTGCATGCCGTCACGGCAACGAGAGCCACCCCCCCTATGAACATGACCGCGCGCCACTGATTAACGCGCCGCTCCACGAGGCGCGGACACCCGCCTGCGGCGCAGATATATGTCTCGCGCATGTCAGAAGCCCAGGTCGAGGGAAAGGAAAAAGCTGCGGGATGGTGGGTACGGTGTGACGTCGCCTGGGCGCCGTACGTCCTGGCTGCCAGCCGAGCTCACTTCCGGATCCAGGCCGTCGTAATACTTACTGTACCAGTACAACAGATTGCGACCGAGCAGCGACAGGCGAGCGCTCGAGACGCGACCGCTCGCCACCCGATTGAGCCACCTGGTGGGCAGCGTGTAGCTCAGGGACACGCTCCGAAGCTTGACAGCCGTAGCACTTTGAAGGTCCGGCCTCAAGTTGGCGAACTCCTCTTGAACAAATTTTGCCGCATTCGCCGAATCGCCCCAGAGAGTGCCGAACTTGAAGTAGTCGTCGTCGCCATTGCCCACGTTGCCGCCCCGGTTCCAATCGAGGAGCCCCGCGAGCCGCAGCGGCCCCCAGCTCACTTCCTCGTTAAAGTCCATAGTGAATGAGGGCGACCCGTCGCCTGTCTGCTCCGGAATTCCGTTCGGACCGATGAAGGCGCCGTTCACGTCCTCCGTGATCGAGCGGCCGACGTAAATCTCATTGAAACCCGCAACTGGGAGCGCGTTCACGACGCTGTAATTGCGGTAGAAGCTAGTCGTGCTCACCCAGGTGAATCCGTTGCGAAGCTGGACCGGCGTCATGGCCAGCGAGATCTCAGCCCCCTGGTTCGTGAACTCGCCGCCGTTCAGCCACTGCACGTCGTAACCGCGCGAGGCGTTGACCGCTGCTTCCAGGAGAAGATTCGTGACCCGCTTCTGGTAGACGGTGAAGGTGAACTGGGCCCGTGAGTGGAACATCGTCGCGTCAAATCCGGTCTCGAACTCGGTCTCCGACTCGGGCCTGACGTTGGCATCGCCGACCACGGTGTCGGCTGCCACACCGGGAAGGCCCGAACCGAGCGTCGTTCCAAACGGGCTATACCGGACGCCGTAGAGCGGCTGCGTCCCCGATGACCCGAGCGCGGCTCGCAACTTGATCTCGTCCAGGAAACCCACGAACTGCGGGATGCGGTACGAGGCCGAATACCGCGGATAAGCGTAAAATTTGCCGATGTCACCGTCGTTCGTCGTCCGCTCGGCCGTCACCCCCGCGGTCACTGAGAGCCGCGAGTCAAGCGCGAGGATCTGCTCCTGACCATAGAGTGACTGGTCGCGCTGCGCGGTGCGGTTGAAGAAGTTCGTCTGCACCGTGCCGGTGGCCGGGTTGTTGAGACCGGCCAGCACGTTCTGCGAGACCGTCTCCGGGTTGGTCAGGTCGCGCCGCTCGCGCACAAACCCTGCCGACGTCGTCGCATCGAGCCACGACAGCCCAGTGTAGTGGTGGATCAGATTGATCGAGTAGTTGATGTACTGGTTGTCCGTCGTCTGCGTGGTCGAGACACCCGGTAAGACCAGGTTCTGCTCGAGCTGCAGAGAGGCCGGAGCGTACAGATCGTCGAGCACGTGGGCGATGTCGACTCCGCCTATCAATTGCACCTGCAGAGATTGGTGCTCGGTCCGGAACGGTGTCCAGTTGATATTGCCGCCGCCGATGAACCGCTGGGTCGTCTCCGGTGTGCCGATGTCGTAGGCGTCAGCAAAGGGATTGGCCGGTCCAAAGGGGTTCAACGCCCACGACCCATTGGCGTTCTGATGATTGAGATTCACGAACTGCGGCGTGTACGAGAACACGTCGTATGGGCTGCTGCCGTTGTTGTCGTTGCCCGTGAGGCCACGGCGCGTGACACTGTGCGAATAAAAAAGGTTGGCGGTGGCGGAGAGGCGGCTCGCAAACTGCTCCGTGACGTTCGACCGGATCGACTGCTTGTTGTAACCGGTGTTGAGCAACGTGCCGTTGTCGTACTTCGAGAGCCCGGACACGAAGAACTGAGTCTCGCCTTGCGTGCCGCTGACGCTCAGATCCGTCTCGTACGAGGCCTGGCCGTTGCCGAACACGGTGGTCTGATAATTCTGCGGGCCGCCGTAGACGCTCGAAATGAATGCGTTATTTGCGGCAATCTCAGCGGGTGTGGTAGCACCGGTGATGTCGTTGTTATACCAGCCCTGCGCACTGGCCAACGTCGGGAACGTCCGGATGTCGAGCGTCGCGGCGTCAGCGAACTGTCCGACCTTCTGCGACAGGCTCCACAGCGGTTTTCCCGCCTTGCCCTTCTTAGTCGTGATGATCACCACACCGGCCGATGCCTTGGAGCCATAGATGGCCGACGCCGACGCACCCTTCAAGACCTCGATGCTCTCGATGTCCTCGGGGTTGATATCCGCAATGCGGTTGACGCCCAGATCTTGGTTGTTTGGTGCGACGCCGATGCCGAGGGCGTCGGTGAGGGCTTCGTTCCCCGGCTCCTGGATGTCGTTCTCGATGATCACCCCGTCGAGCACATAGAGCGGCGAGCCATTGGCATTGATCGACGTGGTCCCGCGGATCTGGATCTGCATCCCGCCACCGGGCGCGCCACCATTGTTCTGCTGAATAAGAGCGCCGGGAATCTGCCCCTGGATCGCGTTCTCGACCGTCGGAGCGGGCACCTCGTTGACTTCCTGCGTGTTGACGACCGCGACGGCGTTGGCTGCACTTTGGGATGAGACGGTCGTCGCCACCCCGGTCACGACCTGCGCCTCGAGGCGAAGCACGTCGCGAGAGAGCGCCACGGTGTACGCGGTCTGGGCCCCCGAGACGGGAACCGTTCTGGCGAGAAAGCCGATGCGTCGGACAGTGAAACTCCGGGCGTCAGCCGGGAGCGCGATCGTGAATGCCCCGCTGTCGTTCGAACTTGTACCGATCGTCGTCCCTGTCACGACCACAGTCGCGGCAGGGATGGGGGCCTGGTCGCCGGCGTCGACCACATGGCCGGTGATTCTTGTGGGTGCCTGCGCCGAGATCGGCCACGCGGCCAGGAGAGTGATCATCCCGAGCGCCGCCGCCACCGGTGTGGCCTTCCCGCGAACCCACATTGCACGTTGCATCACGCGCCTCCAGTTGGGGGGAGCCCGTTGGGCACGTCGTGATTCGAACGGCGGGCGCAAAAACTTCCGGAGGCAAGTTCAGACCGCCCCCGGTGCGCCTGTCAATTTTGGACTGCGATAATACGTCGACCAGGTCGTTTGTCAATATCTCGGTCCGCCGTCCCCTGTTTCAGTTCAATAGAAATGTTTCCTTTGGGTTGTGTGGTTGGGGATCACGTGTGCTCGTATCAGTCGCCGGGGGTCAACGACCCGTCGGCGCGACCCAGCATCGCGACTCCTGACCTTCTGGCTTCGCCGGATCTGGGCGGACACTTGCTGCCCCTTGTGCCTGGTGCTGGAAGCGCTATCGTTTTGCCGCATGTTGACATTTCCGTCGGGATCGCCGATCCGAGCGCAGACACGCTTGGCGCAACCGACACTTCCGCGACAGTGAGAGGGCCAGACCACCGACGTCATCAGGCACTGCACTGATTTGGGGTCGATACCCTACACGCAGGCAGTTGAGTCATGGAAAAGGCCGACGATTTCGATACCCTCCCTTTCGGGATCCGCCGTTGTAGCGGCGAACCCCATCTTGCGGGAACGCGTGCAGCAGTCCCGGCGATGAACGGGTTTTTTCAGTTGGCCATGCTCGCCGGCCTCCTGTCGGCCAGTGCGATCGCAGGCCAGACTCCGACGCCCGGGTCCGGAAGTGGGAACGAACAGGGGACCGAGCACGCCGCTCCGGGCGTGCAACCCCCCACCGCGGCAGACGTGCATTTCATGTCTGGCATGATCGGCCACCATGCCCAGGCCGTGGTCATGGCCGGATGGGCGCAATCGCACGGGGCGTCGCCAGCGGTGCTCGCGCTGTGTGACCGGATCGCGGTCTCGCAAAAAGACGAGATCAAGTACATCCAGGTTTGGCTGGCCGACAGGCACGAGCCGGTGCCGCAGGCGGATCCACATGGCCTCACGATGGCAGGCATGGATCACCCGATGCTCATGCCAGGCATGTTGAGTCCGGAGCAGATGGCCGCGCTCGACCAGGCGCGCGGGATCGCGTTCGATCGCTTGTTTCTCGAAGACATGATCATGCATCACCAGGGCGCGATTACAATGGTGCAAGAGCTGATGCACTCCTACGGCGCGGCGCAGGACCCGCTGCTCTTCCAATTCGCGACCGATGTGAACGCGAACCAGTCCGCGGAGATCGAGCGGATGACGCGAATGCTCGCTGCATTGCCGCCCACCACGCCGGGCCAATGATGGGATCCACTTGTCAGATCTCGACGCTGTTTCGCTTGCGCTCGCTTTCCTTTTCACGAGTCCAGCCATGACCCGTCATCTCGCAGCAACCCGTCGCGGCCCGGGCCGCACTGCATCCGCGGTCTTTGCGGCCACGTTGGCGCTCGTCGCCGCCTCGCTCATGCTGGCGTCGCGCGCGTGGTCGCAATCGGGGGACGAACGCCAATCGGTGGCGGTGGTCAACATGTCCACCACGCCGCCCAATCCGGATCCGCGCAACGCATTGAAGGCAGGCTGGCCGGACGCTGGGCAAGCGTCGTGGAACATGCAGCTCGATGCCGCCGTACGACCGCCGGAGCCGTTCTTCGATCCGAAGGGCCCGGGACCCACGTTTCGCAGCACGAACAGCGACCTGGCCTTCAAGGGTAAGTACGTGATTCAGGGTAACTACAAAGGGTTCCAGATCTGGGACGTCTCGAATCCGAGCCAGCCACGCATTGCCGGCGTGTCCGTGTGTCCTGGTGGGCAGGGTGACGTGTCCGTGTATCACAATCTGCTCTTCCTCTCAGTGGAAGATCTGGCCGGGCGTGTCGACTGCGGCACCGGAGGGGTACCGGACACCGTCAGCGCGGAGCGGTTCCGCGGGGTGCGCATCTTCGACATCAGCGACATCCAGCACCCGAAGCAGATCGGCGGCGTTCAGCTCTGTCGCGGGTCGCACACCAACACGCTGGTGGAGGACCCGAACGACAAGGCCAACATCTACATCTATTCTTCGGGCAACGCCGCGTCTCGGTCATCGAGCGAGCTCGCGGGGTGTTCGGAAACCGCGGCCGACGACGACCCGAACGCACCGCGATTCATGATCGAAGTGATCAAAGTGCCGGTGGCGCACCCCGAGCAGGCCAAGGTCGTGAGCACTCCGCGAATCCTTAACCAGCTCGCACCAGTGACCTACCACGCTCCGCTTCCGGAGGACCAGGCCAGGCGCGCGGCAGCCATGGCCGCCAGGGCCGCTGCGGCCGCTGCCAATGGTGCCCCGGCGGCGCCGGCTGGGCCGCCTCATACGGCTATCACCCCGGTTGTCATGTATTGCCACGACATCACGGCGTATACGTCCATTGGGAAGGCCGGCGCCGCATGCATTGGCTACGGGCTGCTGCTCGACATTCGTGATCCTGCGAATCCGAAACGGATCACGGCGGTGGCCGACTCGAACATCGCGGTCTGGCATTCGGCCACGTTCAGCAACGACGGGAAGAAAGTCGTGTTCGGGGATGAGTGGGGCGGACCGCACTGCCGGGGGACGGACAACAAGGATTGGGGCGGCCTCTCGATCTATGGGCTCGCAAACGACGGGATGCAGTTCACGAGCTATTACAAGATCCCGGCGGCGCTGGCAGCCACTGCGGAATGCACGGCGCACAACGGCTCTCTGATCCCCATCCCCGGCCGTGACGTCGCCGTGTACAGCTGGTACGAAGGGGGGATCTCGGTGGTCGACTGGAGCGATGCGTCGCATCCGAAGGAGATCGCGTTCTACGATCTCGGCGCCAATGATTCGACGAAGGTGACGATGGGGGGCTTCTGGTCGACGTACTGGTATAATGGCCACATCTACGGTTCCGAAATCACGCGAGGCCTAAACGTTCTCGAGCTCAAGCCCAGTGGCCTCCTCTCGCAGAACGAGATCGATGCGGCCAATTCGGTGCATCTTGACGTCTTCAACCCCCAGAACCAGAAGAAGATCATCTGGCCGGCGACGTTCGCGCTTGCGCGCGCGTATCTCGATCAGTTGGGACGCAACGATGGCCTGCCGGCGGATAAACGCGCCGCGGTGGCCCGCAGTCTCGCGGCGGCAGAGAAGCTGAGCGGCGGCGAGCGCAAAACGTCGCTCACGGCATTGGCGACGAAGCTCGACGGCGACGCGGCGACCGCGGGTGATGCCGCTCGGGTGCGGCTCCTCGCGAACGCGGTTCGCAAGCTCGCGGCTGGATAGTGTGCGTCGTGACCGCGGCGCGCCGGTAGTTCCACCGGCGCGCACGCCACATTGTCCCGAGAAGTGCGCGACCTAGGTCGTCGATGCGGGGAGCCAGAGCGTGAACACGCTTCCCTCTCCGAGCGTGCTCTCGACCATGACCCGGCCCTGCTGGAGCTCGGCCAGCAGTCGGGCGATGGCGAGACCTAGCCCAGTGCCGCCCAGCTCTCGGCTGCGGGACTGGTCGACCCGGAAAAATCGGTCGAAGACCAGCTCGAGATGTTCAGGCGCTATCCCTGGTCCGGTGTCTTGAACGGACACGCCGACCATGCTGTCGTCCTTCCGGAGACGGAAGCTAATGCCACCCTGGGGCGTGTAGCGCACCGCGTTGGTGGCAACATTCAATAGGATGTGCCGGGTGCGGTCGGCATCTCCCAAGGCCCACGCCGGTTCAGCCGGCTCGACGCGCACCGCAAGGCTTTTGTCGAACGCCATGGCCTCGGTGATCTCTTTGACCTCGTCGACGACGGTTCTGAGGTCGAACGGAACGCGCGCGAGTGCCAATTGTCGATTCTCGCCCCGGGCGATGAGCAAGAGTTCCTCCACCATCTTGGTGGTCCGTTCAACCTCCCGCTCGATGGCCATCAGCGCGTCCCGCACTTCCGTCTCTTGCTGCTGGTGGGCCAGAGCCCACTGCGCCTGAGCGCGCACGAGCGTGAGCGGCGTGCGGAGCTCGTGGCTGGCGTCGGCCGTGAACGCTTTGAGCGCCCGATGGGCGCGGTCGACGCGGTCCAGCATCCGGTTAATGCTGTCAGCCAGTGCCGTCACCTCGGCCTGGCCCGTGGGACTCGCGATCCTGGTACCAAGCTCCGCTGGGCTTATTGCCTGCGTGTCCGCCGTTATCTGCTCGAGGGGGCCAAGCGTCGCGGCCACAGCCTGGCGCGCGCCGCGGCCGGCGCTGAGCGCTGCGAGCGGAAGCAGCAGGGCAACCACACCTACCAGCGCCGCAAGCCCGATGAGATAGGGATCACGGCTTGCGACAACGTAGACGTCGAAGGGATCGCGCGCTCGCTGAAGCACGGCGAACCGCCACCGTGACCGCCGCGTGATGGCGTCAAGCAGGATTTGCCGGACCTGCTCGGGCGAGGCGCTTCCGGGCAGGTCTTCCACGCGTTTCTCCGGCATTCCCGGGCTCACATAGTAGACCTGGGCCATGCCGCCAGGCTCGGTGGTCGTTCGGGTGATCAGAACCTGTCCCCCCATGCTCAGGAGCCGGTCGGCCAGCGCAGCGGGCATGACGCCACCGGGTCCGCGCGTGGAGTCGGTGTAGGCTCTCAAGAGTGATTGAATAACGCTGGCGGAATGCTGCAGGGAGCGCTGCAGTGCGACCTCACCCGCGACGGCAAACGCCACGACCACGAGGAGCGCGAACCCTGTGAGGGCGGTCCACGTGACGCGTTGCGTGCGCTTCGTGAGGACGGTGGCGAGACGCGGCTCGGTCACCGCGCCTCGAGCCGGTAGCCGGTGCCCCGCACCGTTTGGATCGCCGTGGTCCGCTTTTCGAAGGAGAGCTTCTTGCGAAGATAATTCACGTACACATCTACGACGTTGGTTTCAGGGTCGAACTGGTAGTTCCAGACTGCCTCGGCGATGCGAGACCGAGAGACCGTGCGGCCTGCGTTCCGCATCAGGAACTCCAACAAGGCGAACTCTCTCGCGCTCAGGTCTACCCGCCGCCCGCCTTGCGTGACTCGCCGGGTCAGCGGATCCAGTATCAGGTTCCCGACGCTCAGCGTCGCATCCTGGTGGTGGAGCTCAGCGCGACGAATCAAGGCGTGCACCCGCGCGAGTAGCTCCGCCAAGTCGAACGGCTTGGTCAGGTAATCGTCTGCCCCGGCCTCCAGGCCTCGCACGCGTGACTCCAATTCGTCCCTCGCGGTCAGCATGAGGACCGGCGTGAACACGCGCCGCGACCGGAGCTCAGTCACGACGTGGAATCCGTCGCGACCAGGCAGCATGACGTCGAGGATGATGCAGCTATAGCTCGCGTCGAGAGCGCGATCTAATGCGCGATCACCCGACTCGACCTCGACCGCGCCAAAGCCCTCTTCTCGGAGGGCTTTGCTCAAAAACCGCCGCAAGTTGCGGTCATCTTCCACCACCAGAACCTGCATGCTCCAACCTATGACCAGGTGGTTCTGCTCGGCAACCCGCCACAATGAGAGGAAGATGACAATCCTCTAATGTGCGCGGACCGTCCTTTCTCCATGCCGTTCCAATTCTACATTGACCACACGATGAACCACGCATCTTCTCGTTTTTGGAGACGGCATGATGATCAAGCAGCTCCTTCTCGTGGCAGTCGCACTCACAGGTTCCCTGACAGCTTCAGCGCAAACAGCAAAACAGATTCCGCTGCCGCCGAGTCAAAACCCCACGAATGCTGACCTTCCAATTTCCGCGGCTGCATGGGCCGGCAGTACGCTGTATGTCAGTGGATGGCTCGACCCGGACATGAAGGCAGACACCGACACCAAGTCACAGACCGTAGGCATCTTCAAGGACATCCAAAAGCTCCTGGAGTCGCAGAAGCTGACGATGGGTGATGTGGCCATGGTGCGCGTGTTCCTCGGGAACAATCCTGCGACAGGTGGCAAGCCGGATTTCGCCGGAATGATGGCCGGATATACCCAGTTCTTTGGCACCAAGGACCAACCGAGCAAGCCAGCCCGCACCACAGTGCAGGTGGTGCTCCCCGCTGCGTCTCGCGGCGCACTAATAGAAGTCGACCTAGTCGCAGTGCGTCCGATGTAGTCGGCCAATTGGAAATCCGCCCTTCATAGCAGCCGAGAATCACATAGCAAGGGCTTGTCGCAATGAGGGCACACGCATCCTGATCAACGGACATCGAAAGAGCTCCGCCCGACGAATCAAGGCGTGCACCCACGCGAGTAGCTCTGGATCACACGATAATCGAGCATCTTCCCCTTTTGGAGACTGTATGAGGATCAAGCACCTTTCCATTTTGGCAGTCGTGCTGATCGGTCCCCTGACGGCTTCGGCGCAGGAAAGCAAACAAATTCCGCTCCCGGCGGCGCAGGGTGTCCTTCCAAATATGTCAGGCGCGGTATGGGCCGGAAACCTGCTGTTTGTGAGTGGGTGGCTCGACCCGGACCTGGAGACACACACCGATGTGAAGTCACAAACCGTGGGTGTTTACAAGGACCTTCAAAAGTTCCTCGAATCGCAGAAGCTGACGCTGGGCGACGTGGTGATGATTCATGCCTACATCGGGAGCGAAGCCGGGCGTGACGGATATTCAGCCGGGTATGCCGAATTCTTCGGCACGGATCAACCCAACAAGCCCGCACACACGTTACTGCAGGTGGTCCTCCCCGCTGCTCGGCGTGGCGCCTTGATAGAAATCGACCTCATCGCAGTGCGGCCAACGTAGCGGCCAATCGCCAATCAGCGCTTCATAGACCGCATGATGATCAAGCATCGATTCTCTCACTGGCTTGAGCCCGGCGCGTTGCCAGACGCGCGGCAACGTCGCCAGCCGATGAACGGTTCTAATGGTACTTCGATGTGCTTTGATAGAAATCGACCTCATCGAAACCTTACAGGAGGAATGATGCGAGGGTTCTCCGTGGCAGTGCTGATCGGGCTGACGGTGTCTCCCCTGTCGGCGCAGCAAGCGACACCTTCGGGTGCGCCAGTGGCGGACGCGGTCCGCACCTTCATGCAGCGGCTGTCGGTGAATCTGGTCGCGGCTGGTGACGACATGCCGGTTACCAAACTGGGATACCGGCCCACGCCCGCGCAGCTCAGCTTCGGCGGCGTGTTGGTACATTCGGCGGAGTTCAACGAACTCGTCTGCTCATGGGTCTCCGGGACCAAGCCACCCATCGAGCCCAAACCTGGGCCTAACGACACCACCGAAGCGGGATGGCTGAGCTACGGACCCAAAGCGTCGGCTCACCTCAAGCGCTCATTCGAGTATTGCGCCACCGCGCTCGCGAACGTGGACGATTCGAAGCTCGATGAACAGGTGCCCTGGTTCGGTGGGCCGAATTCAAAAGCCTCCCGGGCCCGCGCCCTGATTGTGCTTCCCATGGACTGGCAAGACCACTATGCCCAGCTTTCGATGTATCTCCGGATGAACGGGATCCTTCCGCCGACGGCGAGGCCGAAACCAAAAACGACATAGGGGTGAATCGGAAGAGTCCGGCGACCATACTCGCCTGTTATCAAGTCCCGGACACGCCGTCCGAGCAGTTCAGCAAAAGACGAGCTGCTCGCCACCGTCGAATGTCATACGTCGCACCCGTGAGTGCCGTGTTGCTCATGATGTGAACCGCTAGCGCGGCCACGTCCGTCGGCTCGACGACACGCCGAATGGGCAGTCTCGTGCGCAGCTCTTCGCGCCGCTTCTCGAGGGCGTCGCCGAGGATTGACGCCGAGAGGCCTGTATCAACGAAGCCTGCTGCAATCAGATTGACGCGGATCGGCGCAAGCTCCAGCGCGAGATTAGCGATGAGCGTTGGGAACGCTACCTCGACAGTCGAGGCGATTGCGAGCCCCCGTTGTGGACGGCGCGCGCCCGCGCCGACCATGAATACCAGCGAGCCGGCAGGCTTGACCTTGCCGGCAGCGCTGCGTGCGACCCCAAGGGCCAGCAACGCGCGGTCGGAGAGGTCGTGTCGCGCCTCCTCCACGGGCATTTCGAGGGGCGGCCCGTAATGCGGAGCACCTGCGGTGACCATCACGTGATCGATCGGGGCTGGGAGATCTTGGAAGAACGACTGTAGGGAGGCCCGATCGCTGGCGTCGAAAGCCGCGATCCGCTCCGCGTCGAGTTCGTGCGCTACGTCCTCAAGGCGCGCGCGATTGCGCGCGGTGAGGATGACGCTGGCGCCTTCCGCGCGAGCTCGCCGGGCGGTCTCGAGCCCGATGCCCGCGCTGGCACCGATGACGACGACCGTCTGGCCGAGCAGTTCCGGGTCTCGCCGAGTGGATACAGGAGCGGTGGCAGTGGACATGCATCCTCGCAGGATTATGAGTTCTCAAAGGCCCAGTTGAGATGCGCATGATTCCGGCCGCATTCGCGGTTCGGTGCTGGTCCTTGAATTAAGACCCTGGACTTATATCGAAATCGACGAGCACGACGCGCCGACCGGCCTCCGCAGGGTCGTAGGAATAAAGGGAGCTACAAACGGAACCACTTTTCACACTCCTTCAACTCTTTTGTTTTTTGCCGCGGGCTCATGAGCCGTATCAAACCGCTCAGAGCAGGTCGCGCTCGGCATGGGACGTGCGGCCCAGCGTCGCGCGTTGGCCGAAGCCCCACAAGAAAACCAACCGACGTTACGGAGCATCGACCGTGAGACCTGAAGCAGTGGAGAGCGAGAAGGCAGGATTCCCAGCGCCCAAGAAAGGCATCGCGCTTGCCTATTTCATCGTCTCCAGGGACGTGGCGCGCTCGGGACGAAATCCGCTGCTACATTCGTGATCCTGACGGCCACCTCATCGAGGTGGGTCAGTCCACGTGATTTCTCCGGCACCCATGTCAGACGGTGTGCCGCGACGCTATGGCTTCAGCGGAACCTTCGCCCCGTGCGGATCAAACGCTAACGCTTCCTCACTCTAGTTGTCCCGCTGGCCGTCGGGCAGTAGTCGTCCCACGGGTCGTTGGGCGGGGGAATGCACTGACTCATTGGGAGATTCGCCGGGTACGAATCAAACGCGACTCCGACCGGCAGGCCCAGCGAGTTGGCGCGGGTCCTGACGACGACATTGGGCGCAGGATTCCCGCTCGACGCGAGCTGGCCGGGGGTGAACTCGACCACTGTGGGCGCAGCAGCGTTGGCGACCCAGAGATTCTGGCTGTTGTCGAAAGCGAGGCCGGCCGGCGAGGCGAGCGAGCCGGCGTTCGCGCTCAGCACGACGGACGGGATCGGCGCGCCGCTCCCGGTGAGCTGACCCGCGGCGAACATGACGACCGTGTTATGTCCGGTGTTGCTGTTGGCAACCCAGAGGTCGCCGCCGGCGTCGAACGCGATCCCGATCGGGCCAACGATCGAGCCCGCGGTGGCACTCAGGGTGACCGTGGGTGTGGGAGTTCCGCTCGCGGCCAACTGGCCGGTGGCGAATTCCACCACGGTGCCGGCGTTCGCATTTGCAACCCACAGATTGTTGCCGAAGTCGAAGGCAAGGCCGAGGGGCCCATCCAGGGACCCCGCCGATGCCCCGATGGTGACGGCTGGAGTCGGGGTTCCACCCGCGGCGAGCTGGCTGGCTGAGAACTCGACCACGGTGTTGGCAGCCGCGTTGGCGACCCACAGATTGCCGTTGCCATCGAAGGCGATCCCCGCAGGCTGGCTTAAGGAGCCCGCGTTCGCGCTCAGGATGACGGCGGCCGTGCCGGTGAGATTGGTGGCAGACAGCTGACTGACGGCGTATTCTGCGACGCGACTGCCGTGAGCGAGCGCGACCCAGAGATTGCCGCTGATGTCAAACGCAACGCCAAAGGGCCGGGGATCGCCAGTCCCGAGCGAGGTCGTTGAAGCAACGGCCGCGGACCTGGAGAGTTGAGCCGACGAGTATCGGTCCAGGCCTTCGGGCGATCCGGAATTCGCGACCCACAGGCCCCCCGTGCCCGCCTGCGGGGGGTAGGTAACGCTCGCCTTCGCCGTGTCGTTGGCGGTCACGGAGGCAGGGCTCCCCGAAATGCTCCCCGGATAGACCGTGTTGACGATGGGGTCGCCGTTCCACACCGGGTTCACAGTCACCGTGTAGTTGCCAGCGGCGAGACCGGTGAGCGTGCCCGTGGCGACCAGCAGCAGACCGGTATGGGAACCCGGCGCGAACACATTTACGTCGGCCGATACCCCAGGAAGAGGAGGCTGAGTGATCGTGACCGTGAGGCTGCCCGTCGACGGGGGGCCAATCGCGCTGTGGGAGCTGCACCCCACACTGGCTAGCACCGCGCCGATCGTCGTCGCGATGAGCGTTACCAAATCACGGACCCGCATGGTACGGCCGAAGGAGGCAAGCATGGGCGCGGTCCTCGAATCAGAGAGTGTCGCCATCATACGCGCCATGATGGTGTCCGACGCAACTGATGCCGCAAGCTGATATGAAAGCGCAACCCCCAATCCACACCACGCGCGCCAGCGCGTGAAAAAGCCCGCCGACGAGGGAAGCGTCAACGGGCCTTAACACAAGCGGTTACTACACGGACGGAGTGAGATTCGAACTCACGAGAGCCTTTCGGCCCCACACGCTTTCCAGGCGTGCGCCTTAAACCACTCGGCCACCCGTCCTTGGTCGAACAGTTGCAAAATAACGCTACCGCATCAGGCGCGTTGAGCGAAGTCCTCCGCTGCGCGCGTCCGCGATATATCCGGACCGATTCGAGTCCCGCTCCACTGCGGCTACCCGCTTCTCGCTACCCGGGGCTTGAGGCCTTAGACCGCTGCGGCGCCGGACACCCCGATCGGTGGGCGGCATCGGAGTCGGGCTATCGACCGCTGAGCGCGAGTCCGTCCCCTCCCGGTCCCCTACGATCACCCCTCGGGACGACGCTGCCGCCAGGCGAGATAGACCGGCACGCCAAGCGCCACCAGTGCCAAACCGAGCACGCTATCCAGGGGCTGCGATCGCAAGCGATTGATGACGATGGCGGCCGACGCGATGATGAATGCCACGGGCACCCAGGGGTAACCCCACATCCGGTACGCCGGGCGATAGTTTGGGCGCCGACGGAGGACGAACACGCCTGCTGCCATCACGGCGAAGAACGCCCACTCGATGAAAATCACGCGGCTGAATAACTGCCGATACGTGCCGGTCCAGACGAGCACGCTCGCCCACACCGCCTGCAGCACGATCGCACGGTGCGGCGTCCGAAACCGCGGGTGCACGTGCCCGATCCAGCGGAACGCCAGGCGATCTCTCGCCATGGCGAAATACACCCGCGGCGCTGCGAGAATGCTCCCGCTCATGGCACCGAAGGCCGAGAAGGCTACCAGACCAGAGATCACAGCGCCGCCACGGCTACCGATCAGCGCGACCGCCGCATCGGCGGCGACCCGCGGGGACGCGGCCACGCGATCCAGCGGGAGCACGTAGAAGTACACCGCGTTGAGGGCGACATAGCAGACCGTCGCCACCCCAATGCCGATCATCAACGCCCGCGGAATCGTTCGTTCCGGATCGATGGTTTCCTCGGCAGTGTATGTCACGATGTGCCAGCCACCGAACGTGAACAAACCCGCGATCAAGGCCAACAGAAAGCCTTCCCCGGTGACCGGGGCAGCCGTGAACGTGGACCCAGGCTCGGCATATCTGAAATGCGCGGGCAGGTGCGACCCGACGGTGAATCCGATGACCAGCAGGAGCACGATCGCCAGCACCTTGCCGACCGTGAACATCGTCTGGAGCCTACCCCCGAACTTCACGCCGAAATAGTTGATCCCCGAGATCACGAGGATCGTCCCAATCGCCACGGCTCGAATCCCCCGATCATCGAGCGGCGTGAAAAAGCCTATGTACCGGGCGAACACCATGGCCATGACGGCAATGATCCCGGAATGCATGATCCAGAACATCGACCAGCCCCAGAGAAAACCAGCCAACGGGCCGAAGGTCTCTCGCAAGAAGACATAGACCCCGCCCGCGCGCGGAAACGCCGTGGCCAACTCGGCACACACTAGCGCCCCGAAGAGCGTCAGGATTCCGGCGACAGTCCACGCCAAGAGGATGATCGGAATGCTCGGTACGAGCGCCGTGATCTCCGACGCCTGGACAAAGACCGATGCCCCGATGATCGTGCCGACGACAAGCGCCGTCGCATTGGTGAAACGCAATGCCCGAGCAAGCTGCACACCGCCTGTCGGCCCCGAGACCGCACCGTGCGGTTGCGTTGGCGCGTTGCTATACATTGGTTGCACGACACGAGCGGTCCTTCCCTTGGCTTCGAGGGTCGCAGAGTCATGATCATTGACGTCTTCAGTCACGTGCTGCCTCCGCGATATCTGAAGGAGCGGAACGCGCGCGCCGGCAACCGCCTGGCGAACCAGTATGGCAAATACTTCCACGCGAATCCGGGCCTCACGGATCTCGACGCACGGTTTCGAGCGATGGATAAGTACCCTGACGTCGTGCAGCTGATCACGATCGCCGGTCCGAATGTCGAGAGCGTCCTCGATCCGGCGGACGCGGTCGCATGCGCCAGGATCGCGAACGACGAAATGGCGGAGCTCGTGGTGAAGTATCCCGACCGGTTTGCAGGCGCCGCGGCGTGTTTGCCCATGAACGATGTCGACGCCGCGCTCGCCGAGGCAGACCGCGCGCTCGACGACTTGCGGTTCCGGGGCGTGGAGGTGTTCACCAACATTCAGGGCAAGCCACTGGACTGTCCCGAGTTCTTGCCGCTGTTCGAGAAGATGGCGTCGCACAACTTACCCATTCTCCTGCACCCCCGCCGCACGAACACCACACCCGATTATCCCGGGGAGCAGACGTCTCGATACCTCATCTACACCAACTTCGGCTGGCCGTATGAGACGTCCATGGCAATGGCACGCCTCGCCTTTGGTGGCGTTCTCGAGAAGTATCCGACGCTTTGCGTCATTACGCACCATGCCGGCGGGATGATCCCGTACTTCCATAAACGCGTGCAACTGTCGTGGGATTTCAACGAGAATGCGGATGGGTTACCGCTTCGACGGACAGCGCTTGACTCGTGCGCCGGTCGACTACTACCGCATGTTCTACTGCGACACGGCGATTCAGGGCAACACGCCAGCGCTCATGTGTGCCTACGATTTTTTTGGCCCGGACCATGTCCTCTTTGCCACGGATGCGCCATATGACAACCAGCTCGGCGAGCGGGTGTACCGCGAGACAATCGCGGCGGTGCACGCGATGGACGTGGATGACAGCAGCAAACGGAAGATATTCGAGGGTAATGCACGGCGACTCTTCCGCCTGCCGGTCTAGGCAATCCTTCGGGAACCTTCCGTCTGACTCTCTCCCGGTTTAGTCACATCTGATACGATCGCCGACGCCCGTTGATCCCCTAGTGCGGACCTCGAAGCGGGCAGGAGCGATCGAGGATCAGCCCTTCACGTACGCGAGCTTCGCCGCCACTTTCCCAGCGCGGACCGTGAAGACGTCCACGCCACGGATGTGCCAGGGCTGGCCGTTCCGCTGCTTGTGATAGATCCAGCGCACCACCGCGCGATCGCCGCTCACGATGACGTCTTCGGCCTCGAAACGCGCGTCAGGATTGCGCTCAAACCAACCCCGCCAGAACGCCACGACCGACCCCTTGCCTTCCAGGCGACGCCCGTCCGGCGCCGGTGAGGTATCCTCGAACACCGTGTCGTCGGTCAACATCGAGCCCACCGCGTCCGCATCGTGGCGGTTGAACGCGTCGTTGAACTGATCCACGACCGCGCGGGTCGCTTGATCCGCCGACCCCTGGTGCACGGCCGCCATCACATTCCCGGATCGTCGGCTGATGGCCCGTAAATCGAGGGCACTTTCGCGCCCATCGGCCGCAGATAGCTCGACAGCTGTCCGCGGTGATGGATCGCATCGAAGAGGAATCCGAACAGCATGTCGCCGAGCGGCGCTTCCCACGCCACCTTGTCGCCCATGAGAAACCGAGCCGGTCGGTCCCAGGTCGCGTCGTCCACCATGGCGATCCGCTTCTCCAGCTCTGCCGCGTTCTTCTCATACGCAGCCACGGATTCCTGAACGCTCGGCGCTGGCGTCACCTCGAAGTTCACCTGACCGCACTCGACGAGCTCGCAGGCGTCGTGTAGCTCGCTCGCGAGCAACCACGCGATGTCAGCGGCCGAACTCGATCGTTCGTGCGGGCGGTACGCGGCCTGGTCGGCGGGAACAGCTTTCAGGACCCGGACGAATTTTGGCTTTTCCGCACCAAAGGTCTCCTGGTACAACTCGCGGGAATTCTTCACGGACTCCTCCACGGCGATGGGGGGACATCTCAACGCGCGGGCGTAGATAGCTCCAACCGTGCAGCACGGCGTGCACTCGAGGACCATGGATAGTGGCAGCCGACAGGACCGACTGTCAAATCCATCAGATGAGGGGATCCGGGACGCTATCGCCGCGTGATCGCTTCGGCCCAGGAGCGCAGCACCTGCGGGCACTCCGGAGGCTCCAGCACCTTGCCGGTCGCCGGGCTCGTCGGCGGAATGCGACGCTCTCGTGACAATTGTTGCGGATCTTCGGACGCCTCGTACGCGAGCAGCGCAATGAGAGTCGCGGTCCGGGAGATGTCGGTAAAGCTCAGCTTGTCGTACGTGTCCCGATTGGTGTGCCACGTATAATCGGTGTAGTCCCAATCGGCCGACGTGAGGAAAAAGCCTGGGGCGTTGCGACACGCAAACGGGTCGCTGTCGGAGTCCTCGTTGTGCGCGAGCCCGGGCTCGTCGATCGTGATTGCCGCGGTCAGGTCCGCGGGCACCCGCGCCATCCAGCGTGCGAACGCCGCCGGGGCATCGAGAAACCCGTACGTATCGACCGTGTCGATGTTCCCCGTGCCGTTGTCCTGATTGAGCAGCGCCTGCAGCCCTCGCAGCACCTCGGGGTGATCGACCGCGAACGCCGATGAGCCGATCTCGCCCTCTTCTTCGCCGCTCCAATGACCGGCCAGAATGGTCCGTTTGGGATGCGGGTATGCCGCTTTGAGAAGCCGCATCGCTTCGAGCATGACGATGGTTCCGGTCCCGTTGTCAGTCGCGCCGGACCCTGCGTCCCACGAGTCGAGATGCGCGGAGAGCATGACGTATTGGTCGGGATGCTCAGTCCCCTTCACCTCCGCGATCGTGTTGTACACGGGCGATTCTTTCGGCGCCACCGTCGCCTGGGCGATGGCCTGCACTCGCGGATGCTGGTTGTGGCGCGCGAGGCGCGCGAGCAGGGTGTAATCCTCGCAGCTCAGGTCAAACGTGGGCGTGTCAGTCGCGTACAGCGACATGATCTTGTCCACGCCCCACCCGTGCGACCATTGGTTGCTGAGCAGTCCGGCGACGCCCGCGTGAGCGAAGGCGGCCGCCATGGCGCGGCGACCGCGGCCGATCAGTGCGACGGACGCCTCCCACTCCGCCTGAACCGAGTCGCGAGACTTCAGGACGGCCCCATAGGTAGCGGGCGCGGCCCACGTCTTCCAACTCGAGTCCGGACGACAGTTGGGCTGCACTGGCGAGATCAAGATGAACTTCCCTTTCGCAGCCGTGGCGAGCCACCGCGCGAGGCCCGCAGCGTCGTGCACCTCGCTCGCCGACGGCAGAGTGACGACATCGCCGATCGTTCCGCCCGGGGGAGTACTCGCACTCCACTCGAGCTGTGTCGCCTCGAGCACGCGCGACCGAGGCGCGATGAGCGTGACCGAGCTGGGCCCGCGAGTCCAGTCACGCCACGTGCCGTACTGTTCGTTGTGGGCCGCAATGCCCCAGCCGGCGTAGGTACCGAGTAGCCACTGATTCGCGGCACGGTTCGCGGGTGAACCTGTCAGGCGAGGGCCGATCGAATCCATCAACGCCTGGGCGAGTCCCGCAACTTGCGAATGGTGCATCCCTTCATCGTAGATGCGCTGCACGACCGGATCGGCCGTGGGGAAGCCGCGTGGCACCGAATCCAGCGCGGGCGCCCCTTGGGCGGCGACCGCACGTCCAGTCAGGGCCATGACCGCACTGCAGCATGCGGCCCAACCGGCGATGTGTCTCAGTTCGCGTCGGCCCGGTGTCCGCGTCACAAATCCAGTCACAGACAGATCACTCCACAGCATGAGATGTCCTGGCGCCGTCGAGCGCCCGATACGGTTATACTAGCGGCCGGTATGTTAGAACGGTGTACAACGAGGCTCCAGTGGCGGCAGCGTCTCCAATCGATCCGCTGACGGCGGCGGACGGTAGCGTCGCCCGGCGGGCCCGCTACCGGGCGGCAGTCCGGCTGCTCCCGTTTCTCTTCGCCCTCTTCGTCGCCAACTTCCTCGACCGCTCGAGCATAGCCTACGCCGCGCTCGGGATGTCGCGCGACCTCGGGTTCAGCGATCGTGTCATTGGCTTTGCCGCCGGGTCGTTCTTCGTGGGCTACGTCACGACGCAGGTCATTGGCGCTCTGCTGGTCGAGCGGTGGAGCGCACGCCGAGTGATCGCACTCATCTTGATCGCCTGGGGCGCACTCACCGTCTTGACCGCACTGATCCGGACACCGGCCGATTTGTACGCCGCACGCTTCGCGCTGGGCGTCGCGGAGGGTGGCTTTTTTACGGGCGTGGTCGTGTACCTGAGTCAATGGTTCACGAGGGCGGACCGGGCCAAGGCAACGTGTAACTTCTTCGCCGCGGTGCCGCTGTCCCTCGCCATTGGATCGCCAGTCGCTGGCTGGATCCTCGGCCAGAGCTGGCACGGGATTCAGGGCTGGCGCTGGCTCTTCGTAGTGGAGGGATTCCCGGCCATCATCCTCGGCGCGATCGCGACGCTCTACCTCACGGACAGACCGCGCGATGCCGCCTGGCTGGGCGAGGAGGAGCGGCGCTGGATCGAGGAGACGCTGCAACGGGAGGCACCGCCGGCCGAGACCGATGCTGGCGTCATGCGCATGGTGATCGATGCTCTGCTCAACCCGTTGGTCATGCTGTTGGGGGGCACCGCGTTCCTGCAGTACTTCATGGGATATTCGGTGGTGTTTTTTCTCCCCATCATGCTGAAGCGCCTCTCGAGCCTCCCGGATGTGCAGGTAGGCATCCTCGGAGCACTCCCGTATCTCGCCGCGGTCGCGACGGTCGTGATCATGGGATGGAATTCGGATCGCTCGCAGGAGCGGCGCTGGCACTGCGCGATCCCACAGTTCATCGCGGCCGCGGCGCTGGTCGGCCTGTCAACGCAGCCGCGCTCCATCGCGCTCACGGTTACCCTCCTGGCGATCGTCTCGGCGACGTCGCTCTGCTTCGTCCCGATTTTCTGGTCGCTGTCGACCGAGCTGCTGGGCCCGTCGGGAGCCGCAGCAGTCGGCCTCATCAACACGATCGCGAGCGTCGCGGGCTTTGCTGGCCCCGTTGCTTTCGGCTATCTGTCGACGCGAACCGGGTCCTACGCGACTGGCCTCATCCTGATCGCGACGCTCGCAGTCGCAGCCGGGTTGTCGGTCTTGACGGTGCCGCGCGCCCGCCAACCCGTTTCTGAGGGCTAAGCGCTGGACGCTAGACGACAATCCTCGGGGCCAGGCGGATGCATTGCAGGTGGCTTCGAAGACATCAACGTGGGACTTGCCAACACCCGGCGCGCCTTCCACCTTCGACGCCCGGCCAACATCGTTGTTCAGTGGTGATAAACGCGGATCTCGACAGGAGATGTGAGCCATGACTCGTCGTGCGCCTCGGGTGGCCCTGTCCGTCGGGTCGCTCGGCATCCTACTCGGGGTATTGGTGAGCGCCCGCCCCGTGTGCGCTCAGATTCAAAGCCAGACTGATCCCCGGGTCGGCTTGCCCGGTGGGCACTGGGTCGCCCCGGCCGAGGTCATCAGCAACCTCGACATGGTATCTCACCGGGACAAACCCGCCGGCTTCTCGGACCCCGGCAACCGGGGCGATCTCAGCTTCTCAAACACGGACATCACTTTTCGCGACAACTACCTGTTTCAAGGCAACTCGCACGGGATCCTCATCTGGGACATCTCCGACCCGAAGAATCCGACGCTCCGATCGTCGACGGCGTGCCCTGGCGGTCAGGGCGACATCTCCGTCTACGGCAACTTGCTATTCGTCTCCACCGAAGGGTTGAGCGGCCGGATCGATTGCGGAGCGGGTGGTACCAACGAGTCCGTGAGTCTGACGCGGATGCGCGGGGTGCGGATCTTCGACATCAGCGATATCGACCATCCCAAGCAGGTCGCGGCGGTGCAAACGTGCCGCGGATCGCACACGAACACGGTCGTGCCGGACCCTGTCGACAAGAACGTCGTGTATGTCTACGTGCAGGGCATCTCACCCGTTCGTCCCGCGGCTGAACTCGCCGGATGCTCGGCCGCTCGCCCGGAACAGGACCCCAATACGTCGCTTTTCCGAATCGAGGTAATCCGCGTCCCGCTGAACGCTCCGCAGGATGCCCAAGTGGTTTCGACCCCTCGCCTCTTTGCGGATGCGAAGACCGGCGCGGTCAACGGACTCGCCAAATCCAATCGTGGCGACACGCTGAACGGCATCCAGGCGACCGCCGAGACAAACCAGTGCCACGACATCACGGTGTATCCGGCCCTGGGGCTCGGCGCCGGTGCCTGCTCCGGCAACGGGATCCTGCTGGATATCCGCAACCCGGCCGACCCAAAGCGCATCGCTGAAGTGAGTGACCCGAACTTCGCGTACTGGCACTCGGCCACGTTCACCAACGATGGCAAGAAGATCCTCTTCACGGACGAGTGGGGCGGCGGGTGGGCCGCCAGGTGTCGAGCCACCGACCCGCCGAAGTGGGGTGCGGACGCGATCTTTACCATCGCGCCGGATCGCACGTTGCACCTCGACGGGTATTACAAGCTGCCCGCTCCGCAGCAGGCTGAGAAGAACTGCGTGGCCCACAACGGGTCGCTCATTCCGATTCCGGGCCGCGACATCCTGGTCCAGGGCTGGTATCAAGGTGGCATCTCCGTCTTCGACTTCACGGATCCGGCCCATCCAAAGGAGATCGCGTACTTCGACCGAGGCCCCCTCGACGCGAACCGGTTGCTGCTCGGCGGCTCGTGGGGTGCCTACTGGTACAACGGCTACATCTATAGCTCGGACATCGGCCTGGGTCTGGATGTGTTCGCGCTCAAGCCGAGTCAGTATCTCTCGCAGAATGAGATCGACGCGGCCAAGCTTGTGCATCTGGCGATGTTCAATCCGACGACTCAACCGAAGCTGACGTGGCCCGCGAACATCGCGGTCGCGCAAGCGTACCTCGATCAGCTCGAGCGCGTCAACGGCCTGGCCAGTGACAAGTTGTCAGCCGACCGCGGAGATCTAGATAAAGCCGAGCACCTGGACGATGCGCAGCGGCGATCCGCGCTCCGCAAGCTGGCGAAGCGCGTGCAGGAGGAATCCAAGGGTGCGCCGGACGCCGATCGCGTCAAATCGCTCGCCTCAGCGATTAGCGAGCTCGCGACGCCCGAAGCGGCACGTCGCGGAGGGATGTAGGATCGAGCGACGAGCGCTTGGCGTCGCGGTCCACACTGCACGACGGGAGACTCGATGCGCGACCATTGGGCGCGACGGTGCGCCGCGTGGGGGAGTGGCGGCCTGCTAGGCGTGAGCCTCGTCGGCGCGGGGTTGGGCGCGCAGTCCTCCACCCGCCTCGCCTACCCCACGGCGCACCACGTCGATCAAGTCGACGACTTCTTTGGCACGCGGGTGAGTGACCCATACCGGTGGATGGAGGATCTCGACTCGCCCGACGTCGGGCAGTGGATTACGGCTGAAAACGCACTCACCTCCCATTACCTCGCGAGCATTCCCGGTCGCGACGCGCTCAGGGCGCGCCTGACAGCGCTGTGGAACTACCCACGGGTCTCTGTCCCGTTCTGGGAAGGCGGGCACTGGTTCTACCGCCGGAATTCAGGTCTTCAGCGCCAGTCTGTCGTCTACACGCGCGAGACACTCCACGGACCCGAGCGTCTGCTTCTCGATCCGAACGTGCTGTCGCCCGATGGCTCGGTCGCGCTCGTCGATTTCTCGCCCGCGCCGGATGGCACGCACTATGTCTACGGACAGAGCCAGGGCGGCTCGGACTGGGTCACGTTGTACGTGCGAGAGTTTGCGACGGGTCGCAACACGTCGGATACAATCCGCTGGGTCAAGTTCTCGTCGGCGTCGTGGACGAAGGATGGTAGCGGTTTTTTCTACTCCCGGTATCCAGAGCCGCCCAAGGGCAAAGAGATCGAGACAGCGCTCAGGGACCAGACCGTCTACTTCCACAAACTTGGGACGCCGCAAGAGTCAGACGTAAAGATCTACGCGCGTCCTGATCACCCAACGTGGTACGTGGACGGATTCGTGGACGAGACCGGGCGCTATCTCTTCGTGCGGACGAGCTCGGGCACCGACAAGAACGAGTTGTACGTCGCGGATCTCGGGAACCCGCAGCAACCCAACATCGCGGCGCCAATCGCGCCGATCGTGACTGGCCAGGACGCCAACTACGCTCCTCTGGGCGTTGTGCACGGACAGCTCTTTCTCCAAACGGACAGGAACGCGCCGAACCGTAAGGTGGTCGCCGCACCGATCGCCACACCAACGGCGCCACATTGGCGGGACATCATTCCGCAAGGCACGACCCCGATCGAGAGCTCATCGCTCGTCGCCGGTCGCATCAGCGTCCTGACGCTGGAGGACGTGTCGTCCGTGATGAGACTATATGGTTTGGATGGCCATATGGAACGGACGATTCCCGTCCCCGGACTGGGCACGGCCAGTGGAGTCGTCGGTCGGTTCGACCGTCCAGAGCTGCTCTACGCGTTCACCGCGCCGCTGGTCCCGACCGAGGTCTACGTCTTCGATGCGGCACGCGGTACGGGCCAGCCGTTCGAGGCATCGCATCTCACCTTCGATCCGAGTCCGTTCGTCACGGAGCGTGTGTTCTTCCACTCCAAAGATGGCACACGCGTTCCGATGTTCATCACGCATCGCAAGGACATGCAGCGCGACGGCGCGAATCCAACCATGCTGTATGGGTACGGCGGCTTCAGCATCGACATCACGCCGACGTTTTCGCAGCCCGTCATCGCGTGGCTGGAGCACGGCGGCGTGTACGCGACCGCCAACATTCGGGGTGGCAGCGAATACGGGGAGGCGTGGCATCACGCGGGCATGTTCGAGAAGAAGCAGCACGTGTTCGACGACTTCATCGCGGCCGCCGAGTATCTCATCAACGAGAAGATCACTTCCCCGGCACACCTCGCGATCAATGGCGCCTCGAACGGCGGGTTGCTGGTGGGCGCCGTGATGACGCAGCGTCCGGAGCTGTTCGGCGCTGCGCTGCCACAGGTGGGCGTCATGGACATGTTGCGCTACCACCGGTTCAGCGCCGGACGGGGCTGGGCCACGGAGTATGGCACTGCCGACGACAGCGCGGCGTTCCGGTACCTCTACGCCTACTCACCGCTTCACAACATCCACAGCGGTGTGTGTTATCCGGCGACGTTGCTCACGACGGCTGACCATGACGACCGGGTGGTGCCGAGCCATTCGTTCAAGTTCGCGGCGACGCTGCAGGCCGCGCAGGCGGCCGCTCCGGGCTGCGACCGCCCGACGTTGATTCGCGTCGAGGCCGAGGGGAGCCATGGGTACCGGCCGCTCGACCGACAGATCGCTGAGGCGGCGGACATCTACGCCTTTGCGGCCGCACACGTCGGTATGTCGCTCGAAGCTCGGCCGAGCGAGTGAGGGTGAGCAGGTAGACGCCAGAAGGCGGCCTCGAGTTATCGCGGCCAGTCGCCGGGCGGTTGGCGCGTGTCCGGCTCTCTCCCTGCGTAGCGCCCGGCGTCGTTCCTCGTGGTGGGCGGCGTTCTGGGTGTGTGCGGTCGCTGCGGCCGCGGGCCCAACGATCAGCAGCGGCCAGGTTGCAAATGCAGACACCGGCGCACATCATGCCCGTCCGCATCCGATGTCGTCTGCCGACTCGCTGTCCGTTCCGCCGCCGGCCCCCGTCGCGGGCTGTACCGCGTTCGACCTCCGTATCGGCAGCAACAGCACGGTGACGCTGACCCCGGCCACGGCGGCGGACTGCGGACCCGTAGTGCCGGTGATATCCGGAACGGCCCGGTTCGACGCCGTGAGTCGTACCGTGCAGATTGCGGTCGCCCTGCAGAACGGGAGCAAGTTGTGGTTGCACGCTCCCGCGCGACTCGTGGCTCGTCGCGCGAGCCTCATCACCAATGTGCCAGGACCCGACGACCAGGTGATGGCACAGTGGTCGTACGACACGCTGCTTCGGTCGGCGACCGGCCAGCCGGTCATTGCAGCCGACGGGTCCATCGTCCTACCATCTGGTGCGACATCGCTCCCGCGGCCCATTGAGTTCGGGATGCCAGCGACGGTGACGCGTCTGCACGTGACACTGACCGCATCGGCGACGCATGTCTTCACGGTGCCGGGGCGGCCGCCGGACGCGATCCCGCCGGACGAAATGGAGGCTTCGCGGTCTCCAGACAATATCGTCACGGGCGATGCGCATTTCCCCGGGCGCGTCGTCCGTGACAAGCTCTGGCTGATCTTTCGCAGTGCGGCGACTGCGGAGGAGCGAGAGGCCGCGATGGAGGCGGTCAATGGCATCGTGGTTGGTGGCATGCTGCGCAGCACCGGCAACCGGTACCCTCCGCCGAGCGGGCCCCGCATGCAGCGCTACTACTACGTCCGAATTCCAGCCTATCCGGACAGTGGCGCCGTGCCGCTCGAGCGCGCGATCAGGACGCTGGCGCCGTTGCCGCAGGTGCAGGATGTGGAGGCGGACGTCCTGCGGCCGTGACCGGGGGTGCCAACCGGGTCGCAACGGTGGGCGGCGCAGTGCGCCGCCCCCTACCCCGGTCCGTAGCCGGTTCCGCCGACCGGGCCCCTACGGCGGGCGACGCAATGCGTCGCCCCTACCGGTCCATGGCTGATTTCACTGTTGTGCCTTTGCGCCTTGCTTCTTTCTCGGGCGCAGAGCGCCCGTCACGGACGGGGTGAGATTCGAACTCACGATACCGGGTTCACCGGTATGCCGGTTTTCGAGACCGGTGCCTTCAACCACTCGGCCACCCGTCCTACTGTTGCAGGACTGCGTGCTGATGCGGCCCCGCGGGAAGTTTCGCATGCTGTGCCGCGCTTTGGAAGCCTGAATGCGGCGACCCGATCCGGGGATTGGAGGGGCCGCGAAGGCCCGGCTAAGGTCGCCGGCAGCACTCAGGCCGCGGCCTCTCGACGGTGCACAGTGCCTTGACCGATCAAATCGTGGAATCAAGATTCCACGTTCACTCGTCGGCGATGGAGTTCGCCCTCAACCGCACCGGATCGCGGCTGCCTCCTCAGGCACCAACGCCGGCGCTGATGACTCCTACGTGGACCTCGCACGCGGGAGCGTCTCTTGGTGGCCCATCGCCCGTTGGTGAACAAGTCCCAGAGGGCGCATCTCTCGGTCCTCGCAGCCGGCATCGAGGACACTGTCACCGAAATCGAGCATTTCCTCGATCCTGATCTGGACCGCGACTCCATCCTCACCCACTACGCGGCCGATCTGCCCGCAGGCTTCCCCGAACGTATTCGCCCGATTCTCGGCGAAGTCCGTGCTCATGTCGCCGTGTTCAGCGAGCGATTCTCGCTCGACTCGCACGGGTTCTCGCGGGCGAGCAGCATTGAAGCCCATATCTCGGCTCAGATCGTCCGCCTGGACGAGAGCGGCGTGAAGCAGCTGCGCGGCTATGGTGCCGTTTCCGAAGACCTCGACGCGGTTCTCGCGCCGGACCTCGACCGTTTCCGGGAGGCATTTGCCGCGATTCGTGCCCTCTTGCATGCCACCCCAGACATCGACCAGACGTCCGACGCACCCTGGGGCGGCCCATGATCCCGGGCGTTGACGCCCCTCGTACCCTCGTGTATGCATTGCCCCAGGGGAGACGCGGCGGCACCTCGAGCACCCGGTCGTTGAGTCCACGCGGAGGGACCTGTCATGCACGGCTTCAAGGGCGAGCGCGTTCTCATGCGCATTCACATCGGCGAGCGGGACAAGTGGCATGGCAAGTCGCTGTATGCGGCCATCGTCGAGCTCCTCCGTGAACGACACTACGCTGGAGCGACGGTGTTCCGCGGCATCATGGGTTTCGGCGCAAGTGCCAAACTCCGCAGCGAGCGCTTCGAGTTCTTGTCGTTGGACCTGCCAGTCGTGATCGAGTGCATCGAGACCGAAGAGCGGATCCTCGCGATCCTTCCTGAGCTCGATGAGATGATCGGCGGAGGTCTCGTGACGCTGGAGCGGGCGAAGGTCATCATGTACCGCCCGCACCGAGCCGACGAGGAAAGCGCGGAACCGTGGCCCATGGACATCACCGGCAGCTGGCAGGCGGTTCCGGAATAATCGCCGCGATCAGGAAGCAGTTCCGCGCGAGGGGCGCCGCGGCCGTGCCGTAACGGCGCCGGCGTCGAGGGCACCTTCCACCTCCTCGAGCTCGACGACCTCCGCGCTCTCCGGGATCGCCGCTTCGGGCTGGAAGAAGCGCTGAGCGACGAGCGTCGGCAGCACTGCGCTGCCGATGACGACCGTGACGAGAATCGTGTACTGGCTTTGGCTAATGAGGTGGTTCGTCAACCCAAAGAGAGCGGAGATCGTCCCGAAGGTGAGGCCCGTCGCCATGAGCAGCGTCGTGTAGGCACCTTCACGCTGCCCAAATCGAAAGACTCGGGTCAACGGCCAGACTCCGACGATCTTCGAGATAACCTTCACGACGAACAACGCGATGATGATCAGCGCACCGGTGGCGATCGCCGGGAGCGACACGAACAGGCCCGCCTTGATAAAGTAGAATGGCGTGAGGATCGCAAAGGCGATGCTCCGCATGCGGTCTACCAGCACGCGATCCCGAACAAACACGCCGGCAACGACGAGTCCGACGAGATAGGCCGGGAGCACCGCCTCACTCTTCGCGACTTGCGCCAGCCCGCCAAGGGCGAAGAGCACGAGAAAGACGAACTTGACCTCGGGTTCGGACACGCGGTTGCCCACCGTCGCGATGACGTAGCGCGTGACGCGCGGCAGGTACCAAAGCACGATGGCTGTCACGCCGACAAACACGGCCAGCCACGCGTTGAACGTGGCGAACAGGATGCCCAGCGCGAGCACGGTCCCGAGATCCGTCACGAAGCACGCAGCGAGGATGAGCTTCCCCAGCTCCGTCCGATTCAGGCCGGTCTCGATCATGGTCGCATAGACCACCGCGACCGACGTCGTGGAGAGGGCGATCCCCGCGATTTCGGCCGCATGCCAGTCCCACTGAGCGACCCATCGGGCGAACGCGAGGGCGAACGCGAAGGGCACCAGGAAACTCATTGCTCCGATCGCCAGCGCCGGGCCCAGGTGTCGTCGCAGCGCTGAGGGCTCGATTTCCGCGCCGGCCAGGAACGTCAGGAGTCCCGAACCAAAGGTGGCGAGGAAATCGATCCAGGGCGTCGTATGGAGCCCGAAGAAGTTGCCGGCGATCACGCCCACCAGGATCTCGATCAACGCGACCGACACCGCGAGGCGAATCGAGATGAGACTCGCGAGCAGCGCCAGCGCCATCCAGCTGGCCGCGATCAACCAGACATTCGATGACACGATCTCCCTCCGTGGCTGCCACACACGCAAAAAAACCCCTGCCCGGCCGAAGCCAGACAGGAGTCATCAACCGCCAAATTCGGCGGTGGTTTGGGCGAACTCCATCGCCCTCAGGTTCTCAGGCTGAACTTATCGTCAGTCGAATGGCGCGGCAAGGCGTGCGGCGGCCGGCACGCGCAACCACGTTGGTGATCGCACGGCGCCGCGCGATCACGCCGCCCCCCGTTCGCAAGACGCGGCGCCAAGCTCTCGGATCTTGGCGCCGCGCTCAACATGCGGCCGAGGATAGACAACGCCTCAACTACTCGACGAGCCGATCTTCTGATAGTTGGAATTTTGCGTTTGCACCGTCAATTCCTTACTGACCCCGTCCACGGTCATCGCGGACACATGGTTGGGCCCGTTGGGGATCTGGTCGAAAGTAGCGGATATCGTCACCGCGTCGCTGGGCTTGCTGAGATACGACCCCACCTGAATGGATTTCAGCGTCTTCGCGGCCGGGTCCAACGTCATCGTCACTGAGTCACCTTGCTTCACGTAGTCGTGAATCACCAGTTGCGACGTACCCGGCGCCAGTGTGACTTTGCCTTGCTGATAGAGTTGTTGCAGGCGTCCGGGGTCCGGTTGCATATAGCTCTGCGCCAGTGCGGCGATCTGCTTCCCGTAGGTCTCATATTCGCCCTCTTTCTTCTCTACGACATGCTTCTTGACCGGCCCGCCCGACGGTGATGCCGAAGGTTGAGAGTCGATCTCCGTCTTTTGCGGTTTGCCATCCGGGCCGAGGCGGACGGAATACGTCGCTTGCTTTTTCGCTTCGCCCTTGACGCTTATGGTCTGCAGTTCCTGCCAGGTGTACTGAGCGAGCGCTTGCTTATTCGCGGCCGCCGCCTGCTTAACGGCAGCCAATTTCTGCTGCACGGCTGGATCTTGCGCCACGGCCTTCGGTGCGGCCGCCGTGGCGAGGGCCGCGGTCCCTCCCACGATAAACGCCACTGCGACGAAGCATTGCCTGGTCATGTGTATTCCTCCTCTCCGCTCGAGCTACGTGAGCGTACCGAGTCGATTGTCGACTGCGGATGTTGCTGGCCGTCCGATGCCCGCCTCATCGGCTGCTTGGTGGCTGGGCTCGGCCCCGCCATACCAGCAGCCCCCTTTCGCTGGCGCGTGATGAGACCCCGGCACAGTGTTGGAGGATTAGGAGGGATCGTTGACACCCACTAGTGGCCATAGGTCAGCTAGCGCCCGGTTGCCCCGTCCGCGGCCCCCGATGCAGGCCGATCACACAGCGGCGACCAGGCCCTACGCGTTCGCCTCGCGGCGCGCCGCAAAGAACGCCGACAGGATCGCCCCACACTCCTGCGCCAGTACACCACCCAGCACCTCAGGGCGGTGGTTGAGTCGCGAGTGACGCAGGAGGTCTCCCACAGACCCCGCCATCCCCGCCTTGTCATCCCACGCGCCAAATACCACGCGCGAGACGCGGGCGAGCACGATGGCTCCCGCACACATGGCGCACGGCTCGAGCGTCACGTACAGCGTTGCGGCATCCAGGACGGGTGTCCCCAGCCCCGTGGCCGCTTCCCGCAACGCCAGCAGTTCCGCGTGAGACGTCGCGTCCCGATCACGACGGGTCCGGTTGGCTGCAGAGGCAATGATCGTCCCCTGCGCGACGACCACCGCGCCGACCGGCACCTCGTCTGCCGCCTGGGCCGCCTCCGCGATTTCGAGGGCAGCGGCCATCCACCGCGCGTCCGGATCGAGCGCCGGCGACGGCCGTCGCATCACGACTACCATGGGCCAGGTCCGGGGCGCGATTGCCGCGATCGGTACCGCATGGCCGCGGCGGCCTAGCGCTTGGATTTCGGGCGGCTGCCCGAAGCCCTCCCCGATGTGCCGCCGCCATCGGATCCCACCCCTGCTGGTTCACGCTCAGCGTGATCGGCCGCCACTTCGAATCCCAGCCGCCCGGCGGGCGTAGCGGTCACCAGGATGTGATCACCCTCCTTGAAGCGGCCGTCGAGCACACCGAGCGCCAGGGGATTCTGAATCAAGCGTTGCAATGCACGCTTGAGCGGCCGAGCTCCGTACGCGGGGTCGTAGCCCTCGACGGCCACCACCCGCCGAGCCTCGGGCGTCAACTCGATGGTCAACTTCTTCTCGGCGAGCAACCGCTCCAACCGTCGAAGCTGCAACTCGATGATGCGACCGATCTGTTCCTCCCCGAGCGGCCGGAAGACGATGATATCATCGACCCGGTTGAGGAATTCGGGCCGGAAATGCTGGCGCAACGCCGCGAGGACCTGCGCCTCGACTTCCGCCCAATCGGCGCCACTATGCTCGAGGATGTAGGTACTTCCGATATTGGACGTCATGATCACGACGGTATTCCGGAAGTCCACTGTCCGGCCCTGCGAATCCGTGAGGCGGCCGTCGTCGAGGATTTGCAGGAGGATATTGAACACATTGTGGTGCGCCTTCTCGATCTCGTCGAACAGAATGACCGAATAGGGTCGACGGCGAATCGCTTCGGTGAGCTGACCGCCCTCCTCGAAGCCCACGTAGCCCGGCGGGGCGCCAATGAGCCGTGCGACGGCGTGTTTCTCCATGTACTCCGACATGTCGATGCGCACCATTGCGTTCTCATCATCAAACAGGAACTCGGCCAGTGCGCGCGCAGTCTCTGTTTTGCCGACGCCGGTGGGACCCAGGAAGATGAAGGACCCGATCGGACGGTTCGGGTCCTGCAGCCCCGCGCGCGCCCGGCGGACCGCATCGGCGACCGCCTCCACCGCCTCCCGCTGCCCGATCACCCGAGACGCCAACACCTCGTCGAGGCGCGTCAGGCGCTCGCGCTCGCCCTCGAGCATCCGCGACACGGGGATGCCCGTCCACTTGGCGACGACGTCGGCGACGTCGTCCGCCGTCACCTCCTGGTGGAGGAACTGCGGTCCCCCGTCGGACGCTGCGGTGAGCTGGGCCTCGGCGCGCCGCATCTCCTGCTCCAGCTGCGGGACACGTCCGTACGTGAGCTCAGCCGCACGCCCGAGGTCTCCGGCGCGGGTCGCTTGATCGGCCTGTCCGCGCACGTCATCGATGTCCTGTTTCAGCTTGCCGACGAGGGAGAGTGTCTCTTTCTCCCGCTGCCATTGTGCTTTCATCCCCGACGATCGCTCTCGCAACTCGGTGAGCTCCCGTTCCAGAGACTCCAGCCGTTCCCGCGATGCCTTGTCCTTCTCCTTGCGCAACGCTTCGCGCTCGATCTCGAGCTGCATGATGCGTCGCTCGACTTCATCGATCTCTTGTGGGAGCGAGTCGATCTCGATGCGGAGGTGCGACGCGGCTTCATCGATCAGGTCGATGGCCTTGTCGGGCAGGAACCGATCACCGATGTACCGATTGGACAGGGTCGCGGCCGCCACGATGGCGCCGTCAGTGATGCGCACGCCGTGATGCGCCTCGTAGCGCTGCTTCAGGCCTCGCAGAATCGCGATGGTGCTCTCCACCGAGGGCTCGCCGACGTACACCGGCTGGAACCGCCGTTCCAGGGCGGCGTCCTTCTCGATGTGCTTGCGGTACTCATCGAGCGTCGTCGCACCCACCACGCGTAGCTCACCGCGCGCCAACATCGGCTTGAGCATGTTGCCCGCGTCCATCGCGCCCTCGGCTTTCCCCGCTCCGACAATGGTGTGCAGCTCGTCGATGAACACGATGAACAGCCCCTGGGCGTCAGTAATCTCCTTGAGCACCGCTTTGAGTCGCTCCTCGAACTCGCCCCGATACTTCGCGCCGGCGATGAGGGCTCCGAGATCGAGCGATACGAGTCGCTTGTTCTTGAGTCCTTCGGGCACGTCGCCATTGGCGATGCGCTGTGCTAGCCCTTCGGCGATCGCGGTCTTGCCGACACCCGGCTCGCCGATGAGCACGGGGTTGTTCTTGGTGCGCCGCGACAGCACTTGAATGACGCGGCGAATCTCCTCATCGCGGCCGATGACCGGGTCGAGTTTGCCCTTGCGGGCCGCATCGGTCAGATCGCGGGTGTACCGCTGGAGCGCCTGGTACTGCGTCTCGGGGGTCTGGTCGGTCACCCGATGGGAGCCGCGGACGGACTTCAGCGACTCGAGCAGGTTGGTATGGTTGGCCCCAGCCGTCTCGAGCAAGGTACGACTCTCCGTCCCCCGCGCGTCCGACAGCGCAAGCAGGAGGTGCTCAGTCGAGACGTATTCGTCCCCGAGCGACTGGGCCTCGCGCTCGGCCCGATCCAACACGCCGTTCAACTCACGTGACAGCGTCGGCTGGGCGTTGCTCTGCTTCGGGAACCGCTGGATTTCGCGTTCGAGTTGTTCGCGCAGGGCCGCGACGCTGACACCCAACTTCTGCAGGACGGGGACGACGATTCCTTCCTCTTGCTGGAGCAGGGCAAGCAGCAGGTGCGTATCATACACGAGCGGGTTGCCGTTCTGACGCGCCAGCGCGATGGCCGCGTTGAGAGCCTCACCCGATTTTACCGTCAGCCTGTCCGGATTCATCACGTGCCTATCCCGTTCTCGATGGATATCGAAACATATCGCCCCCCGGGCCAGGATCAGCGTCGGCCACACCGGCTTCGACAGGGTCGCCGCAAATCAGGGCTCCGCGGACTGCAACTCGCCGCTCTAGTCGCGTTCGGCGGATTGGTGGGGTGTCGAGGGCACCGGACGCGGCCAGGCGATCTCAGTGACTCCGCATTCGTCGCCGTGATGGCCGAACTGCGCCGCGCGGTACAGCCAGGCGGACCCGAGACTACACGTGACAGCGCAGGTCGCCAGGCCATCCGCGACTCGATCATGCGGAAGTACCACGCGACGCCTGCCACGATCGAGAGCACCGCGAGTCACCTCTCCGATCCTCCGGGGCGCGCATCCGACATCCTGCGAGCCATCGATCGCAAGGTCCTAGCACTCGGCCAAGCCGCGCCGCCACCACATCCGTTCCAACCTCCGGCTCCCCTGCCTCCCCCGAAATCTCCGGGCGCAAAGCCGATGACGGCGGCCCCCGCGGCGCGCAGCGGCCCGACAAAGTAGAACTGCAGAAAGCAGAGAGTAGACAAAGCGCACGTCAGTGGCGAGCGCGCGCAAAAAAAAGCGGCGCGGTGTCGCGTCGCGATGCGTGCAGGTGCGAGCCGCGGCTTACCGCTGGATCAGCATTTTCCGCGCGGCGATCGGCTTGCCGTTGATCTCCAGTCGGTAGAGATACAACCCGGACGCGACCGCGCGATTAGTCGCCATCGCAGTGCCGTCCCAGTAAGCCGTGTATTGACCGCAGGGCAACTCCAGTGCCTGCACCGGCTGGCCGATGGGTGCGGAGCTCGCGGTTCCGTCGACGACCACGGGCACCGCGACCGGTTGGGCCAGCAGGTTGTACACCTTGAGGCTCACGCGGTACACGCGCGCCGGATCCGAGCACACGGGCGGATCGCCGACGCTAAAGGGAATGCGCGTGGCGGGACTAAACGGATTGGGGTAGTTCTGGCCGAGGGCGAGCAGGGCACCTTCTTGGTGCTTGCTGGCGCTGGGCGGCGAGCCCGGTTGCGCTGTTTGCGCGCGGACGACCGTCGGCGCAAACAGCGCGGCCGCGCTCATGAAGAGCACAGCAAAACCACTCAACCAACCAGGGACCGGCCACAGGCGCAGTCGGCCGCGCGATTCAGTGCGCGCGTTCCCCTTACGGGACAGCATGGACAGACTCCGGGCTGACGAAAGAAGTGCGGTAAGACGCTCCTGGGCGTGTAGCGACGGGTTTTGTTCGGCCCGCAACGTTAGGCTCATTTGTCCACTCTGTCAAGCCGACCCCATGAGCTACCCCACCCTGCACCACGCGTTCCAACAGCTTACAAGGACAACCAAATCTCGCACAAGTCGGTTCCCGTCGGCGCGGCGTAAGTCGGCGTTGGTCTCCGGTTTAGCTTGGTTCGAAACGCTTGTCCGTCTCCCCTGTTGGTGCCGGCACCCCACCCTGCCCTCCCCGCTGCGGATCCATGAGCACACGACCATTCGTTCGTCGCTCCGTCACACCCACTCTGTCGAAGTACTCTAGCAAGGGGATCAGATACTTCCGCGACACCCCGAGGAATTCCCGCAGCTCGGCGGGCCCATACTCCCGACCCGGTGCCATGCCCGAGCGGAGTGCCTCGCTCAGGCGCGACAGCGTGCCTACACTATAGAAACGCTCGCTCTCGACCTGGCGTATCACCCCTCGCCGATCGAGCAACCGTAGCAGAGTCGTTACCGAGTCTGGCGTGCCCATACCGGACGCGGCGAGCTCCGAGACACTCGGGGGCTCTCGGTCGGCCTGGACCACGGCACGCTCGAGCGCGCCGAGCAACGTCTCCTGTGCGGCAGTCGGCCGCACCGTCCATCCATGGCGTCGGACCAGCCCTCGCTCCGTGACGAGCGCCTGCTTTGCCATCAGTCGATCGATCACGACATCGGCCAACACGGGGCTGGCATTCAGCGCGCTACGGAGCGACTGGAGGGAGAGGCCTTCCTCGAGAGGGGTGCGTTCGTGATGTGCCGCTACCAGGTCTGTCACACGGCGCTCGATGTCCACGATCGCTTCACGATCGTAGAAGACGCCGCCGATCAGCTCAGTGCGATCTGTCAACGAGCGCGTGAGCCCAGACAATTCGGCGGGGCGGAGGCCCGCCCGAATCGGCAGCGCCTCGCGGGGGACTCCGCGCGCCCCGGCGTCACGCACCATGTCCCAGATCCGCTCGGCGACCGGCTGTGCGGCTCTGCGCCACGGGCGCACGCGCGCGTGGCCGGGCGCCGCGTCGGTGATGGTGCCGCCACCGATCGTCGAGGGAGGGCTGCCGGCTCGCACGACGAACCGGTCGCCACCGCGGGCAGCGATCGCCTCGTCGAGAACGATGCGGGTCGGCGTCAGTGGCGACGTTGCGAGTCCGGAGCGCGGCGGTCCGGCTTCGGTTCCGAGCACGATGCGAGCACTGACATCACGCGTCCCCAGATGGAATCGAACGCGTGCACGCGCGCTCAGGTCGGGGGCATTATCCAGCATCTGTACGTCGGCTCGCACCACGTTCACCGGTTCCCACGCGGAATCCGTCACGAGGGTGGATCCGCGGGGGACATCCGCGATTTCTATTCCGCCCAGACTGACGGCTAGCCGCGATCCCGGTTCCGCGACATCGATCGCGGTCCCATGACTTTGAAGCGCCCGAACGCGCGCACGCCGGCCAGACGGCAGGATGTGAACGACGTCATCCTTCCGCAGTCTCCCCGTCCACACGGTGCCCGTCACGACGGTTCCTGTGCCGCGAACCGTGAAGGCGCGGTCGACCGGAAGGCGAAACAGGTCGTCGGCGTCGCGTTGTGGCACCGCGGCCGCGGCCACGGCCAACGCATGGCGCAGGGCATCGAGCCCCAACTCCGTCACGGTCGATACCGCGATCTGAGGAGCCCCTTCGAGCGCCGATCCTCGCACCAGCGATGTGACATCGTCCCGCACGAGCGAGAGCCACTCATCGTCGACGAGATCCGCTTTCGTCAGTGCGATGACCCCGGCCCGAATGCCCAGAAGTCCCAGGATAGTCAAGTGCTCTCGGGTCTGCGGCATCACGCCTTCATTGGCTGCGATGACGAGCAGTGCGAGATCGATGCCGGAGGCGCCCGCGAGCATTGTGCGGACGAACGCTTCGTGTCCCGGCACGTCGACGACCCCGATCGTCCCCACGCCGGGTAGCTGGAGGGGCGCAAATCCGAGCTCGATGGTAATGCCCCGTCGCTGCTCCTCGGGCAGCCGATCCGTATCGACGCCGGTCAGGGCTCGCACCAACGCCGTCTTGCCGTGATCGATGTGGCCCGCGGTGCCCAGGATCACGCCGCCCTACCGCGCGAGGCTGGGCGGCACCAAGTCCGGTGTTGCAACCACGATCGTCTGCGGCGTCATGCCCCAGTCACTCCGCTCCCAGACATTGAAGGCTCGCAAACCCCGCCCCTCCATGAGGTGTTCGGCCAGGAACTCTCGGAGGAGCCGCTGATGCGCGCGTCCGTCGCCGTCATCCGTCAGTGTCCATTGATCGCCGCGGATCCATGCGCGCAGCGCATCGCGCGCGGGCACGGGGAGCACGCGATTGCCGCGTCGGACTGCACCGCAGGAGGCACAGAGCACGCCGCCCGCTGTGTGGCTGAACTGCGCGCGCTCCGTCTGCGGGACCGAGGCGTTACACGTGCTGCACGCGTCGATCGTCGGCGCGAAACCGAGGCATGCGACAATGTGCCACGCGCCGCCGAGCGCCGCCTCACGCGGGCGCGCCGGTTCATCGCCCGATCGCAAGATCGCATCGAGTGCATCGCGTACGGCATCATACAGCGCCGGCTGGGCATCGTCGCGGGCAAACCGCAAGGCGAGCTCCGCGATGGCAGCCGCGCCCGTGAAGCGGTCGAGGGACCCAGCCAGCCCGTCGCGGGCACGCGTGACGTCGAACGCCGTGAGCGTCTGCAGCTCCCGGTGCGGCCGGATCGACAGCTGCGCCTCACCTTCGGCGAACAAGTCGACCGCACTTCCGTATCTCGATTTCGCCCGCCGCGCCCCACGCGCCAGCACCGACTGCACGCCGGCCTCGCGGGTCAGGAGCCGATAGATCCGCGACGTCTCCAGATAGTCGAACGCGTGCAACACGACGGCGTCGGTCGCCAGGAGGGCCATGATGAAAGGTAAGAGCCCTCTAGCGCCCCGTCGATCGCGCCGATGTATTAGCGGCCGGGGCGCCACTGGCCAGGATCCGGAATCCGACGAAGATGACCCGGCCTGGGGCATCGTACGAGTACACCTCCTGGTAGCGGCGATCGAGGAGGTTGACGACGCGCGCGATCAGGCTAAAGCCGCGGCCCGTGGGGCCATTGCCAGCCAGATTGTATTGGGCAGCGAGGTCGATGGTGGTGTAGCCCGGCAGGACGACTCGAGCCGATGTGCCCGTCGGTGCATTGAAATTGATATCGTCGCGCGTGCCCACGAATCGAAGGGTCGCGCTGAAGAAGCCGTGCGTTGACAGCGTCTGCCCGAGTGTGCCGCTGAACTGGTGTGTCGGTCGACGGATCAGACGGGTGCCAACGCGGTACTCGGAGTATCCGGTCGTATCGACGCCGTTCGCGGTCACCCGGGAATCGAGATAGGTGTACTCCAGATCCGCGGTCGCGCCGTCGATCGGGCCGGCCGACAGGCCGACCTCCGCGCCATCGGCGGTAGCGCCCGCGATGTTGAGGTAGTTCGTGCTATCACTGGGGCGGCCCGGCACAGGGATCGGCGCGGGTGTGTAGTCGATGATGTTGCGGAATGCCTGGTTGAAGTACGTCGCGGTGAAGGCGACGGTCGAGCCGATGGGCGCCTCGGTCAGGCCTGCCTCCCACCCGAGCGAGTGCTCCGGACGGAGCGCAGCGTTGCCGAGGTCGAAGGGCACAGCCGAGAAATTCTCCTCGAACGTGGGCTCCTTGAACGCGGTCCCCAACTCACCATGGAACTGCGTCCCGGGCGTCGCGATGAAGCCTGCGCCGACCCGGTAGGTGCCGTACGTCCCGAACGCGCTGTTGTGGTCGAGGCGCCCGCCTGCGGTGAACGTGGCTTGGGAGCCGGCATTGGCGATCAGCTGCGCGTACCCCGCCTCTATGCGGCGGAAATAGGCGGCCGGGCTCGTGACCGATGTGTCGATGCCGCCGAAGTTGAAAACGTCGAAGGCACGACTTCGGTCCGTCTGACCCTCGAGACTGCCACCGAAGGTGACCGCCACCGCGCGTCCAGAACGGGCGTCGAAGTGTGCGTCCGCTCCCAAGCGGCGAAACACGTCGCGATCGAACGAGGCGAAGGTACCGATGGTGTCGGCCGGTCCATCCTGTGGGTTGATGTCGGCCGCGTCCTCGTTGTTGGCTGAAAGGGTGACGTGTCCATCGAGGGCCTGAGAGAAGGTATGGGCCCCATCGAGGGCGAACGTCGATCCCTCATCGCGGCGATGCTGGTTGCTGTCCACTGGCGTCCCATCGCCGACGGTGGGAAAGTGGTAGTCGGCGGTGTGGTATCGTCCCGTGAGGGCGAGCGACGACGACGTGCCGCGTCCCAGGTCCAAGCGCCCACCAAGCTCGCCGTTGGTGAATTGGTTGTTGAACGGCAGGATACCGGCCGTCGTCTGGCGGGTCCCTCCGACGGAGAATCCGACCCCACCCGCGCCGGCCTGAAAACCGGCCGACCCGTCGTACGACTTGTAGCTCCCCCCGCTCACGTCGAGCCACCCGGCAGGCGCGCCGGTGCCACGCTTGGTGAAGATCTGAATGACGCCGGTCATGGCATCCGACCCATAAAGAACACTCGTCGGCCCGCGCACGATCTCGATGCGATCGATGTCGGCGACCGTCAGGTTCTGGAAGTAGTAGACTCCACCCGGTTCGTTCAGCGGTACTCCGTCCAGCAGCACCTTCACGTAGCCGCTTTGGCCGCCGCGGAAGAACAAGGACGTGAGTCCTCCCATCGATCCGGTCTCGACGGGCGCCGCACCGGCGACGTCGCGCAACGCATCCGCGACCGAGACGATTCCGCGGGCCTGTAGCGCCTGACCGGTGATGACCGTCGTCGACGCGGTCGGCGCCGTCTCGGAGAATGGCACACGCGTCGCGGTGACGACGACTGCCGGCAGATGACTCGTATCGGCCGACGACGAGGCCGGCTGAATTGGGAGCTGCGCCCGCGCCGCGGCCGGCACCAGGGCGGCCCCCAGCACCGCGGCGAGGTATGCCCGACGTGCGAGACATCGTGCCAGGGAGGGGCTATCTGAACTCATGGGCGGTGTCCTGAAGAAGAGCGTGGGACGTCTCGTGATCGCAGCGGAATGAGCATCGGCGCGCCGACGGCGGGGTCCTGGCCGACGACGAGTGGCCAGTCGTACACGCGCTCGAGCGTCGCACCCGCCATGACCTCGTGCGGCGGCCCGACGGCCGCGACCGATCCGCGGTGGAGGAGGACCACCGTGTGCGCGAATCGCGCGACGAGGTTGAGCTGGTGTGTGATGAGCACGACCGCCATCCCGGCGGTGGCCAGTCCAGCGAGCAGCTCGAAGACGGCCATTTCGTGGCCGACATCGAGAAACGTCGTCGGCTCGTCCAGCACGATCGTACGACCGCCCTGAGCGAGCGCGCGTGCAATCCGGACACGCTGCCACTCGCCTCCAGACAGCTCGTCGGTTTGTCGGTGCGCCAGGTCGCCGATGCCTGTCCGTTCGACCGCGGCCGCAACCGCGGCCGCATCGTCTGTCGAGGCTCCGCCCCACAACCCACCGTGGGGAAAGCGCCCGAGCGCCACGTACTCGCGGACGGACAGGGAGAACGCCAACTCTTCGCGTTGGGGCACCACGGCCACTTGACGCGCCGCAAGGCGCAACGGCACGGATGACAATGGTGTGCCATCCACCAGAATGCGTCCGCCGGCCAATGGGACACGCCGCAGGAGCGCTCGCACGAGTGTGCTCTTCCCACTCCCATTGGGGCCAGTGATCGCAGTCACGGCGCCATACATCGCGTCGAGACTCACACCGGCGATCGCCAGCGATGCGCGGGCGCGATACCGCACCTGTACGTTGTCGAACGTGAGCGCCGCGACGCCACGCGTGGTGCTACTCGCTCCCGGGGTCACGTCGTGCCCATCCGCCGCAGCTGCCAGAGGAAAAACGGCACACCCAGGATCGCGGTGACCGCGCCCAACGGGAGCTCGGCGGGCGGCCGCGCCACGCGTGCGACGACATCGGCGGCGACGACGAGCGTGCCGCCGACGAGCGCGGCACCGGCGATGAGGAGACGGTGCCGGTGCAGGCCCGCTCCGCGCACGATGTGCGGGACAACGAGGCCTACGAACCCGACGAGGCCGGCAGCCGCGACGGTCGCAGCCGCCAACAGTCCGGCCGCGAGAAACGCGCGGCGGCCGGCGCTCTGGACATCGACGCCGAGTCCCGCCGCCGCTTCGTCACCGAGCGCCAGCGCATCGATCTCGCGTCCCCACGCCAGGAGCGCGCCACCCCCGACGATCACGTACGGCACGAGCCATCGCACCCGCGTCCAGTCGGCCGAATCGACAGACCCCATCATCCACCACAGCGCGCCGCGCACTGTTTCCGGCGGTGCGACCGCATAGGTCACCATGATCGCGGCATTCGCGAATGCGCCGACCACGACACCCGCCATGAGCAAGAGCCGGACATCCGTTCGTCCGCCGGCAGCGGCCCGGGCCACACCGATCACGAGGGCGGTTGCCACAACCGCTCCGCCAAATGCGGCCAGCGGCACCCCCACGGAGCTACTCGCACCCGCGGCAACCGCGATGACCGCTCCCACCGCGGCCCCGCCGGACACACCGAGCAAGTAGGGCTCGGCGAGCGCGTTGCGGAGCGTCCCCTGCATTGCCGCGCCACTCATCCCCAGGGCAGCTCCCACGCACGCGGCCAGCACGACGCGCGGGAGTCGCACGGACCGAACGATCGCGACGACCGTCGGGTCGGCGTGCCCCATGAGGCCCAACCACACGGTGCCCGGGGAGAGCGGGACAGCGCCGAGCGCCACGCCGAGCAGTGCCGCCAGTGCGAGCGCTGCGACTGCGACGATCCAGAAGCGAACGCGCATTGGGTCAGCGGGCTCCAGCTGGATGCAGCAGCGCGGCGATCTGCACCGACGCCTCCCCCATGCGCACCGACGGCATCCCGACGAGCGCCGTGTCGGGAACGACCACGCGATGGCTCGCGTCGTGTAACCAACTCTGCCACCGCGGATCCGTTCGCATGGCCGACGCTGCCGAGGGGGAGACGAGCAGGTCATCAGGATTGCGGTGCAACACGTCCTCGAGCGATACCAGGGGCGCCGGATCGGCCAGGTCTGCGTAGAGGTTCTGGCCGCCAGCGTCGGTGAGCAACGTGTTCAAGTAGCTGCCAGCGCCCAGCACGCGGAGCGGGGACTCATCGAGAATCCACACGACGGTCGGCTTGGACAGCCCGGCCGTTCGCGCGCGCACATTCGCAATGGTCGAGAGGACCGAGTCTCGGACGGTGGCAGCGGCGGCCGAGTCGTGCATCACGAGGCCCAGGAGATCGAGCGCACGGGTGAAATCCCCGACGCGGTCGACTCGCAGGCTGACGGTGGCGATTCCCGCGCGCTGGAACGCTTGCGCGGCTGCGCGATCGTCGCTGCTGGCGTACAGTACGACGAGGTCTGGATGCTGGGCGAGTACCGCCTCCACACTCGGCCGGAGGCCGTCGCCGACGCTCGGAATGGCGAGCACCCCGGGCGGATACGTATCCCATCGCGTCCGACCGACCACGCGCGCGCTCTCGCCCATGGCAAACAGCATGGCAGTCGTCGCGGGGTTGAGCGACACGACACGTGTGGGGGCCGGGCCTGTCGTGACGACCTGGTCGCCGTAGTCATCGCGCACCACGCCTTTCGCATCGCTGGACGCCGAGCCTTGGCGGCCGGCGGCCGACTGACATGCGATCGTCGCGACGGCGAGGCCAGTGGCCATCGCTTTCGTCGCGCGGACGGCGATGCGGTGCGCGGTCCCAGCGGAATAATCGGCGAGTGGTGACAAACGAACGGGCGTCCTCCCTCGGGGAAGTCGCCCGGTGTAGAGCCGCGAGACCCGGAGCGGGCGGCCAAACTGCGCCGCTGGTGCCCGGTGTGGTTGCGCATCGATACGCGTCACGCAACCGGCGGTCGCCACCAGTCCTCCCCCGAGGACTGTCAGTGTGGTGCGGACGAGGGTCGTCTCCTGGCTCCGGGCCGCGATCGCCACCTTCCCAGTGCCAGGATGGCACCAGTGGTACAGATCCGTTCGCGAATCGCCCGATACAGTGGCGGGGCCGCACCGGCATCACACCGGTTTCCGGGTCCCGCGTCCGCGTCGTACAGTTGTCCAGCAGTTGTAGCGGCGAATCTAGGCGATGTGAGTCGGACCGGCAAGCGGAGACGGATTTGGTGTCAATGTTCAATAGAAATGTCCCCTGTTTCAGTTCAATAGAAATGTCCCCTTGGTGTGAGAGAGTTTCATTGGTGCGTTCTGGATTACTCGCCGGGGGTCACGCGTCCCCGGCCCGAGCCAATGCAGCAGCCCGGCGTTGCGCGTTGTACGTCTGCAAGCCGCGGCGCTGCGCCATGTGTGCCTCCTCCTGGGCCCGCAGGCGTGCGCGATGAGCAAGTTGCGCCGGCGTGGGTGCGGAGCGGCCCGCGCGAGCCGGTGTCGGCGCAGGGTCGGTCGGGAGTGGCGCGGGGACCGAGTAGGACGCGACGCTCGGGCCGAGCGGCGCCGGCTCCCAGTCGAGCGCGTACTCCCGCCCGTCGATCGCGCGCACGAGGAGGCGGACCATCCCATCTTCCGTCTCACGCAAGAGCAGGCGGCTTCCAGGAGCGCAGTAACGTCGCGCGGCGCCGCGGGCGAGCACTTGGTAGCATTGGCGCTCGTGGCGCACCACCCAATCGCGGCCGAGCACCCGGGTCGTTTCGAGACAGTAGACATCCCGATCGCTCAGGTGCGGATCCCGGCGCGTGTGGTAATCCACGGGACTCTGCGCGCGCACGGCGAAGCGCCGATTGTGTGCCGCCAGATAGCGCGTCTCGAGATAGGTATTCGCCGCCGCGTACGTGGTGATCGCTTGGAGCCGGAGCTTTTTGATGAGCCGGTCCTGATTCGTCCCGTGGATGCGCTCGACGCGCCCTTTGGCTTGCGGCGTCTTGGCCACGATGAGCTCGATGCCCAGCTTGGCGCACATCCGCCCGAACTGCGTGGTGACCACGCCACCCCGCGCCTTCTCCATCGCCGTCGGGAGCGGCACGTAGAGACTCTTCGCATCCACGTACAGGGCGCGCGGCACGCCGTACGCCGCGATCCAGGCGTGAAGCACACCGGCCGCCCCCCACGTCGTTTCCTGGTCGCGGAACCGACCGAGGGTCGTCCCCGTCGCATCGTCGATGAGCGTCATGAGGCAGCCCGCCGCCGACCCGCCGGGCCCGCGCCCTTCGAGCCAGTCGTGAAAGCTGCCGTCGAGCTGCACGAGCTCGCCGAAATGCGCCCGACGCTCCCGGCGGCGAAAGACGCGCGTGTGGCGCCGGACTGGACTCCAGAGCTCGGCCGCGCGCATCCAGCGGCGCAGCGTCGGCACCGGCACCAGGATGCCATGGTCCTCCCATAAATGCTCGGCCGCCAACGTGGGACCAAACCGCTGGTGCGGCCCTTTGGCGGCCCCGCCGCTATAGTGCGTCCGCACGAGCGCGACGACGCGCTCCTGCTCCTGGATCGGGCGCGCGTGATTCGAGCGCCGGTGCGCATTGCCATGGACCAGCGCCTTCGCCCCACCCCGCTTGTAGCGCGCGTAGAGACGCTTCGCCTGGCGGTACGACAGATCCAGCATCCGGGCGGCTTCAACCACCGGCACATCACCCACCCGCACGCGCGCCAGTACGGTCCCCCGCTTGAATTCTCGACTGCTCATCGCTGTCCGCTCCACCTGCCCCTCCGTGAGGAGGAGCAGACGTTAGGGGACAGTTCTATTGACGCCACCAGGGGACATTATCACTGACTCACAACAGCGGAGACGGATTTGGGGCTCGTCGACGAAACGCAAGCGCCAGGCTCCCAAGCATCACGGCGCCAAGCACGGTGACGACGACGGCGATGTACAACGTGCGGCTGTTCGTGAAGATGACCGGCACCCGAATGCGAAGCACCGCTCCAGCCGGAACATCTTGAGCGATGAAGCGCCGAAACATCCGACCTTCTACGGTGACCGGCGCTTCCGGCCGGAACGCGATGCCAGTCGCTCGCGCGCCCGCTTCCTCGAGCAGCACCTCGAAGACGATGGCTCCGCTTGGCAGCACCCGCGCGAGCGGGAACGATGCCGGCGGCAGCGAGTACGAAAACGACATCTGCTTAAGACCGGGCGCGAACGGTGCGAACACGGCGATGCGATTTCCCTGGACCGTTACCGCGTCGGCACTGATGTCGCCCTGTCCGACCTGCACGCCCTGTGCGCCGGGCGGCAGTAGCAAGGACCACGTCGGCCGATCGGTGCCAGTGCCTGGCGACACAACAGTGACGGAGGTGTCGTTCGAGAGCTCGAACACCTCTACCACGGATCGCCTTCCCGTTGGTGCTGGGGATGAGACCACGAGGTGGCGACCGCGCACGCGCAACGGGATCAGGTGCGAGGTCGTGTCATACACCATGATCTCTGCCTCATCCCCGCGAACGACTGCCGTCGACAGCGGCTGCGACAGATAGGCGATGCCATCGTACGTAGCGGATGCGAAGTAGACGGCATCTCGGGCGCCACGCGGGCGGTAGACAAAGGCGTACCGGCCGTCAACGCCGGTGCGCGCCGAGTCGATTGGACCCGCCGTGTCGGACCCCACCCGATGCAGTATCACCTGCTGCCCACCGATGGGAGCCAATACCTGCGCCGTCGGGCGCACTACCCGTCCGTACACGCGGCGCACTGCACCCACCGCGGTCGTGTCCGGCGCGCGCAGCGTCGTGTCAGATGACGAACGAGGTGCACGGCCGGCCGTCGACGGCTGCTGAGCGGTGGCGCGCGTCACCAGTCCAGCGGCCACGATGCAGGCCGCGACAGCCGCCGCACCGTCCCGCCAGACGCACATCAACCGGTGTGAATGCCGACGGCGACCCCGCCGCGAGTCAGAGATTGAATTTCCCGAAGTCCTCGGGCCGCAGGGTCTCGAGGTACGCCTTCAGTTGATCGGAGGTCAACTCCTCGGGTGTGAGGCCACCCGGAGCCGGCGACGAAAAGTCGTCCGCCGCCTCCTCTTCCTCGATCTTGGTGAGGAGCGCCTCTGGCGCGAAGATGGGCGCGGCCATTCGGAGCGCAATCGCGATGCTGTCGGACGGCCGAGCGTCGATCTGGACGACGCCGTCCGCGCGGACCACGTGGAGCTCGGCGTAATACGTGCTCTTCTGGACCTTGGTGATCTGCACGCGTCGCAAGGTGCCGCCGAGCCCCATGATCAGGCTCTTGCACAAGTCATGCGTGAGGGGACGCTCGCGGCGGATGCTCTTCATCTCCATGACGATCGAATCCGCCTCGGGCTGGCCGATCCAGATGGGCAGGATGCGTGTGCCCCCTTTCTCGCGGAGGATCACAACATGGCTGTTCGTCGAACTGTCGAGCCCCAGCTTCTCAACGATGACTTCAACCATAGACAGTGACGCCTCGCGCGCCTACGCCGGATCGCTCCGCGCGCCGGCTCGCTAAGTCCCCATGTCCCACGACGCCAGGTATCGCTCCTGTTCCGCCGTGAGGGTGTCGATATCCACCGCCATCGTCGCCAGCTTGAGCCGCGCGATCTCGCGATCGACGGCCTCCGGCACGCGATGGACCGTACGTGACAGCGTCGCGGCGTGCTGCACCAGGTACTCCGCTCCGAGCGATTGATTCGCGAAGCTCATGTCCATGACGGACGCCGGGTGTCCCTCGGCCGCAGCGAGATTGATGAGACGCCCCTCGCCCAACACGAAGACGTGCTTGTCGTCGACCACGTACTCCTCGACGAACTCGCGCAGTCGGCGCGGTGGACGCTCGGCGATGGCCGCGAGCGTGGCGAGGTCCAGCTCGACGTTGAAGTGGCCCGAGTTGCACACGATCGCCCCATCCTTCATGGCGCGGAAGTGCTCGGCCCGCACCACATGGATGTTGCCGGTCAGGGTACAGAAGATGTCGCCGATCGGCGCCGCTTCCGCCATTGGCAGCACCCGGAATCCATCCATGGTCGCTTCGAGCGCCTTGAGCGGATCGACCTCGGTGACGACGACGTTGGCCCCTGCGCCGCGGGCTCGCGATGCCACCCCTCGCCCGCACCATCCGTAGCCGGCGACGACGAATGTGGAGCCGGCGAGCAGCGAGTTGGTCGCACGGATGATACCGTCGATCGTCGATTGACCCGTGCCGTAGCGGTTGTCGAAGAGGTGCTTCGTGAACGAGTCATTGACCGAGATCACCGGAAACTGCAACACGCCGTCGCGCGCCATCGCCTTGAGGCGAATCACGCCGGTCGTCGTCTCTTCCGTGCTGCCGATCACGCCAGCCAGCAGCGCCTTGCGGTCCGCTGGCGTGAGCCCTTCGACGTAGCGACGCACCGGCGGCGGCAGATCATCCAGCCGGTTGAGGGCGATCATGTGGAGCGCGCCTACGACATCGGCGCCATCGTCCATCGTCAGATCGGGCCGATGCGCGATGACCGCGCGGACGTGTTCGTAATAGCGCTCCGTATCCTCGCCCTTCACCGCGAAGACAGCGATCTGGTGATCACGGACGAGGTGTGCCGCGACGTCGTCCTGCGTGGAGAGCGGATTCGACGCGCACAAGCGCGACATCGGCTCCGCCGGCCTTGAGCGTGATCATCAGATTGGCCGTCTCGGTCGTGACGTGCAGACAGGCGCCAACCCGACGCCCGGCCAGCGGACGCTCGGCCGCAAAGCGCGCGCGGATCTGCCGCAGCACGGGCATCGACCGTTCAGCCCATTCAGTGCGCGCGCGCCCGCCGTCGGCGAGGGCCAGGTCCTTGACGTCGAACGATGGTGACGCGGGCGCGGACGCGCGGGCTCCGCCGCGACGAGGCGCCTTTTCAGCGGTTGGCATTTGCTGGATCCTCGAGGGCAGCCACAGCGTAAGCGGCCTTGGGCCGGCGGGGGGCACTCGCGCCGTTCCGACGATCGCTGGAAGGTGCGCGCATGACTTCGGCGACCGCGCGCTTGAGCGCGCCTTTCCGGTCGGTGCGCTCCCACGAAAAGAGCGTGCGCGCCGACTTCCCGCTCCCCACTCGCTCCGGCGTGCGTCCGAAATGGCCGTACGCCGCCGTCGCGCGGTAAATCGGCTTGCGAAGGTCCAACGCCTGGATGATGCCCTTCGGCGTCAGGTCGAATACCTGGGCGATGGCCTCGCATGATGGCAGGCTCCGGGACGCGTCGCCGTGCCGAACGTATCCACCGCGACGGACACGGGCTGGGCGACACCGATCGCATACGCCAGCTGGACCTCGCATCGGTGCGCGAGCCCCGCGGCCACGACGTTCTTCGCGACCCAGCGAGCGGCGTAGCACGCCGATCGATCGACCTTGGATGGATCTTTCCCACTGAAGGCGCCGCCGCCGTGCCGGCCCATGCCACCGTACGTATCGACGATGATCTTCCGTCCGGTGAGTCCCGCGTCGCCCTGCGGTCCCGCCGATGACGAAGCGCCCGGTCGGATTCACGTGATACTTCACGCCACGTGGCCGAAGCTCTTGTGGGATAGTCGGTTCAATCACGTCCGCCAGAATCGCCTGCTTCAGTCGCGACGTGGAAATTGAATCTGCGTGCTGTGCCGACACGACGACCGTGTCGACCGCGATCGGGCGGTCGTTCTCGTAGACGACGGTCACCTGCGCCTTCCCGTCAGGCCGCAGCCACGGGAGGTCGCGGGCCTTGCGACGGTCGGCCAGCGCGCGCGTCAACCGGTGAGCCAGGAGGATTGGCATCGGCATGAGCTCGTCAGTCTCGTCCGTGGCGTAGCCGAACATCATTCCCTGATCACCAGCTCCGCCGGTATCGACTCCCATCGCGATGTCGCCGCGACTGGCGATCGATGCTGCTAATCACCGCGCACGTCGCGGTATCGAAACCGAACGTCGCATCCGTGTACCCGATCTGCTGGATCGTCTCGCGGACGATGTCGGGGATGTGGACGTACGTCTTGGTCGTGATCTCGCCGACGACGCATGCGAGGCCTGTCGTGACGAGCGTCTCGCACGCCACGCGGGCCATCGGGTCGTCCGCGATGATGGCGTCGAGAACGGCATCGGAGATCTGGTCGGCCAGCTTGTCGGGATGGCCTTCCGTCACAGATTCCGATGTAAACAACCGCCGTTGCGTGGCGGATCGACGATGATCGTGCATGGTATCGGGATCTTACCCGGCTACGCGAGGCCGGGCAACCCACGGAGTGGAGATTCGCCGAGCGCGGCCACCAGCCGTCGCCGGATCTCCTGTTCCGCCATCGCGGCGGTCGGGGCCTCCAGTGCCTCGCGAGCGGCTTGCGCCGCGACCTTCTGGGTGATACCGCGGATGACGCGCTTCACGAGGGCTACCGACCGTGGCGCGACGCTGAGCACTCGCAGTCCGAGGCCGATCAGCGCAAACGCCATGAGCGGGTCGGACGCCATCTCGCCGCACACGCTCACATCGTGGCCAGCTGTTTTGGCGGCGTCGCAGATCATGCGGATGAGACGCAGCACCGATGGGTGTAGTGGTGTGAAACGCGACGCGAGATTGGCGTTCCCGCGATCGACGGCCAGGGTGTATTGCACCAGATCATTGGTGCCGATGCTGAAGAAGCTCACGTCCTTGCCGAAGCTCTTTGCCACGAGCGCCGCTGCGGGGGTCTCGACCATCACACCAAGCGGTAGATCGGAGCGGAATGGAATGCCGCGCGCCGTCAATTCGGCCGCTGCCTCCTCCAGGAGCGTGCGCGCCTGGCGGACCTCGTCCAGGCTCACGACGAGCGGCAACATGATCCGGAGGTCGCCCTGCGTCCCGGCTCGCAACAGGGCGCGCAGCTGAACCTTGAACATCTCCGGCTCGTCGAGGCACATGCGAATCGCTCGCCAGCCCAGAAACGGATTGGCTTCGGTCGGATACCCGCTCGCTGGCAGCTTGTCACCTCCGAGATCGAAAGTGCGGATCACGACCGGCCGCGGATGGAATGCCTGCACGACTCTGGCATACGCTCGATATTGCTCGTCCTCGTCGGGCATGGTGGTGCGCCCGACCATCAGGAACTCGGTGCGCATGAGTCCGACGCCCTCAGCGCCACTCTGCGCGGCTTTCTCCGCCTCCTCCGGAAGGTCGACGTTCGCGTAGACGGTCACGCGGACACCGTCCTTCGTGATCGGCTCCGCGACGGCGAACTGCCGGACATCGGCCTCGATTTCGGCTTCGCGTCGAGCCTGCCAGCGGTACTGCTCGACTTCAGGCTCGGTCGGATTGACGGCGAGCACGCCAGCCGCGCCATCGAGCACGACGCGCTCGTTGCCGGTGAGCCGGCTCGTCGCATCACGCAGACCCAGAACTGCCGGCAGGCCGAGGGAACGGGCGAGAATCGCGACGTGCGACGTGCGCGTCCCCGCATCGGTCGCGATGCCAATGATCGCGTCGCGATCCAATTGGACGGTGATGCTCGGTGTCAGGTCGTGTGTAACGAGAATCGCGTTGCTGCCCTTGGGGACATCCACGGGATCGTGGTCCGGCAGGCCCATGAGCAAGAGTCAGCACGCGAATGTGCACATCGGTCAAATCGTCGGCGCGTTCACGGAGCAGTGCCTGCGAGTGACGGGCGAACTGTTGCCGATGCTCGAGCATCACGAGGTCGAACGCCTTTTCCGCGGCATAGTTCTGACGGATGTTGCACTCGACCTCGGTGATCAGCATGTCATCTTCGAGGACGAGGAGCTGGGCATCGAAAATCGCCGCTTCTTCCGGGCCGGCGGACAGCTCCGCGCGTGCGCGGACATGCCGTAGTCGTTCCTTGGCCTGCTCCATCGCGGCGTGGAACCGGGCGATCTCCTCAAGGATGGCCTCATCGGCGATGACGCGATGCCGCACGTCCGGCAGCTCCCATCGGAGCAGGTGCACGGGCCCGACGACGATCCCGGGCGACGCCGGCACTCCCTTGAAGAGCGCGTCCATGTGTGCGCTACTTCTCCCCGAACTTCGTCGGTGATGAGCGCCGCGAGCGTATCGACTGCGGCGACCTCATCCGGGCCCGACGCCCGGAGTGTAATCGAGGAGCCGCATTCTGCCGCGAGCATGAGCACCCCCATGATGCTCTTGCCATTGACCTCCAGGTCGTCGCGGAGAATCACGATGTCGCTCGCGAACTTGGCGGCGGCCTTGACGATTTCCGCGGCCGGCCGCGCGTGAAGGCCGTTCTTGTTCACAATCGTGACCGTGCGCTCAGCCATGCCGAATCACCGCCGCAAAGAGAACGAAGGCCGCCAAGAGACCGAGCGCGACGCGCCAGCCCTCAGTGCGGCCGTGCATGCGAACCAGCAACGTGCTCCCGAGCGCCGTGGCGATCACGACGCCCACAACCGGACCTCGACCGACTCCGGGTCCAATCGCGCGACCCAGGGCGACGGGCAATGCGATGCCGGCGAGCATCGCGCCGATGCGCGCCAGGTACGCGGGACCACTCCGAAACAATCGCCCACTCAGTGCGGGCGCCACGCGCAAGCTGTGGGTCCAACCCGCATGTATGCCCCACGCGCGCAGCCCGACCTGCACCACATTATACGCGCCGAGGAAGATGGCGAGGACCGCCACGGCGTGTGCACCCAGCCCGTATGCAGCCAGTGCGGCCAGCGAGCAGACGGGCAGCCAACCCGCCCAGATGAGGCGGTCGCCGACGCTCCCCAGAGGGCCGCATAGCGCCGTCCGAAACCGTTCAATCCGGGCACCAGGGACGTGATCCAGCTCGGCGCGCGACAGTGCGCCTACCGCCACGGCGGCGAGGTACGGGTGCGCGTTGAAGTATTTGGACTCGCGAGCAAGGGCCTCATGGTACTCTCGCCCGTTGGGCCCACCGGGTAGGTGGCGCAACGCCGGCTCGACGCAAAACCCGATGCCCGTCCCCATCAACAGCTCATAGTTCCACGATGCCTGAATCGCGAACAGCCGCGTGAAGATGCTCATGCGCGTAACGACGCCCACGGGAGGCTCCGCGGTGGGAGCCGTCGGGCTGCTACGCTGCGTCACGGTTCCGGACATCGGCAGGCTCACAGCCACACGAGGAGGGCGATACCGACCGCGAGCCCGCACGCGAAGAGCCAGCGCGTGCCCGGCGTGGTGTGAAACACCTTCCATACCGCGGCGACCGCGACGGGCGCCGCGATACCCACGACGATGGCGCGCGACGTCCTCGGGTCGAGCGTCCAGCGCTGCGCGACGGCGAGCGCCAGGGGACGAAGGGCGACGAGCGCGACCAGCGTGAGCGCACCCGCGCGCGCGAAATCTGCCGTCAGCCCCCATAGCTGTAGGCCGACGATCGTGGAGGCGGCTCCCGCGTCGAGCGTCTGAACGTGCGTACGTGCCCTGGCCGCGTTCCAGCGGCGCAGCGCAATCATCGTCCACCCGCCGACCCACGCCGTCCCGAGCGCGGCGAGCATGGCGACGGGCAGAATGGCCGGACTTTGCCCGGGGGAGCCGCCTGCGAGCGCGCCGGCGACGACGGAAGCGGAACCCCACTCCGGGTATCGCGACGCCCCGACTGGCAGGGTCTCGAGCGCAATCAGCTCGACGGCGACCCCGGTCAGAAGGCCCATGCTTGCGCTGCCTGCCAGTGCCCCAGCCGCCGTCGCGGCCACGATTGGGCGTGACATCATGGCCTGCGGGAAACTCACGACGTCAAGCCCGCAGATCGCGCCCAGGAGCACGAAGGGGAAGAGCGCCAGAATGGGCGTCAGCGTGTCGGTCATCGATCGCTGCGGCCTGCCAGCAGGTCGGCGATCGGGATCGCGCGCGCGGCGGGCACGTCTTGCGCGGTGATCGTAATCCCGCGATCGGCCAGCGCGCGGAGGGCGCCTTCCTCATCGGGCGCCAGAAACACGTACCGCAGCTTCTGCACGCGCCCCGCGCGATAGTGGAGGCCTCCGACGTTGATGCCCTGAATCGCCGGGACACGGGCGGCGAGGCGCTGCATCGTCTCGATGTCCTTGGTCAGCACGATGCCCACGCGGCGATCGGCGGCGAAACGCGCAAACGCGTCGGCGGCCTCGTCGACCGTCTGGAAGTACACATCCATGCCCGGGGGGACGCCGAGCTGGTAGAGCTCCTGCTCCCACTCGGATGCGGCAACCTCATCATCCACGAGCACGATGAACCCGATATCGAGTGGCTGTCCCCACCCGACAACGACTTGGCCATGGATCAAGCGGTCGTCGATGCGACACAAGTCAATCGGCACCGCCACTCCCCGCGCTCCCACCGAGCACCGCCAGTGCGCCCCGCCCCTTGTCGGCCGAATGACGCGCCGCGATCTGCGACGCGCAGTCCGTCTGGAATACGAAATCGAGCAGGGCGGGCAGGTTCGCGCCGGTCACCACCACGAGGTCAGGGCGTTCCCGTTGCACGCGCCGCGCGGCTATCGTCCAGCTTCCTGCCGGCAGATCGGTGAAGATCACCTGCGCTCCCGCTTGGGCCAGGGCGTCGCGCAGGGTCCGAACGATCTCCTCCCCACCGAGATTGCGATTTGACAATGCGACGAGCACGCCGCCCCGACCCGTGATCTGGTCCACGGCCGAGACAATCCCGACGGCGAATTCGCCGTGACCGGCGACCAGTGCCCGCGGCACGAGCGGCTCCTCTACGTCACTCATCGTCTTCTCGGAGATATTGCTTCACCAAAGCGCGCTGCACCCGGGCACGACTCATGTGCTCGATCAGCCGCTCGTTGAACTGCTCGGCGGGGTCGATACCGCTGTAGCGGAGCAAATGGTTCATCGCGATCACCTCGGCGACGACGGTGATGTTCTTACCGGGATTGAGCGGGACGGTGATCTTGGGCACCGGTATGTCCAGAATGGACACCGTCACCCCATCCAGCCCCGTACGCTCGACAACGGCATCGTGGTCCCACTCCTCGAGGTGGACCACCACTTCAATCCGCTTTTGTTGGCGGACGGCGCGGACGCCGAAAATCGCGCGGATATCGATCGAGACCGATCCCTCGCACTTCCATAAAGTGCCGTTGCAGCTCGTGCCCGCGTCCCATGAGCACGTCGGTTCCTCGACGCGTCACGACAACGAGGTCGTCCGCTACGAGCCGGTGCCCACGCTCGACCAGATCGAGCACACATTCGGACTTGCCGATCCCGCTCTTGCCAGTGAAGAGCAAGCCGACGCCGAAGACGTCGGCGAGGGACCCGTGCATGGTCGTGCGCAGCGCGAACTGATCCTCCAGGACCGGCTTCACGCGCCGATAGAATTCATTGGTCTTGAGCGGCGACCGCAGGATGGCCACGCCGGCGGCAGCGGCCTGCTCGGCAAGCCCGGGCGGCAGATCCTGCCCCTTGGTCACAAACAGCGCGGGGACGTCGAACCGGAGGAACTGGCGGAGTACGCGCTCACGATCCGCCGGAGCGAGGGAGTTCAGGTAGGTCACCTCGGTCTCACCGAGCACCTGGAGGCGCTGGCCGACGAACCGATCGACGTAACCCGCGAGGACGAGCCCCGGGCTCGAGATCTCCGGGCTGCTGACGACTCGCTCCAGACCCTTGTCGGCGTCGCCGCCCGGTGGGCGGAGGTGTTCGAGGGAGAGCGTGTCGCGCAGAAGGTCCAGAAGCGCACCGACGCTGAGCGTCGGTGGCGCGCCCGGTCCCCGCGGGCGCTCGCCGCCGCCATCGGTGCTGCTTGGTGTGCGGTCAGATGGTGCGGTCATGCGTCAGTCCGACAGCCGATGAGCGAGCGCAGATGGGTCTCGGTTTCGCAGGCGGCGCGGTCCCACGTCAGCGACTCGGCAAAGGTCCGGCCCGCGGCTCCCATGGAAGCCACGAGAGCGGGGTTCCGACCGAACCGATCCAATGCGGCGGCAAATGCCACAATATCGGCGTGGGGCACGAGAAAGCCCGTTTTTCCGTCGAGCACCGACTCGCGGATGCCCGGCGAATTCGAGGCGACGACCGGTGTGCCGCACGCCGCGGCTTCGAGGTTGGTAATACCCCACCCTTCCTTGGGCGACGCGAACGTCAGCGCCCACGCCTGGCGGAGCAGCGTCAACTTGTCCGCTTCGGACACGCGTCCAAGAAACTGAACCCGGTCACGCAGGTCAAGCGAACGGACCTGCGCCTCGAGGCCTGGCCGGTAGTCGCCCGCCCCGGCGATCGCCAGCCGCGCCTCCGGCAGGTTGAGCCGCGCGAACGCGGCAATGACGTGCTGCACGCCTTTGTAACGCTTGAGACGGCCGAGGTACGCGAACAGCGGGGTTGCTGATCGCGCAGCGGGATCGGGCGTGTACGCGGAGGTGTCGACTCCCTGATAGATCACCTTGATCTGGGAGCGAGCGATGCCGCGAGCAACGAGGTCGTCCGCCGTCCCGTTACTCACGGCCTCGAACTGCACGTCGTGGTACGCGCGTCCCAGCGGTCGTTCCCCGAGCCACACGGCAGTCGCCAGCGGCAAAGCGAACGCGGAGAATGCCGTGGCACCGAACAAGTGGTGCACGAGACCGACGATGCGTGGAGTCGGCGCTGGGTGGACCCACCGTGGAGTCAGCAGGGGCACCTTGTTCAAGTCCTCGACGAGGACGTCGAAAGGCGTATGCGCCAGGTAGCGCTCATACGCACGCCTCGCCAGGAGCGGGAACGTGTATCGCGTCCCAACTCGCCGGACATCGATCCCATCGATGCGCGCGGTCGGCGGGCTCCCGGCCAGCCACCGCACAGCAGCGAGACGTGGTGGCCACGGCGTGCCAGGCGGCCGAAGATCTCGTGGAGGTGGGTCTCCGCTCCGCCAGCTTGCGGGTTCTCTCGATCTTGCCAGTTGACGATGAGGATGCGCACCGCTTACAACCGGTCCATGCGTCGAGCCACGGCATCGAGCACGCCATTGACGAAGTGCGCGCTCTGACTGGTGCCGAAGCGCTCCGCCAGGTGGACGGCTTCCGAGATCACGACCCGGGCCGGCGTCGACCCCTGCAGCAGCTCGGCTGCTGCGAGCCGCAGGACGCAACGATCGACCACCGCCATGCGGGCGATGCGCCAGTTCGTCGCGGCATCGGCCAGCTCCTGATCGAGCTGCGGCAGGTTCTCGGCAACCTCACCGACCAGTCGACTCGCCACTCGTCGCTCTTCGGGCGCCACCGCGAGATCGTCCCACACCTGGTTGGCCACCTGGGTGAGGACGGCACCGTCACCCGTGGCCGCGGAGCGTCGCGCTCGCGCGTCCGGTTTGCCTGCGCTGGCGCGGACATCCCACGCGTAGAGTGCTTGCAGCGCGCGGGCGCGAGCTCGGGTCTCGAGCCGGGGCTCAGCGCGGCGAGATGCGATCACGCGCCGCGCGATGCGCTGACCCGTGCGCCGGCGCGGCGGTCGTCGATCTCGACGTCCAAGCGCGCAATCAAGTCGACCATCTCGAGTGCCGCGAGCACGGCGTCGACACCCTTGTTGCCATGCGTACCGCCCGCCCGCGCTTCCGCCTGCGCGACCGTGTCGCACGTGAGCAGGCCGAAGCCGATCGGCACATCGTAGTCCGCCGCGGCCGCGGCCAGGCCGTCGGCCGCGGCGGACGCGACGTAGTCGAAATGAGGGGTCTCGCCGCGGATCACCGCGCCCAGCGCCACCAGCGCGTCGTAGCGCTCGGTCGCCAGCGCCGCCCGCGCGGCCGTCGGCAGCTCCCACGCGCCGGGTACCCGGATGATATCCAGATCGGCCTCGGCGACCCCCGCACGGAGCAGCGCATCCGTCGCGCCGCGCTCCAGCCGCTCCGTGATCGCCTCGTTGAAGCGACTCACGAGCACGGCGATCCGCCGCCCTGTCCCGATCGGCACCCCCGCAAATTCCGCCACCCGCGTAGCCCTGTCCTACGAGGCGAGCAAGTGGCCGAGCTTCGCGCGTTTCGTCTGCAGATACCCGGCGTTCTCGTCCGTCGCAGGTGCCTCGAGGCGCACGCCGTCCTCGATGCGCAGTCCGTATCCCTCGAGTCCCACCAGCTTCGTCGGATTGTTGGTCAGGACGCGAATGGAGCGGAGCCCGAGATCCAGGAGAATCTGTGCGCCAATACCATACTCGCGGAGGTCGGGCTTGAATCCGAGTCGCTCGTTGGCTTCGACCGTGTCGGCACCTTGATCCTGCAGCGCGTAGGCCTTGAGCTTGTTGAGCAGGCCGATCCCGCGCCCTTCCTGATCCAGATACACGACGACGCCACGCCCCGTCTGCGCGATGAGCTCCATCGCCCGGTGCAGCTGCCAGCCGCAGTCACAGCGTTGGGAGTGGAAGACATCGCCCGTCAGGCACTTCGAATGCATCCGGACGAGCACGGGCTGGTCGCCGGCCACTTCGCCGTAGACAAGCGCCACGTGCTCACGCGTGTCCACGTCGTTGCGGTACCCGACGATCCGCCAATCGCCGTGTTCCGTCGGGAGTCGGGCCTCGGCGACCCGGTGTACAAGCCGCTCCGTCTGCAGGCGATACGCGACCAGCTGCGCGATGGTGATGAACGTGAGCCCGTGCTCGGCCGTGAAGCGCTCCAGCTCGGGGCGCTTGGCCATCGAGCCGTCCTCGTTCATGATCTCGCAGATCACGCCGGCTGGCCACTGCTTGGCGAGGCGCGCGAGATCGACCGCCGCCTCGGTGTGGCCGACGCGCCGGAGCACCCCGCCATCGCGTGCGCGCAGCGGCGATATATGACCAGGGCGGCGGAGATCCCGCGCGGACCGAGCCGGATTCGCCGCGATCTGGATCGTCGTCGCTCGATCCGCCGCGCTGACGCCGGTCGTCACCCCGAACCGCGGCGCGGCGTCGACCGTGACCGTGAATGCGGTTTGCTGACCTTCGGTATTGGACTCGACTTGCGGCGGCAACTCGAGCTCGTTGGCGCGCTCGGCGGTCAGGGCGACGCAAATCAATCCGCGCGCCTCGCGGAGCATGAAATTCACCATCGCCGGCGTGACGCACTCCGCCGCGCAGATGAGATCTCCCTCGTTCTCGCGATCCTCGTCATCGGCGACAACGATGAATTTGCCGGCGCGAAGGTCCGCCACTGCCTGCTCAATCGTTCCGAATGGCATGGATTAGTGATCCGGAGTGAGATATGGCGCCGCCAGGCGCCGAACGTACTTGCCGATGACATCGGCCTCGATGTGAACGTCGTCGCCGACGGAGAGTGTGCCGAGCGTCGTATGTCGGAGCGTGTAGTCGATCAATGCGACCTGCAGCTGATCGGACGCGAGCAACTCGTTCACCGTGAGACTGACACCATCGATTGTGACGGAACCGTGCGGCACAAACAGATCCGCGAGCTCCGAGGGCGCGGCAATATCGACCAACGTTGCATCCCCTTCGCGGCGCGCGGCGCGGACCAGCCCGAGTCCGTCAACGTGGCCCTGCACGATGTGGCCACCCATGCGGTCACCCACACGAAGCGCACGTTCGAGGTTCACGGTCTTGCCCGCGCTCCACTGTGCCATGGCGGTCCGGCCGACCGTGGTCACGATCGCGGCGGCGGTGAACCACCGAGCTCCGCACTCGCGTACGGTGAGACAGACTCCATGGACGGCGATGCTCTCGCCCGGCACGAGATCGGTGTATGGGCAGCGCACGCGGAACGTGCGGCCCTCGGCCGAGTCCAGCACCGTTTCGATCGTTCCGACCGCGTCGACGAGACCTGTAAACATCCGGTGAGTCAAGAGTCAGAAAGTGCGTACACGGTCATCATGTCATCCCCGACGGCGCGTCGGTCGATGACCGGGAGATGCCGCGCCGTCGACACGGCTGCTGGCGGCGCAAACGCGAAGGCCAGCTTGGCTCCCGCACCCAGGATGACCGGTGCCTGAAAGATAACGACCCGATTGACCACCGCCGCGGCGAGGAAGCTGCCGGCAAGTCGAGGACCGCCCTCGAGCAGCAGCGATCGAACGCCCTCGGACCGCAGCTGTATGAGCGCGTCGCCGATGGTCGACGCGACCAGTACCCGGGCGCCGGCAGCGGCGAGGCGCGAGGCCCGCTCGTTGTCAGCCGTGGAGGCGACGATGACCACTGGAGCGTCGCGAATGGTCTGCATCAGCCGCGAGTCGAATGGCAGGCGCGCGTGTCGGTCAAACACGACGCGGACCGGCGGCGTGCCCGGCGTGTCTACGTAGCGGACGGTCAGCCAGGGGTCATCTATCAACGCCGTCTCGATGCCGATGGCGATCGCGTCGTGTCCGGCGCGCAGTCGGTGCACCTCCGCCCTGGCCAGGTCGCCGGTGAGACGATCCGGCGCGCCCGAGCGATCGGCGACGGCGCCATCGAGGGATATCGCGAACTTGAGCGTCACCCACGGCCGGTCGGAGGCGATGGCGTAAAAGAACGACGCGTTGAGCTCGTGCGCCTGCGGTCCCTCGACGCCAACGACGGTCTCGATGCCCGCGGCGTTCAGGCGCTCGACGCCGCCCCGTGCAACGGGATGTGGATCTCGAACTGCAATGACGACCCGAGTCACTCCCGCGGCGATGAGCGCATCCACGCAGGGAGGCGTGTGTCCCGTGTGCGTGCACGGCTCGAGGGTGACGTACGCCGTGGCTCCGCGTGCCTGGGCGCCAGCGGCGCGGAGGGCATTTACCTCGGCGTGATCACCGCCATAGGCAGCGTGATAGCCCTCTCCTACGACGATACCGTCGCGAACGAGCACGGCGCCGACCAGGGGGTTCGGCGCCGTGTGGCCCCACCCCTGTCCGGCGAGGTCCAGTGCGCGGCGCATGTATACGCCGTCGTCCGCGGGCACGTTACACCTTAACCTTGGTTGGACTCGTTGAGGATGACCCGCCCTTCTCCGCGAACGATTTGCCCGAGTTGCCACGCGTCCACGCCGGCGGCTCGCGCGCTCTCCAAGACGCGGCCGACCGCGGCGGGCGCGCAGATCACGACCATCCCGACACCCATGTTGAAGGCGCGAAACATCTCTTCGCTGCTGATACCGCCCGCATCTGCCAAAACGGCAAACTCCGGCGGCGGCGCCCAGCTGGATCGATTCAAAACGGCATCAGCCGTCGCAGGCAGGGCACGCGGGACGTTGCCGGGCAGACCTCCGCCCGTGATGTGCGCCATCGCATGGATGTCGCCCAGAACTGGGCGGACGGCGCTCAGGTAGGAGCGGTGCACCCGGAGCAGTACGTCCGCAACGCTGTCCTGCATCCCGGGGAACCGATCATGCACGCTCAGGTGCAGGCGGTCCGCGATGATCCGCCTCGCCAACGAATACCCATTGGTGTGGAGACCGCTCGACGCGAGAGCAATGACGCCGTCATCGGGGCGTACGCGGGAGGGGCCGAGCAGGTGCGTTTCGTCGACGATCCCGACGATGAAACCGGCCAGGTCGTAGTCCGGGGGTGTGTAGAGGCCCGGCATCTCGGCCGTCTCACCGCCAATCAGGGCGCACCCATTTTCCTTGCACCCAGCCGCCACGCCGGCAACGACGGCGGCGGCGATATCGGGATCGAGGCGACCGAAGGCGACGTAATCGAGAAAGAAGAGCGGCGAGGCACCCTGAGCGAGGATGTCGTTGACACAGTGGTTCACGAGGTCGTGCCCGATCGTGTTGTGTCGCCCCGCCTCGATGGCCAGCTTGACCTTGGTCCCCACGCCGTCGGCGCTCGCGACCAGGAGCGACCGCTCAGCGCCCGGTGGCACATGAAACAGGCCACCGAAGCCCCCGAAGCCCCCACGGACGAGCGGCGTAAAGGTCGACTCGACGAGGGCGCGCATGCGAGCCTTGGCCGAGTCGGCGACCTCGATATCAACGCCGGCGGCGCGATAGTCGAGTGGGGTCTGAGGCGATGCAGGGCCCTCGGGTGCGGTCATGTCGGATCGGGGCCGAGTGCGCCAACAGGGACCCCCGGCTCGCCGCTACGCGGCCGCGACGCCGACACCGGCGCCGTGACGTCGAATGCCACAAGCTCGCGGAAGGCGGCCAAGCGTTCATCGAGCTCCGGATCCGTCAGTTGCACGAGTCGCTCGTTCGAGAACCGCTCGACGGCAAATGAGCCCATGACCGAACCCACCGCGACCGCGCGTCGGAGGTTGGCGTCGCCCAAGTCGCCCGTGCGAGCGAGATAGCCCATGAGCCCTCCGGCGAAGGCGTCGCCAGCGCCGGTGGGATCGAAGACCGATTCGAGTGGAAATGCCGGCGCGAAGAAAATCGAGCGCCCCGTGAACATCAGGGCGCCATGCTCGCCCTTCTTGATAATCACCACGCGCGGACCGCGATCGAGTATCCAGCGCGCCGCATGCACGAGGTTGGGCCGGCCCGTCAACTGTCGAGCCTCGCCGTCGTTGAGCGTGACGAGATCGACGCGCCCCAACACCGTGAGGAGGTCATCGCGCCGGCTGTCGATCCAGAAGTTCATGGTGTCGCACGCGACCAGGCGCGGCCGGGCGACTTGCGCGAGCACCTCGAGCTGCAAGCGAGGATCGATGTTGGCGAGAAAGAGGTACGGCGTGTGACGAAAAGTCTCGGGAATGTCGGGGCGAAACTGGGCGAAGACGCCGAGGTGGGTCTCGAGGGTCTGGGCGGAATTCAGATCGTGGCCATAGCGCCCGCGCCAGTGGAAGGACTCTCCGTGTGCGTGCTCGAGTCCCGCCAGGTCGACGCCGCGACCGGCGAGCGGGGCGAGCCGGTCGAGGGGGTAATCATCTCCCACGACGCCTACCAGCTGAACCGGTGTCAGGTGGCACGCAGCCGATGCGAAATACGTGGCCGAACCGCCGATGACGCGGTCCGCGTGGCCGAAGGGCGTATCGACGGTATCGAGGGCGACGGATCCGACGACGAGCACGGTCATCTGAGGCTGCCGATGTGTGGGTGGGGGCGACGCATGCCTCGAGCGTCGTTGCGGGTCACATGCGCTCCGGCGCTGAAACGCCGAGTATGCCCAACCCGTTGCGCAACACGATCTGCGTCGCCCGTGCAAGGACGAGGCGTGCTTCGGTGAGCGCGGCCGCTTCACCAAGCACGTGATGTCGATGATACCAACGGTGGGCCAACTCCGCGGTCTCGTGAAGGTACGTCGTCATCCGGTGGGGCTCGAGGTTCTCGGCCGCGGCGCGAACCAGAGCAGGATAGTCCAGCAGCGTCTTGATCAGCGTGACCTCCTCAGGCTCGGCGAGCAAGGCCAGCTCCACGCCCTCTCCCCGAACGCTCTCGGGGTCGCGATTTCCGACCCGGAAGATGCCACTCATCCGGGCATGCGCCATCTGCACGTAGTACACCGGGTTCTCCTCCGACTGCGACCGGGCGAGATCGATGTCGAAGCTGAGTTGTGACTCGCCACGGCGCATCAGGAAGAAGTACCGGACTGCATCGCGTCCAACGTCGTCGATGAGATCGCGCACCGTGACATAGCTTCCGGCCCGTTTGGAGATTTTCACCTCCTCGCCTCCTCGCGTCACGGTGACGAGTTGATGCAGGACATACTCCGGATAGCCGGGCGGGATGCCGACGCCCAGTGCCTGGAGGCCCGCACGCACCCGCGTGATCGTGCTGTGGTGATCCGACCCCTGGACGTTGATCGCCCGTTCGTAGCCTCGCCGCCACTTCGTCACATGGTATGCGACATCCGGAACGAAATACGTATACGTGCCGTCGCGCTTGCGCATGACGCGAGGCTTGTCGTCTCCAAAGTCCGTGGTCCGCAGCCAGAGCGCGTCGTCCTGCTCGTACGCGTATCCGGTCCGAGTGAGAGCAGCGACGGTTTCGTCCACATACCCGTCGGTGTAGAGAGACGATTCCAGGTAATAGGTATCGAATCGCACGCCGAACGCCTGCAGATCCCGATCCTGCTCTTCCCGGAGCGCAGCAACCGCGAACTCTCGCAGGCGATCGCGATCCGACCCCGTGGGGTCGCCGGGATGCGCCTCGAGGTATCGCTGCGCGATTTCCGCGATATACTCGCCGTGGTATCCTCCCTCAGGGATCTCGAGCGGAAGGCCCCGCAGCTCGGCGATGCGTGCCGCCACGCTCGCGGCGAGGTTTTGGATCTGCGCGCCGGCGTCGTTGTAATAGAATTCTCGACTCACCGCCCAGCCGGTACAGGTCGAGCAGGGCCGCGATCGCATCGCCGAGCGCGGCTTGCCGGCCATGCCCGACGTGGAGCGGCCCCGTCGGATTGGCAGAGACAAACTCCACCACGACGCGGTTGCTGGCGCCGCCATCCGCGTGCCCGTAGCGTTCGCCTCGACGGATGATGTCCAGGAGTGGCGCGTTCAGGGCGCTCGGATCGACACGGAAGTTGATGAAGCCCGGCCCGGCTACCTCAGCGCTTCGCAGCCCGGCCCGTCGCAGATCGAGGCGTTCGACCATGGCGGCCGCGAGTTGGCGTGCCTGGCGTTGCAGGGGCCGTGCGAGCACCATCGCGTAGTTCGTCGTCCAGTCCCCGAACGCCGGGTCGCGCGGGCGTTCGATGATCGGTTCGAGGGCGTTCTCGGCGCCGAGCTCCTGTGCCACGCGTTTGAGCTCGCCGCGGAGCAACTCCGCGTCCGTCATTCGTCGCGCGCTGGCTTCGACTTGGCGGTGGAAGCCGCTGGGGTCGCTGGGGAGGACTTGTCCGCGCCCTTCCCCTGCTCCGACGATCCACCCGCGGGAGACGCGCCCGTCCCCTCGCCGGTGCCAGACCCGCCGGACCCGCGTTCTGCGGACGAGGAGTCGCTCGTGGCCGTGCGCTTGGCTGCCGCGCGCTCGTCCTTCTTGCCGTCCTTGCCGTAGTCGGTGATGTAGAACCCTGATCCCTTGAACAGAAGCCCAGCGCCGCCCGAGACGATTCGGTCCGAGACGCGGCCGCACACCGGGCACGGCAAGCTCGATTCAGCTTCGCTGATCTTGCGATAGAACTTCTCAAACGTGTGCCCGTCGGGGCACCGGTACTCATAGGTCGGCATTTTCTCCGTAACTTAGCAGCGACCGAAGCCGGAGGCTATCGAAGCGGCCGATAGACGCCCCACGCCCGAGCGAGCGTGTCCGAGATCTCGCCGACCGTTGCCCGAGCACGCACGGCTTCGACGATCACCGGAAGCACGGCAGCGTGTGGCGCGCTGGCATCGCGCAGTCCGTCGGCCGAGTGCGCGAGCGCCGCGAGCGAGCGATCGATGGCGACGGGATCCCGCCGCGCACGAATGGCGCGCAGCCGTTCCACCTGCTCACGCTCCAGGGTCGAGTAGTCCGGCGCGGGAATCGTCGGGGGCGGCACGTCATCGCCAAAGGCATTGACACCGACGACGCGGGTCTCGCCGCGTTCGACCGACAGCTGGTATTGGTACGCGCTGCGGGCGATCTCTTCCTGCACGAAGCCAGCCTCGATGGCGGCGACCGCGCCACCCATTGCCTGGACGTGGGCGGCCAATTCGCGCGCCTGCGTCTCCAGCTGGCTCGTCAGGTGCTCGACGTAGTAGCTCCCGGCCAACGGATCGACGGTGTTGGCGACGCCGGATTCGAACGCCACGATCTGTTGCGTGCGCAGGGCCAGCGTGGCAGCCTCCGCCGTCGGAAGCGACAACGCCTCGTCGTACGCGTTGGTATGCAGCGACTGCGTCCCGCCCAGAGTCGCCGCCAGCGCCTGCACCGTGACGCGGACGACGTTGTTGAGGGGCTGCTGCGCCGTGAGCGTGACGCCGCCCGTCTGCGTATGGAACCGCAGTCGGCAACTGGCCTCGGACGCGCCAAATTCGTCTCGCAGCATGCGCGCGTACAGGCGCCGCGCCGCGCGGAACTTGGCCACTTCCTCGAAGAGATCGTTGTGTGCAGCAAAGAAGAACGACAGGCGCGGCGCAAAGCGCTCGACGTCGATGCCGGCTGTGACGGCGCGCCGGATGTACGCGATGCGCGTTCGCGAAGGTGAAGGCCAACTCCTGCACGGCGGTCGCGCCGGCTTCGCGGATGTGATAGCCGGAGATCGAGATCGGGTTCCAGCCCGGCACGTGGTCGGCACAGAAGCGAAACATCTCCGCGACCAGGGCCAGGCTGGGCCCAGGCGGATAGATGTAGGTACCGCGCGCGATGTACTCCTTGAGAATGTCGTTCTGCACCGTCCCGCTCAGGGCGGTCCATGGGATGCCACGCTCTTCGGCGACGACGAGATACATCGCGAGCAGTGTCGACGCCGTCGCGTTGATGGTCATCGAGGTCGACACGCGGTCGAGCGGGATGCCCTGCAGGAGCGTGTGCATGTCCTCGACGGTGTCGATCGCGACACCCACCCGTCCGACTTCGCCGGCGGCACGCGGGGCATCGGAATCGATACCCATCTGCGTCGGCAGATCGAAGGCGACGGAGAGCCCGGTCTGGCCCGCTGCCAGCAGGTGGTGGAAGCGCGCGTTCGTCTCCGCCGCCGTGCCGAAGCCGGCGTACTGCCGCATGGTCCAGAGGCGGCCCGCGATACATCGTCGGTTGGATGCCGCGCGTGAACGGGAAGCGGCCGGGATCCGCCAGCGCCGTCGCGTAGTCCGTGACGCCATCCGCCGGCCGGTAGACTGCCGCGATGGGGATCCCGGACGGCGATGTGCGCTCCGTGTTCTCCTGGTCCCGGTCCGGCGGCCCTTCGGTGCGGGCGCGGCGCGCCGGCGGCGCGGTCACACGCCGGCGCCGGCCATCTGTGGCGCCAAGGCCGCGCGGGCGAGGGCCACGTCGTCGGCACTCCCGATGAAGAGCGGCGTCCGCTGATGCAGCTCCGTGGGTACGATGTCGAGGACCGGCGTGATGCCGTCGATAGCGGCGCCGCCGGCCTGCTCGGCGATGAACGCCAGAGGGTTGGCCTCGTACAACAGGCGGAGCTTGCCCCGCGGACTCTGCCGATTGGCGGGATAGGCGAACAGGCCTCCACCCAGGAGGTTGCGGTGGAAATCCGCGACGAGCGACCCGACGTAACGCACGCTCAGCGGCTTGCGGCCGCCCTCGAGTCCGCGGTACTGCCGCATGAGCCCACGAAGCGGCTTCATCCCAGTCGGCGCCGTAGGCGTCGTTGACCGAGAGGTAGCGGCCACGCCGCGGGGTGCGCATGTCCGGATGCGAGAGCAGAAACTCGCCGATGGACGGATCGAGTGTGAAGCCGTGCACGCCCTGCCCGGTCGTGTAGACCAGCATGGTGCTCGACCCGTAGATGACGTACCCCGCTGCGACCTGGCGGCGGCCCACCTGCAGCATGTCGCTCAACTCGCCGCGTGGTCCCGGGCTGATCTTCTTGAGCACCGAAAAGATCGTCCCGACGGGTACGTTCACATCGATGTTCGATGACCCATCCAGCGGATCGAACAGGAGGCAGTACTTCCCTGTCCGGAATCCCTCCGGGATCGGAATGATCTCGGGTTCCTCCTCCGACGCCATTGCACAGAGCCGCCCGCCATGGTCGAGCGCCTTCACCATGATGTCGTTGGCCATGACGTCGAGTTTCTGCTGGGTCTCGCCATGGACGTTGATGTTCTCGGTCGATCCCAGAATGTCGGCGAGGCCCGCACTCCGCACCTTGTTGGCGATCATCTTGGCCGCGAGGGCCAGGTCGTAGAGAATGCCCGAGAGCTCCCCTGTCGCCTGTGGCGCGTGGCGCTTTTCCTGCTCGATGATGAACCGTTCGATCGTGACGACGGAGACGTCAGTGTGATGAACCACGGTCCACCTCCGGCGAGTGATGGGGCGACTGTGCCACGCGTCGCATGGCGTCCAATACGATCACGGAGAGCTCGGCTCGCATCTGCCGCCGATCGAGCGCGACACGCGTCACCGCGGCCCCGAGTGGATCGCCCACGAAGTAGCGGGGGCGCGCCTGATTGAGGACGAGGGTCATGACATCGTCGCGGCACCGCGGGCAGCCGCAGAACGCGGGCTCTGCCGATCGCAGTGAGTCGTACGTAGCGCGGACCGCTTCCTCCAGTGCATTGAGCACGACGCGTCACTCCGTCCCGGCGGCAGCGCCGGATGTCATGGGTAGCTCACGACCCCGTCGCCGGCGTACCTCCGGCCGCGCATCGGCGTCGCCGATCACCGTCCCGGTAAAGGTGGATCCTGTCGTCCCGGTGAGGCGCACCGAATAGTACCGACCAACCTGTGCCTCCGCAGTCGGCAGGAGCACCGTCTTGAAATCCCGCGTTCGAGCCTGCAGAGCCTCTCCGCGTTTCGCTGGCTTCTCCACGAGGACCTCGTGCTGCGTCCCGAGGAGCTGCATGTTGCGCGCGCGAGCCCCACGCCGGACGGTCGCGATCAACGACGCGAGCCGTTCACTGACTTCCGCATCGCCCACCGTGTCACTGGGCGGGAAGCGCGTCGCGGCCGTGCCCGCGCGCGGCGAGAACTTGAACGTATACGCGTCATCGAAACCCACGCACTCGACCGCCGACAGCGTATCGGCGAAATCGGCGTCAGTCTCTCCCGGAAAGCCGACGATCACATCCGTCGTGAGGGCGACGCCCGGAATCGCGTCCCGCACGCGATCGACGCAGTGCAGATACTCCTCGCGCGTGTAGCGGCGCAGCATGCGCCGGAGGGTACGAGTCGATCCGGACTGCATCGGGAGGTGCACGTGTTCGCACACGGCGGGCGTGGCCGCCATCGCCTCCAGCACGCGATCGCTGAAGTCGTTTGGATGCGGGCTGGTGAAGCGGAGCCGGCGGAGTCCGGCGACCGCACCGACGGCGCGGAGCAGGTCGGCGAAGTCGTACGTGCCGTCGTTGTACGAATTCACCGTCTGCCCGAGCAGCACAGCCTCCGTCAGCCCATCAGCCACGGCCTGCTCCGTCTCCCGAACGACGTCGGCGAGCGGTCGGCTCCGCTCGGGACCGCGCGTCGTCGGCACGATGCAATAGGTGCAGCGGTAGTCGCAGCCGCGCTGCACCGGAATCCACGCCTTGACCCCCGCGAGTCGGCGAGGGCGGAAATCCTCGTAATGCTCCGTTGCGTCGAATGTCGTCTCGACGCTCCGGCCACCGGCCCGCGCTCGATCGATCAGCGCGGGCAAGGCGCGGTAGCCGTCGGGCCCGACGACAAAGCTGACATGGCTCGCGCGAGCGAGCAGATCCGCGCCGAGGCGCTGCGCCATGCACCCGGTGACACCCAGGATCGTATCGCGGTGCATATGGCGTCGCAGCTCACCCAGTCGCCCGATCACGCGCTGTTCGGCGTGGTCGCGAATCGCGCAGGTATTGACCAGGATGACGTCCGCGCCATCGGGCCGAGCCACCGGCTCGTAGCCGCAGGCGCTCAGCGAGCCGAGCATGAGCTCGGAGTCGCTGACGTTCATCTGGCACCCGTACGTCTCGACGTAGACGGTCGGTCTGATCGGTGCGGCCATCAGCGCTAATGTAACTGTCGGGTCGAGCCCGGTCACGCCGTCATGGCCGGCATTTCCGCTGTGTGCGTCTGCGTCGGCAACAGGAAATGGAACGCGCTCCCAGTCCCTCCACTGCTCTGCACCCAGATGTGGCCTCCGTGGCGTTCGACGACCAGTCGGCAGAAAGCGAGCCCCAACCCCGAACTGCGCACGCGCGGCGCGTGCAGCGCCCGCACCTGCTCGAATTTGCGGAAAATCACCTCGTGGTATTCCGGCGGGATGCCGGGCCCGTTGTCTGCCACCGTGAACAGGACGCCGGACGCGTCACGCCGAGCACTAAACCGGAGTGTGACCGCGTACGGCGAATGCGTGATGGCATTCTGGATCAGGTTGGCGAATACCCGCTTGACCAGGGCCTTGTCCGCCTCGAACGTCGGCGTGTCTTCCGCAACCTCGATCGTCGCCACCGTCCCCTCCTGTTGAAAGCGGACGGCCCACTCATGACGTACCTCAGCCAACAGTGCGGCGGGCGCGATCTGCTCGAGCGACAGGGGGAGCTCGGCTTCCTCGAGTTTCGAGATCTCGAGCAGGTCCTCGATGAGCCGAAGCAGGTCCTCGGCCTTGCCTTCAGCGTCCGCGATGACCTGTTGCTGCGTGGCGGCCAGCGGACCGAAGTCGCCATCGAGCAACAATTCGAGGGTGGCGAGCACCGAGGTGAGCGGCGTCTTGAGGTCGTGCACGATCATTTTGAGGAGATCATCCCGGACCTTTTCGAGCTCGCGCAGCTTGCGGAAGCTGTCTTCGAGCGCGTCGGTCGCCGCTTTGAGCTTGAGCAGGCTTCGGACGCGGGCGCCAAGGACAAGGCGGTTGTGCGGCTTAGTGAGAAAATCATCGCCGCCAGCTTCGATCGCGCGGACCCTGTCTGACGTGTCGTTGAGCGCTGTCACGAAGACGACGGGAATCCGAGCCGTCCGTGGGTCGCGCTTGATCCGCCGACACACCTCGAACCCCGTCGCTCGATCCTCGCAGCCCAAGTCACCCGCAGGCATCGAGACGTCGAGGATGCAGAGATCGGGCTGGTAGCGTGCCGCAACGGTGAGCGCCGACGGGCCGTCCTCTGCTGCAACCGTCCGGTAGCCTAGCGCGTGCAGTTGATCGAACAGCAACTCGACATTGGCCGGCACGTCGTCGGCCACGAGGATCAGGGCGCCGCCTGGCGGGCCGGCCGGCTCGGCGGCGGTCCCCGCGGGGCGCGGAGCAACGAGGGCGCCACCTAGGGTCTGACGGTGACCCCCAGACTCAACATCCACGCATCCTCCGAGATACCCAGGACCGGCGTCGTGCGCAGCGCCCGGCGCACGGCCAGATCGATCGCCGCCCGCTGCAACCCTCCTAAGGGTATACCCAAGCCGCCAGTAATGTCATTCTCGCGTACGACGGCCCCGTCCGCCAAGAACGGCAAGGTGCGCGTTTCGGCGCCGATCCGGAGCACCACGCCCCGCTGCGCGACTTTCGGCCCGACGATCTCGGCGCCACCCCCAAAGTCCCAGGCGTCGTGGGGCGAGGCGATCGGCGATCCGAGCCCCCCCAGCTGCGACCATCCCTGCCACTCACCCCGCGCGGCCAGCGTGAGGCCGGCGACTCCATCGTAGCGAATGCTTGCCCCTACGCGGGGGGGCACGCTTCCCTTCGACAACAGGGTGTCGTTCCGGTGCGCGCGAAGCGTACCACCGACCTCCGCCGACGCCGCGATCGCGAACAAGGGGGACGGCCGCGCATCGATGCCGATGGAAATGCCCTCACCCAGGTAATTGATCGTGCTGCTCTCCGAATACGCGAGCGCTTTGACCACGGCCGTGTCCGGGAACTCGCGCTCGACCAGGATCTGGTTCTGTCCCGTGTACGCGTGCAGCCCGACGCCGACACGCAGGCCAGTGAACGGCGTCCACGCGCCATCCACCTGCAGATCCTCGATGCCCCCCGTCACCTTGAATGTTTGCGTCGACAGGATCGAGGTATCACCAACGGCGGTCAATCCCGTCTGGCTCGATTCCCACGTCCGGTCGAGCAGCCCGGAAAACGACAGACCGAGTACGAAGCTCGACGAGATTGGCAACCCGGCGGCCAGCAAAGGGAACCGCATCGTCGTGGTATGGTCGGTGCCCGCCGGCGTGCTGACCGATCGAAACTCCGGATCCAGCTGCAGATGGATCATTGGTCGGGTCAACGATGCGATGGCCGCCGGGTTGAGGCCGGACTCGGGGTCGAACTCTCCGAGGCCGCCGCCTGCCCCAAGGGACGCCGTGCTGAGCTGCCCCGTCGGATACCCGAATCCTTGCGTGCTCAGATTGCCCTGGGCTCGAAGGGGTGAGGCATGAACGGCCAGCAAGAACACCGGTGCGAGCGCGATGGCGGCCGTGGCCGCCGCGCGACCGAGCGCCCGGACGGCGCCGGCGATCACGTGTGTCGTCGTCATGGCAGCCCGTACCCCAGAGTGTTGACGTATGCGAGATGCACGTGGGGACGGAGGGCAAAGGGGACTGACGGCAGTGCGGGATAGAAGCTCGCGACGAGCGGGGTCGCCCCCTCGTCGGTGCCCATGAGCACGATGGCGCGACTCACGGTGTCCGCGGCGCGGCCCTTCCAGTGGCGTGCGGCATTCACGAATTCCACATTGATGGAGTCCGGGTACTGGAGCCCGAAGTACGACGTGTCGATCCCGATCACCGTGGACGGCGCATTGAAACCGGCCGCATGTCCGGGGTCCGTCACAGCCGGCGTCGATACGATTCCCGCCGCCAGCACGCCCATCGAGTCGGGTGGGGACGCGAAAAATGCGCGTAGGCTGTTGGGGATGAGGTGCAACGTCAGCGTCGCCCGCACGACCGTGGCAGAGTCGATGATCTTCGTCGGCAGCACGAATCGAACGAATGTACGACGGGCAGGTATCCCGCCGATGTCGAGATGCTGGCCCACTGGCGGTGACGTGCCTGCCACGATCAACGGATAGTTCAACAGCCGCTGCGCGAGCGCCGAGTCGTTGACCGGCGTCGTCGATCGAGCCACAGACGTGAACGGCGTCACCGTCACGGTGTCCGTATCGGCCTCGTACGAGAAGACCGGTGGCGTGCCGCTGCTCGCGTTCAGAATGTTCAGTCGGCCATTCGCGAGCCCGACTCCGATGTGGGTCAGCCGAAGCCCGATGCGAATGTTGTGGTCCCCGGTCACGTGCGCTCTGACCTTTGCCGTATCCAGCGGGATCCTGATGGAGTCCTCGCCGATCCCGATCGCCTGGGATGCCAACAGGCGATCTGGCCGGAAGAGTGAGGCCAAGACGCCGACGGACGTGTCCGAGCCCACCGTATCGACGTCGTACACCGCCAGCGTCGGCTCGCCTGCGGTGGTTCCCCGCGGGCGGAAGCTCAACGTATCAAAAACGAGCCGAAGGTACGCATTGAAGACCTGCGTCGCGGGTTGGAGGGTATCGCTCGCTATCGGGCGGTATTGGAAGGGGACGGAGTCGAACCGCACGATCGTGCGCACGTCGATCGTGTCCCCGCTTGCGGCCACGAGCAACTCGGGCTCCGTGCCAAGCAGCGGATAGCCGGCGATGGTCGTATCCACAGCCATCGCGGTGAGGCCGTCGATCGTCGTGTCGGCGACCGGGATGCTCTGATTGGGGCAGAGCGCAGGACAGGCGCGCCCTTCCGGAAGGGTTTCCGAGCAGGCCGCCGCAACGGCGCATACCGCGGCTGCGACCGCGAACGAGTAGAGTCGATGTCGATACACGGGCGAAAATCTATCTGGGCGCGCAGTCCAGGTACACGCGAGGTGCGCGCAAACGGAGTCCGGTGAGCAGTTCGTACACGCACAAGCCGGCGGCGCGTGCCGCCTCGGCGATGTCGATCGCGTGGCCCGAGCCACAACCGCCGATCGGGCCACCCTCTTGTTCTCGGGCGGCCAGATCGCCGCCGAGCAGGGTCGCCACATCCCCGATGGCGCAGTCAATTCCTGTGACATCCAGCATGGTCATATCCATTGTGACGACGCCGACCACGCGTGCGCGTTGGCCGCGTACCAGGGCGCGGCCAACGTTGCTGAATGCTCGGCGGTAACCGTCAGCGTACCCCACAGCCAGCGTAGCGATCCGCCGACGCTCGGTCGCCCGAAACGTCGAACCGTAGCTGACCCCCGCCCCCGGTTCAATCCACCGGAGCTCCACGATGCGTGCGCGCAGGGCGACGACCGCCTGGCTCCGGAGGGGCGTAGCGCCACCCTGACCGTGGGGCGGCCGGGCCGCCGCTGGAGGGTCGTGGCGCGGCTCGAGCGACGTGGACTCCCTTCCGCTCGCGTAGTCGCGGCTCTCGACGCCATACAGGAATACGCCGGGGCGCACCACCGTCCAGACGGAGCCGTCGACGATCCGCTCGATCGCGGGGCTGTTCTCCGCGTGCACGACGTCCGGCCGAACGGGCAACGCACCGAGCGCCTGGCGGAACCGGTCGCGTTGCAGCCGGTCGGAGCCGTCATCCGCATCAGCACTGTGAAAGTGTGTGCACGCGCCGAGTGGCGGATGCTGCGCGAGCAGCGCTCCGAGGTCGCCTACGATGGACCACGGAATACCGGAGCGGCTCATCCCGGTGTCGATCGACAGGTGCCACGGCGCATTGCCGCTCGCCGACGCCCATCGGGCGATGATCGTCGCGTCGCTGAGCACGGGAGAGAGGTGCTCGGCATGCGCGACGGCAATCTCCGAATCGAGCAACGGATTGAAGACGACGATCGGCCGCGCCACGCCAGCCCTGCGCAACGCCCTGCCCTCGTCGACCGTCGCCACGCCATAGCCCCAGGGATCGACGCGTTCGAGCGCGCGCACGACCGGCAGCGCTCCCAACCCGTACGCGTCTGCCTTGACCATGGGCAAGATCGGGACTCCAGCTCGCTCGGCGACGGCGCGTGCGTTGCGCGTGAGCGCCTCGAGGTCGACCTCGACCCATGCGCGGAGACGCTCAGTGTCGCGTAGCATCGCGCACGGTCGCGAGATAGTATATGGCACGCCCATGTCGACGCCCTCGCCCTTCGACGACGCGCTGGCGCTCATGCGCGATCTGCGCGTCCGCTGCGATTGGGACGCTGCTCAGACTCACGAGTCGCTGCGTCCGTACCTCATCGAGGAGGCGCACGAAGTGGACGAGGCCATCCGGTCGGGAGACGACCGGCTGCTTCGCGAGGAGCTGGGCGATCTGTTGCTGCAGGTGCTCTTTCACGCCGTCCTGGCAGAGGAGCGCGGCGGGTTCGAAGCCGGTGACGTGCCGCGCGGGTTGGTCACCAAGATGAAGGGCCGGCACCCACATCTCTACGGCGAAGGGGCGAAAGAGCCGTGGGAGCGCATGAAAGCGAAGCGGCGCACCTCGATCGTCGACGGGCTGCCCACGCAGCTCCCGCCGTTGTTGCGCGCCCACCGGCTCCAAGAGCGCGCCGCCGGTGTCGGCTTCGATTGGCCATCAACGGAAGGCCCGCTCGACAAGGTCGCCGAGGAGCTGCAGGAGGTCAGAGACTCAATTCGGGACCATCCGCCGATCCTGGCGGTGAGTGGTGCGCCCGAGGGCGGTCCCGCACACGAGCAGTTGAGCGAGGAGCTCGGCGATCTGCTGTTTTCGTGCGTCAACTTATGTCGCAAATCCGGCGTACATGCCGCGGTGGCGCTGGATCGATCGAACAAGAAGTTCGCCCGGCGGTTTCAAGCCGTCGAGCGCCTCGCGCGGGAACGAGGGCTGGTGATCGGTCAGGCGCCGCTCGCGGTGCTCGATGCGCTGTGGGACGAAGTGAAAGCAGGCGAGGACGCGCCAACGCCATGATCGGCGAGGGGCGGGCTGACGCGTCAATGTGCGCGACTGCCGCGGCGCGCGACCAAGCCAGAGCCCGCGCGTATGCTTGGTTAGAACGGCTCAGGGTCGCAGCCGGTTCATCATGCGAGCAAACGGGATGGCCTCTCGCACGTGCGGGAGGCCGCAGATATAGGCGATCGTTCGCTCGAGTCCGATGCCGAAGCCGGAATGCACGAAGGTCCCGTATCGACGGAGGTCCAGGTACCAGCCGTAGGCGTCGAGCGGGAGGCCCTCATCGATGATGCGCTGGCGCAGCCTGTCGTGATCATCTTCGCGCTGTGATCCACCGATGATTTCCCCGTACCCTTCGGGGGCCAGGCAGTCATCGCACAGTACCGTTCGGGGATCAGCGGGATTCTCCTTCATGTAGAAGGCTTTGGCCTGCTTCGGATAGTTGCACACGAAGATCGGCCGGTCGGCATCCGCCACCAGCAGCGTCTCATCCTCTGCACCAAGGTCGTCCCCCCACTTGATCGCACTGCCGCGTTGCTGCAACGTGGCGACGGCGTCGCCGTAGTCCACACGGGGGAACGGCGCGACAACGCTCTCGAGCTTCTTCGTGTCCCGCTCGAGCTCGGCCAGTTCCGGGCGGTGTCGCTCGAGCACGCGCTCCACCAAGTAAATGACCAGAGACTCCTGGAGACGCATATTCTCCGCTGAATCCGCAAACGCTACCTCTGGCTCGATCATCCAAAACTCCGCCAGGTGGCGCCGAGTCTTCGACTTCTCCGCTCGAAAGGTCGGACCGAAGGTATAGATGCGCCCAAGGGCTGCGGCGGCGGCCTCTCCGTAGAGTTGCCCGGTCTGCGCGAGATACGCGGACCCTTCGTCGAAATACTCTGTCGAGAACAGGCCGCTTCGTTCACCGATCGCGGCGGTCAGGATCGGCGTGTCGACGCGGACGAAATCGCGCGCGTAGAAAAAATCCTGGATGGCTTGCTCGATCTCGCTCCGGATCCGCAGGATCGCCGCCTGGCGGGTGCTCCGGAGCCAGAGGTGCCGGTGATCGAGCAAGAAGTCGACGCCGTGTTCCTTTGGCTGGATCGGATAGTCGATCGGGCTCCTGCCGAGCACGTGCAGATCTTGCACCGCCAGCTCGTGGCCGCCGGGGGCGCGTGGGTCCGCGCGAACAATCCCCTCGAGCTGGATCGACGTTTCCTGCGTGAGGGTGCCGAACCGGTCCCAGACCTCAGGCCCGACCTCGGCCTTGGCGACGACGCATTGCACGATGCCGTGTCCGTCGCGCATCACCAGGAACGCGACCTTGCCGGATGACCTCACGTGCACCACCCATCCGGAGATCCGGACACGCTCCCCGATGTACCGCGGGAGCTCTCGAATCGCGACAGATGGCGCGGCCGGCACCGGGGTTGTGGGGGGAGGTGACACGGTGGGCATGATGCGCTAGGTCAAAGAGTTGGATCGCGCGGCAAGGTAGACCGTAGCTGGAGCAGTGTCAACGCAAGTCGGGGACCTTTGGAGATGGTCTCACGGTCGAGTGTCCTGCGCGTTAATGTTCAGCTATGACGCTCCGGGCCAGGTTGGCCGCGGGTCTGTTGGCCATCGCGGTCGTGCTCGTTGTCCCTCTTGGCCTGGCGCTGCGGTCGCTCGAAGATCTCCATCAGTCAGCGCTTGCGCTCCGTGACAAGGAGTTTGCGGCGTCGCTACTGCTGGGTCGTATTCGAGTCAGTACTGAAGATCTCCGTCGCGCTGAGGATGCGCTGCTCTTCGTGCACGACTCGGCGAGTGAGCGTCGGATGTCGCGTCAGATCACGGTGCTTAGCGCCATGACGGACTCGTTGGAGTCGTTCGAGCTCGACAGCGCGGCCCGTAACCTCCGTCAGGTCGTCGCAACGGTGGCGACCGTGGCGACTCAAGAATACGGTGCCGTCCTGGCGCGCCGGAGCGCACGCGCCGACAGTCTGTCCGCGAACGGCGTGCGGCCGGCGATTTCCGAGATGGAGCATTGGATCGGCACGGCCGAAGGATCGCTGCGCGTGCGGTCTCGAGACCGAGTGGCGGGCGCGGCAGACGCGGCGGAACAGGCGCGACAATTCTCCGCGGCGGTGCTGGTCTTTGCGGCGCTCCTCGCCACCGGCATCGCGATCTGGCTCACGCACTCGATCAGCGGGCCGGTTGAGGATCTCGAGGCGGGGATGGCGGCGGTGGCAAGTGGCGACTTCGCGCACCGACTATCGGTTGCGCCTCGGCGGCACGACGAATTCGGGCGCCTGGCGGCGAGCTATGACACGATGGCCCGACAGCTTATCGAGCTCGATCGGTTGAAGGCCGAGTTCGTCTCCGTGGCGTCGCACGAGCTGAAAACGCCGGTCAACGTGCTACTGGGTTACTTGCAGCTCTTGCAGGATGGCGCATACGGCGCACTATCGGAACGGCAGCGCGAGATCTGTCAAACACTCGAGGCGCAGTGCGTGAGCATCGGCCGACTCGTCAAGCAGCTGCTCGACGTGAGTCGATTCGAAGCAGGCGGCGGGAAACTCGAGCCGCGACCGCTCGCACTGGTTGAATTTCTCAAGGACCTGGAGGCATCGTTCCGAGTTCTGGCAATGCAGCGATCGGTGGAGTTCGCGGTGTGCCATGATCGGGAGCTGCCCGTGCACGTGACATGGGATCGAGACCGCATTAGCGAGGTGATGGGGAACTTGCTGTCTAACGCGTTCAAGTTCACACCCCGCGGGGGCCAGGTCCGTTTGCAGGTGCGCGCCACCGACGACTTGGTGCAGTTGGCGGTGCACGACACCGGCGCCGGCATTCCACCGGAGCAGCTGCCACGCATCTTCGACAAGTTCTACCGCGCCGACAATCAGCCCGAGGCCGCCGACGGCACGGGTCTGGGTCTCGCGATCGCCAAGACGATCGTCGAGGCACACCGCGGCACGATCACGGTCGACAGCAGGCCAGGAGCCGGCGCGACGTTCACGATCACGCTTCCACAGGCGCTCCCAACGCGACGCGTGCGCCCCGTCCCATCGCCGGCCCTGCGGCGCGGCGCCAGCCAGGCGAGGGCAGCCGTGTGAGGCGTTGGACCAGCCTCGCCTCGCTCCTCACACTCCACGCGTTGCTGAGTTGCGCAGGTCGACCGACGTCTCAACACCCCGTTCCGCAGCCGGCGTGGCCGGTCACGCTGACGTACGCGCAACAAGCGGCGGTGGGGGGGCACTACAGCGCCGCTGATTCGGCGCTGATCGCATTCGCCATGCGGTACCCCAATACGCCTCAGGCCAACGAGACGCAGTTCTGGCTCGCACTCTTCACGCTCGATCCGCGAAACGAACAGCACTCCACGTCCGAGGCAATGCGAGCGCTGACTGCGTACAGCAATGGTCCTGGTCCCCACGAGCACGATCTCGAAGCCGATATTCTGCGTCGAACGGCCACCGACCTGGTGACCTTGCACGAGGAGAATGTCCAGGCGGCCTCGAAGGCCGACTCCGCGCGCACCGAGGCCGATTCGGCACTCCGCAGCGCCGACAGTGCCCGACTCGCGGGGGCGTCGCGCGATCGCAGCCGCGAGGAAGTGCTGCACTTGCGCGACTCGCTGGACAAGGTGCTGACTGCGCTCAGTGACTCGACGCAGGAGCTGGATCGTATCAAGAAGCGATTGACCGCGCCGAAGCCGTAACACCGGTCCAGGTCAGAGTCGTCGACACGATGACGACCGGCAAACACGAGGGCGGGCGGCCTGAAGGCCGCCCCTACATGTTGCTGCGGACGGTGTCGGTCTCGAATTCGTCGACCGGCAACTGTAGTCACCGGTTGGGCGCTCCGGATCCTCACCGCCCGCACTGACATGTAGGGGCGGGCTTTAGCCCGCCCGTTGTTGTCGTCGTTGTTGTGGTTCCCTCACCACTGACCCCCTGACCCCTGACCACTGACCGTCGTGGTCACCCCACCCGAAACAACTCCACCGCTCGCGCATACCGTGCCGCCATCGTGCGGCGTAGCGCGCCGTGCACTGGCGAGGTCAGCTCGGGGTCATCAGCCAGGATCCGATCGGCGACGGAGCGGGCGCGTTCGTTGAGCGCTTCGTCACGCAACGGGTCGGCCACGCGGAACATGGCGGAGCCGCTCTGTTGTTCGCCGAACAAGTCGCCCATCCCGCGGAGGCGCAGATCCGCGCGCGCGATCTCGAATCCATCCTCGGTGCCGATGAAGATGCCGAGCCGCGTCGCCGCCTCCGGACTGACGTCACCCAGGAGGATGCAGAAGGATTCGTCCGCCCCCCGCCCCACACGCCCACGCAGCTGGTGAAGCTGCGAGAGGCCGAATCGCTCCGGGTGCTCGATCACCATGATCGTCGCGTTCGCGACATCGATCCCGACCTCGATGACCGTGGTCGCGATCAGCACGTCGAGGTTCCCGTCGCGAAACGCGCGCATGGCCGCATCGCGCTCATCGGGCGGCAAGCGCCCGTGCAGGAGCGCGACGCGACGATTCGCGAGTGCGCCGCCCTCAGCCGTCAACTCCAGGAACATCGCCGTGGCCGACTTGAGGTCGGTGCGCTCCGACTCGCCGATCACAGGGTAGACGATGTAGCCCTGCCGCCCCTGCTCGAGTTGGCCTGACAGGAAGGAGAGCACTCGGGCCCGCGCGGACTCGGGCCGCCAGGCGGTGGTCACGGGACGACGGCCGGGCGGCCGCTCATCGAGCACGCTGACATCGAGATCGCCGTACGCCGTCAACGCCAGCGACCGTGGAATCGGCGTCGCGCTCAGGAGGAGTACGTCCGGCTTGTCACCCTTCGCTCCCAGGGCCTTGCGCTGCTCGACTCCGAACCGGTGCTGCTCGTCGATGACTGCGAGACCGAGGCGAGCGAACGTCGTCGCCTCCTGCACGAGCGCGTGCGTTCCGACGACGAGCGCCGGCTCGGGGCGCGCGATGCGATCGGCCGCCGCCCGGCGTTCCGCGGCCGAGAGACTCCCTGTGAGCAGGACCGGACTGACATTCAGCGGCCGGAGCAACGAAGAAATCGTGTGCCAGTGCTGCTCGGCCAGGAGCTCCGTCGGAGCCATGACCGCGGCCTGATAGCCATTCTCCATCGCCAGGAGTGCCGCGAAGAGCGCGACGACGGTCTTTCCGCTGCCGACGTCACCCTGCAGCAAGCGGTGCATCCGCGCCGCGCTGCACATGTCCGCGACGATCTCGCGCACGGCCCGTGTCTGCGCGTTCGTGAGCTCGTATGGCAACACCTGCTTGAGCGCGGTCGTCAGTGATCGGAGATTCTGATACGCAATGCCACTCCGGTGCGCACGAGCCAGCGCATACGCGCGGCGATACAGCAGCTGAACGAACAGGAGCTCCTCGAAAGCGAGCCGTGAACGGCCGGCCTCCGCCTCCGCGAGCGATGCCGGGCGATGCACCATCCGGAGCGCTTCCGGGAGCGGCGGCACGCCACCGGCTGCAAGGATGTCGCTCGACAACGACTCGGCGGCCAGCGGCAACAACGTGTCGAGGTGGTTGTCGATGAGGCTGCGCAGCACCTTGACCGACAGTCCTTCGGTGGTCGGGTAGACGGCCAGCACGCGACCTTGTGAGGTGTCGGCGGCTTCCGCGCCCAGATTCACGAACTCGCGGGCCTGCAGTTGTCGACCCTGAAAGAAGCGCACGGTGCCGGTCACGAGCAGCACATCGTGCTTGTCGATGACGCGGTCCAGATATGCCTGCCCGGGCCACGATACCTCGATCATCCCGGAGCCGTCTCGCAGCACGACCTGGAAAATCCTGAGACCACGTCGTGTCGGCAGCACGCCTTTGGAGATCACGGTACCAATGACCGTCGCGTCCGTCACCGGTGGCGAGCGTCCCGATGGGCGAGACGGTGCTCGCGTCCTCGTACCGGTGCGGGATGTGCCGGAGGAGATCCCCGGCCGTCGCGATACCAAGCCGCGCGAGCAGTGCCGCACGGCGCTCGCCAACGCCCTTGAGATAGGTGACCGGTGTGTCGAGAGAGACACGACTCGCGGTGGGGCGGGACTGCCGCTCCACCGGCGGATGGCTCACACCCGCGTCACTCCGCGAGATCACGCGTCGAGCAGCTGACGGGAGAAGGCTGCCGCGTCGAATGGCGCCAGGTCCTCGACGCTCTCGCCCGTTCCGAGGAATTTGATCGGGACGTCGAGGGCTTCGTGAACCGCAACCACCACCCCGCCCTTGGCCGTGCCATCCACCTTGGTAAGCACCAGACCTGTGACCGGCACGGCCGCCGCGAACGTCTTGCCCTGCGCGATCGCGTTCTGACCGATGGTGGCGTCCAGTACGAGCAGCGTTTCGTGCGGCGCGCCGGCGCGCCGCTTGGCGACGACGCGAGCGACCTTTCGCAGTTCCTCCATCAAGGCGCCGCTGGTATGGAGCCGGCCGGCCGTGTCGATGATGATCACGTCGACTCTGGACGCCACGCCCGCTTCGATCGCATCCACCGCGACGGCGGCGGGGTCGCGGCCCGTGGCGCCGCCGACGAACGCCGCCCCGGCGCGGTCGGCCCACGCGCGCAACTGATCGACCGCGCCAGCGCGAAACGTGTCGCCTGCCGCGACCAGCACCCGCTTGCCCTCTGCACGAAGCTGCGCGGCCAACTTGCCGATGAAGGTCGTTTTCCCCGCTCCGTTGACCCCGATCACGAGCATCACGGTCGGTGGCTCAGGCGCCATGTGCAACGTGGCGCCGCTCTGCCCCGCACGCAGCGCCGTCTCGATGCCGGAGCGCAGCGTCTCGAGAAATTCCAATTGCGTGCGAATCGCGCCCTCTCGCGCCTCCCGATCCACGTCCGCAATCAGCCGAGCCGTGGTCGGCACACCGAAATCCGCCTCGAGTAGCACTTCCTCGAGTTTCTCGAGCGAGCCCTCGCTGACGCCTCCCCGCATGACCACGCCGACATCGGTGAGTGCCAGGTCCTTGATGCGCTCCCAAAGCGACCGCCGAGGCGCGTCCGTGGACCGGTGAAGGAGGGGTGCCATGTCAGCGCATCCCGATGCGTCGGCGAAGGAGCCACTCGCCGCACAGCAGCGCGACGAGCAGTACGTAAATCCACGGGAGCGCACGCAGGCGCGGTGAGGGCCCGGCGAGTGTGACCCCCTGGATCTCGCCAGTCGTGACCGTGGGGTCACGCGGCAACCATTCCCGCGATGGGTTCACCACAAGCAGCGCCGGGCCTGCGGCCGTCCGCACATCGTAGGATCCCGCCTCGAGCGCCTGGGTCTCGGTCATTTGGGCTCCCGAGGCGAACGACATCCGCAGCGTGTCCGGTCTTGCGCCCGCAACCCGACGCGTCAGCACGACGAGTGTCGTGCTGTCGCCTCCGCTGCCGCGGCGCCAGCGGATCGGATCGCCCTCTCGCACCAGGGCGTCAGCTGGCACCGCTGGCCGAAGGTCGCGACGCTCCGCGGCCAGCCAGTCGAAGAGGGCGCCCCACAGGGCAGCGAACGCGTCCGCGCTTACGCCACCCCGGAATCGCCAGCGCCACAGCCCGTTGACCGGGATGACGACGCGTCGCCGACCGCTGACAGCGCCGCCGCTGACCATGACGCGGGCGTCGAAACGTCGGCCTCGCTTGACCTCGAGCGCCTGCCAGTCGCCTGGCGCGGTCGAGGCCGTAGGCGCGCCAATGTCGATCGGTGGCAGGCTATCCCAAGCGACGCCCGTCAGTGCGGAGGCGATCGGTGAAGGGGGTGCGCCCGTCGCGAACCATTCATCGGACGATCGGGCGATGGGAGCGACCACGAGCGCTAGGGCACCACGGGTCGCGGCCAGGGGCGGGCCAAACACGCTCGTGTCACCGTGCAGCACCACCAGCGGCGCCGCGGCGACGGCCCGCCGCACGTCGGACTCACTGATCGGCGCCAGCGTCCCGTCGACCCGCCACTGCCCAGCGGCCACCCGAAAATAGCCGCGGGTCGGGAGGGCAAGCGCTCCACGGAGAACCGCTAACGCGTAGCGCGCGTCTTCGTCTGGCGACGTACTAATGAAGACGGCTCCGGCAGCCGGCGACACATCGATTGGCACGGTCAACGTGTCGTTGTGACTGTCGGCGTCGCCGGCCCCTGTCCACACGGCTCGTACGGCCTGCGGACCGTCACCACGCGGGACGACTGTTCGGACGCTGATCGTACGCTCGACTCGCGGCGCGAGGGCCTCGACCGATACGGTCGTGGATGGCGTCGCGGGACGGTCAGCCACGCTGATCGCCACGGCGCCGGCGGGCGAACCACCTGCTCCGGCGGCAACCGTCGCGTGAATCTCGATGGTATCACCGGCGACAGCCGCACGTGGAGCGTCCAGGGTCGCAAGGGCTGCGTCCGGCCGTTTCGTGTGAGGCACGACGATCACACTCGAGCCCGCCGGCAACTCGGCTACCGCCTCCGGGTCATCGAGCTCCCCATCGGTGACCAGGACCAGGGGCCGACCCGCAGCCAACGCGCGCTCGACCGCGGGGCGCACGCGGCTGCGCACGTCATTGGGCACGGCGGGCGGCGCGTCGGTGCGAATCGAATCGCCAAAGAGGAACACCGAGTCCGCGCCAACCGCGGCGACGTCGCCCTCGGCCGTTCGATACGCCGCCGTGTCACCGCCGCGGAGCCAACTCCTCGATACATCGAGCGCCGCAAACGGTCGGATACGAGGGCTACGACCGACTGGGGCGTCGAGCCACAAGCCCACGAGGCCCGCGATGGCGATGATTCGCAACACAGCCGCGATCCATCCGCCGCCCGATGGACGACCGTATTGCACGAGCGCAGCCACCAAGCCGATGCAGACCGCAGTGACCCAGAGCGCCATGCCGGGAAATGTAGCGCGGGCGCAAAATGCGCCGGAGAAAGTAGCAGGGCAGAAAAAAGTAGAAAGTAGACCACGACTGGCAGCGACGGACGCCGTAGTCGACAGTCTCAGTTAGCCGCGACTGCCCCCATTGGCGGTCCCCCATGCAACGCAGCCATCGCGCGCAGCGCCAACGCGTCGAACTCCGGACGTTGCGCGGACGGTACCGGCTCGCCCGAACCACGATCCCGAAGCGCGACGCGCGGATCGTGCTGCACGCCGTTGACAAGGACTTCGAAGTGCAAGTGCGGGGCGGTTGCCAACCCCGTCATCCCTACATAAGCGATTGTCTTCCCGATCGTCACCCGCGCGCCGCGATGGATGCCCGTCGCGAAGCGTGATAGGTGCCCGTAGCGCGTCACGTATCCATTGGGATGGCGGAGATCGATCACATTCCCGTAGCCGCCTTTCTGACCGGCGAAAATCACCGTGCCATCGCCGATCGCACGGACAGGTGTGCCGGCAGGGGCTACATAGTCCGTGCCCTTGTGCGCGCGCCAAACCTTGAGAATCGGGTGGAGGCGCATTCCGAATCCGCTCGAGATCCGCCGGAATTCCACCGGGGCTCGCAGGAACGCCGCTCGCAGCGATCGTCCGCGCACATCGAAGTATTGGCTCGCGACTGACTCGTTCAGCGACGTCGTCGCACGGAAACGAATCGCAGTGAGCGTATCTCGGGATTCGACGAATATGAGCGCGAGTACGGGTCCGGTGTGGAACCCATCAGCCGGATCGAACTCTCGTTCGACCAAAACCCGGAATCCGTCGCCAACCCGGAGGTCACGGCTCATGTCGACGCGGTACTCGAGGATGTCCGCGACTGACCATGCCAACTTCCATCGGGCATGGAGCGGGAACGTCGCCGCGGCGCAGGAGTCCAGCGCGGCGTACAGGTTGGTGGCGATACGCCCGGCGACCAGCACTGTGTCCGTGACCGCTTTCGCCTCGACGACGAGTGGCGGAAGCCGCGGTAAGTGTGCCGCAACGACCCGCCCATTCGTATCGCTGGCCGGCGCCTTGGCCTGGGCACCGGGGGCCCGAGCGCGCGCCGCGCGGGCCACTGCGGGCCGCGCCGTGACCGTGAGCGCCGCGAGCGACGCCGCCACCGCGAACGCAATGGGGCGTGCGCCCGCCCAGGTCAATCCATTCTGTCTCCGAATGAACGTCGGGATCTCCATGTCGCTGAGATCCTGCGCAGCCGTTCGCTCTTCGCGGGGGATCGACGTGTTGGGCACTCGGCGGAGATCGGTTGTGTTTCCGACGCGGGTGGCGCCGACCGTCGGCCGCTGCTGTCGCTGGGCGGGAAACGGGAGGACCGGCGGACCCTTGCCAGAGTCGCTTGCAGCTGCAACCGCGCCCGACGCACCCACCGTGGGCCGATCGAATCCCGTTGCGATCACGGTTACGCGGATCTCGCCCTGCATCGCGGGCTCATGCACGGCGCCGAAAATGATCTCTGCGTCGTCGCCCACGGCGTCGTGAATGATCTCGTTGATCTGGTGCACCTCACCCAGCGTCAGATCGGCCCCGCCCGTGATGTTGACGAGGACGCCCGTCGCGCCCGAGATCGAGATGTTGTCGAGCAGCGGTGAGGAGATTGCCTGCTGCGCGCCTTCCATCGCCCGGTTCTCGCCGCGGCCGATACCGGTGCCCATCAGTGCGCTCCCGCCCGCCTGCATGACCGTCCGCACATCCGCAAAATCGACGTTGACCAATCCCGTGACGCTGATCAGGCTCGAGATGCCCTGCGTAGCGTGCAGCAACACCTCGTCCGCCTTCTTGAGTGCGTCCTGGAAGGGGATCCCCTTCCCGACGACCGCGAGCAATCGTTCGTTGGGCACCACGATCATGGTGTCCACGTTCTTGCGCATCTCGGCGATGCCGATCTCAGCCTGGCGCATTCGCTTTCGCCCCTCGAAGAGGAAGGGCTTGGTCACGATCCCGACCGTGAGGGCACCCACTTCCCGCGCCAGCTCACACGCAATCGGGGCTGCCCCGGTTCCAGTACCTCCACCCATGCCGCAGGTGATAAACACCAGATCGGCCCCGGCCAGGGAGCGCGCCACTTCCTCCCGATTCTCCTCGATGGCCTGACGTCCGATCTCCGGGCGGGCACCCGCGCCGAGTCCTCGGGTCAGCTTCTTCCCGATCTGGATCTTGACGTCCGACTTCGAATTCAGCAGAGCCTGCGCGTCGGTGTTGACCGAGATGAACTCGACGCCCTCGAGATGCTCCTCGATCATCCGGTTCACCGCGTTGCCGCCGCCACCGCCAATGCCCACCACCTTCATCCGGGCATTCTGCGACGCGCTCTCCTCGAGTTCGAAGATCATGGCGAGCGGAACTCCACTACGAGTGAATGACGGACCGTCCGAACCGACCGTGTTTTGGACGCGGCAATATAACGTTTTTCCCTCCCGCGACCACACTTGCCGACGACCCACATGCAAAACAGAAACCGGTCGCGCGCGCGAACTTATCCACAGTCGCGCGAGCTGACATCATCTTTATGAGAACTCAGAAGGACAGACGCGAGCAAGCTCAAAAAAAGTCCTGCAGCCACACACGCACTCGCTCGATCCACCGCGCGACCCCGGGGCTACTCGCCGGGGTGCGCCGCACACCACTGGCCGCGCCCCCGAGCGCGACGCGCTGTGCGCCGTACTCCGCCAGGCCTACGGCGGTCGCGAAGCGGGGCGCCTCGACCGCATCGCTCAGCCCGCTCGTGTTATCGGCCGGCGATCCGACGCGCACGCCGATGCCGAACACGTCGGTCGCGAGGTCGCGCATCCCGCGCATGCCCGCGCCACCACCCGTCAGCACGATCCCGGCACTGAGGCGTCTCGCGTACCCGGCGTCCGTAATCTCGCGCTGCACCAGCTCGAACACCTCATCCATGCGCTGATGGATGATGTGAACGAGGGATGCGCTGGTCGAGCATCCGTTCCCCCTGTGCGGCGGTGCTGGGCAGCGGAATGACCAGGTCCGGGTCTGCCAGTGCCTCGTACGCGCAGCCGTAGCGCTCTTTCAGGCGGTCGGCATCGTCTGGCGTCACTTTGAGGCCAAGCACGATGTCGTTGGTGACGCTGTTCCCGCCGAAGTTCACGCTGGCGAGGTGCCGAATTTTCCCTTCATGAAAGATGGCGAGATCCGTGGTGCCGGCGCCAAGCTCGACCAGACCCACCCCGAGCTCCTTCTCATCGTCAGTGAGGACGCTCAGCGCGCTCGCCAATGGCTCGAGAACAAGTTCGCGGACGCGGTAGCCTGCGCGTTCGACCGCCTTGCGCAGATTGACAGCGGGTGACCCACCGATCGTCACGAGGTACATCTCCGTCTCGAGCCGCGTGCCGATCATGCCGATGGGATCGCGGATGCCTCGATTTCGATCGACCGTGTACTCCTGGGGGATCGCATGCAACAGCTCGCGATCCGCCGGGATCGCCTGCGCGCGCGCGACATCGTTGGCACGCTCGACGTCCGCGCGCGTGATCTCCTCTCCGTTGACGGCAACCACGCCCGTGCTCGTCATCGCTTGCACGTGTGCTCCGGCGATGCCTGCAAACACTTCCGCCACGCGCGCACCCGCCATGCGCTCGGCGTCCTCGAGCGATTTGCGGATCGACCGAGTCGTCTCCTCGATGTCAGCGACGACGCCCCGACGGAGGCCCGTCGTCCGCGCCTGCCCGACTCCGAGGATCTTGATGCGCGGACTGCGCGGCAGATCGCCGACGACATCCGCGATGACCGCTGTCGTCTTGGCCGAGCCGATGTCGAGGGCGGCGACGAGCTTGTCAGAGACGCTTCCCCGCGCGGTCATCGGCAACACCTCATTGCCACCTCGCAACGACTTGATCGCGGAAACGCAGATCGATCTCCTGCGCGTGCACCCTGCGCCGCACGAGATCAGCCGTCACCAGCGGCACCGTCGCAAAGCGTTGCGGATCGGCGTCGCTCAGCGCAAGCACGCGCAGACCGGGCAGTTGAAACACGAGGTCACCCGTCGGGGTTCGCCGAACCTGGCTGATCTGAGCGTAGAAAACCGGTACGTGCTCCCGCAGGCTCGCGAGCAGCTTGAGGGTCCCGACATCGCTGTGCTGGACGACCGGCAAGTCGAGATCCTCCCGCGTCGGATCAATCGGGAGCGGCGCACCGGTCCCGTCGAACACGCGGAGACCAGCAACCGTTGGTGCGAATGCCACGGGGGTACGCTCGGTAACGTGGACGACGATCGTGCTCGGAAGCGAGCGTCCAATGGCGACGTCCCGGATCCCGGCCATGGCTCGTACGCGCCCGGCGAGCGGGCGAAGATCATTCCACACCGACATCAGTGTATCGACACGGAGCCGCTCGACCACCGCCTGAGGTGAGACATAATGTGCACCCTGGACCTCGACGGCGCGCACCCGGAAGAAAGCGAGTGTCCCGAGCGCGTGCGTCCCCCACCAGGGTGCCGAGCCACCGATGGCGACGAGGCCAGCGACAAGTGCCGACCGGCGGAGCGGCGCATGCATGGCAGACGGCATGATCAGGCGGAGCGCCGCTTTGTGGCCGGCGCCGCGTGCTCGCCCGGCGTCGTTGGGCCCGCGAGCAAGGCCAGTAGCTCCGGCCCCGTCCGAGTGATATCGCCCGCGCCAACGGTCAGCACGACGTCGCCAGGCCGGACCATCCGCCCGAGGGCGCTCGCCAGCGTCGGGCGGTCGCCACGCCAGGCAACGGTCCCCCCACGGTCGGTGATCGCGCGAGCAATGAGATCCGAGGAGACCCCGGGGAGCGGACGCTCGCGTGCCGGGTAGATATCCGCCAGGAACACGAGGTCAGCGGCGCTCAGCGCGACCCCGAATTCCTGCGCGAAGTCCCGGGTCCGCGTAAACAAGTGGGGCTGAAACGCGACGATGATGCGGCGGCGCGGGAATGCGTCGCGTGCCGCGGCCAATGTGGCGCTGATTTCAGTCGGGTGGTGCGCGTAGTCGTCGATGACGGCCACCTCGCCAATTTCACCAAGCCGCTGAAACCTGCGTTCCACGCCCGTGAAACGCTCGAGGCCCGGCACGAGAGCGTCGAACGACGCTCCAACAGCGAGACTCGCACCAATCGCTGCGAGTGCGTTCCTGACGTTGTGCAGCCCGGGCACGCGCAGGGTCACCCGCCCCAGGCGATCGCCGTTCGACACCACATCAAACGTGGAGCCGCTCGTCGTCACCCGGACCTGGTGGGCGGCGAGATCGGCATCGGCCGCCGTGATCCCGAACCGGACCACGCGCGCACTCCGCGGGAGCGACAGGCTTGCGGCGCCAGCGTCGTCGGCCCCGATGACGATCTGCGAAGCGGGTCGGACAAAGGTCGCGAACGCCGTTCGGATGTCGGCCATATCCGAATAGATATCGAGGTGATCCGCCTCCATATTCGTGACGACGGCGACCGTCGGCGCCAACGCGAGAAAGGATCGATCGTACTCGTCGGCCTCCACAACAGCCAGAGCGGGGCGACCAAGGCGCAAATTGCCGCCCCACGCCGCCACCCGTCCCCCCACCACGCCCGTCGGGTCCAGGGCAGCTGCCGCGAGAGCCTCCGTGGTCATGACGGTTGTCGTGGTCTTCCCGTGTGTTCCGGCGATTGCGACGACCGTACCACCGGAAACCGCTTCGGCCAGCGCCTCCGCCCGGCGAATCACTGGGATGCCCAGCAGGCGGGCACGCTCCAACTCCGGGTGATCACGCGGCACAGCCGATGTCACGACGACTGCACGCGCGCCGTCCACGTGCGCTGGGTCGTGACCTGCCGCGACGGAGAGACCGAGCCGTTCGAGATCCCCCGTCGTGTCCCCGTGTGCATCACACCCGGTGACGCGGGCACCCCGGCGAACGAGCAACTCGGCGAGTGCGCTCATGCCGGCGCCGGCAATCCCCACGAAGTGGATCGGGCGATCGTCGGCGGGGTCAATGAGCGGCATGAGTCGGCGGGGTGAATATAGGATCGCCGCAGCGCACGCTCAAGCCTGAAATCACCTGAGCTGAATCAAGCTAAGTATCCGACGAGCAATAGTCTCCGACGCACCAGGCCGGCCGCGCGCGAGCGCGGCCGTGGCCAGTCCTTGCCGGCGCTCCGGGTTGCCCAGGAGATCGCGGAGGCAGGTATCGAGGCGATCAACGGTCAGTTCGCGCTGCGGGAGATGGACGGCGGCGCCCGCAGCAGCGAGCGCCCGTGCATTAGCGCTCTGATGATCCGCAGCGGCGGTCGGCAGCGGCACGAGCACCATGGGGAGCCCCCACGCGCACAATTCGGCGGTCGTCATCGCCCCCGCCCTGGCGAGTACGAGATCGCTCGCCGCGTACGCCTCAGCGATCGGCGAGAGATACGGGCGCACCCGAACGGTGGCCGCTTCCCGGCGCGAGTATTTCTCGAACGCGGACGCGCCCGTCGCCCAAATCACGCCCAACCGGTCGGGGAGCGGACGGTCCAGCCATGCGTCGACCGCTTCGTTGAGCGCACGCGCCCCCTGACTGCCGCCAAAGACGAGCAATACCGTATCGACGTGCGGCGGCAGCTGCCATGTCTGTCGCGCTGTCGCGCGGTCGGGATGAGGGTCCGGCGGCGGATCGATCGGGTTCCCGGTGTCGAGCAGCACCGTGCGTCCACTGTGCCCGAGGTGCTCGACCGCCTCGGGGTATCCGAGATAGGCCTCGCGGCAAAAACGGACGAACCACCGCGCGGTCAATCCCGGATAGCTATCGGCGATCTGTTGAACAATCGGGGTACCGTGCGCGGCCGCGTACGCCAAAGTCACGGCCGACGCATACCCGCCGGTGCCGAGAACGAGCTGTGGCGGGCCTGGGGCAAAGAGCTTGCCGAGGTGGCGCCATGCGTTCGCCGCGCCCCACACTGTACGCCAGTTGCGCCAGACAGCTGGCCGATAGAGTGGATGAAGATCGAGCAGCTCGTAAGCGAAGGGCTGCTGCGGAAGGATCGTGCGCTCGATGCCGCGTCGCGCACCGATGAACAGGATGTCGAGACCGGGAGACAGTTTCGTCAGTGCCCGCGCGATGGCGAGTCCCGGGTAGAGATGGCCCCCGGTCCCTCCGCCCGCGACCACGATGGTCGGCCGTCCTACACGCCGCGGAGCGACCGGGGCTGACGTCGAGTCAGGCGACGAGATCAGGCTCGAGCCGTCGGCCACGGGCGATCGGTCAGCGGGCGATCGCGTGAGGATCGGTGGCGTGCGCTCCCACCACGCGTTCACGCACACTGCCGATGTTGATCAGAATGCCCGTCATGAGCAGTGAGAGCACGAGGTTCGATCGCCCATACGAGATAAATGGCAGGGTCAGCCCGGTGGTCGGGAGCAGTCCGATCACCACCCCCACGTGCAGGTATGCGGTAATGAGCGTGGTGACCGTCAAGCCGATCGCCAACAGCTGCTGGAAGGGCGATCGCGCCTCGCGGGCGATACGAAACCCCAGCCACCCGTAGGCCGCGAAGGTCAACACGAGCGTCAGGAGCCCGACGAATCCCCACTCCTCGCCGATGTTGCTCGCGACGAAGTCGTTGAAAGGGAACGGGAGAAAGCCGTATTGCTGTCGCCCCTGACCGAACCCGACGCCGATGAGACGGCCCGATCCCACTGCAATGAGCGATTGGCGGAGCTGGTACCCCACCTCGGCTGGTGCTCGACCGGGATCGAAGAACGAGATCGTGCGCAACAGCACATAGTGGAGCCGTTCCGCCTCATGCCACAGCACCGGGATGGACAAGACGCCGAGCAGGAGAAAGTGACCGATCCGGACGCCACCCGAGAAGAGAACGATCGCCATGAGCAGCGTATAGAGCATGGCTGTCGAAAGGTCCGGTTCGAGCGCCGCCAGAATATCGAGCGCACCCACGACGACGATGAACGGCAGGACGCCTTTCGTCAGGCCGCGAAGGGCATCGCCTTTCCGGACGACGAGCATGGCCGTCCACACCACAACGGCCAGCTTCGCGAGCTCGGAGGGCTGCACCGATGCACCAAACAGGAACCGCCTCGACCCGTGAATTCGCGGGGCGATTGATTGCGTGAAGGGCAGCACTACAATCAGCATCAGCGCCAGACTGACGCCCATGAGCGGCCATGCCCAGCGCGACCAGCGCTCGGCGTCCATCTTTGCCGCGACCGCGAAGGCAACGATCCCCGCGGCGATTCCGGCGAGCTGCCGCACGAAGTAATAGGCGCTGCTGTGGCCCGTATCGACTGCCACGATTGCGCTCGCGCTATACATCACCGCCAGGCCAAACGCCAACAGGGCCGCGGTCACCAACACGAGGGCGCGTGCCTCGACGCTCATGCGCCATCGCTCGCGAATGTGCGCAGGGCGGTAATCCGTCTTGCGGCCCCGCATCAAGCGAGCGCCGCCAGCCGCGAGAACGTGTCTCCGCGTTCCCCGTAGTTGCGGAACATGTCGAAGCTCGAGCACGCTGGCGCCAGGAGCACGACATCCCCGGGGGCCGCCACCGCGCGAGCCCGGGCAACGACCGCGGCGAAATCGAATCCCAACCGCTCCAGTGGCACCAAGCCACCGAGGTCCTTCTGGATGATCGGGCCCGCTTCCCCGTACGCCAGGACGAGCTTGCCGGTCCGTTGGAGAGGCTCCGCGAGCGCCGTATACGGCTCGCCCTTATGGCGTCCGCCCAACAGGGCGATTGTCGGCCGGCTCATGCTCTCGAGCGCGACCCGCGCCGAGCTCACGTTTGTCGCTTTGGAGTCATCGATCCATTGTACGCCAGCGTACTCCCCGATCAGCTGCAGCCGATGGGGCAACGCGCGGAATGTCTCCAGCGCGCTCGCGATGCGCACGCGGGCGCTTGGCTGCCGGTGCGACTCATCCGCGACCGTGACCGCGAGGGCGGCCGCCAGCGCGTTCGCGACGTTGTGGTCGCCCAGCAACGGGAATGTGGAGCGCGACAGCAGCGGCTGCGCCAGCAGGTTCAGTTCGCGCGATGCACGCACGTACCCGGCGTCAGCGTCGTTCCCGTCGACCGAGAACAGGTAATGGCGACCCGGAGCGCGCACGCCCATGGCTCGCGCGGCAGCATCGTCGGCGTTGGTCACCGTGACGGATCTCTGCCCGGCGTTGGCGAACAGCAGCGCCTTGTCCGCGTAGTAGGCCTCCGTGCTCGCATAGCGATCGAGGTGATCCGGGCTCAGGTTCGTCAGCACACCAACGGTCGGATCAATACTCGGAGTATCATGAAGCTGAAAGGACGAGAGTTCCAGCGCGACCCACTCCGGACGCTGGTCGCGCAGCGCGACTGCCGATAGCGGAAGTCCGATATTGCCGGCATCAACGGCGTCGCGCCCAAGCGCGCGGAGGAGGTGTCCCACCAGCGCCGTCGTCGTCGTTTTCCCGTTGGTGCCCGTCACGGCGATGTAGCGCACCCCTGGAAGATGCGCGAGCGCAACCTCGATCTCGGACACGACCGGCACGCCGGCCGCCCGGGCGGCGGCCATCGCCGGCGCGTCCGGTGGGACGCCCGGGCTTACGACGACCCGCGCCGCGTTGCGGATGCGTGCGAGATCGTGGCGGCCGACGTCGACCTCGACGCCTGTACGCTGCAAGGCGGCCGCAGTGCCTCGGATCGACTCACTGTCGAGCGCGTCCGACGCGTAGACCCGCATCCCCTCGCGGGCGAGCAGTGTGGCCACAGCGTGGCCACTCACACCGAGCCCGATGACGGCGACGTCGGCGCCGAGCGTCACGGTTACCTCAGCTTGAGCGTGCTGAGGGCGAGCGTTGCGAACAGGATGCCCAAGATCCAGAAGCGGACGACGACCTGGGTTTCGGGCCACCCGAGCAGCTCGAAGTGGTGGTGCAGCGGCGCACGGAGAAACACACGATGCGTCTGCGCGTACTCGAGACCATGCCGACGCCGACGAAACTTGAAGACGCTCCGCTGCAGGATGACCGAGATCGTTTCTGCCACGAAGACCCCGCCGATGAGCAGCAGGAGGAACTCGGACTTGAGCAGGATCGCGATGGCGCCGAGGGCCCCGCCCAGCGCCAGCGATCCGGTGTCTCCCATGAACACTTCCGCCGGGTGTGCGTTGAACCACAGAAACCCGAGGGTGGCCCCGAACATGGCGGCGCAAAAGACGGCGAGCTCGCCCGCCCCACGCAGATAATAGATCTCGAGGTACGTGCTCGTGTCCACGCGGCCGATGACGTATGCGAACACGGCAAAGGTGAGCGCGGCGATCGCCGTCAACCCCGCTGCGAGGCCGTCGAGGCCGTCGGTCAGGTTCACGGCATTGCTCACGCCGGTCAGCACGAACGTGACGAAGGGCACGTAGATCCACGCCAGCCAGGCCGCAGCAGGCACCACGAGGACGTACTTGAAGAACGGCAGCGTGGTCGAGGCCCCCGGCAGCGTCGAGATCGGGAAGCGCCACAGATACCAACCGAGGGCGACGCCGATCGTGATCTGGCCGGCGAGCTTGTATCGCTCGACGAGGCCGCGATTCTTCTCGCCGTTCCGTCGCTGGCGAAGCTTGAGATAGTCATCCAGAAATCCGATGGCCCCCATCCACACCATGACCGCGAGCGCGAGCGAAACGTAGCGATTGTCGAGTCGGGTCCACAGCAGCGTCGGCACGAGCGTCGCGGCCAGGATGATGAGACCGCCCATGGTGGGCGTGTTCTGCTTCCGCTGGTGCGTGTCGGGTGTGCCTTCCCGCACGACCTGGTTGACGGACATGTCGCGGAGTCGCCGGACGATCGCGGGCCCCAGCGTGAATGCGACGAGCAGCGATGTGACGAACGCGCCTGCCGCCCTGAACGTGATGTAGTTGAAGAGATTGAAGACCCTGATCGATCTCGTCAGCGGGACGAGGAAGTGGTAGAGCACGACGAGTTAATCCAGTCGGTCAGGGGTGGAACGAGGCGTTCGAGTCGAACGCCTCGCGAGGCTTTGAGGAGAATGATGGCGTTTGGTGCAAGCCGAGGTTGAAGCGCAGGCCAGAGGTCGTCGACGTCGCGAGCCGTGATGACACGCGGGTCCGCCGCGCCGATGGCGCCCAGAGCATCCGCAAACGCCCCGACGCCGGCCACTACCTCGAACGACGATTGGAGTGCGAGGCGGGCAATGTCCCCGTGGAGCCGGTCGGACGCGGCACCAAGCTCGCGCATCGTGCCGAGGACGAGGACTCGCTGGCGCCCCGGGCCAACGGCGTCGAGCAAGGCCAGTGCAGCGCGAACGGACGGCGGATTCGCGTTGTACGCGTCATTGATCAGCGTGACCTCTCCCAACGACTCCCAGGACGAGCGCATCGCAGGCTGTGCGGTTTCCGCCAGTCCGCGCCCGGACGTGGCGAGGTCGATGCCACAGGCTCGCGCAACTGCGAGCGCCAGCATCGCGTTGCGAAGATTGTGAAGTCCGCGGAGCGGCACGCGCACCTGCACGCCATCGATCTCGAGCTCGCCACATCCTGCCGGGTCGACGCGCCAAGTCGTCGCCCGGACGTCGCCTGCGCCCAGCCCAGCCGTCACGACTTGCACGCTTCGCACCCGGGCCAGGGCGGTCAGGTCCGTCTCGTCGGCCGGCACCACTGCCAGACCGACACCGTGAAATACGGAGGATTCCTCGGCCAGCACCCCGGCGATGTCGCCGAATCCTTCGAGATGCTCTTCGCCGATGGAGGTGACGACCGCAATATCCGGCTCGGCGATGGCCGTGAGGCTGGCGACTTCTCCCGGCGCGTTCGTCCCCAGCTCCACTATGGCGACGTCGGCGGCGTCAGGAATGGCCAGCAGTGTGAGCGGGACGCCGACCTGGTTGTTGTAGTTCCCCGATGTAGCGTGGACCTCGAGGACGGAGCCCAGGGCGGCCCGCAGCAGCTCCTTCGTGCTCGTTTTGCCATTCGACCCGGCGATCGCCACGACGGGCTTCCCCCACGCACGGCGTCGAAAACGCGCCAAATCCGCGAGCGCGCTGGTCGTGTCGTCGACGGCGAAGACCGGCACGCCAAGCCCAGCCGCGCGTTCCGGCCGGCTGACGACGACAGCGGCCGCGCCGCGCGCGACTGCGGCGACGAGGAAATCATGCCCATCGAAGCGATCGCCGGTCAGCGCGACGAACACATCACCGTTTTCCACGGTTCGGCTGTCCGTCGCCACGGCCCGGACGGCGCGATCGGCACCGACCCATCGATTGCGGACACCAGTGCGTGCGGTCCCGTTGCCATGTGCGCCGGCCGCGCCGCCGTCGAGCGCGGCCGCCACCCGGCTCAGTGTCCAGAAGCCCGGCGCACCAGCCGGGCGCAGCAACTCGTCGCTCACCTGGACGCGAACGCGGTGCGCACGATCGACTGCTCGTCGAACGGGACGTTCGTCGTGCCTCGCACCTGATACGTCTCGTGCCCCTTCCCCGCCAACAACACGAGGTCAGCCGGCTTCGCCAGCTCCAACGCGCGCAAGACTGCCCGCTCTCGATCCTCGATGCGTTCGCGCGGTCCCGACATGCCCTCTTCGATGTCATCGAGAATGCGCTCTGGATCTTCGGTGCGCGGATTGTCGCTGGTCAAGATGACGATGTCGGCAAGCCTGTCGGCGATGGCGCCCATCTGTGGCCGTTTGCCCCGGTCTCGGTCCCCTCCTGCACCGAATACCACGATCACGCGGCCCTGCACGAACGGCCCGACCGCTTCGAGCGCGCGTTCGAGCGCATCCGGCGTGTGTGCATAGTCCCGCAGCACCATCGGATGCTCGTGCAGCACCTCCAGTCGGCCCGGCACCTGGGGAACGTCAGACAAACGCAGGGCAATCTGCTCCGGTGAGAGTCCGAGTGCCCACGCCGCCGCCGCCGCGCCCAGCGCATTTGCCACGTTGAAGTCTCCGATGAGCGGAAGGCGCACAGGGTAGCACGGTCCCGCTCCGATTGCCAGTTGCCACGTGCTGCCGCGCGGACCGAAGTGCACGTCGAGCGCGCGTACATCGGCATCCTGACTCAGCGCGGAAAATCGCACCGTTTGCGCCGTTGCGGGCAATGCCCGCCATGCCGGATCGTCCACGTTGACCACCGCGACGCCCCCGGGACGTAAATACGTCAAGAGCTGGGCCTTCGCGGCGAGGTACGCCTCCATCGTGCGGTGGTAGTCCAAATGGTCGCGTGTCAGGTTGGTGAAAATCGCGGCGTCGAACGCGATGCTTCCGATGCGCTGCTGGTCGAGACTATGGGAGGACGCCTCCAGCGCAAGCGTCCGCACGCCCTGATCGACCAGCTCGCGGATGATGCGCTGGAGCTCGATCGGTCCGGGCGTGGTCAGCCCGCCGCCGCCGTCGAGGGCTCGACCCGCCGACCCGACGAATACCCCGACCGTCCCGATAGACGCCGCGGGCGCCTCCGGCGCATCGAAGAGGTGTCGGAGCAGGCTGACCGTCGTGCTCTTCCCGTTCGTACCTGTCACCCCGATCGCACGACGGAGCACCGTGGCCGGGAACCGATAGGCGGCTGCTGCCACCAGCGCGGCGGCCGCCCGCCCTTCGCGCACGACGAGCGACGGAAGCCGCGTACGGTGCGGATCCTCGAGGACAGCGGCCGTCGCTCCGGCCACTTCCGCAGGCCCGAGAAAGTCATGCCCATCGCGAGCCGATCCGTGTACAGCGATGAATAGGGCACCTGGCTGCACCGTCCGACTGTCGTCACTCACGCTGGAAAAGCGCTCGGGCAGCTGCCCGTGCTGCGCGACGAGCAGGCCTGCATCGGCCAGGGCGCGGCCGATCGCCTCAGCTGATAGCGCCCGAGTGGTAGAAGCGCCACCAGGCGACTGCATTCCATCGATCACGACCCGTCTCCGAGTCGCACGAGCGTGTGAGGATTCACGACGGTACCGGCGACCGGAATCGTCGAGCCCAGCGCGCCTGAGACGATCTCCACACGCAACCCCGCATGGTGCAGTGCACGCACCGCGGACCGAAGGGTCCAGCCACGCACGTCCGGTATCGGCACGGGTGCGGAGGCGGCTGAGGGCAGCGGCGCCATCTTGCTGCCCAGCGTGACCAGCGTCGAGGTCGAGGCGAGCGCGCTATCGAGTCCAGTGGTCTCGGTATCCCCGGCGGCTGCCGCGGCAGCGGGCGCGTCCACGAGTGACACGCGGCGGCTGTTGGCGAGCGCCTTCCAGTCGAGCGCGGCGTCGTGCGCGGCGATCGCGGCCTGGAGGATGGCCCGCGACACAGGTGCGGCCGTCGCCCCGCCGAAATAGCTGCTTTTGGGATTGTCCAGCTTCACGAGAATCACGTATTGAGGATCGCGCCCCGGGAAAAGACCGACGAACGAGGCCGTGTATTCGTTGCGCCCATAGCCCGCACCGTATTGTACCCGGCGTGCCGTGCCCGTCTTGCCGGCGACCGCGAACGACGGGAGACCGGCCCCAGTGGCGGTGCCGTGCGCCACGGTCTCGATCAGAATATCGCGGAGTTGCCGCGCAACCTCGGCGCCCATTACGCGGCGCGCGACTCGCCGATGGCGCTCGTAGAGCAGCAACCCGTCTGGCGACCGAATCTCGTTCACCAGTGCTGGCTCCAGCAGCTCGCCGCCGTTTGCGATTGCGCCGTAGGCCAACGCCAGTTGCAGCGGGGTCACCGCGAGCTCGTACCCGATCGCCAACGATGCCGGCGACTGGCTCGACCAATGGGTCGGGTCGCGAAGGGTCCCGGGCGACTCGCCCGGAAAGGGAATCCCGGTCGTCGAGCCGAACCCGACGTCCCGCAGGGCCTCGTACTCCTCTGTCCGGGTGAGCCGCTGCGCGAACTGTGCAATCCCGACGTTGCTCGACCATCGGATGACGTCGCGGAGCGTCATCGTCGGCGCGAAGTGCGTGTCGGTTAGCGTCCGCCCGTTGATGACAAGTCGGCCGGCGTGCGTATCGACGACATCCGTCGGTGAGACGCGTCCGCGCTCCAGGAGGGCCGCCGCGATGAACGGCTTCAACGTCGATCCCGGCTCGAACGGCTCGGTGAGTGTCGTCGCCGCGGCCGCTCCGACCACTGGTCGCCGGCTGGCGAGTGCGAGGATCGATCCGTCCTGGGGATCGAGCACGACGATGTCACCCCCGGTGGCGCCCATTCGTGCGACCGCGTCGTCCAGGGCGCGCTCGCAGATCTCCTGGAGATTGCGGTTCAGCGTCAGCTCGACCGCATCGCCTGTTTGCAGGGGCGCCGCCTGGGCGGCCGGGGATTCCAGCGTGCGGCCCAGGGCATCACGCAGAACCACGGCGCGGCCAGCGTCGCCTCGCAGCACGCTATCCAGGGCAGCCTCGATGCCGTCGGTCCCCACGCCCTCGGCGCTCACATGTCCGACGACCGCGGCGACCCCTGGCGGGCCAAGCAGCACGCGTTCGGGCACCTGCGTCGCATGGACCCCCCGCATCGCGATCGCGGCCGCGGCCTGTCCAGGCAGCAGACGGGTCGGGACGACGAACCATCCCGAACGGACATCCACCGCCCGGCGGACCCACGGCAGGGAGACGCCCGCGCGCACCAGCGCGCGTGCCAGCGCCGTGCGGTCCCGCACTTCCCCCGGCGCAATGCCGAGCTGCACGACGTCGCGTGTCAACGCGAGGGGCGCCCCCTCCGCGTCGAGAATCGGTCCTCGGGGCGCGCCGACAGGAACCGGCATCACGTGCTCGTGCGCTGCCTTCGCCGCCCACATGCTGCCTTGCCACAGCTGCACGTACGCCGCCCGCGCGATCAGCGCGCCGGCAAAGGCCAGCAGCGCTGCATGAACGAGAGAGATACGAGTGGGGCGAAGCACCAAATCGACGTTAGACGTTGGAGGTTAGACGCTGGACGCTAGACGCTAGAACGCAAACCTCGGGGTCAGCAAAATGCACCGCGGCTGGCCCGGAAGTTTCCTTCCAGCGTCCGGCTCTAGCGTCCAACGTCTAACATATGACGTCTAACGTCCAGCCCTTGGAAGCACCACGACCTGGCTATCCGCCGGCACGTGCATCTCGAGCCGCTGCTCGGCGACGCCTCCCAACTCCGCGCGCCCGGTCAGTTGACCAATCCGTCGCTCGAGTGAGGTCCGCTCGGCCTTCAACTGGTCCCGTTGGCGCATCATTGCGCGCATGTCCTCCGCCCGGGTAACGCCGTAGCCGCGTCGCCAGATGACGGCGGTCGCGACAATGACGAATCCGACGAGCACCGCGGCGACGATCGACCGACCGCGCGCGCGCGACTTTGCCCTGACGGACGGCGTCATGCCGCGCGCTCCCAGATGCGGAGCTTCGCACTCCGCGCGCGCGGGTTTTGCTCGATCTCGCCAGCGTTCGCGACCAGGGGGCGGCGGGTCAACACGTGCCCCAGCGGGCCGCCACAGGTGCACATCGGTTGGCGAGGCGGGCAGCGACAGGCGCTCCACTCACGGAACGCATGCTTGACGATGCGGTCCTCGCCCGAGTGGTAGGCGATCACGGCCAGCCGGCCACCTGGGAACAATCGATCCCGGATCGCCGGCAGCGCCGTCTCCAGCGCGTGGCGTTCGTCATTGACCGCCATTCGGACCGCCTGAAACAACCGCGCGAAATCGGGTGGCCCACTCCGGGCCCCCAACGCAGCGCGGATGGCATCGACCAGATCGTCGCTAGTCGCGAGCGGCTGCCTCGCGCGACGGTGGACGATCGTCCGGGCGAGCCTCGCCGCTTTGGGTTCGTCCGCGAATTCGCGAAACATCGTGGCCAGTTCGCCTTCGCCGGCCGTGTTGAGCAAGTCAGCCGCCATGGTTCCCGGGGCCCCTGGCCCTTCGCCTTGGGCTTCAGTGGTGCGGGAGCCACTCATTCTCATGTCGAGCGGTTCGCCGCGTCGGAACGAGAACCCGCGGGCGGGATCATCGAGTTGGTGGGATGACACGCCAAGATCCAGCAACACTCCAGTGTACCGCAGGCCTTCGAGCGCCGGCACCTGATCCAGCGCGGCAAAGTTGGCGACGAAAGCGCGAAATCGTCCAGAGCGGGCCGCGTCCGCGAGTCGTGCGAGTGCGGCAGCTACGGCGTCGGGATCGCGGTCGATACCGTCGACCCGCACTCCGGCCGCCAACAAGGCGCCTGCGTGTCCTCCGCCCCCCAGCGTCCCGTCGAGCACCGTGCCGGTGCCACCAAGCGAATCCACCACTTCCCGAACGAGCGCCGGGGCGTGGTACGTACTGTCCCACGCCCCGGCGAAGTCAGTCAACCGACCTACCTCACTGTTTTTTGGTCGCGCCGCCGCCCGCACCGCCTGTCTTGCATACGATTTTCTCTTGCTGCTGGAATGCAGGCAGGTACTTCTGAATGTTGGTGAGAATCGTTGCGGCAGCGTCTGGTGCAGTCGCCGCGCCACCGTGGACGTCAATTTGCGCGTCCTGCCATATCTGCTCTGCCTTCTTGATCGTCGCGCAGTCTTTGTTCTTGTAGCCGTCCTGATCGTACTGCAAGCCAACCGTAAACTCGGAGACCCCGGCAATGAATTTCGCCTGGGGGCTCGCGGCCAACGAATCGGAGTACTTCGTCCACCGAACGGCCATGAGCAATGTGTCGACGTTCTTGCTCGCATTGCCTTTCTTGTAGAAGGCGTTGCCCTGCGGCAGCGTGAACTTCGCCATTTGCCCCGGGTCCTCACCGTTCGCGACGGCGCTATGGGCCGCCGCCATGGCGCTGTCGTATTGGCTGAGGCCCATGTAGGCTGAGTAGAGCGCCTCCCACACGCCCGGGTTCTTCGGGTTCGCCTGGAGCACTTTCTTGAGCAAATCGATCCCCGCTTGCGTCTGCCCGGCCGCCAGGTTGGCCTGGGCTCCCACCTGCATCAGTGTCACGTTGGTGGGGAATTTCTTCATACCCTCGGCAGCGAACTGCGCGGCCTTTTGCGGCTGTGTATCAGCGAGTGCCGCGGTTGCCATGCGGGCGTAGAACAGCGTATCTGCAAACGCTGTATCGACCTTCACCGCCGCGGGGCACGCGTCCAGTGCTTCCTTGTGCTTCGCGGCGAGCAGAATGCGGCAATAGAGGACCGTCAGCTTCGGATCGTCGGGATTGTCCTTCAGCGCGTCAGCGACGATCGGGACGGCGGCGTCTGCCTTACCGCTCTGGACGATCTTGGTGACGATGTCCTCGACCATCGCGGTGTTCGAGGGATCCGCCGCCAACAGGGCACCCCAAGCCTTCACGGCGTTGTCGATGTCTTTCTTGTCGTAGTACGCCTGGGCGGCCATCGTGAGGGCGCGGGTATTATGCGGGTCGTCTTTGAGAATGTCCTGAGACACCGCGATGATCGAGTCGGGCGGTGCCTTCATGAGGACGAGCGTGCTGGCGATACAGAGTCGCGCGAGCGCTGCCTGCGGATACGCCACGATCGCTTCCCGGGCCGCAGCAATCGCCTGGGGGTACTGTCCCTGGCGGGCCGAATTGTAGCACTTCTCTTCGCCGTCGTACTGCTTCATCGCCGCTAGCACTTCCTTCGACACCAGCTTCGCGGCGTCACCAATCTTGAGGGCCTCGACAGCCGGGAGCGGTTGCGCGGCGGCGATGTCGCGTGCGAGCACGAGCTTGGGCTCCACGCGAACGCCGGTCGCGGTCTTGGTCACCTGCCCTTCGATGTACGCGTCGCCCCGCAGTTGCTGCGTCAGCTGCTTCTCATCGGTCGACGAAATCGGCTGACACGGCGGGAACCCGGACGCCTTGAGCGTTTCGTCGATGTTGTTTTGCTGGATGACCCAGAGCTTCTTGGTGTCGACGTCGCCGTCGAGCCGATCGCGGACTTCGTTGGCCGCGCTGCACCCAAGAGTCTTGTCACTGCTTACAAACGCTGGCACGACCAGCAACTTCAGGGCGTTGGGTCCAGGACCGCGCTCTGGCGCCGGGAGCTTGTGCGTGGACCGCGGCGGCTCCGCCGAGCAGCGTGACACCAAGCGCCGCCACGGCGCCGAAGCCGGCGACCCGAGAACTACCCTTCACTGATCGAACCTCCGCAAGGTGTGAACACGGTTCCCCAGAGCTGAGAGTGCATTCGGTGCTGCTTTTTCAATACTCAAGACTCGCGCGCCATTCCCTACACCGCCAGGCCACCATGGGCGAAGAGGGACTCGAACCCCCGACTTCCTGCGTGTAAGGCAGGCGCTCTAACCAACTGAGCTATTCGCCCTCGCAATCCTGCCCGTACGCACCGCCGCCGCGACTACCGCGTCACTGTGACGCGTGGGGGCCGTCCATGTCTTGGGTGTTACCGCAGAATCGCGACGGGTACGAAGATGCAATACCCCGCAATGAGCAGAATAGGCGCCAACGTTTCGCCGCCCATCGCCAAATCGATGTACCCGAAAACGATCACCACAAAAGCCACCGCCCACCACACTAACGCGCGCCAACGGCGCGGCGCGGCGGGCGCCTTTCGGGATGCTACTTCGGTGTCTCGATCTGGCACGCATTAGAGTAGGCCTGTCACAAAAACATGTCAAGCGAGCATCTCCCAGGACGCCCGCAGCGCGTTTGGATTTTCACGCGGATTTCATTTTTTTCACGCCGATTTTATTAGGGGTGCGGCGCCTTTCGAACGTTGCGTCGGCGCACCTCTCCGTGGCGCGCGCGCACGACCTCACAGGCCCGGCCGACACGTGCTAGCTGGCCACCTCCGACCGGCCGCCTCGGGGGCTATCCGGGCCGCCGTCCGGCTGCTGGCCATTCCCCGAGAGCGCTACCGCGAGCCGGACCCGGTCGGCCGCCGCCTCGGCTTCGCGGAGCGCCTCGAGCCGCACCCGGTCACGCCGGCGCCGCGCGAGATACAGCGGTGTCAGAAGCCCGAGAAACACTGCGGTCGCAAATGAGAGGTCTGAGACCAGGGCGAGTGCGCCATACCGGTGTCGCGTGTGGGCGCGCCAGGCTGACTCGAACGTGTCCAGCGGCTCGCCGTACGCTCTCCGAACTGCGACGTCGAGCGAGCCGGACTCCCGCCAGTAACGAAACAGGAGCGTCAGCCCGCGATCAGGATCCGAGATGCGCGAGGTCGGCGACCGCACGATAGGCCAATGCGTAACTGACGGCGGCCTGGCCTTCGGCCCCCACCAGTCCGGTGTCGAGCGAGGCGAGCGTCGGCACGCCGCGCAGGGCGAGTGCGACGTTGGTCCCCAGAATGTCATCGCGGCCGGGCCCGCCCTCCGCGTACATGGCGTAGCCTTCGTCGAACCACCGAGGGGCCAAGTCGCCCAGGTATTCGTGGAGCGCGAGGTGGGCGAGCTCGTGGCGAAGCGTCGGAATCGGATCGCCCGCCGCCGACGTCGCCGAGCCGCCTTGCACGACCACGCGCTGCGCGTCGGGAAATGCCACCGCCGCGCCCCATTCGGGCGCAGCTGGACCCGACCAGGCTCGAAAGTGGTGCGCGTCGGGCGCGATCGCGATGACGACGTGGGCGCGCGGTCGCGGGAGCCCGGGGAAGGTATCGTGCGCGAGCGCCGACCCCAGGAGCGACTTTGCCAGCCGCATGTCCTTGGGCTCAGTGACTACGGAAAAGCGACCCCCGTCCAAGCGTACCGGAACTGTATCAATTGTTGCTGGACGAGTCGGCGTCTGTCCCGCAAGAGCGCCATCTGCGAGGCGAGGCCCGGCGAGGACCATCGCGAGGCAGAGGAGCCATGATGTGCGCCGCAGGCGGCGCGGCCTCGGTGTCCGCCCCCTCAGGACACCTCCGCCGATGCTCAGGACGTGCGGGGTGGTTCGCCTCCGGCCGCCACCGCCTCGAGCACTTCCGCGCACCGCTTGCCCCATGGATTGAACTTGTTCGCCGCGTAGCCGGCGCGCCAAGTCTCCATGGCGCCGTCGCGGTCGCCCGCGAACCAGCGCGCCCGGCCGAGCTCGTAATGCGCCTCGATCAGATTAGGCCCAAGGGCGAGCGTCTTCTGAAAGAAAGTCTGCGCGTCCTCGAACATCTCGCGCTCCAGATACACGAGCCCGAGATAGAAGTGTGCGTAAAGCGTGGCTTTCCGGTCATTGTCGAGACGGATCGCCTTGGACAGATGCTCGATCGCCTCGCCGAAAATGCGCTTCTTGAGGCAGATATAGCCGACATTGATGCGCGCGAGTGCATTCGCAGGCTGGCGCATCAAGCACCCGCTGGAAGTTCAGGAGCGCATCGTCGTACTTGTCTTGCAGCATCTGCGCCCACCCCAGCAACGACTCGGACTGCGGGTCGTTGGGCGAGAGCTCGAGCGCCTTCTTCAACGCGGCTTCGGCCCCCTCGTAATCGCCGAGGGAAATCCGGCTCCAACCCTTCTCGATGAATGTCGAGGCGCCGATGTGATCGACGTGCACCGCGACCGGTCGCTCGCCGTTGAATTGCGGCGCGTTGGTGGCCACTTCCGGCTGCCGCGGCCTTCCACTTGTCGACGAGCCGGCGGATTTCGTCCTTGAGGGCCCCGAGCTCGGTGAGCTGCTGATCGACCGTGCGGTAGAGGGCGACGATCTCAGCCTTCAGCTGGGCCCGGAGGTCGCCGTCCTTTGCATCCCCAGTGTCGAGCCGCGCTTCAATCGCCGCATACCGTCTTCGGAGCTCGCTCTGGCGAGCGGGAGGTGCTACGGCGTTGTCAGACACGCCGCGTTCCCCGCTTACTCGGCGTCATTTCGGCGATGCGCGTCGCGAGGAGTCGCTCGTCGGTCGATGACAACACGCGATTGGCGTTGAGCAACAACACGAGCTGCCCCTCGCGGCGGACAATGCCGTGCAGGTACTCGGCGGAGAGCCCATTCAGCAGCGGCGGTGGCGCTTCAAGACGGTTCCGTTCGATCGCGCTCACGTCCAACACCGCATCCACCACTCCGGCTGTCCACGCACCATTCGTATTGAAGACGATGATCCGGGTGTCGGGCGAGGGACTCGCCCCAGCCACCTCGAATCGCACCCGCAGATCGATCACTGGCACGACGCGCTGCTGGTATTCGAGCACGCCGGCGACCCACGGCGGCACCTCAGGGAGGGGGGTCGCAGGTTGGTATCGGAGCACGCGCTCGACGGCTCTGACGTCGGCTGCGAAGAGGTCGGCCCCGATGCGGAAGGTGACGATCTGCATCGCGTCGTGACCCGACGGCATGTGCTCGGTCGCCAGCGGTCTCGCGCCACGAGCGGCACTCGTCGTCATGCGTCCTCCCGAAATGACCCGTCCATGCAGGCGGCAACGAAATGCCATCGCGTCCACGAGGGTTGTCAGCTGTCCCTCGACCGTCGTCACCCCGCGCACGAGGCCTGCTGTCGGAGTCGGCCCGCCCACGCCACTCCAAGCATCTGGCTCGTAAACGGTGACACCCTCCGCTGCGGTCACCGCGATGGCGGCTCGACGCCCCGCACCCGACGTTCCACCCCGCCCCAGCCGGACGATAATCGCGGCGGCCGGCTGGTCCACGCTGACATTCAGCACGCGAGCGGGCGAATAGACCGGTATCAAACTGCCGCGGAGCTCCGCGACGCCGATCATGCCGGCGGGCATGCCGGGCAGCGGCTGCAACCTGGGCATCTCGGATGACTGCCTCGAGAGGGCTGACCGCCATGGCAAACCGCTCGTCACCTGCCCGGAAGATCAACAACTCGCTTCCGGCAGCGGGGCCCGCGATGCGCCGGCACCGACGGCCCTCGTCTCCGCCGAGGGGCGAGCACCCCGATGGCCCGCGGTCATGATCCCATGCCTCGGTCACCGGCGACCAACCCGCGTGCCGTTCGCATGAGGTCGAGGATTGCGCTCGCTGCGTCCGAGAGTGGGACGACGCGGTCGGCTCCAGCGACCGAGAGCGCAGCCTGCGGCATGCCGAACACGATCGATGTCATTCTGATCTTGGACGACGCCCTGCCCACCCGCGTCTCGGATCGCACGGAGCCCTTGCGCACCGTCGCGACCCATGCCGGTCAGCACGACACCGATGACGCGCGGGCCGAATGCCTCCGCCGCACTGCTGAACAGCAGATCGGCCGCGGGCCGGACGCCCCACATCGGGGGGCTCGTGTCGAGCGCCACAACGGGCTGCCCGTCGCGCCGCCCGATGCGCATGTGAAATCCCCCCGGGGCGAGATAGACCCGGTCGTTGACGATGAGCTCATCGGCCGTGGCTTCGCCAACCCGGAGGCGACTCGCGCGGTCCAGCCGGTGCGCCAGGCTTTGTGTGAACCCACCGGGCATGTGTTGCACGACGAGCACCGCCGCCCCAATGGCGGGTGGCATTGCGGGGATCATCTCCGCTAGGGCGCGTGGGCCGCCCGTGGACGCTGCGACGACGACCACCCAATCGGCGCTGCTGGAGCGCGCAGCCCCGGAGGCGACGACATCCGCGCCGTCCGTGAGCGGCTTGACCCCGCCGAGATTCACGATCGCCGCCGCACGAAGGGCGCTCAACAACCGCTCGCGGACGGTCGAGAGGTCCAGTCGCGCCGGGCCTGACGGCTTGCGTACGAAGTCAACCGCTCCGAGCTCGAGCGCTTTGAGTGTCAGCTCGGCGTTGTTGCCCCCCGCTGCTGCACTCAGCATCACCACCGGCCGTGGAGCGTCGGCCATGATCTGCGCCAGGGCCCGGAGGCCGTCCAGCACCGGCATCTCGATGTCGAGGGTCACAATGTCGGGCTCGAGCCCGTGAATCTGCCTCAGCGCGTCCGCGCCATCGCGCGCCGTGCCGACGACGCGGAACTCGGGGGCAGCAGAGCCGATCATGTCGCTGATCACGCGCCGCATGAACGCACTGTCATCCACGACCAACACGGTGCGGGGGCGCACGCGCTCACCGCTCGTCGCCTCCGTCGCGTGGTTGACTCCGGCGCTAGAGCTCACGGTCGCCATTGACCAGCGACTTGACGACCATCTTCCCGTCGCCGACGTGGAGGTAGACGCTGCGGCCGTATCCTCCGCCAGTATCCTCGGCCACAATTGCGACTCCCGCATCCACCAACGCCCGGCGCGCCGCGTCGACATTGCGCTGCCCCATGTTCACGCCGCCGATCGGGAGCAGCGCGGCGAACATGCTGGCCCCGCCAACCAGTCGGCCGGTGAAAGGGCCGCGTGCACCGAGCGCGCGCATTTCCTTCAGCAGAAGCGGGACGGCGGTCGCGGGAAACTTCGCGCCGTTGCTGCGATCCCGGGACATGCTCTCGTTGGGCAACAACACGTGGGCGAGCCCGCCGACGCGTGCGCGCGCATCGTGGATGGCAATCGCCACGCACGAGCCGAGTCCGAGCGTCGCGATGATCGCGTCACCCGATGCGACCGCGTAATCGGCCACCCGCACCCGGATGGCCTCCACGGCGCCAGGGCCCGCAACGAGGCGCTGACCCAAGCGAGCGGCCGCACGCGAGTCAGGCACGCCGAAAGATCCGCTCGCGCGCGTCGATCGCCGTGAAGAGGCTCCGCGTCGGGCCGAGCAGCGTCTCGACCTTACCGAGGACGAGAAATCCCCCGGGGGCGAGCGCGGCGTGAAAGCGCTGGAAAAGCCGTTCTTGCGCGGGGCGATCGAAGTAGATGACGACGTTGCGGCATGCGATGAGATGCTGGTCGCTGGGCATCGGGTGCCGGATCAGGTCGTGGGACGAGAAGTGGACGAGCGCCCGAATGCGCGGATCGACCACCGCCGGCGAGCCACCGCTGAAATAGGCGCGCCGGATCTCGGCAGGGGTGTCGGCAAAGGCCGACTCGACGTACGCGGCCCGCGCTGCTGCCTGCAGACTGTCCCGATCGATGTCGGTCCCGGTCACGCCCAGGCGATCCAGGTGGCGTTCCTGGCCTGCGGCTGCCGCATGCCGGTGGAACAGAATGGCCAGCGAGTACGCCTCTTCTCCGGACGCACACCCGGCGCTCCACACGCGCAGGGCCTCGTCCGACGCCGACCAGAGAGCGGGTACGACGTGGCGCTCGAGCGCGGCGTAGGTCTCCCAGTTACGAAAGAGCTTCGTGACGTTGATAGTCAGTGCGTCAAGCAGTTTCTCGTATTCACGCTGGTCCGCATCGAGCAGCGCGGCGTACTCTTCGTACGTGGCCACGTTGCGCGCACGGAGTCGGACCGCGATGCGACGACGCAGACAGCGCACCTTGTAGCTGCCACACTCGAACTCACGATCGCGCGCAATCTTCGCGAGCAGCGCGTCGAACGACTCGTCGCTCTCGGCGTCCTGACCGATCACCGCGCGGTCCTCACGCGGGCGCACCAGCCGTCCGGTGCACCGCCTCGATGTTATTGCGCGCAATGGCGTTGCCGGGATCGATCTCCAGCGCCCGTCCCCACGCCTCGAGTGCTGCGTCGATCTCCCCGCGCCGATACCGAATGTTCCCCATCCTCAGATAGAGGTCACTGCCGAGCGAGGGATTGATGCGCGCCGCGCGCTGATATGCGTCGAGCGCTTCGTCGTAGTGCGTCGCTCGATAGGCCTGATCACCCGCGATCTTGTGGAGCTGCGCGATCGCCGCGTCTTCTTGCAATCCGCGCTCCACCGCGACGGCCGCCTCGGCCAACGCCTCGCGACGCTCCTGGACGGCGGCCAGGTTGCTGTACAGCACCCCTGCGTGCGGATAGTGTCCGAGGCCCTCTTCCAGGAGCGCCACGGCCTGATCGAGTTGGCCGGCCAGGGCGCTGGTCAATCCGGCGTAATGGTACCAGGCGGCAGGCGGCCGACGCGTGCCCCACGCAGCCCGTGCGCCCGCCAGCAACGCCTCGGCATCGGCCAGGTCGCCGCGCCGAAGTGCCAGCACCGCCAGCGATGTACGAACGCGCGGGTCGTCACCGCCTCCCCGCGCCACCGCCTGCTCGAGCGCCGTTTCCGCCGCGTCGTATTGCCCGAGGCGTTCCAACGCGTACGCCAGGTTGTGTAGCGCAGCCGCTCCTGGTGACGGTGGCGCGCTCGCCTCCCGGCAGGCGTCGACCGCCGCGGGCCAGTTGCCCTGCCGCATGTGGACGAGACCGATGTAGAACGCTGCCGCGGCATCGGCCGGCCGAAGCTCCGCGACGCGACGAAACTCCCGCATCGCCTCATCGAGCATGCCGGTCTTGTAGAACGCAATGCCGAGATTGCGATGCTCGTCCACCCGCGCATCCGATACCGCTGGCTCTGCCGCGCGGGTCCGCCCGACTCGCCGCACGAAGCTGGCCGACACCAACCCGTACAGCGCTTTGGCGATCTCGAACTCGCTGAGCCCGGAGTCCTCGATGATGGCGCGCACGTCGCGCTCGCCATCGAGCAGGTTCACGACGGTGCGCTGCGCTGGCGTCAGCGTGGCTTCGCTCTCGTGCAGGCGCACGCGATCGGCATGAAACACCAGGTCGAAGCTCGGGATCTTCTTCTCGATCAACCCCCATTCGTCGACACGCCGCGCGCCCTCGAGGAGTAGCGACTCAGGATTGATCGACACGACAAAGCCGTGTTCGTCAGGGCGGACGTCGGGCTCGAAGCTGAACGTGCCGTGCGACCACGTGAACAGGAAGTACACCGCCTCCTCGATCTGCGTGCGCACCTGGTCGTGGAGCGCCTCACGCGTGACGTACCCGAGGCCGATGAGGATCTCTCCCAGACGCCGGTCAGGCTGTTCGTGCTGCGTTTCAATCGCCACATCGAGCTGCTCGTGGGTCAACAACCCGGCCTGGACGAGGAGGTCGCCAAGTCGGTCTCTGCGGTTCACGATCGATGCAAAGGCGATGCGACCACGGTCGAAGTAGACGTAGCCGAAGTTGTCGCGATGGGTGACGCTCAAGCAGCCCGTCTTCTTGCCCATGGCAAGCAACTGGAGCACATCGGGCAAGCTCGCCTCGCGGAGGCTACCGCGGATCGCCATCAGCGCCACTCCTCAATGACACGCCCCGCCGGCTCGGGCCATTCCCAGATGACACGCTCGGCGTCCAGGAAGTACGGATCCAGGCCCGGGGACGTCACGAGTGCCTGAGGGGGCGTCGGGTCCGCGGTTCCTCCGGCTTCCAGCTGGGTCCGAGCGAAATCGAGGGTGAGCGACACGGCCGCCATCTCCGCGGCGGCGGCCAGGCGATTGACCACTCCGAGGATCTCACGCGCATTCGCAACGGGTTGCGCGGCGAGGTACTCGGCCAGTGCAGTGTCACGGCCGGCGGTCGTGGTCCTGAGGTAGTGGGTAAAGAGCTTCTCTCTCAGGTCGTGGTCCGGCGGTTGGATTTCCGCCACGAGACCTCCCGCGAACCGTGACTGGAGTCGTCCCTCGAGCTCCGCCAGCGCTTGCGGCGGGCGATCGCTCGTCAGCACGATCTGCTTGCCGGCGGCGTACAGGTCATTGAAGACGTGAAAGAACTCCTCTTGCGTCCGCTCCTTCCCTGCCAGGAAATGGACGTCGTCGATGAGCAGTGCATCCGTGGCCCGGTAGCGGCGCCGCCACCGTTCTACCTGTCCCTCTCGCAGCGCATCGATCAGCTCATCGATGAGTAATTGGGCGCCCACGCACGCCACGACACTGCGACCCTGTCGTGCGGCCACGAGCCCGTTGCCGATCGCATTGAGGAGATGCGTTTTGCCGACGCCACTCGGTCCGTGGACGAAGAGCGGATTGAACCGGCGGCCCGGTTCCGACACGACCGCATCCGCGGCACGCACCGCCAGCTCATTGGAGTTGCCCACCGCAAAGCCACGACGGGTGAACTCGGTCGATGGCCCCGAAGGCGGAGTGGTGCCGGCGCGCACACGGGTCAACAATCCCTCGGCTTCGGCGACACGCTCCGGATCCCGGAAGACGTCAGTGCCCGCCACGGACGGGTCGATCTGCAGGACCTCCGTCTCGAGCGCGCGCAGGCGCTCAATCGTCGCGACGTAGGCATTGAGCACGCTTTCGCTTCCAGGGTCCACACTCGCGTGCAGCGCGCGCTCGAGGATTGCCGGTCGATACCCCTCGCCCGCCCAGTACGCCGCTGCCTCGGCGAGCTGCATGCGCCACGGCTCGACATGCTGGGCGACCGCGCTGGCCATGTCGGACAGGAAATTCAGGTATTCACCCGCTTCCGGCGCGGCACCATTGGCGGATGGCGTGCGCGGCTCACCGGTCCCTCGTGTGTCCGTGCGACGCCGCTCGGACTGGGCCGCGAACAACCGACGCACGTCACTGACCTCGATCGTTCGTCCATTGGGCCCGAGAGTCTGGTATGCGACAACGCGAGTCAGCGCGCCCTGCAGCTCACGAATGTTGCGCAGATCGAGGCGCGCCAACTCCTCGATGACACCGGGCCCGCATTGCACGCTCCGCTCCTGGCACCAGGTCGCGAGCATTGCAGCCCGCGTCTCATAGTCCGGGACTCCGATGTCGACGACCAGACCACCCGCCAGCCGTGCGACGAGGCGATCGTCCACATCCGTGATCTCGGTGGGCGGGCGGTCGCTGGTCAATACGATCTGGCGTCCGCTGTCTTGCAGCGACTGGCACAACCGCAGCAACTCCGTCTGTGTCTCCCGCCGGCCCGTGAGGAACTGGATATCGTCGATCAGGAGCATGTCGGCGTGCGCATACCGCTGTCGAAAAGCATCGACCTCGCCCACCGATACGGCCGCGTGGAGCTGACGCACAAACTCGTCCAGCGCGAGTGCGTCCACATGCAAGCCGGGCTGGAGGCTGGCGGCGTGGCTGCCGATGGCGCCTAGCAGGTGCGTCTTCCCGAGGCCCGTCGCCCCGTAGATCACGAGCGGGTTGTAGGTCGTGCCCGGGGCTTCGGCCACAGCTCGAGCGGCAGCTGCCGCCAGCCGGTTGGCAGAGCCAACGACGAAGTTGTCGAAGCGATATCGCTCGTCCAGCTGCACCGACGTCCCTCCGCTAGCGCCGCGTGCCGGCGGCCGCCGGTGACGAGCTTCTACCGGCTCCGACGGGCCGGCCCGGACCACTCAATCGTTTCAGGACGAGCTCGGAAATGCCGCGCAGCGTCTCGAATACGCCCGGTCCGTGCAGCGCATCGGCCGGGAACGACGGCACGTTCCGAAAGTTGAGCGCATCGTCGAGTGCCGCGACGTCGAGGATGAGGTCAGCGGGGAGATTCTGCTTGTTGTACTGCAGCACCAGCGGCACGACCCGCGCGTCCATGCCGTGCTCCGCCAGGTTCGCGTGCAAGTCCTGCAGGCTTTCGATGTTCTCCTCGAGCTGGCGCGCCTGACTGTCCGCCACGAACACCACGCCGTCCGCGCCCTGGAGCACGAGCTTGCGTGTCGTCTGGTAGTACACCTGGCCCGGGACAGTATAGAGTTGGATCTTGGTCGTGAAACCAGAGATCGTGCCGAGATCGAGGGGGAGAAAATCGAAGAACAACGTGCGGTCCGTCTGGGTCGCGAGCGATACCATGCGCCCTTTGCGATCGGTCGGAACCTGGCCGTAGATGTAGTGCAAGTTGGTCGTCTTCCCCGACCGCCCCGGGCCGTAGTAGACGATCTTGCACGTGATCTCGCGCGTGGCGTAGTTGACGAGCGGCACGGGCTTATCGGCGAAAGAGGAGAGCGAGATTGCGGTCGAGATCCTGCTCGAAGGTCTCGGCCAGGACGGCGGGTGGCAGCGTCTCTGATACGGGCGCGGCGTCAGCCAGGTGCATCCGCAACTCATCGAAGTACAGCTGCACGAGGCCAAACGACGTCGCCTCGTCAAACACCGTGAGGCACAGCAAGAGACCCCGCCGCGTCTCGGCTGCCGCGAGGAACAACTGCCGCGCCGTACCGGAATGGTGCAACCCGCCAAACGGCCGCCCCTGTAATTGACGACCCAGCTCGCCGCCCGACGCATGAATCGCCGCGGCGAGCGCGCAGGCCGACATGACGTCGACGGCCCGGGAGAACCCGTGTTGCGCCAGGACCTGGCCACTTGGCGTCAGGATGAGGGCGAGCAACACATGCGCATCCTCGACGAATTGCCGCAGCGGGCCTTCAATCCACTTCTCGACGACGGCCGTCGTCACGCCAGCGTCTCGCAGGCGCGAAGGACAGCCGTCCGCAGGAGACCGGCCGTTGCCCGAGCGTCGGTGATCACGACGATCACCAGATCGTCGCGCCCGGCCATACAGAGTCTCCCACTCGCCGCGACGAGCTCGAGGTACGTCACCGCGCCGAGCCCCGCGGCGCCAGCGGACTGTCGTGCCCTGCGATAGATCGACGCCGCCAGCGCCGCGACGACGCTCGTGCGCACGCCAATCTGGACGTGGGCGTCCACCACAATTCCATCGCGTTCGCTGACGATTAGGCCGCCCTGCACGCCCCGATGCCTCGCAAGCCCGAGCAGCAGATCGATGAAGGGAGAGCTCATCGATCCGCTCCCGCGCCGTCGTGTCTGAGCCATTCCTGGGCGCACGTACCGACGCGCGCCAACAGCCGGCGTACCAGCCCAAGCGGTACCGACGGGCCCGCCGCCACGAATGCCACACCGTCCGTTGCATCACCGGATGCCTCGGCGGCGCCAACCGCGACCGGGGCCATGCCGACCGTCGCGGCCTCCGCCTCGAAGACCAGGGAGCTCCACGCTCCGAGCCCGAGGTGGCGCATCGCGCGCCGCGCCTCATCGCTCACGCCGCTCAACGCCGCACCTACCTCCTGCGCGACATCCCGACCATCGGCCACGACGTAGCTCCCCGCCAGCACGAGACCGTCCGCGTCGACCAGGAGTGCCGCTTGATCAGCCGGATCGAGCTGTTCCGCGAAAACGAGTCGGGGATCGATGCGGCGGCCGGGCGCGCGACGCTCCAGCGTGCTGGCTGCTTTCTCAATCCGCGCCATGGGCGCGACTTCGGTCGACGCGATCGGGACAGGATGATCCGCGCCATTGCGGCGAACCTCGCCCTCCGCTCCCGCCGGCTGTACCCGCGGTGCTAGGTGACGGACGCGAGCGAGTGCCGTGCGAATGCTGACGTCGTCGGGGTCGATCGCGGCTGCCTCCACGAGATAGCGCTCAGCATCGGCCAGTCGACCCGCTTGATAGCACGCGAAGCCCATGCCCTTGAGCGCACCGGCATGGGCCGGCGCACACTGCAGGGCGATGCCCCACTCATCCATGGCGCGTTCGCCATCGCCGCGATCCGCCCAGATGCGAGCGAGCAGGTCGTGTGCATCTCCGTCATAGGGCCGTCGCGCCAATCCGCGGGTCGCGACGCGAAAGGCCAGATCGAGTTGCCCGCGACGGCGCAGCGCATCCGCGAGAGGAATGAACACACCGCTGCCCGGGTCTCGGGCGAGCTCCTCGCTCCAACGCTCGATGTCGTCAGCCACCGGTATATGCCTCCAGGAAGCCGCGCAGGTAGGATGCCGATGCCACCGCCTCGCGCACCCCGTCCGCGTCAGGCGCACTGGCCGGCGTGAGCCGGAGGTAGCGCTCCCAGCTTGTCGCGGCACCGTGGAAGTCACCGCGGCTCAATGCAGCGAAGCCTTGCTCGAGACACAGGCCAGGATGGTCGGGAGCCAACTCCAACGCGCGTCGGATCTCCTCCGCTGCATCCCCGAATCGTCTGAGTCGCCGCAGCGCACGGGCCGCCAGAAGGCGGGCCTCGACCCGGGAAGGATCGAGACCAATGATCTGACGAGCGCCATGGAGCGCCTCCTCCGGAACGCCTGCGGCCAGTGCGTGACGCGCAGCTGCCAGCGTGGACTCCGGGTCGGCCGCGAGCGGCACGCCGGTCGGGGTCCGCCCGTTCATGGCGCGAGGATCGAGCGCAACCACGCCGGTCGACAGCAAGCCGTAGACGACTCTCGCCACATTGAATTCGCTGCGTCCGAGCGAGCCCGCGATTCCCCGGAGGTCGCTCGTCCCATCGATCGCCGCCAGCACTTCCCATTCGCTGGGGAGCAAGTCCAGTAACGTGGCGTGGTCCTCCTGTACGGCGGCGAGGACGGGCACCACATCGAGCGTCGGGATGCGGTCGGCCATGCGCGACCACTCGTCAATGCGCCGAGCTCCTTCCATCAGGAGCGATTCCGTCGAGACATGGACGGGGGCTTCCACCACGGCGTCGCTGACGTCGCGTTCCTCGAAGGAGAAGAACCCGTCCCGCCACGACATGAGCTCGAAGACGACGGTCTCCATCTGAAGCCGCACCTGGCGCTCCAGCTCTCGGGCGCCGATCGCGCCCATCGCCAAGAGGATCTCGCCGAGGCGCCGGGGGTCGCCCTCCGCTTGCAGCTGGTGCGCGTGCGCGAGCTCTGCTTCACTGATCCGGCCTGCCCGCACGAGCATGGAGCCGAGCGGGTGCGGGCTGCTGCGCACCGTCGCCGAGACGATCCGCCCGCGATCGAAGAGCACGATGCCCTCGTTGTCACGCAGCTCCGACGTCACCCGCAGCGCACCCGTCTTCCGGCTCAGGTCCAGCAGCTGGAACACATCATGGATACTCAGCTCGCGAAGGGCGCCTTCAATCGGCACTAGCTGGCCCTCCCGAACGCGAGTTCCGCCTGCACCGCGCCCAGCCCACCGCCCTGCGTCTCTTGGCGGCGCACGAAGATGTGTGCGAGGTCTCTCGCGGTTCGTCGATCCCGGCGCGCGCGTTGGCCAAACAGCCCGTCCGGCTGCGTGGCGATCACGGCATCCCAGCGCTCAATCGCCTCTCGATAGCGGTGCTGATCCGCGAGGAGCGCGCCGCCGTAATACAGCGCGCCGGGATGCGCTGGATCGACCACGAGGAGCCTGGCAAACACGCGGGCGGCGTCGCGCCGGCGCCCGGCATCGAACAGCAGTTCTCCCAAGACCAACAGCCCATCGACGTGCGACCGGTCGCGCTCGAGCAGCCCGACCAGCAGGTCGATCGCCTCGGCGGTGCGACCGGAGGTGCGCCACAGATCGGCCAGTGCCAGCGTGGCATGTGCGTACGTGGGGACCTGTTCCAGTGCCGCGAGGAGCTCTGCTTCCGCCTCAGCCACGTTGGCGGTCGCGGCGAGCAGCCGTGCCAACTCGTAACGGATGACCGCGCGTTCGGGGTCGAGGACCAGTGCGGCACGATAAGCGGCGACGGCGTTCCCCGTGTCGCCGGCGTCCCGGCTCACATCACCGACAGCGTGCAGCACGTCGGCCCGCTCTGGGGCGAGGCCCTTCGCGGTCTCGAGCAACGCGAGGGCGCCGGTGGGATCTCCGCCACTCGCCCGTGCGGCCGCGACGGCCAGCAGTGCATCGGTATCGTTCGGGGCCACGTGCAGGAGCTCATCGGCGGCGGATCGAGCGTCCGCGCCACGTCCGAGCGCGACGAGCGCGCGAATTTCGCCGGCCAGCGCTCGAGCGGCACCCGGATTCGTCCGCCGCGCGTCGCGGTATCGATCCAACGCCTCGCCATGGAGGCCCTGGCGCTGGAACAAGTCCCCGAGGATCGTCATGCCGCTCGCGCGATCGGCTCCGCGGAGCAGCGCGCGACTGACCTCGGCTGTCGCCCGCTCGTACATCCCTTTCGACAGGTAGTCGAGCGCAATGCCGTACGGGTCGGGACCGAGGGGCTGCACCGCTTCGACGCCAGCCGCCGGGGTCAGCGTGGTGAAGAGCGAGTCGAGGAGCGACGGATCGAACGCGAAATCGGCGATGGCATGCTCGTCGGCGCGGGCGGCGCCCCCCAGATCCGGCACGATCGAGAGCTCGGGATGCTCATACTGGAAGTCGATCGCCAGCTCGAATTTTTGCGGCACGTAGTAGGGATCGAGCTCAATCGCGCGTTTCGTCTCGCGAAGGGCCGCATCGAACTCGCCGAGGTTCGACAGCGCAAAACTCAGGTTGTAGCGGGCCTCCGCGTACCCGGGTTTGCTCTGTACCGCACGCGCAAAAGCATTGCGCGCCTCGTCGAACCGACGCAGCTCCGTCAGGACCAGCCCGACTCCATTCCATCCCGCGGCATTTTCGGGCTCGTCGGCCAGCACCCGGCGGTACGACTCCAAGCTCGCCGGGAGCCTTTTTGCCTTGAAGTGCAGGAGTGCGAGGTTCAACCGCGCGTGCGCGAACCCGGGCACCAGTTGCAAGGCAGCGCCGAATGATTCCGCCGCGGCATCCGGCTCACCCGCGTGATAGCGCGCCACACCGAGATTGTTGTGGGCGATCGCGTAGTGCGCGTCGCAGTCGATGGCGCGCCGGTAGCTGTGTGCGGCCTCTTCGTAGCGGCCATCCTGGTGGAGGGCCACACCGCGCTCGTTCCACAGTTTCGGACTCGTCGGATGGTCGACGAGGAGCAGGTCGTACCCCGCCACGGCGCCGGTGACATCCCGTCGGAGCAGGTGCACTTCGGCGATTGCCTGTTGGACGAGGCCCCGCTCCTCCCCGCGTGTGAGCGCGAGCTCGTATTCATGCAACGCTTCGGCGTAATAGCCCTTTTGCCGAAAGGCGAGTCCGAGGTTGAAATGCGCGAGCGCGCCCTCGTCGGCCACGGTCATCGCGGCTTCTGCCAGCCGATTCGTCGCTTCGGACGCGGGTGCCGGTTTGGCGAGGGCCGACTCGTCGAGCGACAGATTGGTCTGCGCTCTCGACAACGCCGGGTTGAGCTGCACGGCGCGCTTGGTTGCCTGACGAGCGTCCTCGTGACGACCCATGTCGCCCAGCACGAAGCCCATCAGGTAGTGCGCATCGGGGTTGTCAGGATGCGCCGCAATGGCGCGTTCGAGTGCGACCAACGCCTCGTCGTTCAACCCACGATTGTACAGGACCTCGCCGATGTAAAAGAGAATGACGGGACTTTCGGGATCCAACGCGAGTGCCCGCTCGAACCAGGTCTGGGCTTGCTCGAGGTCACCCGACGATTTTTCGGCCAGGCCCAACTGGACGAGGGCGCCGAGATCGTTGGGATGGTGCTTGAGTAGCTCGACGAATTCAGCGGTGGATTCGGCGAACCGGCCAAGGAGGCTGTACGCGCGGCCCAACTCCCACCGGGCGTCCCGGTCCTCCGGCGCGGCACGCAGACGGTCGCGCAGCGTCGCGACGCGACGATCGTAGTAGCCGGTGCTGAAGTACGCGATCTCCAGATTGCGCTGCGCCACGCGCATCTTGGAGTCCAGCTCGAGCGCTCGCGTGAACGCGGCGACGGCCTCCTCGTACAGACCCTTGTGGTAGTAGAGGACTCCGAGGTTGTTGTGCGCGCCGGCGTCCGAGGGATCGATGCGCCGTGCGAACGACCGCAGGACCTCGCGGTCCCGTTCAGAGAGCAGGTTGTTCGGACGCGTTGCGGTCACGCCACCGCCCCCGCGCTCGCGTCAGGCGACGCGGACGGCGCGCAGGATCGCGTGGAGCGAGGCGACGTCAGGCAGCAGCAGGAAGAAGCCGCGCAAGCGCTCCTTCAGCTCCTGCATGAAGAACTCCGTCTCGACGCAAAACACGTAGTCGCGATCCGTCCCAAACTGCAGGTACGCCGTCGTCAACACCGCGCTCGACATATCCACGGCGAGACTCGGGGGTGACGGGAGGAGCATCAGGCCCATGAACTCACTGAGCGCGTTGAGGTAGGCGCCGCTCAGGATGTTGCCCGCCTCTTTGATCGCCGACTGCTCGATCTCGCCCAGCTCGAAATCTCCCCCGCGCGGCCGGCTCAGCATGATCTCCGACAGTCGCACCGCGGTCGGGTGCGGGAATACCAGCAACGTCCGTCCGGTCAGGTCACCGAGCATGTTCATCAGCACGGCCGCGACCGGCTCTTCGGGGCCCGAGATCTGGGGCGGCACGTCCTCGAGGCGCGCGATGTTGATCGTCGGCACGCTGATCATGATCGTGCCGCCGGTCATCTGCGACAGGGCGGTCGCCGCGTGACCCGCGCCGATGTTAGCAACTTCCCGGAGGGCATCGAGTTGGTGCGCCTTCAGCGATCGAATGTCATCCATGCGTAGCGGCTCCCGCGGGTCGGCCTAGAAAAGGCTGCTCACATTGACGATCAAGGCGGGTGCTCCGTCCCCGAGGACTGTGGCTCCGCTGAACAACGCCGCACCGCCGCGCACATGGTCGTACTGCTTCACGACGATGTCGGCCTGCCCCATCAGCTCGTCGACCGCGACTGCGGCCCGATGGCCACCCGACTCGACGACAATGACATGCTGCTCGGGATCGGGGGTCGGCACCGGGCTCGAGGCCGGCTCGAGTCCGACCAGATCACGCAACCTCACGAAGGGGATTGCCTCCCCTCGGATCACGATCACTGGGCGACCGCGCACGGCCGCATAGTTTGCCCCTTCCGTACCAACCGTTTCGTCGACGTGGGCCATGGGAAAGGCATAAGCCTCTCGTCCGACCCGGGCGAGCAGCGCCCGCATGATGGCAAGGGTGAGCGGCAGCCGCGCGGTCACCGTGGTCCCCTCACCGGCCGCACTCTTGATGTCGATGGAGCCACCCAACGCCCGAACCCTGGCCTGGACCGCGTCAATGCCGACGCCCCGACCCGACACATCTGTCACCTCTTCGGCCGTCGTGAAGCCCGGGCGCGCGATCAGCCGGATCACTTCGTCGTCACTGAGTGCGGTCGTCCCAGGGTCCACGAGCCCAGACTCGAGCGCACGTACGAGCACCTTGTTTCGGTCGATCCCACGCCCATCGTCCGTGACCCGGATCAGCACGGCAGATCGGTCGCGTGCAGCGCTCAGCGTCAAGTGGCCCTGAGGCGGCTTACCGGCGGCAACCCGCGTGTCCGGCAGCTCGATTCCATGATCCAACGCATTCCGCAGCAGGTGGACTATCGGATCCCCGATCTCGTCGAGCATCGACCGATCGAGCTCGATGTCCTTGCCCTCGACTTCGAAACTGACCTGCTTCCCGAGCACCTGGGCGGTGTCGCGTACCAGGCGAGGGAATCGATCGAAGACCTGCCAGACGGGCACCATCCGGCAGGTCATGATCTCCTGCTGCAGGTCTCCGATCAACCGACTGGCATCGGCGACCGCCTCGCTCAGCGCGGACTCTTCCTCGGTGCTCGTGAGCTCGACGAGGCGGCCACGTGCGATGACCAACTCGCCGATCAAGTCCATGAGCGCGTCCAACCGTCGCAGATCGATTCGCACGTGTCGCGTTCGCGCGATGCCATCGGCGCCGCTGTCGCCGTTGCCGTTGGCAGAGTGCCGGGCGGCTCCGGAATGGCGGCCGGGTCGCGTACCCCCGCGGACTCGATCGCGACGCACCTCGACGCGCGCGACGTCCCCTGCCCCCTCGATCTGCCCGACGATGGCCGCCGTCTTCGCCTGCGTGCGCAGACGGATCTCGATCACCTCCGGCCCAGGACCATCCGCTGGCACGGTCTCCAGCACGGGGCTCACGCCGAGCACGTCCCCCAGCGCCCGCGCGCGTTGCACGGCCACGGCAGCCCGCGCCGCGCGGAACGTCGCTGCGGCGGCCAGGTGGACCCGTACGATCGTCTCGGCTCCGCCTGCGGCATCGTCTCGCGGCACGGCGGGGCGCACCCGCTGCCTCGTGGCCTTTCCTCGCGAGGCACCTCTGGCGCCCGCTCGTGATCGACGAGCGGGCGGCGCGCGCTTCGCACGAGACGTCTTGCGCCCAGGCGCGGCGCGACCGTTCACTGGTTCGTGCCGCGCGGCCGCCGCCCGTCGAATGCGACCAACAACTTCTTCGAGACGCGCGTCATCTGGCTGGCCCGCCACGGCTCGCTCGATCGATGCTTCGAGCAGATCCGCGGCAGCGAACAGGATATTCATCAGGTTCGCGTCGGGCGCGAGCTCTCCACGCCGCAGCCGGTCGAGAAGGGCTTCGAGCTCGTGCGACAGAGCAGCCACTGCGTCGTAGCGCAGCGTCGCGCTCATTCCCTTGATGGTGTGAACGGCCCGGAACAGCGATGCCACGGCGGCGGCGATGCCCTCGCTGCTTCCACCGCCTTCGGACCCGGAGCCCGCCGCGACCGCGTCACCGGCGGGCGGGTTGGCAGTCAGCCCACGCTCGATATCGAGTAGGGCGAGATTGATGGCCGAGAGGTGCTCACGACTCTCGGTCAGGAAGAGATCGGCGTATTGCGCTGCGTCCATGCGTGCGAGGCCGGGCGACCCGGACGCCTAGTCGTCCGAACGGGGGCGACGCATGCGTCGCCCCTACTCGACCAACCAGGGACGACGCATCGTCACCCTAGCCGAGCACGCGCTGAACCGCTTCCAGCACGCGACTGGGCTGGAAGGGCTTCACGACAAAATCCCGCGCGCCCGCCTGGATGGCCTCGACGACGAGCGCCTGCTGTCCCATCGCGCTGCACATCAGGATCTTGGCTTGGGGATCGAACTTCGTGATCTCCCGGACGGCATCGATCCCGCCCATGTCGGGCATGACGATGTCCATAGTGACGAGGTCCGGGCGAAGCTGCTTGTACTTCTCGACCGCCTGCAGACCCGTCTCGGCCTCGCCCACGATGTCGAATCCCGCCTGCTGCAGGATATCACCCACCATGGTCCGCATGAAAATGGCATCGTCACAGATGAGGACTGAATGGCTCACGATCACTCCAGGCTGTTATGCTGGCGGTACGTCGCCGACCCCAGGGCATCAGCGACGATGCGGCTCACGTCCAACAGCGCGGCGACCTCGCCCGCTGCCCTCAACATCCCACGCACGAATCCCTCTTGCTCGGCCTCAGCGTCGGCCGGTTCGATCGACGATCGCCACACGCGCTGGACGTCACGCAATTCGTCGACGGCCAAACCCACCACTCTCGAACCGTGGTCCACGAGGACGATCGAGCCGCGCTCCACATCCACAGCGCGCCCACCAAGTCGAATACCGAGATCCAGTACCGTGACGATGGATCCTCGGAGATTGATCAGCCCCACGGCGAACGACGGCGCACCAGGCAGTCGCGTCGCCCGCCGATGCGGGATGATCTCCCGAACCGCGGTCAACTCGCACGCGCACGTTCGACCCGCAGCCGTGAACACGAGCAAGCGCGGGGCATCGGCTGAGTTGCCCAGGGCGTGGAGTGCTCCTCCACCCTGCTCCGCATTTTCCTGATCTCCGGCGACGCCCGCGGCGTCCGGGGACGCGTCAGTCGTCGGCTCGGTAGAAGCCCCATTCCTCAAGACCATCCCCCTTCCAAATCCGGCTGTCGTCCGCTCCAGGCTGCCCTGCGACACTAGCCAGCGACGTCTCGAGGTCACTTGGCAGCGGCGACCGCAGGTCCATCGGCTCCCCCGTCAACGGGTGACGAAACAGCAGCCACGCCGCGTGCAGGAAGTGCCGTCGCGGCGGTAGCCCTACGAAGCGCCGTCCCCCGCCGCCACCGTACGTATCATCACCCACGACCGGGTGCCCCGCCGACGCCAGGTGTACACGGATCTGGTGCGTCCTGCCCGTGAGTAGCCGAGCGCGCAACAAGTCAACCGAATCGAATCGTGCCAGCCGCACGAAATCCGTCCGTGCCGGCCGTCCCGTACTGACGATCGCCATCCGCTTTCGGTCTCGGGGATCCCGATCGATCGGCTGCTCGATGGTGAGCCGGTCGTCGCGGAGGTGTCCGCACACCAGTACCGCGTATCGTCGTCGGATCTGTCGCTCGGCCATGGCCGAGCTCAGTCGCCGGTGCGCTCGTTCCGTCTTCGCGACGAGTAAGAGACCTGAGGTGTCCTTGTCCAACCGATGAATGAGGCCGGCGCGCGCGATCGAACCACTCGGCGGCTCGTTCGGATCGATTGCGTCGGAGTTGGCCGTTTCGTCCTGCCGGCCCAGAAGCGCGTTGACCAGCGTGCCGCTCCAATGGCCAGGAGCGGGGTGCACGACCATGCCCGCCGCTTTGTCGACGACCAGGAGATCGCCATCCTCGTACACGATGCGGAGGGGAATCGATTCCGGGACGAGCGTGCGCTCGCGGGCAACGGGGATGCCGACCGTGATGTGCTCCCCTGGCTTGGGCCTGTAGCTCGCCTTTTCGCGACGCCCTTCGACTGCAACGCAGTCGGTTGCGATCAGCGTAGCAGCCTGCGTGCGGGAAATCCCCGCCGCGGCGGCCACCAGCATGTCGAGCCGGTCGCTGGCGTCTGGGGCAACTTCGAATGCGATCTGGCGTCCGCTCGTCGGTTCGCCCGTAGCTACATCTCGGGGACGGGCGCGACGTGTCGCTCGCGCGTGCGGTCCTCCATCCACAGCACCCACGCGAGCAGGAATGCCCCGGTCGTCACGGCCATATCCGCGACGTTGAACGTGGGCCAGCGGTGGAAGCCGACACCGATGTCGATGAAATCGACGACGCCCACGGCCGATCGAATCCGGTCGACGAGGTTCCCGACCGCTCCGCCTGCCACGAGCGCCACCGCCAACGTGCGCGCCACATCGCCGGCGCGAGTCGCCCGGTAGAGGCGCACGAGGATCCCCAGAGCCGCGAGCGTGAGCGCGAGGAAGATCCACCGCGACGACGGACCGAAGTTGATACCAAACGCGGCGCCGGGATTGTACACCAGATTCAGGCGCACCACTGAGCCGACGACGTCATGCGGGAATCCCATCGTCAGCGATGATACGGCGAGCGCCTTCGTGACGAGGTCAGCCACTACGATGGCGGCCGCCACAATCCAAAACAATCGCCGCTTCGATGACTCTGCCGCTTCGTTCATTGTCTCTCGTCAGAAATCCAGGTCACCGCTTCCCGTCCTCCTCACGCTGTTTGCAGGCGAAACAGTAGCGCGCATGCGGCAGCGCGTCGAGCCGCTCGAATGCAATCTCCTCACCACAGTTATGACACCGTCCGAAGGTCTCAGGTGCCCTGTAGAGCCTGCGCAGCGCCTCGTCGATATGCCACAGGAAGCGCCCTTCCTGGCTTGCGAAAAGAAACGCTTTCTCCCGTTCCATGGCGTCCGTGCCCTGATCGGCCATGTGGAAGGAATACGAGCTGAGATCGCCATCAGCGCTTTGGGGAGTGGCACCGAAGGTCTCGGTGTAGTTGCCAAGCTCCTTGAGCACGCGTTTCCGCTCTTCGAGCAGCCGTTTTTCGAAGTGAGCCAGCAGTTTCTTCGACATCGGCTTGAATTTCTTGCTCGTGGTCACGTCAGTCGGTGACGTCATGAGTCCACTTCCCTGGTGATGGCAATCCGCACGCTCAGTCCGTCGAGGTCGAGCGAGCGCACCGCGTCAAATCCCTGAAGCCGATCCTGCGTTCCCGTGCTCGGCCCCGTTCCGGTCGCGGGATCGAGATGGGGCACTTCCTTGATGACCACCTCGCGCGCCAGCACCTCGTGCGCGATCCAGTCGCGGTGCGTGGTGGCCGCCGCGGCCACAGCCGGCACCCCGACGACGAGCAGCCGGATCCGGTCACTGACGGCGAACCCCGCATCCTTCCGCAGCCGTTGAATAGAACTGACGAGCTCCCGGGCCAGTCCCTCCGCGGCCAACTCGGGAGTTACCCGCGGGTCGATCGCCGCGAGATACCCGTCGCCCTCTTGCACGACGAGATCTCCCGCCGCCCCGTGCGTAATGATGACGTCCTCGCGATCCAACGCCCGATCATCTGTTCCAACCCGAATCACGAGCTGCCCGCCCTCCTCAAAAGCGCGGAGCTGATCACTCGTCAGCTGAGCGACCGCCCGTGCTGCCTCAGGAGTGCGGTTGCCGAATTTTTTGCCCAGACCTCTAAAGTTAGCCTTTCCGCTCAGGCGTACCAACGAGTCAGCCGACGAAAGCCATTCGACCCGCTTGACGTTGAGCTCGGCTTGGAGGAGCGGCGCCAGAGCCTGCAGACCCTCCAAACGCGCCCCGGTCGCTCTCGGCACAACGCATACCAGACGGGACAGGGGGTGTCGCGTCTTGATCTTGGCGGTCTCGCGCGCGGCGCGGCCCAGGGTGGCCAGCCGCCGGATGTCGGCCATTGCACTCTCCAGCGCGTCGTCGATTGCCGCGCCAGCGTCCGCACGGACATAGGGCGCCAAATGGACCGACGTGCCCACCAGCTCTCGATGCAGCCAATCCGTCACGAAAGGCATGATAGGGGCCAGCAACCGACTCATGACTGTCAGAACCTCGTGGAGCGTCGCAAATGCCGAGCGCGAATCCGCCGGTTCCACATCGTAGAACCTTGCTCGCGACAGGCGCACGTACCACTTCGAGACGTCGTCGTCGATGAATTGCCGGACGACGCGCGCCGCGAGCGTCGGCTCGTAGTGTTCCAGGTAGTCATCCGCCTCGCGCTCCACGTGCGCGAGACGAGACAGGATCCAGCGGTCGAGCGCGGGACGATCCGCGATGGCTGGATCCTGCCCCGATGGCGACCAGCCGAAGTTGGCGTATTGCGCAAAGATGCCATTGTACGTGTTTTTGAGCGTGATCAACAGGCGCCCGGCTGAATCACGGATCCCCTGCTCGTCGAAGCGCCGCGGGACCCACACCTGGCTCGCCTCGATGAGAAAGAATCGGATCGCGTCGGCGCCGTGCTCCTGGATCACACTCCAGGGGTCGACGGCGTTGCCGCGACTCTTGGACATCTTCTGACCCTGCGCGTCGAGCACCAGGTCATTGACGATGACATTCCGATACGGTGCGGTCGCCCCATCCTCGTTATGCGGCAGTGCGTTCCCGAGCCCTGTGGCGATCGCGAGCAGCGAATAGAACCACCCGCGAGTCTGATCGACGCCTTCGCAGATGAAATCGGCGGGGTACTGGCGAGCGACGCGCTCCTGATTTTCGAACGGATAGTGCCACTGGGCGAATGACATCGAACCGGAATCGAACCACGCGTCGATGACTTCGCCGACGCGGCGCATCGTGCCAGGCGTCTCCGAGCTCGCGACGCACGTCCGGCATGGCCAGTGATATCCGTCCACCGTCGGCTTGTGCGGGTCGAAGTCGTTGGGCAGCGGGCGGCCGATGCGCTCGGCCAGTGTGGCAAAGCTGTCAACCACCTCCACGTGCGTCGCCTCCCGATCGCACACCCAGACGGGGAGCGGCGTGCCCCAGTAGCGATCACGCGAGATCGCCCAATCGATGTTGCCGGCGAGCCATTCTCCGAACCGGCCCGCTCCCGTTTCCGGCGGGTGCCATCCGACCCGCGCGTTGCGCGCGAGCATGGCGTCGCGGTAGGCGGTCGTGCGCACGAACCAGGACGACCTCGCGTAGTACAGGAGCGGCGTGCCGCACCGCCAACAATGGGGATACGCGTGCTCTACGCGATCCGCTCTCCAAAGCAGGCCCGCCTTCCGCAGTTCGGCGATGATAGCCTTGTCCGCCTCCTTCACGAACAAGTCACCCACCACGGGTACTGTCCTCGCGAACGCACCCCGGTTGGTGACTGGTTGAACAAACGCGAGGCCATGTCGCTGACCGGCGGCGTAGTCGTCGGCACCGAATGCCGGTGACATGTGCACGACCCCGCTGCCGTCTTCGGCGGTGACGAACGTCTCACCGACGATGAGCTCGTGGTCGCCATTCGGCGGATACGGCACCCAATCGAGGGGACGATGATAGCGGAGGCCGACAAGCTCCGACCCGTGCATCCGTCGCACCGTCTCCCATGCGTCGGCGTGATCCGGCCCGAGCACCGCTCCGACGCGCGCCTCCGCCAGAATCAGCGTCCGGCGATCCGCGCCGGTCCGGGGTCGCAGCTCGACGTACTCGAGCTCCGGATGGACCGCCAAAGCCGTATTCGATACGAGAGTCCACGGTGTCGTCGTCCACACTAGAATGCGGCGACCCGCGTCGATGAGATCGAGCGCCACGTAGATGCTCGGGTCTTGGACATCGCGATACCCCAGTGCGAGCTCGTGGCTCGAGAGCGCCGTCTCGCATCGCGGGCAGTAGGGCAGAATCTTGTGGCCGGGATACAGCAACCCGCGGCCCCACAGGGTCGCGAGGGCCCACCACACGCTCTCGATGTAGGTGGCTGCGTAGGTGATGTACGGCGAGCTGTAATCCAGCCAGTATCCGATCCGCTCACTCAACTGCTCCCAGTCCGAGCGGTATTTCCACACGTTCTCTCGGCAGAGCTCATTGAATCGCGCGACGCCCAGGGCTTCGATTTGCGCTTTGGCAGTGATCCCGAGTGACTTTTCGACCTCGATCTCGACGGGCAACCCGTGCGTGTCCCACCCGGCCTTTCGCGGGACGTAGAACCCCCGCATGGCGCGGTGCCGACACACGAGGTCCTTGAGCGTTCGCGAGAACACGTGATGGATGCCAGGGCGGCCATTGGCCGTCGGCGGCCCCTCGTAAAAGACGAAAGGCGGGCGGCCCTCCGCCGCCTCGAGCGACTTGACGAACAGATGCTCGGCCTCCCACCGGGAGAGCATCTCCGTCTCCAGGCTTGGCCAGTCGGCAGGCAGCAACCGAAACCGGCGAGTCTCCTGGGCCACGGCAGTCACGAGGTGGGCGCCCTTATCGTCAGAGCTGCTCCACGACCCCGGCGACGACCGCCGTGAGGCGTGGCTCGGCGGCAGCCGCCACCGCGAGAATGCGGCCAAGCGATGCCGGCTCGAGCGTCTCGGGGACGCACTGATCCGTGATGACCGAAATCCCCAAGACGCGCAGCCCACCGTGGACGGCCACGATGACTTCCGGCACCGTGGACATGCCGACCACATCCGCGCCCATTCCGCGCAGCCAGCGATACTCGGCGCGTGTCTCGAGGTTCGGACCGGTCACGGCGACGTAGACGCCCTCCCGCACGGTAATGCCTTGATCGGCCGCTACCCGGCGCGCGAGGCTCCGCAGTTCGGCGTCATAGGGCGCCGACATGTCCGGAAAGCGAGGACCCAAGCTGTCGTCGTTGCGCCCGACCAGCGGGTTGTCGCCGAGAAGGTTGATGTGGTCGCCGATCAGCATCAGGTCTCCGGGCGCCCAGTCCGCGCGCATGCCGCCGCACGCGTTCGACACGATCAGGATTTCGGCTCCCAGGGCGCGCAGCACGCGCACTGGAAACGTCACTTGTTGCAGGGAATAGCCCTCGTAGCGGTGGAAGCGACCCTGCATGGCGATGACCGTTCGGCCGCGCAATGTGCCGCACAGCAGGCGACCCTTATGGCTTTCGACGGTCGACAGCGGAAACCCGGGTATGTCTCCATACTCGATCCTGGTTTCTACGTCGATCGAGTCGGCCAATCCGCCTAGGCCCGTGCCAAGCACCAGCGCGACGCGTGGTGTGTCTGCAAAGCGGGCGCGCACCACACGGGCGGCTTCCGCGATGCGGGCTGCGGTGTGCAACGAGACGTCCTCCACGCCACCGACTCCCGGATCCACCGCACCACCACCGACAGCAGTCGACGACGAGACCGTCATTCTCCGGGGACGCTGTTCAACCACGCCGGCGTTGGAGCCGGTGCGCGCAACCCATCCGCTCCATTGGCAGGAGGGGTTCCGGGCGGTGGGGGCGGTGGCGGCGCGACCGGCGCGGGCGAGACCACGTTGTTGGTGGCGGCCGGCGCCGAGCCGGGAGCCGGAGCGGACGGGCCGGGGGACGTGGCTGGGTTGACCGGGCGCGCGGAGGAGAGGTCGGGGATCGCGTCGAGCTCCGCGAGCTGCCTGGCCACCATGGACCGAAACTGGGCCAGGTACGCACGTCGGGCGCGCTCCAGACCCTCGATCTCAGTAGCGATGCCACGCAATTCGACGCGCGCGTCGTCGATGATGCGCTCGCCCTCGGCCCTCGCCTCCCGGCGGATGAGCTGCGCCTCTCGATCGGCCTGCTCCCGGACTTCTGCACGCAGCTGCTGCGCCGACACCAACGCATCGTTGAGCGCCTTGTCCCGCTCGCGGAAGGCGCGCAGCTGCTCGTGAAAGCCCTTCGCCTTCGACTCGAGCTCCTGATTGATGCGCGTCAGGCGCTCCAGTTCATTGGCAACCCGATCGCGGAATTCATCCACCCGCGCCTTGTCATAGCCGCGCAGGGCAGCCGGGAACTCGGTGCGCCGAACGTCGAGCGGAGTTAGATGGAACGATTCGTCAATCATCAGCTGGTCCCGCGGCCACGTGAGTGCGCTCGCCAAAGAGCGCCGTCCCAACGCGCACCATGGTGGCGCCTTCCTCGACCGCAATTTCGTAATCGTTCGACATTCCCATCGACAACTCCGTCGCCGGGTGCCCAGCCATCTCCAGCACGGCCCGTGCGGTCCGCGCGCCCGCAAAAGTTGCGCGGAGAACCGCCTCCGGTGCATCCAGCGGAGCCATGACCATCACACCACGAACGCGTACCCCAGGCAGGTCGATAAGTCGCTCGGCTTCGGCTGGCACGTCCTCTGGCGCCCATCCAGACTTCGACCCCTCGCCCGCAACATTCACCTGCACCAGAACGTCAATCGGCTGGGCCCGGGCCAGCCCGCGAGCATGCAGTGCCTCTGCCAGCCGTGCACTATCCATCGAATGGACCAAGTAAAAGGCGTCTGCCGCTTTTGCCTTGTTCCGTTGCAAGTGACCGATGAGGTGCCATCGCACGGGGACCTTGACGTCTACCATCTTGGAGAGCGCTTCCTGGACCCGGTTTTCGCCAACGTCGTGGATGCCCGCGCCCCACGCTGCCTCGACGGCCTCGATTCCGAACGTTTTTGTCACGGCGATCAACGTCACCCGCTGGCCGTGTCCTCCGCGTTGCACCGCAGCCGCCAATCGACCCTGCACTTCCGCCAGCCGCTCTGGCAGCTCGGGAAAATGCATAACATGCGAAAGTACCGGTGGTTAGACGCCGAGGCAAGGGACGACGGACCCTTGCTCCGCTCTTGGTCGTCGGGTGGCCGGCAACAACGGGTGACGCATGCGTCGCCCCTACATTTCTTATGACGCGCGGGGACCCTGGTCGTTTACTCTCTCTCCGTGGTTCTACCTTCTCGGGCGCGAAAGCGCCCGTCCCCGCCGTTCTCGATCACAGCCTTCGACCCGCTGTTCCCGCCGCGGACCATCGACGCGTCGGACTGGGCCAGGCGAGTTGTCCCATGCCCCTCGAGCAGGCTCCGGATCTCTGACGTGGAGACCGAGCGTATGAGGCGGCCGTCCACGGCAACGGAGATCGTTGAGGTCTCTTCGGACACGACAAAGACAATGGCGTCAGTCTCTTCGGCGAGGCCGAGCGCAGCTCGGTGGCGAGTGCCGAGGGACCGGTCGCTGATCTGGGCCTGCGACAGGGGCAGAATGCAGGCGGCGCCGATCACGGTGTCGGCGCGGATAACTACCGCTCCGTCGTGGAGTGGGCTGTAAGGCGTAAAGATGGTGGCCAGCAAGTCAGATGAGACCTTGGCCTGCAAGGCCGATCCCGACTCCACGTATTCGCCCAGTCCCATCTCGCGCTCCACCACAACGATTGCGCCCATTCCGGACTGGCTCAGTCGCTCCAACGCCTCGACCACCTCCTCCGCGACCTCGCTGGGACCCATCCGCCGGAGGAACCGTGTGACGCGCGACTGGCCGAGGTGGGCGAGCGCCTGCCGGAGCTCGGGTTGGAAGATGATGACACCGGCGAGCGCGCCATACGTGAACAGGACGCGTAGCAGGTAGGCGATCATCGTCAGGTGCCCGACGAGCGCCAAGGCGTACACGACCACCAGGACGACGATGCCGGTCAGCATTTGTACCGCTCGCGTGCCGTGAATCAAGAGGAGCACGCGGTACAGCACATACGCGACAATCGCGATCTCCAGTGCGTCGCGAACGCCGAACGTCAGGTGGCGCAGCTCCGGAGGTAGTGGCATCTACAGGCTCCCGAGCGGCGCCGGCGCAGTCACCGGCCGGCGGCGGAGAATCTCCCAGGCCGTGTCCAAGGCTTCCCGCGCGGCGCGCACGTCGTGCACACGGAACAGTCGGGCGCCGAGCGCGAGCGCGGCGACGTTGGCTCCGATCGTTCCATAGACTCGATTTGCGGCGACGGTCACCCCGGTAATCTCTCCAATGAAGCGTTTCCGCGAAACGCCCACGAGCACGGGATAACCAAGCGCCGCGATCCGGGGCAGCTCGGCGAGCACGATCAGGGAATGCGCCGTTCGCTTCGAGAAGCCGATACCGGGGTCGACAACGATCGACTCGGCGTCGACCCCCGCGGCTCGGGCCCTCGCAATCTGCGATTCCAATTCGGTGCTGACCTCGCCCATCACATCCATGCCGTAATCCGCCAGCGCGTACGTCGCCATCGTGGGCACATCGCCCCGCGAATGCATCAAAACGAGGCCGGCTCCGCGGGCGGCGACGACCGACGCCAGCGCCGGATCCTCGCGGAGCATGGACACGTCATTGACCACGGCGGCCCCTGCGTCGAGAGCGGCGGCAGCGACATCCGCCTTGACTGTGTCGACGGAGATCGGGGTGGCAGGGCATTGTGTGTGGACCGCTTCGATGACCGGCAGGATGCGCATGCGCTCCTCGTCGGTGCTTACTCGCACGGCGCCCTGTGGGCGCGTTGACTCTCCTCCGATATCGATCAAATCCGCCCCGTCGGCGACAAGTCGTTGCGCGTGTTCAATGGCCGCGGAGAGCGACAAAAAATTACCCCCGTCGCTGAAGCTGTCGGGGGTAACATTTACGATCCCAAGGATCACGGGACGCGCGAGTGATATTGCGCCGCCTTTGATCCGCCAGATCATGTGCGCGGACTCAGCGGCGATTCATGCCGCCCTCATGCCGGGGCGACCTCCGGCCCGCCCAGGAGCGGCGGAGCGCGGCGAGGCTCGGCGACCGGCAGCGGGGTCACCACTGGGGGCGCAGGTACAACCGGCGGCACCGGCGATCGTGGCGGCAGCTTCTCGCCCCGCACCAGCACCGCGATGTCCTCGCGGGTCAACGTCTCGCGCTCCAAGAGCGCACTCGCCACAGCGTGCAGCAGTGGCAAGTGCTCCGTCAGCGCTTGTCGGGCACGAGCGTACGCGTCCGCGATCACCCGCGACACTTCGGTATCGACCAGCTGGGCGGTCTTCTCGGAGACCTCACGCCGGTGTTGCAGCTCCCGGCCGAGGAAGACCTCCTGTTCGTTGTCACCGACCAAGACCGGGCCGATGGCATCCGACAGGCCCCACTGCGACACGTACCGGCGGGCAATCCCAGTTGCTTGCTGAATGTCGCTTGCAGCTCCGGTCGTCACTCGGTCGCGTCCGAAAATGAGCTCTTCGGAGACTCGTCCGCCGTACGCCATCGCGAGGCGCGCCTCCAGCTGCTGACGCGTGACCGATACCCGGTCGTCTTCGGGCAGCGTGAAGGCAATGCCGAGCGCGCGACCGCGCGGAACGATGGTCACCTTGTGCAGCGGATCGTTTCCGGGAACGGTGATCGCGCACACGGCGTGGCCGGCCTCGTGGTACGCAGTCAGGCGCTTCTCCTCTTCCTTCATCACCATGGACTTGCGTTCGGCGCCCAGCATGACCTTGTCCTTGGCCTCTTCCAGATCGGCCATGTAGACCTTGTCGTGGCCGCGCCGCGCCGCGAGCAATGCCCCTTCGTTGACGAGATTCGCGAGATCGGCGCCCGCCATGCCCGGCGTTCCGCGTGCCAGGGTCGTGATCTCCACATCCTCGGCCACCGGCTTGTTGCGCAGATGAACCCGCAGAATGCCCTCGCGGCCGCGCAAGTCGGGTGCATCGACGACGATCTGTCGATCGAAGCGCCCCGGGCGCAGGAGCGCGGGATCGAGCACGTCCGGCCGATTCGTCGCGGCGATGAGAATCACGCCATCATTCGACTCGAAGCCGTCCATCTCGACGAGCAACTGGTTCAGCGTCTGCTCGCGCTCGTCGTGTCCGCCGCCAAGGCCGGCCCCGCGATGCCGACCCACCGCGTCGATCTCGTCGATGAAGATGATGCACGGGGCGTGCGCCTTGCCCTGCTCGAACAGATCGCGGACGCGGCTCGCGCCGACGCCCACGAACATCTCGACGAAATCCGACCCGGACATCGAGAAGAACGGGCGACCCGCTTCTCCGGCTACCGCCTTCGCCAACAGTGTCTTACCAGTGCCCGGTGGTCCGACCAGGAGGGCGCCTTTCGGCAGTCGCCCGCCCAGCTTGGTGAATTTCTGCGGATCCTTCAGGAACTCGATGATCTCTTGCAGCTCGACCTTGGCCTCATCCGCACCTGCGACGTCGGCAAAGGTCACCTTGGGCGTGTCGCCAGTCAGGAGCTTCGCTTTGGACTTCCCGAACGAGAAGGCCTTCGCGCCGCCAGCCTGCATCTGACGGAATAGGAACACCCACAGCCCGATCAGGAACAGGTACGGCAGGAACGCGATCACCGTCGTGAAGCGTTTGGCCAGGCTCCTTCGCCTCGATCTCGACGTTGTGCGCACGCAGGCGATTGAGCTCATCGTCCGAATTCTCGACCGGGAGCTTGACGGTGAACTTCATCACGTCCTTGCCGCCCATCAGCGACTTTCTGCTTGAATTCCCCGGTGATCTGACGGCCACCCTGAATGGTGACGCGCTTCACGTTGTCCAGGGACAACTGCTGATCGTACTGTGAATAGATGAGCGGGACGGCCTGATCATTCCGATTGCTCGACAACTGCATGATGAGAATCGGAATGACAATGATCAGAATCCAGAAGGCGACGGTCTTCGAGAATCGCCCGACGTTCCCCTTCTTGTTGTTCCCTGACGGTGGTGATGGCAATACTGGCATTTCGACCCCTACGGCACCGGTCCTGACAACCGGCGCCTTACGTGTCCAACGGCGAGCCGTTTCCCAGCCTCGCCTGGCGCGGGCGGCCCTCGCCGCCCGCTCAGCAATCTACCGCCTGCCACGCCTGACTGCGCAGCGCCACACATATGATTCGCGCCGCGGCGCCCCGGGCCCTGGACCGGCCGGTTGGCGCCCCCTCAGATCGAACCAATATAGGGCAGATGGCGGTAGTCCTCCGCGTGGTCCAATCCGTACCCAACCAAGAACTCGCTCGGCGCGTCAAAGCCGACGAACCTGACTGGCTCTTGCAACGCACTCGCAATGCGTTTGTGGAGCAATGCGCAGACCGCAAGCGATCGCGGTCCCCGCGTCCGAACGATTTCGAGCAACCGCGACAGCGTTCGTCCGGAGTCGACAATATCCTCGACGACCAAAATGTGACGGCCGTCCAGATGAGTCTCCGGATCATACACCAGTCGAACGGTTCCGCTCGACGAGGTGCCTGCGCCGTAACTCGCCGCAGCGAGGAAATCGATCTGCAGCGGGCGACGGATGGCACGGACGAGGTCGCTCACGAAGATGACGCTGCCCTTGAGTAACCCGACTACGAGCAGATCGCCATCAGGGTATGAATCCGTGATCTCGGCGCCGAGTTCGCCCACGCGTCGAGCGATCGCAGCCTCATCGTAGATCACGCGTTTGAGGGAGCGGCCGCCGAGGCGCGGATCGGACGGCGAGGCAGCGGGACGGTCCACCGGGCTCAACGTGGCTCCTTTGCCGGGATCCACTGGACCGATGGCGCGGTCGCCGTACGATGGACGTCCGATGAGCCCGCTGCGGATGGCCGATACCCGGGCCTGCGGACGACCAGGCTAAATCGCGAACGCTGCACTTCGAAGCCCCCCGATACTTGAGCGATCGCTCCGACTCTCGCCGTCTTCGTGAACGCGGCGAGGTGCGCCGTGCCGCGGCGGTCGAGCGTCACCCCCGCACCTGCTGCAAGCACCTGCCACAGGACCGCCAGCGAGGCGAGGTCGTAGCTCGCCAGCCCCGGCGCATCAATGGCAACGCCGTCCGACCCGACCCGCAGTGGGTGGGCAGCTGCGACCAGACGATCGAGTCGTCGGCGCCATGACGCTGCCTTGGCTGCAGACGCGAGGAGGTCCTCATCGATATGTGGATTGGCAATGCGCAACGCAGGCAACAGGTCGAGGCGTACACGATTCCGGAGAAATGCTCTGGAGCGGTTCGATGGGTCCTCCACATGACGAACGCCCCAGCGAGCGGCGTATCGGGCGACGTCGGTCCGGCTGGTGTGAAGCCAGGGTCGCGCAACGTCTCCGTCCACGTCGAGCGCTGCCAAACCACGCGCGCCCGCGTGGCGCAGGATGCGAATGATGACCGTCTCGATCTGGTCGTCGCGCGTATGGGCCGTCACAATGGTCCGCGCATCCACATCGGCCGCGCTGCTTCGCAGGAAGGACCAGCGTTGCTCGCGCCAGGCCGACTCGGACGGGACGTCGGCCATTGCGCCGCGCCCTTGGCGGCAGGGAAGTCGATGCCGCGCCGCTTCGCGTGCGACCAACTCGACCCCCGCGGTGGCGGCAGCACCCGTTCCGTGATCGAAGGTCGCGACCAGGGCGACACACGCCGGGGCGGCCCGTGCGGCAGCATCCAGCAGGGCCATCGAGTCTCTGCCCCCAGACACCGCGAGGACCACCCGACCGGCGCGGCGCAGGGCGTCGCCCACCGCGATCGCAGGGTCGTCCCGGGTCTGCGATCCCCCGCCAGACTCGTCTGGTGCCAGAGTCATGCGGTGAATATCGTTAACGACAGCCGGTTTGGGGATTAGGGATCAGGGGTGAACGAACTCCAACAACTCGGACGAGAGAGGTTTTGTGAACACCGAAGGGCCGTTGGCACTTGTGTGGATGGGCATTGGACTGGGCTGCTTTTATGTCGCGCTGATCTGGGTCAATACGCTCCTGCCAATGTTCCTCACGCCACTTTTCGTCATCCCGCTCACGTGGGTGCTGGAGCGCTTCGGGATTGGAGCGCCAGCGGAGAAAGGCGGGGGAAAGCCGTAACGCGCCCAACGCCAGCACGTTGAGCCGAGTACGGGGTTACAGCCACGCTCCCGCCCCGCTAGACCCCAACGCCGAGACATCAAATGCTGCTCATCCTGGTGGTCATTCTTGTTGCGCTGCTGATCTGGGTCGCCAGTGCGTACAACGGCCTGGTGAGCCTGAAGAACCAGGTCGCGAACGCCTGGAAGCAAATCGATGTGCAGCTCAAGCGCCGACATGACCTCATCCCCAATCTGGTCGAGACCGTCAAAGGCGCTATGCAGTTCGAGAAAGGCACGCTGGAGGCGGTGGTCAGTGCGCGGAGCCGCGCTGTGGCGGTGCAGGCCAGCAGCGGAGCGGGCGCGAATGTCGCCGCGACCGCCGCGGCCGAAGGCGCTTTGACCGGTGCGCTAGGGCGACTGTTGGCCGTCGTCGAGGCCTATCCTGACCTCAAGTCGATCGGGAACGCAGCGCAGCTCCAGGAAGAGCTGACCTCGACCGAGAACAAGATTGCGTTCGCTCGTCGAATGTACAATGACACGGCGACGATGTACAACACGCGACAGCAGCAATTCCCGACCGTGCTCGTTGCGGGCCTGGCGGGAGCGACGCACGCCGATCTCTGGGAGATCACCGACGCGAGCGAGCGAGAGAATGTGCGTGTCGACCTTTCAATGCCGCCCACCTCGACCAGCACTCCCCCGACACCTGCACCCAGCTGAAGGGCGATTGGACGTTAGACGTTGGACGTTGGAGGTTAGACCTCGACCCCGTCGTGATACCTCCGTGGCTCCCATTCCGGCATTGTCGATCGTCAAGCGTCTAATGTCCAACGTGCGACGTCTAACGTCTCGCACCCTATGAGCGACACGACGAATCTCTTCGCGCAGCAGGAGGCGAACCGCCGTCGGTCGCTCTGGCTCGTGCTCGCCTTCATCGCGTTCTTTGCATGGCTCGGGTTCGGCGGCGACTGGCTCGCCATTGAAGCCACGCGCGGGGCGGTGCCCGGGCACTACCATCACACGGTGCCGTGGTTTGGCGTCGTGCTGGCGTGCCTGGGCGCAGCGATCGCGTGGTACGCGTGGCGCACTGGTGCGCAGAAGGTGCTGTGGTCGACTGGCGCGCGTGAGATCACCACCCCGGCGACCCAGGCAGAGCACCAGCTGGTCGATGTGGTCCAGGAGATGGCCGTCGCCGCGGGCCTGCCAACGCCGCGGATCTATATAGTCGATGACCCGGATCCCAACGCCTTTGCGACCGGGCGTGACGCGACGAATGCGTCGATTGCCGTCACGTCGGCGCTGTTGACCCTGTGCTCGCGCGATGAGTTGGAGGCCGTGATCGCCCATGAAATGGGGCACGTCAAGAACCTCGATGTGCGGCTCATGACCCTCCTGGCAGGGCTGGTGGGGGCGATTGCGCTCATGTCGGATGGCGCCCGGCGCCTGTTGTTTCAGCGCGGCGGGCGCATCTCTTTCTCGCGGTCCAGCGACTCAGAACGCGGGCTCGGAGGTGTATTCGTCGTCGTGCTGGTGTTTTGGCTGCTCAGCTGGTTGATCGCGCCGCTCATCACGCGGCTCCTGGCACTCGGCGTGAGTCGCGACCGGGAATACCTTGCCGACGCCATGTCGGCGCAATTCACGCGCAATCCACTCGCGCTCGCGTCGGCGCTCCAGAAGATCGAGGCGAACGAGGCCCCGTCGAGCGTGATCAAGGGAGGCGCTGCTCACCTCTGCATCGCGGACCCGCTGGGCCGAACGGTGTCGAGCCGCGAGGGGCGACTCGCCGACCTGCTTGGCACGCATCCACCGATGGCTGTCCGGATCGCGCGTCTCAAGGCCATGGGTTATCAGGAAGAGAAGGCGGCAGGAACCTTCGTGCCGGCATAGGGGCGACGCATCGCGTCGCCTTGCGAAGTCGGGCGGCCGCACGCGAACCACCCTCGTCCAACTGCGGCCACAACTACTTTCCTTTGATGCGTGTCCCCCGCGCGGCGTGGCCGCTGGTCGTGCTCGCCGCGTGTGCGCGGCCACTCGCGGCGCAGGTGTTCACGCGCCCCGAGCTGCGCTGGGAAACGTTGGAAACCGCGCACTTCGAGTTGCACTTCCCGCGTTCGATGCAGGCCTGGGCGCTCGATGCTGCGACGCGACTCGAGGCGGTGGAGGGCCCCATCGTCCGCCTGGTCGGCAACGCGCCATCCCGGCGCGTCACTGTGGTCATCGACGATCCGTACAACGTTAGCAATGGAGCAGCGCTGCCGATCCTCACCTGGCCAACGATCGTGCTGTGGCCCACGCCGCCCGGTCCGTCGGATGATCTCGGCACGGCGCCTGACTGGGCGGCACTCCTCGCCGCACACGAATTCGCGCACATCGCCCAACTGACCTGGCCGTCTCGCAACGCGACCGACCGCACGTTGTGGCGGGTTTTACCTATCGAGCTGGGCCCCGTCGCGCGCCGCGCGCCGCGCTGGGTAATGGAAGCGTACGCGGTATACGTCGAAGGACTGCTCGAGGGTGGTCGCCCGCACAGCGCAGGTCGAGCTGCGATCCTTCGTCAGTGGGCCATTGAGGGGCGACTGCCCAGCTACGCGGAGCTCGATGGAAGTCCGCGGTTCCTCGGCGACGACATGGAATACCTCGTCGGGTCCGCGTTCCTGGAATGGCTTGTAGCTCACTATGGTGAGCCAAGTCTCCCGAATGTCTGGCGGCGCCTGTCGGCGCGCGTCACGCGCGACTTCAACATGGCCTTCATCGGTGTGTACGGCGACTCGCCCAACGCACTGTACGGGCGATTCACCGCCGAGCTCACAGGCAAGGCGCTGCGTGCCGCGGATCTCATCACGGGCGCCGGACTCGACAGCGGAGACACTTTTCAACATCTGACCTGGTATACGGGCGACCCAGCGGTATCGGTGGACGGACACCGGCTCGCTGTGCCAGTTCGCGTGCCAGGCGAACCAACGAGGATCGTTGTGTGGTCAACGGCCCCCGCCCCAGTCGACTCGGCTACCATCGAGGCTCGGCGGTATCTGCTGAGCCGTGATTCCGCCGACGTCCCTGCCGTGCATCCATTTCCCGCGCCGCGAACGCCAATGGCGACCCTGGACGCATCGCGTGGGACCGGCTACGACATGCCCCGATTTTTTGCCGACAGCACGCGCCTGCTGGTCAGTCATCCCGAGCCGCGGCCAGACGGTGCGATACGGCCGGAGCTCTTCGAGTGGAACATGCGCTCCGGTCGCGTGCGGCGTATTACGCACGGCGCGGCGGTGCGCGACGCGGATCCGGCGCCCGACGGGCAGAGCGCGATCGGCGTGCGCTGTCTGAACGGCATCTGCGATCTCGTGCGTGTGCGACTCTCGGACGGTCACGTCAATGTGCTGCTCAAGGGGTCGCCGACGCTCGCGTACAATCATCCGCGATTTGCTCCCAACGGTCGCTCCGCGGTCGTTGCTGTGCGCGACACCGCGGGATGGCACGACCAAGAAATCGACCTGAGTGACACCGTCGTGACTGCCACGCGTCGCGTCGGGCCCGACGATGGCGCCAACCGATACGGCCCGGCGTACGTCGCCAACGGCTCTGCGATCGTCACCGTCTCCGATTGGGGTGGCATCGAGCACTTGGAGACGATCGACAAGGTCTCAGGCGCCGTGAAGATGCTGGCCGTAACGACCGGGGGCATCAGCGCACCCGACGCCTCGCCGATCGACTCAATGGTGTACTTCCTGACGGTGTCCGCGCGAGGTCGCGATCTGCATCGCGTCGCACTCCGGGATGCGCGCGACACCACCCCCCCAATGTTGCCAGTGTCGTTGGCTCCCGCTGCCGTGCCCGGGGCGACGCCAACGCTGGACCTGAGCGCGTTGCCTCCGGTGCCGGCTCCAACCCCGTATGGTTTCGGACCACGTCAGTACCTCTACCTCCCCGCGGGAGCCTTCACTCCGGCCGGTTGGTATGTCACGCTCGGCATTTCGAGCAGCGATCCCGTCGGACGACTCGCCTGGACGCTGCAGGGCGCGATTGGTGATCCCGGGACGTGGCGTGGCGGCGCGATCGCGGGGGCGTGGCGTGGACTGCCCGTCACACTGGCGGGGAGCGCGTTTGGCGTGTCGGACTATCCCTCCCGTCAGGATGCCGGAACCTTTGCCGCGCCGGCGCTCGACGCGTCGCTCGTCGGCGGCGTGCTGTCGGCCAATCTCGTCCGATACGGCAGTTTTGGAACGAGCGCCGCGCGGCTCGGGGTCTCAGTCGCGCACATCGCGCAACCCGCCGCGAGCGGGGCGCGTGGGCTCGCGTTTGCCGGATACACCGGAGCAGCCGACCTCAGTCAAGGGATGCTTACGCTGTTTGGTGGCGTCGGCGCATTGGTCAGCGCGGGCAACACCGAGAATACGGGATGGCAGCGACTGCTCGCTCGCGCATCGGCGTCCGTCGGCTGGGACGGCTTTCTCATCCACTATGCCATTACATACGCCCAGTCCAATTCCGGCGCGCCGGTGTTCGAGCGTCCCGTCGTCGGTGGGAGCACGCCGCCGCTGACCGATACCGCGCTCCTGTCGCAGCGGCTCCCCGAGCTCGCGCTCCCCGTTGGCGTCGTGGCTGGCACCCAGATCGTCGGGCAGCGTCTGGAAGATGCGATTGGGCCGTTGGCGATCTACTACGACCGGTTCATCACGCCAGCCGATCACAGCGAAAAACACGATCTCTTTGGGGGCGAGTTTCGCGGCGGGCTATCGCCGGTGCCATTCCTTGCGGTGCCAGGCCTCTCAGGCGTTGCGGGCGCTGCCTACTCGATCAGCACGCCCTACAAGTACAAGCTGCGGGCGTATGTGGCGTTGCGGGTCACGCCGTGAGAGGCTAGACGCTGGACGCTAGACGCGTATACGATGCCACGGGCGGGCCATCAGGACCGGTCCAAGGACAGACCGTGCCCACCTAGCTCAGCAACCAAATCGTCCACCGTCCAACGTCTAGCGTCCAGCGTCCAGCGCCACCCCACTTGCCTGATCAAACAGATGCACATGCGCGACATCAACGGATAGCGCGAGGGAAGATCCAACGGACGGCACGATGGTCGGATCGGCGCGGGCGGTGAGACGAATGCTCCCCACGCGAACGTGGACGACCGATTCGTATCCCAGCAGCTCGGCGCCCTCGAGTTGACCGACGATGGTGGGAGCGGGCGCCGTCTTGTCGTGGGTCGCAGTCGCCGGCCACACTGTCAGCTGCTCCGGGCGAATGCCGAGCGTCACTCCGCCACCGGAGACCGGCGCAAAGGGCAAAGGAAGGTGGAACCCGCCGTCGAGCGACGTGAAGCGACTCCGCCCCGGGGCGCCGTCCGCCGCGTCGGCTTCCAGCCGGCCGTCGATCAGATTCATCGGCGGACTTCCGATGAATGAGGCGACGAATCGATTGGCTGGCCACTGATACAGTGGGAGCGGCGCATCGATCTGCTGGACGAAGCCGCGGTCGAGCACGACGATCCGGTCCCCGAGTGTCATCGCCTCGACCTGGTCATGGGTGACATAAATCGTCGTCGCTCGCAGGGTGCGGTGAAGCGCGGCGATCTCGCGACGCATTTCACTCCGTAACTGCGCGTCGAGGTTGGAGAGCGGCTCGTCGAACAAAAACACCTGCGGCTCGCGTACGATCGCGCGACCAATCGCGACTCGCTGCCGCTGGCCGCCGGATAGCTGTCGTGGGCGCCGACCAAGCACATCCGTCAACGCGAGCAACTGGGCCGCGCGACCAACGCGAGCCGCGATTTCCTCGCGCGGTCGTTTGCGGAGCTGCAACGCGAACGCCATATTCTCGAACACGGTCATATGCGGGTAGAGCGCATAGCCCTGAAACACCATGGCGACATCGCGCTCTTTGGGCGGCAGCGCGTTGACGACGCGCCCGCCGATCGACAGTCGCCCGGACGTGATGGACTCGAGACCCGCGATCATCCGGAGCGTCGTGGATTTGCCGCAACCCGATGGGCCGACGAGAACAACGAATTCGCCGTCCGCGACATCGAGATCGAGATCGTGCACAGCGACGAAGCCAGAATCGCTATACACCTTCCGCACACGCTCGAGCGTCACACGGGCCATGACTCAAATCCCTGGTGGGCGTGAACGCGCGCGCCAACGTGGCCCGCGTCCGGAGCACGCCCGATGATACAGCGCACGCGGGTAGGAACTCCACAACCCAGCACTCACCGGTTTCCCGCTGGTTTTGTCTGGGGCGCCGCGACTTCCGCCTACCAGATCGAGGGTGCCCCATTGGCGGACGGGGCGGGTCAGAGCATCTGGCATCGGTTCGCACACACCCCAGGCACGACTCGCAACGGCGATACCGGAGACGTCGCCTGCAATCACTACCATTGATGGCGCGAAGACATCGCGCTCATGCGCGAATTGGGACTCACGGCCTACCGATTCAGCGTGTCGTGGAGTCGCATCATGCCGACCGGCCGCGGTCGCGTGAACGGTGCCGGACTGTCGTTCTACGAACGTCTCGTGGATGAGTTGTTGGCGTCAAACATACAGCCGGTCCTGACGCTGTTCCACTGGGATCTGCCCGCCGACCTCGAGGACCGCGGCGGGTGGCTCAACCCTGACTCCGCATCCTGGTTCGCCGACTATACGACCGCCGTTGCCCGTGCGCTCGATGACCGAGTCGCGTTGTGGGTGACGTTCAACGAACCGGGAATCGTCGCAGATTGCGGCTACCTCCGGGGCGTCTTTGCACCGGGACACCGGAATCGGTTCGAGGCACCACGTGCGGCGCACAACCTGCTCCGCGCTCATGCCGCGGGCGTCGCCGCCTACCGAAGCGTCGGGGCGCACCAGATCGGCATCGTCGTCAACCTCGAGCCGCAATATCCCGCTTCCTCCCGGCCCGCGGACCAGGCAGCGGCTGCACGGGCCGATGCCTACGTGAATCGCTACTACCTCGATCCCGTGCTTCTGGGCACCTACCCAGATGAAGTGCGCGACATCTTCGGCGATGCGTGGCCGACGGCGGCGTCCGACGAGGCGGCGACGCTCCGAACGCCTACCGATTTCATCGGCGTGAACTACTACTCGCGCAGAGTGGTCCGCGGGGACCGCCGCGCGTACCCTACGCGAGCCCGCGCGGTTTTCCAACGGCGGAGCGCTCACACGGAGATGGGCTGGGAGGTGTACCCCGCGGGGCTCACCGACATCCTGCGCTGGGTCCGTGATCGATACGGCCCCATCCCACTCTACATCGCCGAAAACGGCGCGGCGTTTCGCGATCCACCAGTCGCTACGCGCGGCCGCATCAATGATCCCCTCCGGCTGGAGTACTACCGGTCCCACCTGCGTGCAGCACTCGACGCCATACACGCGGGGGTCGACCTCCGCGGTTATTTCGCGTGGTCGCTACTCGACAACTTCGAGTGGGCCCAGGGCTATTCGAAGCGATTCGGACTGATCCATGTCGACTTCGCGACGCAGCGGCGGGTTATAAAGGCGAGTGGCGAGTTTTACCGCGCGGTGATTGAACGGAATGGCTTGGGAGGGTGAAAAGCCAGGTGACGGGTGACAGGTCTAACGGGGTTTCGGCGTAACGGCCATGAACGTGACCACGGCTGGTAGGGGCGACGCAATGCGTCGCCCTACGGTGCGGCGATGCGGCCGTGATTCGTCGGGGCGCCCCAAATGCGACGCGCGGGCGTCGTGTGCGATTCGGCCAACGGCGGGCGACGCATTGCGTCGCCCCTACCCGCCGATTGCAAGTGTCGTTGCCGTTCCCGTCACCCGTTACCTGTTACCCGGCCTCACCCCTTCACCGCCCCACTGGTAATCCCTCGCAGATAGTACCGCTGCAGCGACACGAACAGCAGGAGCACAGGAAGGAGCGTGACGACAGCCGCGGCCATCATGAGCTCGGTGTCCTGCACATGCTCGCCAGAGAGATTCGCCAGGCCGACGGGCAAGGTGTACTTGGCGTTGTCCGTCAACACGATGAGCGGCCACATAAAATCGTTCCAGGCACTCATGAACACGAAGATCGCCAGCGTCACGAGCACCGGTGCCGCGAGCGGCAGGATCACCGACCAATAGATCCGCAACTCACTCGCCCCGTCGACGCGCGCAGCATCCAGGAGCTCATCGGGGATGCCGAGCACGTACTGTCGGATGAGAAAGATCCCGAATACGCTGGCCATGCTCGGAATGACAACGGCGGCGAAGCTATCGACGAGATGCAGCTGCCGCATGAGAATGAACAGCGGGAGCATCGCGACCTGGGGCGGGATGAACAGTCCCAAGAGCAAGAGACGGAACAACCGCTCCCGGCCGCCAAAGCGCAACTTGGCAAATGCGTAGCCCGCCATCGAGTTGATCACGAGCGAGGACGCCGTGATGAGCACCGAAACGAGGACACTGTTTCCAAAATCACGAGCCACGTCCAGTCGGGTGAGCAGCTCGCGGTAGTGGGCGAGCGTCGCCGGGTGCGGCAGCAGGGGCGGTGGGTAGGTTGTCGCCGCACCGGTGGGCATGAAAGAGGCCGCCACCATCCACGCGAGCGGCGCGATCGCCAGCCCGGCGATGGCGAGGAGCACGGCGTGGAGCGCGAAGGTCGCCCCCCACACACGCGCGCGCGCCCCTGTCGGCCCGCTCATGTCGTCGCCGGGTCGCGGCGCACGCGCAACTGCAGCGCTGCCCCAATGATGGTCAGAACGAACACCACGAACGCGATGGCCGCGGCAAAGCCGACGTGCCACCACTGAAAGCCCTGGTCGAACATGTAGAGCACGAGGCTGGTCGTCGCGTGGAGCGGACCTCCCTGCGTCATCACATACGGCTCGACGAAGAGCTGGAGATAGCCGATCATCGTCGTGATGCTGACGAAGAGGAACGTCGGCGCGAGCGCCGGCAACGTCACGTACCAGAATCGCTGCCACGCGCCCGCGCCGTCGACCAGTGCCGCGTCGTACAACTCCTCGGGGACGGCCTGCAGTCCCGCCAGGAAGATGATCATGTTGTAACCGAAGCTCTTCCACACGCTCATGAGAATGAGCGCCGGCATCGCCCATTGGGTGGACCCCAGCCAATCAATGGACGGCAGCCCCACCGAGCGGAGGCCGATGTCGAGCAGACCGACCCGGGGGGCGTACAGGTAGTTGAAGATGACGGCGACGGCGACGAGCGTCGTGACGACCGGCGCAAAGAACACGGTGCGGAAGAAGGCCTTGAACCGCACGAGCCGCGAGTCCAGGAGCAGCGCGACCCCGAGCGAGACCGCGACCGAGAGTGGACCGCCAACGAGGACGTAATACAGCGTGTTGCGGAGCGCGGTCCAGAAAAGCGGATCGTGCACGAGCGCGCTGTAGTTCTGCAGCCCGACCACGCGCAGGTTGGCCCCCGACGCGACCGCGTATAGATCGAAGTCCGTAAAGCTCAGGAGGAGCGATGCAACGGCGGGCAGGAAGAACGTGACGAGGATGAGCAGCAGGCCCGGCGCGAGGAACATGAGCGCCGCGCGGCGCACCGAAGGCCCGCCCTGGTCGTGAACCGAGAGATCTTGCGAGGCCATGCGCGCTCAGCGACCGACGCTAGCCGTACGCGCGATCACCCACCGCCGTCTGGCGAGGGCACGATCGACGTCCGCATTGAGCCCCGCCAACGTCGCTCCGGGCGATGCCACGCCGCGCACAGCCATCTCCCCGGCGCTGGTGATCATATCGGTGATCTGATCCCACTCGGAGACCTGTGGCGTAGGCCGGACCGCGGTCAGCTGGCGCGCAAAGGCGGCCATGTACGGATTGCGAGCGATCGCCGAGTCACGCCACGCCGACCGACGCGCCGGCAGATCCTCGGCGAGTCGATAGAACGTCGCTTGTTGCGCCGGGTCTGACAGATATTCAATCAGAGACCACGCCGCGTCTTGATGCCTGGACCCGCGGAAGAGCACCAGGCTCGAGCCGCCGGCGAGCGACGCGCCCGGACCGCTCGTGTCGGTGGCCCTCGCGATGACGGCAGTCGCGGGAATACTCGCGATCGGATCGGGCGCAGGCATTGGCGTCGTCATCCAGTGACCGCTCAGCGAGGCGGGGAGTCGCCGGAGGCATTCGCCGACGTCCCAGGGCCCCGAAACAAACATCGCAAAGTCCCCCCGCGCGAACGACTGGTACAGATTGCTGATCTGGGTGTTACTCACCGGCGGCGCGAGGCTGTCGTCGAAGAGACGCACGTAGAACGCGAAGGCGGCGGCAAACCGCGGGTCGGTGAAATCGCCGTATCGGTCGCCATCGCGCAACAGCGGTGCTCCCGCCCCCAGTCCCAGAATGACAGGCTGCGCCCACTCGTTCACAGGTAGCAGCACGCCGTAGCGACCGATGCCGCGCTGCGCGCGGAGGCGACGCATGGCGTCGTACCACGCGGACCAGGTCGCGGGCGGCTGCGCATAGCCGGCATCCGCGAGCAGATCCGACCGATAGAAGAGCACCCGTGTGTCGACGTACCATGGCACGCCGAAGGTCGTGTCCGCGAGCACGTTCGTCGCCCAGATGCCCGGGAAGTAGTCCGGGCGCGCGATCACCCGAGAGCGATCGATGAGCGAATCGAGCGGCACGAGCGCGTGGAGTGTGCCAAGCTCGGGCAGCCAGGTGTTGCCCAGCTGCGCGAGGTCGGGGGCCGCGCCGCCGACCACCGCGGTCAACAGCTTCTCGTGCGCCGCGGTGAATGGGATCTGCTCGACGCGAACGTGGATGCCGGGGTGCGTGCGCTCGAACGCCGGCATCATGGCCTGCACCACCTCGCCTTCGTGGCCGAAAGCCCAGAACCGCAATGTCACCGTCGCGTCGCTACGGGCCGCCGGTTCACAGGCAGCGAGCAGGGCGGCCGCGACCGCGAGCAGGGCGAGCCCGCGCCGTGTCACTGCGTCAGGGGTGGGGCACGGCCGAGCCATCCACCCGAAAACCCCGCGCGCTCGAGCCCTCTGACGATGTACCGATTGCGGCGCATGATGGTCCAGATCATCTCGGTCCGATAGTTCTCGATCATGGTCAGCAAGGGGCCTTCATCGATGCCGAGGAAGTCCGTGTCAAACCACCCGCGCGCGCCATCTACGCGTCCGAGCGGCGTGTGAATGGGCAGCGTGAAGTTCGGGTTGTAGGCGTCCACGAAGCCATAGGTCGAGTACACCAGATTGCCGTATCGCGAGCGAATCGCTTTGAGAGCCGGGATCGCGAGCTCGGGAGCGAATGGAATCAGGCCCCCGGCGGCGGACGGGGTGATGGTCCCATCGTCGGCGATACGGGTGAAGTCCGTGCCGCGCGCCCAATAGGAGTGGAATACGCGGTAGACGCCGTTCAATGACACACCGGTGTCCGCCGGTCCGTCGCACGCGCTCAACCCCCAGGCATCCGGCCCGTAGCCAATCCATCCCATCGGATTGTACATGGCGTATGCGCGCTGGGCATACGCGGCCCGACGGGAGTTCTCGAAGTAATCGATCCCGTGCTGCCGCATGAACCCATCCTGGATCCCGCGGAAGTCGATCCAGATCTGCGAATAGTCGTGGCCGAACGCGGGACCGAAATCGAGGTATTGCTGGCCGAACCACTCCTCCCACCGGTACGTCCGCGTGTACTCGTTCCAGGCCCCTGGCGCCACTGGATGGGTCGGCGAGCCGAGGGCGAGCACGTACAGCATCATTCCTTCGTTGTATCCCCGCCAATCGTACTGAATGAACCCACTGTCCGGCTTCCAGCCGAGCGACACAGCCGGTGGGTTGGGTGAGGCCCAGGTCCAGTCGACACGTCGGTAGAGCGAATCCGCATACGCGCGTACACCCGATTCGGCTGCGGACGGTCCGTCGAAGTAGTCCGCGCAGAACAGCGCGCCCGCCACGAGGATCGCCGTGTCAATCGTGGACAGCTCGACGTGGGCAAACCGGTGTCCGGTCTCCATGTCGAGGAAGTGATAGAAGAAGCCCTTGTAGCCGGCCACTCCGGTGTCCGTGGGTCCCTGCGGCAGCTCGTAGAGATACTTGAGGGTCGTCCACGCGCGCTGTGCGGCTTGTTCGCGGGACACATAGCCTTCGGCCACTCCGATCGGGTACGCGGTCAACGCGAAACCGACCGCTGCGATACTCGAAAAAGACGGGGACGGACTGCGGTCGGGGGTCAGACCCGAGCGCGGATCGCTCGTGCGCCAGAAGTAGTCGAACGTCCGGCTTTCGACGTCGGAGAGAAACGGGTCGCTCCGATATGCGACATCGGTCACCACGACCGGCGCCGCTACGGGTTGCGGACGCACCGTCGGCGCGGGCCGACACCCCGCGCCGGCCAGGAGCGCGATCACGACCCCGCCTGCCATGTGTCGTGGTATAAGGCGGATTACGGACAATTCACAGCTCGACGCTGCACCGGCGCTGCGGGGCGACGAGCGTCCCCCTACCTGGCAAGGCATCCGGTATGGAATTTCATGGTGCGGGTCGCGTCAAGTCCCGCTTCCCAAATGCGAGCCCCTGCCGCATCGACCGCCGGCGTGATCCGTGGCCGACGGCTGACGTCCACGGTCGGCATCCGGGACGACATCACCAACGCGGGAGGCAGCTGGTGTGACGCGCCAGTTGTCATCGACGGCAACTTGATCAGCGCGCGTGTGCCAGCGGATTTGCCCCCGTTTGGAGAGGCGGTGGTAGCGGCGCTGCAGCGGGGACGGACTGAAAGAGCCGGGTGATGGGTCACCCGGCCCTGCGTCGTCACACCGTTGCAGCCACCTCTAGCCCGCGAAACTGCTCCTCCTCCGTCGAGCCGGCGAGCGCACCCGTCGACGCGTGTCCGCCACTCACGACGTTCAGCACCTGGTCGAAGTATCCGGTCCCGGCCTCTCGCTGATGCTTCGTCGCAGTATAACCGTCGCGCTCGCGCGCAAACTCGCGCTCTTGCACGCGGACGTACGCGGGCATGCCCTCCGCGCGGTACGCGGCCGCGAGCTCGAAAGTCTCGAGATTGACGAGGTGCCAGCCGGCGAGCGTGATGAACTGGAATTTGTAGCCCATCGCCGAGAGCTCGCGTTGGAACCTGGCGATCTGCCCGGCGTCCAGGTTGCGCTGCCAGTTGAATGAGGGGGAGCAGTTGTACGCGAGCAGCTTGCCGGGGTAGTGGGCGTGGATGGCGGCCGCGAACCGACGCGCTTCGGCGAGATCGGGCCGCGACGTCTCACACCACAGCATGTCCGCGTACGGGGCATACGCGATGGCTCGGGCGGTCGCGCTCTCGAGCGACCCCTCGACACCGTAGTATCCCTCGGCCGTGCGCGTCCCGGTCATGAACGCGCGATCGCGCTCGTCGACGTCGCTCGTGATGAGACTCGCAGCCAGCGCGTCGGTTCGAGCGACGAGGACGGTCGGCACCCCGGCCACGTCCGCGGCGAGCCGGGCGGCCGTCAGGGTCCGAATGAACTGCGCGGTCGGAACCAGGACTTTGCCTCCCATGTGTCCGCACTTCTTCTCCGACGCCAGTTGGTCCTCGAAGTGGACGCCGGCGGCTCCGGACTCAATCATCGCCTTCATGAGCTCAAACGCATGGATGGGCCCACCGAACCCGGCCTCCGCGTCTGCGACGATGGGGACCATCCAATCTCGCTGTGCCTCGCCCTCGCCCCACTCGATCTGGTCGGCTCGCACCAGCGCGTTGTTGAGGCGTTTGACGAGCGCTGGCACGCTCGACGATGGGTACAGGCTCTGGTCGGGGTAGGTCTGCGCCGCGAGGTTGGCATCGGCCGCGACCTGCCAACCGCTCAGGTAGATCGCCTCGAGGCCCGCTTTCACCATCTGCACCGCTTGGGCACCGGTGAGGGCGCCGAATGTGTGGACGTAGCCATCGCCACGCAGGCGGTCCCAGAGGCGCACGGCGCCGCGCCGGGCCAGTGAATGCTCAATCCGCACGGAGCCCCGCAAGCGGACGACATCGGCCGGAGTGTAGTCGCGCCGGACCCCGCGCCAGCGAGCATCCGACTCCCACGCTCTGGTCAAGGCCGCGACTTCCGTATCGATCTGGCTGCGGGGCATGGCGATCTCCATCCAAGGGGCGCGAAGGTGAATCGTGACGATTGGGGGCACAGGCGCCGCATGTCCGAGTCGCGCGTGCGCGACCCGGATGTGCGGGGCTTGTGCCATCGGGAGGTGGGGCGCATGCCGGCGATCCGCAGGGTCGGCGGCGCTCCAACCCATGGTGCTAGCGAGAGTTGTGCCACGGCCGCTGAGGCGGCCGAGAGCAGACAAATGCGAGAGCAGAGGGCGGTCGTTTTGCGACCATGACCTTATGCACCGGCTTGCAGCACAGGGCGTGGTACGGGCGCAACAGGAGCCTCACGCCCGGGGCGTCAAGCCTGATGAACGGAGGCTTAGCCGGCCCAGGCGTGCCGCTGTCTCACGGCAATTCGCCCGTCCGGCCATTTGGCGTCCGCGGTCCCTCTCTCCTTCCTTCGTGCTTTTCTCTCGGGCGCGCCACGCCCGCGCGGTTACGGATTGTCGCAGACCGCGACGGCCTCGGCTCCCGACCGCTTATCGGCGAGCGTGGTCGATGGAGTCGCAACCTTTCCGACCGCAATCACGCAACTCTTCCCCGGAACGGACGCGGCGGTCGATTGCCCGGCCCAGCCTGTGCTCGATGCTTGCAGAATGGTCACCGTCACCCCCGCCAATGCATGGTACCCGCGGAGCGCATCCACGCTTGCGGCGTACTGCCCTTTCTCGGCGCGATACACCTCGTTGGCGCTGACGAGTCGCCGCAGGTCACCCTTCATGCTGCCGAAGGTGTGCGAGACATCCGTTCCGGGTTGCGGGGCCGCCTGGCTCGAGGCCCCCGCGCCGCCCTGGGCGGAGGCCTTGTGAGCCACGCACAGCCCGAGCACAAGCCCGCTCAAGACGCCGAGGCGCCACGGGCGCGGCTGACGTCCATTGCGTTCCGCCATCTGCGACTTGATCATTGGCTTCTCCGCTGGCCGCGACTGCAATCAAATTATGCAAAAAGTCGCCCATCGCGGACGAGGACGCTTAGCTTTTCACCCCACGTATGGCCTCCGTAGACGCCGACGCGCAGACGCCCACCTGGGCGCAGCGCTTTACCGCACTGCGCTACGTGGGGCCGATGATCAAGCTCATCTGGGAAACACATCCGCCGTTCGCGGCGACGATGTTCGTGTTGCGTTTCCTGCGGGCGCTGACACCTGCGGGCGAGTTGGCCGTTATCAGCTTGCTGTTCAACGCCATCATCGCGCAGGGCAAAGAGGTCGTCGCCCAGCCGGCACACACCTGGCACTGGACCGAGATCGCCCAATGGGGGCGGATCTGGCATCTGGTGGGGATCTTGTTCGCGATCGTGGTCGCGGCCGAGCTCCTCGCCAGAGGCTCGATCCTCATCGAGAGCCTGCTGGGCGACTTGTTCGCGAACCGGATCAGCGTGCGGATCATGGAGCACGCGTCGACGCTCGATCTGGCGCAGTTCGAGGACCCCCGCTTCTACGACCTGCTCGAGCGTGCGCGACGCGAGACGGTTGGTCGAATCGGCCTCCTCACGCAGATGCTCTCGATGGGCCAGGACCTGATCACGCTCATTACACTGATCGCAGGGCTGGTGGTCTTTTTCAGCCCGGTTCTGCTGATCATTCTCGCCATCACGATCCTGCCCAGCTTCATTGGGCAAACGCACTTCGCAGCGATGAGCTATTCGCTGCTCTTTCGCTGGACGGCGGAGCGGCGGCTCCTGGATTACCTGCGCTTCCTGGCCGCAAGCGATCGGACAGCCAAGGAAGTGCAAATGTTCCGCATCGCCCCCTGGCTCACCGATCGCTATCGCGTGCTCGCGCATCGGTTCTACAAGGCCAACCGGCAGATCGCAACCAAGCGCGCCGTGGTCAGTGCCGGATTGTCGCTGCTCGGCACCGCGGGCTACTACCTCGCCTACGTCCTGATCATCATCAAGACTGTCCGAGGCATCATTTCCATCGGTGCGTTCTACGGACTGGCCGGGTCATTCCAACAGAGCCGCGACATCATCCAGCGACTGCTGTTGCAGGCTAGTGACGTGTACGAACAGGCGCTCTACCTTCGCGACCTGTTCGCCTTCTTCGAGATCAAACCGACGATGGCCGCCCGCGCCGGCGCGCCAGCGATCGCCCGCCCGCTCCAGACCGGATTTGTCTTCGAAGACGTCGGATTCAAGTATCCGGGAAGCGACCGGTGGGCCGTCCGACACATCAATCTGAAACTGACGCCTGGGCAACGCATCGCACTCGTCGGCGAGAACGGCTCGGGCAAGACGACACTGACCAAGCTGCTCGCGCGCCTCTACGACCCGACCGAGGGTCGGATCCTGCTCGATGGCATGGACCTCCGCGACTACGACATTGCGTCGGTCCGGCAAACGATCGGTGTCATCTTTCAAGATTTCGTCCGATACGATTTCCCGCTGGACGAGAACATCGGTGTGGGCCAGATCGATCAGACCCGCGCGTATCTCGACCAAGCAGAGGCGACGCTGAGCGCGTTCGAGACCCGTCGAGAGGGAGAGGGTGCGGGAAGCGACTCGTCGGACAAGGCCGCGAGTCGCTCGCGCGTCCCCGCCGCTGGGGGCAACGGCACGGCCAGCGCGGTGCGTACGTCCGGAGCGATTGCGGCCGCCACGTTTGTCCGTCCGTTCGCGCCGATCGTGCACGCTGCCGAGCAGTCACTCGCGACGACACTGCTCGCGAGGCTGCCGTTGGGATACCGGCAGATGCTCGGACGGCGGTTCCAAGGCGGGATCGATCTCTCGGGGGGCGAGTGGCAAAAGGTGGCGCTTGCGCGCGCGTATCTCCGGGAAGCGCAAGTGCTGATCCTCGACGAGCCTACCGCGGCACTCGATGCGCGCGCCGAATACGAAGTGTTCCTGCGCTTCTCCGAGCTCGTCGCCGGCCGAACCGCCGTGCTCATTTCCCACCGGTTCTCCACGGTGCGTATGGCCGATCGCATCGTTGTCCTGCAGGCGGGTCCGGAAGGGGGCCACGTCGTGGAGGAAGGAACGCACCAGGAGCTCGTGGATCGTGGCGGCCTGTATAGCGAACTGTTCGCGATGCAGGCAGCCGGCTATCGGTGACGGCGCACTCGATGTCGGCGAGTGAGCGGCCAGGGCTGGCGGTGGCCGCCGTCTGCGCTGTGCTGCTGGTGGTGCTCAGTGTGCTCGTCGCGACCGATGTGCTGCGACCGCCGGACACGAACGGGATTCTCGCCGTGCGCTCGCTGGCCTCGCCCGGCCTCACGCCGCTCCTGATCGCCGTCTCGTTCGTCGCGGGGCGGTTGGCGGTGCCCATCGCGCTCGTGATCGCCGTCTCGCTCTACCTGATGGGTCGTCGAGGGGACGCGCTGGTGTACGTCGTCGCGTGCATCGGCGGTGAGCTATTCATGCTCCTCATCAAAGAACTGGTCCGCCACCATCGGCCGGTTGGCATCTCGCCGAAGCTGACCGATGCCGGGTGGTACAGCTTCCCGTCGGGGCACGCCATGCTGGCCGTGATCATTTTTGGTTTTGGTGCGCTCCTCCTGACCCGCTCCGCGCCACTCGGCATTCGGATTGGAGCGCTCGTGGTGGCAGGACTATTTATCCTGCTCGTGGGGTTCTCGCGCGTCTATCTGGGCGCTCACTGGCCGAGTGATGTCGTCGGCGCTTTGCTAGCCGGGCTGGGGTGGTCAGCCATGGCGAGGTCGTACAGTCTGGCATACACCTCGCGGCCGCGGAGAATGGCCCGGACGTAGTCCCGCGTTTCCGGAAAGGGGATCCGCTCGACAAACACCTCCGGATCGTCGGTGCCGCGCTTGGTCACCCAAGCGGCGACGCGGCTCGGGCCGGCATTGTACGCGGCCAGCGTGCGAACGACGCTGCCGCCTTCCAACTCGAAGAACGTCGCCAGGTGCGCGACGCCGAACGTCAGGTTGACGCCCGGTTCATCGAGCAGCGTCGGGTCTGATGGATCGAGGCGTCTCGAAACCGCCAGGCCACGGCCCACACTCGGCATGATTTGCATGAGACCGCGCGCGCCGGCGACGGATACGGCGTGCGGGTTGAACGCAGACTCCTGCCGAACGATGGCCGCTACCAGCGCCGGATCAAGCCCTTTCGCCCGTGCCAGCTCGGCGAGCGTGTCACCGTAGGCCAGAGGATAGATGAGACGGAGCACACGTGGGTCGCGCCACGCGGTATCGCTCCGATCGACGAGTCGCCATCCGATGGACACCGCGCGGTGAGCCTCTCCGACCCGCGCGAGCGCCACGCCGGCGCCAAACACTCCGGACGGCGTCCCGCTGGCCGTCTGCAGCGCGTAGTCGACCTCGAACTTGGCCTCGGTTTCCATCCCCAGCCCCTCGAGCTCAGCGGCGCGAGTGATTGCGCTGTCGACGGGCGGCGCGAGTGCGCTCGCGGCGGTATCGGGTGTGATCGAGGCGATCGGCGCCGCGGTGCCGAGCCGGCGAGCGCTGAGCATCGCATAGTAGGACAGCGGGTCACCGGCGATGACCCGCCGCCAGCGCACCGTGGCGAAGCGCCGCTTGCCCGCTCGCGCCCACGAGCGTCCGGCCCAGTAGCGCGCCGCACTCGAGTCGTCGGTGCGGAGATATCGTACGACCAGCGCGTCCCACTCACGCGCGGCCTGCGTCGTGGTGCCGGCGACATACGCGATCAGCGCGGCATGGAACGCCGCGCGGGGCGCCCAGATGCTCTGGGGGAACTTGCGGGTGACCTCCAGGAACGTCCGCCGTGCGGCCGCGTCGTCACGGTCGTCCGTGGCCAGATCGGCGAGCAGCATGAGCGCACTCGCACCCACCGTATCGCGTGGCGCAGCCCGGAGCAGTCCGCGCAACACCGTCCGAGCGGTCGGGCGGTCGCCCGCCGCGATGAGGGCACGGGCCCGCTGGTAGAGCGCCGCGTGTGCGAGCGCGGGCTGCACCGCTGCTTGCGGCCGGCTTGCGAGGGCGGCATAGACCCTCGCCGCGTCGATGTCGCGGTGGATCCGCGCCAGTGCGGTCGCGTAGAGATACGCATCTCGTGGCGCGAGTGAATCGATGGACGTCGCAGCGACCACGCGGTCGAACGCGGCCACGGCGCGCGGCGCGGGCCCGCCGACCCCGGCGCTGCGTCCGACGGTGAGCTCCTCGCTGGGCGTCAAGGGTACGAAGTACCGGTCGACCACGTCGATCGCCGCGCGCGCGTCCGGCGCGCCAGAGTGGTCCGCGATGATGCCCAATAGCGAGGTGCGAATGGCAAGGCGTGTCGAATCGTTGTTGCTGCCCGCGATCGCGGCGGCGCTGTCCCGCAGCGCGTCGAGGTGGGCACCTAGCAACGCATACGCGCGCGCGGCGCCAATGAGGTCGCCCGTTCTCTCTCGGGCTTCGGCTTCCGTCCATTGGATCCGCGCGCGCGCAATCGGATTCACGAGCGCAGCATAGTCGGCGGCGCGCGAGGTGCTATCTGCGGTCACGCCCGCGGCGCGCAGCCGCAGCCAGTCGCCGACTCTCGGCAGCTGGTCCGCCGCAGCTTCGTAGGCCGCCCGCGCGCTGTCTAATTGCCCCGCGCGATCGTAGGTGCGAGCGTGGAGCACAAGGGCGAGAGTCGAGTCGGCGACCCCCTGCGCATAGAGGGTCGACCCGGACGTTCCGGCCGCGAGACCAATGAGGCACGCCCCGGCCCAGCGCCGCGCAGCGGCGGCGACGACCCGCGCGGCGCGGTAAATCGCGGCTACGCTTTGTGCCGGTAGGTGATGCGACCCCGAGTCAAATCGTACGGGGAGACTTCGATCTTGACCCGATCGCCCGCCAGGACGCGGATACGGAATCGGCGCATGTTGCCGCCGAGGGTCGTGAGCACGTCGTGGCCGTTGTCCATCACGACGCGAAAAGTGGCGTTCGGCAGCACTTCCGCTACCGTGCCTTCGAGCTCGATCGCTTCTTGTTTCGCCATAGGGACCAGTTGATGGACGAACGAAGGGCGCGCACGCCCCAGGGACGTGTATCTTGAAACAAACGTTAACCGATCGGGTCGACACTTGCAACGCAACTCGTTGTCAAATCAGAGTAACACAGGGACTTAGACCGTAAACATGTCGACGCACCGGCAGGATGTCGCGGCGAGGATTCGGACATCATGGCGGCGCCTGCGGTCTCTGCCAGGCGGCCGTCGCCTTTTCAGCCGACTGGTCGGCATCCTGATCCCGTACACCGGCAGTACGCGCCCTCTGGTGCTCGAACTGGAGCCGGGGTACGCGCGCGTCGCCATGCGTGATCGCCGACGCGTCCGCAACCACCTCCATTCGATTCACGCCATCGCACTCGCCAATCTGGCCGAATTCACCAGCGGGTTGGCGCTCACGGCGGCACTGCCCGACACGGTTCGCGGCATCGTCCGCAGCATCACGATCGAGTACACGAAAAAGGCACGGGGGACGATGACCGCAGAATGCCGCTGTGATCCGCCGGTCGTGTCCGGCCCAACGGATTATGAGGTGACGTCTGTCGTCCGCGACCCAGATGGCGACGTGGTGGCGACGACGAGGGTGAGGTGGAGGCTAGACGCTAGACGCTAGACGTTGGAAGGCAAACCTCGAGGTCAGCTGCATGCACGGCGGCTGGCCTCGAGGTTTGCCTTCCAATGTCCAGCGTCTAGCCCTCCCCTTAACCTTTGGCCGGCCTAGCCGTCTTACTCAATGCATGGGGTCGCAAGCGTTTTCGGGCTCCACAACTATCGCATTGAGGCATCGTCCGATGATGGTCACACGGCTTATTCGGGTGTCGCTGTGCGGCGTAGCACTGGCCTCGATGGGATGCGTTGCACCGCCGCCGCGACCGCACGCGGTTTATGTGGTCGCCGCCCCACCGGCCGACGTCGTCGAGGTCGTCCCGGCCCAGCCGGGCCCGGAGTATCTCTGGGTTGGCGGGCACTACCGTTGGGACGGTGAGCGCTACGTCTGGATGACCGGCCACTGGGCGCAGGCTCCGGCCGGGTACCACGAGTGGGTCGCCGGCCACTGGGTGCGCCGCGAAGGTGGGTTTTTCTGGGTCGAGGGGCACTGGCGGTAACGGACAGGGGTCTGGGGTCTGGGGTCTGGGAACTGAAAGGGCGGGACGGCACAGGCGGGGTCAGGGGTCAGGGGTGAGGGAATGAAGGAGGGCCAGCGACGTCGTCGCTGGCCCTCCTGATTTGATAGGGATACCCGGGCGTTCAGATTTGTTGTCGTTTCCTGCATCGCGGGCCGCGTTCCCGGTTCCTTGTTGGCGGTTCCTGTTCCCGGCTCCCTGCGCGCTGCTCTCTGACCCCTGACCCCTGACCCCTGTCGTAATGCCCCGATCCCGATCGTCGCCAGTGGGCAAGGCCAAACGCGGCCGGTCGGCGCCAGCCGGGCGTCCGCCGAAGCGGGCGCAGCTTCGAGCTATTCGGGGCGCGATCAGCGTCGCTCGCGATGAGCCGGCCGCGATCTACGAGGCGACACAGGAACTACTCTCGACGATTGTCGCGCGGAACGCGATCGCGACTGATGACATCATCAGCGTGATCTTCACCGTCACGCCGGATCTGAGGAGCGCGTTCCCTGCGCTCGCGGCGCGTCAAATGGGGTGGCTCGACGTGCCGCTCTTGTGTACCATGGAAATCCCCGTCCCCGGGGCACTGGGGCAATGCATTCGTGTACTGCTGCACGTGCAGACGACGCGGCCGCGCGCGAAGATCGCGCACGTCTACCTGCGCTCGGCCGAGGTCTTACGACCCGATCATGCCCGAGGGTAGTCCCGGCTCAGGCCAGGCGAGGGCCATGCGGCGCTACTCGGACTTGGTCACGGCAGTCGGGACGCCCAGGGCATTCTGGGCCTGCGTGGCAATGGCTTTCTCCAGCTCGCCCGTGCTCTCGCAGTCGACCGGGTTGCTGCTCGTGCCCGATGGGCGTGCCCATCCCTGCACGGTCGTGCCGACGACGGTTACGCTGTCGCGCGTCTTGACGTTCGTGAGGATGGAGATCGTGACTTCGTCGAGGTCCGCGCGGCTGCCGACCATCGATTCCTGACCACAGTTGAGATAGAACGAGATCATGTGACCGTGCAGGCGGTGCGACGCGACACGAAGGTTCTGATTCCCGATCTGGCCGGCATCCTGGATCATCGTCGCAATCGGGATTTGCATCTGCGCGTAGATCTGGGTCAGCGCCGTCATCGCTTCGACCGGCGAGCCTTTCACGGGGACAAAGTCCACACTGTTCATGTCCGTCGTCTCGATCGGCCGCGACCCCGGGCTCGAAAGCTGTCGGGTGGTGATGTTCGAGTCCGGCTGATTATTGCTATTCGATGAAGCGCACGCGAGCGAGGCGACCAACGCGGTGACGGCGAAAGCAGTCGGCTGGATCGAAGGCAGGTGACGCACAGGACCCTCCACAAGACGTGGGGCAAGGTCAACCGATCTGTGCCTACACTAGGCCGGGAAACATATGGTGTCAATACGTACTAGGTTGGACATTAGACGCTAACGATGGACGCTAGACGCTAGACGTTGGAAAACAAACCTCGAGGCTGGCTGGACGCACCGTGGCTCGCCTCGAGGTTGTCTTCCCAACATTTAGCGTCCAGCGTCCTGCCTCTAGTCCCTCATCGGAAGCTGCGTGCATGGTGGGTGAGGGGGCGCTCGGACGCGAGCGGCTCGAATCGCTGACCGATGATGCTGACTTGCGCGCCATCGCGTTCCACGCGGCCATAGATGAGCAGAAACAATGCGTGGCGGACCTCTTCACCGAAGCGTTCATCCATGCGGCGCGAGACGATGACGTTCGCCACTCCCCATTCATCCTCCAGAAGGAGGAACACCGTCCCCTTCGCGCTCTGCGGACGCTGCCGGATCGTCACGAGCCCGCCCATGAGTACCTGTTCACCTCCCTGGCACGCCTGCAGGTCCTGGCTGTCGATGGCACCGAGCGTTCGGAGTCGCTGACGGAACCGTTCCATGGGGTGACCGGCCGTGGTGAGTCCGATCGCATGGTAGTCCAGCGCGATTCGCTCATCGCGCGTGAGGGTGCGGGGCGCGAAGCGTCCCGTCCCGTCTCCTGACCGGGCAGGCGCGAGCGGCAGTCGGTCACCCGCCACCCGTAGCGCTTCCCAGCCTGCGCGCCGCCGGTCGGGCTCCCATGCACCGAACGCGCCGGCTCGGGCCAATGCGGCCGCTGTCTGGTCATCGAGCGAGGCCCGCGACACGGCGTCCGCAATCGAACGAAATGGCTCCCCGCCTTGCGATCGGTCACGCGCCGTGCGGAGCGTATCGATCGCGGTCTCACCAACCCCGCGCACCTGTCGCCATCCAATGCGCAGCGCGGGCCGCTCACGACAGTCCGTCTCTTCGATGGTGCACTCCCAATCTCCATCGCGGAGACACGGCCCGCGGACTTCGACCCCACGCCGAAGGGCGTCGTGGATCAGTGTCGACACCGGATAAAATCCCATCGGCCAGGAATTGAGCAGCGCGGCAAAAAACTCCGCGGGATGGTGTGCCTTGAGGAAGGCCGTGGCGTACGCGATGAGCGCAAAACTCCACGCATGGGACTCCGGGAACCCATAATTGGCGAAGCTCTGGAGATCCGTCACGATTTCGGCCGCTACATCGGGTTCGATGCCCTGTCCTTCCATGCGCTGGCGCAACCGATCCAGCGCTGCGCGAAGCCGTGGCAGCTTCCGTGTGTTCCCCATCGTGCGTCGCAATTCATCCGCCTGCGCGCCGGTGTACCCGCCCAGATCGCGGGCGATCGCCATCGCCTGCTCCTGAAAAATCGGGATGCCTTGCGTACGTGCGAGAATGGGGACGAGTGCCGGATGGCGATACGTAACGGGTTCCAGCCCACGCCGGCGGCGCGTGTAGGGATGGACAAAACGCGCTTGAATTGGACCGGGTCGAATCAGTGCGACTTGCACGACGATATCGTACATCCGCTCGGGACACGTGTGGACGATCGACGAGATCTGTGCCCGACTCTCGATCTGGAACGTCCCGACCGTGTCGCCTTTGGAGATCAATTGATAGGTGGCTCGGTCATCGGTCGGGAGCCGGTACATGGACGGTCGATAACCCGTTCGGTGCTCGAGGTAGTCGAACGCACGTCGCACCAGTGAGAGTGCACCGAGTCCGAGGAAGTCGAACTTCGGCACGCCGATCCGGTCGAGATCGTCCTTGTCGAACTGTACGACGGTGCGGCCCATCGCGGTGGGCTCGATGGGCAGATAGTCGCCGAGTGGCGCCGAGGAGAGCACGAATCCACCGGGATGCGTCGATCGCATCCGCGGCACGCCCTCCAACGCTGCCATGGCACGCATCAACGCCTGCCCCCGTGGGCCGTCGACATCGAGCCCGACTCGCCGACCGAGCTCCGATTGGATATACGCCGCTCCATCGGCTGGCTCGTACGAGTGCACGCGTTTGGAGATCTGGAATGCGAGCGAGGCCGGATAGCCGAGCGCACGCATGACGTCGAGCGCGGCGTTGGGGGCGCGATAGGTCTGCACCATCCCGGTGATCGCAGCATGCGCGCGATCGTACCGACCATACATGTAGTCGAGCACCTCTTCCCGGCGGTCGTGCTCGATGTCGATGTCGATATCCGGCGCTTCGGTTTGTCCACCGACACGGGACTCGGAGAGAAACCGCTCGAAGAGGAGGCCGTTGGCAACGGGATCGACGGCCGTGATCCCCAAACAGTACGCCGCGGCTGAATTGGCGGCACTGCCACGCCCCTGAGCGAGAATGCCCAGTGAGTCCGCGAACCGCGCAGCATCCCACATGACGAGGAAAAACCCGGCGAACCCGAGCCGTGCAATGACGTCCAACTCGTGCTCGAGTTGCCGCGTCTGCGCGTCAGTCAGTGCGTGTCCCCATCGCTCGACCGCCCCGTCGTACACGCAACGCCGGAGATAGCTGTTGTCATCGGGGTAGCGCTCGGGCAATGGATATGTCGGCAGTGGGGGTCGCAACCAATCGAGCGAGAACGGATCACAGGCGGCCGCAATCCGCGCGCTCGTCTCCAACCCCTGCTCGCGGCCTCGCCACATTGCGGCCATGTCCGCGGGCGCGCGCAGTCCCCACGCGCCGTTTGGCAGCAACAGGCCGTTGGCCGCTGCCGCGTCCAGATCCATCCCGGCACGCAACGCGGTGAGCATGTCGTGAGCGAGGCGACCGTCTTCACTCACATACCGCGGAGCGTTGGCTACGACCCATGGCACACCGGCCCGCTCTGCCACTTCGATCAGTGCACCGACCAGTGCCGCCTCGGAACGTCCAGCATGGTGGAGGTGAACCTCCACCGCACACGAGTCACCGAAGACCGACCGCCAGGTCGTGAGCTGTCGCTCGGCTGCGTCCCGATCACCCGCGCGGAGGTGAGTCGCAAGCGCACCCGAAGGCGGCCCTGTGAACGCGAACACTCCGGCGCTGCGATCCACGACATCCTGCCACGTCACGCGAGGCCGCCCGCGTGACGGACGCGAAATCGTGTGGACGGTGCCAGAGGGCGACGCATGCGTCGCCCCTACCCGCCCATCAGAAATCGTGTCGGGCGGTGCCAGAGGGCGACGCAATGCGTCGCCCCTACCGGTCCGTGGCCGGCTGTCGTCTCCTTTCCCCTTTCTCCTTTCCCCTTTCTCGGCCGCGAAGCGGCCGTCCCACGTGCGGAGACATCCCGCGCGTGCGCGAGTGATGAGCGCGGCAATATTGCGACAGCCTTCGCTCGTCCGTGCGAGCAGCGCGATGGGTGCGCCATCGACGATGAGCTCCGCGCCGATGAGTGGCGTAATCCCTGCCTCCCACGCCGCGAGCGCGAATCGGACGACCCCTCCGAAGTCGGCGACATCGGTGAGCCCGAGCGCCGAGTATCCCAGCTTCGCCGCCGTATCAACGAGCGCCTCCGGTGTGGCCGTGCCGTCCCCGAACGAAAACGCGCTGTGGGCGCGGAGCTCGACATACGGCGCGTTAGCGCCCGCGTCAGTCCCACCAGCCATGGAGAAACCACTCCTCACCCGCCTGGAACATCAGCACGAGTCGACCATCACCAGTCACACAATGGAAGTAGCCACGCGCGTACGGCGCTCCATCCCAAGATCCGCCGTCGACGTAATCAGGTCCGACTGCCATGAGCACATCGATCGCGACCTCGCCATCGTGATAGCGCACAGGTACGGCATGATCGCGCCTCTCCGTCGTCACGACCCGCACTTTCCGAGGAGCCGGCAAGAGTTGCACGGTGAGACTCGGCGCAGGAGCGGTCGATTCCCTGCTCGACCCGAGCGACCACGCTGCCAGAGCGCCAGGCTCTCGGACCTGCCACTGGGCTCGACGGTCCAGGAGCGGATGATCGGAGATGGTGAGTATGCCGGCGTCAGTTCCACATGCATCGAGGAGCTGCGCGACCGCTTGTTCCGTCGCTCGTGCTGTCGCGAATCCGCGATCGAAGATATCTCCCTGACTGCCGAGGGTCGGAGCCGCCGCTGTGACACGGACGGTGATGCCCGTGACTGCATCCCGGAAGCGGAGACGCTCGAGATCCGTTCGGATGATTCGGAGCCAAGCCGCGTGATCCGCGGTCGGGTGAGCCGCCCGGCAGGGGTGATCGACGACCGTGCGATTGGCGAGTGCGAACCGGAGCGTGATCGCCCGCGCCCCCTCACCCTGTGCTCGCAGTGCTTCACACACGTGCGCGACCAGCCGGCGAATCACAAAGAGCAGACGCTCCGCGTCGCGCAATGCATAATCCGTCCACGCACACGATGCGCGGGGGAGTGAGCGAGGGAACGCGCCAAATGGACGGCGCCGATCCTCTGCCCGCGCCAACCGCCAGAGTCGAATCCCTGCGACCCCGCACCGGACTTCGATCTCTTCGCGTCCGAGCACCGCCAGATCTCCACACGACTCGATCCCAAGACCGGCCAGGAGCGAAAGCAGCATCGGATCCGTTTCGACCACGTCGCGCAATACCGAGAGTGGGTGCGGCGCGAGGAATCCGCGATCCTCGCCAGGCGGCACGAGCGTCACTTGCTCCGTCCCGTATCGTGCCGCGACTTCGGCAACGACGGGCATCCGTGCGACGCCGGCCCGCACGTTGATGGGTGGATTGTCGGATTGTCGTGTGTGTTCAACGGCGGGCGACGCATGCGTCGCCCCTATGCGTCGGACCGCCTCACACAACGACGTGGCCAACGCGCGCTCCGGGAGTCCTCGCGCATCGGCCCAGATCAATCCGGACGCAGCGACCGTCACACGCGGCGCAATACGCAGGAGAGCCTCCGTGACCAGATCGAGCGCCGGGGCTTCAGCGGTCGACGCCGCGGCGGTCGACCAGTCCGGGATCCAAAGACAGACGAAGGTCATACGGGGTGACCGGAAGGACGACGCGCACCGACTCATTCCAGCCGGGCGCGCGGACACGCACATTGACCGTCGCGGCTCGTGCCGCCGCCGGATCGGCAAATGGCCCCTGAAGCCACTCGTAGCTGTGCGGCAGGACTCGCGAAGTCACACGGAGCGCAGCCATGACGGCGCTCGTGGTCAACGCGACGAACGCACCACCTCCTTCGTGGACCGCTCGCGCGAGACGCACCGTCTCCGTGCCTTGCGGCTCGACACCCGCAAGCACGACCAACGCGAACCCCCCACAGCGCAAGAGTCCCTCCCCCCACCGCAACGCGTTGATGCGTCCAGAGGGACGAATGAGGAGCGGCCCCTCCTGCCAACACGGACCTACCGTGTGCGCGCCATCAATCCACGCGGTGCGCTCGCCAAGCGCGAGCAAGTTGTGACAGCTCGCGCGCAGGATGGCCATGGCTCCGCCTTGCGGCATCCACGCGGTCAGCCGGCTCCGTGGGAGCCCGCCCGCGGGGAACGCCCGCTCCAACCCCGGCACCCCCAACGCAACAGGCTCCGCCGTGCGTTGCGGGACAGGCACCGCATCGGGAAATTGCTCGCGCAGGATGGCACGTAACTCGGCGGGCGACGACAGAGAACGCTCCGAAGAACGCAGCAGGTGAGAGGCGGGATCGAGGGGTGTGCGCCAAACCAGGTGAGCGAGAAAGGGGGTATACGTTATACCGAATAAACACCGAAAGCAAGAACCCATGTCCCTCTCTCGCACGAATGCTGCTCAGCACGTCCGACGATGCCGTCAGCTCGCGTCCGCCTTGTAGCCTCTCTCGCTGTTGTCGAGCTTCTCGCCGCTGCCGCTTGTGCGCACCATGCCCCCGCGGTCCGATTCGTCACGCCATCGGCGAGCGGCGATCTCGACGCCCCCGTGTCCGACTACTGGGTCGCGGTCCTCGCGCCACCGACCAGCACGCTACCGGACAGCGCCACGACGATGAGTAAGGGTCGCGCCGACATTTCCATCAACGCCAGTACGCAGAAAGCATCGGTGCTCCTCTTCCTGACCGGGCTCGACCCCAGCCAGGCGTACCTCTGGCACATCCGCCTCGGCATCTGCTCCGCACCCGAACCCGCAGGACCTCCGAGCGAATACGCCCCACTCGCCGTCGATACCCACGGGCGCGGCACGGCTACGGGCTCATTCCCCTTCATCGATCCCGCTCTCAACTTCTACCATATCGATGTTCACACCGCTGGCAGCGGCGGTCGCCCCGGAACCGATCCTCGCGTAGCCTGCGGAGAGATTACCGCGCGGAACCGATAACGGGTCGTTCCGCGAATTCCTCCAGCTTCATCCCGCTACGCACGATTCCCCGGTCGAGGACCAGGGCACTGACGAGGCTCGCCGGCGTCACGTCGAACGCGGGATTGTAGGTCTGCGCATCGACCGGGCTCCACCGAATCGAGCCGAAACTCCCTCGAGCCCCCCGTACTTCATCGCTCTTTCGCTCCTCGATGGGGATGCCCGCGCCATCCGGGCAGGACAGATCGACTGTCGTCCACGGCGCGACGGCGTGAAAAGGAATGCCGTGGTGGTTCGCGGCTACCGCGACGCCATACGTCCCCACTTTGTTGGCGACATCGCCGTTGCGCGCGATCCGGTCGGCACCTACCAGCACCCGTTGAATGCGGCCTTCCCGCATGAGAATCGGGGCCATGTTGTCCGTGACGAGCGTGTACGGGACGCCCAGCTGCGCGAGCTCCCACGTCGTCAATCGCGCGCCCTGCAACAGGGGACGAGTCTCATCCACATAGACGTGGATGCCGCGACCCGACTCGTGAGCGCGGCGAATCACGCCGAGCGCGGTCCCGATCCCCACGGTCGCCAATCCACCCGTGTTGCAGTGGGTGAGAATGCCCTCTCCCTGCCCGATCAGCGTCACGCCGTGCGTGGCCATGGCCTCGCAGAGCACCACGTCCTCATCGAAGATCGTTTCCGCTTGCGCGATAATCGCCGGGACATTGAAGGCCGGCCCTGCCGAGCGCAGGAGGCGATCAATCGCGTGCATCAAGTTGACGGCGGTCGGTCGCGCCCGTCTGAGTCGTTCGGCGGCTGATCGCCACTGCTCCTCATCGGCACCTTGCTCGGCCAGGTACGCGAGCGCGAGGGCGGCGGCGACTCCGATCAACGGCGCGCCGCGTACACTCAATCGCTGGATGTGGCCAATCATCGTGTCCGGCGCGGTCGCGTCCAGCCACACCTCGCGATCGGGCAACTGTGTTTGGTCGAGAATCGACAGGCGGCGACCGTCGCTCCGCAGCCCAAGCGAGGCAAGGTGTCTCATATCCAGAGTATTCGCAGGCTGTGAGCGCTTCGGCAAGCCGGACCCGGCCGGACGGTCCCAAACTGATGCCTGTCGAGCCGGTGATCGACGTGCGCGAAACCAGACCCCGCACGAGGCCGTAGGGGGACTTGCCGCTGCGCGGCTCGTAGAGGAGAGAGAGGAGAAAGGCGAAAGGAGATTACCACGTGTGGTCGGGCACGATCGCGCGCTGGACGAGGGTTACGCAATAAGGAGGGACTGTATGGGTGCTTACCAGGCAATCGTCCGGCATCGCGCGACAGCGGCGTGGGCAGCGCTGTCTACGGTCGTCACTGTCTGCATCGCGGCCTGCGGAGTGGCGCCAGCGCAGAACGCTCCCCGGAGCACCTCGAGTGCTGCGGCAGATTCAGTCGACCGCGCCCTGGACCGGATCGACGTGGCACGCAGGCGGCTCGCGACCGCGGACAGCGCGGTGGCCAGTGCGATGCGAGAGATGGACGACGCACTCGCCGCGGCGGCCCAGCTCGCGCCGGGCGATCATGAGGGGGACCTGTCGTCGTCCGTCGAGCAGCTCGAGCGCGAATCACGGCGCATGTCCGAACGTTGGCGCAACGAAGGATCGCGGTGGCAGGAGGCTGGCAGCCATTGGGCAGACTTCGGCCAGCGGATCGCGTTTCACGCGCAGGCGCTGGCGCGTCGTGAGGCGGTGCGCGCGCAGCGCGAAGCCGAGCGCGACATTGAACGCGACGTCGACCACGACGACGACAGTATTGATCAGGATCACCACGACCACGACCACGAGCATGGAGCTCGCCGCTGCGACGACGACGACTAGGCTGGCGGTCGTTGCGCGGGTTGACCCGGCAGCATCACGCGCACGACGAAGCAGCCATGCGGGACCGGGTCCTCGCCTTTGCCGTTCCAGTCCCGCCACGCATTCGCGTTCGCGTCGCCCTCCACGACCTGCTCCGCGGGCCCGTTCTTGTATGCCCGGCGCATCAGCGCCTGGCGCGCAAGGAGACGGTCACCGGAGAGCGTGTCCGGCTCGATGTCGCCGGACAGCCGTTCCTGCTCCGCTTCGGCCGCGATCGCCGCTGCGTCGTACTGTGAGAAGCGCACGGGGCTTCGCGTCTTGAGCGTGGCCAACAGAGTCGAATCGTACAGCGCGTCGGTGTGCTGCGCCGCCATGATCTGGTCGGCAGTGAGGCCGAACGCTCCCCGGAAGTCGGCGCCGTCGAGATCAGCGCCGACAAACGTCGCATGCGTCAGTCGAGCGTGGGTGAACGTCGCGCCCTGCAGCATCCCTTCGTCGAACGATGCGCCCCGGAGATCGGCTCCATTCAGGCGGGCGTAGCGGAGATTGGCTGCGCCGAACGACGTGCGGGAGCAATACAGCGTGTCGCGCCACGTCCCAGTTTCGCTCTTCATGACACGCGCGACGACCGAGACGGCACTCGCGCGCACCTTGCGCACGTCTGCCAGGAACAGGAGCGCACCCGCGAGGTTCGCGCCGGTCAGATTCGCCCCGCGGAGGTCAGCGGACCAGAGGTACGCGCCCAGCAGATCCGCACCCGTCAGGTTCGCCAGCGGAAGGTAGACGCGCTCCGCCGAGGCGAAGCGCAGGTCGGCGCCGATGAGACGTGCGCCGGTCGCCTTGGCGTCGGCGCTGGTGTCGCTCGCGGTCGCACTCGTGAGGCGAGTGGAGACTTCCGCTTCCTCGAGTTGCGCGACCGGTCGGACACCGATCCTTTGCAGGAGCTCTGGCACAACGGCCGCCAGCGCCGGCACCGTGCGTTCGAGCGACAGCGTCGGGCGTTGCTGCCCCGTTTGCTTGCCAATGACCTCGGCGTCTGCCGCAGGGTGAACGCCCAGGATCGCCGCGTACGACAGCGCGCCGAATAGCAGCGGCACTCCGACCGCCGTCGCGAGGGTCGGCCGGACATCGTGCAGGCGCGCTCGCCAGGAAACAGGTCCGGCCGAGGCCGAAGGTCCGGGGTACGTCTCCGGCAGCGTCTGGTAGGCAAGTCGCTGAAAGGCGACTGCAGCGGTGCAAGTCACGGTCAACGCCAGCAACTGAATCGCGGTGACCGCCCAGTCGTGGCGATGGAGGTAGCGGGCCCAGAACCATACAACGGTCATGGGCACGAGCCACCAGCCAATCAGCGCGCCGATGCGAGCCTGGAGGCGCGTCAAGAACCCGCGGGATGCCGCGGGCATCGTCCGCGCGGCCGCCCAGGGGCCCAGGATCCAGGCGCCGGCTCGATCGGCCATGGTCGTTCCATTGGGCAAGGCAGCTGGCGCAGCACCAACGGCCGCCCAGAGGCGCTGCCCTTGGAGCATGGTGATCAGGGCGAGGCCCGCCAGTCCGAGCGGGACCAGCGAGTAGAAGTTCACGATGGGGATCTGCGCGTTCAGAATGGGCAGCTGCGACGCACCCGTATCGGTTAGCAGCTTCGCGTCGAGCGTGGAGTTGATGGTCAGCCACGAATACGCACAGACGAGGAGCAAGGTCAGAAAGAGCTTGCCCGTGCCGATGGCAACTTCGTTTGCCGTCTCGAAGGCAACAAACCGGACGGTCGACGGCACGCGCGCGCCGGTGAGATCTGCCCGGGCGAACTGCGACCCGACCAGCCCCGTGGCGCCGGTAAAGTCGGCGTGAGCGAGCCGCGCCCAGCTGAAGTTGGCGTCGGCCAGATTCGCGTTGGCGAAGTTCGCCCCAGCGAGCGGCGCGCCAGTGAAGTCGACCCCGCGGAGGTCTTCCCCGCCCAAGTCGATGCCTGACAAGTCGGCCGCGGGGCCCAGGGTGGTCGAGCGCCAGTCCCGCGATGCACGGAGCTCCGCCGCGATGCTGGGCGCTGGCCGCGCGGTTCCCAGCGCCGCGCGCCCGCCGGGCGGTACGTCCGCAAGCCCTGGTTCGCGATTGACGACCGTTTCGCCGCCAATGGCTTCGCTCATTCGACGACCCAGATGTTCGGCATGGGTAAGAAAGGTAGGGGTCGGTACGCCCGCCGGGAGGAGGCTCCCAGTCGCAACTGCACGCCAGCGGCGCGGTCCGTCCTTTGCCATCCAGGGTCATCATGCCGGCAGCTCGGGAGAGGAGCCGGAATCGTGGGGCAACGCGCGTTTACGACTCATGCCAGGGCGAGTCGGTCAGCGTAGCCAGTCGAGCTCGCCGGTTGTGGGTGCAGATGGGGGTCCATATCTACGTGTCAGGTTTGCGCCGCAGCGCACGCGCGGCGGTCGTCGGTGCCACAGTGAGCGCGGTCATCCTGGCGTGCGCCAGTGGACACGATGCCACTAGCCCAGGCGGAAGCGCCGCGAGCATCACGGTGAGTCCCGAATCGAGCGCCGTGTCGGTGGGCAGGACAACGACGCTCAGCGCCGTGGCCCGCGATGCGTCGGGCAACCCCATTTCCACCGCGTCGTTTTTCTGGTCCTCGAGCGACACGACGATTGCGACAGTCAATCAGGCGGGCGTCGTCTCGGGGCGGAATGTAGGCACGGCGAAAATCGCCGCCAGCATGGGCGGCGTGTCGGGCGTCGCGATTATTGCGGTCGTCGGCCAGCCCATTGCCGCCGTTGTCGTCGTCCCGTCGAGCGCCACCTTGAGGATCAACACGACGCTGCAGCTCAGCGATACTGTCAAAAATGCCGCGGGCGCGCCGGTGCCCGGCCAAGTCGTCACCTGGAGCAGCGACAACGCATCAGTCGCATCCGTGGATGCGGCGGCGGTGGTCATCGCTCGCGCTGCGGGGACGGCGCACATCACGGGCACCGTCAGCACCGTCAGCGGGACGGCCACGATTACGGTGACCGCGGTGCCAATCGCCGCCATTGTCATCACACCTCGCGATCCGATCGTCTTCGTGCAACAGACAACACAACTGACGGCGACCCCAAAGGATTCGGCTGGTAATCCGCTGGCGAGCCAGCAAGTCGCGTGGCAATCGCTTGCGAGCTCGGTGGCAACCGTCTCGGCGACAGGTGTGGTGACAGGCATCTCTCCGGGGAGGGCCGTCATTCAAGCGAGTGCGGAGGGCGTCACTGGCACAGACACAGTCACCATCACTGCGGCGCCAGTCAGCTCTGTGGTGCTCTCGCCATCAACATCCTCTCTGTTCGCCGGTCAAACGGAGCAACTGGCGGCGCAAGTTACAAATGCGGCCGGCCAATCGATCGCGGGGGCAACTGTCACATACTCGTCCAGCAACACTGCCGTCGCGAAGGTGAACGCGAGCGGCATGGTTACAGGTGTCGGTGTGGGGATCACAACGATCACGGGCATGAGCCAAGGCAAGAGCGGAACAGCTGCCGTCGCCGTGTTCTCGGTTCCTGTGGGATCCGTGACCGTCCAGCCTGCCGACACCACCATTGCGCCGACGGGCCGAGCCCAGATGCGAGTCGTGGTCGTGGATTCGCTCGGGCACACCGTGACGTCGCCAACCGTTACCTGGTCGAGCACTCCTGCAGGGCGCGTCTCGCAGGCCGGCCTCGTCATACCGCTGCCTGGCGATACCGGCGTGGCGATCAGTATCGTCGCCTCGAGTGGAGCAAAATCCGGTAGCGCGATAGTCAACGTCTCGATTCCGCCGCCGCCCGCCATTGCGTCGGTCACAGTTCAGCCGGCTGATACCACCATCGCTCCGACGCAAAGCGCCCAGATGCGAGTGGTCGTCACCGATGTCACCGGCCATGTCGTAAGCAATGCGGTCGTCGCCTGGTCGACCAACCCTGCAGGGCGCGTGTCCGCCACCGGTCTCGTCACGCCTCAGGCGATAGATGCTGGGACGGCCATCACCGTCACTGCATTGAGCGGTGGTCACTCGGGGACCGGTACCGTAAACGTGTCACCCGCCGCGATCCAGTCCGTCGTCGTGCAACCAGCGGACACCACGATCAGCGCGGCGCAAACGGCACAGATGCGGGACTCGGTGACGGACGTCAACGGTCACGTCGTCGCGATGCCATTGGTCGTGTGGACCAGCGTGCCGGTGGGACGCGTATCAGCGACCGGGCTCGTGACGCCACAGGCGATTGATGGCGGTTCGGCAATCACCGTCATCGCGACAAGCGGTGGTCAATCCGGGTCGGCCACCGTCAACGTAACGCCCGCGGTGCCCGGGCTCGGATCCTCCGTCACCGTGCAGCCGGCCGACACGACGATTACCAGCTTGCAGACCGTGCAGATGCAAGCGGTCGTCACCAATGGCGGGGGGCAGGTCGTCAACACCCCCCACGTCGACTGGTCGAGTACGCCAATTGGTCGGATTACGGACGACGGCCTGGTTACCCCGACGCCGTTCGACGTCGGCAGCGCGATCACAGTAGTTGCCTCGAGTCACGGCGCGGCGGGGACCGCGACGGTCAACGTGACGGCACCGCTATCTATGGTGCCTGCCGCGCAGCATGTTGGGGCAATGGCCCGGGAGCCGGGGCTGGGAAGCTGATATGGCCACAGGCACGACCTTCCACGCTCTTTCCGGCTGGGTGGACTGGCACGATGGGTGAAGCGTTCCACGGTCATGTATAGCTCGCTGGCGTCCAACCGCAGGCACCTGCCGTTCCGACACGCACGCATGCCGGACGGTCGCGGCATGCTCATGACCGCCGCCCTCGTGATACTCGCCCTCGCGACCCCGCGGATCGCCCTTTCACAGGCTCCCGGCCAGCCCGGCCAAGCGGCACCCCCGCCACCGCCGGAGCCGGTCCAAAAAGCGAAAAAAACCCCGCCGCCGCCCGCACCTGTTCTGTGGTGGTGCGAGGTCAATGCGCTCCCGTCGGCGGACTCGGTCCTCACCCCGGACGAAGCCAGCCGGAACTTCTTCGTGTCGCAGGTCGTTGCGAGACCTCACACGGTCGATCCGGACGAGCAGCACAACGTCACGCGCGTCTGCCGCACCGCGTTCGAAGTGCAGTTCGGAGGACTCTGGCGGCTCGTCACTGCACGCGCGCAACAAGCGGCGACCGTTGAGGCTGCGAGACTGGCGCGTCTCCAGGACCTGAGAATCGGCAACCACGAAGGGCACGAGCAGACCTTCAGGATCCCGGATTGGCACGGCTAATTCTCATCCGGCACGCCATCGCACAGGATCGGCGAGTCACGGCGCGCGCACGCGGCGACGACGACGCGCTGCGCCCACTGACGAAAGAGGGTCGCGCCAAAATGGAACGCGCCGCGAAAGGGCTGCGTCGCCTCGAACCAGCCATCGATGTGCTTGCCTCGAGTCCGTTGCTCCGCGCCACGCAAACGGCGGCGATTGTTTCGGCCGCCTATGACGACCTCCCCGTCACCACCGCGACTGCCTTTGAACCAGATGCATCGCTCGAGGCGGGCCTCGACTGGCTCGCGCGACAACCGGCTCGCGCCACCGTGGCGGTCGTCGGCCACGAGCCGCACCTGGGCACGTTTGCGACCTGGCTGCTGACTGGCATCCATGAATCGCGGACCCCGTTGCGCAAGGGCGGCGCGTGCGCGATCGAATTCTCGGGTCGACCCCACCGCGGCGAGGGTCAACTCATTCTGGTTTCTACCACCCGGGGTGCTGCGGGCGCTTTCCCGGGCGACAGGGGAATAGAACGAAACCCGTGGACGGCCCGCACCGTATGGTAAGTGACACCATTTCCGGAGCTCCCACCGATGCTCGCCGCCCTCCTTCGTCTTTTTGCGCTGCGCCCATTCCTTACGATGGCGATCTTCGGCCTTCCGGTGCTGATACTGATTGCTGTGGGACTGTTCACCATCCTGGCGCTGAAGGTGCTTCTGTTCGTGGTCCTTCCCATCGCCCTTGTCGTCTGGCTCATCCGGTCGTTGTTCGGCCCGCCTGGCGGGGATAGTTGCTGACGGACGGGGGTCAGGGGTCAGGGGTTAGGAAACCAACCGATAGGGCCAGTCGCTGTGCATTGCGGCTGGCCCTTCGGTTTTTTCCCTAGCCCCGAACCCCTAATCCCTAACCCCTGCTCTACCCATATTCTCCGCCAACAGCCTGACAGTGTCAGCTCACAGCGGAGGATTGGATGGTCGGGTTCACGTCGCACACTTGGCGGCCACTAGTCGTCGCCGGCGTTGCACTCATCGCGATCGCCGGACCGGTCGCCGCACAGGGATCCGCTTCGCGTACGAAGTTCGAGATTGCTTTTCCGGCAACAGCTCATTCCGGACCCATCACAGGGCGTGTGTTCGTGATGATCTCTCGGACTGACTCCATGGTCCGCTTTGGAAGCCAGGAACGAGTCCCTGCCGAACCGCGCCAGCAGATCGGCCGAACCGGCGCCCCGCTCTTTGGTCGCGATGTCGAGAAGCTCGTTCCGGGACAAATCGCGACGATCGACGCCAGTGACCTCGGATCTCCCGTGGAACGTCTCGGGCAGATCCCGGCGGGTGACTACTTCGTCCAGGCACTGGTCGACGTGTACACCGAGTTCCATCGCGCCGACGGCCACGTCGTCTGGATGCACAATGATCAGTGGGAAGGGCAGAACTTCACCACGTCGCCGGGCAATCTCGTCAGCGAGGTGCGCAAGGTACACCTCGATCCTGCAGCCGGATACACGATTCGCCTCGAGGCCTCCCGTGTATTGCCGCCGGTCGTAGTGCCTCCAGACACCAGGTGGGTGAAGCGCATCAAAATCCAGAGCGCGCTGCTCACGAAGTTCTGGGGACAGCCGATGTATCTCGGGGCCGTGATCCTGCTGCCACGCGACTACGAGGCATCGACCATCAGCTACCCCGTGCACTACATCCAGGGGCACTTCAGTCTAGCGGCCCCGGAGGGATTTACCGACGACCCCGGCAATGTGTTCTACAGGGAGTGGACGAAGGACAATTTCCCGCGGTTCCTCGACGTCACGTTCCAACACCCCACGCCGTACTTCGACGACTCGTACGCGGTGAACTCCCCGGCCAACGGACCGTACGGCGACGCGATCATGCAGGAGCTGATCCCGTACGTCGAATCCCATTTTCGCATCATTCACGAGCCCTGGGCGCGTATTCTGTCCGGCGGGTCGACCGGGGGTTGGGAATCATTTGCGTTGCAGGTCTATCACCCGGACTTCTTCGGCGGCACGTGGAGCTACTGCCCGGATCCCCTCACGTTTTCGGACGTTGAGGGAGTGGATGTCTACAAGGACGTGAACGCCTTCTACAAGCAGTACGATTGGCGGCGCGAGCCCACCGTCAACTCACGAACTTTGCAGGATGAGATCAACGTGACCTCGGAGCAACGCAACTACTTCGAGCTGGCGAGGGGCACGCACGGCCGGTCGGGCGATCAACTCGACATCTGGGAATCGGTGTTCGGGCCGCTGGGCAAGGACGGATACTTCGAACCAGCGTGGGATCACCGCACTGGTGAGATGCACGCCGACGTCGTGAGGTACTGGAGCGACAGCACCGACATCCTGCACTACATGCAGCGCAACTGGGCGACGCTGGGCCCCAAGCTGATTGGCAAGCTGCACGTGTATGTCGGTAACTGGGACACGTTCTTCCTCGATCGCGCGACCCGCGACGTCCAGGAGTGGATGAAAACCACGACCAATCCGCACTACGAGGGCTTCTTCATGTATGGCGAGCGGAAGCCGCACTGCTGGACCGGCCCCGTCACGCCCGCCGAGCGGGACGTCGAGATCGCGGAGTATCTGCTGACGACGAAGCCGGAGGGTACGACGACGCCCTGGTGGAAATATTGAACTACAGGGGTGTGGGGTCTGGGGTTTGGGGAAACAACGACGGCTGCGATCCGGCGGGCAGGGGCGACGCAATGCGTCGCCCGCCGTTGCTTGAACCGTGCACGGTGCCGGTGCCTTTGTGTTCGCCGTGACAACGAATCATTCGTCACAACGCCGCACCCTAGGGCGACGCATTGCGTCGCCCCTACCCGCCGTTTTCGAGTGTCGTGGTCGTTCCCGTTTGCACGCGCGCGCCAGCGAGCTGTCGCGTTTCCCAGTGATCCGCTACCGCGCACTCATCATCATACCGTCCATCGTCGTCGACGGAGGCACGAACGTCTCCTGGAGATCGGCGCGATACAATGCGTTCGTCGTGTCGACCGCGGGCCACGGCACCGAGCCGTCCGGGACGAAGAGGCCTCCCACTGCACCCATGCCACCATCCTTGAGCAGATGGCCCGTGGCGTTGTTATAGGTGACCGTGATGCGGTAGCGATGCTCCGGTTCGATCCGTACGCCGAGCCGGTGCCAGTTGAAGAACCGCGTGACCGGCAGCAGAAGGACCCGCCCTGCCGCGTCGCGTTGCGGACTCCCGTGCCAGATGAGGTGCCCGGCGGTGACGTCGGTCAGATCCACGGCCAGCGCGTAGTCGTGGACATGGCCGCCGACACCCAGGACGTAGCCCCCGACGGCCGGAGCCCCTTCCCAACTTTTCACCGTTACGCCCGGCGGTAGGTCGAACGCCTTGCTGCCATCCGCACCCTTCCCGAGCGGAAACATCGCGTCGAGCACCATGGGATACGCGTGCCACAGCGGCCACAAGTGTCCTGCCGGCCGATAGCCAAGAATCACACGGAAACGCACACCGCGATACGCCGTCGAGGTCTCGTTCCCAACCATCCCCGTCACGAGCAGTCGCTGACCCTGCTCGAGCGGAAGCCCGAGCATGAGGCCCGGAAGCGCGAGCGGCGGCGTTTCCTTGCTCGCCGCGAAGATGTGCAACGAGATCGGCAAGAATAGCTCGCGCCGGGTCGGATCTGTGAGGTTGACATGGTGCAGCAGCGTCCGAGGCAGTTCGCGGCCGGCCGCATCGACGACCTTGGTCGCGATGGAGTAGATCGTGCCCGAAGCAGGGATCACCGCCTGCCCCACTGGCAAGGCCCGCATGTACATCCCGGAGGAACCTGCGGCAGGGACATCACCGACCGGAACCTCAATCGTTAGCCGCTGGTGCTCCCGGTCGAATGTGACCGTGGCCCGAGGCAACAGAGCGAGATCGGGTGCCTCGACCGGAAACGCCGCCGCGGCGGGAATCGCGGGTGCAGTCGCCGCGCGAGGAACGAGAGGGCCTACCAGGAACGACAGGGCGAGCGTCGTGCGACGCCCCGTCGGACCGCGCCGAAAAAGACGCGAACGTGCTCGCCCGATCCGGGCGCGCACGACGGCACGCAGTGAATGCACAGGTAAGAAGCCTCTCGGCGAGTGGGTGGCTACATCGAGCGCGCGCTGTATGTTGTACCTCAACCGAGCCCCTCCGCTACCCTATCCATCCAGTATGTCGATACTTCGCCGCTCTCTCAGCATCACGGCCCCGATGCTGGCACTCACGGCCGCGCTATTAGCCGCCCAGCAACCAATCGATTCGGCCTATACGCGGGAAATCCGCGCACTCACTCCGACCGATGCTCAATGGAAGTTCTCCACCGAGATGGTCGACTATCTCCCCGCATCCGCGACGGTGCCATCGCCACTGAAAGTACTGGGCTACGTGCCAGGGACTGTCGGGAAATTGTCACACGTCGCAGACATCAACCGTTACTTCCGAGCGTTGGCGGCTGCCTCCCCCCGAGTGAAGGTATTCACGGCCGGTACTAGTGACGAGGGGCGCGAGATGCTGCTGGTCGCCATCAGCGACGAAGCGACCATAGCTGGTCTCGACGCGTACAAGAGCAAGCTGGCTCGGCTGGCGGACCCGCGCGGCCTCGGTGCCGACGAGCGCGCTCGGCTAATTCACGACGCCAAGCCGATTTACTGGATGACCGGCTCGATCCACTCGCCAGAGACCGGCAGCCCCGAGATGCTCATGGAGCTGGCCTATCGACTCGCCGTGGACGAGTCGGAACCCGTTCGAGCGATTCGCTCGAGCGTGATCACGTTGATGACGCCGGTGCTCGAGACCGATGGCCGCGATCGCGAGGTCGATGCGTTCGCCGAGTCGCGTGCCCTCAAGGTCGGCGAGCGCGGGGTTCCCCTCGTCTACTGGGGAAAATACACGGCACACGACAACAATCGCGACGCGATGGTGGTGTCCCAGCGCCTAACGCAGAGCGTCGTCAACGTGGTCCTCAACTGGCACCCGACCGTCGCGCACGATCTGCACGAGTCAGTTCCCTTCCTTTACGCGAGCACGGGGACCGGCCCTTACAATGATGAGTACGACCCCATCCTCATCGACGAGCTTCACACGCTCGCCTATCAGGAAATCACCGAGCTGACGCGGCGGGGCCTGCCCGGCATCTGGACGCACGGCTTCTACGACGGCTGGGCGCCGAACTACACGGTGCTCTCCGTTGCGAGTCTGCACAACTCGATCGGTCGCTTCTACGAGACCTACACATCACTCGGCGCAGACTGTCACACGGTGCACCTCGCGACCGAGGCCATCCAGCGCCGGTGGGACCGGGCCAACCCCCCAGTCAACGGCGTCAAGTGGTGCATCCGGTCGAACATCAACTATCAGCAATCGGCGTTGCTCGTCGCATTGCGGTACGTCGCTGACAACCGCGAGACGTTTCTGACCAATTTCGCGACGAAGGGTGAGGATATGGTACGACGCGGGGAGACAAGCGCGCCGTACGCGTTCGTCATTCCACGCGACCAGCGTCACGCCGGCGAAGCAGCCGCGCTGGTGAATCTCTTCCGCACGCACGGCCTGGAGATCCAAGTAGCGACGGCGGATTTCTCCGCGCAGGAGGCCCCCCGCTCGATTGAAGTCGGCAGCGACATGACCCCGCCGCGCGATCCGGCCGCGGGGCCGCCGGCTGGCGCGGCCAGAGGCGACAGTGCCAAGGCGAAGCAGCCCCCCGTCGCGGTGCATCGCGGCGACTGGATCGTGCGCATGGACCAGCCGTACGCGGGAACCGCACGCACGCTGCTCGCGATTCAGCACTTTGGCGCGAATGAGCCGACGCCCTACGACGACACGGGCTGGACGCTCGACTTGTTGCGGCACGTGGTTGTGTACCCCGTTGGAGATTCATCCGTGTTGAGCCGGCCGATGGATCGGCTGACCGCGGACGCGACCGCGCAGGGCGCGATCACGGTCGATGCAGCGTCGCAAGCGGCTGGCGGTGGCACCCGGGCCGGTCTGACCCTCGTCGTCCGCAACTCGGGCGATTGGCGAGCCGCCGTGCTGCCCTGGAAAGTGCCAGGCGCGCGCGTCGCCGTGGCGGAGACGGCGTTCAAAGTCGCTGGCCAAGACTTTCCCCGCGGCACGTTCATCGTCGAACAAGGCACTGACGATCATCGTACGCCGCTCATCGCGCTGGGCCTGACGGGCGTCGCGACGTCGCAGCCAGTCACCGTGCGGCGCCACGGCGTGAGTCTGCCACGCGTCGCGATCCTCCACAGCTGGCTCGAGACGCAGAACGAAGGATGGGTCCGTTTCGCGTTCGATCAGATGGGCATTCCGTACACGTCGATTGCGGACCAGGGGTTGAGCAAGCCGGCCGCGCTCGACCGGTTCGATGTGGTGGTCTTCCCGCACGTCAACGGCTCGACCAGCACGCTGCTCAACGGGCGGCCCATGATTGGCCCGCCGATTCCATGGAAGAAGAGTCCGCTGACGCCCAACCTCGGCCTCTGGGATCAGACCGACGACATGCGGCCAGGAATGGGCCTCTCTGGAGCAGTTGCCCTGCGGCAGTTCGTCGAGCGCGGCGGGCTGCTCATCACGGAAGGCGGGACCACGGACCTGGCGATTGCACTCGGGTTCAACCCGACCGTGGAAGTCGTGCCGGCCAAGGCGCTGCGCGCACAGGGATCCGTTGTTCGTGCCCAGCCCATGCCGAGCGACAGCCCGTTGCTCTACGGGTACGAGGACGCCCCGTCATTCCCGGTGTACTTCGGTGGCGCACCGGTGCTCAACGTGCTGCAGCACGACACACTGGCGATCGACGTCGGCGTCGATTCCGCCATTCTGCGCGAGGCCGAGGCGCGCCGCGCGCGCGTGATCGTTCGATACCACACGCGCCCCGACTCACTGCTCGTCTCGGGCTTGCTCGTATCGGGTGGCGAGCTTGCAGGCAAAGCCGCCGTCGTCGATGCACCCGTCGGCAAGGGGCACGTCGTCATGTTCGGCATTCGTCCGCTTTGGCGATGGGAGTCACAGGGAACGTTCGCGCTCGTCGTCAACGCGCTCGCGAACTGGAATGACTTAAGACGTTAGACGCTAGACGTTGGACGTTAGACGTTGGACGTCCTCTCACCCGCCCGTTTTCTTCCCCGCCCCCGCCAAATCAGGTAGACCGGGGCTCCGAGGAGCACGATTCCCAGACCCTTCGCGGCATCGGTAGGCTGCTTCACGATGACGTCGAGGACCACACCCAGAGCGGCGAGCACGAAGAGCGCGGGCGTCCAGGGGTAACCGGGAACGCGAAACGGGCGCACGGCATCCGGTCGATGCCGTCGGTACCAGAAAATCGTGAGCGCGGCTGCCCCGTAGAATGCCCACCCCGTCCCGATCACGTACGTGAAGAGCTGCGCGTACGTGCCGCTCATGGCCAGGACCATCGCCCAAGTGGCACTCGAAATGATCGCGAACGCCGGGGTGCCGAACCGCGGATGCACGTCGGCGAGTCGTTGGAAGAACACCCCATCGCGGGCCATTGCGTAGTACACACGCGGCGCAGTGAGGATGACGCCGTTCATCGCACTACAGACCGACACCTCGACAATCACGACCATCACCAAACCGGCTGCCGGGCCGTAGGCAGCAGTCATCGCGTCCGCGGCCACACGGTCCGACGTCGCCACGGCCGCGGGACCCAGCGCGTGCACGTAGGCAAGATTTGCGAGCAGGTAGAGCACGACCACGCATGCCGTGCCCACCACGATGCCGAGCGGGAAGATGCGCTGCGGGTCGCGAGTCTCGCCCGCCGAAAATGTCACGTACTGCCACCCTTCGTAGGCCCACAACGTGGCGACAAGGGCCAGGCCCGCACCACCGAGCAGACCAAGTCCTGACACGTGATTGATGGTCGCCGCCGGCGCGGCGGTCACTTGCACGTGCCCTGCAGCGAAGAGCAGGATCGCCATGATCACGATCGCACCAGCCTTGATCGATGTCCCCAATCCGAGCACGCGGGCGCTCTTTCGTGTGCCCCAGACGTTGATCGCGGCGAAGACAGCAATGACGACAATCGGTACCAGCTTGTCCATCACGGGAGTCAGTGGCACGAGGGCACCGAGATACACCCGTGCCGCTACCGCGAGCGTTGCAATAGAGCCGCTGGCGATCACGGTGAACTGTGCCCACCCGTACAGGAATGCGAGGAACGGTCCGAATGCGTCGCGAATGTAGACGTACAGACCGCCCGCTTCGGGCATCATAGCACCCAACTCGCCACACGTGAGTGCGCCCAGCAGTGAGAGCACCCCGCCGACCACCCAGATGCCCATCCCTACGCCTGCCCTGGCGTCGACCTGTCGCAGCACCGCGCCCGGTACCAGGAAAACGCCGGAGCCAATGACTGTACCAACGACGATGAAGATCAGGTTTCCCAAGCCAAGTACTCGTGCCAGCTCTTTAGGCTTGCGCTCGGAGCTGGGTTCCGCACTGCTCAACGCCGTGTTGGCTGTCATCGACAATCCATGGAATGGAGGAGAGACGCCTACGGGCGCCGACTAGCCGGTCGCTCAGCGACCGGCCCAACGTTATCGTTGGTGACGCCGTTCGACCAGCGGGACCCGCGTCAGAGCCCCAACCCTCGAGGAAGGCATCGCATGCGCACAGCCGTCATGGTGAAGGAGGCCGCCAAACCCGGCGGGCACTACTCGCACGCCGTCATCGCGAATGGCGCGGTCTACGTATCCGGACAGGTGCCGCGCGATCCGGTGACGGGAGCGGTGCCAGCCTCCTTTGCCGATCAGGTGCGGCTGGTGATCCGGAACGTCGAGCGGATCCTGCGCGGCGTGGGTCTCGAGCTCTCCGATGCGGTCAAGGTCAACGGGTATCTCAGCGACGTGAGCCGCTTCAAGGAGTACAACGACGTCTATCGGGAGTTTTTTCCGAACGACCCGCCGGCTCGTACTACAATCGGCTGCCAGCTGGTCGGCGTCGAGGTCGAGATCGACTGCATCGCCGCCCAGCGGACGACGTGACGGGCTGTGATCGCCGTTGATTGGGGGACCACCAACTGCCGGGCGTACCGCGTGCAGGGCGGGACCGTCGTCGACCGTCGCGCCGCGCCCGCGGGGATTCTCCACATCGATCGAAGCCGGTTCGCGTCGACATTACGCGACCTCGTGGGATCGTGGCTGGCCAAAGGTGAGGGTCGCGTGCTGCTCTCCGGGATGATCGGCAGCCGCGGCGGTTGGGTCGAGACTGGGTACGTCCCCTGCCCCGTGGCGCCTCGCGACCTCGCGGGGAAGCTGGTCGCAGTGCCATTCGACGGCGCAGCGGTCCGCGTGGTCCCCGGCATCTCCAGTGCCGACCAGAACGGCGTGCCGGAGTTCATTCGCGGCGAGGAGGCGCAGGTTTTCGGCACCGACATCAAGAGCGGTGTGATCTGTATGCCGGGGAGCCACAGCAAGTGGGTCCAGGTCACCGGCGGGCGCATCGTGACGTTCTCGACCTTCCTCACGGGCGAAGCATTCGCGGCGCTTCGCGCGCACACCATCCTCGCCCGGTCGATCGCCGACGGTCCGGCCGTGCAGTCCGCGTTCGACGCCGGCGTCGCCCGGTCAGCGGATCCTGGCGGGGTGCTCCACCACCTTTTCGGCATCCGCGGTTTGGGGCTCGTCGGCCGGTTGCCGGAGACGAGCGCAGGATCGTACCTGTCCGGTCTTCTCATCGGGCACGAAGTGCGACAGGCGGTGGCGGTCGGAAGCGAGATTCATGTCGTCGGGGCCTCCGACCTGACGAAACTGTACGCGCGCGCGATCCAGGCGTGCGGCGGTTTTTCCCGGGTCTGGGGTGATGAGACGGCCGCCATCGGCATCAACCAGATCGCGGAGTGTGCGCAGTGGACATGAAAGCGTGGCTCGACCGCTGCCGTATCGTGGCGGTCCTGCGCGGCCTGACTCCCGACGACGCCGTCGCAGTCGGAAGCGCGTTGGTCGATGCCGGCGTCGTGATCATAGAAGTGCCACTCAACTCGCCAGAGCCTTACGTAAGCATCGAACGGTTGCAGTCCGCGTTTGGTGATCGCGCCCTCATAGGGGCCGGCACGGTGATGCGCGTCCAGGAGGTACGCGAAGTCGTGGCGGCCGGCGGCAAGCTCATTGTGAGCCCGCATGCCGCCGTGGATGTCGTACGCGCAACAAAAGCCGCCGATGCGCTGGCCATGCCTGGATTCTTCACCCCTACCGAAGCCTTTGCGGTGCTCGCGGCCGGGGCCGATGCGCTCAAGCTCTTTCCGGCCGAAGCCACGACTCCCGCGACGCTCAAGGCCTTGCGCGCCGTCCTACCAGCTGGCACGCTCGTGCTTCCGGTGGGTGGCGTCGGACTCGGTACAATGGCACCGTGGGTCGCAGTCGGCGCTGCGGGGTTCGGCATCGGATCCTCCCTCTACCGCCCCGGCGATCGCGCCGCGGCTGTCGGCTCACGAGCGCGCGCGATGCTGGCCGAACTGGCGAGCCTCTGAGGCACGGCACGAACGGGCGGGCTGAAGCCCGCCCCCACATGTCGGTGTCGTTGTCTATCGTCTAGCTCTACATTCTACGCTGTCCATCCGAAGAGGTTGCCGTGCGCATCTCTTCGTTATGCTCTCGTGACCGCGGCTCTGGCGAGTCGGCCGGTGCACGCGCAGTCCGCGGTCGACTCGTCGTTGCTGGCATACATCAACGGCATCAAGGCGATCGACAATCACGCACACCCGCTGCTGCCGCCGGAGGCCGGAGTGCCCGCGGACACGGACAACGACGCGCTGCCGTTGGCGGGCATTCCCGACTTTCCGATGCCGTACGGTCTCGACCCAGCGAACCCTCGCTGGGTTGTGCCGTGGCATGCGCTGTATGGATACCGGTACAGCGACATGACGGACGCGCACGTGCGCGAGCTCGTGCAAGCCAAGGCCGCGCTGGCCAGCAAGGAGGGCGACCAGCTCGCCAACTGGGCCCTCGACCGCATGGGCACCGAAACGATGCTCGCGAACCGCGTCGTCATGGGGCGTGGGCTGCAACCGCCGCGATTTCGATGGGTTTCGTTCGTCGACGCCCTGCTCTTTCCGCTGGACGTGTCCGGAGAGGCGGCGATGACGCCGGACGATCGCGTCTTGTATCCGCGCGAAGCCCGCGTGCTGCGCAGGTACCTGCGTGACCTGCAGGTCTCAGCGCTGCCAGGCACGCTCGATGAGTACCTGACGACGGTCCTCACCCCGACGCTCGACCGCATGAAGCGCGATGGCGCTGTCGCGTACAAGTTCGAGATCGCGTACTTGCGACCGCTGGCGTTCGGCAATCCGCCGCACGATTCCGCCGCGGCGATCTACGCCCGCTACGTCCACGGCGGCGTGCCGACACACGCCGAGTACACGACGCTGGAGGACTATCTCTTCCGCACGATCGCGCGCGAGGCCGGCGCGCGCGGCGAGGTGGTGCACATTCACTGCCTCGGCTTCTTCGGTGGCTACTACCCAGCCGCGGGCTCTCAGCCGCTGCAGCTGGAATCAGTCTTCGACGACTCGACGCTCCGGCAAACACGCTTCGTGCTGCTGCACGGTGGATGGCCCTACTGGGATCAGACGCTCGCCGTTTTCGAGAAGCCAAACGTCTACGCCGATATCTCGGCGATGACGCAGATCCTCTCGCCGGAGACGCTGGCGGCCGTGCTCCGTCGCTGGTTGGAGGAATTCCCGGGAAAGGTGCTCTACGGCAGCGACGCCTTCGCCGACCACAATAGCGATCCGGTCGGGTGGGGTGACCAGGGCTGGGTGGCAACGCGCACGGCGCGGCGCGCCCTCGCGATCGCGCTCACCGGGATGATCCGCGACGGCACCGTGACACCCGCGCGCGCGAGAGAGATCGCGGTGATGGTCATGCGGGGGAACGCGGCGGGGCTGTATGGGTTGGGCGGAGCAGGTGGTAAGACGGCAAGCGCCGGGGGGAGCTGAACGGAGCGGGGTCAGGGGTCAGGGGCCAGGGGTCAGGAGTCGGGGAACGGCAACGCCAAACCGCAAAAAGGATGACGGGTCGGGGCATGGGCGGTGGGCGGCCTGAAGGCCGCGCCTACATGTCGGCGTGGATTGCTTGCGGTTGCCGTTATCGTCCCCTGACCCCTCACCCCTGGCCCCGCAGTTCACGCCTGCGGCTGCAGCGCCGCCTTCAGGACCTCGTGCAGCCTGCGCCCGACGATCGCGTCCTCGCCTGGGTTCATCATCCACGGGCCAATCACGATGGTATTCGCATCCGAGATGAGGCCGGCGGCACCGCGCTCGTGCCCGGTCCCCGGATTGAGCTCGATCGACGGCGTGCCCTTGCGCAGCGCATCGGCGACATTGACGGGCTTGATGGCAATCCGAGTCTGGTCGTAGCGAATCATCAGGTGCGGAACGCGGTTGGCGATCGGCGGGATGAAGATTTCCGTCGTCACGGTCGGCAGCGATCGTAGCGCAGCCGCGATCACCGCGCTACGCCTCCGCCCCTCCGCCTCGAGCCCCTCGTCGGTTTGGTCGAGGAACCAATCCAGCGCCGCCACCATCCCGACGATTTGCTCCTTGGCGACTTTCATCCCGCGGCCAATGGACCGGTCGTTGGGACAATCGTTCGCCGCCGCAGCCACGATCAGGTCTTTGCGGCCGAGGAGCAGTCCGGCGTTCTGTGGACCCCGAATGCCCTTGCCGCCTGAGAACGTGACCAGGTCGAACCCCATCTTGGTGTAATTCCAAAGGTTCGAGATGGGCGGCACATCCGCGGCGGCATTGAGGAAGGTCGGGACGTTGTGCTCATGCGCGACGCGGATCCAGTCCTCGCGTGAGATCGAGGTGACCGGCGCGTTGGACCAGCCTTTGACCCCCTGCTGCAATGCGCCGTGCCCGACTTCCGCCGCGTTGAAGAAGAACGCGACGCCGGTCCGCGGGGTAAATGCACGTTCGTAGTCGTCGAGAGTCTCGACCTCGATCAGCTTCATCCCGGCCATCTCCAGACCGTGCTCGTGCGGGAAACGGTGCGCTTTCTGGATGATGAACTCGTTCTTGAAGCCGCTCGTGCGGATCGGCACATCTCGCGGGCCGTCCGCATTGCCGACGGTCATGCAGCCCGCGGCGCCGAGGGACAAGGCGGACGCCGCGCCCGCGCTCACCAGCGCTGCCTCGCATTGCAGGCGCTTGGCGATGTAAGCGCCGGCCGCAGCCTGGAGCTCGGCCAGACGGACATTGTGTCGGCTCGCGACCGTGATGGCATCCTGGACCTGCTTGGGCATGATCGACGCTGTCAGATACGTGTAGGTCCCGGCAGCGTTGATGATCTTGGTGACGCCCAGCTTGTCGTAGTAATCGATCGGTGCCGATGGCGGCTCGATATCCCCGCGTGCAGTCGCCGCGGCGGCGGCAGCGGGGTTGAGTCCAACGAGCGCGCTGGCGGCCACTGATCGCTTCACAAAGTCGCGACGGGTTGTCACTGCGCCGATCCTCCAGATGAGCGGACCGCTACGGACGTGATTTCGATGTGGGCATTGTTGACCAGGCGCGCGACCTCGACCGTCGTCCGCGTCGGCTTGGGATCGGGGAAGAACTCTCGGTAGGCAGCGTTCATCTTCGGGAAGTCACTGATGTCCTTCAAATACACCGTCACCTGCACGACATCGCTCGGCTTGAACCCGGCTGCGTCGAGCACCTTCTTGATGGCCGCGAGCGCGGCCCGCGTCTCCGCCTCGATATCGCTCGAGACCGTGCCCTGCACCCCCGCAATGTACAGCGTGTTGCCGACCTGGATTCCATTGCTGAACGGCAGGTTCGTTGGCGCCCCTGGCGGATTGAAGACACGGCGTTCCTGAGCCTGCGCGGTCCCCGCACTCACAACGCCCAACAGGGCGACCGCGGGCAACCACCGAACCAACGACGGACCACAGCGCATACACGCCTCCGGAAGCAGGGGGACGCTCGACGTCACGTTGCGTGGGACACCGGTGCCGGACGGAGCGCCTGCAAGGTGACTCTCCCAGGTTCGCGAGGCAAGGCTGGACGCCAGACGCTGGACGTGAGACGTTGGACGTTAGACGTTGGACGCTCGAGAGGTTGAACGATTCTGGAGCCAAGCGGGGTGCGGATGAGCGGTTCGAGCCAGGTGCGGTGGCAGCTGATCGGCTGGCTGTTTCTGCTGAGCGCGATTTCGTACCTTGACCGCGTCAACATGTCGGTCGCCGGCAGCACGCTGGCGCACGACTATGGACTGAGTCGCCAGCAACTGTCCTGGATTCTCGGCGCCTTCACAGCTGGGTACGCGCTCTGTCAGGCGCCGGCGGGCCGAGTCGCCGACGTCCTCGGGCCGCGACGCACGCTCGCCCTCGCGGCAGTGTGGTGGGCGGTATTCAGTAGCCTCTCTGCTGCTGTGCCCGTTGGATCGCTGGCATTAGGGCTGTTCCTGGCGATCCGCTTCACACTCGGCGTCGGCGAGGCCACGATGTATCCGGCCTCAAACCGTGTCGTAGCGCGATGGATTCCCGTTCGCGAACGCGGCGTCGCCACCGGGATCATCTTCACTGGGGTCGGGATCGGGACGGCAGTCGCCGCCCCGCTTGTGACCAAGGTCATGCTACGGTATGGCTGGCGCGCGTCGTTTCCGGTGTGCGGCGTGCTCGGACTCCTCGTGGGGGCTGCGTGGTTCGTGGTCGCCCGGGACACGCCGGATGAGAGCGCACGAGTTTCGCCCACCGAGCGCGCACTCATCCGCGACGGGGTGTCGGCGAGCGTCGCGACCGCACCACTGCCGTGGCGGGACATTCTGCTGAATCGCGACGTGGCGCTGCTCACCCTCGCGTATTTCTGCTACGGCTACTCAGCCTACATCTTCTTCAACTGGTTCTTCACCTATCTGAGCACGTTACGCCATCTCGACCTCCACGCGACGGCGCGATACGCGATGCTCCCCGGGCTTGGGATGGCGCTTGGCTCGAGTTGTGGGGGCTGGATCAACGATCGGCTGACACAACGCTTCGGACCCCGAGTCGGACGCTGCCTGTTTGCGTCCGCAGCTGTCACAGTGGCCGCCGTCTTCATCGCCATCGGGCCGACGATCGTCGACGCGCGGCTCGCGGCGGTGATCCTCGCAGGCGGGGCGGGCACGTTATACCTCGCACAGAGCTCGTTCTGGTCGGCGAGCGCCGACATTGCCGGCCCGTCGGCAGGGGCAGTCTCGGGCGTGATGAACATGGGTGCGCAGATCGGCGGCTTCACCACCACGATCTTGACGCCGTGGATCGGCGACCATTTCGGGTGGTCAGCGTCGTTCTTTACTGCGGCGGGCCTCTGCCTCGTGGCGGCAGTCGCGTGGGCGGCCGTCCGACCGGACCGAGAGATCCGCTCGGTCGCGACTGCGGTGCTGCGCGGCGGTGAGGGCTATGCCGCCGTGGACTCGGCTTCGATCGCGGCCATCAGAGACTGAACGTCACCGAGGCGAGTGCCGAGCGCGCTGGGAAGGATCGCCCGGCTGGCATTGCTTCGTGACGGAAGACGTGCTGCGACCTCGGCACGCGCCGGATCCAGCACTCGATCGCCGAGCGCGACCGCGAGACTCCCAACGACAACCAGTTGTGGATCGAGAATGCTGATGAGCGCCGCGATCCCGGCACCCAGCCATTGCCCACATTCCACCACGACGTCGAGCGCGTCGACGTCGTCCGCAAGGGCCGCATCCACGATTTCGCGCGTCTCAGTGCCTCCAGGCCACCGGGAGGGATGGAGCCGCACTGCCAGCTCGGAGATGCCTCGACCGGATGCCGCACTCTCCCAACCATTGATCTCCTGGACCTTGGCGCCATCGGGCGCGTGGACAGCGAGACCCCACAGCTCACCCGCCATCTCGTGCCCGCCACGCAGCAGGCGGCCCGCGGCGATGATGCCCGCTCCGAGACCAGTCCCGAACGTGAGAAACACCATGTCGGTCAGCCATGGCCGGGTGGCGCCCACACCGAACCGGAGCTCGGCGGCCGCGCCGGCCTTGGCATCATGTTCCACATGAACAGCCAGCCCCGAGAACCGCTCCTTCAGATGGTCCGCAAGCGCGACGTTGTGCCATCCAGGGAGATTCGGAGGGTCGATCAGGCGGCCATCCCGCGCATTGAGGGGACCGCCGACCGCGACGCTGATCGCCGTGGGCCGGCGTCCCATTTGTTGCGACCGCGTAATCGTGTCACTGATCTGTTTGGCGAGCGCGGGCCACGTGTCGGCAAATCGGACCGCGGCCTCGGTCGGGCGCTCACTGCGCATGAGGATCTGTCCATTGCGAGCACCTTCGACGACGCTCGTCTTCGTCCCACCGACATTGATGCCGATGATCGTGTCCCGCGGGTCGCTCGCCGTCATCGTGGGCGGAGTCGATCGGCGAGGACGGCAGCAAGAATGACGACGCCTACGGCGATGCGTTGGAGGTACGGGTCGACATCCGCGAGATTGAGGGCGTTGTTGAGCACACCGATGAAGACCGCGCCCGCCAGCGTGCCGAGCACCGAGCCGCGGCCCCCGGTGAGTGCGGTCCCGCCGACAACAACGGCTGCAATGACATCGAGCTCGTACCCCAGGCCGGCGTTGGGCACGGCGGCCCCGAGTCGCGCGGTCAATACCAAACCGGCAACACCGACAATCAAACCATTTGCGACATAGGTCCAGAACACGACTGCCCGAGTATCAATCCCCGCGAGCCAGGTCGCCTCCTCGTTGCCACCAACGGCGTAGACCCAACGACCCCAGACCGTGCGGGTCAGCACGAACCAGCCCCCGCCGACCGCTGCGGCCATGAGCCACACGGGGATTGGCAGTCCAAGCCAGTTGCGTTGCCCCAGTACGAGGAGTCCCGGCGGCAGGTCGCCGATCGAACGGCCTCCACCGACGACAAACGCGAGCCCGCGATCGATCGACAAGAGCGCGAGCGTCGCCAGAAACGCCGGCACGCGAAGGTGTGCCACCAGCGCGCCCGTCACCGCGCCACTCACCGCTCCGGTCGCCAGGCCCGCGAGCACCGCCAGCACAGCAGCGCCCGCAGCCCACCCCGCCGATGGCGCGTGCGCCGCTACGGCGCTGACGATTCCGACGAGCGCCACGGCGGAGCCCACGGCGAGATCGATCCCGCCCGTGATGATGACGGCGGTCATGCCGACGCCGAGGATGGCGATCACGGCAATCGACAGCGCGACGTTAATGAGGTTTGCGACCGAGAAGAACGCGGAGAGGAAGCCGGTCATCGGACCTACGCCGGAACCATGAGCGCGGCCACGTCCGTCGCCGTTGCGTCACGTGTCGCGAGCGTGCCGGTGATGTGCCCCTCGCGCATCACGAGCAGTCGGTCACTCAACGCAAATGCTTCCTCGAGATCGGAGGTGATCGCGAGGACTGCCGTGCCGCGAGCCGCCAGGCCACGCAGTACGGAGTGAATCTCTTCCCGTGCACCGGCATCGACGCCCCGCGTCGGTTCGTCAACGATGAGCACGCGGAGCGGTGGGCCCTCCTCCATGAGCCAGCGGGCCAGCACGATTTTCTGCTGGTTCCCGCCCGAGAGACGGTCGACGGGTTGGTCGAGGTCCCGGACCTTGATCCGCAGCGCAGCGACCCATGTCCCCGCCGCCGTTCGCTCGCGCGTTCGGTCCAGGACCGGCACGAGGCGACCGCGCGCGAATGACCGCAGGCGGGCGAGCGTGATGTTGTGGCACACGGAGGCCAGGGGGATGAGCGCGCCCGCCTTGCGATCCTCGCTCACATATGCGATGCCGGCTCGCATCGCTTCCCCGGGCGTCCGGGGGGCCACCGCCCGACCATCGACCAGGATCTGCCCGCCGTGGCGGCGGTCCGCCCCCACGATCGCTCGCGCGAGCTCCGTGCGACCCGCGCCAACGAGTCCGACCAGCGCCACGATCTCCCCACCGCGAATCGCGACGGATGCATCATGCACGACCGGCGTATCGAGCCCGACGACCCGCAAGACATCAGGAGCGGCGGTGACTGCTGTCGCGCGCGCGTCAGGAACGGGCGCGCGCGTCTGCAGGGTGCGGCCCACCATGAGGCGGATCATCTCGTCGCGCGACATGGCTCGTGCAGGGCCATGCGCCACGCGGACACCATCTCGCAACACCGTGATCTCGTCAGCGAGCAACGCGATCTCATCAAGCCGATGAGAGCAATACACGACACCGACGCCTGACTCCTTGAGCCTGGCAATCTGCGCGAAGAGGGCGTCCGTCTCCCGCGCCGAGAGGATGGCCGTCGGCTCGTCGAGTATGAGAATCCTGAGCGCCGCCGCGAGCGCCCTGGCAATCTCCACCATCTCGCGCCGGGCGAGCGAAAGCATGCCGACCCGTGCGTCGGGATCGATCGCTTCTCCGAGCACCGACAGGACCGCGTGCGCGTCCCCCCGCATCCGATCCCGCCGCACCACGCCGCAGGTTGATGGCTCGACTCCGAGGAAGATGTTCTCTGCAACCGACAGCGCGGGAACCAAACTCAATTCCTGGTGAATCATCCGAACGCCAGCGCGGCGCGCATCGCGGGGTGATGCGAAGAAGACGGGAGTACCGTCCAATGCCAGCGCGCCACGGTCAGGATGGATGGCGCCTGACAAGACTCGCATGAGCGTCGACTTCCCGGCGCCGTTCTCGCCGACGAGGGCGTGGACAACTCCCGCGCGTACGCTGAAATCGACCTCAGTCAAAGCTGCCACCGTCCCGAATCGAACCGAAACGCCGGAGGCGCTCAATATCGTGTTGCCATGCGCCGCGCGATCCGAGGCGTTCACAGCGGCACCTTCAGCTGGTCGGCTCCGAACGTCCGTCGAAGGTCACGACCGGGATCGTGATCAGGGAATCGACTGCCTGGTGGGCGAAGTAACGCGAAATCGCGTCGATGGTCCCCACGCCGATGCGATCGGGATGCTGCACGATGTCCGCCTTGAGCGGCGTATGTCCGCGGATCGCGGTGACCGCCTCGGGGTCGGCATCGTAACCCACGATAGTGAAGTCATCGGGTGTCTTGCCGCGCGCCTGGGCCGCCGACAGTGCGCCGAGCGCCATCTCATCGTTGATCGCGAAGATGCCCGTGAGGTTGGGATGCGCCTGGAGCATGTCTTCGGCGACTTTGAGGGCGCGATCGCGTACACCCCCACCGTTGAGCTCTCCGACCACGTGGATATTGGGATAGGATGCCATGGCGTCGGTGAACGCGTGCGCTCGCTCATAGCCCGTCTCGGTTTCGGCCTGGCCGATGATGCCAACGGTGCCGCGTTGACCGATCGCCTGCGCCATGAATGCTGCAGCCTCGCGGCCCCCCTCGCGGTTGTCGGAGGCGACGTGTGCCACCACCGACACGCCGTAGGCGCGGATATCCGCCGTGAACACGGGAATCCCGGCTGCCTTGGCGCGTTCGATCGCCGGCCCGATCCCTTTTGAGTCCACCGGACAGACCACAATCGCGTCGACCCGCTGGACAATGAAGTTGTCGATCTCGGCCTGCTGCCGGGCGAGATCGAAGTCGCCGGAGGTTACCAGCAGCTGATACCCATTGGCCGCAGCCTCGCGTCGAAGGCCACCCTCGAGCTGCCGGTAGAACTCCTGCTCCTTGGTCAGCAGGGTCACGCCGATCCGCTTGCCGCTGCTGGCCGGGCCCCCCGACTCGGGCGTCGCAGCCGCGGGCACGCTCGCGTCGCGGTGGTCGCCGCAGGCCGTGATCGCCGCGACCATCCAGATGAGTACTCGGAGTGCTTGGGCGCCCTGGCGGAGTATCCGGCTCGGACTCGTCCACCGGCCACCTGGCCGCAGATTCATGGCGTAGACTCTAACACGTTCGGGCGCCTCGCGCCCGAGACGACCGAATTGAGATCGGGAACAAGAGAGAGACCCGGGCACCATCCGCAGTTCGCCGGGTATGGTACGTCTTGATTCCTCTTAGCTCTCCCTCTTTTCGGGCATGCCCCGCGCCGCGGTTAGTTGGTGATCGTGACGCTACCCGGGCCGAGGATCTGTGTCTGGTGTGGAGTCACACACCCGTTCATCATCCATTGCGCGGGGTACGTACCCGATGCGAGCTGCGGGGTTGCGGTCAAGGGGATGATCGCGGTCGTCGTCGTGAGCGAGGACGACAAGAACTGTCGGGCCGTGCCGGATGGGGGCGTGATAACGAGAACGAGCTGTGTCGCGGTCGTGTCGGGGAAACTGCCGCTCACCGACAGGATCAGCGGTTGCAGCTCGGTCACCGAGTCGACGCTGCCGCACGGGCTGCTGTCGAGGGCCTTGGTGTTGCAACTGATAACCGACAGTGATGCGCACACGGCGAAGCCCAGCAGGAGGGCGCGGGATCTCCGCGGGCTCGCATGGGTTGACGGCGGCGTGGACCAGGGAGAGTCGAGAGCCACTGACCGGTGGCATTGGCGCGGACGGAGCACGGATATCGCGCGAACGTGCCACCGACGCGCCTGTCGGGCGGCGGTGCAAGGATCTATGATCTGTCGGATGCTGGCACGCATGACCCGTTCCCCCTTTAGAGATATATACGAGGGATGTCCAAGCGTCTGCCCGGTCTGGTGCGTATAGAGCGTTGTGCGTGCCTGCCATCGACCGCCCCGGTTTGCCGCGCCCGTCTAGCGGCGCGCCCGTCGCCCTCGATCCGGGGGCCGGCCGGCCCAGCTCCAAAGTCAGGTATCTGTCGCTCTTTGTAGGCGGCGGGGGCCATATTTTCGCGTCGCCCGCGCGAGCGGGCGTGCGCCACGGTCGTCCCTTCTCCCTCCACACCGGGATCATGCGGCTCTACGTTGTGTGGTGCGCACTGGCTGTTGTCCCATCAGCGGCCCGTGGCCAGCAGCCCACGACACCCGGCCAAGCGGCCGATACTGGCGCGCACCGCGATTCAACCCGGACTGGGCTCGGACTCCGTTACCCCCTGCTGCCCAACCTGGCCGACACCTCCAACATGGTGCGAGAACTCAGTCCCGACCGCGCCGCACGCGAGGCGATGGCTGGTGTCCGGCAAATGGACACCGTCGCGCGAGACACCGTACGGTTGACGAGGGAGCAAGCGGTTGCCGAGGCGCTGGCGCACAATCCACAACTGGAGGTCGCTCGCCAGCAGACGGCGGAAGCCCGCGCCCAGCGAGTGCAGGATGTCGCCATTCCGGACCCAATCGGTTCGGCGTCGATCACGACCCAAGCCGGTGCTCCGGCGTACAAACCGCTCTCGGCCTCCTTGACCGTCCCATTCCCGGACAAGTTTCGGCTTCAATACAATATCGGAACGGCCGGGGTTCGAAGCGCCGAGTACGCCTACAAGGCGCTCAGACAACAAATCGAATCACAGACGGCGCAAACGTACGACTCGATGCGCGTAGCTTTGCGACACCGCACAGACCTGACCGATAGCTACGGGCTAGCGGCGGACTTCCTGACCAAGACTCAGGCACGGTATGCGGCCGGCACCGCGGCGAAGCTCGATGTCGTGCGTGCACAGGTGGCCGTCGGCCAGGCTGGCAACTCGCTCCTCGCGAATGGCCTCGCGATCGCGAATGCCCGCGCGTCCCTCAATCGCCTGCTCGGGCGGGCGTTGCCCACTCCGCTCATGCCGGCCGACACTCTGGGCGTGCCGCCGGCGCTCCCCGACCTCGCGCCGTTGGAGGCGCATGCACTCGCCAATCGTCCCGAGCTCGCCGGTCTGCAGGCGCAGCAGTCGGGGGCGCATGCGTCGACGGTGCTCGCGGCCGAGTACTGGATCCCGGACCTGTTTTTCGCCATCAGCAAAGATTTTGGTGCACCGGACGCGTACATCCCGAACCAGAACGTTTATTGGCAGTACGGCTTGAGTGTGCCGTTGCCTGTGTTCTTCTTCCAGCACACATCGGGTGATCTCGCCCAGGCGCGGCATCACGAGGCCGAGCTGGCCGCGTCGTACCGAGACTTGCGCGCGGAGGTCGATCAGGATGTTCGTGTCAGCTACGCGACGGCCGCGACGACCCTCCAGCAGCTGCTCTACCTGCGCGACCAGGTCGTGCCGGGGGCGCGGGAGGAGTACCGGATCGCGGCCGCCAGTTATGCGATTGGCGGATCGTCCGCGCTCGACGTGATCCAGGCGCGCACGGATCTCGTATCGGCCGAGAGCCAGTATACCGATGCATTGGCCGCCGCGAACGCCGCGCAGGCCGACCTGGCGCGTGCGGCGGCGGCGCCGTTGTCAGACTTCCGATCGGGAGCCAACAATGCCCACTAGGGCTGCCAGTTTACGAAGACGACACGACACATCCACAGCAGGCCGCGCGGGTATGTGGCGCCGGTGTGCACTGGCGTTACTAGGGACGACCGTAGCCGCCGGAGCCTGCTCGCGGTCGGCGGCGACGACGCAGGGGGGCGACGCCGCGGGGGGTAGCGCGGCCAGCTCGCCCTCAGCGACACCGGCGCACTCCGCTTTTTTCCTGACCGAGGAACAGCGCGCGCGCATTCACACCGTCACGATCACGCCGTCAACCTACCGGCCCACCATCATCACGACGGGGACCGCCGCGTTTGACGGCGACCGGTCGACGCCGGTGCTGACACAGATCTCCGGTCCCGTCGCGCAGATCCTGGTCACGACGGGCACGCGTGTGCAGCCAGGGACAGCTCTGGCCCGCGTGACGTCGCCTGACTTTGCCCAGGCGATGGCGGCGTTTCAGAAGGCGCAAACCGCGCTCCGCAACACCACGCGCATCGCGCTGCTCGACGAGCAGCTCTTCAAGAACGATGCGATCGCGCGCAGCGACCTGGATCAGGCACGATCCGACTCCGCGTCGGCCTGGGCCGATCGCGAGGCGGCGATCGAGCAAATGGTGGCTTTTGGGGTGGACTCGTCGACGATCGACGCGATCCGCGAAGGGCGGCCGTCGCCGCCCGCGCCTGGCGTCATCCGTGCGCCCATAGCCGGAGTCGTGGTGGAGAAGCTCATCAACCCCGGCGAGGTCGTGCAGGCCGGGCAGACGCAGGCATTTACGATCGCCGACCTCTCGAGCATGTGGGTCATGGCCAACGTGTTCGAATCGAACCTCGCCGACGTCTCGCGGGGCGAGCCGGCGTGGATCACGACCGACGCGTGGCCGGACACGCTGCGTGGGCGAGTGGACTACGTGGCGGCGATCGTGGATACGGCGACGCGCGCAACGTCCGTCCGCGTCGTCGTGCAGAACAAGCACGAGCTCCTCAAGCGCGACATGTACGTGCGTGTCGCCATCGAGGCAGCAAAGCCGCGGCAGGGCATCCTTGCGCCGGTCTCCTCGGTCTTACGCGACGAGGAAGACCTTCCCTTCGTCTTCCTCGCCCAAGCGGATGGAGGATACGACCGTCGATCCATCACGCTTGGCTCGCGCGTTGGCGACGAATACGAAGTTACGCAGGGGCTCGCGGCTGGTGACCGCGTCGTGTCGGAAGGCGGTCTCTTCATCCAGTTCGCCGAAAGCCAGTGATGACGCAACCGCCGTCGCGCCATCCCCCCAGGCTCGAGGATCCCGGATCGTCGTTCGAAGCAGGTGAATCGCTGGTCGAACCTGCGGTCGGCGCCCCTGTCAGCATCATCAATCGGTTGGTTCGAGGCGCGCTCGGTCAGCCCCTGCTGGTCACGCTCCTCGTCGCGACGATGGTCGGACTCGGCATCTGGTCGCTGACGCGGCTGCCGGTCGACGCCTATCCCGACCTTTCGCCGCCGATGGTCGAGGTGATCACGCAGTGGCCAGGTCGGGCGACCGAGGAGGTCGAGCGACTCATCACCGTCCCGGTCGAGATCGGGATGTACGGGATCCCGCAGCTGCGGGTGGTCCGGTCCATTTCGCTGTACGGGCTCTCCGACGTGATCATGACGTTTCAGGACAACGTCGACCCGTACTTCGCGAGAGAGCAGGCGTTCCAGCGCTTGAACGACATCACGCTGCCGAATGGCGTCACACCGAGCATCGCGCCGCTGTCGTCGCCCTCCGGCCTTGTCTATCGGTACGTCTTACAGAGTCCCGATCGCAGTCCCATGGACCTGAAGACCATCGATGATTGGGACATCTCCAAGGTGTACCGAGCGGTCCCGGGCGTCGCGGACCTGTCCCCGCTGGGCGGTCCGACGATGCAGTACCAGGTGCTGATCGATCCGATCAAGCTGGCTGGCGCGGGACTCACCGTGCCAATGGTCGCCGCGTCTTTGGGTGCCAACAACGACAATGCGGGCGGCGGGTTCTACTCCGAAGGCGGACAGTTCTACTACGTGCGCGGCCTGGGGCGCGTCGCCACGCCGCAGGACATCGGCAACATCGTCGTCGCCGTGAAGAACGGCACGCCCGTGTTGGTGAAGGACATCGGCCAGGTCGTCATCGGCCAGGCACCGCGTCTGGGGCAGTTCGGCTACGACAGCGCCAATGACGCGGTTGAAGGTGTGATTCTCATGCGCACCGGGGAACAAGCGCAGACCGTGCTCAAGCGCGTCGAAACGGCGACGGATTTCCTGAACCGTACGCTTCCCAAGGACGTTCACATCGAGCCGTTCTACGACCGGAGCGAGCTCATTCGGCTCACGACACGCACGGTCGCAGGCAACCTGCTGCGCGGTATCGTGCTCGTCGTGGTGGTGCTCGTGTTCTTCCTGTACGACGTGCGGTCGGGCCTGATCGTCGCGACGACGATCCCGCTGTCGCTGCTGTTCGCTTTCATCTGTCTCGATCTTCGGCACATTCCGGCGAACCTGCTGTCCATAGGCGCGATCGATTTCGGGATCCTGGTCGACGCATCCGTCGTCATGGTCGAGAACATCCATCGGCAGCTGGCGATCCGCCACGGAACGACGTACTCGACCCGCGATGTGATCGCGGGAGCGGCCGCCCAGGTCGACCGTCCGATCGTGTACGCCGTCGCCGTGATCGTCACGGGGTTCTTGCCGATCTACGTCTTGTCGGGTCCGTCGGGTCGGCTCTTCAAGCCGATGGCCGACACCATGATCTACGCGTTGATCGGCGCCCTGCTCGTGGCGCTCACGACGCTCCCGATTCTGTGCCTCTTCGTGCTCCGTAAGGGCGTGCGTGACCGCCGCAACCCCACATTCGAGTGGATTCGCGACCACTACATGCGGTTGTTGCACTGGTGCCTGGAGCGTCCACGGACGACGCTGGCGATATCGGTCGGGATTCTGCTCCTGACGATCCCGCTCTGGTTTTCGCTCGGCGCGGAATTCATGCCCAAGCTCGACGAAGGCGCGTTGTGGGTTCGGGCCACCATGCCGTACACCATCTCGTTTGACGAGTCGTCGCACATCGTGCCGCAGATCCGCGCGGTGCTCCATTCGTTCCCGGAGGTCACGGTCGTCGCCGACGAGCATGGACGTCCCGACGATGGCACCGATCCGACGGGCTTCTTCAACGCAGAGTTCTACGTCGGTCTCAAGCCGTACAACGAGTGGACCGGCCCGTATCGCAACAAGAACGAGTTCATCGACGCCGTCAATCGAAAGCTGCAGGTCTTTCCCGGCATCACCTTCAACTATACGCAACCTGCGGAAGATGCCGTCGATGAGGCCGAGACCGGGCTCAAGAGCTCGCTCGATGTGAAGGTCTTCGGATCAGATCTCGCGGTTCTCGAAGAGCGCGGCAAGTTGATCAAGCACGTCATGGAGCGCGTACGCGGGATCACGCACACGACGCTGGTTCAGGAGCTCGGCCAGCCCTCGCTGACCGTCGACATCGATCGCGACAAGATCGCGCGGTATGGGATCAATGTCGCTGACGTCAACGCGCTCATCGAGGCGGCGGTCGGCGGTCAGGCCGCCACGCAAGTGGTTCAAGGGGAAAAGCTGTTCGATCTCGTCGTTCGCCTACAACCGCAATACCGCGAGACGCCGCAGGCGATCGGCAACATTCTCGTCGCGACCCCCGCCGGGCAGCAGATCCCGATCCGCGATCTGGCCACCATCAGGATCTCGCAGGGCGCCGCTTTCATCTATCGACAGGACAACTCGCGCTACATCGGCATCCAGTATTCGGTGGAGGGCCGCGACCTGGCGAGCGCTGTGCAGGAAGCGCAAGCAGCCGTCGCCCGCGAAGTCAAGCTCCCGCAGGGCTATCGCGTGGTGTGGGGAGGCGAATACCAGGAGTACACGGCGTCGCGAGCGGAGCTCCGGATCGTGCTGCCAGTCACGCTCGCGCTCATCCTGGCCGTCCTGTTTGCCCTGTATCGCAACTTCAAATTCCCGCTCATCACGCTGCTCGGCGTCGTGCTGTCCGACCCCATCGGAGGCGTCGTCGCGCTCGCAATCACGCACACCCCGGTGTCGGTCTCGTCGGCGATCGGCTTTCTCGCCCTGTTCGGCGTCTCGGTGCAGACAGCGGTCGTCTACATCTCCTACGCCAATGAGCTTCGCCTGGCCGGCATCTCCATCACTGAGGCGGCACGGCAGGCGGCGCGTCTCCGGCTGCGTCCCATCGCGATGACGGCACTCGTCGCTGCTCTGGGCTTGCTGCCAGCGGCCCTTGCGACCGGCGTCGGTACGGACACCCAGCGCCCGTTTGCGCTGGTCATCGTCGGCGGCCTCTTCTCGCGACTCTTGATCAGTATCTTCCTCATGCCCGTCCTCTACGAGATGGTCGCCCGACCGGGAGACTACCTGGCGGTCTGAGAACGGCGCTCACCCCGCTTTTTTCCCTCCGTTCTCACATCGCCTCCCTCCCTTTGAAATGCTCCGACTTGCGGGGTACTTTTGCGCCCACATACCGGCGAACAGAAGCGCCTGTCCGGTAGCCTCGTCGTCACTCGTGCACGACCGGTCCGACACCTACAACTAGGAGAGCCGATCACCATGAAGCGAAGAGAGTTCCTCGTCTCATCCGCGCTGGGCTCCGCCGGGCTCGCGACCTCGGCGCTGGGAACCGTGGGGCTCAGTCGGTCGGCGCTGGCCGAACTGGTGAAGACGCCGCGCGTGGCCGCCGGCACTCGCAAGGTGCTCATTGCCGGCGGCGGATTCAACACGCCCTTCATCCGCTACATGGCGACGCTCACCGGGAAGCAACGGCCTCGGATCTGTTACTTGCCCACGGCGTCGGCCGATCGGCCGGAGGGCAGCATTGCCTTCTTTCGGGACTGTGGGCCCGTCGATGTCGAGCCGTTCGTACAGGAGAGCTTCATCAGCAGCTATCGGCAGACACAGGGATGGGACGAAGTCCTGCTGTCGATGGATGGCATCGTCGCCTCGGGTGGCAACACCCTGAACCAGCAGGCGATTTGGAAGGCACAGGGCATCGATACGGTCCTTCGAGAAGCGTGGGACCGCGGGATCGTGCTCGGCGGTGCCAGCGCGGGCTCGCTGTGCTGGTTTGATGAGGGAACCACCGACTCCAGGCCGAAGGAGTTGTCGATCGTCAAGTGTCTCGGTTTCATCAAAGGCAGCCACTGTCCCCACTACGATCACGAGCCGCAACGCCGTCCGCTATACAAGAAGCTGATCGCCTCGGGCGAGATGAAGCCGGGCTACGCATGTGACAACGACGCGGGCATCTACTTCGAGGACAACGAGGTCAAACGTGTCGTGCACACGAGACCCGACGCCAAGGCATACTACGTCAGCCTCGTGAACGGCCAGGTGGTCGAGAAAGAGTTGGTGCAGACGGAGATAATCGCTTAGAGAGGAGCCGCATGAACAGACTCGCCCCTGTACTCGTGCTCGCGGCGGCCGCGTGCGCCGCTGCGCGGCCGTCCGCGCCTGACAGCAAGGACATCGCGCGGTGGCAGCAGGAGGCACAACGCGTCACGATCATTCGGGATGATTGGGGCATCCCCCACATCTACGGCAAGACCGACGCCGACGCAGTCTTCGGGATGGAGTACGCGCAAGCCGAGGACGACTTCAACCGCGTCGAGACGAATTACATCAACGCCATGGGGCGGTTGGCCGAGGCCGAGGGCGAGTCAGCGATCTATCGCGACCTGCGCATGAAGCTCTTCATCGATCCAGACTCGCTGAAGGCGCTGTATGCGACCAGCCCCGATTGGCTCAAGGCGCTCATGAACGCGTACGCCGATGGGCTGAACTACTACCTGTATCGACATCCCGAGGTCAGGCCACGGGTCATCACGCACTTCGAGCCGTGGATGGCGCTCACCTTCAGCGAAGGGAGCATTGGCGGCGACATTGAGCGCATCGACCTGGCCCAGCTGCAGGAGTTCTACGGCAATGGCCCGGTGAGGCTGGCACGAGCCGACGGCGTAGGACTGCCGCCAGAGCCGTCGGGCTCGAATGGCATCGCCATCGCACCGTCGAACACGGTGGATCACCACGCCTTGCTCCTGATCAATCCGCACACGTCGTTCTACTTCCGTGCCGAACTACAGGAGGTGAGCGACGAGGGGCTCGACGCCTATGGCGCGGTCACGTGGGGCCAGTTCTTCGTGTATCAAGGCTTCAACGACCGCATTGGCTGGATGCACACGTCGAGTGGCGCCGACGCCGTCGACCGTTACCTGGAAACCGTCGTGAAGAAGGGCAACCAGTTCTTTTACCGCTCCGGCGGTGAAGATCGGCCCGTGATCAGTCGCACCATCACGATCCCCTACAAGACGGCCACCGGCATGGCCAGCAAGGAATTCACCGTGTATCGGACGCAGCATGGCCCGATCATTGCGCAGTCCGGTGACAAGTGGATGAGCATCAGCTTGATGCAGGCACCCGTGAAAGCATTGATCCAGTCGTACACCCGCACCAAGGCGAAGAACTACGCCGCATTTCGCCAGACCATGGAGCTGCACACGAACTCGTCGAACAATACGATCTATGCGGATGCCGACGGCGACATTGCGTATTTCCACGCGAACTTCATCCCGCGACGGAGTACCAAGTTCGATTGGACTCAGCCGGTCGACGGCAGTGACACGGCGACGGAGTGGCATGGGCTCCTGTCGGTCGATGAGACGCCGCACCTCCTGAATCCGGCCAGCGGCTGGCTGTACAACAGCAACAATTGGCCGTGGTCCGCGGCGGGTCCGAGCAGTCCCAAGCGGGCGGACTTTCCAGCCTACGTGGAGACCGGCCGCGAGGAGTCCCAGCGTGGATACCATGCGGTTCGCGTGCTGCAAGGGAAGAAGGACTTTACCCTCACGTCACTCATGGCGACCGCGTACGACAGCTACCTCCCCGCGTTTGCGCGCATGATCCCGTCGCTGCTGCACGCGTACGACTCCACCCCGTCCAGCAACCCGCTGAAGGCGCAGCTGGCCGAGCAGATCAAGATGCTGCGCGGGTGGGACTATCGCTGGTCGGCGACGTCGGTGCCGACGGCGTTGGCGGTCTACTGGGGTCAGGAAATGGGGCAGCGCGTGACCGCGGGCGCTCGGCAGGCACACATGTCGATGTTCGACTACGTGGTCGCGAAAACGACGCCGGTGGAGCGGCTCGAAGCGTTGGCAGCCGCGTCCGACACGTTGACGAACGATTTCGGCTCGTGGCGAACCCCGTGGGGCGACATCAACCGCTTCCAGCGCCTCAACGATGACATCGTGCCGACGTTCAGTGATTCCGCCCCGAGCATCCCGGTGGAATTCACATCGGCCGTGTGGGGGTCGCTGGCGTCGTTCGGTGCGCGTCGCTACCCCGGCACGAAGAAGATGTACGGCACCGCTGGCAACAGCTTCGTCGCGGTCGTGGAATTCGGCGATAGTGTCCGGGCGAAGGCGGTCACCGCTGGCGGTCAGAGCGGACAGCCCTCTTCGCCCCACTTCGATGACCAGGCGAAGCGCTACAGCACCGGTGACCTACGCGACGTCTACTTCTACCGCTCGCAACTCACTGGGCACACGGCACGGGAGTACCACCCGGGCGCTTCCGCGCCCGAGTAAGGAGTGAGGAGAAAGGAGACGAGCGGCGGGGCTAGGGCTCGGGGTTCCTCGACGCGTTGGCGGCCGCACGCTCTAGTAGCAACGCACGCTCGCGACCGTTGCTCGTGAGCGATGCGGCCCGCGCGAATTCGGCGCGGGCCTCATCATTGCGGCCGAGCTTGCTCAGGAGATCGCCGCGCACGGTCGGTAACATGTGCGACGCGGTGAGTGCGGGCTCCGACGTCAGCTGGTCCACGAGCTCCAGCGCCGCCGAAGGTCCAAACGCCATCGCAATGGCGACCGCACGATTGATCTGCACGACCGGCGACGGCTGCAGCTCGGCCAGCGCGTCGTACAGTGCGACGATCCGGATCCAGTCGGTGTCCGCACCTGTCGGCGCCAGCGCGTGGCAGGCTGCGATCGCCGCCTGGAGCCCGTAGGGGCCGAGCGCTGCCCCGAGCGATTCGATGCGGGCGAGCGCTGCAAGCCCGCGGCGGATGAGCAGCCGATTCCATCGAGTACGGTCCTGGTCGAGCAGGAGTACCGGGGCGCCCGAGGCATCCGAAACGCGCATTGAGGCGAGATGCTTGAATCTCCATCAGGGCGACCAACCCGTGGACCTCGGCATTGGCGGGCACCAACTCGGCCAAGATGCGGCCAAGGCGCAGCGCGTCCTCGCAGAGCGCCGGTCGCGTCCAGTCATCGCCGCCAGTCGCGGCGTAGCCCTCATTGAAGATGAGGTAGAGCACCTCGAGGACAGAGGCGAGGCGCGCGACCAGCTCCGCGCCTCGCGGTGCCTCGAAGGGCACGTTGGCGGCAACCAACGTCCGTTTCGCCCGGACGATTCGCTGACTAATTGTCGGCTCGGGGACCAGGAACGCGCGTCCGATCTCCGCCGTACTGAGCCCTCCGAGCAACCGCAGCGTCAGCGTGACCCGCGCCTCCGGCGACAATACCGGGTGACAGCAGGTGAAGATCAGCCGCAGCAGATCGTCGCCAATGTCATCATCGATCATGACATTGAGCGAGTCGACCGCGGCCTCCTGCTGCGCCTCGAGCTCGCGGTCGAGCTCCTCGTGTTTGCGTTCGACCCGAGAGTTGCGTCGCAGAAGATCGATCGCGCGCCGTTTCGCCGTGGCCATGAGCCACGCGCCGGGATTCCGCGGAACGCCCGTCTCGGGCCATTGCTCGAGCGCCGCCACCAGGGCGTCCTGGGCGAGGTCTTCGGCCGCTCCGACATCCCTCACGATCCGTGTCAGGCTGGCAATCACGGTGGCCGACTCGATGCGCCAGACCGCGTCGACGACGCGGTGGGTTTCCGCGGTCGTCACGGCGATGCGCCCGGATCCAGGTGACGCCCGGCGCGCACCGCCGCCAACCAGCACACCATCAGCGCCCCCCGCTCCGCGCTGCCTGTGATTGCATTTCCTGGAATCCGCCAGCGACCGCCTGGACGACAGCCGGGTCCGCGAATTCCATCACCTGGCGCACCTCGATCACTTCGTTGTCAGAGGCGGGGCAGCGCTTGGCCCACTCGATGGCTTCCTCCTTCGATCTGGCCTGAATCATCCAGTAGCCGCCCAGAACCTCTTTCACCTCGGAGAAGGGCCCGTCGGTCACTTTGGGTTTCCCACCCGAGAAGGAGACGCGCGCCCCCATGGAGGGGGGGTGGAGCCCATCGAGCGCGATCAGGACGCCGGCCTTCTGCAGGGACTCGTTGTATTTCTCCATGACCGAGACGGCCTTTGGATCGGGCAACGTTCCCGGCGCCGCCTGCTCATACCCCTTCGGAATCATCAGCATCATGAAGCGCATGGTCGTATCTCCAAGTTGGTCAGGTGGGTGATCCCGCGGACTCGTGCCACGGTTCATGGATACGTCGAACGGGGAATGGCAAAATCGACACGCCTGAAAGCCGGCCCTCCCCGCTTGCCCTGGACGAGGTCGTCTTCCATACTCCCGACCGACGCATCATGTCTCTCTCCCTTCGAGCGCCCCAATGAACCGCATCGCACGCCCGTGTGTCGCCGCAACGGCGGCACTTCTCTGTCTCGCCTGCCCTCCAGCAACGCAGCAGTCGGCACCTACCACGTCTTCGACCAGCGTTGCGGCGCCGTGGACCGCGAGCCCCGCGTCGGTACCTCCGGTCAACGTGGCCCAGCTCGACAGCATGATTCGGGCGACACTCGTCTCGAAGCATCTCATCGGGCTCAATGTCGGGGTCGCACAGAACGGAAAGATCGTGCTCGCCAAGGGCTACGGCCTTCGCGCCCTCGGTGGCAAGGACTCAGTCTCCGCAGAAACGATGTTCGCGATTGGCTCCGTCACCAAGCAATTCACGTGCTCCCTGACGCTGCTGTTGGCGCAGGATGGCAAGCTGTCGATGCAAGACCCGGTCGCCAAGTACTTCCCCAACCTGACACGCGCCTCGGACATCTCGCTCCTCGAGCTCGGGCAGCATGTGTCCGGTTATCGCGACTACTATCCGCTGGATTTCGTCGATCGCGAGATGCAACACGACCAAACCCAGGACAGCATCATCGCCGAGTACGCGACCCGTCCACTCGACTTCGATCCGGGAACCCGATGGTCGTACAGCAACACGAACTTCCTGATCCTGGGTCGCGTCATTGAAAAGGTGAGTGGCCAGAGCTACGGCAGCAACTTGACACAACGCATTCTCACGCCCGTCGGCATGCAGCATACGCAATTCGAGCCGACGCGCGGCGGAGCGAACATGGCCAGCGGCTACACCACCTTCGCGTTCGGGCCGCCATTCCCCGCGGCACCGGAAGGGCGCGGCTGGGCGGGAACCGCTGGCGCGATCTGGTCGACGCCGACCGATCTCTTGACGTGGGACCTCGCCGTGATCGGCGGAAAGGTGTTGAGCGCCGACTCGTATGCGATCCTGACGACGCCACGGCGTCTGCCGGATGGCCGCTCGACGGGATACGGCTGCGGTGATGGCGTGAACGATCGAGGTCAGGCCGTGGTGTTGGAGCACGGCGGCGCCGTCAGCGGATTCGTCGCGGAGAACATTGTCGTCCCTGCGACGCGGTCGGCGATCGTGATGCTCGCGAACACGGACTTCGGTTCGCTCGATTCACTTGGGCGCGCCATTCTGGGCAAGCTGCTCCCGCACCCGGACGTGCCAACGGTCACCGGGCCGACAGCGCAAGTCGCCGCCCAGACATTTCTGACCGGACTGCAACAGGGTCGCGTCGATCGCTCGACGTTGGGCGACGATTACAGCGCCTTCCTGACGCCCGAGCTGGTGGCCCAGGCGCGCAAGTCGTTGCGTCCGATCTCGGGGGTCGAGGTGCGCAGGCTCTCGGAGCGCGGCGGGATGGAAGTCGCAAGCATTCGATTCAAGATGGGATCAGCAGTCGGGGATGCGCTCATGTATCGGACGCCTGATGGCAAAATCCAGGAGATGCTGTTCCAGCGCCCGTAGTCGGCGAGTGACTCACCGCCGGAGGCGCCCCTCGATCCGCCGATCGGGGATCAGCCACGTGAGCGCGACGGTCACGTAGAGCGCGTCGGCCGCAGCCGGCTGCACGAAGGCGAGCGCAATCGCCACGATGTAGCAGAGGACTGAAATCTTGCCCTTGCGGTCGCCGCCGACGGCGGCGGCCAACGGGGAGTCTGCTCCTTGTTCACGTATGATCGCCCGCTGGAGGATCGTGTAGGCGATCGCCGCGCCGAGGAGCACGACGCCGTAGAGGGCGGTCGGCGCGGCGTCGTGCAGATGGGTGCCCATCCAGGCGGTGACGAATGGGACGAGGGACAACCAAAACAAGAGATGGAGGTTCGCCCACAGGATACCGCCATTGATGCGATCCGTGAGCTGCAGCATGTGGTGGTGATTGTTCCAGTAGATGCCGATGAAGACGAAGCTGAGCGCATAAGTAAGGAACGTCGGCAGCATTGGCCGGAGCGCGCTCCACGCTCCGCCGGCGGGCACGTGGAATTCCAGCACGAGGATGGTGATCAGGATCGCCACGACGCCATCGCTGAACGCCTCCAGCCGCTGAGGCTCCATCGTAGCGTGGCGCCGGTGGCCTGCGTCCGATGACCGATCCGTTACTGCCTGCTTCTCGACCTGAGCCATAACGACCATCCGGACGGGAGTAACACGAGCGTTAGCGTGCTCGAGCGTTGCCGAATCAACCGGTGAGCGGCATTTGCCGGCACCGTCAATTATCGGAACAACGCTCGGAGATTCTCAAGGTGTCGCCCCTTTGCCGTGCCGTTACGCGGCGGACTTGCGCCCGCCAGTGCCGCGGTGCAGATCGGTGTGCCTTCGCGAGCAGTCTCATGTCCCGCGGTTACTCTCGGACTTCGGAGCCGGCACTGACCGGCAAGGACACTCCGTATGCGTCGCACCTTCGGCATGCAGGCGCGCTTCAATCGTGTGTCAACGTTCATCGGCCCCGCGCTCGTGGGATCGGCAGGTCTCGTCCTCGCCGCATGCGCCGGCGATAGCCCTACGTCAACCGCGAGCAGCGAAGACGTCCCCAACCTTCCGACGGCAGCATTCACCGTCACACCTGGGAGTGGCGCCACGTCACGAATGGGCACCCTCAAGCTCAGTGAGCAGCCCACCATTCAGGTCGCGGATCGTGAGCAAGGCACGATGCGGGCAAGAGGCCAAACGAACTCACCGTGGAACCTGACCTATCTGGGTGGTCCCTTCGTGACAAGCGCGACGTCCTGGAACATTTACACCAACTGCGCGGTGAGTTGCTGGAGCACGGGGTCGCTCACGCCCGCAACACTCCTCTTCGACCTGAATCGCAGCAGCTTGATTCAGGTCGCGAATCAATACCTGGGCGAGGACGCGGCCGGCCAGTTCAGCGTCCAACAACTGAGCACGACCTACACGTTTACGGACAACACTGCGCAGCTCTCGGACATCTTCAACATCATCGCCTCGGCCGTTGCCTCTACGGGAGCGACCGGCTACACCAACATTTATCACGTGTTCTTGCCGCCAGGCACGGACATGTGCATCAACTCGACCGAATGTTACTCGCCTGACAACCTCAGCACATTCGAGTTCTGTGCTTTCCACGCCTCGGTGGATTTCGGGAGCACGCATGTGCTGTTTTCGGTCCAGCCTTATCAGGCCGTCCCAGGCTGCCCGCTCCCGACACAGACGCGACTCATCGATGCCACCGCGTCCACCCTGTCGCACGAGTTCATGGAGGCGGTTACCGACCCCGATGGGGACGCGTGGGTCAGTCTCCTCACAGGAAACGAGGTCGCTGACCTCTGCTTCGGGTTCCGCGTGCCCGTCCGCCTCAACCGCCACGTGTACGTCGTGCAGCAGTTCTACTCGAACCAGATTCAGGATTGCACGTCCAACAGCTTCAGTAACAACTGAGAAGTTGGGTGACGGGTGACGGGGTAAGGGGAATCGGTGACGGGTTTCGGGGTGACGGCAACGATGCCTGCCATTGGCGTCGCAATTTGGAGCGCGCGACGAAGCGTGGGTTGCATTGCCGCACCGTAGGGCGACGCATTGCGTCGCCCCTACCCGCCGTTGTCACGTGTCGTGGCCGTTCCGCTCACCCGTCACCCGTGGCAGTAGTCCTCGAGCGATCCGCGCCGGCGGATGTCGAGCGTGACGCAGTGAAACCCACCGCCGAGGGTACGCGCGTGGCGGAGGCGCAGGGGCAGCACATCGATGCCTCGTTGTTCCAACTGGCGGATGAGCGTGTGTTGGCGGCAATCGACGACGGCGAGCGACGGGTTGATCATGAAGAGATTGAGACCGACCCACTTCGATGAGAGCTGCGGGCACGCGCACGGCGTGTTGTCTACCAGGTCGTCGACGTAGACGACGTCCCAGTCGCGGAGCGGCGCGGGCAGGTTGTCAGGCCGGACAAACGGCGCCGGCACGAAGACCAAGCCAGGGCGCACCAGGACGATCGTCGTGTCGATGTGCGCCGTGTTGCGCAGGCGATCGAGGGCGTGGACCCGATAGGTCGGCCCCACGGCCTGTTGGAGCCACTGTGCGCCGAGGTAGTTCCCCGTGTCCGACACGAGGTAGAAGAGGTCGGTGCCGCAACGCGCCACGTTGGCCGCGTCGAACAGCGGTTCGCTCTCGTCAATCGCGATCTGGAACCCCTGGGAGCGGCGATAGACGCTGTTCAGCAGTCGCGGCCTCGGCGCACTGACCCAACGCGCACCCGCTATCAGGTAGCTCGTGAGAAGCGGCCGGTACGCGAGATTCTCGTACTGGCGTGCGCGGAGGACCATGGGTGCCTCAATGACCATGTCGCCGATCACGAGCAGACTGTCGCGGGGGCAGTAGTTGAACAGGCCATCGGTTTCCCAATCGGGCGTGCGGAACACCTGCGCGTGGTCCATGGCCTGGGGACGTCTCACGACGACGCCAAGCTTCGTCAGCTCTGCGGCCAGCACATCGAGATCCTCCGCCGTCTCGTCGAGCACGCATTGGCAGAATGGCCCGCTCGGGATCTCATTCATGTCCTGCAAGTCGGGGAACTCCAACGCGTGCAGCCCGGGGTCAGCACGGGGCACGCGGGCGCCGTCGACTCTGCCAACGATCACCTCTTCCAACGGGTCCCACTCATTGAATGCACTGACGACCGTCATGTGCGGGCGGCGCCGGATCGGTGGATGGTCATCGTCCGCGCGCGCGCGGTGTGCGCGCGAGGTCGAGCAGGCGCTGCACCATGCCGTCAAAACCCCACCCGGCGACGTGTGCCATCACATGCATCGTTGCCACAGGTGACAGATCGGGATTGGGGTTGACATCGAGCACATACAAGCCGTCCTGATCATCCATGCGGATGTCGAGCCGCGTGCACCGCTGCACGCCAAAGATCTCGCACGTGCGGCGCGCGAGTTGGCGAATACGCTCACCGAGCGCATCGCTCACCTCCGCCGGGCAGGCGTAATGCGTCCCCTTGAACGCCGCACTGTCGTATTTCCACTTGGTTTCGTAGCCGACCATGCGGGGACCACCCAGCGGCAGCCCCGAAAAATCGATCTCCACGATCGGCAAGAGCTCCGAGCCGACCACTCCGACCTGGAATTCCCTTCCACCGACGAATGTCTCGATCAGGATTGGTTGCCCAAAGCGCTGGTGGAGCACACACACACGCTCGGCCAGCTGCGCCCGTGCGCGGGTCGGGGGCGCATACGCGATGCCCATGCTGCCGTCCTCGAGTGCCGGCTTGGCGATCCAGGGCGCGCGTGGCAGCGCGTCCGGCAGCTCACCGTCGGCGGACACGGCGTACGACGGTGTCGGGATGCGGGCGTGGTCGAACAATGCCTTCGCCCGCGCTTTATCCCGTGCCAGCATCAGGGTTTCGGGAGATTCCGACGTGTGGGCAACGCCGAGCAGATCGAGCATCGCGGTCACGTGCGCTTCACCAGCGGGGTCGGTCGGGACCGGCTGGCCGAGGTGGAACACGACGTCAGGACGCCGAGCGTCCAGCTGCGCCATGAGCTCGGGCACACCCATCGCGAACGACATCCGGCGTGGTCGATGTCCTAGTCGCTCGAGTGCTGGCTCGAGCGCGTCGACCACCTCGGAGACGAAGAGAAACGTTTCGTAGCCGTCGGAGCGACCCCCGAACTCTCCCGGGTCGTCCAGCAGCAACACCACGTCGAGTCGATCGGGGCGAGTGTTGGCGGGAGCAATCATGACTCGCTCCGGAGTCCGTCCGCTGCCACGCCATACCGGACGCGCGCCATGACGACGCGCGGGGCGCGAAAGACGCACGCCGCCAGGACCAGAAGGCCGGTGGCGGTCACGACCACCACACCAGCGACTCCGTTCCATCCGAAGGCGAGTCCGACCAACGCGTAGCCGAGTGGCGTCGCGGCCGCACCCAGAGTCTCGACGATTCCGAAGAACCGCCCCTTCAGGTGATCGGGTACAACCTGCTGAAAGAGCACGTTGGCCAGCCCCATGAGCACGGCGACACACGCGCCCATGATCGCAACGGCCGGGATCATCGCCATGAGCGTCGGAAGACGTGTCAACGCGAGCATGGAGGCGGCGAGCAGCACGAGCGCCAGCATCGACCGGCGATACAACCGCTGTGTCGCATCCCCGGTGCTGAGTGCCAGCGCGGTCGCGATAGCGCCGAGGGAGAAGGAGGTCTCGAGAATTGCCACCCAGCCGACCCCCCCGCCCCGCGTAGCCTGCACCAGCATCGGGATCAGCACCAACAGGGGCACGAAGAGAAACAGCTCCGCGATATAGATTCCGACGAACGCGGCGAGGGGTCTCCGGTTCAGGATGTGGGCAAGGCCGGCCCGGAGATCGGCCACGTAGGAGCGCACGATCGGCGACGGCGAGAATGCCGGAGCCCGAAGCCGCAGCAGAAATAGTGCTGCCACACCATACAGCGCCGCATTGACAGCCAGTGCAGTGACAAAGCCGCCCGTTGCGAGGACGATGGCGGCGAGCGCAGCCGCTATGACGTTGGAGAACTCGACTGTCATCGACTGCAGCGCCGCCGCCCCCGGGAGTTGGCGTGCGGTGACCGCCAGAGGGAGGGCGGCTGCGGCGGCCCCCTCGAACACCGGGATGAGCGACCCCAGGGCAATCGCCGCCGCGACCAGACGAGGGAATGACAGCGCATCGACCGCGAGTAATCCGGCGACGATCGCCACGATGGCACACTGAATCGACGCACTCGCCACCATGCAGCGCTTCTTGCTCGACCGCTCGATCAGCGGCCCGCTCAACGCCCCGACGAGCAGAATCGGCAGCGATTCCAGCATCAGCAGAAAGCCGAGGCGCCCGCCGCTCGCGTGCGGTCCAGCGAGCAGCCACCACGCGACGGTAAGTGCGAAGTATCGCTCCGCCACCTTGACCAGCACGTCGCCGACAAACAGCCGCCGGAAGTTGGGCGAGGCGACCAATGGGTGCATTGACACGTACCGTGCCGCAGGGACCCGGCCCCCGATCGTGGTGACAGCGGACGCTTTGGTGCGGTGAAGCACGGGAGCGAGTCCGTCTCTGGGCCAACGCGCCGGAGGCTGCCAGGACCCACAGTCATCGCGGCGCACGGACACTGACATCCACGATCCTCCGCACAAGGCTCAGGGTTTCGTGTGGCGCACCGAACGCGCGGCGCTGGACAGGGTTACCACACGTCGCCCGAGAGCAGGATGCCGCGACGCCACCGATGGCTCCAGTATTTTGTTTCGATTGCTACGATAGGTGGCGACTATGGAGGACCAAGCGGGTGACGATTGGCCGTTGCACGCTGGTGATACGCAACCCAACGGATCATGTCACGTGTGACGTAGATCACTTGGGGGATGCCAGGTGATCCCCTCCCGCTTGCCTTACTGGCACGGCGGGTGCATTAGGTGTCATCACGCATACACACCAACGCGCGATGCGGAGACAAGATCCCAGCGCACTTGAGGTCTCATTTATGGTAACCAATTCGTTACACCGAGCGATCACACTGACGATTGGGGGACTTGCGGCCTGCGTGCTGCTGTCAGTCCCGGCTGCTGCGCAGGACCACGGAGCCGGCGGGCATGAGAAGGGCGGCCACGAGGTTGGCGGCGGGTACGTCCCGCGACACGGCCCGACGGCGAAGGGCGACGCGTATGCACACGCCGCCAGCCAGCCCGAGAACTTCGCCGATCACCCGGGGCATCCCAACGCCCCGCATGTCGACGCCCGCACGGGCGAGTGGGTCGGTCACGACACGGGGCCGCACGACGTACGGTTTCATCTCGACCACCCGTGGGAACATGGGCACTTCCCCGGCGGGTTCGGTCGAGGCCACGTGTACCGGTTGGCCGGTGGTGGCCCGGATCGGTTCTGGTTCGGAGGGTTCTATTTCAGCGTTGCGGCAGCCGACGTGGTCTACTGCAACGACTGGTTATGGGACGCCGACTCCGTCGTGATCTACGAAGACCCGGATCATCCCGGGTACTACCTGGCGTACAATCCGCGGCTCGGGACCTACGTACACGTGGTGTATCTCGGCAACGGCTAGCGGCGCGAGGGATCCGGCCATTCGTCTGGTGCCGGCCCCCGGTTAGGCGGCAGCGACGATCGCAGTCTCCTGGCGACTCGCGAGATCGGGCCGCCCCTCGACGACCGGTCGGGCCAATCGATGGCCCAGGCGAAGGGCCGGACGCTCGAGCAGATAGTAGCTCGCTGCGGCGCACGCCAATGCCGCGGGGATTCCGAGTGGCGATCGCTGCACCGCTGGCAGGGGCGCCGCTATGTGGGCCCACGGAAAGAAGAATTGTTGCCAGATATAGAGACCATACGAGATGCGACCGATCCAGGACAGCACGGGCCACTCGAGGATGCGACTGGGAACGGCAGCTGGATGGTACGCCGTCCATGCGATGAGAACGGGCACGAGGGCCGATTCCCAGATCGTGGGCCGCATACCGAAGTGGGTGACGACAGCGATGTAAAGGGCAACCAGGGCCGCCCACATCCATCCTCGGATCCGCTCGATGGGCACGGCCCGACTTCGCAGCGCGAGCGCGAGGGCAGCTCCCAGCAACAATCCATCGGCTCGTACGCCCGTGCGAAAGACAAAGCCCGGCGGGAGATGCCCGTAGGTCGCGAGCGCGACGCCAACCGACGCGTGACGCCATCCTGCGACGGCCAGCGCGAGGCCCACTGCGCATGGCGCACCCCACCGCCGCGGCAGGGCCAGCAAACCAATGAGGAGCGTCGGCCAGAAGATGTAAAATTGCTCCTCGAGCGACAGCGACCAGAAATGCGCCGTGTAGAAGCCGGACTCCTGACCCAGGTAGTTGCGAAAGAAGAAGAGGCTTCCCGCGAGCTCAGCCTTCGAGACAAGGATCTGTCGCGCGAGCGCCAGCGTCGTCATGACCGCGAGGTACAAGAGCGCCGCGGGCAAGATCCGGAAGGCGCGCCGAATATAGAATTTGGCGAGCGAGATGCGCTGGGTTCGTTGAAACTCTTGCAGCAGCCGCGAACAGATCAGGAAGCCGCTGATCCCGAAAAACAGATTGACGCCGGTCTGCCCAACCATGATCCGGCCGCACCACTGGACACTTCCTTCGGCGCACGCCGTCGAGTTGACCGTGTGGTCGAAGAGCACGAGGCCGATCGCAATCGCGCGCCACCCGTCGAGCGTCGGCAGGTAGCCATCCGACACTCCCCGGTCAGGCCGAGGCGATACGGCTTCGGGAGACTGGTCCACATCGACTGGACGACGCTGTGCAGAGGCAAGCCACAGGTAAGGCTAGACGCTAGACGCTGGACGCCAGACGCTGGATGTTAGAGGTAGGGCTGGGCCAGCCAGGCGACGCCGTCCCGCAGGCGACGGAACAGGGGACGGCACTCGAGCTCTCCCAGCGTCAGCGGCCGGCTCCGCGCCAGCTTGTCGTCGATGATCGCGTTCAGCCGCGCGCCGAGGTCCGCTGAGTAGCACTCGACATCGTATTCGAAGTTCAAGCGCAGGCTGCGCGGATCCCAGTTCGCCGACCCGATCAAGCACCAGGTGCCGTCCATCACGAGCATCTTCGAGTGGTCGAACGGAGGCTGCGACAGGTGGACGCGGCAGCCCCACGAGAGGACCTGCGCGAGCTGCGCGTTCGCCGCCCACTCGACGAGTCTGAGATTGCCCTTCTCGGGAATGAGAATCGTGACGTCTACACCGCGCAACGCGGCGACCCGGAGCGCTGCAATGACGGGCGGGTCCGGCAGGAAGTAGGGCGTCACGATACGCACCGATTCGCGCGCGGACGCGAGCGCACCAAGAATGGCCATGACCAGCGTCTCGAAGTCCTCATCGGGGCCGTCGGGTATGCCGCGAGCCGCGACCGACCCGACTCGGTCGGACGCCGCAGTCCAGGCCGCCCCGTCCAGCCGCTCGCGCGTGGTGAACTGCCAGTCGAACCGAAAGGCGTCCAGCAGCTGAGCGACGATCGGACCGCGTACGCGGAAGTGGATGTCCTGTGTCGCCCCACGTGGCATGCGCGCGAGCACGCATGCGTCGCGGATGTTCATCCCTCCGCAGAACCCCAGGCGCCCATCGACCACAAGCAGCTTCCGATGATTGCGCAGATTGAAGTACGCGTGCCGAACCGGTAAGGTCGGCGGGAGGAAACGCGCGACCGGCACATGGTGGTGCTTGAGCTCATGAACGATCGGTGGCCGACTGTACAACGCGCCGACGCCGTCAATCAACACCCGCACTTCGACTCCGCGTCGCACGGCCCGGCCCAGCGCATCCACGAATGCCGCGCCGACCTCTCCCCGATCGAAAATGTAGGTCGCGAGCGCGACGCTCTGTGTGGCAGCATCAATTCCTGCGATCATGGCCGGGTAGGCCTCGTCGCCGTTGAGCAGGGGTTCGACGCTACACCCACCCACGAGTGGCTCCCGGGTCACCGTGCCGACGAGACGTGCGATTGCCTGGAGCGTCCACGGCGCGTCGCCCGGGAGGACGTCTGCGGGGACTTGCGCCGTCCGTGCACGAACAGTCTGGGCCCGGTCTTCGTTGTCGAGCGGCGCATGCCGGCGCATCGCGCCGACCTGACGGGAGATACGATTCACGCCGAGCAGCATGTACAGCAGCGAGCCGAGCACCGGAGCCAGCCACACCAGCCCCACCCACCCGATCGCCGACCGGACGTCGTCCTTGGTCAGGATGATGTGCGCCGAGACGCCGATCGCGAGCAAGATGTGCGCGACGGTGAAGAGCGTCGCGATCACGACTGACTCGTTGTGAGCGTGCGCGCCGTGTCCCCGCGCATGCTGGCACGGCTGGACATCCCGGCACCAGACGGCGCGTCCCGGTGGTTGTCCAGAGCGCAGAGCGGTTGCCGTTCGATCGCTTGAACGTCTGTCGGCAGTCGAGTCATCTGTTCCCGCGCCCTCCCCTGGGCAGTTCACCGCCGGCCTCGTCCGGCAGGGAAGATATCCATGCGCGTCGCCACGCGAACGGCCTCTCTGGTCATTCGGCGCCTCCACTTACTGGCTCCCGCCACCAGCGCCGTGCTCCTGCTTTTTCTCGGCGCCTGCGAGGCCGACACGCCCATGGTCGCGGGCGATCGCGGTGGCAGCCCGCTCGTGGTACGATTTCCGGTTGCGCCGGGGGCGGCACAAGCCGCGGCGATGGCGACCAACCAGGTGGTTCGCAGGCTCCCGACGCTCCAAGCCGCGACTGCTGCGCGCACCCCGGAAACGGCGTCCGGGTCGCAAACCGACTCGCCGTTCGACCTCACGTTCAATGGCGGCCCCGTGGTGACCGAGGCGATGTCGTACAACCTCTACGTCAACTGCTCCGGCGCGCCGACCGATTGCTGGGGGACTGGCTCAATATCCCCGGCCACGTACCTGCGCGATCTCAACGTGAGTCCCCTGCTCGAAGTCGCCAACCAGTACCTCAACGAAGATGTGCCGGGAAAGTTCGCCGTGACGGAGCTACAAGGGACCGTGGCCCTTGCCTCGAGCACGGCGACGCTCAACGACATCTTCAGCATTGTCTACTCGGCGTCGAACTTCGCCGGCGCGAGTGGCTATACCAACATCTTCCATGTCTTCCTGCCGCGCGGCACCGACATGTGCATCACGGCATCCGACTGCTACTCGCCCGACAACGCGTCGACGTGGACCTTCTGTGCGTTCCACGGCAGCGTGGATTTCAGCGCGAGCCAACACGTCCTGTACACCGTGCAACCCTACCAAGCCGTTCCCGGCTGTGTCACGCCCAGTCAAACGCGCGTGATCGACGCCACGGCTTCGACGCTCACGCACGAGTTCTTCGAGACCATCACGGACCCGGATCTCAGCACCTGGTACAACTGGCTGACTGGCGATGAGGTTGCGGATCTCTGCATTGGGCTTCGGCACAACGAGCGCATGGGGCCCGACCAGTTCGTCGTGCAAGAGATGTATTCGAACCGGGTACACGCATGCACAGATCGGCTGTATCCGTGAGGGTCGAGCCAGCTACGCCGCCGGCTTGAGTCGCTTGAGACTCGCGAGCAGCGCGTTCGGATCGGGGACGCTCAACAGGACGGCGTAGCCATTGACGGTTGGGAGGTACGCGACCCGCCTCGTATCGGTCACGTAGAGCAAGGCGCGCTCGCCATTGCGAAGTCGAAACCACCCCGCTCGATACCCGGTGATCGCTGTCCCGACGAGTCGCGTCCTCGGGGCGAGCGAAGGCTCGCTGTCGAGATCGACCGCGCGCGCGTCGTCGACGCGGAGGTCACTGGGCGGTATGAGACGCCCGTAGAAATCGCCCCGGAGCCGGAGGCCGGCTGGCGACACTTCGAAGCGTGCGTTCCGGGCGCCCGAGAGAGAGTAGATGAGACCCGCGACGGAGGCCGCCACGAGGAGGCAGACCGGCACGATCAGCCAAAGCATCCGTACCGATCCGGGGACGATGGGAAAGGTTTCGATCATTGCATGTCTCGCTGTCGACGTGTCAGGACCGACGGTCGACGGTCGTCGGCGTCACACCTAGCTTCGCTCCGTCGACGATATTACCGTTGGGCCCGCCTACCAGGTGCCCCGGTCGTTTGTGGGGCGGTGGGCGTGATCGTTACTGAGGCAAGCCCGCACGCGGGACGCGGACGCGGCCCCGCTCGGCGGCAGATTGGGGGCATCATGTCGGGTCGGAACGCGCACGGTTCGCCTCGCCACCGCGGCCGCGCCGTTTGGTGCGCGTGTCTCTTCTCGCTCGCTGCCGCGCCGGTCGTTGCGCAGGACACCACGCGCCACCCAATCCACTACTGGACGACCTACGAGGATTTGCAGCTCTTCAGCCAGGTCCTGAACGAGCTGCACAACAATCACGCGGACTCACTCGACAGTCATGTGCTCGTCATGGCCGCGATCGAGGGAATGCTCCACGCCGCGGACCCGCATTCCTTCATGATCCCGGTGGTCAAGCTCTCCGCCTCGAAGGCCGAAGCCTATCGGATGGGCCAACTCGTCCCAGTGCCCTTGTCGTTCGCGCAATTGGGAGATGTGTTCGTCGTCACCGGCGCAGCCGATGGATCCGCGGCGGCGCGCGCCGGCATCCTGTCAGGCGACCGCCTGATCGCCGCCGATAGCGCGCCAATTACGGCGACCAGCGTCGAGGAACTCGAGATCGCGCTCGCGGGCGCGCCGCACTCCGAAGCGGCGCTGACGTTCGAACGCCATCGGCTGGACGGCACGACCGTGACGCTAACCCGCCGGCTGGCGCGCGCCGTCCCGGGGGCCGAATCGGCGGTCCCGGTGGCGGTAATGCTTGATCGGCGCACGGGCTACCTCCGCATCGAGTCGTTTCTCAGCCCCAAGGCTGGCGACGATGTCCACGCCGCGCTGGGTCGCCTGCACGATCGGGGCATGCACCGTCTGGTGCTCGATCTCCGCGACAACAGCGGCGGGATCATCGAGCAGGCGGCACAGGTCGCCGGAGAATTCCTCCCCGCCGGGACGTTGATCTACACATCCGAGGGTCGCAAGAAAGACGCAACCGACACGGTCCGTGTAAAACGCTCCTTCTTTCGCCACGAGGAACGGTATCCGCTCGTGGTGCTGATCAATGGCGGCACGGCGAGCGCTGCGGAGCTCGTCGCGGGCGCGCTGCAGGATCACGATCGCGCCATCATCGTGGGGCGACCGAGCTTCGGAAAGGCGCTGCTGATGAAGCCGATCCGACTGACTGACGGTTCCGTGCTCATGCTGGTAGTCGGCCACGTTCGCACACCGTGCGGCCGCGTGATCCAGCGCAGCTACCGTGGGCTCGATCTTCGAGACTACTACACTCGGGCGATGTCGGCTCGGGACACGACTGGCCTCCCCTCCTGTCGCACGGACGCCGGACGGACCGTGTACGGCGGCGGCGGCATCTTCCCTGACATTCCGCTCGGCCCAGAGCCGCCGACACCGGTGTGGATCGACCGGATGCAGGTCGACAATGTTCCGCTGCAATGGGTGGATGGTTATCTCGACTCGCACGGAGCGGAGCTCGTGTCGCTGGAGAGCCTCGTTGCGGCACCCGCGATCCCCGACTCCGCCATCGCAGAGTTCCGGGCCTTCGCCGCGGCGCGGGGCGACTCGATTCCCAGCGGCGCGGCGGTCGACCATGTCCTGCAGCGCCTCCTCACTTTGTCGGTCGCGCAGGCCAAGTGGGGAGCGCCCGGCTACTATCGCGCCGCAACGGCGGCAGACCCCGACGTGGATGCGGCAGTCGCGGCGTTCGACCGCGCGGTGCTCGCGGCGAACGGGGCCTCGAACCTTTCCCACCCCGCGACGAAGCCTACGTCTTAGCCTGGCAGCGTCGGTGCTTGGGGCCCGAACCCGCAGCTGCAGGGCTCAGGTTGTGCGCGAGTTACTGAAGAATGATGGGGCCGAGGCGGGCTGAGCCTAGCCGGTACCACAGCCGACCGTCGGGATCGATCTCAGGAGCGAGCGTTGCGCCGTGTGGGATCGGGAACTCGACACCAGAGATCTCGATGATGGCGTGGCTGTGCTCCGCATCGGCCAGCGGTCCGACCGTTGGCGGGTCGAGCGCGGGACCGTCGCTGCATCCCTCTCCCTCTACGCTCGAACGGGCGAGAAGTTCTTCATGGGCGCGGATGCCCACCAGGTTCTCCGGGGGCGATGACGGGCTGTTCCGTCCACCGGGCACCACGCCCAATCCATCGTACGCCGCCGGCTCGGGTTCCGGACCGGCGGTCGGCGTCGCAGCATCGCCCGCGACGAGGCGGTAGTGTCCTCGGAGGCCAGGCCCATGCGCGCGCTCGATTGCACCGACCGACTCGAGGTCGACAAGTGCTCTGGCGACCGTGCTGCGTCTGAAGAAGGTGCGCTCAGCTGCCTGCTCGAGACTGGAGACCACCCATCCAACGGCATCGGGTGCCAGTTCTCGGAGATACCGGAGGACGCCAAGCGCGGGCATGAGCGCGGCGTGACGCGCGAGCAGCAACTGACGGATCTGCGTGAGCGGAGCGCTGGGGAACGAGGTGCGAATGTCGACCAGACACTCGCGAGCCAGTCGCACCTCCGCGCGGCCGGGCACTCGCAGGAGCACCTGGCTGGCGAGCAGCAACTCGAGACCGCGATCCACCTGCCGAGGGGTCGCCCCACTCTTGGCCGCGAGTACCACGCCGGTTGCGCGGTCCAGGGGGAGATCGGTCGACGCATACGCCCCTTTCCGGAAGGGGCCACCCACCTTCTCGGCCGCGACCTCGCCGAGCGCCTCCGCAATCGCCAGCGCGCACCTGACATCTTCATCGGAGAGCGCTCGGGCCTGTCGCAGGTCCGCCACCCCATAGAGCGCACGAATGACTCGTTCACCGGAGACGATCGATCCGGCAGCGTACGAGCCCGTGTCGGGATGCGAGCCAGACGACCGACCAGACAGCGAAATCATGGCGTGTTGATGGTACTGCGTCACTCGCCATTAGTCCACAGGCCGTCCATGAACAGGCGCAATGGGGCCGCTTTTGCGATCGGACCGCCGCTGTGTCAATTGGCGCTAATAGCAAGGGAGGCAGTGTCTTAGATCACAAGCCATCCCTCGCGAACCGCCGGAAGGCCCACTGTCTATGGAAGGTCTCGGGAACCTGCCGGCCGGATGACCAAACCACCCGGGCCCCGGTTGAGGGGCAGCGGCAGCTCATCCGCCCGAGGGCGTGCCGCAGACTGGGCCTTCATGCTATGCAAGTGGACCTGATGGCTCATTCGCGTTGCCAGTTCGCGCGCTAGCATCCCGCCAGAGATGCTAGGAGAGCGAACTCCCATGAGCAAATCGATGCGCACTGCCGCGTTCGCCGTCAGCGTCGCGGCGGCCGCCGCCGTGTTGTTCGTCCGTAGCGGCGCGGCCCAGACCTACACGCCCGCTCCGCGGCTACTCGGAGATTCCAATCCCGAAGGCATCCACGGGGCGGTCACGCCGTATGGTTGGCTCGCCGGCGTATCGGGAAGTCTGTACTCGAATCGGTTCCCGGCGGTCGCTTCCAGTTTCAGCCTGAGTTTCGGCGACCTCGTGAACTCGTTGCAACTCGCCGCGATGTTGGGCGGTCAGATCGACGCTGGCAATTGGCATGGACGTGTCGACCTCGAGTACCTGGGTCTTTCGAAATCGACTGAACCCATCACGTTGCTCAACGGCCAGACGGCGTCCCTGACGCAACAGACGTTCATTGGCACCGGCACCATTGGCTACAGCGTGGTCCAGAGCAATATCTGGTATTTCGAGCCCTACATTGGCGCGCGCGGCTGGGACGTCACGAACAAGCTCAATGTCCCGGCGATCGCGTCGCTACCGACAGAAGCGTCGGCGACGAACGGCTGGGTGGATCCCATCCTGGGGGCCGTGGCGCAGTATCGGATCTCGAGCTTTTTCCTCGCCGTGCTCGGCTTCGATATCGGCGGGTTCGATGTCGGCTCGCAGTTCGAGAGCCAGACGACACTGTCCGTCAACATGCGCTTCACCCACTGGCTGTTGGGCGTCGTGGGCTTCCGATACTGGTACCTCGACTACGATCGCTCGGGGCACTACAGGGCCGACCTGAATTTCTACGGTCCGGTGCTGGGCCTCACCTTCGCGTTCTGAAGCGCGTCCTTCCTCGAGGCATTCGGACCGCCTGACGTGCTCGCGGGTTCGGGTGCGAGCACCACGGCCCACGCCGGGGTCGGGTTGAAGGTCTTGATCGCCGCGACCGAGTCGGTCGTCCACTGGCCGAGATCCCGCTGGTAGATCACACCGTCCTTTGCGACCATGAACGTCATGATCCCTGAGTTCCTGTACCGAGCGGGCCACGCAACAACGGCGAACCCACCGGTCATCTGTCCGTTCACGACATAGTCCTTGGCACCACCCTTTGCCGCATCGCCCTGTGCGGTCAGCATTCGGTAGAAGTAGCCGACGAAGGGTTGCGGTTGCGCGGAGTGCGTCGGTCCGTAACCCAGGGTCTTCGCGACATTGGCGAGTGAGCCGAGCGGACTTGGATTTTGGCCTTGGGCGACAGACCAGAAGAGACCGTTCTGCTGACCGGAATCGCTCAGGAATCGTTCGGCGAATCGATGGAATTGGGTGAAGTACGTCTCCTGGGCGTTGGCGACCTCACTGAGCACACCGATGGCCGTCAGCTCGCCACTCCCGATCCGACGCGCGAGCACCTCGTCTCTCCCTGCTGCGGTATTGAACGCCCATTGTCCTGAGGCGTTCCGGCTCAGCGGAATTGGGAAGAGCCAGTTGGTCGGACCGATGACGAGGATCTCGTCACCCGCCTTATCCTTGCGCCAGCGGTTCATCCGCGTGTACCGGTCCACAAAGCTTTGCAGCATGTCCCTGTCCTCGACCGTATCGCCGGAAGACACGAGGGTTCTGCTGTCGGGACCGAAGATCGCGAGCAGCGCGTTCTGGTCCCCGCTCTTCACCGCTGCAAAGAGTGCGGCGCCGGCCGCTTCGGGTGACGCGAATGTCCGTTGCCCGCCGTTTGCGACGTCTCCCTGGCTCTCGCTCGCGGTGCGCTCGCTTCCACTGCACGCGGAAGTCGTTGCAGCAAGGGTCACCAAGGCCAAGGAGGCGAGAACGTGCCGGGCGTTCAGCATCCCGGTGCTCGCACCACGCAGTTTCAACATGCTGCCCCTCCGATTGCGCGATCCAACATTGCGTTCGGCATCATCGATCAGCGGTGATACGCACCGCCACTCGCCCGGCCCCTGCTACTCGCCGCGCGCGAGGACCAGCCGTCATCGTGACCCCAGCCGCCGGCGGTGCTCCCCGCAACGTGCTGTCCGGAGGCAGTGCTGCCGTGATAGGCGGTTTGGCCGGACGGGGTCTTGGTCGCCCCATAGTGGTAGGCTTGACCCGCCGCGTTGTAACCGCTTCCACCTGTGTGCACGGCGCCGTCGGCCCCGTAACCGGTATGCGCACTCCCGCCGCCCCATGCCGTCTGGTATGCGCCGCCCGTGTGGTACGCACCATTGGCTGAGTAGCCGTGATATGCCTGAGCCGACCCCGCCGGTCCGTGGTACGCCGCGCTGCCGTACCCGCCGTACCCGTGGTATCCGTATGCGCCGTACCCTCCGTGCCACGCGGCGCTCCCGTAGTACGGGTGGCCACCGTAGGCGACGTAGCCGCCGTGCCAACTCATGTTCCACGAGCTCCACCCCCACGCGTGGCAACAGGCACCACTCATCATCGCGCCGATGGCAACGCCCGCTCCGAACGAGATCATGCTGGCGGCGGCCATTTCCCCCGCCGTGTAACCAGGTACCACGTAGGCCGTGCCGTAGATGACAGCCGGGTTATATACCGGCACATATACGACGCTCGGATTCACTGGCTCGATGACAATGGTGCTCGGTGATTGCTCGACCACCGTCATCTGCGAGGACGATTTCAGGTTACCAGCGGCCTGAGCCTGCGCTCGCAATGCCTGGACGGCCTGCATCACGTCTGTGGCCTGGAAGTGGTAGACCTCTCCCAACTGCGACGTCCACGCAAGATTGTTGGCCATCTGCGAGAGCACCGACGGGAACGCAGTGAGCGCTTTCACCGCCGGGTCCCACGACTGCTGGTTCACCTGGTCCATCAGTGCCTGTCCGGTCAGCGACTGGTGCGAGACCCAGGTCTCGGCGTCGGAGATCTGATCGGGGTACGTCGCCGCCGAGAGCACCTGGGCCAGGAGCTGGTCTGGATAGAGGGCGACAGGTGCGACCAGCGCTTGGATCTGCTGGGCGCTCTGCGGAGCCGGGGTCGACGACGCCGCGTCCTGCGAGGAAGTGGCGTTCTGGCCGTACGCACCCGGCGCGGAGGCCGCGGCGAGCACACACATCGCCACGACCGAGAGCAGTGGCTTCACTCTGTCCGCAGGTCTCATCAGTTTGCCTCCTTCGCGTCGAGCCAATTCGCGGAACGCCGGCGCCGATGCGAGACTGGTTGCGCGAAGTGGCTCCAGCCGCGCACACGCTGCACGCGGTTGCGCCGCTTCTCGCCGTAGCGGTCGCCACGATCCTCGCAACCTGACGCGGATCGACAATGGCGGCGATAAGACTTTGGTCTCCAGCCAGTGTCCGTCGAGGCCGAGTTCGTGGTGGTCTTGCTGGTCGCCTAGGTCAGGTTGCAGAGGCTGACTCGGGGTCCTCGATTGGCTGGCGGCGAGCGTACGGCGTCCGGGGCGGCTGAGTGGGGCATGCGGCTGCGGTCGATGGGCACATCCAACTGGAGGGGTTATGGCACCACCCGGCAGGAGTGAAGGAGCGGCACCGCTCGAGCGACGGGCCGATCTCAAGGCGGCCAGTGACTTCGAGAACGCCACGCTCGAATGGCGGCGCCTCTTCTCGGAGGCGTGGGGCACGTTCTTGTTGGTCGTAGTTGCCGCGGGAGCCGGTGTCGTGTCGGCGCACAGTCCGGGTACCATCACGCTGGGAATGGCGGTGGTCGCACCAGCACTCATGGTCATGGCAATCATTTACTTCATGGGCGTGGTGAGCGGCGCCCATGTCAATCCGGCGGTAACGATCGCGTTTGCCGTCCGAGGCAACTTCCCCTGGAATCGGGTGGTCGGCTACATCAGCGCGCAGGCGGTCGGCAGCATCCTCGCGGCCGTGTTTCTGAGGACGACATTTGGGAACATCGGTCTGCTCGGTGCCACGGTGCCGGGCAGCGGAGTGGGCACAGGCACCGCCCTCGCGATGGAGATTCTGCTGACGACCGGATTGGTGAACACGATCCTCGGCACGGCGTCCGGCGCGCGCAACATCGGCACCAACGGAGCGCTCGCCGTCGGGGGGTACATTGCGTTGGCCGGCCTCTGGGCTGCTCCGATCAGTGGTGCCTCGATGAACCCAGCGAGGTCCTTTGCGCCGGACCTCGTGCGCGGCGACCTCAGCACGACATGGGTCTACATTGTCGGGCCAATCGTGGGTGCCCTCATCGCAGTCGGTTTCGAGTGGATTCTCAAGGGCAGGCCCAGTGCGGCCGGGACGGCCGCGGCGCAGGGCCAGCTGGGCGCGGAAAAAACCCAGAGTTAGGACGTCGCACGAGGGATCGTCTCCCAGCGGCCACCGGTGTTGACATCCTGGGCGTGCGGGGCAACGATAGTCTCGCCCTCGGATTGCCGCCTCGTGGCACAGGAGGGGCGGGGATCTTGGCCACCGAGTGCCCTGACGCAGTCATCGACGGAGGGAGACAGCGATGCGACGCGTGATTCCGGTCACGATCCTCAGTGCCCTCATCGCCGTAGCCGCCTATCAGCCGCGAGAAGCGCCCGCGGCCTTCGACGACAAGAGCAACGGTGTCGTCGACGATTCGACACACCAGATCGACAAGGCAACGTTCGAGGAAGTCGAAGAACTGAACGACGGTCTGGGGCCGTTGTACAACGCCCAATCGTGCCGCGAATGCCACCAGAGCCCCGTTTCCGGCGCGGCCTCCCAGGTCACCGAGCTGCGGGTCGGTCACGACGGACCGGACGGACGATTCCGCAATCCAGACATCCCGATTGCTCACGGAGCGGCCGTGATCTCGGGGCGGTCGCTGGTCAACGATCGTGCGATCTGTCCCAACGCGGCGTTTCCCAACCTGGAGATCCAGGAGCGGGTTCCGCCCACCGAGACGATCCGCGCGCTGCGACTCTCGGTGAATCTATTGGGAGACGGTTTCGTCGAGGCGGTCGCCGATCAAACGTTGATCGACGCAGCGCGGCAGCAATGCGACGCGACGAACGGCAAGATCTGCGGGCAGGTGTTGTTCGTCCCGATCGTCGAAGCGCCGGGTCAGATGGGTGTCGGCCGATTCGGCTGGAAGGATCAGCACGCCAGTCTTCTATCGTTCGCCGCAGACGCGTACCTCAACGAAATGGGCATCACGAATCGGTTGCAACCGGATGAAGTCACGACGCTGTGCAACACGGTGACGGAGCCGAACGACAAGCCGGGTACTGACGGACTCACCGACATCGATCACTTCGCGCGGTTCATTCGGGCGACGAAAGCGCCGGCGCCCGATCTCGGGCTCGAGTCGAGCGCAGTGCCACGGATGGGCGTGGGTGTGTTCGAGAAGATCGGATGTGCGACCTGTCACGTCGAATCCCTGATGACGGCGCCCGCCGGAACGAAGATCAACGGCGGCACCTACACGATTCCATCGGCGCTGGGATCGGTGACGTTCCACCCCTACAGCGACTATCTGATGCACGACATCGGGACCGGCGACGGGATCCTACAGGCGACTCGGGAGCACTATGGGCGTCGCGTGTACGAAATGATGACGGACTATCTCGGGAAACAGAACTTCGAGAGCTCCCGGCAAAAGATTCGCACCGCTCCCCTCTGGGGCGTGCGCTTGCGCCCACGATTGATGCACGACGGCGCGTCATTCACGTTCCGCGACGCCATCGAGCGGCACCGAGGTGAGGCGAGCGATGTCACCGGCCGCTTCGAGCGACTCAGTCCGGACGACCAGGAGGCGATCATTCACTTCCTGGAGTCATTGTAAGGGGCTGGACGCTAGACGCTGGACGCTGGAGAACAAAGCTCATAGCCAGCTAGGGCCGCCGATCTCTGGCTTCGGCCGTTCACCCCGCAGGAGCTCGACTGGCACCGCGCGGGCGGGGCGTCCAGCGCGCACGACTTGCCGCAACTCTAGAGACGCCCTTCCTCCCGGCTGGCGGCTGGCGGCTGGCGGCTGGCGGCTGGCGGCTGGCGGCTGGCGGCTGGCGGCTGGCGGACACACGGCGTACGTTCGCGATGACATGTGGTTGGAAGCCGAGAGGTCGTGGTCAATGCCAGAGGGCGACGCATTGCGTCGCCCCTACCCGCCGAGGTGAGTCCGTGCACGGCTCCAGGCCAGCCACCTGTGGTCGTTGTCGCTACCCGTCGTGCGTCTCCCCGCCACGCCGCGGATAGGGGAACGACTCATGAACGCTGACACACGCCCTGCGTCGTCAGAATTGTCGCGAAGCGCCGCGGCGTTCTCCGCGTTACGCATCGCGGTCGGAGTCCTGTTCCTGATCTTTGGCCAATACAAGGTCTTTGGCACCACCTTCACTTTGGGCGGCGGGTTCCAAGGATGGATCCATCGTTTCCTGAGCGATGGGGCGGCGTACCCCTTCATGGTGCCCGTGCTCCAGCACTTCGTGCTCGATTATGGTACGGCGATCGCCTTCCTCGTCGCGTACGGTGAGCTCGCGATCGGCCTCGCGCTCACGCTCGGCGTTTACTCGCGGCTGGCGAGCGCGTGTGGCCTGGTCTACATGCTTACCCTGCTCTTCTCGTCCAACTATCCGGGCGGCCAGGCGCCGGCCTGGCAGTACTTCGGAGCCTCACTCGACCACCTGGTGCTCGCCCTCTGCTTTGGCGCGTTCGTTGTCGGCGATCCGGATCACGTACTATCGATCTGGCGAACGGTCATGTCGCGGCGGCGAACCGAGAGAGCGACCGCAGTCCTGACCGACGCACCTCGCTAGCCCGCCGGAGGCGCCGGTGCACTCGCTCGCTCGTGGGTTGCAGCAGAGGTGGGCGGATTCCCAGATACGAATGGGACTGGTGGCCGCGGCGGTGTTCATCGGGCTGCGCCTTGCAGTCGTCGTGACGATCGTAGTTCATGACGCCGTCGCCGCAGCGGGCGTTTTTTTCGCGCAGCTCGTCGTCCTGATAGTGATTGCGTCGGGTCTCGGCTATGGACTCTTTCGGAAGCACTTTGGATCTGCGCTGGCGCTCTTCGCACTGTGGGCGATCACGTTTGGCTATGGCTGGTGGCAGAGCCGCCGGTGGATACCGCCGTTGGGCCTCATCGGTGTCCTCATCGGTGTCGGTCTCTTTCAGGGTGTTCGCGGCACGAACCTCTACCGCGCCTTGGCGCGAGAGGGCGCGACGGCAAGCTAGGCTGCGGACGGTCGGCTCGTCCGCTCGTCCACACCCTGTCTCCGGTCCTGGGTCTCGCGATGGTTACCTAGCCTCGGCGACCGACGAACCGTACCACATATCCCTCGCCCTGATGCTTCGCACCCTCGTCCAGGAGCACGATGCCTTCCGTCAGCTCGAGGGTAGTCAACGAAGCGAAATCGCGCTGCAAAACAGCCGGTTCGTACAACATATCCCGATCCTTCGGGCCGCCCGATGGTCTTCCCAGTTGCTTGACGTGGAACGCCTCGAGGATGAGCAGCCCACCGGGTCGAAGCGCGCGCGCCAGCGTGGCATGGATAGCCGGTCGGATCGCTGCCGGGAAGTGCCCGAAGATCGCGATCGCCGCATCGTATTGCGACGCAGCCGGCGGCGACCAGCGGGAGAGATCGGCGCATACGAATTCCACTGACACCGCACGTTGGCGCGCGAGAATGATGGCCTTCTTCTGTCCAACGGCTGATTGGTCGACCGACGTGACGGCGTGTCCCTGCTGCGCGAGCCACACTCCATTGCGGCCCTCACCATCAGCAGCGACGAGTACCCGGCTCGCTGGCGCCAAGCGCTGGCTTTGGGCGCACAGATACTGGTTCGGGGTGGTCCCGTAGAGAAAGTCCGGGGTCGCGTAGCGCTCATCCCAGTTGATCGTCGTGTCGACCGGCATGACTAGAGGTTAGGCGTCTGTCGGTTGCCAGACAACGGCGCCTTGCGCGCCGTGGCCTGGCGCCATGGCGCTGATGCTAATGACCAAGGGTTCGCCAGGCCGCACCCCTTCGCCAACCCGGACCGGTCGGCACCGCGTCCCACTAAGTGGGATTTCAACGCCCGACGGCCGGGCACGCGTTTGACATCGCACTCGGCGGCCCTAGTGTTGAGCGCAATGCCAGCGCACCGCTCGATTACTCGCCCAAAACGGCGAGGCGATCGCCCACCGTTGTGCGAACGACCCAGCCCAGTGCCGAGGTAGCCATGAGTAGCGATTCGACGCAGCGACCGAACTCGGACTTGACGCCGGCAGAGCAAGAGCTCGGGATGGACGCCGACATTACGAGACGGGACTTTCTCAACGCGGTTGCATTGGGCACAGGGGCAGCGCTGCTCGGGACGCCAGCACCTGCGCATCGGGGTCGCCCGGGTGCGCCGCCGGCACAGATGCCGCCGGCGGCCGACGAGCCATGGCATCCGTGGACCGGCTATTCCGGGGTCGGCGACTACGCGCGGTCGAACGGCAACACCTGGGAGGTCGTCAGTGCCGCGCACGGGCTTCGCGACGGCACGTACGACAAGATGCTGAGCACCGCGATCGACACGGGGGAGATGTACGATCTCGTGATCGTTGGCGGAGGCTTCTCGGGAACTGTCGCGGCGTACACGTTCCTCAAGGAGACTGGCCGCCAGCGGACCTGCCTCCTGCTCGACAATCACCCGATCATCGGCGGCGAAGCGAAGCGCAACGAGTTCGTCGTGCGCGGACAGCGCCTGATCGGGCCGCAAGGTTCGAACGAAGGTGATCCGCCGGACGAGAGCTCCCCGGAATGGATGAAGAATCTGTGGCACGATGTCGGACTGCCGACGCAACTCGAGTTCGGGCAGATGGCGCCCGGCCGCCGCCCCATGATCTTCCCCAAGAGCAACTACGTCTATCAGCTGTGGTTCGACAACTTCGAGAACCACGGCTTCTATTTCGATACGCCCCAGCCGCACTGGGTGCGGAATCCCTGGGGTCACCGGCTCGAGGGCACGCCTTGGCCAGAAGAGGTGCGCCGCGACCTGCTTCGGTGGCGCGAGGAGCGTGTCGAGCCGTGGAAAGGGGACGCCGAGAGCCTCAAGCAGTACCTCGACACCATGACGTACGAGCAGTGGCTCGTGAACGTCCGCAAGCTCCGGCCAGAGGTGGCGCGCTATGCCGATCCGATCTACGCATCGGGCATTGGCCTCGGGAGCGACGTGCTGTCCGCCTATTCGGCGTACACGCTTGCGATGCCGGGCTTCCTGGGACTCGGAGTCGACAAACCGCTCGAATCGTTCATCGCGGACCACACGTTGCGCGAGCCACAGGCGGTCATCTCGTTCCCCGGGGGGAACGACGCGATTCAGCGCTGCATCGTCAAGTGGCTGAACCCGGAGACGATCGAGGGCTCGGCGGCGTTTCCCGAGGTGCACAGCGGCCGCATCCGGTTCGACCTGATGGATCGGCCGAACACGCCGTGTCGCCTGCGCGGTGGCGCCATGGTCGTGCATCTCGATCACGACCCCGAGGCCGGCCTGCGGAAGCTGGCGACGGTGACCTACGTCAAGGATGGGAAGCTGTATTCCGTACGGGCGCGCACGGTGGTCTGGGCCGGCGCGAGCTTCACCGCGCGGCACGCCGTGAAGAACCTGCCCGATGAGTATCGCGAGGCCGTCAAGAAGTTTCCGCGGTCGCCGATGCTATCAGTCAACGTCGCGTTGGACAACTGGCGATTCCTGTACAACCTCGGTTACACCGCCTGCTCCTGGCGGGGCGGCTTTGGCTTCACGGCCAACATGCGCCCGAACATGTATGTTGGGGACTATCGGCCGCCGCTCGATCCGGACCACCCGAACCTGTTCACTTTTTACGTCCCGTTCAATCAGTACGGGTTGTCGCTCGTCGAGCAGGGTGTTGCGGGGCGGGGGCGGCTGTTCGGGACGACCTACCGCGACTTCGAGACGCAGGTGCGGCAACAGATGGTCACACTCTTTGCGGATGCCGGCTTCGATCCCAAGCGAGACATTGCTGGAATCGTGATCAACCGATGGGGGCACGCCTACTGCAACGCAGGCCCGGGGTTCTACACGAGAAAGAACGGCAAGCCAACGCAGAGCGATGTCCTGCGCCAGCCCTTAGGGCAGCTCGCATTCGGGCATTCGGAGCTCAACGGCAACCAGCATTGGAACGTCGCCGCCGAGGAGGGGCGTCGCGCGGCCCAGCAAGTCATCGCGATGTTGGGCAAGGTGGCAGCGCGATAATCGGGACGGAGAGGGACAAAAGCGGTTCGCGTTCTCGGAGAGGCGGCGCATGACGCTGACCGTCGGCACAAACGAGCTGTCGAGTTACACGCAGGGAGGTGCGACTCCGCCGCTCCGGGAGATGTGCATTGCCCAAGCGCTGGACGATGCCGCGACGCGGTTTCCCGACGGCGACGGGCTCGTCGTGTCGCATCAGGCCAAGCGGTATTCCTACCGCGCGCTCAACGACGCGGTGGACGTGGCCGCCCGCGGCTTTCTGAGTCTCGGCATTGCTGCCGGCGACCGGGTCGGCATCTGGTCGACGAACTCGGCCGAGTGGGTCATCACACAGTTCGCTACGGCGAGAATCGGCGCGATACTGGTGAGCGTCAACCCGTTGAACCGCGCGCGTGAGCTGGAGTACGTGCTCCGGCAATCGGAGTGTCAGACGCTGATCCTGATCGACGGATTTCGCGACGCTTCCTATCCCGCGATCCTTCGCGAGATCTGCCCCGAGCTCGACCACTGTGAGGCTGGGCAGACACGGTCGGAGCAAGTCCCGCACTTGCGCAACGTCGTCTTCGTCGGGGATGCCGCCCCCCGAGGCATGCTGTCCTGGGATGATCTCCTGCGCGCCGGCGCCCGCGTCTCCGAGCGAGCCCTCCGGGGGCGAGAAGGGACGCTCGCGTGTTCGGATGCGATCAACATTCAATACACGTCCGGGACGACCGGCTTCCCGAAGGGCGCGACGTTGTCGCACCACAACATCGTCAATAACGGTCTCCTCATCGCGGACGCACTCCGGCTGACGAGTCACGACCGCCTCTGCATCCCTGTCCCCTTCTACCACTGCTTCGGCATGGTGTTGGCGAACATGGCCTGCGTCGTGACGGGTGCGACCATGGTCGTGCCCGCTCCGCACTTCGACGCCGGCGCGACGTTGCAGGCAATTCAAGACGAGCGCTGCACGGCGGTGCACGGCGTCCCAACCATGTTCATCGCCGAGTTGAACCATCCGACGTTCCACGAGTTCGATCTCCGCTCGCTGCGCACGGGGATCATGTCCGGCGCACCGTGTCCGATCGAGATCATGCGGCGGGTCGTCGCCGAGATGCACTGTCGCGAGTTGACGATCGCCTACGGACAAACCGAAGCGTCTCCCGTGATCACGCTCACGACGACGGACGATCCGGTCGAGGTCCGCTGTACCACGGTGGGCAAAGCGCTGCCACACACCGAGGTGAAGGTCATCGATCCACAGACCGGGCACATCGTCCCAGTCGGGACGCCCGGCGAGTTGTGCACACGCGGGTACCTGGTCATGAAGGGGTACTACCGAGATCCGGACGCGACTCGGGCCGCGATCGACGGGGACGGCTGGCTGCACACGGGTGACCTCGCGGTCCTCGACGAGCGCGGGTACTTCAAGATCACTGGACGGGCGAAGGATGTGATCATCCGCGGCGGTGAGAACGTCTATCCCCGCGAAGTCGAGGATTTCCTGTACTCCTGCCCGGAGATCACCGAAGCCCAGATCATTGGGGTGCCGGATGCCAGATACGGCGAGGAGATCGTCGCTTGGGTGAAGCTCAAGCCCGGCACACGGCTGTCGCTCGAGGAGCTCCAACAATTCTGCAAGGGCAAGATCGCCGACTACAAGGTCCCGCGATTCCTGAAGATCGTCGACGCGTTTCCCATGACGGTGACTGGCAAGATCCAGAAGTTCGTGATGCGCAAGACCTCCACAACGGAATTGGACCGCGCCGATGCTCAAGACATCGCAACTGCCTGATCTCGCAGCACACACGGGCCCGCGTGGCGAGCCGGTGCCGGTGGAGCTGCCTACCGAGCACGAGCTCCTCGACATTGCCGAATCCTTCGGCATGACGCTTTCATCCAGTGACGCCGCCTCGTTCCGCGATCTCATGCGCGGCGCGATCGGCTCGTACAATCGTTTGGACGAGATCCCGGAGCCAATGCTACCGGTCAAGTATCCGCGTTCGGCGGGGCACCGTCCGTCCGCCGCGGAGAACCCGTTCAACGCGTGGTATTGGAAGTCGGAGATCAAGGGCGCGACGCATGGCATCCTCGCCGGCCGCCGCATCGCTGTGAAAGACAACCTCTGCGTGGCCGGCGTCCCGATGATGAACGGCTCACGCTGGCTCGAGGGTTACACGCCGGAGGTCGACGCCACCGTGGTCACTCGCGTGCTCGATGCGGGCGCAGACGTGGCGGGCAAGGCCGCGTGTGAGGATCTCTGCTTCTCGGCCGGGAGTCACACGTGTGCGACCGGCCCGATTCGCAATCCGCACAACCCTGCGTTCAGTGCCGGGGGGTCGTCAGGGGGTAGCGCGGCCTTGGTGGCAGCTGGAGAGGTCGAGATGGCATTGGGTGGTGATCAGGGCGGCTCGATTCGCACGCCATCGGCTTGGTGCGGCGTCTACGGGCTCAAGCCGACGTGGGGACTCGTACCCATGACGGGTGGGATGCCGATCTCGTATTCGGTCGACCACTGCGGGCCGATCGCCAACAGCGTGGAGAACGTTGCGCGGCTGCTCACGGCCATTGCGGGTCGCGACGAGCACGACCCTCGCACCGCGAATGCCGTGGTGGGCGATTACATGGGGGCACTCCAGACGTCGCCCGCTGGTCTCCGGATCGCCGTACTCCGCGAGGGGTTTGGCCACCCGACAAGCGACCCGCGATCGACGGCAACCGATCGTGTCGTGCGCGACGCCATTGGCGCATTCCGATCGTGTGGCGCATCCGTCTCCGACGTGTCGGTCCCGATGCACTACGACGGCCCCCACATCTGGACCGGCGTGATCGTCGAGGGTGCGGCCGAGATGATGCTCAAGGGATTCGCCCTGGGGAACAACGCGCCCGGCTACTACCCGACATCGCTGCAGGAAGCGTTTGTGCACGGCTGGAGAGCGCAGCCGGACAGCGTATCCGAGACGGTGAAGCTCGTGTTGTTGCTGGGCGAGCACATGCACCGCAAGTATCACAACCGATATCACGCCAAGGCTCAGAACATCCGCGTGCTCTTGCGCCAGGCGTACGACGCGGCGCTGGCGGCGCATGACATCCTGGCGATGCCAACGATCCCCTTCCCCGCCACCCGAATCCCTCCTGCGGACGCGCCGCGGGAGCTGTACGTCGATGCCGCGCTCAACATGCAGCAGAACACCTGCCCGTTCGACGTATCGGGCCACCCGGCGCTCACCATCCCTTGTGGCGCCGTGGATGGCCTACCCGTGGGGCTGATGCTCGTGGGCCGGCACTTCGACGAAGCGACGCTGTTCCGCGCGGCACAGGGGTTGGCTGGACGCTAGACGCTAGACGCTGGGCGCTAGACGTTTGGGCGGCCTACCTCACCGCGCGGCAATGTTCCCCGAGACGGGTGGCAAGGCCCCGCGGCAACTGCCGCTCGGTAATCGCTTCGCTGAACGTCACCGGCCTTCCCAGCTCGAGGACGAGACTCCGGCCGCCCCGATTCACGAACCAGACTGGATGGGAAGGCGAGTTCGGCGACGTCTCGAGGACGATCGCCGGCGGCGTCTCGGCCAGCGCAGCGCGGACCTTCTCCGCGGTCGCTTTGCTGGCCAGCGCGGCGGAGACGAGCAGAAAGTCGTCCGTCGACGCAAAGATCACCCGGAAGAAGGGTTCGCCGGTCGGGGTTTTGGGCATGGTCACTCGCTCAGGGCAATCGATCGGTTCACGCGACGGTCCTTGGCATGCAAACAAAGCGGCTCGCGTCAGTAAGAATGACGACCGTGACTGGCGTGTGGGCTCATTCACGGCCGCACCCGGACTGCGTGTGGGCAGGAGCGCTGTGCGTTGCCGGGGTCGCGACTCCCGCTAGCCCCACGGACGGAACGAGAACCACGGGCGTTAGTGCCGCCGCGACATCAGAAGCGCCCGCAACGTTTCACCAAACCCGGACGCGCGGACACGTGCAACGGACGCGCGCAGGAGCCTAGTTTCCGCACTGATTTCGTTCTCAACCCGAATCGTCGCTGGACGGCACCATGCCTGATTGGACCGAGCGCGTCGTCCGCCGTCGGACGACACACTGCGTTATCGCCACACTGCTATTCCTGGGTTGCGGCCCCACCGGCCCCGCCGAACACTACGGGTTCATCGCGCGCTTGGGCCGCGACACGCTCTCCGTCGAGAGCGTCACGCGCCGAGGCAACACAGAGACCAGCGATGCAGTCGACCGGTTCCCGCGCGTACGCGAGCGGCACACCGAGATCGAGCTCCGCCCCGACGGCGGCATCCGGCATCTCGTCATGCAGATTTACACACCGAGTGAGCCGGCGAATCAACAGCACCGGCAGGTCGTAGCGGACGTCACAAGGGACTCGGTGCGGGTCTCAAAGCAGGATGGAACGGGCACGATCGTGCGCGCATTCGCCACCGAGGGCGGCACGGCGATGGCCCATGTCCCGCAGATGTACAGCCTCTACGAGCTGTACTTCGCGGCGGCGATGGAGCGCGCGAGGGCATTGAAGCGCGCGATTGGTGACACAGTGCAGCTGCGGCAATTCTACATCGATCGGGAGTTCGACCGGTTCCCGCTGCATCATGGCGTGGTGCGACCGCTCGCCGGTGGCAGAGCGGAGATCGAACACGACTGGCTGGCCGGGATCGGAGAGGCGACGCTCGACTCCGCGGACCACATGCTGCGCTATTCGGGGGCCCGAACGACGTACAAGGTGGATGTGAGCCGCCTGTCGGACCCTCCCGACGTCCGGGCGGTTGCCAACGGATTCGAGGCCGCCGAGGCGAAGAGTGGTGTGACGCAGCTCAGCGTACGGGACACGGTGCGCGACAGCATCGGCAAGGCGACATTCCTCATCGATTACGGCCGGCCCCTGGTACGCGGGCGCGTGCTGCTAGGCAACATTCTGCCATACGACCGCGTGTGGCGGACGGGGGCCAACGCCGCCACGCAGTTCACGACATCGGCGCCCATGACCCTCGGCGGCATCAGAGATGCCTGCGGGGACGTACTCGCTATGGACTGTTCCGCGCACGACGGGCGCCGATTTGATCGTGAACGGACAGAGCGGGCAGTGGGGCACCGAGTACGACAACTCGCGCGACGTCGGCATGGCTCGCATGACGACCGGGACGCTCGCAACGCCAGTCGAGAAGTTCACCATCTCGATCGTCCCGAGTGGAAAGGCTCGTGGCGCGCTCACGATGGAATGGGGGACGTTTCGGTGGACGGCGCCAATCCAGGTCCAGTGAGGCGAGCCCAGACCGACGCATTTACGTCAAAATTGCAATAACGGCCCGTGACATGGAGCCCGCGGACGTGGCAGATTACACTCCTCCCCACCTCGAGTAACCGCATGCGCCGTCCCGCCATCGTCGCGCTCTTGGCGACCACATTGGTTCCAGCTCTCGGCCTTGCTCAGGCCAACGCGCCCGCAGGCAACGCGCCCTCGCGGACGCGTTCCGGAGTACGGAAAGCAACATGGAGAAGCGTCTCGTGGCCGCCGCTGAGGAGATGCCGTCGGACAAATACAACTTCAAGCCCACGGCCCCGCAGATGACGTTTGGCCAGGTGGTGCTCCATGTCGCGGCGGACAACGACCTGGCGTGCCCTGGGATCGGGGGTATGCAAGCGCCGGAGCGGGATAAACTCACACCGACGGATGACAAGGACAAGCTCGTCGCACGCCTGAAGGACACCTTCGCGCTCTGCGACCAGGTGTTCGCCAAGCTCGACGATTCCAAGCTTGGCCAGGAGGTTACGGGCTTCGGGGTCAAGTGGACGCAGGTGGCGCTCATGAGCGAGCGGACAGAAGACTGGGCCGACCACTACAGCCAGATGGCGATTTACCTCCGACTGAACGGCCATATCCCCCCGACAGCCAGGCGATAGGTAGTCGCGCGATCGACGCTGACCTATCGGCCCACGGCGTCGCAAGTCTGAGCCTCAACCACCTCGGTCGACGCGAGCGCGGCGATCCTGGCGCCTCGTGGCATCCTTGCCTTGCCGCACCAACCTCTCAGTCTAGCTCGCTTGAGCTGCCATCACGGCAGTCGTAGTATCGCGGGGCGGCTCGATGGTCGAGTCCGCGCTCAAGCTGAGGAGTTGCGATGCCACGTGAGGCAGGGAGGACGACATGGACGTATTGCGCACGAGAGCCGTTGTCCTTGGTGTCGCACTTGTGGCTGCCGGTTGTGACGCGCCTAGCGCCGTGGCGCCCACGACGGTTCCCAAGGCAGTCCGCGCCGAAACAGCAGGAGAGAACCACATTGCCTGGGTGCACGGCAACGGCCCCATCTTCCTGCGTGATCAGTGCGACCCGGTCACGTTCAACATCGCGGTCAGCAGCGGCGACTGTCTCGCGGTCCCTACGGTCGGGCGTCGCGTACCGTATCAGGACTTCCTAGCGCAACTCGAGACGAATCACAATGTCCGAGGATGGTGGATCAACCCCACGCTACTCACGACGTCTAGCAGAGAGCTTGTCGTGTACAACACGGGCGGCGAGGCCCACACCTTCACGCGCGTGACGAGTTTCGGCGGCGGCTTCGTGCCCATGCTTAACAAGCTTGCGGGCACCCCGGCCGAGGCTCCGGAATGTACGATCCCCAAATCCGAGCTCCTCGTCCCTCCCGGTGGTGAGGTTCTTTTGCTCCTCTCCCAGACCCCGGGCGTGTTGAAGTTCCAGTGCTGCGTCCATCCGTGGATGAAGATGGAGATCAACTCCCTCGGGTGAGCGCCGGGATCGGCGACCGGGTCGACGCCTGATGTGCGCGGCGTGAGTGACATCCCCATTGCGCGAAGGAGCTGCCCGGACGGGGACGTAGAGAGCCCTCCGCAGGAGGCCACGGAGGCCATGGCGGGCTCGTTTGTATCAAGATCCGGCTTGATTGTATCAGCATCTCGAGGGTATAATGGCGGCGTGAGCTCCGCCGATCGCAGCCTCAACACTCTGCAAGGCACCCTTGACCTGTTGGTCTTGCGCGGCTGACGCCCAGCCGATTTCGCGACGCGAGAGCGAGCACACAAATGGGTTCCTTTCCGCGACAGCCGAACTGGCGACGATACCTCCGCTTCTGGCGCGCCGACGTGGCCGCGGATGTCGATGACGAGCTCCGGTTTCACCTCGATGCCAGAACCGACGATCTCGTTGCTCGTGGTGTACCAAAGGAGGCTGCGGCCGCGGAGGCTCTCACAGAGATGGGCGATCTGGCCGCCGTTCGTGACGGGTTGCGAACGATCGACCAGCGAGTGCTACGACGGGTGTCGCTAGTGGAGCGCTGGAGCGGTTGGTGGACTGAGCTGCGGTATGCGATCCGGCGGTTGCGTGGCAGCCCGATGTTCACGGTTGCTGTCACCATCACCCTCGCGATCGCCATTGGCGCGACGGCCTCGGTGTTCGGCCTCGTCGACGCCGTGCTGTTCAAGGCATTCCCATACCGCGACGCGAACCAGCTGGTCCTGATCTCGGAGAGCGACCCGTCGGCGAACTTGCCAGTTCTGGGCGTCGCGCCCGCCGACTATGTCGATCTGCGAGCGCAAACTCGCGCGTTCCCAGCCTTGGCTGCCGAGTTGCCTCAGCAACTCACGGTGACCGGAAAGGAGGAGCCCGAGCGCGTGATCGCCGCAGCCGTCACTCCAAACTACTTCTCCGTCCTGGGCGTTAGGCCCGTCCTCGGCCGCCCGCTGGCGGCGGATTCCAATGGACCGCCAGAGGTCGTGATCGGGCACGGCTTGTGGGAGCGACGGTTTGGAGGCAGTCGCTCAGCCCTCGGCCAAACACTTACCCTCGACAACCAGCCCTACACGATCGTCGGCGTGACCCCTGCGGGCATCCCCTCACCACCAGGCGAGGAACTCTACACGCGTCTCAGCTTCACTGCATCCGATCTGGCGAATCGTGGCAATAAGGACCTGGGGGTCTACGGCCGACGCGCCGCCGGAGTGACAGCTGAGGACGCACAGCGGGACCTCGAAGTCATCGCCGATCGACTCGGGCACGCGTATCCGATGACAAACAAGGGGTTGTCCGTTGTCGTCCACCCGCTCATCGATGAGATCGTCGGCGATGTGCGCCCCATGTTGATCATGCTGCTGGCAGCCGCGGCGTGTGTGCTACTGATCGGCGCCGCGAACTTGGCCAATCTCTTTCTGGTGCGATGTCTCGCCCGCGAGCGCGAAATCGCTCTCCGGAGCGCCCTTGGGGCGACCCGCAGTCGGCTCATTCGCGAGTACGTCTTTGAAGCCGGAATCCTGAATGTCGCAGCGGGAGCGCTCGGCGTCGCGGTAGCAGCGGCGGGCGTACGTGCGCTGCGTACGCTGGCTCCCACGTCGCTCCCGCGCCTCGACGAGGTCAGTCTCGACGGTCGTGTCGTCGCCTTCTGCGCCTTGATCGCGATTGGCACAGTACTGCTCTTCGGACTCGCGCCCGCTTGGCAGGCATCGCGCGGGCAATTGAGCGACGTGTTGAAGCAAGGAGCACGGACATCCAACTCGACCCAGCATCGGCGAACCCAAAACGTGCTGGTCGTGTTCCAGATCGCCGTCGCGCTCATGCTCCTAACAGGGGCCGGCCTCCTGGTCGAGAGTGTCGAGCACCTCCGTCGTATGGACCCAGGGTTCCGACCGACTGGTGTACTCACGGCACAGATCCTTCTCCCCCCGGCTCAGTACCCCACGCCCGAGCGTCAGTCCGCGTTCTTCACGCGACTCGCCGACGCACTGTCCGACCAACCAGGAATCGCAGGAGCGGGCATTGCCTCGAACGTTCCCGCGAGCGACAACAACGATACGCAGGGATTCGCCATTGCTGGAGATCCGCTGCCGGACGCGGCACACGTACCAATGGCCTTAGTCATGACGGTGACCCCGACCTACTTCCACACGATGGGCATCAAGCTGCTGCGCGGACGCGGCGTGCTCACCACCGACGACAGCCGCGCGGTCAAGATTGCGGTCGTGGACGAGCTATTGGCTCGGCGCCACTTCGGCGGGCGGGATCCGATCGGTCGGCACATCACGTTCTACGACGTGCCCGATACGATGGAAGTCGTTGGCGTAGCGGCGCCAGTGAAGCAGGGGGGACTCGCCACGGAAGACTGGCCCGAGATCTACCTCCCGTTTGCACAGTCTCCCCGCAACGCTGCCACGGTGGCCGTCCGCGTCGCGGGTGACCCGGCAGCCCAAGCGACTGCCGTCAGGCGGATCATTGCGAGCGTTGACCCGACTGTGCCCGTGTTCGACGTCAAAACCATGAGCCAGCGCATGACGCAGTCTGTCAGCACAACGCGGTTCTCGACGTTTCTGGCGTCACTGTTCGCGGTGGTCGCCCTCATCCTCGGGACGGTCGGTATCTACAGTGTCCTCGCCTACATTGTGGCGCAGCGACAGCGAGATATCGGCGTTCGCCGAGCGCTCGGCGCCAGTCGCGCCGATGTGATGACGGATGTCATGCGTCGTGCTGTCGCGCTGACCGGAACGGGCATCGTGCTGGGTGCCGCCGCCGCGTGGGTGTCGACTAGCGTGCTCGCGAGTCTCTTCGTCGGCGTCGGAGCGCACGACCCAATCATTTATGGACTGGCTGCGGCGGCTTTGGGCGCGGTGGCGTTGGCCGCAGCGAGCTTACCGGCGTTTCAGGCGACGCGCGTCGATCCGGTGGTTGCGCTCACTTCGACTTGAGCGGATGAAGAGTCATCGCCCGATTTGAGCGCGAAATCGTGACCCGTTCCAGTGGCCGCCAATCCCAGCTATCCAATAAAATTGCATCGCAGCCATTCCGATAACGCCTCGCGAGTGCCATGATTTCCCGCGACGGCAGAGACCTCCTTCGCCAGCGCCAGCTGGCCTCCACCCATCGGATTGTCCATGCGATACACAGCCTGTCTCGGCTTCACCGTGCTCCTGGCAGCTTGCACCGGCAGCTCGTCTCCGGCCAAGCCCGACCCGGTTTTCACGCTGCGCCAAGTGATGATTCCAGTTCGCGACGGCGTGCACCTTGAAACGGCGATCCTGACGCCCGTCAATCAGAGCGGGCCACTCCCGATCCTGTTCAGACGCACCCCGTACGGTGTCCCCTACCAAGCGCCAGACAGCGTCCCCGAAAACCTCAGGGAATTGGCAAAGGATGGGTACATCTTCGTCGTGCAGAACCTGCGCGGGCGCTTCAAGTCCGAGGGCGTGTTCAAGGAGTCCTTTGAGGCAGACCTCAAAGACCCCAAGGCGACCAGCGAGACCACCGACGCGTACGACAGCATTGACTGGCTCATCAAGAACGTGCCCAACAACTCGGGCAAAGTCGGGATGTTCGGGGTCTCATACGACGGCCTCACGACCGCAATGGCGCTGCTGCAGCCACACCCGGCGCTCAAAGCGATCAGTGAGCAGGCCACCCCGGTCGACTGGTTCATGAACGACGACATGCACCACTTCGGCGCATTGCGAGAGAGCTACAACGTCGAGTACGACGTCATGGAGCAGGCGAGCAAGACCGAGAACAGGCACTTCAATTTCAACACCTACGACACCTATCAGTGGTATCTCGACCTCGGTCCGCTGAGCAACGTCAACACCAAGTACCTCCACGACTCGATCCCCCAGTGGAACGAGACGGTGCAACACCCGAACCGGGACGCGTTTTGGAAGAAGGAGGCTTGGGTCGACCAGTTACACTCCTCCACAGTCCCGAATCTCAACGTTGCTGGCTTCTGGGATCAGGAAGATCCCTGGGGCCCGTGGCAAGTCTTCCAACACGCCGAGGAGCATGATCCCGATCACACCAATTTCATCGTGGTGGGTCCTTGGTATCACGGGGAGTGGCAGTCGCCAAAGGGCGACAGCATTGGCCTGGTCTCATTCGGTGGGCACGAGACGGCACGCGAGTTTCGCGAGACGATCGAGGCGCCGTTCTTCCGCTACTACCTCCATGGAGTTGGTGATAAGCCGGCGTGGCAGGCGACCACCTTCCAGTCGGGCTCGAACAAATGGCGGACGTACGCCGCGTGGCCGCCCAAGGAGGCCGTCCAGACGAGCCTCTACTTGCACGCGGACGGAACGCTGTCGTTTACCAAACCGACGAGCGGTTACAGAGAATACGTGTCCGATCCGGCCAACCCGGTGCCGTACCGGCGGCGCCCGATTTCACCGACGTACCCGTGGGGAGATTGGCGGACGTGGGAGATGTCAGATCAACAATTCGTCGACCATCGCCCCGATGTGCTGACGTACGAGAGCGTGCCACTCGATCACGACGTCACGATTAGCGGCCCCGTATCTGCCCATCTGTTCGCGTCGACCTCGGGGACGGACGCGGACTTCATCGTCAAGCTGATCGACGTATATCCCGAAAGCGCCCAGGCCAACAAGTGGAACGCGGAAGAGGGGCCGGCACCCGGGCAGTACGCGCGTTCCCTCAACGGTTACGAGCTGCCGATTGCGATGGAAGTGCGACGCGGTCGCTTCCTCACGAGCTACGAGCAGCCGCATGCCCTCGTGCCGGGACAGGCTACGGATTGGACCATCCCGCTGCGGGATCGTGACCACGTCTTTCTCAAGGGGCATCGACTGATGGTACAAGTGCAGTCGACCTGGTTTCCGCTCATCGACCGCAACCCGCAGAAGTTTGTGCCGAGCATCTACCAGGCGACTGCGGCTGACTACGTCAAGGCGACGCAGCGAGTCTACAGCTCCGCCGAAATGCCGTCTCGCGTCCAGCTCCCGATCATGCCATAAAACAATCCTGTTCTCCCAAGCTTGACTACGGACCCCTACCGGCGCACTCTGAACGCCCGAGGCCGGTGCGGCAGGGGCGAGGGGTGAAGCTGAGACCGTCTTCCTGTCGCCGGGCGTCCGCGGCAGGCCTTGGCCCAGCGTGAATGGTTCAGCTGAGGTCAGCGGGCGATAGTTGCGTGGGGCACGGCCAGCGTGCCTCTTTGAGGCGCACTCTCCTCCACGCAACTCTCTCCATGCCACAATCCGGCAGACTTGGTTTTCGCGTGCTCGCTGCTCCGCCGCGCGTCGACGCGACCCTCCTCGATCGCTTTCGCGGTCTCGCCTCGCCCAACCTCGCCGACGCGATGGGCCGCTTCAACTTCATGGACGCCGGCATTCGCTCGCGGAGCGGATTCTCGATGTGCGGGCTCGCCGTCACCGTCAGCGCGCGTCCCGCCGACAATCTCATGATCCACAAGGCCATGCAGGTGGCGCAGTCGGGCGACGTGGTCGTGGTCAACACCTGCGGGAACACGACGAGCGCCGTCTTCGGCGAATTGATGTGCACCACGGCGGCCGCGGCGAAGCTCGGCGGCATTGTCGTCGACGGCGCGATCCGCGACGTGGACGGCATCAGGAAGCTCGGTTTCCCCGCATTCAGCCGCACGGTCTGCGCCGGCGGATGCGACAAGGATGGCCCCGGCGAAGTCAACGTCCCCATCGCGTGCGGCGGTACGGTGGTGATGCCCGGCGACATCATCGTCGGCGATGGCGACGGCGTCGTTGTCGTGCCACGCGACAACGCCGAAGATGTGCTGACTCTGGTTCAACAGCTGATGGAACGCGAGCGCAAGCGTATCGCCGAGATCAATGCGGGTACGCTGTTTCGTCCGGACGTCGATGACCTGTTGCGGAAGAAGGGCGTGATCGAGTGAGCGAGCTGCTGTTGCTGACGCCCGGTCCAACGCGCGTGCCCGAACGCGTGTTGCGCGCCGGTGGTCGGCCGATGCTCCATCACCGGACGCCCGAGTTCGCGAAGGAGTTGGCGACGGTGCTCGAGCTCTTGCCGCCGATCTTCGGCACGACGCAGCCGATTCTGCCGGTTCACACGACTGGCCGCGGCGCACTCGAGGCGACGATCTGCAATCTCTTCTCCGCCGGTGACGAAATCGCGGGGTGCTGCAACGGCAAGTTCGGCGAGATGTGGGCCGCCCTCGCCGAGTCATATGGTGTGGTCACGCATTGGATCGAGACGGACTGGGAGCGGAGCGTGAATCCCGCGGCAGTCGATGCATTTCTAGCCGAGCATCCGAGGGTGAAGGCGGTCACGATGACGTACGCCGATTCGTCGACCGGCGTGGCAAACGATGTCGCGGCGGTGGCGCACGTTGCCAACGCGCGCGGCGTGCTGACGATGATCGACGGCGTCTCGTCGATCGGCGGGATGCCGTTCGAGCTGGATGCCTGGGGCGTCGACGTCGCCGTCACGGCATCGCAAAAGTGTCTGATGTCGAGCCCCGGGATCGCGTTCGTGGCACTGAGCGAACGCGCGTGGCGCGCCTCCGAGGCTGCCCGCCTCCCGCGGAACTACTGGAGCTTTTCGGCGATTCGGTCAGAGACCTCCAAAGCCAAGCCTGAGACCCCGGGCACGACACCCGTGCACCTCGTGCTGCAGGTCGCCGAAGCGCTGCGGATGATTCACGAGGAAGGCCTCGACAACGTGCTCACCCGCCATCGCGAGATGGCCGAGCGGACGCGTGCGGCGGCGGGAGGGCTGGGGATGTCGTTGCAATGTCCTGCCCTCTCAGACCGTGCATCGACACTGACCGCGCTCTCACTGCCGACCGGCGTAGCGCCCGCGGACGTTCGTGGCGCCCTCACGTCGCGCGGCATTCTCACCGCGGCGGGGCTCGGGCCGTATCAGGCGACGGGCTTTCGCATCGGCCACATGGGCGACATCCGCATGAGCGACGTCGAGCGCACGGTCGTGGCGTTGGCCGACGTGCTGTCGGCGCAGGCGGCACGCGTCACATGAAGCTCGAGACACGCATCTTCGCCGGCTTGCTCGTGGGCGCCGCGCTCGGCGCCATCTCGAAGGCTCCGTTCGCCATGCCGCTGCGCGACGGCTTGATCGCCCTCGAGCCGCTCGGCACCGCGTTCATTCGATTGATCACGATGGTCGTTGTACCGCTCGTGATCGGTAGCCTGTTCACCGGCATCGCATCGCTCGGCGACCCGCGCCGGCTCGGCCGCATCGGCGGGCGTACCCTCGCGTACTTCCTTGCTACCACGCTCGCCGCAGCGATCGTCGGTCTCTGCGTCGCGCGCGCGATGCCGTTCGGCCTCGTGCCGACCCTGGCGGCCGGCCACGTCACGCCAACCAGCGCGACGCCGAGACTGCTGGAAGCGCTGCTCGCCATCATTCCGCAGAATCCGTTCGCGGCGGCGGCGCAGGGTGATCTGCTGCCGTTGATCGTGGCCGTGTGCATCTTCGCCACCGCTGCGACGACCTTGCCCGGCGACAAGCGCCAGCCCGTCGTCGAGGCATTCGCGCGCCTCAACGATCTGTCGATGATCATCATCGGCTGGTTCATGCAGCTCGCGCCGTATGCGGTCGCGGTGTTGATCGCGGCGACGGTCGCCAAGTCTGGCGCGGCGATGCTCGCGAACCTCGCGATGTTCGTCGTCGCAGTGATCGCCGCGCTGGCGATTCACGTCGCGGTCGTGCTCGCGCCCGTGCTGCGCTTCGGGGCCGGGGTCGGTCTCGCGTCATTCGCGCGCGGCATCGCCGATGCGGTGATGCTCGCCTTCGCCACCGCGTCGTCGAGCGTGGCGCTGCCCGTCAGCATGGCGGCGGCGACGCATCGGCTTGGCGTGCCGCCCGACGTCGCGGCATTCGTGTTGCCGGCCGGCGCGACGATCGACAAGAATGGCGCCGCCGTCTACAAGGCGGTGACGGCGGTATTTCTCGCGACGATCTACGGGTTGGCGCTTGGCCCCACACAGTCGATCGCGATTGTCGCCGCGTCGACGGCCGCTGCGTTTGCGGGTGCGGGCGTGCCAGGCAGCTCGCTCGTGACGACGCTCATCGTGCTCAACGCCGTGGGTCTCCAGGCGCAGGCGGCCGCGGGCATCGCGCTCGTCGCGGCGATCGATCGCCCGCTCGACATGTGCCGCACCGCGGTGAATACGATCGGCAATCTGGTCGGCGCGGCGTGGGTCGCACGTGGCACCGTCGCTGTAGGCGTCGCATCGCCCCGCCCTGCGCCAGAGCCGGCGCCGTGAACGGCAAGACGATCGCCGAGCAGATCCTCTCGGCCAAGTCCGGCTCCGATGGCCGCGCCGGCGACACGGTCGTCTGTGACGCCGATCTGATCATCGGCACCGACGCCTCGGCGCCGATGGCGATTGCGTACTTCGCAAAGATGGGCGGCACGCATGTGCGGCGGCCGGACCGCGTGGTGTTCGCGCTCGATCACTACGATCCGACGACGAGCCCCGGCACCGCGAAGTATCACGACCTCGTGCACACGTTCGCAGCGCAGCACGCGCTGCGCATCTACGAGCGCGGCGAGGGCATCAGTCATCAGCTCGCGATCGAGCGCGGTGAAGTGCGACCGGGTCAGCTCGTGCTGGGCGCCGACAGTCACACCGTGACGTGCGGCGCGCTGAATCTGTTCGCAACGGGCATTGGCTCATCCGACCTCGCGGCCGCGCTGATCACCGGACAGATCTGGCTTCGCGTCCCGGACACGATTCGCATCGTACTCCGCGGCGAGCGCCCGCGCGATCTCACGGCGAAGGATCTCGCGCTCGCGATCGTCGCCCGGCTCGGCGCGGACGGCGCGAACTACCAGGCGGTGGAGTTCGACGGCCAAGTCGCCGAGCTCCCGCTCGATGATCGCCTCGTGCTGAGCAATCTGCTGGTCGAGAGCGGGGCCAAGGCCGCGATGTTCCCCGCAGACGATGTGCTGGCCGAGTTTCTGCGGTCGCGGCAAATCGTGGAGTATGCGCCGGTGGTCGCCGACGCGAATGCCCGCTACGCGCGCGTACTCGAGATCAATCTGGCCGAGCATGCGCCGGTGATCGCGCTGCCGCATTCGCCGGCGAACGTGGTGCCGATCGCCGACGCCGGCGGCACGCGCATTCATATGGTATTCCTCGGCACCTGCACGGGCGGTCGCGTGCGCGATTTTCACGAGGCGCTCGCCGTGATCGAGCGCGGCGGCGGGAAGCTTGCGCCGGGCGTACAGCTCGTCCTGACGCCGGCGTCGGGCGACGTCGAGCAGCACCTGGTCGCCGATGGCAGCTACGCGAAGTTCCGGGCGATCGGCGCGACGATCACTGCACCCGGTTGCGGCGCCTGCTGCGGCACGAGCGGTGTGATTCCGCCCGACGGAGCGAACGTGCTGTCGACGGCAAATCGCAACTTCAAGGCACGGATGGGCACTGCGACCGCGCGGATCTACCTCGCGTCGCCGGCGGCGTGCGGGGCGGCGGCGGTGACTGGGGTCATCACGGATCCGTCGTCGATCGGCGTATGAGCATTCTGCTAGCCGGCCGCGCGCGGCGCTTGGGCGATGATGTGAATACGGATTACATCATCTCGTCAACGCGGAAGAAGGAGACCATCGACGAGCAAGTGCTCAAGCGGTATTTGTTGGAGACTGTCGATCCTGGATTCGCGAGCTCTGTGCAGCCTGGTGACGTGCTCGTGGCGGGGCGCAACTTCGGGTGTGGATCGGCGATGGAGGTCGCGGCGACCGTCATTCTGGCTGCGGGGATCAGAGCGGTGATCGCGCAGAGCTTTTCACGGACGTTTTATCGGAATGCGGTCAACAATGGGTTGTTGCCGATTGAGTGCGACACCAGCGGGATTGGCGAAGGCGACGCGATATCGGTTGAGACCAGCGGGAGGCGGGTCATCGTGCGGGATGAGACGACGGCGGCGGCGGTATCAGGAACGATACCGTCGGGGATTGCGGCGAGGATACTGTCGGCGGGTGGCCTCGTGCCGTATTTGCGGAGGGCGGGGAGGTTCGAGCAGCCGCGCTGAGGTGATTCGATGGAGGGGGGGCGCCGGCTCGATCACGTTGTACGACGGGTGTCGCGGTACGTATCCCTATTTCCGGCTTCTTTGAGCCATGCCAGAATGAAGCATTATGCGGGGCTCGTTAATGGCGGCTGAGCCGGGCGCGATATCCCTGCCGGTGCGGCACATGGTTGGCGGCTATCGGGAGTACGTCGCGCCGCCGTTGCTCGCGCCCGTGAGCGACGCGGTTTGGATCCACCACACGCCGGCTGGGGTCCCGCTGACTGGCGCCGCGATGCACCGTGTATTACCTGACCCGGCGTTCGGGCTGACGTTTAACTGCTACCGTGAGCCCGGGGGGCGGCCGGTGAGCCCGCGCCTTCTGTTCCTGGGTCCCGTGGTGACCCCGCACTTCTTCGCGCTGCGGCCCGGATACGAAGTGGCGGCGGTCATGGTCAAGCGCGAGTGGGTCCGGCCGCTGTTCGGATTGGAGCCGGACGCGCACGATGACTTCGGCGATGACCTGTCACTCGTCCTTCCCCGGTTTGCGGAGTCGGTGTTCGGGCCACTGACCGAGACGCTCACGGCGCCTGAGGCTCTCGCCGTCCTGACCACGGCGGTCGTGCGCCGGGCCCAGCGTCAGCCCGTGCCCCGCCCTGAGACCGCCACGCGAGCGCTGGACCTGATCCGCCGGACATGCGGGCGGCTTTCCCTCGATGGCGTGGCCGACTGGACGGGCTTGTCGATCCGGCATCTGCGACGCCTTGTCCGCCGGGACGCCGGGGTCTCGCTCAAAGCGTTTAGCCGGACCGTGCGACTGCTCCAAGCGGTCACGGCTGCGGACCGGACCCCGCGCGGCCAGCGTCCATGCTGGCCGCGCCTTGCCACTGAAGCCGGGTATTGCGACCAGGCGCACCTGGCCCGGGACCTTCAGGACCTGTGCGGGATAACGCCGACACAGGCGTATCGCGAGCGCCGCGCCCAGCCCACGGCAGCCTCGACGCCGGACCTCACACTGGATGGCCGGAATCTCCAAGATTTCTGAGGCGGGACGAAGCGATCTTGGCGCATTTGCGCCACCCATCCGTTCGCTCCCGGAGATCTCCCAATGACGTTTCGCAGCAGTTCGCTCGGCAATTCCCTCCGGCCGTACCTGTGCCTGGTGACGCTCGGACTCAGCGCGGCGGCGCGGCCGCTGTGCGGCCAGGCGGAGCGGAAAGTGACAAAGCTCGCCGACGGCGTCTATGAGATCGAGCACAAGAATCTGCGCCTTGGCGTCCAGAGCAGTAACACGACGGTGATCATCGGCGATCGGCAGGTCTTCGTGGTCGATGCCGGATTCATGCCCTCGGTTGCCCGCGAAGACATCGCCCAAATCCGCCAGTGGACGGACAAGCCGGTCACCTTTGTGCTGACGACGCACTTCCACAATGACCACAACTTCGCGAACCGCGCCTACGTGGATGCCTTCCCCGCGGTGACCTTCATCGCCACGGTGGAAGCGAAGAAAGATATGGACCGCTATGGGCCGACGACGGAGTTGCGGGAGAAACAGAGCAACATCGAGAATCAACAGGCGCTGGACAGCGGAAAGGACGGTAACGGCACGGCGTTGACGGACGACCGTAAGGCGAGGATCAGGGATTATCTCGCGCGGCGCGCGCCGGTCATGGAGGAGATCGCGAAGACGCGGTTCCAGAGTGCCACGCTCGCGTTCGATCACGACTTCAGCATTGACTTGGGCAATCGAGAGGTTCAGGTCAAGTTCCTGGGACGAGGCAACACGGCGGGTGACGCTGTGGCCTATCTCCCCAAGGAACGCATTGTGATGGCGGGCGATCTCGTTGGGTATCCGCTGACGTACATGTTCGACGGCTATCCGAGCGAGTGGATCCACACGCTCGAGAATCTCGCTCAGCTGGATGCGACCGCGATCGTGCCGGGGCACGGACCGGTCCTGCACGACAAGGCGCACATTTACCTGACCAGGGATCTCCTGAAAAGCGCGGTGGATCAAATGAACGACGCGCTGGGGAAATCCGGCCACGGCAAGTTCAGCAGCTTCGACGAGGTCAAGGGGAGCGTGGATCTCACGCCGTTCCGGCAACGATTTGCCGGAAACGACAAGGAAATCGCGGCGGAATTTGACAATGAGGCGGCGGCGCTGCTTGGCCTCGTGTACCAAGAGGTGAGCTTGCGGTGATGACGCCGGTGGCCGGCGCACACGCGAGGCGGACTCGCGCCAGTCAAAAGAAGGGGCGGCCCTTGGGCCGCCCCGTGAAAACTCGAAACCCGCTCGCCTGACGGCTACTTACCGCGCGGCGAGCGCGGGCGTGCCCGGCGGGGCGATGCCCACCGGCGGGCCGCACTCGGTGGTGGCCAACGCCTTGGTGGGCATCTGGAAGCGGCGAAAGTTTGTTCTGCCGGAGCAGGGTGTTGAAGGCGCTGACATCCTGATTGTTGATGGCCGTCCAGGCAGCGATCGCGCTGTTCAGATGCGTGCAGCTGATCTGATACGCGCGCCGCTCCGCGGGCGTGGGCGCGACGTCGGCCGTGCCGAAGGCGTTGATGTAGCCGGTCTGACCGTCACCGCCGAACTGGATATTCAGAGCGCCGAAGCCGATCTGCGGCGTCGCGCCGCGACCTCCTTGTCCGGCCCCGGCCGCTGGCGCCCCGCCCTGGGCGGCAGGAAGCTCGCCTTCGATCCCCGCCATCTTGGCGTCGAACTCGCTCGCCGCGTTCGCCACCTGGGGCGGAAGCTGGCCGTCGGTGATGGTTTTGAGCTGCGCGCGCATGTCACGCACCTGCTGGTACCCATCCCAGGTAGTGAACATGGACCTGTACACCTTCATCAACAGGTCGTGCATGGCCACGAGATCGGCCTGCGTCGCCTGGCCCTCGACGCGCGGATCCATCTTCACCCTGACGGTCTGCATTGAGGTGGTGCCGTTGGCGGTGAGCTTCACCGTGTAGGTGCCGGGAACCACGAGCGGCCCCTGCGGGTCGTAGACGGTGTTGTGGTAGATGGCGTCGAATTTCTCCAGCGAGTAATTCTGGATGAGCGATGGCGGCCGCGTATAGTGCAGATCCCAGTTGATGCGGTTGGTGCCGACCTCCGTGGGGATCGGTTCGGGCCGGTAGAACCAGTAGTCCGGGACGTTGGGGAGCGGGTTGATCGTCACCGGCGGGATGGGCGCGCTGCTGTAGGAGCGAATCAGGTTGTTGGCGGAATCGAATATCTCGATCTTGATTTCGCCGGAAGGCTTCGACGCGAGGTAGTAATAAAGGATCGCGCCGTCGGGGGGATTGAGACCGTGCGGGATCTCCGGCGGCAGCGGCGTGTTGCGGTTCACATCCTTACGGATGCGATAGGTGTCGGTGGGCTTGAAGAGATATGCCGTCTTCGAAGGCAGATCGGCCGCGATCTGCCGCAGCGGCGAGATGTCGTCGAGAACCCAAAAGGAACGGCCGAAGGTGCCGGCCACCAGATCCTTTCCATGCACGATCAGGTCGCGGTAGGAAACGACTGGCAGATTGAGCTTCAGCGACTGCCAGTGATCGCCGTCATTGAACGAGACGTAGACCGAGCTCTCGGTACCGGCAAAGAGCAGGCCTTTTTTCACAATGTCCTCGCGAACCACCCGCACAAAGCTGCCCGCGGGTTCGTTCGTCGGCAGTCCGTTGGTGATGAGATCCCAATGGGCGCCGTAATCGCGCGTGCGGTAGATGTAGGGGGTATAGGTGCCGGCGGCGTGGAGATCGACCCCGGCATACGCTTCGGCGGGATCGGAATGCGAAGCGTCCATGATGACGACGTTCGCATTGTAGGGCAGTTTGAGATCGGTCTCTTTCCAGGTGGTGCCGCCGTCCTGCGTGACGTAGATCAGGCCGTTATTGCTGCCTGTCCAGATCACTTTGCCGGTTACCGTGGAGGGAGCGATCGAGGAAATGGCGCCATGCCCTCCGATGGCGAAACGGCCTGCGGCTGCCACGGCCGCCGCTTCTTCCGGCGTCAGGGTGCGGGTGGCGAGATCCTTGTCACCCAGGTTGCGCCAATGCACACCGCCATCTCGATGTAGCGGTGACATATTGCGTGCCCAGGTAGAGGGTTTTGTGATGCTCGGCGAGAACACCATGGGGAACTCGATACTCTTGCGGAAATCCAGCCGATGCCACCTCGAGTCGTGCCGATATTGGGAGCAAAATTCTCCCATTGCCCGCTCTTGAGCCAGACTTTCAGGATGCCGTTATCGCCGCCCGCGCCGTAAACGATTTCGGGATTATCGGGGTCGGGGGCGATGGAGCCGATTTCATAGATGGGGAACGGCGTCCAGTCCCAGGGCGTGGTCTCACCGTAGTCGCCGCGGTTGCGCTCGGCGACGGCGCACGGATCCTGCTGCGTGCCATACACCCAGTAAATGAAGTCGTTAAGGCCGGCGATTTCGTCATTGATCGCGATGTGGTATGTCTGGGCGGTGGGCTGGTTGTACCACGAGCTCCAGGTCCTGCCGCCGTCGAGGGTGACCGTCGCACCCTCATCGCTGGCAAGCGACATACGGTTAGGGTCGGTCGGATCAATCCAGATGAAGTGGTAATCGTCGCCGCCGGGCGCGCCCTTGAAGCCGGCGAAGTTGGCGCCGCCGTCCGTGGAGCGGTAGACCGAGGTGTTCATGATGTACACGACGTCAGGATTCTTGCTGTCGACCATCACGCCGCAGATATAACCGTTGCCCCTGATGCGAGGATCGGTGCTCATACGGCGCCAGTTCGCGCCGCCGTCATCGGAGCGCCATAACCCGAAAGCGCCGACGAGGAACACCCGCTGCGAGTTGGTGTTGGCCGCCACAGCGACACTCGTGCGCCCGGCCAGCTCGGGCAGGCCGCCGCCCTTCACCTCTGTCCACGTGGCGCCTTCGTCGGTGGACTTGTAGAGCGCGGTCTCGTTATTGCCCGCGCCGGCGCCGCCCCCCGTACCGCTCATGTGCAGTACGGTGGTGGCGAAGACGACGTTGGGATTGTCATACGCGAATTCGACATCCTGCCCGCCGGCGATGTCGCTACGGAAGAGCACCTGCTTCCAGGTTTGCCCGCCGTCGGTGGAGCGGAAGATGCCGCGGTCAAGGCTGGGGTGATGAACGTCGCCTTGGGCCGCCAGCAGTACGATGTTGGGATTTTTGGGATCCACGATGAGCGCCGGGATCTGCTTGGTGGCCTCGAGGCCGAGGTGCACCCAGGTCTTGCCCGCGTCGGTCGACTTGTACACGCCGTCACCCTCGTCGATGGCGCCCTCGCCGACGAGGTCGCCCGTACCGGCGTAGATGATGTTCGGGTCGCCGGGCGCCACCGCGATGGCACCGACCGACGACACCGTCTTGATGGCGTCGAAGATCGGGAACCACGTCATGCCGGCGTTCTCGGTCTTCCACACGCCGCCCTCCGGCAGGGCGTCGTAGAAGATGCCGGCCTGGCCGGGTCCAACGGGCGCGCTCACAGCCGAGATGCGGCCGGCGCGGAAGGGGCCTATGTTGCGCCAAACGAGCCCGGCATACTCGTTGGGATTGACCTGGGCTATCGCAAGTCCGGCGAACAGGCACACCAGGCCCAGCACGACCGAAGTGCGAGCCACTGCGAGTTTCCACCGCGACAGCATAGAAGCCTCCCCATGTCAGGAGCGTCGCCGAACTCGAACCCGCCCTCCCCTGCTCGATCGCTCACCGCAACGAACGCCCGTCCCTTTCACCTGAACTCCCGTGGTGACAATCCATTCTCGACAGAGTCAAGAAGGCGAACGAGACTTTCGCATCGCTACACTAGTTGCAGGTGGTGTTGAACGTGCCGCCGCGCCCGATAAGCTCCGCTTCTGGGATCGGCTCGATGGTCGTGTGCAGATCGGGCGCATATTGAGTATGCGTCCACGTCGTGTCCAGCACCGCCTCGAGGCCATACATGCGGAGCGCAATGACACGATCCGCGCCGCCTTCCATCAGCGTCGATATTTGTTGTTCCCGCAGCAAGGCGTCTCGGACCGCCACGTAGCCCGACGCAACCACTGGCGCCAGTCCCCCGACTTGGGTCCTCACATCGTTGAGCAGCGCCAAAGCGCCGGGGAAATCGCCAAGCCCTAGTCGGATCTGCGCCCGCACCAGCACGAGCGTCTCGTTGCGCACGATGGGGATCGGTGACGCAGGACTTGGATACATGCCGTAGATGTACTTCGACGCGACGAAACTATACGCCTGCTCTTGGACGGGGTTCGGATTGAGCAAGAACTTGGCCTTCCAACGCAGGTCGTTCACCGTGTCTTGGTCACTGGGCACGTCATCGAGCACGGCCTGTGTCCCGACGACACCGTTGATCGGGTTTGTCTGATCGCCCGACTGCGCACTGAAATCGTGCAGCACCGAGTAATTGTCGTATGTCCACTGCCCAATGGGATTGGGTGCCAGCGCGCCGGGATTGTACAGCGCCGAAGCCGTCGCCGCGCTGTCGGCGCGCGTCAACGCCGTCACATTGGGTGTACCGGCGGAGCCCGGGGTCGGTGTGGACGCGGGCTGTTGACGTGCAATCGCGTAGGCGAGCATCAGTCCTGCCTTCGCGGCCAGCGCTCGATTGAATGCCGCGAAAGATCCAAGAGTTGTGCTTGGCGCGGCGATCGCCGACACGGCGGCGAACCCGGGAGGCACCTTGATGGGCAACGGGACCGGCCCGACAGTGTTGAGGGTTCTATTCGCCGAGTCGAGCAGTGCGATGATGTACCGCAAACCGTCAGCGTTGCACACCGCGAGCGCCAGCGCGGTAGCATTGGGCGACTGCATGATCGCGAGCCCAAGCGAGTCATGAGCCCACGCGATGAACATGTAGTTGAGGGCCTCAATGGTCTGGACCACCCCAGTGATGCCGGCGATGTCCTGTGTCGAATAGCTTGGCACGACGTTCGGCAACGAAGCCAAGATTTGCTGGGCCTCACGTATGTTTTCGTATGCGTTTGCCCACGTTGTGAACCAGCCCACCCCGTTGCCGATCGGCGTGATACCAAGGCTGTAGGTGATGTAGCGCGAGTCGGTGTTGGTGAAATTCGCCGCCTCTCGCGCGAACGACGACATTCTCGAGCGCGATGGCCTTCTGGTCATTTCTCGTGTAGCTGAACAGCCCCGTAATGGCCTGCTGGACCCCCGTCGGCGTGGTTGGAACAGACGTCGGCCCGGTGAGGAACGGGACGGCGCTGTCCGTGCAGGCCGCCACTGCGACTGCGGCGGCCGCAGTCGCCAACAGGGTGTACCGCGCAGACCTTCGGAAACTCGGTGGTCGGTGTGCGTGCCGGCCGAGCTTCGGCGTGTCGCCTTCGCGAAGGTGAGTCATGTCAGAATCCCAGGTCGAGGCCGAAGAAATAGCTGCGTGCTGGCGGGTACGGTGTGATGTCTCCAGCGGCGCGAATCGTCTGGTCGCCGGCGAAACTCACCTCCGGATCGAGGCCGTGATACTTGTCAGATGCCCCACAAGTTGTATCCACCGAACGAGAGTCGCGCGCTGCTTATCCGGCCGAATCCGATCCGGTTGACCGCGCGCTGGGGCAGAGTGTAGCTGGCCGTCACCTGACGCACCTTCAGGAACGAAGCTCCCTCAGTGTAGGGCTCTTCGCCGGCGTTTAGAGCTGCGACCTGCCTGGCGTCATACGCCGAGTCGGCGGACAACTCTGGGCCGAAATCGTAGTAAAAGTCCGTCACGTTGATCTGGTTGCCGCCCCGGCTCCAGTCGAGGAACCCGTAGACACGGAACGCCTTCCAAGTGAATTCGTTGCCCAAGCTCACCAGCATTCCGGGTGACACATCACCCACCCACAGAGGGAGGCCGCCGGCCCCGGTGATGTTGGGGTTCACAATCTCCGATACCGACCTCCCCGGAGCGAGAAATCCGTTGCCGAATCCGGATTCGTTTTCCACGGTAAACGGCGGCACCGGCAGGGCGTTGACGACGCTGTAGTTGCGGAAGAACGTGAGCGTGTTCACCCACGTGAAACCGTTCCGCAACGTGATCGGAGTGGACTGCAGCGAGAGCTCGAGCCCCTGGTTCGTGAACTCGCCGCCATTGATAAACTCCGTTGTGTACCCATAGGAAGGAGCCACACCCGCCTGCAGCAACAGGCTGGTCAGGCGCTTCTGGTAGATCGTGGCCGAGAGCTGAGCCCGCGAGTGGAAGAACGTAGCGTCGAATCCGGTCTCGATTTCTTGTTCCGATTCCGGCTTGATGTGGGAATCGCCGAGTTCCAGATTGCCGCCGATACCGTTCGCACCCCCGTCGAGTGTCTGGCTGAGGGTCGAATATCGGGCGCCGTAGGGCGCCAGGTTGCCAGACTGTCCATACGCCACGCGCACCTTCAACTCGTCCAGCGCGCTGGCGAACTGCGGCAGCCGGTAGGACGCCGAGTAGCGCGGATAGTAGTAAAACTTGGTGATGTCGCCATCGTTGGTCGACCGCTCGGCGGTGATGCCGGCGGTGACCGCCAGCCGAGAGTCGAGGGTGAGAATCTGCTCTTGGGCGTACAGCGACTGGTCGAGCTGTGCGGTCTTGTAGAGGAAGTTCTGCTGCACCGTGCCGACCGTCGGTGAATTGACTCCGGCTAACAGGTTTTCACCGACCGACACCGGGTTGGTGGTGCTCCGGCGTTCGCGGACGAATCCCGCCGACGTCGTCGCGTCGAGCCACGAGAATCCGGTGAACCGATGAATGATGCTGATCGAGTAATTGAAATAGTTGATTTGGGCACCGTTAGTCACCGCTGTGCCAGGCAATCCAGATGGTTGTTGCTGCTCCTGTTGCAGATCGGGTGGTGCATACAGCAAGTCCTGCACACTCGAGAGGTCAGCTCCTCCGATGAAGTTGGCCTGCACGCTCTGATGCTCAGTCTTCCACGGCGTCCAGTTGATGCTGCCACCACCGATGAATCGGCTCACTTGCTGCGGCGTTTGGATCTCATAGGCATCGGCGAACGGGTTGGCGGGACCAAAGTAGTTATGAGGCCACGAGCCGTCCGCGTTCACCTTATCGAGCGCCAAGAACCCCGGTGTGTAGGAGAAGACGTCGTAGGGGCTGATGCCAATGTTGTCGTTACCCGTGATGCCGCGGCGTGTGACGTCGTGGATGTAGTTTAAATTGGCGGCCACCGTCAGACCCGACGCGGCCTCCTGCGTGATGTTGGCCCGCACGGACTGCTTGTTGTAGCCCGTGTTGTACATCGTGCCGTTGTCGTACTTCGAAAGCCCCGACAAGTAGTACTGTGCCTTGCCCACGCTACCACTCACGCTCAGGTTCGTCTGGTAGGCGGCTTGGGGGTTGGCGAAGAGTTGTGTCTGATAATCCTGCGGTCCGGCGTACAAGCTGCTGATGAACGAGTTGTCGGCAGCGATGGCACCCGCAGTTTTGTCGCGAGTCACATCGTTCACGTACCACGCTTGAGCGCCCGCTAGCGTGGGGAAGCTCCGATCCGGATACGTGTTCGATAGGGCGAAGTGGCCAACCTGGTTGTTGAGGCTCCACTTCGGCTTGCCGCTTGTCCCGTGCTTGGTCGTGATGATGACCACGCCGGCCGATGCCTTGGAGCCATAAATCGCCGATGCCGACGCTCCTTTCAGGACCTCGATCGACTCGATGTCGTCGGGATTGATGTCAGCCATTCGGTTGGGGCTGTTATCCTGACCGCTTGGCGCTGTCGCAGCCGATTGCCCGGTCGATGTCTGCCCGCCGCCGCCGCGGTCAATGGCGTTGTCACCGGCATTGATCGTCTCGTTGTTGGCCACAACCCCATCGATGACGTAGAGCGGAAGGGCATTTCCGTTGATGGAAGTGATTCCACGCACCTGGATCTGCAGTCCGCCCCCGGGTGCGCCACTGTTGTTCGTCGTAACGACGGCCCCTGGTATCTTGCCCTGAATCGAATTCTCCATTGTCGGGGCAGGAACCTCGTTGATGTCCTGAGAATTGACGACGGCCACCGCATTGGCCGCGTTCTGAGAAGCCACCGTCGTCGCGACGCCGGTCACGACCTCGGCCTGAAGCCGCAAGACGTCGTGTTGGAGCGCAATCTCGTAATAGGATTTTCCGGTCTCGAGGGCCACAACCTGGGCGAGGTACCCGATGCGTCGCACCGACAGGGTCCTCGCGTCCGGTGGCATTGGGAGGGCAAAGGTCCCACTGTCGCTCGTGGTTACACCGATCGTTGTCCCTGTGACGGTCACTGGCGCTGCTGGAATGCCGAGATGTGTGTCTGCGTCAATCACCCGTCCCGTGATGCGGCCCTGCTGGCGTTTCGCGGCGGCACGCTTGACGAAGTTCACATGCCCGTCGCGGGTGACTTCGACGTCTACCTGAGTATTGAGCAGCACGTCCGTTAGTGCTGCAACGACCGTTATGTCTTCCGCCCGGAGCGAGACACTGGCCCCTTCGGGGAAGATTTCAGGGCTGTAGGTAAAATCGAGGCCTGCTTCTTCCGAAATCCGTCGGATGGCATCGGCGACCGGTACATCCACGAGTGAGAGCGACACCCGGCGTTGGAAACCCGGCACTATTGCGCCATTCACCGTGGTGCGGCGGCTGCCCGTCCTTTCAAAGAACGATGGCGTCGGGCTGGCGGTCAGTATGGCAAGCTGCGTTGCCGGAGTACCGCCCGTTGTATCCTGGGCGCCCTTTGCGCGTGTCGGGGCAGCTGCCGCGAGCAGTGCGCCTCCGACCACGAACATGCCCTTCACAGTCCTGCAGTGATGCATGCCGCCTCCCGCGAAACGCTATTTAGTTGACCTCGACTCCTGCGGTAACAGCGTTATTGTCAGATCAGTCCGATCGACGCGCACATTGAGCGTCGACGCCAGACTGGCAAGTACCTGGTCGACCGAAGGATTTGTAAAGCGCGCCGTCACGTGACGTGCGCCAAGCGCGGAGTCGGGAACCCGCACATCAACGGCATACCATCGGCTGATAATGGTCGCTGCGTCCGACACTCGCGTGGCGTCAAAGACCAGCTGCCCGCGAGTCCAGCCCAAGTCCTCGTCTGGATGCACGCGGGGGATGATGGCGGGCGGCGCGTGCGCCGTGACTACAGCGGCCTGACCTGCCTTCACTGACAGACCACCGACGTCCACCGTTCCCTCGGTGACAATCACTCGAGTCGTCCCACTCTCGGCGTACGCCTGTAGATCGAACGCCGTTCCGACATCGCGCGTAACCGTTTGTGCCGTGCGGACACTAAAAGGACGTCGCGTATTGTGAACCACGCTGAATTCGGCCTCGCCGTCCAGATTGACCTGGCGTTCGCGCGAGAAGTCTGCTGGCACCTTCAAGTGGCTGCCTGGTGCAAGAAGGACGTGCGTGCCGTCGGGCAGTTCGATGGCTGCTCGCTCTTGCGGTCCCGCCGCGTAGTCACGGGTTGTGGTCGTTAGGCTTTGCTCGGTCGCAGGGCGATCGGCGATGAAGAACGACGCAACGCCTACGAGGCCAAGCGCGCACGCAGCTGCTGCTGCAAAGGAGCGCCGTCGCCACCATCCCCCGGGTTGCGGCGGGACGACTCGGAAAGCTTGCACCGGCGGCTCGCGCTTGTGCGGCTTTGCGGGGTCACCGGCGGCGCTCGTCGCGGCGAGTACGGCCCGCCACATCCGATCGACATTGGAACGGCCATGCGCTGCGCGCTGCGCGTCGCGGACGAATCGTGCCGAGTCGAGGTGCGCCGCGAATGCCGGGTCCGAGCGTGCTCGCTCTCGAACGCTCTCTGCTTCCGCCGGGGAGCATTCTCCGGCCAGAAAGCGGTCGACCAGGATCCAATCAACCGAGTCACGCGAATTCATCGACGCCTGTCGTCTTGAGTCTCCACACTCAAGTAACGACTGAGGGGTCGCAAACCCACAATCGACCACCCACTGGCTGAACCGACAGCTATCGCCGCGGTCGGATCATCGGTAGATAGGTTCGGAGCGCTTTGTACGCCAAGGCGAGGTGGCGCTCAACCGTCCGAGGAGCGATGTGGAGTTTCGTCGCGATCTCGCTATAGGAGAGACCGTGTACCCAGCGCAGTGTGCAGGCGGCACGTCGCTGCGGTGGGAAAGCGGCGACGCTCGCGCAGATCGCGGCTGCAGTGTCGCGCGCATCGAACTCGTCGTCGCATCCTGGGGTGACAGCCGAACCGAAGTGCGACCCATGCTGGAGGACTTCGGCTTGCCAGCGAGCGACGACGCGATTGTGCTTGATCCGATCCCTGACCTCGTTGCGAGTCGCCAACGTCAAGTGGGCAGCCAAGGGCGCTCGCGGGTCCAAGCGATCGCGCGTCAACCACAGCCTTGTAAAGAATGGCTTGCACCACATCTTCCGCATCATCTCTCGACCCCAGGAATGCGCACGCAAAATCAGCCAGCCGCACGGCGTGAGACCGAAACACAGTCTCGAATGCCTCCTCATCGCCGGCGCGGATGCGCGCAGCAAGGGCGGTCTCGTGGTCCAGGCCTCGGGTCCCAGGAGCCGACACGGTCTGCATTGGGGCAGCTATCATGCAACGGGCGCATCTGGGCCGCAATAGCCGCCACGGACCATTCACACTTTGGCGCCTCACACGGCGCGACGCCGGGGCTCGCCCCGACTAGAGATGACGAGCCCTCGTCTTTAGTTCGCTGACAACACAGCTCTCAACCTTCTGCTAGCGAGCAGCGACTGGGGCAGGCGCTTGCCATGGCGGTGGTGCACCTGGCATGACTGGGATGACGCCGAATAGCACGGCTTTCGGCCACATTGATGGGACGCCTCGGATGTACGTTACGAGGCCATCGATCGGCGCCCGAACATCACCTGTTTTATGACCGAGGAAGTCTGTTGTGTACCCGACGACCTGGCCCGCGGTCACCCGGGTGTCGCGATCAACCGACGCGAAGAACATTCCTGCACTATCTGCGGTGATGGTCTTGCCAGGGCCCTCGAGCCATCTGATCTGGGTTACTGGCGTTGAGGGGTGCTTGATCATGTGAAGCGCGTCCAAGACATTGAGCGATCCGTTCACGAGCGCCGCCACATCCGCGGGCGCCACGGTGCCGGTACGTCCCGCTTCTGCAACGAGCAGCGTTTTGCCGTTCTTGAGCGCGTAGCCTCCATAGGGGTGACCCGAATTTGGCCCATCAATGTTCGCGTTGGTGACGAGAACAGTGCTCATCCCGAAGGCCCGCACTAGCCGCAGGGATGCCGAGTCCTGGCTCGCATGCCCGGTGCGATTCCAGTAACTGTAGGCGCGCAGGTTCTCGTCGAGGTCTCCACCATGGAGATCGACCACGACGTCAGCGGGGACAATAATTTGTTGCAACATGATCGCCAACGTGCGCGGGCTTTGTGTCCCCAATGGATCGCCCACCCCTCCTGCCATGCTCTTGCGATCGACCGGATTCAAATGCGGCGTCATCGTCTCGAACGACGGGATATTGACGATCGGAACGACGATCACCGTGCCTGCGAGCTGTTTGGCGTCGACGCGGGTGATCAGTTGCTGGAGCGCAACCTCCGAGGCGTATTCAGTCCCGTGAGTTCCGGCCATGAAGGTGATGACGGGGCCGACATGGGCGCCGCGAATCACCGCAACGGGGATGGAAAGCCCCGAATCTGAACCTGGCGGCACAACAACCACACCAGTCGCGAGTGCGCCAGGTTGTGCGGTCGCGGTGCCAACGGTAAAGGACGAGGTCTGCGCCTGTTGTGCGAGGGCCGAGGGAACCATGACCGCGGCAGACAACGCTGCCACCATTGCCGCAGCACGGATTGGCATTGGCGTGACCCGGAGGCCACCGTGAAGCAGGCTCGCTTTCATCACTGCCCCTCCCATGTGGGTGATTCGAATCCTTTGCTCAGCTTGTGTATTCGAACACGTGCTCGACACAGCTTCTGCGATCGGCCCGATGGTCGTGTGCAGATCGGTGCTCGTTCTCGAACGCTCTCTGCTTCCGCCGGGGAGCATTCTCCGGCCAGAAAGCGGTCGACCAGGATCCAACCAACCGAGTCACGCGGATTCATCGACGCCTGTCGTCTTGAGTCTCCACACTCAAGTAACGACTGAGGGGCCGCAAACCCACAATCGACCACCCGCTGGCTGAACCGACAGCTATCGCTGCGGTCGGATCATCGGTAGATAGGTTCGGAGCGCTTTGTCCGCCAAGGCGAGCTGGCGCTCAACCGTCCGAGGAGCGTTGTGGAGTTTCGTCGCGATCTCGCCATAGGAGAGACCGTGCACCCAGCGCAGTTGCTGCCCGGCTCAGGCCCCAACCACCGCAAGCCGTGCCGATCGCCGGCGCGCCGAGGCGAGGATGCCGATCCCCACGACGTTCATCCCCGCGATCACGAGTGAGATCTTGAGCGCGAATCCCGCCACGCTCTCCACTTTGATGATCGGAAACACCGAGAGCGTGACGTAGAGGAGTGTCATTAGAAGCCCCGACATCGCGGCCGCCTGCAGCCATACCGATGGCCGCGGCACCACGCCCCGAAGGCCGAACAAGGGGATCGCGAACATCACGACGTACGTCAATGCATAGAATATTCCGCTCGCGCTGTTCAACAGTTGGAACGACTCCGCCTGCCGGACCCCCACGAGGCTCAACAACGCGATGCCGAATGAGCACGCGCCAACGACCATGATCGAGTTCACTGGCGTCCGATACGTGGCGTGCAACCGGCTGAACCAGAGCGGCAGCAGGCGGTCCCAGCCCGCGACCATCGGCAAGCGCGTCACGGCCGTGAAGCTGACGCTCGCCTGGCCAATGCGCATGGTAAGCGTCATCAGGATCGCGACGGTTACGAGTTGTCCGGCGATGCCGAACGGGCCGAACCCAACGCGGAGGACCTGAGGCACTGGCCCCACCAGATCAATGTCGTTCGTTGGGACGTACGCAACGACGGCGCCCGTGCCGAGCACGAACATCAACGCGATGATCGGCGCCGCGATGAGCACTGATCGCGCGACCGATCGCCCGGGTGATCTGGTCTCGCCTGCGAGGATGGCGACGTACTCGAATCCGCCCAGGGCACCGAAGCCGAGCTTGCCAAGAATGTTGAGGTTGAACAGCGAGAACGAAGGAATGCTCGCGCGAAGTGGATGATAGTCGTGGAGTCGTCCGCTAATCAGGCCGAGCGCGGGTAGCACAAGCAAGGCGCCGAAGATCAGGAGCATCATGACGCCGCCCGCATTGTGTAACCACTTTCCGATCGACAACCCGATTGTCGACATCACGACCATCAGCGAGAGAATCGCGGCGTTAGACAACGCCACAAACCAGGTGCTCGTCGTCATCCACGCCGCGTTCGGCCCCAGCGCGTACGACAGGTACGTCGCGCACTCCACGCCGACCTCCGACGTGAACACGATGACGTACAGCCAGAGGTTCCACGCGAGCATGAAGCCGACCGTGTCGCTGAAGCCGAGCTTCGCCCACTGATACAACCCGCCCTCGAGCGGCATCAGCCGGCTGAGGTACATGACCACGGCCGCCGATGGTACGTAGAAGAGCACAAGGGCGAGCAGCCAGAAGACGGCGTGCGACGGTCCCAACTTCCCCGCGACGCCGATCCAGGAGAGCCCGACGATGACGAGGATCTGCGTGAGGACGAGGTCGCGGAGGCCGAGTTCTTTCTTGAGCGACGCGCTTTGCGCCTCCACGCGCGCCTCGGCTTGGGCGAGCTCAGTCGCTGGCGACGCAGCAAGGGCGGGTCCGGCACTCGCGGGCTTCATCCTCGCGCCACACCACGTTCTTCAACGACAGCGTCGGGCCAATTGAAGTACGATGCATAGCTGCGTCGCTCGGAAGCGCGAGCCAGTTCGCTCGCCATGTCGCCGGCGCCTTGATCGGTCATAATTGGGCCTGATCTCTGGAGTGCCGCACAACGCATGAGGGCAATAATGATGGATCAATGCATCAGACGCCGCCACCAAAGCGGCCTTTGCCCGCTGGCCTGTCCTACTGAGCGGCTGAGACCAGCCACTCGAGCGCCCTTTCGATCCTTAGAGTCGCTCACGCAACCGCCACCGGCCGGCGCCCTTCCTGCCCTGACGGCGGCGCGGCAGTTTAGATGCTGCGAGAACAGACGTGTGGCGACAGTGTCAGCCCCACAGTCAGGCCCGATTTCAAGTCGTCGGTCAGGTGCTCAAGGCGGCGGCTCATTTCACGCTACGCTACCGTGGCTTTAATTCGGACACGAAAAAGGTCCTGCCCAATGTTGCCGCACAGGGGCACGGCAACTCTCAATTGGAGTGATGCAACATGAATGAACGCGAGGCATGGAGAATCATAGACTCGAATCTCCCGAAGCTTGTGAGTCTCATGGTAACCGTTCAGAAGGGAACCCAGACTGACGTCTTCTGCGATGCGTCGGGAAAGAGTCTTTCCTTCTCCAAGCCCTTGGGCGAGGCGAACATCAAGCTGTGCGCCGTGACGGCGCCGGATCTTGCGGGATCTTATGGCATACGTCGAACGGGGAATTCGTTCGTCAACGACGACGGGGAAGAGATTGCGCCGGATAAACTGGCGTCCTACCTCACCCAATTCATCACTGATATGAAGGATGGCGGCAACGAATGGGGCTGGGAGTTCAAGCTGAGCGGCCGCTAGTTCAACTCATCGCCGGCGCTGGGCTGATCGGGGCCGAAGCCAGCCAGGTCTGCTCAAAGGAGAGGCACCTCGTAGCAAGACAGTGGCATCTATGCACGCCGGCACGAACATGCCGCGTTGGATTTCGGCGGCGACATCGTCAGCATCACCGATATCATCGGTCGCACCCGATGAAACGGATGCAGAAAGGCCCGTAACTGACACTGGTCGCAAGCCTTGGCAGAACAGCAGGGGCGGGACTCGAACCCGCGACCCCGGCATTATGAGATCAGACTCGCCCGCACTAGATCTTGAGTTTCCCTCTGAAGACTAGGCGTAACGCGGCACGGCGCGGTGCGAAACGGCGCAAGTTTGGGTACCTCTGTGGGTACCTCATTGCAGGCCCGCGGTCGCCTTCAATAGCGAGAAAGTGTAGCGAGCGCTGCCACGGTCAGCACTAGTCACGATGCGATATGTTCCAGCGGACGGCAGGCTCATCGGACCAAAGTCGCCGCACGCGTCCTTGCCGCCCAGCCATTTACCGCCTTCACTCACGAGGTCAAAGGTCATTGGCGCCCCGGCACAGGGTCCGACCTTGACGGTCACAGTGGCGCCTGCGGGCGCTGAAAATGAATACCACTGGCGTTCCCCTAGGTGACTGATGATACCACCTCCGCCGGTGGGATGACCCGGGGACACGGTGTCTCCGATCTTGATCGTGTACCGGTCTAGAGTGGTCCCCAACAGCACAAACCTGTAGTTTGCCGTCCCCGGACCAGCACTGGTCGTGATTCGGTACGCGCCGCCGGCTGGTAGCGTCATCGGGCCAAGGTCGTTGCAACCACTCTTGCCGCCGACGAACGCACCGCTCACCGTCGTGAGATCGAAACTCATTGCCGCCCCGTCGCACGGGCCGACCTTGACGTAGACAATCGCCCCCCGTGTCGCAGAAAAAGTGAACCACTGTCGCTCGCCAGGAGTGGCGATGACCCCTGCTCCTGCAGATGGACGGTTCGAGCCAACACTATCGCCGATCGCGATCCTATAGCTGTCGAGCCGCGTAGCGCGCAAACTGAACGCATAGCGAGCAGCGCTGTCGGCGGTCGCAACGATGCTGTAGGTGCCGCTGTCGCCGGTCGTTAGGGGCCCGAGATTGTCACCGCAGCCGGTCCGACTTGCGATCGATTTGCCCTTTGGATCGCGGAGATCAAAGCTGATCGGAGCGCCGCTACAAGGACCAATCCCGACATACCAGATCTCACCAGCTTTCGCGATGAATGAATACGTCTGCGTTTGTCCGCGATGCGTGATGATCCCCGCCCCTCGCACAGGCCGGTCAGGCGCAACGCTGTCTCCCGTCGCAATATTGTAGCGATCAGGCACCACAGCCTCGGGGACAGTCGTAGACGCTGAGCCAGGCGCGGCCGCCGGTGGGTGCGCTGACACGGGCAGTGGTGCCTCTCCTCGCCATTGGGTCCAGTTGGCGGCGATTGTGGCGACCGCAGTTGCGAAGTCTGGAGCTCCGGTCTTTCCAACATCCAAGATGCAATCATTGAGTAGCGGCTGGCGATGCACGCCAAGAGCCCGACAGACAGACGCGGCCTTGCCGCTCACGGCCGCCGTCAACGACGAAACCGTTGCTGGACGCGACGGAATCTTTAGATCTGTGAACTTGGCCGAGCTCTCTCCGGGCCAGTAGTGGAAAAGTGACTCGGATTGCTTGATCCGCCAGCTGTTGCCGAACTGCTGGTATACCTTTGAATGGAACATCGGATCCGATAGCTGGAGCGTCGTTCCATTGCGTCCCGTGACGGCGCCGAGTTCGTCCTCGTGTGCACTGGCCAACAGGCCTGTCATCGTGTGCGTGGCTCCGCCAACCTCGCCGAAGCTGTAATTCAGCGTGTTTGCCGTCCGAGTGATGGCGAGCTGATCGCCGTTCGGCCAGCTCAGGACGACGAGAGCACCACGACGCTCGACCGTCCCGCCGTGGGGCAGACGCCGATCCGTGCTCGTCTCACTCATTGGCGCACCGTTGACCACGAGAAATGCCGGCTCTCTCGCGTAAACTCCTACCAGATCGCCATTGACGCTTGCCGCCACAGCGGTGTTGAAGGTGACATTGGTCCCGCCCGACACGGGCTCCTGGCGGCCCTGAATCACGGTTGAGCCGTCAGCGGAGGCGGCAACGAGAAATTCCCCTGCCGCTTGGAAGTCGAAGTGGGTCCCGCCGACTGTCACCACGTGCGTGTCGCCCATCGAGCACAACACGCAGGTTTGGTTGTCGGGGCCATTGCAGACGAACCCCCAGCACTGAAATCCCCCGGGGCCGTACCCGCAGCTGCCAAACACACAGGTCGCGTTATTGGGCCCGGTACAGACGAACCCAGAACAGGACCAGGGCTTGCCACCGCCGCCGCCGCCTGGACCAGGAGGTGGTGTTGGCGGGGCTGGCGGCTGCTCCGGGGGAAGATTCCTCGGCGGCACTTGGTTCCAGCAGTTCCCCAAGCCGATGCACCAGCCGCCGCCGGACGGAGCCGGCAGGAAGTTGGAGTTGCCACCATTGTTCGGCTGATAGCAGGTCGAGGATCGCCCCGTTTCGGCGCACTGAAGCCCCGTCGGGTCGACGCGATTGACCGGGTCGCCAGCCGCATAGCGATATAGGTTGAGGTCGCCGCCAGCGAAGCGAAGTGGGTCTGCACCGGTCCATCGACCAGAACCAGGATCGTAGTCGCGAGCGCCAAATCGTATGAGACCGGTGTAGGCGTCGCGTAGTCCGCCGGCAAACCCGATCGGGATGAATCCGGGCGCGGTCTCTCGGATGACGCCCCCCCACGCGTCGTAAGTAATCGCGTCGACCACGCGCCCCGTCTGTGAGTCGATGACCAGGCGGGGACTTCCGGCAATATCCGTGATGACGCGATAGGCGACTCCCGATCGCACAACGAGAGCCAGGTGTCCGTCCCCATCGTAACCAAGATGCGAACCACCGTGCCCCGTTGAATCGATTACCGCCGCCACCGCGCCATCGGGTCGGTACAGGTACTCGGCGGAGAGCGTGCCCGCAACCTGTCGAGCGACGCGCCTTTGCGTGGCATCGACCAGATAGGTGATCACGCGGCCATCGGGAAGCGTCACCCCGCGAAGCGCTCCGAAGTCATCATATGCAAACGAGGTTACACCGGCGGCGTCGACTCGACGTTGTAGCTTGCCATCTGCGCTCCACGTGTAGCGGCGCTCGCCCCACGTCAGCAATCGATCGCGGTCGTCGTAACTGGCCGACACGTTTCCGAGCACCCCCGTACTCCTGACGCGATTGCCCGCCGGATCATACCTATCGGTTTCGACCGCGCGGCCATTGACTCGGACTGACGCGAGCCGCCCGGCATTGTCATAGCCATATTGTGTCTCCGATGGTGCGCCGTCCGCCGTCGACTCCCTGACCGTTCGAAGTCGACCCAATGCATCACGCGCGTACAGATCGTCGAGCACGGTCCGGCCGAGCACGGTCGTCACCGAGCGCGTCATCCGTCCGCTCGCGTCGAATTGCTGGTTTGTCTCGATGACGCCAACCGTTGCGCGCTCCACAAGGCCGGTCGTGGCGCTTCGCCTCAGAGTCAACGGACCGAGGCCTATGAGTTCTCCGCCCGGATCGTAGGCGAATGCCAAGCTGTCGACGCCGTTCACCACCTCTCTTGCCGGCCGCTCTCCGGCTTCAAACACCTCTGAGACCGAGCCACTGACTGGTCCCGACCATGTCAAGAGGCTCGGCATTGTTCCGACGTAACTGTAAGTCGTGATTACTCCCGAGGGATCGACGGTGCGAGTAGTCAGTCCGGAGCGGGGGTCGTAGGACGCGGCGGCGCTTCCGCGATCGAAGGTCCAGGCAGCAGGTTTACCTGCTTCGTTATATGTGACGTTGACTGACCGCTGACCTAGCCCAGAGATCGACACGAGTTGACCGTCGACGTCATAAGAGCGCGTTTCGACTGACGAATCACCTGGCACCATTGGGGGTGCGAACGCCGTCTGGCGCCCCGCGCTACTGGTTCCCAGGGTGAACATCATCCCCACCGCCCTGTGAACAGCCGCGAGACGGCCGACCGCATCATAGCTGATGGTGGCGCCGGCGTTGTCGCCCGGGGACACACTGACGATGTGGCCAACTCGGTCAACGAACGTCTGCTCCCTGCTCCCATCCGGCCGGGTTAGGGTGATCTGCCCGCTTCGTGCGTTGTACGCGTAGCGCGTCGTTTCGGCGAGGTTGCCGAGCCCACGCATCACAGTGACGAGCCGGCCAAGTTTGTCATACTCGTACGAAAGTGGTGCTACGCCCGGTGCAGAGTGCTCGAGAATGTGTCCGTTGGGGTCAAAGGTGGTCGTTATGAGCCGGCCAGCTGGATCGGTCCACGTCGTGGTCAAATGAGCGGGATCAATCGCCTCGACCCATGATCGCCCATTCACGGTAGTCGTCATCGAGCCCGCGAGGACGTAGGGAAGACCACCCTGCGAATGGAGCGAAGCTTTCAAGTCTTGCCTCGAGATAACTCCATCAGCTCGCGTCAGCACCATTGGAGTCAACAGTGGTGCCGCGCGTCCCCAGGTCGGGTGCGGAGCCGCTCCCACACTCCACTTCGTCCCATCGGCGTACGTGATCGTGCGCCTGCCCTCGGCATCGAGGGTCTCGAGGCTCGTAGTTCCATTGGGTGCGATCAACGTGCGCCGACTACCGTCGGCAGCGGCCTCCACACGGTAGACCCACCGTCTGCCAAGAGACGTCGATGCGACGATTTCGACCCGGTTTGGAGCCGCCCTGCGCTCGAGGTGCTGCACGACACTGTCGGCGTCAGTAAATGTCGCCAGACGCCCCGCGTCATCGTAGGTGAACCTTTGGGTCGCCCCCAAGGCATCCGTTTCGGACGCGACCAGGCCCTGGGCGTTCCATCCAACGCGAATAGCATTGCCAGCCGGGTCGGTGATTCGCACCAGATCGCCCGCGCTATCCACTTGCAGCGTGGTCGTCCCGCCGTCCGGAGCCGAGATACCACGCGGAACCCCGTTCGGGCCCCTCTCGACTACCAGATGAACCGGGTGACCGCCAACGTATCCATTGATCGAGGCAAGGCGGCTGGCCGTGTCGTAGCCGAAGCTTGCGAGCTGGGTTCCCAAGCGCCCGTCGACTGTGCGAACGTGGCGGCCCTCGCGATCGAATATGTGCGCCGTGGAGCCATCAAAGCTCGGCACCGCATACTCCCCCGCCGGTAGGTTGACGCTCGGCACCAAGCGCCACGTTCCATCCCCACTGGCCAGCACGTGAGCCGCCGTGTCATAACTCTCCAGGACGTTGATCGACCAGCCGCCCAAGCCAAGTCGACGCGACTCCCATTTGTCAGGACCAGCGCCGTCGGACTTCCACTGGCTCGAATAGCTAAGGGCCAGCCCGGTTCCAGAGACAGGAATTGAAAGGACGGCGGCTTGCTGAATGCAACGGATATATGCCGCCGGATCGCATTCCTCGAGCGCCACACTCCGGGCGCCGGATGGCCGACTACACCCCTGGCACAGAACGGCAGCGAGAAGATAACCCGCTAGCCCACGGAACGCGGCAAACGGTCGGTCGAGGCGACGTGCCGCAGGTCGCACGCTACGTGACAGACGGTGGACCGTGCCTCCCTGGGACGATCAACCCGGTCAGGGGCAGTGAACAGTGCCGGCGCGCTTGCGCTCCGGGCGGACAATCATGCGCCCAGAGGATACGAAGACATGCCAAGCGCCGCCACTGCCGGCTGGCCCTTGGCGCCAAATCGTGCAAGCCGGCGCGGCCCCGCGATTTCCCAAATAGCAGGGGCGGGACTCGAACCCGCGACCCCGGCATTATGAGTGCCGTGCTCTAACCAGCTGAGCTACCCTGCCGACGTTGATTCACAACAACTTAGGCGCTCGCACCGTCTCGCTCAACTCGCCGAGGTACCTACAAACACCCTCGATCGGCAATCGGACGTCTTTCCTCTATTTTCTGTGGTTCTGCGTTCTCGGGTGTGCAAGCGCCCGCCCCCTGACCCCGCCGTCGACCCCGCGTAACTTGGTAACATGTTCACCAGGGACGGGATTCGCGCGCTCCACCAGTGGACGCACGCGAGGCTGCACATCGTGGTAGAGCATGCCGCAGTGCTGAGCGCGGACGAATTCGCTCGGGAACTTCCCGGGTTTGGAGCGTCGAGTGTCCGCGAGCAGCTCATGCACATCCTGGGAGCTGAAGAGCGCTGGGTCCTGCGGCTCGAAGATCGGCCGATCCGGCCATGGTCGGCAGCAGACTTTCCGACCGCAGCATCGCTCCGCGCAGCCAAGGAGCGAGTGATGCGCGCGACGGAAGCATACCTCGATCGATTGCCGGAGGCGGCGCTCGACGTTCCCCTGGCGCGACGTCCACAGCAGTGGATTGGGGAACTCCGCAGCCCGGCGTTCATCCTGCACCACGTGATGACCCACGCCTTTCATCACAAGGGGCAAGTCGTCGCAATGTGCCGACTGCTCGGCCACCCCGCACCGGATACCGATCTTCAGCTGGGCTGACCGACGATTCACAGAACGCGACGCCGGCGCTCAGCCACGAAACCGCAATACGGCTGGTAGGGGCGACGCAATGCGCCGCCCGCCGTTCGCCGGCCACGCCCCCCAACATTAGGAGGAACGGCACCCACGTCGATGCTGGTGCATGCGGCGCGGGGATGGAGGGCGATGCATTGCGTCGCCCCTACCCGCCGTTCGCCGGCTACGCCGCCCGACATTAAGAAGAACGGCACCCACGTCGATGCCGGTGCATGCGGTGCGGGGATGGAGGGCGACGCATTGCGTCGCCCCTACCCGCCGAATGACGGTTCGGCGACGCCAACTCGCAATCCGTCGCGCGCCGTTCGCGGGCCACAACAATCGCCTTCCAACCCTTTGGCGGTCGAACGTCACTCACTGGTAACTTCAACGGTGAAGGGTGTTCAATGCATGCATGGATTCTTGCGTTGTTCCTGGTCCCCGCCGCCATCGCAGCCCAGCAAGATCCACCACCAACGGCTCCGATGAATCTGTCGCGCGCGGACGAGATTCGATACGCGAAAAGCGCTGCACCAGCGGAGATATCGAAGGATGCCAAGGTGTGGGTGCTCGAGAACGGCCGCTATGTCGTTGCGGAGCCCGGCACTTCGGGTATCGCGTGCGTCGTGGCCCGGAGCTCTCCGACATCCTTCGAGCCGCAATGCGGGGATGCCGAGGCTGACGCGACAGTGTTGGCCATCTATCGCTTCCGTGTCGAGCAGCGGATCGCCGGCAAGACCCACGACGAAATCAAGGCGGAGGTCGATAGCGGGTTGGCCTCGGGCCGGTTCCGGTCGCCGCAGCGCCCCGCGCTGGTGTACATGGAGTCATCGTCTCAGGTGCTCACCGATGCGAAAGGGACGGCCCGCTCCCGATTCATGCCACACGTCATGATCTACTATCCGCTCATGAAGAACAGCTCGATGGGCATCATCACATCGAACAGCATGGACGTCCCGGCCGTCGTCCAGGAAGGGACGCCGATGTCCGCGCTCATCGTCGTCACGCGCGATTGGGTGGACCCCACCAAGGCTCCGTGACGGACGACCACGCGCTCGTTGAGCGGTTTCTTCGAGCGCGCGGCGAAGACGCATTTCGCGCGCTGTATCGGGCGCACACACCGGCGCTCTATGCGCTGGCCTTGCGCCTCACGGGCGGCGATCAAGGCGAAGCGGAGGACCTGGTGCAGGAGAGCTGGGTCCGGGCCGTGCGCGCGTTGTCATCGTTCCGCGGGCGGTCGGCGCTGCGCTCGTGGTTGTGTGGGCTCCTGGTGAATGTCCGACGGGAGCGCATCCGGGCCGATTGGCGCACGGTCGATGCACCGGACATTCGAGCCGCCCGCGGCCACCAATGGCCTCGATGACGCGCTCGATTTGGAGCGCGCGATCGGCGCGCTGCCCGAGGGCGCCCGCGACGTCTTGGTCCTGCACGACGTCTATGGCTACACCCATCGAGAGATCGCCGAGATGCTGGGCATCGTCGAGGGCACGTCGAAGAGCCAGCTCACCCGTGCGCGGACCCTGCTCCGGAGCTCGCTGCCATGACGGATCTGCCACGGGAAAGACAGCCGGACCCCGCTCTGGAGGAGCGCGTCGTGTCCACGCTGGTCGCGGCGGGGCTCGTCCGGCGCCGACGCGCCTGGCCGATCTGGGTGGCGGCGGCCGCCGCGGTGATCGTGTTGGCGATCGGCGTGTCGGTGTTGCGCCCAAAGCATACGCTGGCGCACGGCAACACCTATGTGCTGCTGCTCTACCAGGACTCGACGTATCGCTCAGCGCCCAAGGGACATGGCGCCGAGCGCGTCGCCGAGCTCGCGCACTGGGCGGACAGTCTCCACTCGGCAGGGAACCTCGAACGTGGCGGCCACCTCGTCGGGCCGGGCCCAATCGGCGGGTTGTTCATCTTGCGGGCCGCGAACGACTCCGCCGCGGCGCGAATAGCCGCCACCTGCCCCTTTACGAAGTACGGAGGGCGCGTCGAGATCAAACGATTCGAAGAATGAGCTTGGCCGGATCGATGCGCGCGCGCACCGACCCGGCCAAGTAGCGAAAGGGGCTGACGTCCGGATAGGTCAGAACAACGAGATGCCGGCAGTCAACGGCAAGAACTGGAAGTTGTGGTTTCCCACGAAGACGTAATGGTACCGCGCCTCGATAAATCCCGAGATCTTGCCCTTGCCCACATGGAGGCCGAGGCCCGCGTTCAAGCCCAAGCTGTTTTGGTGAATGTTGCCGGTCGACGTAAGCGTCTCGCCAGAACCCGTGTTAACAGCCGAAACGTTGTAGCTCGTGTTGTAGTAACCGACCCCGCCAATAATGTACGGAATGACAGCCTTGCCCGTATCCGCCCCGATGTTGAAGACAGCGTTGGCGTTGAGCGTCCACATCTGTTGACTGGGAATCGAGAAGCCGGACTTGGCTCCCAAGTCGTTGAACATTCCGTCGAAGCGGATGTTCAGCGGGCTGGTTTTCTCGCCAAGGGTGAGATCAGCGAGGATGTTGTAACCGGTTTCGTAGGTATTGGAGATCGTGCCCAGCGGGAACGTGGCTCCTCCGGCAAGGCCGACCGACAGCTGCGCATGTGCGCGCGCTGTTGTCAGTACGCTCAGGCCCGTGGCAAGAGCAATGACTGTGAGAATACGCCGCACCGTCGAGTGCCGGCACTTATCGGAATTCGTGTGATACATCATGATCGGCCTCAACTGAGCTAAATGCGGCTGTTGCCCGTTTCGATGATTACGATCGCGCGATCACTGTTACATTCACCATTGCACCTTGGTCGTCCGCAGTCAGTGCGAGGCAGCCTGCGCAGCGTATAGACCAAGATCACTACTGGGTCACCCATCGCGTCGCTACTTGCGCCGTAGAGGCGGAGGCAGCTGATCGCATCGCACAAGACCAAGAGCACGCCTCGACGACCGAGGCACTCCGAGCTCGAGCAGCAACGCTAGGAACGGAACCGTCCGTATCGATGACTTGGCGCGGCCATGCGCGAGGCCGGGACCTGTACCACCTGTGCGGCGTGTCGTCACGTCGGCCAGAGCAAGACAAAAGGGGCCCATTGCCATGGGCCCCGTCCTTTCCTTGATGAGTGGTTACCGACTAGGCCGATATCGCCATGTCAGCAACAAAGCCTCGGCCGCTGCACGGGTCATCGCGTTGATCGTGGACGCAGGTGTCATCGTCACCGGCCCGGCCAACAGGCGCGCGCTATCGACCCCTGCTGGAAATCACCTGCGGCGTAAGCGAGCGCTTGAGCATCACATGCTCTCTCGCCAGCCGCGAGCAGGCGATCCACCGACCGTCAGGAGAAAATTTCGGATGCAGGATGTTCTCCGAGTCGTGGGTCAGTTGTCGCGGCTCGCCGCCCGAACTCGGAATCGCGAATAGCTGCAGTCGATCGTCTACGAGCCCACTGTATACGATGGTCTTGCCATTGGGTGCCCAGTCGAGCGCACCATACGTGCTACCGCGATAGTCGATCAGTTTTCGCGGATCGGATCCGTCGGCACCGAGCACCCACAGTGTGCGCTTGTTTCCGCCCTGATTGTCTTCGATCGCCACGCGCTTCCCGTCGGGCGACCACATCGCCCAGCTGGCGCTCCGCAGCCCCGGCGGCAGCGGCAACCGGTCCGCGCGCACGGTCCGACCGGCCACGGGATCGATGGTGAGAATCCACACTTTATCGATCCGGGGTGTGCCACCTTTCTCCCACCCGCTGAACATGAGCCGTCGACCGTCGGGCGCCCAGTACGCCGGGCCGACTTCCCAGCCGAAATCCGTCAGTCGGATCTCGGGTGCGCGCCGATCCTCGGCCACCCGCAGGTAGATGTCGTCCGTGTGCCCCGGGCTATCATAGAACGGCACGGGCGTTGGCGGCCGATGCGAATGGAAGGCGATCCACTTCCCGTCCGGGGACCATGCGGCCGTGAAGTCCTCGTGGTATCCCGTCACGAAGGGTGCCGGCTTCGATGTGGGGTGCACACGGTTGTCGACATCGATCACGCCGACATCCATGGGCAGCGCACCGTCCGCCATCCGATCGTAATCGTACGTGTACGAAATACGGCGACCATCTGGACTCCACATGGGGAGATCCGCACCGGACAGTACCTCCCGGACCTCGCCGCCCGTCGCCGGGATCACGGCGACCGCCTTGTGCGGAAGGACACGCGCCCAGTACAGCGTGTGACCGACCAGATTGGGATCGTAGTTGTCCTGGTCCGATGACGTGATCCGCTGTCGCGCCCCAGAGACCAAGTCGAGCGCATAGATCTGCAGATAGCGCATCGCATGCGGCACGTGGCGCGCGGCATTGTTGGGGGCCCCGGCACTCGCGAGGGCCAAGTAGAGATGCCGCCCGTCTGGCGCCACGCTGATCACATTGCCACCGGGCATCATGTCGAGATCCGCGGCAATGACACGGGTCTGTCCCGAGGCAAGCGTGATCGCCGCGAGCGACGACACGCCGTCGTCATTGATATACGTCGCGTAGAGCGTGTGCCCATCCGGCGCGAACACGATGCCGGTCACGTCGCCCTGGAACAGGTACGTTCGGTACGCTTCGATCGGACCGACGAAGACGCCTGAGCGCGGCGCGGATGCCCGATAGTAAGCGAGTTGTTTTCCGTCCGACGTGCAGGTCAGGACCGCGTCGTCTGGCAGGCCAGCGGATGGCCCATCGGTGGGGCCATCGGCACCATCGCTCAAGAACCACCCGTGCTCGATGCCATGCCGCCCACGCCGCACGAGCGTTTCGCCGCAGAATGTGGCGTCATCCAGCTTATCGAGCTTGCCCACCAGTGCCGCCGAATCCTCGCGACCGGCCGCCAGGTTGACGAGATGCGTTCGCCCCAGCATGCGGAACAGCGCGCGGTCCGCGCCTGGGGCGACCCGGAACCGCGTCAGGGTGCCTTCGTACCAGGTGTTGTCGGACGTCTCGAACATCTTGGTCCCCGCCGGCGCTTCCTGCGCGCCACTGAGTGACGCGACCAGCAACGCGGGCAGCAGGCCCCATCCGAGGGCGCTGATCCGAAGCGACACGGCGTTCCTCCAATCGATGACGACACGATGCCAACGCCGCGGCCGCGTGGGGCGGCCGAGCAGTGGAGAAGATCGAGCGCGTCACCCGCCCCGGCAAGTTGGCACCGACGATGCCCCGCTCACCGGCGGCCGGCCCCGGGCTGCCTCGAGCTATCGCGCGCTGTCGGGATGAATGGAGTAGCCGAAACCCTGTTTCATCAACTGCGACACGGGGCAGGTCGCAACCACGGCAGGCGTGAAATAAAAGCGCGCGAGTGACTGCAGCACCCGTGTTTCGAGGCGCGAGTCGGGTGCACGACGGGCGGCTTCAGACCCCGTGCGAAGGGTACGGGCAGTCGAGGGGATCACGCGGCCACGCGCGTCAACTACGAACTCGAAATTCGCGGTGTCGGCTGCCGGGTCGCCCGCGGCAATGTTGCCGAAGATGTTGGGTTGCCGCAGGCGCTTGTTCAGGGCAGCCTCGTGCTCCCATGGCCAGGCCGGCTCTTCGACGCGTCCCAGTGTGACGGCTTGCTCGGTACTCGGCTGGTCCAACGAGACGACGAGATCAAATGTCGCGACACCCGGCCGCTCCCCGGTCGAATCGATTACAGGAAACTCATGACGCGCGGCCGCGCGCTCGATCGCCGCGAGCACCAGCGTGTCTGCCGTACCGGACCCCGATGACGCGACAAGGCGCGCGTCCTGCACCGATCCGTTGGCGCCGAGTGTCAGTGCGATGCTGGTAGACAGCGTAGGCGCGACGTACAACGCAGGACGACCGCCCGGGCCGAATAGCGCGCCAGAGCGCAGGGACGCCGGGGATAGGCGAATGGTGTCGATGGTCACCGACGAGCCGCCGCGGATCGCGATGGTGGTGTCCTTCACCGCAAACCCGAGCTGCCGCACACGCACAGCATAGGTGCCCGGAGCGAGCCGAGCGACGCGCCAAGTCCCCGCCGAGTCGGTCACGCGCTCACTCGTGCCGGCGAGCCAGACGCTCGCGAACGGCAGGGGCCGCCCGATACCGTCCCCCCGCCCTACTCCCATCACGACGCCAAGCAGCGTGCCCGACGAGTCGCTCGACGCCCGCGGCATCATGGCAGCGATGGTGACGCCGCCGCTGTCCGCTGGCGAGTCCCCGACGCCGAGGCCGTCACGCGCGACGCTTTGCGATGTCGCGATCGGGAACGGTCGGCTGAAAGCCTGGAGCGTCAGATCGTCGGGCAGCACGAACGACCGGCGCAGGGCCGCGAGGACATCGCCGACATACCGCGACCATACGGATTGTCGCAGACCGGCCGGCCGCGGACCGTCAAGCGTGGCGTAGACCAGTTGCGCGATCGTATCGGACGGCGGCTCGACTCTGCAGGATGGGTCTGGGGGGAACACCGCACGGACGCGCGTGATGCCACTCCGGTCGGCGCGTGCACTGGAGTCTGCCGGGCGCGAAGGCGGTCGGGCCGGCCCGGAGCTCGCGGCCACGCTGGCCGGACTGACGCCGGCATCGGGCGTTTCCCGCTCGAAGGAGACCCGGATCATGCGATCGGTCGTGAGCGCGAGGCGACTGACCTCACGCCGGGGATTCACCAGGCCATCTGTCGTACCGACCAATTGCTGCGACCCCATGGAGTCGACGAGTGGAACGAGCGGGATGATCGGGCGGAATGTCGTGGTCACCGCGAAGTTGATGAGCGGTGGTTTGGCCGCCTCCGGTCTGGTCAACGCGAAGAACGCCCGCCGTACGAGCAGGTCGCGGGCGTCGATATAGATCGACCCTTGGATATCTGGAGACCGAATGCGCTTCGCCGGCTCGAAATCAATGCGGAACAACGTGGGGCCATTCTGATCGCGCTCCATCGCGCCCACGTGGAAGCAATGCGCCGCGAGGAACGCCGAGTCCGCCAGGTCGGTGAAGACCGGGAGGTACATGTGGCGCCGGGTCACGGGCCTCGGTACGTCGCCGGGACCGGCTCGATGGAACACTGTATCGAGGCGATAAAACACGACGTCGCCGATCTCATACGGCTGACGGGCTCGAGACTCGTACGAGAGACTATCGATGTAGTCGGTCGAATCGCCGCCGGGGCTTCGCCGGATGATCCGGCGCTCTTCCCGAGTGTACCGGAAGGGGTACTGCTCAGCGAGGAGCCGCGTGCGGTCGACGTTCTCACGAACCTGACCGAAGATCGCTGCCAATGTCGGGTCGACCTTGGAGTCTGGAATACCAGTCGCCACGCATCCGCCACCCTGGCGACCGGTGACCGTGACCGCGCCGAGCAAGGTGGGGATACGGTGCATCCGCAGCGTGATCGTCACCACCGATGGGCCTTGACCGATCGCCACCGTCGTGTCCACGGGCTCGTAGCCGATCTGGCGAGCACGGAGCCGGTACGCTCTGGGCCTTATCCTGGTCAGACGGAAGTGACCGGCGCCGTCGGCAAACCGTGCGTGGTCCGTTCCCAACAGGGCAACCGTGGCGTAGGGCACGGGTTCCCCATTCTCTACATCGAGGACCGTGCCGGTAACCACGCGCGAGGAGTCGGCACCCTCGAGGACCACCGAATGCGGAACGAGCGTCAAGTCGCCGCTCGCGCTCACGAGCACGTCCTCTCCGGCGTTGGAAAGAGCCTGGGCCAGCACGGCGACCAAGGTCGCGCTGTCGGCCTTGATCGAGATACGGGCACCGAGCGGGAGGAGCTCGGGCGTATAGCTCAGCGTTACACCAGCTTCCTTGGCGATCCCCTCGAGCGCTTTGTCGAGCGGGACTCCAACCAGTGTGATCGATACCGGCCGCTGGAGAACCGGGGCGTCGTGCGCATCGACCCAACGGCCATCAGCCGCGGTGTCGGTGAAGAAGAGCGGTCCGGCCGTTTGTGCCTGATTACCACTGACCTCGGGGGTCGCCGGCCGGCGGAGACTCGAATCCTGCGCGCGCAACAAGCCGACCCCGGCACTCGTTTGCGCCAGTGCGGCAGCCAGGACGCCGACATACCACCGCACGGTGGAGCCCAACACGAGCCTTGGTCGAGAGGGGCGTTCCATCCGCTGCGCTCCGGCTCGTCGAGGTCACCTTAAAGTTCGCGACGTCCGGCGCCGCTTCGCAATTGCCCTGACGGACGCTAACGCGGCGCGTGCAGCGAGCGGCGTGAAGGCAGCAAGGAGACTCAACGGCTCGAGCCGCCGGGCTCAAGGGACCCCGTCCATTTCACAAACGTGTCGACCAATTCCCGGAGCACCTCGAGATCCGTCTTGCCCGATCGCTTTGGAACGTGGAACGAGTGGTCGGCGTCATCGATGATATGGAGCGTCACGAGCGGGCCGAGTCCCTCGCAGATGGGTTGCAGCAACTCGAGCTCCGCGAATTGATCGCGCGTGCCCTGCAGGAATAGCATCGGCAAGTGCACGCGCGTGAGGTGATCGGCGCGTTGCGTGCCGGGTCGGTTGGGCGGGTGCAGCGGGAAGCCAAAGAACGCGAGCCCCTGCAGGCCGGGCGTCCACCCCTCCGACGCAGCGAGCGACGTCATCCGGCCGCCCATTGACTTGCCTCCCGCGAAGACCGGGAGACCGTGCGCGATGCCCAGCGCCTCGCGCACGGCGGCACCGACGGTTGCGGTGAGCACGCTCGGCGGATCCGGCACGCGCCGCCGCTGCTCCATGTACGGGAACTGATAGCGGAGCGTGGCAACGCGCGCGGCCGCCAACTCCCGGACCAGCGTCTCGAGAAAGGGGTGCCGCATCCCCGCCCCCGCGCCGTGCGCCAACACCAGCATGCAGCGCGCGTCGCTCGGATGTTCAACAACTGCCGACACGTCCTCGGCGCCGATCACTGGGATGCGGAAATTATCGGATGCGCTCATGGGACGCTGGACGCTGGACGTTGGCGCTGGAAGACAACCTCTGGGACGGCCCTCGTGCATGTAGCTGGACTCCGAGATTTGTTCTCCAGCGTCCAGCGTCTAAGCCCACATAAACACGCGGCCGGCCCCTTGGGGCCGGCCGCTGTCACATGCTATTCCTGCACCAGTAGCGGGGGCGGGATTTGAACCCGCGACCTTCGGGTTATGAGCCCGACGAGCTACCAGGCTGCTCCACCCCGCGCCAGATGGGCTAAGCTAGCCCCGAGGCACAGGTGTGGCAAGTGCTACGCCGCGCGCCCCCGGGGCACGCTATAGCCCTCGCGAGCGGCGGCGCCGACCACGACGGTGCGCAGCTCCTCCGCCATCTTGGAGACATCGTGGATCTCGTGCGTGATCTCTGCGAACGTGGCACTCTGCTCTTGCGCGAGCGCCGAGACTTCCTGGCTGGTCGCGGCGCTTTGCTGCGCAATAGCGGCCACACCCGCGATCGCACCGTCGACCTGACCCATCGCTATTGCCACCGCGTCGGCCGCCGCCTTGATCGCAGTGATCTGCGCACTCAGGTGCTCGATCGCCGTGCTGATGCTCCGGAAGGCCGCATCGCTCAAGCGCGCCGCGTCGGCGCCGGCCTGCGTCTCCACCTCGACCTCGCCCATCAAGGTCGCAGCGCCGGCCGTGCGTGTCTTGGTTTCCAGGACGATCGCCCCGATGTTCTCCGATGACTTCCTGACCTCATCGGCAAGGGCGCGCACCTCGCCAGCGACGACCGCAAACCCACGGCCGGCGTCCCCGGCGCGAGCCGCTTCAATCGCCGCGTTGAGCGCGAGCAGATTGGTCTGAGACGCGATCCGCTTGATCATCGCGACGATGGTCTCGATCTGGCCAGCCTGCTGGTCGAGCTCACCCATGACGTGCCGCGCCCGCCCGACAGCGGTGCGCACACCTTCGCTCACGGCCAGGCTGCGCGAGACCTGCGCGTGTCCCTCCGACGCCAGCGCCTCCGCCGATCGTGCCTCGCCCAGTGCCCGGGCTACCTCGGCGTCGATCGCCTGAACGTGAGCCATCGCGTGGTGCGATTGCTTGGTCGCTTCATCCACGCGACTCGCTGACTCCGCCGCACCGTGCGAGACCTCGCCAATCGACCGCGCCACCTGTTGCGTCGCGGTCGCCGCCGCTGCCACCGCCGTGTCGACCTGGCGGCTCGAAGCCGTGAGTTGCTCGGTCGCCGTCACGACGCGCTCGTTCACCGCTTGCAGCTGTGCGGCCATCCCGTCGAACGCTTGTCCCAGGTCAGCGATCTCACCGGCTCCGCCGATCGAGCTCCGGGCATTCAACTGTCCTGCGGCAATGCGCAGCGCGGCATCGCGGATCGTGCGCACCGGAAGGAGGAAACGGCGAATGAGATGAAACAGCAAGACACAGGCAATCGTGGCCACCAGCAGTCCGGAGACTCCGATCCATCGCGCCACTTCCGCCGACGCAGCGTGCGCCTGGTTCTCGAACGGAGCGAATGGGATGCCTCCATAGAAGATCCCGATGACGGCGCCGTCCGATCCGGTGATCGGTTCGTACCGGGTCCAGCGATCGGCGCCCGCCTCGAGCGCACGTCCGTCATAGGTCGCACTCGACCCAATGACCATGCCGGCGGCGATCCGCACTCCGGTTTCGACATCGCGCATCGGCATGATCGTGCGGGTCACCCGGATCGAATCGCCCTCCGCGTTGATCCGGGTCACCGTCGTCGCAAGCCGGAGCGCGCGCCCCATTGGTAGCGCGCCCACCGTCGGATCGGACGATGCCAACGGGCCGATCCGCTGGGCGATCGTGAGCTCCGTCCCGGTCAGGCGGCCGATCTCCAGCAACCCACGCTCGACGTCGGGGTTATCCAGGATCGGGACCGATCCCTTGTACAGGTGACTGCCCAGCACCGTCCGGAGGCGATACGCCTCCAGCCGCATGTTCGCGTTGTACATGTCGACGGCGCTGTCGCGCGGGCCGGCGGGGAGGAGTCGCCACGGGCCGGGGAATTGGACGTCGAACAGCGCGCGCGCCGTGGCCACGTTGACGGCGACTCGGTCCTGTGCTTCGCGGAGTTCCAGCGCCAGTATGCGGCGGTCGGTTGCGCGCCAGGCCAGCACGCCGGACGCCCCGAGCCCGAGCACGACGATGATCGCCACGGCCGCTGCGACGCGTGTCGCGATACTCCAACTCTTCACGACTTAGTAGACGAACCGCGTGGCGGTTGCGCCACGCGGTGGAAAGGAGAGAGGGGAAAGGAGAAAGGAGACGCCGAGCCGCGCCCGGGGGCGCGGCTAGAGAGTAGACCTACAGAAAGTAGAAAGTAGACGTCGGCTACAAACCTCGACGGCGGCGCCGAGCGCAGGCTCCAGACGCTGAAAAGGGCGAGGAGCCGACCCCTAACGAGGACCGGCTCCCCTACTTTCTACTTTCTGCGTTTCTACTCTCTATCGGCGTGCAACGCCGATGGAGGCGCGGGGTACTGCCCCCCGGTCCATGCCGTCGATCTGCCAATGCGACTACGTGCGTAGCTCACCAGTTGAGGTCTCCAGCCGCTGGTCAGTGAGCAACCCACGACTGAACAAGCTCTCTAAAGTTTCGCTCGCTGCCGGAGAACGCGACATCGAGCTAGCCCAGATTTCCGATACCGCTGTGACCGCCCCGGGCGGGCTTTCTCAGCGGCAAGGCACGCAACCGAAGTTACGCAGCCAGAGCCAGGTTGTTGTTGGCTTTTGTGGTTTTCCCGAGTGTTTAACCAGGGTCTCGAGCACCTGGGCACGCCGCACAGACGTCACAACACATGTCGAGCCTAGTTCGCCCCCAATTACCAGACGAAAGCTAGCCCCCGGCCGGCACGGGTCAACCCCGGCCTGATCCAGTCTTTGCTCGACGTGAGATATCGTAAGCTCCTGCGTCGACATCACTTCCACCGGCAGACTTCACGCAGTTTCTCCCGCCGGCTTTGGCCTGGTACAACGCGCGATCCGCCGCAGGGAAGAACGCGGCGTGCGCGGCCACGGTCTCCGGGTAGCAGGCCACGCCAAAGGACGCGGTAATCGCAATGCGTTGACCGGCATACGCGACCGGCTTTGCCGCCAGCGTTCGCCGAAGCCGTTCGGCGACTTCCACCGCCTCGTGTGCCGGCAATCCCGGCAACAGGATCGCCACTTCTTCGCCACCGTAGCGCGCACAGAGATCGGCCTCCGCGCCGTTGCGGACCTGACGCAGCACGGTGGCCGCGACAGCTTGGAGCACCGCATCCCCCGCCTCGTGCCCGAAGGTGTCGTTGACACGCTTGAAGTGGTCGACGTCGGCCACGATGAGGGAGAGCGGCTCATTGCGCTGATCGGCACGGCTCAACATGAGCAGCAGTTGCTGATCGAAATGGCGCCGGTTGTAGAGGCCAGTCAGCTGATCGGTGATCGACGCGCGCTGGGCGCGCTCCATGTGCCACAACTGATCGAGGGAGGCCGAGGCGATGGCGGCGAGCATGCGGACGGTGCCGACGTCACGAGCCATGATGTCGTATGGCTCGTTGCCCTCGACCACGATAGCGCCGACGACGCGGCCTTCCTGTTTCATCGGGACGACGAGCAGCGAGCCGGGCGACGCGAGCGTCTCTCCCGGCGCGTAGATCGGGACCGACCGGTCGAGCGTGCGCGCATCCTCCCAGGCCTGCGCCTGGTCCTCGGTCAGCATCTCGCCGACCCGCGATTGGGCCAGGACCTGCTGCCCCGGCTCGACGGAATGCCCCGATGAGGCGCTCTGCACGAACCCCGATTGCGCCCCGACGTCCCATTTCACAAGCGTCGCGCGGGCGCCGCCCGTGATCTGAATCGCGTCTGCACAGACACTTTCGGCGAGGCCTTCCACCGACCGCTTTGCCTGAAAGAGCTTGGCCGAGTTTACCAGCACGTTCGCCTGGCGCACCTGGCGCTCCGACTGACGCTGCGTGTGAATCAGGTCGGCGAGTTCCGCGGCGTAGCCGGCCGACCGCGTCAGCCAGTCACGGGCCTGCTCCTCGGCAGCCTTGAGACCGCCGAGTCGCCGACGCACTGAGGGCGGCATATCCCCGCACCTCGTCGTCGATCGGTGCCACGGCCAGTGCCAGAACGGCGCCGTCGCCCAAGCGTTCGTTGTCCCAGATCTTCCCATCCGGGCCGCGGCGCTCGAGCTGAAAGAGGTGCTGCGTGGCAGCCCACTCAACCCGCGGCATCCAGGCATCGAAGCTGAAGCACGGTGGCACCTTCTCCGCAGTGCCAGGACCCAGCTCGCTCGCCGTGAGTCCGCCGGAGACGCGGCTCGACCACGCGGCGGGAATGAGCCGGCCGTCGGGGCGCGTCCGCCACAGAATGACCTCGTCCGACCCGAGCCGCTCCCGCAACTCGGTCAGATAGTCGGTCAGCAGCGAGCCCCGCAGTTCCTCTGGACGCGTGAGCTCGGGGCGCGGCGAGGCGGCCTGCTCGCGAACCGTGACGCGCGTGGACAGGCGCGCCGCGGCGATGGGTGGCTGGGATCGCGCCGGCGTTCGACGCCGCTCCGTGACGAAGCTGTTCAGTCCTTCGTTCTTGCGCTCAGCGCGCGCGAGCCGGTCGCGGCTGTGATGAAGCTTGTGGGCCAGCCAGAAGGCGGTCCCTGCCGCCACTACGGCACAGGCGGCGGCTGCGATCGCTACAACGGCGAGGAGGGTGATTGGAGATGCGCGTGAGTGATCCGGGATGCGGCCACCGCGGCCCCAAACCCGTTGTCGATGTTGACGACCGTTACTCCGGAGGCGCAACTGTTGAGCATGGCGAGTAAAGCAGCCACCCCGCCGAAGCTCGCGCCATAGCCAACGCTCGTAGGCACGGCGATGACGGGAACCGCGACGAGCCCGCCAACGACCGAGGGAAGCGCGCCGTCCATCCCGGCGACCACGATGATCACATCGGCTTCCGTCATCGCTTCCTGGTGCGCGACGATCCGGTGGAGCCCCGCAACGCCCACGTCGGTCGCTCGAGTAACGCTGTTTCCGAGTGCGCGCGCGGTCACTACCGCCTCTTCGGCCACCGACGCGTCACTCGTGCCTGCGGTCACGACCAGGATCTGCCCCGCGATGGGGAGCGGGTGCTGCGGCGCAAGATGGACGGTCCCGGCCACCTCATTGACGTCCACCGCCGGGAACCGCGCGGCCAACGCCGCACGGCACGCCGAGTCCGCCCGTGTCACGAGAAACCCTTCACCCCGCTCAGCCAGGACGGTTGCGATCTCGACCGCCTGGGCGGGCGTCTTGCCCGGTGCGAAGATGACCTCGGGATAGCCCTGCCGAAGCGCGCGGTGGTGATCGACGGTGGCGAAGCCCAAGGCTTCGACTGGCTCGGTCGCAAACGACGCCAGCGCGCGCTCCGGTGGCAGCTCACCAGAGGCGACCTGCCGTAGCAGTGCGAGCGCGCGCTCGCGAATCACGTCGCGCTCAGGACCGCGTCTGCCTCGGCGTATTCGTCGACATGCGCCAGATAATCCGCGAACAAGCCTTCGACTTCACCGAGCGACTCGACGGCGTGAAGCCGGCGCCGCAAGTCGGCGGACCCGGGCAGTCCTTTCACGTACCAGCCGAGGTGCTTGCGGAATTCGATCGCCGCCCCACGCGGGTCGGGCTCGTAGCTGGCTGCCATCGCGGCGTGGCGCAGGGCCACTGCGAAACGCTCGGCCACGGGCGGGGTTGGCGGCACTGGCAGACCATCCAGCAGCGCACGTGCCTGGGTAAAGATCCACGGCTGGCCAAACGAGCCGCGCGCCACCATGACGCCGGCGCATCCGGTCTCCGCTTGCATGCGCGCCGCGTCCTGGGGCGTCTTGATATCGCCGTTGCCAATCACAGGAATCTCGAGCGCATCAACGACGGCGGCGATCTCGTCCCAGCGCGCATCGCCGGAGTACATCTGCGCGCGCGTACGCGGATGCAACGTCAACGCGCGAGCGCCAGCGTCCTCGCAGCGACGCGCGATCGACACCGGATCACGCATCTCCTCACTCCACCCGCTCCGAATCTTGACTGTCACGGGGAGGTGCGTGTGCGAGACGACCGTGCGGATGACCGATTCGACGAGGTCGAGATCCTTGAGGCACCCCGACCCGCCATTTCGCTTGACGACCTTCTTGACGGGGCACCCGAAGTTGATGTCGATGAACTCGGGGGCAAACACGTCCGTCACGATGGCCGCGGCCTCGCCCATGCCCTGCGGATCGGCGCCGAAGATCTGCACGCCGATGGGACGTTCATCCGTACCGAACCGAAGCTTGGACAGGGTCGCGTCGTTCTCCCGGCGGATGCCCTCGGCCGACAGGAATTCGGTCACGACCACGTCCGCGCCAAAGCTGCGGCAGAGGCGGCGGAACGGTGACTCCGACACCCCAGCCATGGGGGCCAGGAACAGCGGGATGCGCGACCCAACGGGGTACGGGAACGGCATATGGCTCAATCTTAACGGCCGCCGGAAAAGCGTGCAACGTAAAGATTTGACACAACTTGCAGCCCTTCATAGCTTTCGCGGTCGCGTCGACCTCGACGCCGCTACGCAGGCCCTACACGACCTCCGCGAGGCTGCATGGAGCTACGCGAGTTCTTTTCAGAAGACGCCGTCAAGCTGAATCTCGAAGGCACGACCAAAGACGACATCCTGCGGGAACTCATTGGCCTGCTGAAGTTGGACGACAAGTCGGACGGGATGCTCTTCAAGATGCTGAAGCGACGCGAGAACCTGGGCTCGACCGGTATTGGTCGAGGCATCGCGATCCCGCACTGTCGCTCCCTCGTGGTGAACAAGTTGCGCGTGGCGTTTGGACGCAAACCCGACGGGATCGACTTCAAAGCGATCGACGAGAAGCCGGTGTACTTCTTCTTCTTGATCGTCGCCCCTCCGCTCGAGGTCTCCAATCAGTATCTCCCGGTGCTCGGCAAAATCGCGCAGTTCAGCAAGGAGCAGGATGTTCCGCAGCGACTGCTGGAGCTGAAGGAGCCGTCGCAGTTCATGGCGCTGTTGGCGGAGAAAGGCGTTTAGGGCGCACGGCGGGATCAGGGGTAGGGTGAGGAGCTAGGGAACGGCACCAACCACCGCTGACCGCAAGGGACCGGTTGATCGGCTGGTAGGGGCGACGCAATGCGTCGCCCTGCGGTGCCGCCGCAGGACCTATGGCTCGTGGGCGCCCCGAACGCGAACGCACGGCACCGTGCACGGTTCGGGCAACCGCGGGCGACGCATTGCGTCGCCCCTACCCGCCGCGTCGCATTTCGTGGCCGTTCCCCTGACCCTCGTTCCCCTCACTCCCACTCGATCGTCGCCGGCGGTTTCGAGCTCACGTCGTACACCACCCGATTGACCCCCGCGACTTCGTTGATGATCCGAGTCGAGATCCGGGCGAGCACTTCTGGTGGGAACGGGAACCAGTCGGCGGTCATCCCGTCAGTACTCGTCACGGCGCGAAGCGCTACGACGTTGTCGTAGCTCCGGTAGTCGCCCATGACGCCGACGCTCTTGACGGGGAGAAACACGGCGAACGCCTGCCAGATCGCGTCGTACAGCCCCGCTTCGCGAATCTCCTCGAGATAGATCGCGTCGGCGCGCCGCAATCGCTGCAGCTCCGGGCGAGAGACCGCACCCAATACTCGGATCGCGAGGCCGGGCCCCGGGAAGGGATGCCGTCCAACCATCTCCTCGGGGAGACCGAGCTCGCGGCCGACGCTGCGCACCTCGTCCTTGAACAGCTCGCGCAACGGCTCGATGAGCTTGAACTGCATCCCTGGCTTGAGTCCGCCCACGTTGTGATGCGTCTTGATCGTCACTGACGGGCCGCCGCGCGGCGAGACTGACTCGATGACATCGGGATAGAGGGTGCCCTGGACCAGAAACTCGACCGGAGGTCCACTCGCGCGCTCGACGTCCTTCGCGGCGTCCTCGAAGACGTCGATGAAGGTGTGGCCGATGATGCGCCGTTTTTCCTCGGGGTCGGTGACGCCGGCCAACGCATCGAGGAAGCGCGATTCGGCGTCGACCGTCACCAGCGGAATGTTGAGGTTCCGCCGAAACGTCCGCTCGACCTGCTCGCGCTCACCGTGTCGCAGCAGCCCGGTGTCGACGAAGATGCACGTCACCCGATCGCCGATCGCCCGGTGCACGAGCGCCGCTGCGACGGCTGAGTCCACGCCGCCGGACAACCCGGCGATCGCGCGCGCACTCCCGACTCGCGTCGCAACGCCCTTCACGTGGGTTTCGATGAACGCACTCGGCGTCCAGGATGCTTCGGCGCCACAGACTGTGAAGAGGAAGTTGCCGATGATCTCCGGCGCCCCGTGGCGTATGCGCCACCTCGGGATGGAACTGGACGCCATAGATCGGCTTGGACTCGTGCCGGAAGGCGGCGATCGGTGAGTTCGCGCTTCGTCCCGATCAGCCGATAGTGCGGCGGGAGCGTGCGCACCTGGTCGCCGTGGCTCATCCACACGGTGATGCGCTCGTCCTGCGCGAATCCAGCGAAGATGCCCGACGGGGTCATCGATCTCGAGCTCGGCCCGCCCGTACTCGCGTCGCTCCCCCAGAGTGACGACGCCGCCCTGGAGATGAGCGATCAGGTTCATCCCGTAGCAGATCCCGAGCACCGGTGCGATGTCCAGGAGCGCTGGGATCCGCGGTCGGGACATCCTCACCGTAGACGGAGTTCGGGCCGCCACTCAGCACGATGCCTGTCGGTTGCCATTCGCGCACCCAGTCGACCGTCCGCGTCGGTGGATGGATCTCGGAGTACACGCGGGCCTCGCGCACACGACGCGCGATGAGCTGCGTCCACTGCGACCCGTAGTCGAGAATCAGAATGCGGCTCGCCACGTCAGGATCGCTCCTCGCTCCGGATGCGTGCTCGTACTCGCCCGCCGGCGGCCCTCCTGCCATTCAGGTCCGGTCAGCTCGAGAAATTCGGTGTGCATGGTGTCCAGATCGAGGATCGCAGCGGTCGGCGTCCCGTGCAGCCACCCACACGCTTCGCCCGGGATTCAGGATGAGCGCGTCACCTTGCGTCCGCAACTCTTGGCGATGCGTGTGCCCATGCACCACGACGGCGTGGTGTTCGACCGACCAGTCGCCCGCCTCGCCCAGCTCGTGCACGATGAGCACGCGCTTCCCGTCCAGCTCGACGCTGTGCGGCGACTCGTACAGCTCGCCGCCGACGCCCATCGCCGCGAACGCCTTGATGCCTTCCCGGTCACCGTCGTTGTTCCCGAACACACCGGCGAGCGCCATGTTGAGGTCACGGAACGGGCCGAGCGCGAATGGCGAGCAGTAGTCGCCCGCATGCAGCACCAGCCCGACGCCCGCTTCGGCCATCATGCCGCAGGAGCTCCGCGACAGCCGGGAGCCGGTCGTGGCTGTCGGCCATCACTCCGACGCGCATCAGGCGTCCCTCCACACAGGGGTCGACTGCTCGTGCCGCACGAGATCGTCGTAGGTCTCGCGGGCCGATACCACCGCGAACCGCGCCGCCATCCACCAGCACTTCAGCCGGCTTGCGGCCGCGCATTGTAGTTCGAGGCCATCACGTATCCATACGCGCCGGCCGACCGAATGACCAGCAGATCACCGGCGTCGACATCGACCAGCTCGCGGTCCAGCGCGAAGAAGTCTCCGCTCTCACAGACCGGCCCCACGACGTCGACGACGGAATGCGACTCCGACCCGCGCAGCGACTGCCGGCTCGATCCCGTGATACGCGCCGTAGTGCGAAGGCCGCAGCAGATCGTTCATCCCGGCGTCCGTGATGACGTAGGTCTTGCCGCCGCGTCTGCTTGCGATACAGAACGCGCGTCAGAAGCACGCCGGCGTTGCCGACGAGGAATCGCCCAGGCTCGACAAGCAGCGTCAGTCCCGTGCGTGCGACCGCGGCCGACAACGACCGCGGCGAACTCGGACGCGTCGGTCGGTGTCTCGTCGTCGTATGACACCGCCAGACCGCCACCGATGTCGAGGTACAGCAGACCAGTCAAACCCATCGGCCAGCAGCTGGTCATGGAGCGCCAAGAGTCGGTCGACAGCCCAGCGCGTACGGCTCCATGCCAGCGATCTGCGAGCCCAGGTGCATGTCGAGCCCAAGGAGCCGCACGCTAGGCAGCGACCGGCGTCGACCGGGCGACAGCACGCGCATCGTCGTACGCGATCGCCGAACTTCGTGCCACGCTCTCCGGTCTCGATGTAGGCGTGCGGGCTCGACACCTCGACCTCCGGGTTGACGCGCAGCGCGACCGGCGCGGTGACGCCCAGCGCGATCGGCTACCGCAGCGATCGACATGCAGCTCTGCCTCGGATTCGACGTTGATGAGTCGCACGCCGGCGTCGAGCGCCTCGCGGATTTCATCTGCCGTCTTCCCGACGCCGCTGAATACGACGTCCGTCGCCGCGGAAGCCCGCGCGCTGCGCACGGAACAGCTCGCCCGCCGACACGATGTCGACGCCGGCGCCGAGCTCACGCAGCAACCGGAGCAGCGCCAGATTGCCGTTCGCCTTGACGCTGTAGTGGATCCGGTGCGGCACCGGCGCGAGCGCGGCATCGAGCGACCGATACTGGTCGCGCACCGCAGCCGTGCTGTAGACGTATGCGGGCGTCCCGACTGCGTCGGCGATGCGCGGCAGCGGCACGTCCTCGCACCGCAGGACGGCGCCCACGCGCGCGCACCGCGTCGCGTCAGTACGCCTTGGCCCACAATGCCTCGGCGGTGGCGCGGCTTGCCGCACTTGAGACACGTGCGCGGAGCCTCGAGTCGAGCGGAACTCGGGATCCGGCAAGACGCGGATCGTCGCCTTGGTCTCTTCCTTGATCGCCGCCTCGCACGCCGCGGACCCGCACCAGCCCGCGTACACGAACGCCCCTGCGCCCGTCCATGACCTCGCGGAAGCGGTCATAGGTGATGGGACCGCGGATGCTGTTGCGCCTCGCGGCGCTCGCGTGCCGCGGTGAACATGTCGCGCTGAATCGTCGCGAGGAGGTCGGCCGCCACTCGCGGCAGCTCGGTCGAGCGGAACCGGCTGCTTCGCGCGCGTGTCCCGGCGGACGAGCACGCCCTGCTGCTTGTCGAGATCGCGCGGGCCGAGCTCCAGCCGGAGCGGGCACACCGCGCAGCTCCCAGTCGAAGTACTTTGCGCCCGGCGTCATGTTCTCCCGCGTGTCGACGTGCGACCGAATCGGCCGCGCGCCTTCCGCGCAGCGCGTCTCGAACCCGCATCGGCGGCCGTCGAGCACCCGGGCACGCTGCTCATCCGTGCGATAGATGGGCACGATCGCGACCTCGATCGGCGCGAGCCGTTGGCGGCGTGCGCAGACCCACGTCGTCGCCGTGCGTCATCACCAGGCCGCCGATCATTCGCGTCGACACGCCCCAGCTCGTGCTCCACGACGAACTCGGTCCCTCCGACCTCGGTCTGGATAGGTGACCTCGAACGCTCGAGCGAAATTCTGTCCCAGGTTGTGGGAGGTGCCGGCCTGCAGCGCCTTGTTGTCCTGCATCATCGCTTCGCAGGCATATGTGCGCAGCGCGCCCGCGAACTTCTCCGACTCCGACTTCAGGCCGGTGATGACGGGCATGGCGACCCACTCTTCCATGAAACGGCGGTAGATCGACGAGGATCTGCCGGGTCTCCGCCTCGGCCTCATCGTGCGTCGCGTGGGCGGTGTGCCCTTCCTGCCAGAGGAACTCCAGCGTGCGCAGGAACAAGCGCGTCCGCATCTCCCAGCGCACGACGTTGCACCACTGGTTGATCAGCAGCGGCAGATCCCGGTAGCTCTGCATCCACTTCGCGAACATCGCATAAATGATCGTCTCCGACGTCGGGCGGACGATCGAGCGGCTCCTCCAGCTTCTTCCCGCCACCGTGCGTCACGACCGCGGTCTCGGGCGCGAAGCCCTCGACGTGCTGCGCCTCCTTCTTCAGGAAGCTCTCGGGAATCAGCAGCGGGAAATACGCGTTGCGACGCCCGTCGCCTTGAACATGTCGTCCATCGCGCGCTTGCATGCGCTCCCAGATGCCATAGCCGTTGGGCCGAATGACCATGCACCCGCGTACGGGACTGTAGTCGGCGAGCTCGGCGCGGAGCACCACCTCGTTGTACCACGCGCTGAAATCCTCCGCGCGGGTGGTGAGCTTTTGGTCGTCAGGCATTGGTCGTGCGCATTTTGGCAGTGACGTGATCAACGGCTTGCGAGAACGACATCGGACCGATCTGTTCGCTGGTTCCAAGATCCTTGAGGGTGACCGCGTCGTGTTCTCCGCCAGTGTTCGTGCACAATGGCAGCAAAACGCGCATGCACACTGGACGCGACCTGCAGCTGACGGCTCCGCGATTGGCGTCGCAATGCATATTCGACCGAGACACCCTGCGTTCGGAGGCGGCCTGCGAGCAACATAACGTGCGAGAGGTTGTGCTCGTCTGCCGCGTCTCCTCCGCCTGCCACGACGTAGACGTCGACCGAGGCCCCGAAGGCCGGCATCAAACCGCGAGCTCGCACCAGCTCGCTGAGCACGACGTCGCCCATCCCGAACCCAAGGGCCGGCAAGTCTGGTCCTCCCGACGCCGCCAGGAGTCGATCGTATCGCCCGCCACCACAGATCGCACGCATCTCGCCTTTGCGATCGAAGATCTCGAAGACGATGCCCGTGTAGTATGCGAGCCCACGCACAATGGATAGGTCGAGTTGCATCCAGTGCGACGCGTCCTCGCCGAGCAAATTGGACACGTACCCGAGGTAGCGTTGCATCTCCGAGGCAATCGCCGCCATCCCGGTGCCGGCTCCGTCGCCATCCTCGAGCGTGCCACGCTGGACCCGATCGAGCAGAGTACCAGCCGTCTGGGCGGGGATGCCTGCCGCCTCGAGCTTCTGCTGCGAGACGGCCAACGGTTGGCGGTGGAGTTTGTCCATCACGGTGTACGCGACCGCGAACTGACTTTCCGTGACGCCGGCATTGGTCAGAATGGCGTTGAGCCATTGGCGATTGGAGAATCGTACGACGATGTCGCTCGAGGTGAGCTTGAGCGACCGCATCACCTCGATACCACAGGCGACGAGCTCCGCATCGGCTGTGATATCGGCCTCTCCGACAAAATCGACGTTCAACTGGAAATGCTCGCGCAGCCGGCCGCGCTGCTGGCGCTCATACCGAAAGAGCTGGGGAATCGAGAACCATCGAACCGGCTTGCGGAGGGCGTTGGCCCGAGCCGCCACCATGCGCGCGAACGTGGGCGTCATCTCCGGCCGGAGCGCGACGGCGCGGCCGCCTTTGTCCTCGAAGTTGTAGAGTTGACCGACGATCTCCTCGCCGCTCTTCCGGGTGTACAGCTCGAGCGCCTCGAGCGGAGGGCCCTCGTACTCCGTGAATCCGTAGCGGCGCGCGACATCCCGCCATACACCGAACAGGTACGCGCGCTCGGCAAATTCCTGTGGGTAGAAATCGCGAAACCCCGGTAGTGCGGCCGTCGACATGGCGCGGAACTTACCCGGCCGCCGGAGACGCCTGCAAGCGCGACATCGCGTCACCGACGGTGTGAAATGAGCCCGTCACCAGCACGGTGGCGCCGAGCTCGGACGCGCGCTCGAGCGCACGGTCGAAATCAGGCACGACCTCGGCTGCCCATCCGTGCGACTCCGCGAACGACTGCGCAGCGCGCGGATCCCACGCCCGACTCGCCGGAGCGGTCGGCGCCGTGGTAAGCACGAAGCACGAGACGACCGGCGCCAGTTGCTCCATCATGCCGCGCCAATCCTTGTCCACCAGCACGGCGAGCACGTGCGACGACCGGTGTCGGCGGCCGTACCGCGCGCATCGTCTCCACCAGGACAGCCGCGCCATCCGGGATTGTGCGCCACATCGAAGATGTAGGAACCGTACCGCTGGAAACGCCCCGGGAGCTGCACCTGTTCGATCGCGGCCGCGATGTCGGTGAGCCCGCGTGCGAACGGCGGGCCCGCCGCGTCCAGCATGGCCACGGCGACGGCCGCATTGGTCGCCTGGTGTACACCGACCAAGGGCGTGTGCAGCCGCGCGCGTCCCGACGGAGTCGCCAGGGTGAAGGACGTGCCCGCGGCGCTCTCCAGGCCGGCGGGCGGGCTGAACGCCGGCCCTGCGTCCTGCGCGAGGCCGCCAACCACGACATCCGTCGTCGGGTACTCGTCCGAGACGATCACGGATGGGGCTCGCGCCTGCGTCGCGCGCGTACCGGGCGAGGAGTGCACGGATCGCGACGTCGGATTCACCGATGACGGCCGGGCGGTTGCGCTTGAAGATCCCCGCTTTCTCCCATGCGATCTGCTCACGGGTGTCGCCCAGATACTCGACGTGGTCGATGCCAATCGACACGACACCCGCCGCGAGTGGATCCAGCACGTTGGTCGCATCGAGGCGCCCGCCGAGCCCCACCTCCACGACCGATACGTCGACTCCGGCGCGCGCGAACATCTCGAACGCCATTGCGGTCGTCGCCTCGAAGAAGGTCGCGTGGAGCGCTTCCACGATCGGCAGCCGCCGTCCGATCCAGTCGACGACGGCGTCCTCGGTCACAGGCGTGCCGTCGATCCGAATGCGCTCGCGAAAGTCCACCAGATGCGGAGAGCTATACACCCCGACCCGCACGCCGGCGCGCCTCAGCAGCGCCTCGAGCGTCGCGCACACGCTGCCCTTGCCGTTCGTGCCGCCGACGTGGAACGCCTGCAGCGACGCTTCGGGCCGATCGATCGCGCCGAGGAGGGCGTGCATGCGCTCGAGGCCCAGCTTCCACTTCCCGGTCGTCCGCGCGAACAAGTAGTCCAGCGCCGCTCGATACGGCAGTGCGGCACCGCTGGTGATGGGTGCGGTCATTGGTCACACAGGGTGGCCACTTCAACAGCCAAGGCGCTGGACGCTCTGTCGTCGCAGGGGAGTGGACAGGGTGGGATGGATAGGAGGAATGGACAGGGTGGGGTGGATAGCTCGATGAAGGCGGAGGCAAAACGCAGTCGTCTACTTTCTACTTTCTGTGGTTCTACTCTCTAGCGCGCGCAGCGCGCTCAGGGTGCCGTCCAACCCGTCAGCGCCGGCTTGCCGCTCATGTGCCGCAGCAGCTGCCCGACCGTTTTCTTGAGCTCGCCGGCGGTGCACGACGTCATCGAGCATCCCATGCTCCAACAGGAATTCGGCGGTCTGGAACCCCTCGGGCAGGTCCTGGCCCATCGTCTGCTTGATCACCCGCGGTCCCGCGAAGCCGATGAGTGCACCCGGCTCGGCCAGGATCGCATCGCCCAGCATGGCGAAGCTGGCGCTCACCCCACCCGTCGTCGGGTTGGTCAGGATCGACACGTAGGGAATCGCGCCGCTCGCGCGAGCTGCGACAGGATGGCCGATGCCTTCGCCATCTGCATGAGCGAGAGCACGCCCTCCTGCATCCGGGCGCCGCCAGACGCTGAGACGAGCACGAGCGGGTACTTGCGTTCCAGGGACCGCTGGCCCAGGCGCGTGATCTTTTCCCCGACGACCGATCCCAGCGACCCGCCCATGAAGGCGAAATCCATGACGCCCAGGCTGATCGGCATGTCGTCGAGCATGCCGGTGACGGCGAGCAGGGCATCGCGATCGCCGGCGTTCGATGAGGCCTTTTTCAGCCGCGCTGTGTACTCGGGGAAGCCGAGCGGGTCGGTGGACCGGAGGTCCGCCTCGACCTCCTTGGCGCTGCCCTCGTCGAGCAGCAACTCGAGCGTACTCCTGGGCGCGAATGCGACGATGATTGTCGCAGGCAGGGCACACGTTGAGGTTGCGGACGAACTTCTCCCGCAGATCCGTGTGGCCACAGGCCTCGCACTTTTCCCAGACATCGGCCGGGATTTCCAGCCGCTCGACACCGCTCTCGCGACGCGGCCGACGGGGCTTTTTATCCTTCCGCCACCAGGACATTCGCCGAAATGTGCCCGGCGGAAGCTCAGATTGCCAGGGTATCCGCCCGTCCCCGCCCCTCTCCCGAGATGCGGACCAAGATCCCGACGGCCACCCAACTGGCCAGCATGAAGGAGCCCCCGTAGCTGAAGAACGGCAACGGGATCCCCGTGATCGGCATGAGGTTGAGGGTCATGCCGACGTTCTCGCCAACGTGCACGAACCAGCTCGCGGCCAGCCCGAACGCCACCAGACTGCTGAACGTGTCGTTGGCGCGAGTGGCGATCCGGATCGCTCGCATGAACAGGACGAGAAACAGCGTCAGCGCCACGGCGACGCCGATGAACCCCAGCTCCTCGCCGACGACCGAAAAGATGAAATCCGTGTGCTGTGCGGGCAGGAACGCGAGGCGCTTCTGAGTCCCCATCGTGAAGCCCTTCCCAAGCCACCCGCCCGAGCCGATCGCGACCTGCGACTGGATCACGTGATAGCCCGACGCTCGCGGGTCGCTGGACGGATCCAGGAACACCAGCAGGCGCTGCCGCTGATACGGCTTGAGCTTGCGGTCCCAGATGATCGGCGCGATGATACCCATGAAGACGTTGGCGAGGACGACGCCGATGCCTTCGACAGATAGGGTCGGTAGCGCCAGACCAGCACGACCAGCAGGAAGAACCATGCGCCCCACACCCACGTGCTGGATGCACCGACAGGCTCACGATGGGACTCGCCAACAGCACCAGGGTCAGCGCACGGCACGCCGGCCCAAAACAGCATCGCGAACAGAATGCCGACGAACACGATGCAGCTCCCCAGGTCCCCCGCTCCAAGAATGAGCACGATCGGGACCGCCGACGACCGCGACCGGCTGCCAAAGCTCGACCAGGAGCTTGGGTGCCTCGCGCGAGCTTGCGAGCACGCGGGCGAGCATCAGGACGACCGTGATCTTCGCCACCTCCGACGGCTGGCCGATCCGATGCCCGCCAATCGTCAGCCAGCTGCGCGAGCTGGCCGCGTCGCCAGCCCCGCTGCCCAGCACGAAGAGCGATGCCAGCACGATCAGCGTGACCAGGTACGACGGCCAGGCCACCCACTCGAGGAAACGCACGGACGCGCGGGTGACGAGCAGCGCGGCGACGAGCGATATCGCCGAGCCAGATGATCTGCGATCGCCACAGGCGCGCGACGACCGTTGGCACGTCGGTCTGCCCCGCGGAATAGACCATCAGGATGCCGAAGACCGAGAGCAGGAGCGCCAGGGCGACGAGCGGGAAGTCCGCAATGACTTTGCGCTGCATCAGCCCTCGGTCGCCGGCAGACTCGCCGGCGCCACCTTGAGGTAGTGCGCGATGATCGCGGCGGCGAGGCGCGCTGCGTGGCCGCCGTGTCCGCCGAACTCCAGCAGCACCGCCACGACGATCTTCGGATGATCGGCCGGCGCAAAGCCCACGAACCACGAATGGGTCTTGGTGGGATCATCGGGGTTCTGCGCGGAGCCCGTCTTCCCAGCAATGACGAGGCCCTGGACCTGCTCGCCCCGCGCCGTGCCACCCGTGCTGGACACGACGCCGACCAGCGCGCGACGAATACCCGCCATCTGCGCGGCCGTCAGTTGGAAAATCCGCGTCCGTGCGGGCTGCGGGCGGCGGGCGATCGTCGGCCGCGCCTCCTCGCCATCAGTGGCGAGCGCGGTGTAGAAGCGCGCCATGCTGGCCACGGTCTGGGCGTTCTCTCCCTGGCCGATGGCGAGGTTGAGCACCACCGACTGATTCCAGCCGCGCGGGCCGAAGCGCTTGTTGTAGTAGTCTTCCGAATACGGGAAGAGGGGCGCCGACTCGTTCGGCAGATCGATCCCCGTCCGGTCTCGGAAGCCCAGGCTCACACCGCCGGCGACCAGCCGCTCGATCCCGATCTTGAGCCCGAGTTGATAGAAGAAGACGTCGCACGACACTTCGATCGCTCGCGCCAGGTTGATATCGCCGTGCCCGTGCGGATCCCAGCAATGGAAATACCGATTGCCGAACTGGAAGCCCCCCGTGCACGGCGACCGGCATATGGTCGTCGAGCGTCGCAATGCCATTCTCGAGCGCATACGTCGCCGTCGCGAGCTTCCAGGTGGACCCGGGGGGATATCGCGCCTGGATCACCTTGTTGTACAGGGGACGCCGCGGGTCGGTGTTCAGCATCCGCCAGTAGTCAGCCGGGATGCCACCGATGAAGCGATTCGGATCGTAGGCGGGCGCGCTGTGGAGCGCGAGCACCTCGCCCGTGTTGGGATCGAGCGCGATCGCGCCTCCCTGGAGCGAGTCCCCGAACAGCGACGCGGTGAACCGCTGGAGATCGAGATCGATACTGGTGTAGAGCGGATCGGCCGCTACGGCGGGGATGTCCGCTCGCGCGCCAGCATCGCGAACCACACGGCCGCGCGCGTCGACTTCGACGAATCGGGTCCCTTCCCGTCCGCGCAAGCTGTCCTCGTATTCGCGTTCCAGGCCGCCCTTGCCGACCTGCTGCCCAGCCTTGTAGCCGCGGTAGGTGCGTGACGCGAGCTCACTCTCGGTGATTTCACCGGTGTAGCCGACGAACGATGCCACCGCAGCGCCGTCGGGGTAGTGTCGCTTGGGTGCCGACTGGATGATGAGCCCGGGGAACTCGACGCGGTGCTCTTCCAACACCGAGACGATGTCGAATGATGCGTCCGCCAGCACCGCCGTCGGGCGATTGGGCGCCCTGCGGTATCGACGGACCGCCAACTCGATCTGGTCGTTGGAGAGTGGGATCGTCTCGCTGACCCGGTGGAGCATCGCCGTGAGCGAGTCCGCAGTCGGTGCCAACACGGACACCGAGTAGCCCGGGACATTCTCGGCGATTACCCGCCCGTCCCGGTCGTAAATAATGCCGCGCGGAGCCGGGAGCGGTACTTCGCGCAGACGGTTGGTCTCGCTCTGCAGCACGTATTGCGCGTTCTGCAGGACCTGCGTTCGAAAGAAGGCACCGAGCAGCAGGCAGAACCCGACGAAGAGGCCGGTCGTGGCCACCTGTGCACGCTTCGCGACGTCGTTCGGGTGAAAGCTCATCTGCCTTATGCCCCGGCCGGCGACGCAGGCGTCGCCCCTACCGGCCAATCATTCGGTGGAGTCGGGACGGTGGTTGCCGTTCCCGGAACCCGGAACCCGGAACCCGGAACCCGACCGTTCATGCTCCGGCTGGCTCCAACAGCGGACGCATCATGACGAGCAGGATAACGCCCGCCGCAGCCGTGACGGCACCCGACAAAGGCGCCCACACAAAGATCTCCTGCGCGAGGTCGACGCCACTGCGCTGGTGCTCGGCCAACACGTAGATGATCGCGTACGCCCAGCGACCGGCAAAGAAAAAGAACCCGTTGAGCGCCAGGTTGTCGGCAAAGAACACGGCCTTGAGCCACGACGCCGCGAAAGCGACGCACGACATCGCCAGAGCGCCCGCGCCAAAGGCGCCGGGAGTCAGCGAGTCGACGAGTAAGCCGACGACAAACCCCATGATCGCGGCCACGCCGGGCCGAACCCGGACCGCGGCTAGCAACACGGCAATGAGCAAGAAGTCGATCTCGGCGTGCCATGCCAGGAGGGGCCGCAACGAGAAATGCAGCAGCACGAGAATCAAGAACGCGATGACGACGCGTAAGACGCCGAGGGGAGTCATCGCTGGGGCTTCTCCGCCCCGGGCGGGTTCGCACCGGCGTCGGTCGTGTCGGTGGTGTCATCGGGCGCATCCAGCACGGTATCACGCGGGATGACGACCCCTCCGTGCGATCCTCGCGTCGCCGAATCAATGGCGAGGGTCCCGGGCCGGCGCCCGGAATCGGCCCCGGCCCAGACGGCCTGCACCCCCGCGACCACCCGCTTCGGCTCGAGAATGAGGACCGACGTGACGTCGAAGGGGTGCACGGCCGGCTGCACGAGGTAGGTGCGCGCCCATCCTTCCGTCGTCTTGAGCTCTCCAATCACCGTGCCGATCGGAATCCCCCGCGGGTAGACGCCACCGACGCCGGAGCTCACGATCGGCGTGCCGGTCGGGAGTGCAGCGCTGAGCTGCACGCCGTTCAACTCGAGGAGGTATCGCTCGGGGCTGGAACTCATGTGTGCGCGTTGACGATGCCGAACGCGCTGCCGTCGGCGGCCATCGCGCTGACTCGGAAGTCGGGGTGTGCCCAGATGATCGCCAAGCTCATGGTCGGATCGACGGTTTCGACCATGCCGACGAGTCCCTCCGGGGCGACCACCGGGCTGAATGGCCGCACCCCTGACTCGAGCGCCTCGGGTGAGGGTGATCGTGAACTCCTCGCCCAGCGCCCGGCTGTGCAGCGCTTCGGCGGGGACGAACCCCCAGCCGAGTGAGTGCCCGAGGCCCAGGGACCGCCGCAAGCCGGTCGTTCTCCGCCTCGAGCTCGGGCACGAGCAGCGAACGCAGCACGACGCTGTCGCGTGCGGCCGCCTCGACGTCGTGCCGAACCAGGGCCGTTCGCCCGAGCTCCGCGTCGCGTTGGAGGGCGATGAGCGGCGCGATGAAGGTTCGCCGCAGGCTCGCCGCCAGCGGGTCGCGCAGGTTGGCCGGAAGCGCGAGCGCGGCGAACGATAGAAGTCCGGAGACCGCCAGGAGGGCCACGTCTGCGCGGGTCCCGCTGGCGACGGCACGCGCCACGGTTCAGCTCACACGCCGAGGGCTCAACTGCTCAAGACCGACCAGTACTTGTCCTCGTCGTCCAGAATCCGTCCGGTCCCGCGAACAACGCACGTGAGAGGATCCTCGTCGACGTGGATGGGCAGGCTCGTTTCCTGGCTGAGTAGGAGATCCAACCCGCGAATGAGCGCGCCGCCGCCCGTCATGACGATCCCGCGGTCGACGATGTCACTGGCGAGCTCGGGCGGCGTGATCTCCAGCGCTCGGCGCACGGCGTCCACGATCTGCTGGATCGGCTCCTGGATCGCCTCGCGAATCTCGGCGGAGTGGACGCGCACGGTCTTGGGGATGCCTGACACCAGGTCGCGGCCTTTGACCTCCATCTCGCGCTCCTCACCAACCGGAGCGGCCGATCCGATCTGAATCTTGATCAGCTCGGCGGTCGGCTCGCCGATGAGGAGGTTGTAGTTCTTGCGCATGAACTGAACGATCGCCATGTCGAGCTCGTCGCCACCCGTTCGGATCGAGGTGTCGCTGACGATACCGGACAGCGCGATGACCGCGATCTCGGTCGTGCCGCCTCCGATGTCGATGACCATGTTGCCGGTCGGCGTCTCGACCGGCAGGCCTACGCCGATCGCGGCGGCCATCGGCTCGGCGACCATGAAGACCTCCTTGGCCCCCGCGCCCAGCGCCGAGTCCCGGACTGCGCGCTTCTCCACCTCGGTGATGCCCGACGGCACGCACACGATGACGCGCGGCTTCACCTTGAAGACGTGGTTCTCGATGATCAGCGTCAGGAAGTACCGGAGCATCTTCTCGGTGACGTCGAAGTCGGCGATCACGCCGTCCTTCATCGGTCGCACTGCGAGGATGCCGTCCGGCGTGCGGCCGAGCATCCGCTTCGCCTCGAGGCCGACGCCCTTGATCTTCTTGGTCTCCCGATCGATCGCGACGACCGATGGCTCGTTGAGCACGATCCCCTCGCCTTTCACGTACACGAGGGTGTTCGCCGTTCCCAGATCCACGGCGATCGCGTTTGCCGGAAACAGCGAGCGCGATCCGTTCGAAAGAAAGGCCAACGCATTAAAGATAGATTCTCACGGCGAGCGCCTGCGGGCGACGCACGCGTTGCTCCAACAGCGGCCGCGTGGCTCTCGGAGCGGCTGGAAACTCAAGGAACGTCTCCCGCGTGATCGACGAGCGGGGCGAGCGGTAAGCTAGCCCGCCCCCCGAAGACGATCAAGAGAAATGTTTGGAACGTCCGCACTCCCGAGATACCCTCAGATGAATTTCCGCGGCTCCTCGTACGGCATACCGAACGCCTCAGCAACGCCGGGATAGGTCACGTGACCGTCGACGATGTTGAGGCCGTGGAGCAACGCGGGTTGATCGGCCAGCGCGCGCTTCCATCCCTTGTTTGCGAGCTGCAGCGCGTACGGGAACGTCGCGTTGGTCAGCGCCAGCGTCGACGTTCGCGGCACGCCGCCCGGCATGTTTGCAACGCCGTAGTGAATGACGCCGTCCACGACGTACGTCGGATTCTCGTGCGTCGTGGCGTGGATCGTCTCTACGCAGCCGCCCTGATCGATCGCCACGTCGACGATCACCGATCCCGGCCGCATGAGCTTGAGATCGTCTCGACGGACGAGCCGCGGCGCCTTGGCGCCGGCAACGAGCACGGCTCCGACCAACGAGGTCGGCGGTGGGTAGCTGCTCGAGGATGTTGTGGCGATTGGAGTGAATCAGCATGACGTTGGGCGGCATCACATCGGAGAGGTACCGCAGCCGCTCGAGGGAGAGATCGAGGACCACCACCGACGCACCCATGCCCGCCGCCATCTTAGCGGCGTTGATGCCGACGATGCCGCCGCCGAGGATCACGACCTTGGCGGGCACGACACCCGGCACGCCGCCCAGCAGCACGCCGCGGCCGCCATAGAGCTTCTCGAGGTACTTGGCACCTTCCTGAACGGCCATGCGTCCGGCGACCTCGGACATCGGCGTCAGCAACGGCAACTCGCGCGACGGTAACTCGACGGTCTCGTAGGCAATGCAGACGGCGCCGCTCTTGAGATGCGCCCGCGTGAGCGGCTCATCTGGCCGCGAAATGGAAGTACGTAAACAGCACCTGACCCCGTCGAATCCGCGGCCATTCGGGCTCGATCGGCTCCTTCACCTTGAGGATCATCTCGGCGTCTCGCCACACGCTATCGGCATCCGGCGCGATCGGCGCCCCCACCTGGGTGTAGAGCTCGTCGGCGAAGCCACTGCCTTCGCCCGCGCCACGCTCGACAAGAACCGAGTGCCCCGCGGCGACCAGCGCTTCGGCGCCAGCCGGGACGAGGGCGATGCGATTCTCGTTGGTTTTGATCTCCTTCGGAACGCCGATTTTCATGGGAAGATGATCAGGTAACGGGGTGAGAGGTCAGAGGGAGGCTAGTCAAGGCCAGGACCCAGCGTCAGCAGCGTCTGTCGCTCGGGTGGAAAGAACTCACGGCACGCGGCGCGCACATCGTCGTCGGTGATGCGCGTCGATCTCCGCCAGGACTGCGTCCAGCGAGCGGAACGGCTCGCCGTAGAGCTCGACACCGGCCGCTCGATACATGCGAGAGGTGACGCTCTCCAGGGAGAGCGTCACCTGACCCTTCGAGTTGGTTTTTGCCGGACTGCATTTCCTCTGGCGAGAGCCCGTCCGCGGCGAGGCGGGCCAACTCGTGCTGGATCGCCTCGATCGCCTTCTGCGCGCGTATCAGGCGCGGTGGCGGCGTAGACACCGTGGGTCCCAGTGTCCGCATGAAACGACTGGAACGTGTAGACGGCGTACGCGAGCCCGAGTTCTTCGCGGACGCGCTGAAAGAGGCGCGAGCTCATGCCGCCGCCCAGGACCGTGCTCACGAGTGCGAGGGTATACCGCCGCGGGTCGCCGTGCGAGACGGCCGACGAACCGAAGACGATGTGCGTCTGTGCCCCGTCGCGCGCCACATGCTGCGTGCACGGGGGGACCGGCGTCGGACTTGGCCAGCGGGGCGGCGGTTCAGGACCTCGCGGCAGATCGGTCCATCCCGTTTCAGCGAGCACATCCAACAGCACGTCATGGTCGACGTTCCCCGCCGCGGCGACGACGGTCTGCGCGGGGTGATAGGCGCCGTCGTGGACCGCCCGAAGATCCGACACGCCCAACCTTGAAACGCTGTCCCGAGTCCCCAGGATCGAGTAGCCGTAGGGATGCGGGCCCCAGAGCGCTTCGTTGTGCAGCTCGAAGACGAGATCGTCCGGCGTGTCTTGCACCATGCTGATCTCCTCGAGTACCACCTGGCGCTCGAGCTTGAGATCAGACGCCCGCAGCAGGGGCCGGTAGACGAGGTCGACCAATACGTCTGCGGCGTCCCGGAGGTTCATGTCCAACGCTCGGGCTTGGTAGGCCGTGTGCTCGCGTGCCGTGTAGGCGTCGAGCGACCCGCCGAGGCCCTCGAGCGCGAGGGCGATGTCGCGGGCACTGCGTCTGGCAGTTCCCTTGAACACCATGTGCTCGAGCAGGTGCGAGACGCCCATGGCCTCGCGGCGCTCGTGCAGCGAGGCGGCCCGGACCCACGCACCGAGGGCAATGGATCGCACGCCCGGCATGAACTCCGAGACGACGATCAGACCGTTGGGAAGCGTGGTGGATCGCAGCGCCGAATCGGCGGCGGTACTCGACACCACGGAACCTGCCGTCGCAATGATGTGCCGGGCTGGGGAGCGCCGGCCGCTTTGCCCGTCGCTCACTCGCGGCGGCGGGACGATGAGCGTGCCGAACCGGCTCGGCCGCCTCGACGCGGACGATCGTCGCCCCGACCGGCATCGTCTCGCTCACCACCGCTCGACCGCTCCGCGGGCGGCCGATTGCCATTCCCCTCGTCGACGCCTTCAGGCTTCGGCTGTAGCGCCTTCATTGAGAGCCGCAGGCGCCCGCGCTCATCGCGATCGATCAGCTTCACGCGGACGCGATCGCCCCGCTTGACGACGTCCTCCGTCTTGTCGGTGCGACCCCACCGCATCTCCGAGATGTGGAGGAGCGCTTCGGTGCCTGGCATGATCTCGATGAACGCTCCGAAGGGCGTGGTGCTCTTGACCGTCCCCTCGTACGTCTCGCCGACGACCGGCTCCGCCGTGAGCGCCTGGACCATCTGTTTCGCGCGCTCCATCGCCTCGCCACCGACCGCAGCGATCGTCACCAAGCCGCTATCGTCGACCGTGATCTCGGCTCCGGTTTCGTCCTGGATCCCGCGGATCGTCTTGCCCTTCGGACCGATCAGGTCGCCGATCTTCTCGGGGCTGATGTTCATGGTCACGATGCGCGGGGCGTACGGTGACAGGTCCTTGCGGGGCTCGGCCAGCGCCTCACTCATTGCCTGCAGGATGTGGAGCCGACCCTCTCGCGCCTGGGCGAGTGCCTCCTCCATGATCGAGACATCGAGGCCTTCGACCTTGATGTCCATCTGGATCGACGTGATGCCTCGCTCGGTCCCTGCCACCTTGAAGTCCATGTCGCCCAGGTGGTCCTCGGTCCCGAGGATATCGGTCAGGATCGCGTACTTGTTGCCTTCCTTGATGAGTCCCATCGCGACGCCCGCAACCGCGCTCCGCACGGGGACACCGGCGTCAAACAGCGCCAGCGATCCGCCGCATACGGAGGCCATCGAGGAGGAGCCGTTGGACTCGAGGACATCGGATACGACGCGGATCGTGTACGGGAATTCATCGAAGTCGGGCAATACCCCTTGCAACGCCCGCTCGGCGAGATGACCGTGACCGATCTCCCGACGGCTCGTGCCGCGGACGGGTCGGACCTCTCCGGTCGAGAACGGCGGGAAATTGTAGTGTAACATGAACGACTTCGTCGTCTCGCCAGCTTCGTCGATGGTGTCGAGGCGCTGCACATCGTTGGCCGTACCGAGCGTCACCGCAACCAGTGCCTGCGTCTGACCACGCGTGAACAGGCGCCGACCCGTGTGCACGCGGCAGCAGCCCAATGTCGATGGAGATCGGTCTCACCTCGCGTGCGGTGCGGCCGTCGACTCGGTGGCCGCTGCTCAGCACCTGCGACCGCAACGCGTGATACTCGGCGTCGCCGACGATCGTGATGATGTCGCGGGGATTGTCCGGGAACTCTGCGAGCAGCAGCTCGCCGAGCTCCTTCTTGACCTGCGCCACGGCGTCGATCCGGCCGTGCTTGTCGGTCAGGTTGATGGCGTCGCTGATCCGGCCGCGTGCCAGGTCGCTGACGCGAGCCTCGAGTCCGGGGGGCAGCTCGGGGCGGGTCCACGACATCTTCTGTGCTCGCGGCATCTGCCGGAGCAGCTCTTCCTGCGCCGCGACGAGCTCGCGGATGCCGCTGTGGCCGATCTGCAGTGCGTCGACGACGTCCGCCTCGGACACCTCCAGCGCACCGCCTTCCACCATCACGATCGAATCCTTGCTGCCGGCGATGACGAGATCCAGGTCCGTGTACTCGAGTTGCTGGAACGTCGGGTTGAGCACCCACTTATCCTGCACCCGACCAACGCGCACGCCGGCAATCGGGCCGGAAAACGGGATCCTCGAGGCGTTGATGGCGACCGACGTCGCGAGCAGAGCGAGCACATCTGCGTCGTTCTGTTGGTCAGCCGAGATCACGTAGATGAAAACCTGGACCTCGTTCTTGAACCCTTCCGGAAAGAGCGGGCGGATGGATCGGTCGATGATGCGGGCGGAGAGGATCTCCGCGTCCTGCGGCCGCCCCTCGCGCTTGATAAACCCTCCGGGGATCTTCCCGGCAGCGTAGGTGCGCTCCTTGTACTCAACCGTGAGCGGGAAAAACGGCAACGTGCTCACACTATCGCTGACAGAAACGGCGGCGAGCACCATGGTCTCGCCGAAGGTGACAAGGGCCGACCCTGCGGCCTGCTTGGCCATGCGGCCCGTCTCGATCACGAGACGCCGCCCGGCAAACGTACGCTCTACTCGTTGCATGGATGTCCGAAAAAAAGAAGGGGCGTCACGCGCGGCCGCTGGCGGCCTTTGGTGACGCCCGTGCCTAAACTGAAGTGCCCAATCCGCTCAATCCGCTCACGCCGTCGCCATGACATCGTGCCGTTGCTCTACTGGACCGGCCCGTGGCCGCAAAACCGTCGAGGAAGCACCACGGCAGGCGACACCCGTCGCCTCGATGCTTCGCACGCACTAATACCGAAGCCCGAGTGTATCGATGAGCGATCGGTAACCGTCGACGTCGGTCCGCTTCAAATAGTTGAGCAGCCGGCGGCGTTGACCCACCATCTTGAGCAATCCGCGGCGCCCGTGATGGTCCTTGGGATGGCCCCGAAAGTGGTCGGTGAGATAGTTGATACGGGCGGTGAGAACCGCCACCTGTACACGGGACGACCCGGTATCTGTCTCATGGATACGGTACTGCTGGATCGTCGGTGCTTTTTCAAATGCCATGTGATATATTCCCCGCGCGCGGCCGCGCGCGATTCGCCAAAGTCTATTAAGCCTTGTAGTTTACTGGACTTGCCGACCGCTGTAAAGGATCCCGCGACGCACTTCGGCCCCGCCTCCCGCCCTCGCGACCCCCAGGTCGTGCCTGCCAGACCGACTGCTGCAGGGCCCTGACCGTGCCCGAACGGTTCCTGGGACGGACGCTGGGCAAATTCCGGATCGACGCGGTCGTCGGCACGGGTGGCTTCGCGTGGGTCTACAAAGCGTTTGACCCCGAGCTCGAGATCCCGGTGGCGCTCAAGGTGCTCAAACCCCAGTACGCGGGCGATGAGCAGTTCGAGCAGCGCTTCCGACGCGAAGCTGCGACGGCCGCCCGGCTCAGGCACCCGAACATCATCAAGATCTTCGCGGTGGGCAAGGACGGCGAGGCCGTGTACTTCGCCATGGACTTCCTCCCCCAGGGACTGCCCGACCGGCTCGAGGTGATGAGCAAACTGCCCGAGGCAATGCTCATCCGGATGGGGATCGACGTCGCCAGCGCGCTGGGCTTCGCACACCGGGAGGGCGTCGTCCACCGCGACATCAAAGTCGACAACATCCTGTTCGATGAACACGGCAACGCTATCGTCGCGGACTTCGGGATCGCGCGTGCCGTATCGAACTACGTGCAGCAAACGGGCACGAACATGGTGGTCGGCACGCCGCAGTACTTCTCCCCGGAGCAAGCGCGCGGGCAGCCATTGGATGGCCGGGCCGACATTTATTCGCTGGGCGTCACGCTCTATCGATCCGCTGCCGGAGTCCTGCCCTTCACCGGCGAGGACTGGTACGAGATCGCTCGCCAGCATGTCGAGGATCGACCCGTCCGGCCGCGCGTCCACAATCCGCAGCTCTCGCGTGACGTCGAGCGCGTCATTCTGCGCTGTCTCGAGAAGGACCCGGCGGGGCGGTATCAGACCGGTGAGGCGCTCTGTCAAGCGCTCGGCGCGCTCAGCCTCGAGCGCAGTGACACGATCGCGATGCGGAGCGCCTCGGCGCCGGGATCCTCCGAAACGCCCACGGCCCCCATCGTCATGCCGACGGTCCGCCGTCCCCGGTGGCGACGCCGGGTGCTGGGCGGCACGCTCGCGACCCTTGCGCTCGTGCTGCTGGTCGGTACGCCACTGGCCGCGAAGCGCGGATGGTTCGGTTGGCACCGCACGCCGGCGTCCGCGCCACCACAGGCTCATGGCAGCGTCGGTGTGGGGGGATCGGGCAGCGTTCTTGATACGACCGTCACGACGCCTGCATCGGGCGATACACGATCGGCGGACGCCAGCCACGGGACGGTGGGACCCGTGGGCGCGCGGCCATCGGACGCGGCGGGCGGCTCACTGTCGGTTCATCATCTCGCGCACCCACTGGCGGCCGCGAACAGTACCGCTGTGAACACGCCCGGCCAACCGACGACTGACGGCGCGCCAGAGACGACACCGCCACCCGATAAGGACCGCGGCTTCGGAACAGTCCATCTCGACACGCGACCCGCGGCCACGCTGTACACGTTCCAAGCACTCGACGACGGTCGCGTCATTCGTGGCCGCACGCCTCTCAGCGCCCCGGTCACGCTCCCTGTTGGCACCTACGCAGTCGTCATCTCGGCCCGTTACTGCGCGTCCTATCGCGACACCGTGCACATCGCGCTGAACCACGCGGCGCCGCCGCTGAAGGTGAGGCTAGTGTGTGGCGAGTGAGGTCATTTGGTGTGGAGACTGAACGGCGGGGTCAGGGATCAGGGGTCAGGGGTCAGGGAACCACGACGAACTCGAAAGGCCAGTAGGCGTTGCTCCTACTGGCCTTTCGGTTGTTCCCTGACCCCTGACCCCTGACCCCGTCGTTAGTGCCCATGCGCCACAAACCCGATCACGGCCCCCGCGGCCACGCCAATCCAGAACCACGGGCGCGTCAGGAAGAGTGGGTGTGGCTGAGTCAGGAGCGCGACGTCGGTGCCGGAGAGGCGAGCGGTTTGGCCGGTCACGATCCCGGTGGCGGTTCCCTTGTGCGCTTTGGACACGCGGAACTTTGCGATGAGCTCATCGCCGTGCAGCGGATCGACGACGATTCCGGTCCGTGACGACTTGACCCACGACGAACCGGTTGTCGCGAACGTGAAGGTCGAGTCGTCGATCGAGATGATGTCAAAGCGGACGTAGGCCGTCTGCGCGCGCAGGCGCGACGGACTCGCGAGTGCGCAGGCCGTGAGGGCGATCCCGACGCAGTAGCTCCTGGTACGTCTCGGAGCCCGTTCGAGAAACGCTCGGCCGATCGGTGCGCGGAGCGCACCAACCGGGAGCCGGTGCCTCAGCGGGCTGAGCAGAGCGCGCTGATCAGTTGGCACCGATCGTTGTACATCACCAACAAGAACAACGCTGCGATGGTGATCAACCCGATGCGAAGAATCGCCTCGCGAGTCTGCGCGCTGAACGGCCTGCCCTTGATTGCTTCCGCCACGTTGACGACCACCTGACCGCCGTCGAGAATCGGTATCGGGAGCAGGTTGAACAGCGCGACATTGATGCTCAGAATTGCGATTAAGGACAGCAGGTCGGCGAAGCCACTCCGAGCGGTGTCAACCGAATACTTCCGAGATGCCGACGGGGCCCGAGAGGCTGTGCCACGCAGACGACTTGGTCGCGAGCTCGCGAATCGTCAGCACGACCAGACCGGCAGATCGCCACGTCCCGCGCCACGCGTTGCCGAGTGCATGGTCGAATCCCATCGGGTGCCGCTCCAGCCGCCGGGCCGCGCCGATCTTGCCGACGGTGCGGACGGCTCCGGTCGCGGGATTGGTGTCGGGGGTCGCTTGCGGCGTGATCGTCACAGTCCGCTCGGTGCCGTGCGTCCAGACGGCAAACCTGAGCGGTTGACCCGCAGCGGCAGAAACGTGCTGCACCAGTTCGTCCCAGCTGTGGATGGGGATTGTGCCGATGGCGCTGATGCTGTCGCCGCTGACCAGGCCGGCGCCGGCCGCTGGCATCCCCGGAACGACTCGCTCGATGACTGGCGCAGTCGACGCGGTCGGCTCGCCGTAGTACAGGGCAAGACCGAGAATGATGACGAACGTCAGGACGACGTTCATAAAGACGCCAGCGAGCATAATCGCGAGCCGAGCGGGCAGCGACTTCGATTCGAACCATCGATCCGGGGGCACTGGCTTGGGCCCGAACGGCATCATCGCATTCGGGTCGCCGCCGTCAGCGGGCGCCTCTTCGGGCCCGCCCTCGAGCATTGCGCTCGGTTCATCTTCGCGCGATGCCATGCGCACATAGCCACCGAATGGCAGCGCGGCGAGTCGGTACTCGGTCTCGCCCCAGCGACGCGCCCATAAGGCCGGCCCAAATCCAATCGAGAAGCGCGGTGCGTACACGCCCAGCAGCTTCGCGGCGAGAAAGTGCCCAAACTCGTGGACGAATACCACGAGACCAAAGACCAGCACCGGCGCGAGATACGGAAGGAAGCTGCCCATCGCCTCAGCTTTCCTGCGCGTGACTTACCGCCGGGATCCCGACGCTCTCACGCACATGTGCGCGCGCCGCTGCGTCGGCAGCGAGCAAGGCTGTCCGGTCGTGTGCCGCGGCACCCGCGAGTGCGGTCAGCGCCTCTTCGATCGCTGGCGCGATCGCTGCAAAACCCATCCGTCCCTCCAGAAACAACGCAACTGCCTGTTCATTGGCGGCATTGAATACGGCTGGCGCCGCACCGCCCGCGCGACCGGCCGCCAACCCCAACGCCAATGCAGGAAAGTCATCTGCGCGCACACGCTCGAACGTGAGCGGTGACGCGGCGACCGGATCGAAGGGTGCTACCCCTTCGTCTGCCAGGCGTTCAGGGTGCGTGAGCGCGTACAGCACCGGCAGCTCCATGCTCGGCATGCCAACCTGGGCGAGCACGCTGCCATCGATAAACTCGACAAACGAGTGGACCACACTCTGGGGGTGCACGACCACCTCGATCCGGTCATAGGGCACCCCGAAGAGAAAGTGGGCCTCGATGACCTCCAGTGCCTTGTTGGCCAGCGTGGCGCTATCGACGGTGATCTTGCGACCCATACGCCATGTTGGATGCCGCAAAGCGTCCGCCACGGTTGCCTGCTCTAGTCGCTCGCGCGTCCACCCTCGGAAAGGTCCGCCGGACGCCGTGAGCAAAAGTCGCCGGATCTCCGCCCTTGGCCGATGACCGACGCACTGCAGAATTGCCGAATGCTCGCTATCCACGGGCACGACCTCGCCCTTGCCCTCCGCGGCGGCCGCGGCGACCAGCTCACCAGCGACAACGAGCGTCTCCTTGTTGGCCAGCGCGACCCGCTTGCCCGCTCGCAACCCAGCGAGCGTCGCATCGAGACCCGCGGCTCCGACGACGGCGTTGAGGACGATGTCGACGCACGCCAAAGTGGCCGCGCCAACCAGGCAATCGGGCCCCGTCTGCCACTCGGCCGGATGCGGGCGCCCATCGTGGACGAGGCCGACGTAGGGAGGGACGAATCGTCGCGCCTGCTCTTCCAGGAGCGTCGCGTTCTCGTATGCCGTGAGGGCTTCGACCTTGAATGCCCCTCGCTGACGATCCAGTACGCGGAGGGCCGTTGTCCCGATCGACCCGGTCGATCCGAGTACGGCAACTCCTCGAGGCGTGGACCGCGGTATGTCGCGGCCGGCCCGACGTGGTCGGCCGCTCACGGCACGGGGAGCAGGAGGCCGGGAACGCTGAAGAGCGCCCACGCCACTGGCAGCACGAACAGGAGGCTATCTATGCGATCGAGTACGCCGCCGTGGCCGGGGAAAATCCCCGAGCTGTTCTTCACGCCCGCCTCCCGCTTGAGTAGAGACTCCGCAAGATCCCCGAGTTGCCCCGCTGCGCTGACGACGACCGCGAATGCCACGAGGTTGCGCGGGCTGAGGCTGAGCTGGGCAAACGGCCGCAAGACGAATTGTACATATACCCAGCACAGTATCAGGCAGGCAACGAGCCCGCCGATCGCGCCGGCGACCGTTTTCCCCGGGCTGACGGTCGGGATGAGCTTGCGACGCCCGAGCAGCCTGCCTGAGAAAAAGGCACCGATATCATTGGCCCAGGTCAGCAGCACGGGCAGGAGCAGCAGCGCGGCGCCCGCCATCTCAGTGACGACGTATCGGTGGTAGCGGATTCCCTGGGCGAAACTGAGCAGTCCACCCGTGTATCCGATGCCGAATATCGTCGTCGCGACGGACGAGAGCGGTCGTCCGGCGGCGCCGCGCAGCCAGATCGCCGCCGACAGCACGACCACGATGACGCCGGCGAGGAGTGCTGGCGGGAACTCGAAGACGCCGCGGGGTTCGGTGACCAGATAGAGGGGGAGTAGTGCCGCGGCAGCGATCCCGAGGCCTGCGAGCGGGTCTGCGCCTGTCGTGCGCGCCATCCGGAACAGCTCCCACGCCGCAACGCCCGCCGCGGCGCTCAGGAGCAGCGCCATCGGTACGCCGCCGATCCAGATCAAGGCGACGGTCACCGGCGCCGCCAGTGCACCGAATAGCACCCGCTGTGTCAACTCGGAGACCGGCGTCCGAGCGCCTTTCGCGGGTGTCGGGGGCGGGCTCGGCTCGTCGCGTGGGTCGGTCGCGGGCGTCGGATGCCCCGACGGATTGTCGTTCGGCCCCGCGCTACTTGCCCAGCCCATCGAAGGCGTAGTGTGTGGTCTAGGCGAGGACGCGGCCGAAGCGGCGCTCTCGGTTTTGGTAGTCGATGATCGCCTCGAAAAGCTCGCGGCGCCCGAAGTCCGGCCACAACACGGGCGAAATGAACAACTCCGTGTAGGCCATCTGCCAGAGCAGGAAGTTCGAGATGCGCTGCTCGCCGGACGTTCGGATGAGCAGATCGGGATCCGGACAGTCGGCCGTGTAGAGCTTGCCCTGAAACTCGGCTTCGGAGATCTGGTCCGGCGCGAGTGCGCCACTCTGGACCTCAGTTGCGAGCAACCGCGCAGCTCGTACGAGCTCAGCGCGGCCGCCGTACGGAGATGAACAGGTTCAACCGGAGGCGCTCGTTGTGCTCTGTCTCCGCAACCACGCGCTCGACGGCACTCGCCGCCGCAGGCGTCAGGCGATCCAATTCGCCGAGCACACGGACCTGCACACCGCGATCGCGCAGCTCGTTCGACTTCGCGGGCGATGTACTCCTCGAGCAGCGACATCAGCGCACGGATCTCGATGCGCGGGCGCTGCCAGTTTTCCTGGGAGAACGCGAACAGCGATAGCACTGACAGCCCTGATTCGACCGCGCCCTCGACGACCTCACGGACGGCCTTCATGCCAGAGCGATGGCCGTATGGGCGAGGCATGAGCCGTTCCTGGGCCCAGCGACCGTTGCCATCCATGATGATCGCCACGTGACGCGGCAGCCCGCCCTGGATCCGGATCCGGTCCAGCAGCTCCTCGGCCGAAGCCGGCACAGCGTCCATCGTCACACTTCCATGATCTCGGCTTCTTTGTGCTTGAGGGCGTCGTCGACCTTGGCGATGAAGTCGTCGTGGAGCTTCTGTAGCTCCTTCTCGCCGTGCTTGACATCGTCCTCGGAAACCTTGTCGAGCTTTTTCAGCCGATCACGAGCGTCCGTCCGCGCATGGCGGATCGCGATGCGGCCTTCCTCGGCCAACTTGTGAACGACCTTCACGAGATCTTTCCGCCGCTGCTCATTGAGCGACGGGAGCGGCACACGAATGATCGCCGCCTTGCACCGCGGGGTCGAGGCCGAGATCGGACTCGCGAATCGCTTTCTCGATCGCTTTGGACTGGGCCTTGTCCCACGGCGTGACGATCAGGAGGCGTGGCTCTGGTGCGGCGACCGAAGCGACCTGGTTGAGCGGCATGGATTGGCCGTACGCGTCGACGCGCACGGTGTCGAGCATCGCGGGTGACGCCTTCCCGGAGCGGATGGACGACAGCTCACGGCGTGCGCCCTCGAGGGCCTTCTCCATCGCCGTCCGACACTCCTTGACGATCTGGGGGATGTTCACTGTCACGGCTGGACTCATGCAGCACTCCGATGTAGTGTCGTCGCGAGCTGCCGACCGGCGCGCCAGCGCGGCGCCAACCGCTGCGCGCGTCGTCGCGTCAGCGCACGAGCGTACCGATGCGCTCGCCCAGAATGGCACGGGAGACGGCGCGCGGCGTGTGAATATTGAGCACGATCAAGGGCAATTCGTTTTCCCTGCACAACGCGATCGCCGTCTGATCCATCACTCGAAGCTCGTCGCGCATGACATCCCGATAGCTCAAATCTTCGTATCGTGTGGCCCCTGGGTCTTTCTTCGGATCGGCCGAATAGATGCCATCCACGCTCGTCGCCTTGATGATGACGTCTGCCTTCATCTGAATGGCTCGGAGCACGGCCGCCGTATCCGTCGTAAAGTAGGGATTGCCCGTCCCCGCAGCAAAGATCACGGTGCGCTTCTTCTCGAAGTGGCGGAGCGCGCGCCGTCGGATGTACGGCTCCGCGAGCTCCTCCATGCGAATCGCGGTCATGACCCGCGTATCCATCCTGCGTCGCTCGAGGATGTCCTGGAGTGCGAGGGCGTTGATGACGGTGCCCAGCATCCCCATGTAGTCCGCGGTGACGCGGTCCATGCCCTTCTGCCCGAGCTGCGACCCGCGCACGATGTTGCCGCCGCCGATGACGAGACCGACCTCGGCCCCCATGTCAACAGCGTCCTTGATCTCGTCGGCAAAGCGCTCGATGACCTCGAAGTCGAACCCGAAGCCGCGATTCGCCGGCGAGCGCTTCGCCGGAGAGCTTCACGAGGACGCGCTGATACGCGAGCGGCGTCACTCCCGCTCCGGCAGTGGCAGCGACCCCCACGTCCTCAGGACCTGACGACGCGGCTCTCGCCGCCAGCTGTCGCACCATGTCTGCGCCGGCGGCCGCGCCAGCGTCAGGCACGGAGCGCCTCGTGGCATCGGAGGCGGCGTCGGGCACCCGTTGCTACTCCTCCCCCACCTTGAAGCGAGTGAAGCGCCGCACGACGATCCGCTCGCCGACCTTGGCGGAGAAGGCGGTGATGAGATCACCAATCGTCTGCTTGTCGTCGCGCACCCAGGCCTGGTGCAGCAGCGCGACGTCCTTGTAGAACGCCTCGATCTTGCCGGTCACGATGCGGTCGATCAGGTGGGCGGGTTTGCCGCTCTCCCGCACCTGTTCCTCGAAGAGCCGGCGCTCCCGCTCGACGCGGTCGGCCGGGACCGCATCCTTGTCCACGGCCGCGGGCGCGGCTGCGGCGATGTGCTCGGCGATGTGCCGAACGAGTTGCTGAAACTCCGGGTTGCGGGCGACGAAGTCGGTCTCGCAATCGACCTCGACGAGGACACCGAGCTTGCCGTCGTGATGGATGTAGGTACCCACCAGCCCCTCACGGGCTTCCTTCCCAACGCGCTTTTCCGCCTTGGCCGCTCCTTTCTTCCGCAGGATGTCGACGGCGCGGTCCATATCGCCATTCGATTCCTCGAGCGCGCGCTTGCACTCCATGATGCCCGCGCCGGTCCGTTGGCGAAGATCCTGCACGTCCTTGGGGGATACCGTCTTGGTCGTTGTCATATGTCCGTCACCTATGCTCCGGGCCTGTTGGCGGCCCGAGTTGGTCGCGAGGGCTACCGCGCATCCAGCGCAGTCGTCGTGTGGAAACGCCGCCGGGGAAACCTCCGGCGGCGTGGGTCAGCCTGTAATCTATGTGAACCGGGACCATTCTGGGGCCGGCGCGTCCTACGCGTCTGCCTCCTCCACTCCGGCGTCGTCCGCCGCCCCCCCGGGTTCACCGCCACTTTTGAGTCGTGCGGCAATCGCCTCCGGCTTCGCCCGCCGCCGGCGCGGCCGCCGCTTCCTGCGCCGCTCTTCCTCGCCGCCCGCCATCTCCATCCCGCGGTCCGAGCTATACGTACTGCTCTCACCCTCCTCGACCTCTTGCCGGACCGGCGCTTCGCGACGCGCCTCGACAATCGCCTCGGCTACCGCGTGCGTGATGAGCTCCACGGACCGGATCGCATCGTCGTTGCCAGCTACGGGGACCGTGATGAGGTCCGGATCCGCGTTGGTGTCGACAATCGCGACGATGGGAATGCCCAGTTTGTTGGCCTCATTGACCGCGATCCGCTCCTTCTTGGAGTCGATCACGAACATGAGGCCCGGAAGCCTGGTCATGTTCTTGATGCCCGCCAGGTTGCGAGACAGCTTGTCGCGCTGCCGGGTCATCAGCAGCTGTTCCTTCTTGGTGTAGTTCTCGAACTCGCCGCCCGTCTCGGTACCCGCCTCGAGGTCCTTGAGCCGCCGGATCTGCTTCTTGACTGTCTGGAAGTTGGTGAGGAGCCCGCCCAACCAGCGCTCGGTCACGTACAGGGCGCTGGCATGCTTGGCCTCTTCCTGCACGATGGTGCTGAGCTGCCGCTTGGTGCAGACGAACAACACGTTGTCGCCGCGTAGCACGACCTCGCGCGCGAGCTTCTGCGCCAGGTCGATCTGCCGCAGCGTCTTCTGCAGATCGATGATGTGAATGCCGTTGCGCTCGGCGAAGATGAACCGCCGCATTTTCGGATTCCACCGGCGCGTCTGGTGCCCGAAATGGACACCGGCTTTCAGCAGATCGTCGAGACTTGGACCCATGTGTCGAAGCGTGACCTCGTGCGGGTTAGACGTCCGCGCCCGTCATCGTGGCGTGCGACCGGCGAGCCACCTCGTGCTACGCCGGCACCCGCCGCCACTCGAGACGCGTGCGAGATATTGGAGTTGCCATACACTTGCCTTGCCGCATGCTCGTCGGACCGACCCTGCCCATGCCGCTTCGCGGCTGCGCGGTCCGACCGGCATGCTCTCTACCGCTTGCTGAACTGGAATCGCTTGCGCGCTTTCGGCCGACCAGGCTTCTTGCGCTCGACCGCGCGCGCGTCGCGTGTCAGGAGTCCGAGATCGCGGAGTTTCCGACGGTGCAACTCGTCGACTTGCACCAGGGCGCGCGCGACCGCCAAGCGCAGCGCACCTGCCTGTCCCGACAGGCCGCCGCCTTCGACACGCGCTCGCACATCGAACCGGCCGAGCGTGTCTGTCGCCGTGAACGGCTGCTGGATCGCGGACACCAGCGCGGGTCGGGGGAAGTAGTCGCCGAGCGTCCGCCCGTTGACGTACCACTTGCCTGACCCCGGGCTCAGATACAACCGGCAGACCGCTTCCTTGCGGCGTCCGATGGTGTGCTTGGTCAGCGGATCAACGCTCACCGGCGCCTCCAGCGTGCTCGGCGTTCACGCGACTTGCGCCTGCCGTCCCGGCGACGACGAGCGGCGTGGGACGTTGTGCGACGTGCGGGTGCGCCGGACCGGCGAAGACGCGAAGCTTGCGCCGCAGAACCTGCCGCCCGAGGGCCGTCTTGGGCAGCATGCCATAGACGGCGCGCTCGACGACACGCTCCGGGTGTTTGGCGAGCACGGTCTCGACGGGTGTGAACCGCTCGTGACCCATGTATCCTGTGTGCCGGAAATACCGCTTCTGCTCCATCTTGCGTCCGGTGAGCTTCACCTTGGCGGCGTTGATCACGATGACGTTATCCCCCGTGTCGATGTGGGGTGTAAACGTCGGCTTGTGCTTGCCGCGAATGACGCGCGCGACTTCGGACGCGAGGCGCCCGAGCACGAGTCCGTCAGCATCGACGACAAACCACTGGTGTTCAACATCCGCCGTCTTGGCGGAAAATGTGCGCATGACTAGGAATTAAAATCGTGACGTGTTTAGTGACAGATTCGTAAGCTAGCCAATGAGTTAGGGACAGTCAATGCGAGCGGCGGGCGCCGGAGAACGGTCACGATGCACGAGGACCGGCGGGTAGGGGCGACGCATTGCGTCGCCCCTACCCGCCGGATCGCAAGCACCGCGTGAGCCCCTGACCTCGATGCCCTACCCCTCCCACTCAACCAACAACGTCCCTTTCTCCACTGCCGTACCGGGCTGGACGGGAACCGCCTTCACGCGACCGTCGGCTTTGGCGCGGAGCTCATTCTCCATTTTCATCGCTTCCATGACGATGAGCCGGGCGCCCGCTTTGACCTCCTCGCCGGGCACGACGAGGACTCGCGTGACCAAACCTGGCATCGGCGCGCGCACGGGGTCGACGCCGACCCGCGCGGTGGTGGCGGCGCGCAGCGAGCGGACCGCGCGAGAGCGCTCATCCAGCGCCTCCACGTCGACGCGCTGGTCTCCGAGGGAGATGACGTACCCGCCGCGGTGCTCGGCCGGGCGAGGCACCAACTCATGGACCGCATTCCCCAATCGGAGGAGGCGAATCGGCGAGTCCGGGACGTCGAGCACCTCCGCCGGGACTTCTCTTCCGTCCAGCAGGACGCCCGCACCCGTCAGGGTCACGGCGACCGAAACGCCGCCCACCTCGACGGTGTAAGTCGCGGTCGACTGCACACCACTTTGCGGCGTGCGACGACGCTGGCTTCGCGGCTGCGCCGCGTTCGCGCCACCAGGCTGCGCGCTCATGCGGATGCCCCCAGTGCCGGCACGAGCTCGCAGATCGTCTCCACGTGCGCGGTCTGTGGAAACATGTCGAATGCGTCCAGCGATGCGATCCGCCACTCGGCCAGGCGAGCCACATCGCGGGCCAACGTCGCCGGGTCGCAACTCACATATATGATGGCGCGCGGTCTCACGCTCGGCGGCGCGCCTGCCAGGAGCGACGTCACCGCCGGTGCAACGCCCTGACGCGGGGGGTTCAGCACCAGCACATCTGCTGGCAACTGTGCGGCGAGCACGTCCTCGACGGAGGCCGTGAGCGCTCGCGAGCCGGCCGGCATCAGCGACGCGCAATACCTCGCCGCGTCCGTGTCGGATTCGATCGCAGTCACGCGCACGCCGTGTCGAGTCAGCGCGAGCGCGGTGGCTCCCGTCCCGGCGTACGCATCGATCGCCGTGGTCGGCCGATGTGCAAGCACCCGGGCTACGACCGCGGCCTGGAGCGACGTGGACATCTCGGCATTGACTTGCACGAACGATGCGCCGGTCCGCTGCACAGACGACGGGTCGCGATGCTCCGATCGGGGCACCGTCGCGTGATCGGTCAGGCGGCGACGATGTCCACCAGGTGGGGTCCACCAGATCTCGGTCAGCGCGGGCACCATCGCTGCGAACTCCGCCGCTTGCGGCCAACGGTGGCCCCCTTCGAGCACGAAGGCGAAGCCGGTGTCCGTCGTTCGGACCGACCCACGATCGGCCGCGTCGGGGAGGAATGCGGCTGCCCGCATCACGGAACGCCAGACCTCGACGACCCCCTTCTCCGTAATCGGGCAATCCTCGAGATCGAAGATCTCGTCCGGTGCGTCGAATCGGTGCAGGCCGGCAATCCACCGACCTGACTCAGATCGCCGCAACGCGAGCGTGAGCTTGCGGCGGTAGCGCCACTCGTTGGCGCTCGGTCGCACATTGACCGTGGTCACGGGCCGGCGGGCGATCCGCGTCAACGCGTCGCGCACGATCCCTCCCTTGGCCTCCAGCTGCGCGCCGTACTGGAGATGCTGGAGTTGGCACCCGCCGCACCGGTCATGCGTAAAGTGCGCGCACAGCGGCTCGACCCGGACCGCCGCGGAGCGGATCAGCGCGAGCAACGTGCCTCGCGCCAGCCGGCCGCCGCGCGCAGGGGCCGCGCGTACACGCGCGCGATCGCCTGGCGCCGTCCGTGGCGTGAACACCACGACGCCATTGGCGCGGCCGACACCATCTCCCCCGGCGGCGATCGACGTGATGTCGATGTCAACCTCCTGCGCGCCCGCCAGTCCCTGGGTCCCGAGTCGGGGGCACCCTGGTGCTGTTCGTCGCCGCGCCTGCGGACCGTGTCGCCTCACTGGCCGATCGCCTCACGGCGAGCCGTCGAGACCCATGGCGTCGCGTCCGTCGTCGCGCCGGAGTCGCCGGAGCCTCGGCGCGCATCCGACTTGCCATCACGATCCGCAGGGCCCGACCCGCCGAGGCGCTGTCCCTGCGTACGCGCGAGGAGTGCCGCGCTGACCGCGATAGCGCGCGTGGTCTCCGCAGGGATCGACGGTGCCGTCAGACTCGCGAGGCGCCGCTCCAGCCAGTGGATATCCAGCGATCCAGACACGAACTCGGGGTCTCCGAGAATGCGAAGATGCAGCTCGCGAGACGTGACGACGCCATCGATTACCAACTCTCGCAGCGCGCGCTGCATGCGGGCGATTGCGTGTTCTCGCGTCGGCGCCCACACGATGAGCTTCGCCAACAGCGGATCGTAGTACAATCCAACCTCGGACCCGGGCTCGATGCCGCCGTCCCATCGCACGCCTGGCCCGGCCGGTACCCGCAGATAGGAGATGCGACCGGTCGACGGCAAGAATCCGCTGCTCGGGTCCTCGCTCGTGATCCGGCACTCGATCGCCCATCCCCGTGGCGACAGGGGCGACGCGCCGAATGGGATGCGCTCGCCGGCTGCGACGCGGAGCTGCCATTGAACGAGATCGATCCCGGTGACGAGCTCGGTCACCGGGTGCTCGACCTGGATCCGCGTGTTCATCTCGAGAAAGTAGAACGCGCCGTCGCGGTCGAGCAGAAACTCGCACGTCCCCGCATTCACGTACCCTGCAGCGGCGGCGGCCCGAACCGCCGTGTCGCCCATGCGTTGGCGAAGCGCCTGATTCACCGCAACACTGGGCGCCTCCTCGATGATCTTCTGATGGCGGCGCTGCACGGAGCACTCGCGCTCGCCGAGGGACACCACCGTGCCATGCGAATCCGCGAGCACCTGAATCTCGACGTGCCGTGGCCCCTCGATGAACTTCTCGACGTACACGGCGTCATCTCCGAATGCACCAAGCGCCTCGCGACGAGCGGCGTCCCACGCGCTCGCCAGCTCGGCTGCCTGGTGCACCACGCGCATGCCCTTGCCGCCGCCGCCTGCAGCGGCCTTGAGCAGAATCGGGAATCCCAGGCGGGCGCCGATGTCGGTGGCCTCTTCCACGCTGCGAAGCGGCTCTGTTGTCCCCGGCACGACCGGCACCCCTGCCCGCGTGGCCAACGCACGCGCGGCCGTCTTGCTGCCGAGCGCCTCGATGGCGCTGGCCGGCGGCCCGATCCAGGTCAGTCCCGCCTCGTGCACCGCACGCGCAAAGGTCGCGCGTTCCGAGAGAAACCCGTACCCGGGGTGAATGGCCTCCGCGCCCGTCCGGCGAGCCGCGTCGAGCAACGCCTCGATGCGCAGGTAACTCTCCGACGCCCGATTTCCTCCGACATGCACCGCCTCGTCCGCCGCGCGGACGTGGGGCGCGGTGGCGTCTGCATCGCTGAAGACGGCGACGGCGCGGACGCCAAGCTCATGGCACGCCCGGATCACGCGGAGCGCGATCTCGCCACGATTGGCGACCAGCACTTTGGAGAACACGGCTAGAGCGGAATGTTCCCGTGCTTCTTGGCGGGATTGCGATCGCGTTTCGTCCGCAATGTATCGAGTGCCTCGATCAGTCGCGGACGCGTCTCGCGCGGGTCGATAATGTCGTCGATGTACCCACGCCCGGCTGCGATGTATGGATGGGCGAATTTCTCGCGGTACTCGGCGATCTTGGCGTCGAGCGCCGCGCGCGGGTCGGCGGCTTCGGCGATCTCGCGGCGAAAGAGGATCTCGACCGCGCCGTTGGGGCCCATGACCGCAAGCTCGGCCGTCGGCCAGGCGACGTTGTAGTCGCCGCGGATGTGCTTGGACGACATGACGTCGTACGCCCCGCCGTACGCCTTGCGGGTGATGACGGTCAGCTTCGGCACCGTCGCCTCACAGTACGCGTAGAGGAGCTTCGCCCCATGCTTGATGATGCCCCCGTGCTCCTGCGCGACGCCAGGCAGAAAGCCCGGCACATCCTCGAATGTCACGAGCGGGATGTTGAAGGCATCGCAGAACCGGATGAAACGTGCAGCCTTGACCGACGCACTGATGTCCAGGACGCCGGCCAGCACGGCCGGCTGGTTCGCGACGATGCCGACGCTGTAGCCACCCAGGTGCGCGAAGCCGACGATGATGTTGGGTGCGAAGTCGCGATGCACTTCCATGAAGCGGCCGTCGTCCACCACCCGGCGGATCACATCGTGCATGTCGTACGGCTTCGTCTCGACGTCGGGTACGATGTCGAGCAGCGCCTCGTCGCGGCGGTCCCGCGGATCGCGGCTCGTCCCGCGGGGCGGGCCATCGAGATTGTTCGACGGGATGAACTCGAACAGCTCGCGAATGCTCGTGAGGCAGGCGACTTCATCGTCGTACGTGAAATGCGAGATGCCGGAGGTGGACCCGTGCGTATCGGCCCCGCCCAAGTCCTCCATCGTGACATCTTCGTGCGTGACCGTCTTCACGACGTTGGGACCGGTGACGAACATGTAGGACGTGCGCCGGACCATGAAGACGAAATCGGTGATCGCGGGCGAATAGACCGCACCGCCAGCACACGGGCCGAGAATGGCCGAGATCTGGGGAACGACGCCCGACGCCAGCGTGTTGCGGAGAAAGATCTCCGCGTAGCCGCCGAGCGAGACGACGCCCTCCTGAATGCGCGCCCCACCAGAATCATTGAGGCCGATGACCGGCGCGCCATTGCGCATGGCGAGGTCCATGATCTTGCAGACCTTCTCGGCCACGGCTTCGGAGAGCGAGCCGCCGAAGACCGTGAAGTCCTGCGAGAAGACGTACACGATGCGACCGGCGATGCGGCCGTGATCCCGTCACCACGCCGTCGCCGTAGATCACCTGGTCCTCGAGACCGAAGTCGGAGGACCGGTGGGTGACGAAACGGTCCAGCTCGACGAAGCTGCCTTCGTCGAGCAGGACATCCAGGCGCTCACGCGCGGAGAGCTTTCCCTTATCGTGTTGTTGTTGCAGTCGAGCTGCGCCGCCGCCCTGTTCGGACTCGGCGCGACGCAGCTCGAGGAGTCGCAGCTTCTCCCGCATGGACATAGGAGAGCCGCCGACCCCGGCTGCTCTATCTCCACCATACCTATATCGTCGTGCTCGCGGCTCCATTGGGCAGCACCTGCGATGGCGTTTCCGGTCGCGGCGGCTGCTCGGCTGGAATGTCGGTGACCGCCAGCACGATCCGGCGGTGGATCGGATCCACCTCCAGGACCCGCAGGTCGAGGTTCATCCCCTCGTACACGATGTCCGCGGGGCTGGCCACCGGCTTGCCGTTGTTCAACTGGCTCACCGGGACGAAGCCCTTCGATGTCGTTGCCGATGTCGACGACGACGCCCTTGTCCATGAGCCGCACGACCTTGCCGCGCAGCTCGGTGCCGACCGGGTACGTCTCGCCGATCCGGAGCCACGGATCCTCCTCGGCCTGCTTGAGTCCGAGGCTGATCCGCTTGTTGTCGGAATCGATGTTGAGGATCACGACGTCGACGGTGTCGCCCTTCTTGACCACTTCCGACGGGTGCTGCACGCGCTTCGTCCAGGACATGTCCGAGATGTGGATCAGCCCATCGATCCCCGGCTCGATCTCGACGAACGCACCGAAGCTCGTGAGGTTGCGCACCTTGCCGGTGATCCGCGTGCCGACAGGGTACTTGAGCGGCAGCACGACCCAGGGATCCTGCTCGGTCTGCTTCATGCCGAGCGAGATCTTCTCCTCGTTCGGATCGACCTTGAGCACGACCGCTTCGATCGCCTCGCCGATCGATACGAGCTTGGACGGGTGCCGGACGTTGCGCGTCCAGCTCATCTCGCTGATGTGCACGAGGCCTTCGATGCCCGGCTCCAGCTCGATGAACGCGCCGTAGTTCGTGATCGACACCACCTTGCCGTGGACGCGCGTGCCGACCGGATACTTCGCCGCGACGTCCTTCCACGGATAGCTCTGGAGCTGCTTGAGGCCCAAGCTGATGCGCTCGCGCTCCCAATCGATGTCGAGAACCTTGACCTCGAGCTCCTGGCCGATGTGCACCAGCTCCGACGGATGCGAGATCCGCCCCCACGACATGTCCGTGATGTGCAGCAGCCCGTCGACGCCGCCGAGATCGATGAACGCGCCGAAGTCGGTGATGTTCTTGACCACGCCCTTCCGCACCTGATCCTTCTGGAGCTCCTTCATCAGCTTCTCGCGCTTGCCCGCGCGCTCGGCCTCGAGGATCACGCGGCGCGAGACGACGATGTTGCGGCGGCGCTTGTTGAGCTTGATGATCTTGAACTCGTACTTCTGCCCCAGCAGCTCGTCGATGTTGGGAACGCGGCGCAGCGCGATCTGCGAACCGGGGAGGAACGCGTCGACGCCCATGAGGTCGACGACCACGCCGCCCTTGATCTTCTTGACCAGCGTGCCTTCGACCGGCTGGTCGGTCTCGTAGGCGACGCGGATGCGCTCCCACACGCGCATGAAGTCCGCTTTCTTCTTCGAGAGGACGACCGACCCTTCCTGGTCCTCGAGGTGCTCGAGCAGGACCTCGACCTGGTCGCCCGCCTTGAGCTCCGGGAGGTCCTTGAACTCCTCGAGCGGGACGGTCCCTTCGGATTTGAAGCCGATGTCGAGCACGACCATGTTGTCGCGAATGCCCTGGACCGTGGCCTTGACGATCTCGCCTTCCTCGATCGACGCCATCGTGCCCTGGTACAACTCGCTCATCTGCTCGAACTCGAGCTCGTCCGGCAGGTCGCCCTCGTCGTACAACTCGGGCCGGCGATTCGCGAGGGGGCGAAGCTGTGCCTTCTGGATGTCGCGCTTTTCTCGTGGAGTCAGCACGACCTCCGGCAGTGCACGCCGTTCGGCGGCGCTGGCGACAGAGGCAGAAGGTTCGAGCTCAGTCATATCGGTGACCAAATCTCCTCACACTCGCGGATTGATCGCTTGCCGCGCCAAGGTAGGGGTGCGGAATCACACAGGGCCGCACGACGGCGGCCCTCTCGATTCCGTCCGCGAGCCGGCGATGCTCGCCGTCCCGCGGAAAAAAGATGTATCGGGAACCAGCTAAACTAGCGGGGTCGGTGCTGGCAGTCAAGGTAAAGTGCGGAGCGAGTAGGGGTTAGGGGACCAAGGGCCGGGATCAGGCCCTCGCCACCGCCGCCTCGAGCAGTGCGACGATCCGACTCACCTGCTCTTCCTGCGTGAGCGACGTCGTGTCGATCAGAATCGCATCGCGCGCCTGCGTCGTCTGCGTCGCGTCCTGTGCATCGCGGTGCACGAGTCGGTCTGTTTCCTCCGCGATCTCGGCGTCGGAGGGTGCGCGGGCGAGCCGCTCGGTCAGGCGCCGTCGGGCGCGCTCCCAGGGATCCGCCACGAGGAACACCTTGAGCATCGCGTCGGGAAACACGACGGTACCGATGTCGCGGCCGTCCACCACCAGGTCGTGATCCGTCGCCAACGTCCGAACGGTCTCGTCGACCCATCGGCGGACCGCCGGCATCTGCGCGACACGAGAGACGGACCGGGTGACGTCGGCGCCCCGGATCTCGTCCTCCGCCTCCCGGCCCGCGAGGACCGGCACAAACGTCGTCGCTCGTGCGACGACTGACACCATCTTCGCGGCGGCGAGGACGGACGCTTCCGTCCACTGTGATACGTCCGTGCTCAGGCGCAATTGGGCCGCCGTCGCAGCGCGGTAGAGCGCGCCGGAGTCGACGTGGAGCAACCCAACGCGCTCGGCCACGCACAGCGCGGTCGATGATTTTCCGGACGCCGCCGGGCCATCGATGGCGACGACCACGGGTCGGCGACGCGCGGGTGAGGCTGCGCCCTGCGGCGGGACGGGACGGGTCGCGCTCATGCGATGACGCGGGCGAGGTCCTGCCAGAAGCCCGGATAGGACACCTCGACGCACTGCGGATCATCGATCGTGATCTCGCTGTCCGGCAGGGTCGACAGGACCCCGAAGGCCATGGCAATTCGATGATCACCGCGCGTCTCGACGCGCCCACGGAGCGGGCGCTCGCTGCCCGTGACTCGCAGACCGTCGGGAAGCTCGTGGGCCTCGACCCCAATCGCGCGCAGGTTGGCCACCGTCACCGCGATCCGGTCACTCTCCTTCACCCGCAACTCGCCGGCTCCCGTGATCACTGTATCGCCCGACGCGCGCGCGCCGATGCAAGCGAGCAGCGGGAGCTCATCGATCATGCCCGGCACCTCATCGGGGCCAACCGCGATCCCGCGAAGGGCGCCGGGACGCACTGTGTACGCGACGGTCGCCTCGCCGACGTCGGTCTCGCCCTCCGCTTCCGAGTGAATGTCGGCACCGGCGGCGGCGAGTGCGTGAAAGAATCCATCGCGGGTCGGGCTCGCCAATACATGCGGGAGATCGAGAGAGCCGCGGCGCGCGAGTGCGGCGAGCGCGGCGAAGAATGCCGCCGACGAAGGATCCCCCGGGACATCCAGACTGAATGGCCGCAGCGCATCCGGCGGGATGAGCGACACCGCGTCGGACTCGCGGTCGATGCGTGCGCCCAACGCCTCCAGAAAGCGCTCCGTGTGGTCGCGCGACGGGCGCGTGGCCCGCACCGTCACGGGGACTCCGGCGACTGTCGCGGCGAGCAAGATGGCGCTCTTTACCTGCGCGCTGCCGGTCTCGTTGATCCAGGTCAATGGGCGCAGTGCCCCGCCATCGATCGTCATCGGCAACGTCTCGGCGCCGTCGAAGCACAGGCGGGCGCCCATCGCACCGAGCGGGCGGGCGATGCGGCCCATTGGCCTTTGGCTCAGACTCGCATCGCCCTCAAACCGACTTCGGAAGGCGTGAGCGGCGCACACGCCCGCCATGAGGCGCGCGGTGGTGCCGCTGTTGCCGCAGTCGAGCGTGCGCGCCGGGGCGCGCAGTCCGCGGAGGCCTCGCCCGCTGACCACGAGCTCCTCGTTGCCAACGGTGCGCCGGAAGCCAGTCGGGAGCCGGACGCCGAGCGTGCCCAAGACGGACGCCGTCGAGCGGACGTCAGCCGAATCGAGGATGCCGCGGATCCTTGACTCACCCGTCGCCAGGGACGCAAAAATGAGGGCGCGGTGAGACACGGACTTGTCCCCGGGGACGCGCACTTCGCCCGCGACGCCGCGCTCCAGACGCTTCATCCTGGCAAGGTAGTCAGGACCGGGGGTTAGGAGTTAGGGAGTACACGGGCGCGAAGATCCACGCCCGCCTCCTCTCGCAGCCGACGACATCGCGCTCTACCTTTGATCGTCATGCAGAAGGCCATTCAACTGCTGCTCACGGTGTCAGTCGAAGGCGACGACGAGCCTGGGCACGACTTCGGTCGCCGTGCGATCGCCGCAGTCCGCGACGCTATGAAGGTCGGGCGCTCACGCCACCCAGACCTCACCATCACCGTGGAAAAGGTGGTCGAGGCGCCTGCCGCGCACCCTTAGAACTGCGGTTCGAGGATCCAGAGGCGGAGCATCCCGTCCGCGCCGATGCGCGGTACGAATACACGATGTGTCGTGGGATCCAGCACGAGCGCGCTCGCGCCCACGACGCGCGGATCCGAGACAGTCTGCACGATGCTGTAGTGCTCCGGATTGTCCTCGTGCACGATGTCGATGCCGTGATCGCCGCCAGCGACAAAGAGCAGGCCCGCTCCGACATTGAAGGCGATCTCCGTCGGATGCCCGCCGGTGGCGAGTTGCCCAGACACGTGACCATCGCTGAGCGACAGTACGATGAGTCCCGAGTCGCACCCCACGAACAGTCGCTGATGGACGTTGTCGATCGCGAGAGCCGAGGGCGCCCTGCACGGGGACACGGGGCGACCACCTACCACCCGTAGCTTGTCGCCATTGATCTTCAGCACGCTGTCGACACCAGGCACCGCGACATACACGTGGCCAGCGCCGTCCGCGACCCCCGCCACGGCCGCCGACGGGAGCGGTATCTCACCGACAATGGTCGCGGTCAGTCGCACGGGCGGCAACCGACGGACGACCGTGTCGCGCCGGGGATCCTGGTTCATCCCCATTGGCTGGCCATAGCCACCACCCATGCCGCCCTGGCCCGACCGCGGTCGCTGCATCATAGGGAACGCCTGCAGCGACGGCGCGAGGTTGACGACTCGGATCGTGTCCCCGAGCAGGAGTGCCCGTCGGGTCTCGGGCTCGTACGCAATGCCATCGCCGTGGATCGGCATGTGCTCACCGACGGCGCCGGTGGTCGGGTTGAAGACCACGCCGGTGCTCGTCAGGCCGCGTTCGTCCTCGGCGGCGACGAAATACACCGCCCCGGGCGTGCTGTCGGCGATGTGCCCAATCACGCGCAGCTGGTCGATGTCGATAATTGTATTCCCAGCGCCGAAGAGCCGCCGGTTGACTACATTGATGTCGTACCATTGGCCCGTAAGGTGTCCGACGAGCATCGAATCGCCGACGCCGTACGCCGCGACCTTCCCCGCGGAGGTCTGGGCGCGCAGCGCGCTGCCTGTCAGGAGGCTCGAAACGGCCAGGACGACGCCGAGTGCAGCGCGGCGGCAAGAACGGAGCATCGGTAGTTCGATCATCACAAAGGTGTGTGCCTGTGTCCCAGCGGGTTGTCCCGTTGCGACTGTTGACGTTGTCCTGAAAGATACGCGCATCATCAGACCTGCTCGCGATCCCGACGGCCGCCGGTCTTGGCTCGGAAAGCATACTCGTGTGTCGGCACGCCTGTTGGCCTCCGTACGTTCGCCGCGACGTCGATCGGGCCGCAGGCAAGCCTTTCGTCTCTATTGCACACTTAGAGGAACGATTGAGGGGCAGCAGCATTGACGCGCGGCCGGCCCTCGAACGCTGAACCCCTTCCCGGGACCTTCAACAGTGAGTCCTGCGGGGGTCGCACGCGGGCGAGTCGTGACACGCGGCGAGTCCGGACGTCAGTGGTTAGATGCGGCGCCCCTCGTTCCCTCCCTGGCGTTCCCTCAGTGGGTCGCGATGAGCCACGACGATCGAAGACCTGGCAGCTTCGACCCACGGACGTGGGAGGCCATTCCCCGGTACGACCCCGCCAATCCGCCGGAGAAAAGCCGCCCCCGCCCGGTACTGCACACAGCCGGGATTCCTGATGCGAGCGGCCGGCAGCGGTGCGTGCGCTGTGGTTGCGAGCTTCCGGACACATCTCCGGCTTACGCTCCTGGGACCGTGATCACGATCGGCGAGGGAAAGAGCTACGACAGCGTCATGTGTGTCGCCCCAGTTCCTCAAGCGCCCGCAAAGCGTTAGGGCGATACGGCCCCGGTTTCGGGGGCGCAGATAAGCATCGGGATGATACTATCATCCTTGGCTCGGCGCGCTGCGCACAACACCACTCATCGCACCCCAACGACGGACGCCTGGACCGTTCGGTTTCGTCGCAGAAAGTCCAATACTTAGTACGTTTTGTGACGAATTAATCCTGGCGAAGCGAAGCACGCTCGGCGAGTGAATGGGCCGACAAACTGGCAGGAACAAGTGATAGCCCTCACCTATCGCTGACCTCGGAACGAAGTATTGGACGCCGCGACCACGGCTCGGCAATGTCCCTTCCGGTCCGCGCAGACGGGTACTCCCGTTGCGCTGCTGACAGATACCTCGAGCCGCGGGCCAAACGGCGCCACTTTGGAGGTAGGGATGCGCACACGAGCCCCGCTGCTCGCTGGTTGTCGCGCGACTGCGGTTGCAGCCGTCGTCGCTCTCGGATTGCCTGCCCAGGGGTTCCACACACCGGTGACGCCGGGCGCATCGCCTGGCGTCGGCCCGGTCGCGGTGACCTTCACGACGCAATCGGGCGCCCTCTCGCTCGGCAATGCGGCCACGGCCGAGTTCACCGACCTCGCCATCCCGGGCCTGGCGCCGCCGGAACGGACAGGTGCGTCCCCCCCGCTCGCGTCTGGCGAAAGCAGCAGCCCGGGCAGGGTGATCGTGACCTTCGCGAACGACGACCAACTGATCAGCAACACGACGCGCGGCCAGCCGTGCAACTCCCCGCTGTTGGCACTCATGTGCCAACTCAAGCTGACCGCGATCGGAGCGGGCGGCCAGACGATGGCGACGTACGTAATGAAGGGCGTCAACATCGCGTCCGCGGCGTCCGGCTCTCCCGCGGTCATCACGTTTGCCTATAAGCAGATTCAGTACACCCTCCCGACCGCGTCGTCGGGCAACACCACGGGACCGGGCACTCCGCCGCCAGCAGGCCGTCCGCCGCCGCCCAGGAAATAGGCCTTCAGAGTCCGCGGTCGGTGTCGCTAGGTTGTGCGCATGCCAGACATCATCCCGGTCAACTACCGGTCCGACATCCTCCCCGAGTACGCGGGCACGCCGGTGTCACTCCTGCTCGAGTACCACAACCTGGACCGGGCCCTCGGCTCGGGGCCTGGCCGGCAGCTCCTCATCGGCATGTGCATGGACAGCCGGAAAGCGCTCCGCATTCCGCCGGATTTCGCCTTCGTCCTGAGGACGGCGGGCGCGAACATGCGCGACAACGAGTTTCGCATCTCACTCGCGATCGCCATTGGTGGCGTCCGGACGATCGTGCTGATCGCCCATACCGACTGCTACATGACCCGGGTCGCGCAGAATGCGTGACCAGTTCGTCCGCGGCCTCGTCGACCACGCCGGGTGGGATCAGGCGCGCGCGGAGAAGCACTACGCGGCGAGTGTGCCGAAGTTCGCAATCAACGACGAAATCGAATTCGTGATCCAGGAGGCCGCACGCCTCCGAAAACTCTATCCGCGGATCACCGTCGTGCCGCTCCTCTACCGGGTAGAGGATGATTTGCTATACCAGCTGCGCTAGACGCTGGACGTTAGACGCTGGACGCTAGAGAACAAACCTGAGGGCCAGATCGACGCACTGTCGCTGGCCCTCGAAGTTTCTTCTCCAACGTCCAACGTCTAACGTCCAGCGTCTCGCCTCTCAGCCATTCTTCACCCCGTTCGGGAATACAGCCGCGCGACAGGCCTGCACGTCCGACGGGTTCACCGGCACCGTCACCTGCGCGCCATCTCGCGTGGGCTGGTGCCCCTTCACGACGGGGTTGAAGCAGTCCTTCCACAGGCCATTGTCCTTCGGGGCCTGCCCCACGATGTATCCGAGTTGCTTGCACTCGGCAATGATGTGCTGGCAGGGGACGCTGTTTTTCGCGGTGGCGATCTCCCCGTTCGACTGGTTCTTGCCGGGCTTCGGTGCGACCGCGTTGGCCGCAGTTGGGGCCTGCGCCAGCACTGCGTGGGCACCGACCAGCATTGACGCGGCGAGCAGATAGCGGAGCGTCTTCATGGATCCTCCGAGAGGGCGTAGAGCGTCCTGTGCGCGACCGGGCTTGGTAACTGACAGAGATCCTATGCCGGAACGCGGCGGGCCTCCAATACTTTGTTTCGAGCGAGCTCATAGGGCGCGGCTATGTACGAAGCGGCCGCGGCGCGTCCTCCCTGCGCCATTTCCACCGGTCAATCATCCCATGGTCGAAGTAGATCCCCTGTGGCAGCGAGGCAACATTGGCCAGTGTGCAGGGCGCGACCGTGCTCAACCACTTGCGTGCCTAACGCGAACGAGCACCGTCGTCGATTTGAGGTAGCTCCCCATGATTAGCCCGAGGAATCCACCAATGCCGGAAACCGAAACGGTCCGAGAGGCCCTCCGCGAATCGCTGAGGTCCGAGCTGAGGAAAGAAGCGGTTGACCGCCTGGGAGACGCGCTGGAGGCAGCGCGCGATAGAGTGCAGGAAGCGCGGGAGGAGTACGACGAAGACGAAGGTCGCGGTGACCGCGGCTTTCGCGGGCGGCACCCGATCGGACGGGCCATCGTGAGGCGTAGGATCCGGCGCCGGGTGGTACAACGGCGGGTTCGCGCCGCACTGGCGATCTTCGCGGCTGGAGCGATCCTGGCCTCCGTGGCGACGGGAGCGATGGGCGGAGACGCAGAGGAAGAGCATAGTCATGAGTGAGGCTGCACGCGTGCCCTGGTCGTGCCGGGGGTAACGGGAAGCGGAGAGGACGGGTGCGACGGGGCACATCCTAGGGCCAGCGGCGGACTGATCGCCGCTGGCCCTAGCGCGTTTCAAGGACAACGGCGGGCGACGCATGGCGTCGCCCCTACCGCGCGCCGCCATGAGCTCGTCGGTGCGGTAGCGGTCGACCTAGGTGGAATGGTTGCACGTTGTGCGAGCGCCTACGCTCCCCCTCATGGGCAACCATTCACACGGAAGTGACTGGCCGCATCATTGCGAGATCTCTCGTGTGATCGGAAGAGCGATTGCAAGCCGGCGACTACGACCGCGGCTGCGACGACAGGCGGCGTGGGTGGCGATCGCTGCGCTCGGTCTTGCTACCACGACGGTGCACGCACAGGACGAAACGCCGCCCGACGCGACCGCGCTGGCCAAAAAGACGCAGAACCCGGTGAGCGATCTGACGTCGCTGCCCTTTCAATTCAACTTCTATTCGGGCGGCGGCCTCCAGAAGCAAACGCAGATGGTGCTCAACTTTCAACCCGTTGTGCCGATCAAGACGGTAACCGGCTACGACCTCATTGTCCGAACGATCGTGCCCTTCGTCAGCATTCCCACTGGCAGCGGATCGACGTCCAGTGGGATTGCCGACATCCAGGCGCAGATCTTCCTGTCACCGTCCAAACCCGGGAAGATCATCTGGGGCATCGGACCAGTGTTGTCGTTTCCCACCGCGACGAACGCACTGCTGGCCACAGGAGATTTCGCAGCGGGTCCAGCGCTCGTCGTGCTCGCGACGCCCGGCCCATGGGTCATCGGTGCGCTTGCGACCCAACTCTGGACGTACGCGGGTCCGGGAGGGAGCACGGAGGTCAATGCCTTCAGCTTCCAGTACTTCATCAACTACAACTTCGGCATTGGCTGGTCGATCTCGTCAGCCCCGCTCATCAGCGCGAACTTCAGCGCGCCGGGCGCCCACCAGTGGACCGTGCCATGGGGCCTGGGGGTCTCCAAGGTGACCGCGATCGGTACGCGCCCCATCAGTCTGGCCCTCCAGTATTACAACAATGTGATTGCGCCTCCGAGCGCGGGACGCAATCAGGTACGGATGCAGGTCACCCTGCTGTACCCGGCGGTGCACAAGCCGTAGCCACGCTCGTCAGTCACCGCGCACTCGGCGCAACACCGCCCGCGCGACGCGCTTGCCGACCCGAACCGCCCGGGCAGCCTGGCGTCGATAGTATGGCCCGCCCGCTATCGCCGTCAGGCCGGGCGCGTGAAACTCGAACACCAGATAGCGGGCGACACTGTTGCCGACGTTGCGCATCCCGTGCGGCTCGCCGGCCGCGTAGTAAATGACGCTGTTGGCTTCGACTCGCTCGCTGAGCGTCTCGACCGTCCCCGCTAGCGTGAGGATCGCCACGTCGTAGGCATCGACGTGAGGCGCATAGCCCGCCCCCGGCTGCAGTGTCGTCATGTGCGCGTGCAGCTTGCCGAGGAAGCTCGTTGGGCCCTCGAACAGTCGACGCATGTGGATGGGCGCGGATGCGTCGAGTCCCCCGGTGTCGATGTTGCGCCAAATGCTGGTGCCCAATCGGGGGCTGCCAGTGGGTTGCTGACTCGCGCGGGCGCGCCACTTGAAAATCAGATACGCGGCGGCACGCGGTCCCGCCGCACGGATCGTATGGTATTGGCCGCCAGGGTAATACGCGACGCTCCCCGGCTCGACGCGCTCGATGCGCGGATGAGGATCGTCCGGCCCATTGGCGATCACCACCTCCGGCTCACCGTAGAGCGGGATGATCACCTCTTCTTCGGCGTGAGCGTGGGGTGCGTGCGGCACATGGCCTGGCATCAGCACTGATGCATGGCTGCTCATCTCGGCGAAGATCGTCGTCGGGCCGCAGAGCACTTCGAAGCCCTGCCACTGCTGCCGCGGATCCTCGACGGGCAGGGCGATCGGATAAATCGCGGTTGTGACCATCTGGCGACCAAGGGGCGGAGGAATCGGCGGCGAAACGATGCGGTTGTTCTCGCTGGATGCGGTGCCGGATACGACAATGACCGACGGACGTGGAGCGGCACGAAATCGAAATGGCCACTCGAGTTGCTCGAAGTCGGGGATGCGCACGACACTCGTCGCTCTCGCGTACTGGAACAAGAGCGCGAGCCGCCGACCACGGTTTGCGACCGTTGAACGATCCGTGCCACAGGCGTCCGTCGAACAAGATGGCATCGCCGTTCGTCATGTCGGGTTGCACGAGCGCTGCGGCGGGGTCTCGCTCGCGCGCTGCCTCGAGCAGCACATCCGCCGTCGCCTGGTCTCGATGAAGCCTTCGTTCCAGCCGCGCTTCCTGCACCGTCAAGCCAAGCCGGTGCGTCCCCGTGATCAATTGAAGAGCCGACTCGCGTGTCGTGTGCTCCACGCCGATCCACGCCGTGACGAACCCGCCTTCGGGCGCGCCGGACTCGATGTCCGTGTGCCATGGGTGGCTCACCCCGGGCGCTCGCAACAACGAGCTCGCACCCCACAGCACGACATCCTCGCCAAGAACCGTCGACACGGTTGAGAGCAGCGCGGGGCACGTCGCCAGCTCGAAGATGAACCGCTCGCGTACCGCGCGTCCCTTTTCCCAGTCCGGTGGCGTTGGCTGGCCGCCCCAGTGCAGGTACCCCGCGATCCGCCGACATTCGGAGGGTGTGAAAAGGCGTATAGGTCCCAGGAAGCCATCACGAGCGAATGCCGCGACGCGCGGGTCCGTGGGTTCGCTCGCGACAGCGGATGTCGGGCGCGGCCTAGCCGCTGGCGTGGCAACCGGGGACAGGTGGGTCGGGGGGACCGCGGGAGAAACGGCCATATCGAGACGCATGTATCACCACTGTGAACCTGCGTTGGGCGGCCCGCTCGGAGCTTGGGGGCAACAGCATATGGCCCCCCTTGAGGAACCGCCAGAGTGGCGTCCCTGCTACTACGTAGGCGCCACACGCTGTGGCGCCGGCGCCGGCGGGAGTGGTGCGTTGTCGTCGTCGACCGCGGGAGGTAAGTTCGGCTGACTCTGGCCTCGAGGAGCTTGCATCATGCTGTCGCGTGCAGGTCAACACGGGCACCGTAGTTTGGCCGCCGGCGCGGTCGCCCCGCTTATCTTCGCCACCCTTGGCGGGCTCGCCGGCTGTGCGCGCAGCGACCACGCTCCGCTCACGTTCGCGATCTCCTTTCCGGCGGAGCGCAGCGCGACACCGCTGGACGGTCGAGTGCTCCTGTTCATCTCCGACGATAGCACGAAAGAACCGCGGTTCCAGTCGGACGAGTATCGTGCCAACTCCACCCGTCCGATATTCGGGATCGACGTCGACAGCCTGAAGCCCGGAGAAGCGGCAATCATCAGTGATACCGTCTTCGGGTTCCCGGCCCGCAGCCTCAAGGACATCCCACCCGGGGACTATTGGGTGCAGGCCTTGTTCAACCGGTTCGAGACCTTTCATTGGAGCGACGGCAAGACCGTGAAGCTGCCGCCGGACATGGGAGAGGGTCAGAGCTGGTCGACGAAGCCGGGCAACTTCTACAGCAAGCCTGTGAAGATGCACGTCGACCCGGCGAGCAGCTCGGCGATCAGCATCTCGATGGATCAGGTCATCCCCTCCAATCCAGCCACCGCAGGACTCGAAGCAGGTCAAGTACATCAAGTTTCAGAGCGACCGGCTGACGAAGTTCTGGGGCCGACCCATGTACCTCGGTGCGATCGTCTTGCTCCCCGCTGGATGGGACACGCACCCACACGCGCACTACCCGCTTCTCGTCAACCACGGGCACTTTCCCAAGACCCTCTCCCCCTGGCGAGAAACGCCGCCAGACCCGAAAGCCACCGGACAACAGCTGGAAGTCCAACAGCTCTCGTACCAGCTCTACAAGGATTGGAATGGCCCGCGTTTCCCGCGGATGATTCAACTCCTGATCCAACACCCGACGCCGTACTTCGATGATTCGTACGCCGTCAATTCCGCGAACAACGGCCCGTACGGCGATGCGATCACCTATGAGCTCATCCCCTACATTGAAAAGCAGTATCGGGGCATTGGGCAGGGCTGGGCGCGCGTGATGGTCGGCGGCTCGACCGGTGGATGGGAGACACTCGGGGTGCAGGTGATGTATCCGGATGACTACAACGGCGCATGGGCGTTGTGTCCCGATCCGGTCGACTTCCGCGCGTACCGATCCGTCGACATCTACGACGACCACAACGCCTACACGTACGACGACAACCCGTGGAAGCACACGTACAAGCCCGGCTACCGTGACTATCGCGGCCGTCTCTACTCGACCTTCATGGACCGCAACCAGGTCGAGCTCGCGATCGGCGGGCCGCACGGGCGTTCAGGCGGCCAGCACGACGCATGGGAGTCCGTTTTCGGCCCGGTCGGCGATGATGGATACTTCAAGCCCCTGTTCGACCGCTTGACCGGCCAGATCGATCCGACTGTGGCGCAGTATTGGAAAGACCACTACGACCTGCGGAACATCATGGAGCGTGACTGGGCAAAGCTCGGCCCCAAGCTGCGGGGGAAGATCCATGTCACCAGCGGTACGATGGACAACGGGTATCTGAACAACGCCGTCTACTATCTCGAGGATTTCTTCAAAGCCGCCAAGAATCCGCCAGCCGACGCCGAGGTCATCTACGGCGACCGCCGTGAGCACTGCTTCACCGGCGACATGGCGCACCCCAACCTGTATGGCGCACTCACCATCCATCAGCGCTTCATGCCCGCGATGGCTACGTGGATCATCAAGACCGCACCAAGCGGTGGCGATACGAGGAGCTGGCGTTACTGAACGCGCGGGCGCTCTGCGCCCGAGAAAGTAGGACTGCAGAAAGTCGAAGGTCGACAACGGCCAAACGCCCGGCAGTTGTCTACTTTCTACTTTCTGCTACGCTACACTCTCGGGCGCGATGGCGCCCGCTGCCCGTCACCCGGCCCCTAGGAGTTTCTCCCATGCGTGTCCTTTCGCTCGAATCGACCCTCCCCCTCGCTGCAGCCCTGCTTGTCGCATGCAGCGGCAGCCAGTCAGCCAACAACGCGGCAAGCACCAATACGGCGGCGTCCGGAGCCGCGCCCGCCGCGGCCGCAGCGAGCCCGGCCCCCAACGGGGATCCCGATCAGACCGCCAATGGCAGTGGCGTGCCCGCCGGATATGTCGGCCGGACCGACGACGCGGCCAAGTCGATTGCTGATGCCAAGTACACGCCCGCCGCTGGCGGTGGATGGGAAGTGCAGACCGGCCCGGCGCACATCCTCTACAAGGCGACGGACACGGCCAGCGGGAGCTACACCTTGCACACGCAGATCGACCAGCTGGAGGCGCCGCATCACCCGGAGGCGTACGGCGTGATCTTCGGCGGGCAGCATCTCGCCGACTCGAGCCAGCGCTACACGTACTTCATCGTTCGAGGGAACGGCATGTACGCGATCAAGGCCCGAGACGGGGCCTCGGCGCGCACGGTCGTCGAGTTCACCGCGAGTCCGAACGTGCCCAAGGCCGATGCCTCCGGAAAAGCGAGCTACGCGATCACCGTCCATGTCGCGCCGGATGCCGTGCACTTCATCGTGAACGACAAGCCGGTCGCCACCCTCCCGAAAGGCAGCTTGGCGATCGATGGGATCGCCGGGATCCGCATCAATCACAACTTGCACGTGTCGGTGACGCCGCTGACGATTACCAGGTGAACGGCAAAGACAGCCGCCACACACAACAGGGGCGGCCTGAAGGCCGCCCCTACATGTCGGCGTGGAGCGCATGTGATCGGGATGGCGTACGCGCATTCGCGTGCGCAGGTCGACGAGTCCTTTGACACCGCCGTCCGCAGGAACGTGTAGGGGCGGGCTTTAGCCCGCCCGCTGTTGCCGTTGTCGTTGCGGTTCTCGTTGCTGTTCCCTGACCCCTGACCCCTGTGTTTAATCCCGATCGCCCCGATCGCGACGCTCGATCAATTCTCGGACGGAAGGCAGGTGTCCATCGGCCTGGCGCACGCGCGACGCGAATTGTGGCGTGACACCGTGGTCCCGCAGATCGACCAGGTCTTCGATGGTCATATGGTCATATCCCATCTCTTTGAACGCCGCCGCGTCCGTACCCTTGACGCCATGGTCGCGCGCGGCAAGGAGGTCATTGGTCGACGCGCCGGCGAATCCAGCGCGGCTCAACTCGTTGATGTAGTGCGAGTCGACTCCGTGGTCGCGCAGTTCGAGCAGCGCGTGCGCACTGAGCTTGGTGTAGCCGAGCGCGGCCAGCGCCCGCACGTAGTGGGGATCGACGCCGTGGTCGCGTAGCTCGACGAGCGAGCCCATCTCTCCAAGTCGATAGCCGAGGGAGTCGAGCCCCTGCACGAATTCGATGTCGACCCCGTGCTGGCCCGCTTCGATCAAGTCATCCATCGACGGCGATCGGTAGCCTTCGGCCTTGATCTCGTCGACAAAGGCGTAGCCGATGTCGTAGAGCGCGAGTTGAAACTGCTGCTCGACACTGGGACGCTCGAGCCCGCGCTGGCCCATAGCGGCCGGAAAAGCCGAGTTTGGGGCGAAGTCGAAGGTACCAGCTGCCCTGCCACGCCCGCCGCGTCCCTGGCAGGTAAACGTCCCTGCGTCTCGCACGACCTTGAATTCGATGGGTCCGTCTGTGCCCCGCAGCTGGTCGGTCGTGACGCCGACGAGCGTCGTCACCAGCACATCGGAGCTCGTCTCGTCCCGGTCATTGCGCGATTGCCACGTCTCGAAGCGGAGTTCGACTGTAGCGGGACCGCGACTCTCATAGAGTCGGACCACCCACGTACCGGTCGGCGACGATTGGGCGTGGGCCAATCCCGTGATGGCGAACGGCGAGGCTATGAGTGCGACCGCGAGACCGATCGACGGTGTCGTGCGCATGCTGTGCTCCTGTGCGTGACGAGAATCTCCTCGGGGTTCGGCACACGCTGGAGGTAGCCGGAGCCCCGCGACCGGTGGTGAGACAGCCCCAGGGCTCCGCTGGTTTGCATGGAGCGGATGGTCCGGCTGGCCGGCGAGATACTGCCCTCGCGTCCGGCAATACTATCGACCCGACTCGGGCAGTTATTGGCGCCTGACTGCCACGCGACCTGAGGCCGGGGGGATCGGCCTGGTTGGTCGCGCTCCTAGTCAGTGCTGACGGGGATCTCTCTAATAAACTCCAGCAAATAGGGTCCACATGCGCCCATTGTCGAGTCGCGGTAGTCCGCCGCACTCTCCTCGGCGGCGATGCGCGCCTCGTCGAACGTTTTCTTGAAAACGCGGATGAGCTGCACCGCCTCGCCATCGACGATCAGTTCGAAATCGAATTGCGGCATCCTCGCTTCTCCCGCGTTGAGGGCTGACCAGGCCAAATGAGGTCTGCTCCCGCGCCTTCGGCCCATCCGAAGGCGACTCCATTGGAGAGACCAACTGCCGGGCGCTCGTTGTGATAATCGGAGCGTGCCGCCGGCGAGGCCTTCGAGCAATCGCCGAGGGGCGAATCACCGAAATCGCGGGGTGAACGTCTTCGGGAACCGTTCGCGGGCCGCGGCCCTCACCGCTCGGGGGCCAACCGTAGGGCTTGCTACAGACCTACCGAGGCGCGGATCCAACCCAACACGGTGTTGCCTTCGGAATCCTTCCCGGCCGCCGCCGATGACAGGGCGGCGCCGAACGCCTCCACCGTCTCGTAGCGCTCGTCTGCGTCGTGCGCCAGCCCGCGAGCGAGCACCCGTTCGACCGGCGCTGGGATATCGAGGTCGGGACGTCTGGCGCGGATCGGGATCGACGACCCTCTCAGTCGGGCGATCATGATCTCCTGCTGCGTGCTGCCCTCGAACGGGAGCCGCCCGGTCAGCATCTCGTACACCATGAAGGCGAGCGAATAGATGTCGGAACGGGTGTCGACCTCCTGTCCACGGAGCTGTTCTGGGCTCATGAACTCCGGCGTGCCGACCACCAGACCAGGGGTGGTGAGTGCCTGGACGTCTGCGGCAGTCGCGAGGCTGAAGTCGATCACGACGGCCCGCTCCGCCTGGTCGGGGCCGGCGACGATCATGATGTTCTCGGGCTTGAGGTCGCGATGAATGATGCCGAGTCTGTGCGCGAGACTCAGCCCGGCGCAAATGTCACGGGCGAATCCAGCCGTGACTTTCAGCGGCAAGTGCCCCGCGCGCGCCACCCGATCGCACAACAGTTCGCCTTGCACGAACGGCATGACGGCATAGTCGAAACCGTCCGGCGACTCGCCCAGGCGGATGATATGGCACACGTTGGGGTGGGCCAGTTGCCCGGCCAGTGCCGCCTCTCGACGCAGGCGTGCCATGGAAGTCGAATCGGCCATGAGCGTCGGCAGCAGCACCTTGATCGCTACGCGTTCACCGCTCGTCGTGTCTTCGGCGAGGTAGACCACACACATGCCTCCCTCGCCGATTTTCCTGAGCATTCGGTAGCGGTCGTCGAGGAGGCGCCCAGTCAGCTGATTCGCGTCGGCCGTCGGCGACTCCGCTGTCGAGGCGGTCGGTGCCACCCGGGCATTGGGGACGGTCGACATTTGAGGCGCTACTCGGACTTCGGTGTCGGTGGCGACTCCGACTTGAACCATGCCTGCCGCGGGATCCCGGTCGCGGCCGATAACCGCCACAGGAGCCGCAACGCGCCCCCGCTCTTGTCGGAGGCGTCGGGGGTGAGCTCGATGGCCTCAATGTTTTGGCCAGAAAGGCGACGCACGACCTCGCGTTGATCGGGCGTTAGAACGATGCGGACCGGTTCATCAGCTGCCATGAGGTCATCCGAAATCAAAGGGTGGCGAACTGCTAGACTGGAAATTCCGTGTGGTGCGAATTTCCCGCAAGCCGGCGCACGCCGATCCTCGGAGCTGTCTCGAGCGTTCGCCGCTCAGTTCGCCGGTCGCGTGACCCTCGTCGGCTCATCGAGCCGGAACACGACGGGTCCATTGGTCCGTTGCACTCGTACCACAGCGATCGGGGAGTAAGCTGCGGCGGGTGTTGCCGCGGCCTCCTCGTGGCCGCGCACCAATACAAACAGCGTGTCGTTGCGGAGCGCGGCCCCCGGAATCTCGATTCGATATCCGTTGGGGCGCCTTCCGTCACAGGCGACTAACAGCATCTCGCGACTGAAGTCGACTTGCGGCAGCTCCAACGGGGCTGCCGAGGACTCCTGCGCGGCTCGCGCCCAGAAGACACTCCACGCGGTGGCGTTGCGAATCACTCCGCGAAGCGGTTTGGTCATGGTCGTCGACCTCGCCAATCGCTCGCTGGCATCGCCCGGCAACATGGCTACGACCATGGGTGTGGCGTGGAGCGGCGAAGGCGACGGCGGGTGCTTGGCGCACCCAACAAGGATCACCGTGGCGAGCGCGACGGCGAGCAAGCATGATCGCATCCGGATCATTTGGCTTCGAGCCGGCCCTAGGGCGCCACGATCGCCAGGGGCACTTCTGTCTCCCCCCAGTGGAGTACCAACTCGGCGCGCGTGGAATCGACCACGGGGAAGTAGAAGGCGAGTGTCTCCATGTGGGGCGCGGCGCGAGGGGCGGCCGTGACCCTGAGGGCATCCTGTCCCTCGGGATACGGAATGTGAAAGACATGGGCCGCGCGGCTGAAGATCACGGTCCACCGGACGGTGTCGGGGATCGCCCAGATGCTGTAGCTGCCAGCTGGAAGCGTCGCGCCGTTGACCTGAATCGGTCGACTCACAGTGAGCCGTGTCGCGGTATCCGCTCCAGGACACCACGTCTTGCCCCAGGGGACGACGCCACCGAACAGGACACGACCGCGGGCGACGGGGCGGTTGTACTCGATCGTGATCTGGGTCTCCGCGATCGACTGGCTCACGGACGCGTGCTGGCTGAGCGCGATCGGGCCGGTACTGCCGACGGGCCCGTGCAGCGCGACCAACGTGAAACCGCCGAATGCTGTGAGGACACCAAGGCTGGCAGATCGCATTGCAGCTCCCGACGCGGGTTGGATGAGGGACGCGGCTCGACCCTCGGCGTATCCGTCAAGCCGGCGTTGACACGGGTTGCCCGTAATACTGGTGAAGGAGGGAGCGATCAGGAACGGCTCGTCCACCGGGGTGATCGGCAGTTCACCTGAACGCCAACAGGTCCCGCGCTGAACGCGGGACCCGAACGGCTGCCGGCGCCGCTCTCTGTCTCGGCTACGGACTCTTGCCCTTGGGTTGCTTCGTCGTGGTGTCGGGCGGCGGTATGACGACTCCGGGCGGCAGAGACACCTGCCCCGTCGGCGCAGGCATCCCGCCGGAGTTGCCGCTGGGCGGCTTCACCAGCGGCACGGTGCTTCCCGCTGGTATCCCACCGATGCTGGACGGCGTAGGCGAGGTCGTCGCGTTTAGCTGTCGCCCCACCCCCTGGCTGAAGCCGTTGATCTCCATCGAACCCGTGTGCTTACTCGTGTCGGGCGGCGTTGAAGTCTGAGCGCCGCCCCCATACGGCATCATGCGTGCATCGACTTTCGCGACGCCATGGTGCAACTGGTTGCAGATCGCAACTGTGGTAACGACGGCCCCATCAGCACAGCGCACCCCTGACGGAGTCTGTGCTATCACGATTGCCGAAAGGCTGAGCATACCGACCACCGCGCATGCCATCGCGCGGACGATCGGTCGCCTGAGATCCCAAGTAGTCATGGTGCCTCCCTGCATGTCGGCGGACAGGTGCGGCGGGTGATCTGACACATGCTATTCGGGCTCCGATTGTTACTCCAATACTTTGTTTCGACCAGGCTGATAGATGTCGCCTATACGTCGGGTGTGCCGCTTTAGCCGGCGGCGCGGCGCCAATAGCCGATCGTTCGGTCGCCGACGATTTGCGGGTGCTCGCTGTACAGCTGCTCAAGCTGGCCCAGGAATGACCGCGCGTACTCGGCGAGACCGAGCACGTTGAGCGAGCGCATGATTCGAGTCAGGCGCAGAAAGTTATGGTTGCCGGGTCGGAGCCACTCCGCGATGCGGTTGCTGGCATTCGGCGCGCGCTCGATGCGCGTCGTGCCGTGCGCCACGCGGAAGCCGTAAAAAGTCAGCATGAGCGCAAACGATGCCAGAAGCTCCCGCTGGAGCGTTGCATCGCTGCGGAAGGCCGCGATCGCCTCTGGCGTGAGTGTCGGAGCCATTGGATTCGCGCCACTCGGTTCGGGCAACGGGAAGAGCCACTGGATGTAGTCGTGGACGCGCTCCAGCTCACGCACGTCGAGCGCCCGAACCTGATCGAGCGTGCGTCCGCGATCGTCGGTCGACTGGCGGCGGTAGAAGGAGAGGAGAGGGTCCATTGACTTGTTGTCGGCTGCCGACAATAATAGCCAAGGTGAGCCCGGACGATCGCCTCCAGGGAACCCTCGACCTCCTCATTCTACGCACGCTGACGGACGGCCCGTTACATGGATGGGCGATCTCGCGGCGCATTCGCGAGCGCTCGGGTGATGTGTTCCAGGTGAATCAGGGATCGTTGTACCCGGCCCTGCACCGCCTGGAGAACGAAGGCTGGCTCGCGGCGGAGTGGACGGTTGCGGAGACGGGGCGGCGCGCCAAGGTATATGAACTGACCACGCACGGCGCTCGCGCACTGGCGCGCGAGGAGCGCGGCTGGCTTGCGTTCGTCGCGGCGGTGACGCAGGTACTACGACCAGCGTGATGAGCATGCTGCGAAAGCTTCGCGCTGTTTTCCGACGGCCGGCAGCCGAGCGGGATCTGGATGACGAGATCGGGCTGCACCTCACGCTCGAGGCAGAGGATCTCGCGCGTCAGGGGCTAGACGACGCGACCGCGGCGACGACGGCGCGGCGCCGATTCGGCCGCATCGCGGCCGTGAAGGACGCGCTCCGCGGGATCCGCGGTGTCGAGCCGATTGAAGATTTGCGCCGGGACCTGAGCTTTGCCGCTCGCGCGCTGCGGCGCCGGCCTGGCTTCGCGACGGTCGTGGTCCTGACGCTCGTCATTGGCCTCACGAGCGCGACGACCATCTTTGCGGTCGTATACGGTGTGCTGTGGGCTCCGCTGCCCTACGCCGACGCCGACCGCGTGGTGACGATCTACCAGACCGATCCGACGCACGGCGAAGAGCGCGGCGCGGTCTCATTGCCGAATCTTCTCGACTGGCGCGATCGGTCGCGGTCGTTCGTCGCACTCGCGGCAGCCGAACCATACGGCGTCCGGTACACGGCACCCGAGGGGCCCGAGCGCTTCCACGCGTGGCGTGTCACACAAGGGTTTTTCGAGACGTTGCGCGCGCCGGCCATGCTAGGCCGAACGTTCGCGCCTGACGAATATCGGCCCGGCCGTGACGGGGTCGTCGTGCTCGATTACGACCTGTGGCGGACGCGGTTCAACGCGGATTCCACGCTGGTGGGCCGCACGCTCGTCCTCAACGGCCAGCCAGCGCAGGTGATCGGCGTCATGGGCCCGGGTGTTCGATTCCCGCCGGGCCCAGGGATCTGGGTCCCCAAAATCCCTCAGCCGGACGAGCTGCTGCTCCGCAACGAAGCGTATTTCGTCGCCATCGGCCGCCTCCGGCCGGGCGTGTCGCTCGAGCAGGCGCGCGGCGAAATGCACCAGATAGCTCGAAGCCTCGGGGAGGAGTATCCGGCCGCCGACCGCGGGGTTGGCGTTGCGCTCGTACCGCTGCGCGAGGATCTGGTCGACCACGTTCGTGCACGCCTGTTGCTCCTGTTTGCGTCCGTCGGGCTGCTGTTGCTCCTGACCGCCGCGAACCTCACGATGCTGCTCTTGTCGCGCGCGGTCGAGCGGGAGCCGGAGCTGTCGATTCGCGTTGCCCTGGGCGCTGGCCGCTGGCGCGTCGTGCGCCAGCTGCTGGCCGAGAATGCGCTGCTCGCCGCTGTGGGGTGGGCCGTCAGCGTCGGCCTCACCGTCCTGGCGATGCGCGGCGCGCGCGCGCTCGGTGCTGGATTTCTCCCGCGCATCGACGAGCTACGCGTTGCGCCCGGCGCGCTCTTCGCTGCAGTCATCGCGCTCGCATTGGCGTTGACGCCCACGCGCGGTCCTCGCAAGGGCCGGCGAGTGCAGCAGACGTTGGTGGTGAGCGAGGTCGCGCTGGCCCTCCTGCTGGTCGTGGGCGCGGGCCTCTTCGTGAAGAGTGTCCGAGGGCTGCTTCGGGTCGCGCCTGGCTTCGACCCGGCGAACGTGATGACGGTGACGCTACAGACCGAGGCCTTGTATCGGACGGACAGCGCCCGCGCGACTTTTGTGCGCACGGTGGAGGATCGGCTCTCGACGATCCCGGGTGTCCGGCGCGCTGGACTGACGACGGCCCTGCCATTCGGCGGCGTCATTGGGCCGGCGCAGGCCTCCTTCGAGATCCGCGGACGTCCGCTCGGGTCGGCGCAGGTCTGGCCGACGGTGCATGCGGCCGCGGTCACGCCGGGGTATATGGCCGCGATGGGCATTCCGCTGCGCGCCGGACGGACGTTCCTCCCGACGGACGATGCCACGCACCCGCGCGTCGCCATCGTGAGCGCGGCATTCGCGCGCGACTACTGGGGTACCGCCGATCCGGTCGGTCAGCGACTCACGGTCAGGTTCGCCAGCGATCCGGCGGAGCATGAGATCGTTGGCGTCGTTGGCGACGTCCATGACCAGGAGCTCGACCAACCCCCCGCCCCGGAGCTCTACATCCCGTACGCACAGAATCCGACCGGCGGCGTGGTGTTCGTCATGCGCGCCGCCGCATTGCCCCGGACGCTGCTGACTCCCGTACGGCACGAGATCGGCGCGGTCAATGCGGCGGAGCCAATCGCGTCCGCGGCGACGCTCGATGAGCTGCTCGCTGCATTGACGCGCGCGCCGCGCGTGCTGCTCGCCGTGCTTGGCGCCTTTGCGAGCATTGCCCTCGCGCTCGCGGCCGTCGGCATCTTCGGCGTCATGAGCCACCTCGCCCGTGCCCGCACCAAAGAAGTCAGCATTCGCCTGGCGCTCGGCGCGTCTTCTCGCGGGATCCTCCGGTTGATCCTCGGCGAGGCGGTTGGACTCGCGGCCATCGGATCGGTCCTCGGCATCGCTGCCGCGGCGCTGCTCGGGCGCTCGATCAGCGCGCTCCTGTACCGGGTATCCCCGCTCGATCCGGTGACCCTCGTGGCTGGTGTGACAGTCTTGATCGCGGTCGCGGGCCTTGCGGCGTACATGCCTGCCCGCCGCGCGGCAACGGTCGACGCCGTCCGCGCCCTGCGTGGCCAGTGACGACGCGCCGGAGTCGGGTACGCCGCTAGAGACGATGCCTGCGGTGAAGGACCTGATTCACCGAGAAAGTCACGGTGTGATGCGTCCCCGTTCAAAGAGCGTGCGGATCGAGGTGAGATCGGCGGGGTCACTGATCCGGTCGTGATGTGGCCGAGTGAGTTCATGGTGCACGTCATTGACCACCAATTGGTACCTGCCATTGCCTTTGGGGGAGACATGGCCAACCTCTTCGACCAAGTGGAGTAAGTCGGCCCATTCGAGTGCCGGCGTGCCGTGCTGAAAGATCTGGTGCAGCGTGTGCTGGTTGACTGCTGAGAGATGGCGATGACTCGACATTGTTGATCCTCCGGCGCCTGGTGCGTTCGCGGTGCTCATTGTCCTGTCCGAGCCTCAGGACGCGAATGGCGAGCCACGGCCGACACCGCGTGGTGGCCCTTACGTCGACCTAGGGCGATTCGGCTGAGGTCGCACGAACGGTACGGTTGCAGTGCGCGCGAAGACGGGCTCGTGCATCGCGGGCGCCCGCTACTTGCAGGGACAAGCGCTTCTGGTCGCACTAAAGTCCCGAGCCGGGTCGTCATCCGCCCACCAGAGACCATCCCACAGAAGCCCCTCAGCTCGGGCTATCCGGCAGCGAACCGCACAGCACCAGACGGAGGATCATCCATGAAAGCCCTTGTGATCGGAGCGGCTGGCTACGTCGGCAGTGGGGTAAGTCGAGCACTGCGGGCCAAGGGGTACGAAGTCATCGGCACTGTGCAAGACGCGAAGGTGGTCGCGACGCTCGAGGCCCGCGGCGACCGCGCGGTGAAGGCGGATATTCGAGACCCGGCTGCGCTCAAAGCGGCCGCCGCGGGGACCGATGGCGCGATCTACGCCGTAGCGTTTCGAGGAACTCCGAAGGAGGACCCATTCGCCGTCGAGCGTGGAGCGCTCGAGGCTCTCATCGGCGCGTTCGCCGGATCGCAGCGCCCGCTCGTCTTCACGAGCGGTGCATGGTACTACGGCTCGACGCAAGGTCGCGCAGTTGACGAATCGGCACCGCCCAATCCGCCGGACATTGTCGTCACGCGTCCGGCGCTCGAGCACATCGTGCGGACCGCCAGCGAGCAGGGCGTCCGAGGAGTGGTCATCCGCCCAGGAGATGCGTACGGTCACGGCGCAGGTCTGCCTTCGCTGTTCTTCAATTCCGCGCACCAACTCGGCGCGGTGCGCTTCGTCGGGACGGGCGAGAATCATTGGCCTGTGGTACACGTCGATGACCTTGGGGATCTCTTCGCGTTGGCGTTCGCCGACGCCGAAGCGGGCGAGGTCTTCAACGGCGCGGATGCGACGGCCTATCGAGTCCGAGATATGGCGAAGGCAGCAAGTTTCGGCGCTGGCTTGAACGGGCGCACGGTCAGTTGGCCCTACGAGGAGGCGCGCGCCACTCTGGGTCCGCTGGCTGACGCCCTGGTTTTGGACCAGCGACTGAGTTCGGAGCATGCGCGCTCGCGTCTCGGTTGGCGGCCCAGCCGACCGACGATTCTCGAAGATCTCGAGCACGGGTCGTATGCGACCGAAACGGCTCACGCCGCGGTTCCGTGAGGGAGTCTTTATCGAGGCACGGCGGCTTCTGCAGTACCGTCCGGTCACGACTCAGAGAGAGTAACCCCGGATGGCGAGCATCCCTTTCGCCAGGATAGTGAGTGGCAGACTCATCCGACGCCCAGTCTCCTCTCACCCTCACCACCCTTCCCTTCACCCCAGCATATCGGGCGTTCGTCCCACACCCGACAGGATTTCGTTGGCTTGCCCGCTCAATGGAGGCCGAGACACGAGACCGCGACGCGCGCCTTGGCGACCTGCAGATCACGGCTCAAATGCACGACACTATCCAGGGGGAGTGATGACGATGCGCTCACAGCGGACTTGGGTCGTACCGGCACTCGTGCTCCTTGCAAACGGCGTTGCCTGCAGCAGCAGCAGCACCGCGCCAACGGGTGGCACGATGGGCGGCGCGAGCAGCACGATCATTGCCAGCTCGACAACGACCGGCGGCGCCTACGGGTCTGGTGGGAATTACTACTTCAGCCCGACGCCAGATAGCGTCGCCGCCGGGACGGCGGTGACCTACCAATTTGGGAGCGTGACGCACAACGTGCACTTCGACGCTGTCGCCAATGCGCCGGACAGCATCCCGGCCTCCTCGAACACCAACATCTCGCGGACGTTTACGACCGCTGGCACGTTCACCTATCATTGCCTGATCCACAACATTAGCGGCGTAGTCGTGGTTCACTGACACCTGGCTCACGTGTCAGGTGTCAGTCTGGCAATAAGCAAAGGGCGCATCCAACGGCGCTCAGCGGATAGCCCGCGCGCGACCCCTAACAGTGGCCGCGTAAAGGCCCACCACGTCGAGCACCGCAGGCCGGTGGCCGGCGCGCAGCCTCATCCCTTCGCGCTGTTTGTGATGAACGCCGCCGCGCGATCGTGCAGTTGCTTCAGGCTCTGGTCCCGCACGTAAACCATGTGTCCCGACTCGTACCAGTCGTACTCGATGTTCTTCGCGAGTGACTGTGGAATGGGCAGATGTTTGTCTTCGTATTCTGCGGTGAAGAACGGTGTGGCCAGGTCGAAGTAGCCGCCGTTCACCATCACCTTCAGCCGCGGATTCATCTTCATCGCTCGCGCCAAATCACCTGAGACGTTCGCCCCGGCCTCACTGTTCGTCTCTCTCCACTGCCAGTGCGCGCCGTTGAATAGCGCCGACGGCAGATACGTCTGTCCCTCACCATACTTCAAGACCTTGCGGACATAATCGTTGAACAGCGCGATGTACGCCGACCCGATCGCCGCGCTTTGCGGGTCGTACTGCCCGGTCTCGCTCAACGGGTCGAGATCCGGACCGGAGAAGCGTGTATCGAGCCGGCCGGTTGTCACGTCGTTGCTGTCCTGCAACATCTTACGAAACTCCCCGCCGTTCGCCCGAAGGTTCGCCTTGACCCAATAAGCGGCGGGCAGGCCCGTATACTGGTGCAGCTTCTCGGCGACCTGCTGCTCCTCGGAAGTGCTCAAATCGGTGCCCTGCGCCAGTGCGTGCGCATAGGGCCCCATGGCGAACTGCTCCACCTCGGTTAGGAACGACTCGAGCGCAGCAGGCTGCTGCGGCAGCTTCTTGTGATACCACGCCGTGGCTGCGAACGTGGGCAGCCCCAACTGGGACGCGAGATCCGAGATGGAATTGTCGGCTGGGAAGTCGATATCGTCGGTGAAGTTGAAGATCTGTGAAAGCAGCATCACGCCATTCAGGTCGATGCTCTTGCGTTGCAGGTCGGCAGCCAGCACAGCCGAGCGGGTGGTGCCGTAGCTCTCACCAAAGAGGTACTTGGGCGAGTTCCAGCGGCCGTACTTAGAGAGAAACCGCGCGATGAACCGCGTATAAGCATTTGCATCCTGATCCAGGCCCCAGAATGCTTTGCCAGGCTCTTTGCCGAGCAGACGCCCGAAGCCCGTGCCAGGCATATCGATGAAAACCAGGTCGCTCACATCGAGCAGTGTGTAAGGATTGTCGGCTAGCGTGTACGGCGCGCCGGCCAGGTGGGCATCGCTTGCCGTGACCACGTGCTTGGGACCGAGCGATCCCATATGCAGCCACACCGTCGAGCTGCCGGGACCACCGTTATACAAAAATGTGACGGGGCGCTCCTCCGGCTTCGTGCCCGTTTTGAAGTACGCCACGTAGAACATTCGCGCCACGGGCGGTGCGTCCTTCAGTTCTTTCGGCGCATTGAGCGCCAGCTGACTGCCGCCTTGCGGCCTCCCGTCCGGACCTAACTGTGCGTCCTCCTCATCGGTCGCGCCCACTGTGATCGTCCCGGCGATCGCGGTATAGGCTATGTGCTGGCCGCCAGCATCGATCGTCCCTCGCGTGATCGCGTCCGGTGGCGCTGGTGGTTCCACTGTATTCTTGCTCGTCGCCGCGCCCTTGTGTGCGCTCGTGTCGCGTTGTGCGGTTGTGTCCTCCTGGGCACCTGCGCGTGCCTGCGCAAAAATGAAGGCTCCTGCAAACAGCACGGCGGCCAGTTTGGAGTTTGAAGTCACTCAAGGATCTCCGAGAGAAGAGTTACGCAATGTCGCTGCTCTCTATTTGCCCGCTTCGCGGGCAAATGGCCACACCACGCCCTGATGCTCCGCCACGTTGCCCATCCCCATGTAGACGAACTTCTGCACGCGCTTTCCCTCGTAGGTCTCGCCCGTGTAGATGTTCCCCTTGGAATCCGTGGCGATGCTGTGGACGGCGAAGAACTCGCCGGGCTGGCGGCCGCCGTCGCCGAAGCTGGTGATGATGTCCAGTGACTGGCGGTCGACGACGTACACCTGCTCGTTCTTGCCGTCGGCGAGATAGATGTACTTTTGATCAGGATCGCGCGAGAACGCGATGTCCCAGACGGAGCCATCGCCGCGCGTAAAAGGCTTGATGATCTGCTCCTTCACGAACTGGCCGGGCTTGGTGAAGACCTGGATGCGGTCGTTCACGCGGTCGCATACGTACACGAGCCCGTCGTGCGTGGGCTCGGCGCAATGCACGGGGTTGCGGAACTGCGGGTCGAGCGGCGCGCCGGGAACGTACGGTCCCGGGTTGGAGTCCGACGGCACGTGGGCGTACGCGCCCCAGAAGCGCTTGATCTTCCCGTTGTCCATGTCGATCACAGCGACGCGCTTGTTGCCGTAGCCGTCGGCGATGAACGCCTCGTTGGCGGCGACATCGAACGAGATCTTGGCCACGCGGCCGAAGTGGTCCGTGGCGTTGCTATTCACCGTTGCGTGCGGCGAGCCGATCTCCATCAGGAACTTGCCGTCATGGGTGAACTTGAGGATGAACGAGTCGATCGTGCCCGCCGGGCAATCCGACTTGCCGGACGGCGGACAGGTGCCGTTGCCGCCGATCCACACGTTGTCCTTGTTGTCGATGGAGATGCCGTGGTTCGACGCGGGCCAATCGTAGTCCTTGTTCGGCCCACCCCACGCGTTCACCAGGTTGCCCGCAGGATCGAACTCCAGCACCGGCGGGGCCGGCACGCAGCAGTCGCTGAGCTTCGGATTCTGTGCCGCGCCGATCTCCGTCTGCGCGTCGAAGGTGTCGTTGCGGTGGACGATGAACACGTGGTCGTTGGCGTCCACGCCGATGCCAATCACGTTGCCGAGCACCCAGTGGTGGGGCAGCGGCTTGGGCCAGAGTGGGTCGACCTCGAAGCGCGGAGCGGTAACGTCGTGCGAACGCGCACGGGCCTCGAGGGCGTGCTGGCCTGCGTCCAGGGCAACGAAGGTCGCGCCCAACGCGGCGGCAATGAGAAGGCGGCGGGCGCGGATCATGGGCGGGCACTCCGTGTCGACTGCGGCCACACGGTGCCGGCATTCGCCGTCGTTACCGGGTCCACTCCGTTGAACGTGAACTTCTGCACACGCTTGCCCTCGTAGGTTTCGGCGGTGTAGAGGTTGCCCTTCGAGTCCACGGCGATTGCGTCGAGGGCATAGAACTGCCCCGGCTGGCGGCCGCCGTCGCCGAAGCTGGTGAGCTCGGTCAGGGAGTGGCGGTCGAGCACGTGCACGACCTCATTCATGCCGTCGGCGACGTAGAGGTACCGTTGCGCGGGATCGCGCGAGAACGCGATGTCCCACACCGAGCCTGCGCCAAGCGTCTGTGGTGCCACCCGCAATTCCTTCACGAACTTGCCCTCCTTCGTGAAGACCTGGATGCGGTCGTTGTTCGAATCGCACACGTACACGTAGCCGTCGGCGGAGAGCGCAGCGCAGCGCACGACGCCGAACTGCGTCGGTGCCGGGGCGGACGGATCGTACTTCGCGACCGCGGCGTCGTCCGGCTTTTTGCCGTAGGCGCCCCAGTACCGTTTGATCGCGCCGCTGGTCATGTCGATCACGGCGACGCGGTGGTTGCGATATCCGTCGGCGACGTAGGCTTCGTTGGCCCCGGCATTGAAGGAAAAGCGCGCGGGACCGCCAAACGCCGTCGTGCTGTTGCTGTTGGCTGGCTGCGCGGGCGCACGAACGGGCCCGCGGGTGCGAAGCTGGGGCGCCGAGGTTCGCGACACGCCGCCGTATGCGGTGTCGCCGCCGCGCTGGGTGCCGGCGGCCGCCGGGGTGGCCGCGCCCTCGCCGAACTGGGCGATGAACTTCCCGTTGGGCGCGAACTTCAGGATGCGCGAATCGGGGCCGCCTTGCCCGCCGATCCAGACGTTGCCTTTCGGATCGACGGCGACGCCGGCGTTCATCTCGGGCCACTCGTAGCCCTCGCCCTGGCCGCCGAAGTGGCCGACCACGTTCCCGGCGGCATCGTACTCGATGACATTCGGCGCCGGCATGCAGCACTCCGCGGACGGCGGGCTCAACTCGAGCCCGGTCTCGGTACGCTGGTTGAAGGTGTCGGTGAGGTTGACGACGAACACGTGGTCGCGCGCGTCGACCGCCACGCCCGTGACCGAGCCGAGGATCCAGTGGTTGGGCATTGGCTTGGGCCACATGGGGTCCGCGGCGAAGCGCGGGGCCTGAGGCGCGAGGAGCAGCAACCCACCGAGCAATAGACTCCGTCTGTTCATTTGGCCTCCCTCTCCTTTCTACTCTCTACTACTACTTTCTGCTTTCTGCGGGCCCGCCGGGCCCGCCGGCACCTGTCCGCCTTCAAGACCAGCCGATATAATCGTGGCCGTGATTCTACGGCCGGGCAGACTCCAACGTCCAGTCCTGGCTGTCGCCGCGGCTCTTGTCGGCCTGTTGGCGCTGCCTGAGAAGCAATACGCCCACGACATTCCGAGCAGCGTCACCGTGCTCGCCTTCGTGAAGCCCGAGGCGCATTCGCTTCGCGTGGTCATGCGCGTGCCGCTCGCGGCCATGCGCGACGTGAACTTCCCGGTGCACGGCCCCGGCTATCTCGACCTCGACAGCCTGGCCGACGGGACCCTGCTGGGCGACGCGGCCAGGGTGTGGATCGCCAACGACCTCCGCATGTACGAGGGCGCGGAGCGACTCGGCGCGCCGAGGGTCGTGGCGGCCCGGGTTTCGCTCCCCTCCGACCGCTCGTTCACGACGTACGAGGGCGCGCTCGCCCACGTGTCCGGTGGCTCCGCTACAACGGGCACCGAGCTGATGTGGAATCAGGCGATGCTCGACGTGGAGCTCGAGTACCCGATTCGTGACGCGGCGTCGCGGTTCTCCATCGAGCCGACGCTCGCGCGCCTCGGTGTGCACACGACGACCGTGCTGCGGTTCGTGCTGCCGGGCGGCGGCGAGCGCGATTTCGAGTACCTGGGCGATCCCGGGCTCGTGCACCTCGACCCGAGCTGGTATCAGGCCGCGGCGCGCTTCGTCCTCCTCGGCTTCGAGCACATCCCGAGCGGCACGGACCACCTGCTGTTTCTGCTCTGTCTGGTGATCCCGTTCCGCCGTCTCCGCCCGCTGATCGCGATCGTGACCGCGTTCACCATCGCGCATTCGATCACACTCATCGCGTCGGCGAGCGGATTCGCGCCGAGCGCCCTGTGGTTCCCGCCGCTGATCGAGGTGTTGATCGCGGCGTCGATCGTGTACATGGCGATCGAGAACATCGTGGGCGCCAGCCTGGAGCGTCGATGGCTGGTGGCGTTCGGGTTCGGACTCGTGCACGGCTTCGGCTTCTCCTTCACGCTGCGCCAGTCCATGCAGTTCGCCGGAGCGCACCTGGCCGCGTCGCTGGTGTCGTTCAACCTGGGCGTAGAGCTGGGACAGCTGTTCGTCCTCGCGCTCGCCGTGCCCGCGCTGAACTGGCTGTTCCGGCACGCGGTGGCCGAACGCATGGGGACGATCATTCTCTCGGCGTTCGTCGCGCACACGGCCTGGCACTGGATGCTGGATCGGTGGGCGGTGCTGTCGCGGTACGAGCTGACCTTGCCCGCGCTCGACGCGGAATTCGCCGCCGGCGCCATGCGCGCCGCCATGCTGCTGGTCGTGGTCGCCGGCGCCGGCTGGGCGACGTACGAGCTGTATCGCCGGCTCGCGCGCCGCGCGGGCGGCGCCGCCCTGGCCGGGACGGATTGACACCTGACATGATGTTGCGCCTACCCGTGGGCGACGTATGGCGTCGCCCCTACAAGGCGACGCATGGCGTCGCCCCTACAAACCGATGCGACGCAGCCTGATCGTGATCGCCGTGGCGCTGGGGGTGGGCGCGTTCGGGCATCGGGCCGGCGCGCAGAGCGATACCTCGACGCGGCACGCCGGCGCGACGACGACGACGCTGAGTGGCATCTACACCGCGGACCAAGCCTCGCGCGGCCAGGACGTGTACTTGGGCAGCTGCCGCGGATGCCACACGCCGGCGTCGCACACGGGCGCCACGTTCGCCACGTATTGGCTGCACAAGTCGGTCGCCGACCTGTTCACCTACGTTGCCACGAACATGCCCAAGAACGATCCGGGCAGCCTCGATCCGCACGACGTGGCCGACGTGGTGGCCTACCTGCTGAAAATGAACCAGATGCCGGCGGGGCCAACGGAGTTGTTACCCGACACGGCCGCGCTGCGACAGATCCGGATCGACGCGAAGAGCAGTCCCGCAACCTCCACCACCAGAGGGCAGTCTCCATGATTTCGCGCACCACGAGTCTCCTCGCCGTGCTCGGCGGCCTCGGGCTCTTCGCCGCGAACGCCGTTGGCGCACAAAACCCCGCGGGGCTGGAGCGCGGCAACAAGCCCGGTGAATGGCGCTTCTGGGGTGCTGACGCCTGGAGCACGCGTTACTCCGATCTCGACCAGATCGACGCCTCGAACTTCAACTCGCTACAGGTCGCCTGGCAGTGGGACGCCGGGAAATACGGCGTGGACGAGTACTACCGGAGCACGCCGCTCTACGCCAACGGCAGGCTGTTCACGGTGGCCACGGAACATCGCGACGCGGTCGCTCTCGATCCGGCTACGGGCCAACTGCTCTGGCGTTGGCGCATGGACGAAGGCATACGGTGGCAGAAGGCTCCTCGCCGGTATTCTGGCCGTGGCTTGATGTACTGGACCGACGGCAGTGCCGAGCGCGTGATCGTCATCACGCCCGGCTACCACCTGGCGTCGATCGACGCGACGACCGGCAAGCTCGATCCGAGCTTCGGCAAGAACGGGGTCGTGGATCTCGAGGCGGGACTCGGCCTGCCACTCGTACCGCTCGCCGTGGACGATTCCGGTCCGCTCATCATCTCCGAGGCTGCGCCGGCGCGCAAAGCCCGTCCGGGCGAGAAGTGGGACTCGACGACGAAGACCGGCGCCGACGGCACGATCGGCATCGATCCGGCGCTGGGACAGATCGCCAGCAGCTCGCCGGGGATCATCGTGAACGACGTGATCGTCGTGGGCAACTCCGCCATCCACGGGTACTTCCCCCTGCGTATCCGTAACGTGCCCGGCTTCATCCGCGGCTTCGACGCGCGCACCGGTAGACAGCTCTGGAAATTCAATCTCATCCCACAGGCCGGCGAGTTCGGCACTGAGACCTGGAAGAACGGCACGAAGATCGGCACGGCGGGCGTCGGCAAGGCAGACGCGTGGGCCACGTACACCGCCGATCCGGCGCTGGGGCTGGTCTACATTCCCGTGGGCGAGGGACTCAACGACGAATACGGCGGCCTTCGTCCCGGTAAGAATCTGTTCGCGAACAACATTGTCGCGATTGATGTGAAGACCGGACAGCGCAGATGGAATTTCCAGGCCGTGCACCATGACATATGGGATTACGATTTCCCGATGGCGCCCAACCTCCTCGACGTCACTGTCGATGGTCGCCTGCGGAAGATCATCGCCGCGACGACGAAGCAGGGGTGGGTCTACGTGCTCGATCGGGTGACGGGACAGCCGATCTGGCCGATTCCGGAGACGCCGGTCGAGAAGAGCGAGGTACCGGGGGAAGAGAGCTGGCCCACCCAGCCGATTCCCAGCAAGCCGGCGCCGTATGCGCAGCAGGGATTGCAGGAATCCGATCTCATCGACTACACGCCGGCGATCAAGGACTCGGCGCTCAAGCTCGCCAAACGGTGCCGCATGGGTCCGTACTACATCCCCGCGTCATCCGCCGACGGATCGGGGCCGAGTCACTACGACTGCTCGTGGTATGCACCGGGCGCGAGCGGCGGCGTGAACATTGACGGCGGTGCGGCGGCCGATCCGACGACGGGCATGCTTTACGTAGCGGCGCAAACGGGGCTCAACACAATGGAGATCGTGCACGATCCCTGCTCCGAGTTCCAGTACAGCCAAGTGCACAACAGTTGCGGCCTAATCGGCGCACTCCCCAAGCCCGCGAACTACGTGCCCGACACCGAGCTCTTCTCGCGGCCCGCGTTCGGTGCTCGGGTGCCCACGACGATCGGCGGCGTGTCGATCCTCAAGCCGCGGGAGTTCGGTGGCATCACCGGCTACGATCTGAACAGCGGCGACAAGGCATGGTGGATGGCTAACGCGGGCGTGATGGCGAAGCCGGAGACCACAGACCCGTTGTTTTCCGGAGTCGATCTGCCGCCGGTGCCCGTGTTCAACGGTCAGCCGGAGGTGATCACCACGAAGACGCTGGTGATCTACGGGACGGGACGCCTGGGCGGCGGCGGGAGGGCGCGCGGCGCGCCGGCCACGGGCCCCGATCCGACGTCACAGCTGTTCGCGCTGGACAAGAAGACGGGGAAGCAGGTGGGCGCGGTGCAGGTCCCGTCGCGCACGACCGCGGTGCCGATGACGTTCATGCACCAGGGGAAGCAGTACATTGTGTTCGCCACCGGGCAGGGTGCGCATACGAGTCTGATGGCGCTGAAACTGCCGTGACGCTAGACGCCTAGGTCTCTACGGATTTTTCTCATACCGTTTGACGTCCTTCGGCCCCACCTCGGCGCCGTAGATCACGCCGCGCGAATCCACAGCCACGCCTTCTGCGGCGCTGGTGTTGGTGGCGTTTTCGACGGGGTCGGGAATGAACGCGGTCACCTGCCCCGTCTTCGCGCTGCCGATGCGGATGCCGCGCTTCCACAGGCGCGAGCGGCCGGAACCGACCGAGCCCGACTCGGAATCGCCGACGTAAATGTTGTCGTGCGCGTCGATCCAGATCCCGCTCGGGCGACTGAACTGGTACCACGTGTCGAGCAGGTTGCCATCCTGATCGAGGATCTTGATGCGGTTGTTGCCGCGATCGCCGACGAACAAGCGGCCGCGTGAGTCCATGGCCAAGGCGTGCGGCTGATCCCAATCGTCGGGTCCGCTGCCAAACGAGCCCCATGTCTTGATCAGCTTTCCGTCGTTCGAGAACTTGAACAGTCGAGCGACGCTGCCGGGCGCCGACGAGTGGCCCTCGGCCACGAAGAAGTCGCCGTTCGGCGCGACATAGATGGCGTTGGGCTGGAAGAACAGGGAGTCGCGGCTCCCGCCCGGCACGCCGAGGGTGCGCAGCAGCTTGCCCTCGTGGCTGAACTCGAAGATCTGGTGGCCCCGTGGCGGTGATTGTATGGGCGGCCCGTCCCGGCCATAGGTGCAAGCGCAGTCCACGACCCACACGTTGTCGTCGCGATCGACGAAGATGTCGTGCGGCGAGACCATGAGTCCGGCGCCGAAGTGCCTCACGAGATTCCCGTTCGCATCGAACTCCAGGACCGGGTCGAGGGACGAGGTGGCGCAGCCGTTCGCGCCACAGCGTTCGGCGACCCACACGCTCCGCCCGTCGCGATCGATCGCCACCGCGCTCGTGGAGCCCCACGAGCGCCCCTCGGGCAGCGTCGCCCAGCCTTCGATCGTGCGATAGGGATTGGGCAGGTCGTTCACCGGTTGCATCGTCGCCTGTGCCGCGAGCGTGAGCGGCGCTCCGATGGCGAGCAGGGCCGCGAAGCGCGGCCTCAGGGCACGCATCATTGGCCTCCAGAAGCCGTGGCGGCAGCGGCTCCGCCGACGTCGATGCGAAGCTTCTTCATGCCCAACGTGTCGATGTTCAACTTCGCGGCGCCGCTCGGGACCTGATTACGCTGCAGGAGGTACGCGATCACGTTCACGTACTGCGTGTCCGACAGGCTTCCCGGCCGGTCCTGGGGCATAGTGTTGCTGATGAGCGAATAGAGGTCGTACAGCCGCCGGTTCTTCCATGTGTTGGAGAACGTGGCGCCGTCGAGCTGGCCGCTCGGGTGGCAGTGGGCGCACGTGGAATCGTAGATCTGCTTGCCGGCCGATGCCTGGTCAGCGCTGTACGTCGCGGCGGGGAACGATGCGTTGAGAGCGCTCACCGCTTCGGGGCTGGGACCGGGACGCAGGTCGAGGGGCGAACCGGGCTGATAGACGGCGTGGGCCATGTGGGCGCCGAGCGGATCGTGCCATGGCTTCTCCCCGCTGCACGCGGCGAGCGAGCACACGAGAGCGACGGCAACGAGCGGGCGTTGTACGCGCATCGAACCTCCTCCGCCTGGTAGCTTCGGCGACGGGCACCAATCTACGCGTGGTGTCGGGTGTCGGTAGGGTCGAAGGTGTCATCCCGAGCGAAGCTCGGCATGACACTGTGCTGCGCTCGGGATGACACGGCGCCGTTTGACCTCGGCGCGCGCCCTCGACATGTTTGCACAACCTCACCAAGGGCGACGTCATGGCCGAGAACTCCGGGCTCCCCCGCCGCGAGTTCCTGAAAGTTGCCGGCGCGAGTGCCGGCCTCCTCATGCTCGGCGGCTGCGCGGCGGACGCGCAGAATCCGGCCGTTCCTGGCATCCGGCCGCACCGGCGCATCCCGCTCGTCGGCGGGTCACCCGACATCATCGTGATCGGTGCCGGCGTGTGGGGCGGATGGACCGCGCTCCACCTGCGCCGTATGGGCGCGAAGGTCACGCTCGTGGATGCGTACGGTCCCGGCAACGCGCGCGCGACGTCGGGCGACGAAAGCCGCGGCGTGCGCTCGTCGTACGGCGATCGCGACCCCGACAAGCAGGAATTGTGGATGCTGTGGGCGCGCGAGGCGATGAAGCGCTGGCGCGCGTTCGACGACGAGTGGGGCCGCGACATGCGCCTCAACCTGTTTCACACGACCGGCGACCTCATGTTCCGCGAGGACTGGGAGCCGTTCCTGATCAACACCAAGAAGTGGTGGGACAAGCACCACATCCCGTACCAGGTGCTTGACGCACGCGACGTGGCGAAGGAGTTCCCCGTTTTCTCCATCGACGACATCAACGTCGTGATGTACGAACCCGATGCCGGCGTGGTGCGCGCGCGGCGCGGGTGCCAGGCGGTGGCTGCGGCCTTCGAGCGGCTGGGCGGCCGGATCGTCATCGGACGCGTCCAGCTTCCCTTGCGGGCGACATCGGGGCGCATCTCCGAGGTCACGCTCGACACCGGCCAGACGCTGCGCGCCGAGTCGTACGTGTTCGCGCCCGGACCGTGGTTAGGTAAGACGTTCCCGGAGATTTTCGGCAAGAAGATGGTGACGCCGCTCGGCTACGTGTGCTACTTCGGCACGCCGGTGAACGATCAGCGGTTCACGTATCCCAACCTCCCCAGCTACAACTTCCCGGGTGTCACTGGATGGGCGGCGCTCCCGGTGGACAGTGTCGGTTTTCGGGTGCGGGGGAGCGAGCGGGCGCCGGGGCCGCGGCGCGGTCCGTCCCAGCGACCGCCCGTCCCTCCGGCGCAACTCGATCCCGATCTGAGCGACCGCTGGTCGGCGGACACCCAGATCGCGGGCCCGCGGCGGTTCGTGGCGCACCGCTTCCCACTGCTCGCGGATGCCCCGCTACTCCTGACGCACGCCTGCCATTACGAGATCAGCGCCAGTCGGAATTTCATTGTCACGCGGCACCCGCAGATCACCAACCTGCTCATCGCGGGCGGCGGCAACGCCGAGGGTTTCAAGTTCGGACCGGTGATGGGACAATATGTGGCGGAGCGCGCACTGGGCGACGAGGGCGATCCCGATTTCGCGAAGGGGTTCGCGATTCCCGAGCACGAGTTCGAGCCGTTACCCGCGCCGCCACCTGCGCCGCCAGCGCAACCGGTGCACGCCGGGAAATGAACCCAACGGGGCTTTTCGGGCGTCATGGCCGCCTCGTCGATCAGTGTCTGCACCACCCGTCCTCGACGATCGTGGTACGGGCGCTGGCATTCACATCCCATTTACTTGTGCTCAATCAAATAGCTGTTAATTATGCCCACTAGCATTTAATTGTGCTCAATAGTATATTGTCCTAATCGCCACTCTGGGTCCGCGAGCCCTCTGCCGCGCCGCAGCATCCTGATGGCTTCTTGCTCGCGGTACCCGTGACGGACCCCGACAATGGACGCGACAGGACCGAACCACCCGAGTGGTGGGACCCGCGCGCATCAGCCGTTGAGTGCCGCACTCACAGCCACTCTCGGCGACCTCCGCGACGAGATCACACAGCACCTCACCGATGCGAATCTCGATGGACACATGCCGCATCTCATTCATTGGGTCGCCCAACAAGCGCGGATCGACGGCCTCCGGGCGGAGCAGGCCGTGGTGGCGTTTGCCCACGTCTGGGATAACCTACCCGGAGCGGGCCACGCCCGAGAGTCGAGACGCGACGAGATCCGCTGGAGTGTGGTCAGCGCCTTGATTACCGCCTACTACGAACATGACCCGGGTGCGACGCGATCCCCCGTCTGACGTGGCCGAGGTTCGAGCAGAGTGCGGGACGCGGCGCCCGCCTGTGGTTCACAACGTGCGTTCCTCTCAGAACCAGACGTCTTGGGCAACCTTCCGAGCGCCAGGCGTTCCAGTCGCGTCCACGTGCTCCACGCTAACCGGGACCCAAGCGTGGACGAGACCGAAGCGACGAAGGGTCCAGGGCATTCGGGAGCGGAAGGTCCGGCCCGATCTCGGGCGCTGGAACGCGCGATCGATGAGCTGCGCGCCGACGTGGCGCCAGCACGCGCTCACCACCCGGACCGGCGACGCCTCTCCAGCATTATCCGCCGGATCGTGCACCAAGCGCGGGCCGACGGCCTGCCGGTCGAGCAGCTCGTGACCGCGTTTCGCAAAGTCTGGGATGGCACGGGCCGTCATTACCCCGGACGCGCCGAGTTGCGGGCGGAGATGTTGGTAGCGGCTCTCATCACAGCGTTCTATGAGGAACAGGCCGCGCCGGGCGCGTGATCGCTTCTCACGAGGGCGCTATTAATCCTCCCTCACCGCCGACAGGAGGATAACGTGGGAAGACTCGTCCGCGCGTACCTGCTCCTACTCGCTGTCCTTACAGCCCTGTCTTGTCTCGGCCTGTTTTTCCTTCCCGCGCAACTGGGGGCCATGAGTCCATGGGGCGCCGCTCCGGGATGGCAGCGCGAGATCGCATTCTGGAATCTCAGCATGTACATCGTGATCGTGCGGACGTTACGTCGCGCGGATCCCGTCGCCGGCAGACTGCTCGTTACCGCGCTCGTGGTGTTGAATTTCCTTGTCGCTGCGAATCATTTCGCAACCATCCTGCAGGGCTCGCACGGACTACTCAACACAATGGCCGGCGCGGTCAACGCCGTTAGTGGCACTCTCGGGGTGATCGCACTCTGGCGGGCACGGATCGCTGACTCCACAGCGAAAGGCACCCATCCGCTGCCTGCGTGATACGAGCGGAGGATTCCAGCTGGTTACTCCAACGACTGGGCCAGCAATGACGGCAGGATCGCCAGCGTATGGGAGCGCGGGCGATTCTGTTATTATGGGCGCGTGACGCAACGACGCTGGTGGGTGAGCGTGGGGATCGCGGTGGCGGTGATGGCGGCCGCGTTTCCCATTGAGGCGGTCGTCGCCGGGCTGTTGGGCGGCGGGACGATTAGCGGCGCCATCCTCGGCGGGTTGATGGGCGGGCTCATGCTTGCGTACGCGTCGCTGCCAGTGATCGCGACGGTCGTGGTGTTGGGCAGTCTGCCCTTTCTCCGCCCGCGGTTCGGTCCGATCGCGACGGGACTCTATGTCGCCCTGTTCGGGACCGTCGTGGGTGGTGTGTTCGCCGGGACGCTGTACAACGGCGGGCGGGTGTGGCAGGCAATGTTCGTGGGGCCTGGGCTCTGGTTCTGGATCATTGCCGCCGTGGCCGGGTTTCTTACGCTCTGGGTGCGCCGCGATCGCGCCGGCGCGCTGTCGGCGGCGGTGGCCGCGGCCTGCATCGTGGTGTTGAGCCTCTCGACGTGTCTCCACCAACGCGCGACCGCTACCGATCGCCGCTCCTTCAGTTCGGCCAGTTCCTGATCGAAAGGAGTGTGGTTGGTGCAACCATGCCGGCGGGCGGGACCGCTGAAACTAGCCAACCGGAATTCGGTAAAGGAGCAGCGTTCGTTCAACGTCCCCCGCCTTCTGCCGCCGGCGCGAGCCGATAATTTGGCCACCCAAAGATTCCACCAATCTGCGGCTTGGAATGTTGTCGTCCACGACGGGCCAAAGTAGACCCGATGGGCGAAATCTGTGCGATGCCCACGCCACGACTGCGGCAACCGCCTCCCGACCGTATCCCCGCCTCTGCGCTGATTGTTTGATCCAGATTCCTGTCTCCAACAAGTCTGCGTCGGCAGGATGCAAACCAGCGGAGCCCAGAAATTCCCCCGTCGACGATAGGCGTACTGCCAAAGACAGTCCCTCACCCGCCAACATCTGCGCCAAGATCGCTTTGCGAATTCCGTCAAATTCTTTGCGCGAAGCCGACGGATTCCACGACATGAAACGGGCAATTGCGGCATTGCTTTCCACGAAAACCTCGTCGTCATCGGCCGCCGTGGAGGATCTCAGAATCAGTCGGGGCGATGAGATCGAAACCTGAGAAAGGTCGCCCGATAGCTGCATCATTTTTCCCTCAAGCGGCCCATGCCCCACCGCGCTCCGGGCGGAAGTCTCAAACCGAGAATTCGTCCCAGACGCAGCCATCTTGCGTGAGCATGTACCATGGTTCGCCTCCACCGCCGCGCACTCGCCCAGCGCCATCGAGAAATCGCTGTCCGGATCGCCCTCGGCGCCAAGAACACAGACGTGATTAGTGATGTCATGCGACGAGCACTGGTGCTGACCGGTACAGGGATCGTGGTGGGATCGGTTGCCGCATGGATGCTAACCCGCATGCTCGCGGGACTCTTCATTGGCGTCAGCCCGCACGATCCGGTGATCTTCGGCGGCGTCGCCGCCGCGTTCGCGCTGGTAGCGCTAGCAGCAGCGAGCATACCTGCGTTCCGCACGACCCGCGTCAATCCCGTGGTGGAGCTTACGTCGACTTGAGATGACGTTAGGCTGTCGTATGCCCGTCAGCCTATGGCGTGCCGTGCCTCATCTGGCTCGACCCGCGCCATCGCTTGCTCTTTCGAGACGCACGGGCCGAATTCCTTCAGATCGGTTCCGGCGCGCTTGAGGTCCAGTCACAGACTAATCCTCCGCGCTTGTCCACTCACCGGGGGTCGATACTGACACCGACGCCGGTGCGCTCGATCCAAGTCCGCACTGTACTGGGCGGCTACGAACCATGTACTGAAACCGACGGTGAGCGGGCGTCGTATCTATGAGCCATGACCGATCCTTTCCGAGAGCACCCGAGCCGCCAGTCGAGGCGGGATTTTCTTTTGGGATTGGCGGCGCTGACTGGCGTTACCTGGACGGGGCGAGTCCGCGAAATCTTGGCGGATGGCTGGCCGCTCTATGCCGTGGAGGGCAATGGCCACCGCGTCTATCTCATGGGGGAGACGCCGCCGCGTCCGGTTAGTTGGCACGATAGTCGGATCGAAGCGCTGGTGCCCAAGTGTTCCGTGGTGTGGACCGAGACCAACGATGTGTACAAGCAGAAGGTTCAGGACCTCATCGCGCGGTACGGGGTGGACCAGGCGCGCCCACTCGCGAATTGGCTCACGGGCACCGATCAACAGCGGCTGGCCAAGGTCGCCGATCTTACGCACGTTCCGGTGGCGAGTCTCGCGACGTATCGTCCCTGGGTGGCTGGGGGTGTCCTCGAGGATTCCTACTACAGTGTTATGCACATGGCCGACGCCGCGCAGAAGGTCCTGGTGGCCGAGGCGCTGTCGGCAAACGTTCGCGTGTCGAGCGAGTTTCCCACGAAGGACGATGTGATCGCGTGGTTTGGCGGCCTGACACCCGAGCAGGATGTGCAGTTCCTCCGCTATTCGCTCGACATGATCCTGGCAGGCGAGGCCGAAAACTCGCGCATTTTCACCGCCTGGTCGCGCGGTGATAGCGGGCCGGCCGATGCGCGAGTGGCCGGATTCAAGACGAGCTACCCGGATTTATATCCGAAGCTGGTCGTGGAGCGGAACAAGGCGTGGGTGCCGCGGTTCACCGCGATGTTGGCGAATCAGACGCCCGCGCTCGTCATCACGGGATTGTATCACCTCGCTGGGCCCGACAGCCTGCTGCATGAGCTTCGTAACACTGGCCTGAGCGTTCGCGCCGTGTGAGTGATCCGCCGTTAGGCGGCATAGGTTGGACAACTCCGGTCAGCTAGCGGGGCTTGCAATGTGGACGCGTCCGCACTCCGATCTGGCTCGACGACCGGCATCGCTGGTTATTCCACGATGCGGCGAGGCGGTACGGCAGCGGGCGACCGGGCTCGAGGTCTGACACCGACTCATTGTCCGGGCTTTCTTACTCGTCCCTCCGGGGATCGATGCTTACGCCGACGCCTGTGCGCTCGATCCACCAGCGGATCACGCGACCGATGACGACGCTCAGGTGACGGGCTCGACCACAAGCTAGCTAATCGGGCCAGGGGCCCGTTGATTGAAGGTGCGCTGCCAATCGAACACGCATGCGCTCCCGTTCGACGCGACGCCAAGAGTGGTGTGGTCAGTCTTTGACCGTGCGCCCGACACCAGTAGCTCGGGCAACTCCGACGGCGATCGGTGCAAAATGAGCATTGCATTTGTTCGACCCAGCCTGACTGGAGGTCTGCTCGCGCTTGTCGGGGCTCTCGCTGGATGCAGTTCGCCATTGCCTGTAGCACCATCTGCGCCTACCGCGACCGCCACTGACATCACCCTGAGCGTCGTATCAGGGAATGCGCAGAACGGTCCGGCGGATGCGCAGTTGCCCAATCCCATACGGGTAAGGGTACTCAACGCTGCTGGAGCGGCGGTTCCTAACTTCACGATCAGCTTCGTCGTGACCTCGGGCGGGGGCTCGGTGTTCGCTCCCGCGGTGATGACCGACGCGTCCGGCTACGCCGATGAACTGTGGACGCTCGGACCGCGCTTAGGTCCACAGACACTCGCCGCGCGCAGTGTCAGTAGTACTGGCGTTGCCGAGACCTACGGCACCTTCGCGGCCACCGGACTCCCACCCAACGCGCTGGTGGTGGGAAACAACAGCACTGGCGTTTTCATTATGAACGCCAACGGCTCCGGATTTCGACAACTGACCTCAGGCGAGAACGACACGCTGCCTGACCTGTCACCTGACCATAGCAAAATTGTGTTCCTTTCTCCTTCGCGCGTTCCTGACAGTGTGGGCGTGTTTCTCATGGATGCCAACGGCACCAACGTCCACAAGGTTGGTCCGGCACTGTACACTCAGTATCCACCTTTCAGTCCCCGGTGGTCACCGAACGACTCTCTCATTATGTATGTCGGTCAACCCACTGGTGCACCTGATATTGGCCCAGGCACCCCCGCCGATTGTTGTAGCCCAGGCGTCATTGTCATCGACACGCTCGGCACAATCTTCTCGTCCGAGTACTTTGAGGAAGACGAGGCTGGTCCGGCGGCGTGGACGGCGAATGGCCAAGGCATCACGTATTGGTGCGACCAAGGCTGTTTTGGGACGGCCGATTTGTGGCTCACTCTTCCGCCCCCAGGTGGTCAGGCATTGCTGGTCAACTGGTCCGTCGTCGCCGTCACGGCATCACCAGATGGGCAGCACATTGCCCTTGTGGGCTCGAATCAGGGGCCGGCGTGTTGTAGTGGTGATGCGGTAACCTATCTCTACACGATGAACACCGATGGGACCAACGTCACCCAACTGACCAGCGCGACCGGATGGGAGAATAAGTTGTCCTACTCGCCAGACGGAACCATCATCGCGGTTGACCATGGGTTCATCAATGCCGATGGGACCGACTATCAAGTGGTAAAGGGATGTCCCTGTTCGTTTGCTCCGATCCCGACGACGTTTAGTGGCGCTCCCGCTCGGGTGTTCCGCGTCCGGCGTCACATGCAGTGGTTTCCGTTGCGGTAGAGTTGCCCGGGAAGATGACCGAGCCATTTCCAGATGATCGGATAACTACTTTGCGGGGAGCGTTGGCCTGCGGGTTGAACGATAGGTTGGGCGTGCCCGCAATGCCGGCCGTTCCGAGCTGCTTGAGAAGCGCGCCCTCGGTCACTTCTCTGCTCTCTCCCTTCTCGAACTGGTAGACACACATCGGTCCGTGCTCCGGCTTGAAATACCGGACCGTCGCCCGACCATCGCCCAGTAGCACGCGGACATTCTTGAACGCCTTGGCGGGCGGCACGACGAAAATGGCATCGTGCACGCGGTAGCTGCGCCGGCGTGCGCTCAAGGTCGCTCGATGAGGCGCCGGCCGAAGGACCGAACACGGTGCGTGGTCACACCTGTGGTCACGGCCACCGCATCAGTGCCAGAAATGGACGATCAGACTGAAACGCCTAACGCGCTGTGTGACATGGCGATGCCGGGGGCGGGACTCGAACCCGCACGGGGTTTCCCCCAAGGGATTTTAAGTCCCTTGCGTCTACCGATTTCGCCACCCCGGCGCAGGCAGCAACATGTTACGACCGACGGCGTCATCGCAAATTAGCGGCGAGCGCCCTTTGACGCCGCCGTCCGGTTTGCGCCGCTCGAGACGCAGTATCCCGGGATCGGCCAGGCCCCCATATCGAGGGCGAGGGTTGGCGCCGGCGAACGGAGCCTCGCTGTCCGTGAGACGTTCCGCTCGTTGGGACCGTAAAACGAGGTAATGCGGCGAGTCGGCCGTCCCCTCTCTCGAAGGAGAAGCGATGCGTTATGTGATCATCGGCTGCACAGCAGTACTCAGCGTCACGTTGGGCACCGCGCTTTCGGCGCAGACGCCGACCGTGCAGAACCCGACGATCATGCGCGCGTATCCGACGACCGTCGCAACCCCGGCACAGCAGATCGCCGCGCTTCAACAGGCGGTCGCGACCCTCCAGCAGCAGGTCGCCGCGTTGCAGACCAAGTTGCAGCTCGTCAACGGCGACGCCACGAACTTCACCATCACAGCGCCTGGTAACGTCACGATCAAAACCAACCAGCAGTTCATGGTGACCGCCGTCGCGGGCGGAACGCTGAACGGCGGCGCTACCCTCGGCCTCAAGGGCGCGATGGTGATGATCAACGGGGGCGGGATGCCCGCGGCACGCCTCAATGACAAAGTCGGCAACGGAGTGGTTACGACCGGCTCGCCGACGGTACTCATTGGGCAATGAATGCACATGACCTCCCGGCCGCTGTCATCGCCCGCGACGGCCACCTGCATGAGCGTCAAAGTCGTCGGCATTCAGGCCGCAAACAGCGCCGCAACCGATGCCACCCCGATCTTGGCGCCCAGCGCAATCGCGTCGAGATCTACCTGATAATCGGGGCTGTGGTTGGTGTAGGGAAACTGCAGCCCTTCGGCCTGCGCCCTCTTGACGTGTTCCGGCTTTGCGGTGCCAACCAAGAGAAACAGATAGCGGTGTTTGTCGTTGTCGAGAACCAGGTGATGAAAATCCTCTGAGCCCATCACCTTTGGCATGTCAGTCAACACCGCCCGAGTGCCAAGCAATGATTGCAGCACCGGCTCGACGGCGCGCGCCATCTCGGCGTCGTTCGCCAACACTTTGACGCCGCCCTTCATCACCGTTGTCGGTCGGAGGTGGTCTGGGAGGTTGTAGGCCGAGGCAATGGACTGGTTGATACGCTCGATGCCGGCGAGCAGGATGTCCCGGTCCGTTTCGTCATACCAGCGCAAGTTGAGTTTCAGGAGCGCGCTCGCCGGAATCACATTGTTGTCAGTCCCGGCCTGAATCGCGCCCACCGTGATCACGGCCGCGCGGAGTGGATCGATCGCGCGGCTGACGACGAACTGGTACTGGACCACGGCTGCGCATGCCATCAGCACTGGGTCCTTGGTGAGATGGGGCGACGAGCCGTGCCCGCCAATGCCGTGAAACGTGACGTCGAGCACATCCGAACCCGCGAACATGTCGCCCGGTTTGCATACAACCGTACCTGTCGGCAAAGGAGCGGTGTGCAAGCCGACGAGATAATCCGGCTTCGGGACGCCCTTGTTGTACATCCCGTCTCGCACCATTGCCTTCGCGCCCGCGGCCAATTCCTCGGCCGGTTGACCAGCCACCACCAACGTGCCCTTCCACTCGGACTTGGCCGCAGCCATCGCCTTCGCCAACCCCAGCAGCCACGTCGTGTGCGCGTCGTGCCCACACGCGTGCATCAGCGGCACCTCCTCGTCCTCGCCGTCCGAGTCTTTGCGTACGGCCGTCTTGGTGCTGGCGTATGGCAGTCCCGTAGTTTCCTTGACGGCGTTGCAATCCATGTCGGCTCGATACATCACCACCGGCCCGTCGCCGTTTCGCAAGATGCCCACGACGCCAGTTTTGGCGATGCCGGTCTTGACCTCATACCCGAGCGCGGTCAGCTCCTTCGCGACGATGCCCGCTGTGCGAGTCTCGGTGAAGCCGAGCTCTGGGTTCTGGTGTATGTCCTTGAAGATGCGGACCAGTCGTTCAGCATCGGCATCGATGGTCGCGTTGAGGTTGTTCTGCATCGCTGCTCACCTCGGTCAGGTCTCGAGAGACACGCAGTAGAGCCGTCCGTCGGCACCAGTGAGGCACGGCGTCGGCATCCTGGTGGATGCTCGGCGCGCACGACGTCGGGACACGATGAAATCGTTGCGCCGACAAAGACCGATCAGCCAGTGGACTTTGGTATCCCGGGGACGCAGCGTCGCAGGAGCTCTGCCAGGCCTGAACCGACATCCGCGAGATCCACGTCTTCGGACAGCCGCGTCCGTGCTGAGCACCGCCGCCAGGAGAATGAACCCGCATCGATCACGCGGCGCGCCTGCAACCGGCACGATCGGCGCGCAGCACCCGAGCCTACGTACTGTCATTCTCGACACGCAGTCGTGATTTCATCAGGACGACGGTGTAGGGGTTCCACGTCGACAGCACGTAGTAGAGGCGCAGCTCGGAGCCCTGCACCTTGGTCCACCGCTCGATGACGTACGGCGCGTAGGCGCCACCACGAACGGCCTGGGGATTCGCCTGACCTTTTCCGATTGCGGGTCCTGCAAGCCCATCGTCCGGATTGGCCTGGGGGTTGTGGATGAATTTCCCGATGGCACCATCCCGCACCGCATTGAAAATGATCTGCGGCTCGCTCCAAGGTCCCCACGGCGTGCGGGAGTATGAAAACAGAGATGCCACGCGGCGCCGGATCTCGACTGTCGTACGTCATCAGCCATGCACCGAGCTCGTTGCACCACGTCACGGATAGATCGCCCATGGTGCCGTTTTGGACGGTCGGCCGCGCGTCGGTTTCCTTCTCGCTCCAGGTCGGAGCACCGCTCCCATCCAAGCCAGCGAAGTACCGCGTCCCGTTGCCAGTTTCGAACTGAGCCACTGGCACGACAGACAAGTACGCGTCGCTCTTGCGGTACTCGCCTGTGCCCCACACCAGCACGAACGGCCCGCCGGGAGGGAGCCCGGCGATCGGCCCGGGCTGCGTGTGCAACGACATCTTGACGAAATGCCCCTCGGGGAGCTGCGAGATCGTCCGCAACGGTTGGAAAGCTGCGGGCGGCGTGAATTTCGTCAGCACGGACCGATCCGTCGCCCGATCTTCCGAATGGTTCGTCGAGACAGCGACGTACGCCTGATCGGCCAGGCTGATACCTGCCACGGGCACCTCGAACGGTCCCATGCTGACACCCGGTGGCTGAATCGTCAAATAGTCGCTGCCGGACGTGAGGAAATCCAAACGAACGCCGCTCTCAGGATCCGTCGCATCCGTCGTCCCGATCACATCCAGGGCGCGGTCCAAACGCCCCATGGTGTCGCCGAAGAGGAAATAGACTCGGCCCCCATGCTCAAAGGAATTGCCTAGGTCAGTCCCCACGATCCCGTATCGTGTGACGGTTTGGCTCAACGTCGGTTGACGCAATTGCTTGTCCTCGTCACCAATCAGCTGTTCGAGCTTGATGGTCGAGCCAGGCGTGTAGGTCAGTACGGGCTCCGTGGGCGCTGGCGCAATACGAGACGAGGGTCCGCGTCTCGAGGCCTCCGCAGGAAGAACTTGCGTGGCTGGTTGCATCTGCACGCAAAGACCCCACGCGCACAGCGCGGCCACCGGAACGACTCCCATCATTGACTTCATGACGTCGCCTCCCGTGTCACTGAGGACAGTCTACCGCGCTCTCAGACGCTCAATCAACGATGACTCGAGTCATTGCCCTTCGTTCGAGATGCGGTAGCCAAACCGCTGTCGCACGAACTGCGGCACGACGCATCCCGCGATATGCGCAGCGTCGAATCTGAAGCGTGGCAGCGACTGGATCACGCGTTTTGCGAAGCTCGTCCGGTAGTCGCCGTGGGTGGGTCGGGGTCCCGCGTCATCGATGCGCGCGGTCGAGGTGTGATCACATGGGATTCGTCGGACCGAACACACCGCAGACATCGTTCAATCGGGCTCATCACGGGCCGGCCCACCGCGTCGAAATGCTCGCCCCCTCCTCACGACTTACGTGCCCGGCTCCTTCAATGCTGGCGTCCGTCGCGGCCAGTGCGTTCTCGAGCTCCGTCGTCGCCGGCATCAGCGGCTGTACATTCGCTCGCTTCCGCAGTGGCATGCTGGTGAAGGTACAGAAGCTGCAGTTGCTGCGGGTGCTGGCGCAGGCACAGCCGCGCCCGCAGCTGCCGAGGGACGGCACGTCTCAGTTCCGAGCGAGTCCGTGCGTGAGTTTCGGCTCGGCCGGCCCGCCCACCTTCCGGTCGCAGCGAGTTAGTCCACGCACAGCCAACGTTAGGAAGGAGGTCAGATGCGAAGAGGGAGACCGCGCGGACTAGTGCGGACCGTGGGACGGACGGCCGTGATAGCGGGGACCGCCCAATCGGTATCGGGGCGTGTGGCGCGCCAACAGGCTGCCACGCACCGGGCCAGCGCCAAGCCGGGGAAGATTACCGACGAGGCAGTGGATCAGCTCAAGAAGCTCGCCGAGCTGCGCGACGCCGGCGTACTGACTCAGAAGGAGTTCGCGGCGAAGAAGGCGAAGCTTCTCCACTAACCTCCGAATCGGTTCCGTGTGCGGATCGATGGTCAGGAGCCCATGGGCGACCATGGGTCGGACACGCGGCACGATGGGAGCGGAACAGTCACCGAACAGCGGCTCTATTAGCTCGTCCGCCAGCACGGTACGATCGCCAATCGGACGATCACGATCGAGTTCCTCGACCCGGGCGTCCGCGCATACGCATACGTTCGGGTGAATCCGTCCGACCCTCACAACTCATGGGCATCGCCGCAGGGCGACGCGTGCGTCGCCCGTAGCCGCCGATCCTCAATCTCCTAGCGGCGGCCGCATTGGCGTGCGCCGACGTTGGCCGCCGACTTGCGCGGATGTTTTGGCACCCATATATTCGAGGGACCGGTTGTGCTTGTATGGTAGAGCGGGGCTCGCCACCTGACGCTGTTCCGTCGGGACCCCACGGCGTCGCCCCGCTCTCGGTGTGCGCAACGCAGCCGCTCTCGCTGGACACCACGCGCCGGGCGTCGTAATCTTCGCCCCCCGAGTTCTGCCCGGTGACTCTTCCTCGCACGCATGAGGTGTCACATGCCGTCCCGCCCAGTGGCCGTCGCGCTCTCGCTCGTTGGCATCGCCCTCGCCGGTACCGTCTGCACGAGGGCGGATCAGCAGACCCAAACCGCCCAGGCGCCTCCGCAAGCCGACCACCGGGCCGCGGATGAAGCCGCGATCCGCGCCATCGACTCGGCGTGGGCCAAGGCCATCGCAAGTAAGAATGCACAGCAGGCCGCGTCCTACTACACGGAGGACGGCGTGCTCATGCCGCCAGGCGACCCCATGGCGACCGGGCGGGACGCGGTCCAGAAGGGTTGGGCCGCGGTGATGGCCCTCCCAGGATTCGCGCTGACCTTCGCGCCCGACAAGATCGTGATCTCTGGCGATGTCGCCTACGAGATCGGCTCCTACGCCCTCACGACCACCGACAAGGCTGGCAAACCGCACACGAGCAACTGGAAGTACGTCGTCGTGTGGTCGAGGCAGGCGGATGGCAGCTGGAAAGCGGCGCTCGACGCGCCAACGACGACGAGTTAGCTGAGCGACGAGCGCCCCGCTGGCGGCTGAGTGAGCAGACGCACGGGGCGCTTCACCATTGACGTGGCAGAACGACCCTGCCCTGCGGCAGACGCGCCACACGTGATGCGTCGCGTCACCAGCCCCGGGTACGAGCGGCAGCGTTTCAGGGACGTCGAGACTTGTCGAACCCCTTTGCGAAGGGCGCACCCGGCGTCGGAATAAACTCCTGTCGTCCCAACGTCAGCGTGGCCTGTCGCACGCCGTACCCATAGCTTATGCGAGCGAGAATCCGGCGAGGCACGGGTGGCACAGGCTGTCGCGCAGTGGACCAATGTTCTGTTGAATGAACGCTACCGCGTCCTGCGAGAGATTGGACGGGGTGGAATGGCCACGGTCTATCTCGCCCATGACATCCGCGATGACCGCGACGTGGCCGTCAAGGTGCTGCTCCCCGAGATCGGCCTGGCCGTTGGTGCCGATCGATTCCGCCGAGAGATCACCGTGGCGACGCGCTTCAGTCACCCGCGGATCTTGCCGCTGTACGATTCAGGCGAATGGGAAGGACAGCTGTACTATGTCATGCCCTTCGTCGCCGGCGAGTCGCTGCGCGCGCGATTGGACAGCGCCGGCCCATTGGGAATCGACGAGGCGGCGCTAATCGGAGCTGAGGTAGCGGACGCCCTCGATTACGCGCACGCTCAGGGGGTCGTGCACCGTGACATAAAGCCTGAGAACATCCTGCTGGAAGACGGGCACGCGATGGTCGTCGACTTCGGCATCGCGCGAGCCGCGGTCGCCGCAGGTGAGGAAAAGCTCACCCAGACGGGGCTGACGCTTGGCACGCCGCAGTATATGAGCCCCGAACAGGGATCGGCCGAGCGCAACATCGACGGGCGGACGGACATCTACAGTCTGGCGTGTGTGGTGTACGAGATGCTGGCCGGGCAACCTCCCTTCGCCGGCACCTCGGCGCAAGCACTCATCGCTCGGCATGCGCTGGATCAAGTGCCCGCTCTGACCATCGTTCGGCCAACCGTGTCCCCGGAGCTGGAAGCCGTCGTTCTCCGGGGCCTCGAGAAGGTACCGGCCGATCGTTTCCAGACAGCTCACGAATTCAGCGAGGCCCTTCGGCATCCCGAACAGGCTCAGATCTCGCGCTATACGGCGACGACACGTGCACGGGCTGGCGGCACTCGTGCGTTGGAGGCACCGCCGCCGCCTGCACGACGGTGGCCGGCGATCGCGGCGCTCATTGCCATTCCACTGATCGCAGTTGCGTCCTTCGCGGGCTGGCGATTCTTGCACCATGGCTCGTCCGGGTCGTCGACCGCGGCGGACGCCCGCAAGATCGCGGTCCTGTATTTCGACGACCTGTCCCCGCAGCACACTCTCGGCTACGTTGCCAACGGCCTCACCAATGGCCTGATCGATCAGCTCTCCGACGTCCGCAACCTCTCGATCATCTCTCGTGGCGGGGTGCAGCCATTCCAAGGCACCACCGTCCGACCCGACAGCATCGGGCGCGCACTGGGGGTCGGCACCTTGGTGCGCGGTGACATCGATCAGGAGGGCGGCCGACTCCACGTCAACGTGCGGCTCGTCGATGCAGCGAGCGGCGCCGACTTCGAGCGGGCCAGCTTCGACCAGCCAGCCGCCCAGGTGCTGGCCCTCAAGGACACGCTCGTCGCCCAGGTCGCCCGGATGGTCCGGAGTCGTTTGGGGGAGGAGATCGAGCTGCGAGCGCAGCGGGGGGCGACGCAGAATGCCGACGCGTGGGCGCTGGTGCAGCGCGCCGAGCAGCGGCGAGACGACGGCGAGCAGCGCATGGCGGCCAACGATACCGCCGGCGTGCTCGCCGCATTCCGCGCGGCCGACAGCCTGTTGATCCAGGCGCACGCGCTCGATGGGCAGTGGGCCGAGCCCCAGGTCAAACGTGCGCTGATCGATTACCGCGCCTCGCGGTTCTTTGGCGACAATCCGCTGCGCGCTGCCCCGTGGATCGACAGCGGGGTCGCACGCACCGCAGAAGCGCTCGCGCTTTCGCCGAAGAATCCGACGGCGTTCGAGTTGCGCGGGACGCTGCGATATTGGCGCTACCTCCTGAACATCGAGCCGGACGAGAAGAAGGCGGACGATTCACTCCAAGCCGCGCAGAAGGACTTGGAGGAAGCCACGACCCTCAATCCATCCCAGGCCGGTGCGTGGGCGGCACTGAGTCACCTGTACGCGGTGAAGCTCGACATGACAGACTCCAAGATCGCTGCCCGCCGAGCCTACGAGGAGGACGCCTATCTGAGCAACGCCGATCTCGTACTGTGGCGGCTGTTCAGTACGTCGTTTGATCTCGAGCAGTTCCCTGAAGCGAAGCACTGGTGCGACGTAGGAGCCCATCGGTTCCCGCAGGAACCGCGGTTCGCGGAGTGTGCGCTGCGTCTCCTGGCTACACCGGCGGAGAGCGCGGATGTCCCGCGTGCGTGGCGGCTGGCCGACAACCTCGTCGCACGCGCGGCCGGCGGCGACACCGCGTTCCGGCGTGGGCAGGGGCAGGCCCTGGCCGCGGCAGTCGTGGCCAAGGCGAAGCTGCCGGACAGCGTCGGACACGTGCTGGCACGAGCCGACGTTCCCGCGGCGGCCGACCCGACGAGAGACATCAGCATGGACAAGGCTTTCGCCTGGCTGCTCGCGGGCAACAAGGACGCGGCGCTGCGGGAACTCAAGATCTACGTGACCGCCAACCCGGCCCAGGGCAACGGAATGGCGGACGACAACAGCTGGCGATTCCGAGCGTTGCGCGACGATCCGCGCTACCAGGCGCTCCTGACCAAGGGGACGAGCGCCCAATAACCACACCATCGCTCCGGTAAGTGCAGGGCGGACACGCCGCATCGCGCGGCTGCCCGCAGTGGGTTCCGTGTCTTCACTCTGAGCAGAGGGACTGTATGAAATGGCGTAAGGCAGGTGCTGTAGGAATTGCACTCACAATGGCCGCGTGCTCGACGGATCCAAATTCCCTCTCGAGCATTCCGACGGGAGCTGTCAGAGCGAACGTGCAGACCAGGGGTAACGCGGGATGCGCGTCGCCGGACGACGTCAGAGCGATGATCCGCAATTTGTTCCCTCCCGGCCTCCGCGGCCTCGTCATCGCGGATTTCGAGCTTACGATCATTGCGTACAATCATCATGACATGTCGGGAGCGCAGAAACTCGCTGCGCAACTGTTCGCGTTCACCATGAAGCAGTCCGACGCGGGGAAGTTGACCGGCGCCGGGACGACCGCTGGGGCGCAGGCGGTCGTTGCGTTTGGTAACGGCCTCTTTTGCAACGTCGGCTTGACCGTCAACCTGTCGCCGAACCTCGACGACAACGTTGTGGCCATCGTCCCGCCGAATACCGATACGATCATCAAGACCGGAACCGCGACTGCCGGCCTGGCGCTCTTCGCCGCCCAGCAGCTGCCGCAAGAGGTGGTCGTCATCACGCGGCTCCCCGACAACGCCAAGACGCCAACGTGCACACAGTATTCGGGGCCGCTCTGCACGCCGCTCGCACAGTTCCCGCCGTTCTATGACTACTCGGTCACTCCAGCGCCGCAGCTGGGCGCATCGGCGCCGCCGTTCACAGTCGAAGACTGCGTCGACACGACCCAGGTGCACGTGCCGCTGAGTCAGCTGTTCATCGCACATAACGTGAGCGCAGATTCCGCACAGGTCCTTCCTTTAGCGTCGGGCAATCTGGGCCTCGCCTGCGATGTGGGCCTGGGCATGGCGCCACGGCGAAATCTGCTCGAGCTCGCGCGGAAGGGCGACGTGGGTGGATTGGCCTCAGAGTTGGCCTCGAGGCTGTCGGACTTCGCCGTCCCGGATGCCTATGCGTTAGTGACGGGTGGGGGCATCACCGGCAAGACGAAGTCATTCAGCCCATTTGGCATCGTCGACGTAAACGATTTCGACGCGTACCGGAACGGTCAGTGGACTTACCACGCGCCGACCTTCACGGGGATTCCGGCGCCGGCAACCGGCGACATCCCGGGCTTCCAGGCGCCGAGCTTTGTGCCCGACCCCACGTGGGTGGTGAACACATCCGCCTTCGGCAATGCGCCGTTCGGCAGTGGGAGTGAAGGCTTTGGGTGTGCGCTCAGCGCCCTGCCCTACCTCAACACGGTGTGGCCGACCTTCCCGATTCAAACAAGCACCGGTAACCTGGATCAAGACCCATCCACGATCTTCCTGCTGCGCAGCACGTTCTTCGTCCCCGCATCGTGGACGCAGGACCTGCAGGTCGGCATTGCCGTCGACAACGACGTCGAAGTCTTCGTGAACGGGACAGCGGTGACACCGACCGCGAGCGGCGGGACGCCACTGTTCGTGATCCACGAGGGCTGCGCCGCGCAGGACGCTCCGGGTTTCGTCTTCACCGTGAGCAATTCCTTGCTGAACCTCGGCGCGACGAACACACTAGCGATCCGGGCACGAGACCGCGGCGGCGAGAGTTATATCGACGCCCGATTGTCACCCACGACGCCACTCACGCCACCGACGCCGTCACCCTAACGCGGCACGTGAACGCACCAGAGGTGTGATGGGACGACCTCCCTGAAGCGCCTCGAAACGGAAGGATACTGCACGACCGATGGCAGCGACGGCCTCACGGCTGTCGCTGCCATTGGTTTAGGGCCGGGGTTGACCCTATACTGCGGTATACGGTTTAGCCTACGACTATGCGGATCGGGCAAATCGCCGCGCAGGCCGCGGTCAACATCCAGACCCTCCGATATTACGAGCGCCGAGGGCTCTTGCCGGCGCCGAGTCGCCAGCCATCGGGGTATCGGGACTACCAGCCCGACGCCGTCAATCGGGTCCGCTTCATCAAACACGCGCAAGCGCTGGGGTTCACGCTCGATGAAATCTCCCAGCTTCTGGCGTTGCGTGTCACGTCCGAGCGCGCGTGCGCGAGGGTCGAATCCAGGGCCGAAGCGGCCATCGATCGAATCGACGAGCGCCTGGCTCACCTTCAGCGCATCCGGGACACCTTGTCGGAGCTCGCCGCAGCGTGTCGGAGGCAGGACCTCACCGGCGACTGCCCGATTCTCCACGCTCTCGAGAAGCCGGCGGACGCGTGATGTCGAGCATTGAGTTGATCTTCGACCAGGCGTGCCCGCATGTGGACGAGGCTCGCGAACACCTGCGGGAAGCCATGACTCGTTTGGGCCGCGCAGCGGTGTGGACGGAGTGGGAGCGCACCGCGCCGAATGCGCCAGCTTATGTCCGTGGCTACGCCTCGCCGAGCGTGCTCGTCGCGGGGCGCGACGTGGCAGGTTGTACGCCGCTCGATGCCGGTTCGGGCTGCCGGATCTATGTTGACCCGGGAGGTGTGCTCGTGCCGGCGCCGACCGCGCCGATGATTCTGGCCGCGTTGAGCGCCGCTGACGGAGTCCGTGAAGGGATTGCTTCGCCATCCGACGCCAGCCCAGCACACGCTCCGACCCGGGGTGGAACAAGCGCCGCCGCCAAACCGTCGCTGTTGGCAGCTGGCGCAGCGATCGGTGGACTCGCCAGTGCGTCAGTGGCGGCGCTCGCCGGGTTGTGCTGCGCCGGCCCCATCACGGTTCTCCTGCTGGGAGCGGGCGGCGCGGTCGCCGCGGCCGGGCTCGCACCCTATCGGCTCCCTCTGTTGCTCGTTTCCGGTCTCTTGATCTTCGGGGGTTATTGGCGCGTGTACCGCGCTAGATCGGCCGGGCCGGCCTGCTCGATAGGCGTTGGGCGCTGGATGCGAATGAGCCTCACGATCGCGAGCATCGCCTGGATTGCCGGTGCAGCACTGTGGGTCATTGAGCGATGAAGCGCTTCCAGGTGGTGCTCGCCGGCGTATTCACCTTCTTTGCGAGTGCGTGCATGCCCAAGGGACCGCCGTCGAGCTATCGCGTCCTCGGAGCGACAGCCGCGCCCCTGCGGGCGGCGTTCAATGCCAATGTCGGGAAGGTCCGCATCATCATGCTGGTTGCACCAACGTGAGGCGAGTGTCTTCGGGGCGCTTCCGAAGTCGAGCAGGTCCTGCTCGCCAAACAACCAGATCCGCGTCTTGCCGCGTTCGTCGTATGGGTGCCGAAGCTGTTCGGTGAGGAGTCGGACGTCCCCACGGCCACGCGTTTCGTTCCCGACGCGCGCGCGCAGCAGTTCTGGGATGACTCAGCGGTGCTCGTTCATCAGTACGACACCGTTCTCACACTGGGCCAGGACGCCTGGGACCTGTACATGATCTATGGCCCACAGGCGCGATGGGATGGCGCGCTGCCGCCAGCGCCGGACTTCTGGATGCACCAACTGCATCTCCCGCGGCGACCTGGCCTCTCTGGTTCGTTTCTCGACGCCAGCGCGTTTGCGGCGCGCGCCGATTCGGCGCTGCGAGCGATTTCCTCTAGCGGTTAGCCCGGACGGCGCTTCGCCACGTAGAGAGGGGGAAGGAGAGAGGAGAAAGGAGACGACACTGCATCACGCTTGGGATGGCCGACGGCCAATCAGCGCGCAGCAGGAACGTGATGGCTCGCCCAGTCGAGCGCGTAGTCGGCGACGTCCTCCCAGCCCGGCTGCCCGATCGTCCAGTGCGTACGATCGGGAAACTCCTTGAAGTCGGTGATGGCCGTGGAGTGCCCGAACAGCTTGTAGTTCGCCTGCGTCACAGAGGCGGGGACCGTGTGGTCCTTGCCGCCCGCGATCAGGAGGAGCGGGGCGCGCTCGTCGTTGTGGACATTGACCGTCGTGGCGGCGTGGGGATTGAAATTGGCGAAGCTCGCCTGGAAAAGGACGTGGTTCGGTCCGGGCACCGCATAGCGCTCATAGATCGGCCGCGTCTCCTCCTCGCTCAAATAATTGGTGAAGCCGTAGTTGAATTGCTGGAGCGTGAGCGCTACGGCGCGATGCTGCTCGAAGGGATTTTTGAGCGCGGGAAAGGCCGACTTGAGCTCAGAGAATGGCAACACCCAGATGCCCTTGATCGGTGCTGGGTGGATAGCCACACCTGCCGTGCCAAGCCCGCGGTCGACCAGGATCTGAGTGATCAGCCCACCGAACGAGTGGCCCATGATGATCGGCGGATGATCGAGCTCGCGCACGATCCGATCATAGTGATCGACGATCGCGTCGAGACCGAGCCCGGCGATGGCCGATGGATCGCGCCGAAGCGCCTCGATGTCGCCCTCCATTCCCGGCCAGCTCCTCGCGATCACGCGATATCCGCGAGCGGTGTAGCGCTCGACCCAGTGTTCCCAGGATAGCCCGGTCAACCACAGCCCGTTGATCAGCACGATCGTGTCCGCCATGTCTACGCCTCCCGTGTGTATGGGGTAAAAATAGCCAGGACGGGGCGGCAGTTCGCGGGGCTGACCGCGAACGACGGGCTGCGGATGGGCTGAGGTCGCCGCTCTACGGATGAGACGTCTTCTTCGACGTCGAGTCCTTGTTCGATCCCGGGGGGGACCCGGTCACGATGTTTCCCGGGGAGAGATGGATGTGCTCGATCGCGACGTCGTTGCCTTTGCCATTCAGATTGGGCAGGTGCGATGACGTGTCCGTCCAGGATCGCCAGATGGAGCCCGAGCTTCCGCTCGTTCCCGTGCCGCTCGATCCGGTCCAGGGGTGGACGATCTGGGTATTGGTCAGAGTGGTCGTGTTGTGCACCGCCTCCTGGGGTGCGCTCCCTGAGGTCGGCAGCACCAACGAGTTGCCTGCTGCGCTCCCGCCAACCTGGGCCGACGGAGCGGACGTTCCACTGTTCTTCGCCCCCGAGTCACCCTTGGCCGCTGACTGTTGAGCGGAAAGCGCGACGGGTGCGAGAGCGACGAGGAGCGCCGCAGCGAGACGGCGACGCGTGCCAACGACGTGCGGTGCCATAGCGACCTCCAATCCGCGAGCCAGACGATGTGCGTGACCGTGTACGCACTCGCATGTTAGGCCCCCGCGACCTGCGCCTCCAATACTTTGTTTCAACAATGCCGATAGGCGACGGCTATGCGCGGCGACGGACTCCGACTGGACTGCCAAGGGAGGCATTTCGTGAAGGGCCTTGGCAGACTCGAGGCGTTGTCTCGCGTCACCCAACGCATGGTGCGACCGACTACTGGCTACCGGCTTCTTTTCTGATGCGAACGTCGCCATCCCCGGTTGTTATGCTCAAGCGCGTCGGACCGCCGCCGCCGATTGCGGCGTGGATGTGCGGGGCGTGGAGTCGACCCTGGACTTCCAGGGGGAACTCGCTCTCGATGTGCCCGTCCCCCGTATTGATGTCGAGCTCCGCGGAGATGGATGCTGGCAGGTAGAGCGTGACCGACCCATCCCCCGTGCTGAAATGCAGGTCTTGGGGATGGGAAAGGGATGACATGTGCACTTCGATCGCACCGTCGCCCGTGGACGCCTCGACGGGCCCCGTCGTGGTCGAAATCGACACCCTGCCATCACCACTCGACGCGCGCACCGGCCCGCTGGTCTCGTCGACCGTGATGTCACCGTCGCCCGTCGAAGCGGAGACCTCCGCGCCGGCGCCGCGAACGTTGACGTCGCCGTCCCCGGTACCCAGCGTGATCCGGATTCCCGCCGGCACCTGGATGGTGAAGTCCGCGGACGGGCTCGAGTCCCAACGGTGGTGGTGCGTGTGTTCGTGCACGCCGTCTGCGCTGCATGATCCCTCGTCCGCCTCGTAGGCGCACAGCGTGACGTTGTCGCCGTCTTGCAAACGCTCGAACGCGAGTGGTCCCTCGGTCCAGCGCCCATCGTCGTGATGCTGGCCGTAGTCGGACTGTCGTTGGCCATGGACAACCACCTGGTCACCACTGGCCCGCGAGACCGTGATCGCCCCGTCGGTGCCAAAGACACGGAGGGTGGCCCCGGGAGGCAGGCGGCCGGTCCAATCGAACGTGTCAGCTCTGGTCACCTGCGCCTCGGCGCCTGACATCGCCATAGTCGTGAGACCGGCGAAGACGACGCCCCGAAGTATCCGGCCGCAACTGTTCACCCAACGCTCCGTTCAAGGTGTGAACGCTTAGACAGTTACATGCGCGCGCAGGGTTGAAGGCGTGTCGGTCCCGCGACCGGGGTATGGCAGTTTGGCATCAACGCAAAAGCCGCTAACTCACAAAGAGTCAGCGGCTTATCGAGAGCGAAGCCTCAGCACGGCGGTCTTACGCCGCTTCGACTGGTTACCGGTGGGCGATTGCCTCGCCGGTGGTCGCGGTGGGGTCGCCTTCCACGGTGGTCTCCGGCAGCGTCGTCGTCGTACTGCCGTCAGATCCCGTCGTCGTGCTGCTCCCGTCGGCGTTGTACGTCGTCTGCGTCGTCCCCGTGTTCGTGACGGTGCCGTCGGGTGCTGTCGTCGTCGTCGTGGTCGACCCATCGGCGTTCTGTGTCCCCGAGACCTGCCATAAGGGTTGGTCGCTCGCCTCGGCGGTGCCCGCCGTGGGGTCGCCTTCTACGGGAGTGTCCGGCAGCGTCGTCGTCGTACTGCCGTCGGATCCCGTCGTCGTGCTGCTCCCGTCGGCGTTGTACGTCGTCTGCGTCGTCCCCGTGTTCGTGACGGTGCCGTCGGGTGCTGTCGTCGTCGTCGTGGTCGACCCATCGGCGTTCTGTGTCCCCGAGACCTGCCATAAGGGTTGGTCGCTCGCCTCGGCGGTGCCCGCCGTGGGGTCGCCTTCTACGGGAGTGTCCGGCAGCGTCGTCGTCGTACTGCCGTCGGATCCCGTCGTCGTGCTGCTCCCGTCGGCGTTGTACGTGGTCTGCGTCGTCACCGTGTTCGTGACGGTGCCGTCGGGTGCTGTCGTCGTCGTCGTGGTCGACCCATCGGCGTTCTGTGTCCCCGAGATCTGCCACAAGGGTTCGTCTCCCGAGCCTCCGCCGGCCAGGCCACTCATTCCATCCATCCCTCCGGCTGCGCCTGCCCCCCCACCGAGGGCGCCCACCGCCAATGAAACGCCGTTACCTGCCGGGGCGCAGCTCGCGCACCAATGCAGGACCGTAAACAGGAAGTCGATCATCGGAGACTCCCCTGACCCGCTGCCATGGATGGAGACGAGTTCAGCTGCATCGATGAAGAGGCAACCTCCCCGAGTTGCGCCCGCGCGAGGAGCACGGCGCGGCGCTGGGCCTCGGCCGGGGAGAGCTGAAACCACGCTTCAGGCCGGAGCAGCCGCAACCAATCCTGTGGGCGAGAGGCGACCGCGCCGATCGCGCGCCGCTCGATATAAAGCGCGTACCCGATTCCCACGATCAGCAGGAGCGACGAGAGATATCCACCGAGGGTCAGTGTCAACAAAAGTTCAGCGTACGCCGGCGGGTCCATACCGGCCACCGCAAACGTGCCGGCCACGGCGTGTTCGAGAAGTGACGTCAGCGCCGCGGCGAGCAGGAAGAGACCTGGACGACGGAATCGTTTCCTGTAGAGCAGGCTGAGGCCAATGCCGAGTCCGATGAGAGCGGAGAGTACGAGAATGACCGCCATGCAGCTGGGCCAAGCCCGAATTCGTCATTCGGATCCCATAGCCCGCCGCTGCAAGCGACCTGCCCGTGTACTCAGCGGGAAATAGCAGCGTGAACGGCGGCACCGCGAACAGTTGAAAGAACCCCCTGCCGTAGATGGCGTTCTCGTACAACGCGAATCCGGCGCCAGTCCAGGCGCTCAGCAGCATGAGATCGAGCGCTGACGGTCGTACAGCCCTACGGCGCAGCGCAACGATAATGACAAAGGCCGCCGGGATTTGCTTGCACAGCTCCTCGGTGAATGGCACCCACGCGGCGACGGCGAATAGGCTTGATCGACCTGCCGCCGCGATACCTGACGGGGCAAAGGCGGTCACGACCGGACTTCCGAGGGCAACGGCGAGCGCGGACACGGCGAGAAACCCCGCGGTGCCAGCGCCGACAAACGTGCGCCACCCCAGCGTCCGCACTGATCCAGCGGCTACCGCGAGAACCGTCAGCGTCCACATCTGTGCGAGGAGGTCGATGCCGAAAGTTCCGATTCCCGCCGACTTGGTGAGATGCGGGAGCGCGGCGAGTATCGTCACTCCGGAGATCGCCAACCCCACCGTCGAAACGATACTCGCCACTCGCGCGCGGCTCGGCGCCGACGCTGCGTTCGCAGCGTACGAAAAGGCGACCTTGATGCCGATTGCCGCGCCGATCAGCACGATCAGTGTGGTGGGGCCGGCGGCCAGTATGCCAGCCATCCGGGCCAACAGAGCGACGATCGACAATGTCAGTCCGGCCCCCGCGATCATCGCCATCCGAAGGCCACTCTTCGACGTCGACGATTGGGTCATCAGGTCGCTGACGGCGCTCGTCATCACGGTCCTCCTGCGGTACGCGGGCTGTCGGTAAGCAAGGGTACGCAGGCACCGTTCGCGCGCCAAATACTTTGTTTGGATCGGGACAATAGGCAGTCGCTATGACACCAGTCGCGCAGCACGCATGCGCGCGCTATAACACTGAGTTGCTCGGGACGCAGCCGCGATCCGCGCCTGCATCGGCACACCGATTCCCGTGCCGCAGACCCGGCCGGGTCACGCCTCTCCGCGCCTCACGCTCGAGCTCTGTGGTCGGTTTCTGCCCACTGGCGCGGAACGAAACAAGCGAGAGGACTTGCTGACCTCTACTGCACCCGCACTGCACTCAAGAGGAGGCCCATCCCCCGCAGGAGACGAAAAAAGCTCGTAACCGCGTGACGGCTACGAGCTTATCTCAGAGCGGGAAACGGGACTCGAACCCGCGACCCCAACCTTGGCAAGACTGTACCACCAGAGGTACAGTCCCTGCCGCACTCTCACGCCGCACCACCGCACATCACAGCGCGATACCGGAATGCACGACCTATAGTGCCAAGCGTAGTGCCAAGGATCGAGGCCAAAAAAGCCGTCAGAGCGCTCGGGAATTAAGGAAATAAAGTCTGTTCCGTCCAGCAGCTTGAAGCAAGCCCTGAGCGACCACCTTGCTGTTACTGGGGTGAACTCGGGTGGGCCTCATGGTACCTGCGCACCGCATTTTCGTGCTCAACATCCTCTGCGGCGATCGCGTGTGCGGCATCTAGGGAGTCGTAGGTCTCTTGCGCCGCTGCATGGAGTCTGAGGGTCTCGTCATAATTTGCGCGAGTGTCAGCGGATGTGGCATTCGCTCCGCCCAAGGCCTGCAATGCCTCCAGATCCTCACTTAATGCGTGAAGCACGCCTCCCTCCTTTTCCATGCGTTCACGAGTTTCTATCTCGCGCTCGAAGGCGGCCAAAAACCGATGCGTCGCAGCGGAGTCCTTATCGCAGGTATAGGTGCTAAACCGGCCCTTCGCGTCGAAGTACGCGGTGCAGCCGTGCGCATTCAGGTACGTCACGCTGTTGGATGAGTCCGGATCAATCGGGGCGGGCGACTGGGCGCACAACCGACGCGTAGTCCGCGCCCGTCGGCACGGTGAGTTCCAGCTTTTTACTACCGAACCACCAGGCGACGAAAATGGACGACAGCAGGTCGTCGTTGATCCGCCGCTCGTCGTCCCGACTGTCCTCTTGCGCGCCGAAGATGTCGCGGCCCGACGGACTCTCGACGACGCGATAGTTGTTCAACTCGGCGCGCAGAGCGTGGACGTCCGGGATACTCTCGACGCATTGGAGGTCCGGCGGGTCTCGCTGCATGGCCACCTGGGTCGTCGTCACCAGTTCGTACTTCGAGACGTACCACGTGCCTTTCTCGAAATGCGGCTTGTCGCCGGTGGTGCTCCAGATCCCGCGGCGGTGGGTGATCCTCATCTCGCGGAAAATGTCGGAGAGGGCTTCACCGACGCCGCCTTGATCGAACACCAAGAACGGCGTGGTGAGCGTGACGATACTGCCGCCGCTCGGCGCCTGCAACGCGGGGAGCGCCAACTCCCGCACGATCCGTCGCGCCATGTCCGGATACGACATGCCGCGCGGCAAGAGTTCGCATATGCACGATATCGCCAGTGCGACGGATCGGCTGCTGTCGCCGGTTCTCTACGAGCGCCGTGGCGATGGCGCCGGGTTCTTCGCGCTCGACTTGCCGGACGCGGGTCGCGTGGGACTGTGCGGATTCGCCGGGAAAGGGCAACACGTTGACGGCGTGATCGTTGCCGCCGAACAACCCGTTGACTTGCTCGGCGTACGGCAGCACGTGATCGTCGATCCACATGACGGAGAGTCCCGCGCGATCGCGCAGCTTGCCGGGATCAAAACCGACGACGGCGCGCCTCATGCGATCCGACGCAGCGGCGGCGGGTGCAGCGGCGGATACGTCGAGCAAAAGAACCGGTCGATGACGTCACGGTCGAACACGGTTTCGTCGGTGCTGCCGAACTCCAACTGGTATTCGCGGCGATACGCGCGCTCGCCAATGGCGTCACGCTCTTCGGCCAGCCACGCTTTCGACAGTCGCGGACACTTGGACGCGGGCACAGCAATGCGGTGCCAGTTGGGATCGCCGCCGGTCATCACCTCGTAGAAAAAGCCGGACGCGTTCCAGCTGCTCGACAAGAGAACCAATCGGCCTTGTGATACCGCGAGCATAGGCCTTACAGCGTAATACAGGTCGTCACTTACTCTCGCCGCTTCGTCGAACACGACGAGCCGTGGCGCACTGAAGCCGCGCGTCGTGTGTTCCGTCGATGGCAGCGCCAACACTCTGGCATGCGTCTCTAGTTCCACGTCCTGCTCGTTGTCGCGAATGAGCGGCGGTGCGGCGTCACCTAATGCGGCCAGCGCGCCCTTCACCTTCCGCAAGAGTTCGACGGCTTGCCGCTGTGCTCGGGCGTAGACCAGCGTCAGCGATTCGGGATGCAAGACGGCCTCCCGGGCAGCCAGTACCGCCGTCGTCGTCGTCTTTCCGCTCTGCCGCGAGCAGTTGAACGCGAGCTGGCGGTGTGCACTGCGCAACGCCTCGAGCTGCCACGGATCCGGCTCAAAGCCACACGCTCGAGCGAACGCCGCCGGATCCAGCGCCCAGAGCGCAGCGCGGCACTCGAGGTCACTCGGTATGCACGTCATTCGATGGTGCCGTGAGTTGTCGCACGATGGCAGCCGTGATACCGGGAAACGATGGCTCGAGCTGTTCGATCATGGTGCCGAACCGAGCGCCGCTCGAGATGAGCTGCGTCACGTTCGCCGTCCGCTGCGACGCGTCGACATGCACCGACGGTGCCGACACCATGCCGAGCGCCCGGGTGCGTTTCTCCCAGAGCGAGCCCATGAGTGCGAGGGCCGAGATGACGTCCCGATACTCGCCGTGTTGCTCGACCTTCACCACATGCGCCACCGCACGTTGCCACACCGTCTCAAAGTCGGACCAGGCGGCGGCGACCGCGTGCTGCATCTGCTCGTCGCGTTGGACCTTGACGTGCTCGGCCGCATGGCGCTGGACAGCTGCTCGGCTAACGCGGTATCGCGCGGCGATCTCGTACTCTGTCGCGCACCACAGCGATCGCTCGATCGCGCGACGTCGAGGATGGCGACAAATGGTACAGTATCGAGCCACCGGTTCACTATTACCCGATTTAGGACCCGACGCCGATCGTTCCCATCTGCTGACGCTTCTCGGCGATCGCTTCGCGCTCGGCGGCCTTGCGCGTGCGCTCCCGACGGGCGTCCACAGCGCGCGCGGGCTTCGCATTGAACGCCGCAATGTCCCTGCGGTGTGCTTGAATCGCCTGGGCGTTCCGCATGAGGAGAAACGACGGACTGCCCTGGACGTGGACGACGACGGCCGGACGCTCCGGGTCCGGGATCTTGCTTGTCATTGGCCGTTGCACGACCGGACTGCGTTTAATGGGCGGCGGCGGCAAGGTAACCCGACTACTTCTTCGGCGAGTCCACCCGTCCCGCCGACAGCACTGCGATCGCGCGATCGAGTCCCGGATCCCTGCCCGCGGCGAGATCCGCCGTCCTGAGCGTCGGAACGGGGATCGTCGGTGGGATCCCGGAGACGTCGAAGCTTGTACCGCGCTCGGTGAGATAGAGCTCGTTGGGGAGGCCAAAGATCCACCCGTTCGGCAGGTGACGGTTCGGGACACCAGAGAACACTCCATTCGTGTGCTCTCCGATTCGATCGACCGCCGGACGGCGGCCCATGAGCGCCTGCGTGAATGTCTCGACGGCGCTTACGCTGTAGCGGCTTGTGAGCTCGACCACCGGCCCATGCCATCCCGGCCGCGCGCTTGGCACGACCATGGCGAGCTGCGGAGCGGTCATGAGCGTCGGGTCATTTGGATCGCGACGCGCAACTATGGCATAAGCCGTGTAAGGCGCCGTCGCCAGCCGGCTGGCGATCGCCAAGCCGAGTGCACTGGCACCACCGTGACTGAGCCGCATGTCGATGACGAGCCCTCGCCATCCAGCGGAGGACGCGAAGATCGTGTCGAGCGCGGCGTCCAGCGCACGCAGATCGGCCGCGAACCTATCCTCTCCCTGCCGCTCGTAGCTTCTGTCCGGATAGTACGCCCCGAACCCCATCAGCCGCAGATATCCGATGGAGTCCCGCAGCATGCCGAACGACACCTTGCCGTTGGCCAACGAACGGAGAGGAACGACGAGGAAACGATTCTGTATGATCTCGAGCGCCCGCGCACGACCGGCGTCACCGATCGGATCGGGATCGGGGCGCTCACCGCCATAGTCGAGCAATGTGTCCGTGGTCGAGTAGATGTAGGTGTGGTGATCGTGAAGCGGCTCGATCATCGCGCGGAGCACACCGAAGAGCTCAGGGGGCGACGCATGGATGACGCGAGGGCGAAAGTGATCACGCGTGGCTTGCCAGTCCACGTGGTGGAGATGAAAAAACGGATACTGCTCTCGATACGTTTCCCAGAACACGTCGAAGTTGGTGATAGAGTTATCGGCCGTGGTCCGGTCACAGACCGCGGGGAATGAGTCCACGCGATGCAAAATCATGTCCGATTCGGCGTTAGTATAGGTCAGGCGGCCTTGATCGGCCGCTCCCGTGGCACCGACGAATACGAGCCTCGACGAGTCGTCCACTCGCTGGAAAACGACGCGCGATCCGTCCTGCTCGACCTGACGCGCCTGGAAACTCGGGATACAGCTCAGATCAGTCACCTCGAACGCCTTGAGCAAGTCACCGACCACCTGTATGACGTATCCGTAGCCCTCAGTTCGCCAAAGCCAAAGCCCCGATAACTCCGCCGGCGCCTGCGTCAACGCACGCTTCGGCGGCTGGAGCCGAAAATCGAGTTGATCGGCCCATGCAGGTCGAGTGGCGACTAAACCCCCAAATACGATCAAACGCAGCAGAACCCGTTTCATGCGGAGCTCGTGGAAATGTGTTCTGAGCCTCACGCGTGGCTCGTAGAAGACCTCGGTCACGGTCAGATGCCCAATCAGTTCGGTACGAATAACCGGAATGGGGCGTGTCGACGATCATGTTGGACGCACCATAGCGGACGAGTTTCATGGATGAGAGCTGGCGTTATCTGCCCATGACCCTTGGAGTGCGAAGGACACAGCCCCCTTGAAGCCAGCGGTGTCGCCCGTACGCCAGGCCGCGACAGCCAGATGGCGCAGCCGGATACTCGTGTTGAGACCGCCCAGCCGCCGAAAAGGTTTGCAGGCTGGCCCCCTAAGCTGGGTCAACGCTTCGGCACGGTCCGAGCGAATGGTCCGAAGAAGGGTAACACCAGCGTGACGCCCCTCTTGCCGCGCCTGCCAATCAGGACGTACTCGTGATTGACACGGCCCCAGTAGCCAGCGCCAAGGTCGCGCGGAGTGCGCCGCTTGTCCCACACCCAGTCGGTCACGTACTCAAACCCCCACGCAGCCATGACGGCCTGCGCCTCACGTCGCTTTGGGGCCGTCCCCCAGAGGAAGAGCACTGCGTTCCGCTCGGCAATGTCGGCCACTGGCTCGGCGGCAATCTCGTCAACACTCATCGTGTGGAAGTGCCGTTCGACGCGCCGACGCTTCGATCGCGAGAAGCGGTAGGGCCACGGCGGGTCCGCGTAAGGGACTGGCCACGTCCGGCCTTGAGCCCACGTGAGCAGGTCAGTCATCCGTGGTATTCCGCACTACCGAGTGACTTAATTCCTTAACTCCCTTAATTCTGGACCGTTTTTGCTCCGGGAAACACTCCGGAGAAAAGGGAACTAAGGAATTAAGCACGGCCGACCCACCAGAACTGGTGGACCGGCCGACCACGGCCGTGGACCGTGTCGTGCCGAATCATTTCCCGGTCCTCGAGCAGCTCGAGCGCGTCGTGCAGCTTGTTCCGGGTCACGCTGTGGCCCAACGCGTTATAGAGTTCGGCTGTGCGAAAAACCCGGCCTTCTCCCCGGGTGCGAAATACCTCAATCAGTCGACCGACCAGCGGGTCTGTGAGGCTGGCGCCCAGGATGTACGCCACGGTCGCCACGCTCCGGTCCCACACCGCCCGCGCAGCCTCGACATGCTCAGGCCCGATTGATTGGGCCAGATCCAACAACGCATAGATCAGCGCCAGCCGCGCGATGATGGCCGACCCACGCGCCGTGAGATCATTGAGTCGTCCGGACACCTCGATCCCGAAATCCTCCCGATACATGGCATCGAAGCACGCCGCACCGGTGACACTGAACGCCATCTCCTCTTGAGCGGTTGCGAGTCGCAGGGCGATCCCCAGGTCAGCCACAACAGTCTTGAACCGATCGACGTCGATCGCCCCACCCCGTGGCAGCACTTTCGATCGGCGCGAGGCCCACCACAGCATCCGATTCGCGAACCCGTTCTCGATCTCGTCCGCCTCCAGCCGACGGCGGAGTTCGGCTTTGGTGACGTGCCCGACCATCGAGAGGTGCGCACCCGTCGCTTTGTTCCGCGTCGTCTTGGCGGGGATGTTAAGCGTGCCAGTGTCGAACGCCAGCCGAAAGACTGGCGACAGTGTCGAACCGTCCTTCGCCATCGTGCGCAGCATCCGGCCGAACTCACTCTCGACGATCAGACACCGCTTGTCCTCGACGCCCTCATCGATCAAGGTCGGCATCCCGTTCTTGTCGACGCCCCATTCGGCGTCACGCACCTGATGAATGAGCCCTTCCCCGCTCTGGAACCCAGAGACCACGCGGCGATCGAACTCGGGCTCGACGGCCTTGAGCAGTGCGCGCACGACCGACCAGGCCGTCCCCTTCCGACCCAGCGAGGTCGAGCCCACCAGGACGACGTTCAGGTTGGAGTAGTGCTCGGCCACGTCCAACGTGACGTAGTGGTGTCGCCCCATCAGATTGCCAGCGGCGACCAGGAACTGCACCAGGACGGCACTGGCGTCGGCTTCGGTCGCGTCCCCGACCACGCGCACGAACTCACCGGCGATTCCGCGATAAGCGACATCCGCCAAATCCGCTGGCCAGGGCACGAGTCCCACATCCTCATCACCACGACCATCATCGTCCGCTGCCGTCGGCGTGTCGCTGACAATCGGCCGTGGCACCATCGGTCGGTCGAGTCCTGAACCGATCGCGCGCGCCGTCGGTGATTTGCTATTGAGCGCCGAGGTGAGCTTGACCTCGAGCAGCGCATCCCCGAGTGGCTCCGCGTTCCCTCGGTCCCATTCCTTGAGGAACTCGAGCGCAACATCGAACGGCTGCCCCAGATCGCGACCCACGAAGGTCGCCAGCTGGTACGCGACATTGTCGCGGCCGTCCCCGTCATGCATCCCCGTTGGCAGCGTCGCCATGTAGCCCCGGACCCGCCGGTCGATTTCGTCAGGTCCGTGTAGTGCGGGAGTCCAGAGCGAACCCTCGCCATTGGCCAGCGCTGGTGACGCCGATGATGGGGCGAGCAATGCGAACAAGGGGTCCGGGATGATCGGCAGTGGCGCCAGTAGGTCGTCAGTCTCGTACACTGGGCCCGTGACATGCACTCTCGGGGCGCCAATGACATACCCACCAGTTCCACGGACATCGACATGCGGCAGGACGTTGGCGCGGTTGCCGAGCGGCGTCGCTGGCTCAGCGAAATAGAGGTGTCGCCCCCGACCGGTGCGCACCACGAACAACGGACCCGTCACGGCCGCGAGGTATGGCGCGATGGCACACTCCGCATCTGAGCCATCGACATCCACCACCACCAGACGGCTCACAGCCCCCGTGGCGATGCCGATGTTCGCATCGCGCCACTTAGTCCACCAGCCGCGAATGACATCCGCGTCCGTCGTGGCATCCTTGCCGCCATGCGCCGTGCGCGGGTGCTTGCCGGGTGAGTCACAGTCTGGATGGCCGCAGCTGCACTTCCGGGCCCGCGTGTCATGGCAGGGAAAGACGGCCCAGCCCCGGCGCGCGTAGGTCAGCGCAGCGTCGAGCAACGAGAGCATCATCATCGTCGTACCGCCTGCCGTCGTCCACTGCCCCGGGCCCCCGTGCTCCCGGGGCAGTGCCGTTGACGGTTATGCGGCCCCCCGCTGCTCGGTGTCGGACGGATGGCCACCCTGCTCATCGACTGGCACGTCGAAGTCGCTGAAGTTGTTCTCGCGTGGCAGCGCCGCGCCACGCGGCGGCGTGACTGCCGATCGGACCAGCTTCGGTGCTGGCTTGGTGGTGGTGCCGCTCCCGGCGAATGCCGCTGGCCGTGATGTGCTACCGGTCGATCCGTTTGACGCGCGAGCCGTCGTATTCCAGTAGTCGCGGCGGGTGTAGTTGAGTGGCGCGATCGGGACGCCGCCCTTCGGCAGCGGTCGGATACTCAGGATGTTGGCGTAGGTCTTCTCGTTCACGACGGCGTGCTCGACCACGATCATCGCGTTCATGCCGACGAACGCGTCCAACTCAAGCCGCCGCTCGAGTTCCTGGCCGGTGTAGCGCTTGGCACGCCACTGCTCGAGAAAGGTGCGGAGCACGGCCTTCTCGCCCATTGCCAGGTTGCACCGCTTCGCGATCTCGAAGCGGTGGCCGTGCGAGTCGAGACAGTCGAGCTGGAAAAGAAACGCGATGCGGTGGTCGATCTTGTTCCACTTCTCGTTATGGAACTCGCCCAGGTCGACGACGTCGGTGCACACCGCCTGATATTCACCTTCCTCCGGCAGCTCGAACGTTGACGTCAAACTTCGCCATGAGGTCGCTCTCCGTTCACCACAATCTGAGGACCGCCGCTTGTGCTTAGTGCCAAGCGTAGTGCCAGACCCGCGTGTAGCAAGTGCTTGGCACGAAGACGAAAGCCGCCAACTCCCAACGAGTCAGCGGCTTATCTCAAAGCGGGAAACGGGACTCGAACCCGCGACCCCAACCTTGGCAAGGTTGTGCTCTACCAACTGAGCTATTCCCGCACAACGTACCGTGCGACTCTAGTATACCCGGCCCACCGGACCCCATCAAGCCGAGCCGCCCGGGCGCCAAAGCGCCCGAGAAAGCAGAAGCACAGAAAGTAGAAAGTGGACAAGGACCGCTTAATCTACTTTCTACTCTCTGCAGGTCTACTTTCTCGGCCGCGAAGCGGCCGCCCGCTACACCACCGACGGTCCGCCAGCGGCGTGCGTCACCCACGCACGCGCGCCGTGCTCGAACCGGCGGCTGTACTCCGTCAAGAGGAGCGGCACCGCAGCCCGTAACGCGTCCTCATCACCAACCGCGATCCCGCAGCCGCCCCATCCCGCACCCGTGAGCCGTGCACCCCGCACGCCAGGGCAGCGCATCGCGCGCTCGACGAACCAGTCCAGCTCGGGCGTCGAGCATTCGAAATCGTCGCGCAGCGACCGATGCGACGCGGACAACAGTGCACCGCTGATCGGCATCCCATCCCGTAGCGCTGCAACGACCGCGCGGACACGTTCGTTCTCGGTCACGACGTGGCGCGCGCGCCGATCGATCGGAGCCGGGAGCGTGACGGCATCCAGCATCTGGGTCGTCGCGGCCGCGAGTCGTGGCAGCTCCGGATACGGGCGCTTCAGGAGCGCGAACGCCTCCGCGCACTCGGCCCGGCGCTGCGCATAGGCCGAGCCGCGCAAGGCGCGTGCGACGCCGGTGTCGAAGATGAGCACCGGATCGGTCATGGGGACATGCGACCACCGAGCGCGGTCGCACTCGAGGTGCAATGCCTCTCCTTCACGCGCGAGCGCGATCGCAAACTGATCCATGATGCCGCACGGCATGCCCACGAACTCCACCTCGGCCCGCCACGCCGTCAGCGCGACCGCCTCGTCCGACATCTCTTCCGAGCCCAGCCCCAGGAGCGCCCACCCCGACGCGACCTCGAGCGCCGCGGATGAAGAGAGGCCCGCACCAGTGGGGATCTCGCTCCAGATCGCGATATCAGCCGCTACCGCGGCTCGGCCCGCCAGCCGCAGCTCGAGCGCCACGCCGGCGACGTAGTCCCACCAGGCGCCGGAGCGCTCCGGCGATACGGCGTCGAACGAGCCGCGGTCCGTGTGTCCTGCAGAGACGACCTGCGAGCGTGTGCCGGCGCACGGGCGCGCCGCGACATACGTGCGTTGCTGGATCGCAATCGGCAACGCCTCGCCCCCATTGTAGTCCATGTGCTCGCCGATCAGATTGACGCGGCCTCCGGCCGACGCGACCACCGTCGGTTCGCCACCGAAATGATGGTCGAAGAGGGCGTAGACCTGAGAGTCCGTCGCGAGGGTCATGACGGCAACTCGGGGTCTGGGGTCTGGGGTTTGGGGTCTGGGGAAAACCGCTGCAAGCGAGGCATCCCGACGATCCTCAGCGTCGGCGGTTCGTAGCAGTTACCCCAAACCCGAAACCCCTAACCCGCAGTTCCCGCCCCACCCTCACGGCGTCACTCCCAGCGCGTGGACCGCGTACCAGATCGCGTAAGCGAGTAATCCGGAGAGCGATGCGTCGGCGCCGTTGGCGACCGCGCGACCGTCCACATCCAGGAGCTCGGCTGCAAGGCCGTTGTCGAGAGGCGCCTGCCGCAACCACGCCAGCGCGGATCCCGCATCTGGCCCGACGAGCCGTGCGCACTGACGCGCGAGCGCGATGGGCTCGCCTTCCGCCTCGCCGTTCCCAGCGAGACCCTTGACCGTGCGTCGATACACCGAGTCCTGCCGATCGACCGCCTCATAGAGCGGCAGCCACAGCACCGACCCCACTGCATCGTCCCGCCGACCGGACTCACCGTGCAGATCGGTCACGGACATGAGTTGCGGCTTCCCTTCGCGATCGACCGTGAAGTGCCGTAGCAACGCTGCTCGAACCGCGCTTGGATCCTCGACGTCCTTGGCCGTCTCCGCGTCGAGGGTCCGTCGGAACACATCCAGCGCGAGCGCGGCGACGGCGTTCGCATGGATGGTATACGGCAAGGGCACCGGTGCGCCCGAGGGGTACACCTCACTCTCGTACAGCGGTACGTCGCGGTGGCGGCGCGCCGACAGATCATCGGAGCTCGCGTACAACGTGTCCGCGAGCGCCGGCTCCTCGACGATCTGATCATCTCCGGTTTCCCGGATATAGCGCTCAGTCGCCCACGCAAAGGACGCGACGCCCTCGATCGAGAAGCCGGGCTCGAAGAGCGCGCCGTCGATGTAGTGCACGCCCCGACCGGGTGCGACCCCGTGGATCTCACACGCCCGGATGATCAACTCTCGCGCCAGGCCTGCGTCCGCGAGTTGCACCGCTGGCACGGTCCATGTGAGCGCGTCCCAGTCGCGAACCGTGACACCACGGCCATTCCACGGCGCGCGTGACCGCATCAAATAGAAGCGGGCGTCATCGATCGCCCGCGCCGTCGCGTAGAAGTACGCGAAGAGCAGGTTGCGGTTGACCATGCGATCCAGCGCCGGGCTCCCCGTGCTCTGCTCCAGCGTGCGGAGGGCTTCACCCGTGGCCGTGAGGAGTGACCGCCAGCCCCGCCGCTTCATCGCGAGCACCGTCGCTGCCGCGCCATCGCGCTCGGGCGCCGCGGCCACATAGAACGCGACCTGCATCGTGGTGCCGGGCTGCACGACCGCGGCGCTGCGCAGCGTGAAGCGGGGCACGCCCTCGGCGCTGTCGATCGTGACCGCCACGCCGTCATCGGCGGCGATCGCTAGCGCGGCGGTCCCGGGAAGCCCGGCGCCATCCAACAGCACCGCGTCGCCGGCACACCGGATCGCGCGGTGTGCATCGCCGAACGTGCGCGCGGTCCGAACACGTGCCTGTCGATGAGCGAGCGTTCCCTCCAACGTGATCGACACCTCGGCATTCTCGCCGTTGCGATTCTCGAGAGTGATCACGTAGATGGCGCCGGGGACATCCGCATCCCGACCGACGGGGGCGAAGATAGTACCGCGGGCGACAAACTGCCCTTTGCTCATCGCCGCGGTGAAGGTCGGCAGCCAGCCATGGACGTGCTCCCAGGCGATGCCCTCGGTCGCCAATGCATGCTCGGCGCCGTCGATCACGATTCGCGGCCGCAACAGGGCTGGCCCATGACCGTCGGTGAAATTCGGGCCGCCCGCAAACTCGACCGCAGAGCGCGACCCCCGGTGGACAACCCCGACCGCGTGGATGGAACCGTCGGCGGGGTGAATGCATGGGACAGCGAACCAGTGGTTGCCGGTGAGCTGCCACGAGACCGGAGGGACCGGCACGACCGGTCCGGGGTACTCGCTCACGGAACCGGGCCCAGGCGGCGGCGCGACAGGGGGTGTTGTGTTAGCATTGTCGCGGAAGATCGCCTGAGCTGTGCCGTTTATCCATTGCACCACCGTGCCTCGACGTGCCATTCTCAGGGCCGCCGAGTCGGTTGTTTACACCCTGGTTAGCCGTTGGCCCTCTCGATTCGAAGGACGCGCTTCTACTGCAGTGCGACGCGACACGCGTGCCCGATCCCCGCAGTCATCCTGCTCGCCGGTCTCGTGGCCGGCAGCACTCGCGTGGCGGGGGCACAAGCGGTGTCAGCGATCGATGACGACGCGCTGACCCTGCCAGGCGGCGTGGTGCGCCTCTCCGGCGCGTTCATCGATACGCGCTACAACTCCCGCTACGGCACCGGCGGCCTGCAACCGCTGGGCAGCGACCTGTCGCTGGACTCTCTTGGGCCGGCTGAGTTGCCGATCCTTGCGCCACTCCAGAGCTCCCTTCGCGCGCTGACTCTGGACCCGACTCTCGGCGTCTCACTCGGCAGCGTCCAGACCACGTCCAGCGTTCTGGTCCAGACGGCCCCGATCGGTCTCGACATCGGCATCACGCACCGGCTGACGCTCCATGCCCTCGTGCCGATCGTGCACACCCACAACGAGATCCTATTCAATCCCAATCCGGGGGGCAGCACCGGGAACGTGGGTTTCAATCCGGCGCTGTATATCGCGGCGTCGCGCGCCATCGATACCATGCTGTACGGGCAGTTTGCGCACGCGGCCGCGAATCTCCAGAGCGCCCTCGCGGCGTGCGCAGCCAACCCCGCGAGCGCCTCCTACTGCCCCTCGCTCAATGCCCAACGGTCGACCGCGTCCGCGCTGGTTGCGCAGAGCAATTCCTTCGCGTCGTCGCTCTCACAGGTGTATGGCGGTGACGGCCGAGCGCCGGCCCCCGTCGTGCCGATCGGCAGCAGCGCCGCACTGGCCGCCATCAATCAGCGGATGCAGTCGTTTGCGGCTCGCTACGCGCACTTCGACTCCCTGACTGGCGGCCCGGGCATCGCGAGCCAGGGACCGGTTGGCGCACCGCCCCTCGGGCTCGGCGATGCGCAGGCTTTGCTGACCACCAATGCCATCGGACTCGCGTACGACTCGCTCCAGTCCGTCGACCAGTACGGCATCGGTGACATTCAGCTCGGTGCGACCGCACTGCTCCTGGATTCCTTCCACGGGAGCGACAGCGCGCGTGTCCACCCGCATGGCTTCAACTACCGGCTCGCGCTCACCGGAACATTTCAACTCGGGACCGGCACGCCCAACTCACCCGATGCGCTAGTCGGAGTCGGGACCGGCACGGGGGCAAATGCCGTCGGGCTGCACGCCCAGACGGATCTCCTCTTCGGCTCTCACTTCTGGGCCTCACTCGTGTTCGGCGGCACGCAGCCGCTTACCGATCAGGTGTCAGCGCGGATTCCCCTCGGGTTGGGAGACGTTTTCGCTCCACTCTTCACACGCCAAACGGTGACGCGCTCGCTGGGCCGTGTCCTCGACTTCACCTTCAACCCGCAATTGACCATCAACTCGTACGTGGGCATCGTGGCCCAATATCGGTACGTGAACAGGAGCGCAGACAAGTACTCGGGCACGTTCACGCTCGATTCTGCCGCCACGGGTTTCGGTCCTGTCGCTCTCAATGCCGATCTGCTCGGCGCCGGTACGGCATCGACCCAGCAATTGGTCGGACTCGGCATCACTTTCTCGACCGTGGCTGCCGCGACCCGACACGCCTCGCGCTTGCCATTCGATATCACGTACTTCCACTTCCAGACGCTCACCGGCTCCGCCGGCGCGTACGGCTCGCTGCCGCGAATCGGGAGCGACGAGGTGTTGATGCGAGTGTACGTCAGGCTGCTGGGCCACGGAGGGGCGTTCAAACGGTGAACTACAGGGGTCAGGGACCAGGGAACGACAACACCGCGTGCTATTCGGCACGTGCCGTGGTCTTTCCCTGACCCCTGATCCCTGACCCCTGCTGTTCTGCTACTCTCTCCTCTCCGCGGCTTCCCTCTCCCGCACGCGGGCGCCGCGCCCGTTCGACCCTCCCAACAACTCCCTCGCATGCGCGAGGCTGACCTCACGCTCAGGGTCGCCGCCAAGCATGCGGGCGATTTCCCGAACGCGGGCTTCGCCGTCGACCACCTGCACGTCGGCCGTCGTGACGCCGCCGCGAGCGCCCTTGCTCACGACAATGTGGTGGTGCGCCGCCGACGCGATCTGTGGCAGGTGCGAGATGGCAAACACCTGATGGTGGGTCGCGGCCTTTCGCAGCGTCGCTCCGACCTTCGCGCCCACGCGGCCGCCGATCCCCGCATCCACTTCGTCGAATACGAGCGTGGACACGCGATCGAGTCGCGCGAGGATTGTGGTCAGCGCCAGCATGATGCGTGAGAGCTCACCGCCGGACGCGACGCGCGCGAGCGGACGTGCGTCGTGGCCGACGTTGAGCACCACGCGAAACTCGACATCTTCGGCACCCTGCGGACCCGGTTCGGCTCGCCGCTCCAGGGCGACACTGAAATGACTGTCGACCAGGCCGAGCTCCGGCATGATCTGGTCGACGGCGTGACTCAAACGCGCGGCTGCGGCCTCGCGTGCCGCGGTCAAAGCCGCCGCCGCCTCGGCCAGCTGCTCGCGCGCGGTCCGCTCGCGGGCCTCGAGTTGCCGGATGTCAAACCCCGCTGAGTCGACGAGGTCCAGCTCGGCCCGCGAGCGCCGACCAGTCTCGATCACATCCTCGAGCGCCGGCCCGTGTTTCTTGAGGAGGCCGAAGATGAGATCACGCCGCCGCTGGACCTCGGCGAGCCGGTGCGGATCCAGATCGACCGCCTGTGCGTAGGCGTCCGAGTCTCGCGACAACTCCTCCAACGCATAGTAGGCGGCGTCGTACAGTTCCTGGAAGCGGCCAACGCTGCCGTCGATTCGCTCCAGTCCGAGGAGCGACCGGTGCACGAGCGCCAGCTGACTCAAGACGCCGTCCTCATCACCACTGCCGTCGAGAACCTCGGCGACGCTTTCGGCCAGCGTGCGCAGCTCGTCGGCGTGCTCGAGCCGCCTAGCCTCGTCCTCGAGGCGGACATCCTCACCGACGGAGAGCTTGGCGTCTTCGATCTCACGCACAACATGGCGCAAGTAGTCCGCACGCCGCTCGGCGTCCGCACGCCGGTTGGTGAGCTCCGTCTTCAGTCGCCGCACCTCAGCGAGCGCAGCGAACGCCGTCGCGACACGGTCCGAGAGCTCAGTCGCGCCGCCGAAAGCGTCAAGAATGCCCTGCTGAACCGGCGGCTCGAGGAGGGTCTGCGCCTCGTGCTGGCCGTGGATGTTGACCAAAAGACGCCCGATCGCGGCCAGTACGGAGGCGGTGACCGTCGTACCGTTGATCCACGCCCTCGTGCGGCCCGCTGCCGTGACCTCGCGCCGCAAGACCACCTGCGCATCCTCGAAGTCGATCCCGCGCGCGTCCAGGCCGGCCGCAATCTCTGGTCGACCTTCTGCGTCAAAGACGCCTTCCACCGTTGTGCGATCCGCACCGCTCCGAACGATGTCCGACGTCGCCCGCTCGCCCAACAACAGGCCCAGCGCCCCGACAATGATGGACTTGCCGGCGCCGGTCTCGCCGGACAGCACGTTGAGACCGGGCGCCAACGGAAGCGACAGGGATTCGATGATCGCGAAATTCTTGATGCGAAGCTCGGTCAGCACGCCTAGCCTCGCTGCTCGAGCAGCTGACTGCCGCTCGGCGTCCCGCCCCATCCGAGTTTCTTGCGCAGTCGGCCGTAGTACGTGGTCCCAGAGAATCGCACGAGCAGCACGGGCCGCCCCGCTCTCCTGACTTCCAGGACCTCGCCCTCGGCGAACGTCGTCCCCACCTGTCCGTCGACGGTCACGAGGAGCTCTTCCGGACCGTCCTCAGCCCAGATGCGGATCGCCGCCGTCGCCGGCAGCACGAGGGGCCGAATCGCGAGCGTGTGCGGCGAGATGGGCGTCAGGATGATGGAGTCGACCGTCGGCTCGACGATGGGTCCGCCGGCCGACAGGCTGTACGCCGTGGACCCCGTTGGGGTGGACAGGACAATCCCATCGGCCGCGTACGCGGCGATCGCCTCCCCGTTGGACGCGACCGCGAGTCGCACGACGCGTGCGAAGCCACCCTTGTGCAGCACGACATCGTTGAGCGCGTACCATCGTCGCCGCTCGACGCCACCTCGGTCAATCGCGCGCGCGTCGAGCGCCATCCGCGGCTCCGCCCGATAGTCGCCGCGAGCGAATCGACAGAGCGCGTCCACCATTTCGTCGCCGCCACAACTCGTGAGAAACCCGAGGCGGCCCAAATTGACCCCGAGGATGGGCACTGGGCGCCCGCCGAGGGTGCGCGCGCCGCGAAGCATGGTCCCGTCCCCGCCGAGCGTCACGAGGACGTCGACCGGTTGTCCGGTGCTGAGGCGCCCAGCCTGTGGCAGGAGGTCGTGCAGGTCGGTCTCGACACACACGTCGAGCCCCAGCTCGGGGGCCAATCGCAACACCTCCTGCAAGAGATCCTGGAGGCGCGCGTACCCGCGGTGCCCGACTACGCCAACGCGAATCATTCAGCGGCCCCGCGGGCGCGACCGCCGGCCAGGCCGACCGATGCGCTCGCACACGCCGCGCGGGCCGTCATCCCGCGATGGCCTCCGTCTCGTGCAGCGCACGGACCCGGGTCGCGATGCCCGCCGCGTCGAGGCCGACGAGCGCCAGTTGACGTGCGCGTGGCGCCTGCTCGATGAGGCGGTCCGGCACTCCATGGATCGCGACTCGTACCCCCGGGTCGATGGCCGCCACCACCGCCGTCATGTAGGCCCCAAAGCCATTGACGATCGTGCCTTCCTCGACGACCAGCAAGTGTCGGTGATCGGCGAGGATCGCGGCGAGCGTCAGTTCGTCGTGCGGCTTGAGAAAGCGACAATTGACCACGGTGATGTTGAGTCCTTCGGCCGCCAGCGCCGTCGCTGCCGTGAGTGCTGGCAGCACCGTTGTGCCCACGGCTAATACCGCCACCTCCGATCCGCGGCGCAAGACCTCCCACGTGCCGTAGGGGACCGCCCGGATCTCCGCCATCGGTGGCGGCACGTCCGGCACGCTGTCGCGCGGATACCGGAAGCAGAACGGGCCACCCGTGTATTCGACCCCGGACCGGAGCAATGCAAGCATTTCGGCACCATCCTTTGGTGCCGTCACCGTCATGCCAGGAACGGCCAGCATGTACGCAATGTCATACAGCCCCATATGCGTCGGCCCGTCTTCGCCGACCAACCCCGCGCGGTCCATCGCGAACACGACCGGCAACCGTTGGACGGACACGTCGTGGATGACGTTGTCGTACGCGCGCTGGAGAAACGTCGAGTAGATCGCGCACACCGGGCGGATGCCCTGCGTCGCGAGCCCGGCCGCAAAGGTCACTGCGTGACCTTCGGCGATCCCGACATCGAAGAAGCGACTGGGGTGGGCCTTGGCGAACGCCGCCGTACCCGTGCCGCTAGGCATCGCCGCGGTGATGGCGACCACATCGCTCCGTTCGTTGCCGAGCTCAGTCAAGCCGGCCCCGAAGACAGCGGTGTACGCTGCCTTGGCCGCGCTCGTCGCGCGTTGTTTCCCGGTCGCGGGATCGTGACCAGGCGGCAACGCGTGCCACTTCTCGCCGTGCTCCCCCGCCGGGAAGCCCTTCCCCTTCTGCGTGATCACGTGCACGAGGCGCGGCCCCCGGAGGTCCCGAACAGCCGTGAACGTGTCGATGAGTGCATCCAGATCATGCCCATCGATCGGCCCGAAGTAGCGGAATCCCAGCTCCTCGAACAGCACGCCAGGTGTGAAGAATGACTTGACGCTCTCCTCCCACTTCCGCACCAGCGCGCCGACGCCCGACAGCGGGCCGGGAGCATTGTCGACCGCCGCGCCGATCGCCGACCGAACGCGATTGTACAGGGGATTGCGCTGAACCGACGTCAGATACTTCGACATCGCCCCGACGTTCGGGGCGATGGACATCTCGTTGTCGTTGAGGACGACGATGATGTCGCGATCAGATACGCCGGCATTGTTCAACCCTTCGTACGACAGGCCGCACGTCAGCGCGCCGTCGCCAAGGACAGCGATCACCTTGAACTGGTCCCCGTGCAGGTCGCGCGCGACTGCCATCCCGAGAGCGGCGGAAATCGCGGTCGCCGCGTGTCCGGCGCCAAAGGTGTCATAGGGGCTCTCGGAGCGCTTCAAAAAGCCGGACAGGCCGTTCTCCTGTCGCAGCGTCTCCATTTCGCCATCCCGCCCGGTGAGCAACTTGTGCGGGTACGCCTGATGTCCCACATCCCACACCAGCTGATCGCGCGGCGTGTTGAACGTGTAGTGGAGAGCCGTGGTGAGCTCGACGACGCCGAGCCCCGCCCCGATGTGCCCGCCGGTTCGAGAGCAGACGTCGATCAACCGGGCGCGGATCTCGGCGCTCAGCTCGCGTAACTGGTCTCGGGTGAGCGGCTTGAGATCTGCGGGCGACTTGATTCGGGCGAGAAGCGGCATGACGAGACGATCCGAGAGATAAGGGACGGCGCCTGCTGCTACTGAAGGTCGGACGGCGGGCTACAGGTGATATGCCACAGCACCAGATTCAATTCTAATCCGTGTGCAGGCCCAGCTGTTGCCGGGCGGTGCGGGTCAACTGCGCCTCTCCACAATGAACTGCGCCAAGCGCTCGAGCGCGGGCGTCAGGAGCCGCGCCTCGTCGACTGCCCCGCACGCCTCCTGCACCAGCGCCTGAGCGCGCGAGACAGCCCCGGCGACGCCCAACAGCGCAGGATACGTGCTCTTATGAAGTGCAACGTCTCGTCCTGCGGTCTTTCCCAACTGATCGGTCGTCGAGGTCACATCGAGCACATCGTCAGCGATCTGGAAAGCGAGGCCGACTGCTGCGCCGTATCGGCTCAGTGCGTCGAGTGTCGCGGGCTCCGCCGATGCCGCGAGACCACCTAACAGCACCGACGCAGTGAGAAGCGCGCCTGTCTTCGCCCGATGCATGCGCTCGAGCTCCTCCAGCGACAGGGCGAGCCCCTCGCCCTCCAGATCCAGCAGTTGCCCACCGATCATACCGGAGGCGCCAGCGGCGTTCATCAGCTCTCGCACAATCCTGCCGACAGCCGTGGGCGGCAGCCCGAGGCTGCGCGCCGCAGCAGCCGCGCTCCGGGCAGCCAACGGCACCATGACCAGTCCCGCCGCCGTGGCCACCGGGACCCCAAAGACACGGTGCACAGTCGGTCGACCGCGACGCATGTCATCATCGTCCATGCAGGGGAGGTCATCGTGCACCAGGGAGTACGCGTGAACCACCTCCACGGCGGCCGCGAGTCCCGAGGCATCCCCGTTGCCGCCGCACGCCCGATAGGCCGCCAGGAGCAGGATCGCGCGCAATCGCTTGCCTTCGCCCATGAGGCTGTAGCGGATCGCGGCCGCGACCGCGTCCGGCACCCCCTCGAGCGACTCCAGACAGATGCGTGCGAGCGCTTGCTGCACGGCGGCCCGGTCAGCCGCAAAGGCGTCGTCGGGTGCGCCGACAACGGCAGATGTCACGGCCTGTCTGCCGCTCGCCCGCGGACGGCGCCAGGGCTGTCACCTGCCAGCGGGCGGAGCGCGAAGGTGCCGTCGACCTGCTCGACCAGGAGCGCGACCTGCGTCTGCGCGCGCCCGAGCTCTGCTGACGCGCGGCGCAGGCGTTTGACGCCTTCCTCAAACAGCTTCAACGCCCGGTCCAGCGTGATGCCGTCGCGCTCCAACTCGGCGGCAATTGCCTCGAGACGCTCCACATCCTCTTCGAAGCTCACGGTTGCTCCTCTGATGTCGACTGCGCTCGGGTGATTTCCTCCGCGACGTCAGCGGGCCAGCGCGGTGGCAACACGTCCGACGTGACCGCCTGGATCACGCCGTCGCGCACAAACAGCTCGAACTCGCCGCCGGGAGTGAAGTCGGCAGCGGTGGCAAGTGTCCGTCCGTCCGCGTCTCGTGCGACCGAGAATCCGCGCGCCAGCGCGGCCAAGGGACTGAGGGCTTGCACGCGAGTCGCCAGGTGCGCGAGCGTGGCTCCGCGGCGCTCGTGCAGGCGCTCGGCACCTCGGCGAGCAGCCGACGCCGCGTGGGTCAGCCGCTGCTCGGCGTAGCTCAATCGGCGGCGGGCAACACTCGCGAGCCGGACCGCAAGCGCGCGCACTCGCACGTCGTGCGACGCCATGAGCGGCACCGCGGCCTCCGCTGCTGCCGACGGTGTAGGGGCCCGGTGATCGGCGACGAGGTCGCACAGGGTGGTATCGATTTCATGGCCGACGGCCGATACGGTCGGGCATCCGCACGCGGCGACGGCCCGGGCGACTTGCTCGTGATTGAAGGCGCCCAGATCCTCTTTCGCGCCACCGCCGCGCCCGACGATGACGACGTCAGCGCGCCCCCAACGGTGGAGGCGGTCAAGGGCGAGGCACAACGCCTCAGGCGCGCCTTCGCCCTGCACGCGCGCCGGCACGACGACGATGCGCAGGGAGGGTGAGCGTTGGCGAGCGACCGCGATAATGTCGTGCAGCGCTGCGCCGTCCACGCTCGTCACGACGGCCAGGCACCGCGGGAATCGCGGGAGCTGTCGCTTCCGATCCGCTGCCAGCAGCCCATCATTGCGGAGGCGCTCCAGCGTGCGCTCTATCGCCTTGCGATTCAGGCCGTCGCCGCGCACCTCGAGTGCCGTCACACGGAAATGCATCTCGGCCGCGAGCGGGATAGGCCGTGATCTGCCCGAACGCCAGGATGTCGGTCCCTTCGCGCGGCGGCGCCGCCATCCCGCGTTGATCGCTCGCGAAGACGACGCATTTCAGCAGGGCTTTGTCGTCATGGAGGGTGAAATACCAGTGGCCGCTCTGGTACGCCTTGAACCCGGTCACCTCCCCGCGCACCCAGAGCGGGCGGATCGCTCCCTCGAGCGTTTTCCTCGTCAACTCCGCGATCGTGGTGACCGACACAGCCGAACGAGGGCTGCGGCCAGGCGTCACATCATCGAAGAGTGATGGCGCTGCCCGTGCGGTCCCCTGTGGAGGCGCGCCGAGGGAGCGGCCCGTCAGCGGCCACCCGCGTCCGGTCCAGTCACCGCGGCCCCGGTCGCCCCCGGTCGGCATTAGGCGATCCCCGCGCCCTGCTGCGCAGCACGCACCGTGTTCTTGAGGAGCATCGCAATCGTCATGGGTCCAACCCCTCCGGGGACCGGTGTCAGCAAACCGGCGACCTCGCGGGCGCTTGCCGCGTCCACATCGCCCACCAGCACATACCCGTTTTTCGCGCGCGCATCGTCGACTCGATTGATGCCGACATCGATCACCGCGGCACCCGGCTTGATCATCGCTCCCGTGACGAACCGCGGGCGACCAGCCGCAACGATCAGGACATCGGCTCGTCGCGTATGGGCGGCGAGGTCTGTTGTTCGGCTGTGGCAGACGGTCACCGTCGCGTTCGCGCCGGGCCGGTCCTGCATCATGATGGCCGCCATCGGTTTGCCGACGATCGTGCTTCTCCCCACAATCACGCAGTCCTTGCCGCGAGTATCCACGCCGGATCGAACGAGCAGCTCCTGCACACCGGCCGGCGTGCAGGGAGCGAAGCCATCGCGGTCGCCAATCAGCAGCTTGCCGACATTGACCGGGTGGAAACCGTCGACGTCCTTGGCGGGATCGACGCGCGCGATGACGTGTTCGGCGTTGATGTGCTTGGGAAGGGGCATCTGCACGAGAATGCCGTGAATGGCTTTGTCCGCATTGAGCTGATCGACCTGCGCCAGGAGCGCCCGTTCCAGCGTATCGGCGGGCAGTCGGATCGTCACGCTGTGCATTCCGGCTTCTTCGGTCGCCTTCCCTTTTGACCGGACATAGACCGCACTCGCCGGATCGTCGCCGACCAGGACTACGGCCAGACCGGGCCGAATCCCCCGCGAAGCCAACAGTTCGACCTCTCGGGCGACGTCGGCGCGGACTTCCCGGGCGATCGCGGTCCCGTCGATCAGCTCAGCGGGCAAAGTCGACCGCCCGTGTTTCGCGAATCACGACCACCTTGATTTGGCCTGGGTACTGGAGCTCGGACTCGATCCGGCGTGCAATCTCGTCAGAGAGCGAGGCGGCCCGTCCGTCATCGACCGTGTCCGGCGTGACCACGACGCGGACCTCGCGACCCGCCTGAATGGCGAAGACCTTCTCGACTCCTCGATAGCTCGACGCGATCCGCTCCAGCCCCTCGAGACGTTTGACATACGTCTCGAAGGCCTCGCGCCTGGCGCCGGGTCGCGATCCCGAGATCGCGTCGGCAGCCTGCACCAACACCGATACTTCACTCTCGTGGGGCACGTCGTCGTGGTGCGCGGCAATGCAGTTGACCACGAGGGGGCTCTCACCGTACTTGGTCGCCACCTCTACACCAAGCTGCACGTGAGTGCCCTCGTGCTCGTGTGTCAGGACCTTGCCGACGTCATGCAGCAATGCTCCTCGCTTCGCGATGGCGACGTCCAATCCAAGCTCTGCCGCCATGATGCCGGCGAGCCAGGCGACCTCTTTGGAGTGCTCGAGGATGTTCTGGCCATAGCTGGTCCGCCATCGCATCCGGCCGATCAGCTTCACGAGCTCGGGATGCAAGCCGTGCACCCCTGTCTCGTAGGCGGCTTCTTCGCCCGTTTCGATGATGGTCGCGTCGACTTCGCGGCGCGCCTTGCTGACGACTTCCTCGATCCGACCAGGGTGGATGCGTCCATCGGCCACGAGCTTCTCGAGCGCCAGGCGCGCGACCTCACGACGGACGGGGTCGAAACACGACACGACCACCGTGTCGGGTGTGTCATCGATAATGACGTCGACGCCGGTGGCGAGCTCGAAGGCTCGAATGTTTCGGCCTTCACGACCGATAATGCGGCCCTTCATCTCGTCGTTCGGGAGCGCGACGGCCGATGCGGTCGACTCGGCAGTGTGCTCGGCGGCGATGCGCTGCACGGCCAGCGCGACGATTTTCTTCGCCTCGCGTTCGGCGGTCCGTTTCGATGATTCCCGGATCTCTCGCAGCCGATTGGCGGCGTCCGCCACCGCCGCCTCTTCCATGCGGTGCATCAGCTCCGCCTTGGCGTCCTCGGCTGACATGCCGGCCAGCTGCTCAATCCGCCGTTGGGCCTCGGTCGTCAGGCGGTCGAGGTCTTGATCCCGCTCGGCCTGTCGCTTTCGCCTCTGCTCGACGTCCGAGGCCTGCGTGTTGAGTTCTTTCTCACGCTGGTCGAGCACTTCGAACTTGCGGTCGAGGACCGACTCCCGCTCCTTGACGCGCTTCTCCTCGCGCTCGACCTCGGTGCGTCGGTCGCGGACTTCGGCCTCCCAGGCCTCTCGGAGCTTCATCAACTCCTCTCGGCCCGACAGGACGGCGGACTTGCGAAGCGTATCGGCCTCGCGCTCCGCCTCCGCGACGAGCCGTTTGCCCGTCTCTTCAGCCGACCGTCCGGCCGCCAGCTGCCGCTTCGATTCAGCGACACGTCCGGCTCGAATCCCAGCACCTACTGATACAACAGCAACCAACAAGCACGCGACCAGGATGGCCGCAGTAATGGCGACGACTGACATAGCGATCTATACTCCAGCGCGGCCGAGGCCGCGGCGATTGTCTGCGGCGACGCGTGCGTCGCCCCTACACTGCCCAGCGAACCCACGGGCGACGCATGCGTCGCCCATCCACCATCTGGCTCAGATCTTCGCGCTTGGGGGCGGCAACCACCGCTGAACCTCCGAGCTCAACGAGCGTAGCGATCCAGTCAGGGTCTGCGCAGCCTGCTCGGCTTGCATCAGCTCATCCGTGATCTGAAGCGCCGCAAGAATGGCGGCCTTCCGTGGCTCGACCACGCCTCCGCCATTGAGAACGCGGCGTATCGCCTCGTCCACATGGGCCGCGACCGCCCGGGTGTGCTCGGGGGTCGCCTCGCTGCGGATCGAGTACTCCTCGCCGACGATCGTGACTCGCACGACCTGCTTTGCGTTCTTGCCCGTCACCGCTGGCTCCCCGAGCTACTTGCAGCCGATTGATCGCATTGTTGCCGTAGGAATCTCACCCGCTCGAGCATAGCCTGGGCACGCCCAGCGGCCGCCTCCAGTCGGCCCCGCAGCGCCGCATTTTCGGCTTCGAGCGTCTCAAGTCGCTTCAAGTCTCCGAGCGATGCACCGCGCGCCTCGACGGCTCGGAGTTGTGTCTCCGCTTGTAGGGCCCGCCGCCGAAAGCTAGCCAGTTCATCGCCGAGGTGCCGCACCAGGAGCTCCAACTCTCGAAACGCGACACCTTCAGGCCGTTCGTTGTCGGACACCCAGTTCGCTCTCCAAGGCGCGCAACAGCTTATCCCGTTGGGCTTCAACCTCTTTCTCGCGAAGAGTGCGCTCGGGATGTCGGAACGTCAACCGCCACGTCACGCTCCGATAGCCCGCCGGCACCGACGACCCACGATACTGGCTCTGGAGTTCCACGCCGGCAAGCAACTGGCTGGCCGACCGGGCCAAAACCTGCTCGACCGCCGCCGCGGTCACACCCTCCGGCACGAGCACGGTCAGATCGACGCGCACGGCCGGCTGAGTCGGAGGGGGACTGTACCGTGGCGCCGGCGGCGCGGTGACGCTCGTGTCTGCAGTCGCAGGTGCGTGCACGCCCGGTGGTGCGACGGGCGCCGTTTCCATCACCGAGGCGACGACCTCGACCCCGAAGGCGGGCGCAGCCCACGGCGGCGCATCGAGCGTCACCCGCGTCACGCGCCCGATGACCGCATCGTCGGCTCGAATGTCCCAGAGGAGATCGGGACCGTCGGCTGGCTCGAGCGCGACGCGACCGGTCGCGCCGGATATCGCAGCGATCGCCTCCCCCAGCTCCTTCGCGTCCCACTCGTCCCACGACGGCGGACTCGGCTCCGTGAAATGAGGCGGCCGGCGCGCACCCATGCACAGGGCGGCGACCCGGATCTCTTCGCGCGGACGCGGTTCGGACGTCGGCAGGAAGACCGTGCCGACCTCGAACAGCCGCAGGTCCCCCTCCATGCGGGCCAGGTTGTATTCGGCGCGACGGGCCAGCGACGGCAACACGTCGCTCCTCAGAAACGCTTCGGTATCGGCGAGCGGGTTCGTGACGCGGACGCCGCCGTCCGCCTGAGCAGGCAGCGACGAAAGGCATCGGCCGGACCTCGAGAAACCCACGGCCAACGAGCAGCTCCCGGAGGCGCGCCGTCCGCGCAACGAGCGGATCGTCAGGGACGGTCCCCAATCGGTACGGGCGGAGTGTGTCCGGGAAGGTATCGTAGCCACGGAGCCTGGCGACCTCCTCGACGAGATCGATCTCCGCCTGCGTGTCGACCCGCCAGCTGGGCGCGATGACCTCGACGGAGTCCTCTTCCACCATCGTGGAGAAGCCGACCGAGTCCAGTAGCCTCGCGGATTCCGAGCTGGGCACAGTGACCCCGAGCACCTGGGCGACACGAGCGGCCCGCAGCGTGACCCGACGCGGAGGCGGGGCGGCAGGGCCGATGAGCGCGATTGGCTCGCTCACCTGCGCACCGGTCAGTGCGACCATGAGCTTCACCGCCATCGGAAACACCTCGACGGGCAGCGTCGGGGGCACGACTCGCTCGAAGCGGAACGACGCATCGGTTGATACGCCAAGTGCGCGTCGCGCGGCGCGGACGCGCTTCGGGTCGAACGCGGCGAGCTCCAGTACGATGTCGGTCGTGTCCGCGGTGATTTCGCTGTCCTGTCCTCCGATGACGCCCGCGACACCCTGCGCGTGTTCGTCGTCGGCGATCACCAGCATCGACGGATCGAGTGTGCGGGCCACACCGTCGAGGGTCGTCAGCCGCTCTCCAGCCCGCGCGCGGCGGACTCGGATCTCCCGACCGGCCAACCGCGCGAGGTCGAACGCGTGGGCCGGTTGTCCGTAGCCGTGCAAGCATGTAGTTCGTGACATCGACAACGTTGCTCACCGGGCGCGCAATGCCGACGGTCGCGAGCCGGTTGACGAGCCACGCCGGGCTCGGGCCGATCTTGACACCCCGGAAGACGACGCCGAGGTAGGTCGGACAGTCGTCGGGGTCGTCGACCGTGACGCGCACCTCGCCGGCGGAGGCGGAGCTATCGGTGCGCCGGAGTGTGGGCACGGCGACCTGGTCGCCACCGGGGACTGCCGGCTCGCGCAACTGGACGTCCCGTCGCGGCGGCGATCTCGCGGGCCAGCCCCTGGTGGGACAGCAAGTCGGGGCGATTGGGCATGACGTCGACGACGAGGCGCACATCGCCGAGCGGCAGGGCCTCGAGCAGTGGCGTGCCCGGCGCGGCGTCGGTCGAGAGTGCGAGGATCCCTTCGTGGTCGGCACCCAGTCCCAGCTCGCGGGCCGAGCAGAGCATGCCGTTCGAGATCCGCCCGCGGATCTTGCGACGTTCGATCTTCATGCCGTTCGGCATGGTCGTACCGACCGGCGCGAACGGATAGCGGACACCCGCCGCCACATTCGGGGCGCCGCAAATCGACGTCGAGCAGCTCGGGCCCGCCGGCATCGACTTTCGTCACCCACAGGTGGTCGCTGTCCGGGTGACGGGCCGCCTCGACGACGCGCCCCACGACGATGTACGCGAGGTCCGCGCGCATCGCCTCGAGGGCATCGACCGTCGCGACGCGGGCGGTGATCAGCTCCCGCAGCCCTTCCGGCGACAGGCCGCTGTCGACGAACGCCGACAGCCACTCGACCGAGGCGTTCATCGGCCGAGCTCGCCCAGGACGCGGACATCCCAGTCGTACAGCACGCGGATGTCCGGAATGTCGTAGCGCTGCTGCGCGACGCGGGCGGGCCCCATACCGAACGCCCACCCCGTGTAGCGCTCCGCATCGAGCCCTGACGCCTCGATCACCGCCGGATGCACCATCCCACAGCCCATGATCTCGTACCAGCCGGTGAACTTGCACGTGCGACAGCCGGCGCCGTGACAGATCTGGCACTCGACGTCCATCTCGGCGGACGGCTCGGTGAAGGGGAAAAAGCTCGGCCGGAAGCGGGTCACGGCAGCGCCGAAGAACCGCCGGGCAAAATGGGACAGCGTCGCCTTGAGATCGACGAAGCTCACGCCCTCGTCGACCGCCAGGCCTTCGATCTGGGCGAACATCGGCGCGTGCGAGGCATCGAAGAAGTCGCGGCGATACGACGTTGCCCGGGCACGAGAACGCGGACCGGGGGCTGGTAGCGCTGTAGTGTCCGGATCTGCACCGGCGACGTATGGGTGCGGAGCAGCGTACCGCTCTCGAGGTACAGTGTGTCGTGCATGTCGAGCGCCGGGTGATCGGTCGGGAAGTTGAGCGCCGTGAAGTTGTACCATTCGGACTCGGCCTCGGGCCCGAGCGCGATCGTGAAGCCGAGCTCGCGGAAGATGTCGGCGATCTCGTCGATGACGAGCGTGACGGGGTGCCGCCCGCCTGTCCAGACGCGGCGGCCCGGCATCGTGAGGTCTTGGGTCGGCTGCGCGGCGGCCGCGCGACGCGAGCGCCGCTCGCCGCTCCTCGAGCAAGGCGTCGATGACCGCCTTGGCCTCGTTCGCCGCCTTCCCCGCCTGGCGGCGATCATCGGGCGCGAGCGTGGGCAATGAGCTCCATGAGCTGCTTCAAGCGACCATTGGTCCGTCCGAGGAAGTAGACCCGCTCCGCTTCCAGTTCGGACACGCCCGCGGCAACGGGAATGCGGCCCGTCGCCTCAGCGCGAAGCTCCGAGACAGCGCGCAGAAATTCCTCAGCTGACAGCCGGTGTTCCTCGTGATCTACTCGAGCGCCCGTTCCGGTCATGCTCCGCTCCCCGATCCCCATGTCGTGCCGCAGTTTGCTGTCCTCTCCTTTCACCTCTCACCTTGCTCCTCTCTCCGACGTTTCGCGCCCCCGGGCGCTAAAACGAAGGCGCGGCAGCCGCGATCCCGTCGCGCTGCCGCCACCGTGTGCCAACGATGAAGCCGAGAACTATGCGGCGGTCAGCGCGTCGCGTGCGCGATCGGCCAGCGCGGTAAACGCTTGCGGGTCGTGGACGGCAAGGTCCGCGAGCACCTTCCGATCGACTTCGATGCCCGCCTTCTTCAGACCGTTCATGAACACGCTGTACGTCATCGCGTTCTGATGAGCGGCGGCGTTGATGCGCGTGATCCACAGCCGGCGGAAGTCCCGCTTCTTGTTCTTGCGATCACGGTACGCATAGCGCCAGCCCGCGCTCCACCGTCTCCTTGGCGGGCCCCCACAGCTTCGACCGGCCGCCGAACGCGCCACGGGCGGCCTTCATCACCTGCTTCTTGCGCCTGAGGCGCACGACGTTCGACTTGACGCGTGGCATCGCTCCTCCTACGCCTGGATCAGGCGCTTGATGTTCCGAACTTCACCTGGCGTCTTCACGATCGCGGGGCGACGGAGGTTTCGTTTCCGCTTCGGCGACTTCTTGGTGAGGATGTGGCTCTTGAACGCCTTCAGGCGGCGCACTTTGCCCGCGCCCGTGACGCTGAAGCGCTTCGCCGCGCCTTTGTGTGTCTTCATCTTCGGCATGCGCTACCCTGGTTTGCTCGACGCCGTCATCGCGGCGTCAGAATCATGATCATCGACTTGCCTTCCAACTTGGCGTCGCTCTCGACCTTCGCGACATCGGCCAGCGCTGCCGCGACGCGATCCACGACCTCACGCCCCAGCTCCGGGTGCGCGATCTGCCGACCGCGGAACATCATGGTGACCTTCACCTTGTTGCCATCCTGCAGGAACTCCCGGGCGTGGCGCGTCTTCGTCTCGAAATCGTGGTCCTCGATGCCCGGCCGGTACTTCACTTCTTTCAAGTGAATGACGTGCTGCTTCTTCTTCGCCTGCCGCGCCATCTTGGCCTGCTCGAACTTGAACTTCCCGTAGTCCATGATGCGAACCACGGGGGGTCGCGCCGTCGGTGCGACTTCCACGAGGTCGAGGCCTTGGTCCTGTGCCGCGGCCAGCGCGGCATCGACATCCATGATGCCCATCTGGCTGCCGTCGGCAGCGATCACCCGGAGTGGGCTGATCCGGATCTGCCGATTGACGCGAACTCGCTTGGTGTTGTCCTGGATAATGCCTGCCTCCACAGTGTGAAATCGACGACTCGCTCGGCCCCGCCACAGTCACAACGAAAACGCGCGGCCCTCAATGGAGTCCGCGCGTACCGCCGTCGCTCGCTGCGCGTCGGCGTCGTCGTGAACTCCTGCAGCGCGCCGTGCGGACAAATGTCGCGCGGCGGCCAGAGGGTGAGCCCAAGCGGGGCTGCTTACTATGTTGTCGGGTCGGAAGTTAGGCGCGTCGGGACGGCCGGTCAAGGGAAGGCGGTGAAACCTTAACGGCGGGGTCAGAGGTCAGGGGACGGCCAACGGCGACCGGACAACCGCGGGCGACCTGAAGGTCGCCCCTACATGTCGGTGTGAGGGCGAAAGAATCGGGTGGCCTTCTTCGTTCGCGAAGCCAAGTCGCCGAATTGGATGACGTCGGCGCCCGCAGCAACATGTAGGGGCGGGCTTCAGCCCGCCCGCGGTTGCGGGTGTCGTTCCCGTGACCCCCGACCCTGCACGGGGCCCTAGCCCTCCGCCCTGAACTCCCCTCCAACCAACCTGCCCCCGACGATCCCCGGATCATGCACAAACAACAACAACCAGTCCTCGGCCTGGGCTCGCTCCAGCACGCGGCGTTTGGTCTCGAGCGTCACCAGGGGCTCGACGTCGTAGCCCATGATCCAGGGGAGCGGGAGATGGGTGGTCGTCGGAACCAGGTCCGCAAGGATGCAGGCGCGGACTCCGCCGGACTCGAGCAGGACACTTTGATGGTGCGGCGTGTGGCCTGGCGTAGGCAGCAGCCGGATGCCCGGAACCATCTCTCGCTCGCCGTCGATCAGATCGAAGGCGCCAGCCTCGCGTACCGGCACAAAGTTGTGGGCGAAGTAGCTCCCGGCCGTGCGCTCGTTGGTGTGCGTCGCGTAGTGATACTCCCCGGACTGCACGACGTATCGCGCCTTGGGGAACGTGAGGCGAATGGCGCCATCCCGATCCCGGTACGTGTTGCCGCCGGCGTGGTCGAAGTGGAGATGGGTGTCGATCACGATCGCCACGTCCTCGGGCCGGAATCCGGCCGCGTGCAAGCCATCTTCCAGCGCTGTGCGGTGGTCGGCGCCGGCGTTTTCGACGCCGTAGATGTCCCGGAACTTGGCGTCCTCCTTGTTGCCCAACCCGGTCTCCACGAGCACGAGGCCGACGTCGTGCTCGATCAGGAACGACCGCATCCCGAGCAAGATCCGGTTGCGCTCGTCTGCCGCGGCACGGCGCTCCCATAACGGCTTGGGCACGATGCCGAACATCGCGCCCCCATCCAATCGCAGGCTTCCGGAGCGGATGGCGTGCACGGTCAGACCGCCGATCTGGCGTCGCTCGTGCAAGGGTGTCGCGGTCACGCTCCGAGCTCCCACTGCCCGCTTTGCGGCAGCGCCGACGGCTTGCGCCGCTTGCGTCCGCGCGCCCTCCCGGGCGTTACCAGGCGCACGACGTCGCCCCACGTGTCCAGCCCGCACGTGCCGGCGTCGTCGAGCAGCCGGATGAAGCAGAGCGCTGTCGCCATCGCGTCACCCATGGCCCGATGCCGGTCGTTGATGCGCACGCCGTAGTGGTGCGCCAGATGGTCGAGCGACCGGCGGCGCAGGTGCGGCACGAGGCGACGCGCCAAACGGACGGTGCAGAGCACGCGATCTCCCGTCCAGTAATGCCCAGCGCGTTGCACCTCCATCTCGACGAACCGGCGATCGAACCCCGCGTTGTGGGCGACGAACACGTGCCCGCGCAGAAATTCCGCGACGCGGGGCGCAATCGCGCCAAAGGGCGGCTTGTCGCGCACCATGGACGGGGTGATATGGGTCAAGCGCGTTATGAACGCCGGGATGGGCCGCTCGGGATTCACAAGCGTCTCGAAGGTGTCGGCGACTCGACCCTCGCGGACAATCACGGCGGCAATCTCCGTGACGCGATGTCCGGTCCAGGGAGAACCACCCGTCGTCTCGACATCGACCACCGCGTAGGACAACGTCGTGAGACGCTGACTCGTCAGCAACGGCGGCATCGCATCTGGGCCCAGCAGCGGCAGCGTCACCCCGCGTGCACCGCCAATGGCCGCGACACGGAGACCGAGTTAAGAAGCAATGATATCTCACGAAAGGCGTGGACTGGCACGCAGCAACTTAATTAATTCTACGCCGTGATTCTCTCCCCTGCGCCGTGACGTCCCACTCGAGTTCCGGGGGCCGCACGACAACGACGAAACGCATCGCAGAGCCAACGGTGCGGCGACTCTCGCTGTACCTCCGCCTGCTCGAGGAATTCGAGGAGCGTGGGTTGGCGACGATCTCGAGCGATGAGCTTGCCGCGCTGGCCGGCACGAGTTCCGCGCAGGTGCGCAAGGACCTCTCGGTATTCGGCTCCTTCGGCAAGCGAGGGCTCGGCTACGGGGTGCCAGAGCTGATCGCCGAGCTGCGCGAGATCCTCGGCCTCGGGCGGGTGTGGCGCGTCGTGATCATTGGCGCGGGGAAAATCGGGAGCGCGCTGGCCGAATACTCGGGGTTCCGCCGGCGCGGGTTCAGCGTGATCGCCGTGTATGACAACGACCCGGCCAAGATCGGCGCGATCACGCCGGGCCTCGTGATCCGAGACGTGTCGAACCTCGAGCACGATGCCGCGCGCGAGCACCCGGACATTGCAGTCCTTGCCGTGCCGGCGGACCGCGCGCAGGAAACGGCGGACCGCGCGGTACAGGCAGGTATCACCGGCATCCTCAACTTCGCACCGACTCGGATTCGCGTCCCGGGCGGCGTCGCTGTGCAGGGGGTCAACATGGCAGCGGAATTGGAAGTGCTGTCGTATGCCTTGGCCAAGGAGAAGGGGAAGGGCTGAACTGCGCGTCTGGGGTCTGGGGTTTGGGGTCTCGGGAAGCCGCACCAAAACGCGAGGGTCGGCCGCCGCACACGGTGACTGGCCGTGTGGTTTTGCCGTTCCCCAAACCCCAGACCCCAAACCCCAGACCCGCCGTTCAGTTCTCACAATGCGCGGTAGACAGCCGCGAACTGTGCGGGCGTCAATACCTCGGGACGTGCGTCTGGCGCGACACCCGCCCCTTCGAGCAGCGCGTCCGCGGCGCTCGGCGTGAGGCCGCGCAGCGTCCGCACGACGCGGCGCATTTGCTTCCGGCGGAGGCCGAAGGCGGCGATGACAAACGCCGAGTAGTCGGGCTGCTCCTGGTCCGTCACCACCGGGTCTCGTCGCGGGACGAGGCGCAGCACGGCCGAGTCGACGCGCGGCGGCGGCGTAAAGGCGCCGGGTGCGATCGTAAAGGCGATCGTCGGCTCCGCGAGCGCTTGCACGTTGACCGACAGCGCGCCATACGCCGACGGTGCCGGGGGGCGCGACCACGCGCTCGGCGACCTCGCGCTGCACAAGAAACACGGATCGGCGCGGGCGCGGCGCCTCGAGTGAGTGAAAAAGAATTGGCGTCGTGATGTAGTACGGCACGTTGCCGGCAGCCAGGTAATCGGCCCGGCCCGCGGCACCGGCCAGGGACAGGTCCAGCGCATCGCCCTCGATCACGGTGAGGGCATCCCGGTCCGCGTACGCCGATCGAAGCCGCGCGGCGAGTGCTCCGTCCAGCTCGATCGCGACGACCCGCCCTGCGCGGGCGAGCAATTCCGCGGTCAGCGAACCGCGGCCGGGCCCGATCTCCACGACCGTGTCGTCGCCCGTCGGCGCGAGCGCGTCGGCGATCCGCGCGAGCACGCGAGGATCGGTGAGAAAGTGCTGTCCCAGTCGCTTCCTCGGACGCGGCCATTGGTCAGCGCCGCGCCGCGGGTGCCGGCGCATGCGGCTCAGCTGCGGAGAACGATGAGCGTCAAGTCGTCGCGCGGCGGCACTTCGCCCGTATGCGCCCTGAGCGTGTCGAACACCCGGTCGATGATCTCGGCAACGGGCCGTGCACGATTGGCCAGAACAGTGTCGAGCACGGCCTGTTCCCCGAGGCGCACATTGGCGCGGTTGCGCGCGTCGCTGATGCCATCGGTGAACAACACCAGTACGTCGCGCCCGCACGCCCACGACCGAGCCGCCGAGTGCGGCCGGGCGTCGACCATTCCGAGGGGCGGGTCGAGCGCAGGGAGTCGCTGGACCGCGCCGGTGCCGCCGACGACGAAGGCGTGCGGATGCCCCATGTTCGCGTAGCGCAGCTGGCCGCTGGACCGGTCGACGACCCCATAGAACAGCGTGATGAACATCTCCGTCGTGAGGAGCTCATCTCGCAGCGACGCCTGCAGGGCGGTGATCGTCTCGCCCGGATCGGTGGACGCCTGGGCGTGAATAGCGGACGCGCTCATGGCGAGCGCCATGATGAGCGCCGCCCGATAGCCATGACTCGACACGTCCCCGATCATCGCGCCCGTGGCGTCGGGGCCCAACCGAAAGAGGTTGTAGAAGTCGCCACCCACGCTCTCCGCCGGCACGACCCGCGCGGCCACCTCCGCCTGGGGCGCGACAACCGCGCCCGTCGGCAGCAGGCGCATTTGCAGATCGTGGGCGAGCTCCATTTCCTGCACCAGACGCTGTTGCGCGAGCGATGCCCGCACGAGTCGTGCATTCTGGATCGCGGTGCCGATCTGGGTCGCAATCGCCGCGACGAGCTTCTGGTCACCCGCCGAGAAGGGATGCCCCGAGCGCCGCTCGGAGAGATTCACGACGCCGAGTGGTTCACCGCCCTCCGGCGACGTCCACATGATCGGGACCGACATCATCGAGCCACGGCGATATGACGCTTCGGCTTCGCAGGCCATCTCATCGCCGTCGACGATCATGGCGTGCTGCGTGCGGAACACCCGCGCCGACACGCTGGTCGTATCGTCGACGGCGATCGGCGGCGCGTCTTCGGCCGGAACACCCAAGGCAGCGACGACCTGCAGGGTATCCGTGACCCGATCGTGCACCAGAATCGAAGCCCGGCGCGCACCCACCGTCTCGGAGATCTCGCGCAGAATCGTCGCGGCGGCTTCCTCGAGGCGAACAGTGCGGCCGAGTATCTCGCTGATCGTGTAGAGCAGGTTGATCTCCTCGTACCGTTCGGCGAGCTCGGTGGCGGCATGCTCGACCTCCATCGCCGTCTGCAGGATCTGCGATACGACCGGCGCGAGGAATTGGAACAGGTTGTTGAGCGGCAAGCCGCCGCTCGGAGATGGCCCGAGGACCAGCCACACATGCTTCGCGGGCGGAATGCGCGCTGCAAGCTTGCGCCCCTCGGGTCCCGCCAGCGTGTGAGGCTCGGGGCCACGCGGGAGGAGTGCAGCAGTGGGCGGCGTGACGGCCGTGCTCGGGGGCGCGACCGCCAATAGATGCAGGGGCCGGGCGGGATCGGTCTGCATCCAGAGCGTAGCTGGACATCGCGTGGCGTCATAGAACGCGGTCAGCACGACGCTCAGGTCTTGCTCTCTCATGGCGCCGCCGGGTGCCTCCGAAAGAGTGTCAGGCGGACGACGTTGCGCCGGGTCGCGCCGTCCTCGGTGTAGCGCTCCACCTGGTCCATGAGGCGCCGCATCAGGAACAGCCCGCGGCCGTCCTCTCGCAGCATGTTGTCGGCGGTCGTCGGGTCTTGCGTGCACTGATCGAGGTCGAAGCCGCGCCCTTCATCCGAGACTTCCAGCACGAGGCGTCGGTCGTCGACGGCCATCCGCACGTGGACCATCTTTTCGGGATCGTCCGCGTTGCCGCGCAGCATCGCATTGGACAGTGCCTCACTCAAAGCGACGGGCACATTGAGCGAGCAGAGATGCGCGGGAAAGTCGAACTCCCGAATCTCCCGGCTCACCATCTGGACGATGCGACCGATCAGCCGAACGTCAGTGGCGACCTCCAACTCCAGCGCGAACCGCGCGGGCTCGAGCCCGCCCCCGCCACTCGAGAGCGGGGCCGGCTGCGCACCCGAGTGACGTCGCTCGTGCACGCCGCTCAGTCCAGCCCGCGCGCGCTGACCGCGGGCATGCTCACCCCGGTCGCGATCACACACCTGCGTCGCTGTCCCAGGCTAGAAGCTCTCCAGCCCGCGGTCGCGGCTGTCGGCGATCTGAAAGAGCGTGTCCAGCTTGGTGAGCTCGAAGAGCGTCTTGAGATCATCGTTGAGATTCGCGAGCCGCAACTCGCCGCCCTGCTCGCGAATCTTCTTGGAGAGCGAGACCAGCACGCCCAGCCCCGAGCTGTCGATGTAGCCCGTGCGCCCGAAGTCGATCAGGAATTTGCGCTCGCCCTTCTCCAGCTCGTCGAGCACCTTCTGCTTGAGCTCCTGGCGATTCCCAACGATCAGCTGTCCCTCGACATCCACCACGACCACAGCTCCATGCTTCGTCATCGTGAAGCTCATCGGACGGAATTCTCCGGCGTTAGGCGGGCTCGGTGGCCTGCACGGCGGTCACTGCCGCCACGTTGATAATGTCATCCGGACTGGCACCCCGCGATAGATCCGAACACGGTCGCGCCAAGCCCTGAATGATGGGCCCGATCGCCGTCGCTCCTCCCAACCGCTCGACGAGCTTGTACGCGATGTTGCCCGCATCCAGTGACGGAAAGACTAACACGTTCGCGCGTCCCGCGAGCACTTGGCCGGCACCCTTTCGGGTGGCGACCTCGGGGATCAGGGCGGCGTCCACCTGTATTTCGCCGTCCACCGCCAGCCCGGGCTCCCGCTCGCGCGTGAGCTCCACAGCCGCACGCACGCGCGCAATCGACGGTGAGGCGGTCCCACCACTCCCGAGTGTGCTGAAGGAAAGAAACGCGACCCGCGGCTCATCTCCGACCACGCGCGCGCGGTCCCGCGCGGCCGCGAGGGCGATATCGGCCAGTTGCACCGACGTGGGCTCGGGCACGACCGCGCAGTCCGTGAAGGTCAGCACGTCGCCTCCCACGCCCGGGTGCTGCTGGGCGCGGAGCACCATATAGAACGCGCTGGAAACGAGCTCAACACCAGGAGCCTTCCCGACGATCCTGAGCGCCCCGCGGAGGACCGCCGCCGTGGTGTGCGACGCCCCGGCGACGCACGAATCGACCAAACCGGCATGCAGAAGCTCGAGCGCCGTGACGAGTGCTCCCGTCGGCCCCGGGCTCACGCACTCCAGTCCTGCTCGGTCAGCGAGCGCTCGTGCTGCGCGCTGGGCCTCGGGATTCGACTCGTCCAGCACGACCACGGGCTCGACGATGCGAGCAGCAGCGAGCCGCTCGATGGCCACGAGCGTCCGAGGATCTCCAGTCTCCGGAAATGCCACGCGCCGATGCGCGCGCGAGGCGCGCGCGCGCAAACTCGTTACAAAGCCGCGTGTGGACTCCGGCCCCGCGGTGGAGCGGTCCGGGCCGCCGGGCCGATCGTCGATCACGCCGGAAACTTCGACCGCAGCGCCGCGGCCACCCTGGGGTGGACCAGATCGCGGACGTTGCCGCCGTAGCGCGCTACTTCGCGGACGATGCTGGAGCTGATGTAGGTGGTATCGAGGGATGGGACCATGAACACGGTCTCGAGCCGACCCGATGTCAGATGCCGGTTCATCAATGCCATCTGAAACTCGTACTCGAAGTCGCTGACTGCCCGCAGTCCCCGGATAATCAGGCGCGCGCCCACTTCGGCCGCAAAATCCACCAGCAGGCCGTTGAAGGACCGCACATCGATTCGCGGATTCGGGCCGACGGTGGCGCGAATGAGATCCAGCCGCTCGTCGATCTCGAACAACGCCTGCTTCGAGGAGTTCAACGCAACGGCCACGACGAGGCGATCCACGAACTCCAGGCTTCGCCGAATCAGGTCCTCATGACCACGCGTGATCGGGTCGAAGCTCCCGGCATAGACCGCGATCCGGCCCTCAGGCGCGCTGGGCGCGCCGCCCCGCTTCCGCTTCCGACTCACCATGATGGCGCCTCCCGATCGTCCCGAGCCGTTCGCGCGTTGTCGTCGGCGCGGTAGACGGTGAGGGCGGTCGATCCATACGTTCGCGTGTGGCCGCCAGGCGGCATGGTCTCACGCGTGGAATGCTCGACACCGAGAATCGTCGCGAACGGTGTCTCGAGCCAGCGTTCGGCGACCGACGCCGCCAAGCCGAGACCGTACGGCGGATCGGCGAACGCTACGTCATACGCGCCCGGCTCGAGCCGGGCAATGGTGCGCAGCGCGTCGGCGCGTCGTACGCGCGAGTGGTCGGCGGCGCCAAGGGATGCGATGTTCTCGCGCAATGCGCGCAGGCTCGGCGCTGCCTGCTCGACGAAATCCGCCTGCGCCGCGCCGCGCGACAGCGCCTCGAGTCCCAGTGCTCCTGAACCGGCGAAGAGGTCGAGCACGCGCGCGTTGTGCAACCACGGCTGCACGACGCTCATCCATGCCTCCCGTACACGATCGGCGGTCGGTCGTACGACTCGCCCCGCGGGAGCGGCGATCGTACGGCCGCGCCAGCGTCCGGCGACGATACGCATGTCACCGGCGGGCGCGGTGCGCCCGTGTGGCGGCGGTCGTCATACGCGGAAGTCGGTGACCTTGGCCTGCACGCGACCATCGCCCAGCCAGTCGTCACGCTCGACACGGAACACGACGTCGACGGGTCCGCCGGCCTGCAGCTCCTCGAGGCGATGGGCAGCGCCCCAGGCCACCGCGTCCAGGTCGCCCGCGCGACGCGACAGGCGCAGCTTCACCCCGTCCTGCGCCACGGTTCGTGGCGGACAGCTGAGTCGCGCGTGCCGCACCAGCAGGGCCGGCGCGGGGTTGCCGACACCGAACGGCTCGAAGTGGCGAAGGACCGACTCCAGCTCCGGAGTGACATCGTCGATCGAGAGCTCGAGGTCGACATGGACCTCCGGCACGAGATCCTCTTTGCGCAGCTGCGCGCGGGCCACTGCGTTGAAGCGAGCGGCAAACTCCGGTACGCGCTCTCGGGCGACCGTCACCCCCGCAGCGGCTCGATGCCCGCCGAACCGCAGCAGCACGTCCCGGCACGCCGAGAGCCCCGCGTGGAGATCGAACGCCGGGATCGAGCGCCCGGAGCCGCGGCCGTCGCCATCTGACAGGGCCACAAGCATCGTCGGGCGACCGAATTCCTCGACGAGGCGCGACGCGACGATCCCGATCACCCCAGGGTGCCAGCTCGAGTCGGCCAGCACGATGCCGTAGGTCTCGTCGAGATCCAGCTTCGTCACCATTTCACGGGCTTCGACGAGCGTGCGGCGATCGATATCCTGACGCTGCCGATTCAACTCGTCCAGCTCCTGCGCGATGCGGCCAGCGTCCGCCTCGTTGTTCGTGAGGAGGAGCTCGACGCCCCGCATTGCCGTCCCGATCCGGCCAACCGCATTCAAGCGGGGCGCGAGGATGTAGCCGGCACGCCCCGCGGTGATCGCTTTGGCATCCAGACCGCAGACGTGCACCAGCGCGCGCAGCCCGAGGTTCGTCGTTTCGGCCAGGAGCCGCAGCCCGTAGCGGACGAATACCCGGTTCTCGCCCCGCAGCGGAGCGACGTCCGCAACCGTCGCGAGCGCCACCAGATCGAGCAGTCCAAAGACCGGCCCCTCACTCGCCCCCATACGGCGCGCGAGCGCGAGCGCCAACTTGAACACGACCCCAGCGGCCGCCAGGTCCTTGTCGGGATAGCGGCACCCTGGCTGACGTGGATTGAGCACGGCCACGCAGTCCGGCAGTGCGCCGCCCGGCAAGTGATGGTCGCTGATGATGACGTCGATGCCCGCGGCGTTGAGGGCCGCAACCGATGCGTGGGCGCTCGTGCCGCAGTCCGCCGTCACGACGACGCGCGCGCCAGCCGCAACCGCGGCATTGACGCCGGCAGATGACAGATCGTAGCCATCCTGCAAGCGGCGGGGCACGAAGGGAACCACTTTGGCCCCCATTGAGCGAAGCGCCCGGGTGAGCAGCGCCGTCGAGGCCATGCCATCGACGTCGTAATCACCGTGGATGAAAATGGTCTCGCCCTTCTCAATCGCTTGCGCCAGCCGCTCGACCGCGTCGTTGAGCCCGTGCAGCAGCGCGGGGTCGTGGAGCTGATCAAATCGGGGCCGCAAGAAGCGCTTGGCAGCTTCGGTGTCCGTAAACCCGCGAGCATGGAGCAGCCGGCAGACCGAGTCCGGCAGGTGGAGTGCGTCGATCAGCGCAGTAATCGCGACGTCGTCACACGCTCGCGGCATGATCCACCGCGCCGGCCCGCGCGGCCGCGCTCGGATCGACGTCTCGGGCGTAGTCACGCCTTCAAGTTACGGCGTATAGAAGCACACCGCATGTCTCGCACACCTCGATCGAGCCGCGCGCCGACATCAAGTTCCGACGCTGGAGGGGAACGCTCGTATCGCAGTGGCCGCAAGATGGACCACGCAAGGGAAAGATCGCGCCGTCGTGTCTCGCCGAGCGGATGCGGTCGTACTTCTGCAGGAGCGAGCGCTCGACCTGGGTCGCGGACCCGGCGCGAGCGGCGCGCCGGGCCGCCAACTCGTCCTCGACCTCGCCTCGGGCCTCTTCGATCGCGAGGCGGTCGACCTCCTGCTGCGCCTCGAGCTCGGCCAGGGCACGCTCACGCGCCTCCGCCGCGGCCCGTAACTCGACGAGGCGCCGCGAAATCGTCTGAAGGGCGCTCTCTTCCTCCGCCAGAATGCGCCGCGCCTGCTCGACCTGTGCGACGGCGGCCGTGGCTTCACGGATCCGTTTCACCGAGTCGAGCTGCGCCACATTGCGCTCGTGCAGCGCCTTGTGCTGTGCGATGCGGGTTTGCAGCTCGCGCTGGCTTTTCTCTTCCACCAGGACCACCTCGCGGGCGCGCGTCGCGGCCTCTGCCGTCGCACGCCGGGTGGTCTCCAACTCCCGCAGCTTGGGCTCGAGAGCCGCCCGCCGGCTTTCGATCTCACGAATAGCCAAGTCTTCGACCTGGAGCGCCAACAACGCCTGGACATCAGGGTGCACCGTCGTTCCTCCTCAGCGACAATCGCGACTTTCCATACCGCTTGAACCCTCGACCACGTAACCCACGCACTTCAGCCATAATGCGGAGCTTCTCCGCCATCAATGCCCGCTGTTCCTCACGCGATCCCAGCCCAACGAGACGATCAATCTCCGCGAGCCGGTCGGACAGATCCCGCACCCGCAGCACCGCGAGGCTGTCCTCTATCACTCGCGCCGGATCGGCCCCTGTGAATGTCCCGGCGACCAGCGCTGCCACTTCGGCGGCGGCGTCCGGCGGCAGCGCGACAGCAAGCGCCTCCGGCGTCGCAGTCGCTCCCAACCGGATCAACTCCTCGTAGATCACCCGGAGGTCCGCATTGCGGATCACGTCCGGTCCGATGCGCTCGGCCGTTCGCTCGATCTGCTCCGGGCTCGCGATCAACCAGCGCACGAGCTCGCGCTCGGCCGCCGTGCCGCCGGCCGGGTCGGCCACCGAGCTGGCAGTCTTTGGCGTGTGGTCTCCATTGGCGCGAGGCGAACGGGGCTCCGCACGCTCAGCGCGCGGCGTCGCCGGCACCTCGACCTCTCCACCGACCTCTCGCCAGAGCAAGGACTTTGGCACTCCCGCAGCCTCGCTCGCCCGGGTCACGTACAGGTCACGCAGGATGGGATCCGCCGCGGCGCGAATGGTTGGCAGGAGGCGGTCGATCGCACGCCGCTTGTTATGCAGGTCCCGAAACCAGTGCGCACCGTGCAGAATCTGGATCTCGCGCTCGAGCACGTCGACGGCCGCGCGAATTTGCGTTTCCATCTGGTCGCGTCCATGGGCGCCCACAAACGTGTCAGGATCCTCACCCTCGGGCAGAGTGACAACCCGCACCGCTACGCTGCGGCGCAGCAGCTCGCCCGCCGTCCGGAATGTCGCCCGCAGCCCCGCGCGATCGTTGTCATAGATCAAGAATGCCTGCTTCGTGTACCGGGCGATCAACTCTGCCTGCTCCGCCGTGAGGGCGGTCCCCAGCGGCGCCACCACGCATTCGAGCCCCGCCGCCATCAGGCGCACCACATCGAAGTACCCTTCGACGACGAGGATGCGTTCATCGCGGCGGATCGCGAATTTTGCCCAATTGAGGCCGTACAGCAGCCGCCGTTTCGCAAAGATGGCCGATTCAGGAGAGTTGACGTATTTGACGTCGCCCGGCCCGAGGATCCGACCGCCGAATCCAACGGTGTGGCCGACCGCATCGAAGATCGGGAATATCAGCCGTCCGCGAAAGCGTGGCCGCGGCTCGCGACCGTCTTCAGGCTGTGACAGCAGGCCAGCCTCGGTCAAGCGCGCGTCCTCGAAACCAAGCCTGTTCAGGTAGCTTCGCATGAGGCCTATCGGACTCGGCGCGTAGCCGATACCGAAGCGGTCCGATGTCTCCCGATCGATGCTGCGACTCTCGAGATACTGGCGTGCCACTCGGCCGCCGTCGTCATCCCAGAGCATGCGGCGAAAGTATTCGGCCGCGCTCGCGGTGACTTCCCAGAGCGGTTCGCGCGGGTCCGGGCCGGCACGCCGGGTCTCGGTCGCCGGCACCTCGATGCCGGACTTCTCTGCCGCGAGGCGAACCGCCGACGGCCAGTCCAGCCCAAGACGCTTGGACAAGAAGTTGAATACGTCTCCGTGCTCGTGGCACACGAAGCAATAGTACATGCGCTTTCGGGTCGACACCGAGAAGTTGGGGTGCGTTCCCTGATGGAATGGACAGGGCCCCCGGTAGTCGGTGCCAACCCGCTTCAGTGCGACGTGCTCGCCAATGATCTGGACGATATCGGCCTCTTCCCTTACCCGCTCCACGACGTCGTCCGGAATCATCTCAGGCTAGCTCCGCGACGGTCACGCCCGCACCGCCCTCGTTCCACGCCCCGAGGCGAACGACTCGCACCCGCGAATCCTTACGCAGCATCTCGCCCACCCGTTCACGGAGAGCCCCGGTCCCCTTTCCGTGGATGATCCGAAGCTCCGGCAGGTCGGCCCGTACGGCCGCGTCGATGGCTTGCATCACGATCTCTTCGACCTCGAGGACACGCATGCCCCTGACGTCGATCTCCGAGCTCGCGTGAATCTCCGGTACCTCGGCGGCCACGGGCACGGCGATCTGGGGCGCAGCTTGGGCGGCACGACGCAGTGTACTCGCTGGAACGCGCATCCGCATGCCGCCAAACGCCACCACGGCCTCCTCGTCGTGTAGGTCGACGAGCCGCGCGGCGCGGCCACCCAGCAACGGCACCTCCACCGTGTCCCCAACGGCCAATACCGATGGGCGGGCGCGCGGCGCCTCCTGAGCCGGGGGCGGAGAGGCGGCGGCCGCATCGAGATCGGCAAGGGCCTGCGCCTGCTCGCCGGCGAGCTGCTCGACCCGCTGTCGTGCCCGTCGCGCTTCTTCCGTGGTGTCGTCGCTCCTGCTTGGCGCCGCCTGCAAATCGCGCACGACCTGCTCGATCTGCGCGCGCGCGTTGAGCAGATACTGGCGCGCCTCCTGACGGGACCGCCGCTCGACCTCGCGCTCCCGCTCTCGCACCGCGCGTTCTCGCGCGTCGACCCGCGTCGAGCGATCGGACGCATTCGCGAGCGACTGCGCCGCCGTCTGTTCCCGCTCGGCGAGATCGGAGGCGCGCTGCTGCAGGTCCGCCAGCAAAGCTTCGACGTCACGCTCCACCTTAGGAACGCGCTCTTCGGCCCGGGCGATGACTTCCTCCGGCAGGGCCAGGCGACGGGCGATGCGCAATCCGTACGACCGCCCCGGCACTCCCTTGATGAACCGATACGTAGGGGCAAGCCGCGCCGCGTCGAACTCGAGCGACCCGTTCACGACACCCGGGACCTCTGTGGCGAGCTCCTTCAACGCGCCCAGGTGCGTCGTGGCAAGCGTCATCGTGCCGCGTGCCGTCAGTGCCTCGAGCACCGCGCCTCCGAGCGCCGCCCCCTCGAGCGGGTCCGTCCCCGACCCCAACTCGTCGATCAGCACGAGGGACTTGGGCGTCGCTCGCGCGAGGATGTCGCCGAGATTCCGCACGTGTGCGCTGAAGGTCGACAGGCTCGCCTGGATCGATTGCTCGTCGCCGACGTCCGCAAACACATCATCAAAGACCGCGATGCGGCTCGCGGGGCCGACCGGGGACGGAATGCCGCACTGGACGAGAACCGAGCATAACGCGACGGATTTGAGCAGCACCGTCTTGCCGCCGGTGTTCGGACCACTGATGAGGAGCGTGCGCTCCGATGGCTCCATCGTCAGGTCGAATGGCACCACGGGCACGTCCTGCGCCAGCAGTAGTGGGTGGCGCCCCTGCCGAATCACGAATCCGTCGGTCGGGGAGCCCAGGTCCGGCACGGTGCAGTGGAAATCATCCGCGAAGCGCGCCCGGGCATGCAGCGTGTCGAGATCGACCAAGGCGTCGAGCGTCTCCTGAAGCGCGGGTGCGAGCGGGCGCAGCTCGTCGGTCAGGTCCGCCAGAATGCGATCCACCTCGCGCCGTTCCTCAGCCTCGAGCTCTCGAATGCGGTTCCCTGCCTCGACGGCGGCCGGCGGTTCAACGAAGAGCGTGGCGCCGGTCGCCGAGGTATCCTGAACGATTCCCCCGACGACGGTACGCGCTTCACGGCGAATCGGAATGACGTATCGCCCGTTGCGGACGGTCACTGACGCGTCGCCCACCTGCTGATGCGCCTCGAGCCGCGACATGATTCGCTCGAGTAACGCCACCAGTTCGCCCTCGGCCCCCCGCAACTCCCGACGCACGCGACGCAGGAGCGGCGACGCCTCATCTCGAACCGTCCCATCCTCGGCGATCGCCCGGTCAATGCTCCGTTCCGCATCGACCTTGCCGACGAGCCGCTCGCGCACATCTGCCAGAACCGCACGCGCCACTGGAGGTCGCCGCTCATCGCTCAGCGTGTCTCGCGTTCGGCGGCTCGCGCCGAGCAATGTCAGCGCACCACGCAACTCGAGACCGGTCCATGGCGCTCCAGGGATGCCGAGGCGCTGGAGCGGACGCACGAGATCCGGAGTGGCCTCCGGCGACCAGGGATGCTCGCTCGTGCTCAGCGTGCGCGCGGCGCTGACGCGGGCGAGCTCGTGGTCGATGATGCGGCGATCGGATGTGGGTTGCGTGTTCCGGATGCGTTGCGCGGCGAGCCCCGCGACCGCACGTTCCGCGACGAGCGCCAGTGCCCGGGAAAGCTCCAAGACATCCAGCGCGTGAGCGTTCATGATTGGACGCTGTGCAACGTCACCCGCGTGCCGCGAGCTCCTCGCGCACGATGGTACTGATCACACTGCCGTCCGCTTGCCCCTTGAATTGCGGCAGCACCTTGCCCATGACGGCGCCAATGGTCGTCGCACCGCCCGCGATGGCCGCGCGTGCGGCTGCGCGGATCACATCCGGGGAGACCGGTGCCGGGAGGTAACGCTCGAGCCGGTCGACTTCGAATTGTTCTTTGGCAACCAGGTCGGCGCGGGCTCCCTTCTGGTACGCCTCGATTGACTCGCGCCTGCGCTTGATGCCTCGCCGCAGGACTTCGATGACCTCATCGTCCGTCGGCTGGCGCATCAACTCGATGCGCCGATTCTTGATGTCTGCGAGGATGGTGCTGAGCAACAGCGTGGAAGGCTTGTCCTGCCCCTTGCGTGCGGTTACAAGATCTTCCTGTAACCGCGCCATCAGTGCAGACATCTAGGCGTGCCGGCTCCGGCGGTTTTTCCGCATCGCCGCGTTCATCTTGCGCTTGCGGCGCTCGCTCGGTTTCTCGTAGTGCCGGTGTTTGCGTAGATCGGACAGGATCCCGGCTTTCTCGCACTTCTTTTTGAACCGCTTCAGCGCGCGTTCAAAATTCTCATCGTCATGAATGATGACTTCAGACAAACGTGCGGCCTCCATGGGATAATGAAGGCACCCATCTGCAGGGTGCCGAGAAAAGTGTAAGCCTAAGAAATTAGGACGCTTAGCCAGTGGGTGTCAAGCACGAACGCGAGTATATTTGGCCATGCCTTCCCTGCCCTCCCATCGGCTTACTCGCCGGGAGTTTGTCGCTACGGCTGGTGGGGTCGCTCTCCTGTCGCTGTATGGGGCGTCGTCCAACGGTCTCGACTCGACGCGGACGACGTTGCCAGGTGCCACGCAACGTAGCCAGCGCCTGCGAGTTGCGCTGCTGACCGACATGCATGGCCCCCACAACTGGATCGATCAGGACGAATTGATCGCCGCCACCGGCGGATTCCAGCCGGACCTTGTATGCATCGCGGGCGACGCCGTGGACCGCCGAGGCGACGAACCCCTCGTCCATCGCTACGCCGACCTCCCAGCCAGGCTCGGGAAGTTCGCCACCCTGGGTAACTGGGAGTACCAGGGAGAATGTGACTTGCGGCGCCTGCGCCGGGAGTACGAACGCGCCGGCGTTCGGCTCCTCGTCAACGAGACCGTCCGGCTCGACGCAGGCGCGGGCGGCCCAGTAGACCTGATCGGGCTCGACGATTGGCGCGCAGGCTCGCCCGACTACGACCTCGTTTCGTCGCTGCCCGTGGTGGGAGCGGACGCGATCCCTGCGGTTGTCATGTGTCACTGCCCAGTGGGCTTTGACGCGGTCTCGCGGGTGGCCAAACGCGGAACCGCCGTGCTGGCCGGGCACACCCACGGTGGCCAGATCGCCCCCTTCGGCTTTGCGCTCGTGCTCCCCGAGGGGAGCGGTCGCTACGTGAAGGGGACGTACACGTCGGCCGATGCCAGGCATGCCTTGTACGTGAGTCGCGGGCTGGGGAATTCGGGGCCGCCCTTTCGGATCGGGTCGAGGCCTGAGTTGGCGCTGTTGGAGATCTGAGGGCAAACGGCGGGGTCAGGGGTTAGGGGTCAGGAACGACAACCGCAACAACACCAACGGGCTGTGGCCGTCAGGATGGGCGGCCTAAAGGCCGCCCCTACATGTCGTTGTGGGATGTCAGACCTCGATTCGTCGACGCACATCCTCGGGCCGCCGAATGGCGCTCCGTTGCGAGCTATCCGTGCCGACATGTAGGGGCGGGCTTCAGCCCGCCCAGCCGTTGACGGTCGTCGTTGCCGTTCCCCGATCCCTGACCCCTGACCCCGCCGTTCAGCCTAACCCGGCGGCCAGCCCATCCGCCTCCCAGCCAGCAGATGCATATGCAGATGGCCCACCGTCTGGCCCCCGTCCTTGTTCGTATTCACGACCGTGCGATAGCCGTTGTCGGCGAAGCCGTCGCGACGGGCGATCGCGGTAGCGGCGGCGGCGAGCTCGCCGACGAGGCCGGGGTCGCGCACATCGTTGAGCGACGAGAGATGGTCGCGCGGCAGGATGAGAATATGCACGGGCGCTTGCGCATTGATGTCGCGGATCGCGACGAGGGTTGGCGTCTCGTACTCGATCTGCGCGGGAATCTCACCGCGCACAATGCGACAGAACAGGCAGCCGGGGTCACTCGCCATCGCCACGCTCCGGGCAAAGGACACTGGCAGGGGTCGCGCGGCGATCCGATGCCATCGCAGCACGCACGACTGCGAGCGCCGCCACGCCTGCGGTCTCGAATCGCAGAATAGTATCGCCGAGCGAGGCGCGCACGAATCCGGCGTCGGCGAGCTGCGCGTGCTCGGTCTCTTCAATGCCGCCCTCCGGTCCCACGGCGATCGAGACCGGCTCACGCAGCCCGGACGAGCCCAGGTGGAGCAGCGGTGGCCCCGCGGGGTCGAGCACCACGCGCGTGCCGACCGATGTCGCGCGGATCGCCTGCGCGAGCGGCGCCGCATCGCACACCTCGGGCAGCCACGCGCCTCCCGATTGCGTCAGCGCGCTGATCATGCGGCCCTCGAGACGCAGCTGAAAGGCGGGTCCCGAGCCGCGCGGTGACACGCTGGAAGAGCGTCGCCACTCGATCGGACGCCAGCTCGTGGCTTCGAGCTCCGTGCACTTCTCGGCGAGCCACAGCATCCGCTCCCGGTCCGCGACCGGCACCAGCATGTGAACGGCGGGTGCGCGCGCCACGTGCCGGACCTCCTCGACCGCAACGGATGCCGCCGTTCGCGTGACTCCCACGAGCGAACCGATGCCGACCAGGCCAGTGCCGGTCGTCAGTCCAACACGGCTGCCTTCGGCAACGCGGAGGACGCGGATGTGATGCGCAGCGTCGCGTCCGAGCGGGACGGTCGCGCCCGATGCGAAGGACTCAGCGACCAGGAATCGCGCTACGGCCGAGCGGCGATCGTCGCCCACCAATCATCCTCGACATCGTCGGCCTCACGCCGCAACCCATTCGCCGCCAGACGCTCGCACATCATCTCTCGCTCATCGAGGAGCATCCCTCCGAGGATCGCGCGCCCTTTGGGTCCGAGCGCGGCGCGCAGGACCGGCAGCAATTCCGTGATCACGGCCGACGCGATGTTAACGGTGACCAGGTCGACCGGTGCGAGGAGTGGCAGCAGTGACCGGGCATCGCCAGCAATGACGCGCACGCGATCCGCCACGCGGTTCGAGTCGACGTTGGCCTGCGCGTTGGCAATCGCGTCGGGATCCATCTCGATGGCCGCCACGCGGCTCGCTCCGAGCTTCGCCGCGGCGATCGCGAGCACGCCGCTTCCGGCGCCGAGATCCGCAACGAGATCCCCTATGCGGTCGAGGCTCGAGAGCAATCGAAGGACTCCGCGAGTGCTCGCGTGCTCGCCTGTCCCGAACCCCATGCCGGGATCAATCACGACCGTGCGCGTCTCGTCGGCCGCGCGAGCGAGCCACGGGGGTGACACTCGCAGGAGCCCGACCTCATGCGCGTGGACTCCTTCGCGCCACCGGTGCACCCAGTCGTCTGGCACCGCCGTCGAGAGCTCGATAGTCGCGGTGTCATCGGCGCCGACGAGCGACGCGCCGACCGCCGCCTCGTCCGCACCCTCGGGCAGATACCCGACGAGCGCGGGCCCGTCCTCTACGACGCCGGCAGAACCGGCATTGACGAGGACGGTGACAAGGGCCGCGCGGCGAACCGCATCATCGTCCGCCCCCGGTCGGACGCGGACCTGCAGCCAGCGATCCGTCGATCCTCCTAGGCGCCGAGCGCCTCCTTCATCTTTTTCCAGAACCCCTTGGCTCGTGTCTGCGGGGGCTTGGACTCGACTTGCGAGAGTTGCTGGAGTAGCGCGTCCTCAGTCGGCATGAGCTCATCGGGAGTCCAGAGCTGCACGCGCACGTGGAGGTCGCCCGTGCCTGAAGCGTTCACGCGCGGGAGCCCGCGGCCACGGACGTCGAACACATGGCCGCTCTGCGTCCCGGCGGGGACCCGTCACCGTCGTGGTTCCGGTGACCGTCGGCACCTGCAACTCGGCTCCGAAGACGAGCTGCGTGTAGGACACGAGCGCTTCCGTGTACAGATCTTCCGCGTCTCGCTCGAAGCGCGGGTCGTCGGCTACCTGGAAAACGACAATGACATCGCCTTTCGGTCCACTGCGGGGTCCGGCATTGCCTTGTCCGCGCAGGGTCATGTACTGGCCAGTCGCGACGCCAGCCGGAATGCGAACGACGATCGTGTGCTCCGCGCGAACGCGCCCGTCGCCACGGCATTTCTTGCATGGCGTCGAGATCACGCTTCCCTCGCCGCCGCATGTCGGGCATGGTGCGACGCTCACGAACTGGCCGAAGAACGACCGCTGCGCGCGACGCACCTCGCCTGAGCCTGCGCACGTGGGGCAGCGCTGGGGCTTCGTTCCCGGGTCCGCGCCGGTGCCGGTGCAGGCATCGCACGAGTCGAGCAACTTGACCGTGAATGACTTCTCCACGCCCTGCGCGACCTCTGCGAGGGTCAGCTCGGCCACCAGCTTAATGTCGCCGCCGGAGCGGGTCGGCTGCCCGCGCGTCCCGAACAGATCACCCAGCCCGGGGAACCCACCGAAATCGCGCATGAAGATGTTGAGCGCATCCGCGAGATCGACGTGCGGCGCACCACCACCGCGCAATCCGGCCTCGCCAAAGCGATCGTACACCTGGCGCTTGTCGGCATCGCGGAGCACGTCGTACGCCTCCGTGATCGCCTTGAATTGCTCCTCGGCGTCCTTCGACCCGTTGTTGCGGTCGGGGTGGTACTGCATGGCGAGCTTTCGGTACGCCTTCTTGACGTCTTCGGCGCTCGCATCGCGCGGAACGCCGAGGACGGCGTAATAGTCTGCCATGGCTCGTGGGTCAGGCAATCAACATCGCGGGTGGGGGTTTACGGGTACGTACAAGATAGCAGCACTGGGCGGCCCGAGAGCCCATCCCCGTGCCGTCCGCAGCGGTCAACCGAGTAGGTCAGTGACCAGCCGCGACGTATGGCTGACGAGCGAGATCACCTTCTCATAGGGCATCCGGGTCGGCCCAATGACACCGATGACCCCTCCAAACGGTCCGGCGCGATACTCAGCGGTGACAATCGTGAGATTTCCGAAACGGGGATCGGCGTGCTCGTTTCCAATGGTGATCGAGATGCCGGGCTTTGCGCTCCGTTGGCGAAGCAACTCCGCCAGCTGGTCCCGCGTCTCCGTGAGCTCGATCAGGCGCCGTAAGCTGTCCCCGGTCGCGAACTCCGGCTGTTCGGCGAGCACCGACGCCTGGCCCAGCACGACGTTGCCACTCTCGTTCGCGATTGGCACATCGAAGACGCTGTCCCCCTCCTGGACGAAGATGTTCAGGAGCTCTCGCGTTGGGCCCACCGCTGGAACGCTGTCCCGGAGGCGGTCGGCGAGCGAGGCCCGAATCTCACGTACCGTGAGGCCCGACAGGCGCTCGTTGAGCACGACCGTGACCTCGGCAATCGTCTCGTCGGCCAACGAGCCCGGCGCCTCCACGAAGATGGTGCGCATCGCCCCGCCTTCGAGCGTCATGACCAGCAGCAACCGCTCGGCCGACAACCGGACGAGCTCGAGGTGCCGCAGCACCGTCTCTTCGAGACGGGGTCCGAGCGCGACCCCCAACTCCTGAGTGAGGATCCCGAGGCTTTGCGCCGCGCAGCGGAGCACGGTCTCGATCGCGGACCCGCCGGCGAGAATCCGCTCGATCAGGCGGTCCCGCTCCTGGGCAGCGAGCGGAGCCAGCTGGGCGAGCGAGTCCACGTACATGCGGTAGGCGCGATCGGTTGGGACCCGGCCGGCCGACGTATGCGGGTGGTAGAGGTATCCCTTCTCCTCCAGGTCGCTCAGCGTGTTGCGAATCGTCGCCGGTGACAAGCCGAGCCCGAACCGCTTCGCCAGGGTACGGGACCCCGCGGGCTCCGCGGTTTCCACGTAGCTCTGGACGACGGCCTCGAGAATCCGCCATTCGCGCTCGTTCAGGTCACGAAACGACATAAGTTCAAAAATACTATTGAGTTCGGACGTTCGCCAATGCGACCGCCAAGCTGTCCAAACGGAGCCAGCCGAGATGCCGTGAGCACGAGCCCAACCGGTGTCGACCGGGCCCAGCCAGCCTGGATCCACTGCTGCGTCAACGCTCGTTCCCTGTCAGTCAAGACCGTTCCTTCCACCGTTCGCAACTCGAGGTATGCCCGCTCGGACACACGATTTTCGGGTGTCAGCCGCTCCGCCCCAGCCACGGGATCAGAGCCCTTCGCGACCGCGCCCTGCCACTGTGTGTATCCCGGCAGGTTCCACCGCCTAGTCGTGCCGTCGAACCCATGCGCCGCCGGCCCGAGCCCAGCGTAGGGGACGCCTGCCCAGTAAGCCCCATTATGGCAAGCGCGATACCCCGGGCGTGCAAAATTCGAAACTTCATAGTGTTCATACCCCGCAGTTGTGAGCAGGTCGTGGGCGGCGAGGTATTCGGTCTCATACGACTCCTCCGGCGCCTCTGCGACCGTCCCCCGGGCGATCCAGCGAGCCACCGGCGTGCCGGACTCGACAGTAAGCCCATAGACGGACACGTGCTCAGGTGAGAGCGACGCCAGCGTCTCCAGATCGGCTGCCCAGGAGCGACCCAGGCTAGAGGGGAGCGCGAAGATCAGATCCAGGGAAACGTTCGCGATGCCGGCACTGCGGACCGCACGGACGGCCTCGGTAACCCGGGCGGGCGTGTGGCTCCGATGCATCCACGCGAGCGCGGTGGGGTCGAATGACTGGGCGCCGATCGACACGCGATTGATGCCGGCGGAGACCCAGGCGGCGCTTGCCGCCTCCGTCACATCCTCCGGGTTTGCCTCGAGCGTGATTTCAGCGCCGGGGTCCAGTGTGAAGCGGGCGCGCAGGACGTCGAGTAATTGCCGCACACCGCGGGCGCCGAGGGCGGATGGTGTCCCGCCACCCAGGTACACGCTTCGAACCGGCCACGGTTGTTCGTCGTCGGGAAATCGCAGCGCCACTTCGCGGGCGACCGTCTCGACATACGTGTCGACCGGCACGTGACGCCGCACCGCGATGGCGAAGTCGCAGTAGGAGCAGCGGCGAGCGCAGAACGGCACGTGGACGTACACGTGTCGCGGTCGCTGTGACAACGCCGCGTACTGCTGCTCGCGCATCACCGACGGCGGATCTCGCCGGTCGCGTCGCACTCCACAGCTCCCGCAAGCTCGAGTGCGGTGATCGCCGCGAGGCAGCGAGTGGTCGGCAAGTGCGCACGGATCGAGATCGTGTCAACGTCCGCGGCGCCATTCGCCAACACGTCCCACACGGACGCCTCGTCGTCGGAAAAATCGGGTGGCGGCGCAGTCACCTCGACCCGTGGGCTCAGCAGCGCGAGCGCGTCCTCAGCTTCCACGATGACGCACGCCCCCGGGTGATGGAGCAGCGCGTTGGATCCGCGAAACGCCGCGGTATCGACCGGACCTGGTACGACGCCGATCGTTCGATCGAGATCGATCGCGGCGTGCACGGTGTGCAAGGCCCCGCTCGTGGCGCTTGCCTCGACCACGACGGTGGCCCGCGCGAGTGCGGCGATCAGGCGATTGCGATGCGGAAACATCCAGCGGTCGGGGCGAACCCCAAGCGTCCACTCCGAGAGGAGGAGTCCATCGGTGGCAATACGTTCGCGAAGTCCACGGTTGCAGGCTGGTACGCCCGCATCGATGCCGCCTCCCAGTACGGCGCAGGTCCGTCCGTTACCTCCCTCGAGGGCGCCCGTGTGGGCCGCTGCGTCGACGCCCATGGCCAGTCCGCTCACGACGCAGGCGCCCGCGCGTGCGAGCATTCGGGCGGTGCGTCTGGCAAAGGCAAGACTCGTCGGTGTGGCGTGACGCGCGCCGATGATGGCGATCACCTGCCGATCGAGCACCCGAGCGTCGCCAACGGCGTAGAGCGGGTCGGGCGCGTTGCGGAGGTCGAGAAGAGCGCTCGGATATGGCGGGGTCCCGCGGGCCCAGGTGTGGAGGTCGCTAGACATCGCTCACGGCATCGACACGCGCTCGGTCGGGCCGCGCTCGCGCTGACGGATGCTCATCAACTCGTCCCACCAGCCGCGGAGGAGCGTGTCGAGTCCCTGACGCGCTGGCGCGCTGATCGCGAACGTCGCGAATGCATCGGGCGCGTCAACGGGGGGCGGCGGGTCATCGCCCCAGAGATCCATTTTCGTGAGCACCACGCAATGCGGTTTGGCGAGCAGGGCCGGCGAATACGCGGCGAGCTCGTGGCGCAGCGCGTCGTACTCGGCCTGCAGGTCGAGCGCATCGATTGGAATCAGGAGCGCGAGCAGCCGTGTGCGCTCGATGTGACGCAGGAAGTGGAGGCCGAGCCCGCGTCCCTCGTGAGCGCCCTCGATGATCCCCGGGATGTCGGCGACCACGAAGGTGCGGTGGTCGCTCAACGCCACGACGCCCAGGTTGGGGGATAGGGTCGTGAACGGATAGTCGGCGATCTTGGGGCGCGCGGCGGAGATCACCGATAGCAGCGTCGATTTCCCGGCGTTGGGTGGGCCGACCAGACCGACGTCGGCGATGAGCTTGAGCTCGAGCGTCAGCGTGCGCTGCTCGCCGGACTCGCCTGGCTGCCACTCGCGCGGGGACTGATGCGTCGACGTGGCGAAAAACGCGTTGCCCCGCCCGCCACGACCGCCCCGAGCGACGAGGAGCCGTTCGCGATCGTCGAGGACCTCGCCGACCCTTTCGCCGGATGCGTTGTCGATCACGACCGTCCCCGGCGGTACCGGCATGACGATGTCGATGCCCGAGCGGCCGGTTTTGTTGCTGCCCATTCCGTGCTCGCCGCGCTCGGCCGACCAGCTATCTCGATAGGTGTAATCGAGCAGGGTGCTCAGATTGGCGTCGGCCTGGACAAACACGTCGCCACCGCGGCCACCATCGCCGCCGTCCGGCCCACCCATCGGCACCCGCCATTCCCGGCGGAACGACGCCGCGCCGGACCCGCCGGTGCCCGCCTCAACGTGGACCACCACGCGGTCGATGAACATGGGTGAAGTCTAGCTGGGACGCGGCAGCGAGACGTCATTGAGGAGGGCAGACGCTTGACGCTAGACGCTGGACGCTGAGAAGAAACCACGAGCCTAGGCACGGACCATTTAGCTGGCCTCGCGGTTGTTCTAGCGTCCAGCGTCTGGCGTCCAGCCTCTCAAAACACCCGGACCATCCCATGGGTGTACCGACCCGGGTTCTGCTTCATGTCGAGGAGCACGGCATTGAGCGAGGCGATCGCGTGCGTGAGCTGGTCGTAGAGCTCCTGATCGCGGAGCATCTTCCCGACCGAGCCCTGGCCGCTGTTCAGCCTGCGCAGAAGGGAGTCTGCGCCGTCCGTCGTGGCGAGCAGGTGCGCGTACAGCGTGTCGTCGTAGAGCAAGTGGCCCACAGTGCCCTGCCGCCGATTGAGCTGCCGAATGACCGAGTCGACGCCAGCGACAGCGGCGACCAGGCTCGTATACAGCTGCGGATCGTCAATCAGCCGCCCGACCGTTCCGTGCGGATTCTCGAAGCGACCCAGGAGGTTGTTCACGCGGGTGAGGGTGCCCGTCAGCTGGTCGTACAGCGAGCGATTGGTCACCAGCTGACCCATCGTCCCGTCGCCGCGCACAATGCCGCCGGTGATCGACTTGATGTCGCCGGTCAGCTGCACGAGGTCTTGCACGACACTCGAGGCTTGCGCGATCACTTCGTCGACGTCGACCGAGGGGACGACGGGGATCGTGTCTCCCGGTTGCAGCATGTTGTAGCGAGGGGTTCCTGAGTTGATGTCGAGGATCTTGTCGCCGAGCAAGCCGAGGGAGCGGAGGGAGGCGCGGCTGTCGGCGCGGACCTGCGGCTGGAGCCGCCGGTCGATGGACAGGGACAGGCGCAGATTGCGGGTGGTGTCGTTGCTGACCGGGAGGAATCGGACGTCGTTGATCGTGCCCGCGACGACGCCGTCGATCGTCACCGATCCGCCGCGACTGATGCCGCGCGCGTTGGGCAGGAAGACGTAGAGCGTGTAGCGCTTGGTGAACAGGTTGGAGGTTTCGCCCAACTTGTAGATCGCCGTGAAGAGGGTGCCGGCCGCCACGAGCACCAGCAGGCCGACCCGGAGCTCGTCCCAGGTAATGCCGACGGATCGCTTCATTGGCTCAGCGGGGGTTCGGGCCTCGTAACTGCGTCACCCAGTGGCGCGGGCATCTCAGAGCCCACCCAGGAAGTCGCGGATGTACCGGTCGTCGCTCGCTGCCATTTCCTCTGGTGTCCCGAAGAACACGATCCGGTGATCGGCCAGGATCGCGATCGCACTGGCCATGCGATTGGCTGATCGGATGTCGTGGGAGACGACGAGACTGGTCACGTGCAGCTCGCGCTGGAGCTTCATGATCAATCGGGTGATGGTGCCGGTCGTGAGCGGATCGAGGCCCGAGGTCGGCTCGTCGTAGAGCATGACCTCCGGGTCCTTGGCCAGCCCGCGGGCGATGCCGACTCGTTTCTTCATACCACCCGACAGCTCGGCCGGCAGTCGGCTCATGACCGCATCCGGGTCCAGGTCGACGAACGCCAGCTTCTGACGCACCGTCCGCTCGATCTCCTCCTCCGTCAGTGTGGTGTGCTCGCGCAGCGGGTAGGCGACGTTCTCATACACCGACATCGAGTCGAACAATGCTGCGCCCTGGAACACCATCCCGATGCGCTGTCGCTCCATCAGCGCGGCGTCGAAGCTCAGTCCGACGACGTCGCGACCGTTGATCAGGACCCGCCCATTGTCCGGGATGAGGAGACGGAGCACGAGCTTGAGTATCGTCGACTTTCCGGTTCCGGATTCGCCGACGATGACGACCGTTTCGCCCCGATACAGCTCGAGGGATACGTCCTCGAGGACCGGCTGATCAAAGGCGAGGGAGACCCCTTCGAGCGCGATGACCGGTATATCGCTCGATGGCGGGGTGCGACGCGCGGCGCTGGGGTGCGCGGTGGCCAGGGCGGTTTCAGCGGCAGCCGTGGCCTCGTCCTGTCGCAGTTCGCGACGCATGGCGGCGCGTGCGCGTCGAGCCCGCGGGTCATCGCCCCACATGCCGCGGCTACCGGTCATGGACCTGCGGAGAAGAACGCGAGCAGCATCTGCGTCATGAAGTAGTCGACGATGAGGATAGAGATGCTGGCGGCGACGACGGTGCGCGTCGTGCTCTGTCCAACGCCTTCCGTCCCGCCGGTCGTGGTGAGGCCGTAGTAGCAGGCGGTGATGGCGATGATGCCACCGAAGACAAAAGGCTTGGACAGTCCCTGTATGAAGTCGTTCGGAATGACGCGGAGGGTGAAGCCGTCGGCTGCGATCTGGTCCCACACTGTGCGCCAGTAGAGCGAGCTGGGAACGCCGACGGAGAGGGACGCGATGACATTCCCTCCGACGATGCCGACCAGATCGTTGATGACCGTGAGCACGGGGAGCATCACCAGGGCGGCGAGCAGACGCGGCGTCACCAGCTTCTTGATCGGGTCCGTGCCGAGTGTGTGGAGCGCATCGATCTGCTCGGTGACGCGCATCGAGCCGATTTCGGCGGCGATGCCGGAGCCGACGCGGCCGGCGACCATGAGCCCCGCGAGGACCGGACCCAGCTCCCGGATCATGGACGCGGCGACCAGGTGGCCCAGGTAGATCGTCGCGCCGAAGGTCTCGAGGCTGACCGACGATTGGAGGGCCAGGACCATCCCAGTGAAGAACCCTGTCAGTACGACAATGAACAGCGACTGGACCCCGATCGCGTCCATCTGCTGCACGACGTCCGAGGCATAGAAGGGGCGGGCGCCGATGAAGCGCACGGCGTTCCAGGTGAGCAGGGCGCGCTCCTGGATCGCGAACACTGCCAACTTGGCTTCGGCGTTGAGGCGAGCGAGGGAGGAAGACGTCAAATTGACCCGGTTGAGGGGGCCTCGTACCTTAGCATGGGGCATGCCTCCGTCTCTTTCGCGCGCGCGCTTGGAAGCGCTCCTCGGCACCGCTCGTGGCGTGCGCGTGGCCGTCGTAGGCGACGCGATGCTCGACGTGTACGTGCGCGGCGACGTCGAGCGCATCTCGCCTGAGGCCCCCGTGCCGGTCCTGCGGGTGCGAGAGCGCACGCACGCGCTGGGCGGGGCGGCCAACGTGGCACACAACGTCATCGCCTTCGGGGCGCAGTGCGAGCTCGTGGCGGGGCTCGGTCGCGACGCCGCCGCGCAGACCGTGCGGTCGCTGCTCGGCGCGTTGGGAGCGGAGGGCCGCTCGCTGATCGCTGTGGAGCGGCCGACGACGACCAAGACGCGGATTGTGGCGAGGGCGCAGCAAGTCGTGCGCGTCGACGAGGAAGACGACGGCGACATGACGGGGGCGGAAGTCGAGCTGATGCTGGCGGCTGTGCGGCGCGCGGTGACCGACGCGGACGCGGTGATTCTCGAGGACTACAACAAGGGTGTGCTGGTCGCGCCGGTGATCGACGCGGCGATGCAGAGCGCGGCGGCGCGGGGTATCCCGGTGGTGGTGGACCCCAAGTACCGCAACTTTTTCCGGTACCGGGGAGCGACCGTATTCAAGCCGAACCGGCGCGAGCTGGAGGCCGCACTCGGCGCGGCCGTGGAGCTGGACTCGCCGCGTGCCTTACATGATGCGTTGGAGCGGCTTGGCGTGCAGCACTTGCTGCTGACGCTGGGCGAACATGGGATGGCGCTGGTGGACCCGAGCGGGCGGACGGACCGGGTCCCGACGACGGCCCGAGCGGTGTACGACGTCGTGGGGGCTGGGGACACGGTGACGGCGTTCCTGGCGATCATGTTGGCGGCGGGCGCGACGCCGCTCGAAGCTGCCATTGTGGCCAACTACGCGGCCGGCGTGGAGGTTGGAAAGGCGGGTGCGGCAACCGTTTCTGCGGATGAGGTGCTGGCGGCGCACGGTGAGGCAGCCGAGCCCCGCTAGCGTGCGGCCGTGCCAGGCAGCGATCTTTGACGGGTGGTGCATTGTCGCTCGGAGGGACTCGGTCGCAGCGTTCGCCGGTACGGGCTCGCGATAGTTGCGTGCACCCTGATCGGGAGTTCCGCGCGGTCGCAGGAGGTGCAGCAGCAACAGGTCTACCGCGCGATGCTGAACGGCGTGTACGTGGAGGTGAGCGCCGCCTCTGACCGCGGGCTCGAGATCTCGGCTGGCAAGCCACCGGATCACGTGCAGTTGTCGGCGGTGTTGACTGAGGTGGCGGAGAGCTGGGCGGACTCGGGATCCCGCGTACTGAGTGCGCCGGACAGCGCGCTGCATGTGGACAGCGTGGCATCGCACCACGAGCCGGTCACGTTATCGAGCGGGATGCTGCAGGACAGCACGCACAACGGTGCGGCGCTGGACCGTGTGGTGTCGGACAGTACGGCGCCCTGCTCGTTGTTTTTCGTGGATGGTGCGAACCTGAATCACGTGCGTGCGGACGTGCCGTGTGGAGCGGCGCACCAGTTCCTCGACGCGGTGCGGCGGGCCGCGGCGGTGCAGGCGGGGTACGAGCGGGCGGACCCGAAGTGCCCGGCGGCGCTGGCGGCCAAGGCCTTACGCGAGGCCAGCCGGCGAAAGGATTCCCTGTCGGTAGCCGCGCGGTTGCAGCTGACGCACCACAAGGACTCGGCGGCCGGCGCGATACCCTGAGGCGCTGGACGTTGGACGCTAGACGTTAGACGTTGGAAGGAAAACCTCGGGGGCCAGCTAAACGCACCGTAGCTGGCCCCCGAGGTTTGTCTCCAGCGTCCAACGCCTAACGTCTAACGTCCAATTTTCTTACTTACACGTCGTCGTGAACGTCCCGCCGCGAGCCGTCAGCTCCGTCAGCGGAATGGGCTCGATCGTGGTGTGGGTGTCGTTGACCGTGACGAGCGGGTCTTCCGTGCCACCGTGAGGGAGTACGCCGTTCACGCCCCACGTTGTGTCGGCAGCCGCCGCGAGCCCGTACATGCGAAGCGAGATCGTCCGGTCGGCGCTCGACTCAAAAGTGGTCGAGATCCGTTGCTCCTTCAGGAGGTCGTTCCGCACCTGCACGTAGGGATTCCCCGCGGTCGCGTCCGATGCCGGATAGGGCGTGAGACCCGGCCCACCCACGGTTGTCCTGACCAGATTGACGTCGGCCAGAGCACCCGCGTAGTTCGCCTGCCCCATCAAGATCTGTGCGTGCCACAGTACGAGCTGCACTTCACGGAGGATCGGAATGGAGGCGTTGGTGGACGTGTACATCGTGGGGATGTACTTCGAGGTCACCGGATTGTAGAGCTGTTGCTGGACTGGGTTGGGGTTCGGGCCAACCTTCGCCTTCCACCGAAGATCGTTGATGGTGTCCACGGACACCACGAAATCGTTGAGTAGCGCCAGGTCGCCCAATTCTGCCTTGATCGGGTTTGTAAGGTCACCCGAATTGGCACTGTAGTCGTGAGTAATCACGAAGGGCCCGGGGCTGAAGCCCCCGGACGGGTCCGGCGCGAGCTGAGCCGGGTTGTACAGGGCCGACGCAGTGAGTGCCGTCATCGCGGCCGTCAACGCAGCTGGATCGGGAGACCCGGGGCTCGCTGTGTCCGGGGAACTACCCTTGGTGGTTCGTGCGATCGCGTACGCCATCTCCAGATTCGCCTTGGCTGCCAGCGCCCGGTTGAATGAGGCAAACGTGCCAACCGTCGTGCTCGGGCCCGCCACGCTGAGCGCGGCAAAACCCTTCGGGAGCTGCACCGGAATCGCCGTGGAGCCGCCTGTGGTGAGATTCGTGTTGGCCGAATCGAGCAACGCGACGATGTACGCCCACGCGTCCTTGTTGCAATACCCTGGGGAGGGCGCGCTTGCGATATCCGGACCCATGATCGCGATCCCCAGGGTGTCGTGCGCTTCGGCCATGAGCATGTAGTTGTACGCGATCACCGTCTGCAACACACCATTCAGCGCCCCAAGCTGCGCTGACGTGTACGCCGGGGCCACGCCCGGCAGCGCCTGCATTGTTTGGTGCGCCTGGACGATGTTCTGATACTCCTGGCCCCAGACGGCGCCGCTCGACGTTGGGGTCGCCAAGACGCCTAGCGGGTATTGCACGGTCCGGGCTTCGGTATTCTCGAAGACCGCACCATTGCGCGCGTACCCTGCTGAGAGCGTGGTGACGATCCCCCCTACATCGATACGCGTCGCCGCGAAGACACCGGTCACCGCGTTCTGAATACCTGCCGGCGACTCCGACACCGACGTGGGCGCCGTGTAGTACGGTACGTTGGTATCGGAGCACGCCGCGAGCAGCGCCATTGCGGCGATAGCACCGACGGCGACCGCCAGACGGCTGTGCGACCGGCGATCCCTGCTCTGATCGGTGGACATATGAGTCATGTGTGTGTGTGTCATGTCAGAGCCCCAGGTTGAGGCCGACGAACAAGCTCTTCGCCGGCGGATAGGGAGTGACATTGTAGCCGCGGCCGACGGCCTGATTGCCGAACGCGCTCACCTCGGGATCGAGGCCTGCGTAGTTGAAGACGGACCACAGGTTGTAGCCGCTCACATTGAGCCGAGCGCTCGCCAGGTGACCAAGACCGATCGTGTTCACCAGCCTGGCGGGCAGCGTGTAGCTGACCGTGACCTCGCGAACCTTGAAGAAGCCTGCGGGCTCGACGTAGACCTCCTGTCCGGCGGTGAGCCCGTTGTTGCGGGCCACGACCGCTGCCGAGTCCGTGCCAAGCTGCGGTCCCGTGTCGAAGTACTGTTGCGTCAGATTGATCTCGTTGCCGCCGCGGTCCCATTCGATGAGTCCGTACACGCGGATATTCTTCCACGTGAGCTCGTTGCTCAAGCTCATGGTGAAGCTGTGCATGAAGTCGCCGACCTGCACTTGGTAGCCACCCGGCTCTGCCGCATTGGAGAACGTATTGACGAGCTCTGTGGCCGATCGGCCTGTGGCCAGGAGGTCGGCGCCGTAGCCAAAGTTCGAGCCCACCGTGAAGGGTGAACCCTTCCCCGGCAGGCTATTCACGACGCTGTAGTTGCGTGAGAACATTGTCGAAGCGATCCAGGTGAATCCGTTGCGCAGCTGGACCGGCGTCGCCTGCAGTTGGAGCTCGATACCCTGGTTCGTGAACTCACCGCCATTGATCCAGTCGTTCGTGAAGCCCTGAGACGGCGCGACACCCTGCTGGAGCAGCAGGCTGGTGATCCGCTTCTGGTAGACCGTGAACGAGAACGCGGCTCGCGACTTGAGCATCGTCGCGTCGAACCCGAGCTCGGTTTCCTGCTCGGCTTCCGGGCGCAGGTTGATGTCACCGAGGAGGGACGGGCGCGCGATCCCCTCGAGCTGGTCGAGCTGCACCGGGTTATAGGGCGTGTACTTCGCGCCGTAATTTCCCAGGTTTCCGGACTGGCCGATGGCGGCGCGGACCTTGAACTCATCCAGGACGCTCGGGGCGAACTCCGGGAGTCGATAGGATGCCGAGAACCGCGGATAGGCATAGAACTTTCCGATGTCGCCGTCGAGCGTCGAGCGCTCGCCGGTTACGCCAGCGGTCGCCGTCAGACGATTGTTCAAGGTGATGATCTGCTCCTGCCCATAGAGCGATTGATCCAGCTCCGCCGTCTGGTAGTAGTAGTTGCTCGTAACCGTGCCAACCGTCGGAGCGTTGACCCCCGCCAGCGTGGCATAGCCAACGGTCACCGGGTTGGACAGGGACCGCCGCTCGCGGACGAAGCCCGCCGACGTGGTCGCGTCGAGCCAGGACAGCCCGGTGTAGTGGTGAATGAGGTTCACCGAGTAGTTGATGTAGTTGATCTGCGCCGTGTTGGTCAGCGACGTCCCCGGCAGACCCGTCGTTATTTGCTGCTGGAACTGCAGCGTCGGCGGCGCGTACAGCTTGTCGTTGAGGCTCGTGAGGTCCGCACCTCCCACGAGGTTCACCGCGAGGCTCTGGTGCTCGGTGTGCCAGGGCGTCCAACTGAAGTTGCCGCCGCCGATGAATCGACTGGCTTCCTGCGGCGTATCGATGTCATCCGCATCCGCAAACGGATTGGCGGGGCCGAAGGGATTGTACGCCCACGCGCCGGCTGGACTGATGTGATCGAGGTTGATCAGTTGCGGCGTGTAGGAGAAGACGTCGTACGGGCTCACGGAGTTGTTGTCGTTGCCCGAGATGCTGCGCCGCGTGACGTCGTGGATGTAGTTCAGATTCGCCGACATTGTCATGTTGGGCAGGAACGTCTGCGTGACGTTCGTGCGCACGGACTGCTTGTTGTAGCCTGTGTTCAGCATGGTCCCGTTGTCGTACTTCGACAGCCCGGACACGAAGTACTCCGTCTGGCCCGACGTGCCGCTCACCGAGATCTCGGATTGGTACGCGGCCTGGCTGTTGCCGAAGAGCTGACTCTGGAAATTCTGGTTCCCGCCGTAGACCGATGCGATGAGTGCGTTATCGGCTGCAACCTTTGACGGGTCGCCAATGTCCTTGGCCTGCACGTCATTGAGGTACCAGCTCTGCGCACTCGCCAGTGTCGGGAAGGTCCGCATCGGGATCGTGTTCGCGTCCGTGAACTGTCCGACCTGGCCGCTCACCGTCCACCTGGGCTTCCCGGTCGTGCCGCGCTTCGTCGTGATGACGACGACGCCGGCTGACGCCTTGGAGCCATAGATTGCCGACGCGGACGCGCCCTTGAGGACCTCGACCGACTCGATGTCATCCGGGTTGATGTCCGCGATGCGGTTGACGCCGTTGTCTTCGGAGCTGGGCGCGCCGCCGGTCGAGGACACGCCGCTGGGAGAGGTGCCGCCAGCGCGCGAGATCGCATTCTGGTCTTCGCTGACGGTCGCGTTGTTGATGATCACGCCGTCGATGACGTAGAGTGGCTCGGCGTTCGCGTTGATCGTGGTCACGCCACGGATCTGCACCTGCACGCCGCCCCCCGGAGCGCCACCGTTCAGGTTCTCGACGACAGCGCTCGGAATCTTGCCCTCGAGCGAATTCTCCATCGTCGGCGAGGGCACTTCGCTGACTTCATTGGTGGTCACGACCGACACGGCGTTGGCGGCGTTCTGCGACGACACCGTCGTGGCCACGCCGGTCACGACCTGTGCTTCCAGCCGCAAGACGTCCTTCTGCAGCGCGACAACGTACTCGGTCTTGCCCGGCGCGACTGGGACCGTCTGCGCCAGGTAGCCGATGCGCCGGACCGTAAAGCTCCTGACGTCCGCCGGCAGGCGCAGGGTGAACGTTCCACTGTCGGATGTGTTCGTTCCGATCGTGGTCCCGGTGACCACGATCGGTGCCGCCGGGACTGGCGCGTTGTCGGCCGCGTCGACCACGCGGCCTGTAACTCGCGTTTCCTGCTGGCCGAACGCCGTCGTCGCAACGCACATCACTGCGACGACCGCGAGGCCTAAGCGAACGCGAGACCTTGCGACGACTGATCGAAAGTCCATGTATCCCCCCTAGCGTGGGATGACGGTTTTCCAACCGATCGCCGGCGCCGAAGCGCCGGTTGCAGGGGAGCCATTGAGTCGCGAGTGGGCCGACGCCACCGCGTGCTCCCCGAGCGAAGTAACTCGGACGCAAATCGATTATTTGGCGGCCTCTCTAGCCTCCACACCTCCAGGGTCAGGGTCTCCAGCTTCCAACGGCCGCCGCGCACAGCGCGCTTAGGCGACGGCGCCAGCTTCCCAGAACCGACGAAGCGGATTGCACAGAATCTTTACGATTTCTTCACGGGGCCTGATCTAACGCCGCTGGTTTCAGAAGTCAATTAAAGAGCGCAACGCTGGCGGGCGGCCGGGTGGCAAGGCACGGTGAGGGTGGTTCGTGCTGGGTGGTTGGAAAAAACCGTGGGCCGGTGACTGGGCCGGCGTTGTTGCGCAACCACGTTCCAAGCGAGTAGTCCGAGCGGCAACGCGCACCTACAGGGCGGGTTACCGCATGAAGAGCCTGCGTGGCCGCTTCGGCCACATTTGTCAGTGCGCGCAGTTAGCCGACAGGTTTCGGCTCGCAGGAAGTGTCCCAGGGCGCAGGGTCCAGCGTTTCGCGGCGCCAGACCGCCTGTTATTCTGCAACAGCTTACCGCCCGTAGCTCAGCTGGTTAGAGCAAGGAACTCATAATTCCGGGGTCGCAGGTTCGAATCCTGCCGGGCGGATTGCAGTCCGCCCATTGGGCGGCCTCGGCCCCTGGAGTGTCTTCCGGCTCTCCCGAGAAGGTTGGTCGCGCCGCAATAAGCGCGGCACCGGGCCGCGCGCGTCGGACTAGGTGCCGGACGAAGCGACTGGCCCGCCGAGTAGGGGCAGCTGGGGGGCATTGTCCGCCTTGGTCCCTCGGCCTAACGACCGGCGGGCACCGGCCGTCATGCCGCCGCGCGCTGGCGACTCCTTGCGCTCCTCCGCAATGAACGCCGCGACGTCAGCTACTCCTCCAGCGCGCTCCAGGCGGCGCGCTTCCGCGTCGAGGCGACGAAGGGCCGCGAGACGATCGTCGTTGCCGATCTTGGCCCGCCCAACAGCCGTCTTGAGGACACGGATCGTCTCGTCGTACACCCGTAGCGGCACCGGATACGGATGCCCGTCCTTCCCGCCATGGGCGAGCGAGAAGCGGGCGGGGTCGCTGAATCGACTCGGTGCACCGTAGACCACTTCCCCGACGAGGGCGAGCGCGAAGACCGTACGCGCGCCGACTCCAGGCACGAGCAACAGATCGGCGAAATCGACAGGTCCGCGCTCGTGCGCCGCGGCGACGGTCGCGTGCAGGCGCTGACCGAGGATGTCCTCGGGACGCACGTCGTGATGGAATGGCAGTCGGATCTGGTCCTGGCTCGGTGTCGGTGCCCTGCTCCGCCAAACCAGTCCGTGCGTGCGCACCGCGCGTGCGACCGAATCCGGACCTTCTCGCACGATCGCGAGTTGTGCTGTGCGCGCGTCAGCGGCCCTCGAGTCGGTGAGATTGACGATCGGGGCCGGCCGAGGCGGGCCGTCGATGGCGGCGTGGGGCGCGTCGACGAAGTTTACGGCTCGATCGCTCAGCCAGTGGTAGCGCCGCGCCATGCGCTCCTCGCCGTGCATGCCCTGTTGCACGACGGCCCATCGCCCGTCCGCGCCGACGACGAATCCGTGGAGGTAGAGGTCATAGCCGTCCTGCACGGCGGCGCTATCGACCTTGGCGACGAGCCGGCTCGCGCGTGCCAGGGCATCGCCATCCAGGCCCGAGCGATCCCCGATCGCGCGTAGCTCGCCGGGCGTTTTCCGGGACTCTGCGCCGCGCCCACCGCAGACATGCACGCCGAGCTCCCATCGGACGGGCGCGAGCCCGCGTTTGAGCGCGCCGAGTACTGACGTGGTGATGCCTGACGAATGCCAGTCCATCCCCATGACGGCACCGAAGGCCTGGAACCATCCCGGGTGCGCGAGACGCCGCAGGAACTCCTCGCGCCCGTACTCGAGGACGATGGCCTCGGTGATCACGCGGCCCAGTGTTGCCATGCGCGTCGCGAGCCACGGCGGGACGCGGCCGTAGTGCAGCGGGAGGAGGGCGGTTCCCGTTTGCGCCATGCGGCATGGTAGCCGGGTTTCGCTTCCGGTGCCACTCGCGGCTTGCAGGGTAGCGGCAACTTCAGTGCAGTCGTTCAGAGGCCTGAGTGGCTTCGGCACGCATTGGAGCGATTCCCATGGTTGATCGGGCTCGCGGACAGCATGTACGTGTCCGCACAGGTCGGGTGCCCGCAGGGATTCCCGCGCCTCCACAGTGAGGTTCGTTGTCCGCGGCCGGTGCGGAACGGGCGATGGCCGCGGAGCCCCGTCAGTGCGTCCTTATCCGAATCAGACGGTTTGGCAATCCGCCCGCTGATGTGCCACGCTGTTCAGCTTTGACGGGCCAATCTGCCTGGGCCTCGTCATCGTCGTTAACTTCCACACGCGGTCGCGTAGCTCAGCTGGTTAGAGCGCTGGTCTCACATACCAGAGGTCCGGGGTTCGAGTCCCTGCGCGACCATACTGCTAATTACCGCGAGTCGCGATCGGCTGGGAGCCATGCGTGCGAGCGATCGCGCCAGTACTGTATTAGCGTAGCTGGCTCCTTCCGGCCTGGCCGAGCAGCGCATCGACGATGCGTCCACCTGCCCGCCCATCCCACCCCTCGGGCACACGCGGCTGATCCGGGCGCCGGGCAGCCCGGACGAGGTCCGGCAGCGCCGAGGGATCCCGCACCATCACGTTCGTGCCCTCCAGCACCGTGACCGGCCGCTCCGTTGTCTCGCGCACCGTGAAGCACGGTACACCGAGCACCGTCGTCTCCTCCTGCAGCCCGCCGGAGTCCGTGATCACGGCATGCGCCGCATCGACGAGCGCAAGCATCTCCAGGTAGCCCAGCGGGTTCGATCACTGTCACGCCCGGCATCGCCACGCCGCCACGCCCGCAGACGTTCCCGCGTCCGCGGGTGCGCCGGGAACACCACCTGCCGCTCCGCCGCCACCGCGCTCAACGCGCTCGCGAGTGCCGCGAGCCGCGCCGCGATCGTCCACGTTCGACGGACGATGCAACGTCACCACCACCGGCCGTGCGTCGCTCCGCCACCGCGGCTCCAGCACGCGGGCCCGCGGCAACGCGTGCAGCACGCTGTCGATCATCACGTTCCCCACGAACACGATCTCTGTCCCAGGCTCACCCTCCGCGCCGCAACGTCTGCATCCGCATCTCGCGACGGCGTCAACAGCAAGCGACGCCAGCCGGTCGGCGATGATCCGATTGATCTCCTCCGGCATCCGCCGGTCGCCGCTCCGGAGCCCCGCCTCGACGTGCGCGCTCGGCACACCCAGCTTGGCCGCGACCAGCGCCGCCGCCACCGTCGAGTTCACATCGCCGTACACGACCACCCAGTCGGGACGCTCGGCCTGCGATGACCGGCTCGAGCCGCTCCATCATCCGCGCGGTCTGCACCGCATGCGAGTGCGATCCCACATCGAGGTTGATGTCGGGCCGCGGCAAGCTCGAGGTCGCGGAAGAATGCCGCCGACAACGCGTCATCGTAATGCTGACCCGTATGCACGACGGTCTGTCCGAGCCCCGCGCGCTGCCGCCGCGCGGTACACCGGCGCCAGCTTCGGATGTTGGGCCGCGCGCCGACGACGTGGAGGAGACGCAGTGTGCGGCCAGTCGGCCGGTGCCTCGATCCCGCATCAGCGAGTCCTCGCAGCAGCAGTCGACGACCCGCACCGCCGCCATCCCGTCCCACCCCTCGGGACGCGGCGGCTGCGCGACACGGCGCACCGCCTGCCACGGCACGCGGCAGGCCCGCGGGATCGAAGACCAGCCGGTTCGCGCCGCACGCCACCGTCTCCGGCCACTCGGTCGTGTCCCGCACCGTCAGACACGGCACGCCGAGCGCCGCACTCTCCACCTGCAGGCCCCCCGAATCCGTGACCAACGCGTGCGCCGCATCCATGAGATCCAGCATCTCGAGATACCCGACCGGCTCCATCACTTTGACTGCCCCGGCGTCGAGCCCGGCCGCGTCGAGCCGCGACCCGCGTGCGCGGGTGCACCGGGAACAGCGACCGGCCGATCGTCGCGCCACCGCCCGCAACGCGCCATGAATCGCCTTCGAGGCGGAGATCGTCCACGTTCGCCGGCCGGTGCAGCGTCACCACGACCGCCCCCGTCCTCGCGCCCACGCGCTTGCGAGCACCGGTCACCCGCGCCCGCTCCACCGCGAACAACAGCGCATCGACCATGACGTTGCCCACGAACGCGATCTCGGCCGCCGGCTCGCCCTCGGCACGCAGGGTCGCGTCCGCCGTGCGCGACGGCGTCAGCAGCAGCTCGGCGAGACGGTCGACGACGATCCGGTTGACCTCCTCCGGCATCGACCGGTCGTGGCTCCGCACGCCCGCCTCGACGTGTGCCACCCGCTGGCCGATCTTGACCGCCACCAGTGCCGCGGCCGCCGTGGAATTGACGTCTCCGTAGACGACCACCCAGTCCGGCGCGATGCTCCACCAGCTCCGGCTCGATCCGCTCCATGATGCGCGCGGTCTGCTGCCGCGTGCGTCCCCGACCCGACGCCGAGGTTGACATCAGGCGGCCGGATGCCCAGGTCGCGGAAGAACGCGTCGGACATCGCGTCATCGTAGTGCTGGCCCGGTGTGCATGACGATCTGGTCCAGCCCCGCCGCTTTTGCCGCACGATAGACCGGCGCGAGCTTCGGGAAGTTCGGCCGTGCACCGACAACGTGCAGGATCTTCACGCGATACTGGCACTCCCGCGCGGTCGCGAATGGGTAAATCACTGAGACGCATCCGTAGTGTCGCAATCTGCCTGCGGGTGATCACCGTTCCGTGGCGCCGTGCGCAATGTCCGGCCACGCTCGGCAAGACTTCGGCGAATGCCGCGCAGTTCGGTCCGCGCTGGTACTCGCGAGAGTACGCCGCCGATCCGCGCGCCCCCGCCGCCCGCGCAGCCCCGGGATCGCGCGCCATGCGCGAATCGCGGCCACGACGCGTCCGCCGCACCACCGTCGGCCGGGATCGACGATCGCCCCGCAGTCCGCCGCGCGGATCGTGTCCGCGGTCTCGCACGCGGCAGGTCCGACGAACAGCGCGGGACGCGCGGCCGCCATGATGCCGTACAGCTTCCCGGGAACCGAGATGCCCGCGAAGGCGGCGCAAAGCGAAATGAGATGAATGTCGGCGGCGGCCAGCGTCCGCGACCAGTCCTCGCGCGACACATAGTCGATGTACGTGAAATTCCGAGATCGCTGCGTGCCGGGCGAACGCCTCGATCTCGCGCGCGCCGCGGCCCGCCGCCAGCAAACACGAAATATACGGTCGGGTCATCGCGCATGAGGCGCATCGCATCCAGTATCGGGCCGAACTCGTGCACGACGCCCGCGTTGCCGGAATACATCACCACACCCTTTGCCAACCCCCAGCGGCGCGCAGCGCCTGCACGCGCGGGAGCCGCGGTCGCGGCAACCGCGGCGCGATCCGCGGCGCAGCGCCCCAGACGGGCACCGTGGACGCCGTTCGGGAGCCGACGCCTTTGGCCAGGATCCGCTGCCGCATGTAGGGACCCAGATCGACGATGAAGTCCGCGTGCCGGTATCCACGATCGTTGAGCCAGTTGAGATACGCGCCACGGATGCCGCCGGCCCGCAGCATCCCCGCCGCGACTTCGGCATCGGGATGCAGATCCATCGACCAGATCCCGTACCGCCGCCCGCGGAGCCAGCTTGCCGATCCATCCGATGACGCCCAGCAGCGGCGGCGTCGTCAGGTAGACCGTCCCGTCCGGCCGGCTCGCCCACCATGATGTCCAGGCGACCTGGACGTAGAACATTGCGTAGTCGACGATCCGCCCGAGCCGCGACCTGCGGCCGAACCCGCGGTCCGGAATCGCCGGACCCGCACGCCGTTGCGGACCTCGTGCCGGGCGCGTCGAGCACGCCGCCCGCGTAATGCGCCCGCCCGGTCACGACTTCGACGGGCACCCGCCGCCGCCGAAGATACTCGGCGAGATCCGTGAGATGCTGCCCCGTCGAGGCGACGTCGGGCGCGTAGTGCTGGTTAACGAAGCGGAGCAACGGCGGGCGCGCGCGATGGTGCGGGCGCGCCGCGACCCGGGCCGCGAGTTGGGCGGCGATCCACTCGTACGTCCGCCGCATGCCCTCTTCGAGCGACACGGCCGGCTCCCAGCCCAGTACCGCGCGCAGTCGCGTGTTGTCGCTCGTCCGGCCCCGGACACCCAGCGCGCCCGGACGTGTCGCCGCGTGATGCGCTTGCCGGCGATCGCGCGACGAGGTCCACCAGCTCGTTGATCGAGATCAGCCGCTCCTGGCCGAGATTGAGCGGATCACGGTGCGACGAATGGATCAGGCGCCGCATGCCTTCGACCGCATCGTCGACGTAGCAATAGGAACGGGTCTGCGATCCGTCTCCCCAGACTTCGATCTCTCCGCCGTCGCGCGCGAGCGCGACTTTGCGGCAGATGGCGGCCGGCGATTTCTCGCGACCGCCGTCGTACGTGCCCGAGCGGACCGAAGATGTTGTGGAACCGCACCACCCGGGTCTCGAGCCCGTAGTCCTCCCAGTAGTGCCGGCACTGCCGCTCGCTGAACAGCTTCTCCCACCCGTATCCGTCTTCGGGATCGGCCGGATACGCGTCCTCCTCTCGCAGCGGCGTGACATCCGGCGACTGCTGCCGGTACAGCGGATACACGCACGCCGACGACGTGTAGAGATATCGCGCCGCCTGCTCCTGCGCGGGCCGCCTCGAGCACGTGGGTGTTGATCAGCACGTTGTCGTGCATGATCACGGCCTTGTTATGCTCGATGTAGCCGATGCCGCCCATGTTCGCGGCCAGATTGTACACCTCAGCCCCTCGCGCACCACGCATGGCGGTCTCGCACTGCTCCCACCGGCGGAGGTCGAGCAGCTCGAACTCGTCGGCGACCGTCGTTCCGAACTCGGGATACTTGAGATCGACGCCACGCACCCATACCCGTCCGCCTTGAGGGCGCGCGACCAGGTGATGGCCGATGAATCCACCGGCACCGGTCACGATGGCGCGTCGCGGCTGTGCAGTCATTGACGGTGTCCGCTCATTGGGTGTCGTCAAGGTATCGCTGAAACGAGCCGCAAACCGATCGGCCGTGAAATCCGCCAGAAACCTTCGACGGCCCGCCTCTCCCATCGCCCCCCGCCGCGCGCCGTTGCGTCAGCAACATCACAGATGCCCCCGCCAATGCGGACCATCCGCCCGGTCCACCAGCAACCCGTCTCGCCATGGACGATGATGTCACCTGCCGCGTCGCTGGTCGACCCAATACAGGGTCGCCCGGCCCGCATCGCCTCCAGATACACGAGGCCGAATCCCTCTCGCGCACTCGGCATTGCGAACACGGCGATTCGGCTCCACAGCACTGTCAGTGCGTCGCGCGGGAGGAACCCACAGAATACGACGCGTGGCACCCCCAGGGCACGCGCCTTGGCCTGGAGCCGGGGCACGTCGTTCCCCAGTCCGGCCACAACCAGCTGCGCACCCGGCACCCGCGCCACGACTGGGGCCAGCATTCGAGCAGCTCATCATGCCCCTTATACCGCTCTTCATCTGCATGCCGACCCACGATCAGCACGCTGAGGGCCCGATCTCATGAGCTCGCTCAGGCCGGTCCCCCGGACGCCCCGCGCGCAAGCCCTGGCCGTCGGAGTTGCGCTGCGCCGCCGGGATCGTCGGCGAGCAGTCCCAGCGGACACGCGAGCACCGGCCCAATCTGGGTGGGCCTGCGCGACACGCGTCGGCCGTGTAACGGGAGTTGGCCACACGAAGCGCCGCGGCCCGCAGTGTCGTCGACCGGTCCGGGGGACCAGCCGGGTCCCACGCCTCGACGTCGTGGACGAACACCACGTACGGGCGGCGCACGGCCGGGGGAACAATCGCTGAACGCGGGCGATCCCGACGTGGTTGAACGCCAGCCAGTCGACCCGACCCGCGAGCTGGGCGGCGGCACCCGCGCGACGAAGCGGCATTCGCTCGCCGCGGACACCGCGCCGTACCGCGCCGGGTCGAGCGCCGCTGTCCACGGGTTCCCGCTGCCAGTCCGTCGGGTGCACCGGCGAAGCAGGCGTGCAACATAGGCCAGTCCCCCGCCTGTGCCGGCAAAGCTGACCGCCGCGATCCCCGGCGCGACCGACGGTGTAGTCACGCCGCGTGCGACGGCAGCGCTAGCCGCCGCATGACGATCGGTCCGAGCACGATCGCGTCCATGTTGGTGCGCAGAAAGCAGTCGAGCGCCTGCGCGGCGTGTCGACGATCGGCTCGTTTTCGTTGAAGCTCGTGTTGAGCACGATCGGCACTCCAGTCAGCGCCTCGAACTCCTTGATCAGGCGATAGTACAGCGGGTTGGTGTCTGCGCTCACCGTCTGCAGCCGCCCTGATCCATCCACGTGCGTCACCGCCGGGATGACGCCGCGCTTCTCCGGGCGCACCGGGATAGACCTGGATCATGAACGGATCCGGGCACCGCATCCGACGAAGTAATCGTCCAGCGCCTCGACCGCGACGGACGGGGCGAAGGGACGAAACTTCTCGCGGAACTTGATCTTGGTGTTGATGATCTCGCGGATGTCCGCGCGCCGCGGATCGGCCACGATGCTGCGATTGCCGAGCGCCCGCGCGCCCCATTCCATGCGGCCCTGATACCAGCCGACGACATTGCCATCGGCGATGAGTCGCGCGGTCGCGCGCGCGCCGCCGTCGGGCGAAGCGAGCGCTCGACCTGCGAATCCGTGCATCGGATCGGGCTCGCGACTCGCAGCTGTCGCGATGTCTCGGCGTCGTCGTGCGCGGGGCCCCAGTATCCGTGTCCATGACGAATCCGCGCTCGCCGCGCAGCACCCGTGCCACACGTGGTAGGCCGCGCCGAGCGCGGTTCCGTTGTCGCCCGCTGCCGGCTGGATGTAGACCTCGCGGAACGGCGTGTGCGCGCGAATCTTCCCGTTGGCGACGCTGTTCATGGCGCACCCGCCGGCCAGGCACAACCGCGGGATTCTGCGTCCGCTCCCAGAGCCCGTCGAGCACGTGCATCGCGCACTCCTCGTAGACGGCCTGCAGCGAGTGCGCGATGTCCTCGTGGCCGCGTGGTCAGCGGCTCGTCGGCCTCGCGGCCGGTCCGAGTAGCTCGCTCGAGTGCCGCGCGTGTACACCGGCCCCAGCGTCGGGTACCCGTCCTCCCACTCCATGGTCGACGCCATCGGACCAATGGCGGAAGTACCGGAGGTCCAGCTCGAACCGCCCGCCGGTCGCAGCGTACCAGCCGGCGAATGCTCGTCGACCATCGTCGGCTTTCCGTAGGGCGCGAGCCCCATGACTTTGAACTCGTCGCCGTAGCCGGGAAAGCCCAGATACTGCGTGACCGCCGTGTACAGGATGCCGAGCGAATGCGGGAAGAAGACGCGGTCGAGGACGTCGATGTGCGTGCCGCGCCCCGGCCGCGACGATGTGCTCACGAAGTCGCCGAACCCGTCGATGGCGCAGCAGGCGGCGTCGGCGAACGGCGACACGAAGAACGCGCTCGCCAGATGCGCGCGATGGTGCTCGACGTAATGCACGCGGGGCAGTCGTCCGCGGCACGCCGAGCGCTCGGCGAGCGGGCCGCGTCAGATCGCCGACCGCCGGCGATTCCGCAGCCGGTCCGGACGAGGCGCGTGTCGGGTCGGTGCGCGATCGTGTACCACGCCTTGCGCGCAGGTGCGCGCGCGGGATCGCGGCTCACGGCGACGTGATCGACGTCGCGCCCGTGATGCCGCCCGGCGCAGCACGCGACTGATGCTCCAGCGCGGGAACCCCGCCCAGTGCTTGATGCGCCGGAACCGCTCTTCCTCGACCGCCGCGACAGCACGCCGTCGCGCATCAAGCGCCGCCGACGCGTCGCCGTGGTACGCGTTGATGCCCAGGACGTGGACCGGCGCGCCCTGAGGTCACTCCGGGCCTCCGTGCCGCGCGGCGAGCGCCGCGTCGTACATTGCCCGCAGCGCCGGCGCGACGGTGCGCGGCGCGAAATCCGCGTCCACGACGTCGCGCCCCGCGCGGCGACCGCGCCCGGAGCCGGCGTCGTCGAGGCACCGACAATCGCGTCGCGCGACCGCCGCGGCCGTACGCTCCGCCACGACGCCGGCCTCCCGCCGCCTCGACCCACGGGGCGAGTTGGACGCCCGGCGTCACGACGACCGGCACGCCCGCGGCGACGGAATCGAGCACCGCGATCCCGAAGTTCTCGTGAAGCGACGGCAGTACGAAGACGCTGGCCCCGCCAGCTGCGCCACTTTGTCCGCCCCTCGCACGAATCCGGGAAACCGCACCGACGCGCGGCGTCCGCAGTCAAGTCGGGCCGCGCTGCAGCGCTCCGCCTTGTACCGGGGCGTGCCCTGCCCCGCGATCGCAAGCTCGCGCATCGGATGCGTCGCGACGAATCGCCCCAGCGTCGAGCAGCACGTCGACGCCTTTTACTGGATGCAGCCGCCCGAGAAAGAGGACGCGGCGCACGCCGTGGCAGCCGGGTGGCGCTCCGGCGGTACCGGCACGCCGCGATACGGCGGCGGCACGACATGTGCGCCCGGTGCCGTCGATTCCGTGCCACTGCGCTTCCTCACGCTCGGCCGCGTCGTGAAATGCAAGTGCGGCCGCCCGGCGGAGGTTCGGCGCATCGACCGCTCGAAAGTACATCCGCTTCGCGAGGTCCGGCGGTGGGCGAACGTGTATCGGGACATCGTCCCGAACGGGCCAATGACGACCGGGACGCCGCGGCTGATCGCCGCCCGCGCGGCGCCCGAGCTGATCGGGTTCAGCAGTCCGTGCACATGCACGACGTCGCGCCCGCCCCCGCAGTCGACGCGCGGCCGCGCATCGACAGCTGCGCGCCCGAGCGCCACAGGCCCCCGCCGCCGCCCGGCCTGCGTCATCGGCAGTGTCCGGCAGTCGTCTGGAGCCACGGGAGTCATCGCCGGCGTCGTCCGCGGCCCGACGATCTGCCGAGTGATCGCCGCCAGTCGCCCCGCCACGACGTACCCGATCAGCGCCTCGACCGGTCCGCCGTAGCCGCGCGCCGAGGCTCGGCATGACGTGCAGCACCCTCACGGCGGCGCGTCGATGCAGTACCTCGGGCCGCCCGCCCGAACAGGTCCGCGCAGATGCCATTGGCGCAGCGCGGTTCCCACGCCGGGACGACCGACATGAAGGCCACCATGACGAGGCTGATCGGACCACGTGGTTGACGGCTTCACCGATGCCGTTCTCCGCCTGCATCGTGTAGAGCATCACGTACGGGGCCCACGCCCACCAGAGCGGTTCCGATGGCCCACCGCGCGAACACGCGGTACACGAGCCCGAGCAGGATCCCGAAACATGAAGACGCCGACCAGTCCGCCGTTCTGCCCGAAGTTGGCGTACATCTCGCCGGCCACGCTGAGATTCATGCTGGTGCCGATAGCGGCAGCCCGGTGAATCGCTCGAAGTACCGGTCCACCGGCCATGTACTTGCCGGGATCGAGGATCGTGGCACCAGGCGGCGCGGAGCGCGTCGATCAGCGTCTCGCCGTGCGCGAACGGCTCGCGGGCCGGCACCCAGTTGAGCGTACGGGAGATGATCCACCCCTGATTGATGCGCGCCACCGTGCGAGAGAGCGAGCGATCGCTGAACGGTCCGAGTCGGCTGTTGGAACTGATTGGCGAATGCGTGGCCCAGGCTCGACGCGCTCGTCGACCCACATATCCGGGTTCTCGTCTAGCTCGACCCGGTAGTCGATCTTGATCTCGTTGAGCGTGCCCATGACGACCAGCGCGAGGGCCGCGATCAGCAAGCGTGCGCGCCCGCCAGCGAAGCACGAAGCCAGTAGCGTGACCGAGTACGCGATCCACAGCAGGAGCTCGTGGAACATGCCGTCGCTGGACGAGAGGATAGCCCGCAGGGCAAGCACGGCCGCGAGGCGCCATCCCCACCCGTGCGCCTGGCGAGCCGAGCGAATGCCCCGACGAAGCTCGAGGTACCCGACGAGCAACACAGGCGTACTGCAGCGAGACCGGCACGCCGGGTCTGCACGACGCTCGCCACGAACCCGACAGACGACCATGATGTCGCACGTGTGCACGAAATCGGCGGCAGCACTGGCGTGGCGCGCGGGGCACTCGCCGGCCCATCCGCCACAGCGGCAGATAGAGGCCGAGCGACGAGGAGCAGCGTCGCTGGGACCGTGTAGCTGAAGTAGTCGCCGGCCGTACGGCCATGGCGACGTATAGAGCGGTGCGCGGCCACGTGGTAGCCGGCCCACGCCCCGATCACCCACTGCAGCGCGCGACGAGCGATGACACCTGGTATCCAGGGCACTGACACCCGCGACGAAAGCCGTATGGAGCCCGACGGCCGACAGTTGCCCAGATGCCTCACGCCGATCCAGAGCGAGTCGTACGCGAAGGCACTGGCAGACATTGCCGTCACGAGCGAGGCGAACAACGATGATGAATGCCCAAAGACGTCCACGGGAGGAAGTACACTCGCGACGCGACGGGCGCCGACCGAGCCCATCATCCGGAAGCAGAATCGTGTTGCCAGCGAGTAACGGGGTGGTTGTCTTGTTCTGGCATTACGGACTAGCCCTCTCCGCCAAAGCGGTCCTGTGCCGCCAGCACGATGGCGGTTGCTGCCACCTGTGGCGTGTAGTGCGCGACATGCTGGCCCGCGGCGATAGCCCAATCGACTTGGCCTGATCCGGAGCTCGCTCGAGGAACTGCTGCACTCGGCGCCGAAGCTGCGCCAACGTCGTTGTTGCAGGATAGCTGTATCCGGTGCTTGCCCTGAATCAGATCGGGTGTGCAGCCCGCCGCGTCCGAGACGATCGCCGGCCGGCCACATGCCATCGCCTCGTTGACGACTAGGCCCCAGGTCTCTCGTCCGGAGGCAGGGAGGACGAGTGCGTCGGCGGCCACATAGGCTTCCGGAATGACTGACTGGTTCAGAAAGCCTGCGAGCGTCACCGGCAACACCAAGTTTTCGAGCCAACTCAGTAACAGTCGTTGCGCAGTGGCCCATTGCCAACGAACAGAAGGTGAATTCGCGGCAGTCCTCTAACTGCTCTGGATCAGATCCAGCGGGCGTTTGAACGTCTACGAGCTTCCCCACAAACGCGAGAACGAGAGCGTCAGGTGCAATTTCCCAGGCCCCGCGGCGCACTTGTGATGCGCCGCGGCAGCGCTCTCGGCTGCGCGCCGTGCAAATAGGTCGTTGTCGACGCAGTGCGGCGACCGCGCAATCTGCGTCGCGCCGTAGTAGCGGAGGTATGCCTCGTTTCGCTCCCCTACGCTCAGACACACTGCGAACTGTCGCAACAGATGTCGGATACACAAGTCGCTTCAAGGAGCGCTTGACCGCACCCCGTCGCCCGCCAGTTGCGAATCACCCCGCACCAATACCGGCATCCTCGAGCACGGCACGCCCGAATGGCCTGCCAATTGATCGCACCCGCCAGCCGTGCAGCAAGACGGCGTCGAAGCGTTCAGCCTCGTTAGAATGCCGGCAATTTCTGGCGTGTCGTAGTCCGCGTATCCGTCGCGAAAAGGCCGAATGCACGTCGCCGCTCTTCGATCATTGGCCCTGTTACACAACCACTCGACTCGATAACCTCCCAGCAGGTCATCATCCCGAAGAGAACGGTATGCCGAATCCCAAGCCTTGCTCGGTCGACGACGGGCGGCGGGCGAAGTAGACCGTTAGGTCCACGTTCGGGACTGCTGCTAGTGCACGGTACAGGGAGCGTGATACTGAATGGGATGCGTCCGCCAATACAGCTAACCGAAGAACCGAATGACTCCGGAGCTGCGACGGGGCCCTTTGCGAGGATTGCCCTAATCAATCGACGGATAGGCCTGCATTGGGTATATTTTCCACCAACCTAGGAAGCGACGGTCGGCACAGAATTAGGTGGCAGCTCTCCCCCGCGCCGGCACTGGCCACTGCGCCCCCCCCTCCCCCCCGGGCCTCTGCCGTGCGTTGTAAGCCCTCTCGCAGACGGATCTGCGGCTGCCAGCCGAGCCGGACGCGGATCTTTTCGGGCTAAGCGCCCGCCGCCGAATGTTGTCGATGTCGCGGCGGTCGATGTATTCGATACGCGCCCGCCCGCCGGTCAGTGCACGAATCTCGTGGGCGAGCGTGTTCACTGAGGTTTCCACGCCCGTGCCGATGTTGAAGACGTCCCCGAGTGCCTGCGGCGCGGCGGTTGCGCGAAGCGTTCCTTCGACCGCGTCATTGACGTATGCGTAGTCCCGGGTCTGCTCCCCGTCCCCGTGCACGGCAAGCGGACGGCCGGCCTCCGCAGCGTCGAAGAACTTGCCGATCACACCACAGTATGGATCGCTCGTCGTTTGACCTGGCCCATACACGTTGGAGCACCGCACGCAAACTGTCGGCACGCCGTACGCCATGTAATACAGGGTCGTGTAATTCTCGCCAAGCAATTTCGTTGCCGCGTAGTGATTGAGAATATTGGGTGGGTCGAGCTCGTCCGCCGGGATATGGCGACAATTCCCGTAGATCGAAGTCGACGATGCATAGACGAAGCGCCGGAAGTCCCGACGGCCGTTCGCGACGGAGAAACTCGAGGATTCGCAGAGTACTGAGTCCGTTGACGGACAGATCGGAATCCGGGTCGTCCGCACAGGTAAGAATGGTGCGACACGCGAGATGCAGCACCCACGGGTTGGATCGGATATGCGGCTCTACCACCGAGGCGTCGCGGACATCGCAAATGACCACATTCCAGCTCCGGCAGATGGGCCAGGGCGGCTGCCGTAGAGTTGGAAAGGTCATCCAGAGACAGTGACATGACAACCGAGAGCGCGTACGAGGTGGGTACACAACATGGGCGCCAATGAAGCCCAAGCCCCCCAGTGACCAGGACGCGGGCTCCGCGGAGCTCCGCAAAGACGTCGCCCAGTCACGCGGCAGTCCTCCGCCCCTCGGAAACCCTTCTCGAGGACATTGGCCAACACACCGGTCATGTGCTGGGCAGTCCGGCCGGCGAGGGCCGGGTCGCTAGCGAAATCGCACGTCACAACAGGGATCCTCTGGGCAGCAGAGATCGAGAAGCAATTGGGAAATGGCGGATACCGCCGCACTAGGAGACGGCGCAGCCGGCGTTCCGTAACAGACGAGACCTTGGGCATGCCAGTCGCTGGAGGAGTCCGCGCGGGCTCTGTCTCCTCATGAAGCACCGCAAGGAGCAGGCCGCCGCGCGGACAGTACGGGCATGAGCTTGGAAGCGGCGTAGTAACGCGTCGTGTCGCCAAGCACGATGTTAGCGCCGGCATGGGCCATCAGGCGAAGGGCTTCTACGTAGGGGATTCGCGGTGGCGACTCGACAACCAAGTCCTGGAGCCCCCGCTCCCTTATGAGGTCCGCTGCCCGCGGCGCCATCGCGGAACCAGTCGCATAGGTTGTCCCATACAACTCCAACCGGAGCCGGGCGGCGCGCACCGGCTCCCGGTGCCGGAGGTCTCGCATTGCGTCAAGGAACGCGGCGAGCACGGGCAACTGTGCGTCCGAGATCGCGCCGACGTAGATCATCGGAACAGCGTCGCGACTCGGCACAGCTGCACTCGGCGCTCCGTCGGGCGCGAGGGTCCAATCGGCTGCCTCGAATCCATAGGGTGCAGCGGCTGCCGGCGCGGGAGCGGAGGGCGGTACACCGTTGTCGGACGTCCTCGATGATGGGGTCTGCGACCGCCAAGAGACCGCTGACTCCGCGAAGGCCAGCTGCCTCGGTGTGAGCGGCAATCCAACCTGCGAGCCGACTCTTGAATGTGCCAGTCTGCTCAATGCGCCACGGATCGACATAGTCGACCACCACCGGCGCACGAGCCGCTCGTGCGATGAATGGTGCCAGCCACAGGGCATACCACGGGGGCACGATGAGGAGCACCACCGCGCCTTTTAGCTCTCGACTGACGCGGATGACACGCCTATCCAAGCGCCGGTAACGCCCGAAGACCGAGGTCGCCGGTCACCAGTCGATGGCTGAACCAGCCAGGCACGGCGCGGACTCGCTCGACCCTGATGTCGGCGGCCACCGTTTGCTCAAGTGCAGCCTCCAGCGGCTCCTCGCGATCTCGATCGTCGACCGTGACAACGATTGGCGTCCAACCAAAAGACGGCAAGTGACGTACGAACAACCGCGCACGGTGGGCCGGCGGGAGTCCGGACGGCGGGAAGAACGGGGCGACCACGATGCAGGTGCGTCCGGGAGCCGTGTTGCCCACCCTCTACCTGACCGCCCCATGCTGGCTGGCCCCGCGAAGCGCTCCTGCGACTGCTTCGAGGAACCGAGGCTGCTCAGCATCCCGACGCGTACTTCCGCTGGCCTAGTTCCCACGCCGATAGCTGGGCCGCAAGGCGTTCCCCTGGCTCTCGCAAGCGTTCCAGCGCACTCGCCAGCGCCCCAACGTTACCCGGCTGATAGACCGCGCTGCATGGCCCTTCTGCGCCGAGCACGGACCGATGCCCCGGCGTGTCACTGGCAATGCATGCCAGGCCGGCCTGTAGATAGAGAAAGAGCTTGTTGCACACGGTAAGGCTGCGATTCAGGCAATCATTTGGATCGAGCGTCAACCCGATATGGTGCCGGGCCACCGTCGCCATCACTTGCTCTGCGACCGGAAGCGGTTGATGCACCACCGCTCCACGACGAACCAATGCGCCTGCATGGCTCTCGAACCACTTAACGTGGCCCGCAGGCAGCGCACCGTATAGGTGCAGTCGCACCGTGTCCGGAAGTCGATGCATGGCGGCAAAGACGTCCTCGAGGCCACGCCGCGGCCCGATCGTGGCCGATAGCCACGTGAGTTCCGCGATGGAGCTGGCCGGGCGAGAAGACGGTATGGTCAAGGCGGCCGTCTCTGCCGCCGGGAAGCAGTTGTGCCAGACCGCCACGTCGCCCAACTCGTATGTCTCGTGGAGATACGACGCCATCGGGGCCGAAGACGGCTGACACATAGGCCGCACGCGGCAAGTGCTCGCGCTCGAGACTCGCGATCATGCGCTGCCGCCACGGGGCGAGCCCTCCATCTGCCGCCTCTTCGGCGAGGAGGTCCTCGCAATCGAAGGCGAACGCGGCTCCAGTGCGCTTGGCGGCCGCTGCAGCGACGGCGAGCACTGGTTGCGTGTGTGCGATGTAGAGCGCCGCTCGCTGGCTGACAGCCCAGTCACAAAGCGCGTCATCGGCGCGGCAATACGCCGCTCGGCGTGGGCCACCGAAGCCCGCACGGACGGCCCATTCGGCTCCGCGTTGCCGAATTGCGGCCCGCAACCATTGGCCCCGCGCTCGCTGGCGTGCCACATCGATCCGGTGCCATCGCCACGGTTTCTGCGAGAGCAGCGCATCATCACGGCTGATCTCGCCGTCTGCCCGATAGCCGACGACGACGTCGTAGCCGGCTTCGAACAGCGCGTCGGCCTCCTTACGAATGCGGGGATTGACCCAGACGGGGGCAGGCGACAGCAAGCAGATGGTCGCGCTCACGGGCGAGGGCCCTCGGCGGCCGCTCGCCGCAAGCATGCCGCCATTGCCGCGCCGATCGCCGGCCGTGCGAAGCCGCAAATGAACCGTTCATTTGGCACGACCAGTTGGTGCGGATCTTCGGCTGCAGCGACGCGCTCCAGAACTTCTGCCACGGAGTCCGCGTCGTCAGGATCAGCAAAGAGGCCGAGGCCAGACTCCTCAACGAGATCCCGCATCGCGCCATCCGTGAGCACAGCAATAATCGGAACCCGAGCAGCGAAGTACTCGTACGTCTTCCCCGCGATGCTGTAGTCCCTGCCACCTTCGACTTTGGCCGATGTCAGCAGCACAGCGGCGGCTTCGGACACGAGGCGAAGCGATTCGGCGTGCGGCACCGGACCACTGAGTGCCACCGCGCCTGTGGTTCCGGTCGCGGCAAGCATGGGCGGCAGCCATTCCGGAATCTGGCCGACGAAGGTGACACGCAGCCGGCGGAAAAGTTCTGGTCGGCGCTGGCGGAAGCGCGCAAGCCCACGCAGAAAGAAGTAGGGAGATCGGTACAGCCAGTCTTCCCGACGAAAGCGGTACTGCAGCCAGCGGTCTGGGCGTCGGCGCCAGACCGGCGTCAAGGCGGCCGCACGAGCTTCTGGCGTGTAGTAGAAGCTTCCCGCGTACACGATCTGCCGCGGTTCGCTGTGGCGATTCGACCCATCCGCATTGGCCCTTTGGGGCCGGCGCTCATTCGCGGCGCGCAGAGCCGGTCGAGCTACTCACAGGCCTCTCGCAATCGAAGCCGTTGTAGATCGTGACAAGCCGATTCGGATCCAGTGCCGGCGTGTCTGTGAGCCAATCACCCCGCGTGACATGTGACGTGGCTACCGCAACATTGGCGTGTCGAAGCGCGCGACGCTCGGCTCGTCGCGAATGCCAGAAATGGACAATCGTCGGGCATGGCACGACACACCAACGCGTCCACGCATCCCTGAAGTCCACAACCCACGGTAATCGATACCGTCGGGCAGCCTCGCGTGCGAGAACAGTGACTCCAAAGGGCGGCGCGGTCGCGAGGAGCACGTCCGGACGGCGCTCGGAGACAAGCCAGTCGAGCAGCGTGAATAGGGGGCGCCGCCAGAACGCCGCGACTGGGTCCCCCCAATATCCGTATTGAGTCAACCGAAACCCCACGCGGTTGCTCGTGAGCGCCCAGTACCACGAGGGAAAACCGCTCGCAATACGATGCACGCGCACCGTTTGAGGCACGCGCGCCGTCAACGCGGGGTCGACCAAAGCCCGAGTCCATCGCTCGTAATCCGCCTCCAGAACCGTCACGACATTCGAGCTCAATTCCCAGCGAAGGCAACGTCTGCGCGAATCCCAGCGCGCGGTGCACTCCGCCCGACGAAAGAGGGGGAAATTCAAAAGCCAGCAGGATCGCGCGAAGCGGGACCGTAGTAGGACTGACCGACTGCATCCCTGTGTTCATTGCCCGAGGAGCGTGAGCAAATCCAGTGTGAACTTGACCGCGTGCGTCGGATATCCGTACGGGTCATAGTCACCCCATGCCGGCGACGCGCCCTGCACTCCGCCTGAGATTTCCGGCCAGCCTTTGCCACTCGTACGGTGAGTCGGATATCTTCGGCCATTCGTTCAGCCGCGTGCCGGTAGCTGCGTTCTCCGAGTCGTCGATGCAGCAAGGTCCACGAAATCGCGACTTGGGCATCTCCGGTCAAGCAACGCCAGCGGGCGCGAGGACGCCACTCGGCTGCAAAGCGTCCAGGGATTGTTCGTCGCGCGATACACAGCGAGCATTCGGTCAGCAGCACGCGCAGCTGCCTCAGCGTACCGCGGTTCATCGAGCAGCACGGCTCCTTGCAGCAGCCCCTCGATGACGTAGCCAATCGTGTGTGTCGTTGGCGATTCGGTGGAAGTAAAGCCGGCCCTCTGGAACCAGCCGCTGGTCGTCTGATGGGCAACGACCCAATCAAGTCCGCGCCGAGCGGACCCCGCATAGCGCCCGTCGCCGGTCACGACGGCCAACCGGGCGAGGGGTGCTGCCACGCGCGCATAATAAGTGTGTGGAATTCCGTTGAACGCGCTTCTTACCCAGCTTCCGTCGGCCTCCTGTTCGCGGAGAAGCCAATCGCCAGACTCGCAAGCAGAAGCCAATCACCGCAACGGATGGAGGCGCTTCCGGGCGCCAATGCGCACCAGCCTTCGATAACCTGCGCCGTATTGAAGACACTCGGCGAGATATTACCAGCGAACCATTGCTTGCGACAGATCGCGCCGCCGGGGAGGCGCGTGTCCGGCCAACCACCCGCCCGCTCGCCGATCTCGCACAATGCGGGATTCTGAAAGCGCTCGCCGTAATACAAGAGCGTTGGAACGAAGTACCCCGTGACCTCCGGGTAGGACCCGGCCCACCCTTCTACGACGTGGTAGCCGGCCGCCGCGCCGCCTGACGCCGGCGCGAAGGGCGATCGAGCCACGCCAACATGTCGGCCGCCACGAGTCTCTTCGTTGACGGCGCGCGTTTCGCGCTGCGACGTACGTTGCAAGTCGACCCCCCCGAGTACGTCTGAAGACGGCCGCACCTGATACCAACCGATTGCTCGCTTGTCCGGCCTGACGACGGAACTGAAGTAAGCGCGGCTGCGGCGACTGGGTTCGCGCGGGCTTGCGCCGCAATCTTCCAAGTCGCCCGCGGAACTCACCCCGCGACCCGCCCATTTAAACTCGCGCCGTGCGCGCTCACGACCCCGTTTGCCAATGGTTGCCGTTCGCCAGGATTCGCAAGGTAGCGCCCAACAGCCTCAGCGACGTTGGCCGCTCCCGGTGTCGACAAGAAGCCCGGTCATCCCGTCCGCCACCGCTTCGGGGACGCCTCCGTTGTTGCCGCCGATCACCGCTTTGCCATACGAACCCGCTTCCAGGAAGACGATCCCGAAACCCTCGACGTCGTTGCCTCCGCGCGATTTGGCAGAATGAAGAACTCGCACTCGGCAAACAGCGCAGCCTTCGTCGCGTCGTCGATCGCGCCGGCGAACAGCACGCGATCGCCCACGCCGCGAGCTCGAGCCAGCTCGACGAGTGACGCGTGCTCCGGACCGCTCCCGCCGCAACGACGTACCGCAGGTCCGGGTACTCGTCAGCAACTGATGCAAACGCCTCGATCCCGAGGTCGATGCCCTTGCGGCGCCGGAGATACGACAGCGAGAACATGAATGGGCCATCGCCGAGCCCAACCGCTGCCGGACTGTCCTCCGCTGGGCAAGTGTGAAGCAGCATCGGACGGTGTCGCAACGCCGGGCAGCAGCAGCGATTGGCGACTGAATGGCACTCCAATCTCCGCTAGCTTGTCGCGCGTATCCTAGCTGATTGCAAACCAGTGCTTGGCGTCCAACGAGAACCCGCGTACGTTGTTTCGCCACGGCGTCGAGCAGCGGTTCGACGAGCTCCAGACCATACGCCGATCGCCGAGTACGGAAGCCCGAGATCGTCGCACGCGCGCACCATGGAAACGTCACGGGACTCAGCCGACCGAGCACGTACGATGAGTCGAGGCTGCTGCGCGTGGATGGCCGCGAGCAGCTCGCGGACGCGACCGCGGGCGGCTGGGATGCCAGACCAGCGTGTTGATTCGCCGATAGGCGGGAATCCGTCCCCCTAACTGCCGCTCCTGTGCGCGAAACCAGCGCGTCTCGCGATACTGAAACGGCAGTCCGGATTGAGCGCGTTCGCACCCGGGCACGCTCGTCACGATGAGCACGTCGTGGGTCGCCGATGTCGCGAGCGCCAGTTGGTGGAGGTATTCGGCGATCCCGCCCAGTGCCGGCTTCGAATCCTCGGTGAGGATGACGATCGCGCCGCCGCGGCGCAGCCGTGGGCGTGGCCGCGATCGCGCGGTTCGGCGGTCGGACGACACCGCGGTCATCGCGCCGTCCGGCCAAGCGGGTACCACGCCGCGAGCCGTCGGAGTTGCTGGGCCAACGGAGGCCGACGATCGGTCGGGACGAGCGTGCGGTCGACCGCTTCGGCCGCCTCCACTGGCGCGACGTCGCGGTCCGGCGCAAAGGCGTCGCGAAATGCGCACAGCAGCTCGTACTTCGTGACGCCCTCGGTGCCGGGCTGGCTCAGCTTCGGCGCGCACCCCACCGCGGATGTGCTCCTCCGCGTGGGCAAGCGCCATCGTCGCCCACTCGAGCGTCGTGATGCCGTTCCACCGATGATTGATGTAGCCCGGGATCGGTCGGTCCGCCGGCTGCCGGAGAAACCACGCGAGCAGCCCACGGCCGTCGCCCCGATCCGGGCCCGACGACCGAGACACGCAAGACCGTCGACGTTCGCCAGCCGCGACACGCCTTCGCCGAGCAACTTCGAGAAACCGTAGGTGTCCGTTGCGTCGCACTCATCATCGATGCGATAGTTGCCCCGCGCGTCCCCGCGAACACGCAGTCCGTGCTGGCGTGCACGAGATACTGCGTTGGCAGCATTCGCATCGCGAGTTGCACGGGGAACACCGCGTTCGCCAGGTAGAGCGCCGCCCGATCGTCGCTCCGCTGCTTCGTCAGCCCGAGGCAGTTGATGACCACGGAAGCTCCCGACTCGCGCACCTGCTCGATCAATGGATCGCGCGGGCCGGCCGTGTAGCGCACGGGACTCGTGACCACCTCCCAGCCCGCTTCCGCGGCGTAGCGGCTAACGACGTGCCCCAGCATGCCGCGATGGCCGAGGACGAAGAGGCGACGCTCGGTCGGCGCTGGCCATCGAGATGTAGTACTCGACGAGCCCAACGCGGTCGAGCAGCGCCCCGATCTCCGCCGGGTCGCTGAGTCGCGTCGTGTTGGCCGACGTGTATTCGTACCCGACCGGATACCGGGTCGTTACGCCGGCACGCGGTACTCGGGATAGATCGTGAAGTAGTCGTCGGTCTCGAGCGCACGCTGAATCTCGTACTCGTTGACGAGCACCTCGTCGACCTTCTCGCCCGGCCGGATGCCAATCGTCCGGACCGGGATTCGACGCCGTCGCCGTACTTGAGCGATCAGCGCCCGCGCCAGGTCGCTCACCGTCGCCGCCGGCGCCTTGCGGACGAAGATCTCGCCGCCCGTTGCGTGCGTCATGGCGTGGACGACGAGATCGACCGATTCGTCGAGCGTCATCAGGAACCGCGTCATTTGCCCGACGGTCAGCGTGACCGGGCCGCCGGCCTCGATCTGCTTCCGAAACAGCGGAATGACCGAGCCGCGGCTTCCCATGACGTTGCCGTATCGGACGCAGCAGAACCGCGTGTCGAGCGGCGCCTGGTTCTTCGAGCACACGATCTTCTCCATCATCGCCTTCGACATGCCCATCGCGTTGACCGGCTTGACCGCCTTGTCGGTACTGAGCGCGACGACCGTCCGCACCCCGGCCCGCAGCGCCGCCTCGCACACGTTGTGCGAGCCGACGGTGTTGGTCTGGAACGCCTCGTACGGGTACGCCTCGCACGACGGCACCTGCTTGAGCGCGGCCGCATGAAACACGAGATCGACGCCGCGCATGGCCTCTCGCAGCCGCTCCGGGTCCCGGACGTCACCGATGACGTAGTCGAAGTCCGGGAACCGCTGCTGCATCTCCCACTGCTTCTTCTCGTCGCGGCTGTAGATGATGATGCGGCGCGGATTCAGCGAGGCCAGATGCGTCGCCACGCGATTGCCGAACGAGCCCGTGCCGCCGGTGATGAGAATCGTGTGATCCGCGATGTCGCGGAGAGTTCAGCTGTCATACAGGGCGGTAGCCCGGCCGGGGAGACGTCCCAGCGCTGCACGCGCCGTAGCGTGCGTTCCGGTGGCACCGCGCGGTCAACGACGCCGCGATCTGCGGCGGCGACAGAGCGGCCGCGGCGACTGCGCCCGCCGCAGGAGCGCCAGTGGCAACCGGCCAATGCCGCCAGCAGGCCCCGACAGCGGCACGCCTCGATCGCCGCGCCAGTGCATCCGCGCGGCCGCACTGGTAGACCGCAATGAATACGAGCGCGGCCCCATCCGCCACGTTCTTCATAGTGCACAATGCGTGGTTGCGCGCCAGCAGTCGCTGCATCCGGGCTTCCGCGCTCGGGGGTCCAAGTGTCGCGCCGATCCGATGGTAGATGATGCTCTCGGGCTCATAGACCGTGCGCCAGCCCCGCATCCAAGCGCGATACGAGAGATCGACATCTTCGAAGTACGCCGGACGGTACAGCGGGTCGAATCCGCCGAGCTCGACGAACTGCGCGCCGAAATGCCGCGCATCCGCCGCCCGCATCGAGGGTGTACGTCGGCTACTCGAGGGTGCGCATCCCACCATTGATAGAACCACCCATGGCGGATTGCATACGGCGCTGGCCCGTCGTGCTTCGCGTGCCATCCCAGTCGTACACGTTCGCCGTCGCCGCGAAGACGCTCGGGTCGCGCAAAATGTCGGAGCAGCGGGGCCAGGAAGCCCGGGTCGACGCGCATGTCGTTGTTGAGGATGACGACGATGTCCTCGCGCCGCGCGCGACGACCGGGTTGAGCGAGAACAGATAGTCGTTGCGCGCTGCGACGACCACCTCCACCTCGGGGAACTCGTGCCGTACCCACTCCACGTCCGGCTCCGTGCTGCGGTTGTCGACCACGACGACGGGCGACCGACCCGGACTCGCGCAACCGCCGCGCGAAGCGATGGCAGCAGGTGCTGGAGGTGGGGGATGCCGTTCCAGTTGAGCACGAGAATGGCACAGCTGGGCCGTCCTGCCGCGGTCGATTGGGTCACGGTCTTGCGGTCGATGGGCCGCCTGCGCGCGGACGAGCGAAGCGCGTCGCGCCGACCGGCCAGCTCCTCGACGAATGCGGCGACCGGTCGAAAGGTCGCTCGCGAAAATCCAGATGCTCGTTGTAGTACGCGTCGGGCATTCAGCCGCACCGTCCCGGGCAGCGTACGCCTCGATCGCCGGACGGACTTCACGACGTGCGCACGCGCACTCCGCACCCCTCGCGCTCGACCCACTGCGAAGCACGGCAGCCGCGACGTACAACCGGGAGGCCGTTCTTCAGGTACAGACACAACTTGCCCGAGGCGGTCCCCATGAGGCGGTCGTTCTCTTTCGCCGAATCGTAGAGCGCCAGTCCGACGTCGGCAGACGATACGGCATAGTCCAGCAATTCACTCGGCAGTGGCTCCGAGACGTAGTGACGCCCCCGCGTGCGACCAGCGTCACGCATCTGCGAGGCGAAGCCGCCCCTGGCACACGAGCATGGGAGCCCGCTCGCTCCCACTGCTCGGCCTCGCAGATCAAATCGCCGCAAGCGGCGCCCACCCATGCCGCCCGCGTGCAGCGCGACGGGGCCGCCCGATCGGCAGACTCAAGTGGTCGCGGTAGTAGCGACTGCGCGAGCCGCGGGCTGGGCCCGGGGCGCGTTGGGCACGACGAAGATCGGGTGGTCTGCATCGGGAATCCGTTGCAGCTGGCACGCAGGTACTCCGCTCGCTCGGCCGACAGCGCGATCGTGAACGCGCACCGCCGGTGCGCCGCACGCTCGCGCGCCTTCCATTGACGCTGGCAGGTGTCGAAGCTCGCATCGACGATCAATCTCGTCCGAGATGTACGCCGACCGGCGTGCCTGAAGCGGCGCCGCGCGCGTGGCCCAATAGAGCGCCCACGTCGGGGCGCAGAAATGAGCGTATACCGCGGTCGCCGCCGCACGAGCGCCGCGACGAGGCGCAGCGCACCCGCCCGTGACATCGACGGTGGCAGCAAGCGCACGTTCGCCCGGGGAAAGTCGGGGCCGGGTGCTGTGCCGACACACCGATGTACAGGTCCACGTGCCAGCCCGCCTCGCGTAGTACCGCATCGGCTCGCGATAGCACGCCAAGCGCGTCGCAGTAGGCGTGATGCACGACGAACGCCACAGCCCGGCGCCGGCCGTCATGCGCGACCTCTCGCACACCACGGCTCCCTGGCGGGCGTTGCGATTGTCCACGGTCCAGGCGCCGACAAGTGCCATCGGCCCCCTCCCGGCCCATCGCGACCGGGAGCCCGGTCCCGCACATCGATCGGATGGACATCGAACGAAGCCGCCGGTGCGACAGAAGTCATAGATATGCTCGCCCGTTACCACGGCGCACGACACGCCGTACGCCCCCGGCTTGAGCCGAGCGATCGGGTACGCACAGCTCGACTGCATAACGCTCCCCCGCGTGTCATGCACCGTGGCGACCCAGAGTCTTCGCTGTTACAGGTCGCGATCCGGTTACCGGTGAGATCATCGATGCCGATGCCCACGCCCACGTGGCCTCGCTCCGCGAGTGATGAACTCGATTCGAAATCGCATCGGCTCGCCGAACTTGGAACCCCTCTGCCCGCTCTGGCATGAACTCGACCGCGGTGAGACCGCATCGACTCACCCCACCCGTCGATGCGGCGCCGGCACAGTCCGCCAGATTTCGCCGGCGCGCGGCAGCCGTCCGCCCTTCCGCCAGGTACAGCCGCGCGCCTTCGAGCGCGGTCCCGTCGAACGCGAGGCGCCCGCCACGAAGCAGCAAGCGCTCGCGGACACAGCCGCGTGACCGCCGCCATGTTGTGACTCACGAACAGCACGGTCCGGCCGCCCCGCCCGATCTCCTCCATCTTGCCCAGGCATTTCTGTTGAAATGCGGCATCGCCGACCGCCAGAACCTCATCGACGATCAGGATGTCCGGCTCGACGTGAGCCGCCACCGCAAAGGCCAGGCGAACGTACATCCCCGACGAATAGCGCTTGACCGGCGTGTCGAGAAACGTGCTCGACTTCCGCGAAGTCGACGATCGCGTCGAACTTGCGATCGATCTCGCGACGGCGCATGCCGAGCAGCGATCCATTGAGGTAAACGTTCTCGCGGCCGGTCAGCTCGGGGTGAAAGCCGGTGCCGACCTCCAGCAGGCTCGCCACCCGTCCGCGAACGGCGATCTGCCCGACCGTTGGCTCGGTGATCCGGCTCAGCATCTTGAGCACGGTGCTCTTGCCCGCGCCGTTTCGGCCGACGATCGCCACGCTCTCACCCGGCGACACCGAAACGACAGGTCGTCGAGCGCCCGAAACGGCTGCGCCGGTGCCCGGCTCATGCGTCCGCCGCGCCGAATCGGGACTGCGGCCGCGAACGGCGCTGTAACCGCGCGGGTCAGAGCCTCACGAAAGGTGGCATAGCCCCGCGAGCCATCGCCGAGGACGTAGTCCTTTGTCAGATGGTCGACCGGACTGCCGGTGGTCGCACGCGTGCGATCCCGTCTACACCACGTCGACGAACCGCCGCTCGACGCGCGCGAAATACGCGCCGCAACCACGACAGCCAGACAACGCTCACGCCACGCGCTGACCGCGACGAGCGCCCAGTCAACCGCCCGGCCGAGCGCCAGCGAGCGAAACGCCTCCGACGACGCCCGCCATGGGATTCAGCCAGAGCAATGGCCGCCAGCGGTCAGGAACGAGCGTCGCCGGGTACACCACCGGCGTCGCGTACATCCACATTTGGACCGCGAATGGAACGACGTATCGAAAGTCGCGATAGGTCACCGTCAATGCCGACAACATCGCCCCGCATGCGACTGCGACGACCAACGCTTCGATGAGCACCAGCGGCAAGAGCACGATCCCCGGAGTGAGGGCGACATGGTAATGCCACAGCAGGCCAAAGAGCAGCACGAGGCCGACCCCGAGATCCACGAGTCCCGCGCCGACGGAGCCGAGCGGCACGATCAGGCGAGGGAAGTAGACCTTCGTGATGAGATTCGCGTTGTTGACGAGACTCGTGCCGGCACTGGTCACTGCATTGGCGACGAACGTCCACGGCAGCAGGCCAGCCAAGACGAATACCGGATAGGGCACCCCGTCGGATGGCAGGTGAGCGAGCCGTCCGAAAACGATGGTGAACAGCACCATGTACAACACGGGCTGCAGCACCGCCCAGGCGGCACCGAGCACGGTCTGCTTGTACCGAACCTTCACGTCGCGCCAGATGAGGAAATAGAGCAGCTCGCGAAACTCCCAGAGCTCGCGGAGGTCGAGCAACCGCCAACCCCGGTGCGCGCCGAAGACTCGGACGGGCGGGACGGCGTGTCTCGGCTGGCGCTCGGCGTTCGCCGGAACGGCGCCGACCGCGGTCGCCATCTACGCCACCGGGACCGCCGGCCCCGACCCACTCGGCACGCCGTCGAGTGCGCGTCCAACCGGCACACGCCGTCCCACGCGCGCGGGCGCTCCGCCGGTGACGTGCTCCGCTCGTTTATCGGCGCCCACCGGCCAGAGCGACAGCAAACGCCCCTCGATCTGTCGCCGAAGCTCGCCGGCGATGGCGTGGAGATGCGGTAGCGGAGACTCCACCGTCTCGGGACTCTGCCAGATCACGAGCGAGCCGATCCGATCCGCTCCCTCATCGAGCAACGGCAACGTGACCTGCCAGCACCGCGCATTGATCGAAGTCGGGTCGACAGCAGACCAGCTCCACACCGTCACCTCGCCGCCTCCCGCTCGGCCGGCCGTGAGATCACTGGCACGGCCACGCCGCCCATCCAGGAACGCAACCCGCAGGCCGACTTCCACTCGCGGGCACCCATCGGCCGCAAACACCTCGGCGAGCGATGCGAAGACGGTCGACAAATCCTCCATCTCCGATAGCCGAGCGCTCGCTTCGCGCATCCGGACTCCGCGCTCGATCGTATGCCGCTGTTGCACGCCCCGCCGGAGCAGTCGCGCCACCTCCTCGAACTCGTAGATCCGAAGCCGTTGGACGAGGAAGCCAACGCCAATGCCGATCGTCACGAGCACCAGGGCGACGTGCCCGCCCTCGTTCACGAGCAGCATCCCGCCCAGCGCGAGCAGCGCGCACACGGCGTACAGCGTCAGCACGACTGTCCGCGGCGAATAGCCCCGCCCGAGCAACCGATGATGGATATGGCCGCGATCAGCCGCGAAGATCGGCTGCCGCCGCAGGAACCGCCGCGTCACGGCAATCAACGTGTCGAGCACCGGGAGCCCAAGCGACACCACCGGGATCGCCACCGCGACGACCGTCGGCGACTTCTGCGCGCTCAGCGCGCCGATGCCGGCCAGCATGAAGCCGAGGAACAGGCTGCCGGAGTCGCCGAGGAAGATCGTCGCCGGGTGGAAATTGTAGTAGAGGAAGCCCAGCGTCGCGCCGGCCAGCGTCAACGTCGCGAGCGACGCGCCGAAGCGGGCGTTCGCGATCGCCACCACGAACATGGTCGTGAGCGCGAAGAGCGCGGCACCCGCCGCAAGGCCGTCCACTCCGTCGATCAGATTGAACGCATTGGTGATGCCGACGAACCACGCCACCGTGAACGCCAGCCCGACCCAGGTCCCGAGGTTGACCACGCCCACGAACGGCAGCGAGAGCGTCGTCATGCGCACGCCGGCCGCGAACACCGCCACGGCGATGACCACCTGCGCGAAGAGCTTCCACCTCGCGTGGAGCTGTCGAATGTCGTCATACAGCCCCACGAGGTGGATCGCAATACCACCAGCGAACACGACGAGCAGACCGCGCATATTGGGCGTCATCTCGGGCCGCCCGAACCCGATCAGCGTGACGATGGACGTGAACACCACGGCGAGCACGATGCCGACACCGCCGATGCGCGGGACGTCCCGCTCGTGCGTCTTCCGTGAGTCACTGTGGTCGAACAGCTCCAGCCGTCGCGCGTGCGCGCGCACGAACCAGGTGAACACGAGTGCGGAGATCGCCGCCAACGCGAACGCGAAGGCGTAGACGCCGATCGCCGGCGGCCGCCCGCCGCCACCAAGCGCGCCTGTGAAGAGGTGCATCATCGGCGAGCCGGATCTCATCCCGCCGCCTGTGATTCGTTCGCGACGCGCGCCGAAGGCGTCACCTCCGCCCCGGCCTGCCGCAGTCGACCGAGCAGCGCGTCATCGGCGCGGGCCCGCACGACGACCACAGAGCCCTCGCTCCCCACGGACACCACCTCCGCCTCGCGGTACAACTCGGCAAGCCACCGACCGGAATCGCTGGGAAGCAGAATCCGCATAATGGGTCGCAGCGCCTGTCGCTCGCTGGCGAGCAACCGGCGCAGGGGCTCGATGCCCCCGTCGGTCATGGTCGAGACGAACACCGAGCCGGGCATCAAATTCCCCGCGCGCTCGCGCAGCGCCGCCGCCTCGGGCCCAGGCAGCAGGTCCATCTTATTGAACACGTACCGCACCGGCGTCGCCGCCGCCCCGATGTCTGCCAGCACATCTTCGACGACCGCGCGCTGGTCCTCCCATTGCGCGTAGCTCGCGTCGATCACATGCAACAGCAAATCGGCCTGCGTCACTTCCTCGAGCGTCGCCCGGAATGACGCCACGAGGTGGTGGGGCAGCTTTCGAATGAATCCAACGGTATCGGTCACCAACACCCGCGCTCCTCCGCCGCTTCGCACATCTACGTCGCGCGTGAGTGGGTCGAGCGTCGCGAACAGCCGATCCTCGACGACCACATCCATCGCACCCGATAGTCCGCGGAGGATGGACGATTTACCGGCGTTGGTGTATCCGACCAGCGCGGCCCGAAACGAGCTCATCCGTGACTGCCGCTGGACGGCGCGGGTACGGGCGACTTCCTCGAGACGGTCGCGTAACAGCTTGATCCGCTGACCGATCAACCGACGGTCCGTCTCGAGCTGCGTCTCACCGGGACCTCGCATGCCGATGCCGCCTCGGACGCGCTCCAGGTGTGCCCACATCCGCCGCAGTCGCGGAAGCATGTACTCCAGCTGCGCCAGCTCCACCTGGAGCTTCGCTTCGCTGGTTCGCGCTCGCGTCGCGAAAATATCGAGAATGAGCTCGGTGCGGTCGATGACCCGCCGACCGGTCGCATCCTCGATGTTCTTGCCTTGCGCCGGCGTCAGCTCCTCGTCGAAGATGACGAGCGATGCCTGCGTGCTCTCGATCCGCGTCCGCAGCTCTTCGATCTTGCCGCGACCGAGATACGTCGCCGGGTCAGGGCGCTCGATACGCTGGGTGATCTCGTCGACCACGACGGCCCCCGCCGTGTCCACGAGTCGCGCCAGCTCCTCCAAGTGCTCTTCGACTTGATGCCGTTCTGATGACCGCTTGAGGGGCGCGCCCACGAGGATGGCTCGCTCGACGGGCGGCTCGAGGGAAATCAGCTCGCGAGAGATATCAGCTCCTGCTGCACGGCGCGGCGCGCCACCGCGCGGGTCCAGTCCACTCGACTACGCCTCCGCACTCCTGTCCTCCCCCTGAGCGCGCGGATCCGACGACGTCGACTCCACGCTTCCCTCTTCCGATTCGTCGCGACGCTCGAATCGCTGCCGAAGCTCCGCCCACCAGGCCAGACGCTTCGCGATGTCCTTCTCGAATCCGAACGGCCCCGGCTCGTACAACACGCTGCCCGCGACGCGCGTGGGCAGATAATCCTGGGGAATGTATGCCTCAGGCACCGAATGCGCATACTGATAGTCGCGCCCGTACCCCAGTTCCTTCATGAGCGGCGTCGGCGCATTGCGCAAGTGGAGCGGCACCGGCTCGGCCGGCGTCTCGCGCGCCAGCTCCAGCGCCGCGCCCCACGCGCGATACACCGCATTCGACTTGGGCGCCGTTGCGAGGTACACCGCCGCCTCCGCGATGGCGAGCTCGCCCTCCGGCGAGCCGAGAAAGTGGTACGCATCGCGTGCCGCGATCGCCACCCGCAACGCCGTCGGATCCGCCAGACCGACGTCCTCTGCCGCGAACCGCACCGTGCGTCTCGCGATGTACATCGGGTCCTCGCCCGCCTCGATCATGCGGGCCAACCAGTAGAGCGCCCCCTGCGCGTCACTCCCGCGCAACGATTTGTGATACGCCGAGATGAGATTGTAGTGCTCCTCCCCCGACTTGTCGTACTTGGGGAGCCGGGCCTGGAGCGCCGAGCGCACCGTCTCTGCGGTGATCGTGCGACCGCTCCCACGTCGTCGACCAACCGTTGCCGCGGCGGCCTCGAGGGCCGTCAACGCCCGTCGCGCGTCCCCATCGGCCTGCGTCACGATCAGGTCGAGTGCCCCCGACTCGAGCGTCAGTCCCAATGCACCGAGCCCGCGTGTCTCATCCGCGAGCGCCTGCTGCACGACCGTCGCGATCTCCGCCGGCTGCAATGCCTCGAGGACGAACACGCGGAGCCGTGACAGCAACGCGCCCGTGATCTCGAATGACGGGTTCTCCGTCGTCGCGCCGACGAGTGTGATCGTCCCGCGCTCCACGAACGGCAAGAAGGCATCCTGTTGCGCGCGATTGAAGCGATGGATCTCGTCCACGAACAGCACGGTCCCCCGACCAGTCGCCAACCGCTCGTCCGCCTCCGCCACGATCACCCGCACGCGCGGCACACCCTCGGTGACCGCGGAAAACGGCACGAATTCGCGGTCCGTGTAATGTGCGATCAGGCGGCCGAGCGTCGTCTTGCCACTGCCCGGCGGACCCCAAAAAAGCATCGAGGTCACTTGCCCGCTCTCGATCTCGGTCCTGAGCGGTGTGCCTGGACCCAGCAGCCGCCCCTGCCCGACGAACTCGTCGAGGGTGCGCGGACGCATCCGCGAGGCGAGGGGTTCTGACCGTGCGGGCGCCGCTGATCCTCGGTCGCCGGGACTCATGTCGGCGCCCGCAATCCCAGGCGCGTGGTCATACCAATGAGCCCATCCGAGAGCTCGGGCGCGGCCTCGAAATCGTGATGCAACAGCTTCCAGCTGCGCGTGGGGACGAGGGTCCGCTCCTCGAGGCCGAGTCCGAGGAGGAGGTAGAGCCACCGGTCGCTCCGCGCGTAGATGAAGAGCTCGAGCTGCGGGTTGAGGGTGATCTGATCATCCGCCGTGTAAATCGAGATCTCCACACCACCGGCCGCGGCAAGGGAGACTTTCAAGCGCCCGATCCCATCCTGTACGTCGGGAAGTGCGATTTGCTCGCCCGACCAGCTGCGGCGGCTCCGCCGGTCATCGATCGCGATGTCGACCGCGGGCGGCAGATGCTCGAGTAGCAAGTGGAAGAGGTCCACCGCCCGTTCCGCGTTCGTCACGATGTGCGCCGCGTAGTGGTCGTCCTCCTTGACGAAGGTGAAGCCGTCCAGCCCCGACCGGAATCGACGCCACACCGATGTCTCAGGCTGACGCCCGCGGAAAAACACCACGATGCCCTCTCCTCCCCTTACGCCGACCGATCCGGCGGCGACTCTAGCACCCATTGCCGCGCCAGTTCCAGCAACCGATCGCGGGTGTTGAGACTCTGATCCTCGACGACTGCGACCATCAACCGTCGCAACATGGACCCAACCAGGGGGCCGTGCGCAATACCAGCGTCGATGAGATCGGTCCCGTCGACTGCCAGGTCGGACAGCTGAATGGCATCATGGAAGGCACTGTGGATCGCCCGGCGGTAGAGAGCCCGCACCTCGCGCGAGGTCGGCGCGGCCCCCCCGGCATCGCGCGTCGCCGCCCAGCGTGCCGCGGCCAGCCGGAACAGCATCGGGACTCGCAGCCGCCCAATGCCGGCGACCCAGCGCCGCACCGTCGCCTCTAGCGGAGTGTGGCTCGACAGCAAAGTCCACTCCATGTCGGCGCCTACCGTATGCCACGCGCCCACGAGACTCACAATCCAGTCAGCGTCGGCGTTCGAGAAACGCAGCCCCTTGAGCGCCCGCTCCGCGTCCTCGACCGGACAGGTGAGAAAGAGCGCGGCGAGCCGGGCCAGCCGGCGGGCATCAGCGCGCGCCGCGCTGCGCGCGGCCCTCCCATCTCGTGGCTGGGGGAGACAATCCAGGGTGGCGATGTCGACCCCACTCAGTCCGCCAAGCGCCGGCACCAACACACTCAGTGCAGCGCTGTCGCGCCACAGCAGGAGCGCTCGTGCAGGTCGCGCGACTTGCACCATGGTCTTGGTCAGTTCCTCCTTGACGCGCTCGGCCGACAGGCGAGTCAAGAACGACGCACTCGCCAGGATCGCGGCCCACGTGTCGGCATCGATCGCGAAGTCGAAGCGGCCGGCAAAGCGCAACGCGCGCAGCGCCCGCAGCCGGTCCTCCCGCATGCGATCGGCGGGTCGCCCTACGGCACGCACGACCCGCCGCGCCAGATCCTCGCGGCCATGGAACGGGTCGTGGAGGATGTGGCGCGTCGGCGAATAGGCGATGGCGTTGATCGTGAAGTCTCGTCGCGCGAGATCTTCGTCGAGCGAGGCGCCGAACTCGACCTCCGCATGTCGACCGTCGGTGCGCACGTCGCGGCGAAAGGTGGTCACTTCGTGGAGCACCCTCGAGCGATCGAGGACGCCGACCGTTCCGTGGGGCACGCCCACCGGGATCGTGCGCCGCGGGAAGAGCCGCATCACGTCGTCAGGGCGCGCTGCCGTCGCGAGGTCCCAGTCGCTGTGCGGATGCCCAAGCAAGGCGTCGCGGACGGCGCCCCCCACACACCAGGTTTCGTGCCCCGCCGCTTCCAGCCGTTTCGCGATGTCGACCACCGCGGCCGGGGGACGCAAGATCACCCCCTCTTCGGGCGTACCATGCTCCACCGCGTCTCCGCCCTTAGTTGTCACGACTCGTCGAATATCGCGCTCAAGGCCTGCCCGGACAGGCTCGCGCCCAGGCCCAGCATCAGGTCGATCCGCGCGTGCTGCGGCCGACGGCCGCCCGCGAAGATGGCCCCGGCATCGAGCAGCGTCTTCCCACCTCCGCGAAACCCGTAGGTCGCGCCGACGCGGCCGCGCTGGGCGCGCGATGCGACGACCACGGGCTTGCCCGACGACAGCCAGCGGAGGACCGCCTCGAAAAAGAGCGGGTTCGTGTTTCCACGCCCAAGCGCACCGATCACGAGGCCGACGCTCTCCGCGCGCGCCGCGTCCACGAGGCGGCCGTCGCAGCCGACATACGAGTACACGATGTCGACCGGCGCCGCGAGGCGCGGTGGATCTAGAGTTGAACCCAGCGGAACACACCGCCGGAAGATGACGGTCTCGCCATCGACCTCACCAATGGCACCGAGCCCCGGGCTGTCGAAAGCATCTGGGAGCCGTGTGTCGACCTTCGTGACGTCACGGGCCGAGAAGATGCGGCTGCCGAACACGACGAGCACTCCCTGGCCGCGCGACCGCGGGCTGGCCGCCACGCGGACCGAGTCGAGGAGATTCACGGGGCCGTCCCAGCCGAGATCCTGAGAGGTGCGCATCGCGCCGGTGAACACCACTGGCTTGGTCGAGGCAATCGACCGCGCCATGAGGTAGGCGCTCTCCTCCAAGGTGTCCGTGCCCTGCGCGACGACCACGCCCGCGACCTCGCTGCGAGCGAGGTGCGAGCGGATGCGCGCGCGAATGCTCCACAGATGCTCGACGGTGAAATGCGATGCCGCCATCGTCGCCCATTCATCGACCTCGATCGGCGAGATCTGCTCGATCCCCGGCGCGTTCGCCAACAACTCAGCCCCGCCGATCGCTGGCACTGCCCCGCCCGTCGACGGGTCGATACGCATGGAGATGGTCCCGCCAGTGAAGATGATGGCAATCATCGCGGCGCTCTCATCGCCGTCGTCCCCGCATCAACTCACGCAGCCGTTCCAGCAAGCCGCGTCGCACGCGGACGGGCGGGACCGGCAGCACCGGCAGATCCTCGAGGAGTCGCCGCGGATTGACCTCCGTGAGGAGCGCCGCATGCTCCTCGGCGTCCTGCTCGACGAACCACTGGCGCACCATCGCAAGGGACCGTGTGTCGCCGTGGTTGTCGCTGGCCAGGCAGTCAGCCAGCCCCTCCTCGATCAGCGCGAGGGCCATTTCCCCCATGCGACCGCCCGCGAGCAGGGCGACCGCGTCGATCTGCATGACCGTCCCCCCTTCACGCCAAGACCGGATCTGGCTCAAGGTGCATCCCCAGTACCGTTCTGGATGCGCGAGCACCGGCACCCGCCCTTCGTTGCGCACCCTTCGGAGCTCGTCGATGGCCCGGAGCGGCACGCCCGTCCGCGGAAATTCCACGAGCATCGCAGTCGAGCCGGCGAGGGTCAGCGTGCGGGCACTGAGATCGGCCCCCGGCACGTCGAGCATGATCTCCCACCCCCGTTTGAGAACGGGACGTGGCGGGGCGGCCGCGATCAACGCGTCGAACACGCTGGCGTAAGTCGTGTCCGTGACCTTCACGGCCTGGGACGCTCGCAAGTGGGGCGTACACACGACCACGTCGACCCCATCCGCCGCGAACCGCTGCAACACCCCCAGCGAGACCTCGACCGACGGCGAGCCGTCGTCGACGCCCGGCAGGAGGTGCGTGTGCAGGTCGATCAAGCTGACGAGTGAGCCAGATCCGTCAGCGCCGCGAGAGAGGCCATCGCCTGCGCAGCCCGCTCCTCGATGCGTGCCGGGTCGTCGCTTGCACGTTCGAACGCGTAGGTCACCAAAGCATCGACCGCGAGTAGGGCGACCGCACTCGCTCGGGAGTTGCAGCCCGCCTTGAGCGTCTCGCGAAAGACGCGCTCCGCCGCGGCAAGCAGCGTATCGGGTGACGCCGTCGCCAACGACTCACCGCGCCCCAGCGCGGCAATGGCGTCCTCGATGGACCGTGTCAGCACCGGGGGCGGTTCAGCCGGTCCAGCGATAGACCGCGGGCTCGCAGGCGGCTCTGGGATGGAGCGACTCGTGGACACGGGGTCGGCCGTCAGGTTTCGGTGGTGGGACTCAGTAATCGGCGCACCGTCGGGAGCACCGAATCGAGTGCTGTCGCCACTCGGGCTGCATCGGGAAAGCCTGCCTGCGCCATGTGCGGCTTGCCACCGCCGCGCCCGCCGGCCGCTGCGGCGACTTCGCGCACGATGACGTCCGCGCGGACGCCGCGCTCGCGCAGGTCGTCGGTCGCCACGATGAGCAACGTGTGCTTCCCATCCTCGAACGACGCGGCAAGTGCGCCGATGCCCGAGCCCAACCGCTCTCGCAGCGCGTCGCCCAGCGTCTGCAGCGCCGCCAGATCGGCCGCGTCGACGCGGGCTGACACGACGCGCGCCCCATTGACCGACATCGCGCTCGACATGAGGTCGTGAACCTGACCGCCGCCCTGCGCGCCGCCCCCGCGAAGCGCATCCTTGAGCCGCTTGTCGAGCTCTCGGCGTTCGTTGACGAGTTGCTCGACACGTGCGGCGACGCCTGCGGGGTCGGATGGCGCCCGCAAGGTGCGTGCGATCGCGGCGACAGCGGCCTCGTATGCCCGCGTGCGCGCGTACGCCCCGCGGCCTGTGACCGCCTCGATGCGTCGGGTCCCGCCTCCCACGCCAGTCTCGGACACGATCTGGAACTGCAGGATATCCGCTCGTGTTCCGTACGTGCGTCCCGCCGCACAGCTCGGCTGAGAATCCGGGCACCGTGACCACACGCACGATGTCGCCGTACTTCTCCCCGAACAACGCCATCGCGCCTGCTGCGCGCGCCTCGGCGTAGGGTTGCTCCGAACGATCGACGGGAACGGCACGCGCGATCTCGCGATTGACCAGTCTCCTCGATCTCCGACAGCTCGTCCGCCGTCAATGGGGCCGAGTGGCTGAAGTCGAAGCGGAGCCGATCGGGCGCGACGAGCGACCCGCGCTGGTGGACGTGCTCACCGAGCACCTGGCGGAGTGCGGCGTGCAGGAGGTGGGTGGCCGTGTGATTGCGTTCCGTATCCTGTCGGGTGTCGCGTGGCACCCGAGCGACCACGGACCCCCAGTGAAAGCTTCCCTCGAGACGTCCGATGATGGCCACCCGACTGTCGAGCTTGCGCACGTCCTCGACGTCCAGTCGCCACCCTTCGCCGACGACCTCGCCCTGGTCCGAGATCTGTCCACCGGATTCGACGTAGAAGGGACGCTCCTCGAGAATGAGGCCGAGCCTGCCGTCCGCGAGGTCGCGTTTCGCTGCCACTCGCGTGTGCAACCTCCAGCGCATCGTATCCGACGAAGCGAAACCGGTCTGCGGGCGCGCGACTTGAGGTTGGCGATCCGCGTAGTCCCACCCCTCGGCATCACCCAGCTCATCGACCGTGACGCCGATGCGGCGCCCGCGGCGCTCTTCCTTGGACTGCGTTCGCTGCCCTTCGAGCGCACGCTCGAAGCCGGCCGTGTCGACGGTGTAGCCGCGCTCGCGCGCCATCAGCTCGGTGAGATCGATGGGAATCCGAAGGTGTCGTACAGACCGGAAGGCGTCCTCGCCACTGATCGTGCCGCGAATTGTCGGCGACCCTTCGACGGTCCCGCCCGACGGGTGCCAACTGGTCGAATCGCGCCATACCGCCCTCGATCGTCTCGAGGAAGCGCTCCTCTTCGGCGCGCGTCGTGTCGAGCGAGATGCTTGCGGCGAAGCGAAGCTCTGGGATACATGCCACCCATGGTGTCGATCACCGCCTGCGACGACGGTGACCAGGGTCGGCTCGTTGCGGCCGAGGAGCCACGCGTGGCGCACGGCGCGTCGCAGAATGCGGCGCAGCACGTAGCCACGTCCGTCGTTGGCGGGAAACACGCCATCGGCAAGGAGGAACGCGACCGCACGCGCATGGTCGGCGAGTACCCGGTATGACGCCGGATCATCGATGATCTCCCGGGTCACGACCCGGCCGGCAGATCCGGTCGCGGCACCCTGCCGCACCCTCACGACCTCGGCCGATTCACGCCCGCGATACGGGCGACCGACGGCGTCCTCGACCGTCTTCGAGCAACGGCACGAAGAGGTCCGTGTGGTAGTTGTTCGTGACGCCCTGCATGACGGCGGCGATCCGCTCGAGGCCCGCGCCGGTGTCGACCGACGGTTTGGGCAAGCGGCGACAACTCGCCGTTCGCCTGGCGGTCGAACTGCATGAACACGAGGTTCCAGAACTCGAGGAATCGGCCGGCCTCGGCGCCTTCGACGAACGCGTCGTGCGAGAACTCGCTCCGCCGCGTATCGGTCCACTCGCCCGATGCGCCAGCCGGGAACGCCCAGTCGCGCGCGACGTGCGCGAGGTCGACGAAGATCTCGCTAGCAGGGGCCGCATGGGCCCGGTGTCCGCCATCTGCCAGAAGTTGTCGGCTTCGCCCAGTCCGTAGATGCGTGAGTCGCGGCAGCCCCGCGATCTCGCGCCACAGCGCGCGGGCTTCGTCGTCGGTGCGATAGACACTGACCCGGAGGTGCTCGCGGGGCATCTGCAGCTCGTGCGTGACGAACTCCCAGGCGAAGCGAATCGCATCGCGCTTGAAATAATCGCCAAAGGAGAAGTTGCCGAGCATCTCGAAGAACGTGTGGTGCCGTGCGGTGTGGCCCACCTGCTCGAGGTCATTGTGTTTGCCGCCGGCGCGGACGCACTTCTGCGACGTCGTCGCTCGCCGGCCAAACTCGGGCTGCTCGAGACCGAGAAAGACGCGCTTGAACTGCACCATGCCCGCGTTCGTGAACAGCAGCGTCGGGTCGTCCGCCGGCACGAGCGAGGAGCTCGGCCGGATGGCATGGGCGTTCCGCTCGAAGTAGCGAAGGAACCGGGTGCGAACATCTGCGGCGTTGACGACAGACCCCATGCGTCGAATATAAAAGGGACCGGGGTCCGGGTTTCGGGTTCCGGAGCAAACTGCGACGACCGTCCCCCTGCCGCCGGCATTGGAGTCGGGAGCGGGATGACGCCGGTGTGCACTATTCCGCCCCTGCGAGCCGTTCCAGGGCGCGCCGGATCTCGTCGGGGTCGAACCCTCGGCGCGCCAAGTAGGCATAGAGTCGGCGCCGGCGCGTGCGGGCGTCGAGCGTGGCCAGCGCGGCCGCCCGTCGACGTACGGTGTCGTCGAGGATCGTCACGACGTCGACGGCATCCTCCGACAGAACCTCCTGCAGCGCAGCCGCCGCGGTCTGGCGATCGATGCCTCGTCGCACCAGCTCGCGTTCTACTCGCGCGGGTGCCGTGCGCCCCGCCGCCAGTCGAGTTCGCGCGAATTGGCGGCCGTACGCGTCGTCGTTCAGCAGGCCGACATCGACGAGCCGACGGATGGCCGCCTCTATTGCGGGCGCGGGGTGCCGACGCCGCGCGAGCCGTTGTCTGAGCTCAGCCGTGGTGCGGGCGCACCGTTCGAGCATCCGCAGCGCGTCTTCGTACGTGTCGACTGGGCGTTTCGGAGCACTGGGAGCGGCTGTCCGCCGTCTCGACACGTCTCGTGGTCCTGACCGTTCCGTCACGATGGTGTCCCCCTCATCCACCGCGTGTCGACACGAGGAGAGGCCGGACAGTCGCTGTGCATGCAAGACGGGGAATCCGGGCCCCGCCCAATACGCATAGCTCCCATCCGGCCTCGACCTAACCGGCGACGCATCGGGTGGCGCGCCTTAGAGTTCGTCCCCCGCGAGATCGGCTCCGTCGGGTGGCGTGCCGGCGTCGGCCCGCACACCGAGTACGGCCTTGACCTTCTCTTCGACCTCGGCTCGCAAGACCGGATTGTCACGCAGGAACATCTTGGCGTTCTCGCGTCCCTGTCCGATCCGCTGCGACCCGTAGCTGTACCAGGCCCCTGATTTCTCGATGATCCCGCTCTCCGCGCCGATGTCGACGAGGAGGGAGGTGTGGCTGATGCCCTCGGCGTACATAATGTCGAACTCGGCCTGCTTGAACGGCGGCGCGACCTTGTTCTTCACGACCTTGACCCGCACGTGCGAGCCGATGACGTCCTCCTTCTCCTTGACCGGTCCGATCCGGCGGATATCGAGACGCACGGAGGCGTAGAACTTGAGCGCCTTGCCACCGGTCGTCGTCTCGGGATTGCCGAACATGACGCCGATCTTCTCGCGCAACTGATTGATGAAGATCACGGCGGTCTTGGAGCGTGCGATCGCACCGGTGAGCTTGCGCAGCGCCTGGCTCATGAGCCGCGCCTGCAATCCCACGTGCGAGTCGCCCATCTCGCCCTCGATCTCGGCTTTGGGCACGAGTGCGGCGACCGAGTCGATCACGACGACATCGACCGCGCCAGACCGAACGAGTATCTCGCAGATCTCGAGGGCCTGCTCGCCGGTATCGGGCTGCGAGATCAGCAGGTTCTCGATATCGACGCCCAGTTTCTTCGCGTATTCGGTGTCGAGGGCATGCTCGGCATCGATGTATGCGGCCACCCCACCTGTGCGCTGCGCGTTGGCGACGACGTGGAGGCAGAGCGTCGTCTTGCCGCTCGACTCCGGCCCGTAGACCTCGGTGACACGGCCTCGTGGGATCCCGCCGACACCGATCGCGGCATCCAGGTTGATCGCACCGGTCGAGATCGACTCGACCCGTACCCGCGGCGCATCCGGTCCCATCTTCATGATGGAGCCCTTGCCGCAGCTCTTCTCGATTTGCGCAATCGCGAGATTGAGTGCCTTCTTGCGATCGTCCTGGATGCTCGGAACAGCCATGAAAGGGCCCTCGAGTGAGCGTGAAATATATGGCCCGAACAAAATACGAAAGCGCCGGTCCGAAATCAACGCACGAGTTCTTCTCGGTGCGCGGGTTCCAACATTACTGATCAGCTCGCCTTGCGGTGCTCGTCCCGTCCGAGCGGACCGCGGCTCAGTCTGGACAGGTTGGGGTGGCCACGTCACCCAGGCGTCAGCGAGCACACGCCGCGAACGCGTTTTCCGCGTGGAGGATCCGGACTAGCCCCCCACCTACCAGCACGCCAATCACGTCGAACCGGTACTCCAGGCCGGGCTGCCCGTATCGATCGATCCAGATCGTAGCGGCGTGGGACAGGTGCCGCCGTTTCCGGACGCTCACCGCGCTGATCGGCCCCCCGAAGTAGGCTCGGCGACGCGTTTTGACCTCGACGAATGCCACAGTCTCCTCGCGCTGAACAATGAGATCGATATCACGATGGCCGACCCGAAACCGGCGGGCAACGACTCGCCAGCCGCGCTTGGCCATCCATCGCTCGGCCAGTGACTCGCCCAGGACACCGAGTTGCTGCGGGCGTGTTCTCACGAGTCATTGTTTGCCCCTGGCGTCGCCGAGCCGTCATTTTCGTCGAGCACCTTCGAAAGGCTTCGTCTCGGAGTCCGCGTTCGCATGAACCCTGATTGCTCGGCACGACCGCGTGACCTGTCGCCGGTAGCAGCTGGATCCAGCCCGTTGCGACGCAGCGCAGGTTATCTGCTCGGCGCGATTGGCAATGGCCCCGTGGCCGGCCCCATGGTCAGGTTGATCGGGTTCTTGTCTCGACACCGATTGGTGGCGCAGCACATTGGCGCGAGTGCCGTCGCGCGGACAACGGCAACCCGTCCCAGAACGGTTGTGAACGTCACTCGCACATTCGGCGGTGGCAACCGTGCTTCCCTGCGCCTCGACCTAGCGTACTCGGGGTGCGTGGAGTTGCTCTTGTGTCCGGGAATCGGCACGGCCGACGCGACCACGGCCGCCCTCCTGATCGAGCTAGCACGAAACGCCGCGCTCGTCGTCGACGTCGGCGCGAATGTCGGCTTCTTTACCTATCTGGTGGCGGCGAGCCTACCGCGCGCACGTGTCATTAGCCTCGAGCCGGTACCGTCGCTCGCGGACCTGATCGTCGAGAACGTGCGACGGAACGGCTGGGAGTCGAGAGTCTCAATCTCGCGACAGGCAGCCGGCGCTGCGCGCGGCCAGTCGGTGATGTACATCCTTCCCGATGCCGATACCGAGCACACATTGGAAATTGGTCGAGTTGCCGGACGTGAACACGAAACCGTACCGATCTCCATGGTGCCGATCGATGATCTGTTGGCCGACTCGGGCGTGTCGCCGGACCGCACCGTACTGAAGATCGACGTCGAGGGCTTTGAGCGGTCGGCGCTCGACGGCATGGAACGCACACTCCGTAGTCGCGGCCGCCGTCCCGACATTATCATGGAATTTCTCGGACACGCGATCGAGCACGAGCGAGTGATCGAGCGTGTCAATAGCTGTGGGCTGTACGCCTACTACATAGGTCCGGGTTCGCTCGCGCCAGTCCGAGTGACCGCGGATCTGGCTGCGGTCCACACCCTGGGGTATTGGAATTTCCTGCTCACCTCACGACCAGCAGACGAGATCTCAGCCCTCTCGGAGCGTGCCGGGATTTCACTACGGCGGTGAGCCCGCCGTCTGGATCAGGCAGCATGATGCAACCTTTGAGACGGCGGTGTCTCGGACCATGATATCGCCGTCGTCGAGGTGGATCACGTCACTGAGCCGAGCGCCAAGTCTTAGCTTGTCGAGGGAGATAGCGTTCGCGAGTAGCGGCCGGGGCACGTACGCCGATGGTAGGCCGCCAGCGAACCACACGACGTAGCCGGGGCGCTGACTCAGCACCTCACGGAGGTGCCGAAGCGTGTCAGCCGTGACAATCCATGGAAGACTCCGCGCGGCCCGGCGTAGGTGGAAGTAGATCTTCGCTGGCTCGTTTGTGTAGATCGGCATGCCATTGGCGTGTGCGGCCAGCCACGCAATCGTAGCTGACGAGCGCTCCTCAGTGCGGGCGTGGTCCAGCCCGACTATTCGCGCCTCGTGCCATACCTGCCTGGTGGCCGCGATTCCACCCACGAGCCAAACGGTGGCTGCCGCAACAGCGAGGCCGCGCACCCGCCCCCTTGCAGACCAAGCGATTCCTACCGCGACGACGCCCATGAGAGTGAAGAGGTAGTACACCGGGGCGAACGTCCGCGCGCTGAACTCCACGCTCGAAGTCAGGACCCTGGCCACCAGCAATACCGCGAGATGGCACAGCGCAAGCACCGAAGCGGCCTTCATGAACCGGGCGCGTGTCGTGCGGAGGGAGGCGTCGTCCGCGTCGGCCAAACGGCGTGCCTCATCGTGCGCGCGTGATCTGTGCGCTAGGAGCAGCGAAGCGGCAGCCAGTGCAAGGATACACACCTTCGCCCCGACGTGCAGCGATGACACGCCATTGGCCCATGGCGCGAGCCAACTCCCGACGGAGCCAACGAATGCACGGACGATCGGGCCAACCTGACGGTCGAGCACACCCGAGCCGATGGTTCCACCCGAGTGCCGGACGACCAGCGACCAGGCCTCGTAGGCCGCCACACCAGGCACGAAAGCCGTCAGGGCTCGGCGGATTCTCTGGCCCGGACGAGCAGGTTGAATCAAGGCCCACAGTCCGGCACCCGCTACAGCGGCGATTCCCAAGTATCGAATCATCACCATCGCGGCCGCGAGGAGGCCTGACAGGAGCGGGCGCGTGGGACGCCAAGTCATGAGGGCCAATAGAGTCGCGAGGCACGCAGTATAGAGAGGCTCACTTACGATGTTCATCTCTGTTCGCAGAACCGCAGGCGTCACGAGGATGGCCAGTGCCGTAAGGGCGGCCCAGCCGGGGCTCAAGAGCCGAGCGACCATTAGCGCCGTTAGCACTGCGATCACTGCTGCCGCAACCATCTGGACGAATACAGCTGCAGTCATGAGACTGAAGCCGGCTCGAAGCGGTGCAGCTATGGCAATCGAGAAACCAGGCGGCCACTGCCGCATTGGCATCAAGGAGTCGTTGCTCCAGTATGGCGCGCCAATCACCGACAGGTGACCGGATCGAACGATGGATTCCGCTGCACTGAGGTAGGCCGCACCGTCACCATAGAGGCCGGGACCGACGGGCCGCGTGCCCCACCCGATCACCGCAACAGTCGCGGCGGCCGCAGCGGCCGCAATGGCTATCGCGACCCTATCGAAACTGGGCCAGCGGCCCGCACTCCGTCCGTAGGGCGTCCTGGGATCAGCGCCGCGGTCCGACATCGCCTCGCTTCCGGCCGCACACACGCACGGATTCAGCCAACAGCGAGTCAAAAGACGGGGCGCGTGCCTTAAATGCGCCTGCCTCCTCCGCAATCAGCCGCGCGTGCCATCTGATTGCGAATCTCAACATACCGCCACTGGCTATAGCTGCCGGCGTGGGCACCGAACATGGTCCGGAATTGCTCGATCGAGTAGTCGTTCACCCACGGCGCAGACACAGCGTGACCCTTCGACCGCAAGTACGTCGTCACATCCCGCTCATCGAATAGCACCGTCACGTACGGCACTCCGATTGCCTTGTACAGGTGCGCGCCGTGCGGCGACCACCGAAGTCCCGTGAAGCTGATAACGGCAGCGCCACCAGGCTTCAGGACGCGGGTGATCTCGCCGAACGTGGCCGCCGGGTCTGGCAAATGCTCGAACACATTGAAACTGTACACCAAGTCGAAGCTGGCATCTGGGAAGTCGAGCCGCGTCGCGTCCATCTCGATGACGCGTACCCCGGCCGCGCGCACGCGCGGGTCGGTCCGGCTGATGTCGATATCGATCGCGGTTGCCTCATGGCCGTGCTGCGCGAGCGTGGCGGCAGTCATACCATCGGCCGACCCGATCTCCAGTGTCGACGACTTGGCCCCCAGGTCCGGTGCCAGTTGCGCATATCGCTCGAGACCCCGCGCGAGCAGATCGTCCGGCGCGTAATTGTACGTCGACGGCCTCACGGGGTAGCGCTCCGCGAAGACGGGCAGTAGACCAGCGTCGAGGGGTCCGGTTGCCGTCGCCTCATGCCAGCGCCGACGTGCGCGCAGAGCCTCAGCCCGACACCACAGCTGCTGTAGCTGGATGCGCGCGCCGACCGGCACGATCCGGCCCAGGCGGCGCACGACGGACGCGGGAGCGCCTGTCACGAGCCCCGGCCACAGATTCGTGGCAAGTCCTCCAGTCCCACCATCACGTCGCGTGGCTTCGAGCCATCCTGCGGCCCGAGGACACCGGCCGCCTGCAGTTGATCGATGATACGCGCGGCGCGGCCGTAGCCGACCTTGAGCCGCCGCTGAAGAAGCGAGGTTGATCCTTGCTGATGGTGAATGACGACCTCCGCCGCCTCGCGAAACAGGAGGTCCCGCTCGCCCGGACGTGCCGAGTCGCCGTCACCGGCCTCGCCATTCGCGTGCTCCGCCTCATAGCGGCGCACGGCCTCGAGCACATCGTCCTCGACCGGGCCGTCCGGCGCCGCGACATCCAGCCCGCGCGCGCGGCGACGCAGCTCACGCTGTGCATCGTACCATCCGATGAGCCGCTCGGTCTCATCACCGGTAATGAACGCGCCCTGCAAGCGCGCGGGCTCCGACTTCCCCGGCGGTATGAACAGCATGTCGCCGTTCCCCAGCAGCGCTTCGGCTCCAATCCCGTCCAGAATGGTCCGGCTGTCGACCTGCGACGCTACACGGAAGGCGATCCGGCTGGGGAAGTTCGCCTTGATCAATCCGGTGATGACGTTCACGCTCGGACGCTGCGTCGCCAGGATCAGATGGATCCCGATCGCGCGCGCTTTCTGCGCGAGCAACGCCAGCGGCGTCTCGATCTCCCCCTGCACCGTCATCATGAGATCGGCCAGCTCATCGATCACGAGCACGATGTACGGCAGCGTGCCGCGCCGATACGTCCGCTCCTCGAACGCGACGTCCGGCTTCTGCGGCGTCAGCAGCGTGGCGCCATCGCGCAGGCGCTGGTTGAACTCCTGCATGTTGCGGCACCCGTTGGCCGCGAGCAGCTCATAGCGCTCCTGCATCTCCATCAGTGCCCACTTGAGCACCGACGCCGCGTCCCGATTGTCCGTAATCACTTTGTGGCGGAGATGCGGGAGCGCGTTGTACACCGACAGCTCGACCATCTTCGGGTCGACCATCAGGAACCGCAGGGTCTCCGGCGTATGCCGATAGATCAAGCTGGTAATCAGCGTATTGATACACACGGACTTCCCGGACCCGGTCGCACCGGCAATGAGCAGGTGCGGCATCTTGGCGAGATCGGCAACGACGGACCGACCCTCGAGATCCTTGCCAAGCCCAATCGGCAGCGCCGCACGCGCCCCCTGAAATTCCCGTGACTCCACGAGCTCCCGGAAGGCGACGACTTCGGCCGAGGGGTTCGGCACCTCGACCCCCACGGCTCCCTTCCCCGGGATCGGCGCGACGATGCGAATGCTCGGCGCTCGCATCGCGAGCGCCAGATCATTCGCCAGCGTCGCGATCTGCCGCACCTTCACACCGGCCGCCGGGACGATCTCGAACTGCGTCACCACGGGCCCTGTCGTCCGGCCCACGAGCTCGCCTTCGACCCGGAATGTGCGCAGCGCATCGAGCAGCTTCGTGCCCATCGCATCGAGCTCGCGGCGGCCCACGTCCAGGTTGCGCACCGGCGGCGGCGTCAGCAGATCGATGGGTGGGAGCAGCACGGCGGCGCTGGCCTCGGCCACCAGCGCGCCATCCGGGACCTTTACGTTCACCTCTTTGACCCCATCGGATTTGGCCGCCAGACGCCGCCGTCGCCGCGCGTCGGCAGGCGCGACCGCTGCCGGGTCAGGCGCATCGATCCCCGGCATCTCGTCCGGGGGCGGCGCCAGCGCCTCCGGGGCAAACTCCCACTCGGCCTCCTCCACCGACGCGCCTGCGCCCCGGACGTTCGCCTGCGCGCCTGCCACGGCCAGCGACCGGCGACGTCCCGGGCCAACAATCAGCCGCAAGGGATTCCACGCCAGCGTCGCGGCGGTCAATGCACTCGCCCCAAGGACAAACACGATCCACGCGCCGACAGCGCCAAACGCGGCCACCATATAGAACGCCGCCACGCTGCCCCACATGCCGCTCAGGGTCCCGATCTCGCGGTGCGCACCGGTCGCCAACGCCGCCCCAACGGGAAAGAGCACCACGAGACCAATCAGGAACACGAGCCACGAGCGGTCAGCCGCGGCCTGCATCCGCCCAAACAGGCGGAGCGCATGGACGGCCGGCACGGCTGCCGCGAGAAACGCCGCTGGCACACCGAGCGTGAAGGTGAGCGCCGCGCGCAAGCAGGAGCCAACAGGGCCGAAGAATCCTCCGGCCGTGGCACACCCCGTCGCGGCGTCGTGGCTGCCGCTCACGAGCGCGCCAACCAGAAACACCGCGAACAACAACAGCGCCGATCCGGCAAGCTCGCGTTTGACCTGCGGAGACAGCGCGGCGTTCGAGTCCATCGCTCCCACCCTCAACGCTCCCGCTCTGGTCCCAGCTTGGTAATCTGACGCTCCTGATACACCGGCACCACCGGGTACGAGTCGATCGCGGCACAGAATTCGAGATCGCCGGCGTAGCCTGCCCCGGCAAGCGCGCGACCGTGCTCCGACTCGGCGAACACCCGCCCCACGTCGTCGCCGTATCCCTGCTCGATGATCGCTGTCGCCCGCGCCGCATCGTTCAGCGCGACGCCCGGCAGCTGGATCGTCATGTACCGGACATACCGGCCGGCGCACGCGGCATCCTCGAGCGAGAACTGTCGCTCGCGCCCCGCACAGAGGATCGCGACGTCAGTTCCGCCGCGCAGTGCCGATCGCAGCAGCGCCACGACAGCCGTGAAGTTCACGTACGAGGCCACGACCACGTCGCGGGCGTTCTGCACAGCGAGGAGCGCCGCGGTGCCATTCGTGGTCGTAAACAGAACGGTTTTGCCTTCCACCGCTTCGCGCGTGAAGTCCCGCGGCGAGTTCCCCAAGTCGAAGCCGGGGATGGGGCGCATCCGGCGTTCACCCGCCAGCCGGACCAGCGGTCGCTCGAAGCTCTTGGACCGGAGGACCGCCTCGTCCGCGCTGTCGAACGGGATCACCGTCTTGGCGCCGTTCGCGAGCGCGACGGCAATCGACGTGGAGGCGCGAAGCACATCGATGACCGCCACCACCCGCCCCGCGAACTCGGCGGTCGATGCCGCCGGGACTCCGAGCACTACATCCGTGCGCAATCCGATCCTCCCCGTTTGTAGGTCGCCCGCGTCAGCCCTGGCCGCCCGCCGGCGGGTCCTTGAACAGGTCCGGCTCGCGCTCGAGGAATTTGGTATCGACATCGCCCGCCACGAACCGCGGATTGGTCATCACCCGAGCGAGGAACGGAATGGTCGTGGCCACACCCTCGATGATGAAACTCTCGAGCGCGATCTGCATCCGCCGGAGCGCTTCGGGCCGCGTGCGTCCCTCGCAAATCAGCTTGGCGAGCAACGAGTCATAGTACGGCGGTATCGTATATCCCGCGTAGGCATGGGTATCGAGCCGCACACCCGGGCCGCCAGGCGGGTGGAACACGGCGATCTTCCCGGGCGATGGCTGAAAGTTTCGGGCCGGATCTTCCGCGTTGATACGACATTCGATCACGTGCCCCCGAGTGGGTGGCATCGTACGGACCGAGAGCGGCTCGCCCGCGGCCACCTGGATCTGCTCCTTCACCAGATCCACCCCAGTCAGCATCTCGGTCACGGGGTGCTCAACCTGGATCCGGGTGTTCATTTCCATGAAATAGTACGAGCCGTCGGTATCGAGCAGCATCTCGACGGTCCCCGCCCCGACGTATCCGATCGAGGCAGCGCCACGGACGGCGGCCTCCCCCATCCGCGCGCGCAACTCTTCGGTGACCGCCGGACTCGGGGACTCCTCGATGAGCTTCTGGTGCCGGCGCTGCACCGAGCAGTCGCGCTCACCCAAATGAATCACGTGGCCATGGGTGTCGCCCAGCACCTGGAACTCGACGTGCCGCGGGCGAGCGAGGTATTTCTCCACGTACACATCGCCATTGCCGAACGCGGACAGCGCCTCCGATCGCGCGAGCTGGAACGCGCGGCCAAAGTCGTCCGCGTCACGCGCAACCCGCATCCCCTTGCCGCCGCCGCCAGCGGCAGCCTTGATGATGACCGGGAACCCAATATCCCGGGCAAAGGCCAACGCCTCATCCGAGTCTTCCACCGGCCCCGGGGTACCCGGGATGATCGGCACGCCAGCGGCCGCCATCGCGTTTCGCGCGGCTGCCTTGTCGCCCATGACCCGGATCTGCTCGGCGGTCGGCCCGATGAACGTCAGATTCGAGGCGACACAGGTCTCGGCGAATTCCGCATTCTCTGCCAGGAAGCCATACCCGGGATGGATCGCGTCCGCGCCGGTGATCTCGGCCGCGGCGATCAGCCGCGGGCTATTCAGATACGAATCGCGGGACGGCGGCGGTCCGATACAGACATCATCGTCCGCGAACCGCACGTGCAACGAGTCGCGATCGGCCTCCGAATACACCGCGACCGTCTGCAAACCGAGCTCACGACACGCGCGAATGACTCGCAGCGCAATCTCGCCCCGGTTGGCAATCAGGACTTTGGAGAACACGTTCGGGAAGGTAACGGAGGGAGGGGCTGCAGGTGAGGGAGTCTGAGCCCGAGTGGCTGGGACGGGACTTGGGCACGAAACCGCGACGACGAAAAGGGCGGCCTGAAGGCCGCCCCTACATGTTGCTGCGTACGGCGCAAGAATCGAATTCGTCGACGGTCGTCGAATCGTCCTTGCTGCGCTCCGGACGTTCACCGTCCATCCGACATGTAGGGGCGGGCTTCAGCCCGCCCAGGAGTTGTCGTTCGCCGTTGTGGTTCCCCGACCCGAAACCCGAGACCCGCCGTTCAGGCTCCCACGCTAAGCCAGGTCGCCCTCACGCATTCGCATCCTGCTGGAACGCATCCCACGTCGTATCGCTCGAGCTGGCCACGCCCTGGACGCGCAGGGCGAACTCGCTGGGATTCGTCGCGTAGAACAGCGCGTTCTCGTACGAGATCACGTGCTTCGTGTACCACATCATGAGCGACTGATCGAAGCTCTGCATCCCGTACTGCACCGTACCCTCCTTGATCAGCTCCGGGATGTTGAGGGATTTCGTCATGTCTCGGATGTTGTCACGGACGGCGGCGGTGTTGATCAATACCTCGCACGCCGGGACCCGACCCGCCTTGTCCCGACGCGGCACGAGACGCAACGAGATCACGGCCGTCAGGGCCGTAGACAGCGAGAACCGGACCTCCGCCTGCTGGTGCGGCGGATAGAACGAGAGCACGCGGTTGATCGTCTGCGACGCGTCGGTCGTGTGGAGCGTCGAGAACACGAGGTGTCCCGTGTCCGCCGCCTTGAGCGCCGTGTCGAGTGTGTCGAGGTCGCGAATTTCGCCCAACAGCACGACGTCGGGGTCCTGGCGCAAGACGCGGCGCAACGCCTGCGCGAAGCTGCCGGTGTCCGTGCCAACTTCCCGCTGATTGATGTGACAGTTGATGTCGCGGTGCAGGAACTCGATCGGGTCCTCGATCGTGATGATATTCGCGTGCCGCCGCTCGTTGATGAACTGGATCATCGCGGCGAGGGCCGTCGATTTGCCCGACCCCGTAATGCCGGTGACGAGAATCAACCCACGCGCCCGCAGCGCGACGTCCTCCACGATCTTCGGGAGATTGAGCTCCTCGATCGTGCTCGCCTGATACGGAATGGATCGAAGGGCGTACGCGATCGTCCCGCGCTGCTGATAGACGTTGACGCGGAACCGTCCAATGCCCGGCACGCCGATCGCGAAATCCGCCTCCTTGTTCTCGGCGAATTCCTTGACCTGGCGCGGCGACATGACCTGCTCGGCCAGCGACTTGAGATCCTCCGGCCGCATGGCTGGATGACTGACCGGGGCGAGCTGCCCCTGGACACGCAGCGTCGGCGGGCGACCGACCTTGAGATGCAAGTCGGACGCGTTCTGCCGGATCATCTCCTGCAGGATCGCCTTGAAGTTGAAGGGACCCGTCGCGGCCGGTGCGGCCGCTGCGCCCCCACCACTTCCCGCCGCTGTCGTCGGTGCCGCCGGCGCAGGCGCGTCCACTGTCGTGCTCTCGCCCCCAGCCGCTGCGGGGGCTCCTTTCGGACTCACCTGTGCCATGCGTGACCCCTGCCTCCTCTAACGTCCAACGTCTGACGCCAAGGTCCTGGTGCGCGCCAGTACAGCTAGACGCTAGACGCTGGACGCCGGACGCTGGAAACAAACCTCGGGGCCAGCTACGGCGCGTCTAGCTCGAACCCGGGGCCTGTTCTCCAGCGCCAGCGTCCAGCGTCAAGAGATTGACCCAGGTCTAGCCGTTCGGATCGATGCGGAAGAGCACCTGCCCGTACTCGACCGGGTGGGAATCCTGAACGAGCACTTCGCGCACAACTCCGCTGAACTCGGATTCGATCTCGTTCATGATCTTCATCGCTTCGATGATGCACACGATCTCGCCTTTCACGATTCGGGTGCCCTCACTCACGTACGCCTTCGCTCCTGGTTCGGGCGCCGAGTAGAACGTTCCCACCATCGGCGACTTCACCTCCAACAGCTTCGGCTTCGCGTCCGCCTTCGTTTCCCCCATCGACGGAGCGCCGGTGGCCACGCCGCCTTCGCCGTATGTCGACACGCCTTCGCCTGGTGTCAGCCGCGCCGGCGCCGACATGAGCGCCGGCATCGGAACTTGTGTCGCAACCTGTACCGTCCCTCGCTGCGAAGGCGACTTGGAGATGCGGATCTTCATCCCCTTGTCAGTCGAGATCTCGATCGAGTCGACCGTCGACCCGTCCAGGATATCGATCAGTTTTTTGAGGTAGCGGAGATCGATCATATAGATGGAGAAACGTGCCCTGGCGTCACACGACGCCCTGCGTGACCCCACATCATAGCTCGGTCCCGACGTTCTGCGTTAGAGAGGCCAGACGCTGGACGCTGGAACGAACCTCGAGCGCCAGCTGCAGCGCGTCGAGGCTGGCCCTTGAGATTTGGTCACTAGCGTCTAGCGTCCACGCTTTCATCCCACCACCAACAGCTCTCGTGCAAATTGTGTGAGTACGTCGGTCCCGTCCGCACCCAGATGGACATCATCTTCGATCCGCACCCCACCCCACCCCGGTCGATAAATCCCCGGCTCAATCGTCACCACCGCTCCGACCGCGAGCACGCCCTCGGCCGTTCGCGAGAGTCTGGGAGCCTCGTGCACCTCGAGCCCCAGCCCGTGTCCCAGGCTGTGCCCGAACGCCTCCCCGTATCCGCGGCGATCAATGTACTCTCGCGCGACCGCGTCGGCATCTCGCCCGCGCATACCGGCGCGCACCTGGGCCGCGGCAGTCTCGTTGGCGGCACGGACGATGTCGTAGACCTCGCGCTGCTCCGATGTGGGCGGTCCGACCACCACCGTCCGGGTAACGTCTGCGCAGTATCCCCCGACCGTCGCCCCAAAGTCGAACAGAAGAAGGTCGCCGCGCACGATCTCCCGAGTGGACGTGGCAGCGTGCGGCAGGGCTGATCGCGGGCCCGAGGCGACGATCGTGGGAAACGGGAATCCCTCCGACCCTTCGTCCCGCAGCGCATGCTCGAGTCGCCCGGCAACCGCCAGCTCGGTGAGGCCAGGCGTCACCAGGGGCAGCGTGCGCCCGAGGGCTCGCGTCGCTACGCCGGCCGCCTCTTTGATCCGCGCGAGCTCGTCGGGGTCCTTGGCCTCCCGGAGCGTCTCGACGATATCCATGGTTGGACGCCAGTTCCAACGTCCGCCGGCTTCGAGGAGACGCTGAAAGTCGCGGTGTACGATGTGCCCCGACTCGAACCCGGCGACCTCCACGTACGGCAACGATGGCAGCAGTTGCCAGAGGCCCGTCCAGAGACTCTGCGGCTCGATCGCGATCCGGGCGGCGGCGCCCACCTCGTCCGCCGCTTGCGTCTTGTAGCGAAAGTCGGTGACAAACAGGACGTCGCCGCGCACCGTCGCAAACGCCAGAGCGCTCGACCCGGAAAAGCCGGTGATATAACGGATGTTGGGGGCGCTGGTCAGCAGGACCCCATCCAATCCCTCTCGCGCCAGCGCGCTCGCCAGCGCACTGACGCGGGCGGCCCGCCGGTCAGCCACGACGGCCGCGCCGCGACCTGGCCGCCACTTCCTGCGCGCCCCGCGGAGCAAGCATGGCGGCCAACCCACGCAGCCCCCACTCGTAGCCGTCCGGGCCGAAGCCGCAGAGTACCGCCCGTGCCCCCGGGGCGAGCATCGAGTGACGCCGCTCGGGCTCGCGCGCATAGATGTTCGTCAGGTGGACTTCGACAAAAGGGACCGCCACGGCCGCCAGCGCATCCCGAATGGCCAGACTCGAATGACTGTACGCGCCCGCATTGACGATCGCACCATCCGCGTCGCCGCGAAGGGCGTGGATCGCGTCGATGAGCGCGCCTTCACCGTTGTGCTGGGCAAACGACAGATCGGTACCGATCTCGCGCGCAACCACGCGCAACCGTCGCTCGATATCCGCGAGCGTCGTCGTGCCATACACTGCCGGTTCCCGGGTGCCGAGGAGGTTCAGATTGGGCCCATTGAGAACCGCGATTTTCACTTCTTCTTCAGCCCCGATAGCCAACTGGTGAATTGCTCGGCGTCTGAGGGGGCCTCGGCGGACGGCTCCTCCGCTGTCCCACCTGGCGGCGGCCCTGAGGCGGGAGTGCCGGGGCCAGGCGCCGCGCGGGTGGGCGGCGCGTTGTCGGTGAAGAACTGATCGAAGGAAAAGGCGCCCTGCTCCCGCCGTGGCTCCGGCGGCGGGGCAGATTCGCGGAAAATGCTGTCGAGCGATAGCTCGTTCGTCGCCGGACGTGCCGGATGGCCCGGGCTCGTGACGGCCGACGGCGACGGGCCACCAAAGGCGCCGGACAGTGTCGCCGCCGCCGTCTCGTCCGCCACCTTCACTGACTGCTGCGGGAATAGCACGTTGACAGACCCCGTCTGCATCGGCTTGCGCACCAGAGGCTCCGGAGCCGTGCCGTTCGCCTCGCTCGGATCCGCCGAGTGGTGCCCAGCTATCGGGCCCGACTCGGTCGCGCCTGGCGCAGCAGTGTGCACGGCCGGTTCGGGCGGCGTCGACGCCGCCGCTGCCTCGGGCGAAGGCTCGGACGGGATCTGCTCCATCGACCCCGACATGTCGGCGGCATCATACGACGCGACATCGTACTCCGAGCCGCCGGCCGTGACCATCGACGCGATGCCGCCGTATCCGAATTCATCCATGACCCGCACGCTGCCGCTCTGGCGCTCCTCGTGACTGAGCGGGTCGATGTCGAGCTTGATCGCGGGCTCCGCCTCAACGCGAGGGGATGCGCCGGGCGCTGCTTCCTCTCCGTGGGCGGCATGCGCTGTCGCATCATGGCCATCGGCCACGGGATGTCCCGATGTGCCTTCGGTCACCGGTTGCGACTCGACGGCTGATGGCTCGGCGATCGCTTCCGGCGCCCCCTGCTCACCTGCAGCGGCGGGGGCGGCAGCCGCTGCCTCGTGAGGCGTCGGCTCGGGCCCCTGCTCAACCTCACCGGCGCCCTCGTGCGATGCGTCCTCGTACGCGTCGGGCGGCATTGGCAGATCGACCGCCGTGCCGTTCCAGCCGCGCGTTGCGAGCGCGGCGAAGAATGCGCGAACCGTGACGGGTACGGCGGCATCGGGTACATTGACGCCAACGCCAGCCGCGTCGCCGACGCTTGACGACGCACCGCCTTCGAGATTTTCGACTCGGCTACGCAGCGTGGAGTCGTTGGGGTTTTGCGCCAACAACTGGCGGTAGACGCTCAACGCTTCGTCGCGGAAGCCTTGCTGCAGGTACAGCTCCGCCATCGTTTCAGTCACAAACACGGCCGGCGTCTCATCCCCTGCTGCCGGGCGGACGGACTCCGGGGCGTGCGCGACCGGGGCAGGTGCCTCCGGTCGCGCAGGCGCGACAAACTCCATCGACTCCAAGCCGCCTACGGGAGCGTGAAACGCACCGTGGCCCGCGTCGGCTTCTGAAGGCGTTGCGTCGGGCTGCTCGAGCTCGAGACCCTGGGTGGCTTCGCCAGAGTGGCCGGCGCCGGTGCCAGCGGGTCCAGGAGGCGCCGTCTGCGAGTGCGAGGGCGCTGCAGTGTCGAACGGCTTGGCCGGAGCGACGTCGAGTGGCTCGAGATCGACGAGGCCTGGCCCCGGAATATCCTCGACCCGCACGGGTGTGTCGCGCAACCAGCCGGGCCGCGGCAAACCGGGCGGCGGCGGCTGTAGTGTGTCCGCAACCCCGCTGCTCGGCGCGGGCACGGGCGTTGGCGCTGTGCTGAAGGGTGCGCCGGCTGCGGCCCCCAGGACGGTTTCGCGAGTGGCCGTCTCAAGGATGCCGGGCGGCAATTCCAGCGTGCGCTCCGGATTGATCTCCGCCCATGTCGGCACATCGGGGGCGGGCCGCGTTGTCACACCGTCGAGCGATGACAGTAGGGCGGCCACTTCGTCGTTCCGCGGATCCGCGTCGAGCACACGTTGATACCAGGTCCGCGCAGCAGACAATTCGCCGCGCTCGCGGGCGATATCGCCCAGGTGGCGCAGCGCGATCAGATTCTCAGGGTCGAGCGCGAGCGCAGCCTCGAACACGCCGCGCGCCTCCTCGTGCTCGCCCGCCTCGAACAACGCCTGGCCAAAAACAATATGCCCGCTCATGTGCGCGGGCTGCTGTGGCACGTATGTCCGGCAAATCGCGATGGCCTGCTCGAGATCCCCTGCCTTACGATATTCGTTGGCGAGGGGCGCAAAATACCGGCGTGGGTTCTCGTTGAATTTTCGCTCGAGTTCCTCGATCCGGGCGGAACTGGCCATCGACTCCCTCGGAAGCGCCGCGCATGAGGGCGGCAGGGACGCGGGTGAAGATACTCATCCAAGACGACCGACGTCAATCGAGGTGACACCAGAAGTGCCGCCATCCCTTGACCTTAGCCCTCGGCGGCCGGTAGCTTGCGACCTGAAAGCCAAGGGGCGTGCGCAGTGATGCTTCGCCCTCGACGCGGCGTACGCCGCATCACCTAAGAATCGATTGGCCGAGGAGTTCGCTCAGTGCTGCAAGCGATGCGTAGCAGCGGCACCAGATACTTAATTTGGATCGCCGGAATCGCCATCCCGTTCGTTTTCATCTTCCTGTTCTACGAGACGTCAGGACTATCCACGCGGGGGCCGGCTACCGCGACTTCCGCAGTAGCCAAGGTCAACGGGCGTGACATCTCCCTGCTCGACTGGCAGCGGGTGATCACCCAGCGGGACCAGGAAGCGACCCAGCGCCTGGGCCGCCAACTGACCCTGGATGAGCGCGAGCAGCTCGAGCAGCAAGTGTTCGATGAGCTGGTCAACAACATCCTGCTCGATCAGGAGTTGGCTCGGCGCCACATCGGCGTCACGGACGGAGAGATCATCGAGGCCGCGCGCACCAGCCCGCCACCAGATCTCTTGAGCGCACCGCAGTTGCAGACGGACGGCAAGTTCGACCAGCAGAAATACCTGCGGTTCCTGAGCAGCCCGATGGCCAAGGAGCAGGGGTTCCTCAACGGCCTCGAGGCCATGTATCGCCAGGAAATTCCGCGCGAGAAATTGTACGAGCAGATCGCGGCGGGCGTCTACGTCACCGACCAGCAGCTCTGGAGCTTCTGGCGCGACACCCATGACTCGGCGCGCATCTCGTTCGTTCGCTTCGCGCCGGATTCGGCGACCGAGGCGGCTGCCACCATCACGCAAGCGGACCTGCAGGCGTACTACAACACGCATAAGGAGGAGTTGACTCGGAAGGGCCAGGCGGTCCTGTCGATCGTCATGCTTCCGCGGATCATCACGCCCGCGGACTCTGCCGCAACACTCGCACACCTTCTCGCAGTTCGAGCGGAGATCGAGAAGGGCGCCAAGTTCGCCGACGTCGCAAAGCGCGAGTCCAGCGATTCGGCCTCCGCTGCGCAAGGTGGTTCGCTCGGCTGGGGGAAGCACGGCCGATTCGTCCCGCAGTTCGAAAGCGCGGCGTGGGCGCTCAAGCCAGGTGAAGTGTCCGGTCCGGTCCTGACCCCGTTTGGATACCACCTCATCAGAATGGACCAGCGCCAAGGCGACTCGGCGTTGTTCAGTCACATTCTGCTTCGCATTCAACAGAGTGACTCGTCGGCCGCCCGCCTCAACGGTCGGGCCGATTCGCTCGAGCGCATGGGCGCTCAACAGGATGCGCCCGCGCAATTCGACCACGCCGTTCGCGCGATGGGCCTGACTGCGGGGACCGTGCACGTCACCGAGGGCACGCCAGTGTTCTGGAACGGGCATCAGGTGCCGAGCGTCGGCACATGGGCGTTCGGCAATGCGAAGCCAGGAGAGTCGAGCGAGCTCTACGAGGGCTCTGATGGCTTCTACCTCGCTCGGCTCGATTCCCTGACTCCCGGCGGGCTCCCCTCTTTCGCCGAAGCGCAGCCGACCCTGCGGAAGCTCGTCGCCGCACAGAAAGCGCTGGATGTGCTCATGACACCCGCCGGCAATCTGGCGAAGAAGGCGTCGGCGACATCGCTGGAGCAGGCGGCCAAGGACGCGAAGCTGACGGTGGTCGCATCACCCACCTTCACGCCGACCAGCTATGTGCCGGACGTCGGCCGGATGAATGAGGTGATCGGCGCGGCGTTCGGGCTACCGGTCGGCAAGGTGAGCGACCCGATCAAGACCTCGTCCGCCGTCTTCGTGATTCACGTGGACCGCCGCGTGCCGGCAGACAGCGCCGCCTGGGTCAAGCAGAAGGACGATCAGCGCCAGAGCGTGCTGCGTGATCTGCGACGTCAGCGGGTCGAGGAGTTCCTTAGCGATCTCCGCGAAATCGCTAGCGTCACCGACAACCGCAAGGCGGTCGAAGCGGCCGCGCAGAAGAGTGCGACGTAAGGGCTAGACGTTAGACGCTGGACGCTGGGCGCTAGAAAAGAAACCTCGAGGGCCAGGCGCGGTGCTGGCCCTCGAGGTTTTTCTTCCAGCGTCCAGCGTCTAGCGTCCAGCGTCTAGCTTCACCGCAACAACCGCTTCGGCTCCGGCTCAGACCCTTCGCGCGCAGCGGGCGTCGCCGGAGGCGGCGCGTTCACGCGATCGGCGGGTGAGTCGGACTGCAGCGACGCATTGTCGCGCGAGGCGCGATCAGGATCGGACAGATTCTTCTTGAACTCGCGGATGCCTTTGCCCATCGACCCGGCGAGCTCCGGGATTCGGCGTGCGCCGAAGAGCAGCAACACGACCAGCAGAATCAGCAGGATTTTTTCGAAGCCAATATCACCCATCGGTGTCACTCCCCCGGACGCTGCGCCGCCTCAGCGGCGACGATCCAGGCATTGAAAGTCAGACCGCACGGTCATCCATGCGATGCACTGCACGGCAACGTTGACTACCGAGCTCCGGATGAACTGCTAAATGGCGATATGCCCACCATCCCTCCGCCAGAGCCAGTTGTGGTTCACTGTTCCCGGACCCTGATCCCCGACCCCTGGCCCCTGCCCTAAAACAACGACCGCGCGATCAGATACGCGATCAATACTCCCAGGAGGCTCAACAGGCAAACATCGAGGGCCAACGGGCCCAGCGCAAATCGCAAGATAACCAAGTCGATCTGAAAGGGGCCGAACGTGGGGGTCACGCCCGTTGTCAGGAATTCCTTGACGGCGCCGGCGGGGAGGAACCGTCGGGCGAATTGAGTCAGGAACCCACCAACGATGAAACCGCAGGCCAACACCACCGCGTGGAAGACTGGGCGGTGTTTCGACGAGCCACGCGGCGCCATCACGAACGCCGCTCCAACACGTACGTAATCGCGTCGTACAAGGCGCCCCTCGCCGGTGTGTCCGGGAGGCCGGCCAGGCACTCCTCGGCTTCCTGCGCAAGCTCTTCAGCGCGCTGGCGCGCATAAGCAAGTCCGCCGTGCGCAGTCGCCAGGTCGATGACTTGCTGGATGTCCGCATCGGTCGGCGTTTCCGTGGCGAAGAACCGTTCGACCACGCGCCGGCCTTGAGGGCCCATCTTCGGCATCGCTGCGATCAATGGCAGCGTCATTTTTCGCTCACGCAGATCGAGACCACTTGGCTTTCCAGTGATCTGCTGATCCGCCGTGTAGTCGAGCAGGTCGTCGACGATCTGAAAGGCCATCCCCAATCGCTCGCCATACCGCGTCAATTCGGACCGGTGTGCCGGCGCCCCACACAACCCGCCCAGCGCGCACGCCGCGCCAAATAGCGAACCCGTCTTGGCTTCGATCAGCCCGTTGTAGTCACTTTCGGCAAACTGCAACGGATCGAGCGTCGCCAGCTGCAGCAACTCGCCGCGCGTCATCCGCACGGACGCCTCGGTGAGCACGCGCAACGCATCGAGGTCGCCCAACCTGGACAATTCGCGCAGCGCTCGCAAGTAGAGAAAATCGCCGGCGATCACCGACAGCTGGTTACTGAACAGCGCGTTCAGCGTCGGCATGCCGCGGCGCAGCGCGGAATGATCGACTGCATCGTCGTGGACGAGGGTCGCGACGTGCATCAACTCGAGCACCGCCGCGAGCGTCGTCGCAATCGGCCTTGGCTGAGCTGCGACTGCGTTCGAGAGAAGGACGAGCGTCGGACGGAACAGCTTGCCCTTCATCCCCATGAGATGGCCATTCAGGCCACCGATCAGCGGGGAGTCGTCATCCACGATCCGCAGCAGCTCGCTTCGAACGTGCTCGAGATCTTCGACGACAGGCGCCTGAATCTGTGCCAGCGTCGGTGATCCTGCGGTCGATCGCACGCCTGGGCGTGCCCGGTCACGTGCCTTTTCCGTTCGGGGGAGCGGGAGGTGCATGGTCACCGCGACGTCCGTTCAATCGCCGCGAGCCGTTCGGCTGCGTCCCGGAATCGAATATCGACGGCAAACACGCGTTGATAATAGCCCACGGCAGCCTCCCAGCGCATCAGCGCCTCGGAAGCATAACCCAGGAGATACAGGACGCCTACTAGCTGATCGTCGGTCACGCCCGGTTCAGTCAACGCGCGGCTGAGAATCGTCGCCGCCACAGTAAACTGTTCCTTTTCCATGAAACATTGGCCGAGCGCTTCGTATGTGCGCACGCGGTCTCTGCCCCGGAGCGCTTTCTGGAACTCGGCAATGGCCTCATCGACGAGCCCCATTTCCTTGTACGCCACCCCGAGGTCGTAATGGCTTTCGTGGTCCTCCTCGGACACGTTTTCGGCGATCCCTTGCTTGAACCTACGCAGCATGTCCGCGAAGTCCGCGGCCTCGTCGCCAGTCGGCTTCTCGTCCTCGACCACCATGCGGAGCGAGCGCGGGCCTTCGTCATCCCGCAGCCAATCGCCGAGGTTGACGTAGTCGCGGCCGATCCCGTCCGGTGCCGCCGGGCTCGCAGCTCCCGCGTCCGGCCGTACCGTCAGCCCTCCAGGTGGCCGCTGCGGCGCCGCCGGGCCTTTCGCCGGCAGGCGAGGAGCGCCGCCTGGTGGATTTGGGCGGATTTCTGCCTTGGCAGCAGGCTTCGCCTCCGGTGCCGGAGCTCGCCCGCCGCGCCCCGGCAGGCGTGGGTCCCCCTTGCCTGCCGGCTTCTGTTCGGGCTGGGCGATCGCGGGGGCGTCCGGCCCCTTGCCTGAGCGTGGCTCGGGACGGATTGGACGCACATCTGGAGGGCCGTCCGACGGCTCGAGCGGCTCTGGCAGCGTGGCCGGACCTGGTGGCGGCATGCGCAACCCGCTGCGACCGGGCGCGGTGGGCGCGGCTGACGGCGCTACGACGCCTCGTCCGCCCGGACGGCCCGCTTTAGGGCCAGCGCTGGGCGACTGAGGAGGACGCACCAATGGCAACACGTCGGTTGAGTCCTCCCCTGTCGCCGGCCCTTCTGGCTCCAGGAGGTCCGGCTCAGGCAGGTCCAGGGGCTCGATGAAGTCGTCGCCGAAGGTACTGAGTGCGGCCTGCGCCCGCGGATCGTCGGGCGCGAGTTCCAAGACCCGCTGATAGACGGCCCGAGCCTTATCTGCCTGCCCGGACCGAAACAACGCGTCGGCCAGCTCCAGGTACGCCTGGGGTAGCCGCGAACGGTCGCTCGTGCGAAACGCGTACTCCACGCGCTTCTGATGGTGGCGGACCGAGTTCGGTATCAGGCGAATGATCTCGTCGGCCACCGAACGCGCACCCTCCAAGTCCTGGCTTCGCTCGAGACCCACCATTGCCGCTTCGAGTACCTGAACGCCCGCCTCGCGTTCTCCGGCGTCGAGCAACGCTTCCGCCAATCGCCGACGGAGTTGCCAATTCGAGGGATCGGATTCGACTTGCCCCTTGAGGGCGTCCACCGAACGCGCCAGCGCTGAGTGAGAGACCGCGTCGGACCGCCGTCGATGCCCGGCGGCGGTTTTCGGCAAATCAGGAAGGGCGTCGCCCGATGGGGTAGACCCATTGGCTCCCCCCGCCTGCGGCTCAACGTCCTCGTGCAGCCAACCGGCCAGGCTCGTCGTCTCGTCGGCCAGTGCCTCACGATGCACGCGTGAGCTCGGTCGCTTGCTCGCTGGGTCACGTACGATGGGTGGCGGGGTGGTGGCGTCCTCCGACTCGTCGTCCAGATCCGGCATGTCGAGGAGCTCGGCCCCTCCCACGAACGTGAGGCCATCACTACGCGGGGTCGACGGCGGCGGCGCTTGGCGAGAACCGCCGTCGACCCCGATCAGCGGGAGCGGATCGGACGGCGCGTCCGGGGCGGCCCCGTGAAACGGCGGCTGACTGGTGGACCTGAGCGGGACGGCGCTCCCCGCCCCTGATCGCAATGGCGATGATACCGGGTCTTCGCTGTCCGGTATGATCAGTTCCATCTCGTCGGTGAGCGACAGCATCGACCGAGCACCCCCGCCAATCGGAGGAAGCTGCCCAGGCAGCGCGAGGTCGTGCTCGGGCGGCATCAACGTCGGGACGTTGAGCGGAGTCGACAGCCTCAAAGCGGCGAACTGCTGGCCGCTCAGCGGAGGCTCGACGTCCGGCAATGCCGCGTCGAGCGCTTGGGACAACTCGTCGTCCAGAGCCGACGGCTCGAAACCAGTCACCCGTTCGCGCTCGGCGGCCGTTTCGGACGCACGCTGACTGTCGCTCTCGAATCCCTCGACGACAGGTGGCGGCTCCTCCATCGGGGGCAGCGGCAGCAGATCGTCGTCTTCTGCCTCAGCCTCGGGTGGCGCCAGCGATTCGGCACCCTGATCCGACAGTCGCAGATCCATCGGTGGTTCATCAGGCTCCGGCTCCGCGGGCACAGGAACCGTCTTTCGAGCCTCACCGGAACGACGCGGAGGCGGACCTGAGCGTGACTTATCCTGACCGCGACCCGGCGGCGCACCGGGTTGCGATGCTCCGTCCGTCAGATCCAGGAACACGAGGTCGCTCGACTTCTGATTCCGGATACCGCTACCGGTCTTCGGCTCAGCAGCGGGGTCGATCGACCGCATCCGGCTGACGGTCGCACGCATGTCCTCGCCGCGTCCCTCGGCCTCGAACTTCTCGTACAGCAACTGCAGCTGCTCGAGCGCTTCCTTCTTACGATCCTTCTTGGAAAGCTGCTCGGCCAGCATCAACCGGATGTCATCCTGATCCGGACAGAGGTCGGCGAATTCCTTGAGCGCTCGAAATGCTTCGTCGAGATGGCCGCTGCTCTGCATGCGGCTCGCATACTCGAGGAAGTTCTGCTTGGCATCGCTGATGAAGCCCTTCTTCGCGCTGATCTTGCCAAGCTTGTAATACACCGAGTTCCGCCCCGGTGACTGGCGGAGAATCTTGTTACACAGCGCGATCGCGTTGTTGAAGAAGCCGCTCTCGGCGTACAGATCGACGGCTTTTTCGTAATACGTCATCGCGTCGCCGACGTTGCCCTGCCGCATGAGCAGGTCGCCGACGCGGTTGTAGAGGGCGACGTCGCCTTCGCCCTCGTCGTCGTCGCCCTCATCCAGAATCTGGATGTATAGCTGGAGGGCTTTGTCGAACTGCTTTTTCTGCTCGAACTCAGCGGCCTTTTTCTTGAGCTTGGCAGCGTTCGACATCAGCGGTGTGTGTGCGGCGGTCGGCGTGGGACGGCGTTTGGCCGGCCCACAGGGGCAGCCGACAACAGCCGGCCACACGCGCGGACGCGTGGGATGGGCTGAAGCGGGCTACACCCCGTCCCACGCAAGACTGATTAAGGTACCGGTAAGTCAAATGGGCGACAAGATTTGCCTCGTGCCCACGTCGCCAGGCAACGACGGTCGCCATACCAATACGGCAACTCGCGCACGTCCTCAATATCGAACAGGGCGAGATCGGCCGAAAAGCCCGGTGCCAGCTGGCCGATTTTACCGGCGAGCCCGAGCGCGGCCGCTCCGTTAACCGTCGCTGCGATCAGCGCTTCGGCCACTGACAGACGCAGTTGGCTGACGCCGAGGGTGAGAATCAGGGGAAAGTTGACCGTTGGCGAGGTACCCGGGTTGAAATCCGTAGCCAGCGCGACGGCGGCCCCAGCCTCGATGAGGGTGCGGGCCGGCCCGTGAGTCGACTTCCCCAGGAACAGCATCGTGCCGGGTAGCAACGTGGCAATCGTGGCCGACTCGGCCAGAGCCGCAACGCCCGCGCTGGAGATGGCGGCTAGGTGATCCGCAGACGTCGCGCCCAAGGCCGCCGCCAGCTCCGCGCCCCCGCCCCCCGCCAACTCGTCGGCGTGCATCTTGACCCCGAGACCCGCACGACGGGCCGCCTCCAGGATCTCGCGCGACTCCGCGACCGTGAACACACCTGGCTCGCAGAACACGTCGGCGAACGACGCAAGCCGTTCTCGAGCGACGCACGGCAACATGTCGTTCACCAACAGATCGATGTAGGCGCGGCGCCCGTTCGGGCGCTGGCGGAACTCGATCGGGATCTCGTGCGCACCCAGCCAGGTCGACACGATGCGTATGGGCAGCGTCTGTGCGGCGCGCGCCGCCACCCGCAACATCTTGAGCTCGTCGTCCACCGATAGACCGTAGCCCGACTTCACCTCGACGGTGGTCGTGCCGTACGACGCGAGGCGCCGGATACGGGCCTCCGCCAGCACGAGCAGATCGTCCTCGGAACGCTCCCGCAGGTCCCGGACTGACGCGTGAATGCCACCGCCTGCGGCGGCGATGGCGAGATAGTCGGCGCCGAGCGCCCGTCGCTCCTGTTCGTCGTAGCGCGCGCGACCGAAGATCGCATGGGTGTGCGAATCCACGAGCCCGGGTGTCAGCACCCCGCCGCGACAATCGATGCGACTCGCGTCGGGATAGCGGTGTTCCAGCTCCGGCTGCGGACCGACCGCCACGATGCGATCCTCGACCACTGCGACAGCCGCATCGCGGACGATCCCAGCATCCGCCATTTCGCGGCCTCGTCGTGCCCGACCCGGTCCCGCACACGTCGCGACCTGGGCCGCGTCGACAAAGAGCAGGGTCATGCCGCGCGAGCGGCCAGTCGTCCGCTCATGCCATGACGTCGCGCACGCGCGACCACTGAAGTGGGGCCTGCGCCTCACCCCGACACGCGTAGAAGCAGGCCGCACAGCTAATGGGCGCGTAGCGACGGTACTCAGTCCAATGAAAGTCGGTCGGGAAGTCAGGGCACCGTTTCACCCGGCCCGTCGGGTCCAGGTGGATGGTGCGGATACCCGACTGACACGGCTCCCGCACCTCGCCACGCACGAACCGCGGGATCTGTGCGAGGTAGTAGTCCGAGCTGGTGATCACGCCGCGCCGGGCGTGCTTGTAGGCCAGAAGTGCGGCAATCACGGCGTCGAGCTGGCCGAGCTGCGCTGGATCGAGGAGGAACTCACGGTTTCCGTTCTTCGTGTCGGTGTACAGGCTGAAGTTGACGCCGCACCCCAACTCGGCCGCCCGCTGCACGATCGGGAGCAGCTGATCGAGATTGTCGTTCCGGATCACCGTATTGAACCGGACACTGTCGATCCCGCGGGTGCGCATCCCGTCCACGACATCGAAGATCCGTGCGGTGAGGTTGGGAATCCCGCGAGCCGCATCGTGGCGGCCATCGAGATAGTCCAGCGAGATGTTGAACTGATTGATGCCGGCAGCCCAGAGCGCGAGCGCTCGCTCGACCGTGAGCATCCCGCCATGTGTGATGAGCGTGATATAGGCGAGACCGACCGCGTCCGCGACCCCTCGCACGATATCCTCGAGGTCACGCCGGAGCAGCGGCTCGCCACCCGTGAACGTCACCATGAGCGGATTGAAGTACCGCGCGGCGGCGGCAAAGCTCGCCTGCTCGCTGGCACGAGTCGCGGGATCCGTGCGCCAGTAGTCGCAGAACCCACACCGCGCATTACACCGGAGCGTCACCTCGAAATGCACGAGGATCGGCTTCCGCATCGCGGTCAGGTAGAGGTACTTCGCGATGAAGGCCGGGACGTGCCAGGGTTTGAAACGGGCGGAGAGCACAGGGCCGGAATGGCGGGGTCAGGGATCAGGGAAACGAGAACGACAACGGCCAACAACAGGGCGGGCTGAAGCCCGCCCCTACATGTCGGTGTGGCTGCTCGGACCGCGGAGTGCTCTGGCGAGGTTCGTGATTACGCGTCGACCAATCCCGTGCGTGTACTGTCCGCAGCAACATGTAGGGGCGGCCTTCAGGCCGCCCGCGGACGACAACGACCGCCGTTGGATAACCCGTGCATTCATCACGTGTACCACCAATTGAGACGGCATTGCATCGTGCATAGTCGCGTCACCGCGGCCTTATCATCGGCAAATCAATTCCTTGCTCTCGTGCGGTCTCGATCGCGAGCTCATAGCCGGCGTCTGCATGGCGGGCGACGCCGATACCGGGATCGTTCGTCAGCACGCGGGCCAATCGCTCGCGCATTTCGGGCGTGCCGTCGGCGACGATGACCTGGCCTGCGTGCAGCGAGTTCCCGATGCCGACGCCGCCGCCGTGATGGAACGAAACCCATGACGCGCCACTCGCGACATTGAGCATCGCATTGAGAATCGCCCAGTCGGCGATGGCGTCGCTCCCGTCGCGCATATTTTCCGTCTCGCGGAAAGGTGAGGCAACGCTCCCGGTATCGAGATGATCCCGTCCGATGACGATGGGCGCCGATAGTTCGCCCCGCGCGACGAGGTCGTTCATTGCGACGCCAAAGCGCGCGCGCTCGCCCTGACCGAGCCAGCAGATCCGCGCCGGCAATCCCTGGAAGTGCACGCGGTCGCGCGCCAGCGTCAGCCAGCGCATCAGCTTGGTGTCGTTCGGGAAGAGCTCGCGTGCGAGATCGTCGGTGCGATAAATGTCACGCGGGTCTCCGGACAGCGCCACCCATCGGAACGGACCTTTGCCTTCGCAGAACAGGGGCCGGATGTATTCGGGGACGAAACCTGGAATATCGAACGCGTCGGTCACACCAGCATCGAACGCGACGGTCCTGATGTTGTTCCCATAGTCGAAAGTGATTGCGCCACGACGACGGAGATCCAACATCGCCCGCACATGCGCCACTGCCGTGGCGGTCGATCGCGCGACGTATGCCGCCGGGTCGTCGCGCCGGAGCGCAGCCGACTCCTCGAGTGTCAGTCCCGCGGGAACGTACCCGTTGAGCATGTCGTGTGCGCTCGTCTGATCCGTCAGCACATCCGGTGTGATCCCGGCACGGACGAGCCCAGGCAGCACCTCACCTGCATTCCCCACGAGACCGACGGACACGGCCGAACCCGTACGCTGCGCGTCGCGGATCCAGGTCATCGCTTCGTCGATGTCGCGGGTGATCCGATCGCAGTAGCCTGTGGCGACTCGTTTCTCGATGCGGGCCGGATCGACCTCGATCCCCAGCAAGACGGCGCCATTCATCGTCGCCGCCAGCGGCTGCGCGCCACCCATCCCGCCGAGTCCGGCGGTGACGACGAGCCGGCCAGCGAGCGACCCGCCGAAATGCCGCGCAGCGACCGCGGCAAACGTCTCGTACGTGCCCTGCAGGATTCCCTGAGAACCGATGTAGATCCACGAGCCGGCCGTCATCTGACCAAACATCGTCAGGCCCATGTGCTCGAGGCGACGGAATTCATCCCACGTCGCCCATCGGGGCACGAGGTTGCTGTTCGCGATGAGCACGCGCGGCGCGTTTCGGTGTGTGCGAAAGACAGCGACAGGCTTGCCGCTCTGCACAATCAACGTTTCGTCGTCGCCGAGCCGCTCGAGGGTGGACACAATGGCGTCGAATGCCTCCCAGCTGCGTGCGGCTCGTCCGGTTCCACCGTAGACGACGAGGTCATCCGGGCGCTCAGCGACGTCGGGATCGAGGTTGTTCATGAGCATCCGCAACGCGGCTTCCTGCGGCCAGCCGCGGCACCTGATCTGTGACCCGCGGGGGGCCGAGACCCGACGTGCGCGGCCGCGTACGCCGGATTGCGGGGAGGAGGCGTCGAGGACGTCGGACGATGGAGACATGGGGATTGGACGCTGGACGTTAGACGCTGGTCGTTAGACGCTGCACGTTAGACGTTGGACGCCGGACGTCGCTGCCGGGAGCGTCAGCGACGTGGATACTCGCGATCGGGTCGAACGCTCCCGCCTCGACGGCCGCCGAAAGACGGGCGATGTCCGGACTCAGCGCGCGATCCTCGGTCAGCGGCTCGACGAGCGTGCGGACGAGCGCATGACCCTTCGCCGCGCCACGGCCAGCCTTCAGAGGCGCGCGATAATCGAGGCCCTGCGCGGCACACATCAACTCGATCGCCAGGACATTGCGGACGTTGTGCACGATGCGTCGGAGCTTCCAGGCCGCCGCCATTGCCATCGGGACGACGTCTTCCTTTCCGCCATCGGTGGGGATCGAGTCGACACTCGCAGGATGCGCGAGCACCTTGCACTCAGAGGCCAGCGCCGCTGCCGTCACCTGCGCCATCATGAACCCGGAGTGCAGACCGGGTTCGTGCGCCAGGAACGCCGGGAGGCCCTGGTTGAGGTCGGGGTTCACGAGACGGTCGACACGTCGCTCGCTGATGGTGGCCAGGTTCGTCAGCGCAATGGCGAGCACGTCCAGTGCTAGGGCCACCGCCTGTCCGTGGAAATTGCCGCCGCTCAGGAGCGTACCGTCGTCGAAGACGAGCGGGTTGTCCGTGGCCGCGTTCAACTCGCGTCCCACCACTTCGGCGGCAAAGCGGAGTGCATCGCGGACCGGGCCATGCACCTGTGGCATGCACCGGAGCGCATATGCGTCCTGGATGCGTGGATCACCCAGCCGGTGCGACTCGCGGATCTCGCTGTCGGCGAGGAGCTCCAGTAGGAGTGCCGCCGATTCGCGCTGTCCGATCTGGCCGCGCACTTCCTGGATGCGGGGATCGAAGGCAACGGGTGTCCCGAGCAAGGCCTCGAGCGACATGGCCCCCGCGACGTGTGCCACGCACCACAGGCGGCCGGCCTCGACCAGCGCGAGCGCGGCGGTTGCCGTGTGGGCCTGTGTGCCGTTGACGAGGGCAAGCCCCTCCTTGGGAGCGAGCGTCACCGGCGTGAGCCCTGCGTCTCGCAGCATAGCGGCTGCAGAGCCAGTTTGGGGCCCGCGATGCAGGTCGCCCTCCCCGATCAGCGCCAGCGCCAGGTGGGCGAGTGGTGCCAGATCGCCACTTGCTCCGACACTGCCTTGTTCGGGTATGGACGGGTACAGGTGCGCGTTCAACATGCCAACCAGCAGATCCACCAAGACTGGCCGGCACCCGGAAAACCCCTTGGCCAGGACGTTGGCGCGGAGCAGCATCATCGCGCGCACAGCGCGCTCGGGGAGTGGGGGGCCAACGCCGGCGGAGTGGCTGCGCACCAGGTTGACCTGGAGGTCGGCGAGGTGGTCGAGCGGGATCGCGACATCGGAGAGCTTCCCGAACCCCGTGGTCACCCCGTAGACCACGTCCCCTCGGGCGACGATGGCGTCGACCACGTCGCGCGTCTGCTGCATCTGGACACGAGCGGGTGTTGCGAGCGACACGGGCGCCCCAGAGGCGACCGCCCACACATCCTCGATGGACAGTGAGGCTCCGTCGAGCACAATCGAGTGGGCCATGGGGGGAAGATACAAGAAAGGCGGGGTCAGGAAGATACCACGACGACCAACAACAGCAGGGCGGGCTGAAGCCCGCCCCTACATGTCGCCGTGGACAGTGTCCGACCCGATTCGTCGACATGCCTTGTGAGCTGCGCTCGACGCCGACATGTAGGGGCGGCATTCATGCCTTTCGAGATCCGGCCATGAGAAAGGCCAGCCACAATTCACCGTGACTGGCCTTCTCGATTTGTCTCCTGTCCCTGACCCCTGATCCCGCCGTTAGGACCTTCGCACCTTTCCCGACCGCCCCGCTCTAGCATGGTGCACAACGACCGTCGCATTCGGATGCGCGACGATGTCGAAACTGCCGCCGGTCGAGGACGGCGTCACCACGACCCAGGGGCTGAGGGCACTTTCCTGGCCGAGCTGCGAGACTGTCGTCACCCCGTAGCACACCGGCGTGTCGTTCGCGATGCCAGTCACGACAAAGTTTTCGGACACCGTCGTGCCCTCGAGGCCGAAGCCTGCGCCGGCTGTAGGACAGCTGCTACCGCTCGCAGTCTCGGAATAGACCCGGTAGTAATTGAAAATCGTCGAGTGATCGACGCGGACCGAGTCGTTCCACGTGAGCGCGGTGCCCGAATCGAGCCCAACGCCGCTCAGGCCGCCGGGAGCTGGCATCGGCGGGGTTGTATCGATGGTGATCGTCGCCGTGCCGCTGCTGATGTCACCCGAGCCGTCCACCGACGCCACGTAGTATTGCAGCGCGGGCTGGACGTCGAAGTATTCGGTCTCGGCGGTTTGCGCGACGATGGCCCACGATGCGGCGCTGTCCGCGCGCCCGTACACGAAGTAGGACTCGACGTTGGGGTCTGTCGCGGCGACCCATGTCAGCATCACGCCTTCAGGCTGCAGCGGCGCCCCTGGCAGGAGCACGTACTGTAGGCTATCCGGATTCCCCAGATCCACATTCGACACCGGATTTGTCGTCGATTGCGAGCACGCACCCAGCGTTGCGGCCGCAGCGACGCCGATGCAAACCGACAATCCCTTCCGCATAAATCGCCCCTAGTAGATAGGAAGACTACAGCACCTAATACGCACCGTCCGGACCAACCGTTTGAGGGCGCTAAGTGCCTGATCCGTCGTAGCTTTCGATCTCCCTCGCGGCCCGTCGTCCTCGATCGCGGACACCCGGTTGACCGGCACCGGATAATGAGCGTGCCAGCCCCTGGGTTTGTGACGGAAAGCTAAACGCAAGAAGCTAGACGCTGGACGCTAGGCGCTGGACGCTGGGGAAAAAGCCCCGAGGGCTGTTTCCAGCACTAATCGCTGGCCTTGACGTTTGTTCCAGCGTCCAGCGTCTAGCCCTAGTACGTTTGGCCCGTCACTTCGTTCCCCGGCGAGCGGTACGTTTGCTTGTCGTAATTGAACTTCAGCGCCGGTTCCGCCTTGAGTGCGACGAAGAAGCTGAAGGCGAAGCTGCCCGTCGGCGACTGCGTGAAGGAAAAGATGACGCGCCAGTCATGCAACTCGCGCTGCAGCGACACGATTTGGCTCGCAAAGTTGTGTTGCTGGAAATCGTAGGTCGTCTGCCACTGCGCGGCCCACTTGGGTGTGATGTTGAAGCTCATCGACCCCTGCAGCGTCGTTGTCGGCGGCACGAGGATGAAGGGCGCCGCGGCAGTGGTGGCGTTGAAGTTCGTGTCCGGCACGGAATTGCGCTTCGACGCCACACACTGGTCGTAGTACACCGGGTTGACGTTGGCGTACGGCGCGCACACGACAGCCGGGTTGTACTGGATGACGTTGGACAGATTGCCGACCGGTGGCCGCTGTCGGTACGCGTTGAATGTGAACGTCGCTTGCCACCCCTGCCCGGCGCCCGGCACCGAATTGTACGGCGTCACGCCGGTGGCACCCGTGATCAAATTGCCGGCCGCGATCTGTTGAGCCAGGAAGGGGTCGCGGGCGGCGAGTCCCGTATCGGCCTGCTGCGTCTGCTTTGGCGGCGTGAGCCCCAACGCTTTCGCGAAGAACGACACAATTCCCGAATTGTGGTTGACGGTCCACGACGCGCTGATCTGGTTCCAGAAGGGCTTGAAGACGGCGGTATCACTCAACGGATCGCCCTGGAACAGCGAGTAGGTCTGCCGGAACTGGAAGCTGGGAATCAGGTCCGACCGGAAGCTGTAGCCCCATGAGCCGTTGGTGAACCCGCCGACCACCGAGTGTGTCGCCGCCGACCGCTCGAAGTCGTACGTCAGCGGGTCAAAGGTGAGCGTCAGCACCTTGACCTTCTTGGCCTTGTCGGGGTCCTCATCCGGCTTCACCTTCAGTTTCGCCTCGAGGTTCTGCGAGAGCGACAGCGACACGGATTTCTGTGGGAGCCCGGCCAGCGACCCGATCGGCGATTGGCCTGCCGCGGCGTAGAACTGATTGCTGATGTTGGCTGCGGGGGCATAGTTGAACGTGAGCACCGGCGTCAACGAGTGCCGAAAGCGCGCGACGTCGCCAAACCCTCCGAAGAGACCGTAGAAGGTCGGTGACACCGAGAGACCCACTAGCGGCCGTTTCGGTTGTGTGACGAACTCGGAGCCGGTGAACTGCGTTCGGATCATGAACGCGGCGCCGGCATCGGCGTTTTCGATCCCGAGGCTCGGCACCATGTTCCACGTGCCCTGGAACAGGCTCGGCAAATCGATGCCGGTCGTCCAATCGATGCTGGTGTTGTACGTCTGGGCGAAGAGCCGGGTGCTCGCTATGGCGGTGTCGCGGCCGTCGATGACCGCCGGGTTGTACACGATGTCCTGCTCGGGGAAGTTGTTGTACTGATCCGAGAGGCGAAACGAGTTGCGCCAGGTGAAGTTGAAGATCTTGATCGGCGTGTCGAAATTCGCGGCCGTCGCGCGCTCGCTCCGCGACCGCGCCGTGCTGTCGACGCTGTCCGCCGGGGACAACGTGTAGAGGTAGGCGAAGTTTCCGAACTGGTCGATGTTGAGGCTCTGGGTGTTCGTCGCCGAGAAGCTCGGCGACCAGGTGAACGCCTGGCCGATAGTGACCGGCTTGGACGACAGGCTGATCGTCGGAAATGTCCGGTCGATCTCCGATCGGCCGGGGTACTGTTTCTGCGTGCCGCCGATGCTGAGGTTGGCCGGGCCGATCGCCTGCTGGTAATTGATCTGCGAGGAGATGACGGCCAGTACCTGATACGGATTGAAGTACGTGGTCTGCTGGATCGCCGTGCTCGTCTCGTAATTCACGTTCATGTTCAGGTGGGACGTCAGCGAGAAGTCCTGCTGATGCTGCCACGAGATGGCCGTATTGGTGGTGTTGTTGCTGAGGGTCTGGTATGAAATGCCCATACTGCCCGTCACGAACCGGTCGAGCCAGTGATAGCGAAACACGCCGCTGTATCGGGTCCAGCCGGGGTCGTCGACCGAGGCGCGCGCGCTGCTGCGCCAGTCGAGCCACGCCGCCAGATCCATGTAGTCGTTGATGTCGAAGTAGTAGCCGACGTTCTCGACGTGGCGGCGATACGAAGGGCTGTTCCGAATGAGCTCACTCAGTCCGAACTGCGGTGTCAACACCCCGCTGCGTCGCCCGGTGCGCAAGTCTTCGACGACGAATGGCAGCCACAGCACTGGTACGTCGGCGATGTACAGGATGGCCGGCCGACCGACGAGCACGTGTCGCGTGACGAACTTCAGCTCATTGACCGAGAAGTGGTAGTGCGGCAAGCTGTCATCGCATGTCGTGATCGCACCATCCAACCCATAGAAGGTGTTGGCCGGAGGCATCGTGTCGCGCTGCGTGGTCGTGTCCTGCTGAAATGCGCCCGCTTCGGCGCCGATGATCCATCGATTGCCGCCACTGGGAAAGACGGTGTGGACGCGTGATGTCAGCGCCGTGTGGTTGTTGACATCGTATTCCAGCGCGTGGATGGAGACGATGTCGTCCTGGTTGTGCGAAGGGTCTCGCACCGTGATCGTATCACCGGTCGCCGTGACAATGCGCGTCGAGTCGTGGAAGACGATCGTATCACCGACGACGATCGTGCTCTGCTGATTCACCGCAGCGCGATCGCCGGTTGGCACACCAGTCAACTTCAATGCGTGGTCGTCCGCGTTGTATGTCGCGGCGGCACCCTGGTAGCGCGTCTGACCATAGCCCTCCCGCTGCATGAGCGCATCGGTCATGGAATCGGGCGTGACCCAATTGACGAGCTTTTTTTGCGAGGAGTCGCGGGAAGCGGAATCGGCGCGCGCTTTGGCCTTCTGAATCGAATCGAGCTCGATGCGTTCGAGAGGGGTGAGCTGCTGTCGGCCGGGGACCTGCGATTGAACAACGCCACCCTGGGCGCGTGCGTCGCGGGGATGACCGACGATCGCCGCGAGGGCAACGAGCCACACGCCCCAGGTCAGGCGCTGCAGCACGGGGAGGACACGCGGCCAGCCGCGTCGCGACCCGCGTCCGTGGCAGTCCCCTGACATACGATCGGCGGCCCGGCGTGCCTCAGGTAGTCCTGCGCCGCCCAGCGGGCCTTGTATCACGCCGGCGCCCGGTACCCCTCGTCCGACACCGCGGCCGCCGCATCCCGCTGCCGTCGGCGATACATGACTGTCGAGAGGAGGATGCTCAGCTCGTACAAGAGGTAGAGCGGGATGGCCATCGCGAGCGTCGTCCAGATGAGATCACCCGGCGTCAGAAATGCGCCGATCAGCACACACACGACCGCCGAGTGCCGACGGTACTTGCGCAGGAACTGCGGCGTGACGATCCCCAGCATGGTCAACGCCAGGATCACGATCGGCAACTCGAAGCACAGCCCGAAGGCCAGCGACATCGTGAAGAGGAAGTCGAAGTATTCCAAGCCGCTGATGAGCGGCTCCATTGATGCCGTTTGGAACGCGAGCAGCCATCGCAGTGCCAGGGGCATCACCGCGAAGTACGACAGGCTGACGCCACAGAGGAACAACACCACGGCACCCACTGATACGGGAACGACGACTCGCTTCTCGTGCTGGTACAGCGCCGGCGACAGGAAAGCCCACAACTGGTATACGATGATCGGGAGCGCCGCCACGACGCCGAGCGTGATGGACATCGTCAGGTAGATCGAGAACGAGTCCGTTGGGTGCGTGAAGATCAGCTTGTGCCCGTTGAGCAGCGGCAGGATGGGCCTCGCCAGGATCCCGATGAGATCGATCTGCGTGAGCCCCGCGAATGCCAGCGCGACCGTAATGGCCACTGCGGCCAGCGACTTGATGAGTCGCCAGCGCAGCTCCTCGAGGTGATCGAGGAACGGCATCTCGGTCGCGGGTGACGCAAGCCTTTTCATGTCTCAGTCGCTGGCGGCGGGCACGGTCGGGCCACTCGCTGCCGCATGCGCGCGCCCCGCTCGCCCGCCACCCGGCCAGCGCTCGGCGCGCCCGGGCGGCGGCGCCCAGCCCCTATTTGAGCTGCCGCAGCTGGTCTTTCGCCAGTACGGCTTCATCCGACTGCGGGAATTTGCTGACGACGTCCTGAAACGCGCTCTTGGCCGCGTCGGTCTTGCCACTCGCCTCGAGAATGGAGGCGTGCTTGTACAGCGCCGTGGCCGCTCGGGGCGATGCCGGATAGCGGGCCACAACGAGCTGATAGCCGGAGTCGGCGACTGCCATCTCCCCTGCCTGTTCTTCCGCTTGCGAGAGGTAGAATTGTGCATCAGGAGCAATGTCTGCATTGGGGCACTTCTGGAGCAGATCCTGGAAGCCGGCTCGCGCGGTGTTCGTACTACCCCGGTGTAGTTGATTGAGTGCCAGGTCGAATAGCTCGTTGCATCCGGGTCCGGCAGCTGCGATGGCATGGGCTGTATCACTTCCCCCCGCCCCGCCGGCCGTCGGCGGCGTCACCTGTGGGCCGGCCGCCGGAGCGCGCCGTTCCAGCTGTCCCCTCAGCTCCTGCAGGCGGCTTTGACTCTGGCCGGTGAGCTGCTGGATCTGGATCAACTGCTGGCTCATCCCATATAGGTCTTGGCGGACGTCGCCCATCGACCGGGTGCTCCGCGCGTTCAGGAGCGTCAGCGAATCGTTGACCGCAGCCAGCTGCACGATCACGTGATCGAGCTGCGTTCGACGAATCGAGTCAGCCTGCTGGTTCTGCGCGCGCAGCGACGCCAGGTCGTTCTGGAGGATCTGCACGTCCTGGCGGGTCGCGAAACATCCGCCCGTGATCAGCACGGCCGCAAACGCGACCAAGGGCCGCGCAGAAAGGTGAGCGGGGCGAGGAGAGAGGAGACGAAACACGAGCGACTCCCAGGATGGGCGGTGGGCGATCAGCGCGACACAGTCTTGAGGTTGTCTCCGCCGGCGGTGATCACGAACTCATCGCGACGGTTCTGGGCGTATGCCTCTTCGGTGTCTCCTTCGGCGATCGGTCGCTCCGCACCGTAGCTGATGAGGTCCAGGCGCGCCGCGTCGATCCCGTGCTCGGTCATGTATCGCTTCGCGGCCGCCGCACGCCGCTGGCCGAGTGCAAGGTTGTACTCGTCCGCTCCGCGCTTGTCAGTGTTGCCTTCGATCCGCAGGCGCAATCCCGGATTCGCGTTCAGGATCGGGATCTTGGCATCCAGCGTCGCCCGATCCTGGTCGGTGAGATCCGACTTGTCGAAGTCGAAGTAGATCTTTGCGAGCAGCGTATTGCGCGCCGCCGCGACGGCCGCCCCCTCGCGGTCTCGCTCCGCCGCCAGGCTATCGGCGATGCGCTTGGCGTTGGCCAGCGAGTCGCGAGTGCGCGAGCTATCGATTGTGGGCGCGGCCGCCGTCTGCTGCGGCGCAGGCGCGGGCGGCGGCGCAGGATGCGAACAGGCCGCCGCGGCGGCGGCGACCGTCAGCAAGATTGGAGCGGAGAAGCGCCAGCGGATCATGAAGAGATCTCCAAGAGAATAGGGACGCGAGACATCAGGGTGCGCCCAGCGCCCGTGACCACGCAGCCAACCGGGCGGCGCCGCCGAATGTCAGCTGTCGCGTGCGCGACGATTCCACGTCGAGCACCCACAGTTGCCGCACGCCACTCCGATTCGACGTGAAGACGACGTGCCGACTGTCCGGCGCCCACGATGGATCCTCGTTGATGCCGTCGCTCGTGAGTTGCTTGATCGCACCGCCGTTCAGGCTGATGGTCATCACCTGAAACTGCCCGCTGACGCGCGACTCGTACGCGATCAAGCGGCCGTCGGGCGACCAGTCTGGACTGGCTCGATAGTAATCGTCTCCAAACTCGTACGGGGTCAGCAGTTCGGGATTGGTGCCGTCGACGTCGGTAATATACACCTCCGGGTGCCCCGGGCGACCTGACGTAAACGCGATACGCCGTCCGTCCGGACTGAACGTCGGCTCCGTGTTGTCGGTCCCGTGACCCACCGTCACCCGTCGTCCGGGGTCGCTCGAGAACGCCGGCGCGATGAACACGTCAGTGCCGTTCTCGTCGCCGTGCGAGTACGCGATCGAATTTCCGTCTGGCGAGAACACTGGCGTGATGTTGAGTCCGGTCGGCGTCGTTGACAGCGGACGGGTCGTCCCGGTTGCCAGGTCCTGCACGATGATCTGCGTGCCGCGCGGCGTGAACGCACTGTACGTCAGGTAGCGACCACTCGGATGCCAGGCCGGGGAGAGGGGATCGCTGCCGCGGGACGTGACGGGGCGCGCGTTCGCGCCATCGCTGTCGACGATATAGATCTGCCCGTCACGATCAAAGGATATCCGCGTCTGCGCCACGCCCTTGGCGCCCGTCAACCAGAGGTTCAGTTCGTCGGACACGCCGTGGATGGCCATCCGCCAATCGGGGGAATTGGCGGCGGAAGGCACGGTAAAATCGCGGACCTGTGCGACCTTGCGGCCCGCCACGTCGTGCACAATGACGTGCAGGGAGCTGGGGGCGAGAAACGCCTGCACCACCGCCGCAGCCCCGAGCTTGTCGTACAGCGGGTAGTTCACACTCGCCACGAGGGTGCCCGAGTCCGCGAGCGAAATCAACTGCACGGCGTCGTCGTAATCGAGGTCTCGCTGAAGGATTGCGCGTGCCGAGTCACCGCCAACGCCGGGGATCGGCAGGACGACGACGCCGGGTTTGGTGCCGGGCGTGTACCGCAGCCCGATACGGACGCCGCGGGTGGTGTCCTGTGCACCTGCGGGTCGAGATATCGACGCGATCGCGCAGCCGATGAGCACGACCAGGAACGCACCGCGGAGAGTTGAGCGAATCAGTGTAGTAACCTCGGATCGAAGCTGAAAACGACTGGCAGCACATCATCAGGAAAGCCCTGAGGGAGCGGCCCGAACGATCCCGATGCCTTCTCGATGGCACCCTGGGCTTCGAGATCAAAGCCATAATCGGACGATCGCTCTACGAAGCGGATATCGACGACGGAGCCGTCACGCTTGATGAGAAACGCCACCTCGGCGTGCAGGTTCGCCGCCGGGTTGTCGGGCGAGAAATTCAGCGCGACCTGCCGGACGATGTTCTCGAGATACCAGGGATATGGAAACTCGACGCCTTCGATATGGACGTTGGCGACGTCCGCGCCGGCGCCCCCGGACTTCGAGGCCGCGGCGGGGGCGTGCGCGGTCGGTGGGGCCGCTTTGGTCGTGGCCGGTGTGGGCGTCGCCTTGGGAGGCGGCGGTTTGGACGCCGCCTTCGGCACTGGCACGACGTTGTCTTTCGGAGGCGCCGCGTGGGCTGGGGGCGGCGGCGTCTGCGTCTGCGGCGTTGGCGGCGCTGGCGTCGTGGGGACGACACCTGCAGCCGGCTTGGGCGCAGCTGGAGCGCCGATGATGTCGACGCGGTAGATCGGCGGCAGGACGACCGCCGGCCGATGAGACAGCACCAGAATCGTGGCGAGGACCCCCACGTGCAGCGCCGCGGCGGCGCCGAACGGCAGCACGAGCCGCGGAGACTGCGTCGCCACTACTTGATATCCTCCGGCTCCGCCACGAGCCCCACGTTCGGCGCTCCCGCGCTCCGCATCACCGCGAGCACCTGGACGACCGTCCCGTACGGGACCGACTGGTCGGCCCGAAGGTACACGCCTTGCTTGGCGCGCCGCGTCGACAGCGCGGCAAAGCTCGCGCGGAACTCGGGGTAGCTGAGCTTCGTCTGATCGACGTAGATCTCGCCTTTCGCGTTGATCGTCACGACCAGTCCGCTCTTCTCCTCCAGCGGTGTCGCTTTGGCCTTTGGCAGCGCCACGTCGACCCCACCCTGCATGATCGGCGCGGTGATCATGAAGATCACCATGAGCAGCATCATGACGTCGATCAGGCTGACGACGTTGATCTCCGCATTGAGCGGCGTGCGTGACTTGCGGCGGCGGCTCAGAGCCATGTCAGACGAACCTGCATGTGATCACGACGCATGATCGCGTACGATGAGCGCGATCACCGACGTGCCGAAGCCATCGAGCTGACTCTCGAATCCATTCAGCCGGTTGGCAAAAATGTTGTAGCCGAACGCCGCTGGGATCGCGACCGAGAGGGCGGCGGCCGTGGCGATGAGCGCTTCGGCGACGCCGGGCGCCACCGCGCCGATGTTGCCCGAGCCGCGGGTCGCGATACCCACGAACGCGTCGATGACGCCGAGTACGGTGCCGAGCAGGCCAATCAGCGGACTGACCGATCCGATCGTTGCGAGCGATGGGATGAAGCGGGCGAGCCGGTCGCGTTCCGTGTTGACCTCGGAGTCGAGGATCAGCCGCAACGCCTCCACCTGTGACCCGCTCAGTTCCTGCGTGGCCACCGCAGCCACTCCGCCCGAGCCGCGCGGCGAGCCGGTGGCGTACCCGATATCGCCCAGCGTCAAGAACTCCGATGCGCGACGGAGCACCCGCGTGTAGGGATTCGGGTTCTCTCGCGCGGCGATCGACAGGGCCTGGTTGAATCGCTCGGCGTGCTCGAACTTCGCCAGGAACTTCGCGGAGCGGCGACGCACGCTCGCGAACTCCGCCCACTTGGCGAACATCACCGTCCAGCTGAACAACGAAAGAGCCGCGAGCAGGATGACCACGCCCTTGGTCACGGGCGTCGATCCGAGGACCAGTCCCCACGGCGAGTTTGGCACCGCCGACGCGACTTGCAGCATCATGCCGCCGATCATGCGGTCCCCTGCGGCTCGACGGCCATCCGATCAGTACGCTCCATTCGCCACTCCTCTCTCCTCTCCATGTATGCGCGTTGCCATCCGGCAGTCGCGCTCGACCCGACCTGTCATCGGCGCCCGCCGGCCGCCGCCTCTCCTGCGAGACGTGTCGAAAACCATTGATACGTCTCGGCGAGTCCCTGTTCCAGTGTCATGCGGGGCCGCCACTCCAAGCCCGTCGCCGCCTTCCCCACCGCGACGGCGGAGCGCAGCTGCTCGCCGGCGCGTGACGGCGCGAACTCGATCTTGGGCGTCTGGCGAGCCGCCCGCCCCAGCGTGGCCGCCAAATCCTTCACGGAGGTCTCAACGCCCGTACCGATATTGAAGGCACGGTCGTCGACCCGTCCAGCCGGCTGGAGCGAACACCCCGCGGCCGCCACGTTGGCCAGGGCGACATCCTTCACGTAGACGTAGTCGCGGGTTTGTCGCCCATCACCGAATACCGTAAGTGGCCGCTCCTCCAGGAGCCGCGCGCAAAAGATCGCGACAACGCCCGCTTCGCCGTGAGGATCTTGCCGCGGTCCGTAGACATTCGCGAACCGGAGCGCGACCGTCTCGAGACCGTGGATACGTCCGAAATAGGACATATAGTACTCCACGCTCAACTTCGCGATCCCGTAGGGAGAGTCCGGATCCTTCGGCACCGTCTCGGCGTTCGGCGGTGTGGCAAAGTCGCCGTACAGCGCCCCTCCCGTCGACGCGAAGATGACGCGCGTTCGAGCCGGACCGCCACGCACGGCCTCGAGGACCCGCAGTGCTCCCAACACATTCGTGTGGGCGTCGAACATGGGGTCCGCCACGCTGCGCCGCACATCGATCTGGGCCGCGAGGTGGGCGATCACGTCGAAGCGGCCGTCCCGAATCAAGGCGGCCGTCTCCGGCGCCGTGACGTCGAGCTCCGCGAAGGTGGCGGCCGCCGGCACGTTCTCGCGGCGTCCGGTCGCGAGGTTGTCAAGCACGGTGACGGCATGGCCGGCAGTCAAGAACGCATCCGCGACGTGCGAGCCGATGAACCCCGCACCGCCGGTGACCAGCACCCGTTGCGCCATCTATGACCTCGCCTCTGTCTGGTGGGTGATGACGTTGTCCCGGGCCGACCTCGCATTGGCCGGGCGGCTTCGCGTGCGCTCCTCGGGTGACGAGCGAACGTCGTCCGGATCACGGCCGACACGCGCATCGGCACGGTCACTCGTCGCCTGCCGCTCACTGTCTCCGCGCTGCGGCCACACTTCTGTTTCCGAGCCCGCGGGCCGCGACTCATCCAGCGCGAACAAGTACCTCGCGGCTTCGACGACTCCTATCCCATCCGTCGTCGCGGCCGCCGCGCGCAGGCGCACCGAGGGCTGATGCAGAAACTTGTTCATGAGCGAGCGAGAGAAGTGCTCGATGGCCTCTCGCTGCTTGGGCGTGAGCTCGCCAATGCGGCGCAGCAGATCTGCCAACTCGTCCGAGCGCAAGCGCTCCATTGTTGTGCGCACGCTCGCGACGACAGGCACCGCGGCCAGTCCGGCAAGCCAGTGCCAGTACCGCTCCACCTCCTCCTCGATCATCTGTTCCGCAGACGGCAGCTCGGCTCGTCGAAGGTCGACATTGGCCGCGACGACCGCCCGCAGGTCGTCGAGGTCATAGAGGAAGACGTTCTCGAGCTCTCCCACGTCCGCCGCGACGTCACGCGGGAGCGCAATGTCGAGGATGCACAGCGGGCGGTCGCCGCGGTCCGCCAGTGCGTCGCTGATCTGCCCGCGAGTGACGACATGGTGGGGGGCAGCGGTGGAGCAGATGAGGAGATCGACCATGCCGAGCTGCAGCCAGCAGTCATCGTAGTGCAACGCGACCGCGCCGTGGCGTCGCGCCATCTCCTCGGCGTGCTCGTACGTGCGGTTTGCCACCAGCGCAGCACGCACCCCCTCGGCGAGCAAACACTGCAGCGCCAGCTCCGCCATCTCTCCCGCCCCCAGGATCATCGCGCGTCGCCCTTGCAGCGATCCAAAGATCTTCTTCGCGAGCAGGACCGCCGCCGAGCTGACCGATGCCGCGCCGCGACCGATCGCCGTTTCGGCACGCACACGACCGGCGACCGACAGGGCGCTCTGAAACAGCCGATTGAGCACCGGGCCTGTTTGTCCACGCGTCAGCTCCCACGCTTCGCGGACCTGGCCCGTGATCTGGGCTTCGCCCAACACCATGGAGTCGAGGCCGGCTGCGACCCGCATCAGGTGCCGGGCCGCATCGCGATCGCGCCGGAGGTACCCGTACGGCTCCGCGGCGCGGCCCAGGCGTTCTGACAGCAGCGTCCAGATGGCCGGTGCGCTGTCATCCGCCCCTTCGAGGAGATAAAACTCGGTGCGATTGCAGGTCGAGAGGACGCTGCACTCTCGCGCACCCGAGGCCGCACGAAGCTCCGCGATGGCCGGCACGACATCGCGCGCGGTGTAGACGCAGCGCTCCCGCACCTCGACGGGCGCGGTCCGATGGTTGATGCCGGCGGTGACCAGGGTCATGCCCGCTCTCCCGGGGAGTGCGCCGCTCCGGCCTCCCACTCGGCGAGCCCCGCCGCGAACGTACCGTCCTCGACCCGCGTGCAGAAGCGATCATCAATCAAGGCCGACTCGGCCGCTCGCCAACCCGTGGCATCGCCGCGCGACAGCAGCCGACGCCGCAACGCCGCCAGCGCCGACACGGCCACGCGAAAGCGCGCATCGAATCGGGTCGCGATCGCATCGCGAATGCGCGCAGCCGCCTGCGGAACGCCGGACGACACGCCGACGACGAGCGGGTCCGCACGGTAGGCGGCAACGGTCACGAAGTGTCCGTCGGCGGACGCGTCGCTGACATTGACCAGCCGGCATGCACGAGACGCGTCAACCGTCACCTGCGCGTTCACCGCTCGCACATTCGTCGCGGCGACGACGAGCGTGGCGCTCCCAATGTCATCGTTCACGTACGCGCGCTCGAAGACGGAGAGCTTCGCGAAAGCGAGGGCGCCTTCGCGCGCCGCCGGACAGATCGTGGGCGCAACCATCCGCACCCGCGCCCCGCACTCGAGGAGCACGCGCGCCTTGCGCCACGCGACCGTTCCACCGCCCACCACAAGCGCTTCGATTCGAGTCCCCTCGAGCAGCACGGGGTAGCCACTCACGCGGCACGGTCCCGCGCGGGACGCTCAGGCGCGCAGGCGAGGCGCTCGTTCCCCACAAGCATCAGAGGAAATGCCCCGGGCGGGCGGCCCACACGCGCGCGGCGAAGTATGACGCGACGACGACTCCGAACGCGATGGTTGACGCCAGCGCCGCGCGCCGCGCCTGCCACCCGCCCCAGTGTCGCGTGCCTGCCAGCACCGCCGCAGCGAACCACGCGACGCCGCCCCACACGAGTTGCGCATCTCGCCGTCTGGCCATACGCGATGGTATAGCTCACGGCCAGCACCATCCCCAACGTCAACGCCACCCACGCGACGACCGCAGCGAGGTGGTTCACGCGATCGAGCGTCTGCAGCGGAGGGAACGATCGAAAGACAGAGCCGAAGCGTCGCGACTTCAATTCTCGACGCTCGACGAGGTACAACGCGCCCGCGGCCGCTGCCGTCGCGAGCGCCGCAATGCCGATGAAGCTGACGGCCACGTGCGAGGCGAGCCACGCGCCTTGTGCGCCACGGGGCTGTCCCGCGGGGCGCCACCCCAGCATCACGGCTGCCGCCGTGACGCCGGCCGCCAGAGGCGCGCCGATCAGGCTCAAGACCACATCACGCGCCCACGATTCGGCGAGCAGCAGAACGACCGCCAGGGTCAGCCCGGCAACCGACAGTGCCGGACCAAGCCCTGCAATGGGTAGCTCATGCGCGCCATACGCGGTCACACTGAGCGCGATGAGATGCGCCAACACACCGACGCCCAACACTGTGACGACGCCCTGGACCGGCGGCCCGATCGGACGGGCCAGCGGCGTGACCGCCAACGCGGCCGCGGCCGCGTAGCACGTCACTGCGATCAGGAGGGCGAGGACGACAATCATTGGTAGGGCTAATCTAATGGAGCGAGATCCGGCATTGCGTTGGATCTGACTGCGGGACCAGGGGTCAGGGGTCAGGGAAAGGCGACGAACACTGAGGGCCAGCCACAGCTTCGTGACTGGCCCTCTCGATTTGTTCCCGACCCCTGACCCCTGAACCCTGTCGTCTACTGCCCCGCGTTCACCCGTGCCGTCACTCGCCCGGTGACCCCTGGTTCCACGGCTGGCTGGTCCTGCGCGATGATCACGGCTGAGATCCCGTAGGGGGTGACGCGCACGACCTGCGCAATGGCGATGTCACTCTCCGGAAGGATCATGTCGCCGCGCGTGGACTCCAGTTTCTCGCGAGGCCGGAAGAGCGTGAGCTGGTCTCCGACGCGCACGCTGCCTTTGTTGGTTGGCGCGTCGAGGACGACGTAGAACCCGACGGTGGGCAGCACCTGGTTGTGCTCCACCCAGACGACGTGTGCCTGGGCGCCACCGGTCAGCGGAGCCGGCGCCGAATTCGGGAGGATCGCCGGATCCACGGGGAGCACGCCCTGCCCCAGCTGCATGTACGCGAACTGCTGCGTGATGCGAGCGACCGTTGCGACATTGCCGCTGCCGGGCTGGATGACCATGATGATCCCGGTCGGCTCAATGACCTGGCCATGATCGCCGAACGACTCACCCAGTGCATAGGTGTAGTAGCGCTGGCCAACCTCCGGTCGGCTTCCGCGCGGCATTCTGATGTACAACTCCTGACCCAGGCCGTAGTGCTCGACCTCGGCGGCGCTGATGATGTTGGACACATTGGCCACGCCCACCACCTCGCCCGCATTCCTCGGGCCGCCGTCACGATCCATGTATGGCGCGCCATTGTGATCGCCAGCGGCGACGCCCTCACGACGGTGCGCCACGATCCCGCCGGTGCGACCGCCCGTTGCAAACAGGTTCTGCCCCTGTGGCGGATGATTGAAGAGCGTTGCGCCGGGCGCCGCCGCAGATCCCTCATCGTTCGCCGCGGGCGCACTCGACGCGGTGTCAGGCTCCGTCGGAGCCGCCGCGACAGCGGGCGTCTCTGACGCGGCGCTCGCCGGTGGGGGCGGAGTCGGAGGAGCACCGCTCTGTGCACCGGGTTGTGACGCCGGCTGCTGCGCGGTCGGCGCTGCGGCTGCGAGCGCTGAATTGGCCGGCATCCCCGGCGGCCGCGGCGGGAGGCGCAGGATCTCGTTCGGGAAGATCCAGTGCGGATCCTGCACGAGGCGCGGGTTGAGCCGTGTGATCTCCGGCCACAGGTCCCCGTCCCCGAGGTACGCCTGTGCGATGTCCCACAGCGTCTCGCCCGCATGCACCGCGTGCGTCCGGACACCATTCGCCAACGTCGAGTCCTGCGCCCGCGCTGTCGTCGCCAGCGCACCCACGATCGCGACGGCGACGAGGCTGCTGCGCACGCAGGTCCGTACTGCTCGGCTCATTCCCTTCATTAGTCAGTCCCCCACGGGGCGCGGCAGCCACCCCTTCGGGGCCTGGCCGCCGCCAGCAATTGCACCATGCCCGGGCGTCAGGCCCGAGTCGGCTGTCCAGAGGAGACGACGGAACGGGCCAGGGAGAAACGGCTGAGCTCGCGACCCAAGTGAAGAGGGCCGGTTGCGATACACCGCAACCGGCCCTCAGAAACGTACGTTTACCGTCCGGTCAAAACGGCAAGTCGTCGTCTTCTTCCTCGAGCGCACCGGGGAAATCCTCGAAGTCTTCGCCCCCGCCCTCGCCGGCGGTCCCGCTTGACGCGGCGCGTCCCCCAGCCGCTGTCCGCGCAGGAGCCGGGCGGCTGCGGCCGCTCGCAGTCGATCCTGACGCATTGTCCAAGTCGGCCGCGCCACCCCGGCCGCCCAACAAGAGCAACTCGCGCACGTTGATCTCAGTCACGTAGCGGGTTTGCCCTTCCTTATCCTGGTATTGCCGGTACTCGATCCGGCCCTCGACGTAGAGCTTCTCGCCTTTGCGCACGTACTTCTCGACGACTTCAACCAGGCCGCCGCCGGTTCCGCGCTGGGCGTTCCACACCACGCACTTGTGCCACTCCGTCTTCTCCTGCTTGTCTCCTGACGGACCGCTCCACGACCGGCTCGTCGCCAGAGAGAAGTTGGCGACGCGGACGCCGCTCGCGGTCGTGCGGAGCTCCGGATCCTGTCCCACGTTGCCGATCAAACATGCTTTGTTCAAACTCCGACTCACGTCCCCTCCCGGCCGTTGGTCGTTTCTCTGGGCATGGTGGAATCTACTCCCATGTCGGGCGCGTGGTGCCATTGCGAGAACGCAGGCCCGTCATGGCACGGCCATCAGGCACCCGAGGGTGACGACACGTCGAGACAGAGGATCAGCGCATCCTCGATTGGCTGCCGGTAGTAGCGCTGGCGGCGGCCGACTGCGACGAATCGGCGCGACGCATACAGACTCAGGGCGATCGCGTTGGATTCCCTGACCTCCAGATACAGCACTCGGACACCGGCGGCCCGCGCACTGTCGATGGCTGCATTGAGGAGACGGCCACCGAGGCCGCGACGTCGCATCTGCGGCGCGACAGCCAGGTTGGAGAGGTCACCTTCGTCGGCCGCGACCCACGTCACGACGTACCCGGCCACCGTGGAGCGCAGCGCAGCCGATCCTGGCAGTCCCGCAACTGTGTCCTGGGGCGGGTCCTCGATGATCGCGACGAGAAACTGTCCCTGCGGATCGCCGATCAGCGACGCGAACGCGGCTCGCGACCACGGCGGATCAGAGAACGACGTACGCTCGATGGCCACGACGCCATTGAGGTCGGCCGAGATCGCAGGGCGAATTCGCGCCGCGGCCACCTCGGCGGCCATCAGGCGCCGGACCCACGCGTCGCGGCAGCCATGCGACGCGCCTCTGCCTCCGCCAGCCGGCCGTAGTCGGGTTCCCATGATGCCGAGTCGACTCGTACGACAGCGGGCCACAACCGTGTGATGCCGGACGCTTTCGGCCACGCGTCGATGGTATACCCGGGCCCGATCACGTGCGCACCGACCTCCTCCGCCCACCGATCGAGATCCGTCGCAGCAAGCCGACGCCACATCCCGTGCGGTCGAATCTCGCCCTCCCCGACCTCCATGAGCGCAGCGTACCGCTCCCCCCGCAGCGCGTCCACGGCCGCGAGATAGAGACCAGGCTCGAGGCCGTCGCTCGCGCCGGCGACGATCAAGGCCAGCGATGGGACGCTCGCCAACGGTCGCGCCGTGCGCATCGTGCCACCGCCGACCAGCCCTTTGGCAATAGCGGCTGCGACCCGCAGACTTGTGAAGCTCCCTGGCCCCGTGCCACAGACGACCGCGCTCAAATCGGCGACTCGCACGCCGCCGCGCTCGAGCACCTGGGCCACGGCGGGAAGGAGTCGTTCGGCGTGCTCGCCCCGCATTGCCACCGATTCTTCTGCGAGGACGCGCTCCAGCACCACGAGCGCCACGCTTCCACGCGACGTCGACGCCTCGATCACGAGCGACGGTCCCGGCACCTCCGTCATCCCTACCCCGCGAGGAGATACCGGCGGTCGCTGTCGCCGGGTACGTACTCCAGATCAATCGGCAGGTGGCCTGACGGCATGCGTGCCCCGGCCCGTTCGGGCCACTCGACGAGCACCACGGCTTGCGCGCTCACGATCTCGTCCCATGCGAGTGCGGTGAGCTCCTCGGGTCCGGCAATGCGGTACAGATCGATGTGATAGACCGCCGAGCGTGGCGCGGCGTACTCGTGCACCAGCGCGAAGGTCGGGCTGGTCACTGCGTCGATGACGCCGTAGCCACGGCAAAACGCTTGCACCAGGACTGTCTTCCCCGCCCCGAGCGGGCCTGACAGGCCGATCACGAGCGGCGGCCGGGCCGCACGGCCGAGGGCTTCACCCCATGCGACCAGCTCGCCCAACGTGAGTGCGAGGCGACCGCGAACCGCCTGTTGGGGCACGACGTGAGGCCCCACATGAGCGGAATCGGTCACCGTGCTTACGTCAGTTGTCGGCGGCGATCGTCATCCCGCGGCGTCGCCCCGTAGTGCCGGTGGACGCCGCGGCTCCTGCCGACTGCCGTCCACTTTGCGCGCGAATATCGAACAGTTCGTCGCGGATCCGCGCGGCCGTCTCGAAATCGAGCGCCGTGGCCGCCTCTTGCATCTCTCGCTCCAGGCGAGCGATCAGCGCGGCGCGATCGACGGTTGGCGCGCCATCGCCTGCACGACGCGCCGCGCGCTCCTCACGGGCGACCCGCGCGTCGGCCACTCGCGTGATGAACCGGACCTGATCGACGCTCTTCACGACGCTCCGGGCCGTGATGCCATGCTCCGTGTTGTACGCGCTCTGCAGCGTGCGCCGGCGCGCGGTCTCCTCCATCGCTCGCTGCATCGAGCCCGTGACACGATCCGCATAGAACATCGGCGCGTCCGGACACGTGTCGAGCCGCGCGGCCCACGGTCTGAATGAGTGACCGGTCACTCCGCAGGAAGCCTTCCTGGTCGGCGTCGAGGATGGCCACCAGCGACACCTCGGGGAGATCGAGGCCTTCGCGCAGGAGATTGATGCCCACGAGTACGTCGAACTCACCGAGCCGAAGCCCGCGAACGATCTCCATGCGCTCGATCGCGTCGATGTCCGAATGCATGTAGCGCACGCGGACGCCGACCTGTTGCAGATAGTCCGTGAGATCCTCCGCCATGCGCTTGGTCAGCGTCGTGACGAGCACACGCTCGCCGAGGCGCTCGCGGATCCGGATCTCGTTCAGCAGGTCATCCACCTGGCCGCGGACCGGCCGTACCTCGATCTCCGGATCGATCGAGTCCCGTGGGCCGAATGATCTGTTCGACGACGACGCCCTGCGACAGCTCGAGCTCCAGCTCGCCGGGCGTCGCAGAGACGTTGATCGCGCGGGGCGTGAGCGCCAGAAACTCATCGAAGATGAGCGGCCGGTTATCGAGGGCGCTGGGCAGTCGAAAGCCGTACTCGACGAGCGTCAGCTTGCGCGCGCGGTCGCCGTTGTACATACCGCGAACCTGTGGCAGTGTGACGTGCGACTCGTCGATGACGACGAGGAAGTCCTCGGGGAAGTAGTCGAAGAGGCACGCCGGCCGCTCACCCACGCCGCGCCCGCTCAGGTGGCGCGAATAGTTCTCGATGCCGGCACACGTGCCGATCTCGAGCATCATCTCGATGTCGAAGTTCGTCCGCGACTCCAGGCGCTGGGCCTCGAGCAGCTTGTTCTCCCGTCGAAGTTCGTCCAGGCGACCCGAGAGCTCCGGCCCGGATGAGTGCCGACCGCCCGCTCGATGGTTGGCCGCGACGTGATGAAGTGCTTCGCCGGATAGATGGCCGTGCGCTCGAGCGAAGCAATCGTCTCTCCGGTCACCACATTGATCTTCGAGATGCGCTCGATCTCGTCGCCCCACATCTCGACTCGGACGCCCTGCTCTTCGTACGCCGGGAAGATCTCGACGGTGTCGCCGCGCACGCGGAAGGTGCCGCGGTCGAATGCCACGTCGTTGCGTGAGTATTGAATGCGAACGAGCGCTCGGAGTACATCGTCTCGAGCGATCCGCTGCCCTCGGAGAGCGTGAGCATCGTCTCCCGGTATGTCTCGGGGTCGCCGAGGCCATAGATCGCCGACACCGTCGAGACGATGACGACGTCGTCGCGCTCCATGAGACTCGAGGTCGCTCGCAACCGGAGACGATCGATGTCTTCGTTGATGGAGGCGTCCTTCTCGATGTACGTGTCCGTTGTGGGGACGTACGCTTCCGGCTGGTAGTAGTCGTAGTACGAGATGAAGTACTCGACCGCGTTGTGCGGGAAGAAGCCTTTGAGCTCCCCGTAGAGCTGCGCCGCCAGCGTCTTGTTGTGCGAGAGCACGAGCGTCGGGCGGCCGTATGCCTGGATCACGTTGGCGACGGTCATCGTCTTGCCCGACCCGGTGACCCCGAGCAGCGTCTGGAACCGATCGCCGTGTTCGAGCCCCTTGTTCAGTTCCGCAATCGCCCGCGGCTGATCACCTGCCGGAGTGAAGGGAGCTCGCAGATCGAAGCGGGCAGCGGGCATGGGGGAAAGATAAAGGGCTGGGATCGCGGGTCAGGGGTTACGGGTCAGGGAGCAAATCGCGAGGCCAGTCACGGTGCTCTGTGGCTGGCCTTAAAGTTTGGTCCCTGACCCCTGACCCCTGACCCCCCGATCCCTGTCGTTCACGCCTCTTCCCCGATATGCTCCCGCCGCGCCACCTCGGCCACGCCCTTCACCTTCCGCGCCGCCTTGATGATCCGCTCCAGGTGGGCCAGGTTCTCGACCTCGACGAGCGCAGAGCCGGTGACACGGCCGTCGACCGTGCGCAGCTCCATGCTCTTGATGTCGGTCCCCGTGGCGCTCACGGCCGCAGCAATGTCGGCGTACAGGCCGCGGCGATCGTTGGCGGAGAGGGTAAGTCGCACCGTGAATCGCTCCCCCTCCATCTCCTGCCAGTCGATCTCGAGGCGGCGCTCGGGCTCGTGCGCCAGCACGAGGAGGTTGGGACAGTCGCCGCGATGGATGCTCACGCCGCGGCCGCGGGTGACGTATCCGACGACGGGATCACCGGGCACGGGCTGACAGCACTGCGCGTACCGCACCATCAGGCCGTCGGCGCCCTGAATGCGCACACCCTTGGATGAGCGTCGGAGCCGATCGACGAGTCGCTCGACCGCGGTGGGGCGCGCGGCGTCGGTGTGGTCCAGGTCGGGGTGCAGGATCTTGAGCAGCTGGAGCGCGTGCACATCGCCCTGCCCGAGCGATGCGAGGAGATGTGTCACGTCCGTGAGATTGAGCACGTGCGCGGCACGCGAGCAGGTCGGCGTCCTCGGGCTTCGGCAGGCGGCGACGCTTGATCTCGCGATCGAGAATGTCCCGACCCAGCTTGGTCGACGTCGCGTGCTCTTCGTGCTTGAGCCACTGCCGGATCTTGTGGCGTGCGCGTCCCGTCCGCACATGGGCGAGCCAGTCACGACTCGGCCGCGCCGTGGGCGCAGTCAGGATCTCGACGGTCTCGGAGTTTTTCAGCGCCCGGGACAACGGCGCGATCTTGCCGGAGATCTTGGCGCCCTGGCAGTGGAGCCCGATCTCCGTGTGCACGGCGAATGCGAAGTCGATCGGCGTCGCGCCCTTCGGGAGCCGAATCACATCGCCTGTCGGCGTGAACACGAAAATCTCGTCCTGATAGAGGTCGAGCTTCAGGAATTCCAGAAACTCGTCCGGCGTCTTGGCGTCGAGCTGTAGCTCGAGCACCTGCCGGAACCACGAGAGGTGACGCTCGAGCTCGTCCGCGCTCTTCGTGCCGTCCTTGTACAGCCAGTGGGCGGCGATCCCGAACTCGGCGGTGCGATGCATGTCGCGCGTCCGGATCTGAATCTCGAAGAGCTGCCTGCCCGGACCGAAGACGGTCGTGTGCAGCGATTGGTAGCCGTTGGACTTCGGCTGCGCGATGTAGTCCTTGATGCGCTCCTGCAGCGGCGTCCAGCCGTCGTGGATCACGCCCAGCGCGTGGTAGCAATCCGAGACCGTCTTGACCAGCACGCGAATGGCGAGCAGATCGTAGATCTCCTCGTACGGCTTGCCGCGCTTCATCATCTTCTTGTGGATCGACCACAGGTGCTTGGGACGCCCGGTGACATTCGCGTCGCGAATCCCGGCCACGCGCAGCTCACCGGCCAGCGGCTCGGCGAGCTGCGCGATGAACGATTCCCGCTCGGCACGCTTCTGCGCCACGAGCTTCGCCAGCGCCCGGTACTCGTCCGGCTCGAGATGCTTGAACGCCAGATCCTCCAGCTCCCACCGCATCTTCGCCATACCGAAGCGGTGCGCAAGCGGGGCATACAGATCGCGCGTTTCCTGAGCGATCCGCCGCTGCCTATCGGAGCTCAGGTACTCGAGGGTCCGCATGTTGTGCAGCCGGTCGGCAAGCTTGATCAGGATCACGCGCGCGTCCTTCGCGATCGACAGCAGCAGCTTGCGGTAGTTCTCGACCTGACGTTCCTGGGTGGAGTGCGCGGGCAGCGTGCCGATCTTGGTGAGTCCGTCGACGATGTCGGCGATCTCGCGCCCAAACTCGCGCTCGACATCCTCGACCGTCACCGCAGTATCCTCCACGACGTCGTGGATCAGTCCGCTCGCGACGGTGACCGAGTCGAGCTGCAGATCGGCGAGAATCTTGGCGACCTCGACGCAGTGCGAGACGTAATCCTCACCCGACAGGCGCTTCTGCCCGAGGTGCGCGCGCTCGCTGAATCGATATGCGCGCGCGAGCAGGTCCTCGTCGAGTCGCTCGGCCCGGCGCTCGTCGACGATATGCCAGTTGGGGATGATTTCTCGCAGCGCGACTGCCGTCATGATCGTTCCGTCGTGCGACCGGGAGGTGGGACGTCGAGCATTCGCTGTTCGGCCAGGCTCACATATCCCCCGCGCGCGACGATGACATGATCGAGCACGGGGATATCGACCACGCGGCCACCGGCGACGAGGTCCGCCGTGACACGCAGGTCGTCGGCCGACGGCGCGGGATCACCGCTGGGATGGTTGTGGACCAGCACGACCGCGGCGGCGCATTCTGCAATGGCCTCCCGGAATACTTCGCGTGCGTGTACGGGCGACGAATTCAAGAGTCCCCGTGTCACGGTGACGTCCCGAGCCATCCTGTGCTGAGAATCGAGTATTAGCACATGGAGTTCCTCTACCGCTAGGTCCGTCAATCGCGGGGCCATAATGGCGGCCACGTCCGACGGTCCTCGTACTGCGGGCCTGGGTCCTGCGGCTTCGACCGACCAGCGTCGTGCCAGCTCGAGCGCCGCGTGAACAACCGTGGCTCGCGCCGGACCCACACCCGGAATGGCCGTCAATTCGGCCACCGGTCGCCCGCCGAGCGCGCGCAGCGACCCCCCACAGCGGCGCATTATCTCGTACCCCAAGGCGAGCGCTGAGTACCCTGGTGCGCCGCTCCCGACCAGGATCGCTACGAGCTCGGCCGTTGCGAGCTGGCCGGCCCCCAGCCGCCGCAGCCGCTCTCGGGGTCGGTCCGAGGCCGGGAGCTCGCGGATGGTGAGGGCTCCCAGAGCGAACTCGTCAGTGTTCCGCGAGTTAGCCCCATTTTTCGGAACAGGCCTCGACTGGCGACGCTTGGCCGGCACGGCCGCCCTGTATAAGGTCCGCCCCGCGTGCTCGCGCCATCGGGGGAACGCGGTTCCCATCATGGCGCTGCCGGTCTACCACGGGCGACGCAATGCGTCGCCCCTACCGGCGTGGAGGCGCCATCATGCGGGCGGCGTGGGAGGGCGACGCATTGCGTCGCCCCTACCCGCCCATCAGCGGATTCCGTGCGGGCAGCAGTCGCCCGTGCCGTTCCCCGACCCGTGACCAATGCCGCGTCGTTAGGCCGGCCCTGCTCTTTTCTCCTCTCTCCTTTTTCCCTTCTCCTTTCTACGGGCGCGAAGCGCCCGTCCCATGACATTTCTTGTACTTCTTTCCGGAGCCGCAGGGACACGGGTCGTTGCGGCCGACGGACGACCAGTCGGCGACGGCCGCCGGCCCGGTGGCGGAGAGCGGACGGGCTCGACCGCCGGCAGCCACGAGGGTGGGCTCCGGCCGCGCGACTGGCTGGCTGGCCGGTGGTTCGCTGGGTCCGACGTCGACCTCCCCGTTGCCAGACACCGGCGCGCTCTCTTCGTCCGCGACATCTTCGAGGATCCCCGTCGCGTTGTAGCGCCTCCGCGGGCGACCGCCGGCCGCCTGGCCGCCTTGCTGTCCTGAACCCGGCGGCCCGCCGGGCCCAGCCGGCGGCCGCGGTGCGTTGAACACGATCTGGGCCCGCAGGAACCGCTCGGCAAAGGTGCTGTGAATGTCGTGCATGAGGTCCTCGAACATGGTGTAGGCCTCATGCTTGTACTCGATCAGCGGGTCCCGTCTGTCCCCACGCCCGATACCGATGCTGTTGCGCAGCTGATCGAGATCGTAGAGGTGATCCTTCCACTTCTCGTCCAGCACGCCGAGCATGACGTGCGCGAGCACCGCACCCGCCATGTCGCGCGGGGCCCCGTCCGCACCCGACGACGGAGGCGTTGAGACCCTCCATCTTCGCGTTGAACGCCGCGTGGGCCGCGTCGGTCCCCACCCGAAGCGCGTCTTGCTCCGTCGTCGGCGCCTCACCTGCGTTTTCGAACGAGGGGATGAGCAGGAGATACCGCTGCAGCAGCTCCTGTCCGATCAGCCGGAAGTCGAGCGTGAGCGAAATCGTCGGCCTCGACGAGTTGCATCTCGATCCGCCGTTTGACGGCTTTCTCGACCATCTCCAGCGCTTCGCCCTTGAGCTCTTCGCCACCTTCGAGCGCGAACGTCCGCAGCGAGTACACGACCTCGCGCTGCTGGTTCATGACGTCGTCGTACTCCAGCAGTCGCTTCCGGCTGCTCGAAAGTTCTGAAGCTCGACGCGCTTCTGGGCCGTCTCGATCGATCGCGTGATCAGCGGGTGGGTGAGAACCTCGCCTTCCTGGGCTCCCATGCGGTCCATGAGCTTGGCGATCCGCTCTGAGCCGAACAGCCGCATCAGGTCGTCTTCGAGCGACAGGAAGAACTGCGACGCGCCCGGGATCGCCCTGACGGCCCGCGCGTCCGCGGAGCTGCCGGTCGATGCGCCGCGACTCGTGCCGCTCCGAGCCGAGGATGTGCAGACCGCCGCACTCCTCGATCTCGACGTCCTTGCCCTCTTCGTCCTTCACGACCGACGGCTTCGTCTCCGTCACGCCCGCCCCGAGCTTAATGTCGGTGCCGCGGCCGGCCATGTTCGTCGCGATCGTCACCCCGCCGGGCTGCCCGGCCGCCGCGACGATCTCCGCCTCGCGCTGGTGGTATTTCGCGTTGAGCACGTTGGGCGTCATCCCCGCACGCTTGAACATGCGCGCGAGCGTCTCCGAGACGTCGACGTTGACGGTCCCGACGAGCACCGGATAGCCCAGCCCGTGCAGCCGGCTGCGTCTCCTCGAGGATCGCGTTGTATTTCTCGCGACGCGTCTTGAAGACGAGGTCGTGCCGGTCGTCCCGAATGACTGGCTGGTTGGTCGGGATGACGGCCACGTCGAGCTTGTAGATCTCGAAGAACTCGTTCTCCTCCGTCTCCGCCGTGCCGGTCATCCCCGCCAGCTTGTCGTACATGCGGAAGTAATTCTGGATCGTGATCGTCGCGAGCGTCTGCGTCTCGCCCTTGACCTGCACGCCCTCCTTGGCCTCGACCGCCTGGTGCAGTCCCTCGGACCAGCGGCGGCCCGGCATGGTGCGACCGGTGAACTCGTCGACGATCAGCACCTGCCCGTCCTGAACGACGTAGTTCACGTCGTTCTCGTACAGCGCGTGCGCTCGCAGCAGCTGGTGCACAATGTTCGAGCGTCTCGCTCTTGACCGCGTACTCGGCCTCGATCTCCCGGCGCGCCTCGATCTTCTGCTGCGGCGACAGTTCCTCGTCGTGGTCGATCCGGTGCACCGTCGTCGAGATGTCGGGCAGCATGAACGCGTCGTGGTCGCTCGGCGCCATGAAGTCGACGCCACGATCGGTCAGGTGCACGGTGTGGCCCTTCTCATCGAGCACGTACAGCAAGTCTTCCTCGATGTCGCGCAGGGACTGCTTCGCCGCGGGGAGCCTGCGATCGGCGATGTGATCCAGCTCCATCTTCTGCACCAGCGACTTGACGCCCTGCTCCTGCAGCGCTTTCAGCAAGCGCTTGTTCTTGGGACCGCCCAGCTGAGCCTTGTACAGCGCGTAGCGCGGCGTCGCCGGTCTGGCCGTCGGCCAAGCGCGCGCTCACCGGTCGCCGACCAGCTGATTGACCATCTCCGTCTGGCGGCGCACCAGCCGCCCGACCGCGGCGTTGTGCTCGGCGTACTGCGCGTCGCTCTCGTTGCCGACCGGTCCCGAGATGATCAGCGGCGTCCGCGCCTCGTCGATGAGGACCGAGTCGACCTCGTCGACGATGGCGTAGACATGGCCGCGCTGCACGCGCTGCTCGAGCGCCACGACCATGTTGTCGCGCAGGTAGTCGAACCCGAACTCGTTGTTCGTGCCGTACGTGATGTCGCATCGCGTACGCGGCCCGCCGTTCGGGCGTACCCGGCTCGGTGTCGTCGATGCAGCCAACGGTCAGGCCGAGGTACCGGTAGACGTGGCCCATCCACTGCGAGTCGCGGCGGGCCAGATACGAGTTGACCGTGACCAGGTGCGCGCCCTTGCCCGGCAGCGCATTGAGATAAAGCGGCAGCGTCGCGACCAGCGTCTTGCCTTCGCCCGTCGCCATCTCCGCGATGCGGCCGCGATGTAGCTGGATGCCGCCGATCAGCTGCACGTCGTACGGGACCATGTCCCATTCCATCTCGTGGCCCGTTACCACCACCGTGGTGCCCATCAGGCGCTGGCACGCCTCTCGCACGGTGGCGAAGGCCTCTGGCAGGATCTCGTCGAGCAGGTCCGCGAGCGTCTCGCGCAGCTCGCCGGCGGCGCCACCGCGGCCGTCGGCGCCGGCCAGCTCGACGTCGATCTGATCGCGCTCGGCCGGGTCGGCGGCGTTCCGCTTCGCCGCCTTCAGCTCCTCGACGCGCGTCTCGAGCGCAGCGGTGCGGTCGGCGATGATCGCCACGAAACTTGGCAGTCTGTCCGCGCAACTCGTCCTCGGACACCTCGGCAAGTCGCGTGGCATGCTCGTGGATCTCGTCCACCAGCGGCTGAATTCGGCGCCGCTCGCGCTCGTGCCGCGTCCCGATGACCTTATTGATCAGTCCCTTGATCATCCTCTTCCTCTCGATCGTCCGCCGCGCGATACAGCCCCATCGCGAGGATGTAGGCACCCACGGCATCTGGCACGAACCCGTGAATCGACTGGCCAGCTCGCACCCGCGAGCGGACTTCGGTCGAAGATACGTCGATCTGCCGGGCTTCGAGCACGCGATGGGCCGGCGGCCGCCCCGTCGGGTCGCGCGGTAGCCATGCGGTCACGCCGCCCTCGAGCACCTCTCCCCGTTGCCAGACGACGAGCTCGGCCAGGCGCATCACCTCGAGCGGCTCCCGCCATCGGGCAAATGAACGAACGACGTCGGCCCCCATCAGCAGAAACCGCTCATCGTGTGGCGACCGGCGAGCCCATTCCGACAGCGTGTCCACCGTGAAAGATAACCCGCCTCGGTCGATTTCGATCGATGTGACCGCCAGCCGAGCGTCACCGCCGACCGCCAGCTGCGTCATCGCCAGCCGCTGGGCCGGCGTCGCGTGCACGTTGGCGCCCTTGAGCGGCTGGCGGTGGGCCGGGACGAACACGACCTGCTCGAGACCCAGCGCGTCAACCGCGTCAGCCGCTGCGATCAGGTGCCCGACGTGCGGTGGGTCGAAGGTGCCCCCGAGGATGCCGACGCGCACGGGGCCTGGGGCCCTGGCCGTGCCTTACGGATGCTGCGCGGCGGTGCTGGTCGGCGCCGCGCCGCATCGCTCCCGCACTTGCAGATCCTGGGGATACGTAATGCGCAGCGTATTGCAGACGTCGGCCGCGTCCTCCTTGTACCGAATGGCCCGATAGGAGTCCACGAGCCGCACGTACGCTTCCCGGGTAATCGGCACGTTGGGAAAGTTCTTGACGACGTCCTTGAAATAGATGATGGCCGAGTCGTACGCCTTGCGATGGAAGTAGTGCAACCCGTTGTCGAAGTCCTTCTCGGCGAACCACTCCTGCAAATGGGCGACTTGGGCGTCGGCCTGGTCCTTGAGCGGCGAGCCCGGATACAGCGCCAGGAGCGTCTGGTACTCGGACAGCGCTGACTGCCCATAGGTGGCGTCGAGATCCGGCCGATGCCACAGCTTCTCGTAGGCGCGCCCGGCCGCGAAGAGCGCCGGTGGCGCAAGCGAGTCGTCCGGGAAGGCGTCCGCGAGCCGAGAAAAGGCCTGGGCCGCGAGGAGCGGCTCTGCCTTTTTCTCATGTGCCTGGCCCAGGTAATAGTAGGACTGCGCGAGCAAGGTGTCGTGCGCCGGCAGGTCCAATGTCAGCTTCTCGAAGCCTGCGACCGCGTCGTCCCAGTGGTGTTTCTTGAACGCGGTCAACGACGCGACGTACAGCTTCTCTGGAGTGCCCTGGTACTTCTTGATGTCGAGTGGCTGATGGCAGGATGCCAGCATCGCCGCGGCGAAGACGGAGGCGGCGGCACATGCGCGGACGACGCGCGATGAACGTGATCGAGCGGACAACAACAGGTGCATCAGTTAACTCAGTGACAGGTCGCTAGACTCTTCGTACCCGGTACACGCAGGCGGGGTTCACCCGTCCAACGGTCCACCCTGCTTCCGGGCCAGCATAGAACGATAGACGGCAACACGCCGATCGGCAGGGTCTACGACCGCTGCCCGGTCCCAACTGGCCGTTGCCGTATTCAATGCCCCCGCATAATAGGCGGCCAAGCCGCGGAGCAGGAGGGCCTCGATCTGATCTGGCTGGGCCGCGAGGACTTGATCGAGCTCGTCAGCGGCGACGCTAAAGCGTTGTGCATCGAGCAGCACGCGGGCCAACGCCACGCGAACGTCAATGTACGTCGGCCGCAGCTCGAGCGCGCGTCGATATTGCGCGATCGACTCGTCCAGCGCGCCGGCGCTCCGATATTCGGCTGCCAGGTGGGCATGGGCGTTCGCCAGGCGGTTGCCGATGGTCGCCGGGTACCCGGTTGCGTCGGGTCGGCCGAACTCCTCCGCCAGGGCGAACGACGCCTCGGCCTCCGCCGTGCGTCCGAGTCCGTTCAGGAGCACGGCCCGGTTGAGGTGGGCCTCGATATACCGCGGGTTCTGGGCGAGGGCGCGGTCAAAAGCGGCGAGCGCCTCGACGGGACGATCCACGAGCGCCAGCGACAGCCCCAGGAGATTGAAGGCGTCCGCAAAGAGACATCCGGCGCCGATCGCATCTTCCAGCAGGAGCACCGCCGCGTGGTAGTCGCCTACCGCGAACCGGTCGCGTGCCCGCTCGACGGCGTCGGGCGTGAGATCGATGAGCTCACGCGGTGCCCGCCCGACGCTCGTCGTCACGCCGCGCCGCTCACACCCCGGTAGGATCCGGCGTCCTGAGCGTCCGCGGTCAGCTGTGATCGCATCCGGTCCGAGCCAAGCAATCCGCGGAAGTAGTCGACCGTCCGCTCGACGCCCTCGCGGAGACGCACGCGCGGCTCCCAATCCAACATCGCGCGGGCTCGCGTGATGTCCGGACGCCGCACCTTGGGATCGTCTTCCGGGAGCGGTCGATACTCCAGGCGCGAGGGTGAACCCGTGAGCTCCAGGACGACTTCGGCAAGCTGCCGGACCGTGTACTCGTCCGGGTTGCCGACATTGGTGGGGTCGCTATCGCCGCGCATGAACAGGCGATAGATCCCTTCGATTTCATCGTCAACGTAGCAGAAGCTGCGCGTCTGGCTCCCGTCGCCGTAGAGCGTCAACGGTTCCCCGCGCAGCGCCTGCACGATGAAATTCGACACGACACGTCCGTCGCGCGGACGCATCCGCGGACCGTAGGTGTTGAAGATACGGACGATCCGCGTGTCCATCTTGTGGTACCGATGGTAGGCCATCGTCATCGCCTCTGCGAATCGCTTGGCTTCGTCGTACACGCCGCGTGGCCCGATGGGGTTCACGTTGCCCCAGTAGCGCTCCGTCTGCGGGTGCACCAGCGGATCCCCATACACTTCGGACGTCGATGCGAGAAAGAAGCGCGCCGATTTTGCCTTCGCGAGTCCGAGCGCGTTGTGGGTGCCGAGCGCCCCGACCTTGAGCGTCGGGATCGGATGCTCGAGGTAGTCGACCGGGCTCGCCGGCGAGGCAAAATGCAGCACCCCGTCGAGCGGACCCGCGACGAACGTGTACGTCGAGATGTTGTGCTTGAGGAACTCGAATCGATCGCAGCCCATGAGATGGGCGACGTTTTCCGGGTGGCCAGTGACGAAGTTGTCGAGGCCCACGACGGTATGGCCGTCGCGCAGAAATCGGTCCGCCAGGTGCGAGCCGAGAAACCCGGCGGCCCCCGTGATCAGAACGCGCACGTGATCTCGATGTGGGTCAGGCGACGAGCGTCGCAGCGGGTCGAGCCACCTGTCGAGCCACCGGCCGACCTATCGAGTCGTACACAAAGCCCATCTCCGCCATCTTGATCGGGTCGTACAGATTACGACCGTCGACGAGCACGGGCCGGCGCAGCGCCTGCTTGATGCGCGCGAAGTCCGGGTGCCGATACTCGTTCCAATCGGTAACGATGGCGAGGGCGTCGGCGCCCTCGACGGCGTCGTAGTAGGATTCCACGAACCGCACGCGGTCTCCCAAGCGGCGCTGCGCCTCGTGGACCGCCACCGGATCGTGGGCGCAGACGCGGGCGCCCGCATCCAGCAGCTCCTCGATGAGGGTGAGGGCCGGCGCTTCGCGCATGTCGTCGGTTTGAGGCTTGAACGCGAGGCCCCACACCGCGATCTGCACGCCGCGCAGTTTGCCCTCGAGCGCAGCAGACAACTTCTGGAAAAGCCGCCGCTTCTGTCGATCGTTGACGTCTTCGACCGCCTGTAGCACATCGAGCGGGGTGTCGCACTCCGCCGCTGTGCGCACGAGCGCCTTGACGTCCTTGGGGAAGCACGACCCGCCGTAGCCCGCCCCTGGAAAGAGGAACGAGGCACCGATCCGCGGGTCGCTGCCGATGCCCTTGCGCACGTGGTCGACATTGGCGCCCACCTTCTCACACAACGCCGCGATCTCGTTCATGAATGAGATGCGGGTCGCCAGCATGGCGTTGGCCGCGTATTTCGTCATCTCGGCCGACGGGATATCCATGAAAATGATGGGCTTCCCCGTTCGCACGAACGGCGCATAGAGCTCCGCCATGACGCTCCGGGCGTGATCCGTCTCGACGCCCAGGACCACGCGATCTGGCTTGAGGAAGTCGTCGACCGCCGCACCTTCCTTCAAGAACTCCGGGTTGCTGCACAGATGGAACGGGTGCCTGGCGTGTCGGGCCACAGCCGCGGCCACCTTGGCGGCCGTCCCTACGGGCACGGTCGACTTGGTAACGATCACCAGCTCGCGCGCCATGTGCCGCCCGATCTGATCGGCGACCGACAGGACGTGCCGGAGGTCCGCCGATCCGTCCTCGTCGGGCGGTGTGCCGACCGCGATGAAAACCACACCGGCGGAGCTGAGCGCTGCCGCGACGTCGTCGGTGAACGTGAGCCTCGAGTGCTGCTGGTTGCGCTCCACCAGCTGCAACAGGCCTGGTTCGTATATGGGCAGCTGGTTGTGCCGCAGACCCTCGATCTTCTTGCGGTCGACGTCCGCGCACACGACGTAGTTCCCGGTTTCGGCAAGGCAAGCGCCTACGACCAGGCCAACGTAACCCGTCCCAATGACTGAAATGTTCACGCGAATGCTCCGAGAGTCAGAACATCAAGTCCGACATGAAGTTATTTCACCGCCCGCGGCCCGGCAAACGCCCGCCGAGTGCGCGGCCCCAGCGGCGCAGCGGATTTCCTTGCATGTCGCTTGCCGACTCGTCGCCATCGCCGTAGAACCGTTGGTAGTAGTAGCCATAGCCACCGTAATAGACGCCGCTCCGGAAATCGACGTCGTTCAAGACGGCTCCGAGCACACGTCCGTTTACGACACGGAGTTGCGCCACGGCCCGACGCACGGCGTCGCGTGCCGTCTTCCCCACGCGTACGACGACGATTGTCCCATCGACCACCGAGGAAATGACGGATGCGTCCGTCACGGCGAGGACCGGCGGGGAATCGACGACGATCATGTCGTAGCTGGCCTTCGCCTCCTCCAGCACATCACGCATGGCTGGCGATCCAAGCAGCTCGGAGGGATTCGGCGGGAACTGCCCGCTTGGCAGGAGGAAGAGGTTTGGCACGTCGACCGCTTTCACGACTTGCGCGAACCGGGCATTGCCGACGAGGAGATCGCTGAGGCCTGGCGAACGGGGGACATCGAACGTCTCGTTCACGACCGCACGCCGCAGGTCCGCATCGACCAGAAGCGTTCGCTGACCCTGCTGCGCGAAGATCGTGGCGAGGTTGCACGCGACCGTCGACTTGCCATCACCGGGACCCGGACTGGTGAGCACGATCGTCCGCAGATCGTGATGCGCGCGCGCGAACGCGATGTTCGTCCGAAGCGACCGGAAGGCTTCTGCGATCAGCGATTGGGGCTCCACGTGGGAGATCAATCGGAATCGCTGGCGCTCGGTGCGACCGAACAGCGTGTCACGGACGCGCGGAATGGATCCGAGGATCGGCAGGTGCAGCCGCTGCCGCACTTCGTCCGGCGTCTGCACTGAGTCGTCAAAGCGGTCGGCGACAACGGCCGACAACAGGCCGAGCAACAAGCCGATGATGGCCGCCAGAAACACGGCACGTTTCCGCTGCGGCGACACGGGCGTGTACGGCACCGGTGCGGGGTCGATGATGCGGACGCCGCCGGTCTCACCACCCTCGCTGATCCGGGCCAGCTGGTACTGCGCCAACAGATTGTCGTAGCCGGTCTCGCGAGTCTTCACGTTGGCGGTGAGCCGCGCCTGTTCGGCTGCCATCGGCGGAAATTGCTCGCTGGAGCGACGCAGGTCCGCCACACTGCTGTCAATCGATTCGATGCGGGTCGCGAGGCTTTGCAGGTACAGTCGGCTCGCCAGCTGCAGGTTCCGCTTCGTCGAGGCAATCGAGCTGTCGAGCGCTTGTAGATCGATGTTTCGGTCGTCCCGCGAGAGACTCAGACGCTGCCGCGTGGTCTCGAGCTGGAACCAGCTCCCGTACAGGTCGGCGACACTCTTGTTGTGCTCGACCGCATCCGTGCCGACCAGCTTGCGCAGCTCCTCGTCGGTGGTATCGGTCTGCGCGAGGCGCCCGACCAGCGCGAGGTAGACCTGCTGCTCCAGCAGAAGCTCGCCGCGGTCCGCCTGGAGCTTGTAGATCTGCTTGAACAACTCCGTCTGCTCATCGGTGACGTTGGAGGTCCGATGCAGCTCCTGGAAATCGCGCAACGAGTCCTGGCTGCGCTTGAGCGACGCCGCCTGCTCGTCGAGGCTCTGGGCGATGAACTGGCTTCGCTTCTGTGCCCGTGCCTGTGCGGCCTCTCGCGCATAATCGGCGTACACCGACGCAATGCTGTTGGCGGCGTGTTGCACGCGGAGGGGGTCCGGCCCGGCGATCGTGATCTCTACGATATCGGTTTGCGGCAACACACGGGTCGAAATCCGACTGCGCAGGTCGCGCGCGACCCCATCGAGCGATGACACGGTCAGCTCGACGGTGCGGTCCGATAGCGAGGGCCGGCCAGGAATCGTGAGCGTGAACGCGCCGGCGTCGAGGGTCGTGCCATAGTGCGCTGGCCCCCAGCGGCTGCTTCCGTGACTCAGGCTGAATGTGGTGTCCCCGAATGCGAGCGTGTACGTCCCCGGGATGGCCTCGGGTCGCACGACGGGAAGCGAAGATCCTGTCAGGGAGCTGAGTAGCAGCACCGGCCGCGTCACAGCGATCTGCAGGCCAGCCGCCAGCGCGGTGCGCTCCGCGATGGTCTGACTGCGAATGACCTGCTGCTCGGATACCAGCGGATCCACGCGGAAGTCGTATTGCGGGCCGTTCGACGGTGCGTTCGCCACCGGGTTGTCGGAGCGCTCGACACGAACCGTCACGGCGGATGCATAGATCCGCGCCTCGGTCATGGTGCGCCAGGTGCCGATGGCGATCGTCCCGAGGAAGACCAACGCCACAACCCACCGCCGGCGACCGACCGCCGCGGCAATGTCGCGAAGCGATTCCTCGCTCCCGAGAATGCCGCCGTCGAGCGGGAGTGTACTGGGCTCTTGCGGTGCGAGCAGGTCCGTCACTAATGCTTCGTCACTTGAATGAGCGTCACGATCGACACGGCCATCGATATCAACGTCGCCCCGAGCGTTACGTTGTCGCGCGAAAAGATCGAATGGCGCTGCGGCACGTACACGACATCGTTGGAATACAACGCCACGCGTCCGGCCGCACTGCCTACGAGCGCGCTCTGCAGGTCGACCGTGAAGGCGCGGTTCTCCCGCACGACCTGCGCGCGTTTGAGATTGGCCTGCTCGGTCGGTCCGCCGGCGAGCGTCAACAGCTGGATGATACTGACTCCTGGTTCCACCGGATATAGCCCGGGCGAGCGCACCATCCCGAGCACCGACACGCGGATCAGCGGCTGGACGGCGATCTCCGGCGCTCGGAAACCGCGCAAGCGCAGCTGATCGACCAGCCGCTCCTGCACCTGCGTCGGGTCCAGGCCGGCCGCGCGGATCACGCCCAAGCCCGGAATCTGCACGTTGCCCTGCGCGTCGATCAGGTACTGGCCACTCAGCTCGGAGTCGCGATACACCCGAATCTTGAGCAGGTCTCCACTGCGCAGCGTGCCGGTGGGACGCACGATCGTGTCTTCCGCGGCGGGGGGCGGCGGCCCCGGGCTGGGAGTCGCCTGAGCAGACGCCATCGACGGCGCCAGACCGATGGCCGTGAGCGCAAGTGCGACCGCGACACGCAGGCACTGGCGCACGCTCGCCAATACGAAATTAGGGATAACGAAAGGCATAGGTGAGGTACAATTGTGCCTGGCCATACGTGGCCGTTCCAACAGGCAGGTTGTTCGCATCCCGAATGCGGGCCAACGTGATGGCGGCCGTGATGGGAAGCGTGGGCGTGAGCAGCTGCACGTAGGCGTGCGCGAGGCCCGCAATCTGCACTGGCTGGCCGGTCGCACTTGACGGGAACGCCAGGCCGGGATTGCCGACAGCGTTCTGCGATGGGCGTTCGTAGATGCGCTGCAGCCCGCGTCGCCAGATCCCTGCGTCGCCCGCGAGGCGGATCCAGCCCGTTGGCAAGATCTCGCCCGCGATCGAGCCGTAGTCAGCGTCGGGGCCGAGCTCGGATGCGAGCGGGTTGTTGTAGTACTGCAGGACCTCGTCGTAGAACTCCCGTAGATACGTGTACGTGTCGACCCGTTGGTACTGCAACTGGACGGTCGCGGGCACGCCGATCGGCACGGGACTCGACACCGTCAGCACGTAGCCCAGCAGGTCCGGCGTATTCGCTCGGCGGGACGCGTCGATCTGAATGTCGTCGATCAGGAGCTCGGCTGACGCCGTCATGCGACCGAGGCGACCCCGGATCGCGCCGAACGCCGTCAGATTGTCGTGCGCGTTGCCTTCGCCTGTCTTACCAGTATCGTGCGCCGTGATAAGATAGGGAACGAACGGATTCAAGTAATAGAAGTCGACCGTCTGTGACCCGCGTGGCAGCACGGCGGTCTCCCCTGCCGTGACCTCGATCGCTCGCGATGGGCGCCACGAGAGCGAGTGCCCCACCAGATATCGATAGAACCGCTGGGGTCCGATCGTCGACGTGATATGGTCCTGCGCGGAGTCCAGCACGACATCGTCCAGCTCGCCGAATAGCGCCCGCCCCTCGAAGTGCGCCGTGTTGAAGGCGGCGGCGATCCGGTTGTAGGGCGCACCGTTCGCCGAGAGGACCGGCGAATCGGTGCCGTCGCCGAGCCACGCCTCTGCACCGCGGCCGAGTGTAAAGGTGAAGACGCCGGCTCGCGTGGACACATACGCTTCGGACGCATCCAGCACCCCCGATGCTCCACGCAATGGCTTCGCGCTCACCTGCGGATCGTTCCGAGCATTGGTCTCGCCGTAGCCATCGACGACGATGGCCACGTGATCGCTGGCGCCGTATGTGAATCGCCCGTGGAGCACGCCAACGGCCGGGGGATCCCCCTCCGCCGTGGGGCGTACATCCTCCCACAATGGGGTGATCTCGCCGTTGTGCAACGCCGTTGCCCTGAGCTGGGCCGCGGCGCCGAAGCGAACACCCTGTCCGCTGTCGCCCGCGGGAAGGACGGACCGCTGTTGGAACGCATGAGCAATCGGCGTGGCGGCCTGCGTCGTATCCGCCTGGGGTGCAAAGCGCTGCTCCAGCGCGTCCAGGATCGGTCCACTGCAGGCCGCTTCCGCCCGGGCCGCGATGAGCGCGGCCCGGATGAGTCGCACCTGATACGGCCGATCGACCGACACACGCGCGGCGGCGCAGCCGAGTCGCTCCAGCGCCGCCAGTTGTAGGTACGCCGGATCGTTGATCGGCAAGGCAACCAGTCCAAACTGCGCCCGCGCGACACCCGGGGCAACCAACATCGCCACGATTGCGACGACAACGGGGCCCCGCCACCAGCCACCAGTGTGCTGTGGACGGGTCGTGGACAAACGGGTGGTGAGCGACCCCTTAATGACGCACCATGCGCGATGCCACAGGGCGACGCATGCGTCGCCCCTACAATGCACCCGCGGACAACGAGACGATCCTGGCGCGCGGTCGTGTGACGTGCGCCATCGCATTGCGGGTATCGACCACGAGGGACGCGTGATCGGCCACGAACTGATAGTTGATCGATGTGTGGTCGGTGACGATGACCGTCGCGTCACTCCTGCCAAGTTCCTCGGCGCTGAGCGCGACCCCATGACGCGTCCGGCCATCCTCTGTGAACGCGGGGATGAAGGGATCGTGATAGACGACGTCGGCGCCGCGCTCCTCGAGTAGTCGGATGACATCGAGCGCGGGACTCTCGCGGATGTCGTCGATGTTCTTCTTGTAGGCGACGCCGATGACGAGCGATGCGACTCCCCTTGACCGACTTGCACACGTCGTTGAGCGCGTGCGCGACTTTCTCCACGACGAAGTCCGGCATCTGGCTGTTGATCTCACTCGCGACATCGATGAAGCGCGTCCGGTAGTTCAGCGTCCGCATCTTCCACGCGAGATAGTGCGGGTCGAGCGGAATGCAGTGACCGCCGATGCCAGGGCCGGGCGTGAACCGCATGAACCCAAACGGCTTCGTGGCCGCGGCATCGATCACTTCCCAGACGTTTACCCCCAGCCGATCGCAAATAATTGCCATCTCGTTCACCAGCCCGATGTTCACCGATCGGAAGGTGTTCTCGAGCAGCTTGACGAGCTCAGCCGCTTCGGGAGACGAGACGGGCACGACGGTTTCGATGCAGGTCGCGTAGAGCGCGCTCGCGACGCGCGTGCAGGCGGGCGTTATGCCGCCGACGACTTTCGGCGTATTGCTGCGTGTTGTACCGCTCGTTGCCGGGATCGACCCGCTCCGGGCTGAAGGCGAGGAAGACGTCGCGTGCCCACCGTGAGCCCGCGCCGCTCGAACTTGGGCTGCACCAGTTCCCGCGTCGTGCCCGGATATGTCGTGCTCTCCAGGACGACGAGCGTCCCTGGCCGACAATGCGTCGACTATCGTATCAGTCGCCTTGTCGACGTAGCTCATGTCGGGGTCCCGAGTCTTCACGAGCGGGGTCGGAACGGCGATCGAGACCGCATCCATCTCCGCCGATCCGCGTCGGGTCAGTCGTCGCGGTGAACTTCCCGGACCGGACGAACGTCTCGACGTCTCGCGATGGGACGTCTTGGATGTGGGACCGCCCAGTGGCTAGGGCTTCGACCACCCGGCGGCTGACGTCGAACCCGATGACGCGGAAGCCGGCGCGCGCGAATTCGATCGCCAACGGCAGGCCGACGTAGCCCAACCCGACGACGCCAATGACGGCGGTGTGATTGCCGATGCGCTCCAGCAACTGATCTGCGTACTGCGTCTCGGATCCGCCGGTCGGCGGCTGCGTGCTAGTCATGACGCGTAGAACTCCCGGATCGCTCCGATCACCTCGTCCTGCTGCACGGTCGTCAGCTCGGGGTACACCGGCAACGACAGGACTTCGCGAGCCGCACGCTCAGCGTGCGGCAGTTGACCCTCGCGATAGCCCAGGTACGCGAAGCAGGGCTGGAGATGCAGCGGCAGTGGGTAGTAGATGGCCGTCCCGATTTTCCGGGCCGTGAGATGAGCCTGCAGCGCATCGCGGCGCTCACAGCGGATCGTGTACTGATTGAAGATCGACTCGTTGGCCGGGCTGATGACGGGAGTCCGGACGCGCGGCGCGAGGCCTTCGAGGGCCTGCGTATAGTACGCGGCGTGGCCTCGACGCTGCGCGCTCCAACCGGCCAAGTGTGGCAGTTTCGCGCGGAGCACCGCAGCCTGCAGCGAATCGAGGCGCGAATTGTAGCCTACTTCCTCGTGGTAGTACGTCTTCACGCTGCCATGCGTGCGCAGGCGCATGAGGCGCTTGTACAGCCGCTCATCCTGCGTCACCATCATGCCGCCGTCGCCATAGCCGCCGAGGTTCTTGGAGGGAAAGAAGCTGAACGTGCCGATGGTCGCGACCTCACCAGCCACGCGCCACTCACCGTCAATCGAGCGGCGCGCCCCAATCGACTGGGCGGCATCCTCGATCAGCGGGAGGCCCGGCGTCGCCGCCATGACTCGCTCGACGTCGGCCATTTGGCCGAAGAGGTCGACCGGCAGGACGGCACGCGTGCGCGGAGTCACCGCCGCCTGGATGCCCTCGGGGTCGATGTTGAAGCTGACGGGATCGATGTCCACGAACACCGGGGTCGCACCAACGTTGTGGATCGTCCCTGCGGTCGCAAAGAACGTGAACGGGGTCGTGATGACTTCGTCGACCTCGGCCGATGTCGAGTGCACGCAGCGCCAGGAGCAGGGCATCGGTGCCGCTGGCGCAGCCGACGGCGTACTTGGTGTGCGACACACGCGGCCAGCTCGCATTCGAGGCGGCCGACCTGTTCACCCAGGATGAACGTCTGCGCATCCACGACTTCCATCATCGCGCGCACCACGTCGGTCTTGATCGCGGCGTATTGCGCGCGCAGATCGAGCAAGGGAACGGCCATCTGCGACTCCGTCCTGAACGAGGTCAGATCCTGGCCCGCAGCGGAAGCGGGACTTCCCGCCCCGTCTTCGCCGATTCGTAGATCCCCAGGATCAGCTCCAGCGACTTGCGCCCGGCGCGTCCGTCGGTGTCGGGCTTGGCCTCGCCGCGCAGCACCGCGAGCACGTTGCGGTAGTACGCTTCGTGGCCGAACCCATACACGTTCGGCGGCGTCGTGTTCACGGCATTCGACGAGCTTGTCGTCGTCGTCGTACGCGGCGAACTGCCAGTGCTCGATCCGATTGACGGCGGTGCCGCCAATCTTGACCGAGCCTGTCTCGCCAAGGATCGTGATCGAACCCTCGAGGTTGCGCGGATAGGTGAGCATCGTGACTTCGATCGCTCCCAGCGCGCCCGAGCGGAACTTGAGCACGGCGACCCCCGAGTCCTCCGTCTCGATCCGGCGCGCGAGTGTCGCGGTCTTGGCCACCACGCTCTCGACCGGCCCGACGAGCCACTGAATCAGATCGACGTAGTGCGATGCCTGGTTCATGAACGCGCCGCCGTCGAACTCCCAGGTACCCCGCCAGGGCGCCTGGTCATAGTACTCCTGTGGCCGCGCCCATCGGACCGTGCAGTTGGCCATGTAGATCCGGCCGAAGCGTCCCTTGTCGACGGCGCGTCGCAGGAGCTGCACGGTCGCGTTGAGCCGGTTCTGCTTCACAACGAACAGATGGACACCGGCCGCGTCGCAGGCATGTACGAGCTCGTCGGCCGCCGACAGCGTGATGGCCATCGGCTTCTCGACGACGACATGCTTCCCCGCGCGCGCGGCGAGCATGCCTTGCTCGGGGTGCAGTCCCGACGGCGTCGCGACGCAGACGACTTCGCAGGGGGCGTGCGCCAGCATCTCCTCGTAGGATCGAAACCACGGGACGGCCTGCTCCTCCCCGGCTTGGCGCGCGCGATCCGGATCGGAGTCGCAGACGGCACTGAGTGCCAGACCCGGCACGCGGCCGAGCGCCTCGAAGTGATTCTTGCTGATGCGCCCGCACCCGACGAGCGCGACGCGAAAGGTCGATGGTGTCGTCACCCGGCATCCCCGGCGGGCGCGATCCCCGCGCCGCGCCGCACGTACTGCGTGCCGCACCCCTTGCAGGCACCTTCGCCGGTGTCATCGAGACGCACGCCGCACGCGCACGTCCACCCAATGCGCCGCGCCGGCACTCCGGCGACGAGCGCGTAGGGTAACACGTCCCTGGTCACCACGGCGCCCGCTCCGACGAACGCATACTCGCCCAGCGTCACGCCACACACGATGGTGGCGTTGGCGCCGATCGACGCGCCGCGGCGCACGAGCGTTCGATGGTACTCGTGCTTGCGCGAGACGTGGCTGCGGGGATTGATGACGTTGGTGAACACCATGGACGGTCCGCAGAACACATCGTCCTCGAGCTCGACACCTTCGTAGATCGAGACGTTGTTCTGCACTTTCACGTTGTTGCCCAGGCGCGTGCCGCTCATGACGACCACGTTCTGGCCGAGGTTGCATCGTTCACCGATCACCGCGCCGGGCATCACGTGGCAGAAATGCCAGATGCGGGTGTGCGCGCCCACGGTCGCTCCCTCATCGACGTAGGCCGACTCGTGGATCATCGCGGTGGGCGCGATCAGCGCGGAGCTGGCTGGCCGCTTCCCGGACGGGTGACGCGTCGCGGTCATACGGTGGCGCTCGCCGCCATCGCCTGCCACTCCTGCAGCGATTGGACGGTGGTCTGGCGCGAGCGGAGGGCGATCACGGCATCGACCGCGGCGTTGGCGGCCGAGAGCGTGGTCGTGTAGGGCACGTGGTGCGCGATGGCGGCCTGCCGCAGCGAGTAGTCGTCTCGCTGTGCGTATTTGCCGAGTGGCGTGTTGATCAGCAACTGCACGTCGCGATTCACGATCAGGTCGATCGCGTGGGGCTGGCCCTCGTGAACCTTGAAGACTTTCTCGGACGGGATGCCCTTGCTCCGCAGATATCGGCGTGTGCCCTCGGTCGCATACAGGCGGAACCCGAGCTCGTGGAACCGCCGCGCGATCGGCACGACGTTGGGCTTGTCGCTGTCGTTGACGGTGATGAAGATCGCGCCCCGCTCGGGCAGCGAGTTGTCGGCGGCGATCTGCGCCTTGGCGAACGCCGTACCGAAGGAGTCGGCGATCCCCATCACCTCGCCGGTCGACCGCATCTCGGGGCCGAGGATGGGATCGAACTCGCGGAACTTGCTGAAGGGAAACACGGCCTCCTTTACGGCCACATACGGCGGGATGATCTCCTCCGTGAACCCGATGTCGGCGAGCGTCTCGCCCGTCATCACGCGCGCCGCGAGCGACGCGAGCGGCACGCCGATCGCCTTCGCGACGAACGGCACGGTGCGACTCGCCCGTGGATTGACTTCGAGCACGTACACGACGCCATTCTTGATCGCGAACTGCACGTTGATGAGGCCGACGACGCCCAGGGCCTGCGCCAGCGAGACGGTCTGCGCCCGCATCGTCGCGAGGTCCGTCTCTGGGATCAGATAGGGCGGCAGCACGCAGGCGGAGTCGCCGGAGTGGATCCCGGCGTCCTCGATGTGCTGCATGACGCCGCCGATCACCACGCGCTGCCCGTCGGCGATCGCGTCGACGTCCGCCTCGAATGCGTCTTCGAGGAACCGGTCGATGAGCACCGGCCGCTCCTCGGATGCCCGCGCCGCACGGGCGAAATATTCGCGCAGCGATGGCTCGTCGTACACGATCTGCATCGCTCGGCCGCCGAGCACGTAGGAGGGGCGGAGGAGGACGGGATAGCCGACATCAGCGGCGATCCCCGCGGCCTCATCGACACTGGTCGCGGTCCCGCTGTCGGGCTGTCTCAGTCCCAGCCGCCGGGCGATCGCTTCGAATCGGCGCCGATCCTCTGCGATATCGATCGCATCGGGTGATGTCCCGAGGATGTGCACGCCCGCCGCGGCGAGACCCGGTGTCAGCTTGAGTGGCGTCTGCCCCCCGAGCTGCACGATCACGCCCTCGGGCTGCTCGCGATCGATGATCTCGAGGACGTCTTCGAGAGTCAGCGGCTCGAAATACAGCTTGTCCGACACGTCGAAGTCAGTCGACACGGTCTCCGGGTTCGAGTTGATCATGATCGTCTCGAACCCTTGCGCGCGGAGTGCGATGGCGGCCCGCACGCAGCAATAGTCGAACTCGACGCCCTGCCCGATCCGGTTCGGCCCGCTGCCCAGAATCGCCACCGAGCGACGCCCGCTGCGCGGCGCTTCGCTCTCCTCGTCGTAGCTGCCGTACAGATACGGGGTCGACGAGGGGAACTCGCCCGCGCAGGTATCCACCATCTTGTATGCAGGACGCACCTGCGCAGCGTGCCGCCATGCGCGCACTCGGGCCTCGGTCTCGCCGCGCATGAGGGCCAGCTGCTGGTCGCTGAAGCCCATGCGCTTCATCGTCCGCAGGGCGTCCGCGCCCGACGCCTCCACCACCGACAGTGCCGTGTACCATCGCTCCGCCTGGAGCAGCTCGTCCAACTCGGAGAGGAACCAGAGATCGATGCCGGTGATCTCGTGGAGGTCGGGGAGTGGAATGCCCGCCAGCATCGCCCGCTTCAGCTGGAAGATCCGCTCAGGCGTCGGGCGACGCAGGGCGGAACGCAGACCATCCGGGCTCTCGTCGGTCACGCGATCGTCCTCGGCGGTCGTGCCGATCGCCCATCCCGAGCGGCCAGCCTCCAGGGCGCGCAGGCCTTTTTGGAGCGCTTCCTTGAACGTGCGCCCGATGGCCATCGACTCGCCGACCGACTTCATCTGCGTGGTCAATCGCGGATCGGCGCCGGCGAACTTCTCGAACGCGAAGCGCGGCACCTTGACCACCACGTAGTCGAGCACTGGCTCGAAGGACGCGGGGGTCGTCTTGGTGATGTCGTTGCGGATCTCATCGAGCCGGTAGCCGACGGCAAGCTTGGTGCCGATCCGCGCAATCGGAAACCCGGTGGCCTTGGATGCCAGTGCCGATGACCGCGACACGCGCGGATTCATCTCGATCACCAGCATTGTCCCGTCGCGCGGGTTGACGGCGAATTGAATGTTGCAGCCGCCGGCATCGACGCCAATCTTGCGGATGACGGCGATCGCAGCGTCGCGCATCCGCTGGTATTCGCGATCCGTGAGGGTCATCGCCGGCGCCACGGTGATCGAATCGCCGGTGTGAATGCCCATCGGGTCGAGGTTCTCGATCGAGCACACGATCACGACGTTGTCGTCGTGATCGCGCATGACCTCGAGCTCGAACTCCTTCCACCCGAGCACGCTCTGCTCGATCAGCACCTGATGCGTGGGCGAAAGGTCGAGGCCTCGCCGCACGATCGACTCGAACTCATCCCGGTTGTAGGCGATCCCGCCACCGGTGCCGCCCAGCGTGAAGGACGGTCGGATGATCGCCGGGAAGCCTACCTGCTCGAGCGCCGCCTCGGCCTCGTCCAGCGATGTCGCGATCGAGCCGGCCGGCATGGCCAGTCCGATCTCTCGCATCGCCTGTGCGAACTCCTGGCGATCCTCCGCGAGCTCGAATGGCGCGCGCCTTGGCGCCGATCAATTCGACGCCGTACTGCTTCGAGCACGCCGTCCTGGGCAAGTTTCATCGCGACGTTGAGCGCGGTCTGGCCGCCCATCGTGGGCAGGAGCGCGTCGGGCCGCTCGCGCGCGATGACGAGCTCGACGAATTCGGCCGTCACGGGCTCGATGTAGGTCCGGTCGGCGAACTCGGGATCCGTCATGATCGTCGCCGGATTGGAGTTCACGAGCACGACCTCGTAGCCCTCCTCCTTGAGCGCCTTGACGGCTTGCGTCCCGGAGTAGTCGAACTCGGCGCCCTGGCCGATTACGATCGGGCCCGAGCCGAGCAAGAGGATGCGGCGGAGGTCAGTACGACGCGGCATGTGTCGAATCGGGCGGCGCGGTCACGGCGTGTGACACGTGAGTGTCACACCTGCGCCGTGGGACGCGCCGCCCAGTAGGTCACGAGGTCCTCGATGAGGTCGCGCACGGTCTTTTCCGGCTCCCAGCCCGTGGCATCACGGAGGCGCGCGTTGTTGCCGACGAGGGCCGGCACGTCCACGGTCCGCGTGAGCGAGGGATCAGTCGTCAACGGCGCCTTGACGCCCGTCGCCGCCAGGACCTGGACGGCTAGCTCCTTGACCGATACCCCGACGCCACTCGACACGTTGTAGACCTCTCCTGCGCGCCCGCGCGCTGCCAACGCAATATACGCTTGCGTCACGTCCGCGACGTGCAGGAAATCGCGCGTCGACGTCGCGTTCCCGAGCGCCAACGCGGCGCGGCGGTCGCCACTGCTCGACCGGATGGCGAGCGCGCGGCGGACGAGGGCCGGCAGGAGGAAGGCTCCCGACTGGCCCGGTCCACTGTGATTGAAGCTGCGGGTCGCGATGACGCGGACGCCTTCGCTGCGGAACGCCTCCAGGGCGATGATCTCCTGCGCCGCCTTGGTGGCCGCATACACGGTGAGCGGGCGCTGCTCCGCCGTCTCCTCGAGCGGCAGATCGCTCTTGTCGTGTCGTCCGTACTGCTCGGCGCTGCCGACGATGAGCACAGCCGGGTCGAGCACGCCGACTCGCCGTCGGACGCGGATCTCACCCAGGAGCTGTGCGGCCCCTACGACGTTGACCTCGGCCGCTGCGCCGGGGTCGCCGCTCGCGCCGGGGACGGAGCTGATCCCAGCCAGGTGGAATACCGAGTCGGGGGCGCCGACGTCGAGGGCCCGGCGGATATCGTCGATGCGGCGAACGTCGCCCAGAACCCAATCCACGGCGGCCTGCTCGTCGGTCGACAGCAAGCGCGGCCGCGGCAGTCGGATCGACGGGCGTGAGGCCGGTGACGTCGTGGCCGGCGTCCAGGAGAGCGCGAACGAGCCACTGGCCGACGAAACCGGCCGCGCCAGTCACGAGCGCGCGCATGTCAGTCCGCCCCTCCAGGGTTCGGGGTCATCCAGCTATCGGCCAGTCCGCCGATGCCGCTCGAGGTCTGCCTCCACCATCATGGTCACCAGCTCCCGGAAACTCACCGTCGGCGACCAGCCGAGCTGCTCGTGCGCCTTGGACGGGTCGGCCACGAGCACGTCGACTTCGGCCGGCCGCATGAAGCGTTCGTCGCGCACGACGTACTCCTGGTAGTCGAGCCCCACGGCTTCGAACGCGTATTCGCACAGTTGGCGGACGGACCACGTCTTACCCGTTCCCACCACGTAGTCCTCGGGCGTGTCGCGTTGCAGCATCCGCCACATCGCGTCGACGTAATCGCCTGCGAACCCCCAGTCACGTCGTGCGTCGAGATTGCCCAGTGGCAACTCCTTCGCGAGTCCGAGTTTGATCCGCGCAGCGCCGTCCGTGACCTTGCGCGTCACGAACTCAAGTCCCCGGCGGTTGGACTCGTGATTAAACAAAATTCCAGATACTGCGTAGAGGCCGAAGCTCTCGCGATAGTTCACGGTGATCCAGTGACCGTAGACTTTCGCGACGCCGTACGGGACTGCGCGGGTAGAACGGCGTGTCCTCGTTCTGCGGAGTCGCGAGCACCTTGCCGAACATCTCGCTCGAGCTGGCCTGATAGAAGCGCGACTTGGGAGCCGCCTTGCGCATCGCCTCGAGGATGCGCGTCACGCCAAGCGCCGTGAATTCGCCAGTGAGCACGGGCTGATTCCACGACGTCTGCACGAAGCTCTGTGCGGCGAGGTTGTAGATCTCGTCGGGCGCGGCCGCGCTCACCGCGTCAGTGAGGGACGTCTGGTCGAGGAGATCGGCCGATACGAGCTCGACCTGGTCGACCAGATGCGCAATCCGCTCGTAGGGCGTCGTTGAGCTGCGCCGAACGATGCCGACGACCGTGTAGCCTTTTGCCAATAAAAACTCGGCCAGGTACGAGCCGTCCTGGCCGGTAATGCCGGTGATGAGTGCGGTAGGCAATGCTCCTACGCCACTCGCGCTCCACCACGCGGGGCACGCTGGATTTTGCCAGCGTGCAGACACCGCGTGCACACCCGCACTTTCGTGATCGTCCCCTCGTGCACGACGCGGACAACTTGCAGGTTCGGCTTCCAGACTCGCCGCGTCTTGTTGTTCGCGTGCGAGACGTTATTCCCGAACGATACGCCGCGGTCACACACGTAGCACTTATTCCGCGCGATCGTGCGCTTCATGATTTGGCCCCTTTCGCTGCGCTCTTGGAAGCGGCCTTGGCGGCCTTGGGTTGCTTCTTCGCGGCCGCCTTGGACCCACTCGACTTGCCGCCGGATCCGTCGGCCGTCACGATGTCGATCAACTCGATGCGCGCCATGTCGGCGCCATCGCCCTTCCGGTGGCCGGTCCGCAGAATGCGCGTGTAGCCGCCGGTGCGGGTGGCGAACGCCGGTCCGACTTCCTTAAACAGGGTGTCGGCCGTCCGACGGACGTGCACGTCGCGCGCCGCCAATCGGCGTGCGTGGAGCGTCCCGCGCTTCGCCTTGGTGATGAGCTTCTCGACGAATGGTCGGAGCTCTTTCGCCTTGGCCTCCGTCGTCTCGATGGCACCGTGCTCGATCAATGAGATCGCCAGGTTGCGCATCAAGGCGAGGCGCTGTTCGCTCGTCCGCCGGAGTTGACGGCCGGCCTTTCGATGGTGCGTCACAGGATCTCCCTACTCGTCTTCGTCATCCGGTGCGTTCGCCGCCGCCCGGCTGGGCGGCGTGCCCCAATCGAGGATCCGCACACCGTCGGGGCTTTCCTCGTACCGCATGCCAAAGTTGAGTCCTTTGCGCTCGAGCAGGTCCGCGATCTCCTGCAACGACTTCTTGCCGAAGTTCTTGACCTGAAGGATCTGGCTTTCCGTCTGGCGAACCAGGTCACCGAGCGACCGAATGTTCGAATTCTTGAGCGAGTTGACCGACCGCACCGACAACTCGAGATCGTCGATCGGCGTCTGGAGCTCGGCCAGCCGCACCGAGTCCCCGCCCGCGGTCTCGCCACCTGGCGTTACCGGCGCGGACACGTGCGAACCGAACCCGACGAAGTACTGGAAGTGCGTCTGCGCGAGTGCGGCAGCGTAGCTGACCGCCTCTTCCGGCGTGATCGTGCCGTTGGTCTCGACCGTCAGCGTCAGACGATCGTAGTCCGTGCGCTGACCGACACGCGTCTCCGCAACGGCGAAGTTGGCTCGCCGCACGGGATTGTAGATCGCATCGATCCGGACGACGTCGATCGGCATGCCGCGCTCGAGCACGTGCTGGTCGGCTTCCGTGTATCCCCGTCCCTGCTTCGCGTAGAGGTCCATGTGGATCTCGCGATCGTCCTGCAGCGTGAACAGGTGGTGTTGCGGATTGATGATCCGCACGCCGGAGCCCAGTGCGATGTCAGCCGCGGTGACCGCGCCGGGGCCGGTCTTCTGAATGCGGAGCAGCGCATCCTCGAGTCCGTCTTCGAGGCTGAGCGTGAGCGTCTTGAGGTTCCCGATGATCTGGTGCACGTCCTCGACGACACCCGGGATCGTCTGGTGCTCATGCACGACCCCGTCGATCCGGAATGCCCAGATCGCGGATCCCCGCAGCGATGACAGCAGCATGCGCCGCATCGCATTGCCGAGCGTGTGGCCGAAGCCTCGCTCGAGGGGTTGCAGCCGAAACTCGGCGACGTTGGGATTGTCCTCGCGCTTGGTCGCTTCTACGAGCTGCGGGCGGACGAGACCCCGAAGGTCGATTGTTTGTGCCATTGTCTCTGATCCTGAAATTTGGTCCTACCGAGCGGCGTGCCCGGCAACGTTCCGCCCCGCCCCTAACGCGCGGCGGCTCCGTACGGGGGTTAGGGCCCCGACCGCGGAACCGCGGGGTCGGGGGTCAGGGGTCAGGGAACAAACCGCGACCGCTGGTCGCGGCGACTCGCTTCTTGCCGTTTGGTTAGTTCCCTGACCCCTGATGCCTGACCCCTGATCCCGCCGTTTCCGCTACTTCGAATACAACTCCACCACCAACTGCTCCTGCGCTGCAATCGGGATGCTGGCCCGCTGTGGGCGCTCGAGCATGCGTCCGCTGAACGACCCACGATCGACCGCCAGCCACGCGACCGGCGCGCCTCGCGACGACTGATCCAAGGCCGTGAGGATCGCCGTCTGCTCACGCGACTTCGGGCGAACGCGGATCTCCTCACCCGGCCGAACCAGGTAGCTCGGGATGTCGACGGAGCGCGCATTCACCTCGACGTGCCGGTGACGAATGAGCTGGCGCGCCGCTTTTCGGCTCGACGCAAACCCCATCCGATAGACGAGGTTGTCGAGACGACTCTCGAGCGCGGCGAGCAGGTTGTGCCCGGTGATGCCGGGCATTGGGTTCACGCGCTCGAACACGTTGCGGAATTGGCGCTCGCTCAACCCGTAGATGCGCTTGATTTTCTGCTTTTCACGGAGCTGCCGTGCGTACTCCGACGACTTGCGTCGACGCGCCGTGCTCTGCCCGTGTTGACCTGGCGCGTATGGGCGCCGCTCGACCGGGCACTTCTCCGTAAAGCACTTCATTCCCTTGAGAAACAGCTTGGTGCCTTCACGTCGACATTGCCGACAGCTGGGTCCTGTGTAGCGCACGACTCAGACCCTCCGCCGCTTCGGCGGCCGGCAACCGTTGTGTGGGATTGGCGTCACGTCCTTGATCGACTTGACCTGCAACCCCGCCGTGGCAAGCGCCTGAATCGCGGACTCGCGTCCACTTCCTGGACCCTGCACACGGACGTGCACGCGGCGCACGCCGAGCGTCATCGCCTCGCGCGCCACCTGCTCCGCCGCCACCGTCGCCGCGAACGGGGTCGATTTCTTCGACCCCTTGAAGCCCGCCTTGCCGGCCGACCCCCAGGCGACCGTGTTGCCGCGGGGATCCGTGATCGTAACGGTCGTGTTGTTGAAGGTCGCGTTGACGTGGGCGATGCCTTCCGCCTCGATCACGCGCTTGGTCTTTTTCGCAGTTGCCATGTTACTTGGTCACCTTCTTCTTGCCCGCGATGGCGCGACGAGGACCTTTCTTCGTGCGCGCGTTGGTATGCGTTCGCTGTCCACGCACCGGCAGGCCTCGCCGATGGCGAATGCCGCGATAGGAGCCAATGTCCATCAACCGCTTGATGTTCATGGCCACTTCGGTTCGCAGCGCGCCCTCGACGCGGTAGTCGCGCTCGATGGCTTGACGCAGACGGTTCACGTCGGTGTCCGACAACTCCTTGATACGGAGCGCCGGGCTGACGCCCGTCTCCTCGAGAATGTGTCGGGCGGACGTGCGGCCAATGCCGAAGATATAGGTCAGGCCGATTTCGACCTTTTTTTCACGGGGCAGGTCGACCCCTGCAATGCGAGCCATATTTTAACCCTGGCGCTGCTTGTGCTTGGGGTTGCGCTTACAGATGATGCGCATGACGCCCCCGCGTTTGATCACTTTGCAGTGCTCACAAATCGGTTTCACACTCGTTCGGACCTTCACGGACGCGCTCCTGACACGACAATGACGCTGACCGCCGCTCTGCCGACCACGGGTCGGCCGGACGGTCAACGATTAGCGACAAGCTTTGAAACGTATGGGACTTAGGAACGTGACGCAAGGGAACTACAGACGCTGGACGTAGACGCTGGACGCTGGAACAAACCTCAAGACGCAGCCCCGGTGGATCTAGCGGGCCTCGAGGTGTGTTCTCCAACGTCTAACGCCCGACGACTAAAGTTCAACGTTCAACCCGAGTCTCTGGCCTAATTCGGGGAGGCTGATACATGACAGGCAAACTCAACGCCCGCCTCGTCGGGGTCGAGCTGTATTCCGACGACCTCAACCGCGGCAAGCGGTTTTATGGCGACACCCTGGGTCTTCAGCTGTCTGAGGAAGGGCCGGGGCGCTACGCGAAGTTCGACGGTGGGCAGGCTTTCGTCTGCCTGGAACGGAAAGGCTCGGAACCCTACCCGTCGCAAGACAAGGCCGTGCTTTTCCTGGAGGTGGCCGATCTCGCGGCGGCCGTCGCCGCGATCGGCAAGGAACGATTCATCGACGTGCACGCTCGCGCAGACGACTCGTCCCGCGCATGGGGGGTGTTGCACGACCCCGAGGGTTACAACGTCGTCATTCTCGAGGCGCCGTCGCCCCCTACCCTGGCGGATTGAGGGACAACCGGAGGAGGCAGTGCCACCGCCTCACCCCTCGAGCTCGCGAAGGACCTGCTGCATCGTCGTACGGGGGTCCGGTGCACCCGTCACCGCCCGACCGATGACCACATAGTCAGCTCCAGCGGCCGCGGCCGCGCGCGCAGTGGTCACCCGCTGTTGGTCGTCCGTCGATGCGCCCTCGAGGCGAACCCCGGGCACCAGGATGGCCAGCGCGTCACCATGCGCGCCTCGGACACGGCTGACTTCCGGCCCGGCACACACGATGCCTTTCGCGCCCGCCTCGCGCGCAACGGTGGCGAGTCGCACGACCTCCGCTCCCACGTCGAGGTCGCGCCGCCCCCACGTGTCACCCAGACGTCGGGCATCGAGCGAGGTCAAGACGGTCACCGCGAACACTTGGCACTCCGGATCACCCTCTCGAGCACCTTGGACAGCCGCGACGATCATGTCGTGACCGCCTACCGCGTGCACCGTGACCAGCCGAGCGCCAGCGCGAGCCGCGCTTCGACAGCCACCGCGGACAGTGTTTGGAATGTCGTGCAGCTTGAGATCGAGAAACACGCTGCACCCGCGCTCGCTGAGCGCATGCACGATCGTCGGGCCTACTGCAGTGAAAAGCTCTGAGCCCACCTTATAGAAGCGACAGAGGGCGCCGAGTGCATCGACAAACCGATCAGCCGACGGCTCGTCCGACACGTCGAGGGCGACGATGGGGGTGACCCGGCGCGTCGAACGTGCCGAAGGGGTGGTTATGGTGCTGGTCACGTCGGCCATTGCAACTGTCCTCTCATCTCACTCAAACTGGCCAATCCGTGCTGTTCGCACCAGCGCTCCAAGCCGCGCACGAGTCGCTGCGGACTTCGAGGGTCTTGCAGCGCCGCCGTTCCAATGCCGACGAGTGTTGCGCCGGCGAGCACGTACTGCAGCACGTCCTCCACACTCGCGACGCCTCCGACACCCATGACAGGAACCGACACCGCGCGCGTCACGCGCCAGGTCGCGAGCACCCCAATGGGCCTGATGGCCGCCCCACTCACTCCACCGGTTCCGAATCCCAGCGCGGGACGTCGCCGCTCGACATCGATGACCAATCCTGGGACGGTATTCACGACCGTAATCGCGTCGGCCCCTGCGCGCACGGCGGCCTGCGCCGTCGCGGCAATGTCCGGCAGCGTCGGCGACAATTTAACGAACAGCGGTCGCGTCGAGACGCGCCGCGCCCGCGTGACCAGGTCGGCGAGCACGTCCATGTCGGCGCCAAACTCGACGCCGCCGCACCGCACGTTGGGACAGCTCACGTTGAGCTCGAAGCCGGCGACACCGGTCTCGTTGGTCAGCGATGACACCACCGTCTCGAAATCCGCGACCGTATTGCCGACGACGTTGACGAGCACGCGCGCCCGCGCGAGATGCGTGGCCAGCCACGGCAAGTGCTCTCTGCGCACCGCGTCCAGGCCCGGATTCGCCAGGCCGACAGCATTGATCATCCCTCCGGAGAACTCGGCCACGCGCGGCGCCGGAGCACCCGAGCGGGGTTCGACGCTCACTGCCTTGGTGACGAGTCCGCCGAGGCGATCGAGATCCATCACGTCGGCGAGCTCGCGACCGTAACCTGCGGTGCCGGCGGCGAGGACGATCGGATTCTGAAATTCAAGTCCCGCCGCCTCGGCCGTGAGCGAGGGCGGGCGTGGACTCACTGGCCCGCGACGCTCACGCGGCGCTGGTAGCGCGCCAGGTAATCGGCAGTTGCTTCGGCGATCGCCCTGGCAATCGTGCGTTGCGAAGCCGGCGAGGCCAGGTAGTGCGCTTCGGTGGGATTGGTACCGAAGCCGATCTCCACGAGCACCGAAGGCATGTATGCGGTCACGAGCACGCGAAAGCCGGCTTGCTTGACGCCGCGATCCGGACCCGGCTCGATCCCCGCGAGGTGTCGCTGGATGATCTCCGCGAGGTCGGCGGACTCACGCAGGTGCTCATTCTGCGCCATGTCATGGATGACGAAATCTAACGGATCGTTGGTCGGCGCGTTGGCGCCCGTCTCGAACTTGACGGCTTCGTTCTCCATCTCCTCGACCCGCCGGTCGTCCTCGGTCTTCGCGGCGGCGAGGAAGTATGTCTCGAATCCGCGGGCGGCCGATGGGTCGTGCCAGTTCGGGTTGGCCGCATTCACGTGAATCGACAGAAAGAGGTCGCCGTGGTGCTCATTGGCGATCCGGCCGCGGTCGGAGAGCGCGATAAGCGTGTCGGTCGTCCGCGTCTCCAGCACGTCCAGCCCCAGGTTTCGCAGCGCATCGCCGACCTTGAGCGCAACAGCGAGCGTGATGTCTTTCTCGTAGATCGGATGTGTCGACCCGACTGGACCGATCATCCCGTGGTCGGGCCCCCCGTGCCCGGCGTCGACGACGACGAGCCGGTGGTGGATCAAGGTCGGCCTGGACGCCGCGGGTGCGCTATCACGCTCGCCGAGTAACACGTCGCCCGACGGCGCGACTCCGGTCGAGTCGGTGTCGCTGCCCGACGTGACTCCGGCGGTCGCCGCCGGCGCCTGGAATACATCGGAGGTTGTTCCAGTCGGGTGGCGAGACGCCACATGCGTGGCCGCACCCGGCAAGAGCGCGGTGAAGACGCGCACCTCGGCCTTCTCCGGGTCGTAGATGACACCACTAGCGACGCGTGGGAGAACGTCAGCAACGACGGCGAGCGGCACGTACAGCGTCGTCCCCTCGACCCAGGCCGGCGCAGGCAGTGGAATGACACCAGTGGAAGACGTCGCGAACCCGCTCTGGTCCGCCATCTCCAGCGTCGCACCGGGTACGGCGAGGGTGAATCGGCCTGTCGCGAGGCGATGGACCGAGCCGCCCAGTGCAGTGGCCAAGAGTCCGGCGTTGACGCCGAGTTGGCCATCGGCCCGGGCCACGACCGGTACATGTCGGACGTCATGCGACCCAAGCACGCGGACAGTGAGTGAGCGGGCGGTGGGCGCCGGCGTCCCTGCGACGGCGACGACCTGCAGCGCGTAGACCAGCGCGTGCGCGAGAATCACCGGAAGCGGGCTGCCCGCGCCATTTCGCGCTCGTCGGAGCGCTTGCGCTCGTCTGCTCGCTTGTCATGCAGCTTCTTCCCGCGAGCGAGACCGATCACGACCTTGGCGCGGCCGCGCTTGAAGTACATGTCGAGAGGGATGAGGGTCAGTCCTTGGCGTTCCACGGAGCCGATCAGCCGACGGATTTCCTTCTTATGAAGCAACAGCTTGCGCGTGCGCGTCGGCTCGTGGTTGAACTGGTGCCCCTGCTCGTACGGCGCGATGTGGAGGTTCAACAGAAAGACCTCGCCATCTTTGACAATGCCATATGCGTCCGCAAGACTCGCCTTCCCGTTGCGCAGTGCCTTGACCTCAGTGCCTGTCAGGACGAGCCCCGCCTCCCAGCTCTCGAAAATGTGATACTCGTGCCGAGCGCGACGGTTGCGCGCGATAGGCTCGGTCTCGGTGTCCGGAACAGCTCGGGCCATTCTGTGGGGACGGGGGTAGGAGGGCTGTGGTCACAAGATACAACACAGGGGTCAGGGGTCCGGGACCAGGGGTCGGGGAACGACGACCTAACGACAACTCCGGGCGACGCATGCGTCGCCCCTACCGGTCCAAGGCAGGTTATGGTGCAGCCGTGACTGGGTTCTCGGTGTGTTTCCTGACCCCTGACCCCTGACCCCGCCGTTCGTGCCCGTCTGGCCCCTGACCCCCAGCGCCGCTATCCTTCGCCGACCGCCGAAGTGGTGGAACTGGTAGACGCGCTGCGTTCAGGGCGCAGTGGGCGCAAGCCCGTGGGGGTTCGAGTCCCCCCTTCGGCATGCCGGGCCTTCGGCCGGCAAGAAAGTAGACCTACAGAGAGTAGAAAGTAGACAAAGGCTGGCGGCCCGCGGACCCAGCCGTTGTCTACTTTCTACTTTCTGCCTCGCTGCTCTCTAGGGCGCGAAGCGCCCTCGGTAGACCAACAAAGTAGCCCTACAGATTGTAGAGAACAGACGACAGCCTGGCCGCCCAAGGTCGCTGCCGTTGTCTCCCTTGAGCGCCGTGGTCTCATTTTTTGGGACGAAACGCCCTCACCCAAGTGGCAGGATGATTGCTGTCTCCTTCCGCAGACAGGAGGCCTATGGGGAGCCTGCTCGCTAGCCTCCGCACCGACGTACGCCGGAAGCTCACCCGGTATTTGGGGTCTGCCCCGGTAGTCGTGTGCGAGTGTAATGCGTGGGACAAGTATCTCATCCAAGCGGTGTGCCCCCACGCGATGCGCCTGGCGATCAAGCCGGGCGAATCCGGAGTTCGGCTGGCGAACGCGATCGGCCGGGCCGCCCGCGTCGTGGTGATGCACATCGACACCAGCGAGACCGATGGGGTGCTGGAGCACGAGTCGGCCCTGTACGATTCGCTCGCAGCGCGCGGCGTGGTGACGCTCAATGCACACGCGACCGACGTCCGCAAGCGGACGTTGCACGAGCGGCTAGCCACGCACGGCTTGCCGTCTGCAGCGGCAACGCACGCGGGCCCCGCCGATGAGCGGGTCATCATCAAGACGAACCTCAATGCCGCCGGTGGGCCCGAGCGACGGCTCGTTGCACGTGGCGACCAGACATTGGAGCGGTTCACAGGTGGTCTGAACGACGAGGTGCGTCGGCAAGAGGCGTATCGCGTGTGCCGGCGCGACGAAGTACCGGACGCCGCGTGGAGCGACTCAACATTGGTCATTGAGCGATACATCGAGAACCCAGAGGGCGCGTATTTTCGGGTCCACGGTGTCGGACCGGCCACCGTCGTCTCGCAAATCTGGACGGACCTTGCAATCAAGCACCAGCGCTTCGGCGCTCGTCGTCGAGAGCATTCGTTCTTTTGGACCGTGGACGGCGAAGACATCGCGCTTGGTGCGGCAAGTGCCGATGCAGCGAGGGCGGCCGGCGTCGGTCGGCGCGCTGCGAGTGCGATGCAACTGGAGTTCCACGGAACGGATTGCGTCATGGACGCCGACGGCACGATTGTCCCGGTCGATGTCAATAAGACTCCGTACTGGGGGACGCCTGAACCGCGGCCCGGCGTGTTGGAGCACCTCCGGTGCGGCCTGAACGCCGCAAGAGAGTAGACCTCCAGGGCGCTTTAGCGCCCTCCCGAAACGCTTCTAGATCGCGAACGTGCCGGGCTTCAGAAATGGCACGGTGAGCCGCGGGACATAGACCGCGCCGAAGACTGTGGGTACGCACAACACCAGTGCCTGCGCCAGCTCACCGGGCGGCAAGCCGCCGGGGTTGGTCGAGACGGCCGTGATGAGCATCGTGGCCAACGGCAATGCCATGAGGGCGGACACCACGGCGAGCCGGCCGCCACTCGATTCCCAGGCCGGCACGTGCGGGGCGAGCCACGCCCAGATCGCGAACATCGCCGTGCAGGTCGCGAGAAACCAGTACGCCCAAAGGCCCGGGAAGATCGTCGCGTGCCAGCCGCAGATCGCGGCATTCATCATCCCCGGGTGCGCGTGCTCGAGTGCGGCGCCCAAGGGGCAGCCGACCACGATGAGTGCGACGTCACCCGCCACGCATCCGAGCGCTGCCCACGCCGCGATGCGCAGCAAGAGACGCCGGCGGACGCCTGGCAGGCCCTGGCGACCGAAGCATCCGATCGTCGCGATCGCGACGACGAGCAATGGGAGCCCGATGGCTCCAACCAACATCGCGTCTTTCTTGCCCATTGGTGCCCCCCAAGGCGACCATGACACTCGAGCGAAACACGAGGCGTCTCGCTCGAGTGACGGCTTGCGCGTGGGGGTGGCAACAGCCCGCCGCGATCAGCCGCGCGCTAGCCGGGCTTACTGATCGCCGTAATAGCGCTTGTGTTGATCACTAGCCACCTGCGCGGGGGGCAGCGACCACGCAGGCAGGCTGTCCGGATCGATCTGGAGCCAGATGAGATCCGTCCACTGCTTGATGAGCGCGTCGCCGCCCGGCTGGTGTCGGAGCACTCGCAGCAGCAAGGGCAAGTAGTTCATGCCGTGCGAGACGACATCCTCGGCGATCAGGTAGCCATCGATGTACGTGGGACTCGTGAAGCGAACTCCCAGGTCGCCGTCAGGCACAACGCCGCGGGTGCCGGCGGCCATCTCGGCCTGTTCTCGTGTGCGGAACGTCATGTGAAACTCGTACGGGCCCGGCAGGTAGTACGGACGGAACTTGCCGGCCGTGAATCGCTGCATCGCCTCGCGGGCCGCCGTTTCGATCCGGCGGTCCGCTTCTGCGCGCGGCACTGCATTGGCCAGACTGTGGCCGTGCGACTCCTTCACTTCGGCGTACTGCAGCTCCGGGAAATCCGTGGCGAGTTGTTCTTTGAGCACCTGGTCTCCCGAGACCATGACCACGGGGATGCCCCAGCGTGCGGCGGACAGCGCGACGATGTGGGTTTCGCTCAGGTCGACACCATTCACGTTCCACGCGACATTGAAGGTCCCGGTGTGCGCCATGAACCCGCTGGTGCGGGCGCGCGCGTGCATCCCGACGCAGACGATCGCGGCGAACGACCCATCGATCCCCGTGGAGTAGGGGTCGTAGCGACGCTCGCGAAACTCGAAGTTCGCGTTCTTGTCCATCTTGTCCACCAGGATATCCGGCTCTTCGCTGTTGCCGGACCCGTGCCCATCCTCCACCCAGATGGACCCCGCACCGCCGGCCTTGAGTCCTCGAATCGCCGCATTCACGTCAGCCGTCAGTGACTCGCGTCCCTGCGGATATTCGGGCGCCCCAAAGCGCTCGTATGGAGGTCTGATCACCCCGGAAATGCCCTCCATGTCGTAGATGATCAGGACTTTCGGCCCCTGACCAGGCAGCACGGCGGCAGAAACCGCAATCGCCGCGAACACGATGTTCCGCTTCTCCCAATGAGCCGTCTGAGCATGCTTCCCCCTGGTTGTCGGTCCGTAACCCCTCGGCCTGTTTCATTGATCCTTCGTCGCGGTGACTTGATCGAAGTAGACGATGGCATCGGCCGCTTCTCGCGGGACGATGCGTTGAAACATCGTGTGCACTCTGAATGGCCATGGCCGCGCCAGTTGTGCCCGGACCGGCGGAAGATCATCGCTCGCTCGTAGATCGAGCACGAACGGTGAGATGCCGATCGGCGCCAACGCCGCGTCGAAGCTGCCGGGATCCGACGGGCTGCCGTTGAAGCCAACCGTCTTCGATGTCGTCGACAGCATAATGACCTCAAGATTGCCGTACCATTCACGCAGATATTGCCCTGCCATTCGATACTCCGGACCCACGGGCACGCCCTGCCCGTTAGGTCCCAACTCCCAAACGGTCGTCGGGGCGTTGATGATGTGAGCGTTGTGAGCCCATACCAGCACACGCCCATCTGCGTGTTGTTGCACGATCCAGCGGACGTTCTCGGCCATCAGCGAGTCGCGCAAGAATGTTCCGCGGCCTTGCGGAGTCGGCCAATTCCGATGCCGACATCCCGAGGAGCTCATTGAGTCGTTGCGCGGTCCACGCATTCCGCACCGCGCGCGCGTATGCCACCGCTGAGCTGGCGCGCACATCGTGCGCTGAGTCGGCGACGAGCGTGCGATACAGACTATCGAGGAGGTTCGTCAGCCGACGCCGCTCTCCCGGAGTGTACTCCTTAAAGCGCAGCGGAGTGAATCGCAGAATGAGCGGAGCGAGGCCCGACCTGAAATCGCCGGCGGAGTGCGGCGAGACCGCGATCATGTACGTCAACGCCGCCGAAATGGCCTTGGGCGCGCCGAGGTAGAGATCGGCCTTGTTGGCGGGGTCGCCTCCGGTGAGATCGAAGCCATAGAAGCGGACCTGGTGAGCAGCATGCGCGTTGTGCTCGCGAAGCCACTGCACGAGCTCACGATTCTCTGGGAGTGTCGAAAAGTTCCAGTTGAGCCCCGCGCGAAGCACGCTGTCGACGTTGCCCGCTCCGCCGTGAATGAAGCTGTCGACCACGGCGCTTTCGGTGAAACCCGACTCCAGCGCCACGGCGGTGAATCCCAGATGCGTGACCGCATAGCGAATCACCTCGTTGCGGAACTCGAGAGGCTCGTGGCCGCGGTGAATCAACTCGCCAAGCGCGAGGATGCGTGCTGAACCGACCAGCGAGTCGAGAAAGCCGAATGAGGAATCGGCGTTTGGTTGGTCGACTGCAGGGACCCGAATCGCGTGCGCCCGCGCCCAGTTGGTGACGCTTGGCGATGCCGGCGCCGACCGGGCGGTCCCGCATGCGCCCATGGCGACCCCGAGGACGAGTAGCGTGAAACCGCTCCGAATCGGAGCGACGGAACGCCCACGCAGCGTGCTGACACGGTGTAACGTCGTTACGGCCCTCGTGTCGACGACGCTGCGCGTCTGGCTGGGACTGATGTCAAGCCGATCACTGCGTCGTCGTACCCGTTTCGACGGGCAATTCGAGGTACGACGCGTGGGCGCCGCTCCGATAAATGCGTTGGCGTGCGATCTGGTAGTCGGCATCCTTCGCAGCGAAGATGCTGGCCACGTAGCGCTGCGGATTCCGATCAATGATCGGAAACCAGGTGCTCTGCACCTGTACCATGATTCGGTGGCCCTTCAAGAACCGATAGTCCAGCGTATGCAGATCGATCTTGTACTCGTCCACCTGGCCCGGTGCGATCGGTTGTGGCGTGATGTAGCCGTTGCGAAAGCGCCCACGAAGCACATCGTTGGCGACCATGAGCTCGTAGCCACCATACGACGCTTTCATGCCGGTTGGCGCCGTGTCCGGATAAACGTCAATTAACTTCACGATCCAATCCGCGTCTGACCCTGTCGTCGCGGCGAACAGATGGGCCGTGATCGCACCCAGCATCGTGACATCGTGATCGAGGGGCGGAGTTTCGTACGTCAGGACATCCGGCCGGCCATCGACGAAGCGCTGGTCCTGGACGAGCCATGTCGTCCACCCGGATCCGCCTGGGATGTAGGTCGGCGGAATCGGACGGCGGCGATAGGGCACCGGATGGAAGGGATCCGAGACGTAGCTGTCGAACCCGCTATCACTCGCGGCGGCCTTCGGTACGTCGAATGACACGGCGTGGTTCGCCTGGAAGTAGAGGCGCTCCGGCGTCACGCCCGTCTTCGGTGGCCAACTGTCGAAGTGCCTCCACTTATTCGCGCCCGCCTCGAACGTCACCGCGCCGGGAAAACCGCCTGGGCCACGGCCCTTCAGATAGTAGGCGAAGAACGGCGCCATGACATTTCGACGAAAATCGTCCGATGTCGGACTGCCGAAGTCGATGTCGCCGAGCTTCTGTCCAGAAGAATCGGCCCAGCCTCCATGGTTCCAGGGGCCAACCGCGAGGAAATTGTTGTGCGCGGCGTCGTGCTTCTGCAGCGCCTCGTAGATAGTGACGGGTCCGTAGAAGTCTTCCTGGTCCCACCACCCAGCGACGTTCAGGGTCGGCACAGTCGCGTGATCGAGGAACTGCAGCACGCCTTGCCGCTGCCAGAACGCATCGTAGTTAGGATGGTTCACGAAGTCTTCCCACGATCGGGATCTTGCCGTGCAGGTATTTCGCGTCGGCGTTGACAGCGGGCCGAGTCGCAGGTACCAGTCGTAGGTGTCGTACCTGTCGAAGGCGAACATCTCCTGGTCCTTCCCGGTTTCCATCAGTGCCGCATACTCGAAGCCGTAGCTCAGCCGGAACGCGCCGTTGTGGTGAAAATCGTCGCCGATGAACATGTCGGACGGCGATGCCTGTGGCGACACCGCTTTCAACGCGGGATGCGGATCGAGCGTCGTCATGACCGTCGTCCACCCATCATAGGAGATGCCCAACTCGCCGACGCGACCATTGTTATTCGGTACGTGCTTCACGAGCCAGTCGATTGTGTCGTACGCGTCGGTGCTCTCATCGATGGCCGCCGGGTCCTTCGGGTTGCGCTGCGGCCGTAACATGACGAACTGGCCTTCCGACTCGTGCCGGCCACGCAAATCCTCGAACACGAAGATGTACTTGTCGGCAGCGAGCTCCTTGAGGTAACTGCCAAACTCCGCTGCATAGCCATCGATGCCGTATGGGGTGCGCAGCAGCATGATGGGCAGCGGCTCTGACGCACCGATTGGCGTGTAGATCGCGACGTGCAGACGCACATGGTCGCGCATCGCGATCATGGAGTCTTGCTTGCTGTACCCGGGCGGCGGACCGACCGGTTGTTGACTGCGGAGGTACGCCGAATCAACCAGGCTCGCCACGACGAGTAGCGTGAGCCACGCGCCGGGGACAGCAACGGTGGCGCCCATGCGGCGCACGGGACGTGAAGGACCAAGTGACACTATTCCTCCTCGGGGGAACTGGACGAGTGCGCCGCGTCTACTGCGTGGTCGTGCCGGTCTCGACGGGTAGGTCGAGATACGATGCCTGTGCGCCGTTGCGGTAGACCCGCTCGCGTGCGACGCGGTAGTCGGCGTCCGTCGCTGCAAAAATGTTGGGCACGTACTGTTGCGGGTTCCGGTCGATGATCGGGAACCAGCTGCTCTGCACCTGGACCATGATCCGGTGGCCTTTCAGGAACTTGTAGTCCTGGGTGTGGAGGTCGACCTTGTACTCCTCCACCTGATTCGGCGTGATCGGGTGCGGCGTCGTGTAAGCTCTCACGAAATCGTCCGCGGAACACATCGTTGGCGACCATCAACTCATAGCCGCCCATCGACGCCTGCGGGGCCGGCATGGTGTCGGGATACACGTCGATCAGCTTCACCACCCAATCGGCATCGCTGCCCGGTCGTGGCGGCGAACAGATGCGCGGTGATCGACCCGGCAAGCGTCACGTCGGCGTCCAATGGTGCGGTCTCGTACGTCAACACGTCGGGCCGATCGTTCACGAAGCGCTGGTCCTCGACCAGCCAGGTGCGCCACCCAATGCCTCTGGGGATCGGCCGATGTCGGTACGGCACGGGTGCCGGGGATCGGACGCATAGCTGTCGAATCCGCTGTCGCCGGCCGCGCGTGTCGGCTTGTCGAATGACGCACCACCGGCCGACGTGAAGTAGAGATGTTCGCTCGCGACGCCGGTCTTCGGCGGCCAGCTGTCGAACTCTCGCCATTTGTTCGTGCCGGCCTCGAAGGTCCTGACCTTCGGGAACTTCCCGGTGCCGCGATCCTTGAGATAATAGGCGAAGAAGGGCGCCATGATCTCCGAGCGGAAATACGCCGCCGTCGGGCTGCCAAAGTCGATCGCCCCAAGCTTGTTTCCCTCGGCCTCGAACCCCCAGCCGCCATGATACCACGGGCCGACGACGAGGAAGTTCTTGTGCTCGGTATCGTGCTTCTCGAGCGCCTCGTAGATGGTGATCGGTCCATAGAAGTCTTCCTGATCCCACCAGCCGGCGACGCTCAGCGTCGGCACATTCACGCGGTCGAGGTAGGGCAACGCCGTCTGCCGCTGCCAGAACTCGTCGTAGTTCGGGTGATTCACGAAATCTTCCCAGGATGGGATCTTCCCGTGGAGATACTTCGCGTCGACGGTCGAGAGCGGACCGAGGCCGAGATACCAGCTGTAGGTGTCGTATTGGTCGAAGGTGAATCGGGGCTGGCCTTTGGGCGTTTCCATCGACGATGCGTACTCGAAGCCGTAGCTCAACCGGAACGCGCCGTTGTGGTGGAAGTCATCGCCGAGGAACATGTCGACCGGTGACGCCTGCGGAGAGACCGCCTTGAGCGCTGGATGGGGGTCGAGCATTGTCATGACCGTCGTCCAGCCGTCGTACGAGATCCCGAGCTCACCCACGCGGCCGTTGTTGTTGGGCACGTGTTTCACCAGCCAGTCGATTGTATCGTACGCGTCCGTGCTCTCGTCGACCGCCTTGGGGTCTTTCCGGTGGGCCGGCGCCCGCTGCATCACGAACTGCCCTTCCGACTCGTACCGGCCGCGAATGTCCTCGAAGACGAAGATGTACTTGTCGGCCGCGAGCTCCTTGAGATAGTTGTCGAACCATTGAGCGTACCCGTCGATGCCGTAGGGCGTACGCAGGAACATGATCGGCAGCGGGCCTTGGGCATCGGTCGGCGTGTAGATCGCGATGTGCAGCCGCACATTGTCGCGCATCGCGATCATCGAGTCCTGCTTGGTGTAACCTGGCGGCGGTCCGGGCGGTGCGGCCGGTTGCTGACCGACGAGCTGCGGCGCAGCCATGACCATCCCCACCATCACCGGCATGACGGACCGGCGCCACCAACCCACGCGCAGATTGGGTTGCGTGCCGGCCTCTCTCCAGTCTCTGCTCTTCACAGGAACCTCGGTGTCCTACGTATCACCCCAAAAGCGCGTTCTGGGCGCGGGCTTTGGTGCCGGTCTTTGCCCACGCCGGCGCGTGGTCCGGATCGAGCCAACGCGCGATGATCCCGCCCTCCAACTCGCCCATCGCTTTCCGTGTTGTCGAATCCTGGCCGAGCCGGCGCATGAGCATTGCCATCTCGGCGTGCTGGATCGCCAGGCCGATGGACAGCCGAGCGATCTCGTACCCTTCGACGAAGGACGGGCGCACGATCCGCACGGCGAGATCGCCGTCGGGCAAGACGTTCGGATTGAGAGCGGCGCCTTCAGCCTCCTCGTAATCCGGGAACGAGAGGCGAATGTCGAAGGGTGGCTCCAGATAGTACGGCCGGAACTTCCCCGCCCGGAATTTTTGCATCGCCTGCTGTGCCGCGGCCTCGATACGGCGCTCCGCTTCGCCCGGCGCCAGTGGCTCCGCGACGCCATGGCTCTTGGCCGTTTTCACCGTCGCATACTCGAGCTCCGGGAAATCCGTCTTGACCTGCTCCCGCAGCACGTCATCGCCGGAGCCCATGATCACGGGAATCCCCCAGCGGGCCGCCGACGCAGCGATCAGGTGTATCTCGCTGAATTCGACATCGTTGACGCGGAAATCGACGTCGAAGGTGACGGTATGCGCCATGAACCCGGGCGTGTTCGCCCGGGCGTGGGCGCCGATGCACACGATGGCGTCGACGGAGCCATCGAGACCGGTCGAGTACGGATCATATGAGTGCGACCGAAAATCGAACGACGCGTGTGGGTCCATCTCGCTGACCAGGAGATCGGGCTCGTACACGTTCCCGGACCCGTGCGCATCCTGAACCCAGATCGAGCCGGCCCCGCCCTTGACGAGCCCCCGGATGGCCGCGTTGACGTCGGACGTCAGCGCCTTGCGCCCGATAGCGTACTGGGCGGGGTGGTCGAACAGCACGTAATCCGGCGTCAGCGCGTCCGGAGACGCCCTCCATGTCGTAGCTGATAAGGATCTTGGGGTGCAGGGTGCCGGAGCCCGGTTGGGCTCCGGCCCCCTGGGCGCCGAGATACACCGGCAGCACAGAGGCCCCCCACGACGAACGCCGCGCAGAGCGCGCGGCGTTCGACGGGGCAGCCAGCTACCAAGTGGCAGCCTCACGGGCATGTCAGCGTGTAGAACCGCCGCGTTCCGTGTACTCCTGTCGTCGGTATCGAAGAGATAGTCGTGTGGTAATCGGTCGGGTGGCCGTTCGCGGCGGCGACCAGAGAATCGGGTCCTGGCCTGTAGACTGCCACGTCGTGTCCGCAACGGCCTCGAGGTGGTACATGCGAAGGGCGATCATCCGGTCGCCGCTCATCTCCGAACACCGTCGAGATCCGTTGCTCCTTCATGAGGTCTTTCCGAACCTGCACGAACGCGTTGCCACCAGAGGCGTCCGTCGCCGGGTACGGCGTGAGGTTGCTGCCGCCCGCCTGGGTTCGCACCTGGTTCACGAGGCTAAGCGGCTTGGCGAAATTTCCCAGCCCGAGTTGGATCTGCGCCTCCACCAAGGCCAGCTCCTCGGCCCGGACGATCGGGAATCGGCGCGGAGACCGACGAGTAGGGAACGTAGTTCTTGGCGCTCGAGACACGCCGGCGTACTGGGCGACCTGCACCGGGTTGGGGTCGGGCGCGAACTTGTTGAGCCACCGGAGATCGTTGAGCGTGTCAACAGTGTACTGGAGATCCCAGAGTCGTGTTGTAATTGAAATACGACGTAAAGATTTCGTTCTGGATGTCGCCCGGACGCTCCGCTGAAGTTGTGATACACGATGTAGGGACCGGCGGAACGGCCCCGCCACCGGCGGCGCGATCACGGCGGGTTGTACAGCGCCGACGCTGTGAGCGCGCTGTCCGCCGCTTGCAGGCGCCGAACCATGGCCCCCCAGGCAGTCGTGGGTGTTGGATGTGTGGCCGGCGTGTTTCTGGCATATGGCGTACGCCTACTCGAGCCCGGCCTTGCCGGCGAGCGCGCGGTTGAACGAGGCGAACGAGCCCAGAGCCGTGCTCGGCGCCGCCTGCAATGACACGGCCGCGAATCCTGGCGGCAACGTTGACGGGCAACGGAATCGAGCCGGCGGTCTTGAGATTACCCTCGCCGAATCGAGCAACGCGACGATGTACTTCCACACGTCCTTGTTGCAGTACGGTGGGCTCGTCGGGTCGCCGTCCATCGCGTAGAGCGGGATTCCGAGCGTGTCGCGCGTCTCGGCCAGGACATGAACTTGTAGGCTTTCATCGTCTGCACGACGCCCTGAATCGCCGCGACTTGTTGCGACGTGAACCTGGACCGCTGGCGAGGCTCGTCAGGATCGCGTTCGCCTGCCTGATCGTCAGATATTCGTTATCCCACGTGTCGTTGAAGAAGAAGTTGCCGGGTGCGACCGGTACCAAGCCCCGCGGGATCGTCAGCACTGACGGGGCCGCGCAGACGAAATAAAACAGATCGCGGGCGTACCCCGCTGAGATGTACGCATACAGATAGGCATCCACGCGCATCCCGGAGAAAAAGCCGGTCACCGCGTTTTGGATGCCGGTTGTGCGAGTTGGGAATTCCGGCTTGGTGCGTCGAAATACGGCACGGCGCTGTCTGTACAGGCGACCGCGGCTAGCAAGCACGATCGTGCGCCGCGAGGACGCTCGCTCGGAGAGTGTGCCGTGCCCGTGTGCGATACTGCGCTCCGGACGGCTGCCGGTCACGCGTTGAGAAATCGGCATCGTCAGAAGCCCACGTCGAGTGAGAGGAAATAGCTGCGGGATGGTGGGTACGGCGTGATCTCGATGTTACGCATCAGGTTCTGGCTGCCGCCGCCACGCAATCTCGGGGTCCAGACCGTTGTAACCGCTGTTGTACAAGTGCAGGAGGTTCCGGCCTTCGAGCGAGAGACGCACGCTCGAGAAACGTCCGCCTGCGAAGCCGCTGAACCACTTGTTGCGGCAGCGTGTAGTTGAGCGCCACAGAGACCGCAACTTCACGAACCCGGCGCCCTCGATCCAGTTGTAGTCGTTGTTGTTGAACCGCTTCGCCCAGTTCGCCGCGTACGCCGAATCGCCCCAGAGCGAGCCGTAGTCGTAATAAAGCTCCGTCTGGTTCATCATCGCCCCGCCCTTGTTCCACTGCACGACCGCGTGCGCGTTGGAAGGGGCCGTAGTGGATCTCCTGGTTGAAATCCATCGTGAAATCCGGCATCACATCGCCCAGCTGCGGCTGCACGCCCGAGTAGTTCGCGTTGACGACGTCGGTGACCGAACGCCCTGGCGTGATCGTCGACGAAGAACACGTCAAACGACGGAACGGCCAACGAGTTCACGACGCTGTAGTTGCGGAAGTAGCTGATCGTGCTCACGGCAGTGAATCCGTTGCGCAGTTGAATCGGCGTCGCGCTGAGCGAGATCTCCGCGCCCTGGTTCGTGAACTCGTCCGCCGTTCAGCCACTGATAGCTGTAGCCGCGCGACGGGCTCAGTTCGCTTCGCAGCAACAGGTTCGTGACCCGCTTCTGGTAGACTGTGAAGGTGAACTGGGCCCGGGAGTGGAACATCGTCGCATCGAAGCCCAGTCTCGATCTCCGTCTCTGACTCTGGCTAGATGTTCGGATCGCCGACAATTAGCCGGCTGGAACTCGCCTGGCAGGCCCGGCATCCACCGCGGTCGAGTCGGCTGTGTAGCGCACGCCGTAGTTGCGGCTGCTGTGCCCGACTGGCCATAGGCGGCACGCAGCTTGAGCTCGTCGATGAACAGACGAACTGCGGGATGCGATACGAGGCCGCGATAGTGCGGATAGCAGTAGAACTTGTTGATGTGGCCATCGTTGGTCGACCGCTCCGCCGTCACGCCTGCGGCTACCGACAGACGCGAGTCGAGCGAGCAGCAGCTGCTCCTGGCGTACAGCGACTGGTCGTGCGCGGCAGTGCTGTTGTAGAAGTTCGTCTGCACCGTGCCCGACGCCGGGTTATCCAAGCCCGCGAGCAGGTTTTGCGACACGGTCTCCGGATTAATTAGTCCGCGCTTCTCGCGGACGAATCCGGCGGACGTCGTGGCGTCGAGCCAGGAGAGACCCGTGTAGTGGTGGATCAGATTGATCGAGTAGTTGATGTACTGAGTTATCGGCCGTCTGCGTCGTGCGACACCCTGGAAGGGCTTGCGCCTGCTCGAACTGGATGTTCGATGGCGCGAAGAGCGTCGTCCTGCACGTGAGCGATATCCGCCCCGCCCAAGCACGTTGACCTGCAGTGACTGGTGCTCTGTGCTGTAAGGCTGTCCAATTGATGTTGCCGCCGCCGATGAATCGCTGGATGTTCTCCGGCGTCGACATGTCTTACGTGTCCGCGAACGGGTTCGCGTTGCCGAAGTAGTTGCGGCCCCACGTCCCATCGGCATTCACGTGGTTCAGATTCATGAACCCGGGCGTATACCAGAACACGTCGTACGGGCTGATGCCGTTGTTGTCGTTGCCCGTGATGCCGCGATTCGAGGTCGAGTGGGCGTAGAACAGGTTGGCCGTGGCCGACAGATGGCTGCCGATCTGCTGCGTGACGTTGGACCGGATCGACTGCTTGTTGTATCCCGTATTCAGCAGCGAGCCGTTGTCGAACTTGGACAGCGCCGAGAGGAAGTACTGCGTCTGGCCCAGATGTCCCACTCACGCTCAAGTCCGTCTCGTAGGACGCTTGCTTGCTGCCGAAGAGCTGAGTCTGGTACTCCTGGTTGCCCGCGTAGATGCCCTGAATGAACGCGTTGTCAGCCGCCAGCGCCGACCCGGTAGCGCCGCCTTTGACGTCGTTCACATACCATGCCTGCGCGCTCGCCAGCGTGGGGAACTGGCGAATGTTCATCGTGTGCGGCCGCCTCGAAGTGGCCGACCTTCTGCGAGAAGTTCCAGGCGGGCTTCCCGCCCTGCCCCGCTTCGTCGTGATGATGACGACGCCCGCCGACGCCTGCGATCCGTAGATCGCCGAGGCGGACGCGCCCTTGAGGACCTCGATCGACTCGATGTCTTCCGGATTGAAGTCGGCGATCCGGTTCGTGCCGAGGTCCGTCGGGTCCTGCTGGACGCCGCCATCGGTCGAGAACGTGATCGCGTTGTTCCCTGGCTCCTGGCCTGGTCGTTGTCACATGATCACGCCGTCGATCACGTAGAGCGGCGAGGCGTTGGCGATTGATCGACGTGACCCCGCGGATCTGGATCTGCATGCCCCCGCCGGGCTCACCACCGTTGTTCTGCGAGATGAGCGCTCCGGGCACGAGCCCCTGAATGGCGTTCTCGATCGTAGGCGCGGGCACCTCGTTGACCGCCTGGGTGTTGACGACTGCGACGTCGTTGGCGGAGCTCTTGCGACGACACCGTCGTCGCGACGCCCGTCACGACCTGCGCCTCGAGACGCAGCACGTCGCGCGTGAGCGTAATCGTGTAGCTCGTCTGCCCAGCCGTGATGGGCACCGTCTTCCCCAGGAAGCCAATGCGACGGACGGTGAGGGTCTTTCCGTCGGCCGGGACTTGCAGCGTGAAGGTGCCGCTATCCGAGCTGTTGGTGCCGATGGTGGTGCCGGTCACTTGGACCTGCGCGGTCCCAATCGGGGCATTGTCAGGGTCCACAACCCGTCCCGTGATTCTGGTCTGTGCCCCCGCGCTGCTCGCCAATCCACTAGCGACAGCCGCGGCGACACAGAGTGCCATGACCCGACAGTGTCCTCTGCGCCGAACGAGTCTGTGCATTGCGCTCCTCCGCATGAACGTCTGCGCCGTGCACCAGGTTGACAGTCGAATCAACCGGGTGCACGGCGTATGAATGCCGAAGGGCGCCAAGGTACGGAGACTGCGACCTATGTCAAGCTGTGTCACGCAATGATCGTGATCGCGTAAGAATCTACATAAAGATCTTTCGCGTTTTTGTTTGTACGCGGCCGGACGCGCGAGCGGAACGCGGTCCTATTTTTTGGGACGCGCAGCCGCCGCCGACGGCCGCTCGTTTTCCGGCAATGCGGCCGCGCCAAACGCTTGTCTCAGCGCGTCGGAGCTCTCGCGCAGATATCCGCCGAGGCGTTCGCCTGCCGCAGCCAACTCAGTTGGCGTGGGATCGAGACGCCCCGAAAAGCCCAGCAACACGCGCGCGAGCTTGGTGCTGGCGCCCTCGCGACCATCTTTCTCAGCCAGAGCGTCGGTGTAGGCGGCGAGCCGCGTGTTGAATTGCCGCGTCGCGATCTCTCGACGGTCGGGGGCGACGCGGGCGTCTCGTCGCCACGCACGCTCGAGGGCGGCCGAGACGAGTGACGCGGTACGGTCGTCGAGCGCGTCACGCCGCGCAGCGAGCAACCCCGCGGCACACCGCGCGTACCGCAGCTCCCACCGGGCGTGGTCCTCGTCGCCGGCCGTCGCGCCCTCTGTCAGCCAACGGACATCCGACGCCGATGGCTCCGCCAGCAGCGTGGCAACGTACGCCGTCGCCTGTGCGCGGCGCGCGCGGTCCGCTTGCCAACTCCGAATGAAGTCGGGCTTCAGCACGCGATGGTGGACGCGCGCCGGGCGCTGGCCAGCGGCCTACGCCTGCAGTACCGGGAGGCCAACCCGCTGTCGGACGACGGCCTCCTCGTCCAGGAGGTCCGACAGGTGCACGCCTTCCAGCACGTCGTCGATCTTTTGCTGGAGGAGCACCCACACCGGCCGAATGCTGCAATTGTGCGAGGCCGAGCAGCGCTCTTCTTCGACCGGGTGACTGACACAGTGCAGGTCGAAGGTCGTTCCCTCGGACGCCGCAATGAGCTCACGAACCGAGATCAACTCGGCGGGCCGCGCCAGCACGTAGCCACCGTGCGCGCCTCGTGTGCTCCGCACCACATCCGCCCGTCGCAGACGCAACAGAATCTGCTCGACGTAGTCGGCCGGCAGCCGCTCCAGCGCCGCCAACTCGCGGCCGGTCACGGGGCCTTCGGTCGCGCGCCTGGCCAAGTGCAGAGCACAAATCAGCCCGTACTCCGCCCAGGTCGTAATGCGCATGTCTGCAGGTTAGGGTCCGCGGCTCGCAACTGCAAGAGGCTGGCGTCCTTAGACGGTCCCGCGCCTCCCAAACGGACCTCCGGCGGACACGACGACCGGAACGCCGCACACAAACGGCCGGCCGACGGGCGCGACCGCCCCTATTTCCTCCCCCGTCGCCCTGTGCCAGCACCGACCGCTTTCCGCGCCGGCTTTCCCTTTCCACCCGCCGGCTTCGATGCTGCCTTTTTCGGCGACTCACCGGGTACTCCGATCTCCGTCATCTTCCGCAGGTCCAGGACGTCATCGATCTCCGCCGCGGGCAAGCACATGCTCGCGCCGGACGAGGTCGCGAATGAGGACGTTCTCCTTCACGGATTGTTTGCTCAGCTCAGCGGCACGGGCGTAGCCAATTTGCGGCGCGAGCGCGGTCGCGAGGGCGGCGGATCGCTCCACCCAGTACGCGGCCTGCTCACGATTCGCCTCCAGCCCGTCGACGGCTCGGGTCGCGAGGATACGCATCGCCCCGGTCAGGATCTGGCCCGCGAGCAGCACGTTGTACGCGATGACCGGCATCATGACGTTGAGCTCGAGCTGACCGTGTTCTGCCGCAGCCGCTACACACGCGTCGCATCCGATCACTTGAAAGCACACCTGATTGACCATTTCCGGGATGGAAGGATTCACCTTACCCGGCATGATGGACGAGCCCGGCTGCACGGCGGGCAGCCGAATCTCGTCGAGGCCCGTGCGCGGACCACTCGCGAGCAGGCGAAGGTCGCTCGCGATCTTGCTGAGATCCAGCGCGAGGACACGGAGTTGGGCGCTGTACCCGGCGACATCGCCCATGCTCTGCATGAGCTGGATGCGGTCCTCCCCTTCACGCAGATCCAGACCCGAGATGTCGCGGAGGTACTGCACCATGAGCTTCGGATATTGCGGCTCGACGTTAACACCGGTCCCGACCGCACTGCCGCCGATGCCCAGGTCACGCAAGAAGTCCGCGGCCTGCTCGACACGTCGCAGGCCGCGCTCGATCGAGCCGGCGTACGCGCCCATCTCCTGGCCGAGGCGAATCGGCATGGCATCTTGCAAATGCGTCCGCCCGGCTTTCACGACATCATCGGTGGCCAGCGCTTGACGACGAAACGCCTGCGCGAGCTCGGTCCCCGCCGCGATGAGTTTATCCAGTTGCGCGAGGCACGCGAGCCTGATCGCCGTGGGAATGACATCGTTCGTCGACTGCGCCATGTTCACGTGGTCATTCGGATGCACGCGCTCGTAGCTGCCGCGCGCGTGACCGAGCAATTCGTTGGCGCGGTTCGCGATGACCTCATTCACGTTCATGTTGTGCGAGGTGCCTGCTCCGGCCTGAAACACATCCACGACGAAGTGCTCGAGATGCTTGCCGCTCAAGATCTCATCGGCCGCTCGGACGATCGCGTCGGCGCGCTCCGCGTCGAGCCGCCCGGTCTCGCGATGCACGAGCGCGGCCGCTTTCTTGATCCACGTCGTGGCCGTCACAAAGATTGGCGGCGCGGTCAGCCCACTGATGGGAAAGTTCTGCCGCGCCCGTTCGGTCTGGACCCCATAGAGGGCGTCGTTGGGTACGGCGACGAGACCGAGAGGATCCCGCTCGTTTCTAAGTCGTGTGGCCATACTGTAATCTATCCATTTCGTATGGTTGCTCGCGCAGCGAGGATGAGCACGAGCAGCGCCGCCAGCATCGCGAGCCCAAGCTGTCCCACGCTCACGCCGTGTAAGCGGCCGAAGGCGACGCGCAGCGGTGCGTCTGGCGCCAACGCGTCAATCGGCGCGCCGGCCGCCTCGCGGAGCCGGTCGATGCGCGGACTCACGATGAACTGTGCAGTGGCGCAGGTGGCAGCCCAGACGATGGACGCCGCGATGCGAATGGCCGCTCCAGCCGCCGTCGCGTCCCTTGCATTGAGTACCACGGCCACGATCGCGATGACGCATCCCGAGAGGAAGACCGCCGGGAGCACGCGGCCCACGAGAGCCCCAGCCAGGGTCCGCGATGGCAGCGCCGCAAACGCGGCCGGCGCTACCACGGCAGCCACGATGAGGGCAGCGCCCAGCCAAAGGGCGGAGAGCAGGGCGATTGTGAGGTAGCGGCTCACAGGAGGCTAGCGGCGAGGTCAGGGATCGGGGTCAACGGATTACAACGATGGTTGTCGTGCGGCGGGTAGGGGCGACGCAATGCGTCGCCCGCCGTTGGCACAACCACATACAATGTCGGCGCGTTCGCGTGCGGGCGCCACCGAATCGCGATGCATTGCCGCACCGTGGGGCCGACGCATGCGTCGCCCGCCGTTGGCGCAACCACACACAACGTCCGCGCGCTCGCGTGCGGGCGCCACCGAATCCCGCGATGCATTGCCGCACCGTAGGGCGACGCATTGCGTCGCCCCTACCCGCCGAGTCCCACGTGCGGTGGTCGTCCCCTAGCCCATGACCCCACCGTTCTGCCCTACTTCCTCGCCTGCGCCAGCACCCGCGCCATGCCCGATAGGAATGGATTGCTCTTGAGCTCGCGACCAACCGTGGTCGATCCGCCGTGCCCGGGATGGATCACCAGTCTTTCGGGCAGCGTCGCCGCACGATTGAGCGACTCCTGCATGGCGGCCGGATCGCTGAGCGGCAAGTCGGTCCGTCCGATGGAACCGGCGAATATGAGGTCGCCGCCCAGCACCAGGTCATCTCCGACGAACAACACGTGGCCCGGCGCATGTCCGGGCACGTGCATCACCTCGAACGCCGCCGTCCCCACCCGGAGTGCCTGCCCTTCAGCCAACGGCGCATCCGGATGCGGCGGTCGCTCGAACGGAATACCGTACATCCGCGCCACTGACTCGCCCGCCGCATACACCGGCTCGTCGAGCGGGTGCAGCAAGATCGGAACGTCGTGCACGCGCCGCAGGGCTGCAATCGCGCCAATGTGGTCCACGTGCGCGTGCGTGAGCCAGATCGCCTCGAGGGTGGCGCCCGACCGGCGGAGGACTTCCAGCAGCCGATCGCCTTCATCACCCGGATCGACGAAGACCGCTTTGTTGGTGGTCTCGTCGACGACCAGATACGCGTTCTCCTGAAATGGTCCGACGTTTGTGGCTGTGACAATCATACCGCTACCCTCCCGTTCACCCGATCACGGGCGCCACACTCGGCGGGTTCCCGCGCCGGCCAGTCAAGTATTTCTCAGCCGCGATGGCCGCAGTCGTCGCATCGCCCGCAGCCGTCGTGACCTGCCGAGTGAGCTGCGCACGCACATCCCCGGCCGCGAACAGCCCCGGGAGCGACGTCTGCATGTTGATGTCGGTGATCAGATACCCCATGTCATCGTGATCGACGTGGGCCTCGACGATGCCGGTGTTCGGTCGAAACCCGACGAAAATGAAGATCCCTGTCGCGGCGAGATCGACGTCGGCGCCTGTCCTGAGGTTGTGCAAGCGAAGCTGGTGTACGAGCCCGTTGGCGTCACCCACGATCTCGCGGACGACGGTATCCCAAATGACCTCGATCTTGGGATTGGCGAACAACCGCTGCTGCAGAATCTTGGACGCACGGAGGTCGCCGCGGCGGTGGATGAGATACACCTTCTCGGCGTACCGCGTCAGGAAGTCGCTCTCCTCGACCGCGGCGTCGCCACCGCCCACGACCGCGATCGTGTGGCCCTTGAAGAAAGCGCCATCGCAAATCGCGCAGTACGAGACGCCTTTGCCCGCATACGCCTCTTCACCAGGCACACTCAGGTGGGTCGGGGTGCCACCGGAAGTCACAATCACGGTCGGTGCGTGAAACCGCTCGCCGCCTTCGGTCTCGACGTCGAACGTCCCGTCGGGCCGCTTGCGCACGGCGGTCACCGTGGTGAACGGACGGATCTCGGCGCCGAACTTCCGCGCGTGACTCTCGAAGAGCTCCGCGAGTTTTGATCCGTCGATGTGCTCGAAGCCGGGATAGTCCTCGATCGTTTCCGTCTTCAACAGCTCACCGCCCGGCGCCAGGAGCTCGAGCACCACCGTGCGCAACATGGAGCGCCCGGCGTACAGCGCCGCGGTCAGCCCAGCCGGACCTGCTCCGACGATAATGACATCGTACTCAGTCGACGATTCCACCGTTCTCTCCATCAGCGGCGCCAATCCTAACCACGCTCAAGGCGCCGTGACAGTGGGACACCGTCCCGACGATCAGGTCCACCGGCCCGCGCCGCGGTGCGTCTCGAATCAGTACATCTGCCTGGACCGCCGTCGCGGTATCGAACATTCCGACGCCGTAGGCCCGGTGTGTACAATGAAAGATAACGGGCCCGGCCAGCGGCTGATCGGCCGCGTGCGCTGCTGCGACATAGGACTGCACGGCGGTCGGCATCGTCCACCACCGCGGGCCCCGCGTCTTGGGACAGGTGGCCGGCTCGATGCAATTCACGGGGCACACCCATTCCGCAAAGCTCACATACCGCGTGCCATCCGGTGCGCTGCGCTGCCACGGCATGTCGGGCAGCGGTTCGACGGGCCGCGTCTCGACCACACGATGTGGCCAATGCAGCTTCGCGCGCGCGAGTATCCACTCAAACATGAGGTGGGGCATGAGCGGCGAGGGCACGATCGCATCAGCCGACGCTGCGTCGGGATCCGCGCATGCGGATCCGAGGTATTCCTTGAAAAACAAATCCCAGTCGGTGGTCGCGAGTTCCACACCCGGCGTCGCAGTCTCGCCGGTGGCGAGACTGCGACCGACCGCGCAGGATGGATCTCGATCGACGACCGCGACTCGCTTCCACGTCAGTGCACCAGCAGCGCGCGCGCGGCCCAGTTGACGCACGTAGTAGCTCCCGTAGCAGCCGCCCCCAACCACCACGATGGTGCCGTACTGCTGCGGCCCAGCGTTCGGGTCTCTCGGGCGCGGCACCGCCTCCTGCTCGGCGCGGAGTGGACCAATAGCTGCCCCCGAGGCGGCCAGAAGGCTCCGTTGGTCAAGTCCTGACACGGCGCCCGCCATCAACGACGAGTGTGTGTCCGGTCACGTAGTCCGCCCGGAGCAGGTACAGCACCGCCCCCACCACGTCCGACGTGTTTCCCAACCGCCGCAACGGCGTGGTCGCGATGATGTGATCAGCGGCCGCCTGGTCCCAGTGCTCCGGCAGCAGCACGGCACCCGGCGCGACCGCGTTGACGCGGATTCGCGGGGCCAGGGCGTGGGCGAGCGCGCGAGTCATCTGGATCACGCCCGCTTTGCTGATGCCGTGCGGGATGTACCCCGACCACGTCTCCAGGCCGGCCAGGTCGGCAATGTTGACGATGGCGCCACCACGCTTCGACAGGTGTGGGGCAGCCGCCTGGGCGACGAAGAACGGCGCCCGAAGATTGATGGCGAAGATCGTGTCCCACATCTCCGGCGTGATGGTGCCGAGCGGCGTCCGCTGCATCACCCCGGCGCAGTTGATGAGGACGTCGAGATCGCCGAACCGCTCGACCACCGCCTCGATGAGTGTCGTGGAGGTCTCGGCGCGTGAGAGATCGGCGCGAAACGTTGCGGCGTCTCCACCCGCAGCCTGGATCTCCGCAACGACGCCGTCGGCGCCCTTCGCGGATGCATTATAGTGGACGGCGATGCGCGCGCCCGCTCCGGCCAATCCCACGGCGATCGCGCGTCCAACGCGGATGCCCGCGCCGGTTACGAGTGCGACGCGCCCGGCAAGCTCCATTGGTCACTTCTCGATTGCTGACGACGTCGCGCCTGCGCTGCCTGCCGGTCGGACCACTCGGCCGGCACACTGACGGCGCCGAGCACGCGGGGGCCGTCCATTGCACCATGCCAATCGGACCCACCGCTGGGCAGCAACGCGAGCGCGCCCGCGATCGCCGCGAGGCGAGCCTCGTCTTCGGCCGAGTGGCTCGGGTGCCGCACTTCCACGCCATCCAGACCCGCGTTGCGCAACGCCGTGAGGCGCGCGAGTGTGCCTTGACGTCCGGGGTGCGCAAGCACCGCGACGCCGCCAGCGTCGTGGATCATTCGAACGGCGTCCACGATAGGGAGGCGCTGCTTGGCGACATACGCCGGTCGCCCGCCGCCCAGAAAGCGGTCGAACGCGTCTCGCTCGTCCTTTGCCCATCCAGTTGCGATGAGCGCGCGCGCGACGTGCGGTCGGCCGACGGCCGCAGTGCCGGCCTGTGTCATGACGTCACCCATCGTCACCGGTACGCCCAACGCGTTGAGCAGCTCCAGCATGGTCACCGCCCGTCGCACGCGCGCCTCGCGGAGCTGCTCGAGCATGGGCTCCAGCGTTTCGGCCGTCATCAGATGCAACCCCAGGATGTGCACCTCGCCATCATCCTCGACCGCACTGAGCTCGACGCCCGCGATCACCTCGATGTCCAAGCGTGCCGCTGCCACTCGCGCCGCGGCCACACCACTGACGGTGTCGTGGTCAGTCAGTGCGACCGCTGCGAGCCCCGCAGCCCGCGCCTGCTCGACCAGACACGCGGGCGATGCGGCGCCATCGGATGCCGTCGAATGCGTGTGCAGATCGGCTCGTCGAGACGGGGGCGCGGCGCTGCCCCCGCCGCCCCCGCTTGAAGTCACTTCGCGTAGCCCGCTTCTGGTGATGTGAAACTCGGCTGTGACTCGTGAAACAGTCGCAGCAGATCTGCGTCGGCGAGCTGGAAAAAAGATTCGTCGCGGGAGCGAGCGCCTTTGGGCGAGTATCGGGTTACGCGGACGTCTCGCGCGTCGCCGTCACCGTGGACATACATCAACCCGAACTCATCGCGGTCGTACTGCGTGACCAGGCCTGAGGGGAACACGCGCCACGTCTTGCCGTCCACCGATACCGTGCGAAACGCCATCGTCAGTCCTTGACAGTTGTGCCACGTGTTGAGCCAGCCGCAGCGCGCCGTAACCGGCCTTTGCAGGTTGTCTCCTGGCGCCGGACCCCGGGATCGGGTTTGTTGACGTTCCCCAAACCCCAAACCCCACTCCCCACACCCCAGCAGCTCATAGCGCCACCTCCTCGTAGATCCGAGTGGGATCCAGGACCGGATCGGGCGCACCGGCGAGTGCAGCGGTCAGTGCGCGGAGATCGCCACTCTCGGTGAATTCGATGAACGCGCCGGGGAGCTCGGACTCCTCGAACACCCAATACCGACAGGCGTGAGAGGAGAAATGATCGCGCTGCACGCGGGCGCGGTCGAGAAACCGGCCGCGCTCCGCCGGGGTGACGATCGTCCGCTGCAGCGAGAGTGCACGACTTCCGCTCACAACGCGGACTCCGGATATGTCTCCAGCTGCCTCTTGACGTGGGCCAGGAACTGGTCCGCGACGGCCCCGTCGATGATGCGGTGGTCGAACGAGATCGAGAAGTAGGAGCACGTCCGGATCGCGATCGTGTCCTCTCCGTCGGGTCCGGTAATCACCTTGGGTCGTTTCTCGATGGCACCGACACCCATGATGGCGACCTGCGGCTGACTGATGATCGGCGTCCCCATCAAGGACCCGAACACACCGGGGTTCGTGATCGTGAACGTCCCTTCCTGGACTTCCTCCGGCTGCAGGCGCTTGGTGCGTGCCCGCGCAGCGAGATCGTTCAATGCACGGGTGAGTCCGACCAGCGACAGCTCATCGGCGTGCTTGATGACCGGTACAATGAGGCCCCAATCGAGCGCCACGGCGATGCCGATGTTGTACTGCTTGCGGTAGATGACGTTATGGCCGGCGACGGATGCGTTCACCGCCGGATACGCCTTGAGGCCGTCGATGACCGCCCGAATGATGAACGGCAGGAAGGTCAGCTTCTGACCATTCGCGGCCTCGAACTCCGCGCGCTTCGCCGCTCGAATTCGCGCGACGCGTGTGAGGTCGACCTCGAAGAACAATGTGACGTGCGCCGATGTGCGCCGCGACAGCACCATGTGGTCACTGATGAGCGACCGCATCTTGGACATGGGCTCGACGACGTCCCCGGGCCAGGCTTCCGGGAGCGGCCCCTCAGCAGGGATCAGGACACCCGCTCCGCCGCCAACCGGCACGCCCGGTCGTCCAAGCGTCGCGGGGACCCCTGCTTCGAGTAGCGACTCGATATCACGTTTCGTCACACGCCCGGCGATGCCCGATCCGGTCAGCGTGGCCAACTCGATCCCGTGCTCTGCGGCAATTTTGCGAACGAGCGGTGACGACTTGGTGCGCAGACGCTCCTCGAGCGAGCGACCATTGCCTCCGCCGACGGGCGCCCCGGCTGGCTGCGGTCGTGCTGGCGCACCAGGGGCGACCCGGCTGGGCGGGGTCGCCGCTGGTGCGGCAGCCTTCGGTGCCGCGAGTGCGGGCGATGCCGCAGGCGCCGCGGCGGCCACGGCGGGGGCAGCCGCCGGCCGGGCGGCTGCCCCGCCGCGGTCCGCGCCGCCGTTATCGCCGACCGGTACGCCCGCCGAGGTCTCGAGCCGGGCGACCACCGTTTGGATGGCCACGGTCTGGCCCTCGTTGACGAGGATCTCGGCCAAGGTGCCCGCCGCAGGTGCGGGAATCTCCGCGTCGACCTTGTCGGTCGAGATCTCGAAAATCGGCTCGTCCCGTTTGACCGTATCGCCGATCTTCTTCAGCCACTTCGATACCGTGCCCTCGGCGATCGACTCGCCCATCTGGGGCATGATGATGTCAACACGTGCCACCGAAATACCCTCGTTCAAGAGGCGGCGTACCGACCACCGCCGTTCATTAGGACCGGATGCGGACCGCCGCCTTCCAAATTAAACGACTTGGCCGCCTCCCCGTGGGGCAACGCAATGCGTCGCCGCTACCGGATTAAACGATTTGGCCGCCTCCCCGTCGGGCGACGCAATGCATCGCCTACCGGCCGACCGCTGGTCACAAATCCCTATAGCCGGTCGCCGCCGCATTGTCGCGACGCCCGGGCGCGGACCTGCGCAACCGCCAGTATACCAGGGCTGGCAGACTCAGGGCCCCGAGTAGGCCGCCCACGCCGGCAAACTGCTGCCAATTGCACGCTGGCAACTCGGGATCGACCGGCGTGCAGTGCATCATCGCACTTCGCACCTTCGCGACCAGTACTGCAACCATCGCCCCACTGAAGAAGCCGGCAACGGTCATGAGGCAGCCGAGCACGGCAAATGGCCGACGACGGGAGGCCCCCGCCCCGCCAGCCGCGCCGTCTCCCGGGGGGTCGCTTCGCTTGGGGACGCCCCCAGACCCCCCGTCGCCGGGTTCGGGTCCCGAACCGGGCATGTCTCAGTACCGCGCCAGCTGTCGCACCGCCCGCACGATGTCCGCCGCTTGCGGCAGCACGTAGTCCTCGAGCGGGGGGGAGTACGGGAGTGGCACGTCTGCAGCCGTCACGCGCAAGACCGGCGCGTCGAGCCATTCGAATGCGCGCTCGTTGATGCGGGCGGTGATCTCGCCCGCAATGCCGCCCGTGCGGGTGTCCTCGTGCACGATCAACACCCGATTGGTCTTCTTGACCGACGCGATGATCGCGTCGTCGTCGAGCGGCAGCAGCGTGCGCAGGTCGAGCACCTCGACGGACAAGCCATCCTCGCGCTCGAGTTGATCCGCGGCCTCCAACGCCTTCCACACCGTCGCCGCGTACGTGATGATCGAAAGGTCGCGACCGGCGCGAGCCATGCGCGCTTTTCCGATTGGCACGACGTGGTCGCCTGCCGGCATCTCGTCCTTGATGCGTCGATACAAATACTTGTGCTCGAAGAACAGGACGCAGTCATCGTCGCGGATGGCGGCCTTGAGGAGGCCTTTCGCATCGGACGCGGTCGCGGGATAGACGATCTTGAGTCCCGGCGTGTGCAGAAAGGCAGCCTCCGGATTCTGCGAGTGAAACGGGCCGCCTCGCACATACCCGCCGCTGGGTCCGCGGACCACCATCGGGCACGGCAGCATAGCTCGATACCGGGCGGTCGCGACGTAGTTCGTGAGCATGTCATACGCACAGGATATGAAATCGATGAACTGCATTTCACAGACTGGCCGCATGCCCATGTGCGCCGCACCCGCAGCGGCGCCGACGATGGCGATCTCCGAGATCGGGGTGTCGATGACGCGTCGCTCACCAAAGCGCGCTTGCAGCCCTTCCGTCACCTTGAACGCGCCACCGTAGGCCCCGATGTCCTCGCCCAGGCAGAACACCGCGGGATCCCGCTCCATCTCCTCGAAGAGCGCCTGTCGGATGCCCTCGAGGTAGGTGATCTCAGCCATCGTGGGTGCCCCACCCAGCCGGACGCTCGTGCGCCGATACAGCCGACGCGATGCCCGCTCGGAACCAGAGCGCTTCGACCTGGGGTGGATCGGCATATACACCCACGAGCGCGTCCGGTCCTTCCGGCATGGGGGACGCTTCCGCTTCATCCGTCGCCGTGTCGACCTCCGACTGCACGCGGTCATCGATCGTCGTCAGCTCCCGCGTGCTCACGCCCACGCTCTCGACCAGGACGCGCGTGTAGCGATCGATTGGATCGTTCTCGCGCTCCCAGCGCTCGATCTCGTCCGGCTGGCACGTACGATTGATTGTCGTGCTCCGCGTGCCCCTTGCGCCGGTACGTCGTCAGCTCGACCAGCGTGACCCCGCCGCCAGCGCGCGCCCGGTCGACGGCGCGCCTGGTGGCGTCGTACGTCGCGAGGACGTCGTTGCCATCGGCCTGCTCGCCCGCCACGCCGTAGCCGGCCGCCTTGTCAACGAACGATGCGGCGGCCGTTTGCTTGCTCGTCGGGCGTCGAGTAGGCATAGCCGTTGTTCTCGACGACCACGACGAGCGGGCAACGCTGCACTGCCGCGAAGTTGATCCCTTCATGGAATGCACCCGGTCGACGTCGCGCCGTCGCCGACATAGACGAGACCGACGCGTGGCTCGCCGCGCAGTTTGAACGACAGAGTCACGCCAGCCATGACCGGCACCATGTCACCCAAATGCGAGATCTGTCCGACGATATCCTCGGACGAGATCCCCGAAATGGATGTTCAACTCGCGCCCACGCGTGGGCGAGTCGCCCTTGGCCATGTACTGTCGAATGATCTCCGCGGGGCGCGCCCCCTGGACGAGCATCGAGCCCAGATTGCGAATCAGTGGGGAGAGCACATCGCCGCGGCTCCGGTCAAGCGCGTAGGCGCTGCCCACCGCGTCAGCCTCCTGGCCCAGTGATCGAAACAGGCCGCCGACGACTTTGGTCTGGCGATACAGGTTGACGAGTCGCTCCTCGAGCGCGCGCGTCAGCCGCATGTAGTAGTACAGATCCAGCTGTTGCGCGCGATCGAGTCCGGCGCCGCTCGCTCGCGCGCTGTCGGCGGGTTTGGCGAGCGACGGGGTAGCGCCGTTCGGGGGCGCGCTGGGAGTCGCCCCTGGCGCAGGCGCGTCTCTGTGCGTGCTCGTTTCCGAGGTGGTGCGGCCAGCCATCAGTAACCTGCCTCGAGCGCATGGCGGGGCTCGGCCCGTCGGTGCAACGACACGAAGAATTTCTTCACGTTCTTGTCGAGGCGGCTCTCGCCGATCTGATCGGTCTGCGGCCTCGACGAACGTATAGTGCCCTCCCTCGGCACCTGCAGTGATTCGGACGGCCCCAAGCGGCCCGACAAATGTGCGAGCTCGAGGCGCATTCGCCGTCATGGTCAGGCCGAGATTGCGGGAAAAAGGTGTCGGCCGCGTGCAAGACGTCTGCAGGCGCAACGCTCGTTCGATGGAAGAGCTTCACTTGATGTCCGCCTCGCCCGTCGCCGGATGGACGTCCTGCGTCCAGTCCAATGTCTCGAGCGGAGCCGTGGAGTCGCGCCGGAATTGCATACCCATGGCCCAGTTGCCCGACGTGAGAAAATTCAGTTTCGCCGTGTACGTACCGGCTTGCTGGGTAGGCGCGAGCCCATCCCAGGTGTTCACCCGGTCGGCACTCGTCGCGTACACGCGGCCTTCGCCGGTCTCGATTGCCTTGCCCGAGTTCTTGTCGCGCACCACCACCTTGAAGACGATGTCCTCGCGCGCCGGGGGCGGGACGGGCTCGGTCGACACCTGGAACGCCAGGTCGTTGGTCCACAGCCGGAGCGGCGGCGGTCCACTGTACGTCTCGCGACAACCCACGCCCGCCGCAATGATGCAGACTGGCGGCGACGACCCGGCGGTGCGCCGCGGCGAGGCTCCTCCGCGGCACCCTCAGGGTCCTGGTCATGCCACCCTCTGCGTCCTGGTCATGCATAGTACTCCAGTCCGAGGTGCGTGATCTGCTCCTCACCGGCCAAATGCCGTATCGTGTTCTTCAGCTTCGTCTGCTGGATGAACAAGTCATGTTCCGGGTGCAATCCGCTTGCCGCCATCGGACTCTTGTAATAGAACGACAGCCACTCCTGTATGCCCTTCAGTCCAGCCCGCTGCGCAAAGTCGGAAAAGAGCGCGAGGTCCAAGACGAGCGGAGCAGCGAGGATGGAGTCACGGCACAAAAAGTTCACCTTGATCTGCATCGGGTAGCCCATCCAGCCGACGATGTCGACGTTGTCCCATCCTTCCTTGTTGTCACCGCGGGGCTTGTAGTAGTTGATCCGCACCACGTGCGAGAATTCACCGTAGAGCGTCGGATAGGATTCGGGCTGCAAGATCGAATGCAGCACGCTGAGCTTCGACTCTTCCTTTGTCTTGAACGAGGCCGGATCGTCCAACACCTCGCCGTCGCGGTTCCCGAGGATGTTCGTCGAGTACCACCCGGCCAAGCCCAGCATGCGGGCCTTCATGCCCGGCGCAATCACCGTCTTCATCCAGGTCTGGCCGGTCTTGAAATCCTTGCCTGAGATCGGGACACCCCGGTCCTTCGCCAGCTGGACCAGGCACGGCATGTCGACCGTCAGGTTCGGAGCCCCGTTGGCGAACGGCACGCCCTCCATGATCGCCGCGTAGGCGTAGAGCATCGACGGGGCGATGGCATCGTCGTTTCGCTCCATCGCCTTCTCGAACTGCTCGATCGTCGCATGCGCCGCACCGGGCTTAATGAAGATCTCCGTCGACGCGCACCACACCATGACGACGCGATCTACCTTGGCGCGGCTTCTGAAGTCGCGAATGTCCTGGCGAATCTGCTCCGCCAGGTCGCGCTTCGTCTTGCCACGTTTGACATTCGAGCCGTTGATCCGCGTGACGTACTTGTTGTCGAATGCGGCCGGCATCGGCGTAATGGTCGAGAGGAAACTGGCCACACGCTCGATGTCTTGCGGTGCGAGGACACCGGCCTTCCGCGCCGCCGTGCAGGCATCGTCCGGGATCGGATCCCATGCGCCGAATACGAGGTCGTCAAGGCTCGCGAGCGGTACCAGGTCTTTGATCAGCGGCGCGCGGTTCTCCGTTCGGCGCCCCAGGCGGATGGTCGCCATCTGGGTCAACGAACCGATCGGCAGCGCATCTCCGCGCCGTATGCTCTCCACGCCCGCCATGAAAGTCGTGGCGACAGCGCCGAGGCCGGGTGTCATGACGCCGAGGCGTCCGGTGGCAGGTTGGATGGTCGAACGAACGGAGTCAGTCATTTGCCCTTGAGCGCGGGCCGTGGAGCGGCCGGTGTCGCGCGAGAGAATCGTGGAGGAGGAGTGACCGCCACCTGCGAGGTGGGTCGAGTCGCGCGATACACAGCGATCACTCGCTGGATCGCAGTGGCCCACGAGGTGACGGTCAGGAGAACGACAATGGCGGCCAGCACCCAACCACCGAGGGCGAGACCGAAGAACGCTTGCGGCGCCGACAGGAGCACGACGCGCTCCGGTCGTTGCATCAGGCCGACCTTGGCATCGATACCCAAAGCCTCGGCCCTGGCCCGGGTGTAGGAGACGAGAAAGCCACCGAGGATGCCCGCCAGGGTGACGACGAGCATTGGCACGCTCGCATGCAGCGGACTCGTCGCGTAGAACACTGCCAGCCCGGCAAGCACTGCGGCGTCCGCGATCCGGTCGAGCGTGGAGTCGTAGAACGCGCCGAAGACACTGCTCTGGCCCGTCCGACGCGCCACTGTGCCATCGACGACATCAAAAAAGGCCGTTAGTCCGAGAAACCAGCCGCCCGTCCGGATATGGCCAGCGCCGTAAATGACGCCGCCAGCCACGGAGCAAAACGTCCCGAGCGTCGTGATGACGTTCGGATGCACTCCTTGCCGGACCAGAAAGGACGCGATGGGCTCGACGAGGCGTAGGTACCCGCTTTTGATCCACTCCCACAGACGTATCATGTGTAGCCACGCGGCCGCGACGGGCGCGGTTCAGGCAATCCAACGGCGGGAGCGACGCCCCAGCCGCAGAAAGTTACGAGACGTCGTCTACTTGTACAACTCATATCGCAGTGCGCGCTGCACAAATGCGACGACCGCGGGCAGCGATCGATCGATGACTGCGTCGGGATCGTCGCCGCGGAGCAGCGCCACCCGCGCGTCGGGCGACCCGAATCTCAGGTCGAACGCGAGGGTGTCGATCCGCAGTGAATCCCGGTTGACTTGCGCGATGGCCCACAGTAGCGCAGCGCCCACGCGTCCGGCGTGAAAGGCATTGCGATCGGTGACGTTGACGCGGACGCCCGCGATCTGCCGCCCGCCGTACTTGCCGTCGGTCGGGTGGCGGGGGACAAACTGCTCTGCAGTGAACCGGGCGCCCGGTACCCCTCGGTCGGCCAGCAGCGCGACCACGCGGGGCGCGTTGAGCCACGGTGCGCCAAGATGCTGGAACGCGTCGTGTGTGCCGCGGCCAACCGACAGGTTGGTCGCCTCGAACGCCACGAGGGCCGGATACACGAGTGCGCTTGTGAGCGACGGAAGATTCGGCGAGGGCCGTACCCATGGAAGTCCGGTCTCATCAAACCACACGGGGCGTCGCCACCCGCGCGCCGGTACGACATGCAGGTCGGCGTGGAGGCCAAGCACGTCGTTGAAGTAGAGCGCAAGCTCGCCCATCGTCAGGCCGTGGCGCAGCGGGATGGGCGCGAGTGCGTACGGCCGTGCGGGACGACCCGGCGCCGCAGCGTCGGGATTGGCCAGAAGACTATCGAGCATCGGGCCGTCAGTGTGCGACCCAGTAATCGGATTTGGCCGATCGAGCACGACGACCGGCAGATGGACCCGGGCGGCCGCGCGCATGGCGTAAACCATCGACGCGACATAGGTCCAGGTCCTGGTGCCGATGTCCTGGAGATCGATGACCATGACCTGGAGCCCGCGCAGCAAGCTGTCCGGAGGCTCGAGGACCGTCGCGCCATACAGTGAGTACACCGGCACTCGCGTCCCCGTATCGACGCCGCCGGCGACGAACTGGCGATCTTCGGTGCCCCGCAGCCCGTGCTCCGGCGAGAAGAGAGCGACGAGCATCACGCCATTCGATACGGCGGCGCGCGAATGCGTCAGCAGTGTTGCGTCGGTCTCACCCGATCGATCGACACCCGTCTGGTTCGTGAGCAGTGCCACGCGCTTGCCGCTCACCAGGCTGAGACTATCCTCCAGGAGAACGGTGATGCCGGGGACGATCCGGCCAGTTCGGACCGCCGGTGGGGGTAGGTGGTGCCCGACGACACACCCGACGGAGGCCGCCGATATCGCAACGACGACCCCCGCCGCCACGGTCGTCGCGCGGGCCAATTTCGCGATATGTTGAGCCGAGCGCCCAGGGGATGGCCCCGGGTCGGTCACCTGGACCTCGCCGGATCGGCCCGGCCTGGCGGCACGTCGCGTTTCAGCTTCACGAGACCCTCGTCGTAGTAGAGATGAACCTAACATTGATCGACTGGGCGATCGTCGCCAGCTACTTCGCGTTGTCGACGGTCATCGGGCTGTATTTCACGAAGCGCGGCGGGGAGAGCCTCAGCGAGTATTTCATCTCCGGCCGCGCGGCGCCCTGGTGGCTCGCTGGGGCTTCGATGGTCGCCACGACCTTTGCAGCGGACACGCCGTTGCTCGTCACCGGCCTCGTCGCCACCAAGGGGGTCGCAGGGAACTGGCTGTGGTGGAACTACGTGATGAGCGGGATGCTCACCGTGTTCTTCTTCGCCCGCCTCTGGCGGCGCGCCAACGTCATGACCGATGTCGAATTCTCGGAGATCCGGTATGGCGGCCGTCCAGCCGCTTTCCTCCGCGGATTCCGCGCGATCTATCTCGCCATTCCGATCAACCTCGTGATCATCGGGTGGGTCACGCGCGCGATGATCAAGATTCTCACGATCTCCCTCGGCATCTCGCCGATCGTCGCCGTGGGGATCTGCTTCGTCGTCACCGCGTGCTACTCAGTGGCCGCGGGCCTGTGGGCGGTGCTCTGGACGGACCTCATCCAGTTCGTGATCAAGATGACCGCGGTCGTCGTCCTCGCGGTCTTCTCCGTGCGAGCGGTCGGCGGGATCGACGCCATGAAGCGCCAGCTTGCGCTGCATTTCGGGTCCGAGACGGCTGCGCTCTCGGTCATGCCGATCCGATTCGGCGGCGCCCACGGCATCACGGCCTACGCGTGGATGCCCGTGCTTTCACTCGGCGTCTTTCTGTTCGTGCAGTGGTGGGCAGCCTGGTATCCCGGCGCGGAGCCCGGAGGCGGCGGCTACGTGGCCCAGCGGATCTTCGCGGCGCGGTCCGAGCGTGATGGCGTATTGGCCACCCTGTCCTTCCAGATCGCCCATTACGCGCTGCGCCCGTGGCCGTGGATCGTGACGGGCCTGGCAACCGTGATCCTCTATCCGACGCTGCAGGACAAGGAGTCGGGCTATGTGCACGCGTTCGTCGACCTCCTCCCCACCCCATGGCGCGGATTCATGCTCGCAGGTTTCGCCGCCGCGTACATGTCCACGATCGGCACGCAGCTGAACTGGGGGGCGTCGTACCTGGTCAATGATTTCTACAAGCGATTCGTGCGGCGTCACGAGACAGAGCGACACTATGTCGCCGTCTCGCGGGCCGCCACGATCCTGCTCTTCCTGGGATCGATCCTCGTGACGTGGCAGATCAAGACGATGGAACAGGCGTTCAATCTCTTGATCTCGCTCGGCGCGGGCGCGGGCCTCGTGTACATCCTCCGCTGGTATTGGTGGCGCGTGAACGCGTGGTCCGAATTGAGCGCGATGGTCGTGTCGTTTTGCACGTCCCTCATCCTGCTGTCGGTCGTGCCGCACCACTTCGCGCCAGGCGATCCGAATGCGAACGCCGTCATCATGGTGGTTACCGTGGCGGTGACGACGATCGCGTGGTTGGCCGCGACCTGGGCGACGCCGGCGGAGAGCGATGCCGTGCTCGATGCGTTCTATCGTCGGGTTCGGCCCGGCGGGCCGGGGTGGCGGCACGTCGCCATTCGCACGGGCTATGGAGCAGAGCCACTGGCAGGCGGCGGCCGTGCCTGGGCGAATTGGGTGGCCGGGGTTGCGGCCGTCTATTCGGCCCTTTTCGGCATCGGCAAGCTGATCTTTGGCCCGCCGGAGGTCGGAATCGCGCTCCTTGCGGCAGCGGTCGCCGCGTTTGTGTGGATCGCGCGGTCGCTCGCCGCCGAGACCCAGCCACTTGTCAGCGAAACGCAGCCTCCCCGCGAGGGCCACGCCGTCCCGCAGGCGGCCGGCAATTGACGGCCCGGCGCCCGTGACCCGGAACCTTTTCGGTTGATTGCACGTTAGTAACACGATAGTTTACAGAGACTTCCAGGAGGATTTGATGGCCACGACCCAACAGGCGACCGCGCCGACCACGCCGCAGACAGTGCCCGAGACGCAGTCGGCCGTGCTGACGCTGACGCCCGTGGCGAAGACCGAGGTCCAGCGGTTCATGGCGGCCGAGGGTGTCTCGCCCGAGACTGGCGGGCTCCGCGTGAGCGTGCAGCCCGGCGGGTGCAGCGGGTTCAAATACGGCTTGCTCATTGAAGATCAGAGCGCCGAGGACGACGTCATCGTCGACCAGGGCGATTTCAAAGTGTTCGTCGACCCATTCTCGGCCCAGTACGTCCAGGGCGTCACGATCGACTACGTCTCATCCATGCAGGGATCCGGATTCACGTTCAAGAATCCGAGTGCGACTGGTGGGTGTGGGTGCGGGAGTTCGTTCTCTGCGTAGGTCCTAAACGGCGGGTCAGGGGTCCGGCGGCGTCACGGGCGTCGGGGAAAGAGAACGAGAGGGCCAGTCGCAGCGACTGTGATTGGCCCTTGCTCGTTTCTGGTCGTCTCCTGCCTCGATCGCGCAGGCCCCGGCCCGCCGTTCTGCAATTCACCCTTCTCCGATCGCCGCGCCCACCCCATTTTCCCCGCGCGTGAACCCACCAGTCTTTCACCCGCTCGACGCTGTCATCGTCGTTCTTTATCTCGCCGGCACGACTGCGCTTGGCATCCGGCTCGGCCGCTCGCAACGCGACGCCCGCGACTACTTCATCGCCGACCGCGAGATCCCATGGTGGGCCATCCTCGTCTCGGTGGTGGCGACCGAGACCAGTGCGATCACGTTCATCAGTATTCCCAGCCTGGCGTACCTGGGAGATTTCACTTTTCTGCAGGTCGCGGCGGGATACATCCTCGGACGCATCGTGGTCGCTTTCACGCTCCTCCCTCGCTATTTCGAGGGGGAGCTCGTCACCGCCTACGCGCTGCTCGAGCGGCGGTTCGGCGTCAGTACTCGACGGTTCGCGTCCGTAGTGTTCATGGTCACGCGCGCGCTCGCAGATTCGGTGCGCGTGTTCGCCACAGCCATTCCCATTGGCCTCATCCTGCGATCGGCTGTCGCGCCAGAATACGTCAAACCTGTGGCCATCTGCGTCCTTGGCGTGCTGACCGTCATCTACACCTATCATGGGGGCATGCGGGCCGTCGTGTGGACGGACGTCCTGCAGACTGGAGTCTATCTCATCGGCGCGACCGCGGCGGTCGTCCTCCTCGGCGACAGCGTGACGGGTGGTTGGCCGACGATTCTCCACCACGCGGCATCGGTGGGCAAGCTGCGTGTCATCGACCCGGCGTTCACCGTCGATCGGCCGTATACGCTCTGGGCCGGCGTGATTGGCGGTGCATTCCTGGCAATGGCTTCGCACGGGGCGGACCAGCTGATCGTGCAGCGCCTGCTGGCGGCAGCCAACCTCCGAGACGCGAGACGCGCACTGATCGGGAGCGGCATCGCCGTGTTTGTGCAGTTCGCCGTATTCCTGCTCATCGGCGTCGGCTTGTTCGCATACTACCAGGGACGACCATTCGCCACACCCGATGAGATCTTTCCGACATTCATTCTCAACCGCATGCCAACGGGACTCGTTGGGCTCATTGTCGCAGCCGTGCTCGCGACCACCATGAGCACGCATTCAGGCGCGATCAACTCGCTCGCCGCGGCCACTACCCATGACCTGTATCTCCCATTGACTCGCCAGACACCCGACTCCCCGGCGGCGTTTCGCGCGGGTCGACTCTTCACGCTCTGTTGGGGCGTGGTGCTGACCGCGGGCGCGCTGCTGTACCGACAGCAGGGCACGCCCGTCGTGGCCATCGCGCTTGCGATCGCATCCTTCACCTATGGCGGCTTGCTTGGGGGATTTTTCCTGGGCCTCTGGTGGCCGCGAGCCGCCCAGCGCGATGCGATCACGGGGATGGCGGTCGGCATCGGCGCCATGTCGCTCGTGGTGTTCGCACGGCAGATCGCCGCCGCTATTCCAGCCACCGCGTCCGCGTTGGCGCCATTGGCTCGGATCACGTGGCCGTGGTATGTGCTGATCGGCACGTCGATCACACTGGCGGCAGGCGTATTGTCGTCGCTCACACACCCGGCGCCAGAGCGTGCGACGGCCGCGACTCGTGGAGCAATCGCGTGATGCGCATCGTCGTGGGTGTCGACGGCGGAGGATCGCGGACTCGGGCGGTCGTCGCGGATGAAACCGGCACGACAGTCGGGACGGCGGAAGGCGGGCCGAGCGCCGTCCGACCTGGCGATGTCGAGCGGTCAGCGGCTGCGATCGCGACCGTGGTGGCGGACGCGCTCGCCGCTGCCGAGCAGCATGGCGGCACTGCACCGACCGTACTCTCCGTCGGCGTGGCCGGTGTGGGCCGCGAGCCCGAGCGTCACGCGCTCGAGCGTGCGCTGGTCGCACGTGGGCTGGCTGACGAGGTCGTGGTACAGCCCGATGCAGTCGTCGCACTGGAGGACGCCTTTGGCGACAGCGCCGGCATTCTGCTCATTGCGGGCACGGGATCGATAGCCTACGGTCGTGGACCCACCGGCACTGTCGCGCGCTGTGGTGGCTGGGGCCCGGTCTGCGGGGACGAGGGTAGCGGAGCGTGGATCGGGAGACGCGCGCTCAGCGTCGTCACGGCGGCGGCGGACGGGCGTGAGCCCGAGACGGCGCTCACAGGCGTGGTGGTGACGGCGGCCGAGGTGTCGTCTGTCGAAGACCTGATCGGATGGGCCGCCAGCGCGACGCCGGCCGATCTGGCCTCGCTGGCCCCTGCAGTCCTGCAATGCGCCGACAGCGGCGATGCTCGGGCGGTCGCGATCGCGAGCTTCGCAACGGAGGAGCTGGTGCTGCACGTCGTAGCGCTGGCACGCCGGCTCTTCACGGACGAGCGGGCGAGTGCGCCCGTGGCGCTGGCGGGTGGGCTACTGGCGCGCCGCTCCCCGCTTCGGACGCGTCTCGAGCACCGGCTCAAGTCTGCCGTGCCTGGCGCCCAACTCGACCCACGCGAGATCGATCCGGTGCGCGGCGCGGTTCGGATGGCGTTGCGAACTGCGGGCATCAAACCCGGCGGCCATGCACACGTGCACCAGGTGGCGCCGACGGGGCCATAATCAAACAACGGTGCGGGCGGCGTTACATCGGCATGTGGGCGGCCTGAAGGCCGCCCCTACATGTCGGTGGTGACATGAGATTGCGGAGCGCGCCCCGGCGTTAGCGGAGCCAGTCGACGAATTCGGATCCAGCGCCGACCGGGCCGACATGTAGAGGCAGCATTCATGCCGCCCGCTTTCTGGGGAGCGACGGAAACAGAGAGGGCCAGTCACGACGCGCCGTGGCTGGCCCTCGAGGTTTGTTTTACTCTAGCGTCCAGCGTCTAGCGTCTTGCTTTGGGCAAACTCGCTGCGATGTCTGCTATAGAAGAAGTAGATCAGCAGTCCCAGGATCAGCCAGACGACGAAGCGGATCCATGTGATCACCGTCAGGCCGGTCATGAGCCCGCCGCAGAGCACGATGGAGATGATCGGGAATAGGGGGACCAGCGGCACCTTGAATGCTCGGCGGCGGTCGGGTTGCGTCCGGCGCAGCACAATCACGCCGAGTGAGACCAGGACGAACGCGAAGAGGGTGCCGATGTTGGAGAGATCCGCGGCGTCGCTGACGGCGAAAATGCCGGCGGGGAGCCCGACGGCGAGTCCGGCCACCCACGTCGACCAGTGGGGCGTCTGGAACTTCGGATGGACGGCGGAAAACAACTTGGGGAAGAGCCCATCGCGCGACATCGCATACCGAGATGCGAGCCTGACCGTACTGAAAGACGAGGATCGACGAGATCATGCCCATGAGCGCGCCGATCACGATGATCGACCGCGACCACCGACTGGCCCCAAGCGCCGCCAGGGCGTAGGCCACCGGGGCGTCGGCCGCCTCGCCCGACACGAACGTCGTGTACTTCATCATGCCGAGCAGCACGACCGAGACGCCCACGTACAGGACGGTACACACGATCAGTGACGCGATGATGCCGAACGGCAGGTCACGCTGCGGGTTGCGCGACTCTTCGCCTGCCGTGGATACCGAATCGAATCCGATGTACGTGAAGAAAACTATCGCGCCACCGGTGACAATGCCCCCAAATCCGTTCGGGGCGAAGGGATGCCAGTTCGTTGGGTTGACGAGCGCACCGCCGACAACAAGGAAGACCAAGATCGCCCCGATCTTGATCGCCACTATGACGTTGTTCGCCTCGGCCGACTCTCGGATGCCGCGTACCAGGAGCACGGTCAGAAGGAAAACGATGAGGAACGCCGGGAAATTGAAAATCGACCCAGTGAAGTGCCCCGCCTCCCAGACGGGAGTGGACCAGCGATCGGGAAGATTGATGTGGAAGGCCGCTAGCTGCGCCTTGGTATAGGCGCTGAAGCTGATCGCGACGACAACGTTGCTCACGACGTATTCGAGGATGAGATCCCACCCAATGATCCAGGCCCAGATCTCACCGAGCGTCGCGTAGGAATACGTGTACGCGCTGCCGGCAATGGGGATCATCGACGCGAGCTCGGCGTAGCACAACCCGGCAAAGCTGCAGGCGACGGCAACGAGAAAGAACGATATCGCGATCGACGGGCCGGCCGCGGGCCGGCCATGCATGAGGACCTGGGCCGCGCCGCCGCCCCGCAGGAAGTTCACGACGATATCGAGCACCTGCGCGTGCAGGATCGATGGGGCCTTGAAGTACTCGCCGGCCGCCGCGGTACCAGTGAGGACGAAGATGCCGGAGCCGATGACGGCGCCGATGCCCAGCGCGGTCAGAGACCACGGGCCGAGGCTTTTCCGAAGCCGGTGCTCGGGAGTCTGCGATTCGGCGATCAGCTTGTCGATGGATTTGCAGCTTCGCAGCTGCGCAGCCAATGAGTGCCGAGTTGTCGGAGGTCCCGAGACAGCAGTCAACCTGCACCCACCCCGTCGTGTGGTTTCGCCATCGCTCGCGTCGCCCTAGATGAAGAGCGGCGCCAGCACGAGCGTGATCGTGCTCAACAGCTTGATCAGAACGTGCAGCGACGGACCGGCGGTGTCCTTGAATGGATCGCCGACGGTGTCGCCAACCACGCTCGCCTTGTGCGTCTCCGAGCGCTTGCCACCATACACGCCGGTCTCGATGTACTTCTTGGCGTTATCCCAGGCACCGCCGCCGGTGTTGAGAAAGATCGCCATGAGAATCCCGGTGATCGTCGCGACCATGAGGAAGGCGGCGACCGCTTCGGCACCGAGCCCGCAGATACCGGAACACAAGCCCGACGACGATCGGCATGCCAACCACCAACGCGCCAGGGGCCACCATTTCCTTCAAGGCACCGATCGTCACGATGTCGACGCAGCGGCCGTAGTCCGGTGCGTCGGTGCCCTTCATGATACCGGGCTTTTCCTTGAACTGGCGCCGGACCTCGTTGATCACGGAAAAGGCTGCACGGCCAACCGCCTTGATGGCGAGCGAGGTGAACCAGAAGACCAGCATCGCGCCGAGCAAGCCGGCCACGAACAGCTCAGGTCGTGCGATGTTCACCTCGATGTGCTGGCCGGTGTAGTTGAACACCTCGTTGAGATAGGCCGAAAACAACAGGAACGCCGCGAGTGCCGCCGATCCGATTGCGTACCCCTTGGTCAACGCCTTGGTCGTATTGCCGACCGCATCGAGCCGATCGGTGATCGCGCGCACCGACTCCGGCTGCTGGGACATCTCGATGATGCCGCCGGCGTTGTCGGTGATCGGACCGAATGTATCCATCGCCAGGACGTAGCCCGCGGTACTCGAGCATACCCATGGTGGCGATCGCGGTGCCGTACAGACCGCCGATCAACTCGCCGTGGGCGCCCGTGAGGCCACTCGCCCGACCGACGTAATAACTCACCACGATCGCGACGCCAATCGTGAGGACCGGGAGCACCGTCGCCTCCATGCCGACCGCAATGCCGCTGATGATATTGGTCGCGGGGCCGGTTTGACTGGCCTCCGCAATCGACTTCACCGGAGCGTACGCGTATTCGGTGTAGTACTGCGTGATGAGCAGGAACGCGATCGACGTCAGGAGTCCAATCACGCCGCAGATCAGGAAGTGCCACCACGCATCCGGCGCCGGCTGTGTCGGCGAGCCCAACAGCCACCGGCTCGCAATCGCGAAGCCAATGAGGCCCAGCACGGCCGTGAGGTAGAAGCCGCGATTCAACGCGTGCATCGGGTCGCCGTCTTCGCGCGTGCGGACACGTCATGACCCCAATGATCGAGGCAATCAGGCCGAACGCCCCGATCGACCAGGGGAAACAGGATCCCGGGTACGCCGAAATAACCAAAGAGCGTACACCCCAAGAATCATCGCGCCGATGTTCTCGGCCGCCGTGGATTCGAACAGGTCCGCGCCGCGACCGGCGCAGTCTCCGACGTTGTCGCCGACGAGGTCCGCGATCAACGGCTGGATTGCGCGGATCGTCCTCGGGGATGCCCGCCTCGACCTTCCCGACGAGATCGGCGCCCACGTCTGCAGCTTTGGTGTAGATGCCGCCGCCGAGCTGGGCGAAGAGCGCGACGAAGGAGGCGCCGAAGCTGTAGCCGACGATCAGGAAGGGAATCCGCGGGAGCCACTCATTCGAGCTCACCCCCGCGGGGGCGAAGCCTGCGAGCAGGGCGAAGAGCCCGCCGACCCCGAGTAGCGACATCGCGACGACGAAAAGGCCGGAAACCGCACCCCCACGAAGCGCCGTTTGCATCGCGCCGTTGAGCGACGACATCGCCGCGGCCGCCACGCGGATGTTCGCGCGGATCGACGTCCACATGCCAACGTATCCGGCGATGCCGGAGCTCAGGCGCCCAGGATGAACGAAACGGCAAAGTACGCCGCGAGCGTCTTGGGGTCGCTCACCGGGTCGGATGCGTTTCCACGACGGAAGAAGGCGTAGCCGACGTAGATCAAGACGGCCACGACGATCGCCAGACCCGCGATCGTGCGATACTGGCGCGCGAGAAACGCCTCCGCGCCCTGCTGGATGGCGTCGGAAATCCGCTGCATCTCGGGCTTGCCGCGCTCGCGAGCGAGGACCCATCGCGCGAGCCACACCGCGACCAGGAGCGTGAAAACACTGAGGGCAATGATCAGAGCGAGCAAAGACTGCGAAGAGGGCATAGTGAGGTCAGAGGGTCCGTGGAAAGCGATGACTACGGCGCGACGAGAGATGCCGCGTCGCTGTGATCGCGACTGTGTGCACGCCAAGCATAAAACACTGGCACGCCAATCAAAACCAGCACCAGCCCGGAGACCGACTGGGCTCGCGTCTTCTCGGCGATCAGCAGGACAGTCGCCACACTGGCAGCGAGCACGATATAGAGCGCAGGCAGGTATGGGTAGCCGACCGCATGATAGGGGCGTTCGGCGGTCGGCTCCGTCCGACGCAGCACGAACAGACCGATGGTCGTCAGGACGTAGAAGATCAGCACCGCGAAGATCACGTAGTTGAGCAACTGGCCGTAGGTCCCGCTGAGGCACAAGAGCGAGGTCCAGATGGCCTGTACGACGAGCGCGGCGCCTGGCACCTGACGCGCGTTGAGGGCGCCCGTGCTGCCGGAAGAAGAGCCCGTCGCGCGCCATGGCGTACAACACGCGCGCGCCGGCGAGAATGAGACCGTTGACGCACCCGACGGACGAGATCGATGATCGCGACCGCCATGACCGCAGCACCGGCTCCGCCAAGAATCGTTTCCACCGCGGCGGTGCCGACCCGGTCTTCAGTCGCGTACTGGATGCCGCGGGCCAAGACCGTCGTGCCGTGCGGATCCCCATGGAATGGGAGCATGCAGAGGTAGGCCACGTTGGCCAGTACGTAGAGCAGCGTGACTCCCCCGGTGCCGAAGACCAGCGCGAGCGGCAGGTTGCGCCGCGGGTTCTGCACCTCGGCGGCAGCAAAGGTCACGTTGTTCCAGGCGTCCGCCGAAAAGAGCGAGCCGACGAGGCCAGCCCCGAACGCGAGGACAAAGGCCGGGGTCAGCGCGCTGATCCCGACGAAGTGTCCCGACGCTAAAATTCGCCGCGATGGCTTCGGCGTGTCTGCCGATCGTGAGTCCGAGGATGACCAGCAAGGCGAGTACCGCGGTCTTGATGGTCGTCATCGTGGTCTGGACCATCTTCCCTTCCCGAACTCCGCGCAAGTTGACCCACGTCAGGATCCAGACCGTAACGATCGCAACAACGCGTTGTGGGGAAAGCCCGAGCTGCATGGCATCAGCCGGCGCGTGGCAGCCGAGGACTCCAAGACAATGTCTGCATGCGGGAAGGCTGCGTACCGGTCCGCACCGATGGCCGGAATCAACACCCCAAGGAACTTGCCAACCGCCACGGCGACGGCCGCGATCGTCCCGGTCTGAATGACGAGAAACAACGTCCACCCGTACAGGAACCCGGGCAGTGCCCCAAGCGACTCGCGCAGGAACACGTACTGGCCGCCGGCGCGGGGAAACATCGCCGCGAGCTCCCCGTACGCGAGGGCGCCCAGCACGGTGATGAAGGCCGTGAGCAACCAGACGATCAGCAGCCAGAACGGCGATCCGACCGTGCGGCCGATGTCGGCTGACACGATGAAGATCCCCGAGCCGATCATCGAGCCGGCCACGAGCATCGTCGCATCGGTCAGCGTCATCGCCCGAACGAACTCGTGGCGTTCAGCGCTTTGCAATGCTGCGGCGTCCGGCAAGGCGGCGACGCTGTGCATTGTGCCTCTCTGGCGGGTCGGGCCGAGACGCACCTCTCACGAAGGGCACCTCGGCGGGGTCCTGCGGCCATCTCGTGCGCCGGCGGGCGTGGGCCGCGCACATGGGGAGCCGCCAGAGCGCAGGAAACGTATGCGCCGCTAGAAGCCTTGGCTAGGGTGCAACTGCTGCCAGTTAGGCGTTTTAGGGCAGTTGCACGACGTAGGGAACTGTGTCCGGGACCGAAACGCCGTCGAGGGCCGCCGGCTGCCATCGCGATCGCGTCATCTGCTCGAACTCTTCGCGCAGTTGCCGATTGAGCCCGCCGTTGTTGGTCTGGGTGAATGACACGAGTTTCGCTTCGCCGGTCGATGTCACGATGAAGATGGCGACGAGGTGTCGCGGCCGAGCGTCTTTCGGCGCATCCAGCCCCGCGACAATGGTCTCCGGCGGCACGGCTCCCAGCTTTCGCGCGGCCGGGTCGCCGCCCGTGCCTGGACCTTTGCCGTTACCGACGCCCGGACCTTTGCCTGCACCGGTTCCGCCGCCGCTGCCGGGTCCCGCGCTCGGCGTACCAGTTCCGGCGGGGGCGCCCGTCGCGGTGCTGTCGGGGGCGGGCGGCGACACGGGTGCTGGCGGTGGCGGCACCGGTTGCGGAGGCGTGATGACGGGTGGCGGATTCGGCTTGGGCGGCGGCCGCACGACCGGACGCGTCGTTGGCGCGCGGGCCGGCACAGCGGCCCGCACGTATTGAACCCGCTCCGGCTGCGCACCCCCACCCCCACCGAGAACGAGGCCGTGCAGTCCCCACTGTCGTCGCTCGGCTATGAGCTTCACCGATGCCACCGTCGGGATCAGCAACGCGAAAAAGGCGAGGGCGTGGAGGACGATCGAAATGATCGGAGCCTGCCACCGCCCTCGCCTTTCTTCCGCAGTTGGAAATCCGACCGGCGGCCGGTAGCGTCTTCGGCTCGCCGGCACTGTCGTTTCCAGCCGAGCGCTACTGCCCCGGAGCAGCGGCCGCCGGAGCTGCGCCCTCTGCCTCCTTCGGTGGAACGCCGATCACTTTCACGCCGGCGCCACGGGCGACGTCCATGGCCTGGATGACGTCCTGAAACTTCACGGCGGAATCACCCTTGATGAAGATGATCTTGTCTGGCCGTGGGTCGTACACTTCATGCAGCTTCGCCATCAACCCGTCCTTCGTAACGGGCTGCTTGTTGATATCCATCACGCCACCCGGATGGATCTCGAGCACGATCTGGTCGTTGTTCTTCGGCGGCGGCGTGGTCGGCGGTGTCGGGTCCGGCAGCTGAACGTCGATCGCCTTTCGCGACAACGGGATGATGATCATGAAGATGATCAACAGCACGAGCAGCACGTCGATCATCGGCGTCACGTTCGGTTCGTTCTGGAGGCTGCCGCGTTGGCCAGTCGACATTGCCATGGTTAGGACCCTCCCTTCTTACTGAGGTCCATCGGGTTGTCACCCGCGACGATGGACCGCGTCCCTGGCGTCTGCTCGGTGATCATGCCGGTCACTCGCACCCCGTTGTGCGATGCGATGTCGATTGCCGTCACGATCTTGCCGTAGTCGAGGTTCTTGTCCGCCTTGAGGTACATGATCTTGTCCTCAGTGCGGGTGGCATAGATCTGACTTGAGCAGCGTCGGCAGATCTTCGTTCTTGATCGGCTTTTTGTTCAGGTAGTACACGCCGTTCACATCGATGCCCAACACCAGGTCGGTGTTGTCCTCGGGGTGCGCCTTGAGGTTTTTCCCGTTAGGCGGCTGTGCTTTGAAACCAGCGTTGAGTGCGGGCACGATGATCATGAAGATGATCAGCAGCACGAGCATGACGTCGATCATTGGCGTCACGTTCGGCTCGGCCTTCACGCCGCCGCCCGACATTTGAATGGCCATCTATGGTTACCTCGTCACGCGGTGAACATACCAGCGAGCGATCGTCACACGACGTCGCTCGCCGGCATGTGGCGTCGTTTACTGCGAGATCGGACCGGTGCCGCTGGTCGCGGCGGTGTTGAACTCGCGCGTGAACCGCGAACGACCGAACTCACCCGAGACGCCCTTGATCAGATAGTCGATCATCTCCTTCGAGGAATACGTCATCTCGGCCGTGAGGTTGTCGATCTTCGTCGCGAAATAGTTGTACGCCCACACCGCCGGAATGGCCACGAGCAGACCGAAGGCGGTCGTGATCAGCGCCTCGGCGACACCAGCCGAGATCGCGCCGATACCACCCGAACCGGAGACGGCCATGCCTTGGAAGGCGTTGACGATACCCATCGTCGTTCCGAGCAGTCCGACGAACGGCGCAGTGGCGCCGACCGTCGCGAGCACGCCGAGGCCGCGCTTGAGCAATACGATCTCCATCAGCATCTCACGCTCGACCGCACGCTCTGCCGAGTTGATGTCAGCGACCGTGACCGAACCATCCTGAATGAGCGGGCGGATCTCACCGAGCGCGCCACCGAGCACGCGAGCGACGTGCGACTTCTTGTAGCCCTCGGCCAGCTTCACCGCCTCGCCGAGATTGTCCTCTTCCAGGAACTGCGAGAACTCGGGCGCGAACTTGCGCGTCTGCTTCTGCGCCTGCAGCAGGTTCCACCACTTCTGGATCATGATCGTCAGCGAGAAGATCGACATGATCATGAGCACAGCGACGATGCCCTTGGCGAACCAGCCCATCGAGGCGAAGAGATCGGTCAGCGAGACATTCATATGTTGAAACCTCTGACGGTGACGGAAATCGTGCGGGGGACGGAGAATGGCGTGCGGGCCGGACGCTGGCGCACGCCCAGCGACCCACCCATGGGAGTTGAGGGCTAGCTCTTCATGTTGAAGACGTACGGCTCTTCTACGAGCTCCTTCACGTGGCGCCCTCCGACCTCGGCCGGGTAGTAGCGCTTCTTCGGGAGCACCGCCTTGACGGCCTCGGTAAAGAGGTCATTGTCCGACTTGATCACCTTGAAGGTGTTCATCTCGACGTGCCCGGACGTGTCGATGACGAACTGGGCGATCACCTCGCCCGCGATACCGGCGGTCTGCAGCATGTCCGGGTAGCGCGGCGAGGGGCTGCCTGGATACGGCGCAGCCTGCTTCTCGACCTGGAAGTCGAAGTACGGCTGGTCCGTCTGAACGCCACCCGCCTTGCCGTTGGCGTTGCCGCCCTGCACGCCCTTTCCTGAAAAGTCGGCCTCGTCCGTGACCTTCTTCGTGAGGTCGACGCTCGGAATGACGTCGGGGATGTTGACGGGCGCCGCGAGAGTCTGGAAGCCCTTGGGCGGCGGCGGTGCAACGAGCTGCTCCTGCGGCTTCGGCTTGGGCGGTTCCGGAGCCTTCTTCACCTGCACGAAGTTGAGCTTCTCGACCTTCTCCTTCTGGTTCTTGATCCCGGCGTGGGCAGTGGCGTACACCGCGCCCGTGATGATTACCACGTGCGCGATGACACTGAACACCGTCCCGCTGGTGCTCCGATGCCTTGACGCCTTCGACTCCAACAGGGTGTTAAACATGGCACTCCCGAAATCCAGGTAGTCTACGCCAATGACTCCTGCACGACTGCACGACGGCCGACCCACGCATGTCGCGCAAACTCGGCCGTCATGTCGAGAGAGAAATTATTGGCCGGTTATTTACCCGGAATTGCTGGAAGATTAAGAATTGCTTAAATCGGGACTGCGGTCGGGGCCGCTGGCGCCGGGGCCTCGGCGTGGGCGTTTGCCTCGGCGGCCGCAGTCGGGAGGTGGACGGTAAACATGCTGCCACGCCCAAGACGTGACGTCGCAACTATCGATCCACCATGAGCTTGTGCGATCCACTGGCTGATCGCCAACCCGAGCCCGAAGCCGCCGCGCTCCGACGAGCGAGAGCGCACCCGGTCGGCCCGCCAGAATCGCTCGAAGATATGCGGCAGGTCCGACGGCGCGATGCCGATACCCGTATCGCGCACCGAGAAAGTGACGCCATCCAACCGATGACTCAGCGAGAGCTCGACGCGGCCACCACGAGGCGTGTACTTGATGGCATTCATCACGAGGTTCATGAAGAGCTGCCGCAGGCGCGCGGGATCACCGAGAACCGTCGTCGGCTCCAGGACCAGCAGCGACACGGCGAGATCGGCGTCCTCTCCCAGGATGAGTGCAGACTCGAAGACTTCGTGCACGACCGGGTCGAGGGCGACCGGCTCTTGAATCATGTCGTACCGACCTTCATCGGCTCGTGCGAGCGTGAGCAGCGAATCCACCAGGTCCGACATCCGACGCGTCTCCTGCAGTGCCTCCTCGAGCGCGACGAGTTGATCGGTCGAGTGTGATGGCGTCGTGAGTGCACGCTCGACGTCCGCACGCAGTACCGTGAGCGGCGTCTTGAGCTCGTGGCTCGCATCGGCCGTGAATCGCCGGAGTCCGCTGAAGGATGACTCGAGCCGCGCAATCATCTGGTTCAATGTCTCGCTCAACCGTCGCATTTCATCGCCGGCGCCATCGACGACCAGGCGTCGATGCAGGCTGCGACCGTCGGTGATCGCTTCGACTTCATTCATGATGACGTCGATGGGCCGGAATGCGCGGCCAGACACGGCGTAGGCCGCCCACAGCGACAGTGCGATGACTACGGGCAGGAGCACGAGATCAATGGTCAGCACGGCTTGCGAGGCGGCTTCGCCGGGTGCCGCCTCCACGCCCGCGACGACGCGGCCGATACCCGTTTGCGTGAGCGGCGGCACGCTCAGTGACAGCATGTATCGTTTGCCGGCCACCTGCACAGGATGCAGCGCAGAATCCAGCGGGAGTTTCATTGCCACCTGCGCCAACTCGAGCGCATCCTCGAAACTGATTTGCCGGACGAAAGACGTGTACAACGTGTGTCCAGTCGGATCCAAGAGAAGGACGTAGTCGGGCACACGGTCGAGCAGCCTACTCAGCTCTGGGCCCGCGACGTAAATGGTTGGCTGGTACACATCCGCAGTCGTCGAGCGCCGTGCCTCTGTTGTCTTGGTCAACAGAGTCCCCCCGCTACCTACGGCATCCGAAATCGCGCTGGCCGCGAGATCGACGTTGGCCCGTGCCCGCATGTCCAGGTCTCGCGCAGCTTCTTCTCGATGATTCTCGTTCGCGATGTCGTAGACCAAGCCACCCACGACCGCCACTGTTGCCACGAGGATCACCGCGTACGCCATCGCTAACTGAGCGCGTATGCTGGCCATAGGGGAAAGCTAGTGCGGGCCACTAGATTTGGACCATTCATGAAAGTCCTCGTCATCGAAGACGATCCGACGGTCGGGCAGTTCGTCAAGCGCGGCCTCGAAGAACAGCGCTGGGGCGTGGATCTCGTCGCCGACGGCGAGGAGGGCGAGCGGCTCGCCGCCTCCGACGCGTACGATCTGATCATCCTGGACATGCGATTGCCGGGGAAGCCCGGCCTGCAGGTACTCCATACCCTGCGCGCCCGCGGCTTCGAGCGTCCGGTGCTGGTCCTCACGGCACAGGACGCAGTCGATGCCAAAGTGCAGACGCTGCGCGCGGGCGCCGACGACTACGTGACCAAGCCGTTCGCCTTCGAGGAGCTCCTCGCCCGGGTCGAAGCGCTGTCCCGCCGCCCGCGTGCCCTGGCTACGCCCCTGCTCCGAATCGGCGATTTGAGCCTGCAGCAGGACACCCGCGAGGTACGCCGCGGGGATGAACTAATTGATCTCACGCCCAAGGAGTACTCCGTCCTCGAGTACCTGATGCGCCACCCTGGCAAAGTGATGAGCCGAACCCTGATCACGGAGTACGCGTGGGGCTATCACTTCGACCCCGGCACCAACATCGTCGATGTGGTGATCAATCATCTGCGCAAGAAGGTGGATGCGGGGCACGACAAGAAACTCATCACCACCGTGCGCGGCGTCGGGTACGTTGTAAAGGCCTGAACGGCGGGTTTGGGGTTTGGGTAACCGCAACCGCGACCACAACGACGGGCGACGCAATGCGTCGCCCCTACCGGTCCAAGGCCGGTCACCGTGCGCAGTGATCGGCCCGCGCGTTTTGCCTAGTTACCCCAAACCCTAGACCCCAGGCCCGCCGTCACCCCCTGGGCCTCACAAACCCGTATTCCCTGATCTTCCTATACAGCGTCTTGCTCGATATCCCCAGCTGTGTCGCGGCACGGCCCTGGTGCCAATTCGCGCGCAGCAGCACCGCTTCGATGTGACGGCGTTCCAGGTCGGAGAGTGTGAGCTGGTGACCGTCGCTGTCGCCGCCGAAAGGCGTCGAGCCGCCGGGCATGATCGGCAGATCGTTGCGTGTGATCACGCCACCAGAGGCCAAGAGTACGGCTCGCTCGATCACATTGCGCAGCTCGCGGACGTTGCCGGGCCACGTGTAGCTCTCGAGCGCGGCGGAGGCGTCGGCGGTCAGCGTCGGCGGATTTGAGCCGCCGAAGTGCTTGAGGAAGTGCTCCGTCAACATCGGAATGTCGACCACGCGTTCGCGCAGCGGGGGGAGCGAGATGCTGATCGTGTTGATTCGATAGTACAGGTCACTGCGGAACGAGCGGGCGGCCACGGCCGCCGCGAGATCGGCTTTGGTGGCCGCGACCACTCGGGTGTCGATCGACAACTTATGGTTGCCCCCCAACCGCACGTAGCTCCCAGTCTCGAGTGCCCGCAGTAGTTTGCCTTGCACGCGGATGTCGAGCGCCCCAACCTCATCGAGAAACAGCGTGCCGCTGCTGGCGAGTTCCAGCGCACCTGTCTTGCGTTTCAAGACGCCCGGGAACGCGCCCTTTTCATGTCCAAAGAGCTCGCTTTCGATCTGTGCATCGCCCAGTGCGGCGCAGTCGACATCGACCATCCCGCCCCCCGCCTCGGCCCGGCCGGAGAGTCGGTGCAGCAGACGGGCGATGATCTCCTTGCCTGTCCCTGGCTCACCGCTGATCAAGACCGGGGAGTCGCTCTTCGCAACGCGCTCTACGAGCGCGAGCACGGCCTGCATTGGCCCGTAGCGGGTCAGCACGTCGGGCGCGCCGTTGGCCCGCTCGAGATGCGTCTGCAGCAGCGCGTTCTGGCGCGCGAGTTGGCGCTTCTCCCAGGCGCGGCGCACGAGCACATCGATCTCCGCCATCCGGTACGGCTTGGAGAGGTAGTCGTAGGCGCCCAGCCGGATCGCCGAAATCGCCGTCTCGATCGTCCCGTTGCCGGTGATGATGATCACCTGCGGTGGCGATGGCTCGTCGATCACCTGTCGCAGCACCTCGAGCCCATCCAGCTCGGGCATGACGATATCGAGCAGCGCCACGTCGAACGCCTCGCGTCGGAGCGCTTCGAGCGCAGCCCGGCCGTCGCGGACCACCGTGACCTCGTGACCCCGGCTGGTCAGGAACTGCTCGAGCACGTTCCCCAGCATCTCCTCGTCCTCGGCGATCAATACCTTGATGCGCAATTGCTCTTTCATGCCTCGGCCCCCTCGAGGTTCTGCGCGCCACCAGCTCCCCGGATCGGTTCCGCATCCGCACTGGGAAGCACGATTCGAAATGTGCTGCCGCTCCCTGCCTCACTCTCGACTTCCAATCGGCCCCCGTGATCGGCGACGATGCCATAGCAGACCGACAGCCCGAGGCCAGTGCCCTGACCCGTCGGCTTGGTCGTGAAGAACGGCTCGAAGATCTTGGACTGGAGCGACCGTGGAATGCCCATGCCGCCGTCGCGGACTTCGGCGACGACGCAGCCATTGTTGCAACGGGTCCGCACCGTGATGCGGCCGTCACCGCGTCGCGCGCCCTGCGGGCGATCAGTCGCACGCCTGCGCGGCGCGGCGGGCGTGCGACTGCCGTGCGACTCGCCGCCATCAGCGCCAGTATGTCCGTCGACCGCGTCCGCTGCGTTGTGAAGCAGCGCCATGAAGACCTGCACCAGTTGCTCCGCGTTTCCGCTGACAAGCGCTGCAGCGTTCCGCTCGAGCTCGAGGTGCACCACCCTGCGATGAAACCGACGGTGGTGCTTCAGCAGGAACAGCGTCTGCTCCACCACGCCATTGAGATCGACCGGCGAGCGCTCACGAGCCCCAGTGCGACTGAAATTCAACAGCGCATCGGCGATGCCTTTGCAGCGCCGCACCTCGGCATCGATCACTCGGAGATACTCGAGATATTGTCCGACGGATCCTCCGGCCGCAGGTGCAGCCGACGCGTCAGTCATCCCATTCGCCGACTCGAGACCCAGCGTCATACTCTCAGCGCAGGCGGCAACCGTCGCCAACGGATTGTTGATTTCGTGCATGACGCCCGCGGCGAGCTGGCCGATGGCAGCGAGCTTCTCGGTCTGCGCCACCCGCTTCTCGGCTTCCTTCCACGACGTGACCTCTTCACCCACCGTGATCACGTGCGTGACCTCGTCACCGTTCAGACGCAGCGGGATCTTGGAGATGCGGTAGGTTCGCGGTGGGCCGCTTCCCTTTGACGACGCCCGCGACTCCGTTTCGAATTGACTGAGCTCGCCGGTCGCGAAGACGTGGTCGAACTCTCGGCGCAGCGATTCCGCCGGCTGGTGGTGCAAGATCTCGAAGATCGTGCGTCCCAACGCCTCACCGCGCGCGATGCCTTGCAAGCCAGTTTCGCGCGTGTGGTTCCAGGCCTGGACGCGATACTCCCGGTCGACGACATACAAGCCGACGGGGAGTGCATCCACCACCTGTTCAATGAAGTGACGTTGCTCGACGATCTGCTGGGCCCGCACCTCGAGCTCGCGCTCGAGTCCGCCGAGCGCATTCTCGACCACGCGAAGCACCCGCTCCGCTCCTGCTCGGTCCAGATCCGTTCTATTGATGAGGTCGTCGCCCAACTGCGCCCATGCGGGCGATGAGCTGAGTGGCACGGCGCCGCTTACGCGCGCGCGCGCCGCCGGCCCGCCGTCTCCCGCTATCCGCGTTGTCCGTCGCTTTGTTGGAGCGCTCATCTCGCCCCTCCGCCGCCGAGCTGCACATAGAATGTCGAGGCAGTCGTTGTTGATGCCTCTCGGACATCCTGACCGAAACGCCAGTAGAAAGGTCACATACTGCCACAACGTGCATCCCGTCGGTCAGTTTGGCCTTGGCATGGCGTCGATGTGACAAGCTCATGCAGAAGCAGGGGTTGGGATCAGCGGTGGCGTGAAGCGCCGACCGATTTGACCAACGTCGGCGGTCAACAGGCGCAACCAATTCCACCGCAACGGGGAGCGAGGAAATCCCCGAATCCCGAGTCCGAATCCGGCCGTCAGCCGTTCGGATTCTCCAGCGCGAACGTCACCTTTTGCGCGCCTTCCCACAGTGCACGGCGGCCGATCTCGGCCAATGCACTCCGGTCGCCAGCGATTGTCAGGAAGTGGTTGCCCGACAACGCACCGGTTTTCGCGGCGAATGCCGTCTGACCGTAAGGGATGAGGATTTCGGTTTCGCTCACCCCTCCCGGATAGAGCAGGATCTGCCCGGGGGTCGGCTGGTGTATCGCATTCTCCGGCCCGATCCCCAGTGAGAGGTCGCCGAGTGGGACCCACGTGGACTCGCCACTCCATTGGACGTGCAGCACCGTGGCCGTCAACGGGAGCAGCCTACGAAATGCCGCGCAGGTCGCTGGCGCGAGTTGCTCCTCCAGCGTTCCCCACAACACGATGTCACCGACCGTCATCCGCATCCGGTTGGATGCCGCCGTGCTCAGATCAGCCACCGTCTGACCTCCATCATTAGTTATCCGCCCCGGCCTGTCCGGATCCCAACCCGACCGACAACAGCGGGCGACGCAATGCGTCGCCCCTACCGGTCCAAGGCCAGCCAGGGTGCGCACGGCCGGCTTACCATTTGTCCCTGACCGCTGACCCTCGAGTTGTCCCTGACCGCTGACCCTCGCGGGCGCTCATCGTACCTGACGTGCAAGGGCCGGTCAACCTCATGGCTCGCCGCCTCGACGTGAGGTAGCGTATAGTCACGATAGCACCGGGGTGCGCCCGGTCTCTCACATCTCTTGGCGCTGCGCCATGACAGAGCGCCGATTCTCACGAGGCATTTCTTCTATGCGCCGACGGTGGCGTGACGTTGTCTCTGAGGCAGGGCGGTCGTGGGGCCTCACACTCATCGTGATCTCGAGCGCGATTGTCCTGGTACCGGCCGTGGACGCGCAACCGGTTGACTCCAGCGTTTTCGCCGGAATGCGTTGGCGATCTATTGGCCCCTACCGCGCGGGCAACGTCTACTCAGTATCCGGCGTGCCTGGAGATCCGACGGTCTACTACATCGGCACGCCGGAAGCGGGCGTATGGAAGAGCACCGATGGCGGCACGGTCTGGAAGCCCATCTTCGACGAGCAACATGTGGCGTCGATCGGAGCGGTGGCCGTCGCGCCATCCAATCCCAACATCGTCTATGTCGGCACCGGTGATCCGACGGGCTGGTCCTTCACCCCGGGCAACGGCGTGTACAAATCGGTCGACGCCGGCAAAACGTGGCGCAAGATGGGACTCGACAGCACACGATACATCACGTCGATCGTGGTTGATCCTCACCGCCCAGACGTGGTGTTGGTTGCCGCGATCGGTGCCCGCGAATACGACGGCGGCGCCTACCCCGCACGCGGCGTGTATCGAACCGCCGACGGCGGACACACGTGGACGCGCGTGCTCTTCAAGGACGCCAACACCGGTGTCACCGGACTCGCCGTCGACTACGCAGACCCGCGCGTCGTGTATGCGACATTCGAGCGGCAGGTGTTCTTCGCTACATCTGCGGGACCGGAGTCGGCGTCCGCTCACGGATCCGGCATATACAAGTCTGTTGACGGCGGCGCGACCTGGCGGCCCGTGCCAGGGCGCGGACTGCCGAGCAACGCAGCGGGCTTTGCCGTCGCAGTGGCATCGGGGACGCAGGGTCAGCGCCTGTACGCCGAGGCCCACGTCCGAGGCCGGGATGCCACGGGGCTCTATCGGTCCGACGACGGCGGCGCAACGTGGCGTGTCGCTACAACCCACATCCTCAGTGCAGGAGGCGGCCCGATTTACGTCGATCCCAAGAACCCGGACGTGATCTACCTCATGGGCACGGCGATGTACCGATCTATCGATGGCGGACACACCGTCGCCGCCTTCAAGGGATCGCCCGGCGGGGATGATGTGCGCGATCTCTGGATCGACCCTACGAACCCCAAGCGGATGCTCATGGGGGTAGATCAGGGGCCGACCGTCACCGTCGACGGCGGCGAAACGTGGACGCCGTGGTACAATCTCCCGAACGGACAGTTCTACCACGTGTCGACGGACAGCCACTTCCCGTACCGCGTGTGCGCGGCGCAGCAGGACAGCGGCACGGCATGCGTCCTGAGTCGGAGCGACTTCGGTGCCATACGGGACAACGACTGGTACCCGGTCGGTGGGTTCGAGGACGGATATATCGTCACCGACCCGCTCGACGACCGGTGGGTGTTCACACAGGGATGGTACCACGTCTTGCGACGGTACGACCGGGAGACGGGTCAGGTCGCAGTGTTCTACACACCGTCCCGGGAGGATCGGTTTGGGGCAGCGCCGCCACTGGCGTTCTCGACACAAGACCCGCACGTCCTCTACATGGGCGCGCAGTACGTGCTGGTCTCGAACGACGGCGCCCGCGATTGGCGCCGGATGAGCCCAGACCTCACGACCGAGCCAGGCGCTCGCGACAGCGGCCGCGCCGTCTCCCCCCGCACTCACTCAATCGCCACCCTCGCCCCGTCGGCGGTGGCCGCGGGCGAGATCTGGGTGGGCACGAGCAACGGATTGATTCAGGTGACGCGCGATGGAGGGGCGACGTGGACGAACGTGACTCCGGCTGACATGTCGCAACGCCCCGGTGCGACGCGAGTGAACATCGTCGAGGCCTCGCACGACAGTGCGGGCACGGCGTACGCCGCCGTCGAGAACAACTCGGACGACCACCCATACATCTATAGGACGCGCGATTTCGGTGCGCACTGGCAGCTGATCGTGGCTGGGTTGCCGCAGACCGCCGGCGTCCGCGTGGTGCGCGAGGATCCTGCGGATCCCGATCTGCTCTACGCTGGCACAGTGACCGGGATGTGGGTGTCGTTCGATCGTGGCGACCATTGGCAGTCGCTGCAACTCAACCTGCCCAACACGGTCGTGACCGACATCGATGTCCATGGCAACGATCTGGCTATCTCCACTTACGGCCGCGCGCTGTGGATCCTGGATGATCTCACGCCGCTGCGTCAGGTTCGAGCGGTAGCGGCCAGCACATCACCCGCCTATCTGTTTCGCCCCCAGACCGCATATCGGGTCCGGGGGGACAACATCCAGGATACGCCGCTTCCACCCGAGGTGCCGGCGGGCGACAACCCGCCTGAGGGGGCGATCATCGACTACTACCTCAAAGCGCCTGCGGATGGCCTGGTCACGCTCTCGGTGTACGACGGCGCCAATCACCTGATTCGGGAGTTCTCGAGCGTGGTGCCGCCGCCCGACACGGTCCGGCCGAACATCGCCGAATACTGGTTCGCGCCGCCGACGGTTCTCGCGACGTCGCCGGGCATGCACCGCATTGCCTGGGATCTCCGTTATCCGCCACCGACGCCGCTGAACTACAGTTATTTCGGTGATCTCCTCGACTACCGGGAGTACACACTCAATATCCACGCGATCAAGGGCGAAACGCCGCGTGTGCAACCGAGCGGCCCCCTGGTGGTACCCGGTATCTACCGCATCGAATTGCGGACGGGCGGGCGCACGTACGCGCAGGAGCTGAACATCGAGAACGATCCGCGAATCCCTGTCACCCAAGCCGCGCTCGTGTCGCAGCTCAATCTGCAACTCCAGATGGTATCCGCGATCGCCGTCAGCTTCGCGCAGTTCAACTCGATTCAGCGCATGCGTGACGCACTCACCGCGGATACGCTTGCCGCGCACCGCGGAGGCGCCGACTCACTGCTGGTGTCGCAGTTGCGGGCCTTCGATGGCCACCTCGCCGCGCTGGCCAGCGCGGGGGACAGGGGCTTTGGCCCGGCGAACCGAGACCTCACCCGCCACCTCGAGGACATGGAGTTCGGCGATCTGGATCCGACGTCGAGTGACGTCGCCGCGGTGGAAGTGGATTGCCGAACGATCGACGCGGCGCTTGGAGGCCTTCAGCAGTTGCAGGCGACGGACACGCCGGCGGTGAACGCCGCTCTGGCGCAAGCGCATCTCGCTCAGCTGCCAGCGACGACCGTGCCGACCGATCCTGCGTGCAGGGCACCGTAGGTCATTGGCTCCCAAATCCCCAATCCCGAAGGGATGGGTTCTGGCTTCTCTGAAAACTCTTGGCCCGCGAGTCGTCCTCAGTGGACAGGGCTGCACGCTTCCCTACCACTGCCTCGAAAAGGAGACGCGCCTTGGAGACGCCTTGGACCGAGGGTGATACGGCGTCCGCTGTATGCCCCTCATGCCGCGACTTCGTTCGCGCGCGCCTGGTACGCCGCGCGCTCGAGTTTCCACGTACGCGGTTTGTGGTTGGCGGGCTGCTGGTGCAAGTCTGCGAGGTGTGCGATGCCTTGCTCGGAGTGCCTCGACAATCCATCCCGCAAATGCGCCAGGGCGGACTCGGCGGCTGACGGTAGCTCCGCGGGCCGAATCATCCCGCGGCGTGGGTGGCCGGTCGACTCGCACCCGGGGTCGGAGCTCGGCCGAGCGAAGAGCAGATGGCCGCAGATGGTGCCGCAAAACTCGTGTCACCGCTCATCGCATAGATCGCCGCGAGCTCATAGGCGGCGTCAGCATCAGTCGTGATTGGGGTAACGGCCGTGTTGAACGCAGAGGGGTCCTCGTAGTAGCCCGGCACGTCGTAGTTCACCACGGGCGTCGCGATGTGCGAGCGTTGCCCGATCGCTGCCGTGTACACCGCCTGATACGCATCACTCCACGGCGCACGCGCGTCGCGTATCTCCGCGACAATGCAGGCCAGGTGGCCTGGCAGGTACAGGCCGCCGCCGGAGACGGTGGCACCGGGAATCGCGCCGTTCGCGATGGCCCGCGCCCAGTCGGTTTGCGCAGGCTGGGTCGGATTGAGCGTGCAGCTCGCGAGCGCAGAGACAAGCACCGCGGCGCCGGACGCGACGATGCCGATCGCGCGGGGTCGTGCTGGTACAATCGACGAAACCAGCATGCCTCGACTCCCTGATCTCACCTTCAGCGCTCAACGTAAGGAACGGTTCGAACCCGCGAAAGCCTCTCCGTATGGCGCCGGGTCTTGCGGTCGGCTCTTGCTCAGCAACAGTGTCGCGGAAGACATTTCCGCGACTCACAGCCGATGCTAGCCGGGTCTGCTCTGAACTCGTAGCCGGGCACGACGGGCTGTTGGCGTACCAGACTGACGAGGGTTTACCGCTTCGCCATGCGATCGGAGTGTGATGCAGTCGTCGTCGGCGCTGGGTTAGCCGGCCTCGTCGCCGCCGCGGAACTTGCAGCGGCAGGCCGCCGGGTCGTCATCGTCGACCAAGAATCCGAGGTAGCGCTCGGTGGCCAAGCCTTCTGGTCCCTTGGCGGGCTGTTTCTCGTCAACTCGCCTGAGCAGCGTCGACTTGGTGTTCGCGACACACCGGAGCTGGCGCTGCAAGACTGGCTGGGCTCGGCGGCCTTTGATCGTCAAGAGGACGTCTGGCCGCGTCGATGGGCCGAGGCGTACGTCGCATGGGCGTCCGGGGAGAAGCGCGCCTGGCTGCGGGCGCTTGGCTTGCGATTCTTCCCGGTGGTTGGCTGGGCAGAGCGCGGCGGCGGGCTGGCCACGCAACACGGGAACTCGGTGCCACGCTTCCACATTGCCTGGGGAACGGGACCGGGTGTGCTCGAGCCCTTCGTCCGCCTCGTGCGTGAGGCGGAACAACGCGGCCGGATCACTTTGCGATTTCGTCATCGCGTCACGGGATTGACGCTGACCGGTGGCGCGATCGATGGCGTGCGGGGGGAGATTCTCGAGGCGAGCGAAGTCGCACGTGGTGCACCCAGCTCCCGGGTGGTCGTTGGAGATTTCGAGATGCGGGCCCAGGCCGTGATCGTCGCGTCCGGCGGCATCGGCGGCAACCACGACCTGGTGCGTGCGTGCTGGCCGGCCCGGCTCGGATCAGCGCCCACGCGTATGCTTTGCGGCGTCCCAGCCTCAGTCGATGGGCAGATGCTCGCGATCACGGAAGCCGCCGGCGGCTCGGTCATCAATCGGGACCGCATGTGGCACTATGTCGAGGGCGTCGAGAACTGGAACCCGATCTGGCCGCGCCACGGCATCCGGATTCTCGCCGGACCTTCTTCCATCTGGCTCGACGCGCGCGGCAATCGTCTCCCAGCGCCGCTCTTTCCCGGCTTCGATACCCTCGGCACGCTCGCCTATTTGCGAAACGTTGGCTTCGACCACTCGTGGCTGATTCTCTCGCAAAAGATCCTCGCGCGCGAGTTCGGACTCTCTGGCTCCGAGCAGAATCCCGACATCGCGAGCCGCAGTTGGCGTCAGGTGTTGGGCCGGAGGCGAGGAGGCAACGCGCCGGGTCCCGTCGAAGCCTTCAGGCGCCAGGGCGTCGACTTCATCGTCGAGCGCCAGCTGACAGACCTCGTTCGCGGCATGAACACGCTCGTCGGCGCGCCGCTGCTCGACGCAGAACAGATCGAGGACGTCATTCGGGCTCGGGATCGCGAGATCGCGAATGCATTTGCCAAGGACGCGCAGATCGTCGCCCTCCATTCAGCACGACGATATTGGGGTGACCGTCTCATTCGCACCGCCGCTCCGCACCGCATTCTCGACCCGGAGGTCGGCCCGCTGATCGCGGTGAGGCTCTGGGTGTTGACCCGCAAGACGCTTGGGGGCTTACAGACCGACCTGTCGAGTCGCGTCCTGGCACCGACCGGTACTCCGATCGCAGGTCTCTACGCGGCGGGAGAGGTGGCCGGGTTCGGAGGGGGTGGGATGCACGGGTACCGTGCGCTCGAAGGCAGCTTTCTCGGCGGCTGCCTGTTTTCCGGTCGTGCCGCCGGGATTGCCGCAGCGGCTACGGTCGGATGACTGGACGTCGTGGTCCCTGCAGCCTTAGTGCGAGGATGTCCCCGGTATCGCCTCGATCGCGCTGTCGGCCTGACGATAAATGGCGACCCGTCGCTGGAGCCAGGTCATCTGATTGATCGAATTGATGCCGTCTATTTGCCGGTCGATCCGCAGCCGATCGTCCGGCGACACCGTCGCGCGCTGAGCCGAATCAAAAAGGCGTGAGATCCGGACGAGAACAGCATGGTGCAAGCTGTCGGCGATGCTCAGTTCTGATCGCCGCCACTCTTCGATCAAGAATCGTTGCGTTTCGACCTCGGACGCGGCGGCGGCGGGACTCGCGGGTTTGACGCTCACATCGCCGTTCGATTCGGCGGTCGTCGCAGCAGCTCCGCCTGACGCCGCCGCGCTGGCCCCGACTGCCGCGGCGGCGAGTGGGTGATGTTTTCGACTCAGGTGCGACTCGAGTGTGTCCATGCGGGATCGCGCCGTACCCGCCCACTCCGCGGGGCCTTTCCGCTGGAGCGAATTTCTGCAGCCGAGCCAGCAACGCGGGATCGCCACAGCGGTGTCGGCGTCGGTCGGGCCGACGGGGCCGTTGGTGCTACCGACCGACGGAGACGCTGCTGGGCGACTTATACTATCGGCCTTTTGCGCTCGCGCCTGCGTGGCGCCCAGGAGCAGGATGCTTGCGACGAGTCCACACAGTTTCATGACGCCTACGGATCCCCAACCAAGGCGTGGCCGCACACGATGCGTCCGCAAGCTTCTAGGTTAACGCATTCGACGTACGCCTCAGCTCATCAGACCTTGAGCTCATTGCGGCACTATCGCGCGGTGCGCGGGCGCGCCTGCCGCCGTCCGCCACGGCGGCCGATAGTCAAAGCCTATGGACGTGGTTCGGGCAAAGTATTGGACGCGAGATGAGTGGGCGTGTAGTGTTCGATACGCAATCTTGGGCGCGAGGCATTGGGTTATGGATCTTGGCTCCGACGTCATCATCAACGGCCGCAAGGTGAAGCAGCGCTCGGTGCAGCAGCAGGCACTGCAGCAGTACTCGCCGCGCGCGCGCGTCCCGCATCCGACCGCGCATCGGCTCGTCTTCTATGGCCTATGCGTCGCGGGTGCCCTGTTTGCCTTGGGTGCGCATCAGCACTACAAGCTCCTGGGCCAGTCGGCGCCGGCGCTCGTCAGCTTGCTTGCAGCGGGCGGCCTGGCTCTCGTACCGCTACGTCCAATCGTCGGCGGCATATTCCGCGTTGGAGGGACGACCCTGCACATGTTTCACGGGCTGGGCGCGCTGCTCTTCGCCGGCCTGGCGTTCGGGGGCGTGTTCTCCGGCGCGCCGTTGGTGAGCCATGCCGCACTCGCGCCATTCGCGATGATGGGAGCGGCGCAGGCACTCATGCATTCAACCCATCCGCGAAACGCCGCTCAGGCCGACGCGATGCGCCAGTTCGCGACCAGCCTACCGGAAATCGAGCAATTCACCAAAGGTCAGGATCTCACCTCGCCTGCCAACGCCGCTCGAGCCGTATCGGTGCTCACCGACCTCGTCTCGAAGGCGCAAGCACTCGGCGAAACCGAGCTGCAGGCAGATCCTGCCTTCCAGAGCGCTCTGAGCCGAGCGACGACGCGGTTCGGTTTAACGCTCGGTCTCGACACGATCAATCAGGCGATCAATCGCCTGGCGGCCAACCCTACGACGGCGAGCGCCGTGCCGGGCCTGCGCGCCCGACTCGCGGAGGCGCGCAAGACCGTCGCAGCCGGGGCGTAGCCGGTTTTGCGCCTCTAGTGGGGGCGCGGCCGTTCCACAAAGTCCACGATCGCCTCCACGAACCTCTGGCGTTCGTTTTCCAGCAGAGCGACGTGGTCGACGCCCGGCAGGACGACGAACTCGCGATCCGGCGTCCCCAGTCGGCCGAAGAACACGGCCTCGCCACCCGGTACCTGGTTCGAAACGGGATCGCGCTCCCCCATGAGCTCGAGTGTCGGCACGTGGACCGCGGCCGGATCCAGCGCATTGAATTCACTCATGCGGCGCCAATCCGGTCTCACCGGCTGGGCGGCCAGCGCCGCTCGGACGTACGCATTGCGGACAGCCGGGTCGGTCGCCGCAGAGGTGATGAAGTCTTCGCCAGCGGCGGTGGCGGTCGTCGCCACACGCGGGGGTGGCCCGTGCATCGTGTCGGCGGGCAACGGCGCCGGAAAGGTGAAGTGCCCGAACAACACCAACGCCGACATGGCGTCCGGCGCCCGCTGGGCAGCCAATTGGCCGACGATGGATCCCTGCGACCAGCCGAACAGGACGGGTGCACCCGCCACCCCGGAGTTTTTGGCAACCCAGTGACACACCGTGATCGCATCTGCCGCCGCCTGATCTGGCGTGAGCCACCCGGATGAATCGCGCGGTGTTGCGCCATAGCCGCGTGCATCGAGGGCGTACACCGCAAAACCCCGAGCGACCAACGCGTCCATGAGCGACACGGGATCACTCGCCACTTGCAGATCGAAGTCGGGGAGCGCCGGCCAGGTGCGACCATGGAGGAGCAGGATGCTCCCGCGCGGCGCGGTCGGCCGCTTCTCCCAAACGGTCAATACGTGGCCGTCGTCTGCGGCGACGGTGTGACGGACGGGTTGTTGTGCCCGAATCACGGGTACGATGCATTGGCACAGGAGGCCGAAGACGGCCGCGGCGCAACGCTGCCGTCGATCCCGGTCGCGTGCAGCGGCACGGTCGCACGGAGTGTTTCGCGAGTCAGTCATTCGAATGTCGCCCGTGTGGGTTTGCTCGAGGCCCCGGAGAACGCAGCCCAATCTAACCGGGGGACGATTGGTGGCGAGCCACGTGGCGAGTGCCGTGTGTCCCGGTTCACTCACTCTGTTGCACGACACGCCCGTTGAGAGGCTGCAGCGGCCGCACGTCGTGCGGGTACAGGGTGGCGAACGCGCGGATCTGGTCGGAGGACAGAGTCACTGGCGTCTTGAGGACGTACCATGTTACACCCTCTCGGCATGGCGGCGCCGTGAGCGAGCCTTGGTACGCATAGTAGGCGGCGCCAGATGGTAGCAGGCCAGCGGGATTGATCTCGACACCCGGAGCCGCCACGTCGTCGCCCGGTTTCTGCGGCATGTGCGCCCACAGTTGCTCGACGGTGCTGTTCGCGCGGCCACTCGTGACCAGCACGGCGACGCCGACGATGTGTCCGTCGCTCGCGCGATGCATCAGGTGGATGACCATATCGAACGGTTTCCCGTCGACGTACTCCTCACTGGGGCGGTGGAAGTGGAACTGGGTGAGCTCGTAGCGCGTGTCCCCCACCACGAGGACATTGCCGTTGCCGGCCGGGTAGTTCACGCGAACGGTGTAGCCATTGTTGACGAAGTGCGCGAGCGGGGCGCCCTTGTACTCGAAGCGCAGGGGCTCGAGCCTGGCTTTGGTGGCACCGCGGATATCGATGGGAGATTGCTGCCTCCCAGTCTTGCATGTGGCATACTCGGGATCCAGATCTCCCCAATGGTCGGCCCCGTGTGCGCCCTCGTAGCTCCAGGGGGTGCGCCACTCGCTCTGCGCGGCAGGTGCGCTCTGCGCCGCCGATGTCACCGGCGGCAGCACTGGCGCGGCGACCAGCAGCCCGACGGCGGTCCAAGCATGTCTCATGGCGTCCTCGCGGTCCACTCAGCTGCGTGATAGGGGTTTTTCACGACGCTCGTCGTTCATCGAACGTATCCCGAGACGGACCATGACACTTCGCTCTGGACCCAATAATGGATGTCGCGGGCGGCCGCGGGCTCACGATTTATCAGCGGCCGCTGCGTGATACTTGCGACGAATCTCCGCGATGTCGACGGTGGGTTTGGGCAGCTGGATGTGGAGTGATTCGAGTGCCTCCACGACGATCGTGGAGACGGCCAGATTGCGGAACCACTTGTGGTTGGCGGGAATCACGTACCACGGCGCGTGTTTCGTGCTCGTCTTCGTGATGGCCTCTTCGTACGCGGCCTGGTACTGGGGCCACAGCGCGCGCTCGGCATAGTCCGCATCGCTGATCTTCCAGCGACGGGCTGGGTCATCGACCCGATCCTTGAATCGCGCGAGTTGTTCCTCCTTGCTGATGTGCAGATAGAACTTCAGGACTCGGGTACCGGCTTCGACCAGATTGTGCTCGAACGCATTGATCAGGTCGTAGCGTTTCGACCAGACGGCCTTGGGAACCAGGTTGTGCACACGCACGACGAGGACATCCTCGTACTGCGATCGGTTGAACGCGACCACCTCGCCCTTGGCCGGCGTCTGTCGATGGATCCGCCAGAGGAAATCGTGCGCCGCTTCCACCGGCGTGGGAACCTTGAACGAGTGGACGCGCGCGCCCTGCGGGTTCATGGCGCCGATCACATGGTTGATCGTCCCATCCTTGCCGCCGGCATCCATCGCCTGCAGGCAGATCAGGACGGACCGCTGGTTCTCGGCAAACAGGCGGTACTGCAGGTCCCACAGCTTGCGTAGCTGCTGTGCAATCTCACGCTTCGCCGTGTCCTTGTTTTCGTGCTTCCACGTATAGCCAGGATCGACGTGCGCGATCTTGAACTTGCTTCCCGACTTCACCCTGAACTGGTCAGCGTAGCCCATCGGCCGCTCCGCTCGCCGCCATACCCGCGAACCCGGGGAGCCGCATCGACCTCATGGAAAAGCGAGCCATGGCCGCAACATCCCCCGGCGAATGTGTCAGGTGCTGAGTGATGGAGAGACGTCGCCCGAGCGTCCGAGCTCGCGCTGTACGTGCAGCGCCATTGGCGCCGTTTCCACGGCGCGAACCGTGAAGCAGAAGGTCGAGCCTCCGCCGGGAGTGTTTTCCGCCCAGATCCGGCCGCCATGTGCTTGCACAATCGAGCGCGAGATCGATAGGCCGAGCCCCACGCCATCGCGCTTGGTGGTAAAGAACGACTCGAACAGCCGGGACATGCCTTCGGGCGGAATGCCGTGGCCGCGATCCGCAATGGCGACGATGACGCTGCCGCTCCCGCGTTGAGTCTTCACCGTAATTTGTCGTGCCTTCTGCGCAATCTCATTCATCGCGTCCATACCGTTCACGATCAAATTGAGAATCACCTGCTCGAGCGACGGCGCGTCCGCGTAGACCAGTGGCAAGTCGGCTGCGAGCTCGCGGCGGATCTGCACGCGGCGACGCAGCGCGTCGCCACTGACCAGGCGCAGGGCGCTCTCCACTGTCTGGTTCAGATCGATCGGGTGCCGTTCCGGGTCACGCTTGCGCGTCATCGTGCGGATACCCTGGACCACCTCGGAGACACGCAGGCTGTCCTTCGAAATGTCCGCCAGAATCTCGCGCATCTCGCCCACAGGCGGGGTCGGGTTCCGCAGCATGGCTCCGGCCGCCTCGGCGTTGCTGACGATAGCGCAGAGGGGCTGGTTGATCTGATGCGCCACCAGAGCGGTCAGCTCTCCGAGCGCGGCGAGGCGGCCCGTGTGGGCCAGCTTGCGGTCGGCTTCCTCGGCCCGTTTGCGGTCGGTGATATCCTGACCAATCGCCTGAAACTCCTGAAACTGCCCCGTGGCATCGAAGAGCGCGCGGCACGTCCAATGCACCGATGCGAGCGCACCATCGCCCGACTCCGCGTCACACTCCCACTCGCACGCTCCCCGCGATGACACGGCGGTCGCGAGGGAGGCGAGCGTGCTCGCCTGTGAGGCCGCCGGCAACAAGGACAGGAACTTCTGGTGGAGCAGCTCGTGCTTTTCGCACCTGAGGAATCGACTGTACGCCTCATTGACGAACGTCAAGGTCGTATCCGCAACGAAGCGACATACGAAGTCCGTCTGCTTCTCTACCACGTCGCGATAGCGCTCCTCGCTCCGCCGCACCGCCTCTTCTTGCTGACGACGATCCGTCACATTGATAGCCGTCCCGACGTAGCCGAGAAACTCGCCGGCGGGGCCGTACCGCGGGACGCCGCGATCCAGGATCCAGCGGTATTCGCCATCATGTCGGCGCAGGCGATAGTCCATTCTCGAATGGCAGCCGTGCGTCGAAGCATGACACATAGAGCTTGTAACAGTGCTGGGAGTCATCCGGATGCACGCCCGCGGCCCAACCGTTGCCCGCTTCCTCCTGCAGCGTTCTGCCAGTGAAATCCAGCCAGTTCTTGTTGAAGAAGTCGCAGAGCTTGTCTGTGCCGGCCATCCAGATCAGCACCGGGGCGGTATCGGCCAGCACACGAAATCGGCGCTCGCTTTCGCGCAGCGAGTCGGCGCCACGCCGGGTCTGATCAATCAGGACCGCCACCAGGTACAGCGGCGCGGTGTGCAGCAAGAAGTGTTGCAGGTTGGCCGCTGCGGCCTCCGGAGAATCGGCAGCGAAGAGACCGCGGCCACTCAGCGCGCTCGCGACGGCGAATGCTGCCAGGAGCGCAATGGCACCCGAGGCCCCAACCATGCCAAACCGGATTGCGGCCCACACCAGGAGGGCGGTTGGCAAATACAGCCGCGAGTCGGCGAAGCCCAACGCGCTCGACGTCGGCTCGAACGCGACCCAGAAACTGGCGAGCAAGCAGCCGGCCAACACGATGGCCTCGATCCGCCGCGGCGCGGTGATCTGACGCGCATCGGGCGGCGACAAGACCCAGTAGAAGATGAACGGGGTGATGATCAGGCTCGCCAGGGCATCGCCCAGGAACCACTGGTCCCAACCCGGCCAAAAGTCATACCCGATGATCCGGCGGGCCAGCGCTCCGGCGACCGCACTCAGCGCCGGGACGGCGAGCACCACCACGAGGCAGTACACCCCAAAATCCCGCACCGTTTGAAAGCGGAGGGGATTGCGGAGCGTCCAACGGAGCAGCATGGCTGCGGCGACAGCCTTGCCACAGTCGATGAGGGTGGTGGCAGCCGCAAATGGCAGCGGCACGTCGGGCGGCAGGGCGATGAGCACGCGAATGGGCACCGTCACCGCCAGGAGTGCCCACCACCAATCCGGTCGAGCCCACAACAAGCCGCACAACAACACGGAATCCGGGAACCAGAACGGCGAAGCGATCGTTTCGCCGAACGCCATTCCGTACCGGTACGCGAAATAGTACCCTGTGGTGAAAACTACAAATCCCAAGGCCGGCCGGATCGACGCATGATCGCCCATGCGCCGCCAGGTCGATGCCAGGCGATGCGGCTCGTTGTTCACGTGCCGTGGCGCCGCGTGCGCCTATGGCTTGGCTTTCGGCGTACCGACCGCGGCGCGCACTCTTGCTTCCAGCTGTGCCAGCTCGGCCTCGAACTTCGTCAGCCCGGCGTGCGTGGCGGCACCGGCTTGCTGCTTGGCCGCGTTGGCCTTCCCGCGCAGGTCCGCCAGCTTCTGTGCAGACGCGGCTTGGGCCTTTGCGCCCGCGGCCGCAAGCTCGCCTTGCAGTTTGCTCATCTCCGCTTTGAGGGCGGCGAGCCGTTGATCCAACGTCTCCATCACGCCTCCTGCCGCAACACATGGCGGCGCATCAAGTGACTCAGCTTCACCGAGTCGCGAAGCCGAGCGGGTGTAACGTACTCATATCCGGGTTGAGGCGCAGCCTCACCGGCGTTCGCTCACGGGACTCGCTCGAACGACAACTCCAGCGTCCCACGCGCATTAGTTCTGCGGCGGCCACGCATTGTTGGAACGCCCGCGTCTGCCGAGTGACTCATGGCGCACGGGGCAGACCCACGGCGCGCGCGGTGCTGTCGGCCGTGCGCATGACATCGGTGCGCCGTTCGAGCCACATCACCTGGTTGGCGACGTTGACCCCATCGACTTCACGCAGGATGCGTAGGCGGTCGCCGGGGGAGACGGAGCGGCTCTGCGCCGAATCATAGAGGCGGTTGAGGCGCACGAGGACCAGGTGATGCACACTGTCCGCGACCTCGAGCTCGGATCGGCGCCACTCCTCGATCAGAAATCGCTGGCCTTCGGCTTCAGTGGCCGGACGGGTGCTCGCGCCGCCTGCACTCTCCGCCGCGCCCGAGCCGGAGGCCCGTTGCCCGGGCGATCCGGGGTTCGACTCTCTAGCGCCGCCCGCCCAATTCGCCAAGCTCCTGCGGCGAGTGCGTGCCGCCAACGAGTCCTGCCGGACCGCTTGCATCTTCGACCATTCCCCGGGTGCCTTCACCTGGAGCGATCCCTTGCATCCGAGCCAGCAGGTCGGCGCTGTGCCATCGGCCCATCGGCCGGGGGAGTCTTGTGGTGCGACGCCCGATCCAGGCGCCGGAAGCGATGGCCCTCCGGTATGGCCGGCGCTATCCGCCCTCTGCGCCGCCGCTTCCGTGGCGCCGATCAACAACAGGAGACAGATCGCGAGTCGGGTGGGTTGCATGACGCCCGCGGACCTGAAAGGGGGACACCATCAGTGGCCCTGGTATATGCCTATGGAGCCGGGCGTCGGGACGCAAGAGACCCCTGATCAGACGCGGCCTTGGCGGGGTCCTGCGAGCGTCGCCCCCACATCGATCGGCCTATTGCGTGTCGGTGCGTCGCACACGGGCTCAGAGACGGTATTGCTCGTCGCTGACCTGCTCCAACCAGTCTACGACCTTGCCGTCGAGTTGTTCCTGAACGGCAATGTGCACCATCGCGACAGTCGGCGTGGCACCATGCCAGTGCTTTTCACCCGGCGGGAACCACACGACGTCGCCCGGCCGAATCACCTCGACCGGGGCGCCCCACCGCTGCGCCCAGCCGCAACCCGCCGTGACGATCAGTGTCTGTCCCAGGGGGTGCGTGTGCCATGCAGTGCGTGCACCCGGCTCGAACGTCACGCTGGTGCCACGCCCTCGCGCTGGTGCAGGTGCATCAAACAAGGGATCAATGCGAACCGTTCCGCTGAAGTAATTCGCTGGACCCTTGCTGGATGGCTGGGAGCCGCTTGGCTTGATCTCCATGTCATCTCCGGTCCAGGTTGTCGCGAACGTATCCGCAGATACCCCGCGGGAGGCTGCCAGCTCAGTGGTGCACCCCCACTTTGTGTTGCCTGTGCGTCAACCAGAAGAACTTTGACCTGCTCGTGCCGCAAGCTCGAGGGTCGTCGGTTAACGGCGGGCAGCAGGTCCCAGTGGCATTCCGGCCGGCGGGGGACTCGGTTTGCGCCCGATCCGCTGGCACGTCTCCGAGTACGCGTCATTCGCCGCGGTCATATCGCGTGCCGACGACGCCCGCTGGCGAAGCGTCAGCAGGTCGTCCGCACAGCGGCCGAGGTCGACGGGCGTAAAGTCCGCACTTGTCAGCAGGACGCGCAGCATTGGCAGCGGATTCGCCGTCGACATCGCTGCTTGCCACGGACAGGGATGTGCGGGCGTCACGCCGGCTTGCGGCTCTCGCACTCGGCCGCCCAATCGCACCAACCACTTCGCCGCGCTGAGTTTTCCGCCGGCGACCGCGTCGTACAGATATGTCCGCCCCGATACCGGTGACACGCTGGCCGCAATCGGGCCAAAGCGGTGGCGGTCACGCCAGATGACCTCCCCGAAATCGGTCCTGATAAGCTCCGACAATGCGGCGTGGACGTCGTCCGGCAGAGCAACTCGACCATACGCGCTCATAGGCTTACCCGACGGAGTTTCGGTCATAGTCGAGCGCCGACGATACGCGGCGTCGCCCGAAAGAGGAGACAGGTGAGGCGGCCTCTGAGGTACCAACATGCCGGCCCCCCTTGAAGGATAACAGCCGGGCAGCCGCGTGCAGGCAATTACGACCTCCTGGTTGCAAACCAGATCAACCCGGACCATCCCACTCCGACATCTTGACGGCTGGAGCGGCGAAACGCGGCATTGGCGCCGGAGTCACATCCGAGTCAGCATGGCCTTGCCGGCCGCGATGAGTGCGGACTCACCGGCAGGCGGTCAGGTGGCCAGACCAACAGGACGGCGCCGCGCGGGCTAGCAACGGAACCGACGAGCGCCGACGAGGGGGCGACTGCCCCTGATTCGTGCGGCACAAAAGCTCACGATTATGACGAGCCGAATGGAGCGGATGGGGATCGAACCCACGACCTCCTGGTTGCAAACCAGGCGCTCTCCCAGCTGAGCTACCGCCCCGGGTGGTGCTGCGCACCGCGAGAAAGTGGAACTTCAGAAAGTAGAGAGTAGACGAACAGCTTTACAAGCCGGCGGAGGGCGCGAGCCCGCCCTCGCCGTGATTTAGCTCCTCTACTTTCTACTATCTGTACCGCTACTCTCTCGCGGAGCGCAGCACCGCGGGCGACGGAATTTATTCGGTCGCAGGAAGCGGCTCCATGGTGCGCGGGTCGACCGGGACCTGCACCTCATCGCGGTACGGCGACGTCATGAGGAAGACGCGAATCTTCGGGAACGCGTCCATGAACGCGAAGTAGCACATGCCCCACACGCCCAGATACAGGAGCAGCACGCCGAGCTCCGGAATCCCCAGCGGCATGCGCGCGGGAATACCGTAGAGCGACGGGTAGACTTCACCGTAGCGCTGCAACCAGATCCCGATGATGCTCGAGCACGCAAACAGCGCGAACGTCGGGAGGTAGACCTTCGCTGCGCGCGACAACAGTCCGAAGAAGGGGAGCACGAACGTCAGCGTTGCGATGGTGGCGGTGAGCGGCGCCCACGGCGCGATCGCTCGGAGACGGAAGAAATGCGTCTCCTCCCCCATGTTGCCGTACCACAGCACGAGATACTGCCCAAAGGTCAGGTATCCCCAGAAGGCCGTGAAGGCGAACGCGAGCTTGCCGAGGTCGTGGAAGTGCCGTTCCTGCACCAGGGATTCGGCGTGCAGTGTCTTCCGCCACCACATCGTCAAGAGGGAGAACGTCATGATGGCGCCAATCCAGGCGGTCATGAACCACCACCATCCGTAGAGCGTGCTCTCGAAATGCAGATCGAGCGTCATCGAGAGGTCGAACGCCAGGATCACCCAGAAAAACCCGAAGGTCAGGACGATCCAGGTGGCGAGCCGGCCCTGCACCGAATGGGTGGTGTGCAACTCGCGTCGCTCATCGCCGAACCCGCTGCGCATCCGCGCGCGAATCCCTGCCGCCCATGACGCGCCGCTCTCCGGCACCACCGCGACGTCCAGGCGCACCGAACGGTACACGAACCACACGGCCAACGCGACGATCGTGGTGAACAGGATCAGGACACGCGGAATGAAAAAGCCGGGCGCGAGGTAGAGCTGCTTCTCAGCAGCCGGCGGCGTGACGGTCACCCACGGGAAGATGTGGCTCCGGCCGACGGTCAGGATCAGCACGAGAAACACGAGCGCCACGGGCAAGAACGCGACGTAGCCCTCGACCATCCGGATGACTTCACGGGACCAGCGAGCCGTGGAAATACGCTGCACCGCCGCGAGCGTCACGCCGGCCGACGAGATGCCGGCGAAGAACAACCAGTTGACGTGGAACGCACGCCAGGCGCGGTCCGCGTCGATGTACAAATACGCGAGGAAGACGACGAGTCCCACCGCTGCGGCCACTGCGGCCGCGCGCTTGACGCCCGGCGGTGTGGGCTGCGCCGCGAGCGCGGCGAGCTCCGAGCGCGACGGGGCGTGTCCGTTGTGCTCGCTCATCGTGCCCCCTCCGCTCGCGCCGGCGACGCCGGTGCCGCGGCGCTCGCGGCCTGGGATCGGATCATCCGCGCTGAATCCATCCACGCAGACGTAAACGGCGCGGGCCGGGTCGGCGCATCGATCGTCGGTCCCGGTAACGCGGCGCCCGTCTGCCCCGGATAGCCGACCGGACCCGTCGGCACGCTTTGATTCTGCAGGCCGCGGACGTAGTTCACGACATCCCAGCGGTCCATTTCCTCGATGCGGTTGTACGTCGGCATTGGACCACGACCATTGCGAATGATGCCCCAGATGTACCCATCGGTCCGACCCTTCGCCGACTCGGTGAGCAAGCTGGGTGCGGGCAACCCGTACTTCCCGACGGGCCCGTCGCCCTTGCCGGCCGTCCCATGACAGGGGCTGCAGTTGATCTGATACAGCTTTCGCCCATTGACCAGCGACGCGCCCAGAGCCGGCGTCGGGTTCTTGAGCCCCGACATCGAGTCGATCGTGGTCGGGAACTGTGCGTACGAGACCTGGAACCCGGCGACGAATGTGCCGGTGATCGGGACCGAGTACTGCGGGTTGCCGCGCGACGGCTGCAAGGTGTTCGTCGGGAAGCTGATGGCCTCCCACGGATCCACCTTGGGCTGTTCGACGAACGCCGTGAACCACGAGCAGCCGGATACGCCAATCGTCGTTGCACCAACCATCGCCACTACCCGCGCGAAGCGAGAGACCCGCGACCGACCGGATGCGGACCCCGCCGGTCTGCTGTCCGGTCTTTGCCGGCCCCGGACCGCCGTCCACGGACTCCCGACTCCGCAGAATCCGTCAGCTCTCACTGCGCACCTCCACCGCCCCGGCGCGTCGGAGCGCCGTTTCGACATCTCGTGCCTTGTCGGGCGGGCACTCCACCCATACGCCGTAGTTGTCCAGGCTGAACCGCGGGTCATACCCGACGGTCGTCGTGATCTTGGGCAGGCGGCCCGCGATAAAGAGCCCCGCGACCGTCGACAGCCCACCGATCAACACCATCAGCTCGAAACTGATGATGGTGTAGGGAATCCACGACGCGATGGCTTTGCCACCGACCACCAGCGGCCAGTACCGCGAGATCCAGATCGGGATCCAATAGCCGAACGTCATGCCACACAACCCGCCGATCAGGGCAAACCGTCGAACGACGCTCGGGCCCGCGTCGATCGCGTGCTCGATCGCGTGATCGGGCGCCGGCATGTAGACCGTCACGTCACCCCACCGGCGACGCTTCACTTCCTCGATCGCGGCGACCGTTGCATTGGTATCGTCGAATGCACCAATGACGCCCTGCATCAGTCCCCTCCTCCGGCTGCCGGCAGCGGCGCAGGCGCGCGCGCGCCCAGCGCCGGCCCGCGACCCGGCCCGCGCCGAGGCCTCGGCGAGATCTCCTTGAGCTCAGAAATCGCCATGATCGGCATCTGTCGGATGAACAGCAGGAACCACATGAAGAACCAGCCGAAGCTGCCGCACAGGATCGAAATGTCGACCCAGGTCGGCGTGTAGTAGTGCCACTGCCACGGCTCGAACTCGTGGGAGAGCGACGGAATGAAGATCACGAACCGCTCGAACCACATCCCGAGATTGATGAAGATCGACAGAATCCAGAGCCAGATCGTGTTCCGCCGGAGTTTCTGCGAGAAGAGTGACAGCGGCAGCACACAGTTGCAGAGCAGCATGATCCAGGCGGCCCACCACCACTGCCCGAAGACGCGGTTCCACCAGAACTCGTGTTCCACCGGATTGCCGGAGTACCACCCCACGAAGAACTCGGTCAGATACGCGCAGCCCACGACGAGCGAGGTAAACAGGCAGAGCTTCGCCCCGGCGTCCAGATCGTTCAGCGTCACGTACTGCTTCAGGTTCATGAAGCGGCGCAGTGGGATGATGATCGTGAACACCATCCCCATGCCCGAGAAGATCGCGCCCGCGACGAAGTACGGCGGGAAGATCGTCGCGTGCCACCCGGGTGTGTTCGCCATCGCGAAGTCGAACGACACCGCCGAGTGCACCGACAACACGAGCGGCGTCGCCAACGCGGCAAGGAACAGATAGGCCCGCGCGAAGTGGCGCCACTCCCGATCGCTATTGCGCCAGCCCAACGACAACTGCTCCGTAGATGGCCTTGCGAATCGGATTCTTTTCGCGGTCGCGCAGGACCGCGAAGTCGGGCAGCAATCCGATGAACAGGAAGGTGGCCGAGATCGTGAGGTACGTCAGCATCGGCAAACACGTCCCACACCAGCGGGCTCTTGAACTGCGGCCAGATCATCCGCCAGTGTCGGATACGGGATCAGCCAGAAGAACTTCCACGGCCGGCCGAGGTGCAGAATCGGGAAGAGTCCCGCGGTCATGACCGCGAAGACCGTCATGACCTCCGAGCAGCGATAGATCGTCGTGCGAAAGCCGGCGCGAAACAAGTAGAGAATCGCCGAGATCAGCGTGCCGGCGTGGCCGATACCGATCCAGAACACGAAGCAGACGATGTAGACCGCCCACATCACCGGCGGCATGTATCCGGCAACGCCGAGCCCCGAGTAGATCTGATACATCCACGTCGCCGCACCGATCACCATGAAGAGCACGGCGATCCCCACCGCAGCGAGCCAGCCGGCGGTCGGATGCATCGTCGCCGATGATCTCGCGATCGACCTGCGCGTAGTCGGCAACGTCCGGAAGTCGCTGTTCGGCCGTCGCGACGTTGGGGTGCGGCCGACGTTCCCAGTCGCGCGTGCCCCGCTCCGGCGTGGCAATGGTCGCCATTCGTACGCCTCCGCTACGCCGTCGCCGGCGCGCCAGGCGCCGGATGGGTGACCTTCTTCAAGTAGACCACGGCCGTAAAAGTGTTGAGCTCCTCGAACACGTGATATGCGCGTTCGTCACTCGACGAGCTTCGTGACCGCCCAATACGGATCCGCCGCATCACCAAAGGTGATCGCGCGCGACGGGCACGCCTGCGCGCACGCCACCGTGAACTCGTCCGGGTCGAGCTCGCGCTGCTCGAGCCGCGCACGGTGCTCCGCTTCGCGGATGCGCTGGAGGCAGAACGTGCACTTCTCCATCACGCCCTTGCCCGCGCACGGTCACGTCCGGATTGAGCTGCCAATTCAACGGCTCGGGGAACGCGTACTGCGGCCGGTCGGCTTCGCCCCAACCAAACCAATTGAAGTAGCGCACCTTGTACGGGCAGTTGTTCGAGCAGTATCGCGTACCGACGCACCGGTTGTAGACCTGCACGTTGAGGCCATCGGGCGAGTGGTACGTCGCGTAGACGGGACAGACGGGCTCACACGGCGCGTTGCCACAGTGCTGGCACAGCATCGGCACGAACCGCGTGTCGAAGTCCGGGTCGAACCGCCCATCCGGATGTTCGCGCTCCTTCGAAGTACCGCTCGAGGCGGATCCACGTCATCTCGCGGTTGCGCAGGATATTGCCGCCCCACCCGGTCGCGCTGGGAAGCGGCTGCGGCCCCGCAAACTTGGCCCCCTGCCACGCCGCGCCGACCGTCGGGATGTTGTTCTCGGCGTAGCACGCCGTCATGCACGCCGAGCACCCGGTGCAGCGCGCGAGGTCGATCGTCATCGCCCATCGGCGCTTGGCGATACCCGTGTAGTTGTCGGGATCGTACATCCCCTGATCGTTGGACTGGGGATTGCCATAGACGCCCTGCTCATCGTTTGCGACAGGCGCGCGGAGTCCGGGCAGGAACGCGTGGGACGCATCGCCGACAATCTGCTCGGACTTTTCGGGCGTCGGACGTCCGAGCGCATCCGCGCGCACCGCGCGTGCGATGCCGCGCCCGTGCTGCCGCGCCGAGCCTTCGGTGGTAATGAGGGGTGCGTATTCGCCCGTTTTGCTCACACGAGCCTTGGTCGACGTCAACACCAGCCCGCCGGCTCGATCCTCGTTGGAGCCGAGGAGCGTCAGCGGATCGAGGCCGACTTCTTTTGCGTAGCGACCGTAGGCGCTGTGACCACGACCCTGCGCAATTGCCACCACATCCGTCCGAACGCCCATGTACTCCCACACGGGGACGTCGATCGAGCCGTGGTCCGTTTCGATCTTGAGATGATCGCCGTTCGTCACGCCGAGGCGCCCCGCCGTTTCTGGGTGAACCTCGACGACCGTCTGCCACACCGTCTTGTTGACCGGGTCCGGCATCTCCTGCAGCCAGGGCTTGTTGGCGCCCCGGCCGTCGCCCAGAGCCGGAGACGGATAGACGACGAGATAGAAGTCGCCCTGTGTTTGCTCGAATGGGGGTTCCGGCTTTCGCAGCGGTCCCACTCGCTCCGCCGGCTGGCTGCGTGAGCGGGTGCGCGCCTCGCGCGGGGGCGGGAGCGGCCCCCGTGGCCGCGGCTTGCACCACCGCTGTCGTCAGCGCATTCGCAAACGCCCCCGCGCCGCCCGGGAATCGGCTGATCAGCCACGTGCGATAGTCGGGCCACGGGTATTTGGCGGCAATCGCCGGATCCGCTTTCGCGAGCGCCAACATCACATCGGCCGTCGCACGCGAATCGAACACGGGATCCATCCCCGGTTGCTGGAGTGTCCGCACACCGACGGCGGGCGTCGCGTCGCCCCAACTCTCGAGACCATGGTGGTCGGGCAGCACCAGATCGCACAACTCCGCGGTCTCGTCCGGATAGCTCGAGAAACTCACCTTGAACGGCACCTTGGCCATCGCCGCCGCAAAGCCCAGCGCCTTGGGCGTCGTGAAGGCCGGGTTGGCCCCACGCACGAAGAGCAGCGGCACCGCGCCGCGGTTCATGCGGTCGACCAGCGCACGTAGCTCGGCGTACGTCGCCGCATGGTCGAACGACTCGCATCGCATGGGCTGGGTCGATCGTGGCCCCGACGTTGCCGGCCGCCTGATTGATTGCATTGACGGCCCGGGCCAGCTCCATCGCATCGCCGCCACTGGCGCCGGCCAGCACGAGGCTCGGCTTGGCCGCAGCCAGGTCGTTGGCCAGTTGCGCCAGCACGGCCTCGTCGACTCCGCTCGCCGTCGGCGGCCTGCGCCAGGGTCGTGCCCGTCCCGTGACCGAGGTGGCCCAGCAGCGCGTTGGCGATCGCTACCTCGGAGCCGGGCTTGGCGGGCACCCACTGGTCGGCGTTGAGACCCGTCAGCGAGCGCCGGGCGCCGATATAGATGAATCGCGGCGCGTCGGCGAGCTTGGCCCGCGCGTCGGCCCAGGCGAGCTGCTGCGGCACGTTCGCGCCCCAGCCCTCCAGGAAATCCGCTCCGAACGACACGATGAGTCGCGCCGCACGCGAAATCGAGCGCAGGCCACGCTGACGCCGTAGCTCTCGCGGTTGGCGGCGAGTACGGCGCTCGGCAAGCTCGGCGTCGTACGAGAGGTGCGCCGGCATGCCGAAGGCGGCGAGCCACTCGTCGAGAAACCCAGGGAACGATGCCGGATTCGTGCAGGTTCACGAACGCCGCCCCCGCACCCTGATTATGCGTACGGAGGTCCGCCATGCTGCTGGCCGAGCGCCTTGAGCGCCTCATCCCAGGTGACCGGCTGCAACGCCGTCCCGCGGCGCATCATGGGCTGCCGGTAGCGATCCGGGTTGTACAGGCCCTGCGGCGCTGCCTGCCCGCGGGCGCACAGCGCGCCGCGGCTCAGCGGATGCGCGGGATTCCCTTCCAGCTTGATGACCCGACCGTCGCGCGTCTCGATCAGCACCCCGCACGCGGCCGCACACTCACGGCACGTGCTCGCGAAGTATGTGGAAACGCCCGGCACGGTGTCGTCAGGCGACACCAGGTACGGGACGAGATTCTTGACGTGCGGCGACCCGCACCCGACCGTGGCCGTCGCCGCCGTGCCCGCGCCCAGAATCTTGAGGAACTCCCGCCGCTTGACGCCGGCAGGAGGCGCGGCTGGCGGTTTCGACGTGTTGCTCACGGGCTCGCCCTCATGCGGGAACATGCGCGGTCAGAAGTGGCATGTGCTGCAGTCGTACCGCGCCCGGTGCACCTGGTCGGTCAGCGGCGGTCCAATGTTGCGGCCGGTGTCACCCGGCGTGCCGTTCTTCGACTCGGTCGTTCCGTTTGCCCCGACATTGGCGACGGACGTCGCGCCAGGCGGGCCGAGGCGCCGCGCGGACTCGCCGGCCGCCTCGTCACCCTGGGCAGCCGTGTAGCCATTGACGTGGCAGTTGACGCACCAGCCCATGTTCAGCGAGGCAAACTGGTAGACCTGGTACATCTCCTGGATCTGGCCGTGGCACGTCTGGCAGGTCACGCCGGCGTTGACGTGACGCATGTGGGGGAAGTGGACGTACTCCGGCAGCCGATGAATGCGAACCCATGGAATGGGCTGCTTCTTGTTCCAGTAGTCGGTCAGCTTCACGATCTCTGGCCGCCTGGCCAGCTTGAACGTGAACTGATGGCATCCCATGCAAGTCCCGACCGCCGGGCAGCCCGGGGTCCATCGACTTGTTGGCAGAAAAGTGGCAATACACGCAGTTCATCCCCAAGCCCTGCACGTGCTTCGGGTGGGGGAACTTGATCGGCTGCACGGGGCTGTACCCCTGCGGGGACGAGGCCCCGTGGTAGCCCCACGGACCCGGCCCTGGGTCGTGCGTGATGACAGTGTCGCTGGGAGGTTTCGGCGTCGCGACCTGCTGCGACGAGGCGCCCTGGTATGCCGCCAATGCGGCCACGGCAGAAGCGATAGCGACGAACGCCGGAATCGCCGCCCACTGCCTCCGTCTTGTCATTCAATGCAATCCGCCGTATCGGCTCGAGGAAGACGGCGACGTTGTGAACTTTTTCACAAAGTCATTCGGTGCGCGGTATGATGCCCAAGCGGTCGATCGTTCGCAAGACCTCGAGCGCCATGGCGCGGAGCAGTGTGATCTCGCGCGCGTCGGGTGCGGCACGGCTCGCGAGTGATCGGACCGTCCGCATGACGTGTTCGGGGTGGCGCGTCCTGAAGAAATCGATCGCGGTCAGCGCCCGCGCGGTGTCGGTGAAGAACTGCTCGAACTGCTCGGCGCGGGCGGCCGGAACGTCGTGGCGGGGCGGGGCAAGCGCCCGCGTCGCATCGCCCGCGGCGAGGTGCAGCTCGTAGAGCGCGATGATTACGGCCTGCGCCAGATTGAGCGACGCGTGCGCAGCAGTCGGAATCGTGCAGACCGCCCGCGCGCGGTCTACGGCCGCGTTTGGTAGGCCAGCATCCTCCCGTCCGAACAAGACGGCGACCGGCCCGGCGCCTGCCGCGGAAGCGTCGAGCAATCGCCGGGCCACCTCGCGCGGTGTGAGCACGGTCCGCTTGGCCGCGCGCCGCCGGGCGGTAAAGGCGACGACGTCGGCGCAGTCGGCAATCGCCGCGTCGAGGTCAGCCTCGTGCCGCGCGGCCGCGATCAAGTCGGCCGTGCCATGCGCGACGTATTCCAATCGCTCGGGCTCGTAGGCCACGGGACGGACCAGCCGCAGCTCCGACACCCCCATGTTCTTCATCGCCCGGGCCGTCGCGGCGATGTTGACGGGATCCTGAGGCTCGTACAGCACGACGACGACACGGTCGAGCAACGACATGCCTAACCCCTAATCCGTCCAGGGGCTCTTCGCTAGCTTCCTTCCAATGGACCTCGCACACACGCTCATTCAACGCCTCTCGGACCTGCCCGCGCTTGTGCAGTGGGCGGGCTATGTCGGCCTTGCGGCGATCGTCTTCACGGAGACGGGACTCTTCGTCGGCTTCTTCTTGCCGGGCGATTCCCTGCTCGTCACCGCGGGATTGCTCATCTCGCAGGGCCTGCCCTTGAGTCTCGCAGCCCTGTGCGGGCTGCTGGCCGTCGCGGCCATCGCGGGCGACAACACGAATTACTGGATCGGGCGGCTCTCCGGTCCGCGCGTCTTTCGCCGCGACGACTCGCTTTTCTTCAAGCGCGCGTACGTCGATCGCGCGCACGACTTCTACGCGCGCTACGGACCCAAGACGGTCTTCCTCGCGCGCTTCGTGCCGATTGTCCGGACCTTTGCCCCACTCGTCGCCGGGGTGGGACGCATGGATTACCGGACATTCCTGACGTTCAGCGTCCTCGGCGGTACAGCCTGGATCTGGGGAATGCTGTGTTTCGGCTATTTTCTAGGCCAATACGTGCCGGGCGTGGCGCGCCACATCGAGCTCGTGATCATTGGCGTGATCTTTGTATCCATTCTGCCGGGCATCATGGGGTGGTGGCGCGAGCGCCGTACCGCTCGGGTCGCTGTCGTCACGCCGCCATCGTCCTCCTGAGCCTTTCGCGCGTTGTTTTGATATCCCACCCTCACCGGGTCTCATCCAATGGCTGCCACTGCCGCGCCCCCAGCTGCTCCTTTCACACTGCCACCGCTGCCGTATGCGTTCGACGCGCTCGAGCCGTACATCGACGCGCAGACTATGCAGATCCACCACGACAAGCATCACGGCGCGTACGTCACGAACCTCAACGCGGCCATCGGCAAGGCACCCGAGCTCGCCGGTCAGTCGCTCGATCACCTGTTGGCGGGACTGGCCAAGGTCCCGGAGTCGGTACGCACCGCGGTCCGCAACAACGGCGGCGGACACTGGAATCACTCGCTGTTCTGGCTGTGGCTCGACCCGGCAAAACGGGGTGGCGAGCCGTCGGGCGCGCTCGCCGAGGCGATTCGCTCCTCCTTTGGTGATTTCGCCAAGTTCAAGGAGCAATTCGCTGCCGCGGCCAGCGGCCGATTCGGCTCGGGCTGGGCGTGGCTGCTGCATCAGGGTGGCAAGCTCGCAATCACATCCACGCCCAACCAGGACAACCCGGTCATGGATGGCGCCCGTCCCGGCGACATACTCCTCGGCCTCGACGTGTGGGAACATGCGTACTACTTGAAGTACCAGAACCGGCGGCCTGACTACATCGCGGCCTTCTGGAACGTGGTGAACTGGGGCGAGGTGGGGAAGCGGTTCGACAAGGCCCGCGGTAGGGCTTCGCTGCGGGTCTGGGATCAGGAATCACGGAACAACCGCTACAACGACGCCGATGAAAAACAGGGGCGGGCTGAAGCCCGCCCCTACATGTCCCTGCGGACGGCCCCAGATTCCATTTCGTCGACCGTGATTGAAACCCGGGCGACACCCGGGAGCTTCGCCGTCCATACCGACATGTAGGGGCGGCCTTCAGGCCGCCCTCCGTCGTCGTTGCGGTTGTTGTTGCTGGTTCCTGACCGTGATCCCTGACCGCTGCAGTAACGCCCTACTGCGCCGCCTCCCCCTCCAGATACGTGTACCCCTCCAGCCCGGCCACGAATTCCGCGATGAACGTGTTCGCGTCCTGCCGCGAGAGACCTTTTGCGCCAGCGACCTTTCGCCGGAATGTCGTAAGTAAGACCGAGGGCTGGAACTGCACGTACTCGAGCACTTCCGTCACCGTGTCGCCGTGCACGACGTCCGTGACTTCGTAGCCGGTGGGCGACAGTCGCACGTGTACCGCGTTCGTGTCGCCAAACAGGTTGTGGAGATCGCCGAGGATCTCCTGATACGCACCGGTGAGGAAGATCCCGAGGATGTATTCCTCCGCATCGCGGTGCGGATGGAGATTGACGTTGAGCGCAGGGCCGCGACCGCGCCGGACGAAATGATCGATCTTCCCGTCCGAGTCGCACGTGATGTCCTGAATCGTGCCGCGCCGACTCGGCGGCTCCGTCAGGCGATGGATCGGCATGATCGGGAAGACCTGGTCGATCGCCCAGCTGTCCGGCAGCGATTGAAACAGGGAGAAGTTGCAGAAGTACCGGTCGACGAGCGTGGCCTCGACGTCAGGCCGGATCTCGTCGTAGCGCCCCGGGTCGCGGTCCGCGATCCGGGCGACCGCATTGAGGATGCAATAGTAGATCTGCTCCGCCGCCGCGCGCCCGCTCAGCGTGAGCACGCCGCTCGTGAAGAGCTCGTGCGCGCGTTCGCGGTCGAAGGTCGCGTCGTGATACGCCTCCACCACCCGGCGGCCCGCGCACACCGGGCTTGATGAGGTCACGGTAGTCGCCAGCCATGTCCTGAAGCAGCGGGTGGTCGTCCTCGGTCACCTCTGGAAGCACCGGCTCGGCCTGGGACTCGACATCGATCACCTTGAGCAACAGCAGCGCGTGGTGCGCCGTCAACGCGCGGCCGGACTCGCTGATGACGTGCGGCATCGGCAGCTCGAGCTCCCGGCAGGTCTCGCCGAGGACGTAGATGACGTCGTTGGCGTACTCCTGGAGCGTGTAGTTGACGCTCGCGTCGGCCGTCGACGACGAACCGTCGTAGTCCACCCCGAGTCCACCGCCGACGTCGACGTGCGTGATGTCGACGCCCATGGCACGCAGCTCCGCATAGAAGCGGGCGATCTCCTGCAGGCCCGCCTTGATATAGCGGATGTCGCTGATCTGACTGCCCAGGTGGAAGTGGATCAGCTTGAGAATGTCGAGTCGTCCCGGCGGCGGCCAGACGATCGACCGCCTTCACCAGCTGCGCAGCGGTCAGACCCGAACTTCGATCGCTCACCGCCGCTCTGCGCCCACCGGCCAAACCCGGCAGAGCGCAGCTTGATGCGGACGCCGGCCGTGGGCGTGACGCCCAGGTCGTCGGCCGCTTGCAGCAGCACGTCGATCTCGCTCAACTGCTCGAGCACGATGAACACCTGATGCCCCAGCCGCTGGCCCATCAGGGCCAGTCGCATGAACTCCTCGTCCTTGTACCCGTTGCAGACGATCATGTGCTCGGTCGACTCGGACATCGCGAGCACCGCCTGGAGCTCCGGCTTGGACCCGCACTCCAATCCGACTCCGTGCGATGCCCCGAACCGCACGATCTCCTCCACGACGTGCCGCTGCTGGTTGACCTTGATCGGGATACACCGTCGTGTAGCCGCCGGTGTATCCGAACTCCTGTATCGCCTCGGAGAAGCGCATACTGACGGCCGCCAGTCGCGAGCGGAGAATGTCCGAGAATCGCAGCAGCACCGGCAGCGCCAGCCCCTGCTCTTCCAGGTCGTGCGCGACCTCGAAGAGATCCAACTCCCGATCGGGCTGGCTCGGCATCGGGACGCACGACGACGTGGCCGCGCGGGTTCACGTCGAAGAACCCCGCCCCCCAGCCTTCAATGTTGTAGAGCGCCCGCGCGTCCTCGATGGTCCACGGGTGCGGCAGCGCCCCGCCGCCCAGACTGCGCGCCGGGCCCGCGCTGTCGCTCGGCCTCCGTCGTCACCGCCGCCGCGCCACTGCCGTTCACGGTCTCAGTCGCCACACCGCCCGCAATCGCCATGTTCGTTACCCCAGTGCCCGCCGCATGAAGCTGCGGAGCCCCAACGTGAAAAACAGGATCAGGATCAGAAGCTGCGCCCCGACCACCGCGGCCAGCGACATGTGGGGCACGTCCGGTGTCAGTGCTGCCCGCATCCCCTCTGCCACATAGACGAGCGGATTGACCAGAACGGCGTATTTCGCCACCGGCACCGCATCGAGGCCGCGCCATGGATAATACGCGCAGCCGAAGAAAATCATGGGCGCGACGATAGTACTGAACATCAGGCCGATTTGCTGTCGGGTTGATGACCGATCCCATGAGCAGGCCCAGCGTAGAGAACGTGGCCGCCCCCAGCAATGTCACGGCGACCACGGTACCCGCATGCGCCAGCGTGAGGCCCGGGATCGGTCCCATGATGAGGCGCGAGGCGGGCAGCACGACGATGCCGGCGATGATGCCCTGCACGACTCCGATCACGATCTTCTCGACTGCAATCAGGGGTATCGGAATCGGCGCCAACAACCGGTCCTCGATCTCCCGCGTCCAGCCGAAATCCTGAACCATCGGCAGCACGACCGACTGGATGGCCGACAGCGTCAGGCTGACGCGCCAGGACGCCGGGCAGCAGCGCGGTCGTGTAGCCGCCGCGCACGAACCCCATCTTCGGCAGCAACGCGCCGAACACGACGATGAACAGCATCGGCTGCATGACGGTGCGGACGAGAAAATACGGCAACTCGCGACGTAACACGCGGACGTCGCGCCGGAGAAGCGCACCGAAGACCCACAGGGCGTGCGGCGGCGGCGGCGCGATGCGGCGAGCGACGTCGGGAGCTCCGACGCGCGGGACGACGTCGATGCCTGTGGTCACGGCGCCGCTCCGCCCCGTTGGTCAGAGGTCAGCCCGTGGCCAGTCAGGGAAATGAACAGCGTCTCGAGGCTTGGGCTCGCGAGGTGAATGTTCGTGACCGCGCGCCCTGTCGCCTGTGCGACCTCGATGAGTGCCGGAATGATCTGGCCGCCGCGGGGACTGTACACCCGCAGCAGCTCGCCGCGCCCGTCCGCCGAGAGCACGTTCGGAAGCGCGCTCGCGCGGGCCGCGGCCGCGGCCGCGTCACCGTCGAGCGCGAGCTCGATCAGCGTGCCACCCGGCGCCTGCGCCTTGAGCGCGCTGGGCGTGTCCACAGCGAGCAGCCGACCTCCATCGACGATGGCGAGTCCGTTCGCACAGCTGGTCGGCCTCGTCCATGTAGTGCGTTGTCATGACGATCGTCCGGTCCTGCGCGTGCAGCTCGCGCAGGATCTCCCACAGCGCGTGTCGGGCCTGCGGATCGAGACCGACGGTCGGCTCGTCGAGGAAGAGCACGGTCGGCTCGTGAATCAGCGCGCGGGCGATCATCAACCGCTGCTGCTGGCCGCCGGACAGCTCGTCGACTTTCGCCCTGGCCTTATCGGCGATGCCAGAATGCTCGAGGAGCAGCCCGCGCGCGCGCGGTTGCAGGGCCGTCCCGGACGCCGAAGTACGCTGCATGAAAGACCAGGTTCTCCAGCACGCTGAGGCTGCGGTCCGGATTGGGACGCTGCGGGACGACACCGATCCGCTGCCGGACGGTCACGGGAGTCGCACGGACGTCGGCTCCGGCCACGATCGCCTCGCCGCCCGTTGGCCGCACGCGTGTGGTCAGAATGCCGATCGTCGTGGTCTTGCCCGCGCCGTTGGGACCCAGCAGCCCAAAGAACTCGCCGGATCGCACGTCGAGGTCGAGGCCCACGAGTGCCACGACCTCGCGCGATCGGACTCCGCCGCCTGCGGCGCGCCATCTCGCACTGCCGCCGCGCGGGACTCCGAGCGGGGCGGGCCGGCCAGCTCGCGTCCCTGCGTCGGCCGCGGACGGCGGACGCCCGCGTACACGTTTCCGCAAAGCGTCGTGTACTGGAAACTACGCTGCGTTCGCACGAGTGCCGAAAACTACGTGGGGCGACTGGCCGCTAACGCGCCGCCGTCGCCCTGACACCAGGTTGCTTACACCTGGAACCGGTCGACGGCGTCCAGCAACTCGACGACCACGCGCTGTAATGCACTCAGGTCGGCGACGGCCGTGGCGATGACCGAGGCCTGGCCGCCGGTTGACGCCGCCATCTGCGCGGCCGCGGTCGCCTGGTTGCCGGACAGAGCGGCCACGTGCGCCGCCTGTCCTTCGATGCGGCGAACGGCCTCGCGCTGCGCATTCGCGAGCTCGGCGACGCCGCGCACGATCGTCGCGGCTTCTTCGACGCGCGTCGCCGATTGGCGAATAGCCGTGGCCGTCGTCGCCGATGACTTTGCGGCCGGCCATGACCTCGTCGTTCGCACGTTCGAGATCGCTCGCGGTGGCACGCGTACCCTGCTGAATCAGCACCACCTCACCCCGGATCTGCTCCACGAGGCGCGCCGACGCGCGAGCGAGCTTGCGGACCTCGTCGGCGACGACTGCGAATCCCCGACCATGCTCACCCGCACGCGCGGCCTCGATCGCGGCGTTGAGCGCGATCAGGTTGGTGGTGTGGGCGATGCCGGCGATGCTCGTCGTCGCTCCCGCGATCGCGCGCAGCCGCTTTTCGACCTCCGTGAAGCTGCCCCGCGCCTCCGCGGCCGCTGGCCACAATGCGTTCGATCGCCGCGTCGGCGTCGGCCACGCCCGACAGAGCAGCCTGCGCCGCGTGAAGCGTGTCCTCCGCGATCGCGTCGGCCTCGCTGACTCGCGCCAAGCACGGCCTCCGCGGCAGCGCCCGCGGCGATAGCCTCCTCTCGCGTGCGGGTGGCGGCGGTCGCCTGCGCCGCGGCATCGGCCGCCACGTGCTCGACGGTCGCCGTGAGCTCCTGGCCGGATGCACTGAGCTCCTGCGTCGACGCGCTCAGATCCTCCGTCCGCCGTACGACCTGTTCCGCGCTCGCGCGCGTCGCCGCGACGACCTGCGCGAGCTCGGCGATGAAGCGGTTGACGCAAACGGCGAGGTCGCCGATCTCATCCTGCGTGCGAACGGCGACCCGCGTTCGGAGGTCCCAGCGTGGTTGGCGGGTCAGCTGGTCCAGCGAGACAGTCACGGACTCGAGCGGTCGCGTCACGGACCGCGACAGCATATAGGCGATGAGCGAGGCGATGGCCACGGCGGCAAACGTGGCCCCGCCAAACACCGTGCGTGTCTTGTACCACGCCGCCGTTGCCCGTTCGAGCGACCAGCCGAGCACGACGCGCTGCCGGTCTCGCGTCGGACGCACAACCCAGAGCGTCCCTTCCTGGTCGCGGCGCAGCCCGTCGAGGAACGGCGCTGCCATGACTTCGGGGGGTGCCGTGCGCTGCGTGCGCGAGGACCGCGCGAGGACGACATGACCCGAGGAGTCGACGACCCCCAGAAACACGAGTTGGCCCAGCGACGCCCCGAATGCGTCGTCGATCTCTTCCGCGGTTGCATGGCGCCCGATGATCGCCGCGACGGTGCCGGCGCTCTCGCGAGCCTCCGCCAGCTGTACTTCCCAGAACTCGCGTGGGAGATACACGGCGCTCAGGATGAAGAACACCGGCAGCAGCGACACGATGACGAAGAGAATGATCTTCGTGCGCAACCGGGCGCCCCGACGCTCCGCCCCATCATTGACATCGAGGAACGCGAGACCTTCGAGAGTCGTGAGCTCGCGCGGGGCAGACAGCCGCCCCCCACCGTTGGGAGTCAGCCGGGGGATCAGCGTCGGAGCGAGGCTCGGCTCGGGCGCGGTAGGCGGGGGCACACTGGATGACGAGGCGCTGCTACGAGCGTTTCACGCTCGTCACCATTCGCGCTCGATCCGCATCACGTTGGGTTCGCCCGGATAGCGACTGTCCGAGAGGTGGGTGCACCGCGTGCGATCGAGCGACCAGTACAGGATCAGCCAGCCGGGGGGCACTGACGCACTGCGGCACACGTCGACCGTATGGCCCACCGGCGTACCGGCGAGGACAGCCACGACCCGCGGGTCCCCTGTGGACCCCTCCACGCCACGGTCCGCCGGACCGGCGTCCGCCTCGCCAGTTGGCTCGGCGAATTGCACGTCGCCGCGATTCGCCCGCGCAGCTCGCGCAAGGTCACGCAACACGAGCGAGCGAGCGTCGGTTGCGGTGATGAGACGCCATCGCTCCGGGAGTCCCGAGATACTGTCGTGGCGCGTCGTGTCGCCCACATACAGCTCGCCCGTCAGCCCGACACGCGTCGAGTCCTTGCCGATCCCTTTCAGATCCACATGAACCTTGACGAGCCGTGCCAGGTTGTAGCCCGTGATCGGGCCGGCTTCGGACGGAGTGACATGAAACAACGAGTCGGACAGCTCGCGAACGAGGCGTTCGCGTACGTCGAGTCGGCCCCCGGGCACGACGACCTCGTACCGGACCGGTTCCGGGGTGGAACCCGGCGCGAGTGGGGGTGCCCGCAGCGGGGAGCCCCCGCTCGCGCAACCGAGCAGCGACGCCGCGGCAACCGACCACGCGATGGACTGCCGGATGGCTGCAGCGCGCCGACATGCCGTCAGTGCGTGCCTCCGCTCATCGAGCGTGTAAGTTACCGCCATGCGCCGACTCGTCTCGTACTTCCTCCGCGGACTCGTGTTCGTCGCGCCGCTGGCGGTGACCGCGTACGCCTGCATCTACATCTTCCAGACCATCGACGGGTGGCTTCGACTCCCGGTGCCCGGGCTGGGGTTCGCGGTGACCGTGGCAGTGATCACCCTCATTGGGTTCCTCGCCTCGACGATTCTCTCCACCAGCCTGCTCTCGGCGGTCGATGCCGCGGTCAATCGCCTGCCCTTCGTGCGGCTATTGTACTCTGCCACCAAAGATCTGCTCAATGCCTTCGTCGGCGAGCATCGGCGATTCAATGCGCCCGTGCTCGTTCCCGTCGACCCGAGCGGCCAAGGCCGCGCCCTGGGATTCATCACCCAGGAATCGCTGGCACAGCTCGGCCTCGCCGATCACGTCACCGTCTATCTGCCCTTCTCGTACAGCCTGTCAGGCCGGTTGGTCATTTACCCAGTCGGCGTCGTGCAACGCCTCGATGCCGAGAGTCCAGAAGTCATGGCATTCATCGTCTCGGGCGGCGTCACCGAGGTACCGGTGCACAAGACCCGCTCACTCCGATCACCGGCTACGTCGTCGGCGGATTGAACTGCACATGCTGCGCCTCGACCCACGACCGGTGGTAACTCGGGTCTTCGACCGCCAAGGCTGACTTCGCGATCTTGAGTGGCCGGAAGGAATCCATCATCACCGCCAGCTCGTTGGTGTACTTGGCGCCGATGCTGGCTTCGGCCCGACCCGGATGGGGGCCGTGGGGAATCCCGTCGGGATGCAGGGTGATGCTCCCGAACTCGATGCCCTTGCGGCTCATGAATTCGCTGGAGGCGTAGTACAGCACCTCATCCGAGTCGACGTTGCTGTGGTTGTACGGTGCCGGGACCGCGTTCGGATCGAAGTCGAAGGGCCGCGGACAAAAAGAGCAGACCACGAACCCGTCGCCCTGAAAGGTCTGGTGCACCGGCGGCGGTTGATGTACCCGACCCACGATCGGCTCGAAGTCGTGGATGTTGAAGGCCCACGGGTAGAAATATCCGTCCCATCCGATGACGTCGAACGGATGGTGATCGAGAATGATCTCGCTCAGCCCGTTGTATTGTTTGACGAGAATCCGAAAGTCGCCCATCTGATCGACCGTGCGCAGCTCGGCGGGGCGCCGAATGTCACGCTCCGAGTACGGAGCACCCTCGAGGAGCTGGCCGAACTCGTTGCGATAGCGCTTGGGCCACCGCACGTGTCCCCGACTTTCGATCACGAGGAACTTCGTCGGCCCGGCCGCAATATCGAGCTTGAACCGGTGGGTGATCCCGCGGTGAATGACCAGGTAATCGCCCTCGCGGTACGGCAGATCGCCGAACACCGACTCCAACACACCGCTGCCCTTGCTCACGTACACCAACTCGTCGGCCTGGCCGTTCTTGTAGAAGTGCGGATCCTGCTCGTCTGGCTCGACGAACAGCATCGCCACATCCTGATTGAACAACAGCGGCGTGCGGTCGAGTGTCGGGCTCCCACCCGGGCGCAGTCGCGACGTAAGGAAATGGCGATGCCGAAGCGCCTCGTCGCCGTCGGCCTCGTACGCCATGTCGCGAATCCGGCGCACCGACTTGACCGTCGTCGGCGGGTGGGTGTGGTACAGGAGCGACGACGTTCCCGTGAACCCCTCGTGCCCCATGAGCTCTTCGGCGTACAGGCCGCCGTCGGGCCGGCGAAACACCGTGTGTCGTTTGCGTGGAATCTGACCGAGTGTGTGGTAGATCGGCATCAGAGGTTGCCCCTCAGGGCCTGCTCGCGCTCGATCGCCTCGAACAGCGCCTTGAAGTTGCCAGCGCCGAAGCTCTTGGCACCTTTTCGCTGAATGATCTCATAGAAGAGGGTCGGGCGATCCTCCACGGGTTTCGAGAAGATCTGCAGCAGATACCCCTCATCGTCGCGATCGACCAGGATACCGAGTTCACGAAGCGGCGCGATGTCTTCGTCGATGCGACCGACGCGGTCGAGCACCGTGTCGTAATAGGTCATTGGCACACGGAGAAACTCGACACCGCGATCACGGAGCGCGCGCACCGTCGTCACGATGTCGTCGGTCGCAATGGCGATGTGCTGGACGCCCGGTCCGTCGTAGAACTCCAGGTACTCATCGATCTGCGACTTGCGTTTCCCCTGCGCGGGCTCGTTGAGTGGGAACTTGATCCGCCCGTTCCCGTTGGCGACCACTTTGGACATCAGCGCCGAATACTCGGTGGAGATGGCCTTGTCGTCGAACGAGATCAGGTTGTAGAACCCCAGCACTCGCTCGTAGAACTCGACCCATCGATTCATCGCGCCCAACTCGACGTTGCCAACGCAATGGTCGACGTACTTGAGACCGACCGAGGGCGGATTGTATCGCGACTCCACCCGTTGACACCCCGGCATGAAGGCGCCCCGATAGTTCCGTCGCTCGACAAGCGAGTGGATCGTGTCGCCGTACGTCTGAATCGCGGCGGTCACCACTTCCCCGTCGTCATCGCGGAGCACGGTCGGCTCTTGCACCGCGGTCGCCCCTCGCTCGACGGCCAACTCGAAGGCCCGGCGCGCATCGTCAACCCACAGCGCGATGTCCCGCACGCCGTCGCCATGCTTGGCGATGTGCGCAGCGACCGTACCGGTCGGCCGCAGCGGGGTCGTCAGGACAAGGCGGACCTTGTCCTGCTCCATGATGTAGCTCGCCCGGTCTCGGACACCCGTTTCGGGGCCGCGGTAGGCCACGAGGCGGAAGCCGAACGCCGTGCGGTAGTACACACTGGCTTGCTTGGCATTGCCTACGTAGAACTCTACGTAGTCCGTGCCGTTGATTGGAAACGTGTCGGTCGCTTCGCGAGCGACTGGAGCAGTCTGCGTGGCCATTCGTCCCCCGATCTGAGCGTTCCTGTCTACCAATCTAGCCTGCCCGCTAGGGCTCGATACTCCTCGAGCGATGACGGGTTGGCGAGCGCATCGGTATTCTTGACTGGCCGCCCATGCAGTGCGTCTCGCACTGCGAGTTCGGCAATCTTTCCGCTGATGGTCCGCGGAATGTCCTGGACCTGTCGGATGCGACGAGGGACGTGGTGTGGGCTGGTGTTGACCCTGATGACGTCTCTGATGCGGGCGGCGAGAGCGTCGTCCAGGGTTCGGCCCTCCGCCAGCCGGACGAAGAGCACGACTTCCGCATCCACGCCGATCGCATCCTGCGCTCGCTCAGGGGCGGGCGCCACCTCATGTGCGACGACGACGCTCTCGACGATCTCGGGAAGATGCTCGACCTGGCGGTAAATCTCGGCCGTCCCGATCCGCACGCCACCCGGGTTGAGCGTCGTGTCGCTTCTCCCGTAGATCACCACCGCCCCGGTGGGCGTAAGTCGCGCCCAGTCTCCCTGACACCACGCGCCCGGGTATCGATCGAAGTACGCCGCACGGTACTTGGATCCGTCTGGATCATTCCAGAACGACACGGGCATACTGGGAAATGGGCGGGTGCAGACCAGCTCCCCGGACTCGTCGACGAGCGGGCGACCCGCCGCATCGAACACCTGGACAGCCATACCAAGCCCGCGTCCCTGAATCTCGCCCCGCCGCACGGGTGAGAGCGGGTTGCCAAGTACGAAACACGACACGATGTCCGTGCCACCGCTGATGCTCGCCAGCTGAACACCGGCGGCGATGTGGCGATACACATAGTCGAAGGACTGCGGTGCCAGCGGACTGCCCGTCGACAGGATGGCGCGCAGGCCGTTGAGGTCATGGGTCCGAGCAGGGCTGAGCCCGAGTTTCTCAGCCAGCGCGAGATACTTCGCGCTTGTGCCGAATACGGTGATGCCCTCAGCGGCCGCGAGATCCCACAACACGGCGGGTCGCATAGCCGGGAGCGGCGCGCCGTCGTAGAGGACGATGGCCGCACCGGTCGCCAGCACGGTCACCAGCCAGTTCCACATCATCCAGCCGCAGGTCGTTGCGTAGAACACACGATCGTGCCACTGAATGTCGACATGCAGCACGTGCTCCTTCATCAGCTGGAGCAGCATGCCCCCGCCGCCGTGCACGATGCACTTCGGCAATCCGGTAGTCCCCGACGAGTAGAGGATGGCCGCCGGCCGGTCGAAGGGGCCGCGCGCGAACGCGAGCCTGGCGTCGGCTGCCGCCAGAAACTCCGGCCAGAGACTGCTCCTCTCGATCGCGGCGATATCGGGACTGGGGTCGAGATATGGCACGACGACGACGCGCATCACGCTGGGCAGCGCGCCGGTAAGCGCCGAGATGCGCGCACGAAGGTCGATTCGCTTTCCCCCATATCGGTAGCCATCAGCCGTGAACAGGACCTTGGGCCCAATCTGCCCGAAGCGATCGATGACCGCAGCCGGCCCGAAATCCGGAGAGCAGCTCGACCAGACGGCGCCGATGGCGGCGGTGGCGAGCATCGCAATGACCGTCTCAGGGATGTTGGGCAGGTACCCCACGACGCGATCGCCCACACCGATGCCCATGGCACGCAACCCAGCCGCGCAGGCGGCCACACGCACGCGGAGCTCTGCATGCGAGAGTCGCTGCTGCGGCCCGATCTCGTTCCATGCGATGATGGCTGGCGTCTCATCGTCGTGACGCAGCAGGTTCTCGGCGTAGTTGAGCGATGCCGTAGGGAAAAATCGCGGACCGCGAGTCGCATTGGCCGGCCCCATGCGATCGAGACCGACACCGACGTTCGACGCGAGATCGTCGAGCGTCCCCCCGGAGATGATTTCGCACGCGCGCCACACCTGCGGCCAGAAGCGATCGATGTGGGCGACGGACCAATGGTGCAGTGCGGCGAAGGCCTCTGGGGCGTCGGCCGCGGGCAGCTCCGGGGCGTCGGTGCGACGCACCTCCTCGAGAAACAGCGCCATCCGGGTTCGTCTTTTCGCGGCGGCGGGCAATTCCCACAGAATGTCTGTCATCACGTCTCACGTCTAACGTCCAACGTCCAGCGTCCAGCGTCCAGCGTCCAAGGTACCGGCTAGATTGCCCGGGTGCATGTACCGTCAGCCGCCCTGCGGTGGCGCGACTACCGATTACTGCTCGTCGGGAACGTCGTCTCGACGGTCGGTCTGCAGATGCAGACCACAGCGATCGGGTGGGAGCTCTACGAGCGGACTCACTCGGCCTACGCCCTCGGGATGCTCGGGCTCGTCGGCGTCGTGCCCCTCGTCGCGCTCGCGCTGCCCGCTGGCCACGTCGTCGACACGCGCGATCGCCGGCACGTGCTCATGGCCGCCCAAGCGACATATATCGCCAGCTCACTCGGTCTCGCGCTCGTGTCGTGGTGGCACGCGCCGATCATCGCCTTGTACAGCTGCATCCTCGTGAACGGCATCGCGCGCGCCTTTCAGGCTCCCGCTCGGAATGCGCTGCTCCCATCGCTCGTGCCAGCCGACATCCTCGCGAACGCGATCACGTGGAACAGCGGCGGGTGGCAGCTGGCCGCCGTCGTCGGCCCGGCTATCGGCGGGGCAATGATCGCTGCTCTCGGTGGAGCAGTGGTGGTATACGGCTGCGCAGCGGCGGGATCAGCCGTCTTTTTGTTTCTCGCGGCGGCCATTCGACCCCGGCCGGTCGCGCGCTTGCACTCGGAGTTGACGCTCAAGGCGCTCGCCGCTGGCGTGCGGTTCGTGGCGAACACGCCAATGATTCTCGCCACGATCACCCTCGATCTGTTCGCCGTCCTACTGGGCGGCGCAACGACGCTGCTACCGATCTACGCCAAAGACATCCTCGGTGTAGGACCGACTGGCCTCGGCTGGCTCAACGCAGCCGACTCGCTGGGCGCGGTCATCATGGCGGCCTTGCTGGCGTCGCGGCCGCCCATGCAGCGGGCGGGTCGAACGGTGCTCTGGGCGGTGGCAGGGTTCGGCGTCGCAACCCTCGTCTTCGGCCTTTCACGATCGTTCCCGCTGTCGCTCGCCATGCTGATGGCGCTGGGCGCCTTCGACATGGTGAGCGTCGTGGTCCGTGCCACGCTGGTACCGCTCCTGACGCCGGACGAGATGCGTGGCCGAGTCGGCGCCATTGCCAATCTGTTCATCGGTACATCGAATCAGCTCGGTGGTTTCGAGTCGGGAGCAGTTGCCGGCGCGTTCGGCCCGGTGGCGTCGGTCGTGTCGGGAGCAATTGGCACGCTGCTGGTGGTGGCGGCCGTTGCGTGGCGCTGGCCAACGCTGCGCCGGTTGGGTCCACTCGATAGCGCCGTCGTCGCGGAGCTAGTGCCCGGGGAGCAACCGTCGGGGGACTAGTAGGGGCGACGCACGCGTCGCCCTCCCGGAGGTTCCCAGGAAGCCATAGTGGCACGATGACGATGGAGTCGCGACCGTCCGTGGCCGCAGTGTCGTCTACCGCGCGCCGTCGGTCGATTGAGCGCCTGGGGACGCCACGCCGAGGCGTGTCTCGATCGCGGCGAGTCGATCGAGGATCGCTCGGTGCCGGTGGTCGTCGATGGTCTGCTCGCGCGCGACGAACGTCAGCGCGCCCCCGGTCTCGAGTCGACAGACCTTCACGTCGTGCAAATGCTCGATGCCTTGTCGCCGCGCCGCCGATTCGAGCTGCGCCTGGGTAATCATCTCCGCGTTCCAACCGATGCCGATTGATCCGGCCATCCTGCACGAGGACATTGGGATTGCCCTCCATCAGTCGGTCGAGCGCCGGGTGGCCGTAGAGAAACTTGACCACGCCGTAGTTGACGACCAGGAGAATGGCTGCGCCAAGCAATCCCCCGACCAGCGAGTTGTCGTTGCCGATGATCGCGTTCTGCACCGTGTTCGAGAGGACCAGCAACACGACGAGGTCGAACGGATTGAGCTGGCCAAGTTCCCGTTTGCCGGCGAGCCGGAGACCAACCAACAGGAAGGCGTACACCGCCAAGGTCCGGAGCACTTTTTCGAGAAGCGGCACGCCAGGCACCAGCATGTCCTGCAGAATCGTGTGCCACGTTTGGTTCACAGTGGACCCCCGGGCGCCCGCGGGCGCTGGTAAGTAGGACAGCACAACGTAGAGAGAAGACGCCGCCGGGAGCGGTTGGTCTAGCGCCGCCGTCTCGTTTCTGCCAGGCAAGCTTGGCGACCCCGGGGTCGGTCGGCGATTGGCGAGACTTTTCTCACAATGCGGCGTTGCGTCGCCACACGCCCGCGCGGTCCTGGAAAATCGCGCTGGCTCGACCATTATAACTCTAAATCCCGCTGCGACTTAGCAAAACGAGCACACCGAGGACAGCAGACTCGGCAGCGGCCCGTCGTTTGCCATTGTGACCGATGCACGGCGAGGTCCTTTTCTCACACTTCGTGAGCCTGGCGGCCCGCCCGAGTCTTCCGGTCTCCGCGTCGCCCCTATGCGCTCTCTGAAGCTCGCGCAATCCAAGCCAGGGTCGCCGGCCGCGCCGTCAGCGCGGCAGGCTGCTGCCGTTGCGGCCGACGCCGATCCCCTCGTGAGAGCGGATCGGCTGTTCGGCGGCCCGTCACACTTGGTCCTGCTGAGCGACAGTGGGCCAGCGCTGTCGTTCATGGGGTGGACGATCGGCTCGAGCCGAGCCGAATCGGTCGATGAGCGAGGTCAAGGGTCTCGGGCGGTCGAAGTCGAGATCATGTTCTCCGAGAGCGGCGACTACGTGGTCTTCGAGCGCATCGAGACGCACACGGCTGACGGCGTGGCCCAACTCGCCACGAGCGTCGAGGAATTCGCCGCTCCCAGGGATGTGTGCCGCTATTGTGAATCAAGCACGTTGGACCCCCAGGCCGACGCCGCGCGTGCCGCGGCCGTCGATCATGCCGCCCGCCAGTGGCACTGGCTAAAGCGTCCCGGCCGTCGCAGTGGCGGCGAGAGGGTCGAGCTGCCGTTTTCGCTGTAGGGGGCGAAAACAGCAGGGGTCAGGGGTCAGGGGTGAGGGAACAACCACAACACGGGCAACCCGGCGGGTAGGGGCGACGCAACGTTGGCGCGGCCGCGCCCAATGCAACCGTCGGTATCGTGGCAACGCCACCGACGGCGGGCGACGCATGCGTCGCCCCTACCCGCCGATCAACCGGTTCCGTGCGGTCAGCGTTGGTTGGTGCACGTCCGCCCGGACCCCTACCCGCCGATCCTCCTGCCGTTAGGTCCTCACAGGAGAAGGGCCTGTGGCGGTGTTCTGCCACAGGCCCTTCGTCTTCAGGTCCTGCCCTGCTACTCCCCCTCGGCCTAGTCTACGATCGGCACCGGCGGGGGCGCCGGGGGCGGCGGCGGCGGCGGCGGCGTCACCGGCGGCGGTGGCGGTGGCGGCGGTGCCGGCGGCGGCGGTGGCGGCGGCGGCGGGGGCGGGGGCGGCGGCGGCGGAGGCGTCGTCGGCGGTCCCGTAGGCGGCGTCACCGGTGGGGGCGGCGGCGGCGGCGGCGTCACCGGTGGCGGGGGCGGCGGCGGCGTCACCGGGGGCGTCACCGGGGGCGGCGTCACCGGGGGCGGAGGACTCGTCGGCGGCGTCACCGGCGGCGGGGGCGGGGGCGGCACGGGCAGCATCAACAACGAATCCTGCGCGGCCAACGACGGGATCACGAACCACGCGTGCTCGTTGAAGTTGACGGGGTCCATCTCGAACGATCGGTCCTCCGAGAAGCGACCCGTTGTCGGGAAATACGGCGGCGGCAGCGTCAGCCCGCACATGTTGTACTGATATCGCTTGATGTAGCCGGTCATCCCGCTGTCGCCGCCTGGCCACATGGTCCCGACAGCGCCGCGGGTGCCTTGAATGATCCCGCCGGTGAGATACAGACAACCACGTCCAGCGGGCACGGTCTGACAGGGCAGAGCGCCGATCACACCGCCCGTGTAGTTCTGGACCTGGAACTTGTTCAACGCGAGCAGCGAGACCTGCAAATAGGTCGACTGCGTCGGCGCGGGGGGCTGGAACCGCCAGACCGAGTCGCCTGGCGTCGAGGATGCCGCCTGAGGCGATAGCAACATGTTGTCCGCCACGACGACGTCGTCAGCGGCAAACGCACCGAGGTAGTCCGGGCACGTGCCGACTGCGGGGTCGGTTTGCAGCTTCGTATTGCCGACGAAAATGATGTTGTACGGCGACGCGAGCGTCAGTCGGCCGCGCAACTTCCCGCTGACGGCCACCTTGCCGTCGACGAAGACAACGCCCTTGAAATTGAGATTCTCGGCGTGAGTGATCGGCCAGAGGTAGAGCGAATCCTGTCGTTTGGCGCCAGCTTGTCCGAGGCGTGGATCGTACGCCATTGGATTTGGTAGCCACTGACCGCCGCCCGGCCAGCCAGTCGCCTGGAACGTGGGGCCTACGTGTATGGGGCTGTTGAGGTGCTCGTCGCCACCGAGATAGCACTGCCCGCGCCCGTTGCCCAGGCTGTCTTCCAGTTGCGCACCCGTCACCCCGTTGGCCACGAGCGTGCTCACGAGCTTGAAGGACGAGTCCCCCGCGTAGTACGAACCGCAATTCGTGTTGCCGGGATTCATGACGTCGCCATAGTCGTTCGATCCGAAGGTGCCGGCGACGACATACCGCGGGTCCGTGCTCTGGAAGACGCGCATGAATCCTTCATCAGGGTCGGTCGAATCCCCGTCATTGTTCAGATCGAGCGAGACGAACTCGATGCGGGTGGTGGCCTGGTACCCATTGCCGACGGTGCCACTCCCGAGCACCGTGACGTTGCCGACGTCAGACAAACCCTTGAGCGACGTGAGAGACGACACGCTCGGGAGGTGGATCACCGGCACGTGCTGCTGGTAGCCTTGGTCAAAAATGCCATAGGCCAGACCTGTAGTGATCGTCTGCGAGGTCGTCAGCTGGCTGTGGAATTCCACGCCTGACGGCGCGATGCGAATGAAGTCATTGGAGTGCGCCGGCCCGAAGATCTGGTCGCCACCGCCGAAGTAGATGCCGCCTTCACTGTTTGAGAAGTAGGCGTACTTGGCGAAAGTGTCTTGATAGATCGCCGCACGGTGAACGACCGTGTTCCCGACCGCATCGGTGACTTGACTGATGATGGCGCCGAAGATGCCGAACTCGCCCGTGCGGCTTCCGCCCTTCCCGATCCAGGTCGTGCGGTACATCCCCGCGATTGGGTTCCCGAGGGCGTCGTTCACCTGCACGTTGTTCTCGAGCGCGATCTCGCCGCTATCCGCCGACCGGAACGGTTGCTGGTTCGGGTGCGTGTTGATCCAGTTCTGCGCTTCCGCGACGCCGGACTCCGCGGCGTCATAGAGGACGCCCGAGCGAGCGCTGTTCTTCGCGATCAGCCCCGCGTTGGCCGTGGTAGCTGCCGCCAGGACCACAATCGCGGCGACCACCAGCGCAATGAGGAGCACCGCGACGAGCGTCGCGCCGCGCTTGTCGCGCGGGAACGGTGATGTGGGTCGGATCATGGCGAGATCCCGGTTCGAGAAAACACGACGAGCGACGCCGGTCACGGCGGCGTCACCATGCTGCTACTGACTGGGCTGGAGAACGACGGCGTACAGTCCTGCGCTGAGACGGCATACTCGACGCCGACACTATCCGGAGCGGTCAGGTCGACGAACGTGTACGACGTCAGTCCGTTCGGTACGGACGTGAAAGGGTTGTTCCACGTCGAGTCGGTCGCCAACCGACGCCAGACGATGTAGCGCATGATGTCGCGCTCACCGCTCCACTCGTCGGGGCTGGGCTGCCAGGACACGGTCACACTGTCAGTGTGAGGAATCCCCGACGCCACCGCGGTGACTGAGGGCACCGGTTGCGGTGCGTCACCGCATGTGGCCAGCGCGGGGTTCGCGAGATTCGGAAGCGCAGACGTGAGACTGAACGACTGAATCCGCTGAGCGGAGCCCGTGTCGCCGTTGGACACGCGATATGTCACCTGGACGGCGCGGATGCTGTCGATCATGAGCGTGGTCGTGTACGCAGCCGGGAGCTCGGCCGGCGTCACGAGTGCCAGCGACTGCAAGCCGGTGACGGCATTGGTCACAAGCTTGTAGTACTGGAAGAACGGGACACTGTCGGGCAGGATGTTTCGAACCACCGCCTCTACCGTGCCGTTGTTCACCTCACGATACAGCGCGTACGTCCCCGGCACCGGCGAGGTGCTGTCGATTTGGAACCAGAAGGTGATGAGCTCGGCCGGGCTAGGCACGCCGGGCGCGATCGCGTAGTCCACCGTCGGATAGGCGTACGCGGGTGCCACACCCGGCAGGTTGAACTGGTTGGCCGAGAGCACGCCTTCCGTCTCGAGCGAAGGCGCGCCGGGGTTGTAAAAGATCGCCGTCGTCCCAGAGATGTTGGAGGAGTAGTCGGCGTTGAATGCGAATGCGCTCGGGCCCAGATACACCAATGGAGGCTGGCCCGGCGTCGTGTTCGCCCCGGCCGCGCGGAGGTGCTGGTCGAGGAGATCAGCACCGAAGCGCACGTTCTGCACCTGGTTGAACGCCTTGGCTGCCGCGCTGTAGGATCGCGACTGACTCACGAAGAAGCTCATGGCCGCGCCAAGCACGAGCCCCATCATGACCATGGCGATCATGACTTCCATCAGGGTCATACCGCGACGACGCACGGAAGGTACCGAGCGACCCTGCGGATCGAGTGGGTGGTCCGACATCACGGCCTCCAGGATGCTCACGGCTCGAGCCACTACGGCGCGATGGAGTACGACAGCGCGACGGGCAACGACAGCCCAGGCGCCGTCACACTCACCATGATGCGGGTGACATTGTTGTTGGCGCATGGCGGGGTGACACAGTCGGTGACTGCAGACGTGTCACGAATCACCTGCGTCTGCAGTGACCACCCGGTCGTCGGGTAGTTGGTCTGCGTGCCCGCGAACGTCGCCAGCTGGGTGTAGTCCGGATACGCGCGAATCTGCGCGAGCTGCGAGTTGGCAACGGCCTGGGCCCGCGCTTCGATCTGACCGAGCGACATCTGGTGCTGGAAGGTGACCGTCGTGCCCGCGAGTCCGGCGACGACGATGGTGAGAATGACCAGCGCCACCATCACCTCGACCAGCGAGAAGCCGGAGCGATTCTGTGTCGTCGTCATCAGAACCCCCTCACCCAGACGGCGGTGCCGGGGTCGTAGTGCCACCAGTCGGCGCGGCCGGTGGCGCGCGCGACCTCGACCATGTGTGTCTGGCCAGCATACTGCGGATCGTTGGTGATCGCCTCACGCATTGACGTGATGTAGACGCCGCCAGCCTGGCTCGCGGCCCCGTTGCGGAAGAACGTCACCGAGGGCAGACCGTTCGTCGTGTTGCTGAAGGTGATCGGCCCGGCGCCGACGTCACCGACTGGCGTCGCCCCCATGCTGAATCGCACGCGATCGCCGAGCGCATACGCCGTCTCGTGCTCGCCCGGGTCCTGCAACCCGTTGTTATTCGCGTCCACGATCAAGTGGACTACCCGCGCGGTCGTATCGAACGTGACGATCACGTTGCATTGATGCGCGATGGCTTGCCGCTGGGCCGCGATCAACGCCGACCCAATAGCCTGCATGTCACCCATGGTTTGGTATGACGCGATGTCGAGTTTCCATAGCGCGACGGCGGAGCCGATCCCAATGATCGTGAGCACGATCATGACCTCAACCAGCGTCACCGCAGCCCGACGTGCCATCGTTGTGCACCGTGTCATGCCAACGCTCGCGGTGTGAGGGTTCCGACAACAACGCGAGCCATATCGCTCGCGGTCTCGAGGGACAGCGGGATTGCCAGCACGGACAGCCAGCCGTCCACGCCAGCCCTCCTGTGCCACACCCGGCTCGCGCCGGTTTTGCCCTCCCTTTTGCAGCAACGGGGCCGTCCGGGAGGGCGGCGAGTTGACCCGAGGAAACGCGAGCCGCCGAAAGCGCTTTTTGAGCGAAGGCCCATTCCGCGGGTCTACGGGCCGGGGTCCCCGACGCTGTCGCCAATTCATACATTGCAGGCTGCCCAGGCTCACGCGGATTGCGAGAGCTACTGACGCCCGTTGTGGCACGGACGCCGCAATCCGTATCACCCCCCCGGACGACACGTGTTACGACGTGCGATCGGGCGCGCGTGGTGAAACAGCGGCGAGCTTGCGTGGTGGCATGCCGCCGACGCAGGCACGCCGTGGGTTGCGCCGCAGCTCGGCGTGATCCCGAATCAGGCGCCGGCACGCCGAGATCGCGCTCGCCGTCGGCGCCGGTCGATCGTGCACGATCCCGCGGCGCCGTGTAACGACGAAACCGGCTTCCGTAACGGCGACGTGCGCTGGGTGGCCGGCCGATCGTCCCTACTCACGTGTATAGTTCGACGCCGGAAGCGCTTGCCCGGATGTTACGGTTACGATACAGTATTGTGGTGTTCGCCCGGAGTGGTCCTGGTCGATGCTGGTGATGAGCGCGCGAGGGACTCTCGCGGTGCGGTGTTATTCGATTTTGGCGGTACGCTGGACGCCGATGGCGTGCGCTGGAGTGTCCGATTCCACGCGGCATACGCGCGCGGCGGCGGTCGCCTCAGTTTTGAGGCATTTGATCCGTTGTTCAGCCTGTCGGACCGCCGTCTCGAGACGCACACGGGCATTCGTGCCCTCGGCCTGCGCGGCATGATCGACGCTCAGGCCGCGATTCTCTGTACCTTGCTTCCCGACGGATCCGCGATGGATGTGCATGATATAGCTGATCGAGTTCACGGCGACGCGGTAGCGGTGATCGCGCGCAACCGACCCATCCTGGCCGCGTTGCGCACGCGCTATCGCCTCGGCGTGGTGTCGAACTTCACTGGAAATCTGCGCCCATGCCTCGAAGAGGTGGCGATCGCCGATTTGTTCGACGTCGTCACGGACTCGGGGGTCCTCGGGACCGCGAAGCCCGACCTGCTCCCGTTCACGACCACGTTGGAGGCGTTGGGCGTACCGCCTGACCGAGCCTGGATGGTCGGCGACAATTTCCAGGCCGACATTCGACCGGCGCAGCAGTTGGGCATGCGCACCGCGTGGCTGACACCGGCTGATCGCGCGGTGCCGCCGGGTGTCCCCCCGACAGTCCGACTCGAATCCTTAGCGCAGCTCACGGCCGTCCTCGAGACGGCTGGCGCGTCGACCCACGCGGGACGACAGCGATGCATGGCTTGATTCTGGCCGGGGGCACGGGGTCGCGCCTTGCCGCCGACGGCGTCGATGGACCCAAAGCCGCGGTCGCGATCGCTGGTCGGCCGCAGCTGGTACGTCTCGTTGGGACGCTGCACGACCTGGGCTGCCCGACGATCACCTGCATGCTGCGCGACAGCGCCGGGGACGCCAGCGCGAGCGCGGCGCATGGCATGCGGGCCCTGCTCGATGGGGTGGCGGAGCTCGGGTCGACCGCGGTGCGTGTGGTGCTATGCCGCACGCCATCCTCGCTGCATACGCTCGTCGACGGGTTGGCGACCGTGCCCCCAGGGGACGTGTTCTGCACGATGGTGGACACCGTGATGCGAAACCGGGATTGGCATGTCGTGTACACGGCGGCGACCGACTTGCTCGCCGCCGGTGCGGACGCCGTCCTTGCCGTCACCCCCTTCGTCGACGACGAACGACCGTTGTGGGTCGAGCGCGACCCGGCAGGTATCGTGCGACGCCTCGGCGACGCGCCCGCGTCACCGCCGTGCGTGACGGGCGGCGTCTACGCCTTCGGCGTCGCTGCGCGCGCAGAGGCAGCTCGTGCGCGGCGTGAAGGCATCAGCCGAATGCGCGGCTTCCTCAGCCGGCTCGTCGACGAAGGCGCACGCGTCGCGACGGTCGAGGTGACACGCATCGTCGACGTCGACCGCCGACAGGACTTGGAGCTCGCAAACGCATGGCTCGGGGCAGAGGATGAGTGAGCGCAATTTGGACGGCTCGCCCGGGTCGAAGCCCGTGATGGCCACGGGCCAGCGAGCGGTCGCGCTGTACCGTCAGCCGTCATATTCGCCCAATCAACACCGCGCGAACGATGAGGCGATTCTGGACGCCACGGTCGCGTGCCTCGAGGAACTGGGTTGGCTCACCACCCGCGCATCCGAGTCCGACGTCGTCCGAGGGACTCTGTCCGCGGATGTGCTTCGCGGTGCGGACGTCGTGCTCAACATGTGCCAGGGTCCGGATGCCTCCGAGCGCCTCCTCGAGGCCGAAGCGTCGGGGGTGCGCCTCATCAATCGCCCGTCGAGCGTGCTCGGGTGCCATCGCCACCGCCTGGTGAATATCCTCGCCCACCGACGGGTCGCCTTTCCACGCACGGCGGTCGTCGCTACGGCGGGCGATCCGGAGCTCGATGGCTTCGGAGCCGACGGGCGGGCAGTCTGGGTGAAGCGCGGAGATGTCCACGCCGAATGCGCGGCGGACGTCGTCGCGGTGACGCGCGACGACCTGCGCCACGCCATCGCGGCATTCGGGGGTCGCGGCATTGCGCGCGTTGCGCTGCAGGAGCATGTCCCGGGGCCCGTTGTCAAGTTCTATGGAGTCGCCGACGGGCAGTTCTTCCAGTATTATGGCGCCGACGCCGGTCCCGGCGGTCCACGTCCCGACGTCGACGAGGAGCGTTTGCGCGCGCTAGCTTTCGCGGCGGCGCAGGAGCTGAGACTCGATGTTTTTGGCGGCGATGTCGCCTTGCCGGCACGTGATGAGCCGGTGCTGATCGATCTCAACGACTGGCCGAGTTTCGCGCCCTTCCGCGCGGAAGCCGCCCGTCATATCGCGGCCTACGCCGCGTCCCATCTGTCCCACTCTCCCGCTTGAGTATCCGCAACGTGACGCAGCAACCGACGGCGCTCGCCGAGCCCCGACTTCGCCCGACGACCCCGCCCACACCGCCGCGTGCCGCCGGTCCCCGGTCCGTAGCCCTGTTTGATGCTGAGGCGGAGTTCCTCGCGCCGGGCACCCAGAGCGTCGCGCTCTTCAGCAAGCTGTGCATCGACCACGGCGAGGGGGCGGTGCTGGTTGACGTGGACGGCAAGCGGTACATCGACTTGCTCGCAGGCGTCGGCGTGGCGAGCCTGGGTTACGCCCACCCCAAATTTGTTGCCGCGGTCCAGCGGCAGGTGGCGCGGATCCACGTCGGCAGCTTCACGTCGGAGAACCGCGCGGCGCTCGTCAAGCTGATCGCCGAGGTGACGCCCGGCGACCTCTCGCGCACTCAGTTGTACAGCAGCGGAGCGGAAGCGGTCGAATCCGCGTTGCGGCTGGCAAAGTCCTATACGGGGAAGACCGAGGTCATCGGCTTCTGGGGCGGGTTTCACGGCAAGACGGCGGGCGTGCTCCCTTTGCTCGGATCGAACTTCAAGCACGCGCTCGGGCCGCTCATGCCGGGAGAGTACAGCGCGCCGTACGCGTCGTGCGCTCGGTGTGCCTTCGACAAGACGTTCCCGTCGTGCGAGTGGCACTGCGTCGAGTTTCTCCGTCGCAAGATCGAGCTCGAGACGACGAACGACGTCGCGGCGATCATCGTCGAACCGATTCAGGGTACCGCCGGGAACATCGTGCCACCGCCCGGCTATCTGCGCGTCCTCCGGGCACTCGCGGACAAGATCGGTGCAGTGCTCATCGCGGACGAGATGCTCACGGGATTCGGTCGCACCGGCACCATGTTCGCGGTCGAGCATGACGCGATCGTGCCCGATATCATGACGATCGGCAAGGGATTCGGCGGCGGCTTCCCGATGACCGGACTGATCGCCCGCGAGACCGTGGCCCACGCGAAGCCGTGGGCCAATCCGAGCGGGAGCTCGTCGAGCTATGGCGGCAACCCGCTCGCCGCCGCGGCTGCGCGCGTGGCCATCGAGACGATTCTCGAGGAAGGACTGGTCGAGCACAGTCGGTCCCTCGGTGCGCGAATGCTCGCCGAGATGAAATCGTGGGAACGGACGATCCCCATCGTGCACGGCGTGCGCGGGCGCGGTCTCATGATCGGGATGGATCTGGTCGTTCCAGGGACCGACCGACTACTGCCCAAGGATCAGACGCGGTGGATCTTCGACACGCTGCTGAGTCGCGGGGTATTGGCGATGATCTACAATCCAGAGGTGCGGATCAATCCGCCGCTGGTCATCCGCGAGGCTGAGGCGATGGAAGCGCTTGCAACGATGAAGCAGGTCCTGCAGGAAACGGCGGAGCGGATCGGGGCATGACGCATTGCTCGACGGCGTCGGGCCGGTCCCGCCGCCCCGCGCTTCATACCCGCCCAGACCCGCGGTTACCCGGTCCGGGCGCCAATCCCCTCGCGACGAAGGGCGACGAGGTCGAGGAGTGGCTCGATCTTCACTTCTTCCGCCCCATCGGTGCCCGCATCGCGCACCGGTTGTCGCGGACGTGGGTCACGGCGGATCAGGTCACGTTCCTGAGTCTCCTCATTGGCCTCGTCGCCGGCCATCTGTTCGTGTACGCGAGTCCCTGGCTCAATGCGACCGGGTTCGTGCTCTTCATCATCTCCGACATCTTTGACAGCGCTGATGGGCAGCTTGCACGCCTCCGGGGGACGTCGACGCCACTCGGTCGCATCCTGGATGGCACCTCGGACGCCGCGCGGTTCATCAATCTAGCCGTGCACCTGCTCATTCGCCTCGTCCTGGCGCAGCACTGGAGCTGGCTCGGGGCGACTGCACTGGTCACTGCGGCAGCGGTCAGCCAGTCCTTTCAGAGCTCGGCGATCGACTTCATCCGCCACGCTTTCCTGGCGTTGGCCGTCGGACGGGGCAGCGAGCTCGATATGGAAGGCGCGACGAGGCAGTTCGGCAACGGATCGTGGCTGCGTCGCGTCGGCGTACGGATATACGAGACGTACAACCGTCGACAGGCGAGCATGTTTCCCCGCACCGTCGCGCTGCTGCGCGCCACGCGGCAAGAGGGTCGGGGACCGGCCGCCGGCTACTACCGGGCCGAGGTCGCGCCGCTGCTCAGACACTGCGCGTGGCTCGGTCAGAACTTCCGGTTCATCATTCTGGGCGTCACTGCAGTTGCCGGATGGCCGGCCGGCTTGCTGTGGATGACCATCGCACCGATGAACGCGATCTTGCTCTGGCTGATTCACGCGCAGGAACGCGGGGCGGACAACGCGCTGCGTGTCTTGGATCGCACCCGGTCCGCCTCCCCGGCGGCTCCCGCTCGCGCCATTGGCGGTGAGTGATGCCGTCGCGGGCGCGTCCGCGCCCGCGCCGCGCAGCGGGGCGGTTCACCGTTCGGCGGTAACGCGCGACGTGTACCGTGGGGCGCTCATCGGGTTTGGAGGGGTGGCGCGCAACTCCCACCTTCCGGGCGCGCGCCAGGATCCTCGCCTGCGAGAGCGGCTGGCGATCGTGGTCGCGGTCGACCCGGCCCCGGGTGCGCAGGGCGACGCGGATATCCCGGTCATCCCGGATCGGGGAGGCCTGAACGCGTTTGCCCCGATCGATTTCGTCGACGTATGCACGCCGACCGGTCTCCATCTCGCCACGACGTTATGGGCCCTGGACAATGGGCTGCACGTGTTGTGCGAGAAGCCAGTCGCGACCACACGCGCCGAGGCAAGTGCGATCGCGGTGGCTGCCCGTCGGGCACAGCGCATCGTGATACCGTGTCATCAGCACCGCTTCAACCCAGCCTGGCAACAGATGCAACGCTGGCTGCGCGACGGTGTGATTGGGCACTGGCACCTCGCCGAACTCTCGGTGTATCGCCCTGCGGCGGATGCGGGGCGCAGCGAAGCGGCGCGCCCGTGGCGCACAGTCGCGGCCGAGGGAGCCGGCGGGATCCTGCTCGACCACGGCACACACCTGCTGTATTCGCTGCTCGACGCGGCCGGTGCGATGCCCACGGCTGTTCGTGCATGGACCGGCCGGTTGCGCCATCGTGAGTATAGTGTTGAGGACACGGCGGAGCTCATCATCGAGTTTCCAGACCGCATCGCGACGATGATGTTGACGTGGGCCGCCACACACCGCGAGAATCGCGTGCGATTCATCGGCGATCGGGGCAGCATCGACTGGCAGGGTGGGGTCCTCACCCTGGAACGCGCCGGGCACCCGGGCGAGCCACTCGATTTCTCATCGCAGCTGGACAAACGATCCTACGCCGGTTGGTTTGCCGCGCTCTTCGGAACCTTCGCGGATGCCCTCGACCGGGGCGGCGCCCCGGAAGCGCTCGATGAAATCGACCGCGTCGCGCGCGTGCTCGAGGCCGCGTACACCGCCGCCGCGACCGGCACCCGAGTCACCCTCGACTAACACACGCCGATGAGCCGCGCGGCGCGACTGCTCATTCTCGTCGCGGGTCTCATCTTCTTCGTCGTCCTGGTCCTACAGGCCGGTGTCGGTGGCCTCATCGCGACCTTGCAGCATGCCCGATGGGCGTTCTTGGCCATCGTGGGTGTCTGGGCCGTCGTGTACGTCAGCAATACGATCGCGTGGTCCGCGCTCATCGGTGCGACGGCCGCCCGACAAGGCCGCGGCGGAACCCACGATCGCATCCCCTTTCTTCAGGCGTACGCCATCAGCGTCGCGAGCTTCGCGATCAACTACGCGACGCCCTTTGTGGCGCTCGGGGGCGAGCCGCTCAAGCTCGCGCAAGCCGCCGATTGGATTGGACCCGACCGCGCGGCAGCCTCGGTTGTCAGCTTCCGGGTGACGCACACCCTCGGACAGATGATCTTCTGGCTCCTCGCACTTCCCATCGGGTGGATCCTGCTGCCGCACACGGTGGCCGTACGGGTGGTGCTGCTCGTGACGGGGCTCGTGCTCATCGGGGTGTGCTGTTTCCTCCTCCTCCTCTTTCGCCATGGATTCGTGGAGCGAGCGCTCGACGCACTCCACCACCTCCCACTGCTCCGACGTCTGGCGCCGCGCGCCGAACGCTTTCGTCATACGCTCGCGCACATCGATGAGCAGATGGCGGAACTGACGGTTGGCGAGCGACCTCGCCTCATCGTGGCGGTGCTGTTCGAGGTCCTCGGGCGATGTATCGCGATGCTCGAGTTCTACATCGTCGCACACACTGAAGGCCTTCGCATCAGCTACGCCACCGCCTTTCTCATCGGTGCGATCTCGCAGCTGGCCATCATCCTGTTCATCTTCGTGCCCTTCGAGCTCGGATCTCGAGAAGGCGGCATCACCTTCGCGTACTCGTTGCTGGGGCTGTCACCAGCACTGGGAGTTTATACCGGCGTGATCACGCGGCTCCGGGAGCTGGCCTGGATCGGGATCGGTCTCACCGTGGCATTGGTACTCAAACGCGGCCAACCGACCAAGCCGCAGCCAGCCCGCGGTAGCCCGACGGAATCGTGAGGAAGCAACCGCGGCCCTAGAGCCAGCCCTGCTCGCGATACCACGCAGCGGTCACGCGCATTCCCTCGGCGAGTCCGACCTGTGGTTGGTAGTGCAGGTCGCCGCGCGCGCGGGCATCATCACATGTCCAGGATTGCTGGACGAGATCCCACGAGCGTTCCGGGGTCAGCAACGGTTTTGCGCCCGTGATGCGCGCCCAGATCCGGGCGGCGTGCCCGGCACCGCGCACGAACGGCGCCGGCACCGGGATGACGCGAGGGCGCCGCCCGACCGCATCGCCCATTGCGGAGACGATGTCCTCCCAGCTGTGATTTCCGCCGTTCACGTAATAGAGGCCGTTCGCACGAGGTGTGTAGCCTGCGCTCACGAGCGCGCGCACCAGGTCTGCCACGTGCACCAGCGCGAGCTGCTGCGCGGGCGGGCCAGTCCGCACCGCAAGACCACGCGATGCCAGGCGAAACGCCGCGAGCACATCGCGGTCACGGGGACCATAGACGGCCGGAGGGCGGATGATCACCGCGTCGATGCGAGCCGTTGCGATCTCCTGCTCAGCCCGAGCCTTCGAGACGCCGTAGGGACCGACGGGCGACGGTGGATCGGTTTCCGTTAGCGGACGTCCCGCGCGGGCTGGGCCTCCGGCGGCGAGACTGGAGCAGAACACGAGCCGGGCGGCAGGCGCCCGCGCGGCGAGCGCTGTGAGGAGGCGGACGACCCCGCCGCGGTTCGTGTGGTCGTAGTCCGCGGGGTGTGCGGTCGAGGTGACGGCCGCCAAGTGGTAGACCACGTCGACGCCGGCGACCGCCTTCGCGAGTGTGTCGACGTCGTCCAGGCTACCGGGAATCTGCGTGACCTGCGGCGGGAGCCAACGACGGTCGCTCGTGGGGCGCGTCAGGCATCGGACTCGATCACCGCGAGCGAGGAGCGCCTCGACCAGATGGCTGCCGACAAACCCGGTCGCGCCCGTGACGACCGCCTCGACTGGCTGCACATCATTCACGGGCGCGGGTGATCAACGCGATGCCGGAGCTCCGATCGCCTTGTCGTACAAGCGGTACGTCTTGTACGCCTCGCCGCCCACCCGTTCGATCGGCACCCGCATGAGCGCGTTGTCCTCGAGAATCCACGACGCCTCGCCGCAGACGAATCCTTTGGCCTTCGCGTTCTTGATGAGCGTGAGATAGAGGAGATCGGCAGCGCCGGTCCGTTGAAACTGCGGCAACACGCCGAGGGTCAGTACGCGGCCCCGGTCAATCTTTCGCTGGTACCACAGAGCGAGCGCCCACCCGAAGGGGAGGAGGCGGCCCTTCATGTGGCGCAACGCGACGTTGAAGTCAGGCAGGGCCAAGGCGAACCCAGCGAGCTTGCCTCGGACATAAGCGAAGAGCACCATTCCAGGCACCGCGACAGGCTTGAACTGCTTCGCCATGTGCGTGAACTCGGCATCCGTCATTGGGACGTTGCCCCAGTTCGCCTGCCACCCCTCGTTGTACAGTGACCGGATGCGCGCAACCTCGGCGTCGAAATCCTTCATGTTGAGCGGACGAATCACGATCTCATGCCGCTTCGCGAGCGCGTCAGCCACGCGTTCCACGCGCTCGGGCACCTGCGCATCAGGTAGCCAGTACGCAATCAGGTCTTTCGCCTTGGCGAAGCCATAGCCCTCGATAACGTCCGCGTACCACGGCGGATTGTGAGGCATCATGAGGGCAGGAGGCGTATCGAACCCGCGGACCAACAGCCCACACTCCTCGTTCACCGAAAAGCTGGCGGGTCCGCGCATGACGGTCAGGCCACGTTCACGCAGCCACGTGGCGGCCGCGTCGAACATCGTCGGTGAGATGGCGGGATCTCGCTCCGTCTCGAAGAAGCCGAAGAATCCCGCGCCGTCGTGATGCTGAGCCAGATGGGCGTCGTTCTTTGCAGCAGCAATCCGGCCGACGATGCGTCCCCGATCGTCACGCGCGAGGAATAGCTCGACCTGCGCGTGCTGATGAAAGGGATGGCGGGGGTTCAATAGATCTGCCACGTCGCGCCGCAGCGGCGGCACCCAGAGCGGATCATCGCGATAGAGCCGGTATGGCAGCTCTATAAACTCCCGCCGCTCTGCACCGGAGCGGACTGGGGCGACGTCGATCAGCGGAGCCTCCGACGGAGAGGCCCGGCGCGTCGACCGCTCAGATGACCCCCAGCCCCTTCCCGACCCGCGCGAAGACGTCGAGCACGAAGTCGAGCTGCTCCGGCGTATGCGTCGCCGAGTAGGACGTTCGAATCCGCGCGGCATGAGCCGGCACGGCGGGCGCGACCACCGGGTTGGCAAACACCCCGTTGTCGTACAGCTGTCGCCAGAACTCGAACGTCAGCAGATCATCGCCGATCACTACCGGCACGATCGGTGTCTCGCTCCCGCAGGTGTCGAATCCGAGCGATTGCAGCCCTTCCTGCATGCGAGCCGCGTTCTTCCACAGCGCGAGCCGGCGTTCGGGCTCCTGCTCGAGGATGTCGATGCTCGCCAAAACGGCGGCGCAGGCGGACGGGGGCATCGACGCACTGAAGATCAACGCACGCGCGTGATGCTTGAGGTAGTCGATCACGACCTGTTCACCCGCTACAAAGCCGCCGATCGATGCGAACGACTTGCTGAACGTGCCGATAATCAGATCGACCTGGTCGGTCAGGCCGAAATGCTCCGCCGTGCCGGCACCCGTCGCTCCCAACACGCCGATCGCGTGGGCATCGTCGACAGCCAGCCGGGCGCCGTAGCGCTCTTTGAGCTCGACCACCCGCGGCAGATCGACGATATCGCCTTCCATGCTGAACACGCCGTCCACGACGATCAACTTCCCGCCTGAACGGGCATGGCGCAGCTTCGTCTCGAGCTCGTCGAGATCGCCGTGCCGGAAGCGGACAGTGTCGCCGGCCGCCAGACGGCACCCGTCCACGACGCTCGCGTGGTCGAGCTTATCGATGTACACCGCATCGTCGCGACCGACGAGCGCCGAAATCACGCCGAGGTTGGTCTGGAAGCCGGTGGAGAAGACGAGCGCCGCCTCTTTCCCGGTCAACTTCGCCAGGCGGAACTCGATCGTCTCGTGCAACTCCGTGTTGCCATTCAGGAAGCGGCTACCGGTACACGCGGTCCCGTACTTGGTGATCGCGTCCTGGGCAGCCGCCACCACCCGTGGGTCGTGACTGAGGCCCAGGTAGTTGTTCGAGCCGACCATCACGCCGCGCTTGCCGTTGATGATGACTTCGGTCGAGCCCGAGGCGTGCACTGGCACGAAATACGGGTAGAGCCCCATCGCCTGCACTTCGCGCAGACGAGTGAACTGTTGGGCCTTCGTGAACACGTCGCCCGCGTGCGCGATCGACTGGGGCGTCTCCGCGGTCTCGGCCGATCGCGGTCGCTGGAAAGCCGCAGCGGGAGCGGCGGGCTGGGCGCTGGATTTCACGGGGTCTGGGCTGGGCGTCGAGTGGGAATGCTGGGGTTGAGCATGCCCTCGCGCATGCCCGCGTGCGTCTCCGCGGCCGCGCCCGGTGCCGCGGGCTGCGTCCTCGGCGATCGATCCATGCCATGCATGTCATCCATGTCTGCCATCCGGGTGTCGTACGTCACCACTACGTCTCGCTGGTACTCCGCCGTGGTCCGATCGACTGGTGGCCATCGATCCATGTCGTGTGGCAAAAACACTCCGCCCAGCGTCCCCATCGCGCCGTCAGGAATCGTATGACCCGTCGGATTGTCGTACACCGCCGTTAAGCGATACGTGTGGTCAGGGAATAGCGGCACTCCGAACCGCCACCAGAACTTCTTCGTGGGGAACCCGATCACGTGTCCCGCTCCGTCGGTGATCGGCGCAGTCTGCCAGAGCACTCGACCGGTCGTGACGTCCTCGAATCGAAGCCCAACCCCGTACTGGTGCAAGTGGCCACCGACCGCCAGCATTCGGCCCGACACGGCTGGACGGCCCTCCCAGCTCTTCTCTGAATGACCCGGCGGCAGATCGTAGTCGTGTTGCCCCGCGGGCGGCGTCACGTCGACGTAAAAGGGAAATATCGAAATCGGGCGCGGCCACTCGCTGCGGGGGACATACGGCAGGCGCACACGGAGGCGCGCGTCGTGGTATGTCACCGCGGTCGGGTTGTTCAGCATGATCGTGATGAGCAGGGTATCCCCCTGATGAACGGGATAGCCCAGCACCGGGTGGCCAAACACCGCTGGCAGGTTGACCGGAGCCGTCTCTGCCCCAGCGGCTCCCATTCGCTGCATGATCGTGCTGAAGAGCTCGCGACGTTGCGGCACGATCAAATTGAGGTGATGTATCACCGTCTGCGGGATGGGACGTCCGGCGGAGTCGACGACTTCGCCGGCGTACCCCTCGAACCAACCCGTCACCGGGATCACCAGCGCCTGTGGGGGCAACTGTGCGATGTCGTGGTGGGATGCATGCGCCGGCAGGTTGAGCGGTGATAACTCGACAACGATCTCCCGGTGCACGGAGTCGACCGTATATCGTAGCGTCGCCTGAGGAGCCGGCATTTGCGCCGCGCCCACGCTTGCGCACGCCGCGACCATGAGCGCCGCCAGAAGAATCGGGGGCACGCCCCGTAAGATATCCACTTCCGTCCGGAGTCCGGATGGGGCGTTCCTTCCCACCTGCATTATGTGACCACCTTAGTCGACGGGCCCAGCCTATTGCGACACGGAGGTAACATAAGTATGGCAGGGCCAGGAGGCTAGCGGGTGATATCCCAACTCGCGCAGTCGCATCGAGATACGAATCAAGGACCGAGACATGACTGACGATCTGTTGAATTGGCGGAAGGAGTTTCCAATTGTTGACCGCACGGTCTACCTCGTAAGCCATTCACTCGGCGCGATGCCGCGGCGCACGCGCGAACGCCTGTCGGAGTTCACCGACGTCTGGGCCTCGCGCGGGGTGCGGGCCTGGAGCGAAGGGTGGTGGGAAATGCCGCGAACCGTGGGAGATCTCATCGGCGGAATCATTGGCGCGGGGGCGGGCGAGGTCGTCATGCATCAGAACCAGTCGATCGCTCAAGCCACGGTGCTGTCAGCGCTCGACTGGCCGGCCGACCGTAATCGTCTCGTCACCGAAGAGATCAATTTTCCCTCGAACCTCTATCTCTTCCATGCGCTCGAGCGAGAGGGCGCGTGCATCACCGGTGTTGCGTCCGAGGACGGCATGACGGTTCCGCTGGGCCCGATGCTCGAGGCTATCGACGAGCGCACGCGGCTCGTCTCGATCTCGCACGTCGTGTTCAGGAGTGGCTTTGTCCAGGACCTGGCAGCCATTGTCCGACGTGCGCATGAGGTCGGAGCACTCGTGCTCGTCGATCTGTACCAGTCCGCGGGCACCGTTCCCGTCGACGTTGGCGCGCTACAGGTGGACTTCGCCACGGGCGGCTCGGTCAAATGGCTGTGCGGGGGACCGGGGGCTGGTTACCTGTACGTGCGGCGGGAGTTGTGGCCGACTCTCGAACCGCGGTTGACGGGGTGGATGGCCCATCGCCAGCCATTTGCCTTTGAGGACGGGGCCATCGCGTATGCCGATGACGCCTACCGTTTTCTCAACGGCACACCAGCCGTGCCCGCCCTATACGCGGCGCGGTCGGGGTACGAGATCGTGGGCGAAATTGGGGTACCGGCCATTCGCTCCAAATCCATTCGGCAGACGCAACGTCTGATCGAGCTCGCCGACGCGGCGGGCATACCTGTCGCATGTCCGCGGGATCCCGCGGTCCGTGGCGGGACCGTCACCCTCGACGTCCCGAACGGGCACGCGGTTGTCGAGACGCTGGCCCGACGAGACGTGGTTGTGGATTATCGGCCCGGTGCCGGCATTCGAGTGTCGCCGCACTTCTACACGACCGACGATGAATTGGAAGCGTTCTTCGTCGCCCTCGCCGCGGCAACGGAACAGATGTAGTCATCGAAAATGCCGGCTTCTGTTCGGTTCTCCTCGTTCCGCGTCCGATGTGTCGGTCGTCCCTATTCGGGCCCATCCGCATCCCGCCCCTGGGGGCGGCCGCCGGGGCCCGCGGCCCGTCGAGGGCGGAGGGTGCATGGACCGAGCGGTGGAGGCTTTTGAAAACGACTTTGCACGGTGGGACCTCCACCTTCCGGCCGACGCGGCAGCAACCCGCCGAGCGGGGCTGATCCAGCACGCCGGCTGGAGTGTGCGCTTCAACTTCGGCCAGGATGCGCGCGGAGACTATCTCGACTACTACGCGTCTCCACGGGACGTCACCGAGGACCCGCCCGGCGATGACTGGCATGTCCGGCTGTACGAATCCGGGGAGCGAATCTCGCTTCCGACGGTCCTCGAAGCCTATATGTACGGGCGCGATCCGACCTGGGAGGAACTGGAGCGCGCGCGGCGCCCCTTCGCCGGACAACCTGCAGATCCGCCAAGCGATGCTCCCACCGCTGACCCAACCGGGGCCGAAAAGGAGAGTGCCGTCTCCAAGCCTTCGTGGCTGACCTCAGACACTTGGCCGAGGCCAGATCAAGCGGGGCAAGGTGCGCCTGGAGACACCAGGGAAGACGGGGCCGTGGAGGTGCGCCCAAAAACAGGGTCAGACCTCGATCCCGCTGACCTCGAGCCAAATGCCACGCCGTCATATCTCCCAATCGACATTGGCCTCGATATCGAGCTCAATCTGCCCGCCCCGAGTGGGACGAGTGGGTCCGAAACGCGGGACCCGGCGCCGCCCATCAGGCAGGGCCTCGCCCCCGACGACCCGGAGGCGCTCGGCACAGTGGCCCCAGTCGAGACCGAAGACCGGGTCGACGCTCTCGTGGCTGCCGACGCTCTCGAGGCGACCGACGCTCTCGAGCCGGCCGACGCTCTCGAGCCGGCCGACGCTCTCGAGCCGGCCGACGCTCTCGAGGCGGCCGACACTTTGGAGCCGGTCGATGGATCGCAGCCCGCCGCCATACCTGGGCGAGTCAACGAGCCGGAGCCGGCTGACCTACGCGAGCCGATCGACACGCGCCTACGGGGGGAGCCAGCACCATCCGAGCGATTCTACGCCACTGAAGACCCGAGCCCGCTGGTGCCGGCAAAGACCGAAGACTCGGTGCTGCCAATGCTGCCGTTCCTCGACGTCGAGGCAGAGCCGGACGATCGTCCGGCTCCGATCACGCTCGGTCTCGTGCACGAGGAGCCCGACACGCAGCCGCACGACCACTCGGTCATCGAGACGCCTCCGGCGGAACCGATCGACACCGTTCCGGTCGCAGCCCCCGACGAGGTCACACGTCCCACCGCATCGGAGGCCACGGCCACGGGCAACGTAGAGAATCCCGAGGCTACGAGCAGCGTTCCGACATGGGAGTCAGAGTTCCCCGAGGCCGCGGCACTGACCGGACCCATTCGGTCTCGGCCCAAGGTGTTCCCGCGAGCCGATCTCGTGCTCACCTCGGACGTCGCGGCGCTGGACGGGGGCTTCGACTCCGATTCATTCTTGCCCTGGTGGCACCGGCCAGGAGCGCGACGCATTGCGGCTGCTATCGCTGCCGTCGTTGTTGTGGGGCTCATCGCCGTTGCGGCCACCCACCATCGATCGCATCCGAGTACCGGGCAGGGCGAACCTGACGATACGGATTCGACGGCCTCGGTCGCAGCACCCGCGCCTGGATCCACGGGCGCAGATTCCGTTGGCAACACCGACTCGGACACGACGGTTCAGTCCCAGTCGAGCGCGGCCCCTAATCCCAGCAACTCGCCTGCGGATTCAAGCCAGGCACCTGCCCCCTCGAGGCAGACCCAGGCCGAACCGACTCCCGCCTCGGACGGCGCCGATCGAGGTGCCGACGAGGGGATGGCGCGGCCCGCCGGACCTCAGTCCATTTCGCCGATCGTGCCAAGCGCGGGTGTGCGGTCCCGCCCGACGAGTGCGAAATCCCCGGCCGGGTCTTTCCCACACGGCAATAGCCCGTAGACCGTCTCTCGAGTGCTGCAGCACGCGCGCCGCAGTACTTCAGCCGATGTAAGGGTTTGATGGCTGTGCCGGTTACCGGCACAGCTTCTGCGGATCTGGGCCGCGTGGCCGCGCTCGCTGCGGGGCAGACAGGCTCGCACAACACCCCAGACCCCGGAGCACGTATGCAACTTCTCCGGGCGGGCTGTCGTGTTGCCGTCGCTGCCACAGCTTTGGCGGGTGCACTGTCTGCCTGCGGACCCGGCGCCGTAGCTCCGAGCACCGACGCGATCGCCACTATCTCGGTGACACCGGATTCGGTTTCCCTGGCTACGGGCAACTCGGAAGACCTTTCGGCGCTCGCCCGCAGCGTTTCGGGCAGCACCCTGCCCCGCCAGAGGTTCTACTGGTCGACGAGCGACAGCCTGGTCGCCACCGTGAGCCAATCTGGGGTCGTGGCCGCACATCAACCGGGTGTGGCACAGGTCGGCGCCAGCGCGCAAGGGCTCAACGGCTTTGCGCGTGTCATTGTCGTGCAACCGATCATCAAGACTGTGAGGATCGCCCCACCCGCCGACAGCATCTACGCGGGCCATCCTGGTGACACCGCTCACCTGGCGGCGACCGCTTACGATTCCGCGGGACATGTGATCGCCAGCAGCCCGTTGTTCTGGTCGACCAATAGCGCGCTGGTCTCCGTCACTGGTGGATTGGTGATCGGAACGAACAGCGGCACCGGGACGGCGACCATCACCGCTACCAGTCCCGACTCGGGATTCCCCTCGGGCAGCGCGACGGTCAAGGTGATCGGTCACATCTCGGGCGTAACAGTCAGTCCCCAGTTTACCTATTTGAGCACGAGCGGCTCGTTTCTCCTGGCGCAGCAGATGCAGTTCAGCGCTGCGCTCACGGACACCTTTGGCAACGACGTGACTGGCCAGCGGACTCTCTCGTGGTCGAGCGCTGATCCCACCGTCGCGACTGTGAACAAGCACGGACTGGTGACTGCAGTCACGACCACCGGCGGCAGCACACAGATCACGGCACGTACGCCAGATGGTGTCACGGGATCCGCGACGGTCACGGTTTTCCCGTAGACGCTGGACGCTGACGCTAGCCCCTTACCATCACATGGTCCCGCTCCGGCGTCGCTCCCATATAGAACGTGGTGTCGCCGACGATACGGAACCCGCATTTGGAGTAGAACGCGATCGCCCGCGTATTGTGCGCGAAGACGCCGAGCCAGACAGGACGACCGTCCTGGCGTGTCTCGAGACAGGCGGCCATCAGCTGCTGTGCGATGCCTCGCCCTTGCCATTGAGGGGCGACGTAGAATCGACGAATCTCCACGGCCAGCGCCGGCGCCCCACCCGGTTCCTGCACGATTGGCGGAGGCGATCCGGTCTGGAGCTGTGCATAGCCACTCAGCTCCCCATTGACTTCGGCGATGAGCGTGCGTCCATCGGGAGCGGCTATCTCCATTGCCTGCACCTCGGGCCGGAAGTGCGTGGCGACATACGCTTCGAGGTCGACAGCGGTAGCGGTCGGCCGATAGGTCTCGCGAAAGAGCGTGGCTGCGAACCTCGAGAGTGCGTGCGCATCCGATGCGACGGCATCCCGGATGCGTACGGTGCTGGGGTTTCCTGCGGTCACACCATCCATGTCCAGAGATCTAACTGCGCGGCGCCGCCCCCAGTAGCAGGCTGGCGACGTGTGCCGCTCCGCCGCGCGCGCGGACCTCGTGCGGCGTGGCACCCAGGTAGCGCCGACAGGCACTGCGAAAGGCGTTCGGCGAAGCAAAGTCCAGAATGCCGGCGACGCCTTCGGCACTCTGCTCGGTCTCTTCCAGCAGGTGGGCAGCCACGATCAAGCGGCCCCACGTGAGCAGCTGATTGGGCGGGGGCAGGCCGGCGCCTGCGAGCGCCTCTGTCAGCTCGCGCCGGGTCGTCGTGAGGCGGCGTGAGAGCGTTTCGGCGGTGAGTCGCTCGTGGGCTCTCGCGACCGCCGCGAGGACGGCATCCCGCACGAGCGTAGGCAACCCGCCGACGGCTGGACGGACGACCGCTGCGGCGCTCCGCGCTTCGGCCTTGTCGACGTGCGCCCGAAGGGAGGTCGGATTATCATCGACATCGGCGACCACGAGATCGTCGACTCCGCATCGAGCCAGATCGAACATGTCGCGTGCGTGTCGCGCCTCGAGTGCTACGTACCCGAGCAGCGCGACCCGGGGGAAACGGAGATGCAGAAGCCGCACCTGATCAAAGCTGGTGTGACCCGCAGCGTAGAGGTCGAACACCGCGAGATGCACCGGTTCTGACTCGCATGCCCGCGTGAGCGTGACCCAGTCGTCGCAGAAACGCACCGTATGCGCTCCATGAACTGCGGCCTCCAGTCGGGTGCGACAGGCCTGCGCCGGCACGAGGGCGGCGATCAGGCCCACGACCACTCCGGACCGGGCGAAGCGCGAACACGGGCGTCCATTGCTTCATGGACGCCCGTGTCGAAGGGACGGAAACCGACCGCGTCGCTCCGGCGCGGATTATTGCGTCTGTAGGCCCTTGTACAGCGAGTCGACGTTGAACTGGGCCGGATCGAGCTCGTAGTAGCGATTAGCCGTGTATTTGCCCGTCACCGGGAAATAGGGTGGCGACTGTTGCGAGAGGCACGGGTCAACCGCGCGGTTTTCCGGGAACCCAGAGTTTGAGCCGTTCCAGGTGACGCCAATGCCTTGCGAGATCACGCCGCCGGTCTGCGCCAGGCACCCACCGCCGACGTTGAACCCGTCGCAGTTCGCCATGCCCAAGGCGCCGCCGTTCCAGTTCTCCACGTCGAACGCGGCCGTCAGCGACAGCGTCACTGCGTCCAGATAGAAGTTCTTGTTGTCGCTCATGAACACGCTGTTCGCGGGCCCCGTCGGGCTGCTGGGCGTGGTCGGGTTCTGCGGCCGGTTCATCGCCGTGTTTGCCAGGTAGAGGGTGTCGCCGGCGATGATACCGAGCTCATTCGCACAGACGTTCACGGTCGGGTCCTGCGTGTAGAACAAATCGTCGGTGAAGTACACGTTACCGGACGCGTACACGGTCACGTTGCCCCGCAAGTAACCACTCATCCCGACGCTGCCATTGAAGTAGATGACGCCTTTGGTGTTCGGGTTGTACGCGCGGTAGAGGGGGAAAAGGTACGTCTCCTCGACCGTGTTGATGCCCGGCGGACAGAGCGACGTATTCCCGATCGATTGCTGCCCGCAGGTCGTCGCGGGTGCCAGCCCAGCTGGCACGCCCCCTGTCCAGACCGACCAATAGCCGCTTCGGCTGACCGGCGTGAAGGTCGAGTCTTCCCCGCCCTTCGCGGTGTCCGTCGCCAGGTATCCGGACCCGGTATTGCGCTCGACAGCTACCAGGTGCGGATCGCCTGCAGGGTAGCAACGCGCCTGTCGTGGTGTGGTGTGGCCCATGATCGTCGCCCGATTCGCGCCGGTCGCGTTGGTGTGAATCGAATCGATGGCCCACGGCTGCGTGATGGTCGGAGAACCGCCCGACACGCCCGCCTTGAACCACGCCTGGTTGTGTACCGCGACGGGGAAGAATTCCACGCGTCCGCCAACCGTGTGCCAGTCACCACACTGGTCGTTGTAGACGGCCCAATGATTGACCGTCGACGAGTCATAGTAATAGCCGAACGCGCGGTCGAACCCTGAGCCCTGCACACCCTCGCCCGAAGTATTGCCCGCCGTGTCATTGAAGACGCGGAAGAAGCCCTCATTCGGATCGTCCTCGGTCGTGTCCGTGGCCGATGGATTCATGTTGACCGCGACGAACTCGAGGCGCGTGCCCCGCGTGACCGATGTGAAGCTGTTGTTCGCAGCGGCTGCGTATCCCGGCAGCGCCGCCAGCCTCGCGACCGTCGGGAACGGGATGATCGGCACACCGTTCTTACTCCCCTTCATGTACGTAGCCGTCCCGCTGACCGTTCCATGGGCAGAGACGGTGTCGTAGTATGTCGGCCCAGGCGACTGGCAGGAGTACCAGCTCGTGTTGCTCATGGCGACGCCTTTAATGAACTCGCCGTTTGCGTAGCAGATGCCACCTGGGAAATTGTTGATGAACATCGCAAACCGGGCGAAGTTGTCCTCCATGAGCTCCAGTCGCCGGACGTAGCGCGTGTTGCCCAATGAGTCCTGCGCCTGCGCCACGAGGCTAGCGAAAGCGCCGAACTGCCCGGTGTTCGTGCCACTCTGGCCGGCGTAGAGGTTCACGCGGACCGTTGGGATTGGGTTGTTGTACGCGTCCATGAGCTGCGCGTTCGACAGGAGCGTCACGAAGCCGCTGTCGGGCAGGTGCAACGCCGTGTCCTGCTGCATCTGGCTCATGCCGAGCTGGATCGCTTGCTCCGCGGCGTAGCGGAAGTCGCGCTCCTTGTCGTAGTACTTGGTCATGAGCACAGAGCTCGATGACATGAAAATGGCCGAGAGGGCCAGCGCGGCCAGCGCGACTGTCGTCAGCATGACGAGAATGATCGCGCTGCCGCGCCGCGCGCGGAGCGCGGGCATCAGGCGGCCGACGAGTGCTTGAGGTCGAACGGGTCGTCGCATAGGGAGTCCTTACGGGAGCGTGACAGAGTTGCTGATGGCGTCGCCCGAGTTCGAGGGCGTGCAGTTCTGCGCCAGCACGTCGTACTGGTAGTTGCCGTGCAGATTGGGCGCCGAGGGGTCATTGAACTCGTACGTGGGTGAGCCCGCCGTGACGGACACAACCGGGTTCCCCCAGGTGCTGCCGCCCACCAGCCGGCGATAGACCATGTAGAACATCACATTCTTCTCGCCGCCGTCCTGATCGGGTGACGCGGTCCAGGTGACGGTCACCGAGTCGGTCGTGCTGCTACCGTACCACGTGGCGGCCGGCGTCGTGACCGCGATCGGCGGCTGCCCGCACTCGGACGCGTAGAGCAGGCCGGCGTTGAGCAGCTTGGTCATGGTCGAGACCGTACGATAGATCGGCCCTTTGGTCGGATCGTCGTACATGCCCGTGACTTTCATCTGCACGGCGCGAATGCTGTCGGTTTGCGCACTCTGCCCCGTATCGGCTGGACTCGAATGCACGACCGCGACGTGGTAGAGCGGCAGACTCGCGTTGGGAATCGAGTCGAGGCCGCCGGTCACCGCGTCGATCTTGTAGTACTGGAAGAACGCCGTGCCCGGAGCGACGTAGATACCCGTGCTGACAATGGTTGCCGCCGCCGCGTTTACGCGACGGTACAGTGCGTACATGTTCGGGATCGGCTGCGACGAATCGGGGAGCAGATAGTACGAGATCGTCTCGGCCGTGCTCAACACGCCCGGTGCCGAGACGTAATCCTGTCCCGGATAGGTGTTCGCGGAGTTGGGAAGGGTGATGGCCTGGGCCGCGGGGAGTGCGTGGGTGGTCGACGTGTCGACGTTGGGGTCGAAATAGACCGCCAGCGGGTCCGTCGAATCCGCGGTCACGAGGTCCGCGTTGAAGGTGACGGCGAGGGGCGCGGCCTGCACGATGAAGCTCTGCTGCGGCACAACCCCCGCCCCCGCGACACGCAATTCGCGGTCGATCGCGTTCTGCGAGAAGCGCGCGTTCTGGAGGGCATCCAGGTTCCCGGCATTCTGGCCGAGCTCGTGCATCTGCGTCTGCAGGAACGGGACAACCATGGCGAAGATGAAGAGCATCAACGTCACGGCGATCATCATTTCCGCGAGCGTGAAGCCGCGGCGCGGCGTGGTGTGCAGGCGCAGCGGGCGCGGGCTGCCTCCGCTTTCACGTATCGATGCAAGTCGCTGGCGCATGGTCGTTGTCCTCAGAACGCGGCGATGACGGTGGTCTTCTCGAACGGCACCAGCACCGGCGCCGCGGTATACGAGGACGAGAGAGCAGGGACGGTGACAGTGACCGACACCGTCTTGTAGTTCTGAAGGGCGGTCGAGTCCTTGGTGATGTGCGTCGTCAAGACGCACCCGGGACAGTTGGAGAACCCCGATTGCGTGCCGTTGAAGGTCGCCTCGAGGGCCGAGTATGTCGGGTATGCCTTGATCAGCTCCACCCGACTGACCGCGAGGTCCATCGCCGCCGACGCCGCGTTGGCCTGCGAGGTCATATGCATGAAGCGCGCGATGAACGCTGCGAAGCCCAGGAGCGCACTCGTGATGATCGTGAGGGAGATGACCACCTCGATCAGCGTCATCCCTCCACGCGTCGAACGCCGCGGCACGAGCCGCCGCATCGACGTCCGCCGCTTCAGCGATCGCGTTGTCATACCGACGCCTTGTTCCAGAGAGTAGTGAGCCATCTATACCAGACGGTCCGTCCGGTCGACTGGGTAACTTGCACACCCCGCCACTCGGTCTCACCGTTGTTGCCGTTCGCGGTCAAGTAGACCTCGACGTAGCTGCTGGCCGATCCACTGCGTAGAAATACGACACTCGGCATACTGCCGATCGACATGATGTTGGTGCCGACCACGCTCGCGCCCGTGGGGCCCACGACGCCGCCCTGCGGGGGGTTGGCGAACTTCACGCCCTGGTCCAGCGGCACATAGGTCACCCGCTCACCCGAGTCGATCACATAGTTGTTGTTCAGGTCTTCAGCGATGCGCAGCTGCTGATTCACCGTATCGAAGCTCACGATCACGTCGTACTGACGCGTGATCGCGAGTCGCTCGGCGTTCTGGAGGGTCGTCCGCACGGCGCGAACCGAGTCGTCGCTCTTGAATTGCGCGAAGTTGAGTCGCGGCAGTGCCAACGCCGACACGAGGCTCAATAGCACGACCACGATCATCATCTCGATCAGCGTGACGCCACGTCGCGAATTCTGGATAGTGCGGTTCATGGGTCGATCCTGGCTTTCGGCCGAGCCGGCGGTCCGAGTCGGAAGCACGGGCGCCGCTTGGCATCTTTGGATGCGAGGGACAAGCTAGGGTGCGGCGTGGCGGCAACTATCACGCTGCGGACACGAAGCCGCACATCTTGTGGAGCCAGCGGCCCAGGCGTGACACTGAGGGGAGCGGCAACCTGTGATCGACCGCACAAACCGCTATTTCTGTGAGACCGACTGACGCTTAGGCCTCGATTGCGCCCGGCAACAGTGGCTGGCGCCGCGCAAATCGTGAGACGAAGTCGGTCAATCCGCCGATCAGCGCACCGAGTTATCGATCAGATCCTGTTCCTCGGGATGGCGCGTGAGCCATGAGCGAACAAATGGACACGTCGGAATGACGCGGAGCTTGTGGGCCCGTGCGTAGTCGAAGGCGGCCCGGGCCAACGCCTCGGCGACACCATGCCCGCGCTCGCCCTCCGGCACCGCCGTGTGCTGCAAATCGATCACGCCGGGAACCGGCAGCGCGTATGTCAACTCCGCGTCGCCTGAGGCGAACTCGGCGACAAAGCGATGTTCGAGCGGGCGGTGTTCAATCACGTCGCAGCCCTCGCCGGAATGAATCGTGCAAGCCACCCTGGCGTCCTCTCGACGAGGGACTCAGCTATGACGGACACAGGATTCGACAGTACGGAGCTGCACCCCGTCCCCCGAGACGTTCCCGACTTGCGTCGTGATGCGATCGAGGAAGCCGCGGAAACCTCCCGAGACGCGCGCGAACGGGTCGCACGACTGAACGCGTTGGAGGCGGCCGCCGACCCGACTCTCCACCGACCGGACGCCACCTCGCCCTGACTCGCTCGGCCCAATCCGCGGGACCTCAATCGAGCTCGGACAGTACCTCCGCAAGCGACTGAACCACCGTGTCGGCATCGTCCTCCGAGAACACGAGCGGCGGCTTCATCTTGATGACGGTGTGAAACGGTCCCTCGGTACTCAGCAGCACCCCACGCTCTCGCATGCGCTCGACGACGTAGGCCGCATGGCGGGGCGCAGGGGTCCGCGCATCGCGGTCCCGCACGAGCTCCACGCCCAGAAAGAGCCCGCGCCCCCGAACGTCGCCGACGAGCACATGGCGTTCCGCGACGGCGCGCAGTCCGCGCGTGAGGTATTCGCCGACCCGATGCGCGCGGGATTGCAGTCCTTCCTGCTCGATGACATCGAGGACCGCCAGCCCCACCTCGCACGAAACCGGGTTGCCGCCAAAGGTGTTGAAGTACTCCATGCCATTTGCGAACGACGCGGCGATCTCCGGGGTGGTGATGACGGCACCAAGCGGGTGCCCATTCCCGATCGGCTTGCCCAGCGTGACGATGTCGGGCACCACGTCCTGCGTCTCGAACCCCCAGAAGTGCGTCCCGACCCGGCCAAACCCGATCTGTACCTCGTCGGCGATGCACACGCCGCCAGCAGCGCGCACGTGCCGATAGGCCTCGGCGAGGTATCCGGCGGGCGGCTCGACTTGCCCGCCGCCGCTGCTGACCGCTTCGGCGATGAAGGCGGCGACGCCCGGGCCTGACCGGCCGAGCGCCGCCACGACCTCGCCCACTTCGGCCGCGTACGCGCGACCTGCGTCCGCGGCATACCCTCGGTGGACGCCGCGATACGGGTCGGGCATCGAGACCTTGTGCACGTGTGGCGGCGCGCCGGTGCCGCCGGGCCCGTCGAACTTGTAGGGGCTCAGCGCTACGAGCGAGGTCGTATTGCCGTGATACGCGTGATCGACCACGACCACATCGCGACGTTGCGTATGGGCAAGAGCCAGTCGGAGCGCGAGCTCGTTGGCCTCACTCCCACTGCACACGAAAAAGCAGACGCACAGGGGAGTCGGAAGGTGCGCCGTCAAACGCTCGGCGTAGCGAAGGATCGCGGGATGGAGATATCGCGTGTTCGTGTTGAGCACTGCGGCTTGGCGTTGCAGTGCCGCAACGACGTGCGGGTGGCAATGGCCGACATGCGCGACATTGTTGACGCCGTCGAGATAGCGATGTCCATCCCCGTCAAACAGGAACTGCATCCGACCGCGCACGATGGTCAGTGGCGTTTGATAGGCGATACTCAGCGAGCGCCCCAGCCGCTCCCGCCGGGCGGCGAGCAACACGCGATCGCCCGGACCGTCGTCCGCCCTGTCCCCTTCGGGAAACTGGAGGATCAGGTTCGGGTCGGGAGAGATCGACATCCAGACGGCACGGTCGCTCGGGCGAGCGACGCCTGGGAAGTCTCCGTCGCAGCCCACGCGATCCGCGATGATCTGGAGGTGCAAATGGGGGGGCCAGCCGCCGTTGACTCGCGATGCGCCGACGCCGCCGATCCGGTCTCCCGCGCGAACGGCGAGACCTGGCTGCAGGGCGAGGGCCGCCTCATCGAGATGCCCGTACAGCGTATACCAGGGCGCGTCCGCGCCAGGCATCTCGTGGCGCAACACGACAGTCGGGCCGTAGTCGAGGCGCCCGGCGTTGTTGCGTACGCTCTCCACCGTGCCATTGATCGGTGCGAGCACGGCCGTGCCGGCGGGCACAAAAAGGTCCACACCCAGGTGGACGGTCCGCCACTCGTCGCCCGAGTCGGTGGCCGTGCGGAACTGCGGCGCCGTGTACCACAGGCGTGCCTCCCCGTACCGCCCGACGCCGACCGACGCGCCATCCGCATGCATTCGGGTGGCAATGGCAGCGCTCCACGACGACACATCCTCACGGCCGCTGCGAGCCGCCCAATCGCCGCTCGCCACGCTGAAATCGAGAGTCGCCCGCGGCGATGCGCGGGGATCGGGATCGAGGACCGGGCCAACTCGTTCCGCGTGGGAGACGAGCCACCGCCGCACGTCCGCCGCGTGTGCACACGGCTCCAGCCCGCATGCGGCGCGCAACTGGTACTGCACCAGGTCGGGGTCGACCGGCTCGAGCCGTGCGAGCAAGGTCCAGACAGCCGTCTCGCTGACCGACAAGTAGGCATTGTCCGGATCCTGGGCCCGTTGGTGTGCGCTGAGCACCGCGCTGGTGCAGAGGCGCAAGCACACGAGCGAGTACAGGGCGGCGAGCTCGCGATCCGTCAGCGGATGCACCGCGTGATAGCCACGGACCACGTGCGTTGCAGCCTGCACGGGGTCACGCTTGCGCAACATGGCGTAGGCTGCGGCGATGGCCGCCTCGCCGACCACATACGAGTCGACGAGGTCACCGAAGTCCACGATCCCCGTGACATGGCGCGTCCGCAGCGGATCGTCGGGGTCGGCGCTCGACACCAGCACGTTGTGGTCATTGGCGTCATTGTGGACGATGTTGGTCCGCAGCGTCGACAGAAGGGGAACCGCGTCACGGTCGAACGCGGCCAGGAACCGTTCGATGCGCCCGCGTTGATCCGCCCGGGTGACGGCCGACAGGCACTGGCCGACGACTCGTCGGCCGAGTCGCAGGTCCCAGCGCAGTCCTCGGTCGACGCATGGCACGCTGACACCGTCGAGAATCCGCGCCATCGTGCCCATGAGCGTTCCCACCTCTTCGAGCAGAGCGGGCGTGTGCGCCCGAACGTTCGCGAGCGGTTCGCCCGGGACATACCGCAGCACCCGCACCAAATGGCGCCCGCTGTCTGGACCGTCGACCTCCACGATGAGCCGCCCGTCTACGGCGGGGCGCACGCTCGGGAACTGGAAGCGCGTTCCCGCTGAGGAGAGCCGCTCGAGGACTGCAGCCTGGCAGTCGAGCGTTCTCCTGTCCTCGCTCGTGTCGGCGATCTTGAGCACGACCTGGTCGCCAGCGGTGGTGACGACGTGGAAGTTCTGATCGCGCTCACTCGGAAGCGGCGCGAGGGTACCGCTCAGTCCGTACCACTCGGCGAGCACCGCCGCAGCCTCGTCGACGGAGAATCGGGGTGGCGTGACTCGTGTATTGACCAGGAGCATATGAGCGTAAAATCTACGTTTCTGCACCGCGGCCGTTGACAGCCCCCGCCGCGCGGAAGAATATCCGGACCGATAGACACCATCACCACTCGTCAGCCACCAGACGCCGCCCCTGGGCAGCGCGAGACTCGATCATGGCGCATGTGCAGCTTCCGGTTGTGGACTCTCCTCACACGCTCACCATGCGGCGGGATGCCTGGTGGGTGCAGCCGGCCGTCGTCGCGGTCCTCCTGACCGCCTTCATCGTCTACGCCACCTGGGCTGCGTTTCAGAACGCCCACTATCGGTTTGGACCCTACCTCTCCCCGTTCTATTCGCCGGAACTCTTCGGAGACCCGGCGACGGCGTGGTTCGGGGCGAAGCCCGCGGCCTGGCCGGCGTGGCTACCCTTCTCCCCTGCGCTCCTGATCCTGCCCTTTCCGGGGCTGTTCCGGGTCACCTGTTACTACTACCGCGGGGCATACTACAAGGCGATGTGGGCCGACCCCCCGAACTGCACGGTTCGCGAGCCCCGAGCCACGTACCATGGTGAACACAGCTTTCCGTTGATCATGCAAAACGTCCACCGGTATTTCCTGTACGTGGCGTTGGTGTTCCTGGTGATCCTCGCGCATGACGTGTGGGATGCGCTGTGGTTTACCGATGGCGCTGGGCACGTCTCCTTCGGCATCGGTGTCGGCACGTTGGTCCTTGCCCTCAACGTCGTACTGCTCGCCAGCTACACCTTCGGATGCCACTCGCTCCGTCACGTCGTCGGCGGGTACCTGGATCGGATGGCGGGTCGGCCGGTGCAGCGCACCCTGTATGACTGCGCGAGTTGCTTCAACCGATGGCACATGCGGTGGGCGTGGATGAGCCTGTTCGGCGTCGCTTTCGCCGACCTCTACGTCCGGCTTTGCTCCATGGGCATCTGGCACGACTGGAGAATCCTCTGAACAGAGGGTCGTCACGGTGCCCCGCGAGCGGCCGCTCGGTTAGCTCTCCAACGTCTAACGTCTAGCCCCTCATCGATGGCTGAGTACGAAACAATCACTCACGACGTCCTCGTGATCGGCGCCGGCGGCGCCGGTTTGCGGGCAGCGATCGCGGCAGCGTCGCACGGCGTGTCGGTCGGCCTCGTGTGCAAGTCGCTGCTCGGCAAGGCCCACACGGTCATGGCCGAAGGCGGTGTCGCGGCGTCGTTGGCCAATGTCGATGACCGTGACAACTGGCGCGTGCACTTCAGCGACACGATGCGCGGTGGCCAGTACCTCAACAACTGGCGTATGGCCGAGCTCCACGCGAAGGAAGCGCCTGATCGCGTTCGGGAGCTCGAGGCTTGGGGGGCGCTGTTCGACCGCACCCCCGATGGGCGCATCCTGCAGCGGAATTTTGGAGGCCACAAGTACCCCCGGCTTGCCCACGTCGGTGATCGGACAGGGCTCGAGATGATTCGGACCCTCCAAGATCACGGAATTCATCAGGGCATCGACGTGCATATGGAGTGCACCGTGGTCACGCTCCTCAAGGATGGGGAGCGCGTTGCCGGCGCGTTTGTGTACGACCGAGAGCGGGGGCGGTTTCACGTCTTCCGTGCCAAGGCCGTGGTCCTTGCCACGGGGGGCATTGGACGAGCCTACCGGATCACGAGCAATAGCTGGGAGTACACGGGTGACGGCCAGGCACTCGCCTATCGCGCTGGCGCCACGCTTCAGGACATGGAGTTCGTGCAGTTCCACCCGACAGGCATGGTGTGGCCACCGAGCGTGCGCGGTATTCTCGTGACTGAGGGCGTCCGGGGCGAGGGCGGCATCCTGAAGAACAGCGAAGGGCGCCGTTTCATGTTCGACGACATCCCGGACAACTACAAGGCTCAGACGGCCACCACACCGGATGAGGGCTGGCGGTACACTCAGGGCGACAAGAGTGCGCGTCGTCCTCCGGAGCTCCTCACTCGCGATCACGTCGCGCGTTGTATCGTGCGCGAGGTGCGAGAGGGGCGTGGGAGTCCCCATGGCGGGGTGTACCTGGATATCGCGTGGATCAAGGAACGGCTCCCTCATGCCGCCGAGCACATTCGAAAGAAGCTGCCGAGCATGTACCACCAGTTCAAACAGCTTGCCGACATCGATATTACGGCGGAGCCGATGGAAGTCGGGCCGACGACTCACTACGTCATGGGCGGCATCCGGGTCGATGGTGACACGCAGATGGCGAGTGTGCCAGGACTCTTCGCTGCCGGCGAGTGCGCGGCCGGCCTGCACGGAGCGAACCGATTGGGGGGCAACTCGCTGTCTGACCTGCTCGTTTTCGGCAAGCGAGCCGGCGACTATGCTGCGCAGTTCGCTGGCCAACACGGCCCGACGAAGATCGATGGCGGCGCTGTCGACGACGCGGCGCGACACGCGCTCGAGCCGTTCGGCCGAGAAAACGGCGAGAGTCCGTACGATGTCCAGCACGCATTGCAGTCGACGATGCAGGATTTCGTTGGCATTGTCCGACGCGAAGAAGAGATGCGCCGCGCCCTGGATACGATCCTCCAGCTCCAGGGGCGCGCAAGCCGCGTGTCGGTGACAGGTCACCGGGAATACAACCCCGGATGGCACACCGCCCTCGACCTGCGAAATCTCCTGACTGTCGCCGAAGCCATCGCACGGTCCGCGCTCGAGCGGCGTGAAAGCCGTGGCGGGCACTTCCGCGACGACTACCCAAAAAAGGACGCATCTGCGGGGACCTACAACCTGGTCATCCGGCAGGGGGCTGACGGCCGCATGGAGCTTGGTCGGGAGGCGATCGCTGCCACCCCACCCGAGCTTCAGAGTATCATTGCGGAGATGGGCTAATGGCTTCGCCGCGCGTCATTGCTGACCGTTTCCATCGACGGGAGCCGGCGGCTCCACGTCCACAGGGGGATCTCGAGTAGTGGCTACCACACAGCTCGATAAGGCGCCCGCGGTGGCCGCCAGTCAGGGCGCGGCGGCCGAAGCGCCGCGAACGGCGACTTTTCGAATCTGGCGCGGGACGGCTGCGGGTGGTGCATTCGAGGATTTCCGAACGCCTGTCGCACCCGGCATGGTGGTCCTCGACGCTGTCCACCAGATCCAGGCCGAACAGGCGAACGACCTCGCCATTCGCTGGAACTGCAAAGCCGGTAAATGTGGATCCTGCTCCGCAGAGGTCGCCGGGAAGCCGCGACTGATGTGTATGACGCGGTTGAGCGACCTGTCGCTCGACGCACCAGTGACCGTCGAACCCATGCGGACCTTTCCGTTGATCAAGGACCTCGTGACGGACGTGTCCTGGAACTACCGGGCGAAGAAGCGCATCCAGAAGTTCACTCCGCGTCCGCCGGACGCGCCGGACGGGACCTGGCGCATCCAGCAGAGCGACGTGGACCGCGCGCAGGAGTTCCGAAAGTGCATCGAGTGCTTCCTCTGTCAGGACGTGTGTCACGTGCTGCGCGAGCATCACAAAGAGGAGTCATTTGCGGGTCCGCGCCACTTCGTGTACACAGCCGCGCTCGAGATGCACCCGCTGGACGTCGCCGATCGGATTCCCGACGTCAAGCAAGGGCAAGGGATCGGATACTGCAACATCACCAAGTGTTGCACCAAGGTGTGTCCGGAAAGCATCACGATCACCGATAACGCGATCATCCCGCTCAAGGAGCGAGTCGTCGACGAGTTCTACGACCCGCTCGGCCGCCTCGTGAAGCTGTTTTCGCGGCGTCGACTCGGCTCGAGCGGGGCGACCGACGGGAGCTAACCCGATGTACTCGCTCAAACCGATCGCCCGCACCGCGATCCCGGCGGCCCTCGAGAAGGCGGAGCACTATCGGCTCCTCAACGATTCTGCGGCGGCGGAGAGCATCTGTCTCGACGTCCTCGAGGTAGAGCCCGGCCATCAGCAGGCGCTGATCACCCTCTTGCTGGCCATCACGGACCAGATTGGCGATGAGCTGAGCGCGGGCGTCACGCGAGCGCGCGGGGTGCTGCCGCGTCTACACGACGCATACCACCAGCATTACTACGCGGGCATCATCTGCGAGCGACGAGGCAAGGCACAATCGCGCCAACGCGCCCCGCGTGCAGCGGAGGTCGCAGCCGGGTGGCTGCGCGAGGCCATGCACCATTACAGCCTTGCTGAAGCGATCCGTCCGGCGGACAACGACGAGGCGATCCTGCGGTGGAATACCTGCGCGCGCATGCTGAGCCGCACGGGCCAACCACATCAGCCTGCGCCTGAGGAGTACGAGCCCAGCTTCGAGTAGTGGCCGCGCCTCAGTACTCGACTGTGCTCGCCATCTGCGGGGTGTATCGCTCGCCTGACACGAGCGCAGCCAGTCCGTTGAGCGACGACAATTCCTGGTCGGTCAGACGGAGGTCGGCGGCATCGAGGTTCTGATCCAGGTGCGTGCGCCGCGTGGTGCCCGGAATCGGCACGATGTCGGCGCCCCGAGCCAACACCCAGGCCAGGGCGACTTGTGACAGCGCGACCCCGTGGCGATCGCCGATGACTTTCAGCGCTGCGACGATGCGCGCGTTCTTCGGGGCGTTTTCGGTGTTGAGCCGCGGGATGTGATGGCGAAAGTCCGTCGTCGGCAACTCTCCCGCCCCTGTAATCGATCCTGCCAGAAAGCCGCGGCCGAGAGGGCTGAATGGCACGAACCCGATACCGAGCACCCGCGCGGCCGGCAGAATGGTCTCCTCGATGCGGCGCTCCCACACCGAGAACTCACTTTGAAGCGCGCTGATCGGATGCACGGTATGAGCGCGCCGCATGGTCTCACCGTTCACTTCGGACAAGCCGAGGTAGCGGACCTTGCCTTCGGTCACCAGTTCCGCCATCGCACCGACCGTCTCTTCAATCGGCACGGTAGGGTCCTTCCGATGGAGGTAGTACAGGTCGATGACGTCGACCTGGAGACGCCGCAGCGATCCCTCGGCCGCACGCTTCGCGTTTTCCGGCGTCCCATCGAGGCCGAGACGCTTGCCCGCCGGATCGATTTGGTATCCGAACTTCGTCGCGACAATCACGGCCTCTCGACGGCCGCGAATAGCCCGCCCCACCAGCTCCTCGTTGGTGTGGGGCCCGTACATCTCGGCCGTGTCGAGCATGGCGACGCCGCGATCGATCGCGCGGTGGATCGTCGCAATCGACTCGGTCTCCTCGCCCCCGCCATATCCGTGCGTCATTCCCATGCAGCCGAGGCCGATCGCGCCCACGCGCAAGCCCTGCGTGCCGAGTGATCGCTGTTCCATTGCCCGATTCTCCTGTGCCCTTCGTTCGGGCGACGCAATGCGTCGCCCCTACCGGTCCAAGGCCGGTTGTCGCGGTCTACTTTCTACTTTCTGTCGGTCTGCTTTCTCGGGCGCGAAGCGCCCGTCGCCCGTATAATCTACGTCCATGGAGTCTGCCAATCTTCAACCGCGACGATTGCAGTACGATGTCGCCATCGTCGGCTCCGGCGCAGGCGGCGGCATGGCGGCGTACGCGCTGACCAAGGCTGGCGCGCGCGTCGTGCTGCTCGAGGCCGGGCCGTATTGGAACGCGATCGTCAACGGCGCGATGTTCGAGTGGCCGTACCAGTCACCCCGGCGCGGCGCCTCGACACCCACGCGACCGTTCGGTGAGTTCGATGCATGCATTGGGGGCTGGAGCCTCGACGGCGAGCCATACACCGTCGCTGCCGGTCAGCAGTTCGATTGGTGGCGCGCGCGGATGCTCGGCGGCCGCACGAATCACTGGGGGCGCATCTCGCTTCGCTTCGGGCCGGACGACTTCCGGCGGAAGAGTCTCGATGGTCTCGGAGACGATTGGCCGATCGGGTACGACGATCTCAAACCGTACTACGACCAGATCGATCAGCTGATCGGCGTCTTTGGCAGCAACGAGGGGTTGCCCAACGATCCCGACGGCCTGTTCTTGCCGGCGCCTCGACCACGGTGCTTCGAGCTGCTCATCAAGCAGGCGTGTGGCACATTGGGCGTGCGGTGCCTGCCGTCCCGATTGTCGATTCTGACCCGTCCACTGAACGGGCGGGCCGCCTGTCACTACTGCGCGCAATGCTCTCGCGGGTGCAAGACGAATTCCAATTTCTCCAGCCCTGGCGTCCTCATCGATCCTGCGAGTCAAACCGGACGATTGACATTGTTGACCAACGCGATGGCGCGCGAGGTGACGACGGACGCGAGTGGACGCGCGACCGGTGTCGCGTACATCGACAAGCAGACCGGACGCGACGAGCATGTCATGGCGGACGTCGTCGTACTCGCTGCGAGCGCCTGCGAGTCGGCTCGCTTGCTGCTCAACTCCAAGTCCTCGCGGTTCCCGAACGGGTTGGCCAACACGAGCGGGGTGGTCGGCCGATACCTCACGGACACCACTGGCACGGACGTGGAAGGCTTCGTTCCGCGGCTGGCCGACCACGTGCCGCACAACGAGGACGGCGTCGGCGGCATGCACATCTACATGCCGTGGTGGGTCGACAACAAGACGCTCGATTTTCCGCGCGGCTATCACATCGAGCCGTGGGGCGGGCTGCACGCGCCGGCCTACGGCTTCATGTCGGGGATCGAACGCTTCGGCTCGGGCGGATATGGCGCCACCCTCAAACAGGACTATCGCCATTACTACGGCACGGTCGTCGGCTTCTCCGGGAGGGGCGAGATGATCCCGAACGCCGACTCGTACTGTGAGCTCGATCCGGCCATGGTCGATCGATGGGGCATCCCCGTCCTACGCTTCCACTGGCAGTGGAGCGATTATGAGTACAAGCAGGTGAAGCACATGCAGGAGACCTGTCGAGCGATCATCGACAGAGATGGGCGGCACGGTCTTCGATCCAATGCCCTCCGCCGAGGACGGGTACGGGATTGCCGCCGGCGGCCGCATCATCCACGAGCTCGGTACGACGCGCATGGGCGCTAACGCGACGCAATCGGCGGTCAATGGATGGTGTCAAGCTCACGACGTGAAGAATCTATTTGTGGCGGACGGCGGGCCGTTTGTCTCCCAAGCCGATAAGAACCCGACCTGGACGATACTGGCTCTCGCGATGCGTACCAGCGATTACATCACGGCGCAGCGCCGTGCCCGGGCGATATGAGCGACTCCATGGTCACGCGCCGTGAGGCGCTCGCTGCGTTGGCCGTGCTTCCCGTTGGCGTGCTCGATCGGGCGGCCCTGGTCGAACGCGCCCGGCATTACTTCACCCGAGCGCTGGTGCCGCCCGCCACGCCGCGATTCTTCACCCCGCACGAATGGCGCACGGTCCGGATGCTCGCCGACTATGTGATTCCGCGGGATGAACGGTCTGGCAGCGCCACCGACGCGGGCGTGCCCGAGTTCCTGGATTTCATCGTGGTCGATCGCGCCGATCTCCAAACGCCAATCCGGGGTGGGTTGCGCTGGCTGGATACCTACTGCCACGCCACGTTCAGGGCAGCGTTCGCGGATTGCGCAGCGGCGGATCGCGCGCGTACCCTGGACGCGATCGCGTGGCCCGAGCGGGGGCGCCCCGAGATGAGCCAGGGAGTGGCCTTCTTCACGCACTTCCGCGATCTGACGGCGTCCGGCTTCTGGAGCAGCCCAATGGGCGTGGCGGACCTGCGGTATCTGGGCAACACGGCTGTCCACGAGTGGACGGGGTGTCCGCAGGCCGCTCTGGACAAGCTGGGCGTCAGTTACTGATCATCACCGGCACCACGCACCCCACTCGGTCTCTCTCCTCCCATCAATGGCAGCCCGGCGACTCGGCATCGGTCTGATCGGCAGTGGGTTCAACGCGAAGTTTCACCTGCACGGATTCGTCGGGGTGCGCGACGCGGACGTCGTTGGCGTGTGGAGCCCGCACGCCGAGCGCGCCGCTGAAACGGCCGCACTGGCTGGCACGCTCGGTGTCGGGCAGGCCCGCCCGGTCAAGTCGATCGGCGACCTCGTCGCGGACCCCGCGATCGATGCGATCTGGCTATGTGGACCGAACTTCTCCCGCGTCGAGAACGTGGAGGAGATCGTCGACGCGCTCGGGCGCGGCCGCGGTCAGCTCCTCGGCATCGCGTGTGAGAAGCCTTTGGCCCGGACTGTCGCCGAAGCACAGCGTGTGGCCGAGCTGGTGACGGGGGCTGGGTTGAACCACGGGTATCTGGAGAACCAGGTGTTCGCGCCGCAAGTCGAGCACGGACGCACCATTACCTGGGCGCGCGGGGCCCGGCTCACCGGCCGCCCGTATCTCGCCCGAGCCGCCGAGGAGCACGGTGGTCCGCACAGCCCGTGGTTCTGGCAGGGACGGTTGCAGGGCGGCGGGGTGCTCAACGACATGATGTGCCACTCTGCGTTGCTCGTGCGCCATCTGCTCACGGAGCCCGGGCAATTGGTCAGCACAATCCGACCCGTGCGCGTCACCGCCCACATCGCGAGCCTCAAGTGGTCGCAGCCCGAGTATGCACGCCGACTCGCCACGACCATGGGCCGCGAGGTGGATTACGCGAAGGCGCCTTCCGAGGACTTCGCCAGCATGATGGTGGAGTTCGTCGACTCCGACGGCCGTCATGTGCTGGGCGAGGCGACGACGTCATGGAGTTTCGTTGGCGCGGGGCTCCGCCTCTCGGCCGAGCTGTTCGGCCCGGAATACTCGATGTCGTGGAACACGCTCGACGCGGGGCTCAAGCTCTTTTTCAGCCGCGAGGTCCGTGGAAAGAGCGGCGAGGACCTCGTCGAGAAGCAGAACGCCGAAGTGGGCCTCATGCCGGTGGTCGCGGGCGAGGCGGCGGCGTACGGCTATGAAGCCGAGAACCGGCATTTCGTGCAGGCGTTTCTTCAGGGGACGCGTCCAGCGTACACCTTCGACGAAGGCGTCGACGTCGTGCGTCTGCTCATGTGTGCTTACATGAGCGCCGAGCACGAGCGGACGTTGTCCTTCCCCCCGCCCGGACTCGACAGCTTCGTCCCGCAGGTTGCCCGCGGAGAATGGCGCTGGCCGCGGGCGCTGCAGCGCCCGAGAGAGTAGAACCACAGAAAGTAGAACGTAGACCACGACAAACCGGCTTTGGACCGGTAGGGGCGACGCTTTGCGTCGCCCTCCATCTCGGTCCGCACAAAGTCAGGTGACCGTTACGGCAGCCTCCGCCGTCGTTTGTCGCGCGGTGGTTTGGAACAGGACCGCGAATGCGATGAGGATCGTCCCGGCGATAGCGGCGGGTACGAGCCAGATCGCGTGCCAATCGTGGCCGGTCGGGGTCCGATAGGCATCGACCACACGGCCCGCGAGCCACGAACCAATGAACCAGCCCGCGCCGAACGTGACGAAGGCCAGTAGCCCCTGCGCGGCCGCGCGGATCTGCACACTGGCGCGTTGGTCGACGTAGATCTGACCCGTCACGAAAAAGAAGTCGTAGCACACGCCGTGCAGCAGAATCCCGGCGTACAGCATCCACATGAGCGGGCCGGGGTTGCCGCCAGAGAAGGCGAGAAAGCGCAGAGCCCACGCCGCCATACCGATGAGGAGGATGCGCTTGACGCCGAGTCGCGCCAAGCACCACGGCAGCAAGAGCATGAACGCGACTTCCGATCCCTGGCCGAGCGTCATCTTGCTGGCCGGCTCAGGCAGCCCGATCTCGTTGAGATACAGGTTGGTGAATGCGTAGTAGAACTGCAGCGGGATACAGACGAGAAACGATCCGATCAGAAACGTCGCGAATGACCGGTCTCGCATGAGCGCGAGCGCGTCGAGGCCCAGTGCGTCGCGAACGCTGAACGGCTTGCCTGCGGCATGCGGCGGCGAGTGCGGCAGGGCGAACGCACAGACCCCCAGTAACACGGAAGCCGCCGCGCCGAGACGCAGTGGGGTCGCCGTGGCTTCGAGTTGGAGCTGCCCGACGATGAGACCCGCGACGATCCAGCCAATCGTGCCCAACACCCGAATCGCGGGGAACTGGCGGGCGGGGTCCTCGAGGTGGTCGAACGAGAGTGAGTTGGTCAGCGCCAATGTAGGCATGTAACACAGCGCGTAGCCGACCAGCGCGAGATAAAACGGGACGAAACTGGTGAGCGACGAGGCGAGGAAGAGCAGTGCCCCTCCCACGAGGTGCAGCACCGCCAGCACCCGTTCGGTCGCGAAGAATCGATCGGCGACCATCCCCACGAAAAACGGCGACACCACCGCGCCGACCGCCACCGCGCCCGCCGCGAACCCGATCTGGGTGCCCCGGAAGTTGAGCGTGTGTCCCAGGTACGTGCCGAGCGTGACGGACCAGACTCCCCAGATGAAGTACTCCAGGAACATCATCGTCGACAGTTTCACGCGCACGACGCTCATCGACTCTCCTCGGGATCGCGCATGCGCCCGACTTCCTGGCGCGCGCGGTTGGACGGCAATCCCGCCGCCGACCTCAAAATGTCAGGTGGCGCAGATAATCGTAGCATCGTCGAGCGTCCGCAATCGGGTTCGGTGGCTCGTCGTGCTCCACGAAATAGTGCTTGATGCCGGCGAGATCCGATTGTGCGAAGATGCGTGCGAAGTCGATAGAGCCTTGCCCGACGTCGACCATCGTGCCGTCCTTCGTCATGTCTTTGACGTGCACCATGGGAAACCGGCCGGGATACCGATTGAAGTACGCGACCGGGTCGCCACCGCCTTTCGTCATCCACATGAGATCGGCCTCCATCTGGACCAGATGGGGGTCGCATTCCGTGAGGAGGATGTCGTAAGGCACGACACCGGAGACCGGCGCAAACTCGTACATGTGGTTGTGGTAGCCGAACTGGATGCCATGCTGTCGAGCGATCGCCGCGAGCTCGTTCATCTCGTGCGCGTTGCGATGGAAAGCGTCTATCGACCGCTCCGACTCCGCGAACAATGAGCAGACGATGTAGTGCTGGCCGAGCGTTGCCGCATCGTCGAGCGATCGAGGCCAGTCGCGCCGCATGTCGGTGAGTGACGAGATGCCCGGACACCGCGGCGAGTCCGTGTCGATCGAGCATCTGTCGCATCGCTGAAGGCGTATTGCCGTACAACCCGGCCAACTCGACTTCGGTGTAGCCAATCGCGGCGAGTGCGGCCAGCGTCCCGTCGGGATCCTGCGGCATGAGGCGTCGCACCGTGTACACCTGGATGCCAATGCGTCCGAGCGTGCGGACGCGCATCGACGAACCCTTCGGCGCGTGATCGGTGTAGGGGCGACGCGATGCGTCGCCCTCTACCGCCGACCGCGTGAAGCCCGGGCCGTTAGTGAGCAGATCCAGCGGCGAGGCAACGGGGGCGGCAACACCGACGACAGTCGCACCGGCGAGCCAATGCAGGAATCCGCGCCGGCCGATCGCGCACGGCGCCTCATCGGTGCGTGGCATGCGGTAATCATGACTGCGGCTCAGGAGTTGTCCAGGCCGAACGCGCCGCTCCCCTACTGCTTGGCGGGCTCCGGCGCCTCTGGCAATGGCAGCACCGAGGTGCCTGGACGCACCCGGGCGTGGTATACCCGCGGCTTGTGTGCGCTGTCGCGCGCCTCGGCTTCCCAGCACGCGAACGCCACGAGCCCGGTGAAGGCCAGGATCATGAGCACGTTCGTCGTGTTGCTGAGGAAGATCCACGGCCGGATGCGCTTCCGCCGCCGCCACGGCGACGGGGCCATCGTCACCACCCGCCGCTCTGGCGCACTCCGGCGACTCGAGCCGCTCCGGCGCTCCGGCGCCGACCCGCCTTCGGAGGGGGTCTGTGGGGCGCTCACGGTTGGATCCCCGGTGGCATCATTGGACATTGACTAGGACGGAGGGGCGCGCCCCCTCGTCACACACCTGCTCAGCATCAGGCAAGCCGGCACAGGTCGTCCAGGGCCAGGTTGCCACCGCAAAGCACCAAGACCACATGCTCGTCGGGGCCAAAGCGGGATCGCAGCCGCTCAGCCGCGGCAAGAGTGCACGATGCCGCAGGTTCGGTCAAGATCTTGGTCCGCTCCAGCAAGAGACGCAACGCCACCATCGCTTCGGCATCGCTGACGACGGTCACCGATTCGAGGTACTTGCGAGCCAGTGCCAGCGTCGCTTCGGACGCCGCAGGCGCTCCCAGCGTCCGAGCGATCGACGTGATCGCCGTCAGGGTGACAACGGTGCCGGCGGCCAGTGCCTGCGCCATGCAGTCCGCGCCCTCTGTCTCCACTCCCCAGACTCGCGCGCCAGGACGGAGGGACTTCACCGCCGTCGAGACGCCACCCATGAGCCCCCCGCCCCCAATGCTCACGAATACATCGGTGACGGCGGGTACATCATCGACGATCTCGAGTCCGACCGTTCCCTGCCCCGCCATGACGAGCGGATCATCGAACGGGTGCACCACGATCCAGCCTCGCTCGCCGTGTTCGTACATCTCGCGGAAGCCATCGGCCGGCGTCGGCACGATGCACACCTCGGCGCCATAACCCTGCGTCGCGCGCACGTAGTTCTTCGGGGTCGCTTCGGGTATGAAGATGAGCGCGCGAACGCCGAGCGCGTGTGCGGCGTAAGCGACGGCCTGCGCATGATTGCCACCACTCATGGCGACGACGCCGCGCTCCCGGGCTTCGGGCCCGAGGCTCAACATCGTGTTGAACGCTCCGCGCACCTTGAAGGATCCGGTCTTCTGGAAGACTTCTGCCTTGAGGTAGAGGTTCGTCCCGAGTCGTTCGCTCAAGGTGCGATTGCGGGTCAGCGGCGTGCGGTGGACGAACGGCGCCACGCGGACCCGAGCGGCTTCGATATCGGCAAGCGTGAAGGAATCGGACATGTCACTGGTTGGTGGGATGCGTCCGCGAGCCACACCGCGGTCAAATCGGTAGTATCGTGCAGTGAACCAAACTACAGCGAAGCCCGGTGGAACGGGTACGCCCTGGGCGGGACTCGCCGGCTTCGCACGTCGGGGCTACGATACCACGTAGTCCATTCTTCGGAGATTCTATGGCGGGACTCCCTGCGTCGGCACGGCACGCGGCACTCGTCTTTGGCATCGTTGGTCTGTGGAGGGAGCTGCCGGCCCAGACGCCGTACCAACAGCCTCCGGCCCCGATTGCCCAAATGCTGGACGCGCCGCCGGTGCCGGCCGTCGAGCCCAGTCCTGACGGCCATTGGCTGCTGCTGCTCGAGCGCCCGGCACTCCCCTCGATCGCGGAAGTGGCTGCGCCGGTGCTGCGACTCGCAGGCGATCGCATCAATCCCCGGACAAGCGATGACCCGCGTCACGCGACACTCACCGGCCTCCGCCTGCAATCCGTCGCGGGCGACGCAGGACGCCGCGTCGAGCTGCCATCCGGCGCACGGATTCACCATGTCTGGTGGTCCGCCGATGCACGGCACATTGCTGCGACGCTCGAGGGTGCAGATGGCGCCCTCACGATCTGGGTGGCCGATGTCGCCACGGGTGCTGCGCACCAGCTGACGTCGCAGCCGCTCAACGCGGCCGCTGGACCTCCGTGTGGGTGGCTGCCCGGCGATCAAGGACTGGTGTGCCGGTTTCGGCCGACGGACGGAGGTGAGCCACCGCAACCGGCCGCGACGCCAACCGGCCCGACGATCGAACAATCCAGCGGGAAGGCCATTCCCAATCCGACGTATGAGGATTTGCTCGCCAACGCGGACGATGAGGCCACCTTCGACTACTACTATCGCTCCCAGCTCGCTCGGGTCTCCCTCACCGGGGCCGTGTCACCACTGGGGTCGGCGGCGGTAATTGTCTCCAGCGCGCCGTCCCCCGACGGTCGATATGTGCTCGTCGAGTCCGTGCACCGCCCGTACTCGTATCACGTACCGCGCTCCCGTTTTCCCACTCGCATAGACGTGTGGGACGCAGGCACCGGCACCAGCGTCGCGCGCATCGCCAATGTACCGCTCCAGGAGTCGGTCCCCATCTCATTCGATGCGGTGCCTACCGGCCCGCGCCACGTCGCGTGGCGGACCGACCAACCAGCCGTTCTTACCTGGGTCGAGGCGAACGACCGTGGAGACCCCAACGCTGCGGTGGTGGACAACGTTCGTGATCGCCTCTTCCAATCGATCGCCCCGTTCTCGGCACCGGTCGCGATCGGGGGCTTCGGCTATCGTGTCGTCGACGTGGTCTGGTCGCGGGACGACCTCGCGGTCGTAACCGAGCGGTGGTGGAAGACCCGTCGCGCCCGGACGTGGGCGATCCAGCCGGCGCAGCCAGCTACCGCTCCGCGTCTGGTGTTTGACCGGTCGTACGAGGACCGGTACGGCGACCCCGGTGCCTTCGTGACGACGGGTGGGTCGTTCGGTGAGGCGGTTCTGTTGACCACACAGGACGGTCGATCGGCATACCTCACGGGAGCGGGCGCGTCGCCCCAGGGAGACCAGCCATTCCTCGATCGAATCGATCTGTCGACGGGCCACACGATACGCCTGTGGCGGTCGTCGGCCCCGTACTACGAATACGTCGTGCGCGTGCTCGACGCCGCTGGGCGGCGCGCGCTGACGCGCCGCGAGTCGGTGCGTGACGTGCCGCAGTATTTCGTGCGGGAGCTGCCCGGTGGGGCGCTCCATCAGTTGACGCAGTTCGTTGATCCTGCCCCCCAATTTGCCGGGGTCTCGAAGCAGCTCATCACCTACACGCGATCCGATGGCGTGTTGCTCTCGGCCACACTCTACCTGCCGGCCGGGTACACGCCCGCACAGGGGCCGCTCCCGTTCCTGCTCTGGGCGTATCCGCAGGAGTTCAAGACCGCCGCGGCTGCAGCCCAGGTCGTGGGCTCTCCCTACAGTTTCGTGCGTCCAACGGGTCCATCGGAGCTCTTTCTGGTGACGCAGGGGTACGGCGTGCTGGATGGCCCGACGATGCCGATTATCGGGGAGGGCGATCACGAGCCGAACGACACGTACGTTCAGCAATTGGTGTCGAGTGCGCAGGCGGCCATCGACAAGATCGTATCGATGGGCGTCGCGGACCGCTCTCGAATCGGTGTCGGCGGCCACTCCTACGGTGCGTTCATGACCGCCAACCTCCTCGTGCATTCCAAACTGTTCCGTGCCGGGATCGCGCGCAGCGGGGCGTACAACCGCACGCTCACGCCATTCGGGTTCCAGGCGGAAGAGCGGCTTTTCTGGCAGGCGCGGGATACCTACATGCGGATGTCACCCTTCACCTACGCCGACAGCCTGTCGGCGCCGTTGCTGTTGATACACGGAGAGGCCGATGACAATACGGGCACCTTTCCGGTCCAGTCTGAGCGATTCTATGCGGCTCTGGCTGGCAATGGAGGGACGACGCGGCTGGTCATGTTGCCGGCAGAGGCCCACGGCTACCGTGCGCGCGAGAGTGTCGGCCACACCCTGTGGGAGATGGTGCGCTGGCTGGACCTGTACGTGAAAGGCGCTCCGGCTCAGTCGGCCAGCGGTCGCCCGCCCGTGAACTGAATTGGCGGTGCGCCCCACGGCCGGGGGGAATAAATTCCGCCCGGGTGGCTCGGCACCGGGTGCGGGCCGACCAGCACCACTTCCCTGACGAGGAGTTCATGGCAACCGAATTTCGAAATTATCTGGCGCTTCCATACGACGAGTTGGAATCGTTGAATCTGCAAGCGAAGGAACAGCGCCTTCGTCGGGTCAGCGCGGCCACGATCCAGGAAGAGCGGATCAAGTATCTCAGCGATGAGAAGCGTATCAAGGCGGTGACGGTGCTGTTCAGCGACCTGGAAGGCCGGCTGCACATGCTGGACTACGACAAGAAGTTCCTCGTGAAGAGCTCGGACAACCTGACGTTCGACGGATCATCGATCCGGGGCTTCACGGCGCAGCGCGAGAGCGACCTGCGTCTCGCCATGGATTGGGGCGCCTTTTATTGGGCGCCCGCCGACATCTTCGGTGCCGGGAAAGTGTTGGTGTTCGGCGAAGTCATCGACAAGGACGGCTCCCCCTACAGCGCCGATATGCGGGGCGTGCTCAAGAACTATGCGGACAAGCTGCACAAAGACGAAGGGTTCACCCTCAACGCCGCGAACGAGATCGAAGGCTTCTTGTTCAACGGCTCGGATGCGGAGCAGCGATACCATGAAACGCGGGGGTTCGAGTACGTGAGCACAGGCGGGTACTATCACTCGCTCCCCGGCGATCCGCTCCGGACCTTCATCGACACGACCGCTGAAGTGCAGCGCGCCATGGGCTTCCAGAACGAGAAGGACCATCCCGAGGTCGCGCCGTCGCAGTTCGAGATCAACTACTCCTATGGTGAAGTCGTCGCCGCCGCGGACCAGATTCAGTTGTACAAGCTGATCTGCCGCCAGGTGGCCACGAAGATGGGTCTCACCGCGTCGTTCCTGCCGAAGCCGGTCGTGGGCGTGAACGGCAATGGCATGCACACCAACGTATCGATCAGCAAGAATGGGAAGAACCTGTTCTGGGATCCCAAAGGGGAGGAGAAGCTCAGCAAGGTCGCCTGGGCCTTCGCGGACCGCATCCTCACCCATGCGAACGACATCTGCCTGCTCCTCAACGCCAGCGTCAATGCCTATCGTCGGCTGGATCCGCACTTCGAGGCGCCGAACCAGATCAAGGCGTCGCCCACCGACCGCGGGTCGATGATCCGCATTCCGATTGGCAACGAGAAAAGCTCACGCGTCGAGGTGCGCTCGGTCGGACCCGACGCGAATCCGTACATGGTGATGTACGCCATCTTCAAATCGGGCCTCAGTGGCGAGACGGCCAAGATCCGCAACCTGCGACAGGCCGAGCGCTATCTGCCGGACAACGTGTACACCGCGCTCGAGCATTTCCGGGGTGCAAACTGGGCGACCAAACTCCTGGGCGCGGACGTCAAGGCACGCTACGCTGACCTCAAGCAAGCGTCCGCCGATCGGTGCCCGCGCCAACTGGGGACGTTCGTCAAGGCACCAGAGGTGCAATATCACCACGAAGTGTACAACCAGTTTCTGTGGAATCTGTTCTAGCAGACAGTGGCCCGGTTCGCGGCGAATGAGGCACACACGACGTCGAGCGACGGCGGCGCCCATGCGCCGCCGTCGCTGGCTGGCGTCGAGATCTCAGCGACGCTGATCGAGGCAGCCCGCGCACACCTGCGCGGGCTGGCGGGTCGGACGCCGCTGGTGTACAGCGCGCCGCCCGGCGGCGGGTCCGACATCGGCCTCAAGCTCGAGACGTTGCAACCGGTCGGCTCATTCAAGATCCGGGGGGCCGGCGCCGCGCTGCGGGCGGCGCCACGGGCGCGACTGACCGAAGGCGTGTACACGGCGAGCGCGGGCAACATGGCGCAGGGCGTCGCGTGGACCGCTCGCGAGATGGGTGTGTCCTGCAGGGTCATCGTGCCGGAGCACGCCCCTCTCGCGAAGGTTGCGGCGGTCGAGCGCCTTGGCGGCGTCGTGACGAAGGTGCCGTTCGCCCGATGGTGGCAGGTGTTGGTCGAGCGCTCGTATCCGGGGCTCGGTGGTCTGTTCGTCCACCCGGTTGCCGATCCGTTGGTGATCGCCGGCAACGCGACGATCGCACGGGAGATCCTCGAGGATGCACCAGACATGGACACGGTGCTCGTCCCGTTCGGGGGCGGCGGCCTGTCGTGCGGCATCGCGATTGGCCTCCGCGCGCTGGGCTCGACGGCTCGCGTCATCGCATGTGAGGTCGAGACGGCGCCGGCATTCGAGTCGGCGCTCGCTGCCGGTGGCCCGGTGCAGATCGATCACCGGCCCAGCTTCGTGGATGGCATCGGCGGCCGCGGCCTCCTGACCGAGATGTGGCCGCTCGCCAGCACGCTGCTCGCCGGGACAGTCGTCGTCAGTCTCGCCGAGATCGCGGAGGCGATGCGATATCTGGTGAGCCGTACCCGGACAGTCGCGGAAGGCGCCGGCGCCGCGTCCGTCGCTGCCGCATTGTCGGGAGTCGTGCCTGGCCGGCGCATCGTGTCGGTCGTGTCGGGTGGCAGTATCGACTTGTCGACGCTCGGGACGATCCTCGAAGGTCGGCTTCCGTGACCGAAGGGTCGCCACCAGGCAGCGCCGATCGATTTCCCGCTCCCGCGTACAGCCACACCGTCCTCGCACCGCTCTTCGAGGCGATCAAGCGTCACCATTGGCGCGACCTGATACGCGTCGATCGCGCGCACGCCGTCATGCTGGCCGAGCGCGGCATCCTGTCTGCGACGGACGCCCGCGCGATCCTGGGCGCCCTCGATCGGGTCGAGTCCGAGCTCGCGGCGGGCCTCGAGGCGCTGCGCTACAGCGGCAAACATGAGGATTTCTTTTTCCTGGTCGAAGGGGAGCTGTGTGAGCGACTGGGGAATCACGTCGCGGGCCGGTTGCATACGGGGCGCAGCCGGAACGACATGGATCAGACAATCCTGAAGATGGCGCTCAAGCGGCGGTTGCTCGCGGTGGGCGAGTCACTGGTACGAGTCATTGATGCGCTGATCGAAGCAGCGACACGCGACCGCGATACGCTCGTGCTGGCCTATACGCATGGCCAGCCGGCCCAACCGACGACGTGGGGACACTACCTCGGCGGCATGATCGAGGTCCTGCTCCGCGACGCGGACCGGATCCTTCACGCGTACGTGACAGCAGATCTCTGCAGCATGGGGGCGGCGGCCATTACCACAACCGGTTTCCCGATCGACCGGGATCGGATGGCGACACTCCTCGGATTTGAGCGGGTACAGGACAATTCCTATGGCGCGATCGCCTCCTGCGACTACGTCACCGAGGCGTTCGAGACACTCAAGGTCATGCTCATCAACATTGGCCGGTTCGTGCAGGATCTCGGGCAGCGGGCGGCCTTCGAGGTCGGCCACCTGCGGGTCCCCGACGGATTCGTGCAGCGAAGCTCGATCATGCCTCAAAAGCGCAATCCCGTCGCGATCGAGCATCTGCGCTTGCTCAGCTCCACGGGCATCGGGCACTGCGACGCCGTGGTGCTGGCAATGCACAACACGCCGTTCACCGACATGAACGACAACGACTACGCGGTGCACGAGGTCGGCTACATTGCCATCGACACCACACAGCGCGTGCTGGAGCTGCTCGAAGCCTTTGTGCGTGCTGTGCGTATCGACGAAGCCGCCGTGCGCCGGGACATCGAGGCGTCGTGTGTGACGATGACCGAGGTCGCGGACTCCCTGGTTCGCACAGAAGGCCTGTCCTTTGGCGAGGCGCACGAGATCTGCGCACGACTCGCCCGAGCACTGGCACCGACGCGGAGCACGCTCGCGACGGTCGCGTACAAGACCTTTGCCGATGCCTTCGCCGGAGTGACGGGACGTCCCCCCGTCGTGGACGAGCCGACATTCCGAGCCTTCGCCACCCCGGAGCACTTCATCGCCGTTCGCACCGTGCCGGGCGGCCCGGCGCCGGCTTCGCTCACCCGAAGCCTGGCGCAGTATCGCGATGCGCTCGTCGCGGTGCGCGCCACACTGGCCGCGCACCAGCGGAGAGAGGAAGCTGCCGCGACGACTCTCGCCGCGGCGGTCGCGCGCGCCTAATTGATCCCGACGTGCCCGGCGACCGATGCGATCAGCTTGGGCGAGTCGTATCCAACGCCATCCTTGAACACGGTCGTCACCTTCCGAATCGTCGACGGGTCTGCCGCCAGGTTCCCATTCAACACGACGAGATCCGCCCGCTTCCCCGACTCGATCGAGCCAAACTCGTCGTACTGGCCCAGGATCTTGGCGCCGTTCGCGGACATGAATTGGATGACCTGGGAGGGAGTAAATCCCGCCTCGATCAACAACTCGTAGTTGCGCTGGTCCCCGAAGCCCGGGAGTGCGCCGCCGATTCCCGTCGGATCGACGCCGACGCCCAGGACCCCACCGGCGTCGACGAACTCCTTCTCGAAGGTCATCGCGTTCTTGAGCATGTCCAGCGTGAACGGCCACTTCACGGCCGCGCCGGAGTCGATGTGTGCGCGCATGTGCAGATAGGCCTGGCGCACCTCCGGGGCCATCGCGTCGAGGGTCCGCTTGTCCGTCACCGGTCGATTCGGGAAGAACGGCTCGAGTACGGCCAGCGTCGAGGTCATTGGCACCTTGTGGCCGATCATTGTCTGAATCACCGAGCGCCCGATGTCGCTACTTGGATTGGTTGCGGCCACCCGCGTAAAACTCCCTGCAGGACAGACGTCGGGCTGCTTGGTGGGGTCGAAGTCCGTGGCCGTGAAGAACCCGTGCTCGAGATTGTCGATCCCCAGCTCGACCGCCTCGCGATATGAGACCGAACAGAGATGCCCAGTCACCTTGATCCCGCGGCGGTGGGCTTCGTCGATCACCGCTTTGAGCTCGGCGCGGCGAATATCGGTGTACGCTTTGATCCACTGTACGCCCTCACCGACCCAGTAGTCGACGAACTGCCTGGCTTGCTCCGGAGACGCCAACACGGCCATGTTGCTGCCGCCCTCCGGCCCCGTGATGTAGGGCGACGTGATGATGATGTGCGGTCCGGGAGTCTGCCCGCCATTGACCGAGTGCTTGGTATTGATGTCGCCGTAGGGCTCAGTCGCTCCGGTGGTGCGGATCGTGGTGACACCGGACCCGAGGTACAGTCGAGGTCCGGAATACGACAACACCATCTCCCGGCCGCCGGCGGCCGTGTAGAACAAGTGGTCGTGCATCCCGACCAAGCCCGGGATCACGGTCTGGCCAGAGAGCGCCATGACCCGAGCACCCGCCGGGGCCGTGACACTCGCGGCGGGCCCGACCTGCGCGATCTTGCCATCACGGATGATGATGGTCTGGTCCGCCTTCGGTGCGGCGCCTGTCCCATCGATGATCGTCACGTGCGTCAGTGCGACGACGGGCTCACTGACGGTGACATAATGCCGCGTCGTGTCCCCGAGGGTCGCCGCTGGCTGGGCCAGCGCGAGTCGAGGCTGGGCGGTGGCGAACGCCAGCAGCGCGATCGCTAAGACGAGACGAGACACGGGCACGGGCCGGTCCTCCGCAACGCTTCGGTGAGGGTACGGGGTCAATCGACGTGGAAGACGGTCATCATCTGCGCCGCCAAGTGCTCGGCGATGTGACAGTGTAGCATCCATGGACCCGGGTTGGACAGATCCAGCAGGATGTCGACCGCAGCACCGGCGGGGACCACGACGGTGTCCTTCCACACCAGGTCGTCGTTCGCAACGCCGTTGACGGCCAACACCAGGAATCGCTGGCCGTGGATATGAATCGGATGCTGCATGCCGTGCAGCACCCCACGCTGATTGACGAGACGGAGCTTGACGACATCCCCGCGGCGAAATCGCCAGCCAATGTCCATGCCCTCCTTGCCCGTCGCCGGATCGCGTAGGATCCATTGGACCTGGTCCGTGGTCGACGCCCAATTCATGTTGGGCATCGTGCCTGCCCATTCCACGGGCGTGAAGTACGCCGAATCGATCAGCATGAGCTGGTGGGAGACAAATGGCAGGTCGTGCGTCCTCATGGTCAGCACGAGCGTCCGATCGACCGGCCGGTCGAAGTATGGCCGAAAATGCTCAATACTCGCTCGGGCCGCCGTATCCGTGCGCAGCGACTCGAAGCTCGCGGCATAGTCCGCACGGACCGGGTCCCGCGTCACGCGGACCACGCCCAAGGTATCGGCAAGACGTACGAACCGCCCGAACAGGTGATCCAGTCCGCGGACGCGATTCATGAGCGGAATGAGGCCCGGACGATCGAATCTGACTTGGATGATATACCGTTCGGCCGGGGCAATGACGACGCTGGTCACCCAGGCTTCGCGCTCGAAGTTGCCGGCATCGCTGCCGACGACCTTCATGCGCGCGTTTGGGAACGAGAGGTTGTAGGTTCGGGCCGCGGACGCGTTGGTCAGGTCGAACTGGACGACCTCACCGCGCCGGACCGTGAGCTCATAGCGTGGCTCGCCGTTGACGAGCAACACGTTGCCAAACCGCCCCATGAGGGCATGTGTTGTTGCGTTCGCACCGAATGGCACGAGCCCCGCGTCGCCGACGAGCACGTCGTTGAGCACGAGCGGCACTTCGCGGTTGGCACGGCCGAAGTAGTCGCGTCGAGCCGAGCGCACGACGATCGATCCGAACAGACCGAGCGATTGCTGGACGTCTTCGCGGACGTGAGGGTGATACCAGTAGATACCCGCGTCCGGAAAGCGAACGTGGTAGATGAAGTGGCCGCCGGGGCCGACCGCCGGCTGGGACAGATCGGGCACGCCATTGTATCGCGCGTCGAGCCGGATCCCGTGCCAGTGAACCGTCGTCGGCTGATCGAGATGATTGGACAAGTCGACAACGATCTCGGATCCCTGCGGGACGGAAATGGCAGGCCCGGGGTACTGGCCGTTGAACGCATACATGGTGACCAGATGGCCGGCGATCTGCTTGCGTACGAGCGCCGCGGTCAGATGGAGCGTATCGCCGTTGCTGAGCCGCAGCACGGTGCTCGGATGCACGATGGGCGCCGGCTCACCCGCAGGCGACGACGGGAGATATGGGACGACCGCCGGCCGTAGCGCCATTTCGGCGGGCAGCATGGCTACGCCCGGCACCATAGGCACGCCAAGCCAGCGAGCAGTCTGGGAAGAACCAGCGTCGGCGTGCTCGTTCGAGTCGCGACCGACCTGCGCCTCGTTCGACACGGGCGCCCCGACTGCGGTCGGCGGCTCCCGGATGGCGCCGATCGAAAACTGCAGGAGGTCGGGCGGCTGGAGCCGCGTACTGGGCGAGCCGCCGCGCAACACCACGCGGCCGGACGGCTGGGCCACCGTGGCCGCCGGCTCAGCGGTGATCAGCAGCACGAACGGGTCCAGATCGAGCGGCGCCAGTCGCGTGCGGCCATTGCCGATGGGCCCGAGCTTTTCGATCGGGTACATGGTCGGACTCGCCGCCCAGGCGACGTAGGTCGTATACGCGCCAAACGCGCGCGGCGCGGGTAACCCCGAGACATCCGCGACCGGCGCGTAGACCGGCCGGCCGTCGGGGGTGACGGTGACGGTGAACGGACCGGCGAGCCGCCCGAGCTCCACGCGACCCGACACCGTGTCCAAGCCGGGCACGGCGATCAGCGTCATACAATAGAGGTCTCGGCTCGCGGCAAGCGTATCGACGGGCCCGTCGCACAGCTGCGCACCGGCAGTCGAAGCCGCGAGCACGCTCGCGACGAGAGAGGCGGTGAGCAATTCAATGCTGCGCATCGGGGCGAAAGATAGAGGTAGGCCAGAAGAACGGGATCAGGGATCGGGGGTCAGGGGTCAGGGAACAAATCGGAAGGCCGGTCGCGTCCCACTGCAACCGGCCTTCGTTGTTAATTCCCTGATCCCTGATCCCTGATCCCTGATCCCTGATCCCTGACCCCTGATACGGCGGTTCTGCCCTACGGCGAATTGCAGCTCAACGTATAACTCCCGCCGCGCCCCAGCCCTTCACTGGCGGGCGGCGGCAGCACCGTCGTGTGTAAGTCGGTGAACGGCCCGATGGAGCCTTTGGCCGCTTGATACGCCGCTGCGTCCGGACCGGAGGTCGCGTTCCATGTCGTATCGGAGACTGGCTCCATCCCGTACATGCGGATCGCGATCACCCGATCTTCGCTCCCCTCGAGAGCCGTCGAGATTCGTTGCTCCTTCATCAGGGTGTCGCGGACAGCCGTGTAGGTAGCGGCGATCGAAAGCGGCGTAGTAAACCCGCCAGCCTCTTGGTGAACGTCGTTGATCAATCCGATCGCCCCGGCATAGTTGCCAAGCCCGAGCTGGATCTGTGCATCCACAAGCGTCAACTCCTCATCCCGTACGATGGGTGTCGGAGAGCTCGGGGTGCCATAGTACGAGTAGATATACGGCGAAGCGACGCCGTTGAAGGCCAGCTGTTGCACCGAATTCGGATTGACGCTGAACTTGGCCGCCCACCGGGCGTCGTGCACGGTGTCGACGTCGACGACCAAATCCCACAACACGGCCAGCGTCCCGATCTCGCCGTTGATCGGGTTCACCTGGTCGCCCGACTGCGCGCTCCAGGCGTTGGAGACAGTAAATGCATCGCCGTAGACGAAACCGCCGGGTGCCGGCGGGGTGAGCGACGTGGGCGCGAACAGTACGGACGCCTTGAGTGCACTGTCTGCGCGAGTGAGCGCCGCGGCGCTCGGTGAGCCCGCGGAAGTGGGCGTCGGACCCGCCCCGGATTGACGTGCGATCGCGTAGGCGTATTCGAGACCCGCTTTGCCCGCCAGCGCGCGGTTGAACGCGGCGAAGGACCCTGGCACCGTGCTGGGTCCGGCCGAGGACGACACCGACCCGAAACCCGACGGCAGCGAAACCGGGAGAGCGAGGCTGCCCGCGGTGTTGAGTGCCGCGTTCCCCGAGTCCAGCAGAGCGACGATGTAGGCCCACACGTCCTTATTACAGAGCATCGGAGCCGGCACGCCGTTGGTCACGTCGATCGAGTAGATCGACACACCCAACGTGTCTCGCGTCTCGGCGAGCATCATGAAGTTGAGTGCCTTCATGGTTTGAACGATCCCGACGATCGCGGCGATCGTATCGGTCGAGAGCGGGGGAACGACATTTGGCAAGGACGCCATGATTTGATTGGCGTACTTGGCATTGCGATACTCGATGTCCCAGACGCTCGCTGAGAAAAACCCGTCCGTGTTGGGGATCGGCATGATCGCCAGTCCCTCGGTGATATACCGCGCCTCCGTGTTCGTGAAGTTGGCCGCGTCGCGGGAAAAGGTCGACAGGAACGTGATGTAGTTCACGACGTCGTTCCGCGACGCGCTGAAGAGACCGGTCACGGCATTCTGCACGCCGGTGGTCGTGTTCGCGATCGTCGTCGGCGCGGTCAGGTATGGTACGTTGCTGTCCTTGCAGCTGGCCGTCACGACGACGGCGGCTGCGACGGCCACGCACAGAGTGCGCCGGCTGCTACGCCCGTCGCGGATGTGCGGACGGGCGGTCTCGGTGACTGTTGTGAGTGGCATATCAAAAGCCCAGGTCGAGGCCAAGGAAATAACTACGCGCCGGCGGATACGGCGTGACATCCTGTCCTCGTGCCACCTGCGTGTTGCCGATGAAGTTGACTTCCGGATCGAGTCCGGTGTACGGACTCCAGAGGAACAGATCGCGTCCTTCGAGCGAGAGCCGGACGCTGTGGATCCGCCCGGACGCCCATCCAAACCAGCGCTGGGGCAGGATGTAGCTCAGCGAAACTTCGCGGAGCTTGACGAAGGTCGCGGACTCGAGGTACGCCGTCAGGCCGGCCGCGTTCTCCGCATTTCGCTTCGCACTCAGCGCCGAATCTGCCAGCAATCCCTGGCTGACGTCCATTTCGAAGTCGGTGAAGTTGCCGGTATTGCCGCCCTTGGACCAGACCACGAGCGCGCCAGCATGGAACGGCCCAAAGCTGAACTCGTTGTCGAAGTTCGAGACCCACGCGGGGTACACGTCGCCAACTTGCACGGTTGCACCAGCGGCGTTCGCGCCAACGAGCTGAGAAACGGATCGCCCCACTTGGATCAGGCCCGTGCCCAGGTTGCCGCCGCCACTGGCGTTGAGCACGAACGCGGGCACCGGGAGTGAATTCACGACGCTGTAATTCCGGTAGAGCGACGTCGTCGACACCCACGTGAATCCGTTCCGCAACTGCACTGGCGTCGCCGTCAGTTGCAGCTCGATCCCCTGGTTGGTGAATTCCCCTCCATTGAACCATTGCTCGTCATAGCCCAGCGAGGGCGAGACGTTGGCCTGCAGCAGCAGGTCGCTGATGCGCTTCTGATACACGGTCAGACTGAACTGTGCGCGCGACTTGAAGAACGTCGCGTCGAAACCCAGCTCGGTCTCGGCCTCGTGTTCAGGTGTAATGTTCGGGTTGCCGATCAACAGGTTTGAATACACCCCGGCCACGCCGCTCGTGGTTCCCTCGTTGAATGGCGTGTACTTGACGCCGTAGTTCGGCTGCGTCCCAGACTGGCCATACGCCGCGCGCAGTTTGAGCTCATCGAACCAGCTGGCAAACTGGGGGATGCGGTACGACGCCGAGAACCGCGGAAACGGATAGAACTTGTTGATGTCGCCGTCGTTCGTCGTTTTCTCGGCGGTGATGCCGGCGGTCAGCGCCAGGCGCTGTTGCAGCAGCAAAGCCTGCTCCTGAGCGTACAGCGACTGGTCTTTCGTCTCGTACGCGCTATACGTGACCGTCTGCACCGCGCCGAGTGTCGGCGCGTTCGCACCCGCGATCAGATTCTGGCCAGCGGCCGTCGGGTTGTCGAGCGATCGCTTCTCACGCACGTATCCGATGGAGGTCGTCGCATCCAACCACGACAGTCCGGTGTAGTGATGGACCAGGTTGATCGAATAGGTCAGATACGTGGTGTTGGCATAGTTGTCCTGCGACACGCCCGGCAGGCCCGAGGGAATGACCTGTTCGACCTGCAGGCTGGGGGGTGCGAAAAACAAGTCGCTCTGGTACGTGTAATCGGCGCCTCCGACCAGCGTCACGCGCAACGACTGATGCTCGGTCTGCCAAGGAGTCCAGTCGATGTTCCCGCCGGCGATCCCACGAGAGACTTCCTCGGGTGTTTGCATCTCGGCCGCGTCCGCGAACGGATTCGCCGGTCCGAACGGATTCAGTGGCCAACTCCCGTCCGGGTTCTCGTGGTTGAGGGACACCAGTTGTGGCGTATACGAGAAAACGGTATACGGGCTAGCGCCGATGTTGTCGTTTCCCGTGAGTCCTCGACGGGTGAGGGAGTGCGCGAAATTGAGGTTCAGCGTGGCGGACAGGTTCGTCAGGATGCCCTGGGTCACGTTGGCCCGCAGCGTCTGCTTGTTGTAGCCGGTATTCAACTGGGATCCGTTGTCGTACTTGGCGAGACCCGAGATGAAATACTGCGTCTGGCCAGACGTGCCGCTGACGCTCAGGTCAGTCTCGTACGACAGCTGGTTGTTGCCGAACAGCTGCGCCTGGTAGTCTTGCGGACCGCCGTACACGCTGTTGATGAACTCCTGGGTGTAGCCGTACTCGTTCCCCCACGCCTCTGCGCTGGCGAGCGTCGGGAAGGTGCGCAGCCCGTAGGTGTTCGAGATGGCGAACTGCCCGACTTTCTGTGAGAAGGTCCACTGCGGCTTACCTGCAGTTCCTTTCTTGGTCGTGATGATGATCACGCCCGCCGACGCCTTCGAGCCGTAAATCGCTGAAGCGGAGGCTCCTTTCAACACCTCGATGCTCTGGATGTCATCAGGATTGATGTCTGCAATCCGATTGGGGCTCGTGTCCTGCTCGTCCGGTCCGACGCCCGAGCCGTTGGTACCGCCACCTGCCTGGCTAATTGTGTTGAGACCGCTGTTGGCGGTCTCGTTGTTGACCATGATGCCGTCGATAACGTAGAGCGGATAGGCATTGGCGAAGATCGATGTGACTCCGCGGATCTGGATCTGCATGCCGCCGCCGGGAGCTCCTCCGTTGTTCTGTTGGATGATTGCGGCCGGCACCTTCCCCTGAAGCGCGTTCTCGATCGTCGGCGCTGGTACGCGGTTAAGCTCGTCCGAGTTCACGACCGCCACGTCGTTGGCAGCGTTCTCGGATCCCACCGTTGTGGTCACACCGGTCACAACCTGCTCTTGCAGATGCAGGACGTCCCGCGTGAGACTCACCCGCAGGTTGTCGTCTGTTGCCGAGACGTTCACCGTCGCTGCGGTGTATCCGAGCCTTCGCACCGTAAGGGTTAGCGGTCCGTCGGGCACACGTACCCCAAAGGCTCCGCTGTCACTCGTCTGCGTGCCCAGGGTGGTGCCGTTGACCAACACGGTCGCCCCCGGCACTGGGGCGCCACCCTCCGCGTCGACCACGTGCCCGGTGAGTCGGCGAGTCGTGGCCTGAGCATCTGCTCGTGGACTGAACGCTAGCACGCCACTCAAAACGGCCAACGCAGACAGTACGCGCGGCCAGTGCTTCCACAGAATTGTCAGCACTCGATACCCCCATTGGTTGTTCGTTTGTGCTCGTTCGCCTTGGATTGATCGCCAGAACGGTTCCTCCTCGTTGGGGTTGGGATGACAGCGCGCCGCAGGACCGCTTAGCGACCCCGCGCGATGCGCGCTTCTTGCCTTTACGCTTAAGTCAGCTTGGGGGGAGCACTTAGGCGCAATTGGTCGTTGGTTAGAGCCGTGTCAAGCGCCGTGCGCGCGATAGGCGCGGACGATGGCGACGGGCGGCGTGAGACGTTGGCCGTCGGCGCGAGCACTCCAGATCGTCCGAACGACATCCATTCCCTCGATGACGTGTCCGAAAGCGGCAAATCCTTGCCCGTCGGCATTGCGGGCGCCGCCGAAGTCGAGCGCGGGTTGGTCGCCGACACAGATGAAAAAGCTCGAGGTCGCCGAGTTGGGGACGTTTCGCGCCATTGACAGCGTGCCGTCCAGGTGGTGCAACCCGGTGACGGTCGTGCGCTCGAGCGCGATCGGCGGGAACTGCTCGCGCGAGCGGGCCGAGTCGGCAACCGCCTGAATCACGGCGATGTGCACCGGGTCCGTCGCCTGGTTGTCAGCGCGCACGGTGCGGAAGAACCGGCCACCATCATAGAAATGGTCGTCGACATACTTCAGGAAATTCTTGCCGCTGACCGGGGCATGCAGGGTGTCGATCGCGAGGGTGATGCGACCCGCCGTCGTCTCGAGTGTGACCTGGACCGTCCCCACGTGCCGGGTTTGCGCACCGAGACCAGTGGGCGCGGCGACGCACAGCGCCAGGAAGACTGGCCCCCAATGGGATATCGCGGCTTGCTGACGTGTTGAAGGCATTGCTCCTCGCTGGATAGCCGTTGTTGCGGCGGGCCCGTCCGTCGGCGCATTTTCTCCGCCGACTGCCCCCACGGAGATCGCGTCTCATGTCGAAGGTGATTCTGTCGTGCGCGGTGAGCGCATTGTGGCTGCTCGCCGCGCAGTCAATCCCCGCTCAACAGTACAGTCCGTCGCTTTTTGCCGACATGCATTGGCGCATGATCGGGCCGTATCGCGGCGGACGCACCGTTGGTGCAGCCGGCGTGCCGAGCGCACCCAACGTGTTCTACATTGGCGTCAACAACGGCGGCGTGTGGAAGACCGATGACGCCGGCAGGACCTGGACGCCGATCTTCGACGATGAGCCTACCGGGTCGGTCGGTGCGGTGACCATCGCGCCGTCCGATCCGAACATCATCTACGTCGGTAGCGGCGAAGGGCTGCAGCGTCCGGACCTCTCCACCGGCGACGGTCTGTTTCGGTCCTCGGATGCGGGCAAAACCTGGACGCACCTGGGGCTGTCCGATGCACAGCAGATCGGAGCGATTCTCGTCGACCCGCATGATCCCAATCGCGTGTTCGTGGCGGTGCTCGGACACCCCTATGGCCCCAATGCCGAGCGGGGCGTCTATCGTTCGCTCAACGGCGGGCAGAGCTGGGACAAGGTCCTCTACAAGGACGAGAATACGGGCGCGATCGCGCTTGCGTTCGACCCGACGAATGCGCAGACGATTTACGCGACGCTGTGGGCCGCCCGGCAGGCACCCTGGGAAAACGGCGCGTTTCAAGGTCCCAATTCGGGACTCTTCAAATCGAGCGATGGAGGCACCACCTGGCGTCAGCTGACGTCAGGCCTTCCATCGACGGCCGAGGGACTGGGTCGCATCGGCATCGCCATTGCCCCGAGTGACGCCCGCCGAATGTACGCGCTGGTCGACGCGGGCTTTCACACTGGGCTCTATCGATCGGACGATGCAGGCGAAAGCTGGCGACGAGTCAACGCGGAAGGGCGGGTGTCAGGGCGCGGCTCGGATTTCGCGAACGTGCAGGTCGATCCCAGGAATCCTGACATCCTCTACGTCGCGAATACGTCAGCGTACAAGTCGACCGATGCAGGCAGCACGTTCGTCGCATGGAAGGGTGCGCCGGGGGGAGACGACTACCATACGATCTGGATCAATCCCGAGAACCCGCAGATCATCCTGCTCGCCGTCGATCAGGGCGCGACCATCACGGTAAACGGCGGCCGGACGTGGAGCTCGTGGTACAACCAGCCGACCGCGCAACTCTATCATGTCAGCACCGACAATCGCTTCCCCTACTGGGTTTATGGGGGTCAACAGGAATCGGGATCGGTCGGCATCGCGAGCCGCGGCGACGACGGCGCGATCACATTCCGCGACTGGCACCCCGTCGGGGTCGAGGAGTATGGGTACGTAGCACCCGACCCGCTCGATACGAACATCGTCTTCGGCGGCAAGGCGACGCGATTCGACTGGACGACGCACCAGACGCAAAACGTCAGCCCGGATCCATTGCGGACCGGACGGTATCGATTCGTGCGCACGATGCCGATCCTGTTCTCAGAGGTCGACCCACACGTCCTGTATCTGGCTGGCAACGTGCTGTTCAAGACCACGAGCGGCGGACACAGCTGGACCGTGATCAGTCCGGATCTGACGCGGACGACCGATTCAACCGTCCCGTCGAGCGTCGGTGTGTACAGCACCCAACCCGCGGCGCTCGCGCACCACGGCGGGGTGATCTACGCCGTCGCGCCGTCGCGTCGGAATGTGAATACGATCTGGGCTGGCACCGACGACGGACTCATCCAGATGACACGGGACGGCGGTCTGCACTGGACCGACATCACGCCCAAAGCCCTCACACCGTGGATGAAGGTCGCTCAACTCGACGCGTCGCACTTCGACGACAACACCGTCTATGCGGCGGTCAACGCCTTCCGGCTTGACGATCTCCGGCCACACATCTATCGGACGCACGATCGCGGCAAGACATGGACGGAGATCACGACCGGAATCCCCGCGAACGAAGGTGCTGTCAACACGGTTCGAGAGGATCCAGTCCGGCAGGGGCTGTTGTACGCCGGAACGGAGCGACAAGTGTACGTCTCGTTCGACGATGGCGACCACTGGCAATCGCTGCGGCTCAACATGCCAGCGACGTCAATTCGGGATCTCGTCATCCATCACGATGACATCGTGGTCGGCACCCACGGCCGCTCGTTCTGGATTCTGGACGACGTCACGCCGCTGCGCCAGGTGACACCACGTACGGCAGCCGAGGTGACGTTGTTCCGTCCCCAGGACTCGTACCGCATGCGGCGTGATACGTGGACCGACACGCCACTGCCCCCGGAGGAGCCGGCGGGGAAGAATCCCCCAGATGGCGCGATCATCGACTACGCGCTGCCGCAGGGGACGAGCGGCCGGGTGACCATCGAGATCCTCGATCAACAGAGCCGACTCGTCCGGCGATACAGCAGTGACACTCCAGCCGACTCGATTGACCCGACGCGCTTCAGGGTTCCTATGTACTGGGCCCGAGCACCTCGCACGCTGCCGAACACGCCAGGGATGCATCGTTGGCTGTGGGATCAACGATCGGCACCCATTGATGTCGTCCGCCGAGACTTCCCGATTTCCGCGATCGTGCACGATACGCCGCTGGAGCCGCTTGGCGTCCTCCGGTTGCCCGGCCTCTACCAGGTGCGATTGATCGCCGACGGCCAGACCGTCGTCCAGCCGCTACGGCTCAAGATAGATCCGCGGGTGACGACCTCGGATCAAGGACTACAGGAGCAATTCGACCTGGCGAGCGACATCGCTCGGGGCGCGACCGATAACATGACCGCACTCCGGCACGCCCGAGCGCTACGCAGCCAACTCCACGCGCTGGCCGCTCGGACGACCGACGCCAAGGTGTCTGCTGCGCTCGATTCACTGGATCGCCAAGCGGCAGAGTTGACCGGCCCCGACAGCGCTGACGAGGAAGAGGGCCCCCCGCCCCGGCGGGGTGGGCGGCCCACGCTTCCCTTGCTCAACGGACAGCTGGCAACACTCTTCACTGTCGTCGAGGGCGCCGACGCGGCGCCGACGACTCAGGCGTGGACCGCCTGGCGCGATCTCCAGACTGCCCTGGGCAGTGCGCTCGATCGTTGGGCGCAGCTCAAAAAGGCCGCAACAGTGACCAACGCGCAGTTGAAGGAATCGGGATTGCCAACCATTGACACCCGATAACGGGCGACGCCATGCGTCGCCCCTACCGGAACAACGGGCTACAACAACGGGCGACGCGATGCGTCGCCCCTACCGGTGCAAGGCCGGTCATGATGCACCGGTACATACGCCTACCGGTCGCCCTACGATCGCGCCGTCGCGCTCACTCCGTCCCGCATTTCACTCGCGGGCATCACGAGACCGGGTGGAGCATACTCATGGTCGCACGCGCAACGGTGGGCGTACAGAATCGCTTCAGCCACGTCTTCCGCCTTCTCGGCGGGGATACTGATTCGCAACCCGCCGGTAACGCCGATCGTGACGGAGGAACCCTTAAACGGTGCACCAGCCATGAGCATTCGGCCGTCGCCCAAATCGACAACGAGACCGTGAGGCTTCGCCCGCGCGCCTTCCGTGTGTGTATCGGCGGATTCGGTGTACCGGTCCAGCGGCTTCCACACGACACGCTCGATGTACCGCATGCCATCCTCCTTCGGTGGGGCGTTCGGCCATGGCCATACAGGCGGCGGTTGCTCGTTCGTTACCATAACATGACGTCTCGCGAGTCCCAGGTCCACCCTCGGCTCGGCCGCCTCGCGGCCAGTCGGCCCCACCGGTCTCGTCCGGCGGCATGCGCGTTCCGACCGGGGACTGCAGCGCTCACGACCGGTACCCATCATTTGTTTCTCAGACCGTGCCCACGGTCGCGCCCGGCGCCGTCGGGTGGTATGTAGTAGCGACCGCCTGCCCAGCGCCGACGCGCACTCAGCCGCCTCCACCCTCGTTTCGAGCCAGGACCGCCCGCATGTCACTCAGTCGATCGCTCTTGCTTCGTGCATCCCGCAGCCCCTGGCTCGCTGACCAGGTGCGACGCCGCGCCTTCACACGCCGCGCTGTGCAGCGGTTCATGCCGGGCGAGGAGTTGGATGCCGCGCTCGGTGCCGCCGCGACGCTCGGGCAAAGCCACATTGGCACGGTACTCACGAATCTGGGCGAGCGTGTAACGAGCGCTGGCGAGGCGGCGGCCGTGGAGCAGCACTACCGCGGCGTCATCGACGCGATCCGGACGCGAGCGCTACCCGCCCACGTCTCGGTGAAACTGACGCACCTTGGGCTCACGCTCGACCCGGAGGCATGCGCGCGAAGCGTCGATGCGCTCGCTGGCGCAGCGGCCGCGGCTGGAACGTTTCTCTGGATCGATATGGAGGAATCGGAGTACGTCGACGCGACACTCGCGCTCTTTCGCCGTGTCCGTGCCGCCCACGCCAAGGTCGGTGTGTGCCTCCAGGCCTATTTGCACCGGACGCCAGCAGATCTCGACGCGCTTGCGCCGTTGTCACCGGCGATTCGTCTCGTCAAAGGTGCGTACCGTGAGCCGCCGTCGGTCGCCTTGCCCAAGAAGTCTGACGTGGACACGGCATACGCGACCCTGTCCGAGCGATTACTCGCTCAACGAGCGGCCGGCGGCCCCGCCCCGGCGTTTGGCACCCACGATCTGAAATTGGTAGAGCACGTACGCGCCCGAGCGGCCGCTCTCAGCCTACCCGCGAACGGATTTGAGATTCACATGCTCTACGGAATCAAGTCGGCCGAGCTTCGCCGCCTCACAGACGCGGGCACTGTCACGCGCGTGCTGATCAGCTACGGGACGCACTGGTTCCCGTGGTACATGCGCCGGCTTGCTGAGCGGCCGGCGAATGTCTGGTTTGTGGTGCGGAATATTTGGGATTGAACTGCGGGTTTGGGGTCTGGGGGTTTGGGGTCGGACAACTACGGGGCGGGCTGAAGCCCGCCCCTACATGTCGCTGCGGGCGGCGATTTCGTCGGATTCGTCGACCTGCCCACGCGAATGCGGGAGGCCATCCCGATCACTCGCCTTCCACGCCGACATGTAGGGGCGGGCTTCAGCCCGCCCGTAGTTGCGTTGTCGTTGCGGGTTGTAGTCCCCTAAACCCTAAACCCTAGACCCCAAACCCCAGACCCGCTCCTTATTGCCCCCCTCGATCTCGCGCCGCGAACGCCGCGATGGCGTGACGACTGGCCTCCGACAGCACCAGCTCACCGCTCAACGCGGCACGTTGGTGGAGGAGTGTCTCCCAGTGCTCCGTACCTTCCCAAAAGATGCGCTTGAGACGCGCCATCGCCTCCCCGCTCGAGTTGGCCAGGCGACCGGCGAGGACCTCGACCGCCGCATCGAGCGACACCGTGTCGCCGACCACCTGAGCGAACAACGCATGTCGCTCGGCCCACGCCGCGTCGCGCCAGGTGGCGGCGTCGATCGCCAGCGCCTGGAAGGCGCCGTGTCCGATCTTCCGCTCAATCGCTGGTCCCACAACGAAGGGCCCAATGCCGACCGCCAACTCGCTCAGGCGGATGGCCGCCGCAGGCGCCGCAATCGCGTAGTCCGCAGCCGCAATGATGCCGATGCCGCCTCCGACGGCCTTCCCGTGCACCCGGGCGATGACGAACTTGGGACATCGCCGAATCGCCAGAATGAGTCGCGCGAAGCCCATGAAGAACTCGACACCGGCAGCGCGGTCTTCGATCCGGCGCAACTCATCGAACGAGGCCCCCGCACAGAACGGCCCTGGCTCGCGGCTCCGAAGTACGACGACTCGTGAAGCGGGATCGGCGGCCACGGCGTCCAGCGTCGATGTCATTGCCGCGAGCAACCCGGCCGGCAGCGAGTTGCCCTTGGGATGGCCGAATTCGATCGTCGCGATTCCGCGGGCGGTCTCGACTCGGACCGAGCCCTCGTCCGTCACGGTCGGACTCGCGGGGTTCACCTGTGGGCGGGTCATCATGGGTTGTCAGCCGGAAAGCATGCGTTCGACGGCGGCTGCGATGCGCTCTGCACTGGGAAGCACCGCACCCAACAACACTTCGTGATATGGCATCGGCACGTCTTCGACAGCGATCCGTTCGACAGGCGTGTCGAGCCACCAGAACGCCTCCTGGGCCACGACGGCAGCGATTTCGGCACCGAACCCTGCCGTCAGCGTGTCTTCGTGCACGATCAGGCAGCGACCAGTGCGCCGCACACTGTCGAGCACGACCTCTCGATCCCACGGCGCGATCGTCCGCAGGTCGAGGAGGTCGACCCGATCGCCAAAGTGCTCCGCCGCGCTGGCGCATCGATGCAGCATCGCACCCCACGTGACCAGCGTGAGATCCGAGCCTGCACGGACTCGCCGGGCCCGTCCAATGGGAACGAGGTACTCATCGCCCGGATAGCGAGCGCTCCCGTCGCTCGTCATGAGCAGCGACCGGTGCTCGAAGAAGATGCTCGGGTTTCTGCTCCTCATTGCCGACCTCAGCAACCCCGCCGCATCTGCAGCATTCGATGGAACCAGCACCTGCCAGCCGATCGCGTGCGCCCAGGTGACCTCGCTGCTCAGCGAATGCCAGGGATCGCCCACGTCCTTGCCAAAGCCGCCCGGCATGCGCACGACGATGGGTGAGGCGAACTGGTTGTGGGTACGCCATCGCATGGTGCCGCAGTTGTTCAGCTGCTCGGTCGCGGGGTCGGCGTATTTCCGGAATTGGATTTCTGTTACCGGCATGAGCCCAGAAATGGCCATGCCAACGGCCCGGCCGACAATGCCTTCCTCGGACAGGCTCGTGTCGAACACTCGTGATACACCGAACTGTTTCTGCAGACCTTCAGTCACGAGGTGCACGCCACCCTTGACGCCGACGTCCTCCCCAAACACGAGCACCTTCGGATTGCGCGTCAGCTCGTGCGCAATCGTTCGCCGGATTGCTTCGGGAAACCGCACGATTGGCCCCGCTGCATCCGCGACGGTCGTCCCATTGAGCGATGCGAGCTCGAGGTCGGATAGTCCGCCGACGGTCGCAGGGTCATCGGGCTGAGGCGTCTCCGCGTAAATGAACCGCTTCACCGTCTCCGCCTGCGGCACTCCCCGTGCGCGGGCGGCCGCGAGCGCAGCCTCGACGTCGCGCGCAACCTCCTGCTCTAGCGCCGTCCAGTCCCGTTCACTCAGCACGGCAGGTACCAAGGTGCTCCGCAGCTTCGGCAACGGGTCGCGCAACCAGTCGGCGGCGATCTCGGCCTCGCTCCGGTAGCCTTTCTGGTTGTCCGGTCCCGAGTGGCTTGCCAGGCGCGGGACGGTCAGGTGAATCAGGGCAGGACCGAGTCCTGAGCGCACGTGACGAACGACCTCCTCGAGGAGCCGCGACGATGCAACGGGGTCCGTCCCGTCGCCGTCACGTACGAGCAGATTGCCGAAGGACGCCAGGTTGTCGGCGATGTTCCCACCCGGGGTTTGCATTTCGCGCCGCACCGAAATGCCAAGCCCATTGTCCTCGATGTAGAAGAGCATCGGGAGGCGGAGCGTCGTCGCCATCGTGAGCGCCGACCAGAATCCGTTCGTAGCCACCGACGCCTCGCCACCGAGCGCGACGGCGATTGATCCTGTGTAGCTCGCGTCCTCGAGCACTCCGCGATGGTACTCGATAGCTTGGGCCCAACCGGCGACCGGTGTGTACTGCGACCCGACATCGCCTGACATCGGTAGTACGATCGGACCGCTCGGGTTGGGAAAATTGCAGACGACGCCGATGTCTCTGCCGTCGCTGAAGCCACCGCTCCGTCCCAGCGGACTGGCGAGCGCGTCCTCGATCGAGAGGCCGAGAGACAACAGGACTGGTCGCGAGCGATAGTACGCACCAACCGCATCGTGGGGGTGGTCGAGCAATGACCCCAGGATGGCCTGTGCGACCTCGTGGCCTCGGGCCGAGAATTGGTAGAGCACGAGGTGCTCACGCGGCACGACGTTCCTGATTGCGATTCGTCTCCTCCTCGATGTCATCCAGCTTCCGCGAGACCAGAGCGTGGTACGCGATGCCGCGCCATGTCGGTTTGTTCAGGTGGTGGCGCGACGTACCCGGCTGCACAGCCGTACCGCCTACAGCCGGCTGATCCGCCTGGTGCGACGCCGGTGACCGCGACGTCCGCGTCACAGGGCTTTGAACAACTCGAACGGTTGTCGGCACTCGTCGCAATACATCAGTGCCTTGCACGCAGTCGACCCGAACTCGCTGCGGCTCGTGGTCGCGGTAGACCCGCAATACGGACATGGGACGCGCCGCTGAGTGCGCCGCAGCGGCACCAACTCCGTGGTCTCGTCGTGACGAGCTGGCGGCGGCGCGATGCCGTACTCTCTGAGCTTTGTGCGCGCTTCCTCGGTCATCCAGTCGGTCGTCCACGCGGGCGCGTACACAGTCCGGATTCGGGCGTCGCGCCCAACCGGCGGCCGCGAGCGCCGACACGATGTCTTGCTCGATTACCCGCATCGCGGGGCAGCCGGAGTAGGTCGGCGTGACACACACGGTGACCGTCCGGTCCGGCCCGATCTCCACATCCCGCACGATGCCGAGCTCAACCACGCTCAACACAGGGACTTCGGGATCCATCACCCGGTCGAGCACCGCCCACACGGCCGTCGTCTCGGGTGTCGAGCGCGCCGAGGCCGTCATCCGGGCTCACCGAACTGATGCCCCACGTCGTGGCTCACCATTTCGCTCCCGGATACGAACGCTGAAGGATTTGCATCTCGCTCAAGCATGATGACCGAGATGTTCGGTGTGCCGGCCAGCGCGCCCACCGCGCTGCATGTACGGCGTGCTCGGGATCGTCAGCGTCGCGCGGTCGATGATCTCACCGACCTGCATGCGCCACGAGCGTTCGAGCGCGCTGAAATCCACCGCGAGACCGGCGGCCACGAGTCGCTCGTCGACGTCGTCCATGAGAAACAGCTCACCCGTGAACCGCCAGAGCGCGTCCAGTGCGGCCTGTGCACGCGCATGGCTCTCCTCGGTGCCATCGCCCAGCTTGATCACCCACTCGCCCGCATGACGGACGTGGTACCGTGTCTCCTTGAGCGCTTTTGCCGCAATGCCCGCCAAGGTCGCATCGCGGCTCGTGGTGAGGCCTTCGAGCTGGTAGTACGCCGCGACGCTGAACAGGAACTGCCGCACATCGTGAAGGCGAAATCTCCACGCGGCAGCTCGACGAGAAGCACGTTGCGGTAGTCGATCGCCTCGCGCAGATAAGCCAGTGCGTCGGCGTCGCGCCCAGCGCCTTCGATTTGCGCCGCCAGCTCGAGCATCGCGGTCGCCTGCCCGATCAAGATCGAGTGCGATGTTGGCGAGCGCGATGTCCTCTTCGAGAATGGGCGCGTGCCCGCACCACTCCGAGAGCCGGTGGCCCAGCACCAACCGGTCGTCCCCGAGCCGCAGGAGGTACTCGACGAAGGCCTGCTTCGTGGGTGATTCCAACTCCGCAGTGGGTCGCGGGGCAGGCACCACCGGGGACGGCGAGAGCGGCGCCCGGGTCAGAAGACGCGAACGCCGCGCGGCGCCGAGTAGAACTGCGGATGCCGGTAGGGCTTGTCGTTTCCGGGATCGAAGAACGGTCCCACGTCCTCGGGTGTAGACGCGGTGATCGCGGCAGTCGGTACGACCCAAATGTTGACCGCCTCTCCGCGTCGCGCATAGACATCGCGCGCGTTTTGGAGTGCGCTTTCCGCATCCACCGCGTGCACGCTGCCTGCATGCTCGAACGGTGCCCCCTTGGGTGGCTGCAAAAACACCTCCCACAAGGGCCACTGCCCGGCGTCGCCGCTTGTGGCGCGCGCGAGGTCCGCGGTTGGTGTCTGGGCGGTCATCGGGACATCCCGGTCATCTGGTCGCGCCACGATCCCGCGGGATTACGCGGCCGCACTGGCGGCGTCCGCGGCGTGCTTGGCTGCATACGCTTCCGCAGCCGCACGGACCCAGGCGCCTTCGCGATGCGCCGCGTTGCGTGCCGCGAGGCGCTCGCGATTGAGCGGTCCCTCGCCATGAATGACACGATCGAACTCGGTCCCAGTCGATCGGGCCGATCAGCCAGTCGCCCGACGTCTCATCGTAGCGGAGCGCGGGATCGGGTAGAGATGAGGTCGATCGCCTTCGCCTGCGCGACCGTCAGATTCACGAAGCGCTGCCGCAGCTCGTCGTTGCTCTTCCGCTTCACGCCCCACCGGGTCAGCTCCGCTGAGTTCGGCGAGTCCTTGTCCGAGGGCCAAACATCATCAGCGACGGCCACCACCAGCGGTTCGACGGCGTCCTGCGCCATGCGACGCTGCCCGGGCGTGCCCGCCGCCAGCGTCATCATGATCTCGTACCCCTGCCGCTTGTGAAAATTCTCCTCCTTGCAGATGCGCACCATCGCTCGCGCGTAGGGTCCGTACGACGCCTTCGCCAGCATGGTCTGGTTCACGATCGCGGCGCCATCCACGAACCACCCGATCGCGCCGATGTCGGCCCAGGTCAGCGTCGGATAGTTGAAGATGCTGGAGTACTTCGCCTTGCCAGTCAGCAGCTGATCGATCAGCTTCGTCGCGCCCGACCCCCAGCGTCTCGGTGCCACAATAGATGTAGAGTCCGTGGCCGGCCTCATCCTGCACTTTGGCCAGCAAGCCCATCTTGCGGCGGAGGGTAGGTGCCCGGGTGATCCAGTTCCCCTCGGGGAGCATACCCGACGACCTCGGAGTGCGCGTGCTGCGACATCATCCGGATCAGCTGCTTCCGGTATCGCTCCGGCATCCAATCCTTGGGCTCGATCGTCTCGCCCGCGGCGATCCGGGCCTCGAACTCTTTCGCGCCAGCTTCAGGTTCCGACATCGTGCGTCCCTCGTATCGTGTCGACGACCGGCATCCAGTGCCCGTATCCGCGGCCGTCGAGCCCGGCAACGGCCGACTGTGCGAAATCTACCGGTCTGCCCCGTACGAGCCCAGACTGTACACCCCGCTGTACGCCCCGGTAGCAGCAGACCGCGCCTGGGCCGTCCCTAAGCCACGCGTGCAGGCGAATCCCCAGGCTGCGTCTGCTGCATCACGGCCGGCGCCGTGAGGGCCGCCGGTGCCTCGCCGCGCAACGCCCGCTCCAGCTCGGGCCTCGTCTCCGGTGCTTCCGCACCGGATCGCCGCCGAACGAGGGTGAGAATCGTGTAGACCGCCACCGGCTCGTCGCGCTGGTTGGTGACTTCGACATCCCACGCGACGACGCCCTGCGGGATCTGACCCTCCCGATCCTCTTTGGCCGTCTTCTGCTTGCACGTGAGGCGCACCCGTATCGTGTCGCCAATGTAGACCGGCTTGACGAACCGGAGATTCTCGAGTCCGTAGTTCGCGAGCACCGGGCCCGGCGCAGGATCGACGAACAGTCCGGCCGCCGCCGACAGCACGAAGTATCCGTGCGCGACGCGTCGCTCGAAGATCGAGTCCTTGGCCGCGACGTCGTCCGTGTGGGCGTAGAAGAAGTCACCGCTGATCCCAGCGAAGCTCGACGATGTCGCTCTCGGTCACCGTCCGACCGATGCGTGTGCAGCGTCTCGCCGATCTCGAGCTCGTCGAAATACTTCCGGAACGGATGGATGCGATCGTGGCGCTCCGCCGCCTTGGGGATCCACTCCTTCGTGATCGCGGCGATCACGGTCGGTGAGCCCTGCAGCGCCGTGCGCTGCATGTAGTGGAGCACGCCTCGCACGCCACCCATCTCCTCACCGCCGCCGGCGCGGCCAGGTCCGCCGTGCACGAGATGCGGCAAGCGGCGACCCGTGTCCGGTCGATTCTTTGGCGCTCGTGCGATCCACGATCATGAGACGCCCGTGATAGGCGGCCGTCCCCAGTGTCACCTTCCGCGCGACGTCGTGCATCCGCCGTGAACAGCGAGCCGACCAGGGACCCGCGTCCAAGATTGGCGAGCGACACGGCCTCGTCGATCGATTGCATAGGGCATGACCGTATTCACCGGACCGAACGCTTCGACATCTGTGCGGCGCCGTCTGCTCGAAGGGTCGATTCGTCGTAGAGCAGCACGGTCGGGAAGAACGCGCCCCGCTCGGCGTCCGCGCCCACGACCTTCATGTCTCGAACCCGCCGTACACGACTTCGGTCGCGCGTCGCAGCTGATCGACGTTCTGGGCCGACCTCTTTCACCTGCGTGCGACCGGCCAGGGGTCCCATGCGGACGCCGTCAACGCTGGGGTCTCCGATCGTGACGCCATCGAGGCGCTTCTTGAGGGCCGCCATCGACTGTCCTCCACCATTGACGCCGGCACGATCGTGCGTCGGATGGCCGTGCATTTCTGCCCCGCCTTCACCGTCATCTCCCGCACGACTTCCTTGATGAACAGATCGAATTCCTCGGTCCCGGGCGCGGCATCGGGTCCGAGCATCGAGAAGTTGAGCGAATCCGCTTCCTGATTGAAGCGCACGGAATGCTCGACCATCGCGCGGTCCGTCTTGAGCATATGCCCAGTCGCGGCCGACCCAGTGAACGCCACCGCGTCCTGACAGCCGACGTGGTCCAGCAGATCGCCCGCACTGCCGCAGAGGAGCTGGAATGCACCAGTCGGCAACAGGCCCGACTCCACGATCGAGCGCGCGACTGCCTCCGTGAGAAAGGCAGTCACGGTCGCCGGCTTCACGATCGATGGCACGCCCGCGAGCAGCGCGGTCGACAGCTTTTCGAGCATCCCCCACACCGGGAAGTTGAAGGCGTTGATCTGAATCGCCGCGCCCTCGAGCGGCACGCACATGTGGCGTCCCACGAACGAGCCGCCTTTCGAAATCGCCTCGACCGGACCATCGACGTAGAACTGTCTCGTCCGGAAACTCGCGTCGGCCACGGCTGGCGTACGCGAACAGAGTCCCAATGCCTCCATCAATATCGATCCAGCTGTCGCCCTTTGTCGCGCCTGTCGCCTTGGAGACCTCGTAGAACTGTTCCTTACGGGCATTGAGGTACTGCGCCAGTGCCTTCAGCGTCCTGGCTCGCTGGTGGAAGGTCATGGCCCGGAGCTTCGGTCCGCCAACCTCTCTCGCGTAGGCGAGCACGTCCCGAAAATTGATGCCCTCGGTGCTGGCGTCAGCGATCGGTTCGCCGGTCACGGCATTGTACAACTCCGTCCCGCGCCCGCTCGTGGTCACCCAATCGCCGTGCACGTAGTTCTTCAGTCGCATGTCACGCACTCCTGGTCGGTCTTGTTCACTGGTCGCGCGTCACCACGCGCCTTACTTCGCGTCCCCGCGCCGCTCGTGCCACGTTTCGTACACCGCAGCCTGCTGGCGTCGTTCGGCGGGCGGTTCTCGTAGGGGTTCGCAGGCGCGAAGGCCCGCGTGCAGTCGGCCGGGCAACTCCTGGTAGAGGCGCGTTCCCTCGGTCTTCCAGCTCAGCATCTCGTCGCTGACGTCTTTGACGATCCTGGCGGGGTTGCCCACGACGACCTTGCGCTCGGGAATCTGCATGTCTGCCGGCACGAACGTGAGCGCGCCGATGATCGAACCCGCGCCAATTGTGGCGCGATCCATCACGACCGCGTTCATCCCGACGAGGACGTTGGAGCCGATCGATGCGCCGTGGATGACGGCACCATGCCCGATGTGCGCCCCGGGATGCAGGTGCACGGTCACGCCCGGGAACGAATGAATGACGCACGTCTCCTGCACGTTGCAGCCATCCTCGATCACGATGGCTCCCCAATCGCCGCGAATGGCTGCCGCGGGGCCGACGTACACGTCACGCCCGATGATGACATCACCCACGATGGTCGCCGCCGGGTGGACGAAGGCTGACGGATGGACGATAGGTCGCGTACCCTCGAATTCGTAGAACGTCGCTCGTCTCCCTTAGGTTCGCTCGATCACCATGGCCATTCCCTGCCCGACTCCGACGCACATCGTAGCGAGCGCGTAGCGCCCGTTGGATGCCTCGAGCTCCCGCGCGGCCGACAGCACAAGGCGCGCCCCCGACATACCCAACGGATGGCCGAGGGCGATCGCACCGCCGTTGGGGTTCACGCGGGGATCGTCCCCCGCCAGGCCGAGCTTCCGCAACGACGCCAGGACCTGGGCTGCGAACGCCTCGTTGAGCTCGATGACATCGATCTGGTCGAGCGACAGGCTCGCACGCTCGAGCACCTGACGGGTCGCGGGTACGGGGCCGATCCCCATCGTCCGCGGCTCGACACCCGCAGCCGCGGTCGCGGCCACGCGGGCGATCGGCTCGAGACCCAAGGTCTTGACGGCGTGCTCCGATGCAATCAAGAGCGCAGCGGCTCCATCGTTGATACCGGAGGAGTTACCCGCGGTGACGGATCCGCCGGACCGAAAGGCCGGCTTCAGCTTGCTCAGCTTCTCGATCGTCGTGTCGGGGCGAATGAACTCATCCTGATCGAACCGACGCACCTCACCGCGCTTCTCACCAGGAACGTCGACCGGTGTGATCTCGACCGCAAAGCGCCCGCGCGCGCGCGCGGCCACCGCCCGTGCTTGCGTGGCGCACGCGAACCGGTCCTGGTCCTCGCGCGAAACGCCGAAGTCGGTGGCCACATTCTCAGCGGTTTCGCCCATGCTATCGGTGCCGTACCGCTGCTGCATCCGGGGATTCACGAATCGCCACCCGATGCTGGTATCGTAGAGCTGCGCATCACGCGCGAACGCCTTGCCGCTTTTCGAAAGGACATATGGCGCCCGGGTCATGCTCTCGACGCCGCCAGCGACATACAGGTCGCCCTCGCCCAAGCGCACGGCTCGAGCCGCGTGAGCGACGGCACTGAGTCCCGACGCGCATAATCGGTTGACCGTCTCACCGGGCACGGAGGCGGGGAGCCCTGCGAGCAAAAGCGCCATCCGCGCAACGTTGCGGTTGTCCTCACCCGCCTGGTTGGCGCACCCGAAAATGACGTCGGAGATCTGAGACGGCTCCACCTGAGGCAGGCGAGCGAGCAGTCGCTCGATCACCAACGCCGCCATATCGTCAGGGCGCACCTCGCTCAGGCTTCCGCCAAAGGAGCCGATCGGGGTCCTCACGCCATCGATAATGTACGCGTCACTCATCTGGTCTCATCCGCTAATGCCCGTTTCGTTCGATACACCGTGCCGCGAAAGAGCGCCACGGATTGATCCGCCTGATTGCGGACGGTCACTCGGTAGCACGCCAGCGGCCCACCGGCCGCCTCTTCGACAGCCGTCGCCGTCAACACATCGCGCAGGCGAACCGGCGCGACGTACGAAATCCCATTCTCAACACTCATCGTCAGCCGCCCGTGCGTATTCGACGCGAATGCCAGCGCGCTGTCCGCGAGCGCGAACGTCACCCCTCCGTGACACACTCCGAACCCGTTCAGCATGTCCTCGCGAACCGTCGCGCGCACGGTACACGACCGGGGGGCGAGTGACACGACCTCGACACCCAACCACCGGCTGAAGGCGTCGTGCTCCCGCATGAGACTCACCGCACGCTCCGCCAGCGCCTGTTCCTCCGCTGCCTCTGCACCTGCGTCCGAGCGTTCGGGTCGCCGAGGCGCGTCGGCAGCATCCGCCGGAGGCGCGGCGCCGCGTCGTCGATTGCCGTTCACGCCGGCTGCGCCTCCCCTCGCGCTATCCGCTTGAGGAGCACGCTCGGCCGGTATCGATCCTCCCCGTACTCGTCGTAGAGAGCCGTGAGTCGCGTGAGCACGCGAGGCCAGCCCAACTCTTCGCCCCATGCCAGCAGGCCCTTGGGGTAATTTACTCCCTTCCGGACCGCCAGATCGATGTCCTGGGGGGAGGCGACTCCCCAGTGTACGGCGTCAACCGCTTCGTTGATGAGCATCACCAGGATACGCTCGAGAATCTCGGCGCCGAGCGCGCGATCCATCACCGGGGCGGGCTTGGCGGCGTTGGGCCCGTAGTCATAGAACCCCCGGCCGGTCTTGCGCCCGAGCATGCCGGCTTCGACGAGCCGCTGCTGCGTGATCGACGGCGTATAGCGCCGATCGTAGAAGAATCCAGCGAACACCGAACTCGTCACCGCAAAATTGACATCGTGCCCGATGAGGTCCATCAACTCGAACGGACCCATCCGGAACCCTCCAAGCTCCCGCATGGCCCAATCAATGGTAGCGGCGCTCGCGATCCTCTCGTCGAGCAGACGCAGCGCCTCACCGTAGAACGGCCGCGCCACACGGTTGACGATGAATCCGGGGGTGTCGCTGGCGATTACCGTCGTCTTGCCCCACCGGTCAACCACCGCGCGGGCATCGTCCGCCACGGCCTGTGATGTCCCGACCCAAGGAATGATCTCCACGAGCGGCATCACCGGCGCGGGATTGAAGAAATGCACGCCGAGCACACGCTCCGCACGCTTGCATGCCGCGGCGATGCCCGCGATCGGCAGCGATGAGGTGTTCGTCGCGAGCACGCAGTCGGACGCCACGGCCTTCTCGAGGCGCGCGAACATGTCACGCTTTGCATCGATGCGCTCGACAATTGCCTCGATGACGAACCCGCACGCGGCCAACGCCGTCATCTCGTCTGTAGAGGGAATGGCGACGAAGGACACCCGATCGAGGATTTCGCGTGCGCGGCCTGCGTCGAGACGCCCCTTTTCGACGTCGCGCGCAATGGCGGCGTCAATCGCCCCTTTCCCGCGCGCACCAGCGACAGGATCGGCATCTGCGACGACCACGGTGTGGCCGTTCGTGGCGGCGATCTGCGCGATGCCGCTGCCCATCGCGCCTGCGCCAACCACGCCGATCGGCACGTTCGCATCAATGCGCACGATCGACTATCGCCCTACGAAGACGGGAGTGCGCTTCTCCTGAAACGCTCGAACCCCTTCCTGATAGTCGGCCGTGCGCCCGGCCTCGGCCTGCAGTGTCGCCTCCAGAGCCAGCTGGGCATCGAGGTCGTTGGCGAGTGACGCGTTGACCGCGCGCTTGATCAGACCCAGCGCACGGGTCGGCTGCGTCGCGAGTCGTCGCGCCAGCTCCCCCGCCACTTCGGCGAGTGCGCCGGGCAGCACGACGTCATAGATCATTCCCCAGTCCTTGGCTTGCTGTGCCGTCACCCGTTCCCCGAGCATCATCATGGCAGTTGCGCGCGCGAGGCCGACGAGTCGCGGCAGGACAAACGTTCCGCCGTTGTCCGGGATCAACCCGATGCGGACGAAGGCCTGGATGAACGACGCATTCTCCGCGGCAATGACAAGGTCACAGGCCAGCGCGATGTTCGCGCCGGCGCCGGCAGCCGCCCCGTTGACGGCCGCAACCACGGGTTTCTCCAACCGCCGAATGGCGGTCACGAGGCCGTTATAGGCAGTGACGATGGCGCCGAGATCGGGCGCCGGTGACCCGTCGCTCGGCACGGCTTCCCCCAAGTCCTGCCCCGCGCAGAAAGCACGCCCGGCGCCGGTGAGCACGACGGCCCGCACGGAGGGGGCGGTCGCGGCCCCCGTGAACGCATCGCGCAGCTCGCTCACCATCGCGGCATTGCAACTGTTCAGCACCTCCGGCCGATTCATCGTAACCGTCATGACGTCGCTGCTGATGTCGACGAGCACAAACCGATAGGCCATGCTGCCTCTCCTGTCTCCTCTCTGCTTTCCCCTGCCCCGGCGCATCAGCGCCCGTCTGCCCGCGAAAGGTACAGCGCCAGGAGTGGGCAGGCAGCGGCTGCGGCAGCCCGTCGGGTAGGTCGCGGTCCGCTGGGGGGATTGCTATGATTCGTCGGACAGCCTTGCCCGATACGACGAGAATACATACCAGGAGCTTGTCGCAATGAGCGCCCATGTCCTCCTGATCAACGGGCATCGACAAACCGTCGATGCGACACCGGATACCCCTCTCCTCTGGGCCATCCGCGATCACCTCAATCTCACCGGCACGAAGTTCGGGTGTGGCATGGGGTTGTGCGGCGCCTGCACGGTGCATCTGGAGGGCCGCCCCGTGCGATCCTGCAGCACGCCGATCGCAGCGGCTGTCGGCAAACAGATCACGACGATCGAGGGGCTGAGCTCCGATGTCGGACGGCGGCTGCAAGCCGCGTGGATCGCCGCGGAAGTGCCGCAGTGTGGCTACTGCCAATCCGGCCAGCTCATGTCGGCCGCCGCGCTCCTCGTCAAGAATCCCAGGCCGACGGACGCCGATATCGACGCGGCCATGTCCGGCAATATTTGTCGGTGCGGCACCTATCAACGCATCCGCCTGGCGATCCACCGTGCTGCTGGAACGGAGGTGACCAATGCCGGCTGACTCTGCCGTCTCACGCCGCGACTTCCTGAAGGCCAGCACGGCACTTGGTACCGGTCTGACGATTGCGTTTTACCTGCCCCCTCGCCTGTTGCAACGGTTTGCTCACGAGGCCCCGGATGTCGGCCTCGCACCCAACGGATGGGTACACATCGGCACCGATAACCTCGTCACGGTGACGGTCGACAAGTCCGAGAATGGGCCAAGGGGTCACCACGGCGTACCTCATGCTGATCGCGGAGGAACTGGAGGTTGACCCTGTGCTGGTGAAGGTCGGACCAACACCCGACAACCCGGCTGCCTGGACCAGGCGTATGGGCACGGGTGGCAGCAGCAGCGTGCGTTCGTCGTACGACATCCTGCGGAAAGCCGGAGCGACAGCGCGAATGATGCTCGTTTCGGCCGCGGCACAGCAGTGGGGCGTCACTCTGGAATCGTGTCGGGCAGAGCGCGGCACCGTGGTCGACACAACTCACAAACGGACAGCGACCTACGGCCAGCTGGCCACCCGCGCGGCATCCCTTCCAGTACCTGCGGACGTGCCATTGAAGGATCCCAGGGACTTTCGCGTGCTAGGCACACGCGTGCGGCGATTTGACACTCCGCTCAAGGTCGACGGACGCGCGGAGTTCGGTATCGATGTGCGCGTGCCAGGGATGCTCTACGCGTCGGTCGAACGGTCCCCCGCTTTCGGCGGCGGCGTCCAGCACGTCGACGACTCGCGCGCCAAGGCCCAGCCAGGCGTACGGCGTGTCGTGAGCCTCGAGTGGTCGCCGGAGGAACTCAAGGCGGCTCGGACCGAGGCGAGCGTCGCCGTTGTCGCCGACCACTACTGGCAGGCGGTGACCGCGCGCCGCACGCTCGGCGTGCAATGGACGCCCCCCGCAACCCCGCTCGACACACCGGCCATTACGGCGAGGTTCGCGACGCTCGCCGGACAGCCAGGCGTGCGCGCCCGCGCGGAGGGCGATGCGGGCTCAGCGCTGGTAGGCGTGGCGAAGAAGATCGAAGCCGTTTACGAAGTGCCGTATCTCGCGCACGCTCCGATGGAACCGATGAACTGCACGGCTTCAGTCCGAAGCGACGGGTGCGATGTCTGGGTCGCGACGCAAGGACAGACGGGCGTGCAGCAGATCGCGGCGCAGGTGTCAGGACTGCCGATCGACAAGGTGCGTGTCCACACCACATACCTCGGTGGTGGCTTTGGTCGACGCAGCGAGACCGACTTCGCGGCTGAAGCCGTCCGACTGTCGAAGGAGGTTGGCGCGCCCGTCCAGGTCATCTGGACGCGCGAGGATGATGTGCGGCACGACTTCTATCGTCCGGCGACATACAATCGGTTTGTCGGCGGCCTCGACGCGAACGGGAATCCGGTTGTGTGGACTCACCACATCGTGGGCGCTTCAATTTCATTGTCGAAGCATCATTCGCTCGAGAATGGGATCGACGGCTCTCTGGTCGAAGGCGCGGCGAACGTCCCGTACGCAATCCCCAACATCTTGGTCGAGCAAACGGCGGTTGATCTCCCGATCCCGTGCGGGTACTGGCGGTCGGTCGGCAGCTCTCACAATGCCTACGTGACAGAGAGCTTCTTCGACGAGTTGGCGCGGGCAGGTGGCAAAGACCCGTTTGAGCTGCGACGTACCCTGCTGCGCGATCAACCCCGGCACCTGGCGGTGCTTGAAATGGCAGCTGACCGGGCAGGCTGGGGGAAGTCGCTCCCGGAAGGCCACCATCGCGGGATCGCCGTGGCCGAGGCGTTCGGGTCTTATGTCGCAGAGGTGGCGGACATCACACTGAGCGATGACGGCAAGGTGCACGTCCATCGCGTGGTGTGCGTAGTCGACTGCGGGCCGACGGTGAATCCGGACACAATCGAGGCCCAGATGCAGGGTGGGATCGTCTACGGTCTTAGCGCAGCGCTCTATGGGGAGATCACGATCGAGGGCGGGCGGGCGCGGCAGGGAAATTTCAATGATTACCCCGTGCTGCGGATGAACGAGATGCCGCGCATCGAGGTGCACATCCTACCGAGCACCGCGAAGCAGGGTGGCATTGGGGAGCCAGGGGTCCCGCCAATTGCGCCGGCGATCGCGAACGCCATTTTTTCTGCCACCGGGACGCCTATCCGGCGATTGCCGATCGTGCCCGTCGGCCGGCCTGGCGGCATCGCGATGCGATAGCTCCACACGCGGTCAAGCTGGTTCACTTTCGATAGAGGTCACCACTCACGGTCATGCCACTATTCGCTCGCTCACACACGGCCATCGCCGGGCTCGCCGCGCTGAGCGCGGGCCTCGCACTCACTGCGACGACCGCAACAACCCTTCACGCGCAGTCCGATGAGCAAGCGGTCGTCGCGGTGGTCACGAAGTTCTTCGATGGCATGAGAGCGCGCGACACGGCTCTCCTGCGATCCACCGTCGTGCCCTCGACGACGCTGCAGTCGGCGACCGGCCCGACCGGCCTCGGTCAGACGACCCCCATCGACCAGTTCATCGACCGAGTTGGCAAAGGAACCGGACCGGGGGGCAACGAGCAGATCAAGGATCCAAAGGTGCAGATCGACCTGCCCCTCGCCACCCTTTGGGCGTACTTCACGTTCAAGCGTGGCGGGCAGACCCAGATCGACCATTGCGGCGTGGATTTGTTCGTCCTTCGCAAGGGTCCTGACGGGTGGAAGATCTTCCAGGTTGCCGATACCCACCGAACCGAGGGGTGCACGCCGATCACGTCCTAGCTGACATCGGGCAGCTCGGTCGCGGCGAGGCCCGCGCTCGCGCGCGGCGTTGCTTTCCGGGATGCCGCACTCCTCGATGCCGTTGATCGCGCTGGTGTTTGCCGCCGGGATCGGCCTTGCCCTTGGCACACTCGGCGGCGGCGGCTCCGTGCTGACGGTGCCGGTGCTGGTGTATCTCCTTGGCTATGACCCCAAGGTCGCCGTCCCCACGAGCTTGGGCGTCGTCGGGGCCGCGAGCCTCATGGGCGCAATGCGTCACTGGCGCGCGGGCCGCGTCGACATTCGCATCGCAACCGCATTCGGTGCGCTGACAATGGCAGCTGCGTTTGCCGGTGCCCGACTGGCCCTCCACCTCGCGGGAGGTGTGCAGTTGGTGCTCCTCGCCATTGTGACGCTGGTAGCGGCAGTCCTGATGCTCCGCCCGCAACCGTCTCTGGCTTCGAGCCCCACCGCTGCTCGCGCCCATCCGGAGGGGGAAGGACCGATCGGTTTGCTGCAGCACCTCCGCCGACTTGCGCCCGTCGGGCTGGCGGTCGGCCTGTTGACGGGCATCATCGGCGTCGGAGGCGGCTTCCTCATCGTGCCGGCGCTTGTCCTGTGGGGCGGTGTGTCGATGCCGACAGCCGTGGGCACGTCCCTGATCGTGATATCGTTGAACTGCGCCACTGGTCTGCTTGGCTACGTCGGCCACGTTGCAGTTCCGTGGGGCGACACCGCGCTGTTCACCGCGGTCGCGGTCATCGGATCGGTTGTCGGCGCCGCGGTGGTCGGCGGCGTCCCGCCGCACCGGCTGCGGCAAATCTTTGCGGTGTTTCTGCTGTTCGTTGGCGGCTTTGTCCTCTACCGGAACCGCGCCCTGTTTCATTGCGTCGCGCCACGCGCCCATTCGCCCGCAGGGCGGGCGGGCGTCTCCCCGCGGCCCGCCGACAGCACCGGACGTACCCAGCCTCACTCTCCGTGATCTGGCAACCTGATGCGGAGAGCCTGCCTCTCGAAGCGTTGCGGGCTCTACAACTCGAACGCCTGCGAGCGACGGTCGCGCGCGTCCTCGCCCATGTCCCCGTCTTCGCGGAACGCCTGCGAACGTCCGGCCTGACCTCCGCCAGCGACATTCGCTCGCTCGCCGACCTCGGGCACCTGCCTTTCGCCACCAAGTCGGATTTGCGGGACCATTACCCCTTCGGATTGCTCGCGGTACCGGTCGACCGCCTGACGCGCATTCATGCATTGAGCGGCACGCGTTGGCAAGCCGACCGTCGTCGGTTACACGCGCCATGATCTCGATGTCTGGTCGGAGGTCGTCGCTCGCTGCCTTGCGATGGCCGGTGTGCGACCGGGGATGCTCATTCAGAACGCGTACGGATACGGCCTGTTCACTGGGGGCCTCGGTCTTCATCAGGGTGCCGAGCGACTCGGGTGCCAGGTCCTGCCCATTTCAGGTGGCTTCACCGAGCGCCAGGCGATGTTGCTGCGGGATCTCGGCGCTCAGGTGCTCTGCTGTACACCATCCTACGCGGTCAGCATCGCCGAGGCGCTCGATGCCGCGCATATCGACCTGAGCAGTCTGCGGCTCGCGATTGGCATCTTCGGTGCTGAACCCTGGACGGAAGAATTGCGAAGCGCGATCGAGCGGCGACTGCACATTGTCGCCCTCAACATTTATGGGTTGTCCGAAATCGTCGGCCCGGGCGTGTCAGCCGAATGCGTCGAAGGGCGAAACGGCTCTCACGTGAATGAAGACCACTTCTACCCTGAGGTCATTGACCCTGTCAGCGGCCAGCCATTGTCGCCGGGCGAGCCGGGCGAATTGGTGTTCACCACGCTGTCCAAGGAGGCAATGCCGCTCATCCGATACCGGACCGGCGATATGTCCGCACTCGACATCGCACCATGCCCGTGCGGGCGCACCACGTCGCGGATGGCGCGTATCAGGGGACGCTACGACGACATGCTGATCATTCGTGGCGTGAATCTTTTCCCCTCCGAGGTGGAGCGGATCCTGCTGAGCATCGGCGATGTCGCTCCGCACTACCAACTCGTCGTGACGCGTCCGGGCACACTCGATGAGTTGTTGGTGCGATGCGAGCCCGTGAGCGAGACCGTCGACCGATCGGCGCTGCGCACGCAGGTGGAACGGGCGCTGCACAGGGAAACCGGACTGACCTTCCGGGTCGAAGTCACTGCGCACCACGAGCTGCCGCGAAGCGAGGGGAAAGCCCTCCGCGTGCTGGATCACCGCGCCTCCCACCGCTAGCGTCTACCGAAGCGCCGATTCGAGCACCGTAGCGGCGTCTGTCTTCGCGTCGCGGTATTTGACGATGATCGCGGTCGCCAACGCAAGCCCCTCATCACGCGCCCACTCACCCGCCGCTGGTCGCGTGCCCGGGACAACGACTGCTCCCGCTGGGATCTCGAGCGCCGCGGTAGACGTGGAGCGGTAGACGGCGCGGCGGACGAGATCGTACACCGGCATGCTCCTGGTCAGGACCACACCAGCACCCAGCACCGCGCGCTCTCGGACGACAACGCCCTCGTACACGCCACAGTTCCCGCCGATCACGACGTCGTCCTCGATGATGACCGGTGAGGCATTCACCGGCTCGAGTACACCGCCAATCTGGACGCCGGCGCTCAGATGGACGCGCGCGCCAACCTGGGCACACGAGCCGACCAGGACATGCGAGTCGACCATGGTGTCGCTATCGACGAATGCGCCCACATTCACGTAGATCGGTGGCATGCAGACCACGCCGTGGGAGACATGCGCGCCCCGGCGAATCGTCGAACCGCCTGGCACGATTCGCACCCCGTCATCAACCGTGAACGACCGTGCAGGCAGCGTGTCCTTGTCAATGAAAGTGAATGGCGCGATGCGGTCGCCTGTACTCTCTCGTGGCGAGAGGTCGGCCATGACGCCCACCCGGAATGCTGCAAGAATGCCCCGTTTGACCCAGGGCACCGCTTCCCACTTCCCCTCGGCGTTGCGCACCGCCGCGCGGACCACGGCGGACTCGAGCGCCGCAAGCAGGTCGTCGATGACATCACGGCTGGGCGCCTCACTCAGGCGTTCGACCGCCTCCCGGAGGGACGCGACCTGACGGCTATTCGAATCAGAATGCGGGGCAGACATCACGCTGCGTCAGAGGCTAACAGCATGCGCACCAGTCGCTCGTATGCATCGACGCTTGCGCGTAGCTCGGTTAGATCAATGTATTCGTCTGCGGTGTGCGCCACGTGGATCGATCCCGGCCCGAAGAGTAGCGGGGCCCCCCACCGATCCAACAACGGGATATCCGACGTGTATGCCATTGCCGCCACGTCGAACCCCGGCAGCGTACGGAACCGTTGCGGGGGAATGAACGCGCCGTACTCGATGGAAGCAGTGGATCCGGCCCACTGGTCGATGAGGTCGCGCAACTCCTGCACCGGACCGACGACCCGCGCCAAGAGCTCAGCTTCGGCCTGCCCTGGGATGACGTTGCCAGCGGAGCCACCGCGCACGATGCCGACGTTGATCGTCGTCTCCCCCAGTACCGGGTCGGAGGGCAGCGGGAGGGATGGCAGTCGCGCGAGCAGCTCAACGAGCGGTACGATGGCCGAGCGGCCGAGCGATGGATAGGCGGAATGGGCTTCGCGTCCCGTCGTGCGCACCAGGATGCGCAAAGAACCTTTGGCCCCGCTCGCCATGCGACTTTCCGTCGGCTCGCCGTTAATCAGATAGTGGCTGTTCGTTGGCAGCCGGTTGGCGGCGCGCGCTCCGTCGGAGCCCTCCTCTTCACCAACGACAAAGAGCAGCCCGACGCGAGGCTCGCCAGACTGAACGAGCCGATCCCCGGCGGCCAACATGGCCGCAGCGATGCCTTTGGCATTGCACGCCCCGCGGCCGTACAATCTCCCACCATTGATCCGAGGCGCGATGTAGGGCGGCACCGTGTCGAGATGCGTCGACAAGGTGACCAGTGCCTGTGCATCCCGGGTAGCCCAGACGTTGCTCCGACCGGCCGTCACCGGTTGCTCGGTGACACGCCAGCCTCGGTCGATGAGCCATTGCGCAACCCACGTCGCGACATCACACTCGGCGCCAGATACCGATGGCACCGCGACCAACTCGCGCGCCAACTCGACGACGTCGACCTCGCCAACCTTCAACTTGTAACCACCGGGTGATGCGTGTGCCACTCGGTCGCTTGCTCGTACGCGTATGCGGCGCGCAAGACCGTAGCTTCGTCGAAGGGTCGGCCGACGATCTGCAGGCCGATCGGCGAACCGGCACCCGAAAACCCACAGGGCACCGAGATCGCCGGCACGCCCAGCACATTGAAGGGAAACGTGTAGTGGATGGCATTGTCGGCCGTGTACTGTCGGCCTTGGACTCTCGGGTATGCCCCGTAGGGACGCGGCGCAAAGGGGTACGTCGGTGCCACGAGGACCGACACGCCCCCTGTTGCGCGAGCATACGCGGCCTGCAACACCCGACGCTGTTGCGTCGCGCGGATGTAGTCGACCGCCGGTATGAGGGCACCCGCCTTGATATCCGCCGTGCTCGACGCCGGAGGCTGCGTGTTCTCGAAATCACTTGGATGGGCGTGATAGAGACCCACGATCCCCACGGTCTCCTCGCACGCCCCGATCGTGTTCCCAACGGCTCCGCACTGCTCGTAGCCGGGGAATGACACATCCGCGATGGATGCACCGAGCGACCGGAACGAATCGAGCGCCCGGGTGAACGCGGCCAATACATCGGGCTCACCGATCGTCGTGAAGGCTCGGTCGACGCCAATGACCATGCCCTTGACGCCCGAGCGCAGATCCTTCGAGTAGTCGGGAACCGGTTTCCGGGCGGTGGTGAGGTCGCCAGCGTCGTGTCCCGCGAGTGCCTGGAGAGCGATGGCGCAGTCAGTGACAGTTCTGGTCAATGGGCCGGCGTGATCGAGAGAGTAGAGCCGGGGGAAAATACCTTCCAGGCTGACGCGCCCGTGCGTCGGCTTGAGCCCGACGACACCGCAGACCGCTGCCGGGATACGAACTGATCCCCCATTGTCCGACCCCACGGACAGCGGGACAAGGCCGGCCGCCACCTGTGCGCCGGATCCGCCGCTCGATCCTCCGGGTGAGAACGTCGCATTCCATGGGTTCCCGATCTTGCCGAAGTCAGGGTTCACACCGGACTCACCGTCCGCGAATTTGTTCATGTTCGCTTTGCCGATCAGCACCGTGCCGGCTTGCTTCATGCGCCGAACTACGGCGGCATCTGCCGTCGGCACGTTGGAGATGCGCGATTTCGCACCCGCCGTCGTTCGAATTCCGGCCGTGGCAATGTGGTCCTTGATGCTGATGGGTATTCCGTGAAGCGGTCCGCGATAGTGACCACGCGCGAGTTCCTCGTCAAGCACCTTCGCGTCTGCGAGGGCCTGATCCGGCAGCAGAGTGATATACGTGTTCAAGACATGCTCGAACCGCTGCGTTCGATCGAGCGCCGCCCGCACCAGTTCAACGCAGGATATTTGGCGTCGCCGAATCTCAGGACCGAGCTCGGCGATGGTCGCAAACGCGCTCTCACTTGTCATACATTGACGTCGGCGTCGAAATCCGTCGGTTGAATCGTCGGATCCACGGCCGCGGGAAACCGACTCGAGTTGAAGGAGGCCAGGACGGCCGGCCCTTCGCCTGGACTCAACTCCAGGCCATTCAGTCGAAGCACGGCACGCATCTGCTCTTCAGTTAGCACGCCAGGCGCGGCTTCGACCCGCGCACAGTCGGGCAGCATTGCGACCGCTCCGGACATTGCCAGTGTTACCAACACCTCCCGTCGCTTCACGGCGCTCCTCTCATCAAGGCGTTAGACGCTAGACGTTAGACGCTGGAAAGAAACCTCGGGGCCAGCAGCGGCGCACTTCGCCGGCCCCGAGGTTTGTCTTCCAACGTCTAACGTCTTAACGTCTAGCGTCCCTAGCGTCTAGCGTCTAGCCCTAATGCACGCTCGCTGGCGCCGGAAGGCCAGGTTGTGGGGTGACGGGCGCCGGCGGCCCAATCACAAAGCGAAATTCCTGCATCACGAGCTGGCGGACGTGCCGCCCGTTCAGCTCCGCCGGCCGAAATCGCATCAGGGGAATCGCCGCGCGCACAGCCTCCGCGAACGCCGGATTCGTCGCCGAGCGGATGCTCAGCGATGAACTGTCGGCGAGTCCCGTCGAGTCGACGATGAACGAGGCAGTGACGGCGCCTTCGATGTGGTCCTGCTCGAGCCACTTGGGATATTCCGGACCCCCACTCAACGGGTCCCGTTCGACGGGTCGGTCGAGCTCAGACTCGATATAAACCGTCCCTTTCGTGGTGTCCGGTCCTACTTCGTGTACGACGGGCCGCGCGTGGTGGGCTCCCGGGGCACTTCGTGGGGCCGCGCCGGACGTGGCCGCCCGTTGGGCCGCCGCGACGAGCTGCTGGCCGGTTCCCCACAGTCCGTTGGCAAACCGATCGGGACGCCACAGGAGCGTCGTCTGCGAGATCGGGATGCGCGGAGGTCGCAGCGGCAACAAGAATCGCACGTCTTCCCGGTCCCGCGATATGTGGGGCTGGATCATGGCTACGGGCGGCTGCCAAATCGCCGCAAACAAGATCAGTCCGATGGTCGCGGTAGCCAGCGACATCGCGCCTGGCGAGACAAGAGGCGGTGCGGGAGGCAGGACAAACGATCGCGTCACGCCCTCTCCGTACCGTTCGAGACACCCAATGGGAGCCAATCGGAGCGATCCGTCATCGTACGGCCCACTCTGCCGTGGCGGATGAGATAAATCGAAGGCTACGGACCGGCCCAACCGCTGTCAACGAATTCGAGGCTGGCCTAGGATTTGGTCAAGAACGCGTATTGGGACGCAGTCAGCGGCACGACGGACAGCCGTCCTTGGCGCACGAGCGGGGAGTCGGCGAATAAGCGGTTGCTCTTGATCGTCGCCAACGTCACAGGCTGGCCGAGGGGTCGACCTACCTTGATGGTGACCCGCGGCCCCTTTGGGTCCGTATTATCGACCGAGACTACTGACGCCGTGCCGATCGCGCTCTTGTGGGTGCCGGTCTCGTAATGACGAGCCGAGCCCCGCGACTCATCTCTCGCAAGTGTCTGACAGCAACCGGATTCGCCACGCCATCCCACAGCGTCTCGCCGTCACGCTGCAAGTCAGCGAACGAATACTCGGACGGCTCCGTCTTCAGCAGATAGTCCAGTGGCATAGGGGATGGGCGCTTCGGGCGTCGAGAGAGGAGAGGGACGGAAAGGGGAAAGGAGACGCATCAGGCATGCGCGGCCCAGGATGGACCGCCCGGCGTGTATAGCGTACAGGGATCGTACCTCCCCGGGGACTCCACGTAGCGTTGCGCTCGTGTGCAGCCGATCTGCGAAGTGAAGTACCCGAGGAGCGCGAGCTCCTTCATCATGCGGAAGTAATGGTTCGACTCATCCGGCTGCTTGGCGTCCATATAGGCCTTTTGCTCTCGGTCCAGTGCCTGGAGCACCGAGAGTCGCTCTTCCGGGGACGCAGATATGAAGGATGACCCGGTCGCCTTTCGGGACGCATCGTCGAGCTGCTTCAAGCCCGCGTGGAAGATCTGCTGATCGAGTGCCTCATAGCAGTCAGTCACCATAAGGGCCATAAACGGTCCGACGCCCGCAGCTCGTGCGCCGGGCGTCTGCGTTTCGGGGAGTATGGTCTCGGCGATCTCGTCGAGGAACGCAATGTCGGCTGGCGAGAACGCGCCAATGCTCGCCGTCCGTGCGGACTCGCGACTCGAGCAGGATGCCCACAGCGCGCCCTCGCCGATGAGTGCAGCACCTCCGAGCAGCGCACTAACCCGCCGAATGGCTTCCCGGCGGTCAATCGACGGCTCCTCCGAGCGCACGAGCGAATCGGCAGGCAGTTCGGCGTGTGTCATAGGTTGCGTCGGTTCAGCTCCCGAACCGCGTGATCGGCCGCCCGCGCCGTGAGCGCCATATAGGTCAACGAGGGATTCTGGCACGCCGTCGAGACCATGCATGCACCGTCCGTCACAAACACGTTCGGCGCATCCCAAATCTGGTTCCAGCGGTTCAACACCGACGTCGTTGGACTTCGTCCCATGCGCGCGGTCCCCATCTCGTGGATGCCCGCGCCCGGAAAATATCCTCTGTCGAACGTCTTGACGTCCTTTGCGCCCGTCGCCTCGAGCGTTTCTGCCATGTCAGCCATCATGTCCAACCGCATCAGTCGCTCGTTCTCGCCGGTGCCACAATCGATCTTGAGCACTGGCAGCCCCCATTTATCCTTTCTGGTCTCGTCCAGCCCGACCATGTTCTCGTGGTTAGGTAGCATTTCGCCAAACGCGACGCCTCCGATCGACCACCGCCCCGGCTCGGCCATCGCGTCCTTGAATGCACCGCCGACTCCCAGTTCCGCCACGGCCCGGGACCAGCCGTCGCGGGCGGCGCTCCCCTCGTAGCCGAACCCCCGCAGATAGGGACGCTTCTCACCGAAGAGGTTTCGATAGCGCGGGATGTACGACGGGTTTGGTCGCCTTCCAAAGAGGTATCGACCGTCGAGACCGTCGAGGTATCCCTCTGCACCGGCCCGAAAGTGATGGTCCATGAGATTGTGGCCCAGCTCGCCAGAGCTGCTCCCGAGCCCGCCTGGCCAGATATCGGTCGCCGATCTCAACAGGAGCCACGCCGTGTTGAGCGTCGATGCGCACAGGAACACCACTTTCGCGCGGTAATCCGTCACCTGGTTGGTCACTGCGTCGAGCACCCGCACGCCGGTCGCACGCTTACGATCGCGGTCGTAGAGGACCTCGGTCGCGATCGCGAATACCCTGAGCGTGAGGCGACCCGTGGCAAGCGCGGCGGGCAATGTGGACGACTGGGTGCTGAAGTAGGCTCCATAGGGACAACCCAGCGAACAGGCATTGCGATACTGACAGGCGCTCCGCCCGGGCAATGGCCGGGTCAGATTCGCCGTCCGGCTGGAAATCAACCGACGCTTCCCGTCGAAGAGCCTCGTCAAACGGTCGGCGATGACCGACTCGGCACAGTTCAACGGCATCGCCGGCTGGAACTCGCCATCGGGGAGTTGCGGAAGCCCCTCCCTCGATCCCGCGATCCCAACGAAGCGCTCGACATGGCTGTACCAGGACTCGAGATCCGCGTAGCGGATCGGCCAATCGACTGCTATTCCCTCACGTGCGTTCGCCTCGAAGTCGATGTCGCTCCATCGGAAGCTGCAGCGGCCCCACATCAGCGAGCGACCACCGACGTGGTAACCACGGAACCAGTCGAAGCGCTTGACCTCCGTATATGGCGAGTCTTCGTCCGACGCCCAGTAGTCGAGATTCCGCTCGCTCAACGGGAAGTCTCGCTCGAGCACCGGATACCGGTGCACCATATCCCGGGTTCGGCCACCGCGGTGTGGGTATTCCCACGGGGCCTTGGTCGCGTTGACGTAGCCCGTGATATGGGGGATGTCGCGCCCACGCTCGAGCACGAGGACGTGCAAGCCGCGTTCGGTCAGCTCCTTTGCCGCCCAGCCTCCCGATATCCCCGATCCCACGACGATTGCGTCGTACGTTGTCGATTGCATGGTGCACCCTTTTTTTTGGAACACTTCCGGCCGCCTGGTTGGATTCTTTATGGCGCAGCCCGACTATTTTCGCAACGCCTGTCGAAATCAGCCGGCCCTGAACGACTATCTGCCGATCACGCAGTGTCGAACCCAATCCGGAGGCCCGTCATGAAATACCTTTGCCTGATCTACAGTGAGCAGGTGCAGTGGACCAAGATGCCCAAGGCGGAGACGGAAAAAGTGTCGGCCGAATACTTCGCCTACACTGAAGCGATCAAGAAGAGCGGCCACTACCTGGGCGGCAACGCCCTGCAGCCGACCCAGGCGGCGACCACCGTCCGCATGCGCAACGGCAAGGCGTCGACGACCGACGGGCCGTTCGCCGAGACCAAGGAGCAGCTCGGCGGTTACTATCTCGTCGAAGCCAAGGATCTCAACGAGGCGATCCAGCTGGCGGCGAGGATCCCGGGGTCGCGCTATGGCTCGATCGAAGTGCGGCCCATCATGGAGATGCCAACCTCCTGAACGGCCGAATGCCTGCTGAGGAGACAGCCGGGCATGTGCGCGGACGCCTCGAGACCTTGTATCGCGCGGAGTCGAGGCGCGTGCTCGCGACACTCATCCGCCTTCTCGGTGATTTCGACATCGCCGAGGAGGCGCTGCACGACGCATTTGTGGCGGCGTTGGAACAATGGCCGACGCAGGGCATTCCCGCGAACCCATACGCCTGGCTCGTCTCCGTCGGCCGATTTCAGGCCATCGATCGTTTGCGCCGCCGGGCAACGTTCGATGTCGCGCTGGCAGCGCTGGCAGGGCAATTCGAGACGGATGCCCCGGTCGCTCCCGATATCGATGACGAGCACCTCCGCGATGACCAGCTGCGACTCGTCTTCGTGTGTTGCCACCCCGCGTTGCCAAGCGATGCGCAGGTGGCACTCACCCTCCGTGAGGTCTGTGGGCTCACGACAGAGGCGATTGCGAGGGCGTTTCTGACGTCGCCGCCGACCGTCGCGCAACGCATCGTGCGCGCAAAGGGCAAGATCCGGGATGCCCAGATACCGTACGAGGTTCCGAGCCCGGCCGACTTGCCGGAGCGCTTGGACGCGGTCCTCCGCGTCATCTATCTGGTGTTCAACGAAGGCTACGCCGCCTCAGCGGGCGACGCTCTCACGCGTCATGACCTCACCGGAGAGGCAATCCGCCTCGGACGGCTGCTCGTCGAGCTTCTCCCCGACCCAGAAGCCGTTGGACTGCTCGCGTTGATGCTCCTGCATGACGCGCGACGCGACGCGCGATCCACGGACAGCGGGCAACTCGTCCTTCTCAGCGAACAGAATCGCACGCTCTGGAATCGTAGCCAAATCGCCGAGGGGGTCTCGTTGGTCGAGCGCGCGCTGGCGTCGAAGCGCGTCGGGCCATACACGCTGCAAGCGGCGATTGCCGCCCTCCACGCCGAAGCGCCGAGTGCGGAAGACACCGATTGGAATGAAATCGTTGGGCTGTACGATGTGCTGCAACGGCTCGAACCATTGCCCGTCGTCGCGCTCAATCGCGCCGCTGCGGTCGCGATGCGCGACGGACCGGGTGCAGGTCTGACCCTGATCGACACGATTCTCGCGAGCGGCGCCCTGGCCGACTATGCTCACGCGCATGCGGCGCGCGCGGATTGCCTGAGGCGTCTGGGGCGGCTGGACGACGCCGCACGTGCATACGGCCGAGCGCTGTCACTGACGACGCAGCGTGTCGAGCGGGAGTTCCTGGAGCGCCGGCAGCGCGAGTGCTCGTCCACGCACGCTGCTGACCCCTGACGCCGGCTTCTTACCCCGTTCCACCCGGCACGGCGGCGAGGAGCGCGCCAAGTTGCTGCAGAGCCGCCTGCAGGTCGGGCTTCTCTTCCAGCACCGGGAGCACCGGGTCGGTGCCCAGCGATTGCATGCGATCGATCGCGGTCTTGATGGTGAACGCCTTGGGGTCGAGGGTGTTGTCAACCTCCGACCAGCGGAGCGGCATGGACACTGGTGCACCCGGTAGCGGCCGCACGCTGAATGGCGCTACGATGAGCTGGCCGTGGCGATTCTGCAGATAGTCGAGGTATACCTTGTCGCCGCGCTTCGTCACGTGTCGAGTAATCGTCGCGACATCATGCAAATCCCGGAGCACGATGCGTGCGAGCAACTCCCCCAGCGTGCGTGACTGCGCGTAGGTCAGCTGTCGTCCCAGCGGCACGAGGATATGCAGACCCGTCTTGCCGGTCGTTTTCACATAGTTCGGCAGTCCGATCGAATCACAAATCCCGTGCAGCACCTGTGCCGCGCGGATCACATCGCTGAACGGCGCCTCCTTTGGATCCAGATCGATGACACACCAGTCGGGCAGCTCGAGCGACCCGACGCGGCTCGCCCAGATGTGCAACGGGATCGATCCCATGTTGGCGATGTACAGCAGCGACTCCTCGTCGTCGCAGACGAAATATCGAATATCGCGCTGCGTATCCTCGCTCCAGATCGCGACGGTCCGTATCCACTCGGGCGCGAACTCTGGCGCGTCCTTTTGATAGAACGACTTTCCGTCGATTCCGTCCGGAAATCGCGTCAGCACCACGGGTCGATTGCGAAGGTACGGGAGAATCCACCGCGACACGTCCCGGTAGTACGCAATGAGATCTCCTTTCGTGTATCGCTCGGCTGGCCAAAATGTCTTGTTGGGATTCGAGATCGTGACGGTCTTCTGTACGGGAGGTGTCGCGACGCGGGGCAAGTCTTCTGGCCGATCGGCCACGATCGACGCGCCCTCGTCCGCGACGGTCGCCGGGCCAGTGCCCCATCGCTGCCGCTCGCAGTCCTGCGGATTCTTGTCGAACCGCATCCGGAGGAACGCCGGGTGGCGCAGCACGCCGTCGGGCGTCCATTCCCGAAAGCGGACCTCGCACACGAGCATCGGGTCGACCCAGCTCGTGGTCCGTGTTTCGGGGATCGCATCGCTTGGCAGCGGCTCGGCACCGGGCGCGACGACCGGGCCGAAGCACGCGGCGGTCGCGCGTGGGTGTTCGGCCAGGCGCGCGCGCAACTCCTCCAACTGCGATGCATTGAAGCCAGTGCCCACGCGCCCGGCATACACCAGCGTACCGTTGACGTAGTCCGCCAGTTGGAGTGCACCCAGCCCGCTGCGGCTCCCCTTGGGCTGTGTGAATCCGACGATTACGAAGTCATCGGTGGGTTCAGATTTGATCTTCAGCCACTGCGCCGATCGACCTGCCCGATATGGCGCGTCCGCCTTCTTGGCGATAATCCCCTCGAGACCGAGCCCTTCGACATGCTGGAGAACCGTTTCCCCCTCGCGATCGATGTGATCGAGGAATCGGAGCGGGCCGAGCGCGGGAAGGAAGTCGCGAAGCAGCTGCTTCCGGCGCACGAGGGGTAGCGAGCGGAGGTCGTACCCCTCCGCAGCAAGCAGGTCGAACGCGAAGAACGTGGCGGGCAGCTCGACGGCAGCGCGCTTGACGTCCGGGGCCGCGGTGAGTCGCCCACGCTTTTGTAAGAGGGCAAAACTGGGTTTCCCTTGGGGATCCAGCACGACGACTTCGCCGTCGATGATGCACTCATCGACAGGAAGCGCCTGGATCCCCCTCGCAACCTCGGGGAAGACCCCAGTGTAGTCATTCCCATTTCGAGTGAGGAGCAGCGCCTCGCCGTGCACCTTGCTCGCGAGTAGTCGGTAGCCATCGAGCTTGAGCTCGAACACCCAACCGTCTCGAGTGAACGCGTCCTCCGCGGGCTCCGCCAGCATCACCTCGACCGACCTCGGGTCGACATCCGCCCGCGTGGCGCCTGCATCCGCGACGGCCGTTCGGAGCCGGCTCGCGGGATTGGCCCCTGCCTTCACCTCTTCGACCGTCAAACCCGACAGCACGGACTCTTCGGGGAACTGATCCCCGGGCTCCTTCACCCAGCTATCTCGCTCCTTGATGAGGAGCCAATCCTTCTCGCTCTTCTTGATTTTGACCAGCGTCCACTTTCCATGGAGCTTGTAACCTTTGAGCTCGAAGAGCAGCTTGCCCTTTTCGAGGCCTGTGCGGGGGTCCTCGAGCGGGATCCACTCACCGCGGTCCCATACGATCACGCCGCCCGCGCCATAGTTCCCCGCCGGGATGATGCCCTCGAAGTCCCCGTACTCGAGCGGGTGATCCTCCACCTTCACGGCCAGCCGCTTGTCGTGCATGTCGTACGACGGCCCTTTCGGGACGGCCCATGAACGCAACACGCCGTCCATCTCGAGCCGCAAATCGAAGTGCAACTGGCGTGCGGCGTGCTTGTGGACCACGAACAATCGGCCCGGTACCGGGGAGACGGTGCCGACCGGCTCCGGAGAGCGGTCGGGTGATCGTTTCGCGCGGTACGCGCTTAGGGCGTCGTCTGCGGGCTCGACCGGCTTGCCAGGTGGATCACCTCTTGCGGGCATCGGCCTCTCGTATCAGGCTACATTTCTTCGCCGTAGGCTCGGGCTTCGGCAGAGTCTGCAAACCCCGGGCTGCGTGTCGACTCGCTGTCTACCTGCGAACCTCCACCCGACTGCCAATGCCCGCTCGATCCATCGGCACCGCCACCATTTCCTTCGGGCTCGTTTCGGTTCCGGTCAACCTGTATTCCTCGGCCGAGTCCAAGTCCGGCGTGTCCTTCAACATGCTTCACAAGAAATGTGGCACGCGTCTCAAGCAACAATACATCTGCCCGAAGGACAGCGAAGTGGTCGGGCGGGACGAAACGATCAAGGGGTACGAGTTCGCGAAGGACCAATACGTGACGTTCACAGCAGAGGACCTCAAGGCTCTCGAGGAGAAGGCCACAGGCACCATCGATGTCGTGGAGTTCGTGCCCCTCGCACAGGTCGACCGGGAATATCTCGAAAAAGTGTACTATCTGGGTCCTGACAAAGGCGGAGATCGTGCCTACCGGCTCCTTGCGGAAGCGCTGAAGGAAACGGGGCGGGCTGCGCTTGGCCAATACGCCGCCCGGGGTCAACAACATCTCGTCCTGCTTCGGCCGCGCGACGGCGTGCTGGTGATGGAGCAGTTGCACTATTCGGACGAGGTGCGGTCACCCAGCGACGTGCCGCTGGGCGCTGGCGACGTAAAGCCCACCGAGCTCGCTCTCGCCAAACAACTCATCGAGCAGTCGGCAAGCGAGACCTTTGAGCCGGAAAAGTATCACGACACCGTTCGTGACCGCGTGCTCGAGGCCATTCAGGGCAAGATCGACGGCCAGGCCATCACGGCTGACGTGACACCCGAGGGCGGTGGCAAGATTCTCGACCTGATGGAGGCGCTGAAAGCGAGCCTGGCTCGTGAGCAGCCGGAGACCGGCGGGACGGCGCGGAAAGTCTCGTGAACGTGCTCGTGGGAACGAGCGGGTATGCGTTCAAGGAGTGGAAAGGCCCGTTCTATCCCGATGACCTCGCGGACAGTGACATGCTGGGTTACTACGCGAGCCGGTTTCCGACGGTCGAGATCAACAACACCTTCTATCGCCTGCCTCGAGAGAGCGTGCTCGCCGGGTGGGCCTCGCAAGTACCCGACGGTTTCACATTTGCCATCAAGGCGAGCCAGCGCATTACCCACCATGCGCGGCTCAAGCCGGAATCGGCAGAACTGGTCGACTACCTGATTCGCGCCACCGCGCTGCTCGGCAGCAAGCTCGGACCGATTCTCTTTCAGCTTCCTCCCAATCTCAAGAAGGACATCGGACGCCTCCAGTCGTTTCTGCCGCTCCTGCCCAGCGGGCGTCGCTTCACCATCGAGTTTCGCCACCCGAGCTGGTTCGATGAGGACGTGATCACCGTGTTGCGGGCGCACGACATCGCGCTGTGCGTTTCGGAGCAGGAGGACTTTCACGCCCCGCTCTTGGCGACCGCGTCATGGGGCTACTTGCGGCTACATCGCTTCGACTACGACGCGCCGGCGCTGGCCGATTGGGCGGGCCGAATCGCCGCGCAGCCGTGGCACGATGCCTACGTCTTCTTCAAGCACGATCACACCGCGGGATCGGGGCCGACTGCCGTGGGCGCGTTTCTGCATGCGCAACGTCCAACGTCCAACGTCTGACGTCCGGCGATCGCTACCCCAACTGGAGTACGCTCACCGCCAGCGCACCCAGCACGATGGTCGACAGCGCGACATAGAGCCAGCGGCGCTCGCGAATGAAACCGATGAGGAGCATCACGACTCGTGCAACCGGAGTCGCGATCAGTACGAGCAACCCGGTTTGGATCAGCGATGCGCTGTCGCCGTGCGCCGCCCCGCGCAGCGCGCCCATGACTGTGGACGACGGCGTGGGACCCACGAACCGCGCGAACTGCGGGACGTCCGCGCCATGAGCACGAAGCAGGAGCAGGCCACCAATAGCCGTGATGACGGCAGCCGCGGCGACGCCGACCTGGAGCACGACGCCGACTGCACGCGCGAGCGGATCATCCGTCTCGATCGCGTGGCCTCGCCCGGGTGACGGCGCGGACGCGGGATCGCCGGATGGGGAGACATCAGAAGCCATGGGTCAGCCCCTTGTAGAGCATTCTCGATGCCGAGCAAGACAATCACTCCAGTAAAGAGCCGACGGAGCGCGCCAACCCCGGCGACGAGGAGCACACGCGTCCCCAGGGTCGCGCCCGCGAGAATGCCCAGCATCACCGGCATCGTCACCGTGGGATCGATGTAGCCTCTGTGCAGGTAGACGCCGGCACTGGCTGCAGCCGTGACGCCGATCATGAAGTTGCTGGTGGTCGTGGAGACCTTGAACGGCAGGCGCATGGCGTAGTCCATCGCCAAGACCTTGACGGCTCCCGACCCGATGCCGAGCAAGCCCGAGAGCGCACCGGCGCCGAGCATGAGGCCGAATCCCGTGCGCACGCCCCGAGCTACATAGTGTCGCAAGCCAGTCGGCGTGGGATAGGTCCCCTCGAGATGAAAACGGGCCGCGAGCGGGTCGGGCGGCGCCGATCCGACGATATCAGTCGTGATATGCGAAGACACGTACGCGGAGCCGAGCAAGACGAGACCGAAGACGATCGCGATGAGATCAGCCGGAACGAGTCCGGTCAGGAACGCGCCGGTGAGTGCGCCCAGGGTCGTGGCGACCTCCAGGAAGATGCCGATACGTATGTTCGAGAAACCCTCTCGCACGTAGCTGGCCGCCGCGCCGGACGACGTGGCGATCACCGAGACGAGCGATGCTCCCATTGCGTAGCGGATGTTGACGCCAAAACCGATCGTCAGGACGGGGACGATCACGACTCCCCCGCCGAGACCGGTCAGGGCGCCCAGCAGACCCGCGACCATTGAAACGAGGCCGACGAGGAGCGCGAAGGCCGCCAGACTGTGCGGCGTACCGAGCAAAGGAGCGGCGATCAATTCCAGCCTCCAGCGAAGAGACGCTACGGTAGGCGATCGGTGGGCTGGAATCCCATTGCGTAGGCAACCGCCCGTTTCGCCAACGACATCTGGACGATGGCCTGCGCGCGCAAGCTTTGCGCTTGCGCGAGGGCGGCCTGCGCCGTGAGCAAATCCACAATCGACGCAAATCCGACGTTGTATCGGCCCCTGACCAGGTCAAACGCCGCTTGCGCGGCGGTGAGGCCCGAGGCGGTCGACGCCATGCGTTGCACCGACACGCTGTACTCGCCGATGGCGCGTGCCACATCGCCGGTTACCGCGCGCTTCACATCACCTTCAGCTACCTGCGCCAGCCCATACGCGGCTTGCGCCTCCTGACGGTCGAGATTCGACCTCCACAGGTCGAACAGGTTGTAGCCCAGGCCAATAGAGAAAATGCGCGTCGCCTGGCTGCCGATCTGCGTGCCGAGCGGTGATTGCGGCGTCGTGACCTGTGGGACACCGTCTTGATACGCGTAGTCGAAGACTCGGCCGGTCGAAAAGAGGGTGAACCCCACTGACAACGAGGGCATATTCTCGCTCGACGCGCGACGAATGCCCCACCGGGCGGCATCCACCCCCGTTTGAGCCGACTGCAGGTCCGGACGGCGGTCAAGCGCCGCGGTGGCGACTCGCGTGGTGTCCAGGTACTGGGCGCTCAGCAGGCTCGTGTCCAATGCCGGAGTCGCGATCGCGACGGTTTGCTGCGGATCGATGTGCACTCGCTGCAACAGCCCGATCTCATCGACTCGCTGGCGGTTGATGGCGTCGAGGTACAGCGATTGGTTCGCGCTGGCTTGTGCCTGCGCTTGATACATGTCGGCTGGTGGACGCTTGCCAACACGTACGAGGCCTTGCAGCTGGACCACCTGTTCCTGCGATAGCGCATAATTCTGCGCCGCTATGACGACGAGTTGGCTGTCGAGAACTGTCTGCAAAAATGCCTGCGAGACGTCGAGTGCCACGGACTGGCGCGTCCGCTCCAGCGACAGGTCATACGTCTGACGGGTATAGTCTGCCGATCGGATGCCTGGGTAGGCGCTGACCGCGCCGAGAAGATTGAGCGAGGTCTGGAGCGAGTACCCCATGACCTCGAACTGCGTGTTCCACGGCGCGGTTGCGCGGGATCCAACTAGTGGATTGCCGTTCGTGAGCGTGCGAGCACCGGTGCCCACGATCGAGGGCAGGATGCCGGAATAGCTCCGGGTAGCCTCTGTGCGCGCATTGGCGCTCGCCAACCGTGCCTGCTGCACCGGTGTACCGATCGCGAGGGCGAGGGCCACCGCGGTGTCGAGGGTCAGAACCGTCGGGGGCGGCGTGCTCATGGCCGTTGCCGGTCGTGGCGTGACCGGCAACGGGATCGCGACCGGGAGACCGGCCCGGGTCGTGTCTCGCGTCAGCCCTGGTTGCTGCGCACTCGAGATGCACGGGGCGGCGATCGTGGCGATGGTCGCGCCGAGCGTCGCGAGTACCCGACCGCGTGCTCGCCAACGCGCGTAGCGCGCATCACGCGATGTCATGACACGCTGCGTGCGGCCGCGCTGTCACCAAAGGGCTGGACGTGTTGGCCCTCGGGCACGCTGTCGCCGAGGTTCAACGCCACTCGCTCGCCTTCCTGAACACCGCTGACCAAGCGCACGGTCACGCCGTCGGTGTCGAGGATGTGGACTTCCCGGAACGTCACGCGGTTGTCAGAGGACACAACGGCGACGAAGTCTTTGGTTCCCCGTACGATCAGTGCTTCGGCCGGGATCTCGAGGTAGCGCGGCCCCGCGACTGCGAGCGATACCTGTACGAAGCTTCCCGGAACGATGCTGCCATGGCGATTGCTGAGGTCGATCTCGGCAAGCAGGGTGCGCGTATTCGGATCGAGTTCGCCAGTGTAGCGCGTCACGGCGCCGATGACATGCACGCCTGGGCGACTGGGATCTGTTATTGTGACGGGTTGCCCGCGCCGGATGTCTGCCGCATCCCGCTGCGCCAGGTAGACGAAGATGCGCAAGCTGTCCGTCGTGCCAACCTCCACCACCGGGAGTGCGCTCGTTTGCGAACCGGCAGCGTTCTGGACCAGGGCCCCCGGATCCGCATAACGAGCAGTCACCGTCCCATTGAAGGGCGCGTGGATCAACTCGTAGTCTTTGAGAGCCCTCAATCGATCCGCGGTAGAAGCGGCGACCTGCGCGTTGGTCTCCGCCTGCTCCGCCTCTTCGGGGGCGATGAGCTTCTGCGCAATCAACGCGGTATCCCGGTCCGCGATGGTGCGTTTGTTTTTCGCATCGGCGATCGCGCCTTCGACCTCCTGGTCCGTCTCCGGCGATTCGACCACAGCCAGGACCTCACCGCGCGTGACGCGGTCTCCCTTGTCGACTCTGACCTCCTTGAGATACCCACTCACCTTGGCGTAGAGCGCAACCGACAGAAATGGCCGCGTCTCACCCGTCAACGAGATGACACGCGCGCCCGGCGACAGCTCGACCGGGACGACCTGCACAACGGGCCCTTTCGTCACAGACGCGATCCGATCACGACGCTCTTGGGCCACCGATGTGCGTTTGAATGCCGAGAGCGCGATGACGGTCACGATCGCGGCGACCAGGACGATCGCGCCACCGATATAGAGCAGGGAGCGCGCTCGGCTGCTCGGCCTGTAGCTCGGCGTCCACGACGGCTCCTGCGGGCCGCCTCGGGGTGACGGCGACGAGGATCGGGTGGATGTCATTCAGTAACCCTCATCATAGGTCAACCCTTGCTCTTCGGCCTTGAAACGTTCCTCGAGCGAGAATCGCTCCGGAACGGGACGCCGTACGAGTGAATACACCACCGGGACAAAGCAGAGTGTGAAGAGGGTCGCCATGAACAAGCCACCGATCACGGCTATACCGAGTGGGGCGTTCTGACTGCTGCCTTCACCCAGTCCGATCGCGGTCGGGACCATCCCGAGGATCATCGCCAGTGCCGTCATCAACACCGGTCGGAGTCGCGTCTTGCCAGCCTCCACGGCCGCAGCGGCCGCGGACATCCGGCGCTCGACGCGAATATCATGGGCGAATGTCACGACCAAGATCGAGTTGGATACGCCGATCCCCACGGCCATGATCGATCCCATGAGCGAGACGACGTTGATCGTCGTGTGCGTCAGCACGAGGATCCACAAAATGCCGACGATGGCGCCGGGGATTGCCGCCATGATGATCAGCGGATCGATCCAGGATTGAAACAGGACGACCATCAGGAAGTACACGAGGAGAATGGCCACGACGAACCCGAGGCCAAGACTCGAGAACGCCTCGTCCATGACTTCGCCCTGTCCCCGAACGGTGATGTACATCCCGGTTGGGAGTTTACCGAGCGCTGCAATCCTTTGATCGATCCCGGCAACCACAGACCCCAGGTCGCGACCCGTCACGCTCGCCGTCACGTCCAGCACCCGCGCCACCGTGTAGTGGTTGATGACGTCCGGAACCGCCGTCGGCGTGACTTGAGCGACATTGTCCAGCGTCTGAACCGGTGCGTGCGGCACCGGATCGGTCGTGCGGCGCGCAGGCATAACGTGCTGGTCGAGCGACAGCCCGAAGCGGGACACCGGCGTGTTCATCAGGTCGCGCGTCGACGTCATCTGTGGCAATGGAACCTCGACGGCGACGAGATAGTTGACGTGGTTTTCGGGATTGATGTAGTAGGTCGGGGTTGACGACGGCGCTCGAGGAGAGCGACACCAGCATGCTGTTCGCTACGTCACGCTGGCTGAGGCCGAGCTGCGCGGCGCGCTCCCGGTCGACGTTCACGAACAGCGTCGGATAATCGAGAGTCTGCTTGATCGTGACACGTCGGTTGCCCCGGGCACCTCGCTGATCGCATCGCGCAGCGTCCGCGCCGTCGCGTACGCCTGATCCAGATTTTGGTCCATGATCTGCACGTCGATCGGTGCCGACAGTCCGAAGTTGAGCACCTGCCCGACGATGTCGGCTGTTTGGAAGTAGACCGCCGATCCCGGAAATCCCGTCTGCAGCGCATTCCGGATCCGATCGACGTACCCCTCGGTCGGCGCGTGACCCGGATTCAGCGCAACGAGGATCTCGGCGTCCATCTCACTCACGTTATCAGTCGGGACGAACGCCATGTTGAGAGGCTGCGGGACGCCCGATTGTCGAGTTGATCGTTTGCAGCTCCGCCGGCGGCACGATGCCGCGAATGACCTGCTCGGCCCGCGCAACGAAGCTGCTCCGTCTGCTCGATACGGGTCCCCGATGGTGCACGGAAATGGATCTTCATCATCCCGGCGTCGGTCGACGGGAAGAAGTCCGTCCCGGTAATGCTCGGGAGCAGCAGCGTGGCGACGATGAAGCAGCCCCACGACCGTCAGCACGTAGCTGCGGTGCACGATGAGGAGCTCCACGAACCGGCCGTAGGCCTCCTGGAATTGCGCGAACCACCGGTCGCGCACCTCGTTGAATCGCCGCCCTGCGCGCGCGATTGCGCCCTCGCGGCGGGGGGCGGGTTCGCTGTGGAGGAGGGCGGGCGGCTGCATGCCAGCAGACGTGACATCACCCTTTTGCACGTCAGGGACGGTCTGATGGTGCACCTCGGCGCCGAGCAACATACGCGAGAGTGTCTTGACGAGGGTTCGCGACAGCAGCCAGGACGCGGCGACGGCGCTTACGACCGCGATCGCCATCGGGATGAACAGGAATCGCGCGGGTCCCACGAGCAGCACGACGGGGAAGAAAACAATACAGATCGCGAGCGTCGCGACGATGAGCGGAGTCGAGATCTGGGCCGCGGCATCGAGAATCGCGACCGTCAGCGGTTTCCCGAGACTCAGGTTGCGGTGCACGTTCTCGACGGTGACGATCGCGTTGTCGACGAGCAATCCGATCGACAGCGACAGCCCACCGAGGGTCATGACGTTGAAGCCGTTGGCGGTGGCGTGGAGCACGATGACCGCCATGGCGATCGAGAGCGGGATCGACGTCACGGCGATGAGTACGCTTCGCCAGCTCCCGACGAAGACCAGGATCATGAGCGAGACGAGGACCGCGGCGATGATCGCCTCGCGCACGACACTCGAAACGGCGGCACGCACGAAGACCGATTGATCGAAGTCGAGCCGCACCTGAGCCCCTGCGGGGGCGACCGCGCGGATGCGTGGCAGCATCGCCTTGGCGGCATCGACGACCGCCAGCGTCGAGGCATCGGCCTTCTTGAGAATCGTCAAGTACGCCGCCCGTCGCCCGTCGATCCGGACGATGTTCTCCTGCTCGGCGAATCCATCGCGCACGGTCGCCACGTCGCCGATCAGCACCGGCGCACCGTTGACCACCTTGACCGGGATGTTGTTGAAATCGGCGACATTCGATGGGCTCGAGTTCATCGCCACGTTGTAGTCACGATCGCCGATGCGCGCCGTGCCGGCAGGGATCAGCAGGTTGGACGACAGGAGCGCGCTGAGCACATCCTCGGCCGACAATCCCTTGCCCGCCAGCGCCTTGGGGTCCACATCGACGGTGATCTCGCGCAGCTTGCCGCCGTATGGAGACGGCGTCGCGAGCCCCGGGATGGTGAAGAGCTGGAGACGGATGAAGTTCTGCCCGTAGTCGGAGATGTTCTGCTCGGGCATGGTCTGCGACGTCAGCGTCAGCTGAGCCACTGGTACGCTGGACGCGTTGGACTGGACGACGTAGGGCGGCGTGACCCCGGGCGGCATGGCGCGCAACGCGGTCTGAGAGGACGAGGTGATCTGCGCGATCGCGTTCCCGATGTCGACGCCCGGCTGGAAGAAGACCTTGATCAAGCCCGACACCGGGGATCGACTCGGATTCGATCCGGGAGATGCCGTTGACGGTCGCCGACAGGTTGCGCTCGCTGAGGAGCACAATGCGGCTCTCCATGTCCTGCGCCGAGAAGCCGTTGTAGTTCCAGACGACCGCGACGACGGGAATGTCGATGACCGGGAAGATGTCGACCGGCATCCTGCGCATGGCGAGCCAGCCCATGAGCAGGATCACGAGCGACATGACGGCGACCGTGTACGGCTGACGCAGAGCGAGACGAACGATCCACATGGGCGGCGACACTCACATGAGCGAGGCCCCGAGCGGGGCGGCCCGATCGGCACCATAGCCCTCGCGGCCAGGTGCGCGACGTAGCTTCACAATGTTATACTCATCGCAGATATTACACCAATAGCAGATGTGGATATCTCCCCATAACTATCCTGTTATGCCATTCAATCTACGGCTCATTCGCGTTTTCCTCGCCATCGCGCACCGCAAAAACATCACGCAGGCCGCAGCCGACCTCGGCGTGTCGCAACCGTCGGTGTCGCGGTCCGTGCGCGAGCTGGAGCGACAGATCGGTGCGACGCTGCTGGAGCGGACACCCTCGGGCGTGCGTCTCACCGAGGCCGGGCAGGCCCTGCTGGCACACGCCCGCAACATCATGGCCGAGGCGCGGGCGGCAGAGGAGGATCTGGATGCGCTGGCCGGACTGACGCAGGGCACGCTGCGCGTCGGCGGGAGTCCGACGATCGCGACCTATCTGCTGCCACCGCTGCTCGCAGCGCTTCCACAGCCGCTACCCGGGTGTCGAGCTGCGACTCACGTCAGCGCCGTCGCGCGCGATCGCGCGGCTCCTCGCCGAGCGGGAAGTCGACGTGGCGCTCGTCGAGACGCCAGTGGAGGACCCGCGCCTGGGCTCGGCGGTATGGGGTGAGGACGAGACTGGTCGTAGTAGCGGCGCCGACGCACCCGTTGTGCCGACGCGCACCCATCGCACCGACTGCGCTCGTCCACGAGTTACTCGTGACCCGTGAGCCGGGCTCGGGAACTTACAGCACGGTGATGCGCGGCCTGCGCCAGGTTGGGGTGGTCCCGAAACGGCGGCTCGAAGTCGACACCGCTGAAGCCATCATCCAGCTCGTGGCGGCAGGACTCGGCTTTGCGGTCGTGTCACGGTCGGCGGCCGCGGATGCCCTCGCGCTCGGGCGACTTCAGGTGGTCGACGTGACAGGCCTCGCCATTCGACGACCGCTCATGCGGCTTTCCCTGACCGCCGCCGGCGAGAGCGCGGCTGCCCGTGCGTTCGGCGGTTTCCTCGATGAACCCACGGCCGCTCGTTCCACGGCGGTGGCTCAGCCAACTACTGCACGGGACGACGGGACCGGAGGCTCACCGAAACGCCGCTCGCGGCTCGGACGGCCAGCGACGCGTTGAGTCGCTGGCTCATTGGCGTCCCCCTGGCTAGATTCGGCGCACACGTCAACCGGCGAGTGCCTCCATGAAGACCTGGTCGAGATGGGCGGGGGTTGTCAGCCTCGCGGCGGGGGGTGTCACCCTCGCGATGGTCGCGTCGGCTTCGCCAGCGGAAGCGCAAGCAGATACCGCGGGCCCTGGCGTCGGCGCGGTCGCGCCCGACTTTACGCTGCCCGGAGCCACCCGGTACGGGCTGCTCAAGGCACCCGTTCGACTCAGCGACTATAAGGGCCGCACAGTCGTGCTGGCGTTCTTCTTCAAGGCCAGGACCAAGGGCTGAACGATCCAAATGGACGCGTACCGTGATCAGTACGCGACGCTGTTCCACAACGGACGTAACGTTACAGTCATTGGCATCAGCGTGGATCCGGACACCACGCTGGCCAACTGGGCGCGTGAGGCCGACTTCCCCGTAGTGTTTGCGAGCGACAGCGCTGGCAAGATCGGGAAGACCTACGGCGCATTCGACGTCAAGAACAACCTGGACAATCGGTCCCTGTTCGTCGTGGGACCCGACGGCCGGATCTCGCACGTCGTGAAGCCATTCAACGTGCTGTCGCCGGCGGCCTACACGGATCTGGCGGACGCGGTGAGCAAGGTCACGCCAGCGCCGACGTCATAGCACCTTTTTTATCGCCGCGTCCACGTCCTGCGTGCCGCCGACTCCCGTATAGGCCACACGGCCTGTCCGGTCGATGACGACGACGTAGGACGTGGCGGGCGCGTCGTACGCGCCCGCGGCATTGCCTTGAGCGTCGTACACGACGGTTCCCGGGATCTTGTGGGCCGCGACGTGCTTCTGGACGCGCTCCATGGACTCGTTGATCGCCACCGCGACAGTCACGAACCGGACCTGGCTCCCATATTTGCTCTGGGCCGCCGTTAGCGCTGGCTCCAGCTCCTTGCAGTTCGGACACCACGCCGCCCAGAACTCGATCACTGCCGGTCCCGGGCCGATGAGCTGCGACAGGTCGACGGTCTTGCCATCCAGTGTACGGACAGCAGCCGAGGGTGCATGCGCCCCAACCTCAATGCCTCCGTCCTGCGCACGCGCTCGCGACGGGGTCATCGCGACGACTGCCGTTGGGACGAGAAAAGCCACTGCGATGCGAAACAAGGGGATCGTCATACGTGTCAAATCAGCTGTTGTCCTGTGAGGATGAGGTAGTATTCCGCCATCCCGAGCATCACGAGCGCGAACCCACGCTTGATCCAGACCATCCACTCCCCGGCTCGGGGCAGGCGAGCGAGCGCGCTGCTCGAGATGCCCGCGATGATCAGAAACGTGCACATGCCGAGGGAGAACACGAACAAGTACACGAAACCTAGGACCGCGCTTCGCGTCGTGCCCACCCACGTCAGCACCGCCGCCATGACCGGCGCGGAGCACGGCGCCGCCACGAGACCCGACGCCGCTCCCATGACCAGAGCGCCCGCGAAGTCACCACCCTTGCCCGCCTGGCTTAGCCGGCCGAGAAGTGCCGCAGGCACGCGGACAGGAATGACGTCGAGCATGGCGAAGCTGAAAAGGAGCAGCAGGTTGGCCATCGCGAAATACAGCCACGGGTTCGAACTGACCGACCCAAACAAGGTGCCCGTCAGCCCGGCGAGGACACCCAGCGAGGCGTAGACCGCCGCGAGTCCGAGCGCGTAGGTCACACTGAGCGCCAACGGCCGAAACCAGGACCGGCCGTCCCCGCGACCGACGGCCTTCCCTCCCACCACCGCTGCCGTGATCGGGATCATGGGGTAGATGCACGGCGTGAGGCTCGTCAGCACCCCCGCGCCGAAGAGGAGCGGAATTGCGGTCCAGGGACTGGAGGAAAGGCGAGCTGCGATCTGCATATCCATGACGGTTCCGAGCACTGAAGAGAGGCCCTCACGATCGCTACTGAATCAACGCGACGCCGTTCCCCGGCGTTGGGAATCGGATAAAGATCGCCGGATCGTGCCCGGGAAGAATGAATCGCGGGTCGCTTGCGAGCTGATGCATCCGGTCTTGTGCCTGCCGATTGGATGTACTGTCTGCTGGCGTGAACGTCGCCGCGATGGGAAGGTGCTTTTCCAGGTTCTCGTACGTGTAGACATTGTCGGAGGCGAGCACGACAGTCCCGTGGGGCGCCTGCACCGTGATGTACTCGGACGCGTAGGTGTGGCGGCCGCCCGTATAGGCGATGATCCCCGGAACGACCATCTTCGCGTCCCCATCGATCAAGCCGATGCGTCCTTGGCGCTGCAGCCGAGCGAGCATCGCGGCATTGGCGGTGTCGATCCCGCGGGCGAGCGCCTTCCCATCGGCGCCGACGTAGTGCTCGTATTCAGCCCGCTGCAGCCACACCCGGGCGCGCGGGAACAGATCGGCGCCGTCCACATGATCCCAATGGATATGGGAGATGATGATGTCGGTGACATCCGCCGCGTGGATTCCTACCTTTTCGATTGCAACGGACGGCTTCACGAAGTCAAAGGGCTTCCATTGCGACAGGAACTCGTTGCGGTAGAAGCCCGCGTCGAACAGCACGACGTGTGAGGTGCCCGACGGCGTGGCCGTCGACGCGCCGGCCGGCTTCAGCACCCAAACAATGAAAGCCAGGTCGGTCCGGCGAGTCGTGTCGGCGCCGAGGACGAGGTCCGAGACTGGAAACGCGTGGTACCCGGCGAACCGCACGCCATAGATCTCGTAGCTCGCCGCCGCAGGGACCTCGCGCGCCGCCATGTCCGACCGCAGGACGGACCTTTCAGGTGCGTGGGGGATGCCCACCCCCAATGTGACGCACGCGAACGCGGCCGCGGACACGAGGCCTGCCATGCGACCCGATCGACTGACGTCCATGTGTGCTCCTCGGTCGTTGTCCATTCCCAATCGTCTGGTCTGCGCCGCTGCGAACCCGCCGGTGCGGGCGCTCGGTGCAATACTACCTGGCGGGCGCCGCGAATCCAGTTGCCGCGGCTCGGATCCGCATGAGAGGCGGTGGCCGCGTCGCCGGCGCCAGTGACGCCGACCGCCGGGCGGACGTCGTCCCTTCATGCGATTCGACCCGATCATCGCTCTCAGTATCGCGCTCGCCGCCATCGTGTGTCTCTTGGGCCCCTTCGTGCTCGGGATTCTGTGGCGGCAACGTACGGGGGTGGCGAGCGGTGCGTTCGGGTGGGGCATGGTCGTCTTCGCGGTCGCTTTGATTCTGCGGGTCTGGCAGTTTCCGCTCGGTCGATGGATCCACTCGGCCCACCCATCATGGAGCATGTGGTTCGTCATGTTTTCGGCGTGTACCGCGGGGGTGTTCGAAGAGGTTGGCCGATGGGTCGGATACCGCACGGTCTTGCGCACCCAGCGGACGCAGCCCGTCGCGGTGATGTACGGCCTTGGTCATGGCGGGTGCGAATCGATCTTGCTCGTCGGTCTCCCCATGGTGGGGTTGCTCGCCGCGTGGGCGCTTGCGGCGCAGGGACATGTCGCCCCCGGGCCCGGGACTCAGGCCATCCAGCAGCAGCTCGAGGCACTCGGGGCATGGGGCGTGCAACTCGCGGTCCTCGAACGAGCCAGCGCCGTCGCGCTGCACGTCGGGCTTTCACTGATCGTGTTACAGGTTTTCGCCAGGGGCGACCGCGTGTGGCTTCTGGTCGCGATCGTCACTCATACCGTATTCGATGCCGCGGCTGTGGTACTCAATCGACACTTGCTCGCGCTGCACACGGAGCTCATCATCGCGGTCGCCGCCGTCGCCGTCTTGTACGCCGGTCTACGGCTGTCCGGCGCGACAGCGGCCCGCCTCGCGCCCGCCTAGGCGTTCGACAAGCGGTCGAGATCCGGGAGCCACGCGGCCAGCAGGCCGATGGCAGGCAAGAAGGCACAGAGCTGATACACGAACGACAGGCTGGTATGACCGGCGAGAACCCCGAGCAGGACCGCGCCAAGGCCAGCGATACCGAACGCCAGGCCGAAAAAGAGTCCCGATATCATCCCGACTCGTCCCGGAACCAGCTCCTGCGCGTAGACCAGAATTGCCGAAAACGCCGAGGCCAGGACGAGGCCAATGACGACGCTCAGCACGCCAGTCCAGAACAGATTGGCATGCGGCAGGATGAGCGTGAACGGCAGAACGCCGAGGATCGACGCCCAAATGACATACTTGCGTCCGACTCGATCCCCGACGGGCCCGCCGATGAAGGTGCCTGCCGCGACCGCGGCGAGGAACGCGAAGAGGTAGAATTCCGCGCTCTCGACGGAGACGTTGAACTTGCTGCGAAGAAAGAAGGTGTAGTAGGTGGTCAGGCTGACAAGATAGACGTACTTCGAGAAGACGAGCGCGATGAGAACCGCAAGGGCACTGGCCACGCGCCGGCGCGGGAGCAGCGGACGCGTCGTGCCGAGATCCCGCCGCACACGGTCGGCCCGCTGCTGGCGCCGTTTGTACCAGCGTCCGACGATCGACAGCAGCGCGATCGCGAGGAGTACCGCGAGCGAGAACCACGCGACACTCCGTTGTCCATATGGCAATACGATGAACGCGACAAGGAGAGGGCCCAGCGACGCGCCGGCGTTGCCTCCGACCTGAAACAGCGACTGGGCAAGTCCATGTTGTCCGCCGGACGCCAGACGCGCGACGCGCGAAGACTCTGGGTGGAACACAGCTGAGCCGACGCCGACGAGCGCAACCGCCAGGAGCAGGAACAGATAGGTCGGCGCGCCTGCGAGCAGCATGATGCCGACGAGCGTGAACACCATGCCGATGAGCAGCGAATACGGCATTGGTCTGCGATCGGTGTAGTGCCCGACGAGCGGTTGCAGCAGCGACGCGGTCGCCTGGTTCGTGAACGTGATCAACCCCACTTTCCACAACGCCAGATGATACGCCGCCTGCAGCAGTGGATAGATGGCGGGGATCAACGACTGGACCATGTCGTTCAGAAAGTGACTGGCGCTGATCGCCGCGAGGATGGAGAAGTTCGTGCGGCTCGCGGGAGTTGGTGGCGCGTCCTCGCGGGCCGGCTGCACCGTGACCGTGCCGCTCAAAGACGCGCCGCCGTGCGGTCTCGAGTCTCGCCGTTCCTGCCCCTGGTCACGGTACCCGCCAGATGTTGACGATCCCCTGCGTTTCGTGCCGGTTCGCGTTGCCCTCCGGCAGGATGATCTTCCCGTCGATCACGATGGGACTGCTCCAGTGTCCAGCACCACACGGGAGCTCCGCCACAACTCGCCCGCTTTCGGGCTCGTAGACGCGCAGCAAACCGCCGGGGTCATATACGTACAGCAGCCCGCCAGCCGCGACGGGGCTGGTGCCAGGATTCCGATTCGACCAGGCGGATTGCAGCCGGCCTCCGGCAAACGTCCACGCCGCCGTCCCGGCGCGGTCGGCAACAAAGAGCCAGGTCGCGTCCTTCGCGCGGAGTACCGCCGGAGCGGAGAAGAGACCAGCCCGGGATGGCGTGGGCACGGATTCGACCTCCACGCCGCGGTGCGGTGAGGCACCTGCGATCTGCGTCAGCGCCAGGAGGCGGATCTGGCCGTCTTTGCCACCCTGCGCGACATAACCGCCGCCGAGGATGACGGGTGACGTCGACCCGACATCAAGATCGGTCTCGTCGAGCGCCTCGGTGTTTGTGGGCGTCTCGTTGGCGACGAGACGCGTCGCGTCGGCGTCGAGCACGAGCGTGGCGTCGCCCCAGTTGGTCTGGCCATCCCAATGGCCGTTACCAGTCGCGACGAGAATTTCTCCGGTCGAGTCGACGACGGCACCGGCACGCCCCCAGATCGCAGACCCGCTCTGCGCGCATGAGGCCGGTTGGATGAGGCCGAGCCGGTCGCTGCAGAGGGAATTCCATACGTGAAGCAGCTGTCCTGTTGCTGCGTCGAGGATGGCCACGTGTCCCTGATATGGCGGCGCGTCACCGATGTAACCACCGGTCACGGCGATGACTCTCCCTCCGACGAGACTGAGTGGCGAGGCAATCTTCTCGCGGTCAGCCAGGAGTGTGATTGGCGTGCTCCACACCGCGTGGCCGTCGGCGACCGCCAGCTTCTGCACGTGGCCGTCGGGCGATGCCGCGTAGATGAACAGTCGGTTCGGGTCGGCGATTGGCGTGGAGTTCGTGATGCGCGCGCTCCCAGCCCATGAGGCGAACCCAGCCGGGGTGAACTCCCAGAGCACGGACCCGTGGTTGGCATCGATAGCGAGCGTCTTACCAAACGTCGTGGTCACGAACGCGACATCGTGAGCCCCACCCTTCACTTGCACCCCTGCCAGGTAGATCGCCGAGGCGTCGACGGTGCCATCGACCGTCACTTGCTGCCGACGCAACGAAGCCACGTTGGCGGCGGTAATCCCCGTCGGGGCCGTCGACGCACTCGACCGAGCGGCGTCCCACCCGAACTGTGGCCAGTCGCGGCTGGCTGCGGTGGTATCCCTTACCCGCGGTGGCCTGCGAACGTACGATCGGCGCGCGAGGGCTGTGGCAACACGAGAGGGCCCAGGATGACCGACTCCCAGGAACAGCAGGGTGGCGCAGCAGAGCGCACTCGCAGTTTTCATGGATGGCTCAGGGAATCGCTCCGGCAGGATCCGATGCTCGAAGCTGCGGAAGGTGGCGCCGAGACAGTTTAGCGGCATGCCCGTTGCGCGGAAAGCATCCTCTGCGGCTGAACACGGTGTATCGCTTTCGCCAAGTCCACACGCTCGTCTGGCGGACGTTGCAAGACCTGTGGGCGAACGACGTCCTCGCGCTCGCCGCGCAGACGGCGTACTGGTGCTTTTATTCCCTCTTTCCGATCCTGCTGTTCACGGCGTCAATCCTGAGCCTGGTCGGCGACCGCGAGCAAACGTTTCAGCTGCTTCTGAACACCATTGCGCCCGCCGCACCGGGCGACGCGATGGCCGTTATCGAGCACGTGCTGCATGACGTGGTATTCGTGGGCAGCGCGCCCGGGCTGCTTTCCGTCGGAGCGGTGCTGGCACTCTGGGCCGGATCGAACGTGTTTGTCGCCCTGGCCGATGCGCTCAACCGGGCGGCGAGCGTGCATGAAAAAAGGCCGTACTGGCAGATCTTCCTGCTCTCGATGGGATTCGTCCTCGTCGCGGCGGTCACGACGGGCGTCGCGACGGCGGCGTTGGTGTTCGGGCAACCCATCGTCAACGCCGTCGGCGACATGGCTGGCCTCGGAAACGGCACACGCGTCGCGTGGTTGGTCACCCAAACGGCCGTGGTGATCGTGATCGTGGTCGCACTCGGGGCGACGGTGTTCCGATTCCTGCCGAGCGTACGTCTCGCATGGAGCGAGGCGTTCATAGGATCCGGCGTCGCCACCGCGCTCTGGTTGCTCGTGACCGTCGGCTTCCGAGTGTACGTCCAGCACTTCACGAAGTACAACGAGACCTATGGGGCGATCGGCGCGGTCATCGTCCTGCTGACCTGGATGTACCTCTCCATGCTGGCTGTGATCGCCGGCGGTCAGTTGGCGGCGGAGCTCCACAAGGAGCGGTCGTACCCCGCCCCCGCACTGCAGGTGCCCGCTCCTCCGATGCGCGTCGCCCGACGCTGAGACCGCTACCGGGCAGCTACGGCCTTATAGGCTGATCCACGAAGCGCCCGTCCCGGCCGCTCGGCTGTGATCGCCCCGTCCAAGACGACCGGGCGGCCGTTCACCAACACGTCCTTGACGCCGACCGAGTAGTGGAGCGGGTCCTGATATGTCGCAACGTCTCGGATGGTTGCGGGATCGAACACCGTAACATTGGCCATCATCCCTATCCGGAGCGTGCCGCGATCCGTGATCCCCACTCTGCTCGCAGCCTGCGACGTCATCTTTCGAACCGCTTCCTCCAGCCGCATCGTGTGCTCCTCACGTACGTACTTCGCGAGGATCCGCGGAAAGGTGCCAAAGGCTCGCGGGTGCGCTTTGGTCTTGCTCAGCGGGCCATCCTCGGCTTGCGCGGGCGAGTCCGACCCATAACTGACCATCGGGTCTGACACGGCCGCTCGCACGTCCGACTCGTCCATGATGGAGATCACGACCTGGCTCTCGCCATGGTCGGCGATGGCAAGATCCATGGCGGCATCTCTGGGATCCTTACCCATTGCGCGACCGATCTCGGTCAATGTCATGCCCTCGTACTTCGCGAGCGCGGGGTTCACGACCTCGATCAACTGCACGCCATCAGGCCCGCCGGAGCCACGCCACTCATTTTCCCACGTCGTCCCGGTCGCATCCATCTCCTCCTTCGCGCGTGCGCGTTGTGCCGGATCCTTGAGCCGCTCGAGCAGCTTGTCGGTGCCGCCTTCGGAAACCCACGGCGGGAAGCACGCGGTGAGGCCGTTCGACGCACGGGCGTAGGGGTACACAGTCGCGGCGACGTCGATACCGCGCGCGCGGGCGTCGGCGATGCGATGCAGGACCTCGGGCATCTTGCCCCAATTCTCGCTGTAGGCGGTTTTCAAGTGCCAGATCGTGGCGGAGATGCCGCTCCGCTCTCCGATCGTGAACACCTCATCCAACGAGGGGAAAATGCGGTCACCTTCGGAGCGCTGATGCGTGAAGTACACGCCGCCGTACCGGCGCGCGACCTTGGCCAGCTCGACGATTTCATCCGTGGACGCGTACTGATCCGGGACATACTGCAACGCGGTGCTCAAGCCGAAGGCGCCCTCCTCCATCGCCTGCGCCACCAGCTTCCGCATCTGATCGAGCTCCACGGGGGTCGCGGGGCGGTTGTACTTGCCGATGACGTAGTCGCGAATCGTCCCCTCTCCGACGAACGTCCCCAGGTTGATCGCCGGTTTGGCACGCTCGAGGTGCCGGAGATATTCCGCCAATGTGTGCCAGTCCAGCGGCACGCCGTATTTCTTGGCCTCGTCCGCCCGGTCCTGCAGCATCCGGTCGTTCGCCGGTGCGATCGAGGTCCCCTCACCGGTGATCTCGGTGGTCACACCCTGCGTAATCTTGCTGGCCGCACGATTGTCAACGAGGAGGTTGAACTCCGACTGCCCTTGCAGATCGATGAAGCCCGGGGCCACGACCAACCCCGTGGCATCGATCCGCCTGTCGGCTGTGGCATCGTGCAGGTCCCCGATCGCCGCGATCCGGTCGCCGACGATCGCGACGTCGGCCCGCACCCAGGGTGCGCCGGTGCCGTCGACGACCCGTCCGCCGGTAATGAGGACATCGTAGTGGCGCGCCTGCGCGTAGAGCGACGTCGCGCAGCCCGTAGCGAGGGCCGCACACACGCACGCAAGGAGTGTTCGACGAAGGTTGCGCATCTAGTAGGTGAGCACGTAGTTCAGCCGAATACCCCGCCCAGGTTGCGGCACAAAGTCTTTGATCACAGAGAGGTTGTCCCGATAGACCCGGTTGAACGCGTTGTCGATATGAACGCTGACGTTGTGAACCAGATCCTTCTGCGTGAACCGGATGCCCGCACCAAAATTGAAGATGGCCCACCCGGCGGTCGGCGTATCGCCGACGCCGAGTCGTGTTTGGCTCGCCGCCGCGCGCCACTCGATCATCCCCATGTACTTCTGGTCTTGATACGTCGCCCGCAACAGCCCACGCAAGGGCGGGATGAAGGGCAGTGGGACGTTCAATTGCGTGTTCTCCGCATTCACATAGTCCGAGCTGGCGAGGAGCGCGAGATAGGGCATCGGCATCACGGCGGCCGACGCCTCGAAGCCCACCAGCCGTGCGTCGCTCGCGGTGAAGTGCCGCACCGGAAAGCCCTGAATCGTGTCGCCGGTCAGGAACCCGTAGATGTAGTCACTGATGTAGTTGAGATACGGGGAGACCTCGAACGTCGCCTGCGCAAAATTGCCCTTCAGCGATGCATCGACACCGTAGCCGCTTTCGGGACCGAGATTGGCATTGCCGATCGAGTAGGTGCCGCTGGACGCGTCCAGTCCGTTGGCGAAGAGCTCCTGTACCGTGGGAGCTCGGAATGACCGCGCAAGACTCACGGTGGCAGTGAGATTGGAGCCAATCTCCTGGATGGCCCCGACAGACCCAGTCACCGCATTGTTGGTTCGCGACACGTCCAGAGTCTGGAACGTCGAGTCCTGGGACACCGGGTACGGGTGCGTTTGGATCGCATTGTAGTCGAACCGTGCAGCTGCCTCGATCCGGGTCTGCGGGCTCACCTGGTATTCCTCATAGGCGTACCCCGCCAGGCCGCTCGTGAGAGAGTTGGGTCCGAGGGGCTGCTGCCCCTCGATCGTGAGATTCTGGAGATCAGTCCATAAACCAAGCGTGCCATCCCACTTGCCCCGCGGCGCCTGCTCGACCTGCAGCACCGCGTTGAATTCTTCCATATGGAAGTGGTTCGCCTGCGGGTCGGACACGCCGGTCGAATCCTGCAGCGTCGGGAACTCGGAGTGCGTGTAGCTGTTGTATCCTGCCGTGACCTTGACGCGGTCGAACCACCCACTCCCGACGTTCAAGAGGCTCCGCAGCTCGAGCGTATTCCGCTGCTGCGATATGCGCGACGTGGTCGGGGGAACGGTCTCCCAGTCGGCGTTCGGCGGCACGCCGGGAATTCCGTAGTTGGTCTCGAAGTGGTTGGCGCCGATCCCGACCATGCCGAAGGCACCCTGATACGAGTATCCGACGCCACCCTCCCCCGTGCGGTCGTCAGACTGCGGGATCTCATGCAGGTGAAAGTCGGCGCCGGAGACAGGGTCGCGATAGATACCGCCCGGAATGTCGATATTGCCGGAGTGCAACCCGCCGGCGGACACGCGGAATGCGGAATTGCCGAGCGTATAGACGTTATTGAAGTAGCCGGAGTACTCGTTGCTGACCGAGTTCCCTTCGACGGCAGCGGTTCCGGAGAGCGCGCGGTCCGACGCCGTCGGGACGAGGTTCGTCACGATGTTGACCAGACCGCCGATCGTGTTGGGACCGTAGAGAATCGCCGACGGCCCCCGCACGACGTCGATTTGCGCGATACTCAGCGCGTCGATCGGGGTCGCATGCGCAGGGTCGTACGTCGCGATATCGCCCATGCGGAGCCCGTTCTCCAGAACGAGCACCTCGTTGTCGCCGAGGCCTCGCAGAATCGGGCGCGCCGGTGCGGAGCCATTCCACCGGGCCGTCACGCCCGGCAGGTCATCGATCTTCTCCGCAAACGTCATCCCCGAGCTGTTGTCCAACTCGACCCCCGACTTGGACTCGACGGACTGGTACTGCTCATCGGCGGGACGTGGTGTTGGTGAGCCTGAGATCACGATCTGCTGGAGCGGGATGGCCGAGGCAACCAGCTTGAACGACACCGAGACCTCGCCGCCGCTCACCTGGACCGTGTCGGTCGCGGCCACGTACCCGAGGATGCCCCCGGCATAGATCCGATAGGTGCCCTTGGGCACATTGGAAAAGCTGAATTGTCCCTGCGCGTCCGTGCGCTGCTCACGATCCAGCTCCAGCAGCCGCACGGTCGCTCCGACGATGGGCTCGTTCCCGCTCTGCACGCTGCCGCGAATCGTCTGGGCGCCTGCCGTCACGGCCAGCAGCGCTCCGGCCACGAAGGCCGCCAGCAAGACCCTTGTTCGGGCGACACGGGCAACCAGGGCATGCACCGGCTGTGACAAGGACGTGCCAATCGTACCAAGACCACAGAGAGCCATCGCTCATTCACCCATTGCTTTGAGGAGTATGCGTCTGGGGCGCTGTCCGTCCCACTCACCGTAGAATACCCGCTGCCACGGCCCGAGGTCGAGTCGGCCCGTGCTTATCGCGCGTCCGTCGCGACGTAGCCGTCCGCCTTCAACTGGTCCGCCGTCAAGGTAATCACGTCGACGTGCAGCGGAATCGGCGTGAACGGCTTGTTCGTCGAGTCAGTGGGAACCGAAACGATCTTTTCGACGACATCCATGCCTTTGAAGACCTGGCCGTACACCGTATAGTGGTTGTCCAGCCGGGCCAGTCCAGCTTTGTTGACCACGATGTAGAACTGGCAGCCAGCGGAGAGCTGCCCCGGGTTGTCGTCACGACCGGCCCCGACGGCCCCGTACACATGCTTGAGATGGTCGCTGAACTCTGGGGCGAGGAGATACGGCGACCCGCCGAATCCCTGCGGCGTGTCGGGGCAACCTCCCTGAGCAACGAAGTTCTTGATCACGCGATTGAACGTGAGCGAGTCCCAGTAGTGGCCGGACGCGAGCTTGATAAAGCTCGCCTTGTGGCGCGGCGTCTCATCGTGGAGAACGAAGAGGATCTCCCCGAGGCGGGTCTGGATGCGACCGACCTGGTAGGTCTGTGGACGCTGTGCCCCAGTCGCGACGACGGGGACGGCGAGCAGCAGGGCGAGCAGCGTGCGGCGCATGGTCAGTGAGGCAGTCGAAGGCTTGGCGGCGATCTCTCGCCGCCAAGGTCGACCTCCATCCCACCGTGCGCAAGAGGACTTGCCGTCGCCCGTGCGTTCACGCCTCTGCACACGAGCGGCCCCCGTGTGGTGGTCACCACACGGGGGCCTGATGGGCCGCGCGGAACCGATCCGGGCGGGCTAAGGGCGGCGCCTGACCATCGTCCGCGTAGAAGCGAGTGGCGAGGCGTTTGGAGGCGTTGGCCCCCGACCTGGCACGCTGTACATTGGCAGATTCGACGGCGGCGGACCGAACGCTATCGACGTCGGAAGTTGCGCGTTCGTGGTCGCGGCGTACGTGACGGTCGGCGTGACCTGGTAGGTGCCGGCGGCCGCGATACTCGCCTTCGGCACCATCGCCAACGCCGTCGTGACGTTGGCCTTGGCCGACTCCACGAGCCACAGGTTCCCCGCCTGATCGAACGCGATCGAAGTGATGGAGTCGGCCACCCCGTTGATCTGCACTTCGGCCAGGGGCGATGGACTCTGATCGTGCTGGATGTTGTTCAAGTCTGACTTCGCATACTCGTACACCGCCCCGCCGGCCGAGAACCCGAGGAAGCTTACCCAGAGGTTCCCCTGCGCGTCGAATGCCATCGATTGCGGCTGACTGCCGCCGTTGCCACCGACGGCAATGAACCCAAAGGCCTGCAAGTCGACATTCGAGCCATTGAGTTGGCCGGCAAGGACCTCGAACACAAGCGACGACGCCTCGTCGGACAGCCAGAGATTGCCGTTGGCGTCGAACGCGACCGCTGCGAGCTTCAGGTGACCGAGCGAGGTGGGACCAGTGACGACACCCGTGAGCGTGAACGGGTTGGCCGTGGGGGTCGCCATGGAGAGCTGCGCCTGCGTATAGCTGTAGAACCATCCGCTGTTCGCGCTGTCGGCCACCCAGAGCGTTCCGTTGTGATCGAATGCGATCCCCACGGGCTGGGGCGACGGGCCGGAGGGCGCCCGTGGAATCTGGATATCGAGGCTCGGGCTCCCGCTCGAGAAGTTCGAGGGCGGAAGTTTGTCGACCGTGCCACGGAATGCCGACGACATCCACAGGTTCCCTTGCTGGTCGGCGGCGAGATAGCCAACGCCGGTCGCGCCGCCGGTGCCGGTGGAGATGCTCGGTAGAATCGTCGGGCCGGTCAGGGCCGTAAACTCGAGCAGCTGCCCGTCGCTGTTGCCGAGCCAGAGCCCCGTCGATCCGCCACCGCCGGTGCCGCCCGTCACCGTATAGGAGACGTTGACGGTCAAAGGTGAGCTCGCAAACTGTGGATACAGCGTCACAGCCGTGTTGAACGTGCCGCTCGTGGGCTGAGACGCCGGGGCCAGGATCAGCGTATCGTAGGCAGTGCTGGCTTTGAGCCAGGTCGCCCCCGATGGCACGACGGCAGTCATCGGGCCCAGCGTGTTCGGCGAAACGATCAGCTTGACCGGCGCCGGCGCCGAACCGGCGGAGGCGGTGAACGTCGCACTCGTGGCACTGATCGACGCCGCGGTCAGTGTGCATGGCGTCGTCGCGCTGAAGTCCCCCAAGGTGGCTGTCGTCACGCTGTCGAAACCGCTGGCCGTCGTCGCCGAGAGAGTGCCAGAATAGAAATCAGTGAAGTGGGGCGTGACCGACGTGTCCCGGAAGCTCGAGCCGGTCACGCTCCCCGCGTAGAAGATGGGAATGTTATTGGGGATGCCGATGGTGGCGACGAACGACTGCGATCCGGACACGCCGAGCAGCATCGATGCATAGGGCGAGACGACGCCAGGGATGTGCACGAGTCCGCAATAGGTGGTGAGGCCCGCGGTCGCCCCTTCGATTTGCAGCGCGCCAATCAGCCCAATCGACGCTCCGGGGTCGATGGCAAATGTGCAAGTTGCGGCCAGGACGTTGGCGAGGGTGCCCGAACACGAATCGCCGTTGCTATCGTTCAGTGTGAAGGAAGAACCGCTCAACGATCCGGTGAGCGTCAACGTCTGCCCGTTGAGCAGCGTGATCGTGATGGACGCACCCGGTCCGCTCCGGAGCCGAATGCGATGACCGGATGGGCCGACCTCCACGGACCGCTCGGAGGCGACCTTGCTCGATGCTGGCGTCGTGAAGGTCGCGGCGAATGAGCCGGTGGCAACGGCGCTCGCGACCGTTCCGATGTAGGTGGCGGTGGTGGTGCTCCCTCCGCTTCCTCCACCGCCGCCCCCGCCCCCACCGTTGGAAGCGGGGGCCGTCGAGCTCTTGCCGCATGCGCACAGGCCGGCAAGCGCAATCAGAATGGCAACCCGGGATTTGCGCAACACGGGAGTTACCTCTTTGTTGAAGACGTAATGCGAGCGCGTGGCGGCCTCGACGTGACCCCAGTGGTACGCAGTGTCGTCGTAATTATTCTCACCGCGCACGGTCCTCACATGCGTTTTGCGGCGGAGTGAGAAGGACGGAGGAGTCCGAGCGTATAGCCTGATCGAATCTCTGTAGCTGCCACCCGGCCGTGCTCCCGCGCGGGGTCGTGACGATGACCGCGTTCGACGATCAACTCGCTGGCTCACCACACCTGTCCGCGACCGCGGGGTGGCACGCGGCGGCTTGCGCCGAGTTGCCGGCCTGGCGCCGCGGCAAGCGCGTCTCTTGACGGTCACCGGCACCGCGGATACGCTTGCCGACACCGGCCCCGCGGCCCGCCGCTTTGTGGCCCGGCCGTGTCTTCGTCCATCCGCCGTGCCTGACGCTACGGACCCGATATCTTCTGCCCTCGATGCTCTCCTCGCACGCTTCGCCGGCATGCTGCGGCATATCGCGCTGCAGCGTGGGGTCCCGGAGGATGAGATCGCGGAGGTGTTGCAGAACCTCCGCCTTCGACTTTGGCGCGCGCACGGCGAGGCGGAGGCGATCTCCGGTCTCGGCAGCTCGTACATCTATCGCGCCGGGATATCAGCGGCGCTCGATGTGATCCGCGAGCGACGCGCTCGCCGCAACCAGGCATCGCTCGAGGAGATCGCGGACGATCCAGCAGCGCCTGAAAGCGCGGATCCGGCCGAGCGCCTCGAGCGCTCGGAGGAAGCCCACGCGGTCGCCGCGGCCATCCGCACCCTCGCGGAAAGCCGCCGCGTGCCGGTGCGCATGTACCTTTCCGGATACACGAGAGAAGAGATCGCCCAGCACCTGCGATGGTCGGAGGCCAAGACACGGAACCTGCTGTATCGAGGTCTGGACGATTTGCGGGAAGAGTTGCGGCGGCGCGGGATCGGCCCCGGAGGGACGGCGTGACGAGCGACTTCTCGGACAACCGGCTCCGTGCACTCTACGGCGCCCACGCCGCCAATGCCCCGGACACGCCGCACCCCGACGCGGACCAACTGGCGGACGCGGCGCTCGGCCGCGGCCCCGAGGCGGCACGGCTCGCGGTGTTCGATCACGCGCTGTCGTGCGCCACCTGCCGGCGAGAACTGGATTTGTTACTGGCGACGTCGCGGGCTGGCGAGTCGCTGCAACCGCAACGTCGCGGCCTGTGGGCCGCTCTGGCGATCGCTGCGGTGATCGTCGTCGCGATCGCCGTGCCGACGATCGCGCGACAATCAGCCCGTCAGTTTCGACCGACGGGGCCGAACGACGCCGAACGAGGGGTCGCGACCGATACCGGAACGCGCGTGCTCGCAGTCATCGGGCCCGTAGGTACAATCTCACCGGGTGCGACACCATTGTTCGTGTGGCATCGGGCGCCGGGGGCTGCATCGTACCTCTTCGAGGTCGTGAACGACTCCGGCCTCGTGGTGACCCGCTCACGGACAGCCGACACGACGCTCCCCTGGCCGGCACTGCCGGTCGGAGGCACATATCGCTGGCGAGTGACAACGAGCGAGGCCGCCGGCGTACGCTGGCAGTCAGCGTTCACCGACCTCGCGGTACCGAAACCGTAGCGAGCACACGGACCCAACTGGGGATCGCATCGGGAGCCGGCGTCTCGAGCGCCACGCGTGCAAGCGGGTCGCCGATCAGCGCGAAGGCAGCCCATTCCCGCACCGGCGCGCCGCGGCGAACGGCCTCGGCTTCCGCGCGGCGCAGCGCCTCGGCCACCGGAAGGCCGGCCGCGATCCCCCGATAGATCGCGTAGACCATGGGGACCGCGGACCGGTCGCCGATCGCCCACTGGGTGGCCAACACGGCGTGCGCGCCCGCCCCGAGAAACGGATTCGCCAGCCCGCGCACCCCTTCGCCTTCGACCAACGCGCCGCGAGCCGTCCGGCAGGCCGACAACACCACGAGGGTGGCCGCTATGTGTCGCCCCTCCAGCGAACCAGCATCGACAATCCCGTTGCTGCGTGTGTCGGCCGACAGCAACAGCGCGCTGCGCGCCGGCACCTGCTCGTCGACCACAGCATGCGTCGCAAAGTGCACTACGGAGAACGAGTCGAGCGGCGCTTCCTTTAGAGCGGCTGGCGTTGCATCGCGGCCGACTCGAACGACCGACTCCCGTCCGAAGGCGGCCACCATGCGCGCTTCGTCACCCGACCACTCGAGACGCGGTAGGCTACTCGCGACCGACGGACTCTCGGACAACACTTCCACGAGCGGTGACCCCGCCGGCGTTGCTGAGCGCTCGTCGTCGCTCACATCGGCAGTGCCGCGCTCCGCGGTCCCGCCAGCACCCGGGTCCGGGATTGCATTGCCGAACGCGAGCACACGTGCAGGCCCGTGACGAACTGCGGGCGGATGCGACCAGAGATCGGCGACGACGGTTGCCGACGGTACGGAGCTGATGGCATACCGGTCCACCGCGTACGTGCCGTTGCTCAGTCGCAGCGCTGGGAACGGGATGCGGTACAACAGGCCGTCGGGCACGATCACAAGTCTCTCGATCGCCGGCGACAGGGCGCGCACGACCGGTCCGAGCACCCGCGAGCCGACCGTGCGTGCGACGGCGCGCGAGTCCTGGCGTTGGTCGACGAGTTCATCGAACAGACTGATGTCATCCGCCAGCGAGTCCACCGGCGCGATGATCCGGGCAGAGGTGGAACGCCGTGTGACCACGAAAACAGTCGTGGGCGCGCCAACCGGACCGGTGACGTACTCGATGACGGCGGTGCTGTCGTCAGGGATCTCGCGACCGAGTGCAGCGAGCGACGTCAGGGACGTAAGGCGCGACGGGGCGATGCTGCCCTGCGTACCGCCGCCCAGGACTGCCGCCCGGCGGCGCTGGTCCTCGAGGTCGCGAGCCCGTCGTCGCTCGGCGAGCGCGAACGCCCGGTCACTCTGCCCTTGAGCTACGGCTGAGGCAACTACCGCTGCGATCGCCGGGCTGGGTCCGCCAAACAGTGGCCTGGTTTGGAACGCCAGGACGCGCAGCTCTCGGTCGCTCAGCGTCGCTCGCCAGCGCTCGAGCTCATCGGTGGTACGCTCCATCTCAGTCAGAGCTTCCTTCCGTCGTCCGAGCGCAAGCAACGCTTCGACGCGCTGTTCTTCGATCAGATATCGAGCGACGTGTTGACCGGTGTCGTACACTGACGGGATCAGCCAGGTCAACGCGTCTTCGGGACGTCCCTCGCGGAGCAGTACCGTTCCATACGCAAGTTTGGCCGCCGGAACGAAGACTTCAGCGTGCCCGCGGACTGCCGCGGCCACGCCGCTGTCGATGTCCCGTTTCGCTTCTGCGAATCGGTTTTCCCGGAGCGCAACATCCGCGAGCCTCCTCCAGGCACCGCCCGCGTCCGCGCCCGCCGACGCAGCGTGGAGCGCCTCCAATGCAGCGGCTCGAGCGGCGGCCGTGTCACCGGCGTCGAGCGCCAGATCAGCATTGTTCCGACGGAGAATACCCAATCCATGCTGGTCGTTGATCGCGAGCAGCGCCGCACGCGCTCGCGCATTGTGGGCGCGCGCCGCCGCTGCGTCTCCGAGGAGGCGGCTGAGTGCTCCCAGGTTGAGCTCAGCCCATCCGACAGTATACGGCGAGTGCGACGTTCGACCTTCGGAGACCGCGTCCCCGCAGTACGCCGCGCTCGCGTCGTAATCCAGCAGCGTGAGGCGCCGGTAACACTGGAACATGAGGGCAACGCCGAGCGCATCGCGATCCCGCACGCGACGCAAGCGAGCGATGACCTCTGCGCCCGCGTGGTCCGACGCATCCTCCTCGCCCTGACCAAACAAGAACGAGGGTAGTGGAGCGAGGCACCGAGCGGCCAGTCGTGCATTGCCGGTGCGCTCCGCCTGGAGGGTGGCGGCGCGCAGCGCCGAATCGGACGGACGAAGCGCCGCCTGCACACAGGCACTCGTGGCCGCCAGGATCGCATCCAACGGGGGTCGAACCGAATCGGCGGGGCGAATGAACGGCCGCGCCGCCGCAAACGCGAACTGCGCAAAAGCCACATCAGCGCGTCCGAACTGCGCTTCGGCCTCGACGATCGAATCATGCGCGGCCGAGGCGACGGCAGCCGCGCGCGCATACATGCTATCCCCCGCCGCCCTTCGCCCCGCCGCCACCGCCGACCCGGCTCGGTCCAGCGAGGCACGACGCGCGACGGCATCCGACCCGCCCGCGAGTGGCGTGAGGGCAGCGTCGGCTGTCGTGTCGGACGTCAGTCGGGCGAGACTTGCCAGACCAAGTGCCGCATACCGGTCGCCCGGATCGCGCAACAAGGCCGCCCGCCACTTGCTGGCGGCCGCCAATACGCTGTCGCTCGCGACGGCGCGCTCTGCGGCAAGATCGATGGCGCGCGCGACCCGGTTCGCCGTGTCCTGTGCGAACAGGCCGACAGGCAGGCCGGCGAGTACTGCCAGAGCGACCACCATGCGGGGCCGGTTCACACGGGCCAAGATAGGGCTACGCGATGCCTTTGTCTGCTCTCCCCTGCCCTGATGCGCCGCTGCTACACACGCCGACCTGACTAGCGCGGAGCCAGGGTGGATCCGCCAGATTGCAGGCGGGTATCCGCCCCTCCGAGTACAGTAGCCGCTCGGGCTGAGCGCTCGCCGCCTGGCTCAACGCAGCCGGCACAAAGGGTGGCTCCGGCGTGGCCATCAATCGTGGGGAGACATCGCGTGCACAGCCTGAGTTTCTACGATGGGCTCTGGCACGACATCGTGCAGGCCAGCCGAGGGATGGCCCGCAGGCGCGGCGTGACTGCCCTCGCGGTCATCGTCCTGGCGCTCGGCATCGGCGCGAGCGCCGCCGTGTTCAGTGTGATCGACGGTGTCCTGCTTCAACCGCTGCCGTACCGCAACCCGTCCCATCTGGTTGCGATCTGGGACAAAGATGTCCGCGCCAGCGGCACCTCGAAGAACTTCGACAGCTTCGCGGATTTTCGCGAAGTCGCTCAACATGCGAAGGCATTCGATGGCGCCGCGATCGCGACGTGGGCCGTAGACAGCCGCGTGCTCAGCGGACACGGCCACCCTCAAACGGTGTTGGCTGTGCCGGTGAGCGAATCTTTCTTCTCCCTCCTCGGGGTATCCGCTGCAATCGGCCGAACCTTCACGGCTGCAGATCTGACGGATGGATGTGCAGTCGTCTTGAGCCACCGCCTCTGGAGCGGACCGCTCGGTGCCGACCCCGCCCTGGTCGGCAGCGCGATCGCACTCGACGATCAGGCCTGCACGGTGGTCGGGGTCATGCCTCCCGGATTCGCCTTCTATCCCGACGTGACGGGATTATGGGTTCTGCTGACGCCCAGGTTTTCGCCGGCACGAGACAGCCTCCCCGTCGGCATCTTCGCGCGCCTCCGCGACGGCGTGCACGTGAGCGATGCCCAGCGGGAGGTCGCAGCGCTGCACGCAGCGCTGCACCGCGCCGACGGACGAGAACGCGATCTCGTGCCGGTCGTCTACGGCCTCCAGGAAGAGTTCACCTTCCTTGCGGAGACCGAGCTCAAGACCACGCTCTGGGTGCTCGCCGGCGCGGTCGGACTGGTGCTGCTGATTGCGTGCCTCAACATTGCGAGCCTGTTGCTGGCTCAGGGGGTCGCGCGCCATCGAGAGTTGGCCGTGCGCGTCGCACTCGGATGCAGTGAGCAACGCATGGTCCGGCAGTTGTTGACTGAAGCGCTGGTGCTGGCATTGGTCGGAGGCCTGATCGGCGTGGCGCTCGCCTTTGCGGGCGTCCGCTATTTCCACGCGCGCGCGCCGGTTGAAATGCCGATTGGATCGCACGTCACCGTGAACAGCCAGGTGCTCGCCTTCGCCTTGCTTGCCTCGGTTGGGTCCGCTCTCGTCTTCGGCCTGCTTCCAGCGTGGCGAGCATCGCGAGCGGCGGCGTTGGCCGGGCTGAAAAGCACCGGTCGCGAGGGAGCCTCCAAGCCGTCGCGGCACTTGGTCAGATCCCTCGTGACCGCTGAGATGGCCCTTTCGATCGTCCTGCTCGTCGGCGCAATGCTGCTGCTGAAGAGCGTCTTCAAGATGAGTGGGGAACCGCTTGGCTTCCGCGCCAATGGTCTGGCCGTCACGGGGATCGTGCTTCCGGCGGACCGGTATTCGGACCCCGACCATCGGCTCGCCTTCTACGAGCGGCTCGCCTCTCGGCTGGGAGAGCGTGCGGTCATCGCGACCAGCCTCCCGCCCTACAGTGCGGGGAACTCGGCCGGGCTGCGCCTCGCCGGGGCAACACAGACGGCCGACAGCGACGCCTACAGTGTCGGAGAGCGGACAGTGGGGCCCGGGTATTTCGAGTTGTTGGGCATCTCGTTGCTTCGGGGGCGCACGTTCGATGGGCGCGACCGCGCGACGACGGAGCCCGTCGCCCTCATCGGCGCGTCCATCGCGCGCGGCTACTTCCACGGGACGGACCCGATCGGACAGCGCATACGCGTTGGCGGCGCAGGGCCGTCGAACCCCTGGCGAACGATCGTTGGTGTCGTCGCAGACGAGAAGACTGCCAGCAGCTATCACCAGATCGGCTGGGTGACGCGACCAGAGGTGTTCGAACCGCTGTCCCAGGACCCACCGCGGGCCGTTTCCGTTGCGCTTCGCGGGACTGAGACTCAATTACAGCGCGCCATTGAAGATGTTGGTGGCGGCGCGGCAATTGGCGAGATGGAAACAATGCAGGCGCGTCTCGGACTCTTCCTGGCCTATCCGCGGTTTCGGGCCACCCTCCTCGGAGCCTTCGCCATCTTTGCCCTCTTGCTTGCCGCGACTGGGCTGTACGGCGTGCTTCGCCAATTCGTCGCACAGCGCACGCGCGAGATCGGCGTACGCATGACGGTGGGGGCGACCCCCGGCGATGTGCTGCGCCTGGTCAGCACACAGGCCGCACGTCCCGTGGTGCTTGGCCTTGTGGGAGGAGTCGGTGGCGCCCTCGTGCTGAGCCGATTTCTCACGAGTCTCCTCTACCAGGTTTGGCCCGCTGATCCCGTCATCCTCTTAGGCGTGTGTGGGATCCTGCTCGGCATTGCAGGCCTTGCTACATGGTTGCCTGCCCAGCGGGCGATCGGCGTCGACCCGGCAGTGGCACTCAGAGCAGACTGATTCCAGCGGTGCGAAGATCACATCTGAGTGAGTAATCGTTCCGGGGACATTGTGGGACTAACTAGCAGCTACGTAAGTTCGGCAACCGGAAGGAACCGTCGCATGCACCGGCCTACCGTCACCCTGCTCGTCGCCGCGCAGCTCGCCTTTGCCCCTGCGCCACAGGCGCGTGCGCAGGTGCCGATGGATACCGTGCGCACGATCGCCCGCGCCGCCGCAGAGGCCGCGCGCCTTGGCCGGATGTACGGCAATGCGGTGTGGCCAGGCTATCGCCCCGACACCATCCCGGTCGTCTTTGCGCTGCCGCGCCGGGGATTCCTCCTCGTTGGATGGCACGGTGCGCCGCCCGCCGGCTTCGAAGCGGTGCAGGGTCTGCCGGAGGCCTCCTGGAGTGATAGCAGCCACGAAACTACGGCAAACACGTCGGAGGTGTTCGCAGGCACGACGGTGGCGCAGGTATCAGTGTCATCGGTCGACCCGGATGACCTGATTCCGACAGCCTTCCATGAGGCCTTTCACGTTTTCGAGCGCGCTTCGCGCCGTCCGGGGACATGGTTCGGCGAGACCGAGAACGCATACTACGTCGCGAGCTACCCAGTCTTCGATGTCACAAACGAAGCGGGGTTCGCACTCGAGGGACGCGTATTAGCGGCTGCGACGGTGGCGCCGACCCAGGCGCGGCGCCGCGAGCTTGCCCGCGAGTTCGTGGCGGTGCGCGAGGCACGGCTTGCCGATCTGGACGCGGAATACGCGGAGTTCGATCGGGCTAGCGAGTTGAATGAAGGGTTGGCCGAATATGCGCTCGTCCGCGCGCTGCAACTGATCGCCGCGTACGGACCGACCGATTGGCGAGCCGGCGCTCGGGAGCGGCTCGCCGCGCGTCGCCCTGCGCTCGAGGCACTCACTCGAGATGGGCAGCGCTCGTTCCGGATCCGATACTACCGCACGGGTCCTGCGATCGCAGCACTGCTCGACGAGTTGGCGCCGACGACATGGAAACACGACATCATGCACCACCGGGAGACCCTCGACGGCGCACTGGCCGTGGCATCCGGTTTTGACGACCTGGCCCGTGCGTGGCGCAGCGCGGCCGCCACCGGGTTCGATGCGACTGCGCTGCGCGGAGCGGCGGTCCGAGACATTGCGGCACTCCAGACCGCCAGCCAGGCGCGGGTTGACAGCATTTGTCGGGCAAAGGTGTGCAGCTCATCATGAGCGCCGACTCCCTCCCCGCCCGGGATTTCCGTATCTGCGGCCTGGACCCCCAGAACGTGCTGCAGGTGACGACCGCCGTGCAATTGCACACCCGCTGGGTGCATCCGTGTGCGGGGAAGTCGCTCGATGCGGACCTCAACATCGCGACGATCCACAATGACTCCACCGGGACGTTTCGATCCCTCCTGAGCCCGGCCGACAGCGTGAAGGTCACCGCGGGCGGCACATCGATTGCGCTCGCCGCTTTGCAGCAACCGGCCGCCCTCAGCGACCTGGTGATCACTGCACCGCACGTGCGCCTGGCGAGCAGCCGGGCAGTCATCGCCCTGTCTGGCGACACACTTCGAGTCGAACCGCTGCCATGACAACGCCATCCGATCGATCTCACGCTCGCGCCTTCACCGCGATCCTCGGCATCGGGGTGATCGCGGGCACTCTGGACATCAGCGAAGACCTCATCTTCGTCGGCTTTCGGGGTGTGACACCGGCGATGGTCTTCCGCTACATCGCGAGTGGATTGATCGGCGTGCAGGCAGCGACGAGCGGTGGCGTTGCCACCGTGCTGCTTGGCGTCGTGCTGCACTACACGATTGCGCTCGCGTGGACGGCCATGTTCGTCCTCGCCAGTCTCAGGCTGCCGCTGCTTCGCCGCCGGCCGGTGGTCTCGGGCCTTGGCTACGGCGTGCTGGTCTATCTCATCATGAATGTCGTCGTGGTGCCGTTGTCCCGCGTCCCCCCGCGCGAAGGCCCGACGCCGCTCGTCGCGCGGGTCAATGCGGTGGCCGCCGTCGTGTTCTGCATCGGACTCGCGATCGCACTGTTGACCCACTGGCGCCTGGGGGACGGCGCCAACGCCGCCTTTACGACGCGGGGCGCAGTCGCGGATCGTCCGGCAGCTTTTCGATGAGATCGCCCATCTTCACGCGAGCACGCTCCCATTCATCCCCCGGGAGGCCGGCGCGCGCCCCGATCATCCAGTGAGGGCGCGACGCACACGCTCGGCGGCGCCGCGCCCGCTCATGATCGCCGCGTGCACGGTGCCCGACCGCCCGTCGGGATCGGTGTGCTCGCCGGCAAGGAACAGCGTGTCGGCAATCGGCTGCATCAGCGCGCGCGGCGCATCGATCCCGCCCACCACGCCGTAACTGTACGCGCCACGGGTGAACGGATCGTGTTGCCAGTCGTGATACCAGGTGGCGGCGACGAGGGACTCCAGCCTGGACGCGGGAATCCCCAGCGATCGAGCGAGACCACCCAGGGCGCGCTCCGCAATAGCGCCGACCGGAAGCTCTGCCAGGGCTGCGGCCCGAGGTCCACCCAGCCATGCTGTCAGCGTGGGCGCGCGCAACGGGAACGGCGTCCACCACACCTTGAAATCACCATCCTCAACAGAGAGGAACCTGATGGCGGTCGGATCGTCGCGGACACGCCCTCGCGGCATCGCGGTCCAGAATGGTTCTCGGAAATTGAACACCATGCGGACGACGGAGCCCATTGCCATCCCATTGAACGCGCGCCGCACGGCCGTTCCGAGATCCGGCCGAAACACGATCGAGCCGAGCGCTTCCACATCCGAAGCGGTCAGCACGCCAAGCGGCACTGTCACCACGACCGCGCGCGCGCTCAGCGTGCCCTGATCCGTAGTCACCGCCGCGTGGCCTGGCTCCCATTCAATCGCTCGCACAACGTGCGAGAGGCGTAGCGCCTCCGGGGGCAGTGCGCTCGCGATCGCGAGGGGTATCGCATCGTAGCCGTTCACGAACCGAAACTGCTGGTCCTCCCGATCGGCTCTCCCTGCAGCTTCCGCGAGCGCGAGCCAGCGCTCGCCGATCCGCGCTGGATCGGCCGCCTCGAACCCCTCGACGTAGAGCTGTGCACGCGGCAATGCCCGGGCGAGCGCAGGATCCTCGCGGATCTCGCTCGCGAAATCGGCGAAGCTCCGGTCGGGGGTGCGCGCCGCGTCGAGTCGAGCCATCACCTGTGCGATCGCGGTATCCATACCCTCGCCCGGTCTGAGGACACCGTCGCGCGCTCGCCACCACTCACCCGTGAGCTCACAGAGCAACAGTGCCGCTTCGTCCGCGATCCGGAACGTCGCTGCGACCCGACCGTGCACGAACTCTGCCCCCAGCTCGATGGGCTGGGCGACTCCCGGCGCGCGATGTGTGCGAATGCGTCCCCCGACCCGATCGCGCGCTTCGAGCACGACCACTCGCGCGCCGGATTCGTGCAACACACGAGCGGCCGATAGTCCCGCCACGCCCGCTCCGACCACGATTACGTCTGTCACGTGACGATGACGCCCCGGCCCGGGCCGCGCATGCTCTCGCGGCGCCTACATGCGGAACAGATAGCTGAACTTCACGAAGAAGTTGTCCGCCTGTCGCACCAAGCCGGAGAAGCGAAGGGCGTAGGGCTCGTTGGAGTCGTTGTTGTACCCGATGAACGCAACCGTGCCCGGGATGGGCTGGTACGCGAAAAGGAACTGCCCGCTCAGCACGTTGCTGGTGCCAGCGGTCGCCCGGCTGATCACACCGGTCGTCGGATTCTTGATGAAGATCGGCAGATAGGTGCGGGAATCGTCGTACAGGCTGTCCTGGTAGGCCGCGTCGTACTGGCCGACGAGTCGCACGAAGATGGACCGCGTGAACTGATATTCGAGGTCGAGGCGCGGAATCGTCGTTCGGGCGACCATCGATTTGTTCGAATGTCGCCAGTCGTACTGTCCCGTCACCGTCAGATCGGCTCGCACCCGGGAGGTCGGCTGCCAGGTCAGCTCGACCGATGGGAGTTGGACATCGGCCGACGACCACTCATAGAAGTTCTCATCGCGGCCCCAGACCTCGATGAGACTGGCATAGAAGTGCCCAAACTGGGGCGTGTACACCGTAAACACATAGTCCGTGTTGGGGATCAGCCCCTGGTTGGGAAATCGCGTCAGAACCGTATCGCCATGGCTGATCGTGCCCAGGTAGTAGTTCTGGAAGAGGGTCGGGTCGTATCCAAACGTCTCCAGATAGATGGCACCACCGATTTGCCATCCGCCGTGGAGCGTCGCGGTCACGTTGAATTGATAACGGCGGTCCTCGGGCGCTCGACCCGACGTCAGATCGCGGTAGACCCAGGTGTCCGAGTAGCGGAAGTCACCACCATAGGTCTCGACGAGCCCGCCAGGCGGTGCATACAGCGTGACACGGTGATCGAAGCTGGCGACCGCGACCCCGTTCCTCGAGATGAACCCGCTACCAGCAAAGAATTCGGGATCGATGCCGCGGAAGAGGTAGTCGAACCCGAACGTGCGGCCGGCGCGTGTGAAACGACCGTACCACAACGGCCCGGCGCCTCCCCCGGTCCCGGCGCTGTCGCGCGTGCTGCTCGCAGCGCCTTGTAGCTGCACCGAGTAGATCTTGTCGAAGGTCAGGCGAGCGTCCGCGCTGGCCATCCGGTTGAACGCCCCGCCCAGTTCCTTGTCGGTCGCCGTCACGCCAATGATCGACGACGACCCAACGTCGCGAAACGCACGCACGACGTTGAACGTCGCGTGGCCGGGTCCGAGCATCGAGGAGTCTTCCTGGTCCTGCGCCCCCAGGTACGCGACGGTGACGTCGGACACCTTGCCGGTGAGCTTGATGGCGTCGACGGGCGATTCGATCTGTCGAGTGTAAATGAGGTTGTTGGGCGTGCTGAACTGCTCGAGACCTTCGAGGAAGAAGGGGCGCTTCTCCGGATAGGACACCGCATTGCGGGGATCGATGATCAACTTCGTGGCGTCCGATTCGACCTCGGCGAAATCGGGCCGGTAGGTGCCCGTCATGGTGAGATTGCTCGTGATGCCCCAGCGCATGTTCGCGCCGAACGATGGCCGACTGACACCGTAGCGCCACGGTTGCGGACCACCGCTGTCGCCAATGGCGTGCGCGGTCACGAAGGGGTTGAGGTCGAGCACGAGGCCGCTTTGGAGGCCGCTCAGCCCGACCAGGGTCCCCGATTGGCCGAGGAACGACGCCGAGGCGAGTTTCGTCGGAACCCACGTCTGCTCGTGACCCGAGTGCTGGACCTTGCGCAGCACATTGACCCCCCAATTCTGCGGGTCCGACGACTGGTACTTGATGCTGCGAAACGGAATACGGACGACCACCTCGTATCCAAACGGCGTGATGTGCCCCTTTGACTCGTAGACGAAATCGGGACTCAGGTCCGTCGTCGGGCGCCCGGTCTGGGTGTTCCCGGTATTGAAGTGTTTTCCGGTGCTCACCCCTTCCGTGATGGTGCCATCCTCCTGAATGCCAAGCGGGTTGACGGCAAACACGAGCGCCTGGCGCGAATGCAGGAACGGGCTGAGAATGATCTGGACGTTGTCGTCGGCGTCGATCTTGTCGCGATCAGCGAGTTTGTAATGGACACCGCCGTGCGGCTCGAACGCCCGGATACCGAAATAGATGGCATGCGGGGAGTACCAGACCAGCACCTCCGTCGAATCCTCGGCTGGCAGCCCATCGACAGGTGTGTACTCTGAAAAGCCGGTCAGGAGCGCTGCGCGCTCCCAGACGGGGGCGTTCAGTGTGCCATCCAGCGGGACCCCCTCATCGAAACGCGGGATCCGTACGGCGAGCTGCCCCGCGCGCCCACTGTAAGTCTCGGCACGCGCCGCGCTATCCGGGGATCGCACCGTGATCGTGTCGGGGGACGCCAGGGTCGCCCCGGTGTGGGCAATAGAAACTGGCGCCCCGAAGGTGAGCACCGCGGGGATGAGGGCAAAAAGCACATGCAACGCTAAGCCCTCGTCCCCTCCGACGCAAAGGCGACCCGGTTACAAATCCGCCGACGCGCCCGTCGGAGTACCGTGACCGACACGCCGCCAAGGCGCTCCACTCAGGTGTTGCTGCCGATCGCGCCTGATCCCGAAAGGGAGGTGGCGGCGCTGATAGTGGGCGAACAAGCTCGCGCCGAGGCACTGGTCAATCGGATCCGCGGAGCCGTCGTCGTCCTGCTGGCGGTGGCCGCGGTTGTATACGCTCCCCGCCTCACGTCGGCTCTGGTCCGCCTGAACATCTTGGTGCTTCTGCCCGTGCTCGGCTGGACGGTCTGGCAGGGCTGGCGCCTGCGGAGCCCCGAGGGCTACCGCCCCGACTTCGCCTGGATCAACCCCGCGGTCGACGTGGTGGCGATCACTCTGTTGCAGGCCGGGTATGGCGTGTTCGGATCACCCGGTCTCGCGATCCACGCCCCGATCTTTCTCGTCTACTTCGCCGTCCTGGCGAGTCGTCCACTCACCGGGTCGGCGCGCGCCGCAGCGGTGACGACCGCGTTCGCCACGGTCGCGTACGCCGTGCTCTCCGCAGCCTTCCTGCTCGGGGGCGGACTCCGCGTCGTGAGCAGCCCGCTCGACGTGGCGACGGTAGACACGGCGTCCCTACTCGACGAAGCAACCAAGGTGCTTCTGCTGCTGACAGTCGGCACTATCTCGACCTACGCGACGGTCTGGCACGCGGGCATCCTTCGGCGGGCATTGGCGGCGCAGGTGCGCCGCGCCGCCGAAGAGCGCGAGCTCTCCGATCGGCTCCAGGAAGCGGACAAGCTGTCCGCGATCGGGACGATCGCCGCCGCCGCCGTTCATGAAGTGCGAAACCCGCTCACGACCATCAACCTGCAAGCGCAGCTCTTGCTGCGCACGAAGCTGGACAGCGATCAGCGAGAGGACGTTGAGCGCATCTTCAGTCAGGCTCGTCGGGCAAATGGCTTCGTCGAGGACCTGCTGCGGGTGACGCGGTCCACGACAATGGATGACGTCGCGGGTCTGGTATCCCTGCCCGACGTCGTCGCCACGGCGTTGACGGCGGCCAGTCCCCTGCTCAGGGATCAGCACGTCACGGTCAGCACGGCGATTGACGTCGCCGGTCGCGAGATCCCCCTGTTGCGCGGCTCCGCCGCCGCGCTCGAACGGGCGGTGCTCAATCTCATCGTGAACGCCGTTCAGGCGATGGAGGGACAGGCCGACGACAAGGCCCTACGCCTGGTGGTCTCCGGTGGCGCGGACAGCCTGTCGCTCCTGGTCGCGGATAGCGGACCGGGGTTTACCAGCGAATCGAGCGCTCGCGCATTCGAGCGATTCTTCACGACCAAGCCTCCTGGCAAGGGAACCGGCCTGGGGTTGTGGATCGTGCGGGAAACCGTCACTGCGTTCGGCGGTTCCGTGACGGTCGAGCCGCAATCGGCCCGAGGGGCCCAGATCCGACTCGTGCTGCCGCTTCCCTCGCCTGCGGGCGCCTCGGTCGAAGCGGACGATCGCGCCGTCACTGCGGGCGCGCGCTAGGAGCAGCCGCCTCGACGCGTCCCGGCGGACGGGTGCCAGGGATGGCCATAGTCGCCGCCTATCGCCTCAGTTCAGGCAAAGTATTGGACGGCCGATCACCACGCGTGTAGTGTCCACTACAACCGAGATATTCCCTCGGGTGCTGTACGCTCTGACCTCTTGCGCCGAGGACCGTATGAACGCTCGCCTCATCGCCCCCCTTTTGGTGGCCGCCGTGTCGTCGCTGCGCCTCGCGGCGCAGGCAGCGCCTGCTCCGGCTGCTCCTGCAGGCGGGACCGCGACGACCCCTGCGACCGCCGCCGGCGCGGTCGCCCCAGCAGCCGCCGCACCTGCCGCTACTCCTGGGAAGGCGCATATCTGCCTCGCCCCGGCGAGCGTGGAAACGGCGACCGGGTCGGCCACGGATGCGATGACGGCAGTGCGCGAGACCTTCACGAGCTACCTGACGGGGCCGACGCTCGAGGTGGCACCCCTCACCGCGCGGCTGCAAGACCAGGCACGCCAGGAGGCGAAGGCCAGCAACTGTCCGTTTGTCCTGTTCACGTCGGTGAAGCAGGTCCACAGCAGCGGCAGTGGGGGCAGCAGCCTGCTGAGTCGAGTGGCCGGAGGCGCCATTCAGCAGGGCGCATATGCGGCCGGCGGCGTCACTAGTAACACCGCGGGGCAGATCGGCATCAACGCGGCCGGAGGCGCCGCGGGCGCCGCAGCGACCAACTACGGGAGCGTCACCAAGCCCAACGATGAGTTGACGCTCACTGCGCGCCTCGAATCGGGCGACGGGAAGGTGCTGGTCAACAGCACGAACAAGAAAAAGGCCGAGTCGACTGGCGAGGATCTGCTCACTCCGCTCGTCGAGAAAGCTGCGACGGCTGTGGCTGGTGCCGTCTCCAAAGGCTCGAAGTAGCGCGGATCCAGCCGGCTCGGTCGCACGGCCCCCCGTCCTATGCGGTTTGGCGCAGGCGTATAGGGAGGGGGGTCATTCGCTCGAGGGAAGTGGAGTCGGGGCGCGCAGCACCAATGGGGCCCGCGGTGATTGGGAAAAGTCAAAATCGCTGCGCAGGTCGCCCAGGATGGGCACGGTCTCCCGAACCGTCGGACGGGGGTCCCAGCGGCCGTCGGTCACGGGATCGATGCGCTCGCCGCTCAGGAATACATCCTCGATGAACTTGACGTACGCGTCAAAGCTCAGCGTTTGATGATCGATATACCCATGCCTCGCATAGGGACTGATCACGAGGCCGGGGACGCGAAGGCCGTAGCCGTTGGCATCGACGCTTGGCGGCACGACGTGGTCGTAGAACCCGCCCCAGTCATCCCAGGCGAGGAAAATGGCGGTCGAGCGCCACGACGAGCTCTCCATGACGGCATTGATGAGGCTTGTAACGTACGCTTCGCCGGTGCTCACCCTGGCCGGCGGATGCTCACTCGACGCCTCGTTTGGCACGATCCAACTGACTGCGGGCAGGCTGTCGTCGCCCAAATCGATGAAGAAGTGGTCGGCCGTCTGGACGTTGTCCAACTGCCCGTCTCGTTGCACGGTCGTGAAGTATGGCAGTGGATTCCAGAATGCTGGGCGTGCCGACGGTCTGGGGTTTCTCGTGGCATGTCATCGCATCATCGTCGCAATCGGGTTGCGCGCCTTCGGCGACGTAGTACTTCCAGCTCACGCCGGCACGGTGCAGCAGGTAGGTCAGATCTGTCCACGCGTAGGATCCGGGCTGGGGTCGGGAGTCGCTGCCACGAGGATCCTGCAGCGAGTTGACACAGCTCGCAGGATCGTTCAGGATGGCGCACCGCGCGGACCATTCCGACACCATGAACAAATGGGCGGGCAAGCTCCAGGATGCGTTTGGCTCGAACATCTGGTCCTGAAGCACAAAATTGTGCGCATAAGCCCAGTAATTCGGAATTTCTCGACTGTCGTGGTAGCCCATGACGTCCGTCGACTTGCCGGCCGCACACGAGGGATTGTTCGGATTGACGCACGTACGCTGAGCGGCCTCCGCTTGCCTGATGAAACCATCCATCCGGCCGCCGTCGATGTCATTCACCGCATCGCCGGCGTTGTGGGGTCCGCCACCATTCACGTCCGCAGAGTCGTGGAAGGGCTTGACGCAACGGTCGGTTCGCGGATCCGGCACGCAAACGGCGGGCACGCCATCCTGCATTGGGATGCCATCAGCACCCGGGTACGTCCCGAAGTAGTGGTCGAAGGACCGGTTCTCCTGCATGATCACGATCACGTGCTTGATGAGGCGCAGATCGCGCCCCGTCGTCGAGCGCAGTCCGCTGGTTTCCCTGGATGCCTGGGAGCATCCGCTTCCGACGAGCAGGATCCCCACGAGGACGGTGCGCTTCATGGTTGCCAGCATTCGCATATGACATACCGGCCGACGGGAGTCGGGTTCCCCCGTTGGCCACCGTCGCTTGACCGCAGCAGCGTGTGTGTCTAGATGATGACGCTGGGAGCGGATGAGCTGACGGCCCCTTTCGTCGGTCGCGGGTGATGAAGCGAACACTGATGTATGAGGGAGAGATCGTCGCCCTGTCTCGAACACCCCAGGACGTCGCCGCCCTGGCCGACATTCTCGTCCACACGGTGGCCGCCGGCGGGTCGGTCAGTTTCATGCATCCCCTGGCGACTGACCGTGCACGGGCGTTCTGGGAGCATTCACTCGCTGCTGCGGACCGCGGCGAACGCGTCGTGCTCGGCGCTCGATCGGCGGGCGGTCTAGTGGGCACCGTCACCCTGCTGCTCGACTGCCCAGAGAATCAGCCGCATCGCGCGGAAATCGCGAAGCTGATGACGCAGCCGAGCGCACGTGGCCGCGGCGTCGGTCGGGCCCTCGTGCAGGAAGCCGAGCGGATCGCGGTGCGACGCGGTCGCACGCTGGTCACGCTCGATACGGCGGCGGAGGACGGGGCGGCGGGGTTCTACGAACAGCTCGGGTATTGCAGGGTGGGCGCGATCCCGGACTACGCGCTCAAACCGCACGGTGGCCTGGTCGCGACCATCATCTACTTCAAGCGGTTGGCGGAGTCGCCGAGCGAATAGCGGAGCGGTGCCGTCTGTGATGCCGAGCGACGGAGGCCGGCGCGAGTGACTACGCCACGAACCGGTATCCGACGGCCCACACGGTGACGACGTGCCGCGGCCTCGAAGGGTCGTCTTCCAGCTTGCGCCGAAGCTCTGCCACGTGCGAATCGACGGTGCGCGTCAGTACGTGTGGCCCGTATCCCCACACTTCGCGCAGTAACTCGGTGCGCGAGGCCACCTCGCCATGGCGGCGGGCCAGTGCGACGAGTAGTGCGAACGCCTTCGGCGTGAGCGAGCAGTGTTGTCCGCGGCGCGTCACGGTATGCGCTCCGGGGTCCACGACGACGGACCCGAATCGGATCATGCCATTCCCGTTTCGGGTGCCTCCTCGGTCGAGCAGCGCGCGGACCGGCTCGATGAGCTCGAGCACACTGAGTGGACCGGTCACGTGCTGCACGCCCTGGAGCCGCGGTCCTTCGATGTCCTGCGATGCGAGGTTCCCCTGACTCAGGACGAGGACTGGCACATGGCACCCGCGCTCGCGCAGCGCGTAGAGCAGGTCGGATCCGTTCGCCGTTCGCCGCACGAGGTCGAGGACCACCAGGTCGGCAGGCCACGCGAGTGCGGTCGCAAGTCCGCCTTCCCCCGAGGCGAGACGGACTTCGTAACTCTCGAGTCGCAGGTTGTCGGCGAGACTCGATGGCAACCCAATGTCATCGTTGACAACCAGGATTCGCGTCAGAGGGTCACCCATCGGCGAGCCACGCAGCTGGTTTGAAAGAACTGGCCGTCTTGGGATGGGGCCACGCGGCGCGTCAGGCGATCCGCTGCGCTGCGCGGCTCCATGTCATTCTTGACACACAGGCTCGTCCCGCAGTTGCACGAGGTCGGTGACTGGCAGACCACCACCCAGGGCGTGTGCATCAGTGCATCCGACCTGGCGCGACCGTGAGCGCTGACTCATCCAGCACATCGAACACGTGCAACTCCGCATGCTCCTCACCGGAGTTGATTGTCACCTCGTCGGCGACAAAGTCGCCGCCGGTGATCTTGTGCAGCATCAGCTGGACGCGGCCGGGGTTCATCATCCCTGTGGGCACCGTCACCAGCGCTGTTCCATGCGCCGTCACCTGGCCGATTCGCACGCGCTGATCTCCGCGATACGCGAACACCGTCACGTCGGCCGAGGCGTCGTTGCGCACGAGCACCTGAGCTGGAGTCGTGACTCCCCCCGAATTATCTGGCCGGACCGACGCCGACGCGCAAGCCGCGAGCGTCGCTGTCGATACGATGACCGCTGCCCTCTGAACCCACTGCGCTCTCCTCGTGACATCCCTGATGTGCGCGCGGCGCACGGTACCGCGCTCTCGCGTCGGATGCATATGGCCTCCCACTCACGGACGGGTGCGACTGACGTGCAGGTGCGACACCTGTCACTACGAGCGTGTTGGTGGAAGGCGATCCAATTTTGCAAAACCCACACACCTCACCGAAGCGCCGCTGCAAGCCGTGCTGGTGCGGCGCAGGCGCGCCGCACCGTGCAGTGTCCGTCTGTGGGACGTCAACCGGTGCCGGTCGAGTCACTCGCGCGGAAGAGCAACTCGTAGATCAACGGGCGGGGCAATCGGTGACTCGTCACGGTGACGCGCAGCCGAACATGCGACCCATCATCGGAAAAAATCAGCGCATTCTCTCGCTCCCCATCCGGTGCGACAATGGTCTGCCGCACCGTATCGCCCGCGACGGCGACGTGGGCATGGTTCGTCTCACCGGTCAAGGGATTTCGCCACGCAACCGTATCGCCGTTCAACGGCGTGACCACGGGATTGCCCGCGTCGAACGCGACGGACACAGTGTCGGTTTCGAGGTCGACGCGCACCCGGTGTGGAGTCGGATTGATCTTGGTTAGCCGACCTCGCGCGATCCCTCGCACGATGAAATTCATGTGCGAGACGACGTGATCGATGGCCTTGGGGATGTTGTCACTGGAGTCCGGTACCAGGACGTAGACTGCCGCGCCCTTGGGGATCGTGTCGGACGCCGGACGAGATGTCGCCATGCTCGCGGACCACGGGAATGCGATGAACGCAGCGAGCAGAGCCGTTCCCCTACGTACGCCCTTGCGCTCGATTCGAGTCCACGGTTCGCGATTCATTGATAGCTGCCTCATGCTAGCTGCCTCATGTAGATGGCCAATTCTTTCTCCGCGAAGGGTAGAACTGCGGGTGAGAGGGGCGAAGGGATGTGGGGTCAACGACATACGGATCGGGGTGAGTGACGGTCGCGAGGTGATGATCCGTTGACGCCGCAGCGCGCAGCGAGGGCGCGCGAACTCCATAGCCCGCGAGCCCCAGCGCGGTTCCTACGGATGTGCTGTCACGGTTGCGCGGGGGCCGTTGCATTCCGTCGAGCGCCGCGATAGGCTGCGACCCTCACTCATTGCGCGGAGGATGGAATGGCCGCACCCGTCTCAGCCCCTGTTGCTACAGGGCGATTTGTCTGGCTCGAGCTCACGACGACCGATCCCGATGCGGCAATCAAGTTTTACACGAAGGTGGTTGGCTGGACGACGACGCCGTGGGCTGGTCGAGATGCCGTACACAATGTGGAATGGCGCTCGCGGTCCGATCGGCGGAGTGATGGAGATCACGCCCGACATGAAGGCCCGCGGTGTCCCGCCCAATTGGATTGCCTACGTGTCGACGCCAGACGTCGATGCGACGCTGAAGCAGGTCACTGCCCTCGGAGGGCAGGTGCTCGTGCCGGGGACGGAAATCCCCGACGTCGGTCGATTCGGCGTGTTTAAGGATCCGCAGGGCGCAGCACTGGCGTTGCTCGCGCCGCAGGGCGACAACGCTCCCCGAGAGGGACAGCCGCAAAACGGGGAACCGTGCTGGTACGAGCTCGCGACTACTGATGCGTCAGCCGCGCTCGACTTCTACCGCAAGGTGTTTGGGTGGGAGAAGACGGATTCAATGGAAATGGGCCCCGGGAACGTGTATCAGATGTACGGGCTCGGTGGGCAAACGTTCGGTGGCATGTACAAGGGCGATCCCAAGCAGGGGCCGCCCGCGTGGCTCGCGTACATCGACATTCCGAATGTCGAGGACGCAGCGAAGCGCATCGCGCAGCTCGGCGGGAAAGTCCTCAACGGCCCGATGGAAGTGCCCGGCGGACGCATCGTCATGGCGGTGGACCCGCAGGGAGCATTCTTCGCGCTTCATACGGCAAAGCAGAAGTAGCACGAGCCGGGTCTCCGGCCTCATAGGCGGGCGACAACGCGAGGGCCAGTGGCGGATCGGCGCCACTGGCCCTCTCGACGCCCGGAGCACCTCACCGCACCTTTCCGGGACCGGTCATAACGGGACGGACGCTGACGCGCGGCACCGGTTCGCGAACGGCGTGCGCGATGACGAATTCCCCCGGGATCTCGTAGCCCGAGCCACGCCGATGGTCCGCAATCGATTCGAGATACTCCCCGTGCACCTCGCGACGGGTCGCTTCGTCGAACCGTGAATAGGCCAGGGCGACAGGGCCACCCGCGAACGCCGCACCGCACGCCGCGCTGTCGGACTCGTAGGACAACATGGTCCTCATTCGTGCAACATCGATGTCGACGAACGCGGCGGCCTCGAGGGTGCTACGAAGCGCATGGCCCGTACCCAGCTGAAAGAACAGCGGACAGACATCCGACGCGACCCGTCGGTCGACGATCGGAAAGATCTCTGCCCATCCACACTCCGCGCGGGCGCCCCACACGGCCACGGCTACGCGGCCACCGGGCCGCAAGGCGTCATGCATTCGACTCAACGCCTGGATGGGATCAACGACGTACATAAGCCCAAAGGCACACAGGGCGACGTCGAAGGTGTCGTGCTCGAGGTCGAGCTCCTCGGCCTCCTGCCGCTGCGCCGTCACCTGCGTGAGGCCACGCGCCGCAGCCGCCACCCGCACCGCATCCACCATTGCCTGCGAAATATCGGTTGCGACGACGCACCCCATCGGGCCGACTGCGGCGGCCGCGCGCAGCGTCACGAGGCCAGTGCCGCACGCGACGTCCAGCACCCGCGCCCCCGGCCAAAGATCGGCCAACGCCAACATGCGGTCTTGCCCACACTCGAGTTGCCGGGCCCAGTACTGTTCGTAATTCCCTGCCGCTTTGTCCCACCCGTACCGCTGGACGCGGCGCTGGACCCGGGGGTCCATCGTTACGCCTCCCGCACGGGGATCCGTACCTCTCGAGTGAGGGGCACGCCATTCGAGATGTCGTCACGCCAGGAGCTGTAGCGATCGGCCGTATCGAGGACCCGCATGATGTCCTCGGCCGACGCCGGACTCTCGACCGTCACGATGTACCGCATTGCCAGATAGCCGGGCCGCACGTCGTCTGATACGCCCAGCTCGCCGCGGGCATCGTAGTCAGCCTGGATCTCAACGTCGAGTGCATCGATCTGCACGCCCAGCCGAGCGGCCCACAGGCCGTAGCCGACCGCAAGGCACGACCCCACCGCAGCGCGTCCGTACACGCCGGGGTTGGGGCCGGCATTCGTCCCAGCGTATTTCTCCGACATCCCGACCGTGAACTTCCACGCCCCTTCCTCGACGTCGCAGCGAAGTCCGGGGTGCAGTCGGATCTTGGTGACAGCCGTCCCCTGACCGACTGACGGTTTGAGCTGTACCGCACGCGCGTTGCGCTCGAGCGCCTCTCGGATCGTGGTGTTACCAGTCATGGATCGGCTCCGCATAACAAGAGGGTGCAGGTTGCGAGGGGCCGACGCCTCCGCGGGGAGGCGTCGGGTCTGAGTCAGCGTGCAGCGCTCGCCTGTGGGTTGTCCGCGGGATTGACGTAGGTCAGCGCGAATGGTCCCATCGCATGAACCTGCACGATGGTCGCCCCTTGCGCGACTGCGAAGTGCGCGTGGTTGGCGGGTGCCGTCACGAAACCGCCGGGTTGCAAGGTCATCATTCCCTTGGAATCGAAGGTCGTACCCATGCCCACGCGGAACGTGCCGCTGATCACGGTCACGTTCTCATCCGTCGGATGCGTGTGCGGTGCGATCTTGTACCCGTCGGGCAACCGCAGTCGGACGGTGAAGAGTGACGCACTCGAGGGATCACCTTCCAGGACGGCCATCTGTGCGCCGGCCGGGAAGATCGCGGGTGCGGGCCCCCACGTGATGGCGGGTTGCGAAGCAGGATGCGAGGCGGCGGGCGACTGTGCCGAGGCCGCGGCCGCGCACGCGAGCAGCAAAAGGGTTGAGATGGTGGGTCGCATGTCGATGGTCTCCCGTATCTGGCTCGTGGAAGCATCCGTCCGGTGACATCCGGCCGGCGTCTGTGAGCAACAGGATAGGGCGGACGGGGCACGCGAACCCCGTGAAGAGTACGGGGAAATCAAATTCGTGTACGGGGACCTCAGCCGCCTAGCGGTGCAGCTTCCCCGTGACGGCAGCCTTCGGCACCAACCCCTGCTCCGCCGCCCAGACCGCGATCTGCGAGCGGGAAGAGAAACCGAGTTTGGACAGTGCGGCCGCAACGTAGCCCTCCACCGTGCGTTCGCCGATGCCAAGAATGCGAGCGGCGTCGCGATTGGACTTCCCCTGCGCAACCAGTGCCGCGGTGTCGCGTTCCCGCCGGGTGAGGCCCCCAAACGCCGCCTTGGTGGCCTGACGTTTCGTCGGCGCGGGGGGCGGCGGCGCGGCGCGGTCGACACCGGCCCAGAAGCTGGCTATGGCGTCCGGTTCTTCGAGTTCCGCGGCGAGCTCGGCTGCGATGGCCCGGGCGGAATCGAAGGATCGGCGCGCCTCGATGCGGCGTCTCTCGCCCAGGTGCACGGATCCTTGCGCCGCGTCGATGCGCCAGAGCAACGGACGAGCGTGTTGCCGACGGGCCTCGTCACGCGCCTCGTTCAAGGTGGTCGCTGCTTCACTCCAGCGCTCCAGCGCTGCCATCGCTTGAGCCCGGAGGAGACCGGCGCGCGGAGTGCCTGCGATGTCCCGATCGTCGATGGCGCCTGCCGCCTCCGCAGGCAGCCCACGCGCCATGGCGATTTCCGCTCGCGCGAGCGCGAGATATCGCTCGCCCAGCGTCCGTCGCACGCTCTCCGGCTCGGCCTCGCCCGACGTCGACGCCGGGACGATGCGGTCGACGTCATCGAGAACGGCGATCGCGCGGTCGACACGCCCAACCCGCACCAGGGCGATCGCCAACGGTGCGCCGGTCCAGCGAGTCCAGGTGGCCGACCCGAGCCGCCGGGCGATCTCATGCGCCGTCTCGAGGTGGGCGACGGCGTCCGACGGCGCGCACAGATCCAACGCAATGGTACCCAGGAGGCGGCGAGCGCCGCACTGCCATTCGAGATGCTCCATCTCCTGAGCGATGGCGAGCGCCTCGTGAGCTAGCCGGCGCGCGCGCTTGTACTCGCCTCGCCACGACAAGCTGTCGGCAATCAGGAATCGTGTGAACGCCTCACCTGCCCGCCAGCCGATCTCGGTCGCGATCCGAATGGGGCGCTCATTGGCCAGGAGATCCGCCGAATGCATGCTGGTCAGCACGGGGCCGGGCGACGCGTGATGACTCGGACCGCACACCGACACCGCACTCAACGCGTTGGCCAACCCCCGGCGATCGTCGAGATCGCGAAAGAGCATGACCGAGCGCTCGTACAGATGGACAGCCGAGCCCTGCATGCCCGCGATATGGTGCGCCATTGCGAGCAAGTCGACGGTCTCCGCGACGCCACGCTTGTCCTCGACTCGCTCAAAGATCGCCAGCGCTTCATCATGAAACGGGATACCAGCGTGCGGGACTTCACGATTGACGTACCAGTTCCCGACTCGGTTCAGGCTGTGGGCAATGAGCGAGGGGTCGTCGATAGACCGGGCGAGATCGAGAGCGTCGCGTCGGTGCTGCCCTGCGCGCACGTAGTCGCGGGCCGCCCATAACATCCCCAACGCGTGCAGCGCCTGCCACTGCGCCCGACGATCGCCCGACTCGCGGGCTGTGGCCAACGCGGCGGCGAAGTCGTCGTTGGCGTGTGAAAATGCGCCCAGTGTCTCGTGGGCGCGGCCACGCGCGATCAACGACGCTGCGTCGGCACGGCTTCCGGAGCGCTCCGTTGCGACCACCGCGCGCTCGAGCTGTTGCAGCGCCTCGCGCGGGGCGCAGAGCGCCAGCGCATGCTCCGCCGCCCGGAGCGCGTAACGCCGCGCGGAATCCCAGGCGCCGGCCTCGAACATGTGATACGCTAGCGCGTCGTCGAGCTGGCCCGCATTCTCGTCGTACCGTTGCTCGAGCCTCGTGGCAATCGCGCGATGCAACGCCACACGCTCGCGCGCGAGCAAGCGCGCGCGTATCGCCTCACGCGTCAGCGCATGGCGGAAGGCGAAGCGGTCCGCCGATTCTTCCGCGACGACCTGGGCGTCGACCAGCTCCTTGACCAGCGATAGCAGCTCGCGCTCGTCGTGTTCCGTGAGCGACTGGAGGAGCGTGAAGTCGAATCGACGACCCGCTACCGCGGCCACCTCGGCGACGCGCCTGGCCGCCTGACTCAGTCCGGCAAGCCGGCGTCCTACTGCCTCGGTGGACGTCCGGGGAACATGCACGTGCTCGAGCGGTTTGACGCGCCACGCGCCGTCCGCGCGCTCGAGATCGCCGACGACCAGCAGTCCTTTGAGCACCTCCTCGACGAAGAATGGATTGCCCTCGGTCAGGCCATGCAAGCCGTCGATGAACGACGCGCCGAACGCGGCGTCCGAACCGAAGATGGCCTGGAGCATTGCCGCGACATTGGACGGGGCGAGTGGACGCAGGTCAATCTCGGACGCGCAGCGCGCACGATCGAGATCCGCCAGGAGGCGCGCGAGTCGCGGCCCGAGCTCATCGCTCCGGAAGGTGAGGACGAGCGCGATGGCTTGCGAGCCGATCCTCCGGGCGAGGTGCAGTAAGAGATCGAGCGTCGCATCATCGCTCCAATGCACGTCCTCGATGACAACCACGAGCGGCTGCACACGGCCGAGTGCATGCACGGCCTCCGTCATGACGTGGAACAGCCGGCGCCTGGCTTCCTCGGGGTCCAGCACGTGACGGGGTGCTGTGTCGGGGAAAATGGCACCGAGCTCCGGAAACAAGGTCACCAGCTCCACGGCCGCTGGGGCGAAGTAGTGCGCGGCGACGGCGGGCGAGATGGTCGTTGACAGCACCCGCACGAGATCCAAGACGGGCCCGTACGGATGGGCACGGTCAGCCTCGAAGCATGCGCCCTGCAGGGTGACGAAGCCGAGATCCCGAGCCCGCTCGACCATGGCCCGCACGAGACGCGACTTGCCGATCCCGGCTTCGCCCGACACCAGCACCGTCGCGCCGTGCGCCGCGCGAGCGTGATCGAGCGTCTGGAACGCTGTTGCCAGCGGCCCAGCGCGCCCGATGAGAACGGGGCAGACCACGGTGTGCTCGACGATCATGCGGGGTAATCGGCCTGGTGTCGTAGTGAATGATACGAGCGACGCACACGGCGTCAGGCAGCGGCCTCCGAGGGCGGCGGCTCGACAGAGACGCTCCACCCCTGTGGCCTGAGGCGGTAGTTGATCACATAGGCCGCCCCGCCCAGTGCGATCAGGATCAAGCCGAAGGTGGCCGAGCTCATGCCGAGGACTGTCTCATGTTCGCCTCGAATAATCGAGAATGCGAGCAGTACGGTGGGCAAGACGCCCGCCACGATGGCGCCCGTCAGGCCGCCAGGGACCCGGAATGGCCGGTGCAATTCCGGCTCCTTGATGCGCAGGACAATGAGCGCCACGAACTCGAGGACCAGGCTCGCGCCGTAGACCAGAATGTCGAGCGTGACCAGTCGCTCGAATCCGAGCCCCAAGCAGAGGGCCCAACACCCGCCCAGAAACAGGATGGCCACCCACGGCGCGCGCGCATGCCGCGTGAGTTTCCCGAACGCCTGTGGGAGCATCCCATCTTCGGCCATGGCGAGCGGGAGGCGGGAATAACTCATGACGAGCGCATTGAACATCCCAAACCCACTGATCATGCCGCCGACGATGAGGCCAAGGCGAAGGCCCGGTCCGCCGAGCATGCCGGCGACGTCGGCCCAAAAACCCGTTTCCCAGGCCGATGCGGGGAGACCGGTGACCCACATTGCCCCGACGGGGAGCACATAACTGAGCGCGACGATTCCTACGGCGAGCAAAACCGCCCGAGGGTAGGTCCGCTGCGGGCGATCGACTTCGGTCGCGATCGTCGATGCGTTGTCCCAACCCATGTAGTTCCACATGCAGATGAGCAGCCCCCCCACGATGTCGACGCTCGCGGTGGTCGGCCTCGTGGCGACGGACGCGAGCGCGCCGACCTTGAACGGTGCGAGCAACACGATTCCAACAAACGGAGCCGACAGAGCGAGGAACATCCAAAACGACGTGAGCGAGACGGCTTTTACACCGGCGATGTTCAGCGCGCAGCACGCGACGACCACCGCGAACGCCATGAGCCAACCGTGACTCGGTTGCGCGAACCACGGGAAGAGGCGCGCGAGATAGGCCACGAAGAGCGTCGGGTAGATCGCCATGTCGAAGACCGAGGCCGTGAGCGACAGCCACGCTTCCTGAAATCCCCAGAACCTGCCGAGCGCACGATGGGTCCAGGCGTAGTAGCCGCCTTCCTTGGGCAGCGCGCTAGCCAACTCGCCGATCATGAACGCGGTCGGCAGACTCCACACCACCGGCGTGAGCAGGAGAATGAGGATCGCGCGGCTGTACCCCGCACCCTGCACGATGTCTTCGGTGCCATAGGTGCCGCCCGACACCATGAAGAACGTGGCCGCGATGAGCGGCCACAGTGTCAGGTGGCTAGTCGAACGTTGCAGCTGTCGCGACAATGCCGTCGGCGAATGGGGTGCCGGAGAAGCCAAATGCACGGGCGAACTTCGACGAGTCGAACAAATACGGGCCCTCGCTCTGATAGAGCATCTCGTACGACTCTCGGACATTCGGCACGAATAGGCCTGCCAGGCGGAGCAGCGGTCTACTCAGTACCCGATACCTTGGCGGCACGCCGAACGCACGTGCGCACAGGGCAATGAACTCTCGCCCGGTCGGAGGATTGGGCGTCGTGGGCACGTGCCATGTCTGATTCCAGGCAGACTCGCGCTCCGCGAGAGCAGCGATGCTGTAGGCGGCATCGACCGTATAGGTATACGAGTGTGGCACCGCATCGTTGATGAGCCATGACGCCTTGCGTTTCTTGGAAAATGGCGCAAACACGAGGACGTTCGGGACGCCGTTGCGCGCATCGGGTCCGTAGAAATCGGCGGCCCTGGCGATCATCCCGGTCAGAGCACCCGCCTGCCACTCACCGATCAACGCCGTGGCAATCGCTGCGCGAATCTCGCCTTTCTTGCTGCACGGGTTGAAGGGCGTTTCCTCCGTCATCGGCCCGTCGACCTTCCCGTACATGTAGACGTTGTCGAAAAACAGAAGCTTGGCGCCAGCGCGCTTGCAGGCCTCGATCGTATTCGCCATGATCCGCGGCCATTGCTCTGACCACGCCTTGTGGTCGTACTGGAGGCCAACCAGCAGATACACCACGCGCGACCCGGCCACGGCACGCAGTGCCTGCTCGCGGTCGGCCATATCGGCGCTGACCGTCTCCGCGGCTCCCGCCCGTGTCGACGGGTTGCGGCCGACGAGCCTGAACGGCTGTGACCGGGACGCAAGCAGCTTCGCCAAGGCGTTGCCGATGGCGCCACCGGCGCCCAGTATCGTATCGATAGTGCCGCCTCCTCGAGTCGTGGTCGACGCCAATGGCAGGGATCCAGATGCAGAGGCAATCTAATCCGCCCACAGCGGACGGCGACCGCGCACCCAGGGGCGGTAGATGACCGGAACTGACACGCGTTTCGACACGATTGTCGTCGGCGTGGGAGGAATGGGAAGCGCCACGCTGTATCATTCTCGCATCGCGAGGGCATCGGGTACTCGGGCTCGAGCAGTTCACGATCCCTCACGAACTGGGCTCATCCCATGGGATCACGCGAATCATCCGGCTCGCGTATTTCGAGCACCCGTCCTACGTCCCCCTCTTGCGACGGGCGTATGCTCTCTGGCGCGAGCTCGGTCAGGCGACTGGCGAGCAGCTGCTTCATGTCACGGGGTCAGTGGACATTGACAAGTCGGGAGGTCAGTTGTACGAGGGCTCGCGCGAGGCGTGCGAGCTGCACGCCCTCCCACACGAGATCTTGACGGCTCGAGAAGTTCACGAGCGATTTCCCGGTTATTCCCTTCCTGACGACGCATGTGCCGTCTTTCAGCCTGACGGTGGCTACCTCCTGTCGGAGCGCAGCATTGTCGCCCACGCGTCCGCGGCCACGCGAGCGGGGGCCGCGCTTCACACCGGCGAACGTGTCTTGTCGTGGGAGGCTCGCGGCGATGCCATCCGGGTCACGACCCAGCACCGAACGTACGAGACACAGCGACTGGCCATCACAGCCGGGGCGTGGGCCAGTCAGCTGGTTGCCAGGCTGCGTCCCCTGGCCGTGCCCGAGCGGCAGGTCGTTGGTTGGTTCGCCCCTCTCGAGCCGGCGCTGTTTGTGCCGACCCGCTTCCCCGTGTTCAACATGCGCGTTGCCGAGGGCACGTTTTACGGCGTGCCGATGGAAGGGATTCCGGGGCTCAAGGTGGGGCGGTGGCACCACCTCCGCGAAACCGTGGACCCCGATACGCTGGACCGGACATGCGGGCCGCGCGACGAGGCCGCGGTGCGCTCGTGCGTCGAGCGATACTTCCCGCTCGCCGCGGGCCCGACACTCGCTCTCGCAGCGTGTATGTTCACCAACAGCCCCGATGAGCACTTCGTCATCGACGTGCTTCCGGAGCATCCCAGCGTGTGCATCGCTGCGGGGTTCTCGGGGCACGGCTACAAATTCTGCAGCGTCGTCGGCGAGATCATGGCGGACCTCGTGGAATCTGGTCACAGTCGCCATGATGTCGAGATGTTCCAACTCGCTCGATTTGCGAGCGGTGCGGCAGACCGGTCCGCGGGCGTACATTGACGGCCGGCGGATCTCACCCGAGTCAGGGGGCTGGATGAAACGCGGACTCGTAGCCCTGTCGGTCTTGGTCGCATGGCCGGGGAACGCACGCGCGCAGCAGGCGGATGACATCCCGTACCGATCAGTGGCGGATTTTCTGAAGCTGCCCGCCAATTCGTATCTGGGAGAGGTATCCGGGGTCGCCATCAACTCCAAAGGGCACCTATTCGTCCTGTCACGCGGGAACACGACGGGGCCGGCGTACGGAGCCGCTGCCACGCAGCTGCTCGAGTTCGATGCATTTGGAAATTTCGTGCGCGAGATTGGCCACAACCTCTACGCCTGGTCGTTCGCCCACACGGTGAAAATCGATCCTCAGGACAACATTTGGGTGACCGACAAGGGATCGGACATGGTCATCGAGTTCAACGCCGCGGGCCGCGTCCAGATGGTCTTTGGTCGCAAGCAGGAGGCGTCGGACGAGGGCACAGGCCCACTGAAGCACGTCAGTCCGCCGCTGCCTCCGGTCGATGGCTACTTCCGGCAGGTGACCGACGTGGCCTGGGATACCGCCGGCAACACCTATATCGGTGATGGCTACATCAACTCGCGAATCGCCAAAGTCGACAGGAACGGCGACTGGGTGAAGTCGTGGGGTGAGCCGGGAGCGGGACCCGGTCAGTTCAGCACGCCCCACAGCATCGCGACTGACCTGCAGGGTCACGTCTACGTGGCCGATCGAGGCAACCGGCGGATCCAGGTCTTTGATGGCGACGGCCGCTTCCTCCGTCAAATGACGATCGACATCCCTGCTCCACCGGGTGCGCGCCCGGCCATCGGGAACATGCCGACCGCAACCACCGGCGCGATGGCACCAGGAGCGCCGTGGGCGATCTGCATTACGCCAGGTCCGAAGCAAGTCCTCTACGTCTCGGACGCGTTTCCGGGTCGCATCTACAAGCTGACACTCGACGGAAAGGTGCTCGGGATGCTGGGCAAGTCTGGCAAACAACCCAAGCAGTTCGGGTGGATCCACGAGATCGCCTGCCCGACAGAGAACACGCTGTATGTCGCAGAGCTGCTCAACTGGCGGGTGCAGAAGCTGGTGTTGGAGCCAGTAAGCCAGTGACCGCAGCCCCCTAACGTCTAACGTCTAGCGTCTAACCCGATATGCCGACACGCACTGAGGAACGGCCACTCGACCTGGAGACACCGACGGGGACGATCGCGGGCACGCTCCTGTGTCCCACGGACACAAGGGGCCCGCTATCTGTTGTGCTCATCATCGCCGGCTCGGGACCCGTCGACCGGGATGGGAACACTCAGCCGCATCTCCGGACCGACGCGTATCGGCTGCTCGCGCAGGGACTCGCTGCGCACGGTATCGCGTCGCTTCGCTACGACAAGCGTGCGATCGGCGCCAGCGCGGCGGCCATGCAATCCGAGTCGAGCCTGCGCTTCGATGACTACATTGCGGATGCCGCCGCATGGGTGACCAAGCTGCGCGGCGACGGGCGGTTCAACCGGCTCGCGATCGCGGGCCACAGCGAAGGGTCGTTGGTCGGCATGATCGCCGCTCAGCGCGTTCCGGTCGAGGCGTTTGTTTCTCTCGCTGGTGCCGGCTATCCGGCCGTGGACGTTCTCCGGATACAACTTGCAGCGCAGCTCGCGGCGGTGCCCGAACTCGATGCCGCGAATACCCGGATTCTCGAGTCGCTCATCGCGCGTCGGATCGACCCGGACGTCCCTCCGGCGCTCGCCGTGCTGTACCGCCCTTCGATCCAGCCGTACCTCATGTCCTGGTTTCGATACGACCCACGGATCGAAATCGCCAAAGTTCGGTCCGCGGTCACGGTCGTCCAGGGGACCGCAGACATCCAGGTGTCTGTCGACCAGGGGCAAGCACTCGCGGCAGCGCATCCCGGCGCAAGGCTCATCGTGGTGCCCGGGATGAGTCACGTGCTCAAGGCAGCGGATCAGATGTCGCGCGAGCAGCAGATCCAGACCGTCTACATCGATCCCTCGCTTCCTCTGGATCCGCCGGTAACCCAGTCGATCATCGACGCGCTTGGGACACCGCTACGCGGCGTGGTGCTCGAAGAAGAGGCGCGCTCGAGGTAAGGTCGTCACCTCGAACTCGATCTCCGGTGCGGCGAACGATTTGAAGACCCGCTAGCCGTCCGTTCGCAATGCGGTATTCGGATCGACTCGCACAGCGCGCAGCGCTGGCAGGGTGCACGCCACAGCCGCCACGGCCAGGAGCGCGGCGGCGACCGTCACATAGACCACTGGGTCTGTCGCCGACTCGTTGAACAGCAGTGGCGTGAGGAGCCGTCCACACAACACTGCGAGCGCGCTACCACACGCCACGCCAGCGATGACGAGACGGAGCGCTGCGTCCGCCAGTTGGTTTTCGAGAGCGATCTGGCCGGAGTCGCTTAGCCGCATACCGCGCAGATTCTCCATCACCAGGATGAGCGAGCTCGCGTCGTAGCCCAGACGGAGGGCCCTGACGTTGTACAGGCTGCGGACAAAGAGGCCTGCGCCGATAAGCAACACGACGGACAACGCCGCCTGAAAGACCAGCAGGCCGCTGCGTGCGCGCGACGTCGGTGCACTCGCGCCACGTCCTCCTGACTTGAGTCCTTCAGCCCATTCGGAATGCGCGGCGTACACCGCCGGCACCATTCCGACCAGCAGAGCCGTGACAAGCGAGACACCAAATGCGACAGCCATCGTGCGCGCGTCCGTGAACACCGGCGCGACAACATCCGGCGCGAGGAACAGCGTACGAATGACCAGACCGCCCCACTCCGCGATGCCGATGCCGATGGCACCACCCAGGAGGGCAAGGATCGCGGCTTCCGTCGCGACCTGCCCCATGAGGCGGCCTCGGCTCGCGCCGAGCGCGAGGCGCAGCGAGAGCTCGCGACGCCGCGTGAGGGCGCGCGCGAGTAGCAGATTTGCGACATTCGCGCATGCGATGAGCAGCACGATGCCGGCGACACCCCACACCCAGGCTGCAACTTCCGCCTCCGGCGTTGCATCCGGCCCTCGGCTGATCTGAACCGGCCCCAGGGTCGCGTGTGGGCGAGCCGACTCGACCGGGATGCTGTTTCCCGGATCGGCAGCGTACTGTGCGCCCCAACTCCGCACAACTGCCCCCGTCAGATCCGCGTTGGCAACGTCAAGGTTGATGCCGGGTGCACGCTTCGCGACGAGGGCGAGCCACCCCCAATCGTAATTCGTCGAGTTGTCATGGGATCGCGCGTTCCATGCAAACGCTGAAATCGGGATGAACATGGCCGGCACTGGCCCTTCGTCGTCCAACCCCGCGAAGTGTTCCGGCGCCACGCCAAGCACTGTGAAGAGCATGCGGCCGATCCGCAGCTCATGCCCAAGTACGTCTCGCCGACCGCCGAGCTGCGTCTGCCAGTACGAATATCCCAGGACCACGACCGGGGATCCGGTCGGCAGGCGGTCTTCCTCCGGCGTGAAATAGCGTCCGGCCGCCGGACGAGCGTCGAACAGGTCGAAGTAACTCGCGCTCACCCCGGCAACCGGCCATTCCCGAGTCGTCTCACCTTCGCCAACCGCGATGCGCCATGTCACAAACGCGGCAATGTTCGAGAACGAGTGCGTCCACCGCTGGAAATCCCGGTAGCGGGCAAGCGATGTGCTTTCCTGGATGATCTCCTGCCGAGCGTTGATGTGGGTCATGTAGACGCGATGGACGTGGTCCGCATCCACGAGGTAGGTTGGCGATCGAAGCATCAGGCGGTCGACGATGCCGAACATCGTGGTGTTCGCACCGATGCCCAGCGCCAACGTCAGTGCGATACCCGCGCTAAACGCTGGCCGTGCCCGCAAGCCGCGCCACGCGTAGCGCACGTCCTGGAGCACCCACTCGAGAAGCCGAATGCCAGGAGCTTCCCGGCTTTGCTCCTTTAGCATGCTCAACCCGCCTCCCGAGCCTTCTCGATGCTCAGCTGTGCGCCGGTCCCGAGCAGCTCGAGGTACCGTGCCCACGCCTCGAGCCCTTCGTGCAGCCGGTGGATGCGAAAGAACTCGTTGGGCGCGTGATAGTCTTCGTCAGCGGTCGAGAACGAGAAAAAGACCGTGTGCAGTCCCATATATCGCTCGAAGAGCTCCGCGACGGGGACCGTGCCGCCCATGCGCACGATCAATGGCCGCACGCCATAGACCGCGTGAAGCGCGACGTCGGCCGCACGCAGAGCAAAGTGATCGGCCGGGATGGCGGCCGGACGAGCCCCGTGTGTGCCGGCGTCGACGGCCAGCCGCGTACCGGCCGGCACGTGAGCCTCGAGGTGACGAGTGACGAGACCGACCACCTCTGCCGGGTCCTGGCTCGGCACGAGACGGCAGGTGATCTTCGCGTGCGCCTCTCCGGGGATGACCGTCTTCTGCCCCGGCCCCTGGTACCCGCCCCACATCCCGTTGACCTCGAGCGTTGGACGCGTCCACAGGCGTTCGAGCGTCGTGTACCCGGTTTCACCGAACGGCGATGGCGCGCCTACCTGCGCGAGGTATATCGCTTCGTCGAATGGCAGCGCGGCGATCGCGGCTCGCTCCGTCGCGGTCAGCTCCAGCACCCTGTCGTAGAACCCGGCGACAGCGACGCGGCCGTCGGCGTCATGCAGCGTCGCGATCAGCCGTGCCATCGCATGCAACGGGTTGGCGACCGCCCCACCGTGCCGGCCCGAATGCAGATCCTTCGATGCAGCGGTCAGGGTCAGCTCGAGCGCCGCCAGCCCTCGACTCGCGAGCGTCAACGATGGCTCATCGATGCGCCACATCGCACCGTCGGCCGACAGGACGACGTCCGCGGCCAACAGATCGCGGTTCTCTCGAATGAACGCATCGAGGCTCGGGCTCCCGATCTCCTCCTCGCCCTCGAAGAGGCATTTGACGTTCACTGGTAGGCCGCCCGTCTCCGCAAAAAACGCCGCGGCCACCACGATCGGAATCAGCATCGGCCCTTTGTCGTCGGAGACGCCGCGCGCGTAGAGACGCCCATCGCGCACCGTCGGCACCCAGGGCGGGCTCACCCACTTGTCGACAGGGTCGGGCGGCTGGACATCGTAGTGGCCGTACACGAGCACTGTTCGCTTCCCAGGCGCGCCGCGCCACTCGGCGTACACGACCGGGTTGCCTGTCGTCGGCATCGTCCGGACTGCGAACGGTCCGGCCGCCGCGAGCGCCGCCGCAACCCACCGCGCCGCCGCACTCACGTCGCCCGCGTGCGCGGGATCGGTGCTGACGCTCGGGATGCGAGCGAACTCCATCAGGTCCGAGAGCGCTCGCTCATGGGACGCACGCAGCCGTGCCAGCAGTGGCGCGATCGCCATCATTTGCCGCCATCGATGGAGAGCACCTGGCCGGTGATCCAGTTCGCCTGGTCGGACGCGAAGAACAGGACGCCGAAGGCAATGTCCTCCGGCGTGCCCAACCGCTTGAGTGCTATGGCTTCGACTAGCGCCCGCTGGCGGTCGGCGCCATAGGACTGCCATTGACGCTCGGTCGTCGGGTTGGAGCGAACAAATCCCGGCGCGATGTTGTTGACCGTTATGCCCCACGGCCCAAGCTCATGCGCCAACTGTCGAGTCAGGCCGATCTGCGCCGCCTTCGCAGAGGCGTACGCCTGGATTCCAGTGAGGCTGATGCCCAAGCCGGCACCGCTCGAGATGTTGATGATTCGCCCCGCGCGGGCCGCTTTCATACCGGGCGCGACGGCCTGGGCACAATTGAATGCGCCGGTCACGTTCACGTCGAAGATGCTCTGCCACTCTTCCGGCGTCACCTGCTCCAGCGGCCGTCCGACCTGGCCAAGCACACCTCCGGCATTATTCACCAAGATGTCGACGCGGTCCGTCGCGGCCGATGCCTGCGCGACGAGTGCCTGCACCGCGGTGCGGTCGCGCACGTCCACCACGCGGACGGCGCACGTCCCACCACGGGCGGCACATTGACGCGCCGTCTCGGCCAGCTTTCCCTCGATCACGTCGCAGGACCATACGCTTGCGCCGCGCTCGGCCAACGCAATGCTGATCGCGCGCCCGAACCCGTGCGCGGCTCCGGTGACGATGGCGATCTTCCCGTCGAGAGCGTGCGTCACGAGTCGATATTCGCGGTGGTCGCCGCGAGTGCATCCAGGGTCTCGAGCGACTGGGGGCGTCCGCCGGCCTCAATATCATGAATCAAGTCGACGAGGCGCGCGGTCAGCGGGGCCGCGATGCCCGCGTCCCGGGCGAGCTGCACCACGATGCCCAACTGGGCATCCACTTCCGTGCGGCGTTTGCGCACGGCGAGGTCGCGCCAGATGCCGCTGTGCGACTTGGCCGAGCGACGGTTGAACGCAACGAGAGCATCGAGCGACGCCGAGGCAGCGCCGGGCGGTCCGGTCAGCGCGTACGCGGCCGGATCGAATCCGTCGAACGCCTCTGGTGTCACTCCACGTGCGTCCGCCACTGCCAGGATCTCGCGTGCCAGCGCGATGTAGAGCTCCCGATAGCGTAGCATCGCGAGGGCGTCCGCAATCGACTCATCGGTGAGCGCCGTCGCGAACAGCATCGCGCCGTACGCTTCTTTCCCCCACAGGAAGCCCCAGATGTTGGGTGTGACGACGGCTCGGTCGTCGAAGTCGCGCCACGCATCACGGATCACAGTAGCTCGGGGCGTGACGCGGCCATCGATCTCGCCGACGACAACAGCCCCGCGTCCGCCATAGTGAATCACACCCGGCCCCAGATAGTCGGCCCCGAAGTTCAGGAATGCGCCGACGGTTCGCTGCCGACCCACCACGCTCGCGATGGCGAGCTCGTTGAGTCCGTTCTGAGCGGATACGACGCATCCAGGAGGGCTCAGGAATGGTAAGAGCGTCCGCACCGCAGCTTCGGTGTGGTGGGCCTTCGTCGCGAGCACGATCGTGTCCCACGTGCCAGTCAGCGTGGCGGGTGTGAAAGCGGGAACGAGAGTCGTGAAGCTGGCGATGGGCCCCGTGATGTGGAGCCCTGCGCAATTGATGGCCGCCACGTGCTCCTCGACGACGTCGACCAGGGTCACGTCGTGGCCCGCGCGCGCGAGGTGCGCACCCATCGTGCCGCCGATCGCGCCAGCGCCCCACACGAGACTTCGCATCGTCGGTGGCCTGCTACGACGCGCTGCCCCAGGATCCGGACAGCAGGGCCCGTGTCTCATCGACCGCGATGTCCCAAATCGCGAGCATCTCCGCGTCGGACCGTTGGTACAGGCCGCCAAAATTGCCGTCGCCGATGTGCTTGCGGAGCGCCGCCGGATCGAGCGCACGCACCTGCTCAGCGCTCACCATGGGACGCTGCGTCGTCGGGAGATGGATGCCCGGCAGTCGGGTCCACGGAAAGTTCTCCATCCACGACCCGTGCGAAGCGATCGGGTCGATCGCCTGCACCTTGGCCCAGGTACGCGGCGCATTCCACCAGTTGTGAAACATCACGCGGCAGTTCGCGTGATCGGCAGTCCACTCCTGCGCGAATTGTTGCACCGCGCCGTTGCCGCCGTGGCCATTGACGATGAGAATGCGGCGGAACCCACTGTGCGCCATGCTGTCGAGGATATCGCCGACTATGTGCAGGTGCGTCTCCACCCGGAGCGAGATCGTTCCCGGAAATTCGCGGAAATACGGTGTCACCCCGTAGGCCACGACGGGGAAGACCGGCACGCCCAAGGGCTCAGCCGCTTCGGCTGCGACACGCTCCGGCAGGATGCAGTCGACCGTCAGGCGGAGGTGGCTGTGCTGTTCCGTGCTGCCGAGCGGGAGAACCGCGCGGTCGTCGCGACGGAGGTACTCCTCCACCTGCATCCAGTTCATGTCGCCGATGCGCACGGGAGCAGGGGTCCGAGGTTCGGGTCGAGGAGCGGCGACGGCATGTTCACTCAACATATGATATGCCACCACCACGTCGCTCGGGAGGCGGGCCGTTCACGCTGGCGTCCGTCCGGCCAAGCGCATATTCTCCCCTCCCGACGCGCGGGCGTCTTTCGCCAACCTTCCGAGGCACCGACTATGCGCTGTATCCGCTTCGTGCCTGTCCGGCGCGCACCAGCGTGCGCCATCACCCTTGGCCTCGTTCTGTGGGCTGCCGCGGCGTGCGCGCCAACTGGAGGCTCGCATTCCCTCGCCGGCGACTGGGATGCCTATCTGGCGAGAGGCGCGACAACGCTCCCGGGCTTCGAGGGGTGGCGACGGATGGCGTTCGCGCACTTCGCCGCCGGCGACTCGACCCCTGCAGGATCCGTCCGGCGCCGCACTGGCGAGCCGATGCTCGTCGTGACGCACGTCGCGCAGCGGTCGGACTCGGTCATCCTCAGCGACGATAGCAGCCGATCGATCGACGCGGCCTGGCACGGCGACACGCTCACGGGCGTGCTGCTACGGGATGGCAAGCCCGCTGGCCAGCGCATTCGTCTCGTGCGCCGCTCCACACCGTTCGTGGTGGAGCAGCCGTACTTGTTGTGGCCCGGGGCCGTGTCCGATTCGCAGTACGCGGTGACCGAGGACACCCTGGTCTTCATGAAGACCCGAGACGGGGCGCGGCTGGCTGCGTACGTTGCGCGTCCGGTCGGTAAGGGGCCGTTCGGCGTCGTGCTGCAACGAACGCCGTACACTCGCATCTCTGCATCCTGCCGGCCGTTACTGGGCGTCGCGAGGGTACATCTTCGTCGCGCAGCACGTCCGTGGCCGCGACGTCTCCGACGGCAAGGACTTCGGCGATTACGACACCGACGTGCGTGACGGCTACGACGCGGTCGAGTGGGCGGCGAAGCTACCGGGCGCCAATGGCCGGGTCGGGTTGATCGGGCACTCGGACGAGGGGCGGCTCGCGTGGTACGCTGCCGTCAGTGCGCCGCCGCACCTTGCCGCCATCGCGCCCTCGGCTGCGTCGGGTGACCCGTGGCGGATCGTTCCCTACGAGGAGATGGTGTTTTCGCCGATCAATGTGGCGTGGGCGTGCCTCATGCGTGCGCGCACGCTGCAGGATGTCGGCGACCTGGACATTGGCTCGGCCCTCACCCACCTGCCACTCAGCACCTTGCCCCAGCGGCTGGGGTGCGGTGACGTGCCGCTTTGGGATCGCTGGATCGCGCACCCGGACCTCGATGCATACTGGCGCGCGCACGCGGTGACGACGAATATCGCGAAAGAGCGTGCGCCGGTGCTGCAGATCTCGGGGTGGTACGATGACTCGCGTGGCCCGATCGACTATACCGACGCGCTCAACAAGGTACCGGGCCACCCATTCATTCGCCTCGTGATGGGGCCTGGAGCGCACAAGGGCGTCGACTACGTCGCCGGTGAGTTCGGACCGCAATCACGCGTCGAGACGCGACGCCTGCAGCTCCGCTGGTTCGATCATTACCTGCTCGGCAAGGACAACGGCGTGGACCGCGAGCCGCCGGTCGACATCTTCGTATTCGGGGACAACGTCTGGCGGCATGAAGCCTCGTGGCCCCTCGCTCGCCAGGTGCCCACCAACTGGTATCTGGCATCGGGCGGAGGCGCGAATACGAGCGCCGGTGACGGCGTACTCGACACGATCCCTCCAACGGGCGCCGCGGCGGACACGTTCGCCTACAATCCGGCGGACCCGACGCCTTTTCTGATCGATTCCCGTGAGCTCGAGGAGTCGCTCAACGAGGACTACACCGAGCTCAATGCGTCGCGACATGATGAGCTCGTCTTCACGTCGAAGCCGCTCACGAACCCCATCGAGGTAACCGGCCAGATGTCGGCCACGCTGTGGGCCGCGAGCGATGCCAAAGATGCCGACTGGAACGTGATGCTGCTTGACGTGTTTCCGGACGGCCACGCGCAGCGAGTGCAGGACGGTTTGATGCGGGCCCGCTTCCGGCACGGCTTCGATAAGGAAGTGCTGCTCACGCCAGGAAGCATCGAACGGTACGACATCGATCTCTGGTTCACGTCGCGCGTCTTCGAGCCCGGTCACCGCATCCGGGTGACGGTCTCGTCAGCCCTCTTCCCCAAGTTTGATCGCAACCTGAATACCGGCGGGAACAACGAGCATGACAGCACGTTCGTGGTGGCGCATCAGCGGATCTTGCACGACCCGGAGCACCCGTCGCACGTCGTCTTACCCGTCATCCCGCGACAAGCGGGGGCGCCGGTCACAGCACTGAATGCGCACTGATGGGCGTGGTCTGGTTGCCGCTGTCAGCTCACGTTCTCGCTCTGCTCGTCGCGGTCGCCGTACGCGTTCCAGCTGAGGTACCGGCTGGATCGCACGCCCCGGGGGCGCCGACGGCTTCCGACACGGGCCTGGTCGGCGCGTGGGGCGCGGAAGACATCTACGGTCCGCTGGTCCGCGGTGAGTTGACGGTCGTGCGGACGCCCGATGGTTGGGACGCGCGCATCGCTGGATTCGAGACAGCGGCCAGAACCAGCCGCGATAGCATTCTGGATCGTCCTTCCCGACCGCCAGGGGCAGTTTCGCGGACATATGCTCGCCGACAGCCTGGCGATCGTCGGGTTCTGGATCCAGCCGCCCGGCCCCGTCATGGGAGTGCCATACGCCTCGCCGCTTCGGCTCGATCGCGCAGCGGGCAACCACACCTCCAGCCTCTGGCGTGGTGACGTCGTCCCACTGGACGAACGCTTCTCTCTGTACCTGACCGTCAGGCGGCGTCCTGATGGGTCATTGGTCGGCTCCTTTCACAATCCGGAGGCCAACTCCCGCGGTGGTGCCGCGGCGTTCTTGGTCGAGCGAACCGGCGCGACCGTGCGATTCACCGACACGGCCCAGGGGCGTCGCAACGGACCATCCCCGATCGGGGCCACCTACGATTCCGCCCAGCAGCAACTCACCGTTCCATGGGGCGACCTGGGCCGTCCGGTCGTGCTCACGCGCCGCGATCGCGACAACGCGATCGGCCTCTACCCGCGGACTCCAACGGGAACCGAATATGAATATCGAGCTCCCCTGCCGGCGCCCGATGGATGGGCGACGGCACGCGCCGGGACGGTTGGCCTCGACGAGAACCGGTTGGCGGAGTTGGTTCGCTACGTCGCGCACGGCGACCCCCTGATCGACACGACGCCACTCATTCAGTCGGTGCTCGTCGCCCGGCATGGGAAGCTGGTGCTGGACGAGTACTTCTACGGCTTCTATCGATCGCGGCCCCACGACCTTCGGTCGGCATCCAAGACATTCGCGTCGGTCCTCGTCGGGGCCGCGATGATGCACGGTGCACCGATCGGTCCGTCGACGCGCGTCTACGCCGCGTTCGGGGGCGACACGCCGTTCGCGAATGCGGATCCCCGCAAGCTGCGGATCACGTTGGGCGAGCTCCTGACGCACAGCACCGGTCTCGCATGCGACGACAATGGAGACCCGGCGCCCGGCAACGAGGATGTGATGCAGTCGCAGCAGGCCCAGCCGGACTGGTACAAGTACACGCTCGACCTGCCCATGACGCACGATCCGGGACAACACTACGCGTACTGCTCGGCCACGATGAATTTGGCTGGCGGCGTGGTCGCGGCGGTGGAACACGCGTGGCTCCCGGCGCTCTTCGACAGGTGGGTCGCAACGCCGCTCCAGTTTCAGCGCTATTTCGTCAACCTCATGCCGACCGGTCAGGCGTATTTCGGCGGCGGCGTGCAGATCATCCCTCGCGACCTGCTCAAGTTCGGCGTCGCATACCTGCAGGGCGGCGTGTGGAATGGTCGACGGATCGTCACGAAGGCCTGGGTCGATGAATCCACCGCGCAGCAGGTCGGGCCCGCAGGGACCGCGGACGCCGACGGGTACGCCTGGCATCGACACACACTGACGAGCGGTGGCCGCACGTTCCGCGAGTACGAGGCCAATGGCAACGGTGGACAGTTCCTGATCGTGCTGCCCGAGCTCGACATCGCGGTGGTGATCACCGGCGCCGACTACCAACGCTATGGGATCTGGCGCCGGTGGCGCGATGTGCTCGTTCCCCAATATGTGATAGCCGCGGCCAGGGATGCTGGTGGCTAGAGCCGAGGGGACTCCTAGTCGGCTAGGAAGCGCTTGGCGGCGTGCCGATCAGAAGAATGAGGCCGTCAGCCAGCGTCTCTCGCCAGCTCGCATAGTCGTGGGCTCCAATGAACTCGCGATACGACACATCATAGCCCTTGGCGCGTAACACATCACGGAGATGCCGGTTCGGCACGAGGATCGACCCGCCGCGGCCAGTCATGTCCAGCTCCATCGATCCGGCATCGAGATAGAAGCGCAGCGGCAACTTCGGGCTCGCCGCAAACAACTGCGCGACGTAGCTCGGGTCGGCCTCCGGAGCGAAATTGTCGGGCTTGGACGTGTCGGGGGGTGGCGTCCACCAGTACGATCCGGACTGCGAGAGGATGTTCCCGAACGTCTCGGGGTGCCGCAGCCCAGCCCACGTCGCCGCCAACCCGCCGTAGCTCGACCCGCCGATCGTGACCTGCCGCGGGTCAGTGGTGACGTTGTAGTGGCTGCGCAACCACGGCACCAATTCGGTGCTCAGAAAATCGGCAAAGGTCGGGTTGCATGGCAGTTCCCTGCCGCGCTCAACGTTGCCGATCATCACAGCTACGACGGGTGGAATTCGCTTGGCGTCAATCAGATTGTCCAGAATGATCGGTGTGGGGACAACATAGATGTAGGTGTCGCCATCGAACACGAGCAGCAGCCCGTAGGGAGGTGCCGCCGTCGAGTATCCAGGCGGCGTATACACGGTGATCTTGCGCGTGTTCTTGAGCAGTTTGCTCTCAATGTGGGCCGTGTCGAGCTTCCCTGCCGGAATGTCGGATCGTCGTTGAATCCACGGTTGGGGTGGCGCGCCCGGCAGCTCGAGAAGCGACGCACTTCGGTACGGCTCGAGGTCGGGACTCCGTGGGTCGTCAAACATTGTCCGCTGGTTCAGCGGATCGCGCTGCTGCGCAGCGTCGACGACCGCCTGAACGCCCGAATCGCCGAACGTCCGGTCGGTGAAGTGCGGCGGGTTCGGCACGATCGTGTAGTTGGTACGCGTGCGGCGATCCATACGGATCGACTTGTACCACAGGTCCGTTCCCGCGACACGCGTCATCAAGCACTTCGTTGCCTCTCGGTAGCAGGGCTGGTACAAGACCAGCACACCGCGGGTTGCCTGATCCCCCCGCCAGAGAAACGACACCAGGCTGGACTTGGGGTCACCCTTGACGTCTTCGATCAGCGGGCTTCCCTGAGCGCCCCCATCGCGCCAAAACCGGGTCACATCCGCCGGTGTCTTGAGTCCTGCGATCCGTTCGCTCCTGTTGGAGTCCGGGGGTGCCGGGACCGGTCGCGGGGCGGCGTCGCCGAGCAGGGTGATCGCGTAACTGGCGCGCACGTCCTTGGCGGAAGCCGACACCGACACGCGCCATGTCCCTGACTCGCTCGCGCGGAACCTGATCGGCTCGCCCTCGAGCAGCGTCGACAAGAATGCTCGTTTGAGCTTGCGGGCTGGATCGAAGAGGGATGCGATCACGGCCCCGCTGCTATCCACCACCTTGAGAGTGACAAGGTCACCCGCATGGACCGCCAGTGTGTAGGTGTCGATCGACCCGGGTGTGAGCGTACCCTCGAGGCGCGTGCCAATCGTGAGTTGATGGGTGGCTGTGGCCTGCGCCGACAGCGCGGCGGGGACAAGGCAGATGAGCAGCCGTAACAGCTTCACGATTGGCGGTCGGGTCATGGGGCGGTCTCCGTGAGGGCGTGCACTACTTATGATGCGGCCCGACTCACCAGCGTATTACACGCCAGCCCAGCGGTCCGCCGTCCCGCGCGGTGCGCGGGACGGCTCGTCAATGCCGACTAACTGCGTGCAGCTGAGGGTGCGGCGCCAGTGACTTCCGATTTGACCTGGCCGATCCGGAAGAACCCGATCAAGAGCACGATGCCGCCGATGATCGCAAAACCGGCGATCAGCCCCATGATTGCGGCCAATGTCACCGGCGGGGCTGCGATCGCGTACACGCCTGCCACGACGCTCAACACGCCGAAGGCGAGCGCCCAGCCCCAGGCCGTGTGCATTCTGCGCTCCTGTACCGCGATGTAGATGCCGAAGAACCCGGAGAGCAGCAGCCAGTACGACGCCCAGACGACAGCGAACGTCAGTGAGAGCACCGGGTAGTAGTACAGCGCCGCGACGCCGAACCCGACGCTCACGAGGCCGCCCAGTAGGAGCAGCCACCAGTGTGGCGCCACGGACCGGAGCTCGATCGCATCGACGACCTGACCGATGCCTGTCACAAGGGCCCAAAGCGCGATGACGAGCGCGAATGCCGCGGCGGATTCAAGCGGCCTCGCGAGGATGAAGATGCCGAGACCGAGGGCAATCAAGCCACGGAGCAGCAACCCCCACCGCGCACGAGTATACATCTGATGCAAAGCATCTGAGAGCATGACAACCTCCAGAGAGGGTGTATGTCGCGGCGCTCATGGCCCGGCCGGAGTATGGACGGGGCGTGATCCCCGCGTGCTGCGCCTACGGGAGCAATCGACATCAATGATACAGTTCCCGGAGCTTGGCCTTCCAGAACTTGCCGGCCGATGTCCGGGGAATAGTATCGACGAACTCGAATCGGTCGGGAAGCTGCCACCGCGCGTAGTGCGACCCGAGGTGCGCGCGCAGCTCCTCCGCTGTCGCCGAGGCCCCCGGCTTGCAAACCACGCAGGCGAGCGGTCGTTCACCCCACTTCAGATCGGGCACCGCGATGACAGCCGCCTCGAGGACGGCCGCGTGGGCCATCAGATGGCCTTCCATGTCAGCTGAGCTGATCCACTCGCCACCGGACTTGATCAGGTCCTTGGTCCGGTCGGCAATACGAATGAAGGCGTGTTGGTCGATCGCCGCAACGTCGCCGGTGCGCAGGAATCCGTCGGACGTAAACCGGTCGGTTTCGTTTGGCGCATCGTGGTAGGACCCGGCCACGAACGGCCCACGCACCTGTAACTCGCCCAAGCTCACACCGTCCCACGGCTGTTCCCCGCCGTCGTCGCCGATGATGCGGGGCTCGACGAGTGGTAGCGGGATGCCCCCCATGACCGCTCGTCGGTAGCGCTCGTCGTCATCCATTTCTGCCAACTCGGGCTTGTTGCCGGACAAACTGCCAACTGGACTCACCTCCGTCATTCCCCAGCCCACGAGCACTCTGGCCCCGTGTCGAGCAAAACCGCGAGCCGCCGCTGCCGGCAGCGCCGCGCCTCCGACCACCATCCGCATGCCGGGCGGGAGCCGCCGCCAAGGTTCAGTCTCGAGCACCTGCAGCATGCCGAGCCAAATCGTCGGCACGCCCGACGCAAGAGTCACCTTGGCCGCATGAAACAGGTCGATCAGATCTCCGGGACCCAGGTGGGGACCCGGCATGGCGAGCCCCGCGCCCACCATGGCGCAGGAATAGGGCAGGCCCCACGCGTTCGCGTGAAACATCGGTACAACCGGACAGACTACGTCCTCCGCATGCGCAGCACACGACGCCGTCGCGTTGACCGCGAGACTGTGCAGCACAGTCGATCGGTGAGAGTAGACCACGCCCTTGGGCCGCCCTGTGGTGCCCGACGTATAGCACATCGACACCGGGTCATCTTCCTCGTGCGGGGCATAGTCACACCCTGACGGCGCCTGCTCGAGGAAGGCTTCGTAGCTAAGATCCGGTGCCTTGACCGATGCGCCGGTCAGGGGCACGACCAGGACCCGTTCAAAGCTCGTCGCTCCGCGGAAGCGGTCGAGCAGTGGCCTCAGGACGTCATCGACGACGAGAAAACGATCACGCGCGTGGTTGGCGATCCAGGCAATGTCATCCGGCGCAAGCCGCAGGTTGAGCGTATGCAACACGCCGCCCGCGGCCGGGACGCCGAAGTAGCACTCCAGGTGGACATAATGGTTCCAGCAGAGCGTGGCGACGCGATCACCCTTGCGTAGCCCGGCGTCGAGGAGGGCGGCCGCCAATCGGCGCGACCGCGCATACACGTCGCCCCACGTGTGTCGCACGTAGCTCTTGTCCGGCATCCGCGTGATAATTGCTGACTGCGGAAACAGCCGCCCAGCGCGCTCGAGCAGGTGGTTCACGGACAACGGCACGCGTTGCATGGTCGAGCGGATCATCGACGTCTCCGTGTGGCCCGAGCCATCCTCTCGCGGCGCCGCGCCGAGAACCGGACGGTCGATGGCTGCCATGTCTCGTCGCATCGATGCCTCTTTGACGGCGCTGAGTCCTCGTGCCGATGCAGGGCCCGTGCTAAACTAGGGAAATATCGGAGCGCCAGCCATGCCGCCCGGTACGCTTGTCACGTTCGCCACCCCCCAAGTTGGAGCGATGATGCACGCGTCCGCTGTCTTAGCTCTTTTCGCGTTCGCCGCCGGCCCCCCGCCGCCCACGACCCCCTCTGCGCCCTTGGCCCAGCTCCGCTTCGAGGTGGTGGTGCCGCGCGCCGTGCGAGCGGAGCCGATTACCGGACGACTGTTCATCTTCGTGTCGCGAGATTCGGCGCCGGAGCCGCGGCTCGACGCCGGTGGCATGGTCAGCGTTCCCTTCTGGGGCGCGGATGTCGATCAGATCCCCGCAGACTCGCCAGCGATTCTCGATGGGCACGCCGTCGGCTACCCGCTCCTGCACCTCGGTCAACTGGCGCCGGGCGACTACTACGTCCAGGCCATCATCAGTACGTACACCCGCTTTCCGCGCGCCGACGGACATACGATCTGGGCGCACATGGATGAGTGGGAGGGCCAGCAATTCAACGATGCGCCAGGCACGCTCGTGAGTGAGGTCCGGCGCATACATGTCGACCCAAGTGCCACGACGCCGATACGGATCGACATCTCCCACGTCCTGCCTCCTGTCCAGGTGCCAGGGGACACCCGCTACGTCAAGCGCATCCGGATCCAAAGCGCCATTCTCACCAAGTGGTGGGGGCATCCGATGTATCTCGGTGCGGTGGTGTTGCTACCGCGGGGATACGACGAGCATCCCGAGATGCGGTACCCCACTGTGTGGGAACAGGGGCACTTCACGCTGTCGGCACCGTTTGGCTTCAACATGGACGCACGACCCGAGACCGATGCCCAACGGCGCTCGCGCATCGAGCACACGACCGGGCGCGAATCGGCCCAGGAATTCACCCGCGCGTGGCTCAGCGACTCCTTTCCACGGATGGTTGGCATTCGGATCCTGCATCCATCGCCGTACTACGACGACTCGTACGCCGTGAACTCCGCGAACAATGGTCCCTATGGCGACGCGATCATGCAGGAGCTGATTCCGTATCTCGAGGAACACTTCCGTGTCATCAAGGAACCCTACGCGCGTCTGCTCACGGGCGGCTCGACGGGTGGCTGGGAGTCCATCGCATTGCAGGTGTACCATCCCGACTTTTTCGGCGGGACCTGGACCTTCTATCCTGACCCGGTCGATTTTCGACGCTACGAGCAGGTGAACATCTACAGCGACACCAATGCATTCGAGATCCATCGCAACGAATGGATCACGCAGAACAGACCGTCGGAGCGCCGATCTGACGGTCAGCCGGTCGTGCAGCTACGCGAGGAGAATCAGCTCAACAACGCTCGCGGGAGTCGGCGGCGTGGTGGCGAGAACTTCGCGATCTGGGAGGCCACCTTCGGTCCAGTGGATGCCGACGGTTATCCTGCCCCGATCTGGGACGACAGCACCGGGGTGATCAACCATGACGTGGCCAAGTATTGGGGCGAGCACTACGACATCCGTCAGTACCTCGCGACCAACTGGTCACGGGTGGGGCCACAGCTGGTGGGGAAGATCCACGTGTATTGCGGCGACATGGACAACTACTACCTCAACCTGGCCGTCTACCTCTTGCAGGATTACCTCGAAGGCACCACCAATCCCGCGTACGGCGGTTCCTTCAGCTACGGTCGGCCGCTCAAGGGCCACGGCTGGCAACCCATGTCGTCTGCCGACCTCATTCGCACCATGGCCCGACAGGTCGCGCGACACCAGCTGCCGCGCGTTGCTACTCCATCCGGAAGAGGTAGCTGAACTTCACGAAGAAACTGTCCGCGGTGCGCCGGAGCGTGAGGAACTGAAAGGACGTGGGTTCAGTGAGGTTGCTTCCATACCCGATGAATGCGACGGTCCCCGGGACCGGCTGATACGCGAAGAGCGCCTGTACCTGAAACTGATTGGTCGTGAAGGCCGAAGCGCGGGTGTACGTGTCCGTCGCCGCATCACGGTAGTAGATCGGCAGGTCGGTCCGGGAGTCGTCTCGCAGGCTGTCCTGGTGGATCGCGTTGTACTGGCCGATGAGGCGGAGAAAGATGGGACGCGACAACTGGTACTCGAGGTCCAATCTCGGGATGAGTTGGCTTTCGACCAGCGACCCGTCCGAATGTCGGTGGTAAAAGTTGCCCGAGTAGGTGAAGCCCCACCGCAACCGATCGGTCGGGCGCCAGTTGATGGTCACCGCGGTATTCCCGATGTCAGCGGACGCCCACTCGTAGAAATTCTCGTCGCGGCCGGAGATGTAGAGAATCGACGCCGAGAGCGTGGCGAACTGCGGCGTACTGAACGTGAAGACGTAGTCCGTGTTGGGGATGAGTGGCTGGCCGACGAATGGGGTGAACGTGGTGTCGTGTCCGACGACGTGCTGGAGGTAGTACGTGGAGTACAGGGACGGGTCGTAGCCGTACGTCTCGAAGTAGACCGCCGCGCCCAGCTGCCAACCCTGAAACAGCGTCGCAGTGCCGGTGAAGTGCCAGCGCCGGTCTTCAGGCGACTCGGCGGCCGTCAGGTGTCGATACACCCAGGTGTCGTTGACCGAGAAGTCACCGGTGAAGGTTTGAAAGAACCCACCCTGTGGTCCGTAGAACGTGAGGTGGTGATCGAGACTCATATTCGCAATCCCGGTCCGCGATATGAACCCGCTGCCGGCGACGAATTCCGGATCGATGCCCGTGAAGTTGTAGTCCATGCCGAATGTGTGTCCGGCTCGAATGAAGTGCCCCTCCCACAACGGGCCTGCGCCTTGCACGCCGTTGGTCGCGATCCCGTTCGTGGCCAATCCCTGGCCGCGCGTATTACTGGCCGCACCCTGGAGCGCCAGCGAGTAGATGTTGGCGAAGGCGAATCGTGCATCGACACCGGCCAGCCTGTTGAAGGTCCCCCCGTCTTCGCGGTCGGTCGCCACGAGACCGATTTGCGATGCTGAGCCCACGTCCTGCAGCATGCGGACGACATTGAAAAGCGGATGGCCGCCGCCGCCGAGGAGTGTGGAGCCCTCATCGTCCTGTGCGCTGAGATAGGCGACGCTCGCACCGCCGATCTTGCCGGTGAGCTTCGCCGCCTCGATCGGCGCGATGATCTGGCGCGTGTAGATGAGATTGTTCGGCGTATTGAATTGCTGGAGACCGTCGAGGAAGAAGGGTCGCTTCTCGGGGTATGACACGGCGTTGCGCGGATCGAACTGGACCTGCGTCGCATCCGACTCGACCTCGGCGAAGTCCGGCCGGAATGTGCCGTTCAGGAGCAGATTGTTCGTGATGCCCCACCGGACATTGCCGCCGAGCTGCGGGCGCTCTACGCCATAGCTCCAGCCCGCAGTCGGCGTAGTCACGCCGGTCCCGATCGCCTTTTGAGTCATGAACGGGTTGAGGTCCAGGGCAAGACCACGGCTCAGTCCGGTGAGCCCGCTCAAGGTGCCGGCCTGTTGGAGAAAGGATGCAGCAGCGAGTCGGGTGGGAAACCACGTGTCCTGGTGTCCCGAGTGCTGAACGACGCGCACGATGTTGATTCCCCAATCCTGCGTCTCCTGGTTCTGAAACCGCACGCTGCGGAAGGGAATGCGGACGACGACCTCATAACCCCAGGGGGTCAGGTGACCCCTGGAGTCGTACACGAAGTCCGGACTGAGGTCGGTCGGCGGCGGACCGGCGTGGGTGGCGATCCCATACGCCCCCTGCACCAGTGCGCCTTCCGTGATCGTTCCGTCCTCCTGAACGCCGAGCGGGTTGACGGCAAACACCAACGCCTGACGAGCATGGAGAAAAGGTGTGATGATCAGCTGGATGTTGTCGTCCCCGTCGATCTGGTCGCGGTTGGCGAGCGTCGCGTGCACGGCGCCATGGACCTCGTAGGCGCGGATCCCAAAGTAGATGGCCTTGGCCGAGTACCAGACGAGGACTTCGGTCGAGTCTTCGGCCGGTTCGCCGTCCGCCGGCTGGTACTCGGAGAAGCCGGTGAGGACCGCGGCCTGCCGCCAAGGCGCCGCTGCGAGAGTGCCGTCCACGGGAGCGTCCGTCTCGATGTGCGGGATGCGGACATTGAGTTGGCCGCTCCGGGCGTCGTAGACGCGCTGGGCCGCAGCGGCGCTATCCGACCCGCGGCCGGCTGTCGTGTTGTGCTCCACGGGCACAACGACGGCGCCCCCTTGCGCACGACCCTCGCTCGCGGCGGCAACGACGAGCAGGAACGGAACGAGCGCGCGACGCACCTCAGCTCGTGCCGGCATGTCGCCGGCTCAGCGCCGTCGCGAGCTGGATGACGCCTGAGCGCAGCGTGCCTTCATCGAGAGCAGCAAAGCCCAAGAGTACTCCCTTTGGATCCGGGCGCTTCAAGGTATAGCGATCGAGCGCCAGGGCTTCGACACCGTATGCCGCTGCGGCGTTTTCTGCCTGTCGCGAGGTCATATCATTTCGCAGCAACCCCGTCGTGTACAGGCCGGCCTTGACGGACGCAATCTCGAGCAAGCCTCGCAGGTACTGGCGCCCCCCGTCAATGAGCGCCGCGAGGCGACTGGCGTAGAGGTCGCGCATCCGTCGGAGATGCCGTCCCAGATGCCCCTCGACGATGAAGTCGCAGAGCACCGCCTGATCGAGGCTCAGTGAGCGGAAATCGGCTCGATGCCGGAAGGCCACGAAATAATCGGCCAACGACGGCGGCAGGACCACATACCCGATGCGCAAGGCTGGAAACAGCAACTTGCTGAACGATCCAATCGTGATCACGGCCGATCCGCGGTCGAGACTCTGCAGAGCGGGCACGGGACGGCCTTCGAAGCGGTACTCGCTGTCGTAATCATCTTCGATGATGAACGCCCCGGTCCGTGTCGCCCATTTGAGTAGGGCCATCCGCCGCTCGAGGGACATGGTCATCCCGAGCGGGAACTGGTGGGCCGGCGTGACGTACGCCCCTTTGGCGCGGGCGCACATTTTGATCCCCATGGCGACGGAGAGCCCCTGCTCGTCCACGGGGACCGGGATGACTCTGGCTCCAGCAGTGCCAAACGCGATGCTTGCGCCGAAGTATCCCGGATCCTCCATCCAGACCGGGTCGTCCCGCTTGAGGAGCATGCGGGTGAGAAGATCGAGCCCCTGTTGGATGCCGGACACCAGGATCACCTGATCGGCCGCGCATCTCACGCCACGGGACGCACCCAGGTAGGACGCAATCGCGTCGCGGAGTGGCCGGTATCCACGACTATCGTCCTCGGTTCGCAGCCACGACCTGAAGGTGCGCGCGCGTCGGGCCGCCATCCGGCCCCACAACTCCGCCGGAAATTCGGCCAGCGCGGGGTCTCGCATCTGAAACGGGCGGACGCCGGGCGTCGCCACCAGACCCACCAACGGTTTCGGCCGCGCGTAGGCGGCAGCTACACGCCGCACATAGGTGGGCATGCTCACCGGGCGACTGTGCGCGCCGTCGTCGGTCGCCACACGCTGGTTGACCCACGTGCCTGAACCGACACGCGACGACAGGTACCCTTCTGCGCGCAGCCGGTCGAAGACGCTCACGACGGTGCCGCGCGACACGCCGTGCAACCGCGCGAAATCCCGCGACGCCGGCAGCCTGGTGCCCGGTCCTAGGCGGCCCTCGAGAATCGCTCCGCGCAACTCTCCGTACAGCCAACCGGTGAGCGTCTGCTGCGGCCGGCGATGACTGAGCGTGAGCTCGAGCGCACTAATGGTCTTCGGCACGCTACCCCATTTGGTACAGTCATGTTAGGCGAAAATGGCTCCTACTCATTGTACCAATACGGCCATAATATCAGCCATGCTCCTAGCCAAGAAGCCTCTCGCGACCATCATGGCGGAGGCGTCCGACACCGGCGCGCACGCGCTGCGACGCTCGCTGGGCCCGATCAACCTGATCACGCTTGGCATCGGTGCCATTATCGGGACCGGCATCTTCACCCTGACGGGCGTGGCCGCCGCGCAGTTCGCCGGCCCGGCCATCGTGGTCTCGTTCGTCGTGGCTGGTGTCGGCTGCGTCTTCGCGGGCCTGTGCTACGCGGAATTCGCCGCGATGATTCCGATCGCCGGCAGCGCGTACACGTATGGCTACGCCACCATGGGCGAAATCGTCGCGTGGATCATCGGGTGGGCCCTGGTGCTCGAATACGCGTTCGGCGCGGCGACGGTTGCCGTGGGCTGGAGCGGGTACGTCAGTAGCCTCGTCGGGTTCCTCGGCGGCGCGCTGCCCTTCAACCCGACGCCGGTCCTGTCGATCCCGCTGCTCGGACACCTCGTCACCGCGCGCATCGACCTCTTCGCGCTGCTGGCGATCGTCGTCGTCACGACGATTCTCGTCGTTGGTGTGAAGGAGACGGCGAACTTCAACAGCGCTGCCGTGATGATCAAGGTCTCGGTCGTGCTGCTGTTTGTCGGCCTCGCCGGGACATTCGCAGCTGGCCACTGGTCACACATGCTCGCCAACTGGCACCCGTTCCTTCCACCAAACCAGGGGCACTTCGGTCAGTTCGGATTGTCGGGCATCATGCGTGGGGCCGGTGTCGTGTTCTTCGCATACATTGGCTTCGATGCCGTTTCGACGGCGGCCCAGGAGGCGAGGAATCCGCAGAAGGACATGCCGTTCGGCATCCTGGGATCGCTGATCATCTGCACGATCCTGTACATCATCGTCGCCGGGCTGCTGACTGGTGTGAAGAACTACACGACGTTGAACAGCCCCGCCCCGGTCGCCGATGGAGCGGCCGCGATCGGCATACGCTGGGGGATTTTCGTCATCGACCTCGGTGCCATTGCGGGCCTCGCGTCCGTCATGCTGGTGATGCTGCTTGGGCAGTCGCGGGTCCTGTACACCATGGCGCACGACGGGTTGCTGTGGCCGTGGATCGGCAAGATTCATCCCCGCTTCCGCACCCCGTATCTGACCTCGATCGTGGTGGGATGCTTCGTGGCCATCCTCGCCGCATGCTTCCCGATCGTATTCCTCAGCAAGCTAGTCAGCCTCGGCACGCTCCTCGCGTTCACGATCGTGTGCCTCGGCGTGTGGATCATGCGCGTGCGGGAGCCCGATCTACCCCGTCCGTTCCGTACGCCCGCGGTGCCTCTCGTCCCCATTCTCGGGGTGATCATCTCGCTTGCACTCATGCTGTCGTTGGACTTGCCCGCATGGGTCGGCTTCGGCTCCTGGATGGTGCTTGGCCTGATTGTTTACTTCTCCTATAGCCGCAAGCACAGCACGGTGCAGCGTCAGCTTCTGCGCCCTTCGACCGTCGCTCGCGAGCCCTCGGCGTCGCCTGTCGCGCCGTAGTTTCGGGGCTCAGCCACGCACGACATCGCGCGAATTTCGCCGCGGTGCTGAGGCACAGGACGACCAAAGTCCACTTTCGCCGATACCACGCTGTTCTGCAACGATCAGGGCGCGGATCGAGCTGCGTCGGCCAACGACCGGGTGTTCGGTTTGGCGCGCCGCGTGCGTGACTCGGGCGGCGACCCAAAGGCGACGCACACAACGACGGAACATTCCCACACAACGACCAGGGAGGAACTGCATGCTGACCATTCCTACACCGAGCGGACCCCACCGTGGCCGCCGCAGTGCGCTCGTCGGAGTATTGGCGCTTGCCGGCGCGACCGCGGTCGCTGCCTGCCACAAGTCGAGCCCCGAGACCACGGCCACGACCTCGTCGGGCGAGGTGGCTTCAGGCGGATCGAGCGCCTCGAGCTCGATCGTCAATTCGCTCGCGAGCGCCGTGCCCGGCATGTCGAGCTCGCAGGCGGCGCTCGGCGCCGGCTCGTTGCTCGGCCTCGCGCAGGCGAAGATGCCAACTGATCAGTTTTCCCAGGTCGCGAACGCGATACCTGGCACCAGCAGTCTGATCGGAACCGCTCAGAAGGCGGGGCTCCCCGCCGCGAGCTCGCTCACGGGTCTGAGCAGCATCACCCCAATGCTGTCAAAGGCGGGTATCACGCCGACGCAGGTGAATCAACTCACGCCCGCGCTCGGGAGTATGATCGGCGCCAGGGGCGGCCCAGATCTCGCCAGCGCATTTATCTCCGCAGTCAAGTAGTGTCAGCGCCTCCTGTTGGTGCGCTCAGTCGCCGCGTGCCAACAGGGCCGCATGCTGGAGAACGCGCGAGTCCATGTCCTGTGCGACGACGCTTCACATCATGAGACCTGCGAGTCATCTCCGAGATAGACCATTAGCTGGGCGGATCGTGGTTACGTCGTCGGCATGCGGATGATGCCGATGTCGTTCTCGATGGTGATCTCGGTTCCAAACGCGGCGGAGAGCGTCTTCAGCCGCTCGAGAATGCGGCGCGCCTGGTCGGGGCTGGCGGGATGCGGCGCCCCGCCCGTCGGCGTGTCACTCGATTCGATCTCCATCGGATAGAGCTTGATTTCACTGACCTTGCCGCCCTTGTACGTCGTCACTGGCACGACCGTCTGGAACCACTCGTCGGGGAACGTGAGGGTCTGGCCGCTCGGCACGGTGTACGTTCGGCGCCCCTGAAAATCGAAGAACAGGCTGCCCAAACTGTAGAAGATCGGCTTCCCCTTGTAGATCTCGATGCCGCTCAACAGGTGCGGACCGGTGCGGACCACGGCGTCTGCACCAGCGTCGATCACTGCGTGGAACAACGCCGGCTCAAAATCGGCCGGGTGCGGGTCGTTCGGAGACGCCTGGGCTTCATTGGTCGGGTCGACCAGGCGACCCGGAAACGGATCCACGAGCGGCCCGCCTGTTTCGTGGGCGTGAATCGCAAACAGGACGAAGTTCGCGTTCTGCCTCGCCTCGTGCACTGAATTGATCACGGCGGCTTCGTCGGTCTTGTTCAGCTCCCAGGTCGCGCTGCCGGTCACGGAGGCGCGGAAGATTTGGCCGCCGACCTCCACCTCATCGCGATTCGCACCGCCGGGCTTCGCGTGCGTCTCCCCGCTCCCGCCGTACATGATGCGCCTGAGTGTGGCGATCTGGTTGGCGGGGCGGAGCTGGATTTCTTCGACGTGCAGCGCACTGATCCCGGGGCGCGCACGCGTGGGTTCGCCGCGCCGCGTCCCGGGCGGGCCGGCAACGGACATCCGCGTGAAGGTGGATGCGGTCGAGACGAGCGCCGCCTTGCCTTTGGAGGTCTCGACATAACCCGGGGCGCGTGCCTCGGCCTCGCTCATCCCGCTCCCAGCGAAGGCGATGCCGGCCGCGGTCAGTGACTGTTGCGTAACGACCAGTCCTTCAGTGCCCCAGTCCGTGGCGTGGTTATTGGCCTTGGAGACGATCGTGATACCCATGCCCTTGAGATCACCTGCCACGGCGAGTGGCGAGAGCGGTATGCCACCCCCGTTCTCTGCTGCTGGCGACCCCTGGAAGGGCTTGAGATCGAAGATCGACCCTTCCTGATTCGCGAACCCGAGATCGGCGCTCTTGAACAGTGGCACGACGCCGGTGAGAAACGGGCGATCGTCAACCCCCTGCAGCGTGTGGTACGGGCCGATCAAATCGCCACCGGCAGCGAAGGTAAAACCATCGGGTACCGTGCCCGGCGTCTCGCGTGTTGCCGTCGCTGCCGCCGTCAAGATCAGAGCGGTGCCGGCGATCACTGTCTTGAGCATCCCGATTCTCCTTGAACGGAACGGTGCCGGTACAACATACACGGTGGTGCCGACCAGGCCACCTGAGGTGACATCGCGTGGTGGCCGCCCGCTCGCGCCAGTCTCTCACTGCATCAATTCTCCGCTACTCCGGCGATGCCGCGCTTCCGCCGGGGAGGGAGAGCGTCCAAGTTTGGGAGCCCTGCGTGGGGGGCCAGTGCTGGATTGGCATGTGTGACCATCATCGAGGCGGAAGGGTCACTGGTGCAACGATCCATGGGCCACATAGCACGTCAAGCCGCACCCGCCCAAGGCGTTGCGACCCGCACCGACCCCGCGCTGGCTCGGCCATTGGTCCGCGCGGCCGCGCTGCTGGCGCTGACGGCGTTCCTCACTTACGCCAGCTTCATCCAGGATCCACGAACGGGTAACGTCATCAGTCGGATCGCTCTCACGGAGTCGATCACTCGACACCATCAGCTGACCATCGACCGGTACGCCAAATTCACGATCGATAGGGCGTACCGCGACGGGCACTTCTACTCGGACAAAGCGCCGGGGCTGAGCTTCATGGCCGTTCCAGCCGCGGCCCTGCTGTGGACGTCGTCGGATCGGCAACGATACGCGCACGACAGTGCGGCCGAAACATCCCCGTCCGGTCTCAGCTACGACCGGCTCGTGTACGCCGCCGGGCTTTCGACGTCTTCGCTCCTGGTGGCGCTCGCGGTGGGGGCGCTCTTCTTGGTGACGCTCAACCTGTGGGGCAGCCCATGGGGAGCGGCCTTCGCCGCTGGGGCGTATGGGCTCGCTAGTCCGACGTTTGGCTGGGCGACGGTGTTCATTGGGCACGCGCCGGCTGGAGCCCTGTCGTTCCTGGGATTCGCCTGCTTCCAGACGCTGGAGCGCAATCCTTCGAGTCGCCGCGCTCTTGCGACAATTGCGATCGGCACGGCGTTTCTTACTTGGGCCGTGATGACCGAATTCACCGCGGCTCCGGTCGCCCTCATCATCGCCGTCCATCAGGCGCGCCGGGTCCACCTGTTTTCCGAACGGTGGCGCGTGCCGGTTGCGTGTGCGCTGATTACAACCCTCGTGTGCGCCAGCCCGTTGTTCCTCTACGACTGGCTCGCGTTTGGGGCTCCGTGGCACCTCGGCTACGAATCCGTCCAGGGGTTCCCCGGCATGCGGCAAGGGCTGCTTGGCATTGGGTTACCGAGCCTGCACGTGTTGTACGAGATCACCTTCGGTGTGCAGCGAGGCATCCTGCTCCTGTGCCCACTCCTGCTGCTCGTGCCGGTCGCGATTGCGCAGATGAACCGACGATCGGCAGATCGCGGGTTGGCGCTTACAGTGACACTGATCGTGGCATACTACCTTACCCTCAACGCCTCCTATTTCTATTGGAACGGCGGCTATTCGACGGGCCCGCGGCACATTGTGGCCATGCTCCCCTTCGCCTGCTTGCCGCTTGGTTTCCTCTGGCTCTCGCCACAACGCCACTGGCGCACCGCCGCGCTCGCGCTAGGTAGTGTCAGTCTAGTCCTCGCACTCATGTGTGCGTCGAGCAACGTGTTCGACTCGTATGTGCCCAATGAAATCACGGATTACGTGCTGCCGCGCTTCATCACCGGACGAACAACCGCAATGCCGGTCCGCTTCTTTGACTGGCGCTTCCGGCAGTTCCTGCCCGCCTTCCTCGCGTACTGGGCCGTCGCGTCAGTCGTGATCAGGAGACATTTGACCTCGTGGGCAGTTGACCGCACTCGCGATGACCAGTGGGCGCCGGAGACGCCGGAGACAGCGGGGGTGCCCGTGTGAGGGAGCTCGCCACAACCGATCACGGCACAGGCCCGTGCAGCCGTCAGCCGGCACCGTTTTTTGCGTGAGATAGAGGATTGAGCGTGCCACTCCATGTTCGGCTCGCTGGTGCGGACGACCGCGATGCCATTCTGGCGTGTGATGGCGCCCATCATTCAAAGTGGGGAGACGTACGCCCTGCCGCGTGACATGACGCGCGACCAGGCACTCGCCTACTGGTTCGACGCGGCATTGAGCGTCTACGTCGCCGAGGACACCGGTGAGGTGCTCGGCACGTACTGCGTGCGAAGGGTCCGTCCGGCTGGCGGTTCACACATTGCGAACTGCGGATACATGGTGGGCCCGTGGGCGAGCGGCCGCGGCGTTGGACGCACCATGTGCGAGGACTCGATCGCACGAGCACGCGCGCTCGGGTTCCACGGTATCCAATACAACTTCGTCATCAGCACCAACGAACGAGCGATCCGGCTGTACAAGGAGCTCGGTTTCGCGATCGTCGGCACGCTGCCACGCGCGTTCGCCCACCCGACGAAGGGGTTCGTCGACGCCTACATCATGTTCCTCACGCTCTAACTCGTCGGCGTGCCGGCCATGAAGGGCTCGACGAGGAGCGACAGAACGTAATGCTCGAGGGCCCGGGCGGGAGGCTGTCGTCAACGTCCGAGGACGCGCCACAGCCATTCGAAGCGCGGGACGACCAGCTGTTCCCGCACAGCCGGGTCTCCGGTAATCGTGAACGCCGCCCACTGCGTCGGCGATCCCCCGTTCCGCATCTCGTGGAGGCCCGCAAGTCGAAGTGCCTCGTCGGCGGGGCTGCCCGCGGCGAGCGCGTGATAGAACTCACGCATGAATCGTACGGTCGCGCGGTCCCCGATCTCCCACTGTGACGCCACGACGGCCCGAGCGCCGGCGGCCAGGATCGGCGCCGTGAGGCCTTGCACACCTTCTCCGGCCACGAGCACGCCACCTGCAGCGCGACACGCGGACAGCACCACCAGGTCGGCTCGGAGTGGGCGTCTCGCCAAGTCCGCCGGAGTGACGAACCCGCTCCCTCCGTGACCGCCGACAAGGGCCAGTGCGGTTCGTGCGACCGTGCGCTCATCCACGATGGCGTGAGTCGCGAGATGCACAACTGCGAAGGAGTCAACCGGCCCGTGTTTGAAATAGGCCGCGGATCCGGCCGTGCCGGGCGGCCAGGCCTTCGCCTCCGGGGCCGGGCGCTCGCCACCGGGTCGCTAGCGGGATAGGTTGGGGGTCCCGACGCTGGTTCGACGCGGGTACGACAACCGGAGAAAGTCATGCGCTCCTTCAGGTACGCGTGGGCTGCGGTCGCCCTGAGCCCCCTGTTCCCGGCCGTGTGTGTTGCTGCGCAGCCGCTCCGTTACGAGCTCGGGTTCGAGCGATGGAATACCCACCTGGTGGATGTCACCATTCGCTCGAGCGGGCTTGTGGGAAAAACCGTGCGCTTCTCGCTCCCCGTCTGGGGCCCCGGCGCGTATGGCGTGCGGAATTTCGCAACGGAAGTGCAGGACTTCAGTGCGAGCGACAGCGCTGGCCATGCGCTTCCCTGGCGCAAGACCGACGCACAGACCTGGGAGGTGGACCTACGCGCTACGGGTGGTGCTGTCATCCACTACAGGGTCTATTCGAATTCGCTCGGGTCTATCCAATACGACGACCGGCACGTCGCCATCAATGGCCCTGCCGTCTGGATGTACCAGGTTGATGGGAAGGAGCGGCCCATCGAGCTCACCATCAATACGTCGCAGCTTCCCGGAGACTGGAAGATCGCAACGGGCCTCAACCGCATGGGTGCGACGATGTTTCGGGCAGCCGACTACGACTGGTTTGCCGACTGCCCGATCGAGATTGCTGCATTCACGGAGAAGGACATTTCAGTTCTCGGCACGACGTACCACTTCATCGTGCACGACGAGATGGGGAAGCAGGATTACACGCAGTTCACTCGCGACATGCAACGCATCATCGAGAAGGGCCTGGTGCCGATTCTGGCGCCGGCGGTCGGTGGCCCGCTCGCTGCGCCGTTCCCGGACTACTGGTTCCTCATCCACATCGCGCCCGGCAACGGGCTCGGTGGCGGCACGGAGCATTTGAACTCGACCAAGATCTCGTATTCGCGGGACTGGGGTGACAGCACCACCACGACCCACGACTACGTGACCAACGTCTATGAGGCGAAGGTCTTCGTCGCTGTCCACGAGCTCTTTCACGCCTGGAATGTCAAGCGTCTGCGGCCGCGCCCACTGGGCCCGTTCGACTACACGCAGATGGTGCACACGCCGTCATTGTGGATCTCGGAGGGCCTGACGTCGTACTACGCCTGTCTCGCGTTGCTCCGCTCTGGGTACTGGACTCCGGAACAGTACCTGGGGTACGTCGGTCGCATGATGAGCGCGCTGGACGCAATGCCGGGACGAACGGAGCGCAGCATCGCCGAAACCAGTTGGGACACCTGGTTCGGCTACATTGGCGGCAGCGCGGGACCGGGGAACCTGGCCACAAACATTCTCAACACGAACTACTCCTACTACGACGGGGGTCAAGCCCTGGGCGTGTTGCTCGATCTCGAAATCCGTCAGCGCACGAACGACCAGAAATCTCTCGACGATTGGATGCGGGTCATGTATCAGCGCTTCGCGCTTCCGAAGCCGGGGTTTGCGGACAGTGACGTGGTCCACGTCGCGTCCGAGGTTACCGGCAGCGACATGAGCGAGTTTTTCCGCCGCTACCTCTACGGCAAGGACCCGTTGCCCTACGAGCGCGACTTCGGTTACGCGGGAATCGACGTGAAGCGGGTTGCATCGACACACGGCTGGTCGGGCATCGTGCTGGCGACGGCCACCGACGGCCGGCCAGTCATCGGCAACATCATTCCCGGGAGCCCGGCCGAACAGGGCGGCCTCGATCGGGGCGACGTTGTGGTCGCACTCGACGACCAATCAGGCGATCGGGACAGCATCGAACGCTCGCTCAGCACGAGACGTTCGGGGGAGCGTGTGACATTCACGGTGCTGCACCATGACCTCGTGCGCCAAGTCCCCGTGACCCTCGCGGACAATCCACATCCTGGATACATGCTCGCCCCGGCGCCCAATCCGTCCCAGGCGCAACAGGCGATGTATCGCAGTGTCATGAATGTCAGATCGCCAGTCACCGGCGGATCGGAGTGATGGACCCGGCACTCCGTCGAAAGCGATGAGTCTCTCGCGGCGATCTATCCTCGCTGGCGGGCTGGGCCTGCCTGCGGCGCTGCGGGCAGCGCGCGGTATCTTGGGCGAGGCTGCTCGACCGGACACGGCGTCCGCGCCGACGACGAGTGTGGCGTCCCGTGACTCGTCGTTCGATCCATGGGTCGAGGTCTCTGCGGACCACCTACACCACAACGTGCTCGAGATCTCGCGACGCGTGGCCTCGCGGCCGATCCTGGCCGTGATCAAGAACGACGGCTACGGCACGGGCGTCGCCACCGTCGCTCGGCTACTCGAGCCCGAGCCCTCGATCGCCGGGTTTGCCGTGGTGAAGCTGCACGAGGCCATGACTCTTCGTGACGCGGCAATCCGCAAACCAATTCTGCTGCTGGGCCCCGTGGATGAGACCAACCTCGCGGATGCCGTCGCGCGGGATGTGATGCCGATGGTGTACACCCCGATGGGACCGGCACTCGATCGGATTGCGGCCAAGCGACAGCGGCGTATCCCGATTCATGTCTGCATTGATACTGGTCTCGGTCGGGTCGGCGTGCCGTACCGCGATGCAGCACCGCTCGTCCGCGAGCTCGCGACCCACCGGTCGATCGAGATTCGTGGGACGATGATGACCTTTACCGAGGATGCAGATCTCGACCCGGAGCAGCTCCGCCGATTCCAGGACGTCTGTGGCGGTCTCGAGCGCGACGGCGTCGCCCTCGGCGCCAAACACGCAGCCTCCAGTTTCGGGCTGTTTCAGCAGCCCGATGCGTTCCTCGACATGGTGCGCCCCGGCATGGCCATTTACGGCATGTATCCCGAGAACCAGTTCCGCCAGAGCGGCGTGATGGAGCTGCACCCGGCGATCAGTCTCAAGGCGCGCGTCGCGTACGTCAAGCGCCTGCGCAAGGGCGACACGGCTGGGTACGACCGTGCATATACGGCGAGCGACGAGGTCTGGGTCGCGACGGTCCCGGTTGGACATGCCGATGGGTGGCCGCGGGTGGCCGCCAAGGGCGCCAAGATCCGCATCAATGGGGAGTTGTATCCGCTGATCGCGGCCGTGTCGGCCAGCCACTGCATCGCGGAGCTCGGGGTCGATAGCACGTTCCTCACAGCAGCAGCGAACGAGCCGCGCGTCAAGATCGGCGATGTGGCGACGATGTTCGATGCCCAGCCCGGGTCACGCCCCGAGGACGTCGCCGCGGCGTGCGGCACCTCGGTATACGATCTGTCGATGCACCTCAACCCGCTGCTGCCGCGCCGCGTGGTATGACGTTCTAGGTGGTGGCCGAGTAGACCGTGTTGCCGCCCGTCACGGTCCGCACGACCTCGATGTCCTTGATCTTGCTCGCGTCCACCGTGTGCGGATCGTCCGCCAGGATCACGAAGTCGGCAAACTTGCCTGGCGTGATCGATCCCTTGCTCTCCTCCTCGAACGAAGCGTGGGCGCCGTTGATCGTCATCACCTGGAGAGCCTGGTCCACGGTGATGCGCTGGTTCGCTCCCCAAGTCTCGCCGTTCCAGCCCGTACGGGTCACCATGCCTTGCATACCCATGAGGGGAGCGAACGGACCCGGCGGGAAGTCCGAGCCCGCCGCCGCGGGAACGCCAGCGTCCGCGAAAGAGCGAAACGCCATGCACCGACGCATCAAGTCTTCGCCGTAGAAGTGGAACTTGTCGGCGTTGTAGTACGCATAAGACGTGAACGGGGCGGGCACGACGCCAGCCGCTTTCATGCGCCGAGGGTTGGGCCCGCCCGCGGTCATCCGCCCGCGGATCGTGGCACCATCTTACGCCTGGCGGCCGAGGTTGTCACTCCGCTACGCCCTTCTCCTTGAGGATGCGCCACACACGTTCGGGCGTCATTGGGATCTCGACATGTCGCACACCAAGGTGTGACAGTGCATCGACGACCGCATTCACGATCGCCGGCGGGGCGCCAACCGTAGCCGATTCGCCGACGCCCTTGGCGCCCAGTGGATGGTGCGGCGACGGTGTGATGGTCTTGTCCGTCTCCCAGCTCGGCGTTTCCATGGCGGTCGGCACCAGGTAGTCCATGAAGCTCCCGCCCTGGACGTTGCCGTTCTCGTCGTAGCTGATCTCCTCGAGCAACGCCGGCGCCATGCCCATGGTCAGGCCGCCGTGGATCTGGCCATCGACGATCATGGGGTTGATGATGTTGCCGCAGTCGTCCACCGCGACGAATCGCCGAATCTTCACCTGTCCGGTACCCCGGTCGATGTCCACGACGCAGATGTAGCTGCCGAAGGGGAACGTGAGATTGGGCGGGTCGTAGTAGTCGACGGCTTCGAGTCCGGCTTCCATTCCGGGCGGATGATTGGTGTACGCGGCAAAGGCGATTTCCTGAATGGTCTTGGACTTCTGCGGCGCGCCCTTGACCGAGAACTTCCCGGGCTCCCAGACCAGATCCTCCTCGCTCACCTCGAGCAGGTGCGCGGCGATCTTTCTGGCCTTGTCCCGGATCTTGCGCGAGGCGATTGCGCCGGCTGCGCCCGCCACCGGTGTCGACCGGCTCGCGTACGTCCCGAGGCCGTACGGCGCGGTGTCAGTGTCCCCCTCCTCTACCTGCACGTCGGACGCCGGAATGCCCAGCTCCTCGGCGACGATCTGTGCATATGTCGTCTCATGCCCTTGCCCCTGGGACTTCGTGCCGAAGCGCGCGATCGCCTTCCCCGTCGGATGGACGCGGATCTCGCACGAGTCGAACATTCTTGATCCCCAGGATGTCGAAGTGCTTCGATGGGCCGGCCCCGACGATTTCGGTGAAGCTCGAGATCCCGATGCCCATGAGCTCACCCCGTTTGCGTTTCTCTGCTTGCTCGCGGCGCAGGCCCGCGTAGTCGATTTTCTCCATGGCCTTGCGCAGCGCGCCCGCATAGTTGCCGCTGTCGTATTCCCACCCGAGGGCCGACTTGTACGGAAACTGCTCGGGCCGGATGAAGTTCTTCATCCGCAGCTCGGCCGGATCCATCTCGAGCTCGTGCGCCAATACGTCGACCATGCGCTCGATCGTGTGCACGGCCTCGGTGACGCGGAAGGAGCAGCGATAGGCGATGCCGCCAGGCGGCTTGTTCGTGTAGACGCCATCGACCTCGGCGAACGCGCGAGAGAAGTCGTATGACCCGGTACAGATCGAGAACAGCCCGGCGGGGAATTTCGATGGATTGGCCGCTGCGTCCGCATAGCCGTGATCCGCAACTGTCTTGATGCGGAGCGCCGTCATCGTTCCGTCCTTCTTGGCCGCGAGCTCCGCCGTGATATGGTAGTCTCGAGCGAACGAATCGGCCTGCAGGTTCTCCATCCGATCTTCGATCCACTTGACCGGACGCCCCAGGACGACCGATGCGGCGACGGCGATGACGTAGCCGGGGTAGACCGGGACCTTGCCGCCGAACCCGCCCCCGATGTCGGGCGAAATGATGCGGATCCGCTCCTCCGACAGGCCGACGTGTCCAGCGACCAGCGCGAATACCGTGCGTATGGCGTGCGGTGCCTGCGTCGTCATGTGCACCGTCAGCTGCCCCCGCACGCGGTCGTAGTCGGCAACACATCCACACGTCTCGATCGACGCCACATGAATGCGCGGGATGTACATGTCCTGCTTGACGACCACCGGCGCTTCCGCGAACGCCCGATCGGTGGCGGCCCGGTCACCGACCTCCCAGTGAAAGATACGGTTGTCCGTCTTCCCTTGCTTGTCGGTGCGCAACACGGGCGCGTCCGGTTTCAGTGCCTGGAAGGGATCGACAACAACCGGTAGCGGATCGTACTCGACTTCGACGGCGTCCACACCGTCCGCCGCGGCGTATCGATCCGTCGCGACCACGGCCGCCACCTCCTGCGCCTGGTACATCACCCTGTCGGTCGGCAAGACCATTCTGGGTATCCGACATCAGCGTCGGCATCCAGTGCAGGTTGTACTTGGCGAGAGTCTCACCAGTGATGACGGCGAGCACACCGGGGACCTTGAGTGCTCGCTCCGTATTGATCGCGGTGATCTTCGCGTGGGCGTACGGACTGCGGACGATGTCCAGATACACCATGCCGGGGAGTTGCACATCGTCGACGTACAAGCCCCTGCCACGAATGAAGCGCGCGTCCTCCTTGCGCTTGATCGCGTGTCCCATGCCCCCGACGGCGGGCGTCGTGCGCGGCGCCATATGGAAACTCCCTACCGCTGCTTCGCGGCGGCGTACTGGATGGACTTGACGATGTTCACGTATCCGGTGCACCGGCACAGATTGCCGGAGATGGCGTGCCGAATCTCCCCCTCACTCGGGTCGCGGGTGCGTTTCAGGAGCGCATATCCCGCCATCATCATCCCCGGGGTGCAGTAGCCGCATTGCAGGCCGTGCTCCTCGTGGAAACCCTCCTGGATTGGGTTGAGCGCTCCGTTCTGCTCCAGCCCTTCCACGGTCATGAGCTCTCGCCCGTCGGCCTGGACGGCGAGCACGGTGCAGGATTTGACCGGCTCTCCATCGAGCAACACGGTGCACGCGCCGCAGTGCGTGGTATCGCAGCCAATGTGGGTGCCCGTCAGCCGCAATGTGTCGCGCAGCAGGTGGACCAGAAGCAGACGAGAGTCGACGTCCGCCTCGTGAGGCGTTCCGTTGATTGTCAGACGCAGGTGGTGTTTGGCCATGGTTAGTGCCCTCTCGCCCGTTCGACCGCCATTGTGAGCGCTCGCGTTGTGAGCACTCGCGCCATCTCCCGCTTGTAGTCGACTGCTCCTCGTCGGTCCGCCGTGGGCGCGGCCGCGCGCGCGGCGAGCGCGCCCGCCGCGTCGAGCGCCGCCTTGTCCGGCTGCTTGCCAACCAGTGATCGCTCAGCTTCGGTTGCCTTAATGGGCGTCGGCCCCGCGTTCGTGAGGCCGATCCCTACGCGTTCGACCGCTCCGTTCTTTCCCAGCGTGACCTGCGCGGCCGCGCCGACGGTGGCAAAGTCACCGACCTTGCGTTCGAGCTTCACATACGCGCCGCCGCTGTCGGGCGGGGGGATCGGAATCCTGATCTCGGTCAGGATCTCGGTCGGCGCGAGAGACGTCGTGAGAATGCCGGTGAAGAGTTGCCCAACGGGGATCGTGCGTTCACCCTTGGGCCCGCGGACGACGACCACCGCGTCCAGCGCCAGCATTGTCGCCGGGTGGTCGTTCGCGGGATCCCCGTGTGCGAGATTGCCTCCGACTGTCGCCCGATTGCGAACCAACGGATCGGCGATGACCCCCGCGGTGTCCAGCAAAATGGGATACCGCGAGCTGATGAGCTCAGATCGCTCGAGCGAGGCCTCGCGAGTACCGCCACCGATCCGGAGAAAGCCGCCCTCTTCCTTGATGTACTCCAGCCCCGGAATGCGCCCGATGTCGACCAGGTGATCGACCTGGGCCAACCGGAGCTTGAGCATGGGGAGGAGGCTCTGCCCTCCCGACAGCACCTTGGCACCCTCGCCGTACCGTTCGAGGAGCGCAACGGCTTCGGGCAGAGTGGTTGGTGCGTGGTAATCGAAAGCAGCGGGAATCATGAGCGCTTCCTCCGGTAATACGACTTGTCTACCGCATCCACACCCAGTAGAGCACGACCGCCAGCAGTATCGCGGCCACCCACACGCTTGGGCGTCGTGCCGTGCGCCCCAGCGCTCGCGCCACCAATTGGCTGCCGAACGACACCACCTCGATCGGCGGCGCTCCCGCGGTCGTCGCGGCCGCAGGCGACGCAACCGACGCCCTGTCGGGAGATGCCGCACCCGTAGCGGCTGGCTCGTCAACCGGCGTTCGTGTCTCGTCTCCGCTGATCGTCCCCTCGGCGGTCCCTCCCGGGGCGGGGTCGACGCCCTCGCCGGCAGTCGGCGCTGACTCGAGCTCGGCCTGCATCGCCGCGCTGAACCGCTCGAACATTCTGATTGCTGACGTCCTCGATCATGCCGCGCCCCATCTGCGCGAGCAGCCCAGTGATCGCGACGTCCGACTCGACACTGACCTCCGTCTGCCCTGGCGTCCCCTCCGACACGTGGCTCGTCATCCGCATCTGCGCTCCGCCCTTGCCGCGCACATCCTGCCCCGACGCGACGATCTGCGCAGTTCCGGACGGCGCATCGAGACGCTCGAAGTGCATCTTGCCGCGGTAGCTGGTCGCGATTGGGCCCACCTTGACCGTGATCGTTCCCGCATAGGTCGCCGGATCGATCTGTCCCGTGATCGCGGCACCCGGCAATGCACGCGCGACTCGATGCGGGTCGGTGAGGAATGTCCACACCGCGGTCGCGGGAGCCCTGATCGTGAACGTCTTCTCGATCTTCACGAGATGCTCACGGGACGAGAGCGTGCAGGAAGCGTTCGAGAGACTGCAGGTTGTGGGCCGATCCAAAGTGATCGATGTGTGGCAGCGCTGCCTCCATCCCTCGTGCCAGCGGCTGATACCGGGAATCGCCGAGCAGGGGGTTGAGCCAAATCACGCGGCGCGCGCGCGCGTGGATCGCGCGCATGGCGCGAGAGAGAATGTGCGGGTCGCCGCAATCGAGACCATCACTCAGGATCACCACGACGACATCCGGGCCCAACAGGGTATCGCGGTGTCGCGATACGAACGTCGTCAGGCTCTCCCCGATTCGCGTACCGCCGGACCAATCGGGTACCCCGGCCGCCAGTCGGTCCAACGTCGGACCTATCTTGGCCGGAGACAGCCATTCCGTCATCCGAGTGAGCGCTGTGTTGAAAGCAAATACCTCAGTTCGTTTCGCAAGGCGCTTGAACGACAACACGAACGCAAGCAGGAACCGGGTGTGCGGGTCCATCGAGCCGCTGGTGTCGCACAGCAGCACCACCCGGGGCTCGTCCTTGGCCCGCGTTCGCCGGGCCAAGGCCACCAGCTCCCCCCGAGTGCCCACGGCACGACGAAAGCTCCGGCGCAGGTCAACGAGCTCGCGATGGCGCGTCGGTACGAGCCGTCGACTCGGTCGCGTTGCGATTTGAACTCTCAGCCGGACTAGCAAACGCTCCATGGCGGCCAGATCCTGGCTGCTGCACTGATCAAACGGCTTCTGCCGGAGCAGCGCCTCCGCACTGTACCCGGGGGTGTCTCCGTCAGCCACCTCGCCCTGACCTCCCTCTCGTGCGGACGCCGCTGGTCGCATCGCGGGGCTGGGCGGACGCACCGCCGTTCTCGGCAAGCGCGTCGGGGGAATGGGGAGGGATCTGGGGACGTTCTCGCGGGGGACCCGCACTGCGCCCTCTCGCCAGTACTGGTGGAACAATTGGTCGAACAACTCCCAGTCGTGGCGGCGGATCTTCAAGGCCGATCGCATCGCGAACCGCACTTCCCGCTCATCGAAGAGGTCGATGAGACCCAGCGCTGCGGCCGCATCGATCTCGTCGGTCATCGCGACGGTGATGCCGCCTTCTCGCAACTGGCCAGCGAAACCGACGAGAATGGGTGACCAGGTCAGGCGAGCTCATTAACCGGTCGCATCGCTGTGGCGCGCCGCCGCGACCAATGCCGCCATCTCCGACGCGTCGAATGCGCGGACATCGTCGCGATCCTTCAGGAGACACCCGAGCGTCGCGTTGACGGTCTCGACGTCGACGCGATCCCGATGCAAGCGGACGAGGGCTCGAGACCAATCCAGGGTCTCTGCCACTCCGGGAATCTTGTTGAGATCCCTCGAGCGAAGCGCCTGCGTGAACCGCGCAATCTCGTCGGCGAGCCGTTGGCTTACATCGGGTACCCGGCGCCGAATGATGGCCACTTCCTTATCGAAGCTCGGGTGTTCGATGTACAAGTAGAGGCAGCGACGCCGCAGCGCATCGCCGATTTCGCGCGTGTGGTTGGACGTCAGCACGACATACGGCACATGCGTCGCGCGGATCGGCCCGAGCTCCGGGACCGTCACCTGAAAGTCCGAGAGCACCTCGAGGAGGAACGCCTCGAACGCATCGTCAGCGCGGTCCACCTCGTCGACGAGGAGGACCGGTGCCCTATCGGGGCGAGTAATGGCGCGCAGCAGCGGGCGCTCGAGCAGATAGTCGCGGCCGAAAATGGCGCTCTCGAGCTCGCCAGGATCCTGACCGTTTCGTTCCGCGATCTTGAGCCGCAGAAGCTGGCGTTCATAGTTCCATTCATAGAGCGCGGTGTTGACGTCGAGGCCCTGATAGCATTGGAGGCGAATGAGCTCCGCGTGGAGCATACGCGCCAATACCTTCCCGATCTCGCTCTTGCCGACGCCGGCATCTCCCTCGACGAGCAACGGTTTCCGCATCTCGATGGCGAGATGCACCGCCGTCGCGATCGCCGGGTCGGCGATGTAGTCGTTGCGCTCCATCTCTTCCTGGAGGCGACGAATGCTGTCGCTCACGCTGACTCTCGCGCGGCCAGCGTGTCCGCGTGTCTGGCCGGGTCGCGCTCGAACTGCCGTCTGCACTCCGCGCCGCAAAAGTAATAGCTGCGTCCGGCATGCTCTGACCGGTGGCTGGCGCTGGCGATGGCGACAGACATCCCGCAGACCGGGTCGCGTGCCGACCCGGCGCGCATTGTCTGAACGGCCGGACTGGGCGCACGTGCCTCTCCTGCGTCCGGCCGGTTGCGCCTGCGAGTTTGGACGATCTCACCAAGTATGCTCAATGCAATCTCTTCGGGCAGCTCGGCCCCGATATCCAGCCCGGCCGGATTCTTCATGCGAACGAGGTCCGCATCAGCGACTCCCCGCGCACCGAGTGTGGCGCGGAGCTGGGCGAACCGCTTCTGACTGGCGACGACGCCGAGGTAGGCCGGGTCGAGCGCGAGGGCAGCTCGCGCGGCCTCCTCATCGCCGTCCCCCATGGTCGCGATCACGGCGCAGACCCACGCTCCGGAATCACCGCCCGATGACTCCTCGCCGATCCGGGTGCGCACCGCATCGACCTCCGGGAAGCTGGCGCGATGGGCCGCGGGATCGACCACGGTGACGTCATAGGCCGATACCTTGGCCAAGCAAGCGAGGGCATGGGCCACCGGCGAAACACCGTAGACCACGAGACGCGGCGATGGCAGGATCGGCTCGATGTAGATGTCCACGCTGCCTCCACTGTGACACGTCAGCAACACCGGCACGACGCCGGGCCGATGGTCCGCGTCGGGCGTTGGCGAGAGCGCGATCAGTCGAGGGGCGCGCTCAGCCAGCGCCACAAGCGCTTCGCGAACAACCGCGGGATGCGTGCAGCCGCCACCGACCCAGCCGTGAAACCCGCCATCGCGAGTGACGACCGCCGAGTCACCCACGTGGACCGAGCTTGGCATTTCACGCCGAACGACCGTGACGAGCACGAACGCCTCACCGCGCGTCGCCAACTCGGCCGCCTCAGCGAGCACGTCAGGGCGCACGATGGGCGCTCGCGGGCAGCTCCAGTGCAGCCTGCAGCGACCGAGGCGACGGGTCGCGCGGTGCCGTGTAGCCTGTCCCGGTTCGAGCAGTCGGGCGGGTCGTCATAGGTGTTCACCTCGACGGTGCGCGTATGCCCTTGCATGGAACAATAGCCGACAAACACTGCCTCGGCCTCGCGGCCTCCCACGAGACGCAGGAGTGTGGCCGCATTGGAGTCCGAGGCCCAGGAACACCCGTCTCTCGTTGGTTCGATCTCCGGGGGTCAGGCGGCCCCCAACCGCTCTGGACGCCGGCCCTCGCCGTCTCACATACTGGTGGCGCTGGGAGTGCTGCCGCGACCGTTCGGCGCAACATCGCCCTTCCCCTCAAGGCACTCAGGAGGCCCGTCCCATGTCTCTCGACCTCGCAGGTCGATGCGTCCGAGTCGCGCGTTCCATCCGTGTGCTCTCGCCGCTGGTCGCCGCTATGGTGTCTGGTGCCCCGGTCCGGGCTCAGACGCCTGATATCGCGAAGAAGCTCCAGGGCTTCGACGCCTACATGCAGCAGACCATCAAGGACTGGAATACGCCGGGGATGGGCGTGGGCATAGTCGTGAATGACAAGCTGGTATTCGCAAAGGGCTACGGCTATCGCGACTACGACCAGAAGCTCCCCTTTACCCCGACCACGCTGTTTCAGATCGCGTCGAACACCAAGCTCTTCACCGCCGTTTCAGCGGGGATGCTCGTCACCGATGGACAGCTGACATGGGACAGCCCGGTGCGCCAGTCGGTTCCCACCATCCAGTTCTACAACGACCTCCTCAACGACAACGTGTCGTTGCGCGACATGCTGTCGCATCGCACGGGTGTCACCCGGCACGACCTGATCTGGTTCAAGTCATCGTTTTCACGTGAGGAGCTATTCGACAAGTTGCGGTATCTGGAGCCGCAACAGCCCATGCGGGAGGCGTTCCTCTACAACAATCTGATGTTCGCGGGCGTCGGCCACATCATCGAGCTCAAGTCGGGCAAGAGCTGGGAGGAATTCGTCCGAGCGCGCATCCTCACGCCGCTGGACATGACCTCGACGGTCTACACGATCGCCGACATGACGCGCAACCCCGACCACGGGGTGCCATACCGCGAAAAGCGCGACTCCTTCGAGCTTTACAAGATTCCCTATTACGAGGACACGCAAGGCATCGCGCCAGCGGGTGGCATCATCTCGAACGTCAATGATCTCTCGCATTGGCTGATCGCGCTGATGAATGAGGGGAAATACAATGGAAAGCAGGTAATACCGGCGAGCGTCCTCCAGGCTACGCTCCAGCCGGCAATTGGATTGCCGAACTCGATGGGGCAGGCCTTTGGCTTCTGGGAGGAGTTGAACGCTGCATACGGGATGGGCCGCGAGACGGCGGCGTATCGTGGCCACCTGATCACGTTTCACGGCGGCGACCTCCCCGGATTTCACTCGCAAGTGTCCTTCATGCCGAACGACCGGATTGGGGTGATCGTCTGCGTGATCGGCGACCACGCATCACCCCTCTACAACGCGGTCAGCTATAACGTCTACGAGCGGCTGCTCGGCCTCGACCAGACCCCGTGGAGCCAGCGCATGCTGCAAATGCGCCTCGCGAACAAGAAAGCGGGAACCGAGGCGCGGACGAAGGCGGGCGGCGATCGCGTCCCCAACACCCACCCGTCTCATGCGCTTGCCGATTACGTTGGCGAGTACGAGAACCCCGGCTACGGTATCATCAAGATCGGCCTGAAGAACGACTCGCTGCAATTCGGCTTTCACGAGTTTCAGTTTCCCCTGACACACTTCCACTACGACCGGTTCGACACGCCGGACGACGAGGAGTACGGGCGATTCTCCGTCAATTTCCAGACGGGGCCGGAGGGCGACGTCAATGCCGCGTCCATCTCTCTGGACGAGGCCGCGACAGTCTTCACGCGCAAACCCGAAGTCGTGGATCCGGCGGTTCTGGCCAAACTGGCGGGCGTGTACGTGACACCGGACAAAGCCAAGTTTCAGGTCGTGTACGCACCAGGAGCCGGCATCGCGCTCCAGTTCCCCGGGGGACCGCCGGAGAAGCTGATTCCGATCAAGGGCCTTCAATTCCGGAGCGAGCACTTCGCTGATGCGATCTGGGAGTTCGTGATGCAAGACGGCCAGGTCAAGACACTCAAGGCCCGCGACCCCTCTGGCGAAGAGTCGTACTCGCGAGAATGAACAGCGGGACGGCGTACCAGAGTCGCTAACTTCCATGTGGGCATCTGCCCATTCTGCGAGGCAATCGCCATGGCAAACGATCAAGCATCCCAGGCCAGGCCGTCGGACAGCGCGCCACCAGCGGGCATGCCGGTGGAGAGCCCGCGGATCGCGGCGGCGATCGACCATTTGAAAACCATCCTCGTTCCGGGGGAGACGCTCCAGGCGGTCGCCGTTCAGCGCCGCGCGTTTGCGCTCACGCGGCGCCGAGCGCTCGTTGCTGCGACGACCGGTCGCTTCATCGTCATCGCGCGCGGACTATTCGGCGGTTTCACTCCTACGGATGTACGGTGGCAGGACATTGAGGAAGTCCACGTGCATGTCGGCATGCTCGGCGCGGACCTGGTGGTCAAGGTGCTGCGACGCCAGGACCTCGCGTCGGCGGATCAGCAGGGTGGCACGTTCATTACGACCGGGCTTCGGAAGGACCAGGCCGAGAATGTCTACCGGGTCTGCCAGGCCCAGTCCCAGGCGTGGCGTGAAAAACGGCGCATACGCGACCTGGACGAGTTGCGTGCCAAGTCGGGCGGACTGCAGTTCGGGGCCCAGGCGCCCGCGTCGGCCGGCGCACCGGCCGACGCAGCCGATCCCGTAGCGCGTCTCCAGCAGGCCAAGGAGATGCTGTCAGGTGGCCTCATCACCGACGCCGAATATGAGGCGATCAAAGCGCGCGTCGTCGATCGCCTGTAACGCGGCCGCCAGAGTAGCGCGGGTTCGGTGAGCCGATCCGCGGAGCCGGGTGCCCCGGCTCCCAGCACGGGGTGACATGCTCGTTCATGTAGTCGATGGCACGTACGAGTTGTTCCGTCACTTCTATGGGCTTCGACGCGCCAACGAGGGAGATCCTCCGTTCGGCGCCGTCATCGGCGTGCTGGGTACCATCGCGCAGATGATCGAGCAGGGAGCGACCCACCTTGGCGTCGCGACCGACCATATCATCGAATCATTTCGCAACGATCTGTGGGCCGGCTACAAGACCGGGGATGGCATTGAGCCCGCGCTCGCCGCGCAATTCCAGCCGCTCGAAGACGCACTCATCGCTGCGGGTGTGGCGGTCTGGCCTATGGTGGAGCTGGAGGCCGACGATGCACTGGCGTCGGCAGCTCACCTGGCGTCCGAGAGTGATCGCGTCGACAAGATTTGCATATGGGCCAACGACAAAGATCTCGCCCAGTGTGTGCGTGGCGACCGAGTCGTGCAGGTCGACCGCCGAAGCGGTGCCATACGCAACGCGGATGGTGTACGCGCGAAGTTCGGTGTCGGTCCCGAGCTCATTCCGGACTTTCTTGCGCTGGTCGGCGATGCCCAGGATGGGTATCCCGGAATCCAGGGCATCGGCAGAGTCACCGCGGCGAGACTCCTGAATCAGCACGGGACCATCGAACAGTTTCCGTCTGGTGTCCTAGGTGAGCAGCGTGAGCTGGCGCTTCTGTTCAAGACCCTCGCGACGCTGCGGACCGACGCTCCCCTGTTTCGCGATGTGGAAGAGCTCCGCTGGCTCGGACCGACGAGCGCGTTTGCGGAGTTGGCCGACCGAATGGGTGCCCGCCGTGTCCTGGAGCGAATCGAGAAGGCGCCACGGTGACCGATGCCGCGACCTGAACCTTGGAGGAGCTGATCCGGGGTGAGTGTCGCGCGGACGCCGACGGGTGTCTGGCCCGCAAAACGCGATACCACGACCGCGATGCCCTCGTTGCTCGGACCTTCGATCTCGCCGGGACGGCACTGTCGCCGACGCACAGCAAAGCTGACCCCGTCCGAGCGGAGGTACGGAATCTCCGGGCGTCAGGTGATACTCCCGGCAATCACACGTGTCGAGCGGCGTGCGTGCGCGCTCGCGGCCGCGATGGTAGTAGTCGCGAGCATCGCCGGATGCGCGGGGCCGACCCCGGCCGGTGCGCGTCAGAAGGTGGACGATGCACTCGCGAGCTTTCAGCTCAGCAGCACCAATATTCAGCTCAGCCCGAAGGTGGCTGCAGCATTCGCAACGGTCGACCAGACGTTGCTGGTCCCCTCCTACATCTACGGCGACACCTCGAAGTGGACCGCCTCCGCGCCCGACACGCGGACCTTGACCATTGGCGCAACATTCCGCGACGGCCACTACGACGTCGTGCCCGACTCGGCCGCGCCTGCCGACCTCGGCGCGTCGCGCAGAATCGTCCGCTTGCAGCGATTCGGTCGCCAGCAGTTTCGCTGGACGATGTTCGTCGAGCAGGCGCTTGGTTCGCTCACGGTCGAGGATCTCGACCGCGCGATTCGGGCCATATTGGGCCAAGCCGCTCAAATGACGAACAGCGTATTTCGGGCGGCGGAAACAGCCCGATATCCACGCACAGCCGCGGCGCTCAGCCGTCTGCTTTCCCTCGACAGCCTCGTGACGCGGCGAGACTCACTCAGAACGCGCATTCGGCTCATTGTCGGTGTGAACATTGCCCGCCTGGCGTCCACGTATCCGCACTACGCGGCGGCGTTGCGGACAACAGCCGAGCCGACTCGGATCCACGCCGTCGCCACCGACGACCTCGGGGCAGAGTGGTTGCGACTGGATTTCGGAGGCGGCCGTTTCGCACTCGAAATTGCCACGACCCCCACCGGGCACGTCGCCCCGCTCGGCGGCCCGTTGCGGCCCCTGCCGGATTCGTTAACCCTGCATACCGACTATTCGACGAAAATGTCGATGTTCTCATTCGGGGTGCGGGACCTCGTCAGTCACATCACACTGTTCGACCGTGCGCACGTCTACGGCGCGCGCTTGGTGTTCACACGGGAGCCGACGTGGGACTTTCCGTTAGCGCTCGATCGCCTCGTCACCGCCCCGCTCGCCCGTCCGTTCGCCGACTCGGGCGCTCGATACGAATTGCTCGTCGCGGATACCGTCGGCCGCCAAACCGAGTTCCAGCAACGCTACGAGTTCGATGTCGAGGAGAGTCCCATCCTGCGCTGGCTCAACCGCGTCAGCGCGCACTTGAACACCGCATTCTCGGACTCGGCGACCGCCGAGCTGAATGCGTTTTTTGCGAACTTTCTCGCCGCGGCGCGCGCCGACATCCGAGCGGAAAGCGCGTTCGCGACGGACCAGCGCGATCAGTAGGGGGGTAGACGCTCTTCCATCTGGCCCTAGGTCACTCCGCAGCCGAGAGGGGCGCAGCGACACTTTCGAGCGGACGACGTTCCGCGGCGATGCCAATGCGCGCTTCGACGAGCGCAGCGAGGATCATCAAGGCGGCCCCGAGGAGATAGCCCCACAGCACGTTGACGCGTTCACCGCTGGCGATCAGGTGTCCGAACAGCCAGGGCGCCGCGACTCCGCCCAACAAGGTGCCGGTCGAGTAGAACAGAGCGATAGCTAACGCGCGGATCTCGAGCGGGAAGGACTCGCTGATGGTGAGATACGCGGCGCTGGCGGCTGCCGACGCAAAGAAGAAGATCGCGGACCACGCGACGGTCTGCGTGACGGCGTCCAGCACCCCATGGGCGAACAGAAACGCCGCGATCGTCAGCAGCGTACCCGACGCGAAGTACGTTGCGACGATCATCGGACGACGACCGATCGTGTCGAAGAACCGGCCGAGCACGAGGGGGCCGGCAAAGTTCCCGGCCGCGAACGGCAGCAGATACCAGCCCACATGTTCGGATGGCACTCCGTAGAACTTCCGCAGGACCAACGCGTACGTGAAGAAAATGGCGTTGTAGAAGAAGGCTTGGGCGGCGACCAGCACGACGCCGAGCACGGTGCGCCGGCGATAGTGCTGGAGCAATGTGCGCGCGAGGTCGGCCAGGGACGTCCGTTCCCGCCGGCGGAGTCGAATTCGCTCGGTCACGGTCGCTAGCGTCTTGCCGGTCCCTGCCCGTACCCGCAGCTCGATCAGACCGACGATTCGCTCCGCTTCCTCGACGCGGTTGTGCACCATGAGCCATCGAGGACTCTCCGGGATGTATCGTCGCAGGCCGATGACCCCCAACCCGAGGACGGCTCCCGTACCGAACGCGGCGCGCCAACCGATATCCGGCGGCAGGCGGCCGGGCACGAGCAGAATGATGGTGACCACCGCGCCGAGCGCCGCGCCGACCCAGAAGCTTCCGTTGATGGCAAGATCAGTGTGGCCGCGATAGCGCGCAGGCATGAGCTCTTGAATGGCCGAGTTGATCGCGGTCGCTTCGCCGCCAATGCCAGCCCCGGTCAGGCACCGGAATGCGGCATAGCTCGCAAAGCTCCAGGACAGCGCCGTCGCGGCGGTGGCCAAGAGGTACAGGCTCAACGTGATGGTAAAGAGGCGCTTGCGGCCCCATCGATCGGTCAGCCATCCGAATACGAGCGCACCCGCGATGTTGCCGATGAGATATGCGCTCGCCGATGCACCCACCTGCGGCGCGGTCATGTGGAGCGCTGGGCTATCCTGCAACGCGCTCGCGACGGAACCGGCGAGTGTGACCTCGAGGCCATCCAGAATCCACGTGATCCCGAGGGCAGCGATCACCAGCGTGTGGAACCGACTCCAGGGGAGCCGATCGAGACGGTGGGGGATGTCGGTCTGAATGAGGTCGGTCACGGACAGATGGCAGAGAGACCGTATGTCGTCGAACGAGGAGACAGTCTCGACTGTGCATGCCGCGTGCTCGTGGAGATGACCTCGCCGGGCACGCGATGCTGGCGACGCGCCACCGCTCGCGCCTGCCGCACGCGGCGCGCGCACGGCGGGTGTCAACCAAAGAGTCAGTGTCGCCGGCCCTCTACAAAGCGGGTTCTGTTGCCGTTCTTGCAGTGCCGCTCAGGCTCAGGATGCGAGATCACCTGCGATACGCGTGACACACGCGGCTGACGATCCCGGCGCTTCTCAGTCGGCAATACGTCCGATCGGCGTGTTGCTGAGTCCGTTCTTGGCGTTCGCGAGGGTCGAGGCGGCCAGCGGCGTGCTACTCGTCGCGACGACGATGGACGCGCAGCTGGATATGGTCGAGTCGCCGCTGCAACGCATTGAGCGCCTGCTTCACCCGTGGGTCAGCTTCGCGGTCCTCCCACTCTTTGCGTTCGCAAACCTGGGGATCCCGCTAGCGGGAAAACTGTCGGCTGCCGCCCGGAATCCGGCGGCGATCGGAGTCGCCGCCGGGCTGTTCATCGGTAAGCCCGTTGGCATTTGGTTCTTCGCCCAGATGTCCCGAACGTTCGGGGTCGCGACCGCGCCGGCCGACCTGACGCCGGGCGCTCTGCTTGGAGCCGCTTGGCTCTGCGGCATCGGCTTCACGATGTCGCTCTTCATCGCGACACTGGCGTTCAACGATCAAGCCTTGCTCAATCTGTCCAAGATGGGAGTACTGGCCGGCTCTCTCGCTTCAGGGCTGTGCGCGAGCGCGTTTCTGGCGTTTCGCCCGCGCACGGTGTTCTCCTAGTCGCGCACCGCCACCGTCGCTCCACCGGCGTGTGCGGCCCGGAACTTCGCCATCATGCGCACGAGCTCCGCATCGGTCATCGGCTGCCACCCGTGTGGCTTCATCGGGCGACCGTACTCGAACGTGAAGTTCGCTCGAGGATTGGCCAGCTTCGCAGCCGCGTCCTCCATCCGGTACACCGCGAGATTCAGGTAGTAGTTGTCCATGTCGCCGACATACACGTGCATCTTGCCGGTGAGCTCGGGCCCGATCTTGGCCCAATTCTGAACGAGGTCGTTGGTGAGATCGTACCCCTTGTCGCGCCACCACGCGACCGCGCCCTGGTTGATGATGCCAGTCGCGCGGTCCCAGGCTCGCTGGGGATAGCCTGCACTGTCGGTTGGCCCGTACGCCGCATCCCACGCATCGAACTGCTGGCCGCTACGGGCCTTGCTGCCAAGCACGGCCTCGAGTTGGCTCATGAGCCGCTGTGTGAGAAGTGGCTGCCCCTCGGACGTTCGCGACATGAATCGCTCTGGCACGGGCGGCCGCGCGTTGTTGGGGACAAACGCATTCGAATCACCGTACATGTCGACCATCTGGTTGCGATGGAAGTCGACGGGATCGGGATACATGCACCACGCCCCGCCGAAGAAGTCGGGCCGCTGAATCTGGAGGGCAGCGCACTCCCAGCCACCGGTCGACCCACCGGTCAGGAACCGAGCGTTCGCGTTGGGAATGAGGCGAAAGCGCTTCTCCAGCTCCGGTACGAGCTCCGTGAGCAGGGCATCCTGGTAGGGTCCGTTGTTGGCTGAGTTGACCGCGTACGAGTCGTCGTAGTACGGCGTCGGATGCTGCCACGTGATCGCGACCATCGGCGGGACGTTGCCGCTCATCCAGTCGTGCGCGAACTCCCATCCGGGCTCACGCGCCGTGCGGAGCAGGCGCGCCGCGTGCTGTTCCGGCGTCTCGCTCCCCGGTTGCTCGGTGAAGCCGAACGGCGCGTTCTCTCCGAAATGCCCCTGCACGTACACGGCCGGATAGTGCCGCGTCGGCTCCTGGTCGAAGCCTTTGGGTACGAGGACGATCGCACCGATGTACATCGGCTGCCCCCAGAACTTGGACAGCAGCTCGCTCTTGATCTTGATGCGCTTCACCCACCGCGTATCAGCAGGCACCGTCACGGGCGGAATCACCTTCGTCAGTTTCAGCGTGAGCGGCGCACTCGCCTGCGGATCCCAGTGCACCCGCTGGACCTCGCTCAACAGATTTCCTGGCGACAGATTGAAGCGCTGACCCTCCCACTGATCGTTGTGCGCCCAGATCACGTGTCCGTCCGATCGCGTGAATTGCGTATACGGCTCGAGCATCGCTTGCGCGTAATAGTCACCCGGTGGCAGCGCCCCGATCGACGAGTAGGGAAAACCGAGCGTATGGGCGTCAACGGTCGCCGCCGTGTCGGGTCGCCACTGCTCCACATCTGAGCCAAAGAACGGAACGCTTCCGGTATACGACCCGGCCTCGAGCCGCGGCTCGCGAGTGGTGTCAGACGAGAAGAACACGAAGAGGCGCCCTGTGAGCGGGCCCTTTGCGACCGATGTATCGGCCGTCACCTGCACGCGGCGCCCTCCACCTCCGGAGCCGGGCATACCCGTGCACGCCGACGCAATGGCGGTCGCGGACGCGAGTACGAGAGCAAACAGGCCCTGGCGGGCACCACGAACGTTCGAGCGCATAGCCCCTCTGTTGTCGGAGATGGCGGTCGTTCGTATCTGACACCAAATCTTCCTCGGCCGCAAGCCCCCGGTCGAGGGCGTGCCACGCACCCACGATTCGGGCGTTTTGACGCCACGGGGCCCAAGCCCGCCCTTGTCGTGCCCTCCGCTGGTGTAGACTGTTGTCCAGCCCAGCGCCCAGCTCGCCCTGCCCTACCTGATGACCACCCCAGAATGAGCAATCGGTTTCGCCGTACACTCGTCAGCGTGCTCGGTGTGGAGATCGTGAGCTTGCTGCTTCTCTGGCTGCTCCAGACGCACTACGCACGCTGATTCACGACAATGCATCCAATCAACTGGATCATCATCGTCGTCTATCTGACGTACGTGGCGGTCGATGGACTGCGCCGAGCGAGGGGCACAAAGGGACTCCAGGGCTATCTGCTGGCAAATCGCAGCCTGCCGTGGTGGGCAGTTGGACTCTCGGTCATGGCCACGCAGCTCTCGGCTGTCACCCTGATCGGCACGACCGGCCAGGGGGCGATCGACGGAATGCGGTTCGTGCAGTTCTACTTCGGCCTGCCGCTGGCGATGGTGATCCTCGGCGTGACGCTGGTCCCCTTTCTCCACGGTGCGAAGGTCTACACCGCGTACGAATTCCTCGAGCGTCGTTTCGATGCGAAAACACGGTCGTTGACGGCCTTCCTCTTTCTGCTGTCTCGCGGACTCTCGGTCAGCACTCTCCTCGCCGCGCCCGCGGTCGTCTTTTCCGCGGTGTTCGGGTGGCCGATTTCCTGGTCCGTGGCGGTGCTGGGAGTGCCGACGGTCCTGTATACGATGTTCGGCGGCGTCCAGGCGGTCGCGTGGGCCGATGTGAAGCAGATGGCGCTCGTATCTTTCTCGCTGGTCGCGTTCATCGTCGTGTTGCTGGTGCGCATCCCGGTCTCGCCCAACGACGCACTGCGGGTCGCGGGAGTCGCCGGACGGCTCCAGGCGTTCGACTTTTCCTTCGACCTGACGAAGACCTACACGTTCTGGTCGGGGATGATCGGCGGCACCTTCCTCATGCTCTCGTACTTCGGCACCGATCAGAGCCAGGTGCAGCGCTACCTCGCGGCAAAATCCGTCGATGAGGCGCGCACATCCCTGCTGATCAGCGCGTACTGGAAGATCCCCCTGCAGGCGCTGGTATTGCTGGTCGGGGTGCTCGTTTTCGTGTTCTATCTGTTCCGGGAGCCGCCCCTCTTTTTCAACCCGACCGACGCGCGCCGCGCGCAAGCCGTGGATACCGCCTCATTTGCGCGGCTCCAGACACACTACCACGAGGCGTTCGCCGCGCGCCAGCTCGCCGCGAAGCAGATGGCGAGCGCACGGGATCCGGTGACGAGCGCCGGCGCCGCGCGAGCCTTCCTGGCGGGCGATTCGGTAGTCGCCGCGGTCCGTGGGGAGGCGCTGGGGCTGGTGGGACAGCGGCCGGGATCAGCCGTGCGTGACGTCAACTACATCATTCCTCACTTCGTCGTCACCGAGCTGCCCATCGGGCTCGCCGGCCTCTTCATCGCCGCGGTGATGGCGGCGGCGATGTCCGCGACCGCGGCTGAGCTGAACTCGCTCGCGACGACGTCCGTGATCGACTTCTACCGGCGGTGGATTCGTCCCGACGGGAGCGACTCTCATTATCTCGCGGTCTCGAAAGCGGCAACCGTGTTCTGGGGGGCGTTCGCCTGTGTGATCGCGACGCGCGCCGTGACACTCGGCTCGTTAATCGAAGTCGTGAACCGCTTCGGGTCGTTCTTCTACGGGCCGATCCTGGGAGTCTTTCTTCTGGCGATGATACCGCGGGCACGGGCCGTCGGCGCGTTCACAGGGCTCCTCGTGGGGATGGGCGCGGTCGCCGCGGTGGCGTTCGGTGCGCCATCGGTGTCGTTTCTTTGGCACAACGTCATCGGGGCGGTGGTAGTCGTGGCGGTCGGGATTCCGCTCAGTCAGCTCGCGTAATCGAACTGTCCCGCCGCGATCACCTGGGCAAAACCAGTACTTATTCACTCGTATATGAGCGCGCCAGCAGACGATATCATAGACCTCTACGAACGGCACGCACGCCAGTGGGCCACCGATCGCGGCACCGACCTTGGCGTAGAGAAGGGGTGGCTCGACCGATTCGTCCAGCTGCTGCCGATCGGCGCAACGACGCTGGACCTCGGAAGTGGGTCAGGTGAGCCGATTGCGCGGTATCTCTTAGGACGCGGGTTGGCGGTCACCGGCGTCGACACGTCGCCTACGTTGATTTCCCTCGGTCAAGCGCGCTTCCCCGCGAGCAGGTGGATCGTTGCCGACATGCGGACTCTGACGCTGGGAGAGACATTCGACGGCATCCTGGCGTGGGACAGCTTCTTCCATCTCAATGACCGGGACCAGCGCCAGATGTTCGCCGTGTTCAAGCGTCATGCAGCACCGGGCGCCGCGCTCATGTTCACCAGTGGCTCGAGGCGCGGCGAGGCGATCGGCTCATATCGAGGCGACCCACTTTACCACGCCAGCCTGTCGTCCAGGGAGTACCGGTCACTGCTCAAGTCGACAGGCTTCCGCGTGAAGGCACACATGGTCAATGACCCGAAGTGTGGCAATCACACGGTCTGGCTCGCGCGCGCGGACCCGTAGGCTTGGCTGCCCTGCGCGGCCGAGCGCGTGACGGCCACTAGCCGCCGGATGGCCGCGATGCCGAACACCGGGCCCAATGACAATACGGCAAACGCCCACCGCCAGCCTGTGACTTGCTGGAGCGGCGGAATCAACTGGATGGACACCATCGTCAAGAGAAAGCCAAGGCACGTTTGAACGGTCAACGCTGTCCCGACGGCGTGGGAAGGAACGCTTTCGGTGACGAGCACACTGAACTGAGCCGAATCGGCGATGACGAAAAAACCCCACAGCAGGGAGACACTGACGACGATCCACAACGCGTGACCGAAGGTGAGTCCGATCAGGATGCTGCACGTGCCGCTGGCCGCGAGCGCGATCGTGACCAGCCATTCCCGACCCCGTCGGTCTGCCACCCACCCACCCCACACGCACGCGGGACCACCGATCGCGATCGCCGCAAAGGCGACGGCAGACGCCATGCTCAACGTGCGAGGGTCTCGTGGCAGGCCAGACGCGATGAGGCTTTCGGTCACGAACACGGGGAGCCAGGTCCACGCGCTATAGAGCTCGAACATGTGGCCGAGGTAGCCGTCCGTCGCGAGCCGCCACCTGCGCGCCCGGAATACCGTGCCGACGAGACCCCACGAAAAACGCCGCGCGGGAAATGGATAGGGGCCATCGCGATAGCCGCCACCCACCAGCAACGCCGCCAAGGCAGCCGCCACGCTCGCCGTGAGTATGACCGGCCGGACCCCGGCACCCGGAATCGCGTGGACGAGATAAGGAGTCGCCTTCCCCACCGTCAGTGCCCCCACAATGCCACCAACGGCAAAACCGCGGCGGGCGCGAAACCAGGTTGCGATCATCTTCATCGCGGGCGGATAGACGCCGGCCAGCGCGAAGCCGGTGAGCAACCGGCACAGGAGTGCCCCACGATACGTCGAGGCGAAGACCAGCGCCGTGTTGGCGGTTGCGCCAGCCAGCGCGGCCGTCGAAAAGAGCAACCGTGACGGCACAATGTCCGCGAGATTGAGCACTGATAGGGTCGCTGTCCCGAGGACGAACCCGAGCTGCACGATCGTCGTGAGCCACGCGGTTTCCGACCGCGAAAGTGCCCACGGCGCCGCCAGTTGCGTGGCGACAGCGCTCGCGGCGAACCACACCGACATGCCGAGCAGCTCCGCCGTCGCGAGCAACAGAAGGATCCGCCAGCGGCGCGGGTCCGTGTCCCGGATATCGGGTGCGATGGTGGCGACCATAGTCGCCGAATCTGGCGATGAACCCGGGTGGAACGCGAGACCCGCGCGGAGATTTTGAGAGTATATCCGTGTCAAATCGCCTGAGGTGTCCCCAACCATCAGGCCCCGAGCGTGCAGCCCGCTAGTCGGCGCGACCCGGTTGAGCACGCATCACTGTCGCCGGCGCCGCCGAGTCGATGCGCACCTGTAGGCCGGCCTGCGACGTCTCACGACCGATACTCATCGTGGAGCGTCTCAGGAAGTCCCGAACGATCGCCGCGATTTCATCCGCGGCGGTGTCAAGCGCGAAGTGTCCGCCGTCGAGAATGTGGACCTCGGCGGCGGGGACGTCACGCCGATACGCCTCGGGCTCGGTGATTTCAAATGACTGCTCGTACCTCCCCCAGAGGACGAGAAGCTGTGGTTGTGTTTTCTGCAGCCACGCCTGCCAGACGGGGTACGACTCGACGTTCGTACGATAGTCGTAAAACAGGTCGCTCTGGATCTCGGCCTGACCCGGCCGACTCAGGAATGCGAACTCGTCGGTCCACAGGTCCGGATCATACCGCTCGACGTTCGGATCGCTTCCGACGTGGCGAGCTCGCGTCGTCTCCAAAGACAGCAAATTGCGGCGGAGCGCGCTTTCGTTGGTTGCGCGGTCCGCCCAGAATGCGCGACGTGTCTTCCACTTCGGACCGAGCCCGTCGTCGTGCGCGACGGCATCCTGGATGATCAGGGATTGCACGCGTTCGGGATGCGCCATTGCCAGCCGCAACCCGACAGGCCCGCCGTAGTCCTGCATGTACAGCGTGTACCGCGACAGTTCCACAACCTGTGTGAAGCGGTCGACGATTGTCGCGATGTGGTCGAACGTATAGGAAAACGTCTTGGCATCCGGCGCGTCACTGTGTCCGAACCCCGGGTAATCCGGCGCGATCATGTGGTACTGGTCCGCGAGCCGGGTAAGCAGCGGATTGAACATCCTCGACGACGACGGCAGACCGTGCAGCAGCAGCAACGCCGGCGCATCCAGCGGACCGGTTTCCCGATAAAAGACGGAGAGACCGTCTACGGTCGCGGTTCGATAGAAGATGGGCGGGGTCATGGAGAGCTAGAGGTTGGACGTTGGACGTTGGACGCTGGAAAGGACCTTCAGGGGCTAGCCCAGCTGCAACTGGCTTGCCAGGAAGTTGGTTGTCTAACGTCCAACGTCCAACGTCTAACGTCCAGCCTCTAGCTCATGGACTCAATGCGCGAAGACCCACAGGCTGGTCCAGAATCGCGGCGAGCGTGCGCAGCGATTGCTCCAATTGTACGCGGTCCGATTCGCCGCCGAGCGCCAGTCGTACGGCCGAGGGGACGGGTGCAGCCTCCAGATCCGTCGCGATTACGTACCAATCCGCCGGGGCCACGCGAATGCGCTGCTGCTGCGCGAGGGCGACGAAGGCCGCGACAGTCCAGGATGCAGGCAGGCGCAACCACGCGTGGAGCGACCCGTCGGGTGCGGCCACTCGCTCCTCGCCAAGGATGGAACGCGCCAGCGCCGCGCGCGCCGTCGCTTCCCGGCGCACCGCGACGACCGCACGTTCGGCCGTCCCATCCGCGATCCACGCCGCGGCGACGGCGATCGACAGGGGAGAAAGCATGAGCAGCGACCCTCGCAACGTCTGCTGGAGACGTGCTGCGTCGTCAGCCGTCGGCGCGAGCAGGAACGCGGTTCTCAGTCCCGGTGCCACACTCTTCGACATGCTGCCGATATAGGTCACGAGATCGGGCGCGAGCGTCGCCAGCGGCGCGGGGCCCGGCGCAGGCAGGAGGGGCCCGTCAATGTCGTCTTCGACGACCTTCACGTCGTGCCGTCGCGCGACAGCGAGTACCTGCTTCCGGCGCGCCAACGACATCACGGCGGCCGTCGGGTTGTGCAGTGAGGGGACGCAACACAGCATCGCCGGTCGGAGGCGCCGACATGCCGCCTCCAGCGCATCGGGGCGCAGCCCTTCCGCGTCGAGGTCGACCCCGACGAGGCGGACCCCTGCGGCGGACGCCGCATTTTGCAGCCCTGGATAGGCGAGGGCTTCGGTCAACACCGTGTCACCCGGACGAGCAAGGGTGCCGAGGACCATCGACAAGGCATGCAGAGCGCCGGCGGTCGGTACGACGCGGTCAACGGGTGCGTCCAGGCCTCTCCCGCGCAGCCAACTCGAACCGACCGTGCGCGCGGTCTCTTCACCGACCCGCGCGTCATAGCTGAGCATCCGACGGGCGAGGGCGGGATCCAGCGCCACTCGGGTGAGCGTGTCGCGGAACGCGCCGGGCAGCCAACCCGTCGCCGGCGGCGTGTTCACGCTCAAGTCGTGATCGGGCGTGGATCCGCGGGCCGCGGCTGATCCGGGCGGCGTCGCCACGTACGTGCCACGCCCGACGGTTGCGTTGATCAAGCCACGACGACGGGCTTCGTCATACCCGCGGGTCACGGTGGTGAAGTTGACGCCCAGGAGCTGCGCCAACTGCCGCTGGGTGGGGAGTGGATCGCCGGGCGTGAGGCGCCCATCGCGGACGTCTGCCTCCAGCGCATCCGCGATCGCGCGGTATGCCGGTCCCGCGCGGTGCGCTAGGCGCGGCTTCCACGGAGTGGCCCTGCTCCCTCTTGTCATGCCAATGCGCTCAAATTATATGTATACGTGTTGTCAGGCAAGCCTCCATATAACATACATACAATGTCTACTTGTATGCAATCCGCAGAGACACTGTCGGGGCCTCCGGAGCTCGTGCCCCTCGGGAAGACGGGATTGGTCGTGTCCCGCTTGGGTGTCGGGCTCGCAGCGCTGGGCCGGCCGGGCTACATGACGCTGCACCACCGGCGAGACCTCGACGGCCGGTACGAGCCCGAGATCATGGAAGCGCGCGCGCACGCCGTGCTCGACGCGGCGTACGCTCGGGGCGTCCGCTACATCAATGTCGCCCGTTCCTATGGTCGTGGCGAAGCGTTTGTCGCGTCATGGCTCGGGCCAGGTCGTCGGGACCGTGATGCGATCGTCGTGGCGTCGAAATGGGGCTACACCTACACGGCGGACTGGCGTGCCGACGCCGACACCCACGAGGTGAAGGATCATTCGCTCGTGGCGCTCCGGCGACAAATGCGCGAGAGTCGGGACCAGTTGGGCGCGCACCTCTCGCTCTACCAGATTCACTCGGTCACCGCCGACAGTACCGTGCTTCGCGATGCGCCCGTGATTGACATGCTCGCTGCCCTGCGCGCGACGGGCATACGCGTGGGGCTGACCGTGAGCGGGGACCGGCAGGCACCGGTCATCCGCGCGGCACTCGACGTCGAACGGGATGGACAGCCTGTGTTCGATGTCGTTCAGGCCACGTGGAACGTGCTGGAGCGCGGGGCCGAGTCCGCGTTACGCGAGGCACACGAGGCGGGGGTGGGAGTCGTCGTGAAGGAGGTCCTCGCGAACGGCCGGCTGGTCGGGCTCAGCGTCGACCCTCGCCTCGCCGGCCCGCTTCAGCGGCTGCGCGCGACCGCGAGCGAGCTGCACACAACGGCGGATGCCGTCGCCATCGCCGCGGCGCTGGCGCGGCCGTGGGCCGATGTGGTTCTGGTCGGCCCGGCCTCGGTCTCGCATCTCGAGTCCAACCTCGGCGCGCTCGCGCTCAATTGGGGCGAATCCCTCGACGCGCTACTCGAGCCGCTCACCATGTCCTCCACGGAGTACTGGCGCATGCGTCGCGGCTTCACGTGGAACTGATCATCGCGTCGCCGTGGCAACCCACGGTTCGAGCGATTGATCGCTGGTGCGCAATTGGACGGCGTTCGTCGTCGTTGCTGGAGACGCGCCTTAGACGGCGTCTGATAGGCTGGTGAAGTTGAAGTCGTGTGCCTTGATCGTTGGCATGGCGACATCGCCCCCTTCTTCGGTCCCGGCGAGCCGGACTGCAGGGCCGATCGCCTCGATGTTGTTGAGCAGGAAAACCGGCGATTCGTTGAACCGGAAATTCTTGACGGGCCGCGTCACGGCCCCGTGCTCGATCAAGAACGTGCCATCGCGCGTCAATCCGGTAAAGAGCGCCGTTCGCGGATCGACCTCACGCAGATACCATAAGCGCGTGACCAAAATACCGCGGTCAGTGCTCTTGATCATGTCCTCGACACTCGTCGAACCGCCTTCGAGCTTGAGCGTCGTCATCTGGCCAGTCGGTTGCTTTCCCTGTTTCTTCGCCCAGAAGCGCGTGTAGTACATCTCCGACAGCACGCCGTTCTTGATCCAGGTGCGGCGAATCAGCGGAAACCCCTCGCTGTCGAAAGGCGCGGATAAAAGCAGCGGGTCTGCCGGATCGGACGTCAGCGTCACGCGGGCGTCGGCAACCTTCTCTCCGATCTTCGATCCCCCGCGTGACCTCGTGAACGGACTTCGCCCCTCATCAGCCTCCCGCGCGCCAAGGTAGCCGTCGAGCAGCTGGACCAGATCACCTACGGCTTGGGGCTCGAGGATCACCGTATACCGCCCCGGCTCGATGGCGGCGGCGTCCCGTGACCGGAGCGCTTTCTCGATCGCGCGCGCCGACACCTGCTGAGGATCGATTTTGCTCCAGTCGTGCTCGTCGGCGGCCGCCCACCCGGAGCCGTGTCCGTCGGGGGTCCTGGCGGTGAGCGAGTAGTTGGCGTCGGTCGAGCGGTGGTACGCAGCCATCCCCGCCTTGTTGACGGAGAGTTGACTCTGGTTCGTCAGCACGATGTAGCCGGCGACCACGGCCGCCGAGCCACCAGTGGACGATCGCGCAGGACCGAGCGCAGTCATCGCCGCATTGGTGAGTTGACCGGGAGTCACGGAAGCCGTGGAGTCGAAGAACGCGGAAACGGGCTGGTACATCTGCGCACCGAGGGGCGGCATGCTTTCCGGATCATCGGGCGCCAGCCTCGCCAGCTCCTCGGAGCGCGAGACACCTGCGGCGACCGGCGTGTCGGCGTGCCGCGATATCCTGCATCTCGGCCTGTGCCAAGACAACAAATCCCTCGTCATCAGGCTCGCGACGTCTGTGGGCCGCGAGTGTCGCGAGGATGGCCTGGCGCCGGCCAATGTTTGGGTGCGAAGCCGGGCTCACGCCTTCCTCCCAGTATTGATCACATTGACCTGCGAGAACAGCACGGGCACGGTACCGTGGCTCACGGCGTTGACTTGTTCCGGCTGCCCTTTGCCATCAACGAACGAGCCGCCCAGCTGATAGGAGCGCTTGCCGCCGATCATTTTCATGGAGCTCCAGAACTCGGGCGTGCGGATCTGGTAGGCGACGTCCTTGAGCAACCCCACCATCTTGCCACCGCGGATCTCGTAGCACAGTTGGCCGCCGAACTGCGCGTTGTACCGCTGCTGGTCGATCGACCACGACCCGTCGTGTGAGCGGCCCCGCGGCAGAATTTGCCGGCCGCTAACGCTTGTGCACGTTCACTCCCCTCGGGGCGCACGGTCGATTCAATCACAGTCGATTCCGTATAACTTGGATGGAGCATCCGATACCCTTCGGGCAGATCGGGGTACCGGACACACGCAAGCGATCGATCAGTATCGGTCGCAGTGGAGACGACAGATTGGACACCGCAGATCGGAAGCCGATGTACGTCGTAACACGCATGGCGTCGCGGGTACGCGATATCGGCTCCTTGGTGTGCCTGGCTGTCGCGGGGGTGCTGGTCGGCACCCGCGCGCGCGCGCAGCAGCCCGCCATTCATTCGTATACGAGCCCGCTGTCGACGGGCGCACGCCTGGATCCAGTCGGCCGGGCCGTGGAGCTCGGGAGCATGCCGCTCGCCATGGCGTTGGCCCCGCAGCGCGACAAGCTCGTCGTCGCGCTGAGCGGGTGGCGCCAGCAAGGGCTGCAAATCGTCGATTTGGCATCGGGGCACGTGACGCAAACCCTCGAGCAGCCTGCGGCGTTCTACGGCCTCGCTTTCTCGCCGAATGGTCGCGAGCTCTACGTCTCGGGCGGCAATGAGGACGCCATTTATTGCTATTCGTGGAACGATACGACGGCGGTCCTTCAACGCAAGATCGTGTTGGGGGCCCAGAAGGCCGACAAAACCGGGTCCCGCTATCCCGCCGGGATCGCGTTCTCTACCCATGGTGCCCTGCTCTATGTCGCCGAGAACGTGGCTGACAGCCTGGCCGTCGTGGACCCCGCCTCGTCGCGAGTGGTGCAGCGTTTTGCCACCGACCACTATCCATACGCTGTGGCTGTCGCGCCAGATGGCATGGTTTACGTGTCGGCGTGGGGATCGACGACTGTATCAATGTTCCATGAGATGGACGACGGCCGGCTGCGGTACGCCGGCCGCTTGCGCGTCGGTCCGCGCCCATCGGCTCTGCTCTCGAACGCGTCCGGCTCCCGACTCTTCGTTGCCCTGAGTGAGACGGACCAGATCGCGGTCGTCGACACTCGGACCCACACGGTACGCTATTTGAGCGACGCCGCCCCGGGCGCGCCGTCGGAAGGCGTGGCGCCGAACGCTCTCGCGCTGTCGCGGGACGAATCGAAGCTGTTCGTCGCCGAAGCCGGCAACAACGCCGTCGCCGTCTTTGATGTCTCCGCCGAACGCGCCGGGCACGGGTCGTCCGCTCCGGCCGACCCACTGCTGGGGCGTCTGCCGACGGACTGGTATCCAACCGACGTGATCGATGACGGGAGCGACCTGCTGATCCTGAACGGGAAGGGCCACGGCAGCGGCCCCAATCCGGACGGCCCGATTCCGGGCCAGCCCATCACGCATCCGCTTGGGTACGCGTTGGGCCAGCTGTCCGGGACGCTCCGCATCACGTCGAACCGGCCCGATGCTTCGGCGTTGGCTGACGGCTCGCGGCGGGTTGCCACGGCCGGTGCGTGGGATACGCGCGCGCTCCCGCGCCATTATCCGCCGTTCAAGCACGTCGTTTACATCATCAAGGAAAATCGTACATACGATCAGCTCTTCGGCGACATCCCATCGGGTGACGGAGACACGAGCCTCGTGTTTTTTGGCCGCCGTGTGACACCCAACCATCATGCGCTGGCCGAGCGCTTCGGACTATACGATCGCTTCTTCACGAGCGGTGAAGTGAGCTCGCAAGGCCACCTATGGGCGACGGCGGCCGACGTCACCGTCTACGGCGAGAAGCTGGTTCCGTCGGCATACGCGGGCAAACGGGAGACCGTCGACAGTGAGGAGAGCGACGAGCCGATCGATGGATTTCTCTGGGATCTGGCAGCGAAGCACGGAGTCACCTTCCGGGACTACGGTGAGATGGTCGTATCAGAAGGCTGGCCGACGACCCAGCGCCGGCTGGGCCCCGACGTTAGTCCAACCTATCCAGCCTTCGACCTCAAGATCCCCGATCAAACGCGCGCTGATGCGTGGATCGCCGAGCTCGATGGGTTCGTGCGGGTCGGCGCGATGCCCGCCCTCGAGATCCTGCATCTCCCCAACGATCACAATGCGGCCGCGCGGGCCGGTTTCCACACTCCACGCGCATTCATGGCCGACAACGACCTCGCGCTTGGCCGAATCGTCGATGCTCTGTCGCGCTCACCGTTCTGGAAGGAGACGGTGGTCTTCGTGCTCGAGGACGACGCCCAATCGGGGCCAGACCACATTGACAGCCATTGATCGGTCCTGCTCGTAATGTCGCCGTACAATCGGCCGGGCACGTACCACCGATTCGTGAATACGGTCGATGTGGTGGCGGCGATCGAGGACATCCTCCACCTCGGCCATCTGATCGAAGTACGACTACTTCAGTCGGCCACTCACCGATGTGTTCTCCTCGACGCCGGACCTCACTCCCTACAAGGCGGTCGCCGCGCAGAGCGACATGAACGAGATGAACCCGCCCGGGACGGAGGCGGCGCGCCTGTCGTCGCGACTCGACTTCAGCGCCCCCGACCGTGTGAACGACGCGGTGTTCAACGACATCTTGTGGCGGGTGGTCAAGGGCACGCCGCCACCTGCGGTGTCCGCCAAGGCACCGCTGCAGGTCCTGCAAGTGAGTCGATAGTCAGCGCGAGTTCACCGGCAAGCTCACGTGTGACGCGTAGTCGCGCGAGCGGTAGATACTCTGCGTTGCGGTTCGGAAGTCACCCTGCACGGCCTCGTAGATGTTCGGCACGTACGTCTGTGGGTTCCGATCGATCAGCGGGAACCACGTGCTCTGGATCTGCACCATGATCCGATGGCCCGCCTTGAACGTATGGTCGCGTGAGCGCAGGCTGAACGTGTAGGGCGTGACCTGGCCCGGCGTGACGGGCTTCGGGACCGTGAAGCCATCGCGATACCGCGCGCGGAACACCTCTTCGGCCAGCATGAACTCAAAGCCACCCATGTCCGCCGGTTCGACGGAGTCGGGATAGACGTCGATGAGCTTGACGACCCAATCGGCATCCGACCCCGTCGTTGCAGCGAACAGGTGCGCGATCGGTTCGCCAGTGATCGTCACATCCTGCTTGAGCGGTGCGGTCTGGTAGGTGAGAATATCTGGCCGTCCGTCAACGAATCGCTGGTCCGCCAGCTGCCACTCCGGCCAGCCGTCATAGGTGATCGGGCGCGGCACGTAGGGGATGGGCCTGCTCGGGTCCGACACATACTGGTCGTGCGCGGCACCGGACTCGGGCGGCGGATCGAACGACAGCGTGCCGCCAGCGCGCAGGTAGAGTTGAGTCTCTGAAATACCGGTTTTCGGGGGCCATGCATCATAGTGCTCCCACTGGTTCGCCCCGGTCCGGAAGGCGAGCACCTCCGGCAAGTCGACGTTGGGCTTGTCCTTGAGCCAGTGCGCAAACCACGGGCGTTCGACGTTCTCCCGATACCACTCGGCCGTGTTACTGCCGAAATCGACGGCTCCCAGCGTTCGGCCGTCGCTGAACGTCCAGCCACCGTGGAACCACGGCCCGAGCACGAGAAAATTGATCCCGTGCGTGTCCCCCTGTTCGTATTTCTTGTAGGCTTCGATCGCGCCGAAGTGGTCTTCGGCGTCAAACCATCCGCCGACGTTGAGAGTGGGGACCGTGACCGGGGCTTGGATGTGGGGGAGTACGCTGCACATCTCGTTCATCCAGTAGGCGTCCTCATTCGGGTGCTGGTCGAAGGCGTTCCAGCTTGGCGCTTTCCCGTGAAGGATCTCCTTATTGATATTCGAGAGCGGGCCCAGTTCCAGGAAGCGATCGTAGTTGTCGTATCGACCCAGGACCGCGGATCGGCTCACGCCCGTTTCCATGCCTGCGATCCACATGAAGGCGTACTCGAGCCGGAACGCACCATTGTGGTGGAAATCGTCACCGGTGAACATGTCGACGCAGGTCGCCTGTGGTGACGCTGCCTTGAGCGCCGGGTGTGGATTCACGAGCGCTCTCGTCGTGAGAAAGCCTCCGTATGAAATCCCAAGCGTGCCGACTCTGCCGTTGTTGCGCGGCACGTTCTTGATGATCCAATCGATGGAGTCGTAGGTGTCCGTCGACTCGTCGGTGGAGTTCGGAACGGACGTGTCGCGCATCGGGCTCAAGGAGACGTAGTGCCCGGTCGACGCGCCGCGGCCTCGCGTGTCCTGGAAGACGAAGATGTAGCCGTCCTTCATCAGGTGCTGGTATTCGCGCAACCAGGCCGCATACCCGTCCTTGTCGGGGTTGAGTCCGTACGGCGAGCGCACCAGAATGATCGGCAGAGGCTCCGCCTGATCGAGCGGCGTGTAGATCTCCGTGTGGATTTCCGCGCCATCGCGCATTTTGACCTGCGCGACCTGCTTGCTGAAGCGCTTGGTGAAGTCCGGGCCAGGGTTGCTGCCGTCGCGCATGGCCATCATTTCGCGATTCGACTTTGCCCGCCACGTGCGCGGCGGGTGCGCGGCCACCGTCGAGGAGCTGGAGGCCTTCGCGCTCGCCACTGAGCCGCCGCTCTCTTGCTGCCCGGTGCACCGGATCCCCACGACGCCGACGATGGCGACCACCGACACGCAGGCAGTAATCCCTCTTACGCGACGCATCGTGTGCACTGTCTTACTCCTCCCTGAATCCGTGAGCCACCGGAGTGTGGGTCGAAAGCTCAGTCAGCCGCAGCCGCGAAGCGTGGGTAGCAGTCCAGGCACACAAAGGCGACGCCATTGTTGTACGGCGCTGCAAAGAGCACTCGTCGGTCGTGAGGCGACGGGCAAGTATCGCAGACACAGTGGGCTTTGGTCATGTCCGTGTGCGTCGTGGCTTCACGATACTTGCTGGTGGACCCCACGCGGTGGTACTCGCGGACGCCGGGATGTTCGGCGTCGGTCCCGCCCACCCGTCGCATGCCTCGGGGAAGTGGACTGGGAATGTCATGGACATCGTGCGTGAAGCCATTGGCGTCCATCAGCGTGACATGCATATCTGTATCCTCAGTTGGGAATTATCGGCCGTTGGCGCGTGAAGAAGGTAGCACCCATCGGGCGCCAGCGCTGCATGTCACGTTGGGCGATGCATGCAGGCGTTTTGTCCGACCACGGGCGGGGTCCTGGCTAGCTCTGTTTCATCGTGGCGCCTCCTTGACACCCGTCGTTCCGCCAACGCGTAGTGAGAGCATCACGGCTTGCGATACGGTCGACTATCCGTGTCATTTCCGATGCGCCGTATGATCGACAGCCTGGTCTCCAAAGCGGAGGCATAGTGGACCCGAGCATCGTCTATGCTCTAATACCGATCTTCGCCGCTCTAGTTGGGGGCCCGACTGTGGTCGTGCTCGGCGTGCTCCTGTTTCCTTCGACGCGCGCTGCCTTCGCGAGGCGGCTCGCCGGACGAGGAGCAGGAGCGCTCGACGATCAGGCGGCGGCGCACCTGGCGTCCACCGACGCCAACGTGACGGCCCTGCGTTCCGAGGTCTACGCGCTCCGCTGCGAGGTGGCCGCTATCTCGCGGGCGCTCCCACCAGGCCAACAGGCGCCGACGGCGCCTCAGCTGGGGAGCGGAGGGCGGTAAAGGACGCCTGGCTCGCTGTGCGAGCCAAGGTCGCTAGGGTCGGGCCATTGTTGTGGGGCCCGTAGCCGTAGCGCCTGCGACCTTCTCGCCCCGCAGCGTCGCGTCGAAGAACCGGACCGCGGCGTTGTCAGCCGTGAGCCAGGATTGGTAGCGCAGGAAGCCGTGGATCTCGTTCGGAATGACGAGCTGTTGGTACGGCACCGACGCGGCCGTGAGACGCTGCACGAGATCGACCATCTCGCTGAAGTGGACGTTGCGGTCGTCGTCTCCCTGGATCAGCAGCACGGGCGAGCGCCAGGTCGAGATCGACGCGACGGGCGATGATTCCCAGGCCACCTGCATCGCGCGATCGATGTCGGCGTGCTCGAAGCGCTGCTGCAGCACAGCGAACCGACTGGCGTCGTCCGATACCCAGTTGTGCACACCGTGGAGATCCACCCCGGCCGCAAACAGGTTGGAGTTGCGGGCCAGCGCCAGCGCGGTGAGGAAGCCGCCGTAGGAGCCACCCCAGATGCCGACGTGCGCGCTGTCGACCTCTGGCAGGGTCGCGAGGAACGCGCGGCCTGCGAGCACATCGCGGTACTCGGATGCGCCGAAGGGGCCTGCGTCCGCTGCGTAATGGAACTCGTGGCCATAACCGATGCCGAGCCGGTAGTTGACGCTCAGCACTACATACCCATGGTTGGCGTAGTACTGGTTCATCGCGTACGAACCGGAGTAGTAGTCCATGTAATGCCAGCCCAGCAGCATTTGTCTCGGCGGCCCACCATGTACAAAAATCAGCGCCGGCCTCTTACCGGCCCCGGGCCGCTCGAACAGCTGGCCATGCACCAATAGACCGTCCTCCGCGCGAAACACAACCTTGCGCGGTACGACCAACTGCGCCGTGGGGAAGTCTGCGGGGATCTCGTTTGGCGTGAGCGATCGGGGCGAGCCACCATCCGCTGGCAGCACGGACACGAGCGGCGGGGTCCGAGAGCCCGCGCCGATGAACGCGACCGTCCGCCCATCACCGGTGACGACAGCCCCCCACTCGATTCCATCGCCGGTCGTGAGCGGAACCGGTGCCATTTGACTCGCGTTCACCCGATACAGGTGCCTGCGGTCGTCGTCGCTGGAGTCGCGCCCTGTGTTCGCGTTGTAGACCACGAATGATCCGCCGGGGGCCTGCGCGACATCCTCGACCATGAATGATCCGGATGTGAGTCGCGTCGGCTCGCCCCCAGCCAGCCGCACGGCGTAGAGATGGGGCCAGCCGTCGAGCTCTCCTCGATACAGGATGCGATCGCCGGTCAGCCACGCGAGGTGGGCTCCATCACCCACTCGGCTCTCGGAGCCTCGCAGGGTCTCGGGGCTCGTCCATACCGCGTGCCCATCGCCAGTCGCTGCATCGGCGACCCAGATCGCCCACGGGTCGGGATGTCGCTCGAGTAGCGTTCGGGGCGCACCGCCAGCCCCCGGCCGGCGGACGAATGCGATCTGCCGACCGTCGGGCGACCAGACCGGATCATCGTCGCGCGTCGTCGAGGGCGCCAGGTAGCGCACGGGCGCGCTATCGGATGTGAAGATCCCGATGAAGCTGTGATCGCCGCGTGTCGAGACAAATGCGAGCGCATCGCCATTCGGGGACCAGGTCAGCGCGCTCGCGTTCCCTCGATCGAATACGAGGGTCCCGGTGGGCTTGCTCCCGTCGAGTGGTACGGACCAGACCTTGTGATCACGAATGAAGGCCACGGCGTCGCCGCGCGGAGAGATCGCCGGCTCATCGCCATCCGCGAGGAGCCGAGGCGTACCACCGGCGAACGGCACCGCCCAGATCTGAACCTTCGGCTGCATTGCGGATGCCGCTGGGTCGGGGGCGAGCCCGGCCTCCGCCGGCCAGTTCGCGTCATGATCGCCGCCGCGCACGTAAACAATCGTCTGTCCGTCGCGCGTGATGGAGAGGTTGGTCAGCTCCTGCCCATCATCCTGTGAGTAGGCAGTTACCCGCCGCGCGGCGAACGTCGGGCCGTCCGCGCCCCAGATGTTGCGGACGCCCTGCTTGTCGATGACCCACGCGATGCGCGCGCCGGCTGGCGCCGCCACGAGTTCCGACGGGTAGGGATAGCTGAGGATCTGTGCCACCGTGAAGGACGACGGCGTCTGCGCGCGCGCTGAACCCGTTGTGGCGACGAATGCTGCCAGCGCAGCTGAGATCACAAGAGGGCGTATTGGCATGCCGAAGGGTGTACCGCGAATCGGGCGGGGGCAAGGAAGCGACGGGCGCGCCCGTGCGCGCCCGTCAATCACGTGTCGACGACTGGGCCTGCGGGTCAGCCGAAGCGCCAACCCAGCAGGTTCCAGGTATTGAAGAAGAGGCACACCAGTACCGCGGCCAGCGTGACCAGGCTGAAACGCGTGCGCCGTCCCCACGTCCACGAGCCCCGCATCCACACGCGGATCGTGGCCCACACCAGGAGCACCGTCAGCAGCACGAACACCAGTGGCATGGCGAGAACGACACGAAGGGATGTCGGGATCTGGCCTCCGAGGGTCGACGAGTTGGCAGCGATGACCCCGCCGATCGCGATCAGCGTCAGGAAGTACCAGGCAGCCGTCAGCCCGCCAAGCCGTACGGCACGCTTGTCCTCGGGCGGCATGGCGCGAATATCGCCGCGACCATAGAAGAGGTTGATGAGCACACCAATGAATAGCAGCGTGCTGATGCCCATCACCGTGTACCAGCGTGAGGGCATCTCATTCCACGGCACAGGCTCGGTCCCCATGAACGGCAAGTCGTCCGCCGAGAGGCGCATCACGTGCGCCAGCGAATCCACCCGGAAGGCGATTTGCCGATGACCCTCGACTTGCTGGAAAAGCCCCGGTGAGACAGGCGCGTACTCGCCACCCTCGTCTCCCAGGCCAGTGACGAGGAGACGGCTCTCCTTCGGCAGCGCGGACACGCGGATGGGCGGTTCGAAGAGGACCAGCACTTTGTCGATTTTGCTCGAGCTGTGGCGGGCGAAACGATACGCGCCGAGATAGGGCGCGACCGACCGAGCGAAATCCGTCGAAGGATCGGTGACGACCGGTGCCGGCGCCGGGAAATAGCGGTCGAAGAAGGCGCGCAGCATCGCGTCTCGCGCCGGAGGACCGCCGTTGCCGTCATAGGACAGGAAGATCCCCACGTTGTGGTCCGGGATCAGGAACATCGCGCTATGGAAATGCTCCGTATCGCCTTCGTGGCCGATCACGGCCTGACCGTTCCATCGCTGTTGATAGAAGCCCAGATCCATGGCGGGGAGCCGCGGGTCGTTGGCGAACGCGCTGTGGTGCATGAGCTCCACGGTCTGGGGCTGGAGGATCTGCGCGCTGCCGTAACGACCATTTTGGAGGTGCGCGATCATGAAGTGCGTCATGTCGAGCCCCGAGAAGGAGCCTGACCCTGCCGGCCGGAATCCGGCGATGAACTCGAACGGCTTGGCGACGTACACGCCGTTCTCACGCACGTACGCCGTCACCACATTGCCTCGTATCGCGGGCGGTACCGGCTCCTGAAATGTCGCATGCTGCATGTCGAGCGGCTCCAGGATGTTGCGGCGGATGTAGTCGTTGAACGGGAGTCCGCTCACGTCCTGGACGATGAGTCCGGCGAGCGCCGCCCCGTAGTTCGAGTAGGAGGAGAGCTCGAGCGGCGGTCGCACCCGTTCGGGCATGTGCTTCTGGAGTGTCACCGCGATCGGCAGCACGCGAGAGGAGTCATCCAGAATCAGGTAACCGAGGGCCCCGTCCTCAAAGCCCGGCGTGTGCGTCATGAGCGAACGCAGCGTGACGGGCTGGGAGTAGGTGGGCGGGATCTTGAATTCCTTGAGATACGTATTGACGTCCGTATCGAGGTTCAGCTTCCCTTGCTCCACGAGCTGCATCACCGCCGTCCACGTGAAGAGCTTGGAGATCGAACCAATGCGAAACAGGCTCGTGGCCGGATCCACTGGAGTGCCGCGGGCGATATCCGTGTTGCCGAAGCCCCGGGCGTACAGCACGCGTCCGTCCTTGATTACCACCGCGACCGCTGCCGGGATGTGCAGCTGCTCGACATGGGCCTGCATCGCGCCGTCCATAAAATTGGCGAGCGCCGCCGTGTCATCGAGCTCGCGCACGCCATTGGCCGTCGGGCCGACGGGTCGGACACCGGCCGACGGTCCCGGGGATTTCCCCGCACGGGGCTTCCCTTCACTCGGGGCCTGGGTACGCGCGAGCGCCGGCGCCAGGGCAAGAATTGCGAGGGCGAAACGCGCGAGCTGTCGGTAGCGACCGACGTTCATGTGCACTCCCTGAGCGTAGCTCGGTGGCCCGGCGGGGCACGGGAGCGGCCCGCGTCACCAGCGCCAGGCGTTGTCTATCTGGTATACCGCTCTGGTCGACGATTGGCAAGGCATCAGCGCGATGCCCTGTGCGTCTACTCTCGTGCTGCCCTGTGCGTCTACTCTATGGTCGTGGGCGGCCGAGTCGACCGTTGCCACGGGCGCGGTCGCGCACGGCTCCGTTCCGTCCGCGCGAGACTTGCCAGCTTCCGCGTTCGCCATGCTGCGCGATGATACGGCCAAGACGCTGCGCCGCATTGCGCCAGTTCGCCTCCGCCGCATGCTGGGCGGCGTCCGGGTCGCCGGCCGCGATGCCGCGCGCGATCGCTTCGTGCTCCTTGACCGAGGTCGGTATCACGTCGAGGAGAATGCTCGCGTAGAGGCGCGTGTAGCGCTCACTCTGTGGTTTGATCGCGCGGTGGAGCGTCAGCAGCCGCGGTCCGACGACGCCCTCCACGTACGCGCGGTGGAATGCCAGATCCAGATCGAAGTAGTGGCTCGCGTCGCGAGCGCGGCCGGCACCGCCGCCCAGCGCCCGATTGAGCGCGCGCAACTCGGCGACGAGTAAGCGCCGCCTGGGAGCCGGCAGCAGCGCCGCGATACGCGCCGCAAGTCCCTCGAGGTGTCCCACGATCGAGAGCAGTTCCTGTCCATCGTCGAGCGTCAGCGGCGCGGCGATGAGTCGTCGCTCTCGTCCTTGACCCTGCGCCGAGACAAACCCCTCTTGCTCGAGCCGGTGCAGTGCGCTTCGGACGGGCGTCCGGCTCAGCCCCAGGCGCTCGGCGACAGCGCGCTCGGAGATGAGTGAGCCGGGCGGCACCTGTCCCCAGATAATGGCCGCGCGAAGGTCGCGGTACGCCAGGGAGACATTGTCGAGTGAGGCCTCCGGCGCCTGCGTGTGGAGGCCGGTCGTGGAGAGAGAGAGCAGGCGCGCGACGGAACGGCGCCGGCCACGAGGTGCACCGGCGGAACGACCGCTGGGTGGTGACATGATGGTGGAGGATACTTCCACAGCATGGCGCGCCGCAAGGAATGATCGTCCGTGTGTCGTAGGCTGGTCGACCATTGTGGTATACGTAGTCGCTGCGTATGTTGGCTCCGCTTCACGTACCCCATCCGTTTCCGACCACCATGACGCCACGACTTCGCGAGTGAGCGGCGAGGCGCGACTGATGGTCGGTCGGTTTGAGTTGTCTCCAGTCGAGAGGGACACACGAATGCGAACGAGAGTTTGTCGGAGCAGGCCTCGACCATCCCGGATCGCAAGGTGCGTTGCAGCGGGGGTGGTGGCGCTGATCGTGTCGGCGGGCCGTTTGCACGCGCAGGCCGGGCGCGGCACCCTGACCGGGCAGGTGACCGACGCGGCCTCGCGACTTCCGGTCACGCGGGCGACCGTCCAGATCGCCGGCATGCGACTCGGCGTCACCACCGATGAGAACGGGCGCTATCGGATCCCCGATGTACCTGCAGGATCCGACACGATCATCGTGCACCGGATCGGATACGCGGCGAGCAACCGCGCGATCACGGTCGCCGACGGTCAGGTGGCCACGCTTGATGTCGCGCTGCAGACCGCCGCGGCATCGCTCAACCAAGTCGTGGTCACGGGCACGGCCGGCGCACAGGAGAAGCGCGAGATCGGGAATGTCGTCTCGACGGTCGATGCCCCTGAGCGCCTCTCCGAGTCCCAGGCGCCCGACCTGGGTGACCTCTTGTCCGGAAGCGCGCCCGGCGTGGACATCGCCAACTCCACGGGTCGCCTTGGCGCCGGCCCGAACATCGAAATCCGCGGTGTGTCTAGCCTGAGCCTCAGCAACACGCCGTTGATCTACATCGATGGCGTGCGCGTGAGCAACACCGTAGGCGCCGGTCCGACCAACGATGCCGACAACGGTTTTGGCTCACAGAACTCCGCCGTCGTCGGACGTCTCAACGACATCAGTCCCGATGAGATCGAGAGCATTCAGATCATCAAGGGCCCGGCCGCTGCGACGATCTATGGCACCGAAGCGGCCAACGGCGTGATCCAGATCATCACCAAGAAGGGCACCAGCACGGCGCCTCGCGTGAATCTCCAGGTGCAGAACGGCTCGATCTACTTCCGAGATGCACAAGGACGCCTGCCCACCAACTTCTATCAGGACTCGACGGGCAAGATCCTGTCGTTCAACGGCGTCTCCGCCGCGCGCGCACTCGGGACACCGCTCTTCAAGACGGGACAGCAGCGCCAGTACAACGGTGACGTGGCAGGCGGCTTCGACAAAGCGACCTACTACATCTCCGGGAGCTACTTTAACAACCTCGGAGTCGAGCCGAACAACAATATCGCACAGTTTTCGGGGCACGCGAACCTCGTCGTCACTCCGAATCCCAAGGTCGATGTCGCGACGAGCCTCAACTTTGTCCAGGGCGCCTACCACACCGGTGCCGATGTCGGCCTGTCGGGGATGCTCGACGCGGAGTTTGGCGACCCGGCGCTGTTCAACGTCCCCGGAGGGGGCGGATTCTATCCCAACGTCCCGCCGACCGTTCCCCAGTCGCTTTTCGACAACAGCAGCGACATCTCGCGCTTCACTGGGAGTGTGACAGTCAACAATCGACCACTGAGCTGGTTCAACCAGCGCTTCATCGTGGGAGTGGACAACTCGGGGGAAGATGGCCGGGAGCTGGAGCGCTATGCCCCGCCTGCTCTCGCGCCGTTCACGCTCGGCGATCCCACTGGCCGCATCGGGCAAACCCTCGCCGATAGGACCGTGGCGTCGGCGGACTATTCTGCGACGGCCCGGGCTGCGCTCGGGCCTGCATGGTCCTCGTCGACGACGCTCGGCGGGCAGTTCTATCGCACCGACATCAATGAGAGTTTCCTGGGCGGCATTGGCTTCCCTGCTCCAGGCGTCACGACCGTCTCTGCGACCGCGACGGCACTCCCCTCGACGCAGGCGGACACCGTCAACACGACGATCGGCGGGTACCTGCAGGAAGAGATGGGCTACCAGGACCGCCTCTTTCTCACCGGCGCAGTGCGCGTCGACAACAACAGCGCCTTCGGTTCGCAGTTCAAGGCAATCACGTACCCCAAGGCCAGCGCCTCGTGGGTCGTGAACGAGGAACCGTGGTGGCACGTGTCGTTCATGAACACCCTGCGCCTGCGCGCGGCCTTCGGCGAGTCGGGGCGTGCCCCGCTGGCCTTCACCGCACTCCGTACCTACGTACCCGTTCAAGGACCCGGCGGGTCGACCGCGTTCACGGCCGGATCGTACGGTAACCCGGACTTGAAGCCCGAGGTCGGGCGAGAGATCGAGGGTGGATTCGAATCAGATCTCTTCAACCGACTGCATGTCGACTTCACGTACTACAACAAGCACACGACGAACGAGCTCGTCGCGCAGAACGTCGCCCCGTCGTCCGGATTCTTCGGCACACAGTTCCAGAACCTGGGGCAGGTCAACAACTACGGTACCGAAACGCAGGTGACGCTACCGATCATCAGGAACTCGATGGTCGCGTGGGAGATCAGCGGCAACTACTCCACGGCTCGGAACAAGATCATTAGCCAAGGCAGCGTGCCGCAGCTCGTCACCTCGTTCTCCCAGGACAACGTCGTCGGCTACCCGATCGAGTCATACTTCTCCCGCCGCGTCGTCTCGGCCACCGTCTCGAACGGTCAGGTGACCAGCATGCTCTGCGACGGTGGCCCAGGTAAGGGGGCCGTCAGCTGCGCCGTCGCCCCGTTCGAGTACGTCGGATCGCCCACGCCCACCAGCATCGGCGCCATCGGAAACACGGTCACGATCGTGCACCGGATCCGGCTCTACGCGTTGGTTGACTGGAAGGCCGGAAACAAACTGCTCAACTTCGTGGAGGAGGGTCGGTGCACGGGGATTCTCGGGGCCGGGATGTGCGACGTGAACTTCCACCCCAGCAAGTATTCCCCGACGTACGTCGCCGAGGCGACGCCCACGGCTTTCGTCGAACAGGCGCAGGACCAGTTCGCCGAGGATGCGTCGTTCGTGAAATTCCGCGAGCTCTCGGCCACTTACACATTCCCACAGCGTCTGATCCCTCGCTTTCAGCACGTGTCGGTCACGCTCGCTGCGCGCGAGTTGGCGCTCTGGAGCAAGTACCGCGGTCCCGACCCGGAGGTCAACCTGAACGCGACGGGTCTGCTTGCCGAAGATCAGGGTGTCATTCCGCCCCTCAGCTATTTCACTGCCACCCTCAACTTCGGGTTCTGACCATGCGAAACTCTGCTTTGGAAAGCGGCCCGTCCCGGTCGCATCGTTGGGGGCGTCAGGCCTGCAGTCGTCACGCGGAGCGCCGAGCGCGCACACGCGCCCAGCGCATCCTGCTGGCGATGACGGTGGGACCCGCGTTGGCGGGAACTGTACTGGTGGCGGCCTGCACCGACATCACGAGCCTCCAGCAATCCAACCCCGACCAGCTCAATGCGTCGCAGGTCTACACGCCTGAGAACGCGGGGATCCTCGTCAACAGCGCTCAGGGCGATCTGGAGTGCGCGTACAACGAGTACATTGTCACGAGCGGGTTGTTCATCGACGAGCTGGCCAATGCGATCTCGAACACCGCCAACTTCGACCTGGACCGCCGAACCCAGACCTCCGGCTCGCCCTACGGCACAGCCGACTGCACCGCCCAACAGAACCCTGGCCTCTATACCCCGCTCTCAGCTGCCCGGGCCTCGAACGACACAGCGGTCGGACATCTCGAGGCGTGGACCGACGCCCAGGTGCCCAACCGCAGTGCGCTGATCGGCGTCGCGTCTGCGTATGGCGGTTACAGCCTCGTGTTCTTGGGCGAAGGGATGTGCAACGCCGCGATCAACCTCGGGCCGGAGCTCACCGACGCACAGCTCTTCGCGCAGGCCTTGATCCGCTTCGATACAGCGGTCGCCGCGGCGACGCGCGCCAACGACACGACCACACTTCGCCTGGCTCTCCTCGGCCGGGCTCGAACCGAGCTGGATCTGGGGCAGTCGTCTGCGGCAGCGATCGACGCCGCCAAGATCCCCGCCGGATTCGAAGTGGATGTCGGCCACGACGCCGTGCAGACGCGGCGTCAGAACCTCGTCTACATCCACACGCAACTCGCTCTCTTCTCCTCCGTCGACACCTCGGTCATCAACGAATACAACGCCACGCACGATCCCCGGATCGCCGTGACTCCCACTGGAGAGCTGGGCTCCGACGGCCACACCATGGTCTTCTTTCCGAACAAAGACGCCGCACCCACGTCGCCCCAAGCGTTGGCCAAGTACTCGGAAGCGCAGCTCATCATCGCCGAGAATGACGCCAACACGGGCAACCTTTCAGGCGCGATCGCGATCATCAACACGCTGTTGTCCGCCAATGGACAGCCCGCGTTCAACCCGTCGCCCGCGACCCAGGCCGTGGTCATGGCCCAGATCGTCGACGAACGCAAGCGCGAGTTCTTCCTGGAAGGACATCGATTGGGCGACATCCGCCGCCTCGGGCTGCCCCTCGAGCCGACCACCGGCGCCCCGTACGTGGACGGCGGGACGTATGGCAGTCAGTCGTGTTTCCCGCTGCCCGACGTCGAGCGCATCAACAACCCCAACATTGGCGGCTAGACTCGCTGATCGACGAATCAACTGGAGGTATCGCTCACGCTCGGACGTTGCAGGAGTGGATCCAGACCGTCCGGCTGGGCGGGCAAGGATGTGAGCCACGATTGGAAACGCCACGCAGGGCGCGCCGGGGCCCTGCGTTGGTGCGTGGTTGTCGGCGCGATGAGCGTACTCGTCGCGTCGGCGGCCGCGGCTGGGCACAAACTTCGTGGTGTTTGCGGTCGGCCCCGCTAGCGTCGTCAGCACGCTCAGCACCCGCTTCCTCGGCGACCACATGGTCATGCGGCACGAGTTGCCTGGCGACCTCCACCTTCCACCGATGGACTAATGATGCAGGAAACGCGACGAAACATGACACCATCTGTGCGCGGCGCGCCTCGCCGCGTGGACCGGCACCACGTCATCGCCGCGGTGCTGTTTGCGACGGGCGTCGCGCTCTCCGGCACAGCAGCGCGAGCGCAGAGCACGCGAGGGGCACCGCCGACCCCTAGCGTCGCGCGTTCCGCTGCCGACTCGTCGGACACAGCGTTCGTGACGTCAGAAGTCATGATTCCCATGCGGGACTCTGTCCATCTCCACACGCTCATCTTCGTTCCCCGACACGCGCAGGGCGACCTGCCGTTCATCTTGACACGCACCCCCTACGGCATTGCCGGCTCGTCGCGCGCATTCCGCACTGCCTATAAGGAACTGGCTGACGACGGGTACATCTTCGTCATGCAGGACATCCGCGGACGGTTTGCGTCGGAGGGCAGCTTCGTCATGCTCCGTCCGATGCGAGACAAGAGCGACCCTCGCGCGATCGATGAGAGCACCGACACCTACGACACCATCGACTGGCTGCTCAAGCACATCCCGCACAATAACGGACGGGTCGGGATGCTCGGTGTCTCCTATCCCGGGTGGCTGACCGTGATGGCAATGCTCGACCCGCATCCCGCCCTCAAGACCGTCTCTCCGCAGGCTTCGCCGGCCGACATGTTCCTCGGGGACGACTTTCATCACAACGGCGCGTTCCGGTTGAGCTACGCATTCGAGTACGTCGCGATGATGGAACGGTCGAAAGAGTTCTCGCAATTCGACTTCTCGAACCCGGACACCTACGAGTGGTATCTCTCGCTCGGCTCCCTCTCGCACGGCCGGGCGGAGCTCACGCGAACCATGGGCAAGACCGGAGATGGCGCCGAGAAGCAGGACGTCACACCGGTCGGCGGAGTCGACCACCGCGTGCCGACCTGGTCCAACTTCGTGACCCATGCCGCCTACGATGGGTTCTGGCAAAACCAGGCCGTCGTACCGCACATTGACCGTGTCACGGTCCCGACACTCAATGTGTCGGGATGGTGGGACCAGGAGGACTTCTACGGTGCCATCACGATCTACGAGGCACTCGCGCAGCATGACCCCAACCACTTCAACTATCTGGTAGTCGGCCCGTGGAACCACGGCGGATGGGATTCGCCGACGGGCGAGAAGTTCGGACCGCTCGACTTCGGCAGCCAGACGTCGCTGTATTTCCGCAAGAACATCGAGGCACCCTGGTTTGCCTACTGGCTCAAGGACAAGGGCAAGCTCACGCTCGGGCCGGTCACGACCTTTGAGAGTGGCGATAACCAGTGGCGTACCTTCGACAGCTGGCCGCCCCGTCAGGACGTGACCGCGCGCAAGCTCTACTTCCAGGCCGGCAACCAACTGGCCTTCGAGGCCCCGTCGGGCCACGGCGCGGCGAGTTCTTTCGATTCGTACGTCTCCGATCCCGCGAACCCGGTGCCGTACCGGAAGCGTCCGATTCCCTCCACATTCACGCCACGCTCCGGATGGCCGCTCTGGCTGTACTCGGACCAGCGGTTTCTGCAAGGCCGCAGCGATGTGCTCTCGTACGAAACGGCGCCGCTGACAAACGATGTCACGATCGCCGGCAACATTGCCGCCCACCTCGCCGCATCGACCACTGGTACCGACGCCGACTGGATCGTGAAGCTGATCGACGTCTATCCGGACCGAGGCGCGATCGGTGCGCCGGTAGACACGGCGCTCGACGGCTACGAGGTGATGGTGGCCAACGACGTGTTCCGTGGCCGGTTCCGAAAGAGCTTTGCGCATCCGGAAGCGATTCCCGCCAACCGCATTGAACCGTATACGATCGACCTCCATACACAGGATTACCGGTTCCTCAAGGGCCATCGGATCATGGTGCAGGTTCAGAGCTCGTGGTTCCCATTGATCGATCGCAACCCGCAGACGTTCGTGCCAAACATCTTCGAGGCCAAAGACAGCGACTTCCGCGCAGCCACCGAACGCATCTATCGCTCGGCAGAGAACCCGTCCTACGTGGAAGTCTCGGTGGTAGGCCCTAACGTCGCAGCCAGCCGGTAGGCAACGGCTGGAGTTTGCATGTTCCAATTGTCGTAGGCGTCGCCCCTACCCGCGCGACTTCTCCATGAGACCGACCAGCCACTCCCGGAATTTCACTCTTGCCAAGGGAACGCACATGCAGCGCCGACTTTCGGTGCTCGTCCTCCTCGCCCTCAGTGGCATGTCCTTCCACGCTGGAGCGCAGACCCCTACCACCAAGTCGGCCAAGGCAGCCGATACCGCCAAGGCCGCCCCAACGGACTATTCTGCTCCTCCCGGTGCGCCGTACACCGCGGTAAACGTGACCGTGCCGACGCCGGAGGGGCATACGCTGGCGGGTACACTCACCTTGCCAGAGGGTGCAAGCAAGGAGCATCCAGTCGGAGCGGTCGTCACGATCACCGGAACCGGCCCACAGGATCGCGACGAGTACATAGGGCTGGAGGGATATCGGCCGTTCCGGCAGCTGGCCGACTCGTTGGGGCGACGGGGCGTCGCCGTGCTGCGGATGGATGATCGGGGCGTCGGACTATCGAAGGGGACGTTCAAGGGCACCACCGACGAAGGCTTCGCGGCCGACGCCGAGGCAGGACTCGCCTACCTGCGGACCCGCCCCGAGATCGACCCGCATCGCCTGGGGCTCATCGGGCACAGCGAGGGGGCAGTCATCACCTCCCTGGTCGCGGAGCACGAGCCAGATCTGCGGGCGATGGTCTTGATGGCCGGAGTCGCCCGCTCGCTTCGCGAGACGTTGGCCTATGAGGAAGCCAATGGCGTCATGCACAGCACCAAGCTCACGACCGCACAGAAGGACTCGGCCCTGGCAATGATACCCAAGGCAATCGATTCCCTCGCCACGAAGGGAGATGCGTGGTGGCAGTTCCTCCTCACGCACGATTTTGGGGCCGACCAACGGCGCGTGAAGACACCGGCCGTGTTGATCGTGACCGGCTCCAACGACCAGCAGGCCGACTCGCACCAGGTGGGCGAGATGGCGATGAACTTCGCCGAGGCCGGCAACCGCGATGTGACGGGCGTCGTGATCCCCGGGTTGGATCACCTCTTCATACGCGATGCGGACGGCTTCCCCGGGGGATACATGCAGCTTCCAAAGCCCGTGCACATGGCGCCGGTAGCCGTGGGAACGATTGTCGACTGGCTCGCCAAGCGGCTCGGGGCGAGCTGAGCGATGCGACCACTGCGTATCGCCGCATTTGCGATCGTGGCCGCCGCGTCGATTGCGGCGCGTGGTACAGCCCAATCGCGCTCGCCGTCGCCAAACCAGCGCGCGACCTTCGATGCCTACGTGCAGACCGGCATGCGCGACTGGCACGTGCCGGGTCTCGTGGTGGCCGTCGTCGAGGGGGACTCGATCGTGCTTCAAAAGGCGTACGGGGTGCGCGACGTCACCACTCGTGCTCCCGTCGACATCCACACCCGGTTCGCGATCGGGTCGACGACCAAGGCAATGACTGTCATGGCGCTTGGGATGCTGGTGGATGAGGGGAAACTGGCGTGGGATGATCGCGTGATCGATCACCTGCCAGGCTTTCAGCTCTATGACGCGTACGTGACGCGCGATCTCCGGATCCGCGACCTACTCACGCATCGCAGTGGGCTCGGCGGGGAAGGCGACTTGCTCTGGTCGACCCCCGCCCTCTCGGAGGCGGAGATCGTACGGCGGATGCGCTACGTGCACCCCGAGTCTCCGTTCCGGACGCACTTCAGCTACAACAACATCATGTACGAGGTTGCGGGCGACGTCATCGCGGCCGTCTCCGGCATGCCGTGGGAGCAATTCCTGACGGAGCGGATCTTTATACCGCTCGGCATGCGGGAGACGATCCCGACCGTCGCCGGAACCGTCGGACAGAGCGACGTCGCGACGCCGCACGAGCTGGAGCACGACTCGCTCCACACGATCCCGATGCGCAGCACCGACCAGGTGAAGGCGGCAGGCTCCGTCTACTCGAGCATCGCGGATATGACGCGATGGGTCCAGTTCCTGCTCGACAGCGGGCGCGTGAATGGTCGCCGGCTGGTCAGCGATTCCGTATTTCGCGAGATCTTCACTCCGCAGATCATGGCGGACCGGGCGCTGTACCCTGCACTCACGCTCTCCCGTCCGCACTTCTTTACCTACGGATTCGGCTTTTTCCTGCAAGATTACGCGGGTTACGAGCTGGCGATGCACACCGGCAGCATCGACGGGATGTGCGCGCTGATCGGGCTCGTGCCGGAGCGGCGGCTGGGCATCTACGTGCTCGAGAATGTCGATCACGCGGAGCTGCGGCACGCGCTGATGTACAAAGCGATCGACCTCTGGCTCGGCACGGGTGCGCGCGACTGGAGCGCAGAGCTTCGCGCCCTCCTGACGACGGAGCGCAACCAGACGGTAGCGAACCGAGCTCAGGCCGCGGGACAGGACACGACGGTGCCGCCCTCGCTTCCGCTCCCGACGTACGCCGGAACGTACCGCGACTCGGCGTTTGGCGATGTTACCATCTCGGTGGCAAGCGGGGGACTCCATGTCGCCTATCTCTCGGGCGAGGCGTCGCTCACGCACCAGCGCTACGATGTCTTTCGCGCCCACGACGCCCAGCCGAAGGAACTCAATAGAATGGTCGTCACGTTTCAGCCGGACGGCAGCGGCGGGTTGCGAGCGCTGCGTGCCTTTGGCATCACGTTCCTCCGGGTAGCGCCGGCGGCCGCCCCGGCGCACGCAGCCGTTGCCGGTACGGATACCGCTCGCCGGTCGAGCCGGTAGCTGCAACCGCGGTAGGGCGACGCAGGCGTCGCCCTACCGCCATCTGGCTAGTCCGGTTCGAGCCATTGTAGGCGCACTGGATCGCGCTCACCCCGTCGGCGTCGCCCGCCCGCGAACCTGCTGAGGCCGCGTCGGGGACTCGAACTGCCGCGACGAGGAGCAGACCAAAGTCTCCTATTTCGCGAGACGGCGCTCGACGATGTTACGAGCCCGGGAGGTAGGGAAACCCGAGTCTTGGGACCACCGTAGGACAAAGGAAGGCCGAAAGGTGGGTTCCATCGGCGATCCGCATTGTCTCTCGCAGGTCTCGCGTTTGTAGCGTCGTAGCTGACACCCACAAAAACGGATCGCTCTATGCACGGGATGCTTTCCTGCCTGTGTGATCGTGCACGGCGGGCCGTACGCGGGCCCGCACTCGTGGCCACTGTCTCGCTGGCCCTCATCGTCTGCGGTGCCTGTGCAGGCACGGCGCCGCCCAACACCCAACCGACGATGAACGGCGACGTGATCGTTGCGGTGACGAACGATGGCTACAGCGACGCCGAGATTTACGCGTTACGGCAAGGCACGCGATACCACATCGGTTTCGTGGCGTCGAACCGAACGGCACAATTGCATGTGCCGGCCGGGGCTCTCGAGGCGAGCGGCGAGCTGCAGCTCGTGGTGCACCGAGTCGGCGACTCCGGCGCTGACTACGTAGCCGAGACCGTGCACCTCGAGCCAGATCAACTCGCCGCCTTCGAGATCGCACCACGAGTCGAGTTGTCGACGTTGTCCGTGCGAGGGCGGTGAACCACAGTCAGCTCTGACACCACGCCGTCGTCGGCGTTGGCTGCCAGAATTCGCAGCGCCAAAAGGGGACTCCGGGCTCATCGAAGTCGCCATGGCGACTTGGCTTGTCGCAATGCTTCCCATATCCCAGGCCGTCGCGATAGCCGAACGCTTTGAACTGTACCTGGCCGCGCACGGAGTCCGGGATGATGCTGCTCGCGATGATCACGTTGTTCCACTTCCCGATCACCCGATCGAGTCCGGTCTCCGGCGAGGATAAATATCCGTCGACCCACTCGAGCAAGCTGCCGTCCGGCGCGAGGTCCGCCAGGTAGGACTCCCGGCGTTCGCTGATCGGATGCAGCATCAAGTTGTAGAAGCGTGTCTCATGATGTGCCCCGAGATACGGCAGCACGTCGATGGCGAACTCGCGGATCAATGCTGCGGCGCCCATGAACACGATCGACGAAATCGGCAGGTGCGGGTGCGTCCGGATGGCCTCCGACGCCACGATGGTGCCCATGCTGTGGCCGATGACGGTCACAGCGTAGTGTCGCGTCGAGTCCGCGTTCACGAGCCCGACGAGCGAGTCGAGCAACACGGCAACGGCACCACCCGGAGGCAGGTAGTGCGCCGAGCTGTCGACGGCCCGCCAGTCACCGGTCGCACGGTACATCAGTTGCGTGCGTCGGTGCATGACCTGCCAGCCGGGCGTACCTACCCAATCGATCGCAAAGGTGCCGATCATCTTGAACGGGATGAACACCAGACTAGCGAAGCGCGCCACATCCTGGAACGTGGTCGCATGGTACTCGCCGATCGATAACGCAATGGCCCCGGGGTGCGCGCCGGTGCTCGGGACGAGGACGGAATCCATCGCCGCGGTGAGACGCTGTGCGCCTTGCTGCACCCGATCCGGATACTCACTCTCGACGAAGCGGGACGCCTGTCCGTACCAGACAACGGGTGCCCGCGTCGCCGCCCGCCCGACGTCAGCCAGCAGGTACAACGGGGTCGTCAACACGACGACCACAGGCCGCGTTTCCCGCACTCCCTGCCTGAGCGACGTCAGGTGCTCGAGATACGAGCTCTCGAGCGCTGATTCCCAGTTGATTGCGATCGGATAGACATCCCGTTGCGTCGAGTCGGCCACAATGTCGTGGACGATGCGACGCGTCAGCTCGAATCCCGTGCTGAGCGGCACCAACCCGCCGTGGATCCAGACCAGAATCTGATGCTTCCCGCTCGCGCGCACGGCGTCGAGCATGGCGTGCAGGTAGGCGCCGTATGCCTGCGGGTCGAGGTGCGCGCCGCCGGAGTCGACGCGCGGCGCGAGCGGGCCGCCATCGTGGTCGACAAAGATCGAGTGTTGCTTGAGACCGGTGTCGGCCGGCGCGATCGGCTGCAGCCTGGCGTGCACGCAGCCGCTGATCGCGAGCGCGAACAGAGCCGCGGTGAGTCGGGGCAAGCGGCGCAATTGGGTAGTTGAGGTAGCGAAGGCTATCAAACTGCGGGGGTCGCCCCTGAAGCGCTACCACCGACGCATGGCGCGCTGGGCTACTACGGCGCGGGCGGCGGCTCGAGGAACGCGCGGATGTGCGTATTCAGAAAGGCCGCATCGGCCGAATCCGGCGCTGCACCTGCCGGATGACCCCAAAGCGAAGGAATCGGCTCGAAGTCCACCCGTGGGATGAACTGTCGCTCGTACCGCGCGTCGCTGATCGGGAAGTAGAGGTCTGTCTCGGACGGCATGTACAGCACGGGCACCGAGATCGAGCGAAGCGCGCGCTCGACATCGCCATTGAAGCCCGGGGTCGTTCCCACGTCGTGGCGTTCCCAGGACCGCGCCTGCAGGATGTAGTCGTTTGCGTCCTGGCCTTCGAAGCCCTTGACGATGCGGGCCAGCGCATCGGTCGCCGACGTAGGCGGTGGCGTCATCGATCGCCACAACTCCCGACGCCACCATTCCTGTGAGAACAGCCATCCGGCCCACACGGTGCCAAACGCTCGCAGGCCGCGCAGTGGCTCCTGGGTGTAGTCGCCGTCTCGGAAGTTCTCGTCGGCCTCGAGGGCGGCAATCTGACCCTCGAGACGGACGACGCCGTGCGCGTAGCATTTCGCGGTCCCGGATGTGGCGACAATGCGATCCATAAAGCTCGGGTGGCTCACCGCCCACTGGAACGCCTGCTCCGCACCCATTGAGAAGCCAATGACCGCCTTGAGGTGAGTGATGCCCAGGCTGCTCAACATCTCGGCAACGGCGGCGACGTTATCGCGGATCGTGGTCACCGGGAACCGCGGTCCATGAAACGGTTCCGGGGTATTGCTCGGCGATGATGAATGACCGTTGCCGAACATCTCGGTCGCGATCAGGAAATAGCGCGTGGTGTCAAGTGCGAGCGTCGGGCCGATCAACCAGTCGTAGCCGTGGTGGTCGGCCATGTAATGCGACGGGAGCAGAATGGCGTTGTCGCGTCGTGGACTCGAATGGCCATACGTCGCGTAGACCAGCGTCGCGTTGGGCAGCGTGACGCCGCTCTCGAGCCGGAAGCCCTTGAGCTCGTAGGTGTGATGGCTCGACCGATCGGGGGCTGACTGCCCGTGCGCCTGACCCGCACACCAGGCGACCAACGCCATACCGACGCCGGCGAACCGTCGCCACCGATCGCTCACGCTGTCGTGCTCCTGGCTTCGTGGGTGGTGTGCAGCCTGCGCTGCTACATCTGATGGCGGTCGAGCGGTAACCGCAAGGGGCCGGGCGGGATCGGCGCCGGGGCTCCGAGCACCGGCTACGGAGTCGCAGGCGCTGGTTGTCCCGGCACGGGGCTGCGCCTACGTTTCCTCGGACACCGGTCAACGGGACGTAGCGCAGCCCGGTAGCGCACCTGAATGGGGTTCAGGGGGTCGCGGGTTCAAATCCCGCCGTCCCGATTTGGTAGGCCGCGAAGCGGCCTACCAAATAGAGAGGAGCGACGCAGAAAGGAGAAAGGAGACGAGAAGCCAGTGCAGCCCCGAGGCGGGTAAACCGCCTCGGGGCTTCGCTCCTCGGTCTCCTTTCTACTTTCTACTTTCTGCTCTGACGCTTGCCTGACGCACGGGCGACTCATCCCTCCACGGCCTGATCAAACCGCAAGGCGCTGTTCACCTCGCCAGTCCCCGGCCCGCGTTGGCGCATGACCCACAGCGCCGTGCTCCCATCGACCGCGCGACAACGTGCCACGACGCGCTCGACCAGCACGCCCGTCGGGGCGATTACCTCTTCCGGCACTCGATAGGGCGACGCCCCGATCGATGATGGTCGCAGGATGCGACCGGCCGGCTCGATCGGCGTTCCGTCGTCGCGGACCATGGCCGCGCGCTCCAGCGCCACCGACCCGGCAACCGGATCGATCGACAGTGGCAGAAACGGAATCCAGTATTCGGGTACGCGATCCTGAATGACGTAGCGGAGCGGCACGCCAGGAATCGGTGGGGGCGGGGGTGGCCCGGCGCCTGGTGCCGGCACGTTGTGCGCGATGTCGCGCTCATGTCCGGGCCACGGCGCGCCGACCCCGTTCTCTGTCGTCTGCTCGAGAGCCCACACCATGTTGGCCATCTCGTCGCGCGCGAACTCCACCGCTTCGAGGACAGTGCCTTGCTCGATCGTCGTTGCCGCTGTGGGGGACAGGACGAAGAAATCGGCGGTTGCCGACGGTGGCTGTCCGACGACGGTCGTCGTGAACATCGTCCATTGGCCGACGGACCCCAATGTGCGGTCAGCTCGCACGACCGTCGTGTCCACGCCAAACACATCGTGAACCACCAGCTCGTCGATCTGATGCAGATCGCCGGGTGCCATGTCGATCGGCACGACAAACCAATCGTTGGCGTGGAGCATGATGAAATCCATGATGGCCAGCCGCGCCAGGTCACGCTTGTCGGGGATGATGCTCCCGAGGTCAGTGCCGGCGATCTCGAAGTCCCAGAACCGCGCGTTCGGCATCCCCCGAAACCGCACGTGCGCAGGAATGATCGCTCGTATCGTCGGCGCCGGCCCACGCCCGACCGCGACGCCGGCGGCACCAGCCGCGCTTGCCGCGAGATCGAGCGCGTACCACTCGACCAACCCATCAGCACCGGGCGTCGCCGCGAGCGACACCGTCTGACCCGTCGGGCCCGTCCCGAGGACGTTGAACGCATAGGCCAGCTGCGTAGGCGCCCACGCCACGGGGTCCGCCGTTCCGACTGATCCGATCGTAGCGGTGACCCATGCCTGGAAATCCTCAATGGCCAACAACACCGCGGCCTTCGCGGCTGCATCAGTGATCACCGGGGCCGCCGGTAATCCCGGCGCGGCGGCCGCAATCGCTTGCGCCAACGCGACTCCGTCGATGGCGCGATCCCCGACCACCGCGCGAAACTGCACTTCGGCCACGTCCGCCGGATCGTCGGGCACGCTCGACACCGCGTACGCGCCTCGAAACGCCCCGACGAGCCCCACCTGTCCGCGCTCCGCTAGCAGCTGCTCGAACACCTGCCCCAATTCCACACGTGTCGCCACATCCGGCGTGAATGCCTCCCGCTCTGTCTGGGCCTCGATGGGCGCCGCCGTCAGCCCGCTCGTACCGCCGCCGGCGGCGGTCCACCCAGTCAACTGCCCCGACTGCTCAGTCAACGCGACGTACGCAGGCGATCCACTGTCGGCGCCCTCGAACTCGCCGAGCTGCCACTGCCGCGTGAGAAACCACATGGGGTCACGCACCCGAGCCTGGAGCGGCACGACGAGCGCATTGGTCGCGTCTGACCGCGGATCGGGCTCGCCCCGCACCCAATACGTGACCGACGGCCCCACGAATCTCTCGATCACGCGCGCCGTCATGTGGCTGCCGTCGCAATCATGGTTGCCGCCGCGATCGTCGTCTCCCCACGCAGCGCGCCCGCCCAATCGATCGTGATCGTATCATTGTTCGCGTTCGCCGCGAAGTAGATCGCTGGCAGCAACTGTCCGATCTCGCCAAGCAAGCTGAGATCGACCGCCCGCGCCTTGGCGAGGTCGAACGTGTCGTTCAGGATATCGGCCAGCATTCGAGTATCCCACTCCGTGGCATCCGGCGTCGGCGGCACGGCCACCAACACAGCCTGCGCCGCCTCGGCGCCCGGATCGTTGTACTCCAACGCCAGCCCCGTCGACTCGGTCGCGTTCGGGATGAGCTCCACCCATTCGTCGACAATGAGGCCGTACCACACATCGCCGGCCGCTGGCTGTGCGGCCCGGTCGAGCACCAACGACAGCCGCCCTGCTACCCGATCGGCGGGCGTGGCAAATGGCAGCGCGCCCCACCGCGCCCCGCTCGCCACCGGCAACTGCACGATCGCCCACTGATCGCCGGATGTCGCGCCGAAGCCCGCACTCGCCGCCGCCAACAACCGCATTTGCCGCCACTGCCCCATCGGCGTCCGCACCCGTGCCACCGTCTGCACCCACTGTCCGACCGCATGCGCATCACCAACGAGCGACGCGCTCGCTGCCAACGCGGCCGACATGGTGGAGGCAGGAGGCGGCGTACATCCGGCAAGAAACACCATGTCCCTTCCAAATACTGCGCCCGCGACGGCCACGGCTGCCGCCACGCGCGCCGCATCCGTCGGTGGTGGCGACGCAGGCAGTGCTGCAGCTGCGCTGGCCGCCGCTTGTCGCTGTGTCAGCACATCTAGCACGCTCACCGCCTGCGCCAACACCGTCGTGTCCACGCCGCCGGCACTGACGCCTGCTCCCGGTACCGGATATGCGCCGGACACCCCGAAGGCCGCCGCCATGCGAAGCGCCATGCGGAGCGCCGCGAGCTGCGCGGGCGAGGGAGTTCCTCCAGCCGGCACGGCAGCGACGGCTGCACCGAGCATCGTGATCGCTGAGCCGAGCGCCGCTTGCGCCGCCGTCGCCCGCGCCTCGGCGTCTGCCACGGCGAGCCCCACACCCGTGGCACCCGTTGCGTCGGCCGGCCGCACGAGATCCTGCGGTGCCAACCCACGCGCCGCGCCGATCACCCGTGAGACCGCCGCTGCGAGCACGAGCCATTCCGGCACGGTGCGCACCGCGGCCCGGCTCCAACCCGCCGCGCGCGAGTAGTCCACTGTCGGCGTCCCGCCGGCCGGCGCCGTGTCACCGAGCGCCGCGTAGATGATCCGCAGGTCCAGCTCGGAGACCTGCCCGGCCTCGCTCACCGCGGCCGACATCGCCAACACATCGAGGGGCCGAATGGACAACGCATCGAGACTCACCTCGTGCGTGGCGCCACCGGGCACAGTGACGCGGCACCGCACATTCGCGGGCGAGCCGAGCACGCTGCCGACCCACGCATCGAGGCGCGGCTCGGCCGCCGCGCGCGGTGTCGCCGCCGACACCCACCCGCTCGGCAAAGCCACCGCCGCGCCGCCCAGCACGATTGCAACGCGGTGCGTCAAATCTGTGCCCCCGCCGGGGGCATGCACGATCGCAGGATCGGCCGGCCGCACTCCCTGCGCCATCGCGTCGAGCGTGGCGGACGCGCCGTCCGTGCTGCCGCGCACGATCTGAAACACCGATTCCGCGAGTAGCACGTCGGCCACGGCATCGACCGTGTCGTCGAGCGCCCCGAGCACCGTCTCGAGCGCAGTCCGCAGCGTGCCCGACGCTGGGAGCCCCGCAGTCCCCCACGGAATCGTTCCGCCAACCCACGCTGTACGCAGCTGCAGTCCATCGACGACATTCCGCCCTGCCACCGCGTCGGCAGGCTGACCGGAGTTGACGACCTTGTTTGCCACGAGCGGATACAACGCCCTGAGCGGCGCGATCAGCGACTCGGCCAGCTGCTGATGCAGTCCCGCCTCGACCTGCGTGCCGAACACCGCACCGACCGCCTGTCCTTGCCGCACCGCCTCCAAGACGAACTGCGCGCTGCGCACGCGCGCGGATGTGAGTGCGACGGCGTAGGGCGTGCCTCCCGTCCCCTGCGCGCTGAGATATCCGCTGCGCAAGACCGCGGCGGCCGTCGCATGCATGATCGATGGCGCATGGATGTACCCACCGGCGGATGCCGCCGAGCCAGCCCCCGGCTTGACGTTCTCTAGCCATGCGTACGCGCCCACGTATGTGCCGGTGGGCTGGACGGCGCGCATCGCCGCCAGCCGCGTCGTGTACAACGACGTCACCCATGCATCGAGCCGGCTCGCCGCAAGGTCGAGTGTCTCAGTCGTGAGCCGTTCGAGCTCTCCCGTCGGCAGCCCCTCCAGCGTTTGAAGCGCCGAGCGCAGGGCCACGATCGGCTCCGGCTGCGTGCGGAACGGCTGGCCCGGCATGATCGGCGACAGATAGTCGCCCAGCGACAATGCATGGGTAACAAGAGGAACGGGCTGGTCGAGATAGGTCCACGGGGTGGGCCGCGCCTCGGTGCCAGGGGCGATTCCCACGAGCTCGTGCTCGCTGACCGCGGCGGCGCTCGCCACTCCGTTGGTCGTAAGAATCTTGCGTCCCTCGCGCCACACGTCCGTCAACACTGCGTAGCGCAGCAGCCGATAGAGCAGCGCGTTCGGCACGGTCGGCAATGCTTGGGCGGTGAGATCGGACACCGAGGCGGTGCGGATCCACGTGATGTAGTTCGGGTCGAGCGTCGCCTGCTCCGAGAGGGGTCCATCGGCCACGAACCCGTAGCGGAATCGGGGCGCGCTGTCGGCAAATACCGCCGACAGGATGCGCGCCGTCAAACCCGGCATCCCCGCCGAGGCCAGCACCGCAGCGGCTACGCTCTGCTCGGTCGCTGACCAGCCACTCCAGTCTATGCCGAGAAACGTCAGGAGATTCCACTGCGCGTCCTGCCCCAGGACGCGTCGGAGTCGGATGGCGCGAGCACTGGCGTCCATGCTCATCACGTCGAGCAGATCGGCGTCGGCATCGTTGGTCCGTCCGATGTGCGGCGCCTGAGCCGTGGCCAATGTCCACAATCCGCGCGCGGTGCGAAGAATCTTGGGGAGCGAAGAGTCCACGCCCTGTCCCGCTACCTGAAAGGGCGCCAGCGACGATACCGGCAGCACACCGTACGGCACCCCGCCCACGCGAAACGCCGGCAGCGGGCCGCGGGCGCGCACCGCTCCCACCATGTACTCGCGCAGGGCATCGATTGCCGTCGCCGGAACCGCAGGCGCCATCATCGTGTCGAGGTAGTAGCCCCACGTTGCGGCGAACAGCGCTCGCGTCATGGCCGCCGCGGATTGCTGCTCGGTCTGATCGGCGCCGGCAATGTGGGCCACCGCGGATGACGGTAGCCCGAGCGCCTGGGCCCACGCCACGCCGTCCCCGCCGGCAACCGCCAAGGATGAGCCACGCTCGACGGCGAAGCTCACCGCGCCGTTGGGATCGGCCGGTGGATATCCCGATGGGGCATCGCGCGAGTCGTTCGTCGGCGTGCCTTGCGGCACGAACGCCCAACCGCGCGCGTAGTGGTGCGCGTCGAACAACGCCGCGACGCGCGCCGCGCCGTCCTCCGGTGAGCGTATGCTGGCGAGCCCGAAGACCAGCAACCGGTCGCAGCCGGCCGTGAAGTCCGTGGCCGATAGCGGGAGCGACAAGGCCATCCCCGCGGCGACGGCACGCGCGTAGTCCACGGTCCACGCCACCGCAGGATCGAGCGTCAGGCCCAAGCCCCCGGAGACGTCGACGTTCCCCGCTGTGGGCGCCGTGGGGTCGACGGTCAGCGCCAGCGGCGTGACCACCGGGCCGCTCGTGGCTCGGCCGATCTCCGCGCCACCGCGATAGGCGATGGCCAACCACTGGCTGGGTAGCACGGGCGCCGTTGCGGGCCGCGACCAAGGATGCGAGCGAATCGTAGGGGGTGTTGGGGCCAATGGATCGGTGGCAATCGCGATCCACGCCGCGCGCGGCTCAGTGGTCGCGCCGACCAGTCGCTGCCATGCCGACTGCGGGCCGAGCGACGCGGCGTCGGCCCAGAACTGCGCGCCCATCTGCTGTTCGTCCGCGGTGAGTGACGGATCGTGCGCGTCGGCCAGGATCTCGTCGGGATACACCCGGATCTGCACGCTCGAGCTCGGACGGTCGAGGCGCGTCTCGATGCGCACCGGAAAGAGCGCGATCGGAAACCGGGCGTCCAACCCCGCGAAAGCCATCACGACCCCACCGCGTCCGGCGGAATCATCGTCGACCCATGGACGGCCACACGCACCGGGACACGATACGTGATGTATGCGAGGTCGGACGCCCGCGCCCCGTCCCCGGTGTGCCATTCGGCGTGCAGCGGATCGATTACCGCGGCCGTCGACGGCAGCGCGGCCCCGAGGTCGATGTACGTGATGCCGGCGAGCGTGGCGGCGTCGGGAGCGAGCTCTGACCAGGCCAGGTGGGGCCAATCGGTCGGCGACACACCGAACGTCCCGGCCGGCTCGAGCCCAAGCCGAGGCTCAGTCGGCGCTTCCTGCAAGATGAAGAACCACCCGGGATCGTCTCCCGGCTTCGTTCCGCCCCGCACCGCCGACACCGTCAGATCGAACCCCCAGAATCCGACTCCCGCGCTCAGCCGCCCTTGGAATGCCGGCTGCTGCTCGTTCGTGTCGTCGATGTCCCGCGAGCCGTTCGCGTTCCACGTGGCCCGTGCGGCATACACGACGAGGTTCGGATAGCGCCGGAGCAGCTCCGCGCGAAGCAGCAGCACGAGCGCGTCCCCGCCGCCCGTGGTCGCTGGCCGTCCCGAGTGCGCGCCAAGTGCCGACGCGCCCGCCCAACCGGCGATCGGCGTGATGTCGGACGCCGGGGCGGCGGTCGGACCCGCGTCCCAGAACTGCTGGAAGTACGTCCCCCGCTGATCGGTCGGATACTCGTTGAACAACAGCGTGCGACCCATCTCGTGGTTGAGCCCAACCATATAGCTCTCGACAAACCGCTGGTTCGTATGCACAAGCGACACCGTGTCTTGCGGGACCTGATCGAGTCCCGGCAGCAGCCAGTCCTGCGAGATCAGATAGAGCGGCCAGTACATCGCGTCGCCGAAGGTCGGTGCAGCCATGACCGGGTCGAGTGGGTCGCCGGCAGCCCATTGGATACCGGCCGCTAGCGCCAAGCGCTGCTGGAACGTCGCGGCGATCGTGACCCGCGGATCGAGGGCCGCGGCGATCGTCGTGCGCACTGCATGCATGTCGATCGGTTGGAGCACGGGCCCCGCCGCGACCGGCGTCTGCCATGCCCCGAACGCCTCAGCGATTGCCGTGCGAAAGCGCGTGGCCGCCGGCTGCTCGGTGGCGCCGCTGGCCAGTACGCCTTGGGTCGGCGCCACGCCATTGAGCTCCATCGGCACGAACGCCGGTCGCTTCGGCGCGCTCGTGAGCTGTGCTGCCGACAGGGTGCCGGCGCGAAGCGCCACCCGCCGAGCGAGATCTTCCAACGGTGCGCTCGTGGCGATCGCGTGTCCGAAGAGCTGGATCGCCACTACCACCAATGCCAGCACGAGCGCGATCGCGCCACCGCCGATTGCAAACAGGAGCGCGGCCAACAGCGCGGCGACGAGGAGCTGCAAGGTGTCGAGCGGACCGAGCGACTGGAGCTTGGCCACCACTGCGGGTGTGATCCACGAGGGGGCGAGCGATGCGCCCGCGCGCGACAGCGTCGCCAGTTGGGCCGGAGTGGTGGGCGCGACGGCCACGCGCGTGGTCCCTGCGTTCACCCGCTCGATGAGCGTGGGACCGGCCACCTGACCAGCGCGCGCCAGGCGAAGCCCGAGTGGCCCACGTGGCCGCGTGAGCCGCCGCCATGCGGGAGTTAGCAAGCCGGCCGCCAACGGACTCGTGCCCACGACCGCGGCTACAGTGCGCGGGCTCGCCAGGATGCGCGCGTGCACTGGCGCCGTCACAGCGACGAGTGAGACATCGCTGCGCACGATGAGGTGCCGGGCGTACAGCCGCAGGGCGGCCTCGCGCGCCAGCTGCGCGGCACGCAACGCGGCATTGATGGCTCGAATGCCGGCCACCTGCGCCCATGCACTGGCGAGATACCGCTGCTGGTTGGTCTGGACGACGAGCGTGCCCAGGCCACTCCCGACTCGCATCCGCGGATCGATGTTGAGATCGGCGAACCATGCTGTTGGGTTGCTCACGGCATCGACCGTGTCCTGCGCGGCATACCACTGGCCATAGAGCGGCGGCGCCACCACTCGTTCGCCACCCGGCGCGGCGAGCAGCGCGGCAGGACGGTTGAGCACCGTTTCGAGTGCGGTCGTCCACGCCGCTTTGTCGGCATCGCTCCACGCCGTGCTCGTGCTGTCGAGCGCCCGAAGCGCGGCCTCCGCGTTGAGTGGCGTCGCCGCGGCGGCGGGCAGAGCGAGACCGGGATGCGTCTCGTCCATCGGCCGCGATCCAACCGTAGAGGGCATCGGCCGTGGTTGGATGAGCCGCACCAGGGACTCGAAGTCCCCGCCGTCGCCCGTCTGAAACCGCCACTGGTAGTAAACCGGCAGCTGGACGTTCGTGTCGCCCGCCGCCCATGCCGGTGCCATATCGTCGACCGTGTCCGGCACTGCCTGACGCAGCCCGGCCAACACGGCGCGCTGGAGGGACGGCACGAGAAACCCCGTGTACACCGTGCGCGGGTCGAGCCGCCGCGGACAGAGCAGCCGCGCGAGGATCTGGTCGGGTTGTGTGTCGAGCAGCGCGAGCGCGGTGGCCTCGTCGACGGTTGTCTCGCCTGTGATCTGCACGTGCGCCCACGCCCACGACTGATCGAGAGACGGCAGCGATTGTGCACCTGCGACCGTCAGTACGGCGAGCGGCAAAGTACCCGTCGGTGCGGCCACGCTCACGATCTCGTCGTCGCGCAACACCACGAGCGTGAGCCAAGGCCGCAGTCGATCGCTCGCATTCGCTGTCGCGGGCGTATACCGCCATGGCAGATCTGCTGGTTGGAGCTCGAGGAGAGGGAAGTAGTTCGGCTCGGCCTGATACACGTCGGGCCGTGGCCAAGTCCGGATGACCGTCCGCGCATCGAGCCCCGTGATGTCGCCCGGCCCGTAGAGCGAGAGCGCCACAGCCACTGGGCCGGCGGCGGTAGACAGCGGCCCGCCGCCAATCGACAGCGCGACCGGCAGCTGCGCACGCGGTGCGGCCGTTGGGTCGCCGTCCACGCGGCCGATCATCGTGCCGACGCCGCGCCGGAGCCACGGCAGAAACGTGTGCAGCCCCGTGCTCGCGGTCATGCGGCCAGCTCGTACAGGGGCACGATCTGGAGCGTGCCCCGGTCGCTCGGGTTGGCGGTGAGATGCCGAGCGAGCGCGCCCAACGCGGCGCTCTTTGTCGTAGGCGCCGCGATATCCGCGCGCACGGCCAGGTCATTCACGCCGGCAACGACATACTGCTCAGCCGCCAGCGTCACGAGCGGCGCCGTCCCCGCTTGTGGATTCGAGGCGTGAATACCCGTCGTGAACAGCGCCCCTCGCGCGGCTGCGCCGGTGCGAGCCATCGCCAGCGTGCTGGCCAGCGGCAGTGGATAGCGTGGCCCCGGGCGCGTCGCCGTCACCGAGTCCACGATGATTGTCTCGTATTCGATGTCCTCGTCGTACTGCTTGCCGAATGCCACCAGGTTGTCGCCCGCCGTAAGCCCTGCGATCATTGGCTCGAACGACGGAAGCGACAGCTTGTCGGCGTCCGACAGCTGCTCGAACTGCCCGGGCGCAAACTCTCCCGTGATCGTCGTGTACGCGACGGCTGCGCCACCGAGCGTCAACGCGCCGAGGTCGAACTCGCTCTGAGAAGCGAGCGTGGCCTCTCCGAACAACGTGAGAGGTTGATTGAGGGGCAGCACCGTCTCGCGAAACGTCAGTGCGCCGGCTGGGTCGACGAGGACCGGCGCGGCCGCGCCGTCCGGTGGCACGAGCGATGCGACCTGCGGCGCGCCGGGCGGCAGCGCGCCACTCCAATTCCCCTGCGCCTGGATCGCGGCGAGGAGCGGCACCCATGCGTCGACCGAGGGCAATGGATTCGACTGCGCGCTCCCGATCGTGACGCTGACGTGGACGCTCAGGTCGAAGAAGAGGATCGACACGTGCGCCTCGCCGTCGGCGTGCCACGGCGTCGGTCCCGACAACGTCCCCGTCACCGAGATGCCCATGATCGTCGACGTCCCGCTCCGGAGCGCGAGCCCGGCGGTGAAGTCGACGACAAAGGAGAACGGCGAGAAGATGATCAGAGCATCGAAGCCGAGCCACCCATAGACGTTGAACGCGTCGGCGTCCATGAGCAGCTCGACCTGCGCCCCGATCTGGAACGAGTTCGAGGAGACGGCCACGTACGCTTGCAGCGTCAGCTTGGCGACGTCGGCCTGGAGCGCAACGGTGATCCGCTGCAGCGACGGGAAGCTCGGTGGCGGCTGATAGTGCGGGTTGAACCCGCCCACCGAGAAGAGGAAGCTCGACGGCTCGCCCCACTCGAGCCGGAACGCCATGTCGCCGCTGACCGTGAACTCGGCGATCCGCGAGTCGTGCAGCGTGGCGTCGATCGAGAACAGCTGCTGGGCGAAGTCGATCACGCCGAGGATGTCGATATGGAACTCCACGATCGGCGCATCGGGATCGGGCAGCAGCATAGCGAGCTGACCGAGTATGGCGATGACGATCGGCGATGGCACTTCGATCAGGACCCCGATCTCCGCCGTCACCAGTGTCGGCGTTCCCCACCCGATCTCGAACATGGGCCCGAACACGTACCGTCCCTCAGCCGGCGGATAGATCGTGCTGAGCGTCGAAATGATCTGGGGTGCGTCGGCGATGGGATCTGGCGGGAACAGGATCGCGTCGAGCGTGTGGTGGCGCAGGCCCGACTGGATGGCGTCAGTCAACATCGACCGGTTGATGCCGCACAGGCCGCCGACGCCGTTCAGTGTGAACCCGAAGCCCAGCTGGATCCCGACGTTGAACTGGACGTCGATGATGATGAGGAACGAGTATCCGGACTGGCCCCCCGGTAGTTTCGTGTCCAGGAGCGCGATCGCGCTGATCGAGACGCTATACAGGGACAGGGCGAGCACGCCGGCGTATCGGCCACTCGCTGGGTCATAGCTGATAAATCCGCCGCCACTGATCGGTCCCGCCTCGATGTCGATGCCGAGTCCCGTGGGCGGCTTGAACCCGATGCTGAGATCAACGGGCCCGAGGTTGCCACGTTGAAATGCCGCTTGCAGCAGGGCACCGAGTCGCGCCACGGAAGCCGTGATCGGTCCGAGTGTACCGGATCCGTCGAGGCTGACCTCGACCGACGCCCCGGTGCCGGCCAGTGCGACCGCGAGATGCACGGTCTCGATCGTGAACGGCCCGGCCGTAACGTTGATGGCGAACGCCGTCTCCAATGCGGCGCCGCCGCTCAGGTAGAATCCCCGCTCGGACGACCAGCCGAGCGCGAACGCGATGTTCATCGTCATGCCGCCCGGCCCGACGAGCGTGCTCAAGAAGCTGTCGGCGTCCGACGTATCAATGATTGCCTGGCCGCCAGCGACCGTGACGCTGAAATCCAGCTCGCCGGTTGCGGCCGTCCCGTTCCACGCCACATCGGCGCCGACGAGCGCGTCGACTTTGGTTGCCTGTAGTCGGCTGCTGCCTGTGGCGCCGAAGATCACAAACGGCTGGCCGCTCGTCGGCGACTGGCCGAGCAACTCGAGGTGTGCGCCGCCAGTGAGCGGGCCCGCGGGTGGTATGACCTGGAACTGCGCAGGTGGCAGTAGCGTCGCCGTCAGGCCACCGCCAAACGCGCCGTTCAACACGAGGTTGACTTGCCAGTTGGGCGTGAGCTGCGTGAGAAGGACCGTGATCGGCGCGGGCACGTCGTGGAACAGCGACGCTTGGAGCCCCGGTGGATGCACGCCGGTCGTCGGCCCGACGCTGAGGGCGAACAGGTCCATCGTCGGCGGGGGCGTGATGGCGCCGGCATAGGTGTTGTTGTCGCTCAGGTAGCCGAGGGCGATGACCACGTCGACGATCCGCGTGAACAGCGTCTGGGCGTCGAAGGTCTCGCTACCCCAGCCGTAGACCGTCCCGAGATACGTCAGCGTGTCGTTGAACAGCGGCGCGATGCGGTCGAAGTACACAACTCGGCGGAACACGAGCAGCGTCGTGTCGGCGCTCACCACGTATTCTGCGGGTGTAAATTCGGTGAGCCCGACGAGATTGAGCACACTGAGCGCAACCGGGTGCCGCTTCTCTAGATATCGCACGATGACGTGACCGAACAGGCGCTCGACCATTGTCGTGGCGAACGTCGCGATTGCGCCTGCGTTGCTGCTCGTCGAGGTGGCGGTCACGAGATCGCTGGCCACCTTGTCGAACGTGGTCGCTGCGGTCCCCAGATCGGTGATGAGCTTGCCGGCGGCCGTAATGATCGGCGGCGCATTGCCCGCGTCGATGGCGGCCGTCAGTGTGTCGATATCGGTGGGAATGGCGACGACCGCCTGAACGGCGGCGGCGAGGGTGGCTACGAACGCCGGATCGCCACCGAGTGCCGGCGGGTCATCCAGTCCGAGCTCTGTGAGTAGCTCGGGGAGCGCGGCTGGATCGAAGTCTTCCGTGAGCGGCAGCAGCGCCATCCCTAGCGCCGACGCCAGCGACTCAAGCGTGCCCGGCTCGTCCGCCATTGGCTACGCCGTCAGGTTCATGATCGTGGTTACCAGGTTTTGATCGTAGATGCAGTAGCCGCGGACTGGGTCGTGCGTGAAGCCGAGATAGGTCTTGTGAAATTGGAGATAGGGGGCGAAGCCGTCCGGGCATTCCGGATTCGGCTTCTTGGGCGGTGGCGGGGGCGTTTCGTGACTCATGTTGATGCACACGCGCATGAGATTGTACTTCTTGGTCTTCTCGGGGTTGCCGTCCGTACCGTACAAAGCGCCCTTGGCCAGGATCTGCGCGTTCAGGGCGCACTGGTAGACGTAGGTACGCGCATTGAGCCGCGCCAGCAGCTGCTTAATCTCGAGGAACGTCGCCGAAAACGTCGTCTGACTCGTGCTGCTGGGAAAGAACGTCTTGTCGACTTTGTAGTCCTTGGTCCACGGGCGCTTGGTTCCATCCGGCGAGGGATCGGAGTCTGAGAAGTCGAAGTCGAATGACGTAGCATCGTCGATTGGCTGAAGCGCCAGCAGCGCCTTTCCCACGGCGTCCGACTGCATGCGGCGTAGGACGAAGGCCTCGTAGAGCACGTGCTTCATCGCGGGCACGGCCACGCATCCCCAAGCCTGAAGGAATCCGCCTGGCGCGTCAAACGCCTTGACGAATGACGCCAACGCAGTGTTGGGCGCGTCGATGTCGCCCATGTCTGGTAGCCAGTCCTTTTTCGCCCGCCCATCCTTGTCGAATGGATCGCGCTCGTCGCTCGGCGTAGTCTTCGCCTCGCTGCTGTTGACCAGAATGGGCCCGCCGACGTGCCCGTGGCAGAAGAAGCTCAGCTCTACGAGCGAGTACATAAACGGGTCCTTTTGTCCCATCTGCTGCACGGTCGAGTACACATCCTCAATCGACATCACGTCGTCGGCCTGATGACCGCTGATGAAGGAGGGGAAATCGTCACCCGGGCTGGTGGCGTAGTCGCTGGCGGCGATCGCACGCATTGTCCGCGTTGGGCAGACTTGTCGCGGGTCAGTCGACGCGTCCCCAGCGTAGTTGGCAATAGGCGTCCAACTCTTCTCGGTCAGCGCTACGACCTTGCCGCCCGTGGTGAGGTCGAGATTGAAGTCGATGAACTCGATGACCCCCGTGGTGAAGTGGAACCGGAGGAAGCGCAGCGTGACCGGCGGCGTGAGACGAATCGACGAGAACGACCCGTGACTGCGCGTCTTGGCGCGGAGCGTGTCGATCCACTCCTGCGCGCGGTGCGTGCACATCTGGTCGAAGTCGAGCCCTCTTGTCGAGTACTCGTGCCCAGCGACCAGGATGAAGTGAGTCACAAGATAGGCCATGCGCACCTCGCCGGTTGCCTGAACATGCTTTTTCAAGCGGGGGCGTCAATGGTCCCGTCGTAACGCGTGGCGAGCCCATCATCGAGCATGGCTGTGCTCGCTCTGCCGCAGCCACGCATCACCCAGCCGCCGAACGTGAAGCCCTTGGTCGGATCCTCAGTTGGCCCGTCGGGCGCCTATATGACGTCGTCCGTGGAAACCCTGGCGCCAACGATGATCTTCCGCATCGTCACTCTCCCTGCGTCGCGTACGAGGCTCGTTTGCTCTCTTCTTTCATCCATCGGCATCTACTCCGCCCGCAAGGCCTGCAGCACGTCGATGCGTGCGACCCGCCTCGCCGGGAGGGCTGACGCAGCAATGGCCGCCACGAGGAGGACGAGCGCCGAGGCGACAGTCGGAAGCGCACTCGGCGCTTTGATGTCGAGCAGCCCGCTGCCCACGAGACGCACCAGGACGTAGCCACATGCGACGCCGGCAATAATTCCGGCGATGGCCATCACCGCGGCTTCGCGCATGACGCCCACCAGCAGTCGGCTCGACTGCGAGCCAATGGCCAGTCGGATGCCGAACTCCCGGGTGCGGGCGCCGACGGAGAACGCGAGGACACCGGCGACACCGACGACGGCGATCAGCAGCGCGACGATCGCGAATCCGCCGAACACGAGAGAGTTCAAGCGGTCCGGCGTCAGGACCTCGGCTTTCACGTCCTCGAGCGTGGCCGCGTGCTCGATAGCCTGGTCGGCCGACATTGCTCGGATTGACCGGGTAATCGGCGAGACGAGCGTGTAGGGATTGCCGCTGGCGCGCACGAACAAGCGGCCGCCGAACAGACCTACCCGCGCGATCGGCTCATAGATCGCCAGGGTGGGCTCGGGCAGGATATGCGCATCGTCAATGTCCCCGACGACGCCGACGATGCGGCGGGGCGTCGGCTGGATACCGCCGAATTTGATCACCGGATCGGTCCACCACACATGGTGATTGATCGGGTCCTGACCGGGGAACACTCTGTCGGCGACGGACTTGCTGATGATCACCACGGCGTCACTGCTGTCGCGATCCATATCATTGAAATCGCGTCCTTCGACGATCGGAACGCCGAGCGTGGCGAAATATCCTGGCGAGATCGGGCGATACTCCGCGCGCGGGTCGTCCTGGCCCGAGGCCTGAACGTGCCCTTCGGCAGCGAACTGCAGCCCGAAGAGGAAGTCGTTGTCGCGCCAGGGAACGACGTCTCCCACGGCGACCGCCGCGACGCCGGGGAGCTGCGCCACGCGGCGCTGCGCTTCCTTATAGAAGTCCAGGATCTGCGCTTGAGTCTTGCCGTAGGCGTCGACAGGGACGTCGACGGCGAGCACATGCTGCGTGTCGAACGTCGGGTGCGACCGCTGCAGGTCGAGTAGGGTCTTGAGGAGCGTACTGGCGCCCGCGAGCAACACGAACGAGGCAGCGATCTGGGTGACGGCGAACAGGCGGAGCCGGCGGTTCGTACTCCCCGTGATGCGCACGCCGCCACTGGCGATCGAGATACTCTGCGAGGAGCGCGACGAGGGCAGGCGCGGGATGAACGCCAGCAGCACGGCGGCGACGATCGCGAGCCCGGCGCCGACCCACAGCATGCTGGGGTCGACGGTGAGATCGACCGCACGAACCGTGAAGCGCGATGCGTAGCGCGCCAGAACTGCGACCATCGGATTCGCGCTCAGCAGGCCGAGGAGCGCGCCCGCGCTGGCTAGGAGCACGCTCTCGACCAGCAGCGTACGGCGCAGAGCCCCGACGCCCGCGCCGAGCGCGCCGCGCACGGCGAGCTCGGTCTCACGGCGAATGGAACGGGCGAGGATCAGGTTGGCGACGTTCGAGCAGGCGATGATGTAGATGAGCCCTGACGCGGCGAGCAGAATGAGCAGAATGGGTCTCGCCTGCGACGTGATCTGCTCGCGCAGCCGAACGGCGCTGATGGCTGACATCGCCTCTTTGGGGTAGGCCTCAGGATGGTCGCTCGTCATTCGGGCGTACACCGTCTGCAACTCGGCGCGCGCTTGGTCGAGCGTGGCCCCCGGGGCGAGCCGACCGAACAGCTCGGTCATGCGGTGCACGCGGCCGGTGACCATTGTCGCCGACAGGTGGTGCGGGCTCGTAACGATGTTGGCGATCAACTCGGTCTCGGTGGGATACGGGATCGATGGTTCGAGCACGCCGATGATCGTGGCCATCCGCGAACCCAGCGAGCCGCTACCGAGGCGTACGGTCTTGCCGATGAGCGACGGATCGCTCTGGAGCGTCGTCGACCAGAACCGATGGGTGAGCACGACTACGCCAGGCGCGTTCGGCCCGTCATCGCGCGGGCCGATCAGCCGACCGAGGACCGGATGCAACCCCATCACATCGAAATAGGAGCCGCCCACGACACCCGCGCGCACCTCCCGCGGGGCACCGAGGCCTACGACCGAAAAGGCAATCGTCGAGAAATCGCCGAATCGGTTCATGGAATGGACGCCAGACTCGATGTCCTGGAGCTCGGGAACGGAGAACGACGCGTTCGGGTTTCCGAGTCCTGGCTGGCTTTGGCGAACATAGATCAGTGTGCTCTCGTCGCGATTGACGAGCGGACGGAGGAGCACACCGCGGACGATGGTGAAGATGGCGGCGTTCGCGCCGATCCCGAGCGCGAGTGTGAGGATAACCGTGATCGCGAGACCCTTGGCGCGCGACAGCGAACGAAACGCGAACCGGAGGTCGCTTGTGAGCATGTCGATTCTTGGGCGCATGGCCAATTGACAGGCTAGACGTTAACTGGACGTTAGACGTTCTAGACGTTGGACGTCAGAAACAGATCTACAATTCGGGTCGGTAGCAACCACGCATTAATAGTTCTACGCGTGCTCGGCTCGTCGTCGAATGCGGGCGACGAAGAGCGGCCACCCCTCCGAGAACCCCTCTCGATACCCTTCGGGAAACAGGCCGAGCGCGGAGTGGTGAAGCGTGATCGCCGTGGCGCCGTCGACCTCCTTGAGGCGGTATTGTAGGTTGTTGGCGACGGCGAAGGACATCATGAGCGGTCCAGTGATCTCGAGCAGCGTCGGGCGCTTGATCGCTTGCACGTGGCCCCATAGGTGGCCGTTGTTGCCGCCCAGGTCGCGAAACCAGCGGCCACCCGGCCAGGCCTCGAGGACCATCGGCATGGGGGCGCCTTCGTGACCCTGGTTCGATGGACCCATTTCCTCGAGCAGTGCTGCGAACGTCGCGGTGAGAGGCGCTCGAACGCGGACTTCTTCCGTGATGTCGAGCGACAGGCTGTCGATGGCTGGGGCGAGTGCGGTCATGATTGCCTCCCTCGAGTCTGGTCCTCGGTATGGTGATCCAGTTGCTGCTCGGCCCGTGTCTTGACTCGCGTGAGCTGCCGGCGCCAATAGCGCTCGAATCGGCTGGTCCATTCGTGGAGCGGTCTCAGCCCCTCGGCATTCGTCCGATAGAAGATCTGCCGGCCGTCGCGGCGCGCCTCGACGAGGCCGACGTCATGCAGCACGCGGAGGTGCTTGGAGACCGACGGTTGTGCCAGGCGGAGTGCGAGGGCGATCTCGCCGACCGGCCGCTCGTGAGCAGTGAGGTAGGCCAGGATGGCCCGTCGGCGCGGTTCGGCGACGGCATTGAAGGGGTCGGACGTGGTGGCGGCGCAAACCATGTGAGAAAAAGCTATTCCTATATAGGAATATGTCAAGCGGGCGCCGCAGCGCATCAATCGCCATTGTCAGCTCAGCCGGTTACGCCGGGTGTGCCAGACTAGTGGCCTTGGCCATAGCCTCTGGCCATGGCCGTCGCAGCGAGCAGCATCAGCACGATCAGGCATGCTTCGATCGTACTGATCGTCGCGTACGTTCGGGCCGAGTGCGTGTCGGGTTCGACGCCGCGTGCGACCTGGCTACGCCAGCGGATGAGGGCAAGCATGGGCGCGATCTCGAGCAGGAGGATGATGACGAGCCCCGTCATCTTGGCCTGGAAGAGGTAGTTGTGGATGTAGTACTGACTTCCCTTCTCCAGACCGCCGAATGCACGTACGAGCCCCGTGCCGATCCACAAGATGGCGGCGATGCCCCACCAGGTATCCGCGTAAAACACGCGTTTCAGTCCCATGACATCGAGCGGTCCGCGAAAGGCGCGAGCGCGCGACCAGACGGCGCCGAGCCCGATGCCGAGCGCCAGGAGGTGCACCGCGGCGAACAACCAGCGAATGAACATCACGCGCGAGTCACGCCTGCGTTGACGTCCGTGATCGACTCACCAGCCACCCTGCCCAAACGGCGAGCGCCGCCGCGGCGGCGGTCATCAGCACAAAAAATGGCTCGGTGAGCAAGCGGGGCCCCTCGGCAAAAAGCCGCGCCACGTGCGCGATGACAAGCGCGGCGAAGACGACACCCGTTGTGATGACGTACGTCTTCATTCGATTCCTCCTCGAGCTGCACGCGGGCTAGGCGGCCCCGACCTGTTTGAGGAGCGTGCCGAGATCGAAGTACAGCCGCCCGGCCGTGATTTGACGGCTGGACGGATTGTATTCGTAAACGGAGCACCCTGGCAGATCGATCTTCGCACCGGTTGGGGCCAACGCGCCGTACGGCCCAGTGTGTTCACCCTCTACTCTCCATTCGACCACCATGACGTCCGGACCGAAGATCATGTTCTGGGCAATGTGACGGTTGCCCGGAAACCCCGTGATGAACGGTTCAACGAAGCCCTCGCGAACAGCCTGCTTCCCGCGCATGACAGCACCCGGGACGTGAATGGTGACGCCATCGTCGAAGTAGGACATGATCCGATCGATGTCCGTTCCTCTCCATGCCTCGAAGTACTCGGCAATGAAAGCCGAGATTTCATTGGTGGTCTCGAGTGCCGTCGATACCGTCATTGGTCATCTCCTTTGGAATTGATGACAACAAACGATCGTATCTGTTAGTGCGCCGCGGCGGCGTCAACACCTCGGATCCGGAGAGCCAATGCCTGCGTCACTACCATTTGGTAGTCCCCGAAGCGGCCTACCAAATAGAGAGTAGCGAAGCAGAAAGTAGAAAGTAGGCGGAAAGACAACGACGGCCCGTTGACAGCAAACAACAACGGGACTGCCTGCGGGCCGCGCTCGCGCCGGTGAGGGTCAGTCACTGGACGATTGGTGCTCGCGCGGGGCGGCCGGGGAACACGCCATCGACGAGCTCGCCGTCCTTGACGACCGGCACCCCGTTGACGAGCACGAACCGAATGCCCTCGGAGTATTGCAGCGGGTCCTGGTACGTCGCTTTGTCGATCACCCGGTCCGGGTCGAAGACCGTGATGTCGGCGTCCGCTCCCACGCGGAGGCGACCCTTGTCTCTGAACATCGGGGCGCGCGCTTCCAGGCGCTGTGCCGGCATCAAGGTCATCTTGCGCAGGGCGGTCATGAGATCCAGCGCCCGCTCCTCCCGCACATAGTGGCCGAGCACGCGGGCAAAGGTGCCCTGCCCTCGAGGGTGTACACCCGGCCCGGAGAGCGGCATCCCGTCGCTCGCGACCATGACGATTGGATCCGCCATTGCCGTCCTCGCCGCCGCTTCAGGGATCTCGTGGATGACGATGATCCCGCCCTGGGCGCGGTACTTGGCGAACGTCTCGGCGGTGAGGCGCTCACCGGTCGCCGTCCACTGGAGATCGTGATACGTGATCCCGAAGTTCTCCTGCCATCCCGGGTCGAAGATCGCCGACTTGATGTCGGTGCTGCCAGCGGTGTACGGGTATGCCTCGGTCGTGACGTCGAGCCCCCGCTGCCGGGCGCCCTTGATCACCGCGAGGAGCTCCGGCGTGTTTCGCAGACCCATGCTGGTGACGTGGACGACCTGCAACGGCGCACCGGTGGCTGCGGCATCCGCAATGACCTCCTGCAGCGCCGATAGCGCCGTCATCGGCTCGCGGAGTGCCGCATACCGCAGGTGCACGTGCACCGAGGCGTGGTTCTGCGCAGCCACGCGGAACATCTCGAGGACTTCCGAGTGCGTCGCCGCTGGCGTGTAGTTCACCCCCATGCCCTCGGCTAGCGCTCCCTCCCGAAAACCCTGCTCGATGCCGGCGCGGATCTGGTCCAGTTGCTCAGGGGTAGCGGCGAGCCGGGCGGCTGGACCCGTAGGGAGGAGTCCCCCCGAGTCGTGAAGCACCCGCATACGCACGGGCCAGTGGCCGATGCTCACCCCGAAATTGATCAGCGACTTCCCTTCGCGTGCGGCATACCAGCCGGCGACATCGTCGGTGCCGCGTTCGAGCTCGAGCGACGTCGTCACGCCGTCGTGCGCCTGGAACTGGTAGTTCCGAGGCGCCTGCCCGTGCTCGTGCAGGTCGATGAATCCGGGAGCCACGACCAGGCCGCGGGCGTTCAACGTCGTCGTTCCAGCGATCGGCGCGTCCGAGATGACCACGACCTTGCCCTGGCGGACGCCCACGTTGCGTAGCGCGTCAACGCCGGATTCGGGATCCATGACGCGGCCCCCCAGGATCACGATGTCGTAGGCAGGCTGCGGCGTCGTGGACCCAGCTGGCCCGATGCGGCCCGGAGCAACGGCGCCCAGGAGGGCGCCGGCCAGCCCACCCAACGCGAGGGCGTGCCACGGCCGCGCCATCAATCGAAGTGCCATCGCCTCCTCCTCGGGGAAGCCACACTGCCAGCGTGACCGCTCTTCTCTACTTTCTACTCTCTGAAGGACTACGTTCTCGGGCGCGTCGGTACCCGCGGCAGCAGCCGCCAGCCACGGGGCACGTCAACCCGGGCACCGGTCGTGGGTCGGCGCGGCTGAACATGACTCGCGGTGCGTTTTGGATGCAAGGGCGCTACTTCACAGCGCACCCGAGCCGGCCGTAGCTTCTCAGCGTCCGTTCCTCATCGTCGCGGCGGGCCATCGCGTGCGGCCTTCGCGACCAGTCACCGACAACCCCGCCTCCGATGCTCAGTAGTTTGGGTTCGCTGCGGCCCGCCGTGCTGGCCCTCCTCGCGGCCGCGCTGACGGAGCCGCCCACTGCCCACATGCGGGTATGGGCGGTCGGCGACTCGTTCCGCATCGACCCCACGACGGGCAATGCGCGTGAGGCAAACTCGCTCATCCTCCCCGACGCGCCGCGGGGCGACTACCACGAGTCCAACCCCGTCTGGGACGGACCGCACCGACACATCTCGATCAAGTCGGCGCGGAACGAGACGGTCTCCTTCCAGGTGATCGTCGAACGGACGAGCAGTGCGCCGCTCAGGCGCGTCAACGTGACCGTGGGTGCGCTAAACGGCCCGGGAGGGGTCACGCTCGGCGAGGCGAGCGTCTCGATGTTCAAGGAATGGTACGTCAATGTGGATCGCCGCACGTCCCAGAACTACACGCTGGGCGTCGGATGGTATCCCAATGCGCTCATCCCTACGGCGCATTACACGGGCCGCCTGTTCCCCAAGTCGTACGTCCTGCCATTCGACGTGCCGGACCTCATGAACAACATTGGTCACGATCAGCAGAATCAGGCCGTCTGGTTCGACATCTACGTGCCGCGAGAGCGGCGCGAGGCGCCACCCGGCGAGTATACCTCGACCATCACGGTGTCCACACCCGCCGGCGAACGTGTGGAGCTTACGCTCAGCCTCGCCATCTGGGATTTCGCGCTGCCGGAGGAGACCCACGTCGCGGGAAACATTCACAACGACACGGAGCTCAATACCTTCCCGCCCGAGCTGGAGCTCAAGTACTATCAGATGATCCGCCGTCATCGCCTGGCGATGGGCGTCCTCGGCTACGCGCCCGATATCGCGGTCGACGGCTCCAATATTCAGTTCGACTGGACCGGCTACGATGCGCGACTGGGCAAGTATCTCGATGGCAGCGCCTTCACCGAGAAGTACGGCTACTCGGGTCCCGGGTACGGCGTGCCGATCGAGATGCTGGTGCTGCCGTTCGACGTCTACCCCGTCAACGTCTATCACGATACCGGGAGCGCCGGCGTGCCGTACGGGAAGGAATGGAAGTTCTATCGTCCCTGGCCAGTCGATCTCCCCGACAGCGGCTTTACCCCGGAGTACGGTGAGGTGTGGAAGAAGGCCTTTCGCGCCTTCGGGGACCACTTCGATCAGCACCCGTCATGGAATCGTACGACGCCGATCGTGTTTCTCCTGAGCCTCGACGAATCCTACGACGAGGGGTCCATCGAGAAGTTCCTGTATTATGGTCGGTTGCTCAAGGAGTCCGGCGCGAAGCGGCTCAAGTTCCGCATCGACGGCTCGTACCCGATGGAGACGATGGATCGACTGGCGGATGTCGTGGACATCTCGATCCTCGGCGTGCGCTCGTACGTGCCGGAACGGGTACAGCAACTCCGGAAAAAAGGGGTCGAGGACTGGTTCTACGCTGGCACGGACATCCTGGACGCCGATCCCCTCGGCTGTCGTGCGCTCGGCTGGGTCGCGTGGAAATATCAGGCGCACTCCTGGACGATCTGGGAGTTCGACTTCAATGCGCTGCACGCATGGATGAACCCGGCGACCTACACAGCGGCAGTAACATCGGGCTCGGAGCGGGCCGGCGACGTCTACAACGGGCTGGGCATGCTGATCTACCGTGGGGAAACCATGGGGCTCGACGAGCCGGTCGCGAGCATCCGGCTCAAACTGCTGCGCCGCGGAAGCCAGGACTACGAGTATTTCTGGCTGCTGTCCCACAAGAAAGGTGGCCGGGCCATCGCCGACGAGCTGGCCAATAGTGTGATCCACGAGCCGATGGGACAACGCGAGGCGTGGGGCGCGCCCGGGGCGTGGGACCACAACGTCGACGATTGGGAGCGCGCCCGAGCGCAGATGGGAGATCTGATCCAGAAGCTCCCGGAAGAGCCAGTGGCGGGTCACACGTCTGCGGCCGGTGCATCCAGGTGAGATCCTTCGCGAGGATTACCTCCCGGAGCCGGGATAAGCGCCAATGCGCTACTGTGCCCGGAAAATGCGCTTCGGCAATAAGGCGTGGATGCCCTTGGTGCCATCGACCACTTGAGTCACCTGCAGGTCTACCGCCAAACTGCAAAGGATGTAGGCCTGATCCGCAGTCAAATGACGTTCCGTGACCAAATAATCAACCATTTCGCGGACTGCCATCTGCGCGGCCTTGTTCAAGTCCGGATCTAACCCCATGGTCATGTAATGATCCGGGGTTTCCGCGCGAGGCCATTTCAGCTTCATGTTTTTTCGGACATAGAACCGAAACCGTCCCCAAAGAGCGGCCTCGATAGCGGTGCCATCTACCTCGCCGCCTCCCTGCCCCGCATGGCCGTCGCCGACAGAAAATAGTGCGTGCTTGGTGTGAACAGGTATGTAAAGGGTGGTTCCAGCCACCGGGTCTTTGTTGTCGAGATTGCCGGCATAGTTACCAGGGGCCCGGTCGCTGATTCTTCCGTCTGCCGGCGCCGGCGCCACTCCCACCGTCCCGAAGAAAGGGCGCAAGGGAATCTCGATCCCCGGTGCAAAGAGGGCGGCGTTACGAGTCCGATCCAACGGGATCACGCGCGATCGTGCATAGGGAAAATCTTCCGGCAACGTACCCCCTCCAGCGTGAAAAGCGTTGACGGCGTAGTTATCGGGGAGCCGAATTTCCAGGATGTGTATTTCAAGGACGTCCCCGGGTTCTGCTTCCTCGATCGCGATCGGGCCCACCAGAATATTCCCGTAGCTCTTACTTCGATCTGTTACCGCGTCCAATTCGCGCATCGAGGGTCGAATGAGGCTGTCTGGCATGCCCAGGCTTTTCATCTCTTCCGCGCCGGCCAGCGGCGTATCCAATTCAACTATCTCGCCTGAGTGGATCGTGAGAATCGGCTTGGCGGCGGGGTCGAAATAGCCCCACTCCACCGTTTGCGGACCCGATGTGATTCTGTGAACCTGTGGCTGATCCTGGCAGTACACATTCCGGGCATTTAGCGAGGCCAGGAGAACGAACGTGTATCGGAGAGATCTCATGGCGGCACTCCCAAGAGGGATTGATCTGTAACTGGGTAGACCACTGAGCACGCGCGTTCACTCGCTGGCAAGCGTCGCGACCGCGTCCATGCTGACCACGTCTGGGTCACAGCTGCACTGAAGGGGGCAGCGGCGGCGGCGCGCACAGTTCCCGTTAGCACTCACCCCATGTGGCCAGCACGCGCTCGACCTGCTCGCGGACTTGATGACGCGCGTCCAAGCGCGCGGTGCCGCGAGCGAGCAGATCGTCGTACATAGTCTCACGATGGCGCACGTGTGCAGTGACCGCCAACCGCACCGCACCTTCCGCGAGAGTCTTGGCGGCCGCTGAGCAGCCTACGCGGCCGGTGTACTTCTGGCACGCGTGCGCGGCGATCTGCTCGGGGCGGTCCGCTGGACAGCGTGGGAACAGCTGGTGAATGCGCTCCGCAAAACGCCCTAGGAACTCCATATCGAGCTCGGCTCGTCGTGCCGCCGCACGATCGCGCCGGCTGGCTCGCGCCGCGGCGTCACCCAAACATTCGGCCTCCGCTTGCTCGAGCGCGCTTTCCTCGACGAGCAGCCCCTGCCGCTCGTACCGCTTACGCGCGCTGCTCCACTTGAGCACCACCGCGGACAATCGCGAATGCGCGCGCGAGCGCCGGGTGAGGGACGCGTCTCCTGCAGGCAAAAACACGAGGTGATCGAGATCGGCACAGGTGAGACAGAGCGCGCCACGATCCCCGGCTAGAAAGATCCACGCCTTCCGGCCGAGGTCTTCGGCACACTCGCCGCAGCGCGACTCCCGAGTGCTGATGAAGACTTTCACGTCGTCAGGCCGATCGCTGGCGACCTTGGCGAGAGGTGCTAGGTTGCCATCTGAACTCGCGTGCTCGTCTGCAGTCCTCACGGTGGTCAAATTACTGCGGTCCCGGGATGAACGCGACGAACTCGTATTGCAAGGCGCTCGGCATCGAGATCCCGCGCTTGGAGATAGCCAAAGCCAGCGGCGAGGCCAACTACTACTCGCTGCTGATTGTCGCGTTGCTCGAGCGCGGACGGCCGATCACGCTCGAGGAGGCCGCGAAGCGCTTCGAAGCTGCCGGCATCGCGCCCGCCAGCCAGGCCCTCGCATTGCTCAAGCGATGCAGGCCAGCGCGGCCGCCTATTTACCGCGATGGCAATCGCTATGCGCTCGACCCTCATGACGATGAGGTCGATCTCTGGGCGTTCCGACTCGGCCTCCTGCCGCCAAAGGTTGCCGGTCTCGAGGCCGAGCGCGATGCGAACGCGGAACGGCTGGCTCGGATGCGTCGCGTGGTGATTCACGTCTTGCCCGCTCACGCGCCCGTGGCGGTCGTACTCGCGGACGTCGAGCGGCGCGAGGTCGTCACGTTCTTGGATGAGGAAATCATCACGGTTCCGTCAAGGCTCGCCGACTACGACGTCATCGCCGCGATGGACGTGCGGACCCTGCTCCGCGCCTTGGCGTTCGACCCTGGCGAGCGCCGCCTGGCTGAGTTGGGACCGCCGCAGAAAACCGTTCAACTCAACAAGCGGGGTCGGACGCTCCGGATCACGACCGAACTACTCATCCTCGGCTCTTGCCGCATAAGCCGCCCCTTATCCGATGACATGGTGCTGTGGCGTTACCGGCACCGCCATGAGCAATCCAAACTCCGACGCCGACTGGAAGCCGATGGAAAATCACTCGTGGCGTTGTATCAGTACGGGCGCCTTCACGGGACCGTTCGGCTCCGATGGGGTTTCCTTGATGAACGGATCCCCACTCCCTGGGTTCATCGAGATGAGTGCACGATTTATGATCTCATGACGCGCGCCCAGGAGCTGGGCGTCCCGCTCGAGGTGGTTGTCGGAAGTGCACCTGGGTGGGTGGACCCATGGCGGCGAGCGGAGTGCGTCTATGTTCGGATGGAAGCGAGATGGGAGCTCTCTCTTGTCGACGCGCAGGGGCGCCCTATGGATCTCGCTGACGTCCAGCTGGCGCGCCTGATTGGCACGGACGACGACGGCACGGGGGGCAGACGGCGCGCAGTGTCGGAGTCAAGCCTCGACCAGCACGGCCTCCCGCAGGATCTCTCACCCGACACGCGATGCCACACATTGCGCGGGTTGCCGTCTGGCGGCGGCTCGGCCGCGGGGCCAAGTTAGCGTCCGGCCGCGCACGCCGGCCGTGCCGGTGTTGCGCGCCGCCCCGCCTTCCGCCTGTTGGTGGGCACGCCTTCCCCTCCCCGCGTTGGAACGCCATGTCCAGAATCTCACAATCAGTGGTGATCGCCAGCGTTCTGGTCGCATCAGTCGCTGCCGCACAGTCATCGCCCACGACGCGCACGATGCCACCCGAGCAGGACCAACAGCTCGCGCACGCCATCTATAAGGAGATCATCGAAATCCAGTCGGGCTATACGACTGGCGCCACGACGCCGGTGGCAGAGGCCGTGGCGCGTCGGCTCCGAGCGGCCGGCTTCGACGAGCGCGACATCTTCGTCGGCGGTGCGGCCCCCCACAAGATGAACCTTGTCGTCCGCTACCACGGAACGGCAGGCCGGCGTCCGATTCTGCTGCTCGCGCATACCGACGTCGTCGAGGCGAAGCGCGAGGACTGGAGCATGGATCCATTCGTGCTGAACGAGAAGGACGGCTACTTCTACGGCCGCGGAACGGGCGACGACAAGGCGCAGGCGGCGATCTGGATCGCCAATCTGATTCGGTACAAGCGTGAGGGATTCAAGCCCGATCGCGACCTCATCGTCGCGCTCACTGCCGACGAGGAAGGTGGTGGCCCCTTTAACGGCGTGCAGTGGCTGCTCAAGAACAAGCGCGACCTCATCGACGCCGACTATGCACTGAATGAAGGTGGGTGGGGCGAGGCGGTGAACGGTACCAAACTCTCCAACGACGTGCAGGTCAGCGAGAAGTACGTGATCAACTATCGGTTCGAGGTGCGCAATAAAGGGGGGCACAGCTCGCTGCCGGTCGCAGACAACGCGATCTACCACCTGGCCGGCGCACTCGAGCGGCTGTCGCAGTTCGGCTTTCCCCTAAAGACCAACGACGTGACGCGCGCGTACTTCCGGGCGATGGCGGGCATCGAGCACGGGCCGGTGAGCGGCGATCTCGCGGCGGTGGCAAACGGAGACACCGCGGCCATGCGGCGGGTCGCCGCACAATCCACCCCGTGGAACGCGACCCTGCGCACCACGTGCGTCGCCACGTTGCTCGAGGGTGGACACGCGGTGAACGCCCTTCCACAGCTGGCGGCCGCCACCGTCAACTGTCGCGTCCTGCCGGACGACAGCGCGGAGTACGTGACCGAGACATTGCAGCGAGTGATCGCGGACACCGCCGTGCGGGTGACCATCACGGGGACACCCCACAACGCACCGCCATCGCAAATGCGCGAGGATCTCTTGAGCGCGGTCACTGCTGCCACCACCGAGTTGTGGCCCGGCGTCGCCACGGTCCCGCTGATGGTGATGGGAGCAACGGATGGTGCGTACTTGCGGGCGGCTGGTATTCCGACGTACGGGGTGCAGGGGCTCTTCTACGATCGCGACGACATCCGCTTCCACGGGCGTGACGAGCGCCTCAAAGTGCAATCGTTTTACGAAGGCCAAACGTTCATGTACGACCTGGTGAAGCGCCTCTCGAGTTCGCCCAGGGCGTAGGGCAGCGCGTCCAGCCGCGTGGAGGCCAATCCCGCGCTCATTGACGCGGCGCTTGTTGTCTCCTCTCTCCTTTTCCTTGCCCTTTCTGCGCTGCCAGGGCCGGCGCCGCGCCGCCCGCCCCGTGAGCGCGACGCGCACGCGAGGGGAACTCTGTCAATTCGTGCTTGACAGTTTCCGTGCCTTTCGCCACCGTTGCCGATTCGCCGTAGCGCACCTGTTTACGCGCCGCAGGCAATCGTGAAGGTGGCCTGGTCTGCACGCGAGGCATGCCGGGCCCAGTGCCAGGTATTGCTCGCGACAGGAGGGCGAATGTCATGTAAGGTGTTGTTCGCGAAGAGGACCGTCGGGCTCCTCGCCGCGGTTCTCGTATTCGCGCCAGCCATCACCGCGCGCGCCCAGGCGACTCCCCGCCGGCTCACGGGGCGCGTCGTGGATGCGGACGAGGGCGGCGCGGTGCCGGCCGCGACGGTCCTCGTCAACGGCACGACGGTGGGAGTCACTACGAGCGACAGTGGCACGTTCGCCATGCGCGTGCCTGCGGGAGCGCTGACCCTTACCGTACGGCGGGTTGGCTACAGACAGGCTACCGTGGCCGTTCCGCCCACGGACGCAGACATCAGCGTGCGCCTCACCAAGGACATCCTGCGCCTCGATGAGCAGGTGGTCACCGGCGTGGCGACCTCCGTCTCGACGGCAAGCGCCGCGAACGCGGTCGCGGTCGTACCGGCCGAGGAGATCGCCGAGGTCCCCGCGCCCACGATCGAGAATGCACTCCAAGGCACCATCCCCGGCGCTCTCATCCAGCAGAACAATGGTGGCGCGCCAGGCGGCGGCATGCAGGTGCAGATCCGCGGCATCACTTCGATCTTCGCGAACGCGTCGCCACTCTGGGTCGTCGACGGCATCATCGTGGACGATGAAGCCCCCGGCAGTGGCCTCAACACCATCAGCCAAGCAGGCGGCGGCTCCAATGGATCGGGCGTCGGACCCGATGCACAAGACAATAGTCCCAATCGCATCGCCGACATCAACCCCAATGACATCGAGAGCGTCGAAGTCCTCAAGGGCGCCTCGGCGTCGGCGATCTACGGCTCCAAGGCCTCGGCCGGCGTGATCATCATCACCACCAAGAGGGGCACCCCGGGCAAGCCGCGGTGGAACATCTCGCAGCAGGTGGGCCATTTCTCCGACCTGAATAGCTACAAGCTCACGACCTTCCCGACGGTCGCCAGCGCGGAGACGTGGGCAGGCAACTTCGGTTACAGCCCATCGAAAGCCGCGTCGGTGTACGCTGGCCCAGAGGACTATCAGGCCGAGTTGTTTGGCAACAACCAGGCGTCCTACGAGACGGATGCGAGCGTGAGTGGCACGCAAGCCGGCACCCAATACTTCCTGTCGGCGCTCGCCAAGTACGACAACGGGATCATGCTCAACACCGGCTACAACAAGCAGTCGGTACGCACCAACGTGACCCAGACGTTCCTCCAGAATCTGTCGGCGAACGTCAGTCTCAACTTTGTGCACTCGCTGGTCCGTCGCGGCCTCACCGGAAACGACAACATTGGGGCGAGCCCGTACACGATCTTCGATTACACCCCGCAATTCGTCAATCTGAACCACGTCAATCCAGACGGGGCATGGGCGATCAACCCGTACGGTCCAGCGAACCCATTCGCAGATGCCTACCTGATGCAAACGCCGGAGGAGGTAACCCGCATCATCGGCGGCGGCAGCATCGATTGGACGGCGTTTCAAACAGAGCACCAAACTTTCCGCGTGTCGTTCCAGGGCGGCGCCGATTACGCGAACCAAAACGATCTCTTTTACGCGCCTCCCAGCCTGCAAGTGGAGCAAGAAGTGCCCTCAGGGCTCCCCGGAGTCTCGCAGGACAACTACGCCAAGACCGAGTATCTCAACTACTCGATCAACCTCGTGCACCACTTCACGGGGCTCTCCTGGCTCGACGCCACAACGTCGGTGGGCTTCACGCGCGATAAACGCTCGCTCGACAACCCGACCTCGGCGGGACAGGACCTCCTGGCCGGAGCCAACGCGCCGATTCTCGGCGCGGTGCAGACGCTGACCTACAATGCGTACCAGGCAAAAGATCAGTCGCTGTACGCTCAGGAACAGGTCCTGACACTCGACAGCAAGCTCGCGCTCACCGCCGGTATCACGGCCGAGCGCACGACCAACGACGGCGATATCGGAAAGTTCTATCCATTCCCGCGCTTCTCGGCTTCCTACCGCATCCCACAGATCGCGGGGTTCCTGGACGAACTCAAGCTGCGCGCCGCCTACGGTCAGTCCGGCACTGAGCCCACCTACGGCGTGAAGTACACGCCCTTCAACACGCAGCTCTCGGGCGGTCTCGAGGGCGTCTACTCGAACCTCTTGCTCGGGAATCCGAACATCGAGCCGGAGCACGAAGCGGAGACTGAGCTCGGATTCGATGCGACGATGTTCAAGTCCCGCGCGCAATTCACCTTCACCGTATACCAGAAGCAGGTCAGCAATCTGCTGCTGGAAGCGAACGTGTCGCCGTCGCTCGGCTTCGACGAGCAGTGGTTCAACGGCGGCGAGTTCACCAACCAGGGGATCGAGCTGGAGCTGACGGCCACGCCCATCCAGCTGCGCAACGGGTTCCAGTGGATCTCGACGACCTCATTCTACCGGAACTACAGCCGCGTCGACAAGCTGCCTGTCCCCGCCTTTTATATCAACGCCGGCGGATTCCTCGGCAACAACGTGATCGAGGTGGGACGGTCGGTGTCGCAGGACGTCGGAGCCTTCAACGATCCCAATGGCGACCCGATGCAGATCGGCGACGTCCAGCCGGACTTCGTCATGAACTTCTCGAACGCCCTATCGTACGGTCCGTTCCGCGTATCCGCGCTGTTCGAGTGGTCGCGCGGTGGGGGCGTCGGAGACTGGACAGACTATCAGTTCGATGTGAGTCCGGGACTGCTCGCTGACTCCGCATTGAGCGCCAAGCGCCTGGCAGAGGTAAACCTCGGTCTCGCGCCCTACTTCGAGCCGGGCAGCTACCTCAAGCTCCGCGACCTGGCACTGAGCTATCAAATCCCGGGACGGCTGCTGGGTTGGGCTGGTGGGCGGATCGCGAGTGCACGCCTCCGAGTCGAGGGCCGTAATCTCTTCATGTGGACCGGGTATCCGGGCCTCGATCCCGAAGTGAACTTCATCGGCAATACTCAGGTCGTGCGCGGTCAAGACGTGACACCATACCCACCGGCCCGAAGCTATTTCCTCGGCATCGACCTGGGTCTCTAACCATGACATTCAACGAGATGTATACCAATCAGGACGATAGAGCGGTGGCGCGCCCGCGGGCTCGTTCGATCCGCCGGACCAGAGCCCGTGCCGCTGCATGCATTGGAGCAATCGCCCTCGCCGTCATGGTGGGCTGCAAAGACAGTAACGTCCCGGACCTCATCGCTCCGACCTCCGTCTCGAACACCCCGACCGGCGTGCAAAACGCCGTTACCGGGCTTTTTGGGGCGAGCCGGAACGACGTCGGGCTGTACGCGATTTTCATGTCCACGATGGCTCGCGACGCCGCCAACTTCGTGAATACCGAGCCTCGATGGGTGACGATGGGGACGGGCGTCATTCCGATTACGAGCAATGACGGATTTTGGGGCGCAGCGATCTGGGACGATGAGTACCGCACCGCGAAGTTCGCGAACTCGATCATCGCCTCGATACCAACCGTTGCGCCGCCCTACACGACGCCGCAGCAGCAGGCAATCATCGGGGTTGCGCAAACCATGAAGGCGCTCATGTTCATGATGGTCGCGGAGACCCACGACACGGGGGGCGTTTCGATAGCGTCCATTACGTCGACAGGGACGACGCCAGCGCCCATGCTGTGCAACAAGGACGTCTGGGCGTACATCGTAGCGCTCCTCGATTCCGGTAACACGGTCCTCAACGCCGCGGGATCCGTCGCGCTGCCGGTGAGCCTCCCGCCTGGCTTCAGTTCCGTGTCGAACAGCGCGGGGCCCAGCACGACACCGGGCGCATTCGCCGCGTTTAACCGAGCCCTCGCGGCGAAAGCGGGACTCGAGTTGGCCTATGCGATCGCACGGGGGACCGGTGCGGCACCCACGCCCACCAGCGCCGGATCGCCGAATATCCCAGCACTCACACGTGCGGACAGCGCCATCAAGGCCTCGGCACTGTTCAGCCCCTCAAATATTACGCTGCCTGTCGTAGGCGGCTTTTCAGCCAATGATCCGTACGGTGTCTATCACGCGTTCAGCCCGCAGTCGGGTGACCTGGTCAACCCGGTCAACTCGAACATCGGCACGATGGCCGTGCTGTGGGATCTGGTCGCGGACGTGGACACCGTTCACGACGCGCGTTGGGCGGCCAAGTTCTCAGGGAACCCCAACCTGCCCGTGTCGCAGCCGTCGTTCGCCGGCTCAGCCTCGCCATACATCTATAACTATTATGGAACACCAGCGGCACCGATCCCGATCGTCCGGAACGACGAGCTGGCGCTCGTAGATGCGCAGATTCAACTCGGCCTGGGCCAGTACGCGGCGGCAATCACGCTCATCAACGACGTGCACCAGCAAGCAGGCGGCTTCGCGACTCCTCTCAACATTGCGGCGACGTACACCGCGGTCCGCGACTCCCTCATGAAGGAGCAGCGCATCACGAGTGTGCTCGAGGCGGGTGGCGACAGAGACATCGCGATTCGCATGTATGGACTGGCGGCTGTCGCCGATACCACGTGGGACGCCACCCAGGGACCCGATGCTGCAGCCAAGGCCACTGCTGACAAGTCAGAAGGTTCGTTCCCGGACCTGCACACGACGCTCCTCCCTGTCCCTATAGCGGAAGCCGCTGGACGAGGAGGCAGCTACACGCTGAGCTGCCAGTAACGTCCTCGTTGCACGACCGTACGTTCAGCGCACGTCACGAAGGCCAGCGACACGTCGCTGGCCTTCGTCATCCTGCGGCCCTTTAGCTCCGCTCCGCTCGACGACGGGGTGTCCCCTCGGAGGCGCCGTCGGCGAACGCCCACTCGCTATGCCTTCGCCGTGGCGGCGAGCGCGTTCGACTCCGCGGTCGTCGGGTCGATGATCGTCGCTATCTCCAACACACGATCCGCCGGGAATCCTCCGAGCTGCGCGTGCGACCGGATGAGATCGGCGTTGGGGGCGATATACACGCAGGTGATCTTGTCCTCGGTCACGTAGCTCTGCACCCACTGGATGCTAGGACCGAGCTCGCGCAGGACGGCGCAGGAGCGCTGCGAGATCGCTTGCAACTCCGCCGGCGAGAGGGCCGCCGCGTTCGGAATCTCTCGCTCGATGATGTACTTCGGCATGGGGTTCTCCAGTCGAGGTGTCGGGTCGACCTAGTGACGCATGGCGGAGACATCGTCGGTGTTGCTGCACGACACCCGCGTGTTCCAGGGAGCGAACACGCCGGCTGGGTTGTCCTTCCATACCCACGCGTGGAGACCCCACACCTGAAACGCGTCGAATTGCAGAAACTGTTGACCGAGGAGGACGGGCGGCGCGGCATCGCGGCTGTGGAAGCTGTAGGGAATGATGTACTCCACAGCCACGAGACGGAGTCGGCCGTTCTTCTCCGGCTCGTACAGCAGCAGTTGCGGCCTGTCTACGTGAGCGGTGCCGTCGATGAGGGCAGTCTTACCGTAGTGGAAGCCCATTGCGCCCGGACCATCTGGATTCACCAGGCACGCTGTGATCTCTGTGGACCATCCGGCGCTCTGTGCCACGGCGAAGTCGTGAAACGGCGCCGTCACCCGACGGATCGTCGCGAGCTCTTCACCCAGCGTGGAATGCCTACCGCGATCCATTTCTCTCGACTCCGCTGTCACGGCTCTCGCGGCTGTGGCGGCTGTCGACGATTGAGTGTGGGTGGTAGCTTCGGTGGGGATTTGCTCGCCGCCGCACGCACTCAGCAGTGCCATGCCGGCAAGTAGGTGGACGGGTCGTTTCATGGTATCCTCATCTGGTGTGGGTTTTGTGTTTTTTCTGCCGCGCCAAACATTGAGCGAGATGCACGACGCCTCTGTCCGTACAAATCGCAGCAGTGACCCGAAGGCGACATCGTCCCGTCGTCCGGTGTGGGTTATGTTTGGTCCCGCGGGCGAAGTATGACGTGAACCGATTAGCGGGTTCTTGCGCTCAGAGTTAGCTACGGATTAGCTGGGAACCGAGGGACGATGATCACGGTTCAACTGCTCGGCGGCGCGTGTCTCCGTTCCGGCGATGCTCCCGTCGGTGGGCCGCCGGCACAGCGTCACCGCATTGCGCTGTTGACGCTCATCGTTTCAGCGTGGCCGCAGCCGATCTCCCGCGACCGTGCGATGGCCCTGCTGTGGCCCGAGCGAGACGTGGCCAACTCGCGTCGGCTGCTCAATCTCGCCGTACACGTCCTGCGGTCGGCGCTCGGCGAACGCGTGATTGCGTCGACAGGCGACGGACTGCTCTTCAACCCCAACGCAGTGACTTGCGACCTACACGATTTGCGCGCGGCGATCGCGGCCGACTCGTGCGAGCGTGTCGTGCAGCTCTACACCGGCTCGCTGCTGGATGGCTTTCACCTGGGCGATTCAATCGAGTTCACGTACTGGCTCGATGAACGCCGAAATGAGCTGGCCCACGCCTACGTCGGCGCGCTCTTCGCGCTTGCGGAGCGTCAAGAGGAGTCTGGGGATGTGCATGGCAGGGTGCGCACGTGCCTCAAGTTGGTGGCTGCCGATCCGCACTCGGCAAAAAACGCACAAGTGTTGATACAGGCGCTCGACGCCGCGGGCGACCGGGCGGGCGCGATCCAGCATGCCAGTGAGCACGCGCAACGTCTGCGCGCGGACCTCGGTCTCGAGCCAGACGAGGGCGTCGTAGCGCTCGCGAAGCAGTTGCGGGAGGCAGGGGCGAAGCGTCAGGCACGCCTTGCCGCACCCGGCGGCCCGCGGCCCTCATCTGTCGCGGTGCTCCCCTTCCTTGACCTGAGTGCAGATCACGAGCACGAGCGGGAGCACTTAGGGGACGGGATCACCGAGGATGTCATCGCACATTTGTCGAAGATCCGCGCGCTCAAGGTGATTGCCGGTACCTCGGTCGTCCGGTTCAAGGTACGACGACAGAGCCTCAAGGAGATCGGGGTAACCCTCGGAACGGCGACAGTACTCGACGGAAGCATTCGCCGCGTCGGAGATCGCGTGCGCGTCGTCGCGAAGCTGATCGATGTCGAGACGGATCAGCACCTGTGGGCCGACACGTATGACGGACAACTGAGCGACATTTTCTCGGTGCAGACCGATGTCGCGCTTCAGATTGCGGCGTCGCTCAAAGCGGAGCTGTCACCAGACGAGCAGGCACGCGTGCGGATGGAGCCGACGCGAGACATCCACGCGTACCAGCTGTTTCTGCAGGCCCGGCACTGCTTCATCGAGTACAACATAGAAGCGATTACGCGCTCGATTGATCTCTTTGACCGGGCGATCGCGCGCGATCCGGGGTTTGCCCTCGCCTGGGCCCACCTGGCCATGGCGTACACCGAGTTGGCCGAGGATGGTGCCATGGCACCCGACGTTGCGTATGGCCGCGCGACGGAAGCGGCGAGGAGGGCGCTGCAGCTCGATCCCCTGCTGGGCGCCGCGCATTGCACGATGGGCCACCTCAAGGCGGTGCGCGAGTTCGACTGGTCTGGAGCCGAGGAGGGGTTCAAGCGGGCGTTGGCACTGGGCCCGAGCCACGCGCATACGCACAATCTCTACGGACGGTTCTGCGCGGCCCTCGCGCGCTACGATGAGGCCATCACGCTGCACACGAGGGCTCGCGAATTGGATCCGCTCGTTCACCGGATGGATCTCGTCACGGCGCTGTTGCGCGCCGGGCGATACCCTGAGGCCGTTGCTGAAGCCGAGTCTGCGAAGGCCCTGGATCCTGGTCATAACCGTACGCGGGCAACACTCGGCTGGGCCTACTTTCTCAGTGGCAGGCGGGATGAGGGCTTGGCCCAGTTGGAGCAAGCGGTGGAGTTGTCTCGCAACCACCCCGGGTGGATGGGCCAATTGGGTGAGGCGTATGGCATGGCCGGCAACACCAAGAAGGCGCGAGCGATACTCCTGGAGCTCGAGAATCGGGCACGAGCCAGCTTTATCTCACCCTACTATTTCGCATACGTCTACACCGGCCTCGGTGAGTTCGACCGGGCGATAGACTGGCTCGAGCGTGCGGTGGCATCCCGCACAGGCCCGGTTTATGGCATCAAGGGCTCGTTCCTTTTGGCCCCGCTCCAAAAGCATCCCAGATTTCGCGTGTTGCTGCGGCAGATGAACCTGGAGTAGGCACCGAGGATCCAGAATGACCACGCTCATCCGGTTGTCGCACATGCATACTCGCCGGGACGCCCTCCAGGCGGAGATTGTCGTGCCGTCGATCGACTTCTCCTGGAAGTCCGATCCCCTGGCGACATCCCGGGCGGCCTTTGCGATCATCGGCGACGAAGTCAACGGTCGATACTACGATCGATAACGGAGACCGTCGGGTACCGGCTCTCGGGTCGGCCGGCACGGCTCTCTCCTGGGCCGGCGCGTTGCGCGGTATAAAGCAACGCGTGGCGCAGCGGCGCTCAAAGAAAGGGGCCCTGCGCTCGCCAGAGAATACGTCGCTAGCACCTGGGCAAAAAAGCATCGGTCTGGCGATAGCCGGGATCGCACTCATTGTGGCGACTGATCCGCCGCCTCGTATTGCCCCTCAGGCCGTGGCGGTCTGGGCCGCAGGCGCGGAGCGGTACCCGGCGCTCAACGTTGCGAAGGGCTCTGGAGACGACGCCGCGCCGCTATCGCAGATCGGCTATGTGCTGACGCTCGACTCGGCTCACCTCGATGTCGCCGACGTGCGGATTCGGGTGAGCGGCGCACCAGCCACCTTCCACGTCGCGATGAAGGTCCACGCCGAGTACGACGCCAAATACTGGCGATACCTCGACGAAATGCGGATCGCCTGCGCAGGCGGCCGAGCGGGGACGGTGGTCCGCGAAGACAGTACGCTGTGGCGCGTGGACGGGTGCGGGGGTGCGGGTGAGATCCGGTACCGAGTGCACATCCAGCCCGCTCCCACCGGGCTGCGCCGGGCCTGGCTCCCATATGCGCGCGACGACGGTGCATTCATCAACCCGCCCGATTTTTTTCTCTACGTGCCCGAGTTGTCCGCAAGTCCCATCACGCTGGCCCTCCGTACACCCCAGTCTTGGCACATCGCAACGGCACTCTACCAGCAAGGCATGCAGACCGTGCGCACAGCATCCAACGCGCACACGTTCCTGGATTCCCCGATCCTCGTTGGGCACTTCAAGCGGTGGGACTTCATCGACCAGGGCACGACGTACCATGTCGCGTATTGGCCGCTCCCGGAGGCCCCTGCGTTCGACACGACGCGCTTCGTGGACCGCCTGCGACGACTCGCGCACACCGCGGCGCTCGCCTTTGGGCCGCCCCCGGCCTCGCGCGACTACTGGTTCCTCATTCAGGACGGTGCGTGGGATGCGCTCGAGCACGGGGCATCGGTCACGATCGGTGTGCCCAGTGAGCAGCTGGCGCGCGATCCAGGAGCGTCGACCACTGAGATCGCACACGAGTTCGTCCACACATGGAACCTCGTAGCGCTGCATCCTGCCGGCTACAACGCCCTCAGTTACCGCCCTCCGTCGCGAACACCGAGCCTGTGGATCGGGGAAGGCATCACACTGTATTACGCCGACGTTCTGCCTCGTCGCGCCGGCATCGCGGACACGGCGCCCTCTCGGCTCGAGCATCTCCAGACGCTCGCGCAGAACTATGACGCATCCCCGGTGCTCCACACCGTCTCGCCCGCGCAGGCGAGCCTCGCATTCGAGGATTCACCCGTGGACAATCCCGACGCCACAGGCGGCTACTACCTCCAGGGTGAATTGCTCGGCGACGTGCTCGATGCCCTGATTCTCGACTCGACCCACGAGCATCGTGGGCTCGATGACGTCATGAGAGCGATGCGCGCGCGCACCGCCGCGCCCGACGGGCGAGGGTTCCGCGGCTACACCCCTGCGGAATTCGAGCAGGTGGCGGACTCGGTCTGCCACTGCCGGCTCGAATGCACTCTTCGCGCGCGAGGTCCGTGGTCTCGGTCCGATCAATGTGACACCGGTTCTCGGACGGCTGGGATTACGCGCCGTTGTCGACTCCGTCGCCGCGACCGATTCCACCGGCGGCGGCCTGCCGGATCGGCGACTGAACGTTGATTTCGACGATCCGGCACGGCCGCTCATCGTTGTCCGGAACCCTTCGACATGTTGGGCAGCCGCTGGGCTCCGCACGGGCGATTGGCTGCTCGACATCAATGGCCGGGCGGTTCACAGCTATGCGGAGCTGCAGGCTGCACTCGCTCGGCTCCGCCTCGACGACCAAGGACACGCGTCGACGTTTGTCGACATCGTGCGCGCCAACGATACGACGCGGGTGCGGGTGGACGTGCGCGGATACCAGCGCCCGCGTGTGCGCTTCGTCGATGCCGCAGAAGTGAGTCCAGACCAACGCGCGAGGCGGCAAGCCTGGCTGGCTGGCCTCGATCCACGTTGAAGGGACAGGGTGTCATGGTGACAAAGGTCGGCGGTTGGCGGCGGCGTATAAGCGCTCGGACGTAGCTACGAACTCGCCCCGCGTGCGACGACGGGCCACAGGCACTCCACGCGTCCGTTTCGGATGCAGACGTACCAATCGTGAAGGTTCACCGTCGGGTCACAGTGGCCCGGGATGAGCCTGTGCTTGGCGCCCAACTCGAATCCCGCAGTCACACCCCGCACGTCGAGCACACCATGCTCGTCCGACGGACGGCTGTACGACACCTCGGGTCGATCTGCCACCCAGGGCATTCCGGAATCGAACGCGATCGACTTGAGCCCGGCGTCCACGATCGCCAGGCCGCGCCCCGGTGCACTCATCACCTGTGTGTACACGAAGAGGCTGTGCCGATAGCGCGAGACCGGCGTTCCCGACTCGTCCAGATCCTGCGCGTAGTCCCCGTCCATAAAGATGTATGAGCCAGGCTGCACCTCGGTATACACACCACTCGCTGCTTCGAACGCGTACGTCCCCGTCCCCGCTCCCCCTACCACCTCGCACGCCAAGCCACGGGCGCGGAACATGTCCACCGTGAGACAGGCCGCCCCGGCGGCTTTCTCGATCGCCGCTCGTCGCTCGACGTAGGGGCGGATGTGTTGTGCGCGGCCTTGATACGCTTGCAGGCCTCGCAGTCGCAGATGGCGGGCGCTCGCGACCAGCTCACCCAATCGCACAGCCGGCTCCCCTGGGAGTTGGCCACATCGCAGACCGCCTACGTCGATCTCGACCAATACATCGAGGACGACACCCGCGCGGCCAGCCGCTGAACTCAACGCTGGCACGACCGACGGGTCGTCGACGCATACGGCGACGACCGCGCGCTGCGCGAGGGTTGCAAGCCGATCCAGCTTTGGCGGCGCCACGACCTCGTTGCTCACGAGCACATTCAAGACACCGGCGTCGACGAAGGCCTCCGCCTCGCTCACCTTCTGACAGCACACGCCGACGGCGCCGAGCGCGATCTGTCGGCGCGAGATCTCGGCGCATTTGTGCGCCTTGCCATGCGGGCGCAGCGTGACGCCCGCGCGCGCGACCTCGTCGGCCATGAGGGCGAGGTTGTACTCGAACGCGTCGAGATCGAGCAGCAGGGCGGGAGTATCGATCTCCTCCAGAGCCATGCCGACGTCAGCCGGCGGCGCAGTGACGGTCACCATTCCGCAAGCACCATGCGGGGGCAATATACTCGCCGCACGCCATCACCCTTCGACGCCAGCGTATGCGCCGCCGATCGGCTCTAGCGGTCAACCTGCGCCATCTGCTTCTCGCTGTAGCGCGGCCCAGACACTTTTTCCGGACGAAGCGCTGCGTCGAGCATGGCCATATCGTCCTTTGTTAGCCGCACGTCCGCCGCGGCGACGTTCTCCTCCAGGTATTTCCGCCGCTTGGTCCCGGGGATCGGCACGATGTCGTCCCCCTTGTACAGTAGCCAGGCGAGGGCGATCTGCGCCGGAGTCGCGCCCTTTCGCGCGGCGAATTCCCGCACGGCCGATGCCGCCCGCATGTTGGCGTCGAAGTTCTCGCCCTGATAGCGCGGGTCGCCGCGGCGGAAGTCGCCGTCCGGATACTCCTCGGCGCGTTTGACCGCGCCCGTGAGAAAGCCCCGGCCGAGAGGTGCGAACGCCACCAGGCCGATGCCGAGCTCGCGCAGCAACGGGATGATGCGCGCCTCGAGGTTGCGCTCCCACAGTGAGTACTCGCTTTGGAGCACCGAGATCGGGTGCACGGCGTGGGCGCGGCGGATCGTCTGCTCGCCAGCCTCGGAGAGGCCGAGGAAGCGCACCTTCCCCTCGCGCACGAGGTCGGCCATCGCGCCGACGACATCCTCGATCGGCACGGCCGGATCGACGCGATGCTGGTAGAGGAGATCGATGGAGTCTGTGCGCAGGCGACGGAGCGAGCCCTCGACCGCTTCCCGGATGTGTGCCGGCCAGCTGTCCAAGCCGGCAATGACGCCGTGCGCGTCGAACGAGAAGCCGAATTTGGTCGCGATGATCACGCGATCACGCGCGACTTTTTTCTCCGCGAGCGCACGGGCCAGGAGTTCTTCGTTCTTGTAGTGCCCATACGCCTCGGCCGTGTCGAGGAACGTGCACCCGAGCTCAACGGCTCGGTAGATCGTGGCGATGGATTCGTGCTCGTCGCGTTCTTCGGGCGTGCCATACGACTGGCTCATCCCCATCAGGCCGAGGCCGATGGCGGAGACGGTCAAGCCCTGGGTGCCGAGTCTGCGGGTGGGCAGCATGTGCGGGAAAGTGTTGAGGGTTATCGCGGCTTCATGGGCCTCAGATCTCGGGCCGCTACTTGATCGGTGACATCGGCCGCTGCGCGATCAATCGTTCGAAGCGCTCGTCGCTGCGTAGTGGCGCCCAGCGAGGGGTCGCGGTGGATCACGCCGTGGCGATGCGCGTAGTCGAGCGCGAGCGCCACTTCACGCGTAACGCGCAGCGCGTCATCGATCGGCAGCTGGCGCTGGCGCCGCATGCGATCGCGCAGCGACTGCCCCTCGATGACCGGCATCGTGAACCACAGCATGCCGGACGCCGCCTCGCCGGAGTCGTAGACCGCGACGATATGCGGATGTTGCAGGCTAGCAGCGAGCGTGATCTCGCGGCGGAAGCGGTCTGCTCCTAGACTGGCTGCGAGGTCGCTCCGGAGCACCTTGAGTGCGACCCGTCGGCCGTGCTTGACATCGCGCGCGGCGTACACCGTCGCCATGCCGCCCCGGCCCACCTCCCGCTCGACGGTGTAGGAACCGGCGAGCGCTCTATTCAATGTATCGATGTTCGCTGAGGTGTCCAACGGGAGGTCCCACCCGATGCGGATACGCTCGGAAGCTACGCTCGGTTGCGCACGCGGCCAGACCATTTCACCTGGGACCCCTCGCGTCGAGGCAACGAGCGGCGGAGCACGCTTGAGGCAACGACGGCATCACCAGCCCCGGGTACGTCGGGGTATCGAATGTCGGTAGGACCCGCGCGAACCCTGACCTTTGTCTCTACAGACCGGCCGCGATCCGCAGCCTAGTATCCGGCGTGGCGGACGCGACACATCCGGCCAGCTCGAAGAGAGCGGCCATAAAGTCGAAAGCGACCGACGAGCTGCGCGAGTGGTTCGTCAACGCCGCCTACTTGGCGCTCTTCCTCTGCACGTTTGCGGCCTATCGAGCACTGATCACCAAAGAGCTGCTCGACACGAGTGTCGTGGTGCAGTTCGGGACAAGCCTCGTGACCGCACTCGTGATTGCCAAGACGATCATGATCGGCGGGTGGCTGAAGCTCGGAGGGAGCGGACGGCAAGGCGTCCCGTTAATCATCCGAACGATGCGCTTGGCGGCGATCTACGGCGTCTTCGTCTTCTTCGTTACCGTGGTCGAGAAGGCCATCGAAGGATTGATCCACGGTCACCCCGCGCGGGAGACGCTGCGGGTCCTGGCGCATCTCGGGTGGGAGGAGATCACGGCGCGGTCGCTGGTGATCTTCCTCGCCTTCATTCCCTATTTCGCCTTGCGCGAATTCGCCCGGCGGAAAGGGGTCGACGACACGTTCGATCTGCTCTTTCGCGGCGACGATGCGTGAGGCGGAAGGGTTCGAACAGGTCGTTGGCCGGGCGAGCAAGTCGTCGAACCCTCGCCGGAGGTGTTCGACGATGTCGGGTCTCTTGGCCATGGAGCCTGCGCCCGGCGTCTTGTTGGCGTCGACGACGACCAGCTCACCCGTCGTGTCGTCCATGACGCAGTCGGTGGCGCCATAGTCGATGCCCATCCCGTCGTGGACCCGGCGCACGAGGGCCGCCACTCGTCCCGCTGTCTCGTGGGAGGGGCCCACGGCCTCGTCGCCGGCGGCCGTCCTCCAGTAGAAGTGGTTGAACCGGCGTACCACCCCCGTGGTCCCCTTCTTGATGTCGAACGTGTTCCAGATCTCGGCGACGCACGTCGCACGCCCGACCGTGTGGACGCGGAAGTAGAGACCGTCGGGATTGCTGATGAACCGCTCGACGACGAGAGTCGGGTCGGTCCATACGGTGGCCGGCACCTCGTCGCGCCGGCAAATGCGGTAGTCAGACGCATCGCGCATCCCGGCGTTCAATTCCTGCGCGAACTGGCGGCCCAATCCGTTCGCCTGCCGAGCCAGGAGACGCTCGGGCGCCCCGGCGCTGTTCAGGTTGGTCTTGATGATGACCCGCTCGTCGGGCGCGCCGTCGCGCGGGGTGCGAGCCGATGGCACGCCAAGCGCCTCGCACCGCGCGTGCAGCGTGCTCTTGCGAATGTCCGTCGCGCGGGCGTTGAGCACGCGTATCCCGCGGTGACGAAGGGCATCCCACAGGGCGGGCGCCTGGGCGATGAAGCCATTGGTTCGGCTGGCATCCACGTGCATCATCACCGTTCGCGCGTCATCGGGGACATCGGCCAAGACCCGCGCGGCCGCCTCGCCAGGACGTAGGCGTACCGGGAGTGCGTGGGGCTCGAGTACCCGAATGGCATACCCCTGGTCGGGCCATGCGTGGTACTCGAGCACGACCAGGGAAGTGTGTCGGCGAAGGCGCTCGATGCGGCGCCACAGTCTCGTGGCGCCCATTCGGCCGGCAACGTAGCGAACCGTCATCACGGCCCCGAAAATACAGCACGACGGCGGCCTCCGATACCGATCACTGTCAGTAAGACAGGCAGATGATCTCCGCGCTCTCGAGCGTGCAAAGGCAGTGCAGCCTGCGCAAACTTCCGGACATTATTGGAACTTCTAGCCCATATCGCCGACCTCGCAGATACCGAGGGCGGAAACCCTACGAGCCCTCTCAAAATCACCAGTCTCCGGCAGCTTCGCCGCCACGCGATCGCGCGCAGCCTGTTCAAGGCGACCAGCCTGCCGCGGGCTATTGCGCGCCTGGGCTTTGTCCAGGCCGACCCGATGCGTGCGCCCGCTCGCGCCCAGGATCTGATCCTCGCGCAGCGTGTGAAGGACTATCGCGCCGGCGAGCTGGAACGCCGCTACCCGCGCCTGGCCATCGAAGAGGCCTTCTTCGTGAACTACGGTTTCGTCCCTCGCGAGACCCTGACCCTGCTGCATCCGCGCGGCGCGCCGCGCGCCTGGGACGCTTGGGACGCCAAGATGCAGGCGCATGCCCAGGAGGTGCTGGCCTTTGTGCGCCAGCATGGTCGCACCCACCCCAAAGACGTCCAAGCGCATTTCGACCATGGCCGCATCAAGCGCTGGGGCGGCGACCTGAATGTCAGCAGGCATCTCTTGGAAGGCCTGCACTATCGCGGATTGCTGCGCGTGGCAAGGCGCGAGGCCGGCACCCGGGTGTACCAGGCGATCGAGCACCCAACGCAGGACGACGGTCCCGAAGCCCGCCTCGCGCGCGCCGGCCAGTTGCTGGACGTGGCAGTCGAGCTCTACGCGCCGCTGCCGGCAGCCAGCCTGCGCTATCTGTCTGGACTGCTGCGCTATGGAGTGCCGCATCTGGCCGCCGAGACGCGCCAGGTCCAAGAGCACGCCACATCCCGCTATGCCCATGCCGATGTCGACGGCTTGCTGTGGTTCTGGCCGCACGGCGAAAAGCCCGGGGCACCCCGGCACCCGGTTGAGGACAGGCTGCGCTTCCTTGCGCCCTTCGACCCCGTGGTCTGGGACCGACGGCGTTTCCAGTTGTTCTGGGGCTGGGAATACAAGCTGGAAGCCTATGTGCCTCCCCACCAGCGCCGCATGGGCCATTACGCGATGCCCATGCTCTGGGGCGAGCAAATGCTGGGCTGGGCCAATCTCAAGGTGGTCGATGGCCGGCTGCGGCACGAGTTGGGCTTTGCCGGCCCGCGGCCACGCGGCAGCGCTTTTCGGCTGGCGCTGGACGAGGCATTGCAGCAGATGCAGGATTTTCTGGAGCTCTAGCACTCCTGTTCGTCAATCAACCCGACAGCGTCGCCGCGGCGATGCGGACCTTCTCGAGCGCTCCCGGCAAATGAGATCAGTCACCACGCACTGCGCCGACCTCGAGCCGCTCAAACGGGATGTTGAGGATCGGGTACTCCTTCCAGTCCTTGTAGTCGAAGTGCCACCACTCGGCCTCGTACACAGTGAACCCTTCCGACTCCATGACCGCACGCAGCAGGTCTCGATGCCAGCGCTGGAGCGAGGTGCCGCCTGGGTAGGTCGGAAATGAACGAGGCGACATCTCGTCGTACGTTCCCGGCATCTCGATCGGCTTGCCCGTCTTGAGGTCGTAGAGCGTTAGGTCGACCGCGCAGCCGCGGTTGTGGCGGGAGCCCTGTGCAGGGTCCGCGACGAAGATCTTCCCTTCTGGCGGCGTGGCGTCCCAGAAGATCTTCGTCACGTACCACGGCCGGTACGCATCGTGGATCAACAGCCCGTAGCCGAGTGGCTTGAGCTTGTCGAGTGCCCGGACCAGCGCGTCTGCCGCGGGACGCTGGAGAAAGGCGCGAGCCTCCGTGTAGACGGGCGTCCGCAGGAAATTGTTGGACGATGCGTACCGGACGTCGAGATGGATGGCTGGATCCAGCTGCGCTACTTCCACGAGATCCGGTTTCCGAAACGGACCCGCTTCGGCGGGCACCGTGGCGCGAAGCGCATCTGCCCTTAACTCGCTGACGGGGCGCGCTGGGTGCACCGTGAAGTTGCCCGTTTCGGCAGCGTAGTCCCGACGTGGCAGCGAGGCGTGGCCGAACTCAATCGTTGCGCCGCTCGCTCCTCGAGCGCGGAGCGTGAGGGGCGTCGGGGTTCCGCGGGCTGCGTATGTATCCGGTCCGCTCCGCGCAAGCTCGTACGTCTCGCCGCCGCCCTTCCTCGTCACGAATACAGCGCCGTCGCGCTCGAGTACGATGAGCGGATTGGTGTCCGCCGCCGGGCCGTAGTCGCCGATGAGTGCCTTCAACTCAGCAGGGGCCGCGGCGGGCTGAGGACCGGGTCGGAGGTCTTGCTGCGCCAGCGCAAGTGCTGACGGGAACGCGAACGCCAGCACGAGCGAGGGCGCGAGGACACCGTGTCTGAGCCGAGTCGCGCGCCAGGCGCGTGTTACGATGGGAGTCATGGCGTGAGAGATCGTTCGCGCGCCATCGGCTGTCAACCGCTCGCTGCCGATCACGGTGGCCAGGCGACGGGCCTGACGGCTACATGCGCGGCGTGACGACGCTCGCGGAGGACGGACGCGATCGATCATCGCCCGACCGCCCGTGCTTCATCGCAGCACCGCCCGCATCCCCGGGTAACACCCGCCCATGATCGTCGTATCCGAGCGCGTGGGCGGCACGACGCCGGCGGCTCGTAGCGCGCCAAGCCCCTGCTCACGGCGGAGATTCCATTCGAACCAGCGCGTTCGCGCCGCGTGCTTCAGGTCCCGTGCGTATCCGATCCCGGCGTCCTGCTTGACGTGCCCCGCGCAGGTGGGCGGCAGGGTCGACATCGCCAGCATGAGCGCGGGCGCCGCGTCGAGCGACAGCGAGGCGAGATAATAGGTGTCCAGCTTGTTCGTCTCCCGGTACTGCTCGACATTCTTCCGAACGATCCACGCCTCCGGATTCGCAAATGAGCGGAGGAGCAGGAAGGCGATCGCGACGAGTCCGGCGCGACGCGCAGCTCGCCGCGCATCGAAGTGCCCGTTGGGGCGTGCGACCTCGATGGCCAGGATCACGAGCGTGATCGCAATGCCGATCTCGTATGCCTGTACGTACAGCCGCCACATGGTGTAGCCGTATGCGGCCTCGTAGATCGTGAGGCGGTGGAACGCGGACACCAGCACGATCAATACCTCGCCGATGAGCAGCAGCGTCCCCCAGTGCCGCCACCGGCTGGCCGCCGGTCCGGCAGCGGCTCCGTCGGCGGCGCCCGTGTATCGATCCAGCGCGAGGACGAGCCCCACCGCCAGCGTCGCGGCAATCGTGAGCTCGGCAAACCCGCGGTGCGCGTACTCCGCGTACGTCATGTCGCTCACACGCAGCGCGTTCATGTCGCGAAAGAGGTAGGTGGGCTGCAAAGCGAGAAACCCGCCGAAGACGCCCGCGACCGCGCCGACAATGACGCGGCGCTCCGTGTCGCCGACTCGCGGACGCGGCATCGGCGAGCGAAAACCCCGCCGCGGATCCGCCGCTCGGGCCGCGATGCCGTACGCGCCAAGCGCGACCGTGCCAAGTCCGAGGAAGAACGCCGCGCGGCCGATCAACTGCGCGAGGCTGTCCCACAGCTGCCCGAGCCACGCGCTCAGCGTTGGGTCAGCGCCCGCGAGCACCAGCGCGAACAGCCCCGCGACTGGCAGTGCCAGCATCGCCCCACGCACGACTGCCACGCGCCGCTCGTCGCGGGCGCTCGCGAGGGCCGTGATAGCCCGTCGCCCCGCCTCGACCGTCACGGTTCCGAATGCCGTGATCGGGGCCGCCAGCACCGTGGCCGCGCCCACGTCGTCACCCGGCACGCCGGCCGACACGCGAGTCGCGATGGCGAGCAGCGCGACGCAGGACACGAGGATGAGGAAGTGCGCGAAGTCGTTGCTCGTGACGGCGACTCCCCACGCCACGACGATCGCCGTGAGCGCCGTCCAGACTACCACGCGATCGACGGGTGCCGATCCGTCCGAGCGGGCCGCGCGCCGCCAGGTCACCCACAGGAATCCGCCGGCGGCCAGCGTCGTCCAGATCGCCCAGTTGATCCCGGGCGCCGCCTCATAGCACGTGATGGTGCCGACCGCGGCCAGCAGGAGCCCCAGCCCCCACGGAACGACATCTCCCCGGCGCTGCGGCGCGGCCGTCCGCTCCGGCACGTGGCCCGTCCCCGACACGTCTGCCGACCCCGCAACCTCCCCGTCCATCGGGCCTCCGTGCATACCCGCCCCATGATGCACCAAGGACACCGTAGTGTCAAGTACTTTGTGCCACAAAGTACATACCCACAGCCGACCCCCGCCAACGCAGCGACGAGATCACGTCAGACGTTCGAGAGTCGAAGAGGGTCGCGACCGCCCCAGGGATTCTACGCGAATGTGCGGGCCAGCCACGGACTCATGTCGATCAACCGCCCGAAGTAGAACTGCCCGAACTCCGCGTACTGCGCACTGACTTCATCGAAGCGCATATCCGTCACGAGTCGCTTCACGTCCAGTGGGTCTCGGGCAAAGAGCGTGACGCCCCACTCCCACGCATCGAGTCCGATCGCCCCGGTGATCACTTGTTGCACGCGCCCCGCGTACCGGCGGCCCGTCGCGCCGTGAGCCTGCATCAAACGACTCCGCTCTTCCAACGTCAACGCGTACCAGTTCTGGCCGACCGCGCGTCGCTTGGACATCGGATAGAAGCAGACGTACGGCATGTCCGCGGGTAGCGCGGGATACAGCCGACGCGCCACATGAGGGTTCCGACGTTCCGCCGCGGCCCGCGCGGCAACCTCTTCGCGGTAGGCGGCATCGCCCGGTTCGCCCCCGGCCGCGCGTCGCGCCGCCGCGATCGCCGCCGTGATGTGGTACAGACCGGCCTCGGTCACGCTGAGGAACGTCGTGACTGGCTCGAGACACTCCAATAGCCGCGTCCCCGCGAATCGACGCTCGGCTTCGCCCACGTCATCCAACGTCGGCCTGAAGTGCATCACCATGACGTCGCCCCGCGACCCAACGAGCTCGGCCACCGCGCTCCAACCACGCCCAGTCTCGGGATCCGCAACCACCTCGCCCCTGGCGCCGGCGGCCAATTCGTTCCACACCGCCGCAGCCTCGACTGCTACCTCTCGACGCTGAACCGAGCTCAGGCGTCGAATGGCGCCGCGATGGACTCGCCAGACTTGGTGGACCGCGTACCAACCTTCGAGCGTCTCCGGCGCCAATACAGCGGCCTCAACAGCAGCCGAGGAAAGCGGAGAGGAGGGCGTTGCCTCACCCCGCCCTCGGCCTTCGAATTGTCCAGGCTGGCTCGCCTGGCCTTCCCGGTCGACTACTCTCGTTGCCATACGCCGGTGTGACTCCTCTCGGGCCCCGCGACCAATCTAGCAACCAACCACCCCCCGAAACGTCTTCTTCCGGCTACACGCTGCTGGCGGCCCGCCAATAATCCAACGGACCGCTGCCGCGAGGGCTACTCTCCGCGCATCTTACGCCGATCACGCGATGGCCAACCCTCTTAGACGTGCCAAGCGCCTGTTGGTCGGACGGCCGCTTGCGACGGAACGGCTCGAGACTGAGCGACTCACCAAGACCACCGCGTTGGCTGTTCTCTCATCCGACGCGATCTCGTCTGTCGCATACGCCACGGATGAGATCTTGTACGTGCTCGCGCCGCTCGGCGCCGCCGCACTGACCCACGTCTTTCCAATCTCGGCCGTCATCGTCGGCCTGCTCGCCCTCGTCGCGCTTTCCTACCGACAAACCATTTTCGCATACCCGGGTGGCGGCGGATCCTTTACCGTCGCCTACCAGAACCTGGGTGTCATGCCCGGCTTGGTCGCGGCGGCCGCGCTGCTCACCGACTACATCCTCACGGTATCGGTCTCCATTTCGAGCGGCGTTGCGGCCATCACGTCCGCCTACCCGTCGTTGGCGCCGCGAACAGTCCCGCTCTGCGTAGGCGCCATCGTGGTCCTCATGCTCGTGAACCTGCGCGGCGTGCGGGAATCGGGTGCCGCATTCAGCGTGCCGACTTACGCCTTCATCGTCGCCATGCTCGCCCTCATCGCGACGGGGTGCACGCAATTCTTCCTCGGACATCCGCTGATCGCGTCCGCGACGACCACGCCGGTCGCTGCGCCGGCCGTGGTGGCGGCGGCCAGTTTCCCCTCGGGCTTCGCCTTCACCTATCTCCTGCTCCGCGCCTTCTCAGGCGGATGCGTTGCCATGACGGGCACCGAAGCGATCTCCAACGGCGTCGGCGCCTTCAAGCGACCGAGCTCGCGCAACGCCGCCGCGACGCTCGCTTGGATGGCCACGATCCTGGGCGTGTTTTTCCTGGGGATCAGCTTTCTCACCCAGCACATGCGCATCCTGCCCGTCGCCGGCGAGACCGTGTTGTCCCAACTGGGACACCGAATCTTCGGCACGAGTCCCCTGTACTTCGCGCTGCAGTACTCGACCTTCGCGGTGCTCGTGCTCGCCGCCAATACGTCCTTCGCGGACTTCCCCCGCCTGGGCAGCATCCTCGCCAATCAGCGCTATCTCCCGCGGCAACTCTCGGCCCGCGGCGACCGGCTCGCGTTCTCGAACGGCATTGTCGCGCTCGCAGTGGTCGCAATGCTGCTGGTCTGGGCCTTCCATGGCGACACCACGGCACTCATTCCCCTATACGCCATCGGTGTCTTCCTCTGTTTCACCCTCTCGCAGGCCGGCATGGTGCGTCGCTGGCTCAAGACCCGGGCAACGGGCTGGCGCTGGAAGGCACTGCTCAACGGGATCGGCGCGGTCGCCACCGGCGTCGTGACCGTAATCCAGATCTTTACGAAGTTCACGCATGGCGCGTGGATCGTCGTCGTGATCATTCCCTTGTTCATCCTACTTCTGCGTAGCATCCGACGGCACTACGTACACTTCGCCCGAGAGATCCAGCTGGATGGCAGGACGGAGATGCTGGGGATGCATCACCTCGTGGTCGTGCCCGTCTCTGGCGTGCATAAGGCGGTGGCGAACGCGCTCATTTACGCCACGGCCATCTCAGACGACGTGCGCGCCGTTTACGTGGAAGTCGAACCCGAGAAGACCGCAGCCCTCAAGCTCGAGTGGGACGCCTGGGACACCGGCGTCGACCTGACCGTACTCCCCTCGCCCTACCGATCGCTCATCAGGCCTCTGGTGGACTACGTGACTGCACTGGAGAACGCCGGTCCCGGCGATCTGGTAACCGTCGTGGTCCCGGAGATCGTGCCGAAGCACTGGTGGGAACACCTGCTCCACAACAAGACCGCGCTCTACATCCGGACGGCCTTCTTGTTTCGCCCCCGGATTGTCGTGACCAGTGTCGCCTTCCATCTCGGTGCGGCGCACCGAATTAGGGACCTTTTGGACCACGACCGGGAAATCGAAGAGCAGGAGAGCGGCGAGGGTCTTGCGAGAGCTGATTCCGGCACTGAATATCCAAAGCGGGGCACGGCGCGCACCACCGCGTCGTGACCAGGGCCCTTGTACCTCGAGGTCACACGCATGACGCTTCCGGTCGCCGAACCAAGTCCGACCGCACCTCTGACCGTTGCCGTTGAGGGCGGGAAATACGTGTACTGCATCATTCAGCTGGACCGCCCGCGCGAGTTCGGCCAGATCGGGATCGGCGGAGGCACCCGCGTTTATACAGTGCCGTTCAACGACCTGGCAGCGGTGGTGAGCGACACACCGATCGTGATCTACGATCCCACGCGTGACAATGTCCTCGCGCATGAGTTCGTGAACGAGATGGTCATGCGAGAGTTCACGGTCATCCCAATGTCCTTCGGAACGGTGTTCCGTTCGGAAAATGACGTCTCTGAGCTGCTGCGATCGACGTACCAGGCATTCAGTGATGTGCTCGAGAAGATGCAGGACAAGATCGAGTTCGGGGTCAAGGTGTTGTGGGATCGCGACAAGGTCGTCGCGAACATCGAACGCGAAAACGACGAGATTCGGCGGCTGAAGGACGAGATTACGCGCAACGCCGCCTCGTCGACTTATTTCGCACGGATGCAGCTTGGGCGCCTGGTCGAGAGCGCGCTCGAAGAGATGGGCAACCGCTATGTCGCCGACATCCACGATGGCCTCAAGTCGCTAGCCGTCGCGAGCCGGAGCAACAAGCCGATCGGTGACCGCATGATCATGAACGCGGCCTTCCTCGTCGATCGAGCCGAGGAGCGGGATTTTGACGAGAAGGTGCGCGAGGTCAGTCGTCGCTATGAGGACTTGCTGACGTTCAAGTACACGGGGCCATGGCCGCCATACAACTTCGTCAACATCAAGCTCAAGCTAGAAAAGGCGAACTGACAGTCGCGCGCTGGGCGCGCGGCGCACTCCCATTCGTACCGGCAGGGACCATCGCGTGGGCCTTCTCACCTCGCTCCTCACCTTTCCTGTGTCCGGACCCGTCGCCGGGATCCAATGGTCCCTGCGGCAGGTCCAACGCGTCGTCGACGAGGAGCTGACGGACGACACGCCGATCAAACAGGAGCTCATGGAGCTCGAGATGCGCCTCGAATTGGGCGAGATCGACGATGCCCAGTATCGCAACGGCGAGGCGGATCTCATGGCTCGACTCCGTGAGGTCCGGGCGTGGCGGGAGAAACTCGGGCGCGAGACGAGTGGTGGACCTGTGCGCGTGTCGCGGACTGGCGTTGAGGGCGAGCAGGCCGGTGAAGCAGGGCAATTGCCTTCCACGGACAGTTCCGGCACGGAGTGACTGCCTTCTACGCGTATGCCATCGTGCGGGGGTCGTTCGACCCCGAAGGCGCGCCGAGTGGCGTCGACGACGGACCCGTTGCCGTGGTGCGAAGTGGTGATATCGCGGCGATCGTGACGCCAATCGACGAGACGAAATACGATCCCGCTCTTGTCGCGGAACAGAGTCAGGACCTGGAGTGGCTCGGGGACCGCGCGAGCGCTCACGACCGGGTGATGACGTGGGCGGTGGATCACGCCGCGGTCATCCCGTTGCCGCTGTTTTCGCTGTTTCACGATGCCGCTGGCGTGCAGCAGATGCTCGCTCGGCGTCGCGTCGAGCTCGATGAAACGCTGCAATGGCTTGGCGACGCGCGCGAGTACACGGTCCGAGTCTATCGACTGGATCAGGCGCTCCTCGCATTGCTGTCCACGCACAGCCACGAGATTGCGGATCTCGAGTCGCGCGCCGCCCAGGCGTCACCTGGCCAGCGCTACTTGCTGGATCGGAAGCTCGAACAAGCCCGACGTGCTGAGATCGAGCGGGTCGGCTACGAGGTCGCGAAAGCGGCGTTCACCGTGCTCGCTGCAATCGCCCGCAGCTCTGTTCGCGACGCGGTGGCGTCCCAACCGGCGGCGCCGGGACACGCGGTGCTGAACGCTTCGTTCCTTATCGCCGGGCCGCAGGTCGAGGCATTCCGCCTGGCGGTCACCGGACTAGTTGCGGACTTCGGCCCGCGAGGCTTTCGTTTCGAGTTCACCGGGCCTTGGGCGCCCTACCACTTCGTGGGCGCGTCGGACGACGGTTCCGCCGCGCCAACTGCGGCCATCACGCCGCGGAACCCGGGATCGATGTGACGGGGACGACGCGAGGTCTCGGCACGCCGCGCCTCGATGCCCCGGACTCGATGGCATCCCCGGTGGTCCAATCTGCCGGTCAGGGAGCGACGCTCGATGAGTTCTCCGGCGACGACCGCCGCCTCGTACTGAGTGATCTGCTCAACCGCGTGCTGGATCAGGGCTTGGTGGTCACCGGATCGGTGACGCTCGCCGTTGCCGACATTGACCTGGTGCAGCTCGATCTGCGACTCGTCCTCAGCGCCGTCGAGAGTGCGATGGGGCGGCGCGGTCGCGACCCCGACGGGCAATAGCCCGCGCGGCCCAGGCGCCGCTGTCGGCGTCGAAGCACCGCGATCAGGCGCAGGACTCAGCGTGGCGATCTATCTCTACTGTCTTAGCCGGTCGAGCCAGGACCACGCCGCGCAGGATTCCGACGTTCCCCTGGGGCTCGGGGGTATTCCGATTCGCAAAGTCCCGCTGCCAGGCGATGGCGCGCTCGAGGACAGACCACCGGTGGCGTGGGTGAGCACCGTGGAGGCACCGCCCTCGGTCACGGCCGCACACGTGAGCGAGCACGATCACGTGTGCGACACCATACTCTCGATGGGTGACGACGTGCTTCCCGCTCGGTTCGGACAGCTCTTCGAGGACGACGTCGCATTGGAAGCCGATTACCGCAGCCGGCTGGTGTCGCTGCGACCTGTGTGGCGTCGGATCAGGGACGCGTTGGAGATGTCGTTGGTACTGACTTCAAGGGATGGCGAGGCGCACGCCGACGCGGCGGCCGACCATCCACCGACGGCGGATGCCGGACACGCGAGCCCGCCAGCGAGCTCGACCGGCATGGGATATGCATATTTGTCAGGCTTGGCAGGCCCGATCCGCGCGCGCCGTCGACTGCGTGAGCTGATCGAGCCGTTTCGCATGCAGTTGCGCGAGGCTGCCGGTGCGCTGATCCGCGAGGAAGCGGTCTACTCGCAGCGCGCTCCGTCCGCCACCGTACTTTCTCATCTCGTCGCCAGGGACACGGTTTCCATCTACCGCAGCAGCGTTTCTCGGGTCGAGATTGCACACTCATTGATCCGAGTGCTTCTTTTAGGACCTCATGCGCCCTACTCGTTCGTTTCTCCAATGCCCGGGCCGCCGGCGTCCGATGCTGGCGGCGGAAGCGCGCCGTGAGGCCGAATGTCGTGCTGTGGGGTATCTCCGTCTGAGTGACGACAACGGTGACTGTGCAGCGCGGTGAGGTCGACACGGACGACGCCGACCTCGAGGCGCTCCAGGACGCCGTGCGCGCGGTCTCGCGCACCCTTCCACAACGCATCAATGCGGATCCAGAAGGTGCGGAGCAAGGGCTCGCGCGCCTCGTACTCGCTCTTGTAGACGTGATCCGGAAGGTGCTCGAACATCAGGCGGTGCGCCGGATGGATGGCGGACGATTGTCGGACGAGGAGATCGAGCGGCTGGGGGTGGCGTTGATGCGGTTGAATGACAAGATGGGCGAGTTGAAGGGAGCCTTCGGCTTGACCGACAAGGATCTCGAGATCGACCTGGGTCCCCTGGGGAGATTGGCGTGAACGCGGCGCAGCGACACGTTCCCGAGCCGGCCGTGATCGCATCCACGACCCTGTCACGAGGAGAGCACTAGCGTGCCCGAGCTCGTCTCACCAACACGAACGCACGGCCTCGTCGATGTCCTCGATCGCGTCCTGGACAAGGGCTTGGTCATCGCCGGCGACATCAAGATCAATCTTGCGAACGTCGAGTTGCTGACGGTGCAGGTGCGCCTGCTCGTCTGTTCGATAGACAAGGCCGAGCAAATCGGCCTCAATTGGTGGCGTGCGGACCCGCGACTTTCGCTTCCAGCGAGCGCGAGACCGGCCGATGGGCTTCCGTCTGCTGACGTCGAGCACCGGCTGGCGCGCATTGAGCGGCAGCTCGAGTTGCTTGTCGCCCGACCGGCCGCGACAGAGTCATCGACGCCGGTTGGGAGCTTGACCGATTCCACATCCTCGTCGCATCACGTCCATCCCCAGTCCCCTCATCCGCACGGGCGGCCATAAGCCCTCGTTACACCGGGAGAATCGAGTATGGCGGTAGAACGTACGCCGAGTGGCAGTTCACTGATCGATGTCCTGGACCGGGTACTCGACAAAGGCATCGTGATCGACGCGTGGGTTCGAGTCTCGCTCGTCGGCATTGATCTGGTGACCGTGGAGGCCCGTATCGTCGTCGCGTCGATCGACACGTACCTGAAGTACTCGGAAGCCGTTGGTATCACGTCGCCGTCGGCCCGGCCGCGCGAACTTGGCACCGGAGCGGATTCGGAGCTGGAGCGGGTGCAGCGCGAGAACCACGAGTTGCGTCGGCGGATCGAGCAACTCGCGGCGACTTAGCGCGCTAGAGATGCGGGCGATCCCGGTATGGCTGCGCCGGCCACTGGATTGATCGCGGTGGAGCGGTTGCCGGAGTTCCTGTCCTCCCTTGCCGAGGCACCCGATCTCGCGTCGGCGGGTGAGTTCCTTCTCGAGCAGGTGGGCGAGGTGCTCGGGTGCACCGGGGGCGCCCTCTTCGTGTTGGCGGGGGAGCAACTGGTAGAGGTCGTGCGGTCGGGCGCCGAGCGGAACGGAACACCGCGGCTGACGTTTGCCACCGATGATGCCAGCCACCCGATCGTGATGTCTGCGCTGTCGCTGCGCCCCGTCAGCTCGGACGGGCGATTCAATTTTCGGCAGGACCCTCCCGCTTCGCCCTGGGTCGCGTTGCCATTCGCCCAGCCGCAGCGCCGCGGCATGGTCGGGTTCATCGCCGAACACATGAGCCGCGATGTGCCGCCGGGCTGTTGCCTCCATCCGCCGGCTACGGATCGACCACAACGATTGGGCCGGGCACCAGCTGGGGTGGTGGTGCTCGAGACGCGAGGCTCGGCCCCCGAGGTGATCGATGCCATCGATCGTGTGGTGACGCTGGCCGGCCCCATCCTGGCTCGGTTGGCCTCGGAGGAGTCCTTCCGGTGTGCAGCCGAGCGCCTCGACGCCAGGGTGCAACTGGTGCAGACAATCGTCGATGCACTTCCCGATCCGATCGTCATCACTGATCCCGACAACGACATCGTCGTACAGAATCATCAAGCGGAGCACCTGCTGATTGCCGGAGAGTCGGATTCGGGCGGCCGCCGCCACGCGGTGGAAATCAACAATCTGCTCTTCACATCGTTTCTCGCCCGATCGGTCATGACGGGCGGTACGCCGGCCAGTGCGCGCGAGCTCAATCTGGTCGATCCGGACGAGGGCACGGATCTGCTCCTCGAGGTGCTGACGCACCCCTTGAGCGAGACCGGGCCGCACGGGGGTCGAGTGCTGTCCGTGCTCCGCAACGTCACCGACTTGCGTCGCGCGGCGCACGAGCTGGAGCGGCAGGTGCAGCGAGGCCGGCTTGCCGAGATGGACGCCACGCGCGAGCGCGACCGCTTGAACCTCATTCTTGCGAACGTGGCCGATCCGATCCTCGTGACCGACGATCGATCGGACATCATCCTGATGAACGACCAGGCCGCGCGGCTTTTTGCCATTGGCGGCGACGAGCCGATTGGCAGCGCGCGACACATTGCCGTTCGGGAGAACGACACCAAATTCACGAGCTTCATCTCGGATTTCACCATTGACAAGAGCCGGGCGTTGCGGGCGCAGATGCGGCTCACACATCCGGACTCCAATGTGGACATCCCGATGGAGGTCGTTTCGGGCAAGATCCTCAATGAGCGGGGCGAGTCCATGGCGATCGTGTCGGTGCTGCACGATCTCACGAAGCAGGCGGACAACGAGCGCCTCTACGAAGCCCTCAAGCAACTGAACAGCGAGCTCGAACAGCGGGTCGCGGCGGCGACGGCAGACCTGGCGGCGCAGAACGCGCGCTTGCAGTGGCAGTCGCAGGAGGTGGAGAAGGCCAACAAGCTCAAGTCCGACTTCCTGGCGAGCATGTCCCACGAGCTCCGCACGCCAATCAACGCCTTGTTGGGCTACACGTCGCTCATGCTCGATCGCATCTACGGTGAGCTGACGCCGGGGCAGGAGGATGGTCTCAATCGCATCCGCTCGTCGGCGCGTCACTTGCTCGAGTTGATCAGCGACATCCTTGATCTCGCTCGGATCGAAGCGGGCAAGATGCCGATCCATCTGAGCGATGTGACGTTGCGGGATGTGCTTGGCGAGGTGGCGCGGCAGATCGAGCCGATGGTACGCAAGAAGGGACTGGCGTTCGACAGCAAAGTCGTCGGCGAACCGCCCATCATGTACACGGACGGCATCAAGGTTCGCCAGATCCTGCTCAACCTCCTCTCCAACGCCGTGAAATTCACGCAGACCGGTCATGTGACGCTCACGAGCACGACCCGGACTGACTGCGTGCTGTTCGAGGTCACCGATACCGGCATCGGGATCCGTGCACAGGACCTGGCGTCGATCTGGGAAGACTTCCGGCAGCTCGACCAGTCGCGCACGCGCGAGTTCGGCGGGACCGGGCTGGGCCTGAGCATCACCCGTCGCCTCGTGCAACAGCTCGGCGGACGGATCGATGTCCGGAGCCAGTTCGGCCTTGGGACGACGTTCACCGTCGCTTTGCCGTTCCGGGTTGCGACGCCCCCCGAGACGGAAAACGTTGCGACGTCGGGCGACTATCTGGCGGTCGACGGCCGATGGAATGAACACTCGGCGGGGAGTCGGTAAGTGCGATAACGGCGGTGTCAGGGGTCAGGTATCAGGGGTGAGGGAACAACCTTCGAGGTCGGTGACGTCGCGCCGCCACTGGCCTTGCGGTCCGTCCCCGACCCCAACCCCTGACCCCTGATCCCTCGTAGTGATCAGTTCTGCAACGCGCCCATCGACACGGTCACCCCGGGCGTAACGCCGAGTGCAGCGGCGGCGGCGCTGGGAAGACCCACGCCGCGATGATAAGCCGGGCTCCCCGAGCGGAGGTGGTAATCCCCGGCGGCGGCGTTCACGAAGTAGGGATCACTCCCATTGTCATACTCGATCCCGTGGGCTTCGTAGCCGGTACCGCTGTGGAACGCCGAGACGTTGCTATACCACGCGTTGCACCAGTTCACGACGTACTTGGGCGAGCTCCCGTTGCTACGATAATACGCATTGTAATCGACCTGCTTGTACACCCAGCTGTTGCACCCGTTGTAGCGATAGAGGTTGACCAGGAGCGACCCCGCGTTCCAGAAGATGTTGTTGACAATGGTCGCCTGGTACGTGTCGTACGGTAACCGATCGTACGATGCGCTGACGTCGAGATTCGTGCCGTTGTTCACCAACGTGTTGTTGTAGATTCCCGCGTACGTCGTGAAGTGCACGCCGATGCCGGCTTGAACGTTGTCGTAGACCAGGTTGCCGACGATGAGCGGCCCGGTGTTCAGCTCGAAATAGATGGCGTAGCACTTGTTGCGCAGCACCTGATTGGCCGCCACGACGACGCCGGTCGAGTTTTCGTCGAACCAGATCGCGTTCGAGGCGTTGTCCGCCACCCAGTTTCCGCGCACCGTGATGTTGCTGATGTTCGTGCCCTTCAACCCGGCAGCTTCCTGCGAGACGCTATAGTTGCCGGTGTTGTTGTTGCTGATGTCATTGTCCAGGATGGTGATGTTGCTCGAGTGGCTGGCCTCGACCCCCACCTGGCCATTGTAGGTCATCCTCGCGTTCTGGACAGTGAGGTAGCTCGCCCCGTTGACGTCGAGCCCAATGAGGCCGTTGTACGAGTAGGTGCCGCCAGAGATCGTGGTGTGTTCACTGGAGACTCTGAGTCCGATCGAGGCGAACGCGTGGACGCTGACGCCGATGAGTGTGACGTTCGGCGCCTTCACGAGCAGGCCGATGTCAGCCGATCCGGTTTGCACCGGGTGGAGCGCCGGGTCCTGTCCGACGTAGAGCCATTTGTCGGTGGTGTCGACGTAGAAGCTGGTGACACCCACGGCGGCGGCCGAGCTCGCGGGCGTGAGCACGCGCCCGTCGGCGAGCAGTCGTTGCTGCGAGACGGCCGCCCGCGCCGACGTTCGCATGGATGGAGTGGCGGCCGGCACGAGGGCGGCAGCCGTCCAGGGTGTGCGCCATCCGTGTGCGGCAGGCTCCCACTGATCGGCGGGGATCAGCGTGCTGCCCTCGAGCTGCACGGTCGCGCCTGGCGCCGCCTGCAGCGTGAGCGACCGATCGATCGTGAGTCCTGGCGTCGAGTACGTGCCGGCCGCGAGCTGGATCGTCGAGCCGGTGGGCGCCATCGCGATCGCGCGGCCGAGGGAGATCGGCGCGGTGCTGGTGCCCGGCGCGTCGATGCGGCCTTCGGGGGCGACTACGAAGGTGCGGGGCGTCGTGGCCGGCGACGCGGGCGATTGCAGATGAGGTCCAGCAGGGTCCGAGCAGGCGGCCGCTAGGCAAGCCACAACAGCGGCACAGGTCGGGGGCACGCATGCCCACACCCGCGCGGGGCGACGAATCGTCCGCGACATTCAACCTCCTGTTGTCTGTTCGGCGGCTCGACTGGCATGCCCCGCTGGCTTTGATGCGGGGCGAAGCCTCGTAGCTTTGCGTCGCCGGCTTTCGCCGGGTTTGCCTTTGTCGCAGCCCCTCAGGAGGGGCGAGCGATCATGCCGGTGTGATCCACTCTACGGCCCACCTTAGTGTAGGCCGCTCCGGTCCTTGCCGTCGGAGCATACACACCGCCCAGCGCCACACCGCCGCCCACCCCGCCGCTCCGACGGCGCGCAACGTAGCGACTCCTGGAAAAAAAAGCCAGAGAGATTTTGCAAACATTCTCGCGCGCGCCCGACATTTTCGGACACGCTGTCCCTGGCGCGCATCGTTTGCTACGTCCGCGTATAATGGCGCTCCCGCAATGAACGCTGCCGCACATTCGCGTGAGAACGGGAGCGCACGCAGCGCGTGCTCGGGCGCCGGCGGAAAGGAGAGAGGAGCAAGGACAGAGGGAGAACGCTGACGGACCGAGAGGAGAAAGGAGAAAGGAGACCGAGGAACGCGGCCTCGTGGCGCACACACCGTCCAGGCCGCCTATGCTCGGTATCTCCTTTCTCCTTTCTGAATCGCTCTTCCCTATGCGCGCGAAGCGCGCATAGGCCGGGTGGGACTCGAACCCACGACCTGCGGATTAACACACCACTTCGGCTTTCGCCGCCGCGCAGACAACGAGCTCCGCGCGTTCGTGGTCCGGACTCTGTCTTCACCTGCGCCTCTCGCGGTCAGGTGGCGCCCGTCGAGTCTCTACACCTTCCGGGATTCGCACACGGCTTCCCGGCTTGGCTCGGCGTTGGGATCTCACACCGTTCGCCGACGTTGAGCGCATTCACGCGCGCCGTTTCCAGCGCGGTGCTCCAATTTTTCTCGAAGTCCGCTGCTCTACCTGTTGAGCTACCGGCCCGCGGGCGCCTTTCGGCGCCCGAGAAAGTAGAACTTCTGAAAGTAGAAAGTAGACGCGAGCGGTGCTCAGTGCCACCCAGCCTGGGGCATCCCGTCCCAGAATGGAACAGGGGCGGCCTGGTTGGCCGCCCCTGTTGTCGTTCGTCTACTTTCTACTTTCTGTCCGTCTACTCTCTATAACGAGCCGCAGGCGAGTTATTGCCCAGCCGCCGGGGCCGACGTCGTGACGCTCGCGGTCGGGTTGCCCGCGGTGGCCGCGTTGTCGCTCCTGGTCTCGATCACGAAAGTGACACGACGATTCTGCTCCGCGCCCGGATCGTCGCGCGACGCGTTGGGAACGACGAGCCGCGTCTTCCCGTAGCCGATCGTCTTGAGGTCGTTCGTGGCGACACCCTTGGTCACGAGATAGTCGCGTACGGACGTCGCGCGGCGTTCCGACAACACACGATTGTAGTGCATCGTGCCCGCTGGATCCGCGAAGCCCTCGATCGTGATCTTCGAGTTCGGATAGTACTTCTCGACGACACCCGCGAACCGGTCGAGTGCGGCGCGATCCTGGTCCCGCACCGTCGCGTCATTGAACGCGAAGTTCACCGGTACATCGAACTGGATCGCGGACTCGAGCGCCGTGATCTTCGCGCCGAACTCCGTGCGGAGGTTCTGCAGATCGTTGTGCAGCCCTTGCACGTCCGTCTTCAATCCCTGCACGTCCGTCTTCACGCCCGAGATGTCGGCGTTCTGCGCACTGTCGGCGGCGGCACGGGCCTGCTGCTCCGACGCCAGCTGTGCGCGAGTCTGCGCGAGATCCTTGTGGTAGGTGCTGGTTTTGACGCACGCTGCCATGAGCGGCGCCGCGAGCCCGAGGACGACGACCTGCTTGACCGAGATACCCATAGTGAAATCTCCCCCTCGTGTTACACCGTGACGACCCAACCGCGCATTGTGATAGCTGTTGCGCAACCTTAACCGGTCACAAGTACAAAATGTACACCAACCATCACATTCCCGGTTGTGACGCGTGTCACATCCGGCAGGATTTTTTGAGAACTTTGTGATGCGCAGCCTCGCGCCCCCGCGCGAAAGCATTCACATCACGCTCAATTGTGACCTACATCACCACGGCCATCAGCCGATCGGGGTGCGCTGCAGCCACTCGCCGCCATCAACAACAAGAATCGCGCCTGTGATCCAGTCGCCCGCGGACGACGCGAGGAAGGCCACCATGTTCGCAATGTCGCGCGGCGTGCCCCACCGGCCGGCCGGAATCGCGCGCTTCGCGTAATCCGCGAGCGCGGCGTCCAGCACAAACACGTCGGCAGGACCGGTCGCCGCTGTCGGCGACTCGCCACCGCCCCCGGGTGGCACGTCCGCTCCACTGCCGCGGGGCAACGGCCCGCGCTGCAACGCGAACGCCTTGCGCACGCCCTCCGTCGGGATGGGCCCCGGGGCGATCGCGTTGACGCGAATCCCCCAGGGCGCCCATTCGACGGCGAGGGTCCGCGTCAGCGCATCGATGCCGGCTTTCGCGGCGGTCGCGTGCGCCATCTGCGGCCACCCGCGGTAGTGCAGCGTCATGGAGATGTTGATGATCCGTCCCCCTCCCTGCTCGCGCATGACGGGGGCCACGGCCTGCGAGACGAAGAACGTGCCGTACAAATCGATCTCGACGACGGATCGCCAAGCGTTGACGCTCAACGTCGCCGACGGCGCGTAGAAGTTCCCGGCCGCGCAGTTGATGAGGGCGTCGATGCGTCCGCGCGCGTCCGCGACCTGCGCCACCATGCGCTTCACCGCATCGGCGTCTCGCACGTCGACCGCCACGACACTCGCCTGACCTCCTCGGGCGCGAATCCGCCCCGCCGCAGCTTCCAGGTTCTCCTGTTTCCGGCTCGCCAGGACGACATGCGCGCCCAGCGCAGCCAGCAGCTCGCTGATGCCAAATCCGATGCCGCTTCCGCCACCGGTGATGAGGGCGACGTGCCCCGCCAACAGGCCCGGTCGGAACACCGAAGTGGGACTTTCCTCGGCCGCGCGTGCCGCTGACGCAGCGCCGGCACCGCCAGCAGCATCCTGGTCAGGCACCGGCAACGACCTCGCGCGAGCCGTCTCCCTCGTCCTCGATCTCGAGGACGCTCGAGTCGGTGAGCAGACCGTCGTCGAGCGCGCCGTCCGCGAGCGCGGCGTCGGCCAGCGCGACCTCCGCGTCCACCTCCGTCGCGAGGTCGACCACCGCGTCCCCCAGGGCGAGCATCGTCTGGGCGACCCGCCAGAACCGCCGGCGGTGGTGCGCCGAGATCCCGTGCCGATCGATCCCCGCCAGGTGCGCGGGCGTGGCGTAGCCGACGTTGTGCGACCAGTGATACTCCGGGTGGCGCGATCCCAGCGCACGCATCACGCGGTCCCGTGTGACCTTGGCCACGATGGACGCGCAGGCGATCGAGTAGCATCGCGCGTCGCCCCCGACGACCGAGCGATGCGCGACGCCCAAGGTCCGCAGCGGCAGGCCGTCGACGACGACGTGATGCGGCGTCACCGCCAGGCGCGAGAGCGCGCGTCGCATCGCGAGCACCGTCGCCTGAAAGACGTTGAGCCGATCGATCTCCCGGCGGGACGCCGCGCCGAGGCCCACGGCCAGCGCTCGCGCGCGAATCACGCACGCCAATCGCTCGCGCTGTGCTCTGGTCAGCTGTTTCGAATCGTCGACGCCCCGAATTGCTCGCGCGTCAGGCGGCATGACCACCGCGCAGGCCACGACGGGGCCGGCCAGCGGACCCCGCCCCACTTCATCGACGCCGGCCAACAGCGGCCCGTACTCCTGCCGCAACTGGCGCTCGATCCCGCTCCAGCGACGCACTTTGACAGGTCGCCCAGGCGACCGATCCCGCTCAGCGCGGGGGCTCGGCTTCCGTTCGTCGCCGCTCGGCTCGTCAATGTGGGAGGACGTACCCGCTCCCACGCGCCGTCGTGGTCGCTGCGCCTAGCGGGCGATCACTCCGGGGTCCCGGTGGTCGGGACGGTGACCTTGGTCTTCTTCTCCCGGATGCGAGTCGCCTTTCCGGTCAGGTGGCGGAGATAGTACAACTTGGCCCGACGGACTCGACCGCGCCGGACTACCGTGATCTCACCGATCATGGGGCTATGCACGGGGAAGATCCGCTCGACGCCGACGCCGTTGGAGACCTTGCGCACCGTGAACGTCTCGCTCACGCCCCCGCCGCGCCGCGCAATGCACACGCCCTCGAACGCCTGCAGCCGCTCCTTCTCTCCCTCAACGACGCGCACGTTCACGCGCAACGTGTCTCCCGCGCGAAACACGGGGATGTCAGCGCGCAACCACGTCTTCTCAGTCTCGCTGAATTCGTGCATAGGATGCTCTCTGGTGATAGACGACAGACTGAAGAATTTAGCGAGGCGAGACGCGAGATGACAGGGAAACGGCGAACTGCGGGTCAGGGGTCGGGGATCGGGGATCGGGGATCGGGGGCCAGGGAACAAACGTCACCGTCCAACGCGACGCGACTGGCCGTGGTGGTTAGCTCCCCTGGCCCCTGGCCCCTGGCCCTTGACCCCGCATTTCTGCCCTACCCCTCAGTCGTTCAGCGTCCCGTTTCTCACCTTCAGCCCTTCGCCACTCCGCAATCCGCTGGTGATCGCCCGATAGCAGCACCTCCGGCACCCTATGCCCGCGGTACTCCGGGGGCCGTGTGTAGCTCGGGGCGCTCAGCCCCCGCTCGTAGAACGAGTCGCCGCGCGCGCTTTCGGGATCGGAGATCGCACCGGGGAGCAGACGCACCGTGGCGTCGATCACGGCGAGTGCCGCCGGTTCGCCGCCGCTCAGGACAACGTCCCCGATCGACCGTTCTTCCGTCGCGAGAAAGTCGGCGACCCGCTGGTCCACGTCCTTGTAGTGACCGCAGAGCAGAGTCAGTTCCTCGGCCGAGGCATAACGCACCGCATCCGCGTGAGCGAAGTGCTCCCCCCGGGCCGAGAGGAGCACGACGGGCGGCCCGGCCCCCAGCGCATCGATCGCTTCGAAGAACGGCGCCGGCTTCATCACCATCCCCGACCCACCCCCGTAGGGGGAGTCGTCGACCGTGCGATGGCGGTCGTGTGTGTACTCCCGCAGGTCCACGATCCGATAGCTGACCGCGCCGGCAGCTGCGGCTCGCGCGGGAATACTGACCGCGAGCGGTCCGTGAAAGAACTCAGGGAAGATGGTGACGACCGTGATGCGCAGCACGGGGGACCCCCTAGGATTCGTCGTCGTCCAGCAGTCCGGCGGGTGGGTCCACGATCACCGTTCTGCGTTCCAGATCGACTCGCACGACCATTGGCGGGCCATACGGCAGCATCGTGCCGCCTCGCGGGGTCTGGATGTCGAGGAGCACACCCTGCGGCAGGTCGTACAGCGCCGCGATATGGCCGACTTCGCGTCCGTCGGGGCGCTCCACGCGCATACCGATGAGGTCATGGAAGAAGATCTGATCGGCGGAGGGCGGAGCGACTTCGTCTGCGGGCACGAGCAGGTAGCGGTCGCGCCACTGCTCCGCCGCGCTGCGATCAGCGATCTCCGCAAAGCGCAGGATCCATGCGCCCTTGAACGGAGCCGCGCGGCGGATCGTCAGCTCGCGCGGCCCAGGTGCATCAGGAGGTGGCAGCTCGCCAGTCATCGTACCAACGAGGAGCCGCCCACCGACCGCGAAGCACACCTCCGCGTCGTCCGTCAGCGCCTCGACCACCACCTCGCCTCTGATCCCGTGTGCCCGACGGACGCGCCCAACGATCAGGTGCGCGGGCACCGACACGTCAACGCTCGGCTGCGGCGCTCCCGCCCGCCTCGTCGCCCAGCGGCACGGCCGTCGCGGCCCGCTGGCGGCCAATGCGTGTCTCGTGGCGTGCCGTCAGGAGACCCGCCCGCCGGAGCAGCGACCGAACGGTGTCGCTGGGCTGCGCCCCGACATCAAGCCAATGGTTGGCACGATCCACCTGCAGCGAAAGGCGGCCTTTCTTGCTCCCGTCGGCTGCCGCTTCCCTCGGCGCGTACTGCCCGATCACCTCGATGAACCGCCCATCGCGCGGACTCTCGGAATCCGCGACCACGATCCGAAACACGGGGGCGTTCTTCCGACCAACACGGCGTAAACGAATCCGAACCATTGTTCAATCTCCTTGATCGCGCGTGCGTGCACGCGCCGGGTACACCCAGGCTCCTCGCGTATTCCGGTCTCTCCGGGTCGCGCCTGGAAACCGCCCTATCGCATTCCCATCATGCCGGGCGGCAGACCGCGCATGCCGCGCATGCCACCACTACCGGCCTTCTTCATCATCCGCTGCATGTCGCGGAACTGCTCGAGCAAACGATTGACCTCGCTGATGGGCCGCCCCGCGCCCTTGGCCACCCGGGCGCGCCGCGAGCCGTTGATCAGGGACGGATTGGCCCGCTCCTCCGGCGTCATCGACAGCACGATCGCCTCGAGATGCTTCAGTCGTTTGGGGTCGAGATTCGCCTGCTTCAACATCTTCGCATTCACACCCGGCAACATCTTGAGCACGCCCTCGAGCGGACCCAGTTTCTGCATCTGCCGCATCGCAGACAGAAAGTCCTGCAGGTCGAGGCCCTCCTTGCGCACTTTCTTTTCCAGCTTGCGCGCTTCTTCCTCATCGAACGCGGATTGCGCCTTCTCGACGAGCGTGAGCACGTCACCCATTTGGAGGATCCGACTCGCGAGCCGGTCCGGGTGGAAATCCTCCAGCGCATCGGACTTCTCACCGACACCGATGTACTTGATCGGCTTCTTCAGCACGCCGTAGATCGAGAGCGCCGCGCCACCCCGCGCATCGCCATCCATCTTCGTGAGAATCACTCCCGTCACGCCCAGGGCCTGATCGAAGCCCTGCGCGATGCGCACGGCATCCTGTCCGGTCATCCCGTCGGCGACGAGGAGGATCTCGTCCGGATGGACGGCGTCCTTGAGATGTGCGAGCTCACGCATCATCTCCTCATCGATCTGCAGCCGGCCTGCCGTGTCGATGATGGTGACTCGGTCCCGAGCCTTGCGAGACTGCTCGATCCCGTGCTTCGCGATGCGCACGACGTCCTGCGTGCCGCGGTCGGCGTAGACTGGAATGTCCAGCTCCGCACCCAGCGTCTCCAGCTGATCGATCGCGGCGGGACGATACACGTCCGCTGCAATCAGCCGCGTCGGCCGGCCTTCGGCGGCGAGCTTGCGCGCGAGCTTCGCAGCCGTGGTCGTCTTGCCAGACCCCTGCAACCCCACGAGCATGACAACCGTCGGCGGTACCGAGCTGAGACGCAATCCCTCGCGGCGCTCGCCCAGCATCGCCACGAGCTCATCGTGGACGATCTTGACCAGCTGCTGCGCCGGCGAAACGGACCGGAGGGCGTTGACGCCCCCCGCGGCCTTCTCGACACGCTCGAGGAACTCGCGCGTCAATTGAAAGTTGACATCGGCCTCGAGGAGGACCCGACGCACTTCGCGCAGGCCCTCCTTGATATCGGCCGGCGTCAGGACGCCTCGGCCGCGCAGCCGCGCAAACGTGGCTTCGAGCTTCTCGCTCAGCTCATCGAACATAGCCTTTAAACGTAGACCAGATTATGATTTGCGACAAGGAAGAAGATAGGGATCAGGGGTCGGGGATCAGGGGTTAGGGAACCAACGGCGAACGCGAATCCCCGCGAGCGTGAATGGCTTCGCAGTTTGTCCCTGACCCCTGATCCCTGACCCCGTCTTTTCGTCTCTTCCCCACAGCCTTCACCGCCCCCCATGCCCCGACCGCAGCGGAAAGAAGAGATCCTCAAGTCCGAGTTGCCGCCCGCGCTACCGCTCATGGCGCTGCGGTCGACCATCGTCTATCCGCTGGGCACCATCGCCGTGCAGATGGGGGCGCCGGAGAATCTCGCGCTGCTGCGGGCCAACGAGGAGCCGGGCCTCATCGTGGCGCTCGTCGTCGCGAGTGGGGATCACGATGAGCCGATCGACGCCAAGCAGTTCATCGGGCGGGTCGGCGTAGCGGCCCGCGTGCATGAGCGCATCAACCTGCCGGGCGACACCGTGCAGATCACGCTGCAAGGCCTGCGGCGGATCGTCGTCGACGAGATCCGACAGACCCAGCCCTTCGTCGTCGCGGCCGTCAAGCCCGCCAAGGAAACGATCTCGGACCCGAAGGAGATCGAGGAGCTCGTGACGCGCGTCGCGTCCGCCGCCGAGACGCTGGCGGACCTCATCGACCGCATTCCGGACGAGGTCCCCGCCATCCTCAAGATGAACGTGTCCGACCCGGGACGCTTTGCCGATCTCGCATCCACCAACATGAACTTCCGCATCTCCGACAAGGACGAGGTGCTGCAGCGGCTCGACGTCGGACAGCGGCTGCGGTTCATCCTCACGCGGCTCGAGCGCGAAGTCGCCCGCGCGCGTGTCATGGAGGACGTCAAGCGGCAGACGGAAATCAAGATCGAGCAGCATCAGCGCGAGTTCTATCTCCGCCAGCAGCTGCGAGCCATCCAGACGGAGCTCGGTGAAACCGACCCCGGCGAGAAGGAGACGATCGACACGCTCAAGAAGATCGACGAGGCGAATCTGCCGGAAAAAGTGGGACAGGAGGCGCGCCGCGAAACCGAGCGGATGCGCATGCTCTCGCCAGCGTCGAGCGAGTATCAGGTCATTCGGACGTATCTCGATTGGATCCTCGCGTTGCCCTGGCACAAGCGCTCGGGCGATGAGGAGATCGCGCTCGCGAAGGTCGAGAGTGCCCTCGATGGCCGCCACTACGGGTTGCGCGAAGCGAAGGAGCGCATCCTCGAGTTTCTCGCCGTCCGCAAGCTGCGCGGCGGTGATCCGCACGGCCCCATTCTCTGCTTCGTCGGTCCACCGGGCACGGGCAAGACATCGCTGGGCGAGGCGATCGCCGCCGCGATCGGCCGGGAGTTCTATCGTATCTCGGTAGGTGGCGTCCGCGATGAAGCGGAAATCCGCGGCCACCGTCGCACCTACGTGGGCTCGATGCCCGGTCTCATCCTGCAATCGCTGCGGCGAGTGCAGGTGAAGGACCCGGTGCTGATGATCGACGAGATCGACAAGATGACGGGCGGCGGGCCGTCTGGTGACCCGACGGCCGCGATGCTGGAAGTGCTCGATCCCTCGCAGAACAACTCGTTCGTCGACCACTACCTGAATCTCCCCTTCGATCTGTCGGCCTGTCTCTTCATCTGCACGGCCAACAATCTCTTCGACATCCCCGCGCCCCTCCGCGACCGCATGGAGGTGATTCGCATCGCCGGCTACACGGTCGAGGAGAAGGTCGAGATCGCGTGGCGATACATGCTGCCCCGGTTGTTCGAGGAGCACGGCATCACCGATAAGGACCTGCAATTCACCGACGAGGTCCTTGGTTTCATCTCGAGCCGATACTCGCGCGAGGCGGGGCTCCGAAACTTCGAGCGCAACTTGGCCGCCATCATGCGCAAGCGTGCTCGCAAGAAGGCCGAGGGCGAGGAAGGCGCGTGGGTGATCGACCTCGCGCGGGTCGAGGAGATCCTGGGTGTGCCGCGCTACCCGTTCGAGGAAGCGGAGAAGGAGCCCGAAGTCGGCGCCGTGACCGGTCTGGCATGGACCGCGACCGGCGGAGACTTGATGGTGATCGAAGCGTTGCGGATGCCGGGTACCGGACGGCTCACCGTGACTGGACAGCTGGGCGACGTCATGCGCGAATCCGTCGATGCCGCGCATTCGTACGTGCGCTCGCGGGCCGGCGTGCTGGGCATCGAGGACAAGGAGTTCAAGGAAACTGACCTCCACATCCACTTCCCTGCCGGTGCCGTCCCGAAAGACGGACCCAGTGCCGGCATCGCCGTCACCCTGGCGATCGCGAGCGCGCTGTCCCGCCGCGCCGTGCGGCGCGATGTCGCGATGACGGGCGAAGTGACGCTCCGAGGGAAGGCACTCGAGATCGGCGGCGTCAAGGAGAAGGTCCTCGCAGCGTACCGGGCCGGCCTCCGCGAGGTCGTCCTCCCTCGGTCAAATGAGAAGGACCTTCGCGACGTGCCCGACGAGGTCCGGGCGAACATGGTGTTCACGTTCGTCGGGACGATGGATGATGTCTTCCGGATCGCGCTGCTCCCCGCCGCGGGCGCTGGCGCCGCTTCGTCGGCGGCAGTGCTGGCGGACCATCCGCCTGTCGACGATTCGACCGCAGCATCGGGGGATGGGTCCGTTGGCGTGCCCTCGCCGAACGGCGGAGTCCGATCGCCGCCGGCTCCGATTGCCCCCGTCGCACCGAACCTTCCGGCCGACACACTGCGGTAACGAATGAGCGGCCGCGCGTCGCCAGCTGATAGCGCCAGTCGCCGCTCTTCGCCAACGGGCCCGTGGCGATACAGAATCCCTGGATAAACTTCGCCGTGCAGGTTGCGATCGGTACGATCGCCGGCGGATTCTCCGACACGGTCGCTGTCTGGATGTTGTTTCGACCGCGGCAGCGGCGGTTCGGTTTTCAGGGCGCCATCCCCAAGAACCAGCCGCGCCTCGCGAAGAGCATTGGCCGCACAGTCGGCGAACGCCTCCTGACGCCGCACGATCTCATGGAGGAAATCGCCCGCTCCGGGCTGCGCGATGCCCTCGAGCGGCAGCTGGCCGTCCTGCTGACCGACACACTCGACACGGAGCACGGCTCGCTCGCGACCATCATCCCGTCCGAGATTCTCCCCGCCGTCGAGCACGCGATCCAGGATTTCTTGACGCGTTTCGTCAACGACTTGCCCTTTCGCGAGCGGATGGTCGCTCGTCTCGTGCTGACCGACCGCACGGTCGACAGGATCGTGGAAGCGCTCGAGAAACCGATCGGGCGTCCGGGACGCTGGCTTCCCCCCGACGCGGCCGAGCGCCTGGCGCGCGTGCTCGCTCCGGCGATCTGGTCCTGGATCGAACAGCACATCCCGGCCCTGGTCGAGCGATTCCGCATCCAGGAGATGGTCGAGCGCAAAGTGCTGGCCTTCAGCCCGGATCGCATCGAAGAGCTGATTCGAGGCGTGATCGATCGCGAGCTACGGCTAATCATTCGGACCGGTTATCTCCTCGGCGGCCTCATCGCGGTCGTGCTGTTCGGGCTGACGAAGTTGATTGGGATTTGAAAGGCTAGACGTTGGACGCTGGACGCTGGACGCTGAAAAAACCTCGGGGCCAGGAGCAGTGCGCTTCGCTGGCCCCGAGGTTTGTCATCTAGCGTCCAGCGTCTAACGTCCAGTCGTCTCCACCTTCACCCCTGCCGGGTCCACCAGCCGTGTCGTCACGCCGTGCGGCTTGTCCTCGTAGATGACGGCTGGGCGCCCGGCGATATCAACCGCCGTGACCGAGACCGAGCGCGTAGGATGCGGCCCATACCGATGGGCGATCGCTTGCTGCAACAAATCGCGAAACTGTCCCGCGCTCACCGCTGACTCCCAGACGGTCACCCACGCGAGGCCCGGTCCTTCGGGCATCTGGACCACCTCGTAACGGTCGCCTGCCCATCCGCTCGCCCCGCGAATGGCCGCGGCCTGGTCATCCAGGTGCTGGAAGAGAAAGAGTCGCGTCTCGAATTCGCCCAGGTTGTCGTCGTACTGGACATGGAGGCCGTGTGGCGGCGGCGGGAGCGCCACGCGCACCGGCCAATCGCGTTTGCCGAAATAGGCAGTGAGCGGATGCAGAATCTGTGTCGTCGAGACTGGCATGTCGGCGTACGGCTGCTTGCCGGGCTCGCGCGCATTGAAGTCGCGCATGAACTCGGCGCCGCTCAGATACGGGAAGAGCAGCGTCTCCTGCAGCACCATTGGGGCGTTGGCTATCGCAGGCATCGCCGTCTTGTTCTCTCGGATCGTCTCGCGCACCGCGTCCCACCCGCCAGGCATGGCCGCGACGAGGCCTCGATTCCCTGCTACCGCGATCATCTGATCGTAGAACGCCTGACCTTCGATGATCGCGTCGGCCGCGGCGGAGCGATCGTTGTCACCCTCGGCGCTCTGTACGGAGTCGAGATTCATGTACTGGTCCTGCAGCGCGTGCACCAGCTCGTGCGTGAGCACCATATCCACCGCGGCCTGGGGCGCGCTGTCCACCACGTACAGGACCTTGGTTTTCGGGTCATAGAAGCCGATGACCTGCTCGGCGAGCAGCGCCTTCATCTCGTCCGTGAGATTCAACGTGTCCGGAATCATGCCGAGCAGTTTGTACGCGGCCTCGGTTCCGGCGATGTCCCGCGTCGCGTGACTCGTGGCAAACTGCTGATCGAGGAAGGCACGAACCTCCGCCTTCGTCCGGGTCTCGACCCGCGGCGGCCGTTTGAACGTGAGGCCAACCGCGTGTTCGACCCGCTTCGCGGCGTCGGCGACCTGGGACGCAGAGGGTCCGCCATGCCCTGCCGTTCGATCACCCGCCCCGCATGCCAGCGTCCCGCTGAGGACGACCCACACGGCGCCGGTCGGCCAGACATGCGCCAGGCAATCGAGAAGGCTCATCGCGCCACGAGGAAAAAGGTCGGTCGAGGGAACGAGGCAGCTGTCGCCCGATGGGCAGTGGGTCCCCTCACGGCGCGCGCCAGATGACGTCGGTGCCCGTGGCCACCGCTACGGCTCGCGCGACATCGTGCCCGCGGACGACGACCCCGTCCTCGATCAACTGCCGTCTGATCGATTCATCCAGTTCGGCGAGGGGCGTTTGTGCCGTTCGCGCCGCCGGCGCATCTGCCGGCCGAGCTCCGCTTTGGCCACCCGATCCGGGTCTCCGCGGCCGATCGGCCGGCCGGTCGATCGGATCTCCCAGACGTTCGGCGATTGCCGCCTCGAGCTCGGCGCCGAACCGCTCGAGCGCGTTGAATCCCGAGCGCGCGAACCGCTCGAGGGGATCGGGGTCCTCAGTCGTGGCGGCCTCGCCAGCCGGGGGCGGCTCGATGGCCGCCGCACCACTCCGCAGCAATCCGCGACGCTCAGCGATCAGCATCGCGACGGCAGGCCGGTAGACGGCCCGCGCCTGGGTGTGCGCGCACGCCTCATCCAGCGCATTGATCGCCCGGTCCGGCCGGGCGCGATCGTGCACATACTCATCCGTCAGCTGGACCGCGGCGTCGATCGCATCATCCGCGATGACGACGCCGTGATGTCGCTCCAGGCGGAGTACTCTCGCGCGCAACACAGCCAACGTGTCGGATGCGGATAGCTCGCGAACGTCGACGCGCTGAAAGCGCCGTTCCAGAGCCGGGTCGCCACAAATCCACCGATCGTACTCGTCGCTCGTCGTGGCACCGATGACTCGAAACTCGCCTTGCACCAGCGCCGGCTTGAGCATGTTGCCCGCATCCATCGCGACGCCCATCGCGGTGCCTTGACCGATCAGGTTGTGGAGCTCATCGACGAAGAGCACGACATCACCTGCCTCCGTCACCTCATCGACCAGCGCGGTGATACGAGACTCATACTGGCCGCGGTACGTCGTACCGCCCAGGAGGGCCACGTGGTCGAGCGAGAGTACACGAACGTCGCGCAGCGCGAGCGGTACTTCCGCGGCCGCGACCCGCTGGGCGAGGCCTTCGACGATCGCTGTCTTCCCCACGCCCGCCGGCCCGACCAGGGCGGGGTTGTTCTTGCCATAGCGCAGGAGAATGTCGATGACGCGCGCGATCTCCGCGTCCCGACAGCGGACGGGGTCCAAACGACCCCGGTGGGCCTCATCGGTGAGATTGCGCGTGAAGCGGCCCAACGCCGAGTCACGCATCGGCTCGTCCGCGATCCATCGGCCGCCCGTTGTAATCCATCAGGTCCGTCATCGTCACCTTCACCAAGATTCGCATGCCAGAATCGGTCGCCGGAAGGGTACTCGACCGGTGCCGTCTCTCCCTACCGTTGATTATGTGCCGGAGTTTCCGTGCCGTGCATCCGCGCCGACGATCCCGGCGCTCACGCCAGCCCGAGTCGCGCCAGGTACCACGCGAGCAGGCGGTCTCCCCAAAGGAAGGTGAGGATGGCGGCAGGCGCAAGGAAGACCCCGAAGGGCACTAGCGGCGCCTCAAAAGGTACCCCAGCCCGCCGGCAGCGGACCCAGGCAACGGGCATGACTGCGACCAGGAACACGACGGCACCGACGGTCGCGCCCAGGAAGATCGTGAGGAGGGTGCGGGGCGCGCCCAGTGCGGTTCCGACGACGGCCATGAGCGTGACATCGCCAAAGCCCATCGCTTCTCTCCGGAGCGCGACCTCCCCCAGCCAGCCGACGATCGAGATCGCCCCCGCCCCGACGCACGCACCGATCAACGCGTCGTACGGCAAGGCGAATCCCCCGCTGTCGCCGATGAACACACCTATCACGGACGCCGCGAAGAGCCACACGAGGCCAAACACGGTGAACCCGTCGGGGATGAGATAGTAGAGCAGGTCGGTGACGGCGACGCCGGCCAACAGCGTGACGAAAACGGCGACGCGCAGCGCGGCAAATGGCGAGTGGTAGACCGCAAAAGCACCGATCCACGCGAGCGCGATCGCGATCTCCACGATCGGGTACTGGACCGAGATCGGGAGGCGGCAGCCGCGGCATTGGCCGCGCAGGGCAACCCAGCTCAGGACCGGCACATTCTCGTACCAGGCGATCTGGCGCTGGCAGCGCGGGCACCGCGATCGAGGGGCGACGACGGACAGCTCCATCGGCCAGCGGGCGATACACACGTTGAGGAAAGAGCCAATGAGCGCGCCCCACACGCCGACGGTGCCCCACCACAACCACGGCGGGATGCCAGTCGGCGCGCCGCCGGCAAAGACGATGCCCAGGGTCGCGACCAGTCCAGTCGGCGCGAGCGTCACTGTCGCAACTCGTACAACAAGAATGCCCGCAGCCACCGCAACGTTGAGAGATTCCACGCCCGCGATCGGGAGCCCGACGAGCCGCTCGGATCGCGTACGGGCGAGTGGGGTCAGGCCGCTGCCCTCGTTGCCGACCATAAGGGCGAGCCGCGGGGGCGCGTCGGTGTGCGCCCGCTCAATGGGCTCGCCACGCGCATCCGCTCCCCACAGCGCCACACGATGGGCCGCCCGCCAATCGTCGAACTCCGCCCAAGTCGCCATGATTGCCGTGTGAGAGAAGAGCGCACCCATCGCGCTACGGACGACTTTCGCGTTCCACAGGTCAACCGTGCCGGGTAGTGCCAAGGTGGCAGCCACGCCAAGTGCCCCCGCGGCCCGCACCATTGTGCCCACGTTGCCGGGATCCTGGACCGCATCCAGGACGAGCATGCGACATCGCGAGCCCGGATCAAGGTCCGCCAGCGAACGCGGCGGGACTTCTGCGATCGCCAGCACCCCTTGGGGAGAGTCGGTCTGGGATCCGGTCGCGAAATCGGCGTCGCTAACCCGTTCAATTTCGATCTGATGCCCCTCGAGCGTGGCTCGGAGCGAGTCGCCACGAGGGGTTGTCGCGAGTTGGGGCGCGACCAGCGCCCCCCGGATCGCGAGCCCTGATCCCAGCAGCTCTTCGACGGTCCGCACGCCTTCGGCAACAAAGTATTGCGTCCGCTCGCGCGCCTTTCGACGCTTGAGGTCGCGCGCTAGGGTTAGAAGTCGCACGGAATCGAAGGTAGATGGGGTGACCTGTCCATCGATGATCGCCTCTCCTCCGGTTCGCCGCCACCACCCGTCATGCCCTCACGCGCCCCCATCGCACTGACGATCGCCGGATCGGATTCGGGCGGCGGGGCAGGTGTCCAAGCCGACCTGCGCGTGTTCGCGCGGCTTGGCGTGTTCGGCACCACGGCGATCACCGCCGTTACCGCGCAGAACTCGCTCGCCGTCGTGCGGTCGGCGCCCATCGCCCCGCGGCTGGTGCGCGCGCAGGTCGACGCCGTCGCCACCGACCTCCGGCCCGCCGCCGTGAAGAGCGGGATGCTAGCGACAGCCGGAGTGGCGCGGGCGGTCGCTGCGGCATTGCGATACCATGCGCTCGCTCCGTACGTGTTGGACCCTGTCATGCGCGCCTCTACAGGCCGCGCATTGCTCGACCGAGCGGCTGTCGCTGTCCTGCGTCGCGAGCTCGTGCCGCTCGCCGCGCTCATTACGCCCAACCTGGCGGAGGCCGCGGCACTCGGGGGCGAGCCGGTGACCGACCTGGCATCCATGGCGAGAGCGGCACGGTGGCTCGTCGAGCGCGGCGGTGCGGGCGCGGCCTTGGTGACCGGCGGACACCTCGATGGCCCGACGGCTATCGACGTCTTTTACGACGGATCGACCGCTCCGCGGTTCTTTCGCCATCGACGAGTCGCGACTCGCCATACCCACGGAACTGGGTGCGTCCTCTCGGCGGCGATCACCGCCCATCTCGCCAAGGGCGCGTCGTTGAACCGCGCCGTTCGCGCCGGGATGGCCTATGTGCACCGCGCGCTGTTACGTCCCCCTCGTGTTGGTCGCGGCCAAGGCCCTGTCGCGTGATACGACGCGCGACATAGCGTCGAACCTATCTCGCTGCCTGGTCGAGCCAGACGGCTACCGTCTGTTCGAACGCGGGCGCCACCCGTGCGACCACCCTGAGGACATCGGCGTGAGAGAGCGGGTGCGCGGCGATGCCTGCGGCGGCATTGGTGAGACAACTGATGGCCACGACGCGCATGCCGAGCGCCCGAGCAACCAGTACTTCGGGGACGGTGGACATGCCCACCGCGTCCGCTCCCATGCGCGCGAGCATGCGCACTTCGGCTGGAGTCTCGTATGACGGACCCAACACGCCGGCATAGACGCCACTCACGACCGTGAGCCCGCTCGCGATGGCCGCGGTTTCGAACGTTGTGCCGAGTGCGGCGTCGTAAGGGGCCGACATGTCCGGGAACCGCAGATCGCCGGGAGACGAAGGGCCAATCAGCGGGTTGTGCCAACTCATATTGATATGGTCCCGCACGACCATGAGGGATCCCGCCTGGAACCCCTGACGTATTGCGCCTGCCGCGTTGGAGATGAGGAGCGTGCGCACCCCGAGTGCGTGCACGAGACGGACGGGAAGCGCGACGACCGGGGCCCGATGCCCCTCGTATAAATGGATGCGCCCGGAGATGGCGATGACCTCGCGGCCGTGGACGCGGCCGTGAACGACGTCGCCGGCGTGTCCCTGGACTGAGGGCGCCGGAAAGCCAGGGATCTCTGTGAAGGAGAGCCTGGTAGCACCCTCGATATGTCGCGCGAAGTCGCCCAGCCCCGACCCGAGAATGAGCGCCGTGCGTGGGCGAGTGATGCGACACCGGGCTGCGACGAGGTCGGCCGCGCGCGCGACGAGCTCGTGCGTCGATACCAAACCGTGACTCGTGGCGAACTCTTCCCCTTTGCTCATGTTTCGTTAGCTGCGCATATTCTTGGCGTGCCCGGCGCCGCCTCGATAATGGTACGACCCAACTCTGGAAAACCGATGACCGCACCGGTCACTACGGAACGCGTGCTAGTCGTCGATGACGAGCCGGACATCGTAGCCCTTGTCGCTTATCACTTGGCCAAGTCGGGCTACCGGGTCTCCACTGCCTCTAACGGACAAGACGCGCTCACGCTCGCTCGCCAGGAGCGGCCGTCCCTGGTCGTGCTCGATCTCATGCTGCCCGGGCTGTCAGGGTTCGACGTGTTGGAGCAACTGCGCTCGGATGATAGCACGCGCGATGTGGCGGTCCTCATGCTGACCGCACGTCGCGAGGAACCGGATCGGATTCGTGGCTTGTCGCTCGGCGCCGACGACTATCTCACAAAGCCGTTCAGTCCTCAAGAGCTGGTTCTCCGCGTGAGCGCGATTCTGCGGCGCGTCGGCGCGTCCGCTCACACGGCGACCGACGTGCTCGCGATCGGTCCGATCCGCATCGACCGCGCCGCGCACCGTGTCAGTGTCGACACCGCGGAAGTGGAGCTGACGCCGACGGAGTTCAAGCTCTTGCTGACTCTCGCCGAGCGCCGCGGGCGCGTACAGGCGCGCGGACATCTGCTCGAAACCGTGTGGGAGGCGGCCCCCGATATCCAGACCCGCACGGTCGATATGCATATTCAACGATTACGCACGAAGCTGGGACCGGCTGGCGATCTGATCGAGACCGTGCGAGGATTCGGCTACCGGTTGCGCGCAGGGCACGCACGCGGCGCATAACGCGCCCGGGTGCACGCTCGGCCGGCGGCGCCCCGTATCGAGCGGGGTATGCATCGCGGCTATCTGAGGCTGCGGTGCGGAGGGCGGCGGCGTGAGACTCACACAGCGATTGCTCCTAGGCTCGCTCATCGTCGTGAGCGTGATCGTCGTGTGCGTCGTCGGCGTGATCAACTATCGACTCGACCCGGGCATCTCCGGCGCCGCCGCGCCGACGCCAGATCTGCTGCGCGCCGCCAAGCGCGACGTCGTTCTCACGGGCTGCATTGCGTTGGCCCTGTCCTCGGTGATCGCGTTTCTGTTTGCGCGCGCCGTCTCCCGCCCGGTCGAGGAGCTCCGCGACGTCGCGCGAGGGCTGGCGGCTGGGGACCTCAGCCGCCGACCATCGCTCACGGCACCGGGTGAAGTCGGCGACTTGGCGATAGCGATCCACCGTCTCGGCGAGCAGCTGGGCGCTCGTCTGCTCGCGCTCGAAGAGGAGGACTCCCTGTTGACGGCGCTGTTCGATTCGCTGCACGAGGGAGTGCTTGCCGTCGACGTGCGGCAACGCGTCGTACGCATCAACGCGACCGGCCGCAAACTGTTGCGGGCGGCGACGCCAGTACCGTTCCCGCTCGACTACCTGCCGCGAGAGCGCGTCTTTCGCCAGTCGGTGACCGCGGCGCTTGCGGGCACGGTGACCGAAGGCGCGGAGACGACCGTGGAGGGCCGATCGCTCGCGCTGACTGCGCGGCCGCTGGCGGGCGGGGGTGCTGTCGTGGCGTTGCTGGACCTCACGGCGTCGAGACGACTCGAGGCCGTGCGACGCGATTTCGTCGCCAACGTCTCGCACGAGCTCAAGACACCGCTCACGGTCGTGGGCGGATTTGCCGAGACGCTGACCGACGAAGATCTGCCGCCAGAGCGACGCCGCCAATTCGCGGAGACGATACTCGCGAACACCCGACGCATGCAGCGCATCGTGGATGATCTGCTCGACCTCAGCCGGATCGAGTCCGGCGGCTGGGTGCCGAAGCCCATCGTCGTGGACACGCGCGCAGCCGCAACCGACGCCGTCCTCCCGTCGAAAGCTTTGGCGGAAGAGAAAGGCGTTGCCCTCGAGCTCTTCATCCCGGACGATGCGCGGACCGTGCTAGCGGACCCGACCGCGCTGCGACAGGTCCTGACGAACCTTGTCGAGAACGCGGTGCGCCACACGCCGGCAGGGTCGGTGACGGTGACAGCCCATCGCGACAACGGCGCGTTGGCTGGGCACGACGGGGACGCATTGGGTGCGAACCCGGACCTGGCCGAACACGGTGTTTGGCTGACCGTTCGAGACACTGGTGTCGGGATCGCGGCGGAGCACCTGCCGCGCATCTTCGAGCGATTTTACCGGGTGGATCGGGCCCGCGCGCGCGAGGCGGGCGGGACTGGGCTCGGACTCGCCATCGTCCGGCATCTGGTGGAGGCGCACGGGGGTCGTGTCCGCGCGGACAGCCAACCAGGTCGGGGGACAGCTGTCGCAGCATTCTTCCCGGACCGAGCTCCCTAGAGCCTTCCAACCACCCCGATCATTGGTCGGGAACACGCGGGACGCCAAACGGTCGAGTCCGCTTCTTAGCGCACGTGACACATCCGATACAATCCGCGCGTCGACGCGTTACGAGGGACGGACAGCGTTAAGGGGAGCCAAACGTCTCTAGGGCACCAGACTGTTGAGCGAGGGAGCGGCGATCATCCGTTACGCGACCGAATCGTTGCTTCAGTTGTCTGCCCGGCCGTTTTGAAAGCAATTCCGTCCGGATCGATGCCGGTCGATCGAGAACTCTTTCCCTTCCGAGGACATCCTGATGATCAGCAACCGCGCACCAGGCGTGCTCTGGCGCACCCTCGCCACTGCAATGATAGTCGGAATGCCGGTCGTGGCTTCGGGCCAGGCCCTGACGGGCGCCGGCGCTACGTTCCCGTACCCGATCTATTCCAAGTGGTTCTCCGATTATGCCGCTCAGACGCATGTCGAGATCAACTATCAGTCCATCGGCTCTGGCGGCGGCGTGCGCCAGATCTCGGACATGACGGTGGACTTCGGTGCCTCCGACGGGCCCATGAGCGACGCGGAGATCGCCAAGGTCAAGGGTGGGCCCATCCTCCACATTCCAACGGTGTTAGGAGCAGACGTCCTGACCTACAACCTTCCCGGGATTACTCAGTCGCTTCGGTTCTCGCCCGAGGCCATCGCCGGGATCTTTCTAGGCAAGATCACGAAATGGAATGATCCCCAGGTCGTGGCGCTCAATCCCGGTGTCAAACTGCCGGACCAGGACATATTGGTGGTGCATTGATCGGACGGCAGCGGGACCACCTATATCTGGACCGACTACCTCTCGAGCGTCAGTCCCGAATGGGCGAAGGGGCCGGGCAAGGGGAAAGACGTCCAGTGGCCGGTCGGGCTTGGCGGCAAAGGGAACGAGGGAGTCGCGGGCCAGGTCAAGCAGACCCCGTATGCAATTGGGTACGTCGAGCTGGCCTACGCGAGGCAAAACAAGCTCCCGTACGCTGCGGTCAAGAATGCGGCCGGGAAGTTCGTGGAGCCCACGATCGAGTCGGTGACTGCCGCGGCAGCAGGCGTGGCGGCCACGTTGCCTGCTAACACCGACTACCGCATCTCAATCGTGAACGGACCCGGCGCCGATGCGTATCCCATTTCCTCCTTCACCTGGTTGCTCGTGTACAAGAATCAGACGAACGCGACCAAGGGGAAGCAGCTCGTTGACTTCCTTACATGGATGCTGCACAGCGGCCAACAGGAGGTCGCCGCCCTGGACTACGCACCACTGCCAACGGCGATGGTTAAGCGTCTTGACACCTACATCAAACAGATCAAAGTCGGGACGATGAGCGCCTCGCAATAGCGTCGGCACCATAACGCGGCAGGGGCCTGGTTTCCCGGTCTCGCCCTTGATTAGCGAGGGCCAGTGGCGGCGATCCCCCACTGGCCCTCCTACTTTCTTCAGAATCGAGCTGCACGCCGCAGCCTTGGTCCACCACCATACCGCCAAAATCACAAATCCCGCATCCCAATAACCACGGGCCACGCACCCCCGCCGCCGCGTCCCGTCCGACCCCCTAGGACCAGGGACTTTCGTTACATGGCCGATACAGGATGGCGGGCCCGAGTTTACGAGGCGGAAGAGAGTTCAGGGCGCTGTATCCTGAACCTCTCAACCGGAGTACGAATGCCCTGTTCGGTCGACACCTCATTCCCCTCTGCCCGCGCCCGTCGATGGCGTGGCGCCACGATGTGCTCGGCTCTGACTACTCTTGCCGCTGTCGCCTTCATCTCTTCGTCCCGAGCGCTCGCCCAGGACACGCTGCCCAACCAAGTCATTCACTTCAAGGGCGTCACTCTAACGCCTGGCGGTTTTTTCGCCGCAGAAGGTCTCTATCGAACGCACAGCACCGAAGCGGACATGGGCACGAGCTATAACGGAATCCCGTTCACCGGCACGTCGCCGTACTATCTGTCGGAATGGCGCGGGTCTGCCCGTCAGTCCCGACTGTCGCTGCTGGCTGCCGGCACTCCCGACGCGAACGTCAAGCTCTCCGGCTACTGGGAGTCGGACTTCCTGTCTGCCGGCGTCACCTCCAACTCGACCGAGAGCAATAGCTACACGATGCGGCTCCGTCAGTTCTGGGGGCAGATAAACTCTGGTGGGTTTGGGTTCGTAGCCGGCCAGGCGTGGAGCACCATTACCACCGAGAAGAAAGGCGTCGCTCCGCTGCAGGAATTCGTTCCCCAAACGATCGACGCGCAGTACGTCACCGGCTTCAACTGGGCCCGGCAGTGGCAGCTGCGCATCTCGACCGACCTGGGTAGTAACAATCACGCCTGGTTGGTCGGGGCCGTCGAAGGAACACAGACCACGGTCACGGCGCACGGCCCACCGGCCAACGTGGTGCTGGGTCAGGTCGGCGGTAGCCTGCTCAACTCCACCGCCAACTACTCGACCGACCTCGCGCCCGACATCATAGGAAAATTCGTTTTTGAGCCCGGATTCGGACACTGGGAAATCAAGGCGGTGGGGAGCGTGTTCCGATCCCGCATCGTCTACGCCGACACGTCAACCGTCGGCACCTCCTATAACAGCCACGTGTTCGGCGGTGGAGTGGGGATTGGTACCGTGTTCCCGTTCTACGAAACTCGGTCCAACGGTTCCAAACGTGATGTCGTGGACTTCGGCGTCTCGGCGCTGTATGGCCGCGGTATCGGCCGTTACGGCACCGGGCAGCTTGCGGACGTGACGATCCGTCCCAACGGCCAGCTGGCTCCGATTCTTCAGGGCCAGGCATTGGCCTCCCTCGAGATCCATGCGACGCCCCGACTGGACATTTACTTGTATGGCGGCGGTGAGTACAACAACCGCAACGCCTTCGTGACGGGTGTGAAGGGTTCAGGCTATGGTTCGCCACTGCTGAGCAATGCGGGCTGCGAGACCGAGTTGCCGCCCACCAGCCAGTACGTTCCCGCTTCCGGCACCTGCAACGCCGACACTCGCGCGCTGTGGATGGGCGTCGGCGGGTTCTGGTACCGCTTCTATCAGGGCCCATACGGACGATTCCAGTTCGGCATGCAATACTCGTATCTGCAGAAGGAGACCTGGTCTGGCCTGCCAGCGGCCTCGAACCCGCTTGGCCCGGGCATCCAGCCGACCGCGGTCGATCCGATGGGCTTCTTCTCGTTCCGGTATTATCTGCCGTAACGGCGGACGCTAGACGCTAGGCGCTAGACGCTGGACAAAACCTGAGGGTCAGCCACCACGTACCCAGCTGGCCCTCAGGCTTGTTTTCTGGCGTCCAGCGTCCAGCGTCTTGCTTCGCCCTTGCACGTGACACGTTCGTTACCCAACCCGCGGCAAAAACGGGGTCCGGCAGCCCTACGTTAGCGATGCATGTCGATCGCGCGTAATCGGATGTCGTCATGACGAGCGGGACTATCGACGAGGGCCCAGGCGCGGTCGCGGCCGGCGGACGTCCACCACGCGCGGTGCGCGACGGCTTTCGCGTTCGCATCGAGGGGTCCGTTATAGGCGACCGGATCTACAGCGTCCTCGTCGCCTTTTTTGCGTTCTGCGTCCCGGCGCTCCTGGTCGTAATCGCGGTCGAAATCGCGGTCGCCGGGTGGCCGACGTTCCACAAGTTCGGGTGGTCCTTTTTGACCTCGAGCTCCTGGGACCCGGTCAAAGGCGTGTTCGGCGCTGCGCCGGCGATCTACGGCACCCTCGTCTCGTCGATCGTCGCGCTGATCATCGCTGCCCCGCTCGCGCTCGGCGTGGCCGTATTCCTCTCTGAGTTTGCTCCGCCCAAGATCCGACAGCCGGTTGCGTTTCTCGTTGACCTGTTGGCGGCGATCCCGAGTGTCGTGTACGGGCTGTGGGGCATCTTCGTGCTGCTCCCGGTGCTGCGCACAGGCGTTATGCCCTTCCTGCGCGACACGTTGCACTTGGGCGTGCTCCCGCTGTTCAAAGGTCCGGCCTACGGGCCGAGTATGCTGGCGGCCGGGCTGATCCTCGCGATCATGATCCTGCCGTACATCTCGTCGGTGTCGCGCGAGGTGTTGTTGGCTGTGCCGCGATCGCAGCGCGAAGCGGCGCTGGCATTGGGCGCTACCAAGTGGGAGACGATCTCGGGCGCGGTCGTGCCGTATGCGAAGTCGGGCATCATCGGCGGCATTATTCTCGGCCTCGGCCGTGCGCTGGGCGAGACCATGGCGGTGACGATGCTCATCGGCAATCGCCCGGAGATCTCGGCATCGCTCTTTGCCCCCGGCTATACAATGGCCTCGCTCATCGCGAATGAATTCTCAGAGGCGTCGGGCGATCTCCACCTGTCCGCGCTCATGGCCGTTGGGTTCGTGTTGTTTGTCATTACGGTGATCGTGAACGCAGTTGCCCGGTGGCTCGTGTGGCAGGTGTCGCGGGGCGCGGGAGGGAAAGCCGTATGACGGCACCCGTTGCGGAGTCGGCCCCGGCCGCCGCCCCAACGCGGTCTGGCAGTGCGCCTCGCCCGCCACGCTGGACTGATGCGCACGTCACCGTAGAGATGCGCAGCAAGCTGCGCCGGCGTCATATCGTCAACGGCATCATGGTGGGACTCGTCGCGGCGGCGGCGTTGATCACCACACTGCCGCTCCTCTTCATCCTCTTCCACCTCATCGAGCTGGGCGGATCGTCGCTGCGGTGGCACTTCTTCACGAACATGCCGAAGCCGGTAGGAGAGGAAGGCGGCGGCATGGCCAACGCGATTGTCGGAACGGTGATCATCGTCGCCGCCGCCAGCGGGATCGGCTTGCCGGTCGGAATCGGCGCCGGCCTCTATCTCGCGGAGCATTCCGAAACCCGTTTAGCTTACATCACGCGATTCCTGGCCGACGTGCTCAATGGACTGCCGTCGATCGTCATGGGGATTTTCGCGTGGCAGTTCCTCGTTCGGCCGATCGGTCATTTTTCGGCCTGGGCGGGGAGTGTCGCCCTCGCGGCGATGATGATTCCTCAAGTCGCGCGAACCACGGAGGAGATCGTCCGCACGGTGCCCGTGTCGCTCCGCGAAGCTGCGCTCGCCCTCGGCTACGCGCGATGGCGGACGTCGCTGTCGATCGTGCTGCGAACTGCCAGTGCCGGCATCGTGACCGGCGTGCTGGTCGCGATCGCTCGTATCGCTGGAGAGACCGCGCCACTGCTCTTCACGGCGTTCGGGAACCAGTTCTGGTCCACGTCGCTCAATCGGCCGATGGCGGCACTCCCGCTGCAGATCTTCAACTACGCGGTGAGCCCCTATGACGACTGGCACGCGCAGGCGTGGGCCGGCGCGCTCGTGCTCATCGCGATGATCCTCATCATCAGTCTCGTCGCTCGTCTCGCCACCCGGCGCCGCTTTGCCGGGATGGGCGGAGACTGAGCGGCGCGGGCGTCATGATCATGGCTCGGTCCACCATGCCGCCCAGCCGCAGCGACCCGTCGGGGCCCACGCCCGCCGGCGCGCGACCAGCTGCGGCAGCGCACGTCTCAGTACCCGGGCCGACAGGCAATGGGCCCGTCGGTCGCCCTGCGGAGCCCTCGGCCGCGTCGGGTTGGACGCAGACGCCGCATCGCGCCGCGCCACCCGCCATCGACACCGCCGCCGCGGCGGCGCGGGCCGCAGCGTCGACCGGCAGCGCGCCGATGCGGCTCCGCGTCGCCGCGTTGAATGCGTTCTTCGGCGCGAACCGCGCGGTCAAGGACATCTCGATCGACCTCCCCGACCGCTTCGTCACAGCCATCATCGGTCCGTCGGGTTGCGGCAAGTCGACGATGCTTCGTTGCCTGAACCGCATGCACGAGACGCTGCCCCGCGCGCGGGTGACGGGGCAGGTCATGCTCGATGGCCGGAACATTTACGATCGGGATGTGAACGTCACGGCGGTCCGGCAGCACATCGGTATGGTCTTTCAGCGGCCGACCCCCTTCCCCACGATGTCCATCCACGACAACGTGGCGGCAGGATTGTCGACGCTGCGGCGGATGCCGTCACACGGCCGGGTGGACGAGATCGTCGAGAAGGCACTCCACCGCGCCGCGTTGTGGGACGAGGTGAAGGATCGCTTGCGCGATAGTGCGGTTGGCCTTTCCGGCGGTCAGCAGCAGCGCCTGTGTATCGCCCGCGCGCTGGCCATCGAGCCGGAGGTGTTGCTGCTCGACGAACCCACCGCGTCCCTGGATCCGCTCAGTACGCAAAAGGTCGAGGAGCTCGTCTACGAGCTGCGCCGAGACATGACCGTCGTGATCGTGACCCACAACATGCAACAGGCAGCGCGCGTCTCGGACCGCACGGCCTTCATGCTGCACGGAGATCTGGTCGAGGTCGCGCCAACCGCCGAGTTGTTCACGACGCCGAGGGACCCGCGCACCGAGGCGTACATCACAGGGCGATTCGGATGAGCCCGGCGATGGCCACGCCGTCCGCGTCCCCTCCGGCGACGCCGATGACCGGTGCAGCGCAGCGGGGGTCGCTCGCGGCACGCGACTTTTCGTTCTGGTACGGCGAGAAGCAGGCGCTCTTCGACATCACCGTCGACATGCCGCCGCGGTCGATCACTGCGCTGATCGGGCCATCGGGATGCGGAAAGTCGACCTTTCTCCGGTCGATCAACCGGATGCACGATCTGTTGCCGGGGACGCGCCACACGGGTGAGGTCCTGCTCGATGGACGCGATGTCTATGAGGCCGCGCTCGACCCCACCGCGTTGCGCCGACGGATCGGAATGGTCTTCCAGCGGTGGAACTGCTTTCCGAAATCGATCTACGACAACGTCGCCTACGGCCCGCGCATCAACACGACTGCGTCTCGCGCGGAACTCGACCGCATTGTGGAGTCCTCGCTCCGGCGCGCGGTGTTGTGGGACGAGGTGAAGGACCGGCTCCGCGACCCGGCGAGCGGACTCTCAGGCGGACAGCAGCAACGCCTCTGCATCGCCCGGACGCTGGCGAACGACCCGGAGGTGCTACTCCTCGACGAACCGGCGAGCGCGCTCGACCCGATCGCCACGCAGAAGATCGAGGAGTTGATCTTCGAGCTAAAAAGAGAGTTGACGATTGTGATCGTAACCCACAATCTCCAGCAGGCGGCGCGTGCCTCCGACTTTACCGCGTTCTTTTACCTGGGCCGGCTGATCGAGGTGGGTCCGACCGAGCGGATGTTCACAGCCCCACGCGAAGAACGTACGAACTCGTACATTACAGGTAGGTTCGGATGATGCCTCCCGCCACTTCTCCCGTCGTCACCTCCGACTCCCCGTCGGGGTTCCGCCACTTTCACGACCAACTGGCGAACCTCAAGGAGCGGCTCTTGACCATGTCCGACCGCGCCGAAGGGCTGGTCGACCTGGCGGTCGACGCATTGCTCAAACACGATCAGGATCGGGCCGACGCCGTCATTACCGGCGACCGCGAGATCGACGCCCTGGAGGTCGAGGTCGAGGGGTTGGCCGTCGAGCTACTTGCGCTGCAACAGCCTATGGCGCGAGACCTCCGCTTCATTGTGAGCGCGATCAAGATCTCGAGCGATCTGGAGCGTGTCGGAGACCACGCGGTCAACATCGCGCAGTGTGCCCAGCGTCTCATCGCGATCCGGTCCACAATTACGCCCGAGCCCGAGATCGAGGACATGGCCCGTCGCGCGCGCAGCATGCTGGGCGACGCGCTGGACGCATTCATTCGCGCTGACGGAACACTGGGTCGGGAAGTCTGTAAAGCAGACGACGCGGTCGACGCGCTGCTCAATTCCCTTTTCCGGATCCTCTTGACCCACATGATGGCGGACGCCCGGAACATCACGCCGTCGCTCGAGCTCATCCTCGTGGGACGCAACCTCGAGCGGGTCGCCGATCTGGCGACGAACATCGGCGAGGATGCCGTGTTCCTGGCCGAGGGAAAGCAGATCAAGCACCACCTGGACGACCCGACGCGAAGACCGCCGCCGGGGGCGCACAGCGGGACGGTCGGCGAGACACCCTCGTCGCCCAGAAGCTCGGGCGGAGGACACTAAGAGGGGATGGCGGCGTCGGCACTTCTCCGCAACGCGGGTGGGCCGCCGCCGGCCTCCTCGCGGCACGCCAGAGATGGCGGGGCAGTCCGGGTCGCCGCTATCGATATCGGGTCGAACTCGATTCGACAGATCGTTGCTGACGTCTCCAACAACGGGTCGATCCGCGTCGTCGACGAGCTGAAGGCGCAACCGCGGCTTGGCACGGGTGTCGTCGCGACCGGCCAGTTGAGTCCCGATTCGATGCAGGGAGCACTGGAGACACTGGTCCGCATGGCGACCCTCGCCAAGCAGCTCGGTGCCGAACGGATCGAAGCCGTCGCGACCAGTGCGGTTCGCGAGGCCACCAATGGTCGCGCGTTTCTGGATCGGGTGCGAGCCGAGACCGGGTTGCGGGTGCGGACATTGGGCGGCGAGGACGAGGCCCGGCTGACCTATCGTAGCGCGCTCGCGCACTTCGATCTGGGAGTCGGTCGCTGGGTCGTAATGGACATTGGAGGTGGGTCGATCGAGTTGGCGTTGAGCGCCGATGGACTGCTCGACCGCCTGATTTCGCTCCCATTCGGTGCGATTCGCCTGACCGAGCAATTTCTTGGAGCTGGAGTACGCGACGGGGGCCGCGCGCTCCGGCGGGGTGTGCGCGACCTGCGCAGCCACGTGCGCGACGCGTTGCGCGGCCATCTGCCGGTGCGAGACTGGCGCGGCGCGCAAGTCATCGGTTCCGGCGGGACGTTCACCAACATGGGCGGGATGTACCTCGCCCGTCAGGCGGTGACCGCGCGGACCGTCCACGCTGCGCGGGTCCCGCGCGTGGAGCTCGAGCACATGCTCTTCGCGCTACAAGACCTGTCGATCGCTGAGCGGGCGGCAGTACCCGGACTGAATGCGCCCCGCGCTGACATCATCGTGGCCGGCCTCGCCGTCGTGGCCGAGGTGGTTGCTCGAGTCGAGGCCCGCGAGATCGTCGTATCAGCCTACGGCATTCGTGAAGGCCTCCTGCTGGAGACCGCGCGCATCAGGCCGACCGTGGCCGATCCCGGAGAGGCACGTGCCCGATCGGTGCGAGAGCTCGCTGAGCGTACGCGCTTCGAAGCGCCGCACGCCCGGCACGTCCAGTCACTGGCCCTGCAGCTGTTCGACGCCATCGGCGACCGCATTGGCTGTGGTCCCGGGGATCGCGAGATTCTCGCGGATGCCGCGCTCCTGCATGACATCGGCTACCACATCAACTACAACAAGCACCACAAGCACTCGTACCACCTGATCCTGCATGCGGATTTGCTCGGCATCACTCCTGAGGAGCAGGTCGCAGTCGCCAACGTGGCCCGCTACCACCGCGGCTCGGCCCCCAAGAAGTCGCATGAGGAGTTCGCGCACCTCGACCGGGCCGCTCGGCGGCGCGTTCGACGCCTGGCTGCGATCCTGCGCGTCGCCGACGGGTTCGACCGGGGACATGCCGGAGCCGTCGCGCGCGTCAAAGTCCGGTGGCTTGGTCGCGCGATGCGCCTCACGGCGGTGCCGGCGAAAGCTGGCCTGACCCTCCGGCTCGAGCTGTGGGGCGCGAGCCGAAAGGCGCGGCTATTGGAGAAAGTCGCCGGCGTGAGCGTCGAAGTCGTGGCCCCGGACGGGCAGGTCTTCGTGGCGGATAGCGAGGATGGGGATATCGAATAACGGCGGGTCTAGGGTTTGGGGTTTAGGGTTTGGGGTAACAGCAAAAACACCGAGGGGCCAGTTGCGACGCATCGCGACTAGCCCCTGGGGTCTTGAGTTACCCCAAACCCCACACCCCAGACCCCAAACCCTGCCTCTCAGTCATCCGCCGCCACTGACTCTCGCGTTTCCGGCGGTGTGACCAGGCTGGGCGCCGGCGGGGCCGGCTCGACGGGAGCGGTGGGACGACCCCACGAGTCGCGTTGCCAGAATGACCTGGGCGGATCGCACGGGTTCGGCGCCCGGAGTGCGCTGGCGGTAGGTGCCGTCCGAGCGCAGATCCCACGCGCCGCGATTGTCCGCGAGGCAGGTCTCGAGCAGGGCATCCAGTCGCGGGTGAAGCGTCGGATCATCGACTGGCACGGCCGCCTCGACCCGACGATCGAAGTTTCGCGGCATCCAGTCGGCCGATCCGATGTAGTACTCCGGCGTCCCCGCATTCGCAAAGCGCCAGAGACGGGAGTGCTCCAGGAACCGGCCGATGATGCTGCTGACCCGAATGCGCTCGCTGACCTCCTCGACCCCGGGTCGCAGACAACAGAATGCCCCGCACAATGAGATCGATCTCGACGCCGGCGCGCGAGGCCCGGTAGAGCGCCTCGATCGTGTCGGGGTCGACGATCGCATTCATCTTTGCCGTGATGCGGCCGCTGTTGCCGTCGCGGGCGTGGGCCGTTTCGCGGTCGATCAGCTCGATCACGCGCGTGCGCATCGTCGTCGGCGCGACGAGGAGCTTACGATACAGACGCTGTCGCGAGTAGCCGGTCAGTGAGTTGAACAAGTCACTCACGTCGGCGCCGATGGACGGGCTGGCGGTGAACAGGCCGAAGTCCGTGTAGAGACGCGCCGTCTTGCTATTGTAGTTGCCCGTTCCGATGTGCACGTACCGGCGAATCGCATCAGGCTCTCGCCGGACCACAAGGGCGACCTTGGTGTGCGTCTTGAGACCCGGCAGGCCATAGGCGACGTGTACGCCGGCATCTTCCAGTGTACGCGCCCACGTGATGTTGTTCGCTTCGTCGCCCCGCGCCTGCAGCTCGACGAGCACCGCGACCTGTTTGCCGCGCTGCGCGGCGTCGATGAGCGCGCGGACGATGGCCGTATCACCCGACGTCCGGTACAACGTCAGCTTGATCGCGAGCACCTGCGGATCCGCGCCCGCCGTGCTCAAGAACTGTTCGACCGTGCCCGTGAAAGAGTCGAACGGGTGATGCACGAGGATATCGTGGTCGCGAATGATGTCGAAGACGTTGCGGCGAGAGTCTCTCCACTCCGCCGGAACGACCGGCGTGAACGGCTCGTCCCGCATCTCCGGCAGGTCGAGCGTCGCGAGCGACATGAGATCACCCAGGTCGAGCAGCGACCCTGCATCCTGGACGTCGTGCTCGGTGAGGGCAGGCAGCTCCGCGGTCTGCTCATCGCGCAGTTCCTCGAGCAGCAGGGCGCGCAGATGCGCCGGCATCGTGTCTTGTATCTCGAGGCGCACGACTTCGCTGAAGCGCCGCTCGAACATCTGCTGCTCCACGACCTCGAGCAAATCCTCCGACTCGTCGGTCGCTGCCAGGTCGAGGTCCGAATAGCGCGTCACCCGAAACGCGTACCATCCCAGGACCTCCATCCCCGGGAAGAGCGCCCCCAGATTCGCACCGATGACCTGCTCGAGCGGGATGAAATGGTTCGCGCGCCCGAACGAAACCCACCGCGGAAGACTCTTCGGGACTTTGACGCGGGCGAAGTGGTCGGCGCCCTTGACGGGATCTCGAATCTCGACGGCCAGCGACAGCGACAGGCTCGAGATGTACGGGAACGGATGCCCTGGATCGACGGCGAGCGGCGTGAGGACCGGGAAGACCTGCGACTCGAAGAAGCTGTCGACCGCCAGCCATTCCGTCGGCGTGAGATCGGACATCGTCACCAGTCGCACGCCGCGCGCGGCCAGTGCGGGCACGAGCCGATGGTGCAGGCAGTGCTGGACATCGGCGATTTGCGCGCTCACGCTCCGGCCGATCGCAGCCAGCTGCTCGGCCGGGGGCAGTCCATCCGGAGGCGATTGCACGACGCCCCCGCGCACCTGACGGCGCAACCCGGCCACTCGCACCATGTAGAACTCATCCAGGTTGGTGGAATGGATCGCGAGGAACTTCAGTCGCTCGAGCAACGGGTTCCGCTCGTCGAACGCCTCGCGCAAGACCCGCTCGTTGAACGCGAGCCAGCTCAGTTCGCGATTGAGGTAATTCGTTGGTGCGGGGTAGATCGCCGTGGTCATCTGGCGCGCTCCTCCAGTGCGCTCGCGTCGCCGGCCGTCGGCGCCAGCTCGTTCCATGTCCGCGGACCTCTGCCGACACACTCGGCCAACTCGGCCCCGCGCGAGGAGCCCAGCCGCGTGGCGCCCGCATCGAACATCGCCTCGGCCGTCGCACAGTCTCGGATGCCGCCGGCCGCCTTGACCCCGAGCGCATCCCGGACGGTGCGGCGCATCAGCCAGACCGCAGCTGGCGTTGCGCCACCGCTCGGGTGGAAGCCCGTGCTGGTCTTCACGAAGCCAGCGCCGGCGGCTTGCGCGGCCTGGCAGGCGCGGACGATGTCGACCGGCGAGAACAATCCGGACTCGATGATGACCTTCACCAATGCCCCTTTCGTCTCTCGAACGACCGCCGCAATGTCGCGCTCCACATCATGCCACCGACCCGCCCGCATGAGCCCAAGTGCCGCCACGACGTCGAGCTCTTTTGCTCCCCGTTCCATCGCGAGTGCTGCCTCGGCCGCCTTTATGGCAGTTTCGTGGGACCCGAAAGGGAAACCGACGACGGCCGCCACCGCCACGGTGGAGCCCGCCAAGTGCGACGCACACCGATACACCCACGCAGGATTGACGCACACCGCAGCCACACCGTGACGGATGGCGCGGTCGCACAACGCGTCAATGTCGGCATGGGTGGCGTCGGGGGCAAGCAACGTTTCGTCCACAAACGGGGCCAGACGCGTCGCCGCGCACATCGTTACAACATACCCTGCGGGCGCAGGCGCGCCTTCATGCCATGCGGGTTTGGTAGCGAGCATGGAGCAAGTCCGGGTTGACGAAGAACCGCGTGAGGAACAGGCCGGCGAGAAACCCACCGACGTGAGCCCAGACGGCGACGCCGTTGGTGACGTCGGGTTGCAGTTGGTTGAGCTGCGAGACGCCGGTCAAAGCCTGCAGCAGGAACCAGTAAACGAGCACGACCCAGGCTCGAACCCTGACGACGAACACGAAGACAAACATCCGTACCGGCACGGTGGGGTATAACAAAAGAAACCCTCCCAGGACGCCAGAAATCGCTCCTGATGCACCGACGGTCGGGACTGGTGATGCCCGATTGAACAGGATGTGCGTGGCCGCCGCGATCAGTCCGCAGACCAGGTAGAAGCACAGGAAGCGCAGGCGCCCCATGCTGTCCTCGACGTTCCGACCGAAGACGGCCAGATAGATCATGTTGCCGAGGATGTGCATCCAGCCGCCGTGCAAGAACATCGAAATCACCGGCGTGAGGATGTTGATGGCGTCGTTGTCGACCGCGCAGACGAGCCCGGGCCCGATGGGCACGGACTGTCCGAGGGGGGCCAAATGCGTCAGCTCGCCGGGCACCATCCCCAGGTCGCAGACCGTCCTCGCAAGTTGTTGGGAGTCGAAGCCCGCGCCCTGAACAAAGATCCAGACAGCGAAGTTCACCGCGATGATGCAGTACGTCATCACGGGTCTTCTGAGGGTCGGTAGGTCGTCGCCGAGAGGGATCACGCTGCCTCGGTCACCGACGCCACCACGAGATCCCTGCCAATATGACTGGTCTCCCGGGTATCGCGATTGCTACAGGAGCGCGTAGTCGAGGGCCCGACGTGTTCCGCCGGCTTTGGCTCGCATTGGCGGGCAGACGCATTCGTTCGGAACGGCTCGGGTCGCAGTTCAACGCTCAATTGGAACATTCACGAGGGCAGCATGGCAGACAAGGTTATCGGCATTGATCTGGGGACGACGAACTCCGTCGTGTCGGTCATGGAGGGTGGTGACCCCGTCGTGATCCCCAACGCCGAGGGTGGAAGGACGACCCCATCTGTCGTCGGATTCACGAAGGATGGCGAACGGCTGGTCGGTCAGATCGCGAAGCGGCAGGCAGTGACGAATCCGCAGAATACGATCTTCTCGATCAAGCGGTTCATGGGGCGCAAGCTCTCCGAGGTACCGGAGGAGGTGAAGCGCGTCCCGTACAAGGTGGTGGCGGGCAACAACGGCATGGCGATGGTCGAGGTTCAGGGGAAGCGGTATACGCCGCCCGAGATCTCGGCGATGATCCTGCAAAAGATGAAGCAGACGGCCGAGGACTACCTCGGACACAAGGTCGAGAAGGCCGTGGTCACGGTGCCCGCGTACTTCAACGATTCCCAGCGGCAGGCGACCAAGGATGCCGGCAAGATCGCGGGGCTCGATGTGCTCCGGATCATCAACGAGCCGACTGCTGCGGCGTTGGCGTACGGACTCGACAAGAAGAAGGACGAAAAGGTCGCCGTGTTCGACCTGGGCGGTGGCACGTACGACATCTCCGTACTCGAGCTGTACGACGTCGAGGGCTCGCGGCAATTCGAGGTGAAGTCGACGAACGGCGACACCCACCTCGGTGGCGACGATCTCGATCAGCGTGTCATCGATTGGCTGGTCGCAGAGTTCAAGCGCGATCAGGGAATCGATCTATCGAAGGACCCGATGGCTCTGCAGCGTCTCAAGGAGGCCGCTGAAAAGGCCAAGATGGAGCTGTCGAGCACGATGTCGACGGACATCAACCTGCCTTTCATCACCGCGGATCAGTCGGGGCCCAAGCACCTGAACTACACGTTGACGCGCGCCAAGTTCGAGCAGCTCGTTGACGACCTCATTCAGCGGACGATTCCGCCAATGGAGCAGGCGCTGAAGGACGCCGGGCTCAAGCCGGATCAGATCGATGAGGTGTTGCTGGTCGGTGGCTCGACGCGCATTCCGAAGGTCCAGGAGATCGTCAAGAAGTTCTTCGGAAAAGAGCCCAACAAGGGCGTAAACCCGGACGAAGTCGTCGCGATCGGCGCCGCCGTCCAGGGCGCGGTGTTGACCGGCGAGCAGAAGGACGTGCTGTTGCTCGACGTGACACCGCTTTCGCTCGGTATCGAGACATTGGGCGGCGTGACGACGGTGCTCATTCCGCGGAACACGACGATCCCGACGAAGAAGAGCGAGACGTTCTCGACGGCCGACGACAATCAGACGACGGTCGAGATCCATGTGCTCCAGGGGGAGCGCGAACTAGCCGTCTACAACAAGACCATCGGCAAGTTCCAGCTCACGGGGATCCCGCCGGCGCCGCGTGGCATGCCTCAGGTCGAAGTCACGTTCGACATCGACGCGAACGGCATCCTGCACGTGTCGGCAAAGGACAAGACGACCGGCAAGGAGCAAAAGATCCGCATCGAGGCGTCGAGTGGTCTGTCCGAGGCCGAGATCGATCGCATGGTCAAGGATGCGGAGAAGAACGCCAGTGACGACAAGAAGCGCCGCGAGGAGATCGACACTCGGAACCGACTCGACAGCATGACCTACGAAGTCGAGAAGAACTCGAAGGAGTGGTCGGACCGTTTGTCACCCGAGGTCAAGTCGCGTCTCGAGGGAGCAGTCGAGCGCGCTCGCAAGGCGCTGCGCGGCGATGACCAGGGTGAGATCCGATCGGCGCAGGAGGAGTTGACGCGCGTGTACAGCGAGGCCGGACAGTCGCTGTACCAGCAGCAGGGGGCGGGAAGCGCTCCCGGCGGCACCCCGGGTGCACAGGGCGAGCCCGCCGGGGCCGGTGCCGGCGCGCGACCGAGCGGCAAGCCCGATGACGTCGTCGAGGCCGATTACGAGATCGTGGACGACAAGAAATAGATCTGCAGGGGGCGCGACCGCGCCCCGCGGGACTAAACGCCCGTGAGACTTAGGGCGTAAGAGGTCAAGGGCCGGTCACGGTGTACCGTGGCCGGCCCTTTGCCCGTCAATGAACGGATAAACAAGGGATAAAGGAAACCCCCGGCGGCAAGGCCACCCCCTAAATTTGATGGCGGCGGCCGTTCGCGCCGCCGGAAGAGAAGAGAAAGGAGGCGCGGCGGATGGCGCCGCAGCGTTCCCGCTGGTGGGCCCTGCGTACTCATTGCACGTAACTCGGACACTTGGATGAGCCCTATGCCCTGGACACTGTCTCGTGCGCGTGTGGGAGCGGCCGTTGTCGCTGCGTTCTTCGGCGGCATGCTCGTGGCCTCCTCGCTGGACTTCACTCATCAAGGGTTTGCGCAGAGCTCAGCCACCCGATCGACGCCGAGCAAACCTTCGTCGCAGCAAATCAAGCCACTGGCCGAGCAGAACAACGCCTTTGTGTCGATCGCCGAGCATGTCACGCCGGCGGTGGTATCGATCCAAACAGCGAGAGATCCGCGGCAGTCGGAAGGGAGTCCGCGAAGTCGCGGCCGCATCCCGCAGGGCCTCGAGGACTTTTTCAATCAGTTCCCGCCACAACGCCCCGAGCCTGAAGAGGCGAGCGGGTCGGGCTTTATCGTGACTACCGACGGCTACATCCTCACCAACAACCACGTAGTCGTCGACGCGGATCGCGTCACCGTCGCGCTCAAGGACCACCGCGTCTTCAAAGCGAAAGTGATTGGCCACGATCCGACCACGGACGTTGCGGTGATCAAGATCGACGCGCAGGATCTGCCGACGGTGAATCTGGGTGATGATTCGCAGACGCGAGTGGGCGAATGGGTGCTGGCATTCGGCAATCCGCTCGGCCTCGACTTCACCGTGACGGCAGGCATTGTGAGCGCCAAGGGTCGTGGCACGCACGAGCTGGTCGGTCTCATGCGCAACCCCTACGCGATTTCGGATTTCATCCAGACCGACGCAGCCATCAACCCGGGGAACTCGGGTGGTCCGCTCGTCAACATCGAGGGCGAGGTCGTCGGCATCAACAGCGCAATCGCCAGTCCGACGGGGTATTACTCAGGCTACGGTTTCGCGATTCCGATCACGCTCGCAAAGAGCGTGATGGACGACATCATCAAGTACGGCAAGGTCCGGCGCGCCGTGCTGGGGATCGCGATCAGTGACGTCGATCCCGATGACGCGGGCGCGGCGGGACTGAAGACCATCGAGGGCGTGAAGGTGAGCGGGTTCACACCCGGCGACGGGTCCAGCCCGGCCGAGAAGGCCGGTCTCGAGGCCGGCGACATCATCGTGTCGGCCGACGGCAAGCCAGTGGACCGGACGAGCACCTTGCAGCGGATCGTGCGCCTGCACCAGCCCGGGCAGGTGATTTCGCTCGACGTCGTTCGTTTCGGCTCGCGCAAGACATTCAGCTTGAAGCTCAGCGAGGCTCCGACCGACGAGACCGTCGCTCAACGCGATAACGAATCCGACGAGTCGCCGGCGGGGATCAGCATCGAGAAGCTCGGCCTCTCGGGCGAGCCCGTATCGTCTGACCTTGCCAGCGAGGCGAAGATCCCCGAGCAGGACCGCGGCCTCCTCGTGACCGATGTGAGCGGATCGGGCCCCGCGCACGGGAAGCTCCAAGAACACGACATCATCGTCGCCGTGCTCTACCCGGAGCCGCGCGTCGAAGTGCACAAGATCGCCGATCTGCAGAACGCGCTCGCGCGCTCGAAGATGGGCGACTTCGTGACGCTGCTGGTCTACACGCCGGTCGGCGGGCAGTCTGGGCCGACTGGACAGCAGCGAGTCGTGAGCCTCCGCATCGGCGGCGATGGCCATGATTAACGCAGAGCGTTAATCACGGCCATAGAGAGTAGAAAGTAGAAAGTAGAAAGTAGACGTTACTAACCGCTTGGCGGGGTTTCGTCTACTTTCTACTTTCTGAAGGTCTACTCTCTGCGCGCGCGAAGCGCCGCGCCGCCCGGGTGGCGTAATTGGTAGCCGCGAGGGCCTTAGAAGCCCTTGTCGAAAGACGTGCGGGTTCGAGCCCCGCCCCGGGCACGGCGGCTTCGCCGCCGAGAGAGTAGACCCACCGAACGTAGAGAGTGGACACGATCGAAAAGGCACGCCCCAGTCTGGGTCGTTGTCTACTTTCAGCTTTCTGCTTTGCTACTCTCTACGCCCGCCAACGGCGGGCGTCCCGGTTACATTTCACCCAAATGCCCATTGAGATCACGCAGAAGGAGTCGAGCGGCGTCGAGCGCCGGCTCGCCGTCTCGGTGCCGGCCGACCGGGTGCGCGACGCCGAAGAGCAGGCGGCCCGTGGGTATGCATCCAAGGTGCGGCTCCCGGGCTTTCGTCCGGGTAAGGCACCGCCCGCGGTGGTGCGCAAGCGGTTCGCCGATGCGATCCGCCAGCAGGCCGTCGAGGCGCTGGTGCGCGAGGCGTACGAGGAGGCGATCGGACGTGAGCAGCTCAAGCTGGTCAGCCAGCCGCACGTGCACGACCTCAAGTTCGAGCAAGGTCAACCGCTGACGTTCGAGCTGCATCTCGAGGTTCGCCCGGAGATCGCGCTGGCTCGCACACAGGGCTTTCGCGTCCAGCGAACGGAACGTCCGGTGACGCAGGATCAGGTTACCGAGCAGCTCGAAGCCATACGTGAGCAGCGCGCGGCGTGGTCGCCCGTGGATGGCCGCCCGGGTCCCGGCGACATGGTCACGGTCGTCCTCTCGACGCCGGACGACACCGGCACGCTCCAGGAAGACAAGGAACGCCGACTCGTGCTCGGCGGCGGGCAGGCGATCGCCGGCATTGAAGAGATCATTATGGAAGCGAAGCCCGGCGAAACCGTCGAGCGGCCCGTGAAATGGCCCGACGATTTTCCGGACGAATCACAGCGCGGCAAGACGAAGCTGGTGCGGGTGACGCTGCGCGACGTCAAGCGGAAGGCGCTGCCAGCCCTGGACGATGCATTTGCGCGCGAGGTGGGTGACTTCGACGGCAAGGACGCGCTGGTGGCAGCCGTGCGCGACGATCTCACGCGCAGTGCCGTGCGCGACGCGGACGCCGAGGTCCGTCGCCGCCTGCTCGACGATATCGCCGGCGCCAATCCCTTCGAGCTGCCGCCCTCTTGGGTACAGCGCCTCATCGACGGCTACGCCGGTGCGTATCAGATCCCTGAGGCCGATCGTCAGCGGTTTGCCAACGAGTTTCGCCCCGTGGCCGAGAGCCAGGTGCGCCGTGAGTTGATCATCGAGACGATCGCCGAGCGCGAGGGGCTCGCCGCCAGCGAGGCGGAAGTAGATGAGCGCGTGAGCGATATGGCGGCACGACGCAATGCGCCGGTCGCCGAAGTCTACAGCTCGCTCCAGAAGGCCGATCGGCTGCGAGAAATCGAGCGGTCTCTGACCGAAGACAAAGTGTTCAAGTGGCTGCTCGATCGAAATACCGTCGAACTCCAATAGTCTCCCATCCTTTTCTTTCCTGCCATGTCGACTATCTATCCTCCGTACGTCATTGAGCGCTCCAGCCGCGGTGAGCGAACCTACGACATCTTCTCGCGGTTGCTGATGGACCGGATCGTGTTTCTCGGCACGCCGGTCACCGACGACGTCGCGAACATTGTAATCGCGCAGTTGTTGTTTCTCGATGCCGACAATCCCGAGCGGGACATTCATCTGTACGTCAACTCGCCCGGCGGGAGTGTGTCGGCGGGACTCGCGATCTACGACACGATGCAGTTCCTCCGCGCACCCGTGAACACCACCTGCATGGGCATGGCCGCCAGCATGGGCTGCTTCCTGCTCGCCGGCGGTCGCAAGGGACGGCGGGCCGCGTTGCCGCACGCCCGCGTGATGATGCACCAGCCGTCCGGCGGTGCCCAAGGCACCGCGTCCGACATTCAGATCCAGGCGAAAGAGATCCTGTATCTGCGCAGCAAGATGCACGAGCTCATGTCCAAGCACACCGGCCGACCGGTCGAGCAGATCGAGCGCGACTTCGACCGCGACTACTACATGTCCGCCGAAGAGGCTCGCGCGTACGGCATTATCGACCGCGTCGTCTCGCAGGACACACTCCCGCACCGCAGCAACGACGCGGTCGAACTTGCCAAGCCGTAAGAGGCCGAGCCCTCGCGCGGTGAACAGCGACACAATGAAGCCCGTTTCGGGTCTTCTGGACGTCCCATTTAGTGGTCAGGGGCGTCCGTTGACCCGGTTCGGAGCGGGGTTAACTCGTGAAAGTTTTCACAAGGCTTCGCAAGGCAATGTGCCTATGCGCGCGTTCGCGCAAGTCTGCTTGACCGGTCTCGGGGGGGCTGTTAGTTCTCCGGCAGTCGCTCCGTTGTTGCCGTTTGGTCGCCGTTTCGTGACTCCGTTCCGCCCTGACCGGCTCGCTGACCCCTCCGCCGCCCGCCGCTACCCACATGTCCCACGATAAGCACCTGCGCTGCTCGTTCTGTGGCAAGTCCAAGGACTCGGTCAGGAAGTTCATCTCGGGACCGTCGGTCTACATTTGCAACGAATGCATTGCGCTCTGCAACGAGATCCTCGCAGAGGACGAAGAGCGCGAAGTTGCGGAAGCGATCACACAGGTCCCGTCGCCCCAGGAGATCAAGGACGTTCTTGACCAGTATGTGATCGGCCAGGAGCGCGCCAAGAAGGCGTTGGCGGTCGCGGTGTACAACCACTACAAGCGCATCAACTCCGCCTCGCTGCGCGACGACGAGGTGGAGCTCGACAAGTCCAACATCCTGTTGATCGGGCCCACGGGCGTCGGCAAGACGCTGCTCGCCCAGACGCTGGCCAGGATCCTGGACGTGCCGTTCACGATCGCCGACGCTACGACGTTGACCGAGGCGGGGTATGTCGGGGAAGACGTCGAGAACATCCTGGTTCGACTGCTACAAGCCGGCGACTTCAACGTGGCCGAGTGCGAGCGCGGCATCGTCTACATTGACGAGATCGACAAGATCGCGCGCAAGTCGGAGAACCCGAGCATTACGCGCGATGTCTCCGGCGAAGGCGTACAGCAAGCCTTGCTGAAGATCCTCGAGGGGACCGTGGCGTCAGTCCCGCCACAGGGCGGTCGCAAACACCCTCAGCAAGAGTACATCCAGATCAACACCAAGGACATCCTGTTCATCTGTGGCGGCGCCTTCGACGGGCTCGAGAAGATTATCGAGGCACGCACGGGCCGGAAGCAGATCGGCTTCACCAAAGAACAGGTCGAGAGCGACGCAGTCGCCGGATCGATTGCCAAGCCGCCCAAGAACCCGTTCGCGGACGTCGAGCCCGACGATCTCTTGCGCTATGGTTTGATCCCCGAGCTCGTCGGCCGACTACCGGTGGGTGTTCCGCTCGAAGCGCTCGATGAAGACGCGCTCGTTCGGATCCTCAAGGAGCCGAAGAACGCGTTGACCAAGCAATACGCCAAGCTCTTCGACCTCGAAGAGGTGAAGCTCACCTTTGATGAGCACGCGCTGCGGGCCATCGCCGCCAAGGCGCTCAAGCGCGGGACTGGCGCGCGTGGGCTGCGCGCGATCCTCGAGGAAATTCTCACCGACGTGATGTTCGATCTGCCGGGACGCGACGACGTCACCGAGGTCAAGATCATCGAGGGCACGGTCACGAAGCGGACCGCTCCGTTGCTCGAGATCTCGCCGAAGAGGCAGAAGAAAGAGGCGTAACCGCGGCACACGCGCGGCCAACCGCGCATTGGACTTAAATTGCGGGCGGGCGGCTTGACGGCTCCCGCCCGTTGCACATCTCCCCTCCACCGTGGTCCCGACGCCGGTGCTTCTCTCGCGCGACTCCGAACAGTTCACGGTCCCCGACCGCCTTCCGGTGCTGCCGCTCCGCGACGTGGTCGTGTTCCCCTTTGTGGTGATTCCGTTGCTCGTGGGACGTCCAGCGTCCCTGGCAGCGGTCGACGCCGCGGACGCATCCGCGGCCCCAGGCGAGGACCGATTCCTCCTGGTCGTTGCCCAGCGGAGTGGCGAAGTGCAGGACCCGGCCGCCGCGGATCTATACCGCGTGGGGGTCGTCGCTCGACTGCTGCAGCGCACGCGACTGCCGAACGGCACGGTTAAGGTGTTGGTCGAAGGCGTCGCGCGGGCGCGGGTGAAGCGCTACGCGGCGGTCGGCGCCGGGTTGCAAGCCACGGTGACCCCAGCTCCGTTCACCCCCCAAGCGATATCCGAGGTCGAGGTCGCGAGCGACGACCGCGAGGGGATCGACACCACCGAACGCGGCTCCGAGACGGCGGGCTCCGCGGTCGGCGCAGATGCCGGTGCGCTGGCGGTGCTCAGTCGGCAGGTAACGTCCCGGTTCGAGGAGTACGTCTCCCTGCACCGCCGCATCCCCGACGAGGTCGCGACCTTCGTACAGGCGATCGAGGCCGACGAGCGGCGAGCGATCGCCATTGCGGCGCATGTTGCCGTCAAGCACGAGATCCGGCAACACCTGCTCGAAGCCGCAGACATCCCGGCGTTGTGGGAGGCGCTGGGGAAGGTCCTGAGCGGCGAGATCGAGCTTCTCCGGCTCGAGCGCAAGATCGATGACGACGTCCGCGGCTCGCTCTTTCAGAACCAGCGCGAGTTTTACCTCCAGGAGCAACTGCGGGCGATCAACCGGGAGCTGGGCCAGGACGACGGCGACGACCTCGCGGATCTCGACGCGGAGATCGAGCGGCGTGCGCTTCCCGAACCCGTGCAATCACGCGCCAAACGAGAGTTGCGCAAGCTGCGGCGCACACCCCCGATGTCGCCCGAGAGCACCGTCGGGCGCAACTATCTCGATTGGCTGCTGGCGGTACCGTGGTCGGAGCGCACTGACGACATCCTCGACATCGAACACGCGCGCCGCGTGCTGGATGAGGATCACTACGGCCTCGAGGAGGTCAAAGACCGCATCCTCGACTACATCGCGGTGCTGGCGCTCGTGGGACGCCTCGATGGGCCCCTCCTCTGCTTCGTCGGCCCGCCGGGTGTCGGAAAGACCTCCCTGGGTCGGTCGATCGCGCGTGCGCTCGGCCGCAAGTTCGTTCGCATGGCGCTTGGCGGTGTCCGCGACGAGGCCGAGATTCGCGGCCACCGTCGGACGTACATTGGCGCCCTGCCCGGGCGGATCATCCAGGCGATGCGACGCGCCGAAGTGGTCAATCCGGTGATCCTGCTCGATGAGGTCGACAAGCTCGGACAAGACTATCGCGGCGATCCTGCCGCGGCCCTGCTCGAGGTCCTCGACCCTGAACAGAACAACGCGTTCAACGATCACTACCTCGAGTTGGACTACGACCTGTCGCAAGTGCTCTTCATCACCACCGCCAACTCACTCGGCGGCGTGCCTGAGGCGCTGCGCGACCGCATGGAGATCCTGCACCTCAACGGATATCTCGATCACGAGAAGCTCGCGATCGCGCGGCAGTTCCTCATCCCCAAACAGCTCGAGCGCAACGGCCTCACGTCGACCGACGTGATATGGGAGGACAACGCACTCCCCGCCATTCTCCGGCAGTACACACGTGAGGCGGGCGTGCGTGAGCTGGAGCGCCGAATCGCGCGCGTCGCGCGCAAGGTTGCGCGCCAGAAAGCCGAGCATGTCGTTATCCCCGCAACGACGGCGACGACGGTCAGCGCCACGACGCTCCGCGAGATGCTCGGACCGGCTCCATTCGATCCCGATGACATGACGCAAGAGGACGCGGTCGGAGTCGCCCGTGGACTCGCCTATACCGCGGCTGGGGGCGAGATCCTGGACATCGAGGTCAGCGTGATGCGGGGACGTGGGCGACTGCAGCTGACGGGCACCCTGGGCGACGTGATGAAGGAGTCAGCGACCGCGGCGCTGAGTTACGCGCGGCGCCGCGCCAGGGATCTGGGGATCGAGGACGAGCTGGCGCGCGGCAACACACGCGACATGCACGTCCACATCCCGGCCGGGGCCACGCCGAAGGACGGGCCGAGCGCTGGCATCGCGATCGCAACAGCCATTGTCAGCGCGGTGAGCGGCGTGCCGGTGCGCGGCGATGTCGCGATGACCGGCGAGGTCACGCTGCGAGGGCGCGTGCTGGCCATCGGCGGGCTCAAGGAGAAATCAGTCGCGGCACAACGACTCGGCATCCGGCACGTCATCATGCCCGCCGGCAACGAACGCGAACTGGATGACCTGCCAGCTGAAGTGCGGGAGACCGTGACCTTCCACCCGGTGCGGACAATGGACGAGGTGCTGGCTCTTGCCCTGCGCCAGGTGCCCATCCCCGCCTCACCGGTGGCGCCGGGTCCGCGCCGGCGCCGGTCGGGCGCTCAGGCTCCGCACGCGACCGATGTGAGCACGGTGACGCACTAGGCCGTGGATGCGGTGTCGTCCATCGATCCCCTTCCCATTCGGTCGCTACAGTTCCTGGGGGGCATGGCCCAGGCCGGAGGGTGGCGCCCGCCGAGCGGACTGCCCGAGGTCGCGTTTGCCGGTCGATCGAATGTCGGCAAGTCCGCGCTGCTCAACCGCCTCGTCCGCCGACGAGCGCTCGCACGCGTGAGCCGCACACCGGGCCGCACGCAGGAGATCAACTTCTTTCGCGTCAATGACGCGTTTGTGCTCGTGGACCTGCCCGGCTACGGTTATGCGCGCGTGTCCAAGGAGCGCCGCGAGCAGTGGCGGCCGCTGATCGAAGCGTACCTCACTTCCAGTCCGAGCCTCCGCGGGGTGGTGCAACTCATCGATGCTCGCCACGAGGCGACCGTAGACGACCGCGCCATGTTGGACTATCTGGCCGGGATCGCCATACCGACGCTCGTGGTGCTCACGAAGGTCGACAAGCTGTCGGCCACGGCCGCGCCCGCGCGCCTCGAAGCGCTTCGCACGGAACTAGGCCTCGACGCGAGCCAGGTCATCGCCTTCAGCGCAACGACTGGCCTCGGGCGAGACGAGTTGGCAAGTGCGGTGGCGGGGCTGGTAGAGGGGCCTAGCGTCTAGCGTCCAGACACAGGTTGTGCGCGTCTTGCGGCGCATTTGGCTTCACGCGAATGCTCTTCGCCGGAATGCCGACATACACGTGGTAGGGCCGTACGTCCTTGGTCGCGACAGCGAGGGCTCCCACCATGCCGTTGCAGCCCACGCGCACGCCGGCGAGCACTGTCGCGTGATACGTGATTCGAACATTGTCCTCGAGCACCGTCACCGCGTCGGTGACGTCCCGCTGATCGACGATGCTGTGCGTGTGGCTGTAGATGTTCGCAAAGTCGCTGACCGACACGTTGTTGCCCATCACGATCCCACCGCGATCGTCCAACAAGACGTGACGGTGCACGACACAGTTATCGCCGACATCCATGTTGTATCCGAACGAGAACTCGACGTGCTGAAACGCCTTGAATTTCTCGCCACATTGCTTGAAGATGTGCGGCGCCAGCACCCGACGGAGTCGCACGCCGAGGTCGACGTTCTGGCCTCCCAGCGGCGTCCGATCAAAGGAGTACCACAGCCAGAGTAGCGGCTTGACGCGCTGGAACCGCGTCTGATCACACTCGGCGTAGTACTCCGGCTCCAGCGTGATCTCGCGCGGATCGAGCGCGGCGAGCGCGAGGCGCAACCCGGCCGAGAGTTTCCGGTCAGCGACCGCCGTTTCCCAGTTGGCCGCGTACTCCGGGTAGGTGAGGTCCACCAGCACGCGACGACACAGCGTCGCGCGGTCGACGGACGCATCCTGCAACTCCGACTCGAGTCGCTCGAGCCACTCGTCCGCGATCGCTTTGCGCGGAGGGTCGGGTAACTGCTTGAGCGGCAGATGAGGCATGGAGAACTACGGGGGTCTGGGGTCTGGGGTCTGGGGCTAAGGAAGAAACTGACCACCCCCATTACTCAGCACAATCGAACGGCCCCAGGTTAGTTCCCCTGACCCCTGATCCCTGACCCCTGGCCCCTGCCGTTACAGCACCCTCAACACATCCTCCACCGTCCCCGCATTGCCCCCCTTCAGGAGCTCGACGATATCGTCCAAGGCCGCGCGTGCCCGTGGCCACACGAACCGCCGGCGCGCCATCGCAACGGGGAGCCACTCGTGCGCGTCGTGCTCGGTACCCAACGTCACCGCACCCGGTTCGCGCACGAAGGCAGCGAACACGACAGCCAGCTCGACGGTATCGAGGCGGTGCAGGTAGAACGGTTGCACCGTGACGTTGTACAGGCGATCGACCGCAAGGGCTGTCTCTTCACGCACCTCGCGAATAGCCGCACGTTCGGGGGTCTCACCCGGCTCGATGTGGCCATGGACCGTCTCCCAGGAGCCAGGGCAGCGGGTGTCCTTGGCTCGCTTCAGCACGAGCACCCGCCAAGCGGCCCGGTACGGTCGGATGACATACACGTCGACCACGCCGGCGTTGATGGGCGTCATCGAACGCTTCGCCAAGCGTCACGACGCCCGCGCCGGCGTGACACGGCCGGCCCCGCTCCCCCAATACTCATAGGCCACAATCTGCTTCTCACACCCATCGCGCGTGAGGGTGCGCGGAGACAGGGACATCTACGCCGCGCCGCGACCCTCACCGCGTTTTGTATCCCGACCCCTGACCCCGACCCCGGCTTCTAGAGCACGCCCCACCAATCTCTGTTCACATCGATCCAGAAGGTCCATTCGCCCGGCCGCCGCAGGCCGCGTCCGACCTCGACCTGCAAGAGGTCGAAAAATCCGAGCGCGCTCATTCCCACGGCCGGATACCATCCCGTCGGGAGCGGACGAAATGCCGCGGCCTGGTTTACGTAGGCGCCGCTCACAAAGGGGGCAAGGGTGACATGACGGGGGGTGCTGCCGAGGCTTCCAAGGGGGATCGCCGGCGCGGGCACGCGCATCTGCCACTCGCCTCGTAGCGTGGCAGTCAGACGCCCGACGAAGGCATGATAGGCGTATCCCGGCCCGCTCGTCGGACCGCCCGCGTAGACGAACTCCTGGGCGGGGATTGGCCCATCGGCGGTTACCGCTCCAATCGAGGCGCGCGCAACGAGATGACTATCGCCGAACGGCCGGTCTCCGTCGATGCCCAGGAATCCCCGGGCCACGGTGACTGCGCGCGGCAACGCCGTGTCGGCCGCCGTGTACCATTCGCCGCGGGCCTCGAGACGCGCACGCCACACCGTCTCCCACGGGCCCGGAGCGTCGGACCGGTCGACCGTCACCACCGCGCGGGTCGCTTGCAGTGCGAGTGCGGGGATCGTGGGACCGTAGGCGTTGAACACCGGGGTGGCGTGGACCGCCAGCGCGCGCTGCGACTCGCGAGAGATCGCGAAGCGCCAGCGTAGCTCGAGCGGGATGCGAAAGGACGCCTGGAGGCCGGCCCCGCGAACATCGTACGGATCCGTGTCATCCGCTCCGAACTCTTGCGCCGCGATGCTGTTGGCGAGGATCGAGCTCTCGGCGACGTCACCAGCGTCCCGAAACTGCCGGTAGGCCAGGACCCCAAGACTCAGATCGCCCAATGGCGACCACGTGAGGGTCGCTTGTCCGTTGGCCTGGCGGTTGGAGAGACCGTAGCGAGCCCCCAGCCCGGCCGACCAATCTGGTCCAATGCCCTGTGTGACACCCGCGCCAACTGCCAGTCCCTCGACGCGATTGACCCGGACGATGTCCGACACACTGTGCGTCGACAGACTGATCGCGCGCACGCGGTTGAGGGCCGCGTCACGCAGGACTTGATGCGCGGCCGCTTCCACACGCCGCACGTCGCCAGGCGTTGCGAGGGATACATCGCTCGGGAGCGAGTCGAGGATCCGGCCCGACCACGGATACCGCGCGGTCGTGCTGGGTGGCGCGAACGCGATCGGAGGGCCTACGAAGATCGCGTACGGGACGCCGCGATTGATCCGATAGCAGCAAATGTCCCAGCGTCCGCGGATGATTCCCCGAACGGGATAGTCGAGCCACGTCGTCGTCCGTGCGACCTCGAGCTCCTGGTGGAGCGGCAACCAGAACCGCCCATCGACCAGCGCGTTGTCGAGTGTGACCGCGAGGGTCTCGATGCGCTTGTCGAGGATGGCCGCGCGCGTGAACGTGATCGACATCCGAACGAGGGCGCCGGTCGCGCGGTCGAGGTACAGGTCGCCGACAACGCGCGCCGCTGTCGGCACGCGCGGCCGCACGCGGACGTCATAGACTGCGATCGAACGGCCGGAGATGCCGATGCGCAACGAATCGACGATCGCGTAATCGTAGTCCTCGGGTCCACGACTCGACAACGGATGCGGCACATCGTGCACGTCGTTCCCCTCCCCCAGGCGAATGGAGTCAGGGAAGTTGTTTTGAATGATCCCGTACCGGTCGCTGTAGTAGGCAATGTCGGCAGGCAGGAGCAACGTGTCGCGACGTCCGATCACCACCTGCTTGCTGAGGTTGGGCGCGCGCCAGTAAACTTCCACGGCCAACTCGTCGACCCTGACGGCCTTGGGTGGATCGGGGAATCCGGGCCCGGCCTGCGCGAGAAAGGTGACGAAGCCGCGCGCCGTCGCCTGATAGTCGGTGAGGGCACTGTCGCCGAACTGCTGGCTCCGGCGACCGATTGCCAGTGCCACCAGCGCTCGGACGGGTACGTCGTTCCAGCGGTCGGGGCTTACCTGGGCTCGAGCCGGCTGGGCGAAGGTTGACCATGCAGCCGCACCTCCCGCAAGCCAGACGGCCACCTGTCGCCACACCGAGTGCCCGCGACGCATGAGGGCAAAATATAGATGACCCTGGAGCCCTTCCGTGCCCTTGCCGATCGCGTCCGCGCGCAGGGTGGACTCGTGCCCGTGTGGCGCGACACGCTGCTCGACACGGATACGCCGGTGTCCGCGTTCGCGAAGCTGCGCCGCGCGCCATTTGCGTTTCTGCTCGAGTCGGCGCCCGCGGGGAGCGAGACATGGTCGCGCTACACGTTCATGGGCACCGAGCCACGTGCGGCGTGGCGACTGCGGCGCGATGGGACCGTCCAGGACTGGACGGCCGATCGCGGGTGGCACGCCGATCGCCGGCCGGCCGACCCACTCGCCGACCTGCAAGGCCTCATTGCCCGAGACGCACCGGTCTCGGTCCCCGAACTCGGGGAGTTTTGGGCCGGCGCCGTGGGCTATTTCTCCTATGACGTGGTGCGGCACATCGAGCGGTTGCCGTCGCCACCGCGAGCGGTACTGGACGTGCCAGACGCGCTATTCGTTTTCACTCGCGCGGTCGTCATCATCGACAATCTGCGCGCGCAAGCCCGTGTCGTCGTCGGTGTCGCGGTGCCGCGGGGTGCGGACGATGCAGCGCTCGAGCGCCTGCATGACAGCGCCATCGCCGAGATCGAGCGCACCCTCGCGCGTTTGCGCGCGCCGGCACCCCTGGCGGCACTCGACCTGGATCCGCATGCACCGCCAGCCGAGGGGCACTCGAATTATGCCCGTGAGCACTTTATGCGCGACGTCACGCGCATCCGCGAGTACATCATGGCGGGCGACTGCTTCCAGACGCTGTTGGCGCGTCGCATTGACGTGGCGCACGACTTTCCATCTGACGCGCTCTATCGCGCGCTGCGGGCAATCAATCCGTCACCTTACATGTATCACCTCATGCTCGACGGCGTGGAGCTCGTCGGAAGCTCCCCGGAGCTTCTCGTCCGCGTCGCGAACCAGCGTGTGACGGTCCGCCCGATCGCCGGCACACGACCTCGCGGACGCACACGCGAGGAGGATGAGGCGCTGGCGACGGAACTCCTTGCCGACGAGAAGGAGCGCGCGGAGCACGTCATGCTGGTGGATCTGGGGCGCAACGATGTGGGTCGAGTCGCGGAGTTCGGTACGGTGGCGGTGACCGAACTGATGCTGGTCGAGCGCTACTCACACGTCCTGCACATTGTCAGTCAGGTCGAGGGGCGGATTCCGCCAGATGGATCGGCTATCGACGCGTTTCGCGCCACTTTCCCGGCCGGCACGATGACCGGTGCTCCCAAGGTCCGAGCGATGGAGATCATCGATGGGCTGGAGCCGGAGCGGCGGGGGCCCTACGCGGGCGCCGTCGGCTACATCGCCGCGGGGGACCGACGGATGGATCTGGCGATCACGATTCGAACCTGCGTCATCGCCAAGGGCGTAGCCTCGGTCGGGGTTGGCGCTGGCATCGTGGCCGACTCGGTGCCGGAACGTGAATGGCAAGAGACCGAGAACAAGGCGCGCGCGGTGCTCGCGGCGATTGGCCAGGTCCGGCACGCCCTGCTGCCTCGGCGCCCATCCCCCGCGCCAGAGGCGCCGTCTTCGAGACCGGCCTCTATATTCTGACCGCGATGCTGTATACGCTGACGAGCGTGGAGGGAGGACAGACCTTCGACTTGAAGTTGGGGAGCTCACTCGTGGTCGGTCGCGCCCTCACGAGCGACATTCCTGTCTTCGATCCGACGATCTCGCGACGCCACGCTCAGGTGACGCACGAGGAGAATGGTATCGACGTGCGCGACCTCGGGTCGAGCAACGGCACCTTCGTCAACGGGGCGAGAGTTTCGGAATCGCACCTCAACGTTGGCGACGTCATCACATTCGGGAAGGTGTCCTTTCGCCTGAGCGAGCGGTTGGCAACGACCACGCCCGTCGCCGCGCGCGCGAGCGGCGGCCGGAGCGCACGCGGTGCCGGCGCGGGCGGAACGGCCACGGAGTCACCCGCCGTGACGGGGCCGATCGCCGGAGCCCGCACCACCCCACGCACGACCCCCATCGGTTCGATCGCCATTCGGAGCGAGGGCACGATCGTCCGACAGCTGCGGGTCCCTGATGCTGGACCGCAGGGCCTCGCGGCCGCGCTGCGTGGCCAGACGGCGTCGGGCACGACGGCGGCACGAGCAACGGGCTCTCTCCAGGCCCCCGGCGACGTCGATCGTGCCAGTCAGGAGCGCAACGCCCAGAAGCTCGCCGTGCTACTCGAGGTCTCGAAGGGACTGACTCGCGTTGCCGACATCGGCTCACTGCTCGACAAGATTGCCGGCTTCTGTCTGCAGATCTTCGACGTGGACTATGTCTCGGTGCTGCTGGCCGATGAGCGCGGGGAGCAGGTTCCCAAAGTCGCGCGGGATCGGCAGGGTGCAGCGCCGCAGCGGTCGGTCCCGCAGTCGATCGTGCGAACGGCGGTGCAGGACAAGGTCGCCATCCTGTCGGACAACGCGCCGGAGGATCTGCGATTTGGCGGGGAATCGATCCTGATGCAGCGAGTTCGATCCACCATGTGCGCGCCACTGGTCGGGAGCGATGGCCGCGTCCTGGGGGTGCTGTACGTCGACAACGTGACATCGACCCATCGGGTCGACGAAGAAGACCTCGAGTTCCTGGCGGCGTTCGCCAGCATCGCGGCGGTCGCGATCGAGAACGGTCAGTTCTCCGAGCGCATCCGGCACGAGCTCCTCGTCCGCAGCAACTTCGAGCGGTACTTCGCGCCCAATCTCGCGGCACGCATCGCCGATTCCCCAGGCGCCGTGCGGCTTGGGGGCGACAAGCGGCCGGTCGCCGTCCTCTTCAGCGACATCCGCGGCTTCACGGCGCTCTCGGAGGCGATGAATCCCGATGACATGGCCAGCCTGCTGACGGAGTACTTCACCGAGATGGTGGAATGCGTGTTTCGTCACGGGGGGACGCTCGACAAGTTCATGGGCGATGCGGTCATGGCACAGTGGGGCGCGCCCATCGGTACGCCGGAGGACGCGGATCGTGCGGTGCAGGCCGCGATCGAGATGATGCGGGCGCTGGACACGCTGAATACCAAGTGGCGCGGCGCCGGCCGCCCCGAGCTGGGCATCGGCATTGGCCTCAGCTACGGCGAGGCGTTTGCCGGCAACATTGGTTCTGAGCGCCGACTCGAGTTCACCGTCATCGGTGACACCGTCAACACCGCGAGTCGTCTTTGCGCCGCAGCCGAGGCGGGTGAGATCCTCTTGAGCGATGAGATCCGCCGTGCGCTGCGGCGGCCTCCGACCCTCGAGGAACGTCCTCCGCTCGAACTCAAGGGCAAGACGCACCCCGTGCCGGTGTATCTGGTCGCCCGGTAATCGCCTTCCTGTGCCGTCCGCACGCAGTCAACCACGTGGCAGGTAGGGGCGACGCATTGCGTCGCCCCCTGTTGCCGTCCGCACCCGAATTCGAGTGATGGCGCAGACACCACCAGGCTATCGGCGCATCCGCTTGGCTGGAGTCGACGGCGTCGCGTGGGAGCCGCTGGTCGAGCCACTCGTGGCAGCGTTGGCGTACGGCACGATCTACGAGTACGCAGCTGGGCGCAAAGACCATCGCGAATTTCAGGGGCGCGGCCCCGCGTACGGAATTTCGATCCATGATACGAGGGTCGTGGTGCGCCGGGTGAGGCACGGGGGTCTCTTCGCCCCTATCACTCGTGACATTTTTTGGGGATCGACACGCGCCCCATACGAGCTCGACGTGTCGACGCGTCTACGGGCTGGCGGTGTGGCGACACCGCACGTTTTGGCTTATGTGCGCTATCACATCGCGCCGGGCCTGCGCCGGGTAGACGTCCTGACCCAAGAGGTTCCCGATGCGGAGGATCTCTACACTGCGCTCAGATACCTGACTGCAGAGGCTGACGCGACGCCGGTGTGGGAGTCGGTCCGCGTGCTGATCGATGATCTGGGACGCCTCGGTGCCGTGCACGAGGACCTCAATGTCCGGAACATGCTCATCGACCAAACAAACGCAACGTCTCCCGTGGCGCATGTTCTCGACGTCGACCGCGTGCGATGGGACCGCCCTGGTGCAACCGAGGCAGTGGACGCCAATTGGCATCGGCTCATTCGGTCCGCGAAGAAACGTGGACTCAACACGCCTGCTTTGACGCACGTGACAGGAGTCGGATGAGCGCCCGTCGAAGTGGCCCGTGGCCTCCTCGACTCGATCGCGTTGGGATCGTGATGATGAGTGCGGTGGGCGATGCCGTGCACGTCCTGCCGGTGATCACCGCGCTGAAGCGAATCCAACGCGCGCCCCACATCACGTGGGTGTTGCAGCCCGCGCCGGCATCGCTCGTTCGAGGGCATCCGGCGGTCGATGATATCATCCTCTTCGAGCGCGCGGCGGGCTGGCGCGCATTCCGCGACGTCCGTCGGACGCTGGCTGCCCACCCGTTCGATGCCGTGCTCGATCTCCAGGTCTATCTCAAAGCAGGAATAGTGACGGGGTTCACGCGCGCACCGGTCAAGCTCGGCTTCGATCGGGCACGGGCGCGCGACATGAACTGGCTCTTCACGACGCATCGCATTCCGGCGCACCCGACAGGCCAGCACGTGCAGGATCAGTACTTCGAGTTTCTCGACGCGCTAGGGGTGCCGCACGGCGAGCCGCAGTGGGATCTGGGTCCCTGGCCTGGCGAGCGTGAGGACCAGCGACGGTTCTACGCGCAGTTCGACCGGCCGGTGGCCGCGATCGTCGTGGCCACGAGCAAACCGGAAAAAGACTGGTTGTCCGAGCGATGGGCGGAGGTTGCGCGCGCGCTGGATCGTGACGCAGGGCTCACGCCCGTGCTCGTCGGTGGCACCTCGGCGCGCGAGCAGGCAGCTGCGGCGACGATCACGCGTCTCGCGCCGTGCGCCGTTCCCGCGCTTGGCCTGGGCCTTCGGCGGCTCGTTGGCGTGCTCGATGGCGCCGCGCTCGTGCTGACACCCGACACCGGCCCATTACACATGGCCGTGGCGCTCGGACGACCCGTCATCGGACTGTACGGCTACACCAATCCAAAGCGCACTGGACCCTACCGCCGCTTCCAGGACCTTGTAGTCGACGCGTACGGCGACCCCGGCGAAGACTATCCCGTGTCGATGGAATTGCGGCCGGGGCGTATGGGCCGGATTCGCGTGGAGGATGTGTTGGAGAAGGTTGGGGTGTGGCGGAACCAATATCGGGCGACGACGAAGCCGGGTTTGTAGTCGGAAGAGCGGGGTTGCGGTTGGGGGTTTGGCGAACGACCACGACCACCGCAAGAAAATGGGCGGGCTGAAGCCCGCCCCTACATGTTGCTGCGGGCAGCGCCGGAGTTGGATTCGTCGACCGGTAACCCGAATCGTTAGTACCGCGCCCTGGGGCCTCGCCGTCCATACCGACATGCAGGGGCGGCCGTCAGGCCGCCTGCTGGTGTCGTGGCCGTTGCCCGGTCGTTCCCAAACCCCAAACCCCAAACCCCAGACCCCAAACCCGCCGTTCAGCGCGCCACCCATATCCTGCCGAACTCGTACCGCACCCCAACCTCTCCCAGCAACCGCACGAGTGTCACGAGTGGCAATCCCATGACCGCGAAGAAGTCCCCGTCGATGTGATCGACGATCGTCGCACCGTAACCCTGGATGCCATAGGCGCCGGCCTTGTCCATGGGCTCGCCGGTCGCGACGTAGAGGTCGATCTCCGGGGCAGTGAGCGCCCGAAATCGCACGCGGACTGAGGCCACGTCCACCGCCCGGCGAGCATCTCGGGCGACGCAGACAGCGGTGTGTACGTGGTGCGTGCGCCCCTGGAGCGCATGCAGCATCCTGCGCGCATCAGCAGCGTCGATCGGCTTGTTGAGAATCCGGTCATCGATGACGACGATGGTGTCGGCCGCAATGATCACGGCGTGGTCATCAGCTTTCGCTTCAGCGCTCGCGACGCGGTCCGCCTTTTCCCGCGCCAATCGTCCGACGCACGCCAGTGGCGACTCGCCGGGGTGAACCGATTCGTCAATGTCGGCTGGACGCACCGTGTGTCGGACGCCAATGAGCGAGAGGAGATCTCGGCGACGCGGACTCTGGGAGGCGAGAATGACGCGCGGCACCACCGGCCCGGGTGTGTCGCCGCGGGACGCGGAGATCATCGCTCGAGCCACAACGTCACGGGCCCATCGTTGACGAGCTCGACGTCCATCATCGCGCCAAATTCTCCAGCTTCGACCTGCAGACCGCGCGCACGCAGCAGCGCGAGAAATCGCTTGTAGACTGGCTCGGCTTCGTCGGGTCGAGCCGCGTCGATGAAGCTCGGTCGACGCCCTTTGACCGCGTCGCCGTACAGCGTGAATTGTGACACGACCAGGACGCTCCCTCCGACGTCGAGAAGCCCGAGATTCATCTTGTTATTCTCGTCGCTGAATACCCGCAGTCCCGCGATTTTCTCCGCCATCCATTGCAGCGGCTCGTCGCCCGCTGCCGACTCGCCTGTGCGGAAACCGACGAGCAACACGAGACCGTGGCCGATTTGCCCGGCGATTCGGCTCTCATCGCCGGTGCGCACCCGTACTTCTGCACGCGAAACGCGTTGCAACAACACACGCATGCGGTAGAAGGAAGGCGGTCATGCACAAAATGTCCATGTCGCGGCGACACATGCGCTCCGTGCGAACGCCGGGATCGCCGACCGCACACACCGCCCGCACGCAACTCACTGATCGGCGGGTAGGGGCGACGCAATACGTCGCTCGCCTACGCCGTCCGCACCAAACGTCCCGGTCCAACACCGTCCCCCGAGAACGCGTACATTGGATGGAGGGGTCAGCAGTGCGAACGCGAGCCCGGGAGGGAATATGCGCGCGCTGACGTTGGTCTCGGCTGGCATGCTGGGCGTCGCTTCTGCCGGCTGCCTCTTCGCTCAAGACAGTATTCAGGCGGAGCGCGTCCAAGTCCCCCCGCTGTCGATTCATCTGCTCTCGTCCGACGGCAGCTACCTCCAGTACCAGCTGAGTGACCCGGCGTACATCGCGGCGTTCGAAGTGTATTCCGGCGGCGCGGCGGAGTTGCTCTATCCCTATGCATCGGACGACTACCCGGAAGCGGTCGGCATGCATGTGCATGCGTTGTCGTATCTGACTGACGAAGGCGCGGAGCGCCAGTCGCTCCTCGCATCGTATCCATTGCAATCGGCGTGGGCGTGCCTCTTCGTCGTGGCCTCGCGGCAGCCCCTCAAGCTCGATGGATACGCGACACATCCACTCGCCTTGGCGAAGGCGCTCGGGTATCGCTCCACCTCTATGACGCGCCCAGAAGTGGCGCTCGCCCCGGTTCTCGACCCCAGCCGTCCGGCCAACCCGAACGACTGGGCGACCGACGAATTATGCGGCCCAATCCACCAATCGTTCGCGGTTGCGGGTCCAACGCTGGGCGAGTTCGCTGAAGAGCCCTACATGCCCGCCGAGGACCTGGCCGCACCCGGGGTCGGGATGGTCGGCTACGGTTCGGCGGTCGCCCCGGCGGGCGTCTCGGCGCCAGCCGTGTGCGTGCGCGCATCACCAGCGTGCACGCCCAAGCAATTGCCGTTCAAGCCAGTGCTGGACGCGCCCACCAAGGATCGCCCGGTCGTGATGAAGCCCGACGGAGTGGACAAGGCCGGCGTCCCCGCGCTACGCATCGGCACCCGAGAGGAGCGACCGCCAACGGCGTACGCCGACCCGAAAATCCAAGCCAGAACCGCGGGCGCAGGCGTCGCAAGCGGGGGCAGTTTCGATCGCGGATCGGCGACGACCTACTCTACGAACGGCAGCGGCTCGTCGTCGCCCGGCACGTCGTCCTCCGGCAGCAGCGGGGCATCGTCGAACAACGCATCGTCGGGTGGAAACCACGCCGGCGGATCGTCCGGAGGTTATGCCCACAGCGGTGGCGCCTCGGGGGGCACCTCAGGCGGGAGCTCCTCGAGCGGCAGCTCGGGCAGCGGATCCAGTAGCCACTCTAGCGGCGGCTCTTCCGGTGGAAGCGGTTACTCAGGCGGAGGGGGCTACTCAGGTGTGGGCGGATCCTCAGGGGGCGGGGGATACTCCGGAGGCGGCGGGTACAGCGGCGGAGGTGGCAGCGCGAGCGTTGGAGGGGGGAAACACTAGGGCTGAACGACAGGGGTTAGGCACCGAGGATTAGGGGTTAGGGACCAAACTGAAAGGCCAGTCGCGCGGCACTCGCGGCTGGCCTTCTGGGTTGTCGCTAACCCCTAAGCCCTAACCCCTGATCCCTGCCGTCACTCCACCGTCACCGACTTCGCCAGGTTCCGGGGTTGGTCGACGTTCGATCCCCGTTTGACCGCGATGTAATATGCCAGCAGCTGCAACGGGATTGCGGCGAGGACGGGAGTGAGCATGTCGATCGTCTCGGGGATTCGGAACTCGTAGTCGATCTTGCCCTCGAGGCTTGGCTCCTCCCGGCTCGTGATCGCGATCACGCGGCCATTGCGCGCCTTCACTTCCTGGACGTTCGACGCGACCTTGTCGAACACCGAGTCGTGCGGCGCGATGAATACCACGGGCATGAGCTCGTCGATGAGTGCGATCGGTCCGTGCTTCATCTCCGCAGCGGGATAGCCCTCGGCGTGGATGTAGCTGATCTCCTTCAGCTTGAGCGCGCCCTCGAGGGCCGTCGGGAAGTTGTAGCCGCGCCCGAGGTACAAGAAGTTCTGGGCGCGCTTGAATTCCTCGGCCAGGTCCTCGATCTCCTGGTTGCGGTCGAGGATGCCCTGGATCTGGCTGGGCAGCGCCTGCAGCGCACAGATGATCTCGCGCCCTCGTAGCAGCGACACCTCGCGCAGCCGACCCATTTCAGCGTGAGCAGCGCGAGCGCCACGACCTGGCTCGTGAACGCCTTGGTCGACGCTACACCGATTTCTGGCCCGGCGTGCAGGTAGATACCGGCGGCCGCCTCGCGTGCGATCGTCGATCCGACCACGTTCACGATGCCGAGCGTGCGAGCGCCGCGGCGCTGCGCCTCGCGCATGGCCGCGAGCGTGTCGGCTGTTTCGCCCGATTGCGAGATGACGATGCACAGCGTGCGCTCGTTCACGATCGGATTGCGATACCGGAACTCGGACGCGTACTCGACTTCGACGGGGATCCGGGCCAGCTCCTCGAGCATGTGCTCGCCGATCAGGCCCGAGTGCCAGCTCGTGCCACAGGCCGTGATCACGATGTTGTCGATCGCCAGCAACTCGTCATCGGTGAGGTTCGTGCCGGCGAGCTTGGCCGTCGCTTCATCGAGCAGCAAACGACCCGCCAAGGTGCTGGTTACCGTCTGCGGCTGCTCGAAGATCTCCTTGAGCATGAAGTGCGGAAATCCACCGCGCTCCATCTGGGCGAGATCCCAATCGATCTTGCTCACACCGCGCGTGAGCGTCACGGAGTTGAGATCGACAATCCGATAACCCGAGCGGTCGAGCACCGCCAGGTCGCCATCGTGCAGGTAGACGACCTCGCGCGTGTGCGCGAGAATCGCGGAGGCGTCGCTCGCGACGTAGTACTCGCCGTCGCCCAGCCCGATGAGTAACGGGCTTCCCTTGCGCGCGGCGACGATCTTGGTCGGATCGCGACTCGATACCACGGCGATGCCGTAGGCGCCCTCGACTTGTCGAAGCGCGTCGATGACAGCGTCTTCGAGCGTCGTCTCGAAGGCCGCCTCGATCAAGTGGACGAGCACCTCGGTGTCGGTCTCGGAGGAGAAGACGTGTCCGTGCCCCTCGAGCATGCGCCGGAGGGCGCTCGCGTTCTCGATGATGCCGTTATGCACGACGGCGATTTCGCGCCGCTCGTCGAGCTGGGGGTGCGCGTTGCACTCGTTGGGTGCCCCGTGCGTTGCCCAGCGAGTGTGCGCGATGCCAAGCGTCCCGACGATGGGACTCTCGTTGACCGCTGCCTCGAGTCGAGAGATCTTGCCCGCGACCTTGCGGGTCTCGACGCCCTTCCCGTTCATGACGGCGACGCCGGCGGAGTCGTACCCCCGGTACTCGAGGCGCTTCAGCCCCTCAATGAGCAGTGGCGTGACGACCTTGGGGCCGACGTAGCCGATGATTCCACACATAGCTGATCCCGTTCCTGTTGCAAACGACGGTGTTACCCGGCCAGCGCGTCCGGTTCACCCAGTGGGTTTCGAGTCGGACCCCGGAGAGGTGCCTACCTGCGGCACGCTCCCCGAGCAGGCATTTAAGCTAAGGCTTTGAGCGGGACGCGGGCCTGGGCGACCAGGTCACGGGCCTGCGCTTCCGTCTTGGCCTCAGCGATGACACGCACGATCGGTTCCGTCCCGCTAGGCCGGACGTGAAGCCAGCTATCGGCCCACGCCAGCCGCAAACCGTCTTGCGTGTCGACCCCCGCCCCCGGAAACGCCTGTTTTAGGGCCTCGTACGCACGGTCGAGCGACCCAGCCGGCCGCTCTAGCTTGTCTTTGACGATGGCGTAGCGAGGCCAGCGGGCCACCACGGTGGACAGTGTTGCGCCCTCAGCGTCGGACAGCAGCTGTAGCACCAGCGCCGCACCCACTGGAGCATCCCGCCCGAGATGCAGGGCAGACACGATGACGCCGCCGTTCCCCTCCCCGCCAACTGGCGCCCGCTCAGCTCGCATGCGGAGGGCGACATTGACCTCGCCCACCGCTGACCGAATCACGCGGACGTTGGCATCGGCGGCTACATCGTCGATCAGTCGGCTCGTCGACAGGTTCGTAACCACCGGGCCGGGCTGGCGTTTGAGGACGGCCGCCATCGCAAGCGCCAGCGTGTAGTCCTCCCCGATTGCGCGCCCGGTTTCATCCACCAGCGCGAGCCGGTCGACGTCGGGATCCACGGCAAACCCGACATCCGCGCCGCTCGCGCGCACCAGTGCCTCGAGTGCTCCCAGATTGGCGGCAATCGGCTCCGGCGGGCGTGGGAATCGGCCGTCCGTCTCCAGGTTGATCGCCGTCGTGCGGCAGCCGAGGCGCTCGAGCAACACCGGCATGATGACGCCGCCGGCGCCGCGCACACAGTCCAGCGCCACATGGAGTCGGCGCGCGCGAATGGCTTCGACATCGATATACGGCAGCTCCAGAATCCGATCGATGTGCCGCGCGACGGCCTCCCGGTCCAGCTCGACTTCCCCGAGATGGTCCCAGCTCGCTCGCGGGATACCGCGCTCCATCCCGGCCCGCATCGCCGCACCCTCCTCCGCGGAGAGGAAAAGCCCGGTCGGTGCGATGAACTTGAGGGCGTTCCACTCGATCGGGTTGTGACTCGCGGTGATCGCGAGACCGCCCGCGGCATGGAGCGACTCTACGGCGAGCTGGATTGTTGGGGTTGGCGCAATGCCGACATCGATGATGTCGCATCCGACGGACTGCAGTGCAGCGAGCACGGCGCGATGAAACATCGGGCCGGACACGCGGCTGTCCCGACCGACGACGACGCGCGGTCGTTTCGCCCCTCGGTCAGCGCCGGCCAACGCCCACGCGCCGAAGGCGGCAGCAAACGTCGTGACGACTTCCGGGGTCAGGGCCTCGCCCACCCGCCCGCGAACCCCCGACACGCTGACCATGAGACCATCAGTCACCATCGGCGAAAGGTAGTCACGTCGGAAAGAGCGACGCGTCCGGTCCTCCCAGTCGCCTTGCTCCGTGTTCGGCTCTCCTCTCGCGGGCACGCATCGCCCGCCGCCCACGTCAGCGAGATCCGGGTATCGACGGCTCGCTCCGCGGTGGCACCGATCGCCCCGAGGAACCATCCGAACGAGGCTGCGGGACCGTGATCCCGCCCTCGGACAGCGCGCGGGAAAATGCGGCGACGACATCCGGATCGAATTGGGTCCCGCAGCAGCGCTCCACTTCGGCGACCGCGGCGGTCAGAGTCATGCGCCCACCTTGGCGGTAGGCGCGGCCGCTGGTCATCGCGTCGAAGGCGTCTGCGACCGCAGCGATCCGTGCCTCGAGCGGGATTTCTCCTGCCTCGAGTCCATCCGGAATGCCGCGCCCATCGAAGCGTTCATGGTGTGATCGCACGATGTGCAGTGCCATCGGCACATCCGACAGGAGGGGAGAGAGAATACGCCACCCGACAACGGGGTGCGTCATGATGTGTTCGTACTCCTCGTCGGTGAGCGGGCCTGGCTTGTTCAGCACCGCCTCGCGCACACCGATCTTCCCGATGTCGTGCAGGTGGCCGCCGATCTCGATCTGACGAACCGACTCATCATCCAGCGCCATGGCGCGAGCAATCGCGACCGAGTACTGGCTGACCCGGATCGAATGGCCGCGCGTGTAGGGATCCTTGACCTCGAGCGCCGCGGCAAAGGCCTGCATCGTCCCGAGGAACAATTCCTCGAGCTGGTGAGCCTGCGCGCGCACACGCTCTTCCAGCTGTTCCTGGTAGGCTCGAAGGTCCCGTACGAGACGCCGTTTTTCGAGGGCCTGTCGGACTCGGGCACGCACTTCCTCGATGTTGAACGGTTTCGTCAGGTAGTCCATCGCGCCGACGGCCAAACAGCTCACCGCCACGTCGACGTCCGCCACGGCCGTAATCATCACGACCGCGAGCTCCGGAAAACGCGCGCGTGTTTCGCGCAGCAGCGTGATGCCGTCCATCCTGGGCATCCGGAGGTCGGTCAACATGAGCGCCACGTCGCGGCCGCCAAGCACATCGAGGGCCTCGGATCCGGATCCGGCCTCGACACAAGTGAACCCGTCGGCTTCCATGAGCCGCGCGAGCACACGGCGGAGCTGGGGTTCGTCGTCGACGATCAGGCAGGTTAACTTCCCATCCTCACTCATCACGACCGGCATGTGACCAAAGTCTTTGCGAACGATCTCGACGCCCATTTCGGCACGCGGGCCATCCACGCTGGCCAACGGCCGGACCCGCTCTCGGGTGCCATCATGACGCCGGTCTACCTGACCTCGACGTACGTCCAGGACGCGCTCGGTGAGAATAAAGGGTATGAGTACGCGCGAGGGAAGAACCCCACCCGCGAGGCCCTCGAGCGCAACGTCGCGGCGCTCGAGAAGGGAACGCATGGGTTCGCATTCGCGAGCGGCATGGGGTGCGTAGACAGTCTCATGAAGTTGTTTCGCAGCGGAGACCATGTCGTCTGCGCTGAAAACGTCTACGGCGGTACCTTCCGGCTGTTCGACCGCATCCTCCAGCTCTACGGCATGCGCTTCACGTTCGTGGACACCCGCGACCCGCAACGCGTCGCCGACGCGATCACCGATCGGACGGTCGCCGTGCTCATCGAGACGCCGAGCAATCCGCTCATGCGACTCGCCGACATCGCAGCGATCGCTGACATTGCTCATCGCGCCGGGGCCTTGTTGATCGTCGACAATACTTTTGCCACACCGTTTTTTCAGCGACCGCTCGAGCAGGGCGCTGATATCGTATATCACTCGACGACCAAGTATCTCAACGGGCACAGCGACATGATCGGCGGCATCGCCGCGCTGCGAGACGATGCCTTGGCCGAGCGCATTCAGTACATCCAGAATGCCGCCGGCGCGGTTCCGGGACCCTTCGACTCGTGGCTCGCGCTCCGAGGAACCAAAACGCTCCACCTGCGGATGCCCCGTCATGATGCCAACGGCCGACGAGTCGCCGCCTGGCTGGTCGAGCACGTGGGCGAGCGGTGCGTCAACTATCCCGGGCTTCCGTCGCACCCGCAACATGCCCTTGCGAAGCGTCAAATGTCCGGCTTCGGCGGCATGGTGTCCGTCGACCTGGGCACTCGCGCCCGTGCGGCTCACGTGCTGGGTCGGGTCCGCGTGTTTTCCCTCGCCGAGTCGCTGGGCGGCGTCGAGAGCCTCATCAGTCACCCCGCATCGATGACCCACGCGTCGGTCCCGCCCGAGCGTCGCGCGGCCCTCGGAATGAGCGAAGGTCTCATCCGACTGTCATGCGGCGTCGAGGACATCGAGGATCTGCTCGAGGACCTCGAGTACGCCTGGGACGGACTCGACGCCGGTGGCGCCTCGTAGAGAGGAGAAAGGAGACAGGTGCGGGGCGGAGGAATCGGTCGGGAGGACCGCGCAACTTTCGTCCGCGTCCTGCGTAGGTCTTGTAGTTCCCCGGACCCCTGATCCCTGACATCTGACCCCTGCAGTTATGGCCCCCAATCCTCTGCCCGGTATCTCTTCGCTCGCGTGGGAGCACCCGGCCGACCGGGCAGCGCTCAACACGCTGCGTGCGATCCCCGGTTTCGACGAGCTGGTTCGCAAGGTCGCCGGCTTTTTCGGCGAGCGAGGCCTTCGCCACCTGTTCCTCGCGAATGCGGTGCGGGTGGGACCGCGACAGCGCCCCAAGCTCAATGCGCTCTACACTGAGGTGCTCGCGACGTTCGAGTGGCCAACGCGCCCGCAGCTCTACGTCACCCAGACCCCGTTCGTCAACGCCGGCGCGGTTGGCTTCGACGATCCGTTCATCATCGTCAACTCCGGGACGCTCGGGTTGTTGAATCGCGAGGAGCAGCGCGACGTGCTCGCCCATGAGCTGGGACACATCATGAGCGGGCACGTGACCTATAGCACGATCGCCATCATTCTGATCAATTTTGGTCTGCGAAACCTGCCCTTCCTCGCGGGGATCGCGCTGCTTCCCATCCAGATCGCGCTGCTCGAGTGGTACCGCAAAGCCGAGTTATCTTGTGACCGCGCCGGACTGCTCGGAACCCAGGATCTCCGCGCTTCGCTGGGCACGTATCTCAAGCTGGCCGGTGGAAAGGCGGGCGACGACGCAATCGATCTGGACGAGTTTCTCATCCAAGCCGAAGAGTATGAGACGACCGGTGGCGCCTGGGACACGGCCCTCAAGATGCTCAACACGGTCTTCCGCGACCATCCATTCAACACGGTGCGGGCGGCCGAGCTTCGGCGTTGGGGCAGCTCGGAGGCGTATGAGCGGATCCTGCGCGGAGACTACCCGAGACGTGGTGGAGAAGGCGATCAACCGCTGGCTGACGATTACGCGGCTGCCGCCGGATATTACGGCACGCAGGCTCGCGCGGTCGTATCGGAACTCGAGCACATGGCGGAACGCGCCCGAGATGCGTTCGGGCAAGCGTTCCGGACCCGGAGCGGCGACTCCAGCCAAGGCGACGGCGGCGGCACGTCCCGTTGAATCGGATCGTCACGGGCTCATCCCGTCGCCGGTGACGTCCGCTGGGCGGATTGGCGCGGGCAGTGAATCGGTAGCAGGGCAGCGATGAAGGTGCTCATTGTGGGAGGCGGAGGACGCGAGCACGCCTTCGCCTGGCGGTTGAGACTCGAGGACCCACACCTGGAGCTGATTGCGGCGCCGGGCAACGCGGGACTTGCAGAGTACGCTCGGTGCGTCCCGGTAGCCGCGACCGATGTGGATGCCCTGCTCGCATTGGCCGAGGTGGAACGTCCCGCGCTCACCGTGGTGGGACCGGAGGCACCGTTGGCCTTCGGCATCGTCGACCGCTTTCGGCAGCACCAACTCCCTATCTTCGGGCCGCCCAAAGCTGCGGCGCAGATCGAGAGCTCGAAGGTGTTCGCCAAGCAGCTCATGATCGACGCTGGCGTGCCGACCGCGAGGGCCGAGCGGCACACGGATCCAGACGCTGCCCGGCGCGCCGCCAGGAAGTTTGGCCTGCCTGTGGTCATCAAGGCCTCGGGGCTCGCAGCGGGGAAAGGTGTTATTGTCGCTGAAACGGCCCGCGCGGCCGACGAAGCGATCGACGCCATGTTGACCCACCACCGTTTTGGGGCGGCAGGGGCAGAAATCCTCGTCGAAGAGCACATGCGAGGCGAGGAGCTGTCGCTGCACTTTCTCACCAACGGTACGCAGTGGGTGCCCTTCGTCGCGGCTCAGGATCACAAGCGGCTCCTGGACGGCGACCAAGGGCCCAACACCGGCGGTATGGGGGCTTATGCGCCTGTGCATCCTCCAGTGCCACCACCTGCTCCGGAGAGCCCCGTGGGCGGCATCGACGGGCGTCCCGGGATCTCACAAGGCATAACGGGTCTCCTGCGGACGGTGGCTGATCGGATCGTCGAGCCCACACTCGCCGCGTTACGGGAGCGTGGGAGCCCGTTTACGGGCGTCCTTTACGCAGGGCTGATGCTCACAGACGATGGCCCACGAGTGGTGGAGTTCAACTGTCGGATGGGCGACCCGGAGACGCAGGCCATACTCCCGCTTACGCGGTTCGACATACTGGCCTTGATGCGCGCGGTCGCTGCAGGCGAAGGGCTGCCAGCCATTCGGCCGGGGCCGGCGAAAGCACAGTCGGCGGTGGCCACCGTCGTCGCGGCAGCCGGGTACCCCGACCATCCGAGAACCGGGGACGTGATCCATCTGCCCCCCGCGACGGATGGCATCTACGTCTTTCATGCAGGCACCACGCGCAATCCGGCCGGGGAGTTGGTGACCGCAGGCGGCCGCGTCCTCACTGTGACAGCCGTGGCACCGGATTTAGCAGACGCGCAACGCGCGAGCGCCGATTTTGCTGCGCGCGTGGAGTTCGCCGGAAAGCACTTCCGGACGGACATCGCGTGGCGTGAGCTTGCCCGCCATGCCCGAGCTTCCTGAGATCGAGACGATCACCCGCGACTTGGAGCGGATGCTCCAGGGCGCGGTCATCACGGGAGTTCGCGTCACGCATGCCGACGTCCTGCGGGAGACCACACCCAGAACGTTCAAGCGCCGACTGACTGGCGCCACCATTCTGCGAGCCTGGCGGCGGGCAAAGCTCATCGTCATCGACCTGTCCTCGGGGGACCGTCTCGTAATCCAGCCCCGGTTCACGGGTGCGCTGCTCGTCGACACCGGCGATCTCCCCGACAACGAACGACGCTACTCCACGATCGCCCTCGATCTCGCCGACGGACGGACGGTGCACTATCGCGACATCCGGCGGCTCGGTACGGTGACCCTCATGGCACCCCAGCGATTCGCGGAGTACGTCGCTCGACTCGGGCCCGAGCCGCTTGACCCGGCGTTCACTCTCGACAACTTCCGAGACGTCTTGCGTAAGTCGGGACAGGCCGTGAAAAAGGTGCTCATGGACCAGCGCCATTTGGCGGGCGTCGGCAACATCTACGCGAACGAGTCGCTCTGGCGTGCGGGAATCGACCCGTCACGCAGCGCTCGCCGCATCGCGCCGGCTGAGGCGGGCGAGCTCCGCCGTGCAATTGTCGACGTGCTCCAGGAGGCGATCGAGGCGCGCGGCACCAGCTTTCGTGACTATCGCGATCCGTACGGCGATTTTGGAGCGTTCGCCAAACAGCTGGCCGCCTACGGGCGCGCTGGTTTGCCGTGCCTCCGGTGCCAGAGCCGGCTGGTTGGCACGCACGCGGTAGACGGGCGTCAAACGGTTTTCTGTCCCCGCTGTCAGCACTGACGCATGGCCAGGCAGTCGACGGCCCGGGTCGATCGAACGGCGATCGGCGGAGAGAGCGACGGCGGTGAGCCAGTCCTCGTTGACGCCCCCGCCACTCCGCCACGCCGCGGGCGCTCGAGCAATGCGCGCGGACCTACGCCTGAAGCGCAGGTGCGGGCCATGCGGGCCGCCGTGCGAGCCGGAACGACGAACCGCCCCGGGGTCTATCGGATGCTGAGCGCGGACGGCGAAGTGGTCTATGTCGGCAAATCCAAGCGGCTTCGCTCGCGCTTGCTCAGCTACTTCCGGTGCTCCTATCCCGGGGACAAGGGTGCGCGCATCCTCCGCCACGCAGAGTCGATCGACTGGGAGTACACCCCCAGTGAGTTCGCTGCGCTTCTCCAAGAGCTGCGGCTCATCAAGGTGCTGCGGCCGCGGCTGAACGTGGCGATGAAGGCAGACGGCCACAACTACGCGTTCATCAAGATCACTCGCGGCCCGGCGTCCAAGCTGGCGGTCGTGCGGACCGCCGGGGGAGATGACGGCGAACTGTACTACGGGCCGTTCGTCGGAGCGCGTCGAGTGGGCGAGGCGCTGCGTGAGCTCAACGATGTGCTGGGACTCCGCGATTGCGCGCGCGACATCCGCATGCACTTCAGCGACCAGCCGGATCTCTTCGTACTGCCCGACCGCACTCCGGGATGTATTCGCTACGAGATCCACAAGTGTCTCGGTCCGTGTGTCGGCGGATGTTCGACCGGCGAGTACGCCCGTCGGGTCGAGCTCGCTCGGGCGTTCTTGGACGGAGCCGACGACGGCCCTATCGCGTCACTCACCGCGCAAATGCGGGACGCCAGCGCGCGGCTGGAGTTCGAACGGGCGGCCGTGCTCCGCGACAAGGTACAGCGCCTCGAGGGCCTGCTCGAGCAGTTCGGTCGCTTGCGCTTCGCCGTCGAGACCCTGTCGTTCATCTACACGGTCGCGGGAGTCGACGGCGACGACCGCATGTATCTCATCCGGCGCGGTTGCGTTCGCGCGGAAGCTCCCGTGCCGCAGACCGCCGCGGATCGTGGGCAGTTGCGCACGCTCGTTGCCGACACGTTCGGTGGGCCGAAGGGACCCAAGGGCGCCGTCCCGGCCCATGAGGTCGACGAATTGATGCTCATCTCCGCGTGGTTCCGTCAGCACCCGGGCGAATTCGCTCGCACGCGACCGGCGGACGGAGATTGGGTGTGCTGACTGACGTGTAGGAAGCCGGAATCGTCTCCTACGATGGCCGTGTTCTTGTAGTGCCCCGAATCCCGATCCCGAATTCCGAGTCCCGGCCCTTTCCACACTCTTGTACGCCTGAGGTTTCGTGTATCGAACAGCAGCCGTTCTACTCGGCGTAGGGCTGGGCGGATTGGCGGACAGCATCCTGTTAGAGCAGTTGCTTCAACGGCACTTCATGGTGTCGTCTGTCATCCAGCCAATCGACGTCGCTGCCCTGCGCACGAACATCTGGTGGGGTGGCGCGTACGAGGCGTTCTGCTGGGGCGTAGCGGTGGCCGGGGCAATCTGGCTCTATCGTGCGGCTCGACACCGCATGCCCGTGCCTTCGCCCCGAATGTTTTTCGGATCGGCCCTGCTGGGCTGGGGGGTGTTCAATGTCGTTGAGGGACTCTTGAATCACGAGATTCTCGGTATCCATCACCTGGCATCGGGTCGATACGAGTTGGCGGGCGACCTGCTCTATCTCGCCATCGGCGGAGTCGCGCCGATCCTCGTCGGCGCCCTCCTCGTGCGCTCGCGCCACGAATGGATGGCCCGGCCTGTTCGCCGGCGCGGACGGCTGACCCCCTGGGGATGACGGGCGCTGACGCGCCACGTAGAAAGGAGAAGTGCAGAAAGGAGAAAGGAGACAACGACTTCACGGACGTGATCGTGTATGGGATGTCTACTTTCTACTTTCTGAGTTTCTACTCTCTCGCGGGCGCGATCAGCGCCCGCGCGGCGCCCGTCCTAGTCTTCCAAGTCCACGATCTCGGCAGCGACGGCACCGGCGCGGATGCGCAACCGTCCGACACTGGGTGTGAGGTTGAAGCGACGCGGCCCGGCAGCCCCGGGGTTGACGACGAGGCGACCCTCGGCCTCGGCGATGAGCGCACGGTGGGTATGTCCGTAGACCAGCACTCGCTGTGGATATCGCTCGAGTAGGCGCTCCGGCGTCGGGGCACCGAGCTCATGGCCGTGACTGACATGGATGTCGACGCCCCCTGCGGAGTACACGACCTCAGGTGTCAGGACGCCGGATGGCGGATCGGTGTTACCGAGAACAGCCCGCACGGGGGCGATCAATCCGAGCTCGTCCAACACGGCATCGGCACCCACGTCCCCTGCGTGCAGAATCACCTCGACCCCGGCGAGTGCGACGTGCACACTCGCGCGCACGAGGCCGTGTGTGTCCGCGATCAGCCCGATGAGGTGTTCACGCGCGCGAGTCAGTCGACGCGTCCAGTGTGACGCCCGCGGCGCGATGCGCTGCCTGCACCGTCCGCCGGCTTGCCGCTCCATCGCGGCACAACTGTTTGCGGCACCCCACAGTGATCCAGAATGCGGGCGACCACGAAATCCACGAGAGCCGCGACGTCGGTGGGGCGGTGGTAAAACCCTGGTGCAGCGGGGAGGACGACTGCACCGGCTCGCGAGACGCGGAGCATGTTCTCGAGGTGTATGATGCTCAACGGCGTCTCGCGCGGAACAAGAATGAGTCGCCGGCGCTCCTTGAGTGCGACATCCGCAGCTCGCTCGATGAGTGAGCGGGATGTCCCCGCAGCGACCGCCGCCAACGTGCCGAGCGAGCAGGGGCAAATCACCATCCCGGCGCTTGGGGCGGACCCCGATGCGGGCGGCGCCCCGCGGTCGGCGTCGTCGTAGGCCGTCACAGTCGCATCCCAGGCACTCGCTCCGATCCGATCACGGAGATCATCGAGCGAATCGATGTCCATCTCCGTCTGCAAGAGGCGGCGACCGTGCGCGGACACGATCAGGGCGATGCGTCGGTGCGCGCCGGCCAGGAGCTCGAGCAGGCGTACCGCATACGGCGCCCCGGACGCGCCGGTAATCGCGACTGTGAGCGGTGCAGCCTCGTCCCCGCTCTCTGGCGTGCTCCGTTCCTGGGAGCGCAGCGGCCGGGCCGCACGGGATCGCCCGACGCCGTCGCGAGACGGCTGGGCGCTGTCGCCTGATTTCGTCACCGGAAGTACGCCGCAGCGAGCCGTTCCGCCGCGACGAACGCGAAGAACAGGACGCTGATGATACCGTTCATCGTGAAGAACGCTGCATCGAGTCGGGAGAGATCGTTGGGCCGGATCAGTCTGTGCTCGTACAAGAGGAGGCCCCCAGCGGTCGCGACGCCTGCACCGTATAGCACCCCGCCTCCGAACGCCACACCGACCAGCATGAGTGCCGCAATCGTGATCACATGGAGCGACCGGGCAATGCGGACGGCATTCCACTCGCCGACCGACGCCGGCAGGGAATGAAGCGCCACCGCGCGGTCGAACTCGACATCCTGGAGCGCATAGAGGATGTCGAAGCCACCCGACCAGCTCGCGACCGCGACGGCGAGCGCGAGGAGCAGCCACCACGGCTCGCTCCATCGGCCCGCGACCGCGAGGTATCCGCCGACGGGGGCGATCGCCAATCCCGCTCCGAGCACGAGATGCGACCACCGAGTGAATCGCTTCGTATAGCTGTAGAAGAAGACCCAACCGAGCGCGACTGGAGACAGTACCAGGCAGATCCTGCCGAGCCGCCAGGCCGCGAGCACGAACAGCGTCGAGGCCAGGGCCACCGCGAGGCGTGCCTGGAAGACCGTGAGCGCACCGGTAGGCAGTTCGCGTCGCGCTGTCCGCGGATTGCGCGCGTCGAACTCACGATCGACGATCCGGTTGAAGCCCATAGCGGCAAATCGTGCGGACGTGAAGGCGACAACAATCCATCCGACGGTGGTCGTGGTGATCGGCGCTTGATAACTCGCAAGCGTGGCACCGACCATGGCGAAAGGCAGAAGGAACAGCGTGTGCGGCAGCTTGACGAAGTTGACGTACGTGAGCCAGCGAGAAGATCCTGCAAACGTCTGCCCCTCGCGCGCGCTCATCTGACCTGCGCCAACCCGGCGCGCGCTGCGTCAGACGTTGCGGCCGCCGGTCGGTCGGTGCTGCCCTCTCGCGAGCCATCGAGCCTTGGCGCGGAACCATTCAAGGCGAGCGCCTTCCACAGGGTATCGACCCGTGCTCGCGTGGCCGCGTCCATGGTGATGCGCTCAGGCCATTGCCGGCCGAAGCCTTCCTCGGGCCATTTGCGGGTCGCATCGAGCCCCATTTTGGACCCGTACGTGAACGCTCGGCTGGAGTGGTCCAGTACATTGATTGGACCCATCGTAAACCGCGCATCGCGCTCGGGGTCGATGTTGTTGAGGGCGACCCACCAGGCTTCCGCCGGATCCTGGACGTTCACATCCTTGTCCACAACCACGATCAGTTTGGCCAGCGACATCAGGCCCTGACCCCACAGCGCGTTCATGACCTTGTAAGCCTGACCGGGATACTGCTTGTCGATCGCGACGAAAACGAGATTGTGAAAGATGCCCTCTGCCGGCATGTGGTAGTCGACGATTTCCGGAATGGTGAGACGCAGCAGGGGGAGAAAAATTCGCTCGGTCGCGTGGCCCAGGTAGTAGTCCTCCATGGGTGGGCGCCCGACGATCGTCGTCGCGTAAATCGGATTCGGTCGGCACGTCAGCGCCGTCACGTGCACGGCGGGATATAGATCGGCCTCGGAATAAAAGCCCGTGTGGTCGCCGAACGGCCCCTCGGTAACGAGGGGTTCGCGTGGGTCGATGTATCCCTCGATCACAAACTCGGCTTCGGCGGGCACCTCGAGGTCCGTTGTTAGCGCGCGGGTCAGTGCGACCGGCGATTCCCGCAGGAATCCGGCGAACAGCAGCTCGTCCACCGTCGGCGGGAGCGGGGCGGTTGCCGCGTAGATGGACGCGGGATCGGCACCGACAACGATGCAGACCGGCATCGTCTCCCCGCGCTCCGCCATCGCGCGCCAATGCGCGGCACCAACCTTGTGTCGCTGCCAATGCATCGCGACCGTCCGTGGACCGAGCACTTGCACGCGATACATGCCGACATTGCGGACGCCACGGATCGGGTCGCGCGAGATCACCATCGGCAGGGTGATGTAGGGACCGCCGTCCTTCGGCCAGCAGGTGAGTACCGGCAATTGCCGGAGGTCGACCTCGTCTCCCCGTCGGACCACCGCCTGACACGGCGCGGGGCCGCTCCGGAGCCGTGGGGGAAACTTCGCGACTTCGAGGAGCCGCGGCATTAACGCCAACTTTGCGAGCAAGCCGTCCGGCACCTTGAGCTCGAGGAGGGCCGAGATTCGCCGCCCGATGTCGTCCAGGTCATCGACGCCGAGCGCGATCGCCATCCGTCGTATCGAACCGAAGAGGTTGATCGCCACGGGACATGAGGCACGCGTGCCGTCGTCGAGTACGACCCGCTCGAACAGCAGGGCGCGGCCGCCGCCTGGCTGTTTCATCATGCGATCGCTGATCTCGCACAGCTCGAGACGTGCGGCGACTGGTACGCTGATGCGAGTCAACTCACCTGCACGATCGAGCGCCGCGATGAAGTCTCCGAGCCGGTCCAACGCGGGCGACCGACTCACGGTCCCTCTCCGACGTGGACCGTCGCGATGCCGAGGGTCAGCGCCTGCCAACCAACGTGCCGGAACCCCGCATGCTCCATCCGCCGCGCGAGCTCGGCAGGCGACGGAAAATGCGCAACCGAACGAGGGAGATATCGGTACGCGGTCGGCTGACCACTGACGACTCCGCCCACCGTCGGCACCACGTGATCGAAGTACGCGCGGTACAGGGTCCGAAACACGCGTGCACGCGGCATCGAGAACTCGAGGATGACGAGCTTAGCCCCGCTTAGGAGGACGCGGCGAACCTCGGCCAGCGCCCGATCCAGATCGACGACGTTGCGCAGGCCAAAAGCGACAATGGCCCCATGTGCCGAGTGGTCGCGCACCGGCAATTCGAGCACGTCCGCGGCAACGGGGAGTATAGGGCGGCCCGCCGCCTTGTGCGCCCCCTCTCGAAGCATTGGCGCGGCAAAATCGGCGCTGAGGATGCGCCCGGCAAACCCTTGCTGACGAGCGAGCAAGGCGGAGATGTCGAGCGTGCCGGCACAGAGGTCGACATACAGGCCGGCCGGGTAGCGAGCCCAGGCGAGCTCGTGAACCGCGCGGCGCCGCCAGGCGCGGTCCACGTTGAGACTCAAGACGTGGTTCAATAGATCGTAGCGCGGAGCGATCTGCGAAAAGATCCGGCGCACGTACCGTTGCTTATCGGCGCCGCCCGCTGCTGCCGATTCGGCAAGCTCTGACTCGGTCTCCACAGCGCTCACGAGAGGAAAGGTCACCCCGCAGTGGGGCCCGGAGCAAGGCGACGTCCGGCCACCCTGATGCTACTTCCGACGACTGGCCTCTGGCTACGCCCTTTCAGCGGCCGCTACCTTCCCGTGCGGATAGTCCGGCACGCTACACCGCGCTACCCTGCCCCGATCCGATTGCCCACACCACTGTTTGATCTCGCGAACCTGCCCGACGCGGACGTCGTCGTCCTGGCACAACAGGGGCGTGAGGCAGCGTTTCGGGAGCTGGTGCGACGCTACGAGCGGCCCGTTTTCTCACTCGTGTATCGCATGGTTCGAGATCGAGAGACGGCAGAGGAGCTCGCCCAGGACACCTTCGTCAAAGCGCTCAACCATATCGAGCGCTATTCCCCCGAGTTCAAGCTGTCGAGCTGGCTGTTCAAGATCGCGAACAATCTGGCGATCGATCATTTGCGGAAGGGCCGGCTGCCGACGGTGAGCATTTCAGGCGCGCCCGACGCAGCGACGGCTGCAGAGGCAGATGCAACCTCATTCGAGGTCGTCTCGCGCTCGCCCTCTGCGCTCGAGTCCCTCGAGGCACGCGAATTGGGGACAGCCATCGAGCGCGCCATCGCTGCGCTGCGCCCCGAGTATCGATCATGCATCATCATGCGCCACGTGGAAGGGCGATCGTACGAAGAGATCGCGACAACGCTCGACCTCCCGCTCGGGACCGTGAAGACATATATCCACCGAGCGCGTCATGAGTTGCGCTCGGCGCTCGAGGCGCAGGGAGTGAAGGAGTGAGTCACCCCAACGGCGGGATTAGGGGTCAGGGACCAGGGGTCAGGGAAATGCAACGACACTCGTGCATGCCTAGTACGTCAGATATTCGCAGCCTTTTGCGAAAACATACGTTTCCCCTCGGGCGTCGCTCGGCGTTTTTCCGCTGTGTCGCGGGATCCGCTGTCGTTACCCTGACCCCTGACCCCTGACCCTGACCCCTGACCCCTGACCCCTGATCCCTGCCCTTGAAACCCTCAGCCCGCACGCACCGTAGATACCACCATGCAACACCGGCACCTACTTCCTGACGAGATCGACCAGCTCCTCGACGGCGAGACCGGCTTCGGGATCGCACCGCTCGAGGCGCATGTCCGGGAGTGCGAGCAGTGCCGTGCGGAGTTGGAGGCTGAGCGACAAGTGGTTGAGGCCGTCGAGGGGTTGCCACGGCTCGCGCCGTCGCCGCTGTTTGCAGACCACGTCGTCGCCCATGTGAATGTCTACGAGCCCTGGGACGTTGCGGTGCGGGACGCGGCGGCTGGATGGGTGCAGCGACTCGTCCCACAGTCGCGCCCATTGCGAGCGCTGGCCGGCGCCGGCGCACTTACCGTCGGCCTGGCGTTGTCGGTCGTATGTGTGTGGCTCGGCACACACATCGAAGGTGTCTTCTTCTTCGGCTCCCTGGCTCGTGCCCGCCTGCGTGATGCGCTCATTGAGCAGCTCGGCATAGTCGTGTCCGGGCTGTTCGGCACGCGGGCCGTCGACGCGCTGGGAACCGCTTCGCCACTCGTGTTGCTCGCGTTCGTCGGTGCGTTTGCCGTGCTCGTTCTGCTCGCTGGGCTCGCCGTCCGATCCCTAGTGGTATCCACCTCTCGCCGAGGTCGCGCTTAGATGTCGACCGTGCTTCGCTCCCTGGCAGCGATGGCCGTGGTTGCGACTTTCGCGGCCCCCTTGAGTGCCCAACGTTCGGCGCCGGGCGCATCGCCGCGACCCACGCCGACACCCACGCCGACACCGACGCCCAGCGTGGTGGTTCCCGCCATCCCTCCGATCCCCGCGGTCCCGGGGCCTGGGCAATCCGCTGCGGAGTTCGGGCAGGCCATGGGGCGCTGGGGTGAATCGCTCGGACAGGCGATGGGCGTTATGGCGGATTCTCTCGGCCGCCTCGCTGCACAGCTGGGCACCGCCGAAGCCGACCAGGGGGTCCAACCCACCGACGCCCACAAGGCGCGGGTCGATAGTCTCAGGCAGGCGTTGAACGCAGTCGAGCGGCAGATGCGCGAGGCCAAGACACCTGGCCATGATTGGCGTGCGTTCAGCCGCCAGGTGCGTGAACACGCGCGGACTGCCACCGCACAGGGAAGCTCATTCGCCGCAGCGATCGAGCGCGTCCGACAAGATCCGGAAGCCCTCGCGATGCCCCCGGCCGACAGCTTCACGGCCGGCTCGCTCACGGTACCGGCCGGCAGTCAACGCGCTGGTACCGCAGCGGTCGTGAACGGTGATCTACAGGTGTACGGCACGGTGACCGGCGACGCGATCGCCGTCAACGGCAACGTACAGGTCCACCCAGGCGGAATCGTCACGGGCAACGCGCTGGCAGCTGGCGGCGAGGTCCATGTCGACACCGGCGGCATGATCGACGGCGAAGTCCGATCGCTCACCGGCGATTTCGGCCCAGTCCCCGCCACTGCCGGTACGCACGTCATTGGCCCGGTCAACTCCCGCTGGCACAACGTGCGGATGGCGCTCATGGCGTTGGCGCTCGTCCTCATGCTCAGCATTGGCGTTCTGACTTTTGCGGAAGAGCAACTGGACCACGTCACGGCGACACTGGCCGATCGATTCGGCCGGTCCGCCTGGTATGGATTTGCCGGGACCGTCGCGCTGGCTCCCGTGCTGGCGTTGATGACGCTCGCTCTCACGATCACCGTCGTCGGGATTCTCGTGGTGCCGTTCGCGGTCGTTGCATATGTCGCGATGGCTATCGGTGCGGCGTTACTCGGTTTCATCGCCATTGCCGAAGCGACAGGCACCACAGTTCTGCCCACCCACACGCAGGGGTCGCTGACCCATCGCGGCGCGCAACTCCGAGCGATCGTCACCGGCGTGTCGATCTACGGTGGTCTTTGGGTCCTGACGGCTTTCGTCGGCACAAGCTCCACCTTCGGGCTTGGGGTCCGCAGCATCGCGGTCGCTGTCACCGTGGTGGCGATTACGGTGGGCTTCGGTGCGGTCGTGTTGTGGCGGTTCGACGTCCGGAAGGCGACGCGCGCCGCCGCCGCGTCCAAGACGGCGATTGACGACACGGTGTGGCAGACGCCCACGCCAGTTGCGGGCGTTGCCGCAGCGCGCCGTACGGAGCCGGCCGCAACGAGCCCGGGGAGACCCTCATGATTCGCTTGACTCGCACGATGATCGCCGGCCTCATCGCAACGGCAGGCGTCTTACCGCACTGGACTCACTTTCCCTTATCAGGCGTCGGCCTGCTCGGCGCCCAGCAGCCCGCGAAGGTGCACTCTACCGATGCGGACAGCGACGATACGATGGACAAGGACGACGACAGCGACAGCGACGACGCCAACGACACGCCGAGCCACGACGAGCATGGCGCGCACGCGGGCGGGGGACAGCGCACGCTGGACGTCGCGCGCATGTTGCGGGGCGCCAGCGACACGACGCCGCTCCAGGTACACGTCTCCTATGGCGCGGGTGAGCTCTCGGTCCTTCCTGTCGACGGCCCGTGGCTGTACAACGTGCGGATGAACTACCTCCCGGGTCACGAGAGCCCGAGAATCGTCTACGATCCAGGCGCGCGCTCGCTCAACGTGAGCGGGAGCAAGAACGGCGACATCAACATCGACTTCGGTAATCACCACAACCACTCGGCTGATGATCTGCGCGTCGCGCTCGCGCGCAAAGTCCCGCTCGATCTCGACCTGGCGTTCGGGGCGGCCGATGCGACCGCGCAACTTGGTGGACTGAGCGTCCGCCACCTGACCATTCAAACGGGCGCTGCGGACGCGACGGTCTCTTTCAACGCACCGGATCCGGTACCGCTGGAGCAGCTCGACCTCAAAGTGGGCGCGGCGTCGTTCGAGGCGAAAGGCCTCGGCAACGCGCACGTGCAGCACGTCACGGTGCAGGGCATCGCGAGCGACGTGGACCTGGACTTCGGCGGACACTGGACGGGTGACGCCACGCTCGACCTGCAGGCTGCACTCGGCGCAGTGCATATCCACGTCCCGCGAGGTGTAGCCGTTGACGCACTAACCGGACACAAGACCCTGATCGGCTCGTGGGACAACTCCGCCGGACCGGCGGTGCCCGAACCGGGCAGCCCGGTGTACCACCTGCACATTCGGTCGAAGGCGGCGCTGGGCTCGGTGGAGGTTGATCGGAAGACCGCGGAGTAGAGGAAAGGCGAAGATTCTGGGATTCGAATCCGGAGTCCCGGCTTCTCAGGCCTTCCTCATCAACACCCGCACCCCAGGCCTCAGACCCAAACGCCGGGCCGCATTCCCGTTCCGCTCGGCGATCTCGACCAACCCGCTAGACCCGACCAACGCGGCGACGACGCCTGGCGCGACGTCACCGTAGGTGCGGACGAGGGGTAACACCAAGCCGACGACCTCGATGCTGCCGTCGTGGAGCGCGACGCAGTTCGTGACCGCGTTTCCGAATCGATCGACCGCGATGATCTCGCCCTCCAGCGCGCCGTCGCTCCTGCGACGGGGCTCGGGCGTGCGCCGGATCACGGGGGCTGGATGCGCGTCACCCACCTGCACGAGCGGTGTCCCTCGAAGCAGTGCGATCGCGGCCGGCGCGAATACGTCCCGCCCGTGAAACGTGGGCGACGCGTGGGGCGGCACTCTGAGCGTGACGGCACGGGCCCCCGGGCAGAGCAACGCAGGGGACAGGACGCCGTTGTCGGGACCCACGAGGAATCGATCGGTACTCGCGACGGCGATTGCAGCGCGCGACGTGCCGACGCCCGGGTCGATGACGACGAGATGCACGGTCCCCTCCGGGAAGCGGCGCCAGTAGCGTGCGACAGCCAGTCGAGCCCCATCGACGTCTTGCGGCGGCAGATCGTGTGCGATGTCGAGAATTTCGGCCTCGGGCGCCCCTGACGTGATCACGCCCTTGAGCTCGCCGACGTAGCCGTCCGCAGTGCCGAAGTCGGTGAGCAAAGTCACGAGCGGCCGTGTCGTCGGCATGACGTATTCTACACGTTTCGCGTCTTCCACCGGCCCGCGCGCCACAACGCCATCATCCCGACTCCCCGCCCCGCAGCTGTCGTGGCGATCACGGCCCAGATGCCCGTGGTCCCCCAGCGGGACGCCCACTGCGCCAAGGGAATCCGAGACGCACTGATCGACGTGGACGTGATCATTGGCGCCACCGTGTAGCCGGCGCCGCCCAGCGCACCCTCGAGCACGAGCTCACTCGCGGTAAAGAGCTGCGCGACCGCTGCGATACGCAGGTAGTGCGCCGTTTCCGTAATGACCGCAATGTCGCCGGTGAACACACTAGCCATCTGGCGCGGAATGAGCAGCTCGATCGCGACGGCGACGACCGCCGGTGCGCTGGCGTACGCCAGCGTAAGCCATCCGGCGCGCGAGGCTCTGGCGACCTGACGAGCCCCGAGATTTTGCCCCACAATGGCTGCCGCCGCTGCACCGAATCCCGCGCCGACCATGTAGAACCAGCTCTCGATCCTGAAGCCAAGCCCCATAGCCGCCAGCGCAGGGGTACCGAATCGCGTGACTGTGCGTGTTACGGCAACGTAGACCACGCTGAACAGCACGCCAGTGACGGCGGTCGGCATCCCGACACGCATGATGGGAAGCACCGCCGTGAGACGCGGACGTCCGAACCGGACCATATCCCTGCGGGCGAGCAGCCAGACGCCCAAGATGCTCGCGCCGCCTCGCGTCGCGATCGTGGCGACAGCGGCGCCGGTGATGCCGAGACGGGGCAGTCCCGCCTTTCCGAGGATGAGCGCAGGGTCCAGGGCCAGGGTCACGGCCACCGACGCTGCCAGCAACACGAGCGGTGTGCGGGTGTCACCGGACGCTCGGAACGCCGCATCGACCGCGAAGTACACGAAGATCAGCGGCATGCCAAGGAGATACGTGCCGAGATACGCGGTGCTCAACGTCGACACCGCCGGTGGAATGTGCATCGCGTTGAGCAGCTGGGGCAGCAACAACGTGCCTCCGAGCGCGATCGCGCTTCCAACGAGCAGCGCGACGATCAGCGCATCGCCCACGACGTGTGCTGCTTCCTCACGTCGCCGCTCGCCGTGACGCCGTGATGCGACGGCTGTCAATCCCACGCTCACCATCTCGGCGACCGAGATGAATAGCCAGATCCAGAAGAGCGACGTCGCGACCGCGGCGAGTGCGGCGGAACCGAGGCGCGTGCCGACCCAGAAGGCATCAGCGGACGCGAACACGATCATCAGAAGATTTGACGCGACCGCTGGCGCACCTACCCGCCAAATCACGCGTGAGAGCGGATCGTGGACGACGCCCGAGACCGCGTACTCGCCGGTGACCGCGATCGCGACCGTGCCATCAAACGGGTCCATCGGCAGCGCGGCCGCCGGAGCATCGTCCGGCGGCCGCGTGGTAAGGACCCGATCCCGTGATGCCGTCGATCTCATGCAGTCGACGGGGAGCCGACGGACGCGTCGGCGACGCGTTGAGCGAGCATGGCGAACGCTTTGGCTGCCGACGCCGTGGGTTCTGCGAGAACGATGGGCTGGCCCATATCGCTGCCGGTGACGATCCGAGGATCGAGCGGTACCCGTGCGAGCAGCGGCAGACCGAGCTCGCGCGCCAGGCGCTCGCCCCCGCCGGACCCGAAGATGGGCGATGGTTTGCCGCAGTGTTGGCACTCGAGATAGCTCATGTTCTCGACGATGCCCAGCACCGGGACGTTGACGCGCTGGAACATGCGCACCCCACGGAGAGCGTCGCCGACGGCGACCTCTTGAGGGGTGGTCACGATGATCGCCCCGTGTACGAACGTGGACTGCACGAGTGAGAGCTGCGCGTCGCCGGTGCCCGGCGGCATGTCGACGATCAAGTAATCGAGCTCACCCCACAATACATCCGCCAGGAACTGGCCGATGATCTTCATCACGATGGGTCCGCGCCAGATCGCGGGTTGGTCCTTGTCGATCAGCAGCCCGAGGCTCATGAGCTTGAGCCCGTGCGCTTGCAGCGGAACCATTTTCTTCCGCTTCTCGTCCACTTCAGGCGCGTGGTGCACACCGAGCATACGCGGAACGTTTGGCCCATAGATGTCCGCGTCCATGAGACCAACGCGCGCGCCGTTCGCAGCGAGCGCCACCGCGAGGTTCACGGCCACAGTGGACTTCCCGACGCCGCCCTTCCCGCTGGATACGGCGATCACATGGCCAAGGTGCGGGTACGCCACGGGCGTGGGCGCAGATGGCCGTGGGGCGGCAGCCGGCTTCTGATCCATCACCGGCAACGGGCGACGCGGGCTAATCGGCGCGTCAGCCATCGCCCCTCACGGGTGGCCGTGCCCGACAGCTTCACTGTCGTCGGTCGACTCGGCTCTCACTTCTCGGATCTCGGGGACTCGTAACTTTAGGTGCGCGGCGATGCCCTGCATCAGCGCGCCTACGGGCATCTCGCAGTCCGGACAGCCGCCACTGAGCCGCAGAATCGCGAGCCCGCTGCGTGGATCGAACGACACCAGATCGATTGTGGGAGGATCGCTCAACCGCAGCAGCGGCCGCAGCCGCGAAATCGCTCCGCGAATGCGTTCCTCGACAGCGGCCCTCTTGCCCGGACTCATGGATTTTGAAAGCTAGGGGCGTGCACTCAGAGCGCCAACGCCCCGTCGTTGGAAATGGACGACGGATCGACGGGCCTCCCGCCAGCTGGTGCAGGGCCCACGAACTCACGAGCTGCGGTAATAACGTCCTTCCGCACCTCGGGGAGCGCACCAGCGATCAGCGCGCCGGCCGCTTTGGCGTGGCCGCCACCCCCGAACTGCCGCGCGAATTTGTTCACGTCGACATCGCCTGTGCTGCGGAAAGAAATCTTGACCTTTCCGTGGCCGAGGTCGCGGAAGAAGATGGCCATGCGCGTTCCCGCGATCGACCTGGGGTGCTCGACGATACCATCGAGGTCTTCCGACTTGAGACCATACCGCTCGACCGCGCCGGCTGAGACGGAGATCCAGGCGATCGCATACTGCGGATCGACCTCGAGCGTCTCGAGCGCCTCGCGGAGCAGTTGCAGGCGTCCCAGCGGCATTGACGCGTAGACGCGACGGTACATGTCCTCGGGGTCGATGCCGAGCGACAGGAGGTACCCCGCGATGGCATGGCACCGGGGTGACGTATTGCTGAAGCGGAAGCCGCCCGTGTCGCTCAGGAGCGCCGTGTAGAGCGCCGTCGCCGTCGCGTGCGAGATAGGCCAACGCGCGGTGAGGGCCATATCGAAAATCAACTCACCCGTCGCGCATGCCGTCGTGTCCGACAAAATGATCGGCCCCGGGGGTTCGTCACCTGGCACGTGATGGTCGATCACGAGTTTCGGCACCGTCATGCCACGCACCGTGTCCGTCAACGTGCCGAGCCGTCGCACATCGCCGATGTCGACAACGGTCAGGACATCCAGATCGGCGAGGGCCCCAGGCCCACGCGCCGTGGCATCGTCGATGTCCTTGTCGAGCAGGAAATCGAACGAAGTGGGCCAGGGCGTCGGATTCACGATGCGGGGGCGCAGACCCGCCTGCGCCAGGAGGCGTGCCAGGGCAGCTTCCGAACCGCAGCCGTCGCCGTCGGCGTTGATGTGCGTCGAGAGCGCGACGGACCGGCCGCTGGTCAGCACCTCGAGCAGCGAGCAAATGGGTCCGAGGCGCCGTGACGGGACGGCCAGGAGGTCGGCCGTGCTGGGAGAGGGATGCGCGGGCATGAGTCAGGCGAAAATGCGAGCGGCGCCCGCGGGGTTCCGCGGGCGCCGCCTCAATCTAACACAGGGCCGAGGCTAGCCCGGTGGTCAATCCGCAGCGACCGGCGCGGCGGCAGTCGCCATGGAGCCTGCACGCGAATGCTGGCGCCCGTACCCGAAGTAGACCGCGAGTCCGATGACTGTCCAGATGGCCAGCCGAATCCATGTCTGGCTCGGCAAGGTGAACATGAGCCCCAGGCAGAACACCATCCCAAGGATCGGTACGACCGGGACGAACGGAGTCCGGAACGGCCGGGCCAGATTGGGGCTCCTCACACGCAGGACCCACACGCCAGCGCTCACGATGACGAACGCGAGCAGCGTCCCGATGTTGACGAGCTCTGCGAGCAGCCCCACCGGGAAGAACGCGGCCAACGCGCAGCCAATGATTCCGACGACGATCGTGACCACGTACGGCGTGCCGAACTTCGGATGCACGCGCCCAAACGCGGGGGGAAGCAACCCGTCGCGGGACATTGAGAATGCCACACGGGTCTGTCCCATGAGCATGACCAGCACTGTCGACGCCAGACCAACGACCACGCCGATATCGGTCAACAGCCGAAGCCACGTCAAGGACGGGACCGCACCCAACGCCACGACGACCGGCGCGGGCACGTTGAGTTGTGTATACGAAACGAGGCCCGTCATCACGAGAGCCATGAGGATGTAGAGCACCGTACAGATCGCGAGCGATCCCAGCATCCCGATTGGTAGATCGCGTTGCGGGTTCTTGGCCTCCTGCGCCGCCGTGGACACGGCGTCGAATCCGATATAGGCGAAGAAGACCAGGCCTGCCCCACGCGCGATGCCGCTCCACCCGAATTCGCCGAAGTGGCCGGTGTTCGCCGGGATGAAGGGATGCCAGTTCGCCTGATTCACGAAGGCAAAGCCAACGGCAATCACGAGCACCACGATGCCGACCTTGATGAACACGACGATGTTGTTGAACCGAGCCGACTCCTTAATGCCGATCACCAGCAACGCCGTGAGCGCGGCCACCAACATCACGGCGGGCAGGTTGATGACACCGCCGGGCACGCGCTCGATGTGGTTCAGCGACGCATTCCAGGTGAGCGGCGCCTGCGACCAGCCGGCGGAGATGGGGATGCCCGCTCCCTGCAGGAAGTTGACGAAGTGCCCCGACCAGCCGACGGCAACCGTAGACGCGCCAAACATGTACTCGAGCACGAGGTTCCAACCGACGAGCCAGGCAATGAACTCGCCGAGCGTTGCATACGCATACGTGTATGCGCTCCCCGCAATCGGGATCATGGCCGCGAACTCCGCGTAGCAGAGTCCTGCGAACAGGCAGCCAAGTCCGGCGAGCACGAACGACAGCGCCACGGCCGGGCCGGAGTTCGTCGCTGCCACCGTGCCCGTCAGGACGAAAATGCCCGCGCCGATGATCGCGCCGATTCCGAACGTGGTGAGATTTGTCGCCGTCAGTACGCGGCGGAGCCCGCCGGCGCCTTCACCCGCGCTGGCTTCCGCCTGCAACGAGGCGATGCTCTTCGTGGTCCCTAATCCCACGTGAAGGCCTCCGATTAGAGGGATCTGGTGTTGATGATCAAGCTGCGCGGGAACCGATCGGCACACCCGGCCGCCCGCGGCGGTCTCGGCGCACTCCTAGCGCGGGCCGAATGTGCCCCGCGCGCGTTGCTGCTGTCAAGCGGAATAGTTCGGCGCTTCTCGGGTGATCGCGACGTCGTGCGGGTGCGACTCCCGCAAGCCAGCGGACGTGATACGCACGAATCGACTCTCCGTCCGAAGCGCTTCAATCGACGCAGTGCCCACGTACCCCATCCCGCTGCGGAGCCCACCCACCATCTGGAACAAGACGTCGGCGACCGGCCCCTTATAGGGGACACGGCCCTCTATGCCCTCGGGGACGAACTTCTTCGCCGACATCTCGCCATCCTGGAAGTAGCGGTCGGCACTGCCGTCTTGCATGGCAGACAAGCTGCCCATCCCACGGATCATCTTGAACCGTCGTCCCTCCAGCAGGAGGGATTCGCCCGGGCTTTCCTCCGTACCCGCGAGCATGGACCCCATCATCACGCTCGAGGCGCCGGCGGCGAGCGCCTTGACGATATCACCCGAGTATTTCACACCGCCATCGGCAATCACGGGGATATCCCCGGCCCCCTCTACCGCGTCCATGACCGCGGTCAACTGAGGCACGCCGACGCCTGTCACGACACGCGTCGTGCAAATCGAGCCTGGCCCCACGCCGACCTTCACTGCGTCCACCCCGCGTTCCACGAGGGCCGCCGCGCCCTCCCGCGTCGCGATGTTGCCGGCGACCAACTGCACATCCGGGAACAGCTGGCGGACCTCGCCAGTCGCCTTCAACACGGCCTCACTGTGCCCATGCGCGGTATCGACCACGAGGACATCTACGCCGGCCGCAATGAGCGCCCGGGCCCGTTCCCGGTAGTCGCCGGCCGCCCCGATCGCGGCGGCCACGCGCAGCCGACCATGTTGATCCTTGTTGGCGTTCGGATGCTGTCGCCGCTTGTGGATGTCCTTGACGGTGATCAACCCGCGCAGCGTGCCATCGGCGTCGACGACCGGCAACTTCTCAATGCGGTGCTTGCCCAGGATGCGTTCCGCCTCTTCCAGGGTCGTTCCAGCGGGCGCGGTGATGAGACCGCTACTTGTCATCGCCTCGCGGACGGGACGATCGAGATTACGCTCGAATTGCAGATCGCGGTTCGTGAGTATGCCGATCAACTTGCCGTCACGATCCACGATGGGCACGCCCGAGATCTTGAATCGGCCCATGAGCGCGACCGCTTCGCGCAGCGTCGCGTCAGCCGAGAGCGTGATCGGGTTGAGAATCATGCCGCTTTCAGAGCGCTTGACCCGATCGACCTCCGCGGCCTGTCGGTCGATCGACATGTTCTTGTGCAGCACGCCGATGCCGCCCGCGCGCGCCATTGCGATGGCCATCGCGGACTCAGTGACGGTATCCATTGCCGCCGCGACGAGCGGTACGCCCAGACTGATAGCCCGCGTAAAGCGCGAGGTCGTGTCGACGTCACGCGGATGCACCAGCGAATGCCGCGGGACCAGCAGGACGTCATCGAAGGTCAACGCGAGCTCAACTCGCATGGCCGTGGGCCGCGCCGGTGCGGCATCGACTGGCCTGGCCGATCGCGATGGCGACGCGCCTCGCTTCCGGCCGGCACCGTTCCCCCGCGTCCCGTCGCGCGAGGCGCTACCCGCAGTCGGAGTGGCCGCGCGACCGCGCGACCCATTCTCCCGACCGCCTGTGGTGCGCCCTCGATTCCCTTGTCGAGATCTGCTCGGCATGGTCAAACCTAACGGTCGGCCGAGAGACGAAGCAACGGCGCCTAGGCAGCGCCGGCCATTATTCCTGCGGCGGCAGGGAGGGCGGCAGGGGCGGTTTTCCCTCGGACCCCGACGCCGGACCGGAGGGCGCAGGCTTCGTTGCAGCCTGCACGATGTCGGTGGCGACCGACTTGCCAGCCGCGGCGACGCCACTCAGCACACCGACTGCCTTGTTCAGGAACGTCATCGTCTCGGCGACCGCGGTGGCCGGCACCCGACCCGCCCGGAGCGTATCCTCGACGCCCTCAGCGAAGCGCTGAAAGGCAGACGCCAGCGCCGGTCGCTGCGCGTACTTCGACTCCAGGAACTCGATGTAATCGAGCACCTCATATGCGCGCTCGTCCGACATCGTCTCGAGCGACCGGACGACCCGGTCGCGCAGCAGTGGATTCATTGAGTCCCGCCCTGGCCGTGGCCACGTGTGGGTTGCTTCTTCGAGGTCCGTGGCCTCCGGCGCTTCGGCTCCTCGACCGACCATCGAACCGCCTGGCCGCGAACATCGACATGGAGGAACGGGCCGTGCGCCTTCGTGCCCCGATAGACGCCAGCGCCACCGATGAGCTCCGGGTGGGCCGCCTCGACTCGATCGACTGAAGCCAGCAAGACCCGGGCATCACGGGAGTCGATGCGCCCGTCGCCGTTGAGATCATCCATGACCCCGTGGCCGTCGTTGTCGACATAGATGTCGGCCGCGTCGCCGAACTGATGGCGACTGTCGCGCGCACGACCGCCGTGGCCCCCCACGCCCGTGGCGTTGTACGCGGGTGTGCGAAATCCCGACATGATGACGAGGTGGGCGTCCGGATGGCCGTGCGCGGCCAGATCGTCGATGATGAGCTCGAGCTTATCCACGAGGGCTTCGCGGAGAACGATGTACTTCGGCCACACGTCCTGTTGGTCGTGCGTCAGAAAATCGCGCAGCCGGAAATGCTCCGAGACTGGCGTGTCCTGGTTGTCGGGGGTCACCCGAATAAAGCCGGTGGGGTTCTCGTAGGCTGTCGACCGGCGGCGGTGCCGCTCAGCCGGCCACCACCCGACCCGGTACACCCCAAGTCGCCCCTTGGCCTTGCTGCTGAAGGGAAGGAGTGTAATGAGCGAGAACGCGTGGCCGTCGAGCAGGCTGTCCCGCAGGGAATAGACTCCCGGCTGCGACCCGGCCGTGTCACCGAAGAAGTGCCGAAGGATCGGGAGCACGAGCGAGTGTTCCGTCGCGAGCACGAAGCGGGCGCGCAGCTTTCCGCTCAGCCCGAGGAGTGAATCCCGAGGCACGAGCACGGCGCCCGTGTCGGCCTCCACCGCGAGATCGGATCCTGCGCGCGCCGAATCATTCAACGCCAGGTGTCCGGTGTCGGCAGCGACGGTGGCCGGCGCGCGCGGAGTGGCCGGGCGCGCAACGGCAGGCGCGCCGAACACCGGCGTGGCGACCTGGGCGACCAGCAGCAGCGAGTGGAGGATCACACGGGACCGCTCATCGAGGGGCGCTCATTCGCGACTGTCACTCACTCAGTAGATGTATACGACCGTACCGATCGGCACGATGCGGAACAAGGTCTCGATATCCTCGTTTCGGAGACGTACACAGCCGTGGCTCGCCGCAGTACCGATCGAGAGCGGCTCGTCGGTCCCATGGATGCCGTATCCGTCCCCAAGGTACAGGCGATTGACGCCCAGGGTTCCGTCGTACTTGCGCTGGTTGGTCCCGTAGGGCGGGATGACGATCGCATTGTTGGCGACGATTTCCTGTCCTTCGTGAGTCTCGAAGGGCACCTTGCGTCCGTCAGGATAGCGGGTCACGACGTCTGTCCCGTCAACCGTGACAACAGCCCCTCCGCCGATCGGAATCGACTGACCTCGCGTCAACTTGACGACCGCGAGGTGCTTCTTGCTCGCCATCTCGACGTAGTGCCAGTCTGGAGGGACCCAAATTGGATCCGTTTCCTTGGCTTCGACGACGAGGCGACCCCGTGGCGTGTCGAATTTCCAGTGTACGCCACCGTTCGGTCCTTCTTTTACGAGTTCCTTTCCGGTGCCCGTCGCTACACGGGTCGTAAACAGCGTCCGATCGCCTTGGCGATACCACAGGCGCTTGTCGCTGATGCTGACGACGATGTACGGGCGGTCGCCAGGCGGCGCACTGTCACTCGCCGCGAGTCGTTGATTGAGGGTGTCGCGCGCAGCCCCGATCTCGCGTTTGACGTTGTCGAGCAACTCGAGATTGCCGTTGAACGCCATGCGAGTGACATCGCGAAGAAACCGCTGGCGAAGCGTGCCATTGAGGACGACGCCACTTCCGGCGGCAACGCCAGTTAGCACGAGCAGCAGCATCCAGAGGAATGGGCCGCCCTGACGCAGCGTACGGATCACTGACATGCGCGTCGCGCTACTAGTAGAAGTACACGCTCATGCCCGCCTTGACATTGGGCAGGATCGCCTGGAGATCGGTCGCCGGAATGCGCACGTTGCCGGGCGTCACGCCGGCACCCCCGCTCAGCACATCGATCCCGGAGTCGGCATAGATCGCCGTGCCGCCATCGAGCGTGATCGACCACGCTCCGACCGACGCGATCGTGCGCTGTCCTCGCGGCGCAGCAACGTGCACGGCATTCGGACCCTGACCGACGACGGTGTCCGCCCCAACACGGAGTGGCATCGATCGCAGCCGAATCCCCTCACGCTCGAGGTACATCTCGCCGCGATCGAGCGCCACCGAGAGATGCAATGCCTGGTCGCCTTCGGCTTGTAGCCGGATGAGTTGAATCATGATGCGAAAGTGATTCTTGTTGGCCGCAAAGGCGTAGTCGGCTCGACGGCGCTCGACAGCGGACATCGCCTGTCGCAGTCGCTCCACCTCGCGCTCGTATTGCTGGCGCTTGTACACGAGCCACGCGTCACCGCCAGCCAGTGCACCGATGGCGACAGCCAAGCCCACGAAGACCCAGGGATAGGCCTTGATAAAGGCCCATGGGCTCAACATGGGCGTCCCGGTCGGGCGGGGCGGCCGACTGGCTGGACGCGGCCGCGTGCCCAGACCGCTCGACGGGGGCGGACCCGGGAGCTTCCTTTCCGGCGCAGCGGCGTCCTCCGGCGCGCCCGGCGGATGCCGTGGAACGACGCGATCGGGCGGCGGCGCCCCCACTCCTGACGTGCCGGCGAGCTCCGTCACCGCCGGGTCAGGCTCTGTGCCTCGAGGATCGGCACCCCGACGGGCTCACTCCGCCCGAGTCGAACGGTCGCGGCCAGCGTGACGGGGACAGGCGCCAGCGAGGCCAAGCTGTGCGCGGCCGCAACCAGGTCGGTCGGAATGGCGACATAGAGGAGTGCACTCTCGGACCCCGGCCCTCGGGCGAGCAGGTAGGGTTCGTCGGGATTGAGTCCCTTGCGGAGCGGATCGGCCGTCGCCATCGCGAGTACCTGGACCTCCCAGCGCACGTGTTTCCCACGAGAGCCCTCCGGATCGGCTCGAAGGTCCGCAGCCGACAAGACGACTCGATTCGAATCGAGCGGCCCAACTTCGCTTTCCTTGACCCATCCTTCCGCGCGCACCCGGACCCATCCTCGATCGCGCGCAACCGGCTCGAGGGTCACCCCGGGCGAGAGGGTCGCAAATGCGCGGCCGTCAGGGGCATCGCGCAGCGAGGTTCCCGTGAGGGACGCCAGGTCGGCGCTGTTGGCGGGCGTCATCTCGTCGGCGGCGGCGGTGGCCTTGGCCGGCGTGCTGTGGGTCACCGTGTGGCTCGACGCGGCCTTCCCGACCGCGGTCGGGTGGTGCGTTTGCGTCGCCGAACTAGCCTTTGCGGTACTCTTGCCAGGATGGCTGGTCGCTTGCGCTTGGACGGGTGTCGAGCGACCCGCAGCAAGGACCGCGCTGATCGACAGAATGAGAAAGACGGCTCGCATCGCTGGTTGGGGAGTCAACCGCCCGGTACATTTGCAAAGATGGTCCGGTCCGTACATGGCCCGGTAGTCCCTGTCGTCCTCAACGGCGGGGACGCCCGGGCCGAGCGCGAAGACACGACCGCCGCGCTCGGGACGCGCGCGCACGACTGCTTGCGTGCGCGCGTCAGGTACGCGCCGGACCCTCGGCCCCGGCCTCTGGCGTGGGACTGCCAGACGCCTGGATGGGAAACAGAGACGTCCCCCCGTTGACACAGGTGTCATCGGACGGACCTCTGGTCGCACCGGCTGGTACTAACCGCGGGCGGCGCGCACGAGGCGACGCGGCTGTCGCCTACGAGCGTGGTGCGCGTCAGTCTTCTTCCTTTACTCGACTGTGATTTCTCGATTCCAAACACGATGGGCCTTTTCTCCCGTTGCGGGAGTGTTCGTTCTGGCGGGATTGCTTGCATTCCTGGCGCCACGCCCGACCGCCGCCCAGAACATTACAGGCTACACGCCTGAAGACAGCCCCTATCGCGATGTCGAGAGCCCGAGTGAGCTGTCGATCTTCACCGGGTACCTCTTCACCAGCAAGGACCTGGCGGGTGTGCAGCCTCAAGATGCGCCGGTCGTCGGATTGCGTGAGCTGGTCCACTTGGGCGGTCCCGCGATCTTCTACACTCGCCTCACACACGCCTTTTCCCAGCGCTCGGTGATCGACCCAAGTTCGCCAGAGGCGCTCCGAACGGTCGGCACTCGGGACGACGGATTGACGATGTTCGACCTCAATCTGGGGCTCAACTTTACGGGCGACCGCTCGTGGCACAATCTCATGCCGTACTTTGGGGCCGGGCCTGCCGCCGTCTCGGATCTGGGAGCAACCCGCGATGTAGGCGGTTACCGATTCGGCACGACCTTCGCGGCGACGTATGGTGGCGGGTTCCGCTGGGTCCCACCTGGGCGCTTCAGTGCCCACCTCGACATGAACGGCTACCTCTGGCCGTACCACTACCCGGCGACGTATCACACGACGGCGATCGACGGCACGCAGGTAATTGCGACCGGACGGCACTTGTCCGGGTGGCGCAGCAACGGACTCCTGACGTTCGGCATGTCGTACCAGCTCTTCCACTGACCGCGCTCACGTGACCGCACTCACGGCGTCGCTCACTCGACGGATCGTGTTTGCTGCCGCTCACCGGTATCATTGGCCCGAATGGGACGCGGCGCGGAACGAGGCGGTATTCGGGCTGTGCGCGCGACCTCACTACCACGGCCATACGTATGTCTGCGACGTGACCGTCGTCGGGCAGATCAACGAAGTCACCGGCATGGTCATCGACCTCGTCCGGTTCGATCGCGTGCTTGCCGACGAAATCCAACGGCCGCTCGACCATCGAAATCTCAATCTGGACGTACCGGAGTTCGCGGACGGCCGTGAGATCCCGACCAGCGAGAATCTGGCACGCTGGATTCTCGAGCGCGTGCAGCGCGCGCTCGGCAGGGAGACCGAGGGCGTGCACGTGAGCGAGGTGCGCGTGGCCGAAGACGATCGCCTCTGGGCGACGGTCGCTGCGCGACCGTAGAGAGGAGAAGGGAGAGGGGAGAAAGGAGACCACGCCTGACATGCGGTGCACGGGGGTCGTGCTGGCGGGTGGGCTGGCGACGCGGTTCGCTGGCCGGCCGAAAGGACTCGAGCGGGTCGATGGCGTGCGGATCATCGATCGCGTCGCTGCCGCGCTGCGTGAGGCAACGGACGATTTGCTGTTGGTGGCCAACGATCCCGGTGCGGCGAGCTGGCTCCCCGGAGTGCGGGTCGCGACCGACCCGCGGCCGGGTGAGGGCGCCCTGGGCGGCATCCATGCGGCGATCGAGCGCGTCGGGTCGCCAGTGCTCGTCGTCGCGTGGGACATGCCGTTCGTGCCAGCAGGGCTGCTTACAGCGCTGCGCGCGCTCGGCGAGCAGGGATTCGATGTCGCGGTCCCTCGTGGCGACGCCGCGCATGGACTGGAGCCGCTCTGCGCGTACTATACGCCGGCATGCCTGACTGCCATCGAGCGTCGACTCGACGCCGGGGACCGGCGGGCGATCGCGTTCTACGAGGATGTCCGCGTGGCGCACCTCGATGCACGGGTCGTCGCCCGATTCGGCGACCCAACGCGCACTTTTCTCAGTGTCAATACACCGGATGATTTGATGCGAGCCGACCAATGGCACCCAACGGAGTCGTCATGAAGTCTGTCGTGTTCTCTTCGCTCTGGCCCGGGCGTCTCCGACGGTCACGCCGCCCGGGTTGGCACGCCGCCGTCGCCGGTGCGGTCGTCGAGGGCGTGGTGGCGGCCATCGCGTGCGCGCCTGCGACGCCGCGACCAGCGACGCCCCCGACGCCGACGCCCACCGTTGTCGTAGCCGCACCGGAAACAGCCGCGATGGCGCCACCTCGCCGCATCGCGGTGGCGGAGCTCAGGCAGAGCATCGATTCCCTGCTCGATGATCCGCGCTTCCACAACGCCTTCTGGGGTGTGTTGATCGTCGATCCGGCCAGCGGAGACACCCTCTACGCGCGCAACGCGCATCGACTGTTCCTCCCCGCCTCCAACATGAAGGTGATCACGAGCTCCGTGGCGTTGACCCAGCTTGGCCCTGACTTCCGTTTCCGGACAGCGTTCGTCGCGCGCGGTCGGATACATGACGGCACATTGGTCGGCGACCTGGTGGTAATTGGCCGCGGAGATCCGACCGTCAGCGACCACATGATGCACGACGCCATGATGCCGCTACGCGCTGCCGCGGACTCGCTGGCAGCGCACGGCATTCGTCGCATCACGGGTCACATCGTCAGCGGCGGCGATGCGTTCCCCGATGCGGACGTGGGGTTTGGCTGGGATTGGGACGATTTGACGCAGCCCTACGCAGCGGGCGTCGACGAACTGTTCTTCAATGAAGGTTTTACCACGATCGCGATTCGGGGATCACGCCATCCCGGATCGCCCGCTCGAATCACGACCGCGCCGATTGCCGACTATCCCCGCGTAAACTCCCGCGTGATGTCCGCAGCGCCCGGTGGGGCGACGCCGACCGCTGAGCTCACAGCGGCGTACGATCCGGCGCGTGGTGCGCTCACGATCGACGGCACGGTCGCCCCGAGCGACACGAATACGCTGCTCGTCACCTACCCCGACCAAGCCACCGCCTACCTGTACGCCGTTGCGAGCGCGCTTCGGCAGCGGGGGATCCGTCTGCGCGCAGCGCCAGTGTTGCCGCCCCAGGACGAACCGTCAGCGCACGCTGCGCGGCTGGGCGTCGTCGCGCCCCCGCGGTCGGCGGAGGGCGACACGGTGTTTACGCTCGTGTCACCGCCGCTGCGTGACATCCTGCCCGCGTTGCTCAAGCCTTCCCAGAACCAGATCGCGGAGATTCTTCTCAAGACATTGGGCCTGGAACGAACCGGCGTCGGATCGGCCGATAGCGGGCGGCGCGTCGTCGAATCCCAATTGACGGCCTGGGGCGCGGCGCCGGATGAGTTCGTGATTCGGGACGGGAGCGGACTGTCGCGCCACGACTACCTGGCGCCGGCCACGCTCGTGCGCGTTCTCGCCACGATGCAGCACGACACCGCGTTCCATGTGCTGTACGATGCCCTCCCCATCGCCGGCGTCGACGGAACGATCTCCGACCGGATGCGCGGCACGGCCGCGGCGGGGAACGTGCACGCGAAAACTGGTTTCGTCGACCGCGCCCGATCTCTGTCGGGCTACGTGACGACGACAGACGGCGGCAGGCTCATCTTCAGTTTCCTCTGCAACAACTGGACGGTGCCCGTGCAGGAGGTCGAACAGGTTCAGGACGCCATTGCGGTCCGACTCGCCTCGATGTCACTCAATCGGCGCTGACGTGCTGTCCGTCCCCGAAGCCGTCGCCTCGGTCCTCGCGGACATCCGTCCATGCGCCGTCGAGCGGGTCGCCCTTCTCGACACGCTCGGTCGGGTGCTCGCCACGACGGTCGCCGCGCCCCTCACGCTGCCCGCCTGGGACAACGCGGCAATGGACGGCTACGCAGTGCGCGCGGAGGATGTGGCCACAGCGTCTGGTGAGTCGCCGGTCGTGTTGCACGTGCTCGAGACCGTTGCTGCAGGCCGGTTTCCGACGGTTCCCGTAGGCCCTGCCACTGCGACGCGGATCATGACAGGCGCGCCGATGCCCGAGGGCGCGGACTCGGTCATCCGCGTCGAGGATACCGATGGCGGTATCGAGCGGGTCGCGATCGCCGACGCACGCGACGCCCAGCGCAACGTGCGACCCCGAGGCGAGGATTTCCACGAGGGCGATACACTGTTCTCGCCTGGAGCGGTTATCGGCGCCGCACAGATCGGGATCTTGGCCTCCATCGGGGCCTCCGTCGTGGACGTGCACCGCAAGCCGCGCGTGGCGATCGTCGGTTCGGGCGACGAGTTGGTCGATCTCGATCACTTCAGCGAGGCCGCCACGGGCCACCGCAGCGTCTCATCCAACAACTACTCGCTGCACGCCGCCGTCCGTATGGCTGGCGCCGACCCGGTGAATCTCGGCGTCGCGCCCGATGCACCTGCAGCGCTGCAGGACATCCTGGGGCGCAGCGCCGGATGCGATCTACTCGTCACGACTGCGGGCGTATCGGTCGGGGAATTCGACTATACGCGCCAGGTCATCGCCGCGCTCGGCGCCGACATGAAGTTCTGGAGGGTGCGCATGCGTCCCGGAGCTCCACTCGGCTTTGGGTGGCTCGGGCGCATGCCGTGGATCGGCCTTCCAGGGAACCCCGTGTCCGCGCTCGTCACCTTCGAGCTCTTCGTTCGACCGGTCATCCGTCGAATGATGGGGCACACCCGTCTCTTCCGGCGACCCATCCCCGTGGTGCTCGAGGAGCCCGTGAGGATCGCGGCCCCACTGACCCATTTTCTCCGCGCTGTTGTCCGAATTGGTGAGGATGGGGTGGCCCGGGCTCGACTCACAGGGCGCCAGGGCTCCGCAATCCTGACGTCCATGTCACTCGCCAACGCCTTACTCGTCGTCCCCGAGGACTGTGTGGTTGCCGATGCGGGCGAGGTCCTGCACGCCCTGCTGCTTTCCGACGACACCACGACGAGCGCCGCGTTCGCGCTCTGAGCGGGCGTCCCCACCCGACATACGTGCGTTGCCGCCATGATGAACCCTCGCGTCTTGCTCGCCCTCGGCGTGATCGTCTTCCTGTTTCTCGCGGGCGTCATCGCGCTCGCTGGACGAACGCTCCGCACCAAGATCGACGGCGAAGCCGATCGACGTCGCGGAGGGAAGGCCCCGGGCGGGAAGCGCGATTGGGCGGTGACGCCGCTGCCGACCGGCATGGCGCGGACCCTCACCGAGCGCGGGCTCGTCAACGCCCAGCAGCTCGCGAGCATGTCCGATGCCGAGCGGGAGTTCTTCGTTGCAACCGTCGCGGCCCGCGTCGGGCAAGGTGCCAAGCCCAAACTCGTCGCCCCGGCCGGCGACGAAAACGGCGCACACACCCCGCCCCCGGTCGCGAGCACAGTGACAGCGGCGCTCGTATCGGCCTCGATCTACTGCCCCGTGTGTCGCACACTGCTCGCACAGCGCGCCGAGACTCCCCTGCTCATGTCGCGGTGCCCAGGGTGCTCACGGCGCGTGGCCACGCGTGTCGACGGCAGCCGGCTCACGGTGACCGTGCAATACGGGACAACGGGCGCTCACCCGGCCGTGGAAGGGTGAGGCTCGGGATCCGATTACATCAAACGATACCGTGGCCCACTCGTCCCCTCGCGAGGTGTCCAACGGGGTCCGAGGACGTCCGTCGCCTTGCAGTCGATGCAATTACCCGGGCTGACCAGCAACGTCTGACCTTCTCGCCTGTACACACCGGCAGGGCACATGTGTTGGTACAGCGTTGCCACCTCTGGCGGGATCTCGCTACCTACAATGAGGTGCGACGGTATGTCGTCCCGCGTTTTGTTCCCGGATTTGTAGTTCGCATCATCTTTGCTAAAGGTCAGCGTTCCATCTGGCACGAAGCGCTGCTCCGGGGCCGGATCGCGCGGCACCTCTGCATCAGCATGTGACTGGAGCTGGGCGCCGGGCACCCGGCCGCCCGTGAGCGTCATCAGCGCGGCTTGCATACCGCCGCGATACAGGTTGCTGCCCTGGAAAACCAGACGCATGTTCCGACGGCGATAAAGGTCCTCCATGATGTAGCTCGCATCGACCATCCGGTCGTACGCGCCGAGGGTTCCAGCTGAGGTATCTCCTTGTCGCAAAGCGTCGAAGATTACCCGCGCGGCGTAAATGCCGGACTGCATCGCATAATGAATCCCCTTGAGGGAGGAGACATCGACGTACCCCGCGGCATCGCCGACGAGGATTATCCCGTCGCCCGAACGCCGCGCTGGGACAGCATAGTATCCACCCTCAGGAATCGTCTTCGCCCCCCACTCAATCATCTCGCCGCCTTCCAACTGTCCGCGGATCATTGGGTGTTGTTTGAAGTGCTGCAGCATTTCATGCACGTCGAGCGTCGTCTGTCGGTAGTCCATGCCGACCACGAGACCCAGCGCGAGGAGATCGGGCGCAAGCGGGTAAATGAAGCTGCCGCCGAACACGTCAGCCGGCAGCGGCCAACCGATCGTATGCATCACGGCACTTAGCGGGCGCTTCGTCCGCCAAATCTCCTTGACGCCGAGCGCAAAGATCTGCGGGTTCGCGCTCGTGATCTGTTGCCATTTCACCCAGGCCTGTGACAGCATACCGCGCGTCCCTTCGGCCAGGACAACAACCTGGGCGGCAATGTCGGTGCCCGGGGTGTAGGCCGGCCCTGGCTCGCCGCTGCGCGTCAACCCGGCAGGCGTCGTGCGTACGCCGGTGACACGCGTCCCTGTGGTCAGCAACGCACCAACGGGGAAACCCGTGAAGATGTAGACGCCCAATGCTTCGGCCTGCTCTCCGAGCCAGCGCACGACCTCAGACAAGGATGCGATGGCGTGGCCATGATTCTGCATGGTCGGCGGGGTCGGAACGCGAATCGCACGATTGCGAGTTAGGAAATAGACGCGCTCGTCACTCACCAGAGAGCGGAATGGGAACTGCGCAGGGCCAAGGTTTGGGAAGAGCTCACGGATCGCGCGCTGGTTGATGATCGCACCCGAGAGCGAGTGCTCCCCGAGTGCGGGCGCCTTTTCGACTACGGCGATTTGCAAGGCGCCGAGAGGGCCGCCGGCTTCGTTGTCGCGTTGGACGAGGCGTGCCAGCTCTATGGCGCCTGCCAAGCCTGCTGGACCCGCACCGACGAACACGACGTCCATTGCGGTTGCCTCCGCATTCGGGACGTCGGTCAGGAGAATACGATCCAGCGGTAGTGCGGGCTGGAATTGCGCGGGAATGATGGTCACGAAGCTTTCCGTGCCGCGCGCACCGCCGCAGTGAGCGCTGGCACGACCTCGAACACGTCGCCCACGATCCCGTAGTCCGCGACTTTGAAGATCGGCGCGTCGCGGTCCTTGTTGATCGCGACGATTGTTTTAGACGTCCGCATACCTGCGAGATGCTGAACGGCGCCCGAAATCCCGACTGCAACGTAAAGGTCAGGACTGACCAGTCGCCCGGTTTGCCCGATCTGTTCGCTGTGGGGCCGCCACCCATCGTCTGTCACCGCCCGCGTCGCGCCAACCGCCGCATTGCCGAACGCCGCGGCCAGTTCCTCGACGAGGTGGAAGTTCTCAGCAGACTTGAGGCCGCGACCGCCGCTCACAATGACGGGCGCCTCGCCGAGATCGAGTTTGGTCGTCGTGCCAACCTTCAGCTCCGTCGTCACGACACGTGTCGCAGCCGGATCTCCCGCCGGCTGTGCCCGTTCGATGCGCGCCTCCCTCGGCGAACGCGCCGGCATGACCACGCCGGGGCGCAACGCCACGAGCGCCGGCGTCGCATGCACCTCCAGCGTGGCAATCACTTTGCCAGTGTCGATTGGATGGGTCACCACCAACGCGTCTCCTTCGAGCGCGAGCGCGGTCACATCGGTCACGACCGGCACGCCCACCCGCCCGGCGACGCGCGGAGCCAGGTCGCGCCCCTGCACGCTCGAAGCGAACACGCCGGCGCGATATCCCCCGCTGCGTAGCCGATCCGCGACGAGCGCCGTGCAGGCCTCCGGGTTGTACCGCTCGAGGGCCGGATGCTCGACAACCACGACGACGTCGGCGCCGTGCTCTCCCAAGGCTTGCGCACAAGTCTCGATGCCTGGGGCACCGACGAACACCGCGTGCACTTCGCCGCCGCCCGACCCATCGACCAATGTCCGTGCCGCCGCGACCGCCTCGAGGGCGACCTTGCGCAGCGCTCCTTCACGCGTCTCCGCGAGCACGAGGACGTTCAGCATCACAATACCTTGGCTTCGGTCTGCAGCAGCCCGATAAGCTCGGGCACAGCCGCCGCGCCCTCACCGATGATGCGGCCCGCGGCGCGCTCGGGGGGCAGGGCGAGGCGGCGCACCGACACGCGCGACTCCGTCAGCGTGACGGCTTTGATGTCGAGAGGCTTCTTCTTGGCCGCCATGATGCCCTTGAGGGATGGCAGGCGTTCCTTGTTGAGTCCCTCATCAATCGTCAACACCGCCGGCAGTGGAAACTCCATGACTTCCTGTGCACCCTCGAGCTCGCGTCGTGCCCGTCCTCGACCAGCCGCGATCTCCAACTTCGAGACGCCGGTCACGCAGGGGAGATTCAGCAATTCGGCGACCATGGCACCGGTCGCGCCGTTGCCTGCGTCGACCGCAACCCGGCCAAACAGCAACAGATCGTAGCCGCCGCCCCGCAGCTCGTCCGCGAGCGCGCGGGCAATGACGAGAGAATCCGGAGTGGTTTGCGTCGTCTTCAGGTGTACACCGCGATCCGCGCCCATGCTCAACGCCTTGCGGATCTGCTCCTGTACTGCGTCGGCGCCCAACGACACGACAACGACCTCGCCCTGCCCGGCCTTTTCCTTGAGCTGGAGCGCAGCCTCGACCGCCCACAGGTCGAAGTCGTTCACATCGTACTTGAGGCCCGTCTCATCGATCGCCGTGCCACTGGCTGCGATCGCGAAGCGGCCTTCCTGGACGGGCACACGTTTGATGCACACCGCGATCTTCACCGCGCTCGCTCCACGATTGGTGCGTCCTGTGTCGGGTCGGGGGGAAGATAATCGGCCACCTGATCACGCGGGAACGGCGGCAGCGCGCCCCGCGGCATGGCAGTCGCGGGGAACGGACGCACGAACTCACGCGCGAGGTAGACGCCGACGTCGAAAACGGGGTCGCCTCCGCGTCGAATCGTGACCGTGCCGACCGGCGTCATCGACGCGAAGAACCCCTGGTAGCGGTCGGAGAGATCATGGCGCGCGGGGAGCCGATCCACCATGACAGCGTCCTGACCCAGGAAGGCGCGCTGGTCGTGCAAAAACGCGAACTGCCGGGGATCGACACTCAAGCAGAGGACGGGCACCTGCGGCCCGAGTGCGTATGCCACTTTCCCCGCCTGCACCCAGCTCGTCGCTGCGATGAAGGTGTGTGGTCGTCTCAACATGCCAAGGGAGTCGAGACCGCGCGCGAGTCCGCGCCAGTCGACTCCCTCCAGCGTCGGATCGGTCGCTCGAATGCGCAGGCGAGAGGTACCGCGCGTGCCAGCCCGTCGCCATCGCGCTCGCGCCGATGATCAAGAGCACCACAAACGAGGCGATCGACCAGAGACTCCACAGTAGTAGCGGCCGGAGCCGGCGATCCCCCTTGCGGCGGCGCTCGATGCCGGGCGGGACCGCCCGCACGGCGAGATCGCGGCGCTCGACAAGCCCTCGGATCCGCGCCGCAATGGCGGCACCCAGGAGCGGAAACAAAAACAAGTACCCGGACGCAGGCCAATGTGGGAGCGCAGGCCGTCCGGTCAGCGACACGACGGTGAACACCGTGATCGGCACCAGCGCGACGCACGCGAACAGGTAGCGCCGATCTTCGTGGGGGCGCCGAACGAGCGCGGTGATGAGTACCCAGACGAGCGGTACCCAGAGCCACGGAAGCACCCAGAGCGCCTGTCCACCGATGGTTTGGGCGAGCGCACCGAGCCGCTGCGACACGGTCGGAGTCACGCTCGTCGCTTGGCGTCCGAGTTGGAATGCGAACGACGCCCAGCCGTGTTGAGCGTTCCATACGAGCACCGGTGTGAACAGCGCCAGCGCGACCGCGAGCCCCGCGTACGGCTCGGCCCGCCCCAGCCACCGGCGCTGGGTCGGCCTGACCACCAGAAACAGAGCGACGCCGACCAGGAACAGTGCGGCCTGGTACTTGGACAGGAGAGCCGCGCCGACACAGAGGCCAGCGCCAAGCCACCATCGGCCTGCGCGGCGCTCACCGGCTGGATCGAGGACCACGCGGGCGAGGCAGTAGCAGGCACCGGCCAGGCTGCACATGAGCGGACCGTCGGGCAGCACCCACGTCGCGGTGCTCAGGCTGAACACCGGCGCGACGTTGAGAAACAGCACCGCCAGCCAGCCCTCGTGCTCGCCAAACGCGTGGGCGGTAACTCGGTACATCAGCCACGTCGTCGCTGCGAACAACAGGATGAACGGACCGCGGACGACGAGGTGCGCCTCGGAACGGAACAGGTGTGTCGCCAGGTGCACCAGCCAGAACGAGAGCGGCGGATGGTCGAAGTAGCTGAGGTGCAACTGGCGGGCGCTGGCGACCGCGTAGGACTCGTCCACACCCAGCCCGGTGACGGCCGCGATGACTAGACGAACGGCGGTGCCGATGCCGATCGTCCACCACACGAGCCGGCGCGGATTCATCGCGGAGCGGGGGCGTGCCGGACGCGCGGCCCGCACCCGTCAGTCAAACGCGCTGAGCCCCGTGATGGCCTGCCCGAGCACCAGCGTATGGATGTCGTGGGTGCCCTCGTAGGTGTACACGCTCTCGAGGTTTTCCATGTGGCGCATCGAGGCATACTCGGCGAGAATGCCGTTCGCGCCCAGGAGCCGCCGTGCTTCGCGAGCGACGTCCGTCGCCATGTCGACGTTGTTGCGCTTGGCCAGCGAGACCTGCTGCGGCGTGAATGTCCCGGCATCCTTCAGCCGCCCCAGGTGCAACACCACAAGCTGCGCCTTCACGATCTCCGTCAGCATATCCGCGAGGCGCGCCTGCTGAAGCTGGAATCCACCGATCGGCCGGTCGAACATCACGCGCGTCTTCGAGTACTTCGCGGCTTCCTCGAAGCAGGCCATCGCGGCACCGACCGCACCCCAGGCGATGCCATAACGGGCCTGCGTGAGGCACATGAGAGGGCTCTTGAGCCCGCCGGATTTTGGAAGCAGCTGTCCCTTGGGCACACACACATCCTGAAACACGAGCTCGCTCGTGTCCGATGCCCGCAGCGAGAGCTTCCCCTTCTGATCCTTGGCAGAGAAGCCCTTCGTGTCCGTCGGGACGATGAACCCTCGAATCGAGCGCTCATCCTGTCCCGTCTTGGCCCAGACGATCGCCACGTGCGCGGTAGACCCGTTCGTGATCCACATCTTCGCGCCGTTCAACACGAAGCTCCCGTCGGGTTGCTCGCGGGCCGTCGTGATCATGCCGGCCGGGTTTGAACCATAATCCGGCTCCGTCAGCCCGAAGCAGCCCACGATCGCGCCCGACGCCATCCCGGGCAGATACCGTCGCTTCTGCTCGTCGCTCCCGAACGCGAAGATCGGGTACATGACGAGTGACCCCTGCACGGATGCGAACGAGCGCACGCCCGAGTCCCCGCGTTCGAGCTCCTGCATGATGAGTCCGTAGGCGACGTTGCTCAGACCCGCGCACCCGTACTCCTCCGGGAGGTTGGCGCCAAATAATCCGAGCTCCGCCATCGCCGGCACGATCTCACGAGGAAAACGGCCGTCCACGTAGCACTTGCCGATCACGGGCAACACGCGCTCATCGACGAACCGGTGCACGCTGTCGCGAACGGCGCGCTCCTCTTCGGACAGCACGCTGTCGATGTTGAAGAAGTCAGTTGTCATGCGGGGAAGTTTAACTACCCGACCGGTCTCCTCGCCCTCGGAAGGGTACCCACCGCTCGGGCCTTGGCGCGGAACTGAGGGCCGTGGTCGACGCTGAGGCCACTCTCGTCCTGCCATTGATGCACCATCTCGTGGAGCAGTGTGTCGAAGACTGCCGACCACCCGTGGCGCCGCAGATGGCGGCGACTGATCACGATGAGTCCCGGGTACCGGGGCGTAGCCACGCGGTAGTAGCCCAGGCGGCTGCGCAGCCGGCGCGACACCTCGATACGAATGGGTCGCAGGGCGCCGGCGAAGCGCTCTGCGTTGAATTCCGCGTGTCGGGCGGTCAGCTTCTGGGCCGCGATTGTATCCTCCTCAGCCGGCGACCGGCGTCCGGGAGGACGGACTGGAGCCTCACGCGTGCCGGTCGGCGGCGCCGGGACGATGATCGGAGGCGGCCGGAGTACCGGTCGCTGGAGCGCGGCGTCGAACGGCAGCGTCAACTGCCCAGGGTCGACTGCCCCTCGTCCAAACAGGCGCCTCAACGCGTGAAGCATCGTGTGGCTTCGTGATCGAACTGCTGCTTGCCCGGGCGCCACGTGCGCGTCTCGACTTCAATCGAGCGATCGGTGAGTGTCACCACGTTGAAGGACGACGGGCGCCGCCCTCGCGAGCGGCTCGAGATCGTGCCGGCGATCGACACGACCATGCCCCGCGATGACATCTCGATGTAGTGAATCGCCTCCTGGTGATCATGTCCGGAGAGGACCAAGTCGACGCCCATGCGATCGAACTCCGCCAGCACGGCGTGACTGCGTAGCAATCCGTACCGGCCGGACAGCTCGCCGAGTGTTGGGTTGTGATGCATCACGACCACGCGCCGGTCACCCGGGGGCGCCCGGCCAAAGGCAGCCGCCGCATGGGCGAGTTGAGCCTGCCGCAGCCCGCCCTTCACCGACAGGTCTCGCGGGTTCCACGTCAACGTGTGCCAGTCGACGCCGGCCGCCGTGTTGAGTCCGACGAACGTCGCGCCCGGCACGTGGAGCTCGGGTTCGAGGTCCGCGCAGATGTATCGGCGGTATTTCTCGTAGACACGCCACCGCTGCCCGAGCCCGAGCGGCGCAAACCACCACGCGACATCGTGGTTCCCCGGCACGACGATGAGCGCCGGCGGCGGCCGAGTCTGGTCAACGGGCCGCCGAATGTCACGCAGGAAAACGGCGGCTCGTTGAAACTCGCCGGCCCGAGCACGCTGAGCGAGGTCTCCGGAGACCGCGATGACGTCGAACGGCTCCTGTCGCCCGACGGCTTCGACGGCGTCGGCCTGCTCCAGGACCGCGGGCCAACCGAAGTGGATGTCCGAGACGTGCAGAATCCGCGTCACAACGCCGCGATCACTGCGTCCGTGAATTCCCGTGTCGTTGCCGTGCCTCCGAGATCACGCGTCACGTGCCGCCCCTCTCGGATGGTGGCCTCGACTGCGCTCCGGATCAGATCAGCGCGCACCGAGTCGCGCAGGTGATCGAGCATCATACAGGCGGCGAAGATGAGCGCGGCGGGGTTTGCGAGGTCCTTGCCCACCAGGTCCGGTGCCGTTCCGTGCACTGCCTCGAAGATGGCCGCATGCGTCCCGATGTTGGCGCCCGGCGCCAGGCCGAGCCCTCCGACCAGCCCGGAGATCTCATCGGACAGAATGTCGCCGAACATGTTCGTCGTCACGATCACATCATACTGCTCAGGGCGGAGTACAAGATTCATCGCCATCGCATCCACGATCTTGTCCTCGAACGCGATGCCACGCGGCTCGTACTCTCGCGCGATTTGGCGACCGACGTCGAGGAACAGGCCCTGTGAGAACTTGAGAATGTTCGCCTTGTGCACGAGGGTCACTTTGTGCCGATGGTGACGCACCGCATACTCGAACGCGTACCGGATCACTCGCTCCGACCCACTGCGCGTGATGATGGCCATCGACTCCGCCGCCGCACGCGGATCGTCACCGACCTTGATGTAGTGCTCTGCCCCGACGTAGAGCCCTTCGGTGTTCTCGCGGACGAGCACGATGTCGACACGGTCGAATCGACCGCCCCGCACGATGACGTGTGCCGGGCGGACATTGGCGTAGAGGTCGAAAGTCTTCCGCAAGGCGACCGTGACCGAGCGGTACCCTTCCCCGACCGGCGTCTCGAGTGGACCCTTCAGCGCGACCCGCGTCGCGCGGATCGAGTCGAGCGTGGCATCCGGCATGGGATTGCCGTGCGCCGACACGGCCGCCAGCCCCGCCAGGCGCACGTCCCACTCGATGTCGGCGCCCGCCGCCCTGAGGACCTGAACGGTGGCATCCGAGATGCTCGGCCCGATCCCGTCCCCGGGAATCAATGTGACGGGTGTCGCCATCTACTCCGACGCCAAGGCCTGAACCAAACGGTCCACGAGGTTGGTGCCGACCGCCGGCGTCAGCGCGGGCGCGGGGTCCCCCACGACGTCGCCCGCCCAGATCACTTCGGTCGTGCGGGTGTCGACGACCGCGATCCGCAGGACGGGCCGCCCCGTGTGATGCGCGCTGTCGGCCAGGAGCAGGGCGCGCTCGCCCACTGGCAGGGCGTGATTCCGCGGTATGGGGCGAGGTACGAAGCGCAGTTCGACCAGGATGAGTGCGACGCGGGCGTCGACGAAGGAGGTGTAGTTCCGCAGCTGACCCGCGAGCGGATCCTCCAACTTCAGCCCTGGACGCCAGCGATCGGGCGCGAACTGCGACGCATCCATCCCGTAGGGGTCCGATAGATACCCGGGGTTCCGGCTCGCCACCTGTACGAGCGCGTTCGGGAAGACCCACACCGTGCGTGGCGCGCGCTCGGTCAACGCGCGTTCGATCTGCGCGTTGAGATTCACGAGGTAGTCGCGCGGGTTGGTGATCTGCTCGGCGAAGCCAAAGGTATCGCCGTGCCTGATCATGCTGAGCGGCACGACGATCACCCGCACGCCGCCAAGCCCCGTCCCTGGCCGGACCGGGAGCGGCCGCAGGTCGACGGGCTCGGGAGGGGCGTGGGTACACGCGGCAATCGCGAGCAACCCGACACCGACCGACAGTCGCGCGGACCACCGTCGAGTACGAGCGCACATGACCGCTGGGCGCGGCGCAGCAGAGCGGCGCGGCGACACTCGGCGCGGTCGGGCCGAGTAGGGTGACACGTTGATCGGCATGACCAGGAGACGATGGCTAGCGACGGCGCGTAAACTAACTCAAATTCGTGATCGATGCCGCGATGGATCGCTCGATCGATCTGGGTGGGTGTCGCGATAGCCGGAGCGGCAGCGTGCGCGCTGCTCGCGCTGAGCCGCGGTGAGACGGTGAGCGCCGCCTGGCTGCTGATCGCCGCGGTCTGCTCCTACCTCATCGCCTACCGGTTCTACAGTCGCTTCATCGCCCAGCGCGTGTTCGCGTTGGACGCCAATCGGCAGACGCCGGCGGAGCGCCTCGAAGACGGCCGCGACTACGTCCCGACGAACCGGTGGATCCTGTTCGGACATCACTTTGCGGCCATCGCCGGTCCCGGCCCCCTGGTCGGCCCCACGCTCGCCGCCCAATTTGGCTTTCTGCCCGGTGCCATCTGGATCGTGGTCGGCGTCGTGCTGGGCGGCGCAGTCCAGGATTTCGTGATCCTCGCCGCCTCGGTCCGGCGCGATGGACGATCGCTCGGTCAGATGGCGCGCGACGAGGTCGGTCCGGTGGCCGGCCTGACAGCTATCGTCGCCGTGTTCGGGATCATGGTGATCCTCATCGCCGTGGTCGCCCTCGTGATCGTCAATGTGCTCCGCGCGAGTCCCTGGGGCACCGTGACCCTGGCGCTCACGATTCCGATCGCGCTGTTCCTCGGCGTCTACCTCCGCTGGATCCGGCCGCACCGGGTGCTCGAGGCGACGATGGTTGGGATCGTGCTCCTCATCGGCGCGTTGCTCGCGGGCCGTTGGGTGGCCGAGCAGCCCGCACTGGCCGCTGCGTTCACGTTGAGCTCGACGGCCCTGGCGTGGTGGCTCATGGCGTACGGCCTGACGGCCTCGCTGCTTCCCGTGTGGCTGCTGTTGGCGCCCCGGGACTACCTCTCGGCTTTTGTGAAGATCGGGGTTGTCCTGGCGCTCGCCATCGGAGTCGCGCTGGTGTTGCCGCCGCTCAGAATGCCGGCGCTCACGCAGTTCGCCGACGGTAACGGCCCCGTCTTCGCTGGCAAGGTCTTTCCCTTTGCCTTCATCACGATCGCGTGCGGCGCGATATCCGGATTTCATGCCCTGATCGCCTCCGGGACGACGCCCAAGATGCTCGAGCGCGAGACGGACGCCCGCCTGATCGGTTACGGCGCGATGTTGACCGAGTCGCTCGTGGCGGTGCTGTCGCTCATCGCGGCCTGTGCGCTGACCCCCGGCATCTATTTCGCCATGAATGCCCCGGCGAGCGCGCTGGGCACGACAGCCGAGTCGGCCGCACAGGCTATCCGCGCGTGGGGATTCTCGATCGCGCCGGCCGACCTGACCAATCTCGCGCATCTGGTCGGCGAGCAATCGCTGCTGTCGCGGACCGGCGGGGCGCCCAGCCTCGCGGTTGGCATGGCGTTCATCTTCTCGCGAGCGCTCGGCAGCGTGAGCTCGACCGCCATGGCGTTGTGGTACCATTTCGCGATCATGTTCGAGGCGCTCTTCCTGCTGACCGTGCTCGATGCTGGGACCCGGGTCGGACGCTTCATGCTTCAGGATCTGTTGGGCTACGTTTGGAAGCCGCTCGGGCGTGTCTCGTGGTATCCCGGTGCGATTCTTTCGAGCGCGCTGTTCGTCGCCATGTGGGGGGACTTCCTGTACCAGGGAGTCACCGACCCGCTGGGCGGAATCAATTCACTGTGGCCGCTGTTCGGCATTGCCAACCAGTTACTCGCGAGCGTCGCGCTCTGTGTCGGCACCACCGTCATCATCAAAATGGGGAAAGCCCGTTACGCGTGGGTGACAGCGCTGCCGCTGGCGTGGCTGATCACGGTCACGATGACGGCTGGTTGGCTGAAGATCTTCTCCAAGGACATCCGTCTCGGATTTCTGGCCCACGCTCGGCTCATCGATGATTCCCTGGCCGCAGGGCACCTGCCGCCCGGTATCGCATCGGCGGCAGCCGCTGCCCGTGTCGCGTTCAACGACCGCCTCGACGCGGTGGTCGCCGGTTTCTTCCTGGTGGCCGTGGCGGTGATCGTGACCGAATCCGGGCGCGAGTGGCTGCGAGCGGTACGTGGCAGGACGCCCCGTGGGTCGACTGAGGTCCCGTTTCACCTGCGCAGTGCTGCACCCGCGGGGGCCGACTGAACATGCGCGCGCGGCAGTGGCCTGAACGGGCGCGAGCGAGGGCCGTGCGCGGACTGCGCGCGGTCCGCATTTCTGTCCTCGCGGTCGTGGGCGCGCCCAACTACGATCGCTACTGCGAGCACGCCCGCCGAGCCCATCCCGCGGAGCGGGTGCTTACGCCGGACGAGTTCTACCGCCGTCAACTCGAGCAGCGATACAGCCGGCCTGGCGCACGTTGCTGTTGAGACAGCGCCCGTCCCCTTGCATTTCCGCCGTCGCGCCGTGCATCTGACGAAGGTGCTTTCCTTTACCCGGTCACCCGCCGCACGAGTCCACGCCGCGCTCGCTTCCGCACGCGAGCAACTGGCCGTTCGCGATGGCGCCATCGTGCGGTCCCAGATCGCGGTGTCCGAGATTCCCGCCCCGACGGGGGCAGAGGGCGAGCGCGGGGCGTGGATCGCTCGGCGATTTGGTGCGTTGGGCCTGCAGAATGTCCGCACGGATGCCGCCGGTAACGTGATCGGGCGCCGGCCGGGCGCCCTCGACCGGCCGGCGGTCGTCGTGTGCGCGCACCTCGACACGGTATTCCCGCGGGGGACGGCACTTCACGTCCGGTCGGACGGGCCGCGGCTGACGGGCCCGGGAATCAGTGACAATGGCCGCGGCCTCGCGGCCATGCTCGCGTTGGCCGAACACATCGACGGCTCGCGCCTGCGCACCGACGCGCCGATCGATTTTGTGGCAACGACGGGAGAGGAAGGGCTGGGCGACTTGCGCGGCGCACGCGCGTTCTTCGGCGATGCGGCACGCCGCAGCGCGGCCGTCGTGGCTCTCGATGGCGCCGGCGATGAGCGCGTCGTCCACCGCGGCCTGCGCTCACGCCGTTATCGGGTGACATTTCGCGGCGCGGGTGGCCACAGCTGGGCGGCCTACGGTGTCGCCAATCCCGTCCATGCGGCCGCGGCGGCCGTCGCGACGATCCGAGCGATCGCCGTTCCGGCCGACCCGCGCACGACACTTGGCGTGGGCCGCATCGGCGGCGGCATTTCCGTCAACGCCATCCCCGAGGACGGGTGGTTCGAGCTCGACCTGCGATCCGCTTCCGCTGCGGTTCTCGACCGAGTCGACACGGAGGTACGCGCTGCGGTCTCGAGCGCAGAAGGATCGGAAAATGCGCGTCGGGCCGCCGGCACACGCCCCCTCTCGGTCGCGATCGACATCATCGGCGATCGGCCCGGCGGTGAGATCCCCGCGGACGACCCGTTGGTCGTCGCCGCCCTCGATGCGACCCGGTTGGTCGGGCGCGAGCCGGACCTCGCGACGGCATCGACGGACGCGAACGTTCCCATCAGCCTCGGCATCCCATCGGTCGCGCTGGGAGCTGGTGGGCGCGGCGGCGACACCCACACCGTGGGCGAGTGGTACGACAATACGGACGGGACGATCGGCTTGGCGCGGGCGTTAACGGTTGTGGTGACTGCGGCAGGGTTGGCGGGGAGGTAAAAGAGCGGGTCTGGGGTTTGGGGTCTAGGGTAACCATTACAACTCGGGCCAGTCAGCGTGCACCGCGACTGGCCCTCTGCGTTGGAGTCATTACCCCAGGCCCCAGACCCGAAACCCCGAACCCGCCCTAGCCCCTGGTCTCTCGCACCTCGGAGTGATCCCCAATCGTCACTTCGCCGCGTACGCCCTCCAGCAGCACGTTGTCGCCGATGAGGGACGAGCGGAGGGTGCAGCGTCGGATTTGGGACTGGTGGCCGACGATGGTATCGCGAAGCTCCGAGTCCTCGATGACGCTGCCCGTCCCGATCGAGACGTTGGGGCCGATGCGGGCGTCGCGGATCGCGACGCCGTCCTCGATGTAGACCGGGTCGACGATCGTGGTCCCCGGCAACGCCGGGGGACGCCGGGCCCGGCCACGCAGCAACATCTCACGATTCGTCTCGAGCAGCGTGTCCAGCTTTCCCGCGTCGAACCATCCCCGAACCTCGACGGCCTTGATCCGCGCGCCATGATCGACCATGTACTGCAGCGCGTCGGTGAGGTAGTACTCCCCCTTGTTGGGCGGCTGGGCGAGGACGTGATCGATGCCTTCGTAGAGCAGTCGCCAATCGCGAATGAACTGGAGGCCGATGTTCACCTTCCTGGAGACGGACGTCTTCGGCTTCTCCACAATGCGGGTCATGAAGCCCGTGGCGTCCGTCTCAACGACGCCGAAGCGCTGATAGTCTTCGACCTCCTTGGTCCAGATGATGCCGTCGGCGTCGGTGCGGTCTATGACCGACAGGTCAGCATCGAAGATCGTGTCCACGAAGATGATGAGGATCGGTTGGTCGACATAGGGTCGCGCCAGCGCGACCGCACCCGCGGTGCCGTCCTGCACCTCCTGCTCGATGAACACGGCGCGCACATTGAGGGTGCGTCGGGCGTACTCTTCCACCTTTTCTTTGAGGTGGCCCGTGATGTAAATGACCTCCTCGATGTCACTGAGCTTTCTGAGATCGTCGAGGATGTACGACATCACGGGCTGTCCCGCGACGCGCATCATCGGCTTCGGCACGACGTGGGTGTGTGGCCTGAGCCGCGTGCCCTTGCCGGCCAGCGGGATGATGACCTTCACGGGGCGCTCGTGCCGGCTCGGCCGTAGCGATCGCTCAGTCGCACCACGTCATCGAGGTGCGGCGTCGAGGCCTCCAGCACGTCGCAGTCGGTGACGGCCTCCATTTGATGGATGTGCCCCGGCGTGTTGCGATACGACTCGCCCGCGCGCAGCCGAACGTCGCGCAAGGGCTCCTCGGGGCGCGCACTCACGCGATAGATCATCTCGCCCGACAGCAGGTGGATCGTCTCGTCCTTGCGGTCGTGGTACTGTACGGAGAGGGCATGTCCCGCCTTGATGTGCAGCACTTTGCCGACATATCGGTCCGTGTGCGCCCAAATGGTCTCGTGACCCCAGGGCTTGGGCACCACCGTCACGCGGACGGGCCCGCTTCCACTAGCGGCCGTCATGCGTCGTCGCGGCGCGTCGGAGCAATCATCGGGCCGTCGCGAGCAGATGTCGCAGGCGTGCGAGCCGCGTGCGCACCGATCCATCGACCACCCGGTCGCCAACGCGAACGATGACTCCCCCCAGAATCGGGGGATATACACGCACGACCGGCACCACGGATCGGCCTTCGCCAACAGTGCGCGTCAGCTGCGCCGCCAGCGCCGCGCGCTCCTTTTCACTCAGCGTACGAGCAACCGTGACATTGGCGCGCACACGCCCCTCCAGGACGTCGAGCCGCTCGTTGTATTCGATGGCGATCGGCGTCAGGAGCATCTGCCGCCGATGGCGCACGAGCGTTTCCAGGAATCGCACCAGAGGCGCCGGCAGGATGTTGGCGAAGGCGCGGTGCAGGATTTCGATTTTACCGGTATCGGCGATCCGCGGAGACTCGAGGAAATGTCGGAGTTGCACGTCGTTCTCGACGGCCGCGGCCACGTCCCCAAACATCTTCCCCCACCCTTGCGGGTCCTCGGCCCGCTGCGCGAGCTCGAGGAGGACGTCGGCGTAGGTCCCCGCGATGGTCGAATCGCGCATCAGCGAGTGGCCTTGGGCGGTGTGAGCGTTGCGAGGAACTGCTCCACCAGCTTCCGGTTCGTCTGGTCGTCGAGATTCTTCTCGATGACCTTCCCGGCACCGAGGATCGCGAGATCGACGGCTTCACGCCGCAGGTCCGCGATCGCGCGGAGTCGCTCGTCGTCGATCTCCTTGCGTGCCCGCTCGAGCATCTCCTGCTGCTGGGCGTGCGCCTGCTCGAGCAGCTGTTGGCGCACTCGGTCGCCTGCTCCGCGCGCTTCGCCGATGAGGCGCTGGGCATCGGAATGCGCGCTTTCGAGCAACTTCCGCTGCTGATCCAAGAGGCCGGCAGCTTCGGTGCGATCCCGTTTGGCTTGCTCGATCGCCTCCTCGAGTGACTTCTCGCGTGCTGCCACCGCCGCCGTGATCGGTCGGAAGGCGAACTTCGACAGCACGAACATCAAAATGAGGAAGATGAGCAGCGTCCAGACCATCAGGCCGCCGTTGGGCGTTAGGATGTTACCCGTGGGACGGGCCGCTTCCTCCTGGGCACCCAGTGGCGCCCCCGCGACTGCGAGTGCGAGCGCGAGACGTGGTCCGAATCGCATGATGTGAATACATCGACCTACAACGTGTTGCATGTATCTCTCCCGGTCGCCACGACCCGGAGCCCGTCCGGGCGAGCTCCGGGCCGCGGCCACAGTCATCGAGTCACGAGCGTGGTTAGTACTTGAGCTGAATCAGGAACGCGATCACGACGGCGAACAGCGCGACTCCCTCGACGAGCGCCGCGAGAATCAACGCCCCGGTCTGCACCTGTTGGGCCATTTCCGGCTGGCGAGCCATCGCCTCGGTGGCGCGACCACCAATCAATCCGATCCCGATGCCCGATCCAATGGCCGCGAGGCCGGCCCCGATGCCAGCTCCGCTCAGACCACCTGAGCGCGCTACGTCCGAGGCGCCCTGCAGTAATTCAACGATCATTGTCCGAATCTCCAGTACATGTCCGTCGGCCGGCGTGTCCCGTCCGACTATCTACGCCCCGCGGCGGCGCCATGACGCCCCGCTGCTCGTCACCGAGGCCCGGGCCCCAACGAGCTTCACCGGCCACTCGACCGGCTACCGACGCGCGCGGTGGAGCGAGATCCGCGCGCCTCCCCTCATTCATCTACCTCTTGTCGTGCCCCTGCCTCCTGCTGCGACCGATCGTCTCGCGAGTAAGGCACGTCCGAACCGCGTCCGGCTCAATGGTGCGCCGACTGCCGGATCTGGCCGATGAACACGGCCGTAAGCAGCGCGAAAATGAACGCCTGCAGGAACGCGACAAAGATCTCCAACAACGAATCGGCGACGCCCATACCGACCGGCACGATGGCGACGAAGTAGCTCCGGAACGTGAAGATCAAGCTGATGAACGCGAGCATGACCACATGCCCAGCCGTCATGTTGGCGAATAGGCGAATCGTCAGCGCGAATGGCTTCGTCAACTTCGAGACGATCTCGATCGGCGTCAGGATGAGCGCCATCAAAATGCGCACCGGCATCGACAGGTCGGTGTTCCAGTAGACGATGGTTTTCCAATACTCCGCGCCCAGCGAGCGCATGCCGGAAATCTCAATGACAACGAACGAGATGATCGCCATCGTCGCAGTCACAGAGACATTGCCGGTGGCGGTCGATCCATAAGGGATCAAGCCCACCAGGTTCGCAAACAGAATGAAAAAGAAGACGCTCAGGATGTATGGCGTATACGCGTCGGCGTTCGGCCCGACGTTGGGGAGCACGACGGTCTGTCGCAGATACAGCACCATCGCTTCCACGCCGGCCGCAAAGCCGCGTGGTGCTGCCTCCGTCTTCAGGTGGGAGCGATGATATCGGGCGGCCGACAGCAGCGTGACCATGCAGAGGAACGCGGCAATCCCCAGCCAGACCACATGCTTCGTCGGCGACATGTCGATCGTGAGCGGTCCGACGCGGATAGGCGCCCAGCGCGGCAGCGCCTTCGTGCACACGAATGGGGATCGCCAGTACGGCAGATCGAGCTCGTGCGAGTCGGTGATGTGGGGGAGAATGATGTCACCGGCGGGGGCTTCCGACGCGGGCGCGGGGCTGCCCCAGCACGTCGGATAGCCCTGCGCAGCGGCAGGCGCGGCGGACGCGAGGAGCGCCACTACCACGAACGACGGCGTCAGTGCCCAAGAAACGCGGCGCGATGCACCGCGGAGCACAGCGTGAATCGCAGATCTGATCATGAACGCAGGAAGAATGGTTCAAGCAATGTCGACACGAACAAAAATATCACGAAACTGAGCAGTGCGGGGACTGGAGGCAGCTCGAGCGCGCGCACCGCGACCGGTGCGTAGGCCACCACAGCACCGAAGCGCAGAATCATGCCCACGCCCCACGCTGCCATGATGGGACGCGTCGGCCTTGGGACGGCCCAACGCGCCACGGCGAACGCAATCACCTGGACCACCCAGGCGGCCAGAGCGCTCGTCACGAGCGCGCGGGTGCTGGTGGGGCTGTTGAGCACGAGCACGAGGACAGCGGCCGCAACGCCAATCAGCGCAGCAGCCGCGCCGGCGAAGGCGATGAGCGACCGTGGGCGCGCCGGGCGGACCGTCGATGCGTGCATTTAGCGATCGCTCGCTGCGGGGCCGTCATCACGATTCCGTGACCGCTGCGCACGCTGAGCCGTCGTAAGGGCTCGATACAGATTGTAAAATCCTGCCGCCGCACCCACGAAGACCCCGAGAATGAGCAGCCACGGTCCGGTCCCGATTCGCCGGTCGAGCCAATGCCCGACGAAGAGACCCGCCACGATTGTGACCGTGAACTCGATGCCGCCGGCGGCAGCCATGCCTAGACCGAGCGGTCGGGACCCCGGCCGCGGCGCCTGTGGCCGCTGGCCCTTGCCACTATCTTGGTCCGCCATCGCGGGGGCAATGTACCGGCGCCGTCCGCGCCGAGCAACCGAGTCGGGCCCCTGCCGACCAGCCACGGCCGGCCCCTACGGTCCTGCTCGCTGGGTGTTGATTAACCCGACCAGTACAGCATAGGTAGACGAACGGCAAGTTATAGCGTAAATATCACTTACACTGCAGAATCTCCTTGACGACCTGAAGCATTGTTGATAATTTTGTGGATAACAAATTCGTGATAAATCCCCCAGTGCGGCCGCGTGTCGGCCGCAGCCGGTCCGAGGCAAGTCGCACAATGCACGCCCGCAATGTCGTCGCTCTGCTCGCCACAATAGGGCTGGCAATCGCCTGCGGGTCGCGCGCGCGCGAGTTCTCGCTCGTCATGGCTGGGACGACGACCGGCCCGGGCAGCGAGCGGACGACGGCCTCAGCGGTGGCGGCCCACGCGCCCGCGACCAACTCGCTTGCGACAACGCTCGACGTGACGGTTCGCGGCGAAGAAGTTCGGTTCGTCCTGCGCGTGACGAACACGTCGGGCAGGAAACTCGAGCTGACATTCCCAAACGGACAGACGCACGATCTCACCGTGCTGGACGCAGCGGGTGATGCCGTGTGGCGATGGGGCAGCGGGCAGATGTTCACGCAGGCGCTGCGCAACCAACCGCTCGACTCGCACGCATCGATCACCTACACAGCGCGGTGGCGGCAGCCGGCACTCCACGGGCCGTTGACCGCAGTCGCGACGCTGACGAGCACGAATTACCCGGTCGAGTCTACAGCGCCCTTCGCGTTGCCGTAGGTCGCGGGTCGTGAATCCCACGCGACTGCTCCGGATCGAGTCGTCGTGAGCGACGTGCAGCCCGCCGGGGCTTCACATTGGCGTTCCTCCGCTAGATTCCGGTGGTGAGCGCCCCCGCCGTTCGGACACATGTCGGCGTCGCAGCCGACGAGCGCGACGTCCAGCTGCTCGATGAGCTGGCGCGCGCGCGTAGCGCGCTGGTGTCGCAAATCGCCCAGCGCATCATCGGCCAGCGCCCCGTGGTCGACAACCTGGTCGCCGCGCTGCTAGCCGGCGGGCACGCGTTGCTCGTTGGCGTGCCAGGTCTCGCCAAGACCCTGTTGGTGCAAACGCTCTCGCAAGCGCTGGAGCTGACGTTCTCCCGTGTGCAATTCACGCCCGACCTCATGCCGAGCGATATCACCGGAACGGAGCTGCTCGAGGAGGACCAGGCGACCGGCCATCGCGCGTTTCGGTTCGCGCGGGGTCCGGTGTTCGCCAACGTCGTGCTAGCTGACGAGATCAACCGGGCGCCTCCGAAGACCCAGGCCGCGTTGCTGCAGGCGATGCAGGAGCACGCAGTCACGGTGGCGGGTCAGACGCATCAGCTGCCGGAGCCGTTCTTCGTGTTGGCGACGCAGAACCCGATCGAGCAAGAAGGCACGTATCCACTGCCGGAAGCGCAACTGGATCGTTTCATGTTCGAGTTGCGCGTCGACTATCCGTCCAAGACTGAAGAAGAGGCGATTGTCGCCGCGACCACAGGCGATGTGACTGCCAACGTCGTCCCCGTGCTCCACGCGGAACGACTCTCCGAGTTGCAACACCTCGTCCGCCGGCTGCCGGCTCCGCCGAGCATCGTCGCGTACGCGGTACGCCTGGCGCGGGCGACGCGCCCGGCCGCCGCCGAAGCGACCCCAGAAGTGAAGAAGTACGTCAGCTATGGCGCTGGCCCTCGTGCATCGCAGTACCTGGTCCTCGGGGCCAAGGCCCGTGCGGCAATGGACGGCCGCGCAATCCCGGACCTCGAGGACGTGCATAGCATCGCACTCTCCGTCCTGCGGCACCGCGTGGTGCTCAATTTCCAGGCGGAAGCGGAAGGCATTACGGTCGAGCAGTTGATCAAGCTGGACGTGAAGCGGTAACGGCAGGGTCAGCGAACAGCAACGGCAACGGCAAACACGAGGGGCGGGCTAAAGCCCGCCCCTACATGTCGGCGTGCACGATCGCCTCTAGGAGCCTCTCCGACGATTGATGCGCATGTCGACAAATTCGGAAGCAGCACCGCGTGCAGCACCATGTAGGGGCGGCCTTCAGGCCGCCCCTTTTCTTACGTTTGCCGTTGCCGTTGCCCGACCCCTGACCCCTGACCCCTGGGTCATGCCAGCTGGCTCGTACACTCCGGGCACCGCTTCGCACCGAGCGGAATGCTCTTGGTGCAATACGGACAGCCCTTGGTCGCCGGCGCGGCGGCATGCGTGTGGTACAGCTTCGCCAGGCCGCGTACCAGCAGGTACACGCAGAACGCGACAATGAGAAACGTGATGACGGTGTTGATGAAGCTGCCGTAGTTGATCGTGACGGCGCCGGCCGCCCTGGCTTCCGCTGGCGTATTGTACGGCGGCGGGATCTTCGTGCCCGCCTTCAACATGATAAAGTGACTCGAAAAATCGATGCCACCCGTCGCCAAGCCGATCACGGGCATGAGCATGTCATCGACGACCGACTTGACGATCGCACCAAAGGCCGCACCGATGATCACACCGACGGCAAGGTCGACGACATTGCCGCGCATGATGAAGGCCTTGAAGTCGTTGAACACGAAGCCCTCCGAAAAGCGGGGGTCAGGGACGGGCGCGCACGCGCCCGAGAAAGTAGCACCTCAGAGAGTAGAAAGTAGAAAACATGCAACTGAGCTCGAGTTCCGTTGCCGTTGTCTGCCCCTCTACCCTCCGATCCTCTACTCTCTCCGGCGCCAGAGGCGCCGGCGGGGCCAGGGAACAAACTACGAGGGCGAGCCCCGCAGCACGAGACTCGCCCCGCCGGCGCCCTTGGCGCCGGAGAAAGTAGACCCTCAGAAAGTAGAAAGTAGACAGGGGCAACTACTAAGCCCTTGTCTACTTTCCACTCTCGAGCCGTTGCCTACTCTCTGCTTTCTGTACTTCTACTTTCTCGGGCGCGGCAGCGCCCGCATCACTTCCCGGCACTGACCTCCATCAACTGCGCCATCGATTGGCGCGGCAGCGTCAGCATCTCGCCGCAGCGGTCACAAACGCTTACCAGCACATCACGCACATGAAGCCGCGTCCGAGGCAGGGCAATCGAGCGCCGTGCGTAGTTGGCCGTGACGAGATCGTCACAGCGTGGGCAATGTGCAGAAGCGGTATCACCAGCTTTCCAGGGCGCTTCCATGACAGCATCCTCCGACGCGTAACGCGCGCACCGTAGTGTGAGTTCTCATGCTTCGTACCACTTGGACACTGGCCGCGTGAAAAGGGTTGGGAGCAACCACACGTGCATTCGTTGCATCGCGCGTAGTTGATCAATCCGTCACACCACCGACCCCTTCGCTGCGGCCTCCGATCACGTTCCACTCGAGTGTGCGCTTCGTTCACGTATCCATACGGCAACCTGCAGCGCAGGTTTCACACATGTGTCGGCGAGGTTATAGCCTCGGTCAAGCTCGCATGGACGCGGTTAGCCTCGACAATTCGAGCTCAATGGCCGGCGCGGCGCCGCTGTGACCGCGCCGCGCTGTTTGACAGTTCGCTTCGGCGCGCCATGCCATTGGCCACAGGACGCCTCCCCGTGCGGCACTGCCGGATAGATTGCGTGAGGTGCTGTTCGATGCCTGCCCCCCCATACCGCCCCACCCCAATGAACCGCCCAGCCAAGCCGCGCCCGCCTGCCGCGGGCGCACCCCGCCAGCGGCCACAGTCGGTCGACCGTGACGCACGCACCAACCCGGCATCAGGGGTGCGTCGCGGAGCGACGTCCAGCAGGCACAAGCCGTGGTCGACCTCCGCAAGGTCAGGACGCCGAGGCCGATGAACGCTGGTCGAAGGCTGCACTCATGCTGTGTGGCCGGTGACGTCCCGAAATCCGAGACCCAAGACCCAAAGCCCGGCGTTTGCGTCCCGCCCGGCGACAGCCGAGCACCGCACGAGGGCGAGCAATGGTTGGTCAACAAGGCATCCGTACGAGCGCGGAACCGTGTTAGTATGTGTGTAGGGAGTGACACGCCGTCGGTAGAGTGGGACCCGCCGGTGCGCGTGGACAACCATCAGGCCGTCGTCTTGCAGTGGAGGAGTCTGTGATGTTCGTGCGATCCGCCCCGGCGATCGTTCGCGGGATCGAGCCAACGCCGACACTCGATGCCGTCTGTGCCCGCGTCCTCTCGATGCTGGCCTGGCCGATGCCTGAGCGGACGAAGCCTCGAGAGTGGCGGGCCGTGCGAGCGCGCCTGCGTGCAGCGATGGCGGCGTACGGCCGCGTGATGCGTTTGACAGGTATCCGCCGACAGCAGCTCTCAGGCGGAGTGACCGCGCTCGTCCGCCGGGCGAGCGCGCGCCTGCCAGGCGCCGTCGGCGCTGCGTACGCACCGGGTGACGTGGCGGCGTGGGCGCTCGCGGCCTATGACGCCGCTGATGCGCAGGACGCGCGCTCGCGTCGGCGTCGCGGAGGCGACGGGTAGTCGACCCGCGCCCCTCACGCACTGACAGCCCGCGAGTTCTTCCCCAGGAGGCACGACGTGACTCATCCGGATCATGGCCTTGGCGAACGCGTCGCCCACGCGGCGCGACATGTCGTCGAGGCGCTGGAACGGGACGTGGAATCGCTGGCCACACCGACGCCCGCAGAGGCGATCGCCGAAACGGCTGCAGTGGCACAGGGTGCTGATGCGGAGGAGCTCGCCGCGCAACCGCCGGCTGCCGTGCCAATGGATCTGCCGGTCGAGTTGCTGACAGACGCCGATCCAAAACCCGACGAGTCGGACGAGCCAGAAGCGTAAGACATGCCGGCACTGCCGGAGGGAAAGCCCGAGGCGCACTCGCTGGATCCCGCAACCGCGCGTGGACGAGTCGCGATCGTCGGAGCCGGCGCCATCGGTGGATATTTCGGCGCGCGACTAGTCCAGGCCGGCTACCACGTCGACCTCCTGGCGCGCGGCACACACCTGGACGCGATCCGTCAGCGCGGCGGTATCGAGATTCGCGAAGCCGACGGCTCAACCTTCGTGGCTGCGCTGTCCGCCTCCGACGACCCGTCCAGTTTGCTGGGCGCGCCGCACACGATCCTGGCGGTCAAAACCTATTCGCTCCCCGCCATCGGGCCGGCGCTTCGTACCTTGGCCGAAGCCGGCACAGCTGTCGTTCCCCTGCTCAACGGGGTCGACATCACCGAACGCTTGATCGCGCTCGGCGTGCCGCGCGCCACCATCCTCGGTGGCATCGCCTACGTAAACACGGAGCGCACCGCGCCAGGGGTGATCACCCGCACCGGTGCGCTCCTGCGCATCGTGATTGGCGAGCTGGACCACACGATCTCGGCTCGAGCGCGAACGCTAGCGTCCGCGCTCGGCGCAGCGGGGGTGGAAACCCATGTCACCGACGCGATCACACTCGAGCTGTGGCGGAAATTCGCTGGGCTGACGACGCTCGCGGCATTGTGCGGGCTTGCACGGCGGCCGTTTGGCGTCGTGCGCGCAGCGCCCCTCGGCCGCACCGTCATCGACCGCGCGGTGCGCGAAGTCGTGGCAGTCGCCCGCGCCTCCGGCGTCCCCTACTCCGATGAGGACGTGCGGCGCACGCTTGGCGCCCTCGAAGGCCTGGCCGACGGCACCCGTCCAAGCTTCCTCGCGGATCTCGAACGCGGTGGCCCAACCGAGATCGATGCGCTGAGCGGCACCGTCGTTCGGCTCGCGCGCACAATGGGCATCGATGCGCCAGTCCACGAGACGGCCGTTGCGGCGCTCAGCGCGCAGACGTCCGGCAAACTCAACTAAGTCAGCGCGTGGGTGCGCTCGGGTCAGACCGCGGGATATGTCCGCCGCGGTACATATCGATGAACAAGGCGAGGTCCGATTCCTTGAGAATGCCGAGCGCGGCGAAGATTTCGCGCGCGAATTCGACCGCGCCCAGGCCTGACGCCGTGATCACACCGCTGTCCGACACGGCGAGCGTCTCCACGTAGAGCGCCGGGGTCTCGTACCCTGGCGCGTGGCGCTGCAGGTAGGCCGCGCCATTGCTGGTGTGGCGACGGCCACCGAGTAGCCCGGCCCGGGCGACCGCCACCGTGGCCGCGCAGATCGCGGCGACAGTGACGCCGCCAGCCGTCAGCTCACCAAATACCCGCTCCAGTCGGGAGGCTGGATAGGAGCCGAGCCACGCATCACCGCCGGGGAGGAGCAACAACTCGGTGGTCGCCGGCGTTACGCTCTCGAGCACGGCCTCCGGCTCGACGCGAAGCCCGCCCATGGACACGACGGTGGTCCGGTCGTAGCCGACGGCCGTGACGGAGCGGCCACCCCAACGCCGCGCCCCGGTAAGCGCGTACGCGGGCTCCCAGTCCGCGAACCCATTGAAGACGAGTACGGCGATGCCGCGAGTCACGAGTGTCACCGGACCATTGTCATACGCGTCTACTAAGCGCGTCGCGTACGGCACCGGGTTGCGCCGACACGATCGACACGGGATGGAATGATGGCTTGCGGACCTCAGACTTGGCGATCCCGGATCGGCGCATGGGCGTCGGTCTGTGCCCTCCTGCTCATCGTATCGGCCGACGCTCGCGCGCAGGCAGGCGCTGCGCCGTTTGCCCGATCCGACTCACTGAGCGGACGACTCATCATTACGACTCCCCGCAGCCTCACCTCGACGGTCCGCAAGCTGGCCGCCGAGTTCGCGGCGAGACACCCGGGTGTCGCCCCGGAGATTCTCACGGGTGGGAGCATCGCCGTCGCCCGCGCCATCGTAGACTCGGTGCAAATCCCCGACGTCTTCGTGTCAGGAGACGACACGCTGATCGACGCGCTGCTGATGCCGCGGGCCGCTGCCTGGTCGGCCGGATTTGCGCGATCCTCAATCGTGCTCGCCTACACGTCTCACTCGAAGTACGCGGATGAGGTCAACACGCGGAACTGGGCGGACGTGCTGAGCAAGCCGGATGTACATGGCGCACGCAGCGACCCAAACGACGACCCCAGCGCCTACCGCACATTGATGTTCTTCGAGCTGGCCGCGCGCTACTATCTGCGGCCGCGGCTCTCTGCGACGCTCGAGCATGCGATGCCCGTGACAGACTTCGGCCCAGGTGACGGTGAGTTGGAGGCCAAGTTCGCCGACGGCACGATCGACTACATGCCGACCTACCGAACGCTCGCGGCCGAGCACGAGCTCGAGTGGCTGGAGTTGCCCCCACCCATCAATCTCGGCGACACCGCCTTCGCTGCGTCATACGCAGCGGCCAAGACGCGCGTCTCTGGAGGCCGCAGCAGCGCCGACACTGCGACCATCTTCGGCGCCCCGATCCTGTATGGGCTCACCGTGCCCCGCGCGGCGGCCCATCCAGCGCTGGCGATCGCGTTCGCCCAATATGTGCTGTCGGTGTCGGGGCTGGATCTGATCCGCAACTCCGGATTCGACGTACCCGATCATCCGATCTTTCGAGGCGACCCACCGGTCGAACTGCGCGCGCTGTCAACGCGATAGAACGCGCTCTGTCCGGCCGCTGCCGGGCCCGGTATCTTCGGCCCGACGATGTCGAATCCGCCTCCCATCACACAATACGCTCGCCGACTCGGGACGTTCGATGCCGCGATGGTCACTGTCGGCGGCATCATCGGCGCCGGCATCTTCCTCAGCCCCGCGGTGGTGGCCCAACGCGTTCACACCAGCACCGCGGTCCTCGGCGTTTGGGTACTGGGTGGCGTTATCGCCGTCGCTGGCGCCCTCACGTTTGCCGAGCTCGGGGGTCGTAGGCCTCAGGCGGGTGGCGGGTATGTGTACCTCAAAGAGGCCTTCGGGCCGCTGCCTGCATTTCTCTACGGATGGACGTTTCTCGTCGTGATCAATACCGGCGGCATGGCCGCCGTTGCCGTCACGTTCGCTCGCTATACTGTCGATCTCGCGGGTGTCTCGTCTGCGGTGGTTCGCCCTTTGGCTGTCGCCTCGATTCTGGTATTGACCGCGGTCAACTGCTTCGGGATCCGGGCGGGCGCGACTACGCAGAACATCTTTACGCTGCTCAAGTTGGTTGCGCTCGCAGCGCTCGTCGTTGCGGGCGTCGCGGTCGGCCTTCGTTCGGGCTGCCACACCGCACCAGCGGCGGCAGTGGCGCCGACCAGCGGTGACGATCTCGTTCGCGTCATCGGAGTGGCGCTCATCCCGGTCCTGTTCACCTACGGCGGTTGGGCGCACGCGAACAACGTGGCCGGCGAGATGAAGGATCCGGTGCGGACGCTGCCGCGCGCCATGATACTCGGCATGGCGATCGTCGTGATCGTCTACGTCGCCGCCAACGCCGCGTATGTCGCGACGCTCGGGCCCACCGGCCTCGCCGCCAGCACGGCGCCGGCATCCGACACGATGCGCCGCGCCGTCGGTCCTGTGGGTGGCACGCTCATCGGAATTGGTATCGCAGCGTCGTCGTTCGGTTTCGTCAACCTTACCATTCTGTCCGCGCCACGCATCCTTCAGACAATGGCGGCGGATGGACTATTCTTCGCCCGGGCGGCCGTGCTGCATCCGCGGTACCGCACACCGGTCGTCGCGCTACTCGCGCAAGCTGCGTGGGCGGTCGTGCTCACCTGGTCAGGGACGTATGGCCAACTGTTGGATTACACGGTGTTCGGCGACTGGATCTTCTTCGCCTTGATCACTGCCACGATCTTCGTCTACCGACGACACGATTCGGCCGGCAGTGTCCCGTACTTTCGCGCTCCCGGGTACCCCGTCGTGCCGGCGGCATTCATCGTGACAGCCGGCTATGTGGTCCTCAGCAGCATTCGCTCGAATCCACACAACGCACTGCTCGGCTTCTGCCTGATCTTTCTTGGGGTCCCGATCTACGCGATCTGGCGAGCAGGATCTCGCCGCCGGACGAGCGCCGCGGCCCAAGGAGGCGCATGATGCTTGCCGGACAGGCACCCAGTGCGGCACCGAGCGACGCGCGAGTCGGGGAAACGCCGTCTGGGGCGAATCGCAAGGAGAGCCCCTATCTCACGTGGGTCAAGCAGCTCCCGGCGGCAGAGATCAATCTGGCCGGAAGCGCCGTGCCGTCGTGTTCTGCCGCGCAACTCGGCCCCCCCGAGGCTGACCCTCCGCTGAATGAGCGCAACGACTACGGATGGCCGCCGCTGGTGGCTCGGATCGCGGCGCGCTATGGCGTCCCAGAAGCCTCGGTCGTCGTCGCAGCCGGCACGTCGATGGCGAACCATCTGGCGATGGCAACCGTGCTCGAGGCAGGCGACCACGTGCTCGTCGAGCGACCCGGCTACGACCCGCTGGAGCGAGTCCCCGCGCTCTGGGGCGCGAGCGTCGGCCACGTCCTGCGCGCGGCGGAGCGCGGGTACCGATTCGACGTCGACGCGATTCGCGCCGATCTCACCCCACGGACGCGTTTGGTCGTGCTGTCCGAGCTCCATAACCCGACCGGGGCACGCTTCGACACGTCAGAGTTCCGTGCGCTCACGACGCTCGCGGAGACACGGGGCTTCTATGTCATTGTCGACGAGGTATACGGCGAATGGCTGCGAGAAACAGGCGTGCCCTCAACGATTCACCTGTCACCGCACGTGATCGTCACGTCGAGCCTCACCAAGGTGTGGGGGCTCGGCGGACTGCGGGTTGGATGGGTGCTGGCCGAGCCGGCGTTGGCCGAGCGCATGCGACGTCTGGCGGGACTCTTCGACAACATCATCGCGCACCCGAGTGAACGTCTCGCCGTGCGAGCGCTGGAGCGCTCGGCGGCGATCATCGGGCCACACATCAAATTGATTGCCCGCAACCTGGACCTCGTCCGGCGGTGGATCGAAGGTGCGCCCGGCGTGACGTGGGTGCCGCCGGCGGCCGGGGCGACAGCATTCGTCAATCTCGGTCTGGGCGATGTCTGGCGCTTCGCCGACACGCTCGCACGTGCGCGCGGCACGCGCGTCGTGCCGGGCCACTTTTTTGGAGCGCCCGAGTATGTACGGATCGGGCTCGGGCTCGACAGCGCCACACTGGAGCACGGATTGACCCGGATTGCGGAGCAACTCCAAACGGCGGTTGCAGGGTCGGCCGCTCCGTCGGCGAGACCCTAGACCCGCGAACGTCGAAAGCAAATGGAGTGCAAATGCGCTCCAGATTTGTCTACTTTCCACTTTCTGTGCTTCTACTCTCTCGGGCGCTTTAGCCCCCCCGCCCGGCCCTCAGATCCCTGCCTTCCATGCTCCTCAAGAACGTACGAGCCCTCGTCACGGGTGGTGGCACCGGAATCGGTCGTGCAACCGCCAAGGTCCTTGTCGACCGTGGTGCCCGGGTGGTCATCACGGGCCGGCGGGAAGACGTATTGCAGCGCGCCGCCAAGGACACTGGGGCGCTGGCCATCCGAGCGGACATCACTGACGAACACGCCGTGATAGGGCTCGTCGACGCGGTAGTGCGAGAGCTCGGTGACTACAACGTGCTCATCAACAACGCCGGGATGGGCGTCTTCGCGCCGTTGGTTGCAGTCACCGCTGCCGACATGCGCCGCGTCTGGGAAACCAACGTCTTGGGCGCCACGCTGGTCGCGCGCGAATCGGCGCGGCACTTCATCACACGCCAATCCGGGACAATCGTCAACGTCGGGTCGACGTCAGGGCAACGTGCCGGGCCGAACTCCTCCGCCTACGCATCCACGAAATGGGCCCTGACCGGGCTGACGGAGGTGTGGAGAGCCGAGCTCCGCAAAGACAACATCCGTGTCATGCAGGTGAATCCGAGCGAGGTCCTCACGCCGTTTCATGAAGCCGCGGGGCGCGGAGTGCGCCCGGACAACCCGCGTAAGCTCCACGCCGAGGACATTGCCAATGTGATCGCCGACATGCTGGCGCTCGACGACCGGGCCTTCGTCACCAGCGCGACGGTCTGGGCGACGAACCCGGATACGTAATCGCCGGTTCACAATTCAGCCTCAGCATCCGCTTCGACGAGATATTCGTCGCCCACAATCCCGGCCTGCACGAGCGTATTCGCGGGTTGGACCTCGCGGAACCGCTCGCCGTGCGCGCGCGCGACGGCCTCCCAATCAGATAGGCGACGCACGTAGACCCGAGTGCGGACCACGTCCGCAAGCCGTGCACCGAGGCTCTGTAGCGCGCCTTCGATCCTATCGACGACGAAGTGCATTTGCGCAGCGGCGTCGGACCCTCCGATGACACGAGCACCATGTGTCGCGGTCGTCCCAGAGATCCAGATACGATTGCCGCGCCGCAGAGCGCGGCAGTAGCCCGCTACCGCCTCCCACTCGGTGCCCGTCAACACCACGTCTCGCCCCTGGGGCCGGGACTCCACGAGATATGGCGGCGGGAACTCCTCCACGTGATGACTCAGATCGCCCAATGCCGTCAGGAAGGGCGGCCGCCGGTACTCGTCGCCGCAATCACCAGGGATCGCCTCGAGCGCCCCCAGCGCGGTCTCGATCTCTAAACGGTCCTCCGCCACGAGGGACGTCGTGAAGAGCCGCAGGTTGTCGGAGATATGCTCGCGTTGTCCGAGCCTCGCGCCGATGATGACGCCGCCAACGGCGGGCAGGTCGAGGATATAGCGCCCTGCCACGTTGGCCATCGAAACGCCATTACGCAGCGCCACCCCGTGCACGGCCAGGAGCAACCGTTGGAGGGCCGACCATCCCCCGGCGGCGTCGATGAACCGTGCGTACTTCATCTCGGACCAGGTGTCGAGCGCTCGGCGATCGGGCTCGGGCCGGTTCAGCCATCGTTCGGTCAGCAGGCCGCCGGCGAGCGTCCCGTACGCCAGAAGGGCAATACCGTGCTCGCGGCAGAACGCCGCCATGCGATTCCGCGGGCGCTGATCGAGCAGCGAGTAGCAGACCTGGTTCGATACGACTCGGATGCCGCTGTGCACGGCGATCCGGAGATGTGCCGTGTCGACGTTCGTTACGCCCACCGATCGGATCTTGCCTTCCGCGCGCAGTTCCTCGAGCCAGGACAGACAATCGAGCCAGTTCGGATCGGCATAATTCCAGGCATGAAACTGGAGGACGTCGATCGTCTCGACGCCGAGACGCATCAGCGAGCGGTCGACCGCCGCGCGGACGTCTGCGCGCGTCGACCGACCCGGCTTCGGTACCCATTTGGTCAGGACCTCGACTCCGTCCCGATTCGCATGGCGCTCGAGGAACCGTCCGACGATCTGCTCGGCGGATCCGTAGTGGTCCGCCATGTCGAACGTGGTCAGCCCGGCATCGACGTATGCGGCAAGTGCCCGAGTGGCACCTTCGGCATCGACCGGTTGACGGCGCTCCATATCCGCGATCTGCCACAGACCGGTAAGGACACGGGAGATGTCGAGGGCGGGGGTGAGGCGATATCGCTCGACAGGCATATCGATTACGGAAGGCCGCTCGCGCGGAGGCACGGGAGAGATTGGCAGGTTTGAGAGTAGAAGGTAGAACTGCAACGAAGAACTGCCCAGTGCGAAGCACACGTCTACTTTCTACTTTCCGTGGGTCTACTTTCTCGGGCGCGAAGCGCCCGCAGGAGAGCATATGAGGCCTCACGCGTATTTCGCCGGACTCGTCGCGTTCGTCGCGGCAGCCGCACCGCGACCGCTGGCGGCACAAGGTCGCGCGATGACCGATCGCGACCTGCTGGCCTTCCACTGGGTCGCTGATCCGAGGATCTCACCCGACGGGGCCAACGTCGCGTACACGCTCGTCGCGGTCAACGAAAAGGAGAACCGCTACGAGACGAGCATCTGGATCGTGGCCACGGACGGCCACGCGTCGCCGCGCCGTCTGACGATCGGACCTCGCGACGCAGCGCCCCGTTGGTCGCCCGACGGCCGCACGATCGCGTTCCTGCGCGCCAGCGACGACACGTCCGGATCGCAACTCTTCCTCCTTCCCCTTGCCGGCGGCGAGCCGCGCAAGCTGACCGACGTCCCCAAAGGCGCCAGTCCTGGCGTCTGGTCGCCCGACGGCGCCGCGCTTGCGTTCTCGAGTCAAGCGCTCCCGCGTGACACCGAGGCCGCCGTCAAGGACTCGGCCGTGAAGAAGCTGTTGAGCGACGTCCGCGTCATTACCCGCGCCGAGTATCGGAGCAATGATCGCGGCTGGCTGGACCCGACTCGTCACTCGCACGTCTGGCGGGTTGACATCCCGGTTGGTGGAGACGGCCCCGTCCCCGCACGCCAACTGACGTTCGGTCAATACGACGAGGAGGCAATCGCCTGGACGCGCGACGGCGCACGTATTCGCTTTCTGTCGGACCGGGTGGCAGAGCCGTACTACGAAAATCCCGACGATGACGAATATGCAATCCCGGCCAACGGCGGCACGTTGGACAAGATCGTCGACATCGACGGTCCGGTGCATGATGTCGAGCAATCGCCCGACGGTCATGACTATGCGTTTGTCGGATACCTCAACCCGCCGCACCGCCAGTCATTCACCCAATCCGGCGTGTTCGTGGTGCACGACGGTGCCGTCACGCCGCTGCTGCGAGGAGGCGACGCGGACGTTGGCAGCAGCCTGACCGGCGATCAGCACCCCCCGCGCGGAGGCTCCGGCTCGAGTCCGCTGGTGTGGTCGTCGGATGGCCGCAGTATCATCACAGCGGTGACTGAACACGGCCGGTCGAACCTCGTCCGAATCGATCTGGCGTCGCATCATATTGAGCCGATCACGACCGGGGATCACGATGTGGTTGCGTACACCGCGACGAGCGATGGCGCGCGCTTCGCAGTCACGTTGAGCGATGCTACGCACATCGGCGATCTCTACGTGCTCGACCCGGCTACTCGATCGTTGACGCAACTCACCCACATCAACGATTCGTTGATGGCCGGGCTGCGCCTGTCCACGCCCGAGCGCATCTCCTACCGCAGCTTCGATGGCAAGATGATCGAGGCGTGGATCTACAAGCCGCCCGACTTCGCGCTTGGCACGAAGTACCCGCTGATCCTCAACATTCACGGCGGCCCGCACGCAGCGTACGGCGAGACGTTCTTCCACGAAGCCCAGGTAATGGCCGCGCGTGGATACGTCGTGCTGCTGCCAAATCCGCGCGGAAGTACGTCGTACGGTGAGGCGTTCGGCAACGTTATTCAGTATCACTATCCGGGCGATGACTACCGGGACTTGATGGTCGGCGTCGATACGCTGCTGGCACGGGGATACGTCGATCCCAAGCGGCTAGGCGTGACGGGCGGCAGCGGTGGTGGCCTGCTCACCAACTGGGTCGTAGGACACACGCATTGGTTTGCGGCAGCCGTGTCCCAGCGATCGATCGCCGACTGGGCGGCGTGGTGGTACACCGCCGATTTCACGCTCTTCACTCCCTCCTGGTTCCGTGAGCCACCGTTCCAAGACCCGGCGGACTACGCGCAACGCTCACCGATCACCTATATCCAGCAGGTCACCACCCCGCTGATGTTGATCGAGGGAGAAGCCGACAGTCGCACCCCGTCCGGCTCCGGCGGCATGACGATGTTTCGTGCGCTGAAGGCGCTGCACCGAACCACCGTCATGGTTTCCTTCCCCGGTGAGACGCACGAGTTGTCGCGGTCGGGGAAGCCGCGCCACCGTGTGGAGCGGCTGGCGCACATACTCGCGTGGTTCGACAAGTACCTGCAGGACAGGCAGGTGCTCGGGTACGAGCAGCAATAAGGCACGGACGCGCGACCCCGGGAACGGCACCGACATCCACTGTCCGCATCGAGGTGTCGTTATCCGACGCCGCTCGAGATCAGCGCAATCGCCGCGGTGCCCACGGCGAGCCCGACGAGTTGGCGCCGGTGCAGGTGCTCGCGCAAGATGACGTACGCGAGCAACACGCTGGCCGCTGGGTAGAGCGACGCGAGCGTCGCGATGACGCTCAACGGACCGTGATGCACCGCGACGAAGTAGCAGACGTTGGCCACTATGTCGAGTAGACCTGAGCCGACCACGATCGGGACCACGCCCCGCAAGCTCCCGAAGGTCTGCCGCCTGACTCGCGCAGCGAGGAAGAGGGCCGGGCACGACACGGTGCGGGCGACGAGGAGGGGCCACAACCCGGAGCCAGCCGTCGCGCGCTGGAGGCAACTGTAGAACGCACCGATCGCGAGTCCCGCTGCCAATGCCAGTACGACTGAGCGGTCCAGGCGCGGCGCGCCGCCTGCCGGCGCATCTCCAGCCACCCGTAGCGGATTGGGCTCCCATCCGATGAGCACGATGGCGGCCACCGCCAGCGCAATGCCGACCCAGACCGACAGTCCGAGCCGCTCGCCGAGCGTCACGCCAACGAGCACGGGGATCGCGGCGCCAACCGCGGCAGCGATGGGCGCCACGACACCGATGCGGCCGATCGCGAACGCCGAGAAAAAGAAGCCCAGCGAGAACGCCCCGGCGACCCCGGTCGCGGCGCCCCAGAAGAAGTCGGCCGGCACTGGGTGAGCCCGCGGCAGCAACGCCACCGCCACCGCCATCGCAATGAGTCCGGCCGCCTGCGAGACACCCGACACGACCAGGACGGCCGCCCGACGGCTCGCGATGGCGCCAAGAAAATCGGCCCCGCCGTACAAGACCGACGTCAAGAGAGCGAGGAGGATGTACACCGGACACAATGGTAATCGGACGCGTCGGATAAGGGTCGGGTCCGGCTGAAACCAGGGTAGGTATTTCGCCGTAATCCGAGGTATGAGGTCGCCCGCGTCCAACCTCCCACCTGTGGCCCGCAAGTCCCCTGATGCCATCGCCGCGGACGAGCCGGTGCCGATGCCCGGTGGCGTCGTCGCCTTCCTCGGCAGCTCGGCGCGTGGCGGCGACTGGCTCGTGCCCGCTCATTTCCGCGTCGTTGCGGTGGTGGGCAAGGTCCGGCTCGACCTTCGCCGAGCGCGATTCGCGTCGCAGACGACGACGATCGAAGCCGCGGTATTCGCAGGGCATTTGGAGATCGGTCTGCCCGACGGTTTCCGTGTGGAGTACGCCGGCAATACGTTTGGCGGCAACTTCGAGTACCACCCGCGATCGCCGAGTACTATCGCGGGCGCACGTGGTCACGATGTGGCGTGGCCCGCGATCCGCGTGATCGGCACGCATATCGCCGGCGCGATCGACGTGTATGAGAATCCGCCCTGGGATTCGATGACCCAGCGCCTCCGCCGCGCAGCGGCCGCGTTCCGCGAATAGTTGTTGATGGGGACCACGTGGCGCGTTGCTCCGTGGCGCGCCAGTGCCCCTTGCTGCACCTTTGTGCCTTCGCGCGTGCCAGTCGATAGGCATTTGCGCTCGGCCCGTCGTACGCAGCCCGATTCCTTCATCCCGCTCACATCGTGCTCACCTCGTGACCGCCATACCCGTCGGAGCCGCGCCGACACGCCCCGCGCGAATCGCCCTCCGTCGCGCGTTCGGGTTGGCATTCGGGATTGCGGTCTCCGTCGGCCTCACAATCGGAGCGGGCATTTTGCGCGCGCCTGGCGACGTCGCGGCGCTTCTCCCGGACCTGCGCCTCTTCTTTGTCGCGTGGGTTGCTGGGGGCATCTACGCGATGCTCGGCGCCAATGCACTGTCGGAGCTCGCAGCCATGCTGCCACAGTCCGGCGGCCAGTACGTCTTCGCTGAGCGTGCGTTCGGACCCTACATTGGGTTCGTCGTGGGTTGGAGTGATTGGGCGTCGACCTGTGGCAGCGTCGCTGCCATCGCCATTGTCCTCGCGGAGTCGGCAGGAGTCCTCGCGCCCGCATTGGGGGGACACACGGTACTCGTTGCCCTTGGCGTGACGGCCGTGCTCACGGCCGTGCTGTGGAGCGGCGTCAGGTCGAGTGATCGTGCCCAGCGCATCTCGAGCGCGATCAAGGCCGTTGCGCTGACCGCCCTGGTCGTGGCGTGTTTTTCGTATCACGGGTCGGTGGTGGCTCCCGCGATGAGCGCCGCGCCGGCCGCGGCTCCGACCATGACAGGCTTTGTGGTGGCGATGCAGGGCGTCATCTACACGTACGATGGGTGGACCGCTCCGCTCTACTTTTCGGAGGAGGTCAATGACCCCGGGCGTGAGCTTCCGCGCTCGATCCTCGGTGGCCTCGCTCTGATCATATGCATCTACCTCGCGCTCAACGCGGGCTTTCTCCACGTGGTATCGCTGCCGGCCATGGCGCAGTCGCAGCTCCCGGCGGCGACTGCCGCGGGCCAGATCTTCGGCGCGCGCGGCGACGCGGTCGTGCGCTGGATTGTCGTCCTGGCGTTGCCGAGTACGATCATTGCCTGCTTGCTGGCGGCTTCGCGCATCGTGTTCGGCCTTGGCCGCGATGGTTTGGCCAGCGGCCGCGCGACGCGGTTGAACCAGGGTGGTACCCCGATCACTGCATTGTTCGTGAGCGCCCTCGTCGCCGCGGCATTCCTTCTCACGCGGACGTTCGAGGCGGTGATCGCGATGCTGACGTTTTTCTTCGTCGCCAACTACATGCTGTCGTTCGCGGCCGTGTTCGTGCTGCGGCGTAAGGAGCCTGATCTCCCCCGTCCGTATCGAACCAGGGGGTATCCGTGGACCACGGGACTGGCCCTCGTAGGATCGGTCGCGTTTCTCGTCGGGGCGGCAATCAGCGACTCACGACACAGCCTCTATGCGCTCCTGATTCTCGCACTCAGCTATCCCGCGTTTACCTGGCTGCGGCACTTCGCGCGCGCGTCACGCACGAGTTGATCCAGGCGGTCTTCGCCGCGGCGTACGCCATGGTATTGTCCGGGGACAGCCGGCGGCAGCGCTCCTTCTCCACCTCATACGCGCGCGCCTCGGTGGGGTGGCTCCGCAGGTAGTCCCGGAACAGCAACATCCGATCGATCTCGGGATGGCCGACCGCGAACGCGTGCAACTGCATCAGCCGCCGCCCGGTCGCCGCATTGTCGAGCGTACAATACCGACGGCCAGCGATACCAAATTCTCCGCGCCACTGGTAGCCGAGCGCGCCGAGCCGCGCCACTTCGGCGTCGAGGGAGTCCAGGTCCGTGACGACTGGCAGCAGGTCGATGATTGGCTTGGCACGGATCCCCGCAATCGACGTCGATCCGACGTGGTGGACTTCGACGAGCGTGGACCCGAGGACGTCGGCGAGGCGGGCGGCGGCGATGCGGGCTTCAGAGGCCCAGGCGGGCGAATGCTCGACCAACTCCACTCGCCGTCGCTCAGCGTCGCTCGTTGCCGTCAACCGTCTCCTCGTTGCCGTCGCCACGCCTCGATCGCAGCCGCATCCGAGCGCTCCTTCGCTGCCTGCGCCTCCGTCCAATTCACGACCGGTGCCACTTCCGCGTCCGTCAGCTCGAGCGATTGGACGGCGCGCGCGATCACCGGGCCGGCCAGCTCCGGCGGCAACGCCTCACCGAATGCCAGCTCGGACCGGCGGCAGAGTCGCTCCTCTCGCGCCATGTCGCGTCCCGCCCAGTCGAAGCCGAGGCGCTCGCCCATGCGGTGGACCCTGGCATGCGTTCCTTCGTGCACGACCGACGATGCGACCTGCGCAGGCGTGAATTCTGACGAGCGTGCGAGGAAGCTGAGCTCCGTGAGGACCGTGCGCTCCGTGGGGAAATACGCCCCCCGACACGGGAACGGCGCCACCGATACCGCGCGGAGATCGCGGCGCATATGGGCGAGCCGCCAGGGCTGAAACCGCTCGACCAGGGCAAGCGCCTGATCCAGTCGCTCGAGGACGAATTCCGTGTCGATATCTGGCCGCGGATTGACGACAACCACCGGCAGTCCGCGAACGTGATAGGTCCCCGGGACCTCCCGCGCGCGGTCGAGGTAGTTTCGCGCCGTGTGACCGAGACGTTCCAGCCAGGACATGTGGTGAAACTAAACTGCGGGGTCTCGGGTTTGGGGTCTGGGACGGGCGCCACGCGCCCGAGAGAGGAGAACACCAGAAAGGAGAAAGGAGACGACAGCCGACCGGGTGGTTGGCGTCTCCTCTCTCCTCTCCCCTTTCTCGGGCGCGTAGCGCCCGTCCCAGACCCCGTGCTACTGCCCCCCGACCTTTCCGGCCGCCGTTGTCGTTGTCGTCATGTACTTCTTGTACCAGCTCATCATGTAGAGCTGCGTGCGGAGGAAGTTCGTGGGCTTCATGCCACCGGTCCCGTGGAACTCACCCTCGAAGCGCAGGAGTGTCGTCGGGACGTGGCGCATCTTGAGCGCGACGTAGTACTCCTCACTCTGGGGCATTGGGGTGCGACGATCGAGCTCCCCGGTCATAATGAGGGTGGGCGTCGTCACATGTCCGACGTACATCAGCGATGAGTGTTCGAGCCACGGCTTCGGGTCTTCCCAATACGGCTTGTCGAACCAGCCGAAGGTGAAGAGCGGAATGTCGGTCTCACCCGACATGCTGATCCAGTCGATCACCGGGCAGCGCACGGCAGCCGCCGCGAACCGTGTTGTATGTCCGATGACCCAGCTGGACAGGACACCGCCACCACTGCAGCCGCCAACGAACATGTTGCGCGTGTCGACGTACCCGCGACCGACTACCGTGTCGACCGCCGCCATCAGGTCGTCGTAGTCGACGCCCGGATAGTCCTGACTGATCGCGGCCCCGAAGGCAGACCCGTACCCGGTGCTGCCACGTGGGTTGACATACAGCACGACGAAATTATTCGCCGCGAAGTTCTGGAACATGTAGTTGAATCCGATGTTGTAATCTCCGTGCGGCCCGCCGTGGATCTCGAGAATCAGCGGATATTTCAGCTTGGGATCAAAGCCGGGCGGCTTGACCACCCACGCCTGGACGCGCGCGCCGCCGCTCGAGGTCAGCCACATGTCCTCGACCGCGCCCAAGTGGATGCGCGAGAGTGCGGCGTCGTTGACGTGCGTCAACTGCGTCAGGGTACCAGTGCCACCAGCTGGGTGGGCATGGGCTGCAGTAGCACTCCCGAGCTCGAGACGCGCCACCTCGCCGGGCGTGCGCCACGTCGAGACCGTGGCGGCACCCACGCCGGAGCGGGCGATCGACCCCAGCGAAACCAGGTGCTCGCCAGACGTGACAGGGCGCACCGCGGTGGCGCCGGCCAGCGACGCAAACAGCACGTTCCGCGTACCGCGATCCTCACTCGTGAAATAGACGCCGCTGTTGTCCGACGCCCAGTGCAGATCCCCGACATCGCGGTCAAGCGCTGCCGTCACGATGTGCGCATCGCTGCCGTCGGCGTTCATCGCGTACAGCTCACTCGCGTGATAGGTCTTCTTCGTCGCCGCGTACCCCGTGTAGGCGATCCGTCGGCCGTCAGGCGAAGGCACGGGATGGGTCCACACTCCGGGATCGTTGGTCAGGCGGCGCGTCGTGCCGGTCGCGACGTCGACGGCGTAGACGCTGGACTCGCGATACCGGTAGTCGCCTTCAGCGTCCGCGGACCCGTCGAAGAACATGGTCCGTCCGTCCGGCGCCCAGTCCCAGTTCACCGGCGCGGACAGCGCATCGAACCGGGCACCGACGTTCCAATCTCCATGTGTCACCTGACGAGGCGGGCCGCCCTCGATCTCGACGACGTAGAGATGGCGATAACCCTCCTCGATGAAGCCGCGTCGATCCTCGCGGAAGTGCAGCGTCTCCACGATGCGGGGTGCCTTCGTCCATTTCGCTGAGTCGGGCGCCTTCGGCATGTCGATGGCCCACGAAGTCGGTTTGGCCACGAACATTGTAAACCCGATCGACTTGCCATTGGGTGCCCACTTCATGTCGGCGATGTCGGATCCAGCGGCCGCTCGCGTCAGCTGCGTCGGACCAGGGTCACCCTCCACCCAGCGAACAAAGATCTGCGACCCCTTTGGCTCGCCTTCCGCGAGGTAGGCGATGCGCGCGCCATCGGGTGACCAGCGCGGCGATCCGCCCTTGGCGAAGACCCGGGCATGGGTCCCGTCCGAGCGCATGATCCACAGCGATGTCTCGTAGCGGTCTTCGGTGGTGTTGACCCACCGCCGAGTGTACACGATCTGCGAGCCGTCCGGCGAGATTTGCGGGTCGCTAACGGACTCCAAATCGAAGTAGTGACCGACAGTCAGCAACGTGTCTGACGGCGTCTCTTGCGCAAGCGAACTGTGAGCGGCTGCGAGCGTAGCGATGCCCAGCCACACCACGCAACTCAGGCGGACCACGGCGCGCCGGCCTGGCATCGAGTGGCGAATCATGATGTGCTCCGGACGATGGGTTCTGATCGGGCTGAGATCGTACGGGCGGCATCACACGCCGTCAAGCCGACCCCGGCACGGGGCCACCGTACGCCCTTGGTCCAATTCCCCCGATGCCAGGCGACCCCTAAATGCCCAGCGGGGCGTTTGGACTCTGGCCTACTCTCTACCTGGTGTGCGTCTACTGGCTAGCGCGCAGGGCGCTAGTCCGCCCGGTCGTAGGCCGCGACCGCCCATCGGCGGACGGCGTCACGGATCTCCCCGGAGAGGCGGGCCGGCGCAATTCCGGACAGGGCTTGCCGGAGGAGGGCGTTTGTGTGCGTAAATACATTGCTCGGCGACGCACCGCTTGCCCGCAATGATCGCACGTACGACGTCAGAGCGTCCCGAAGGCGCCCTCGCGCAGCCACGAGATCGAGCTTCGAAGCGTGTGGGCGCGCCAAGTCGACGACCGCCTCTGTAACGGTGTTCCGAGGCACTGGAGGCGGGTTGGAGGGGGAGGAATGGAGCTGGGCTACGTCCGTCAGCATGCAACGACCTCTGAAGGGTGTCGGCCGGCCCCACAGCGTGGGCGGCCACTCACATGGCAAAGTACGCCTTCCCGATGGTGGGTGCGCAAGGACGCTTTCCAGGGGCTTAACGGGGCGCCGTACCCGCTTGACAAGTGCCCGTTTTGGTGTATGCGAGGCATTCCACGGACCCGTCGCGCCCGGGCGGTGCGGGAGTCTCAAACCGTGAACCTGTGGTGGGCCCATACGCGGCCCTGCGCGATACACGATCGTTACATCACGTTACATTCGCTTTCGGGACGATGACTTGTCACCGTGACCCCCGGGTGCGCCGTCCGTGCGTTACGGCATCCGCTCGTGGGACAATGGACGGTAAGAAAATCGCTTTGCGACCCGATGTGCATTGCGAGACGGTGCCCGCGATGCATCATTGCCACTAATTCTGCGATTCGAGCATGCCGGCAGCCCTCTACGACCGCATCGGTAGCGCATACGACGCCACGCGCCGCGCCGACTCCTATATCGTCGCGCGACTGCTCGCCCATCTCGATCCAGCGCCGAACGAGCGATACATTGACGTGGCCTGCGGGACGGGGAACTACAGCTGGGCGTTGGCCACCGCCGGAGTCTCGGTGACGGGGGTGGATGCTTCACCCCGGATGATTGCCGCGGCGGCTGGCAAATCGGTGCCGGCAGTAGCCCGGCGCGACACGCCCGCACGCTGGCTGCGTCGCCCGCAATGGGCCGTGGGCGACGTGAGCCGACTGCCGTTTCAAGACGGGGCGTTCCACGGCGCCACCTGCACGCTGGCCCTTCGCTACTTCGATGATCTCGAGGCGTCGGTTCTCGAGGTGGGACGGGTGCTGACGCGCGGGCCACTGGTCATTTTCACCGCGACGCCGGCCCAGATCCGCCGATATTGGCTTCGCGCGTACTTCCCAGACATGGTCGCTCGCGTAGCCGCGCAGGCGCATCCGATGCAGCAGATCATCGATGCGCTGAGAGCCGCCGGGTTCATCAACGTGCGGACGGAGCCGTATGTCGTGCCGCCCAACGTCGAGGATCTCTTCCTGTACAGCGGGAAGCACCGGCCCGAGCTGTATCTCAATCCCGCTGTGCGGGCGGGCATGTGGAGTTTCTCGACGATGGCGTCGCTCGACGAAGAGGCTTCCGGGTGCGCGGCCCTTCGCCGCGACGTTGCCTCCGGTCGCGTCCGCACGGTCATGCATGACGCCTCGTTTCCCGAGACGCGAGAACCGGCCGCAGCGGACATTCCAGTCGGCGACTACGTGTTCGTGATAGCGGACCGCGCGCGGTAGCGCCACGAGACCGTAGACACTCACCTGCGACCGCCCGCCGACGCCGCCACGCGGCCCCCTACCCTCGTAGTGCATGGCGGCGCGTGGCGCATCCCCGATGACGCCGTGGACGACTGTCAGCGCGGCTGCGAGCGGGCGCTCCAGGCGGGGTGGGCTGTCCTCTCTCGGGGCGGCGCCGCGATGGACGCCGTGGAGGCGGCCATTGTAGTGCTCGAGGACGACCCCATCTTCGACGCGGGGACGGGATCGCATCTGAATCGCGACGGCGGGGTCCAGCTCGACGCGATCATCATGGATGGCACCACCCTCAACGCGGGGTCAGTCGCTGCCGTGAGCTGCGTACGTAACCCGATTCGCCTCGCCCGTCGCGTGCTCGAGCGCAGCCCGCACATGATGATCGTTGGAAGCGGCGCCGAACAGTTTGCGCGGGAGCAGGGCATGCCCCTGTGTGACCCCCAAGACCTCATCGTCGAGCGGGAGCGTACGATCTGGCAGCGCTGCCGGGAAGACCCGCGCCGTGGCGAAACGGACTTCGCGCCGGTGTCGGCGACGGGCACAGTCGGCGCGGTAGCCTGCGACGGAAATGGTGTGCTCGCCGCCGGTACATCGACGGGCGGCACCTTGTTCAAGCATCCTGGCCGTGTGGGCGATTCTCCGCTCATCGGGTCGGGCTGCTACGCCGACCGTGAGGCGGGGGCGGCGTCCGCGACTGGGGAAGGTGAAGCGATCATGCGCGTCGTCATGTCCAAGACCGCGGTCGACCTCCTGCGCGCGGGCCGGTCGCCACGCGACGCCGCGGAGGTGTGTCTGACGCTCCTGCGGGACCGCGGCCGCGGCACCGGGGGCATCATCCTCATGGACCGCGCAGGCAGCGTCGGCTTCGCCCACACGACGACGCGGATGGCGTACGGATATACGACGCCCGACGGGCGCTGCGTTGTCCCAGGGATGTAGCGGCATCACCGGGTGTGGCGTCTTTCAGCTCGTCGCCTACTCGCCCTTCACCCCAATTTCTCGCCGATGCCACCAGCCGACGTTCGGTTGCGGCCAGTGACCGTGGAGGACGCCGAGGTCTTGGCCCGACACCGAGCCGAGATGTTCCGCGCGATGGGTCAGCTGGATGCCGACCTGTATCCGGTCCTGGCCCGGCACGCGCAGCAATACTTCACCCACGCGATCCCGACCGGCGAGTATGTAGGCTGGTTTGCGGTTCCTGTTGGGGAGCGAGACACGGTGATCGCGGGTGCGGGCGTGCAAATTCGTCCGATCCTGCCACGACCAGACCATACTGGCACGCGTCTGCTCGCGGGGGAACAAGGTCTCGTGCTCAATGTGTTCACGGAGATCGCGTGGCGCCGCCACGGCATTGCGGGAGAATTGATGGAGCACGTGCTCACGTGGGCTCGAGAGCGTGGATTAGCGAGTCTGGTGCTGCACGCATTGGCGGAAGGTCGGCGGCTGTACGAACGGTTGGGCTTCGTTGGCACGAACGAAATGCAGTATATGGGGGAGCTAAACGCTGGACGTTAGACGCTGGACGCTGGAGCAACCTCGAAGATCGGCCCTGTGCACAACGGCCGCCCGTCGAGGTTTGTTTTCCAGCGTCTAGCGTCTAGTTCCCCTCATACACTGCCCGTCCTCCGACGTACGTCGCGAGGACTTTGGTGCCGAGGATGTCGTTGTCGCCGACGGTCATGATATCGCGATCGAGAACGACGAAGTCCGCATACTTGCCGGCCGTGAGCGACCCCAGGTCGTGCTCCTGGAACCCGGCATATGCGGCCCACAGGGTCATGCCCTCCAGCGCCTCTTCGCGCGTCATTCGCTGCGCCGGCAACCACCCGCCGGGCGGCCAGCCCCGATCGTCCTGGCGCGTCGCGGCCGCATGAAATGAAAAGAGAGGATTGACCCGTTCGACTGGCATGTCACTGCCATCCGGGATGATGACGCCGGTATTGAGGAGCGACCGCCATGCGTACGCAAAGAGCACGCGCGAGGGGCCCAATCGATCCGCGGCCCAGTACATGTCACTCGTCGCATGTACCGCCTGCATGCTCGGGATCACGCCGAGCTGCGCGAATCTCGGGATGTCCGCGGGATCGATCACCTGCGCATGCTCGATACGGAACCGGTGGTCCGCCGTCGGGATGGCCTTGAGCGCCGCCTCGTACGCATCCAGTGCATTCCGGTTGCCGCGATCCCCAATGGCGTGGGTGGCGACCTGGAATCCTGCGCGGAGCGCCCGGATCGAGACGTCACGCAGGTGCTCGGGTGTGGAGACGATGAGGCCGGTGTTGCCCGGATCATCCGCGTACGGCGCGAGGAGCGCCGCGCCTCGCGACCCCAGCGCACCATCGGCGTACAGCTTGACCGCCCGAATCCAGAGATGGCCGTCGTAGAGTGCGCTCTGGGGACCTTTGGCGAAGTAGGTCGCGAGGGTCGCACTGTCGTCCGCGATCATGACGTAGGCCCGGAGTGTCAGGGCCCCACTCCGCGCGAGCGAGTCGTACTGTTCGAGCGCTCGTTGGCCTTCACCGGGGTCGTGGACGCCGGTGATGCCCCACCGGTTACACTCCCGAACGCCGGCGAGGAGCGCGGCCCGCAGCTCTGCGGGGGTCGGCACCGGCTCGGCCCGCGTAATCAATGACGTCGCATTGTCCACGAAGACGCCCGTGGGATTGCCCGACGCATCATGAAGGATCTTGCCACCCGCGGGGTCCGGTGTATTGCGATCAATGTGCGCAGCCTGCATCGCGCGTGTATTGGCGAGCACCGCGTGTCCATCGATTCGATCGAGTGCGACGGGATGGTCGCCGAGCGCACGATCCAGGGCTTCGTGCGTGGGGAAGTGCCCGCCCGGCCACAGATTCTGGTCCCATCCCCAGCCGTACACCCAACTGCCGGGCGCGGCCGTCTGGGCGTGGGCCGCAACGCGACGCACTACCTCCTCGAAGGACGACGCGAATCGAAGGTCTGCGCGCTGCAATCCTCGCCCCATCTCTAGGACGTGGGCATGGGCATCGGTCATCCCCGGAATGACGGTGGCTCCGTGCACGTCGACGACCCGTGTGGACGGTCCGGCGAGGGTCATCGCCTCAGACGTCGAGCCCACGAACATCAGCCGCGCCCCTCGGATCACCAGCGCGTCGGCCCGTGGATGCGCCGCGTCGACCGTGTAGATCCGGGCGCCGGTGACGATGAGATCGGCGCGCGCGGGGGCTTGCTGGGCGAGGACCAGGCCGGGGACCAGCACGGTGACACACACGGCGACAAAAGCCGCATGTGATACACACGCGTAGCGGTGGTGCCGTCGACGGTGGGGGCAGGGAGCAATCATGGGCGCCAATTTACCGGGCGACGAGCTCGACCGCTTACGCCCCGCCTTTTTTCAGTGTCTGGTCCCAATGCAATGCGTGGTACTTCTCGAGAATCGACAGCGTGCGGTCGATGGGGAGGGCATCGACCGTCCGACCGCGATACGTCACCGGCGTCGCCTTGAAGATCGAGTTGAGAATGGCTTCCTCGGTCGCTTCGACGGTCGCCTCAAACAGGGGCGCGAGATCGTCGTGGCCGAGCTCTCCGTAGGTGTAAACGGGCATGGCGGGTCGCTGCGGGGAGTACGGAACGTACCGTCGGCGAACCGATTCCGCGGTGGAGAATGCGACGACGTACTCACCGGACCCCGGGGACGCAAACGATCCCGTTCGCCCGATGCCGAGCGCGGCGCGCTTGGCCAGTCGCTCGAGGTCGTGCGAAGAGAGCGGCGCATCGGTCGCGACGATCACCATGCACGATCCCCGTCCTTCACTCTGGGGCGGTGCCGGCGTGTGACCCTCCAGCGCCGTTTGGAACGCATAGCGCCCCAACTCGCGACCGACCGGCGCCCCGTTGATCGAGAGGACTCCGCCGAAGTTGCTCTGAACGAGCACGCCCACGGTATACGAACCGTACTGCTGTGCGAGGCGCCGGGAGCTCGTCCCGATCCCGCCTTTCCAGCCGAGGGCCTCGGTCCCGCGGCCCGCCCCCACTGATCCTTCGGCAACCGGGCCTGTTGCGGCATGCTCGAGCGCGGACCGCACATCCGCCTCGGTGACTGGCCGCAGCCGGATGTCGTTGAGACCGCCATCGTTGGTCTCACCGACCGCGGGGTTGATCGACCGCACCTCCTGCATATCGGGTTGTGCCAGGAGCCAGCCGACCATCGCGTCGGCAGCTCGCCATACGCACAGGGTGCAGGTGAGCAGAATCGGCGTCTCGAGCTCCGCGTTTTCCTGGAGCTGCGTCACGCCGAGGAGCTTCCCGAAGCCATTCATCACGAAAAGGGCGGCGGGCACTCGTTCTCGAAAGACGTTGCCGCCGTGTGGCAGAATGGCGGTGACACCGGTGTGGATCGTATCCCCCGCGTCAATCGTCGTGTGTCCCACTCGGACGCCCGCGACGTCGGTGATTGCGTTGAGGGGGCCGGGGGTGAATACGCCGACGACGACCCCGACATCGCGTGCACGCGGCCGCGGCGTCATTTGACCGCCAAGGGAGAGCGGGCCGAGTAAGACACCGGCCGCCAGCGCCAACGCGGCGTGAGAACGCTGTGACATAAGGGTCGAGGATAAAGGGTGACGGAGCTGGCGGCGGTTGGGGTGGCGGGGGTGGCCGGGGTGGCGACACGGCGCTCGCCTACGCTCGGATTCATTGGACAGTATTATGCACCGCAGGGGTCGGTTTCGTGGAAGTGTTCCCGATGCGCCGCAGTCCTGGGCGGAGGTTGTGATCAACGATGAACGACCGACGGCTACACGGTGCGCTGATCCGTCGCGTGTCTCACCTCGCCGACGGGGCGGCTGACGCATGACTGCCAGGGTCGCGATTGTGACGGCGGCGAGTCAGGGTATCGGTGGGGGCGTGGCCCGCGTGCTGGCTGCACGTGGGTATCGCGTCGCTCTCATGGCGCGCGGTGACACGGTACTCGCGCTCGCGGCGGACTTGGGCGGTACGGCCATCCGCGGATCGGTGCAGGAAGCGCGCGACATTGAGCGGCTCGTCACGCATACGATGGAGCAGTACGGTCGGATCGACGGCGTCGTGAACAACACGGGACATCCACCAAAGGGAGACCCACTGGCGCTGAGCGACGCAGACTGGGACGCCGGGTACCAGCTCATCCTGGCCAGCGTCATCCGGATGGCGCGACTGGTGACGCCGATCATGCACCAGCAGGGGGGCGGATCCGTCGTCAACATCTCGAGCTATGCTGCCGCCTCTCCAGAGAGTGGCCGGCCCGTGTCATCCGTTTTTCGGGCAGCCCTGTCGGCCTGGACCCGGGTCTACGCGGAGTACGCGGCGCCCCTCGGAGTCCGGGTCAACTCCATTCTCCCCGGCTTCATCGCCACTCGCCCGCAGGCCGCACCGTCGGTTGAGGCCATCCCGCTGCGCCGCTACGGCGAGACCGAGGAGATCGGCCGGACCGCGGCGTTCCTGCTGTCCGACGACGCGTCGTACATCACAGGACAGAACGTCCTCGTTGATGGCGGGATGGTGCGGACCGTCTGAAGGGAGCTCGAGCGCGGCCAGCTGGCTTCGAGGTTCTCGTCCAGCGTCCAGCGACTAGCGTCTAGCCCCCACAGCACTATTCCGTGATCCACACGCGCTCGTGGCGCGCGATTCGCCGCGGCCGACCGCGTGTATGGACGACACCGGCCTTGCCTCTCGACGGGCGCGGTCATGGGCTGCGGCCCTTCTGGGCGCAGGCGCCCTTGCATTGCATCTCGCGGTTGGTCGTGGACTCGAGCAGACCGGGGTGCTGCACGAGTGGGATGTGCTCTTCAGTGCAGATCCCACGGTCTACGTGACCGCCTTTTCCACCGGTCGGAACACGTATCGGTGGGGCGGCCGCAGTTTTGTGCACCCAAACATCAGCAACGGGCTGTATCCGGTCGTGATCACCCTCGCGGCGGCCGCGCATGCCGTGCGGCCTACCGTCGCGGCGGAAAGGACCGCGCGCCACATTGCATACGGCATTTGCCCGCTCGCGTCGGCCGTCACAGCCGCGACCCTGCTGCTCGCATTCGTGGAACTCGGGCTTGATCTCGCAGGGGCCGTTCTCTTGGTGCTGCTGTATCTCGTCAGCTTCTCGGGCCTGGTGTTCAGCTCGATTCCGGAGTCCTATTGTCTGACCGCGATGGCATTTGCGATTCTCTTCCGAACCGCCGCGCGAACGCTCCGTGGGGGCCCGGGCGACGTCGCCACGGGTCGTTGGACCGCGGTCGGAACGCTCATGGCCAGCGTGACCATCAGCAACCTCGTGTCCTTTGCGCTGGTCGCGTGTGCGGTGCGCCTTCGGCAGGTCGGACTTCGACGGGCTGTCATCTGGACGGTTGGCGTGACCTCGGCGGCGCTGCTCAGCACGATAGCGTTCTATGCGCTCGGGGCGCGACTATCCTCGGCCGCCCCGGCATTCTCGCCGGCAGCCACCGGTCAAATCGAGGAGTTGCATCCGTTCGCGATCGGCAGCGCACTCGTGGAGTTCCCGACCGCGCTGGCCAACACGTTCATGCCGCCGCCGCCGCTCAAGGCGCCCGGGGACCCACGGCTGCGTCAGCCGATGCGATTCACCCTCACCTACCACGCTCGCGGACACTCACCCCCGGGCGAGTCCTGGCGCAGCGTGCTCGTGTTGCTGGTCCTCGCCGCCGCGCTCTGGAGCTCCGCATTCCTCGCTCCTGCACAGCGCAGCCTCGTCATTGCGGCGGCGCTCGTGGTCGCGTTCAACTGGGTGCTGCATACGTTCTACGGAACCGAGATGTTCCTGTACTCGCAGCACTGGGGCATTGCCCTCGTCGTGATGCTTGCCGGGCTCGTCGCTGGCCGGGCCCCCTATCATTGGGCTCGGCGCGGGCTGCTCGCAGCGCTCTTCGTGGTGTGCACGTGGAACAGCGTCGCGGTCTGGCGCGCCATTATTGGTACGCTCGAGCAACCGACTGTCGAACAAACGTCGGCGTTGACGAGCGCCAAGTGAGTCACCTCCTGAAGCCGTAGTCTGGAACCTCGAACCCCCGGAACCATGGACAAAGTCAATCTCAGGGATGCCTTTAGCACCTTCCACGAGCCGTGGCAGCCACGTGTAGCCGGCGAAGTCAACGACATGCAGGTCAAGCTTGCCAGGCTCGAGGGTGAGTTCATTGGCACCATCATGACCACGAGGACGAGCTCTTTCTCGTGGTGAACGGCACCCTCCGCATGCGCTTCCGCGATCGCGAAGTGCAGGTCACGCCCGGGGAGTTCCTGATCGTCCCGCGCGGCGTCGAGCACCAACCCGTCGGCGAGAACGACTGTCAGGTCATGCTCTTCGAGCCGCGCACGACACTGAACACGGGCAATGTGGTGAACGAAAGGACGGTCGAGAAATTGGACAGACTGGTAATGGGGTAGATGTTGGGATGCTAGACGCTAGACGTTAGACGCTAGAACTAACACGAAGGGCCTGTCGCGGTGCACTGCGACAGGCCCTCGTTCAGGTCTCCAGCGTCCAGCGTCCAGCGTCTAGCGTCCAGCGTCTAGCGTCCAGCGTCTAGCATCCAGCGTCTTGCCCTTACGGACATGTCGTGTTCCACGATCCACCGCGTGCCGTGATTTCCTGGAAGGGGACGGGCGAGATCGTCTGGTGATAGTCGACACCGCCATTCGCTTGGCCTCCCCCGCATCCGGGCCGGACTTGGCCTGCCAGGTTGTGTCGGCGACGGCCTCGAGCCCGTACATCCGAAGCGCGATCATCCGGTCGCCGCTCGACTCGTACACGGTCGAGATGCGTTGCTCCTTGAGTAGGCTGTCGCGCACCGCGGTGTATGAGGAGGCATCGATGGTGAGCGGGGTCGAGAATCCGCCGGCCTGCTGGTGGACTTGATTGATGAGAGTGACTGCTGCCGCATTATTCCCTAACCCAAGCTGAACCTGCGCCATCACCAACGCGAGCTCCTCGGCGCGCACGATCGGGATGGGACCGGTAACGGTCCTGTACGGCAGGAAATTCATTCCATCCGACGTGCCAGCATAGGAGGTCTGGACGGGTTGCGGGTCCGGATAGAACTTGTTCAGCCATCGTAAGTCGTGCAGCGTGTCGACATCGTACTGCAGATCCCACAGGGCATCATACAGAGGGCCGACCAAGGGGTTGGCCTGGTCGCCCGTCTGCCCGCTGAAGGTGTGGTACACGCCGTGGGGATCGAGGTTGAACGGCCCGGCGTTCGGCGGCGCGATTGCGGCCGGGTCATACAACGCGGACGAGTTCAGGTCAGCGGCTGCTGTGGTCAGCGCTGCCGCGTTCGGGCTTCCGGCACTCGTCGGCGTGGGATGCCCCCCGGGGGTACTGCGCGCGATGGCGTAGGCCAGCTCGAGATTTGCCTTCCCTGCCAACGCCCGATTGAATGCCGCGAAAGCCCCTGGCACGTTGCTCGGCCCGGCGGTGGCACCGACAGATGCAAACCCCGGCGGGACCTGCACGGGAAGCGAGACCGACCCGGCCACGTTGAGACTGTCGTTCGCCGAATCGAGCAACGCCACGATGTACTTCCAGACATCCTGGTTGCAGTATGGCGGATCGGTCGGGTTCCCGTCCATTGAGTACAGCGGGATCCCGAGCGAGTCGCGTGTCTCGGCTACGATGAGAAAGTCGATCGCCTTGACTGTTTGGACGACGCCCCAGATCGCTTCACGCTGCGGTGCGCTGTAGGTCGTGACCTGAGGGAGTTGCTGGTAGATGATCTGGTTGGCGGACTTGATCTGCGCGTACTCGTTGTCCCAAGCCTCGGCGGAAGCGATGCTGTTCCCAATGTCCGCAAACGACTTGAGCCCGGCAACGTCGTACACCACGTTCCCACTCGCGCCCAAGTACCAGAAGATGTCGCGCGCATAAGAGCCCGCGTAATAGACATACCACTCGACGTCGATGCGCGTGCCGGAGAAGAGCCCGGTTACCGCGTTCTGGATGCCGCCAGCGGTGTTCGGAAGCGCCGACGGGGAGTCGAAATACGGGACTGCCGTGTCCGTGCACGCCGCGGCCGCGAACAGACACGCGGCACCCAGCAACGCGGCCCGACCGCTGCGGCCGGAGCGGAACACACGGGCACCCGTGCGGAAAAGTGTCTCGCTCATATTAGAGGCCCAGGTCGAGGGACAGGAAAAAACTGCGTGCTGGCGGGTACGGCGTGATCTCCACTCCGCGCCCGATGTTTTGACTGCCTAACGAGCTGACCTCCGGATCGAGACCCATGTAGCCCTTGCCGTACACCTGGAACAGATTCCGGCCCAGTAGGCTGAGACGGGCACTCGCAAGTCGGCCGAACCCGATCGTGTTGACCCATCGCGCAGGCAGGGTGTAGCTCACCGACGCCGCTCGCATCTTGACGAACGTCGCCGACTGAAGACCCGGGTCCAGGCCCGCAATGATCTGGCTGACGTACTGAGTGATTTGAGCCTCGTTCCCCCACAGGTTGGGGCCGAACGCGAAATAGCTCTCCGTAGCGTCGCCGACGTTGCCGCCGCGATACCAGTCGAGGGTCGCTGACAAGTGAAAGTTCTTGAAGGTCAGGTCTTCGGTGCCGCTCACGACAAAGGACGGCTGCTCGATCGCCATCCTGGACCGGATAGCCGTTCGGCGCGATGAAGTTCGCGTTCACGTCCTCGGAGACGGACCGTCCCGGATAGATGCCGTTGAAGGGGGCGACGGTCGAGGGAAGGCTGTTCATGACGCTGTAGTTGCGGTAGAAGCTCGTCGTCGTGAGCCAAGTGAAGCCATTCCGGAGCTGGACTGGCGTCGCCGACAACTGGATCTCCGCACCCTGGTTCGTGAACTCGCCGCCATTCAGCCACTGCGTGTCGAAGCCGCGCGAGGCGCTGAGCGCAGCCTCGAGCAGCAGATTCGAGACCCGCTTCTGGTAGACCGTGAACGACAGCTGCGCGCGAGACCGGAGGAAGGTCAGCGTCGACACCGGTCTCCATCTCGACTTCCGACTCCGGCTTGATGTTGGGATCGCCCACGATCGTGTCGATCGTCGTGCCCGGCAGGCCGCCGCCGATCGTGTTGTTCAGCGGGCTGTATCGGATGCCGTACAGCGGCTCGGTGCCCGAGGCGCCGAGGGCGGCGCGCACCTTGATCTCGTCGATGAAGCCGACGAACTGGGGAATGCGGTACGATGCCGAGTACTTGGGGTATGTGTAGAGTTTGTCGATTGCGCCGTCGTTGGTCGTGCGCTCGGCCGTGACGCCTGCGGTCAATGACAACCGCTGATTCGAGTGTGAGCACCTGCTCTTGCGCATAGAACGACTGGTCCCGCTCGGCCGTCTGGTTGTAGAAGTTCGTCACCACCGTACCGAAGGAGGGGTTGTTGATGCCGTTCAGTAGGTTCTGCGCCACGGTGTTCGGGTTGACCAGATCGCGCCGCTCGCGGAAGTAGCCGGCAGACGTCGTCGCGTCCAGCCAGGACAACCCGGTGTAGTGGTGAATGAGGTTGATGGAATACGTGATGTACTGGTTGTCCGTCGTCTGCGTCGTGGCGACCCCTGGGAGGGCCTGGTTAGCCTCCATTTGCAGGGACGCGGGCGCATACAACTGGTCGAGCACGTGCGCCTCATCGACCCCGCCGATCAGGTTGATCTGGAAGGACTGGTGCTCCGTGCTGTACGGCGTCCATGTGATGTTGCCACCGCCGATGAACCGCTGCGTCGTCTCGGGCGTGCCAATGTCCCAGGCATCCGCGTACGGATTGGCCGGTCCGAACGGATTCGCCGCCCAGCTGCCATCGGCGTTCTGATGGTTGAGATTGACGAACTGCGGCGTGTACGAGAACACGTCGTACGGGCTGATGCCGTTGTTGTCGTTGCCCGAGATACCGCGCCGGTTCACCGAGTGGGCATAGAACAGGTTTGCGCTCGCTGTCAGGTTATTGGAGAACGTTTGCGTAACGTTGCTCCGGACAGTTTGCTTGTTGTATCCGGTGTTGAGCAGCGTGCCGTTGTCGTACTTCGAGAGACCCGAGAGGAAGTACTGCGTCGGACCCTGGGTTCCGCTGACGCTCAGGTCCGTCTCGTATGATGCCTGCCCGCTGCCGAAGACCGTCGTCTGATAGTCCTGCGGTCCCGCATACTGACCAGCGACCAACGCGTTGTTGGCCGCAATCACCGGCGGCGGTCGTCGTTGGATTGCCAGTAGCTGTTGTACCACGCCTCCGCGCTCGCCAAGCGTCGGGAACGTCTTCGACGTCCATCGTTCGGGAGTCTTGGAAGTGCCCCACCTTCTGTGAGAGCGCCCACTGCGGCTTTCCCGCCTTCCCCTTCTTGGTCGTGATGATCACGACGCCCGCAGATGCCTGGGACCCGTAAATGGCCGACGCCGACGCGCCCTTCAAGACTTCGATGCTCTCGATGTCGTCCGGGTTGATGTCGGCGATTCGGTTCATGCCGAGGTCCTGGGTGCTCTGGGCCACGCCTGAGGCAGTCGCGAACGTGATGGCGTTGTTGCCCGGCTGCTGGATGTCGTTGTCGACGACCACGCCATCAAGGACGTAGAGCGGCGACGCGTTGGCGTTGATCGACGTGATGCCGCGGATCTGGACCTGCATTCCGCCACCCGGGGCACCGCCGTTGTTCTGCGAGATCAGGGCACCGGGCACCTGGCCCTGAATCGCGTTCTCGATCGTCGGGCGCTGGGACTTCGTTGACCGCCGCCGCCGTACACGACCGCGACGTCATTGGCAGAGCTCTTCGTCGAGACTGACGTGGCCACGCCCGTCACCACCTCCGCCTCGAGGCGAAGCACGTCGTGATCCATTTGGATCGTATAGTCCGTCTGCCCGGCCGAGACGGGGACCACCCTCCCCAGGAAGCCGATACGACGAACCGTCAGCGATCTTGGCGTCAGCTGGCAGGGTGAGCGTAAACCTGCCGCTGTCGTTCGTCACCCCGCCGATCGTCGTGCCCGTGACGATCACCTGCGCAGTCGGGATGGGACTGTGATCACCCGCATCCACGATGTGACCCGACACTCGCGTCTGCGACTGAGCTCGAGTCGTCCAGCTCCCGAGAAGTACTACGGCGCATAGCGCCGTCGCCACCCGCGTGGCCGTCCAATGGACCCACAAAGCACGCTGCATTACGCACCTCCCGGTCAGGGCCTGCTTGCGGAGGAGATCTCAACCAACACACCAGCACCGACGGGCACTAGAATGTCGTGCCCGTCGTGGCCTGTCAAACATCGGCCATCATACCGCCGCGGGCCGGGATGTCAACAGCGGTGGCCAGGCCCTAACACAGGATTGGCGCGGCGGCACGCCGACGCATCACTGGTCCCGGGTCCCGGATTTCGGGAGCAGCCTCAACCGCGGCCCCGGGTGGGTGTCGCGGGAAACGAGGACTTCCCGCTGCACCCCGGTCGGTCGACTACTTGTCTTGCCGGCTGGGTGTCGGAGCCGAGACTCCGGATCGTCCGTTCTTCATCGCCTGGAGTCGATCGTAGTCGGGCATCGAGACGACGAGCCCCTGATTCCGCAGCAGACGCGAAGTGCCGGCCACGAGCTGGTCGCTGTAATGCGGGAGGCTGAGGGCGAACGACGCGCCACGGTCGTCGTCCATGATCCGAAGGTCGGCGTCGTTCATGAGCAGCTTGCCGAACCGCAACTGGCCACCGCGGAAGTACACGAAGCCCGGCCCAGCGCTGTCAGCGCGCGAGGAACGCGGAAACGCGGAGTCGTCGGGTTCCTGGACGAACGTCTCCGCAACCCGATCGCCCTCGATCCCGATCGTCGCCAGGCGCCCGGTGATCGCGGGCGGCGGGAGGATCGCGAGCGGGTCGAGGAAGAGATCGTCCCCTTTGACCGACGCACCGTGAGCGCCCCGGAGATCCAGGAGATTGTCGAGGTGCAGGCCGACCATGGCGAGCACCCGTTCGCCGTTGAAGCCGAGCACGCGAACGGACGTCGGATGGATGCGCACACGCCCGTCAGGCATTAGAGAAAGCACGCCGCGCAACCGGAAGCGCAGGTCGACCCCCTTGTGGAGGACGCCAGTCTGGATGATCTGCTGACCGTCCGTCCTGACCTGCAGGTCCCGCAGCGGTGCGCCGGGGTACGCGAAGACGACCGAGTTGAGCACGCCGGCGAGATCGGCGCCCGTCATCGCGACGCGGCCCGCCGTGACTCGGATGCGAAATGACCGTGGATCATCGAGCGTCGCCGGCCGCATCGCCTCGGTTCGGAGCACCTCGCCCCGAAGCGACTGCACTCGCACGGTCACGCTGTCGCTGACCCCCAGATCGACGTTCCGCATCTCGATCCACTGCCGCTGCACCGGCTGCTGTCCAGCGTGACGCGTCACCCAAGAGGCCGGGCCTGCGTGCCGCTCTGCCGCACGCCACGGCGACGCCGCCGCCAGGACGAGCAGGACGACGAGCCCGTTCCCCGTCACCGACGCGTGATGGCCAATGGCGCGGCGCTTCCAACGCGAAAGGCCGAAATCACGTACTTCGTTCATAGAGGGGTTGTCTCCTCGTACCTCCCAACGCACACCATGGGCCAGCCCGACGGCGTTGGTTCTCCAAAGTAGAGCGCGCATTGCGATACGGACCGATCGGTGGGTGGCGGCGAGTGGCGGCGGTCGGCCTCCCCGCCGTACTCGTCGCGTTGAGCGGCGCAACGACGCAATGGCTTCGCGTCGCGTCTCGGTCAGCCACCGACGCCGTCGCGAAGGCCAACGCCGTCAACAGTCGGCTTGCCGATATCCTGCAGCGACTGACCGACATGGAGAGTGCCCAACGCGTCTATCTCCTGACAGGCGAGCCCGGCGGCTCTTCCCCGAGTGTCGACGATGCCGCGATCCAACACGACCTGGACTCATTGCGCACGTTGACGCGCACCGCCGATGCGCAGCGTGCATTGATCGGCGAGCTGCCGCCGCTCGTTGCCGCGCGCCTCACCGACCTGCAGCAGGTGGTCGCGGACGGCCGCGTGGCTCGTCGTGACGCCTTGGCGCGCGTGGCCGCGCTCGAGCGAGGCCGCACCACCATGGATTCCGTGCGCAACGTCATCGCCGCCGTTCGTGCCGACGAGGACCAGGTCATCGCGCTGACGTCTCGGACGATCGCACAACGCCGAGCGACCCTCAACTTCGCGGTCGTCACGGGAACGACACTCGCGGTGGCCGTGGCGCTCTTCGTGAACGCGCTGCTCACGGGATACCTGCGAGACCGCGATCGATCCGCCGCGCTGCTGACCACTCAGACCGCGGAGCTCGAGCAACACAACGCGCTGCTGCGCCTCCAGGCTGCGCAGCTGGCTGCAGCCAACCGCGACCTCGAACGTGCAACGGCTCGGTTGCAAGTGACCGCGGCGGAGCTGGCCAGGACGGCCGATGAGGGTGAGCGCGCACGACAGGCGGCCGAAATGGCCAACCGCGCCAAGGGCGACTTTCTGGCGACAATGAGCCACGAGCTCCGCACACCCCTCAATGCCGTGGTGGGGTACGCGTCGCTGCTCGAGGACGGGGTCCGTGGTCCGATGTCCGACGAGCAAAAGGCCGATGTCGCACGCATCGTGCGCGCCGCCCGCCATCTCCTCGGCCTCATCAACGACCTGCTGACTTTCGCGCGCCTGGATGCCGGGCAGGTCCACATCGAGCGCACCCCCGTCCCAGTCGACGAAATGCTCGCGGCCGCGGTGGCGATGATGGAAGTGCAGGCGCGTGCGAAAGGGCTCACGCTCGTCCGCGCCCGTTGCGACAGCAGCATCCGCGCGCTCGCCGACCATGACAGGGCCCTGCAGATCGTGGTCAACCTCTTGTCGAACGCCGTCAAGTTCACGGCGTCAGGGGGCCGCGTCGAGTTGCGCTGCGAGACGGGCGATGGTCACCTGCGCGTCATCGTGGCCGACACCGGTCGCGGCATTGCGCCTGAGCACCTGTCCCGGATCTTCGAGCCCTTCGTCCAGGTGGAGCGACAACTCAGCGGTGAGGGCGTCGGTCTCGGTCTCGCCATCAGTCGGGACCTCGCCCGCAGCATGGATGGTGATCTCACCGTGCAAAGCGAAACCTGCCAAGGGTCCGTGTTTACCCTGACCCTCCCGCGCGGCAGCGATGCTCGCCGCCGCACGCTGCCCGGCCCCTCCGGCATTCAGCCGCCAGACACGCTCGTCGCCGACGCCGCTACTTCCACGCTCGCGTCGTGAGATCCTCCCGGTGGCTATCGGACGGAATGTTCATTTCTTGATCGCCGGCCACCCGCCGCTCATCAGTGGGGCTTTCCACTCGAGGTCGAGCGCACCGCCCAGCGGCACCTGATCCCAGCGCGACTGTAGCTCGCGCCACGCGACAGCTACCCGCGCAACATCGGTCTTGGTCAGCGGCACGAGCCGCGCGCCGCGGCGCGTGCTCAAGCTTTGCAGCGACGGGTCGACCTGCGGCCACCGCGCCTCGAGACGCTGCTCGATGATCTCATCAAAGGCGGCGACCAGCGCGCGCGCCTCACCCACGAGTTGCGCTGTCGACTCCGCGATCGCGGCCGACTTTTCGATCGCGCCTGGCGGCGGCTGGCCTTCGCCGAATCGAGCTCCCGGCGGAAGCGCGCCGGCCGCGACACTCCCCCAGAGGCCGTGTCGCAGCTCCAGTGTCTCCTCGACGGCGAAGTGTGCGAGGTCCCGCGGCAGGCGATGCGCAAAGCCCTGCCCGCCGAGCGCCACCGTCAACCCGTCGGACCGCAGAACCGTCGTCGTGTACCGGCGATCCTCGGTGCGACTGACGCGAAGCTTCATGAAAAGGTGGACGTTAGACGTTGGAAGTTAGACGTTGGAAAGAAACCTCGAGGCAAGCTGGATGCACCGCAGCTAGCCTGGGGGTTGGTCTCTAACGCCCAACGTCTAACGTCCAACGTCCAGTCTCTCAAATATTGACCTGCAGATCCGTGCTCAACAGCCGGTCCGTCGTCTTGAAGCCGGGCGGCGGTTCGTTTGAGTAGCGGATTTGGTAACCGACCTTGATCGCGATGTGCCGGGACAGCGGCGCGACGAGGTCCGTCTCCGAGTTAATGAGCGAGTTCGACAATCGGTTCAGGTCGGAGAGATCGTCCACCGATTGCTGGAAGTAGGCATCCTTGGCGAACGTGTATCGGTAGACGACCGCGCCACGGCCTGCGGGGTAGTTGAGCTCTACCGCTGCGGTGGACCGTTGTTCGACGTACGACGCGCCAAGGTCGATCTCGAGCCGGTTCCGGCCGGCGTTCACCGGAACGAATGCGGCGCCGATGCCCTGCTCGAACCGCTGCTCGATCCCGGCGAACACGTTTCGATCGAACCCGAATCGAGCATAGAGGCCAACCGTCGGCGTGAACGTGTAGTCATCGCGCAGGCTCGCCGTCCACAAACTCGTCTGGACCTTGTCGGAGACTTCGCCGTAGGTCGTGCCGAAGTCCTGACTGATCTTGTTGGCGTGGCTGGTCCAAACCGCCAGGGCGTCGGACGCGTTCAGCGTGCTCACGTGTGTGTTGCCAGACGTGTTGATGAAGCCCAGGTCCGCGTGAAAAAGGACCCACGGCGGAGGCGCCGGCTTCGGTGGCGCGGGCGCAGGAGGCTGCGCCGATAGATCAGCTGTACCGGAAGGGAGTGGCTCGGTTGAGGTTGCTTGCGCGGATGACGACCGAGCATTCACAGCAAACAGCGTCAGGCCGATGGCCGCAAGCGATTGACAGAGGGACAAAGGGGTCGGGGTGAAGGTTGAGTCCGAACGACTAGGGAAGGCTAAGGCGAATCCCTGTGCTCGCCAGTAGCGGGTAAGGCAACTATCGGGCTCGAGCACAAATCGAAAGGGCCAGTCGCGATGCGCTGCGACTGGCCCTTGGTGTTCGTTCCCGAATCCTGATCCCCGGTCGTTGCCCTTTCCGACCCCTCAGGGCTGAATGACGTTCAAATGAACCGTGAGCGTGGACGTCGGCGGCCTCGCGTCGAAAGCAGTCACATTTACCGTCGCGGCGTAGCTCCCCGCGGTGAGGTTGACCGCGTTGGCCGAGAGATTGAGCGGTGTGGGTGCATTACCCCCAGCCAGGTCCACGGTGAGCCAGTTTGCTCCGTTGCCGGTGTAGGGGCCGACTGACGTGGTGAGGCCCGCGAGCTCGGTCCCGACAACGTTGACCACGGAGACAGCGCCCTTGGCGGTCCCGCCCGGGACGGTCGTGAGCGTAATGCTTTGGGGCTGGAACCCGATGATGGGATTACTGGGCGGACTCGACGAGTATGTACACGCTCCGAGCGTGATCGCAGCCGATGCCAGCGCAATGGATATTCGGTACGAGGCCATTCGACGGCGTGACTGCGCCAGCGCAGTATGTACGCGGACGGCGCGCGGCGCACGGTAGATCAGCATTGCCACTCCCTCCAAACGAATCGCGGACATCTCGACGTGCCGCCCGCTGTTGCCTGCTCTCTCCCCTGGCCGTGCTTCTATTCCTTCGCGTCACCCACGCGTGCTGCGCCAACGTGCAGTGGTGCCCACCCCGGTGAATCGCTTGCTGGAAAGCTGTCGTACGACGCCGTGTCCACGACCTCATCCGCCTCGTCGACCGTCGTCTCGTCCCGCACCGGACGGCCATGAGAGCGGCGCGCCTCGGTCGCCTCCTGGGGCGACGCCTCGCGCGGTTTCCTCGGCTCTGTCATCAGCGGCTCGCGCACCCGTGATGACCGGGACTGACGTCCACGTCCGTGGTCAGCGGGCCGGCCACGGACCCGACGTCGCGTAGACGTGATCCACCGCCGCGTCGGCGCCAGCATGACGCGCGCAGTGGGCGCAACAGTAGAACGTCCCGTTCGCCTCGATACCGTGACCCACGATCTTGCAGCCGCAGTGATCGCAAACCGGTGCCAGCTTGTGGATGGCACACTCGAAGCTGTCGAATACGTGCCGCGTACCAGACGTGATCACCTCGAACGACAGGTAGTAGTCGTTGCCGCACACTTCGCACCGCGCCATTTGGCACCCCCGAGATCGATGTCAGTCGGCCCGGTCGCAACGGGTCAGACCACCCGCGTGCTGCCCGCCTCTTCGCCGCGATGCCGCATACATCGCACCCATGAGTGCGATACCACGTCGATGTCGCGGAGCAAAAGGCTGTGTCTTTGGTTCACATAACGCGGGAAACGAACTCGGCTTCCCTGGACTCGATAGTGGGCTCAAAGTTGCAATCGGGGTCCAGAAAGCACACTCAGGAGACGCTCCAATGGCCACGTCACGCAAGGGCGGTCGCAAGACCGCTCGGAGATCAGTTCGACGAACTCGTCGCTACGGACCAGCCGCGAGCAAGAGCGTAGCGAGCGCCACGCGGCGCGAAAAGCGCGGCACGCTTCGAAGCGGGCGCGGAGGTAAAGGCGGCCGCGTAAAGAGCCGAAAGCAGGCAATCGCGATCGGCTTGTCCGAGGCGCGCGCAAAGGGTGCAAAGGTGCCGCGCAGGCGCAAGCGCGCAGCGGCCAGCTCGCGCTAACGCCGGAGACAGCAGTGATCGTACGGCCCGCGGTTCTTTCACCCCGCGGGCCGCTCTGCATCATCGTCGGCCGCTGGGTGACGCACTATCATTACACGCACCATGCCCACGACGGACCAGGACCGCATCGCGCGGAGCTTGCGACGGGTGGCCGACGAGGAAGAAGCGGCCCGGGGTGAGCGGCGGGACGTGCTCCTGGTCCTCGCGACCTGTGTCCTCTGGGCTGGACTGGGCCTGTTTCTCGTGATGTGGAGCGCCCACACGTCGAGCTTGGAACATGGACGCATCGCGCTCGGCGCCGGCGTGGTCATCGGCAACGGCGGCGTGGTCGCCACCCTCATCTATGCGTGGTACAGGGCGCAGGCGAAGCGCTAAACGGACCGCTGCAAACCAAATCCGCCCCCGTGCCATCTCATCTGTGATCACACAACGGGGGACACGTATGCCCACATCCCGGCGGCTGAGCCCTGCGTGGCTCGCAGTCCTGCTGTCGACAGTGACAGCCACGGCCACTCTCAAGGGTCAGGATCGAGATGACGCGCATTGGCGCGACCAGTGTGAGCGGTCCCGTGGATCGGACGACGTCCGCTACTGCGAGGTGCGAGTCGAGCGGTTGGGCGCGAGTGCCGGGCAACTCTCGGTCGAGAACGACAATGGGAGCACCGAGGTCATGGGGTCGACGGGCGACAGTATCGTCGTCCACGAACTCATCGAGACACGGGGCTCATCGAGTGACGAGGCCCGTGAGGTCGCCAGCCAGGTCCGCGTCACGACGACCGGCAACCGGATCACCGCCGAGGGGCCGTCGTCATCGCATCGCCGGTCGTGGAGCGTGAGCTACCGGATCGTCGTGCCCGTGCGGTATGACCTGACGCTCTCGGCACACAACGGCCCAGTGACGGTTGACGGAGTGACTGGACGGATCCGACTCGACGCAGTCAACGGCCCCATCTCGCTCGACCGGTTGGGCGGTGACGTGCACGCGCGGGCGGAAAACGGACCACTCGATGTCACGCTGGCTGGCACGAAGTGGGACGGAGTCGGGCTGGACGCTGAAACACAGAACGGACCTGTAGAACTGACCATCCCAGCGCAATACGCCGCGCATCTCGAGACGAGCACGGTCAATGGGCCCATGGAGGTCGATTTCCCCGTCACCGTACAGGGGCGCATCGATTCGCGTCGCCTGGCCATCGACCTGGGCGGTGGTGGTCCGCCGATTCGTGTCGTGACGACTAACGGACCCCTCGTGGTGAAGAGAGATTAGGTGTGAGCGGTTGCGAGGGTGTCATCGGCCCGCGCAACCTCGCCACGTAATCTCCATCCCTTCGAGGGGGCCCGGTGACCCGTTGGGCTGTTGCACTTGTCGCGTGCCTGGTGGCAGCGTGTTCCCGATCTGAGTCCGCGGCACGTCCCGATCAGTCGCAGGACGTGCGCATGTATCGGGTGATCGCAGGATTGCGTCCTGCGGTGGTGGTCAAGGGCGAATCCCCCATCCGGTGGAGACTCCCTACACGCATGCAGTACTATCACGTCCCCGGTGTCAGTATCGCCCTCGTCGACAGCGGGCGCATCGTGTGGGCGGAAGGCTTCGGGGCCAGGCAAGCGGGCGACTCGAATCCCGTCACACCCACCACACGGTTTGAAGCAGGATCGATCAGTAAGCCAACATTTGCGCTTGGCGTCATGCGATTGGTGCAACAGGGAAAGCTCGACCTCGATCAGGACGTCAATGCGAAGCTGGTTTCCTGGCACGTACCCGAGAACCGGTTCACGGCGCAGCAAAAAGTCACCCTGCGGCGCATCCTCAGCCACAACGCGGGCCTCACAGTTCACGGTTTCCCCGGATACGAGGCCGGCTCGCCGATTCCGACCGTGCCACAGATACTCGACGGCGTGAAGCCCGCCAACACGCCGCCCGTTCGCGTCGACACGTTCCCAGGCGCGATCTCGCGGTATTCTGGCGGCGGCACGACGATCGCCATGCTGCTGGTCACCGACGTCACGAAGGAGCCGTTCCCGGTCTTCATGCAGGAGACCGTGCTTGGCCCCGCGGGGATGACCCATAGCACGTACGACCAGCCGCTGCCTGTCTCGCTCGCCAGTGAAGCGGCGACCGGACACGACACCGCCGGTCATCCGATCAAGGGGAAGTATCACACCTACCCCGAGATGAGCGCGGCTGGTCTCTGGACGACACCGTCCGACCTCATGACGCTGGGCATCGATCTCGAGCGCACCTTGGCGGGCCAGTCGGATACGATCGTGAATCACGCGACGCTTCAGCAAATGCTCACGGTGCAGAAGGCGCCGTTCGGCATCGGGTACGTGGTTCACGGCAGTGGCCGAGATCTGGAGTTCTCACATGACGGATCCGACGAGGGCTTCATCTCGGCCTTCGTGATGTTCCCGGAGCGTGGCCAGGGCGTGGCCATCATGACGAATGGCGACAACGGCGGCTCGTTGATCAACGAGATCATCCCCAGCGTGGCCGCAGAGTATGGGTGGCCCGACCGCCGGCAAACGGAGCTCCCTGTCGTTGCGTTGGACGCGAAGCAGCTCGCCGCAATCGCAGGCCGGTACCGGGTACCGGGCCCACCCCCGATGGTCGCTACCGTGAGCGCGGAGAATGGCAAGCTCTTCGTCACAGTCGAGGGCATGCTCAGCAAGACCGAGTTGTTGCCCGAATCCGACTCGACCTTCGTCGCACGCCCCGGGGAGTTCCCGATCGCGTTCAACCGTGCTCACGCCGGGCGCGTGGCGAGCATGACGATCGCCGAAGACTACAAGGCGGTGAAGATCCGATAGGCTCGATGTCGAGGCGGCGTTGGGGGCGCCCGCTATTCGACGCAAGTGGGCCGACGACCCGATTGCGCTCGACCAACCCCATGGCGTAGACTCACCCTCCGGTTTGCCGGTGAGCCAATGCCTGTCCTCGTCTCTGATCCATTTTCTCGACAAGACGATCTCGCGCGCGATGTTGCGCTCGTCGATCGAGTGCGCGCAGGGGATACCGAGGCGTTCGAGGCAATTTTCCGTCGGTACGCGCGCGGCCTGCTGGACTTCGCCTATCACTGCACCGGCTCGGCGGACGACGCGGAGGATGCCGTCCAGGCGGTGTTCGCCCGTCTCTGGATCGGCCGTGAACACTGGGAGCTGCGGGGCTCACTCGCCGCGTATCTCATGCTCGCAACCCGAAACATGGTTCGCGACCGGATCAAACATGAGCGGGTTGTTGACCGGCGACGCGGCGCAGCACGGCATGAAATTGCGCACCGCGGCCCGAAGGTCGCAGTGGGCTCCGACGACGAGTTTGATGCCGAGGAGACGGCCGTAGCGATCCGAGAGGCAATCGAAACGCTTGCACCGCAGCGGCGGGCCGTTTGCACATTGCGCTGGGGATACGGACTCACGTACGCGGAGATCGCCACCAGGCTCAACCTGGCCCAGAAAACCGTCTCCCGCCATCTCGGGTTGGCGTACAAAGAGCTGCGCCAGCGCATTCCCCACCTGCCCCCGCTCGGGTAAGCCGGACGCGTGGTTGGCCCGCGATCTGTCGACGTTGGGGGATCGGCGGGGCTGCGTCGTAAGTCGGGTGTGGAACGGACCCCATGCCAGACCTGGCGCGTGTGAGCGACCAGGACCCGATTGATTGGCCCCTGATCGATCGCTACCTCGCCGGCGAATGCGACGAGGCGGACGCGCACGCGGTCGAAAGCCATCGGGCCGACCCGGCGTTCGCCCGTGCGCTGGACGCTGCGCGCGTCATTCGCGCGGCGGGGAGTGACCGCGCCCCGAACTGGAACCTCGCCCGCGTGTGGCGCGGAGTCGCGCGTGAGACGGCGCTCGCGCAAGACCCGGTCGACCTACGAATGCCACCACCGCCGCGCCCGCGCCGCGCCCAGCGAACGCGGACAGCCATAGTCTGGGGACGGCTCGCCGCGGCGGCACTCATCGTGGTGGGCTCGACCGCCGCGTGGCTCGCCGCGAGGCGATTCACCATGCACCCGACCCGTGGGGCGCGCGTGGCACGCGACTACGCCACAACCCCGGGGCAACGCACGACGCTGGCGCTCGCCGATGGCTCGCAGATCACATTGGCGCCGGACAGCCGGTTGCACGTCCCTTTGGGCTACGGCGGTGAGATGCGAGAGGTCGCGCTGGAGGGGGAGGCCGCGTTCGTCGTCCGGCACGACGCGAAGCGCCCCTTCACGGTACGCACCGCACAGGTGGTCACGCGCGACGTCGGGACCACATTTGACGTGAGTGCCTATCCTGGATCGGCCACGACACGCGTCGTCGTGGCTGAGGGCCGCGTCGATGTCCGCGGCGTGTCGCTTGTCGCGGGTCAGCTCGCCGTCGTCGAGAGCCGGGGCACCCCCAAAGTCGTCCGCCTGGCACACGCCGACCACTTTCTGGCATGGCGGACGGGGCAGCTCGTCTTCGACGCAACGCCGGTACCGGAGGTCGCGGCAACCATCAGCCGCTGGTACGACCTGGACGTGCGCGTCACGGATCCTGCCCTCGCAGCGCGACACGTGACGGCGACGTACACCAACTCGCCGGCTGACGACGTGTTGATGAGTCTCGGCGCCACGCTCTCTGCGACCGTACAGCGGCAGGGGCGAGTCGTCACGCTGGCTCCGCTGCGTCCCGGTAGCACGTAGGCCTGACGATGTGGTGCCACTTCCTCACCCCCCGCCGCATTGGCGTTCCCGTTGTTGTGATCACTGCGGCCGTTGTGCAAGCGATGAATGTGTGCGCCGCTCAGGATACGACCGGGCGAGCGACACCCGGCCACAGCGAGACGCGCGACGCGGTCCACGCGGATAGTGCGTCCGCCATGAGATCAGGCGGGGGGCCGGCGTTCTTCACATTGCGAACACAGGACGGCGCTCGCGTCGATGCGCGCGGGGCGCCCGAGCTCAACCGGCGAGTCTCCGTTTCGTTCACCGATGCCGCGCTTGGCGCCGCTGTCCAGTCTGTGGCAGCGCACGCCGGTCTCGAGGTTACCTACAGCACGGAGCTGATCCCACCCGACGCGCGCGTTACAACGAGGGCCGATGACGTGACCGTCGCGACGGCACTGAGTCGGGTGCTGATGAATGCGCGCCTGGACGTCCTGGTGAGTCCTGATGGTCATCTCACCCTCGTCGCCCAAACAAGACCCGCCGTTGGTGGCGATGCTGGCGCTCGAGGCGTGGCGTCCGGGATGCCGCCCGCGCGAATCGCTCGCGCGGCCGATACTGCGCACGCCGCACGGCTTACGGGACGCGTCGTGCAACCCGATAGCACCCCCGTCTCCGGAGCAGCGGTCGGGTTAGTGGGTACGCACGACACAGCCACGACCGACGGCGCCGGCCACTTCACGATCCGCTCGGCCCAATCGGGACCCTACCTCGTCAGTGTCCGTCGGCTCGGTTTTCAACCCGCGCGCATCGCGGTGAATCTGTCATCTCGGGACGAGCGCGAAGTAAGCGTCACACTCGTCCGCACGGTACCGCTGTTGCCGACCGTGACAACAACGGCTGCGGAGCGAGCAGCCTACCGTACGGTGGGATTCGAGCAACGCCTGCGAGCCGGCAACGGCTACTTCATGACCTATGACCAGATCGTCCGGAAACAGGCCGCAGAATTCAGCGACCTGTTCCAGAACGTGCCGGGTCTGAAGGTGACACGCCCTCGCAGACAGTTCGGGGCAGCGATCACACAAACGCGCGGCGGCCCCAATTGCGTGTCGTACGTCATCGATGGCAACCCACAACCGATGCTGCTGGAACATTCCCCCGAAGGTACGCCGCTCGGCCCGGAATCCCCCGACCATCTGTTCGATGTCGCGGACATTGGGGCGATCGAGGTGTATCAGGCGTCGGAACGCCCCGTACAATTCGGCTCGGATTGGTGCGCCCTCGTCATCATCTGGACACGGACACGATTGGGGCTCACGCCCGCGAAGGTCACTGCCGATGACAACGCGCCTCGGAGCAGCGGGCCCGTGATCCATGGAACGCCGGCGATCGTGGCCGATGCCCAGTGCACCCTGCCGACGTCGTCCGACACGATGGACTTCCCGATCTACGCGACGCTGCATACCGACGCACCGCAGCACCTGTCCCGGAAGACGTGGGCGCGCTACACCGACAGCGTGCTCGGAGTGATCGAGCGGTGGTCCGTCGTGCCGACTGATCTCGCCTTGTCGACCTTTGGGCTCCCGTTCGTGAAAGACCCTGACGGGTCCGGCCAAGAGCCGCTCGAGGTGTCCCCGGCGCTGTCGACGGTGATCAGGTTCACGCTGGATTCGGCTGGCACGCTCGCGCAGGCACGGGTTGCCGCGTCTGCACGCTCGGGCGGGGCCGATACGAGCCTCCTCGCGCTGCTCGCTCGAGCGGCGAGCGCGCACGCCTTCCCCTCCATCCCCCAAGGTCCGGACAGGCTGTCGTCGGTGGAGTTCGATCTCCTCGTCTCGCTCACCGAGCCAGCGGAGGATATCCGCAGCGTGGTTCTGGGCCGACTCGAGGTCCCCGTGTGGCCACTCTCGCAGAAAGCCACGCTGGCATCCGACGCGTCTGACGCGACGTCATCGGGCCAGCGCGGGGCATCGCGCACCGATTCGGTATCGGTGGAGATGGTCGTCGATCCCGACGGCCGACCACTCATGTCGAGCGCTCGAGCGCTGAGTCTATCCGGCGACCAGCCCGCCGCCGCTCAGGATGACAGCGGCAGGGCACGGATGACGCAGTCGCTCACGGCGCTCCACTTCGACCCCGCCAGGATTGGAGCGTGTCGCGTGTCACAATTGGTGATTCAGCCGATCACCGTGGCCGCGGACGATTCCACACGAGCACCATGACCTTCAGCTCGACGTCAACGCCTCCACCGGATTGACCCGCGTCGTGCGAAGCGCGGGAATGCTCGCCGCAACTAGCGCCACCAGCGCGAAGATCATTGCCGCTCCGACGAACACGAGCGGGTCGTGCGGACTCACGCCCAGGAACAGGCCGGCGAGTCCGCGCGTGAGCATCCACGCGGCGAGCGAACCGACCACGATGCCAGCCCCGGCGAGCGCCAGCGCGCGACGCAGCACGTCGCGTATGACCGCCCCCGCCGTCGCACCAAGCGCGATCCGCACCGCGATCTCGCGCCGCCGCTGGCTCACGATGTACGCCAACACGCTGTAGATGCCGACCATGCCGAGGATGAGAGCGACCACGGCGAAGAGCGAGGCGAGGAACGTTGAGAACCGCGTCGTGTCGATCGACCGCGCCATCCACGCACTCATGGTTCGGATCTCGGACAACGGGACCGTCGGATCGACACTGGCAACGACTCGGCGGAGCGGCGCCGTCAGCGCCTCCGGATCGCCCGAGACGCGCACGGCCAGCGCTATGACGGGCTCGTTGTACTGCGCGAGCGGTGCGTAGATCTCCGGATAGTCGTCGGAAGCGAGTCCCCCCTCCTTGACCGTCGCGATCACCCCTACGATCTGGATCGTGTCGGGCCCTGTTGGCGTGTCCCTGAACACAAAGCGTTGGCCGATTGGATCGCGTCCGGCGAAATACCGCCGCGCCAGCAGCTCATCGACCACCGCCACCTTGGGTGCGCGGATCCCATCGCTTGGCATCAGCCCGCGGCCGCGAAGCACACGCATCCCGAGGGTGTGGAAGTACTCGGGGCTCGCACCGATGGCATAGGCGAGCGGGACGTGCGTAGGGTCAGGCACCGGATCGCCAATGATGGCAAACACGTTTTGATTGAGTGTCGTGTTGGGCAGCGCGTCCCCCGCAGCGGCCGCGACGACGCCGGGTTCGGCCGACAACCGCTCCAGAACGGCCGACACAAACGCTGTCTGTTGCTCAGGCGTTGGATAGCGCTGCGCCGGCAATGTGAGTTGCGCAGTGAGCACGCCCTCTGGCCTGAAGCCAGGATCCATGTGCGCGAAGCGCGAGAAGCTCTCCACCAGAAGGCCCGCTCCGGTCAGCAGCACGAGAGCAACGGCTACCTGCAGGACGACGAGTCCGTCCTGGAATACGCGGCTCTGTGCCGATCCGGTGCCGCGTCCACCCTCCTTCAACACGTCGGCGAGACGCGCGCGCGCTGCCAGCCACGCCGGGAGCATACCGAACAGCAACACTGCCGCGATCGAGGTGAGTGCACAGAACGCGACGACTCGAGCGTCGACCCCGATCTCGCTCACACGTGGCAACACAGGCGGAGCGAGGGTCCGCAGCACGCGGACACCAACCACGGCTCCGCCGACACCGAGCGCGCCCGCGGACAGCCCCAGCACACCGGCTTCAACGAGCAACTCGCGGACGATCCGGCCGCGCGCCGCCCCAAGCGCCGTGCGCACCGCAAGCTCACGCTGCCGCGCCAACGACCGGACGAGAAACAGGTTCGCCAGGTTGGCGGCGCCGATGAGTAGTACGCACGCAGCGGCCAACAACAACATCACCAGCGCTGGTCTGACCTTTCCGACTACCTGATCGGTGAGCGGGACCGTAACCACCGTCCAGTTCTGGTCGGCCGCGGGATAGGCCATCGCCAGGCGCTGAGCGATGGTCCGCAACTCCGCCGCTCCCGCCTCTGGCGATACGCCCGGGAGAAGGCGCCCAAACACACCGAGATAGTGGCTGTCGCGCGTCGCCGCCTGCCGACCCGTGAAGCTGAGGCGAGTCCACAGATCCGCCTTATCCGGTATGCCCCTCGGCATGATGCCCACGATCGTGTAGACGGTATCATTGAGCGTGAGGCGTTCGCCGAGCGCCGCTGGCGAGCCGCCGAATCGACGTTGCCAGTAGCCGTACCCGAGGACGACCTCTGGCGAGCCTCCGGAGTCCGGCGCCAACCCACGCCCCCGCGCGAGCGTAACGCCAAGCACGGGGAAGTAGCTCGGGGTCACCTGCATCCCCACGACTCGCTCCGGTTCCTGCGCCCCCGTCACCGTGTAGTCTCGGTACGCGACCGCCGCCAGCGTCGTGAAGGTGTGGTTCTGCGCACGCCAATCGAGGTAGTTTGCCGGCGCCACGGCAAACTGCGGGAACTGACGCTGCGGGCTGCTTTCCCAGATCGCGAACACCCGATCGGGTTCGCGGTACGGGAACGCTTTGAGCAGGACACCATTGACGAGCCCGAACACCGATGCCGTCGCGCCGATCGCGATCGCCAGCGTGAGTGTCGCCGCGATCGTGAACATCGGGCTGCGACTCAGCCGGCGCAGGGCGTACCGAATCTCGCGGAGTGCAGTGCTCATGCCTATAGAACTTATCCCTCGAGCGCGACCCTTCCAGAGGACACGAGCGACCCCGAGCAGCTTCGCCACACGGACCTGGTGGTGTGGCGTGACTGAGCGTCGGAACGTGGCAGGCCTGCATCACACCGGGGGGTCGATTCGCGCGGCCTTGATGTAGAGCGGCTATCGCAACTCGACGCAGATCAACAACATCGGCGCCCCGCATCCAAGTCGAGCGAGCGCTGGCGCGATCTCCGCAGACGGGCGAGGGCGCAGCCAGTTCGATTTTCTCCATCGAGGTGCCGCGTGGTGCAGGCGACGGTGCGCCGCTTTCGGGCCGGACTCCTCCTCGGCGTGTTTGCCGCCGGGTGCGCGGACATGGGCCCCCCGTCGGGGGTCGTCGCTTACGTACCGCCAGCCATTTACGCCTCGTGGTGGCAACTCACGGAGGGCTGCTCCGGTCAGGTCGGGGACTTCGCAGCCGTCCGGTGGTACCTCCTTCCTGGCGCCGCGTCGTTCAATCTCGAGGGCCAGTCGGTCGCAGGGGCCTGGTATTCGGCGGGCAACCGCATCGTGATTGCGGCCGACTACGTCGACGATGGAGACCTGGTCCGCCACGAGATGCTGCACGCGCTGTTGCAAGCCGGTGGTCACCCGCGCGGTGCCTTCCTCGAATCCTGCGGCGACATCGTGTTGTGTGTCGAAGGCTGCGTGCGGGACGCCGGCGGGCCGCCGGATACCTCGACCACAGCCCCGATCGTGCGGCCGACGGACATGACCATCACGACGCTGCTGGAGCCAAACACCATATCGCTGAGCCGCGACAGCGGCCTGTTCACCGTGACGGTGAATGTCACCAATCCGGAACCCCGCGCGGTGCGGGTCGCGGTGCCTGCGAATTTGCCATGGGTCGGATTCGAGTTCAGTGGAACGGGTGGCGGTGAGGGGACGTCGAACTCGGATACGACCGTGGCATTCGCGCCGGCGGGCTCGGCCGGCTCGACGAGGCGCTACGTCTTCGATGTCCAGCCTGCGATCCCCGACTTCGTCGACCTCACACCGGGGAGCTACACCGTGCGCGGCACATTCGTGCATCAGACCGCACCGGTCATCGGGCTCACGGTCACGCACTAGGCAAGTCGCCCGAGCAAATCAGCTACTGCTACTCGAGGGCTCGAGGACCCGCGTCGAGGATCGAACACACGGCGCCGAGGGGCCGGACCAAGGTCCACTGTCGACGATCCCACTGGCGGACCAATTGTCCCCGGATGGACACCGAACCGAGAACACCCGAGCCGAGTAGACGGCCCGCGACGCCGCCCGTGGGCGGCCCGCCACTGGAGCGCGAAGTGCCGCTTCCTGGAGCGCCCGCTCGCGCCGACAAGACGGTCGACCGCATGGCAAAGCCCAGCACGACCGCGCTGCCGCCGGGGCCTGATCTCCGCGTCAAGATCACGGAGGGCTATGCGGCGCTCGTGGCTCGCGACGCCTATTTCTGGGCGTGGCCCATGGTGAACGTCTACAACCGGCGACTGGCGCTCGCCAAAGTGCCAGAGATCATGCGCGCTGGCCCTGTGCCATCGGCGCCGCTGAACCGACTAGGGATGCTCACCGACTATGTGGACCCGGAAGAGCGGATCGTCGCCTGCCCGAATCAGGACGTCGTGTATGGAGCGGGCCTACTCGGACTGGACCTGTCGCCCGTAGTCATCCAGGTACCGGACTTCGGCAGTCGCTTCTGGGTCTACCAGATCGTGGATGTGCGCACGGACAGCTTCGTGCAACTCGGCAAGATGTATGGGACTCGGGCTGGCTTTTACCTCCTCGTCGGCCCCAATTGGCAAGGCGGCGACCTCCCAAAGGGAATTACGGGCGCCTTCCACTCACCGACTAACACCGGCTTCGTAGCGCCGCGCGTGTTTCAGGACGACACGGCGGATGACAAGCAGGCGATTCAGCCACCGCTGCGCCAGATCATGATGTATCCGCTGGCCGAGTACGACGGAACCATGAAGAGCATGGATTGGAGTGCGATCCCCACTGGGCCCGGCGAGACGAGCGGTCCCGGAGAAGTGAGGTGGGTGAGGCCAGAGACATTCTTCGACGAGCTCGGGGCGGTCCTCGCGGATGCGTCGCCGATGCGCGGGGAGGAAGCGCAGTACGCGCAGCTGTTGGCAGTGCTGACAGCGGCCAAGGGTGACCCCAAACTCAAGGCGGCGATGGTCAAAGCCGCGGTCGACGCGGACGCCACGATCGTGGATTCACTGCTCCAGTTCCGCAACTTCGGCGAACAGCTGCCGCACCACTGGAGCACGATCTCCAACGGAGCGGCGTTCGGGACCGACTACTTCACGCGCACCGCGGTGGCGAGATCGAACATCTTCGTGAATTCACCGAGCGAGACCACGTACTACTATCAGGATCTCGATGAGCGCGGCGAGCGGCTGAATGGGGCGCGGAAGTACACCGTGACGTTTGCGAGGGGCGAGACACCGCCGGTCAACGGGTTCTGGTCGCTGACGCTGTACGACGAGCAGCACTTCTTCGTCCCCAATCCCATCAAACGCTATTCGGTCGGCACGAAGAACAAGCCCCTGAAATTCGGCGCGGACGGCTCGCTGACCATTTACGTGCAGCCCGATCCACCGAGCGACGACCGTCGCGCCAACTGGTTGCCGTCGCCTGAGGGGCGCGCATTCTCCCTGTACCTCCGGGCGTATTGGCCGCAGGTGGGGGTCCTCGACGGCAGCTGGACGCCACCGGCCGTCCTCGAGGCGAGATAGTCGAGACGGGGGCGCCGCAGCTGCGGCGCCCCTACTGCTTGTTGCCATCACAGTCCCGGCCGCGAAAGCGTCCGACTGAGAGGATCGGTTCTCCTCCGACGTTCACCGGATAGACGCGTCTGTGCCTCGCGTCGCGCGGTCGTGCCGGTGTCCCATCACACATTCGGAGGGATCTACAATGTCCCGCACCCTGCCCCTGGCGCTGGTACTCGGCGCGCTGTGCCTCACCGCACCGGTGTCCCTCCTTGAAGCACAGGCCGGCCCCCGGAAAGCGTCGCCCGAACAGGCCACGATTGGTCTGACGATAGCTGGGCAGCCAGTGATGCTCGCCAACGTCCGCGTCGCCACGATGCCAAAAGACCTTCCCGGCCCTGCCGTCGCACCAACCCCGTCGGCGCCGGGGATGGCGGCGAGCGCGCCAGCTGCGCTAGTCCCCAAGCCTGGGGAGTTCGTCGTCGAGCTCCCAGCGACTCCCGACTCGGTCACTTCTCGCCTCGCGGACAATCAGAAATGCGTGAAGGACAAGAAGGGCGAGGCCTGCCTTCTCGAGGGGTCGATCGCGCTCATCCGCCCCGACGGCTCACCCGCCGCGTCCTATTTCCTGCACGCCGCATCGATCAAGGACCTCTCCCTCAAGGGCCATGCGGGTGACACCGCGGGTCGGCCAGGGCGTATGACGATCAAGTACGACGCGTTGGAGGCACGTCCGCCCGTCGTCGTAGCCAGCGGGCCTGGACCGGTCGTCACCACGACCTCGCCAGCCACGCTCGACACGGCGGTCAAGGAGCACAAGGGGTTCGGGAAGTTCGTCGTAGGCCTCGTAAAAGACCACGGCCTCCAGGTCGTCGAGATCGCGACGGGCATGACGATGGCGTCGATGTTGGTGAAGAACTTCAGTCTCGCGAAGGGCGCAAACGGGGCGCTGAGCCCGGGGTCCCAGAGCCAGGTCGCCTCGTTGGCAAAGATGATCAACGCGAGCTCCAGCGCCCGCTCGTACAACATCGGCGCCCCGCCAGCGGGCCTGGGATACGGCTCCAGTGCCGCTGGTCAGCAAGCCTACCTCGCCATGGTGCGTCAGCAGCTCGTGGCCAAGGGTGCGGACACGTCGAAGTTCACGCTCACCACAGGCGCTTCCGGCGCGACGACACCGGTTGCCGGACACGGTCCACTGCCCGCGCAGTCACCGGCCATGGCGGCGGCCAGCGTGTCGAAGGCACATTAAACTGCGAGCAGCGGCGCCTGCTCGTTTCGGCCGGGAGGTGATTCGACCATAGTGGAGTCGCTGGATGACGCTTCGATGACGCCGGTGCCCCTAGGTTAAGCACGCATTGCCGCCTGTTTTCACACGTCCAAACAAATGGCATCACACCCTCGGGTCCGTCTGTGGTCGATGGGCAGGTGCGTTGTCGAAGTCGGAGCAACGCGTGTGTGCCCGGAGGCGGAGATGCGTTTCGCGTTCGCGTTGTACCTCGCGATCGAGCGCGATGCCGACTTGGGCCGGCAACATCTTGCGGAGCTGTTCTGGCCGCAGTTTCCCGAGTCCAAAGCGCGACATTCCCTGCGCCACCTCGCCTACGTTCTCAGGTCTCTGGGTTTTCCGCTCGAACATGCGCCGAGTCACCTGCGCCTTCCCGCAAGCATGGTGTGGCTGGACTACGAGGGCGACCTCTCGGCGACACCGACCCCCGCCCGCGCGGCGCGGGGATTCTTACCAGGCTACGCGCCGAATTTCTCCCCCGCGTTTGCCGAATGGCTCGACCGAGTCCGGAGCGGCGTGCACTCGCGGCTCCGGCTCTCGTTGCTGCGAGATGCATCGACGTTCAGACGACTGAATCGGTGGCCTGAAGCCGCCGACGCTGCCCGAAGGTGTCTGGAGCTCGATCCGTTCAACGAAGAAGCGACGCTCGCGTTGGCGGAATCGACCGCGCTGGTCGGCAACAAGCTCGAGGCCATCTCCATCCTCGACCGCTACACGTCCGAACTGGGTGCGGCCCCCAATGAGATTCGCCTGCCAGCGACGATCCTGCGAAAGCGGATTACTGAACGCTTGCCGCAGGCGTACGAACCCGGGCCCGCGTCCCCACTGGTCGGACGGGAGTCAACGCTGACATGGCTGACCACCCAGTTGCGCTCGGCCAAATCGGGACGCGGCAACATCTGTTACCTCTGGGGGCCCGCTGGCATCGGCAAGAGCAGAGTGGCGCTGGAGGTCGCACGGGTGGCCGCGCTCGATGGCGTGCGCATTCAGAGGACGGTGAGTCAGCGCAGCGATTCCAGCCGACCGTTGTCAGTGTTCTGCGACCTCATACACGGTCTCCTCGATATGCCGGGCGCGCTGGGATGCGCGCCGCGATCGCGCCAATATCTGTTGTGCCTGAGCCACCCCCGCGAGCCCAGCAACCGATTTCTCGAGCAACTACAGGTGGAGGCAGCGGACGCACCAGCGGCATGCGCCGCCGTCAGGCAGGCGCTGCTCGAGCTGATCGATGCAATCTGTGAGGAGACCACGCTCCTCATCGTCGTGGACGACGCTCATTGGATGGACACGTATTCGACGGAGCTGATTCGGGAATTGGTCGGGCGCTCGGCTCACCGCCGCCTCATGGTGCTCCTCGCGGGACGCACGCCGCCTGCACCGGACGGTGTGCTTGGCGGCGTTGTGCCGGGACTCCAGCTACAGGAAGTGCTCCCGCTGTCGCATGCAGAGTCTGTCGAGCACTTCGCCGCCCTGACCGGTTCCAGTGCGGCACCACCCGCTCGCGACGTCGTGGAGCGATACGCCAGCCTCGCGGAGGGCAACCCATATTTCCTGCGCGAGCTCGCGGCGCACTGGGCCATGAAGGGGGCGACGAAATCGCCCCCGCAGTCGATCTTGGCGGCGATCGACGGCAGGCTTTCGCAACTCTCGCCAAAATCCTTGCGCGTGCTGCAGGTGTGTGCGTTGCTCGGCAAGAACTCCACCCTGGACCGGCTCGAGCGCGTGCTCGATCTTCGCCGCCTCGACGTCCTCGACGCATTGGAGGCCCTAGACGCGCAATCGGTCCTCAAGTGCGACGGCGAGGCTGTCTATGCGAAGCACGATCTGCTGTCCGAGGCCGCGCTCGCATCGCTCTCCCCGACGGCAGGCCAATTCCTGCACGAGCGAATCGGCCAGGTGCTCGAGGCGGATCTGACGCCGACGAATTACGGGTCGCTGCTCTGGGACAGCGCCGAGCATCTCAGGGCAGCCCGCAAAGTCGAGGCGGCGGCAAGGCTGATGTCCAAGTGCGCGGACCACGCCCTACAGCTTGGTTTTGCGAACGAGGCGATCGCGATTTGGGAGCGCGCCCGCGAGTTGACGCCGCTGAATCCTGAGCGTGAAAGACAGATCCGCAGCGGACTAATAGTGTGCCTTCGTGAAGCGCAAATGTGGCACAGGATGCTGTGCGTCGCTTCCGAGACAGCCAGTGAAAACGCCGACGGTCACCCAATCGAGCATGAGCATGACGACACCGAACTGGCCGTTCTCGAAGCCAAATGGTACGCAACCGGTCAAGGCGACGAATTGTTGCGCAAGTTGATGCGGTGCGTGCGGAGTGTCAAAGCCTCACCACTTCACCGAGCCCAAGCAGGTGTGTTGGCGCAGTCGCTCGCCTTCAATCTCCCTGACTCCCAAGCTGCAACCGAGGCTCACTTGGTTGTAAAACAGTTGGTCGGTGGGGGAGATGAGTTGCTACAGCACCAGTTGACGGCGGAAATCCTCTATCACTCGATCTTCGGAGATTTGGAGGCGGGCGTAGCGGCCGGACGCGCCCTAGTCACACTGGGCAGACGAAGCAACAATGTCACCGAGTTGATTCGAGCCCTCAAATACGCGTCAGCCCCCCTTGTCTACCTCGGTGACTTGACGAGCGCTCGACTCCTACAGGCCGAAGAACGGGCTATAGCCACTGAGTGTGGTCTCGTCGGTGCCGCAGTCACCGCCACCGAAGGTCTGTTCAAGAGCTATTTTCAGGAGGGCAACTTCGAAGCGGCAAAGGATTGGATAGCGGCTTGTCAGGAAGTCTCAGCCCCACCGGATGGCGAAACCAGGATCGGCAGGTACCACGCCACACAGGCGCAAATTGGTTTGCTAGAGGACCGACCGAGTGACGAGGCGCTGAAGGACTTTCGCGACTATGCCGGATGGGCCGACCTGTCATGCTTCCGCTTCAGGAGCGCAGCTTACGCCATCCTGGCAACTTCACAACTCGCCGCGGGTGAGGAGTTTCACCACAGGCAAGAGTTTGAGACCGCCTTCAGGCACGCTAGTAGAACCGGCCGACAGGACTTTGCCGCGTATGCAATGTGGGCACTTCGTGACAGGTCAGGCGAAAGTGAGAAGGCAATCAAGCTGTTGCAGCACTATGTCGAGTTCGAGCGGCGCGAGCGCTCACCCTTGCCCAAGTTTCTAGCCAAGGCTCTTCAGTAGGTGACTCGGCACAGGTGGGTTGTATTGCGTCGAGTTGGCTGCCCCAAGCGAGAGAAAGCAGTGTGACGGTCCGAGGATGCGTTGGGTTTGAACACGCAACCTCCACGTTGCCCAAAGCCTGATCGGGCGTTTCTCTTACGAACCCGTCGCCGCCCGCACCCCAAGGCTTCGCCGGCGGAGCAAATGGATCTCGCCTGGCGTCTTCGCTAATTGGCGCTCAAACAAAGATGGGTAGAGAGTGCTCGCCAAAAGCTTCTCGCACATCACGGGATCAAACTGCTTCCCGCTTAGTCTGAGTAGCTCTGCGCGAACCTCCGCTTCTCCCATCGCGGCGCGGTAGGGTCGGTCGGTTGTCATCGCGTCGACCGTATCGGCGATCATGATGATTCGAGACAAAAGGGGAATTTCCTCTCCTCCTAGTCCATCAGGATAGCCCGTCCCATCCCAGTTTTCGTGATGGTTTCGGATCACCGCAACCAGATCGCCTAGATGCGATACGTTTTGCACAAGCTCCGCGCTCTTGATGGGATGCGTTTCCATCGTCAAGCGCTCTTCAGGCGAGAGCTTGCCGGGCTTCCTCAGAAGCGGCGCGAACACCTCATGAATCTTGCCTACGTCGTGAAGAAGACCTGCGATCGCAACACGATCCACATCGCGTGATGAAAGGCCCAGCGCGCGTCCGATGATGCGGGCGTTTCGCGCCACTCGCCTCGAATGACCCGACGTATAAGGGTCTCGCGCCTCAATCGCCGCGACCATGAGTTCAAGCAGCTCTTGGTTCACGCGGACGAGTTGCCAGTTCGTCTTGTAAAGCTGTCGAACCGCCAGCAGGGGAAGCCCCAGTGCCATTGCTCCGAGTGGACCAAATCTGAGGTACACGACGGCAAACAGATACGCCATCGGAATCATCAGGAGGTCATAAACGAGCGAGCTTCCCGGCCACCTCAGCAAGACGCCGATCAGGCTCTCGTCATCCTGAAGGCGCAGAAAGGTCGCAACAAGGAGGTTGTTGACCAGCAGGTACGTTGCGTATGCCCCGACGTAAGCGAACCAGTTAAAGTCGAATCGCACTAACCACGCCGTGCCGCCTAAAGCCCGATATACCGCGATCGCAAGGGCGCCACTTAGCAATGTCTTGCAGACATTGAAGGTGCTTTTCAGTGCAGACCTCTTCATGATGACTGCGCCGACGGTTGCAACTCCGCCGATGGCCGCGAGCGCGACCCAAGTGGGCGCCAAGTCAGATGGTCGACAGATACGGTATGAGCAGAACCGTGGAGGCTCGCTTCCCGTCCACGCTATACGAAAGGAATTGTGCAAGTATTCCAAGGCATGCAAAACATGCCGCGGCCTGCGCCGAGCGGACTGTGATGGGATCTCCGCCGGCAATCAGTGCAGCTAGTCCGCAAGCAGCTCCTACGACTACCGCCGCGACGAATGCTCTGACCTTGTTGCTCATAGAGCCCGAAGGAACCCCCGCCCGGCAATTCGTTGATGCCTACAATACGTCGAATACTTCTCCCAGCATCATGCTAAAAAAGCCAAAAACGCGGCTCATGAAACTTTTCGACGGGTTGGCCAGAAACATCGGATTGCGTCACCCCCTCTCTCGTGCAGTCACGCTCAGCGCTCGCTGAGTCGTGCCAATTGAAGGTTGGCTCCGCTCACCTACGTGGCCTGCCCGCTTCGCTCAGCTCGGGCCAGACGGGGGTTCAGTTGTCAAACGATGTGGGTTGGGTTCACTGCTCCTCTGTCCCGTTCACGTCCAAACATTGCCTTCGTGACCGTGCGCTTTGGTTCACACTGGCTAATCGTTGTCGTCGCGCCCTGACCGCAGCCCCTAGTCCCCTGTCCCTGTAGCGATGACGGGCGGCCCACCGAGCCGCCCGGATCGCCATCTCGTCATCCCCTCCCGGCGCGCACCCTCTGCCTCAACGAGTGCTAGCGGCCGTGCGCGATCCAACGGTTGGTCGCGTCCAACGCTGCTAAGACGCTCGCTTGCTCGGGACTCTCCCGTACTTCACAGCTGCCGGTCAAGAGTGCGCGCTCCCGCCCCTCTTGCGCTGCCACTCCGACGAATACGAACTCTCGGTCGAACGCCTGGATCAGCTTTACCCCGTCGAGGGCGAGGGTCCGCTCACCGCGCTCGGCCTGGCCGATCGCCTTGAGCGCCGCGCGCGCGGCCAGGTCCACCCGCGCGCGAGCCCCCTCCAAACCTTCCGCTTCTCCCGTGTAGGACTGATCGCCCTTCCTGAGCGTCACCCGACACATCACTCCGCGAGCCCGCGACCGGCGGACCTCCACATCTTCGAAATACAGTCGTCGCCGCGCCGCCTCCTCGGGTACTACCGCGGCCAGCGTCGAGTCCACCTCCCGCACCAGTTCCTCGAACTCGACCCCGCGGGCCACCACCCGCTCGCGCACCTGCGCAACCGGCGGAGGGGCTTCCTCGGGAACCGCCACTGGGCCTGATGGGCGAGGCGCCGCGGACGGAGCCGAGCTCTGCGCAGCCGCGCTGGGAGGGGTTGGGGTCGACGCTGGCGTCACCGGAGGCTCGACGGCTACCGGAGGCACGGCCGCAACCGGCCGCTCCGAGCTCGCTGCGACTGAGATTTTCCGATGGTCCACGCGCATCCCGAGATGCGCGATGAGCGCGCTCTCGATGTTGCGGACGGTTTGCTTCGGTGTATATTCGGCTGTCGTCAGGACGTGGATCTCGTCCACAGCCCCGCTCGCCGACGCCACGATCTTCGCCGAAAGAATGCCCGGCAGCGTCGTCAGCAATTCTTCAGCGCGCCGGATCGGGAGCACGCTCCCGGCGATCGGCGTGTGCGACTGTCCCCCAGAACTAGGGGAAAGGCTAACTGCAGCGGGCAAACAGATACCGCCGTGGAAAAGGTTCCGCCGCGAATATGCGCCATTAGTTCAGTTCGATCAAGGCATCGTATGTCACCCTTGAGTCCTCTAAGGGACACAACCCCGCCCGTTGAGGCCCTCCAGCCCGACTCGGCGAGTTCGGATCACGCTTGGCCTTCCCTAGGCCGCCTCGACCGATCTGGGTAAGACCCTCACTAGCAGCGACATAGAGAGTCCCCGCAGAAGGCCTCGCGGGTCCTACCTGCCTTCCACTCCCAGTAGGTCAACCCTCTCGGGCCCCTCCGCCCCCGCACCCTCCGGGATTTCGTACTCCCGCAGTTTTCTGTAAAGCGTCCTCTCGCCAATCCCCAACATCTCCGCCGCACGGCGGCGGTTGCCCCGGGTCTCTCTGAGCGCCGCTTCGATCGCCGCGCGCTCGATCTGCGCCATGGTCATCCCCGGGCTAACCGTCACGACGTTTGGAGGCGGCGGAGCACCCGGCGCAGCAATTCCCTCGCGCACCATCACGCCACTACTGGCGCCAGCCGCACCCGTTGGGGTGCCGGGGCCAATGGCCTGGGATTGGCCGGCGCCGATCGAAGCTCCAAAGCTCAATTGACCGGTGCCCCCCGTCACTGCAACCTGCTCGGTTCGGCGTCGCAACTCCTCGACCTGCAGCTTGAGCTCCACCAAACTCCGGACAATGAACTCCATCTCCCGACCGCCCGCACCGTCCCTGCCACGGGCCAAGGGCCCTACGTGGACCGGCAGAAAGCGCGACCCAACCTCCCGGATCTCGCGCGGAATGTCCGCCGACTGGATCTCATGGCCTGGCGACAGCACCACCATACTCTCCACGAGATTGCGCAGTTCGCGCACGTTCCCCGGCCAGCTGTAGTCCACCAGCATCTGCAACGCGTCCCCTGAGATGCCGTGGAACGGCCGGTCGTGCTGCGCCGAGAACTCCTGGATAAACCGCCGGACGAGAATGGGGATATCCTCCCGCCGCTCCCGGAGTGGAGGGAGGTAGACGCTCAGGACGTTGATCCGGTAGTAGAGGTCCGACCGGAAGGTGCCCTCAGCGACCTGGTCGCGAAGCGGCCGATTGGTCGCCGTGATCACGCGTACGTCCACCGCTATCGGCTCGCGTCCCCCCGACCCGTGTGACTGACCCGCTCCTCGAGCACGCGCAGCAGCTTGACCTGGGTCGAGAGTGGGATGTCGCCGATCTCGTCGAGAAAGAGGGTGCCCCGTATCCGCCAGCTCGAAGCGACCGATCCGCCGCTCAGCCGCCCCCGTGAAGGCGCCCTTCTCGTGACCGAAGAGCTCGCTCTCGAGCAGAGTCTCGGGCAACGCCCCGACGTTGACAGCGATGAACGGGCGCGTGCGGCGGGGCCCCAGTCGGTGCATCGCCCTCGCCACCAGTTCCTTCCCTGTTCCACTCTCACCCTCGATCAGTACCGTGCTGGATACTGGCGCCATCTGCTCAACCTTGACCAGCACCTCGCGGATCCCTTCGGAGTCACCGTACAGCCCCGTCTCGCGCGCCACCACCTGCCGGTCTGCGAGGCGTCTCACACCTGCCGCAACCTCCTCGGGCACGACTGGCTTGATATAGACCTCGCTGTACCCCAGCGCCCGCAGTCGCTCGACCATCCCCTCCTCACCCACGTCGGAGAGGCCGATGACCGCGGTCCCGGTCCACAGTTGCTCGCGCACCAGCGCGACGTTCTGGGGATCGAGCAGCGCACCGGTCATGACCAATACGTCGGCGCGGGTGCGACCGAGGATCCCGCGCACGTCGTCGAGCGGCGAGATGACCTCGGTCTTGGCACCCGACCGTTCCAGCAGCGCGTTGAGCCGGACCGCGGGCTCGACGTCCGTCAGCATCACGGCAACGTTCATGGATCGCGCCTCGCGGCCAACCCGCCCGGGCTCGTACCGACCGGAGGCCCGCTCCGAGCCGTGTGGCCGCTGGACGCCCGTCCTCCCGCCGTGTGATCCGTCGGTCCTCCACGCAGGATGTCGATCCCATGGGTAATGATCGGGTCGAGGGCAACGAGGGCGTCCCGAACACCGCTTGTCGATCCGGCCAGATTCACAATGAGCGTCCGCGAACGGACCCCAGCCATGCCACGCGAGAGCGCGGCCCTCGGGAAGCTCGTGAGGCAGAGCGCGCGAATCCGCTCCGCGATCCCTGGTGCCTCCCGCTCAATCACCGCGCGCGTGGCTTCGGGTGTCACATCCCGCTCACTCAGCCCCGTCCCGCCCGTGGTCAACACGAGGTCAGCCACATCGGCGTCGCACCACGTCGCTAGCCGCGCGGCGATCTCAGCCGGTTCGTCCCCCACGATTGCACGTTGTGTCACGACATCCCCACGCGCCGTCCCCCAAGCCACGATCGTGTCCCCGGATGTGTCCGCTCGTTCCCCTCGAACCCCGGCGTCCGAGATAGTCAGCACAGCGATACGCATCGGAGCGAGGAGGCAGAGGGTGAGGAGGGGCCATCAATGATGACGCTTTATACGCCGATTTGGCAGGCCCGCGTTGGCCGCTCGCCTACCTCACGATGCCGCCGACCCGCCCCTCCATCACCTGCGAAACCTCCCCCAACGTTGCCATCGACGAGTCGCCAGGCGTCGTCATGGCAAGGGCCCCGTGGGCGACGCCGCACTCGAGCGACCAGGCGAGATCGCGGCCGTTGAGCATTCCATAGATGATCCCAGCCGCGAAGGCGTCCCCGCCACCCACGCGGTCATAGATCTCGATCTCTTCCCGCATGGCTGATTCGTGGAACCGCCCGCCGCCGTACGCCACCCCGCCCCAGTCATGCCGGCTCGTCGACTTGGTGACCCGAAGGGTGGTGGCGACGACGGCAACGTTCGGGAACTCGCGCCGAAACTCCGCCATCACGCGTTCGAGACGCGCGGGCCCGTCCTTCGCGTCGTCGGCGCGTGCCTCGACGGGCAGCCCCAGCGCGGCGGCGAAGTCCTCCTCGTGGCCCAGCATCACGTCGACGAGCGGCGCGAGCATCCGATTGACCGCTCCGGCGCGGGCCTGCCCACCTCTCGCTTGCCACAGCGAGGGACGATAGTTCGCGTCGTAGGAGACGATCACTCCCGCCTTGCGCGCAGCTTCCATCGCCTCGCGCGCGACTTCCGGCGTCGTCTCCGACAGTCCCGAGAAGACGCCGCCCGTGTGGAACCACCGCGCGCCGTCGCGTGCAAAAATCCGATTCCAATCGATCGCGCCCGGCACGAGCTGCAATGCCGCGCTGTGCGCGCGATCCGAGCATCCCAGCGCGGGTCGCACGCCGAAGCCGCGTTCCACGAAGTTGAGCGGATTCCTGACGTCGCGACCGACGCCGTCGTATGGGACCCAATGCACATAGTCGAGCCCAACCCCGCCCTGGCGGATGAGATCTTCGATCAAGCGGCCGACGGGGTTGTCCGCGAACGCCGTGACGATCGCCGTGCGTAGCCCGAAGCAGCGCGCGAGTCCGCGCGCCACGTTGTACTCGCCGCCACCTTCCCATACGCGGAACTGTCGCGTCGTCGTAATGCGCTCGTCGCCGGGATCGAAGCGCAGCATCACCTCGCCGAGGCAGACGAGGTCCCAAATCGTTCGGTCATTTGGACGTATCGTGAGCAGGGTCATGACTGGGCGGCGCGCGTTGTGCGGTGGTGATGGGTTGAGAACCAAGCCAAGAGAACTTACACTCCCGCCGATTGGTCGTTGAGACAGATTGGCCGGAGCAGGTTGCGTTTCGAGTTTTCGCTGTTTGCGAAATCATCGCTCCTCGTGCTGTCGCTTCAGATTCCGGACGCGTCTTCGCGCTGTGCCACGCTCCCCCTTCCAGGATCTCGATGCTCGACCAGGCAATCGCGGCCTATTACTCACGCGGAGAAGAAGAGAAGCGCCTCGAGGGAGCCGACTTTCCGCTGGAGCGCATTCGCACGCAGCTCATTCTGCGTCGCGTGCTGCCAGCGCCGCCCGCCACGGTTCTCGATGTCGGTGGCGCCGCGGGCGTGTACGCGTACTGGTTGGCAGACCTCGGCTATCGAGTCCATCTGGTCGACCCGGTCCCGTTGCACATCGAGCAAGCGCGTGCAGCGGGACGGAGCGGGCCGACCGCGTTGGCGAGTTTGGGCGTCGGCGACGCCAAGAAACTCGACTTTGCCGACGGGAGTGCCGACGCCGTGCTCCTCCTCGGCCCCCTCTATCATCTGACCGAGCGGGCCGACCGCGTGGCAGCGCTCCGAGAGGCGCGGCGCGTGACTGGCCCCGATGGTGTCGTCGTCGCGGCGGCCATCTCCCGATTCGCCTCGCTGCTCGATGGCCTCATGCGCGGCTTCTTGGCCGATCCGGAATTCGCGCGGATTGTCGATGCCGATCTGCGCGACGGCCAGCACCGTAATCCGACCAGCAAGGCTGACTACTTCACGACGGCCTTCTTCCACACGCCGGCCGAACTCCGCTCAGAGATCATCGAAGCGGGATGGCGGCTCGACGCGCTCATCGCGGTCGAGGGCCCTGCCGCGTACGCGACAGCCCCGCGGCCACGCCGGCGCGAGCCGGTCTCGCTCGAGCGCTCACTCGCCCTCATCGAGCGCATCGAAGCGGAGCCGTCGCTCCTCGGGGCGAGTCCGCACTGGTTGGCGATAGGACGGTAAGGCGAGCTCCGGGCCGGGGTCAGCGTAGCCGCCACGACATTCGACCACAGCGGGTAGGGGCGACGCAATGCGTCGCCCTGCGATGTGGCGATGCCCACGATTTGCCGGCGCGCCGAACGTCACACCCCCCGCAGGGCACGATTCCGCCAACGGCGGGCGACGCATTGCGTCGCCCCTACCCGCTGGACAGCACGCGTCGTTGTAGTTGCCTGATCCCGAGAGCTACCGATCCGACCCCAGTTTCGCCAGGCGGCGCCGGGCGTCGCTCACGGCTGGCTGCAGCTCTGGCTCCGCGTTCTGCCACAGCGCGATGAACTGTCGGTAGTTGGCCGTGGCCCGCGGGACGTCGCCCCTGTCGTCGTACAGTTCGCCCAAGCGCTTGTAAACCAACGATCGATACCAGGGTTCGACGCTGAGGCGCAGGTCGCGTCTCCAGGCGTGTTGATAGCGTTCATACATCATGATCGCGGAATCACGATTGCCCGCGGCGTCGTATGCACGACCAGCGGCTAGCGGGAAGCAGATCTCGCAGGGCACGGGCTCCCCGTCAAAGGCGGTGTCCGCGCGCGCGAATTCGCGGTGCGCGTCCTTGGGACGGTGCTCGGCGAGCGCAATCTCGCCAAGCACGCCGTGCATGTCCGGCGCATCGTCGCGGAGCTTCACCGTGTCCTTGACCTCTCCGGCGTACTCCGAGAGTATCGCCCGCGCCCGGTCCGGCCGACCGGCGATGGCGTACGCCCCGGCAATCTGGAAATACGGTCGATCCTCCGCTCCCACCGAGGCGAGTGGCGTCCGCGCGAGCATGGCATCGAGGCGCGCGACACCGCGAGCGGGCTGACCACGGAGAGAGATGTCCGTCCAGGCCGCCAACATGGAGTCAACCAACGGGGGCGGCGCGGCACCGCGCTCCGCATCCGTTCGCCGCGACTCTCCGTTGAGGGCGGCCCACTCGTTGGGCCGTCCGCGGACCAACGCCATGGCCGCGAGCAGATGCGTGGCCAGGCTCCGCCGGTCGGGTCGCGGATCCGTTCGGATCTGCGTAAGCAAGGCAACAAGCGAGTCCAACTGGTTCGAGTCGTACAGCAACCCGACTCCCAAGAAGGGAGCGCCGGCGGCGTTGGGGTATCGCTCACGCATGGTCGCGGCATCGCGTCGAACGGCCGCGGTGTCTCCCTCGCTAAGCTCAACGAAGGCCAGATTGCCCAGGTCGATCGCGCCACCCTTCCCCGTCGCGACTGAGCGACGGAACAGCGTGTCCGCTGCGGCGTACCGACGGCGATCTAGGTAGGTGATGGCCAGATCGTTGAGTGCCACATAGTCAGTGGGATCCATCGCGAGCATCGCCCGGAAGGCTGTCGCCGCTTCCTCGCGATTGCGCCCCGGGCCTTGGTTGAAGTAAGAGCCCACCGCCATGTCGCGCTCTCGCTCCGTCAAGTGATCCCGATGGCGATAGGCCTGCGTCAAGGCGCTGTCGACGCTGGCCCGCGGCATGAACGAGTTGCTCATCGCGACACCCAGCTTGCGCCAGGCCATGGCAAAGCCTGTGTCCAGCGCCACAGCCTCCCGGAGGCGCGCGATGGCCACCTCGTAGTTACCATTGATGTCGTTCGCTCTGGCCCCTTCGTCGTACTTCCGCAAGGCATTGATCGACGAGGTCGTTACCTGCTCGAGCGGCGGATCGGCATGCACGCTCTTGAGCGACTCCCCGATCTTCTCGCGCAGATGCCGCGCAAGACGGTCCAGCGTCGGCAACAGCTCGTGCGGCCCGTCCGCTTCTTCATGAAAGGATGCGAGCTCACTGCCCGATGGGCTCAGGAGCCGTAACGTGAGCAGATAGCCGGCACCCAGTCCAGTGATAGTCCCATTGACGATGCCCTTCGCGCCCTGTCGCGCCGCCACGTCCGCTGCAACCAACACGTCGACGTGTGTCGACGCCGGACGCTGCATGAGACGCAGCGTGCTCGCAACTTCAGCTGGCGTGAGCAGCGAGATCACACCCGATTCACTGAGATCCGTGCGGACGGCTTCGCTAGCCGCGCCCGCCAGCGACGTGTCGCCGCTCAGCGCATGGAAGTCGGTCACGATGAGCCTGTCCCGCGCATGGATCTTCCCTGCGCCGAGCAGCGACCCTGCGGGTCCGATACCGAGCGCACGCAGGATCATGTACCCCGTGACGAGCAGCACGAGCACGCCAAGCGCAACCACTCCGCCGGTGGTGGTGCGGCGCCAGCTCACGTGCGGACTCGCCTTGAGCGCGATCGTCGCCATTGTCGAGGCGGGCGCCGGGGTGCCACCCGGCGTAAACGTCGGCGTGGACGTCAACGACCGTTGCACCGTCCGCTGGACGTACCCGGTGAACAGGATCACCGGGAGCCCGAGCAGCATGACGATGATCGCGCCGGGAAACACCCAATCAGGGAGCCCGATCTCGTTGGTCGCGATGCGGGCAGCAAGCGCGATGATGAGGAACGCCGCGCCGTAGATGAGAAGCGCGTTCCGCAGCGCGGCTCGCCCGCCCAGGAGCAGCGCGGGGGCCGATCGCTCGCTGCCACTCGTGGTCACGGCGCCGAGCGCGCGTACCAGCGCGGCCGCACTCTGTGGCCGGTCGTCGGCGCTCTTCTCCAGACACCGCATGATCAGCTCGCCGAGCATTAGCGGCACGTCCGCGCGGACACTGTCGATCGGCGTTGGTCGCTCGCCAAGTTGGGCCGCCAGCAGCTTCTGCGGCGTCCGACCCGCAAAGGGCGGTTGCCCCGCGAGTAGCTCGTAGGCGAGAATCCCGAAGGCGTAGATGTCCGCGCGATGGTCCGTCGCCGGATCGGCGGCTGCCTGCTCCGGTGCCATGTAGGCCGGTGTCCCGAGCGATGTCCCCGCTTGGGTCAGCGTCGCGCCAGACGGCTGTGTCTTGGACGCCGAGAGCGCCTTGGCGATGCCGAAGTCTGTGACGACGGCCGCGTTCCCCGCCAGCAGCACGTTGTCAGGCTTGATGTCCCGATGCACGACGTCGCGCGCATGAGCGTACTCCAGGGCCTTCGCCACGTCGCGCAGAATCGAGACCGCATCGCCAATGGAGAGCGGGCCCGTGCGTCCGAGGTGCGCACGCAGCGACTCGCCCTCCACGAAGGGCATCGTGAAATACGGCAGCCCGTTGGTCTCGCCGGACTGCAGGACCGGCACGATGTGCGGGTGCTGCAATCGGGCCGCGACCCGGATCTCGCGCTTGAAGCGGTCGACGTTGACACCCGCGGTGAGCTCCGGCGAGAGCACCTTGACGACGACGGCACGCCCGAGGGTCGTGTCATCCGCCACGAATACGCGGCTCATCCCCTCCGCCTCCAAGCTCCCGGCCGATCGTATAGGTCGACCCCAGGCTCGCCTGGAGCTGTTCTCGCAACGTGTCCGCCATTGCCCTCGCGATACGGTGAACCGGTGTACCCGAGCCGCTAAACGATACCGGGCGGGTCCGTTAGCGAATAGGGGGAAGGGGCCGGGTTTCCGCCCGGCCTTTTACCCAATCAAGTCCAGCGCCGCATCCCGGATGCGCTGAAACGCCGAGACATGACCTGGCCCGGGGTTGAAGTCACTCGCCGTGTTGAAAGCGGCGACGACGCCGGCGCCCGTTGCGGGGTTGATATAGAGGAAGGCGAGGAAACCGGCTTGGCTCCCGGTATGGCCGACAAATCGTGTCTGGCCGCGACGCACGATGAAGAACGAGAGGCCAAGCGAGTCCGACTCGATGGAGGAGCCATCCTCTTGAGTTTGGTACAGCGGCCGCCACATCTCGGCGAGCGTCGCGTGCGGCAACACCGTGTCGTAGAGTCGCTGGGTAGCGGCATCGCCGTGGGTGGCGTTCGTGAGGAACGCCACGTACGTCGCGAGGTCGCCCAGCGGCGCATTCCACCCGCCGTTCGGGATCGTGATGCCGGGATCGAAGTCCGCGCCGTTGTCCTTGACGACCTCATGCCCCGCGGAATCCCGCACCCGGGTGTAGTTGTGCGAGCGATCGGCGGCGAGATAGTACGGCGTGTTGCCGAAGTAGCTCCGCGTGAGCCCCAGTGGGTTGAAGATGTTCTTCTGCACATAGGACTCCCACGGGTCCCCACTCAACTGCTCGATCACGCGGGCGAGATAGATGAAGCCAGGGTTGGAGTAGCTGAAGCGCGAGCCGGGTTTGAACAGCAATTCCTGGTACGGCATCATCGCGACGAGCTGGTTCCAGGTCGTCGGCTCGAACGGCTGCCACGGTTTGCCCTCAGTATAGGGCCAGGTGGGGTTCTGGAACCCAGCAGAATGTGACAGCAGCATGCGGATGGTGACGCTGTCCATCGACCCATAGGGGTCGTGCACCTGTCGGAGCTCAGGGACGTACGTCGTGATGCGATCGTCGAGCGACAGCCGGTGCCGGTCGCGCAGCTGCATGATGGAGATCGCCGTCAGCGTCTTGGTGATCGATCCATAGTGATAGATGGACTGCGGGGTGATGTGGACCCCGCGCTCGCGATCGGCCAAGCCGTACTCGTGTTGCGCGACAATGTGTCCGTCGCGAACGACCACGATGCCGGCGCCGACGATACTGTCGCCCTTGGCCACCGCGTCGAACATCTGTGTGAAGGTCGCCCATTTCGCCGGAGGCCCACTGACCTGGGCGCCAACGGAGGGCGCGAGGGTCAAGGCAATTGCCAAGAGGGGGAACCCGAGAGAGCCGAGCAGCGGCACGTGGCGCGTCATGACAAGGCGGGCAAGGGGATATGAGCGGGTCGCGCCGGCGGGTGCGTCCGCGGCGCGCCGCCGGAGCGGCAACCACCGTCCAAACAGCGGGCATTATAACGCCCGTTCGGCGAGCGGCCAGCCACCCCTAACTCTTTCCCTTTCGGCACTCTAGGGGATCTCAAGCGCCCGCGGCCCACAGCTTGCTTCGAGGGAGGGCGTGACTTCGATGTCGATTGGGCAGGCCCCGCCGGCCTTCAGCCACGCTGTCGCCGCGCCGCCGGTGGGCACCCGAAACCATCTCCTTTCGGCGGTTGCGACGATGGCGCCGGAGCTTGTCGGCCAGTTCGAGCCGGTGGAGTTCCGCTCGGGGCAAGTCATCGCTAACGCCGACGAGCCGCTCGCTCACGCCTACTTCCCCGAGACGGCCGTCATCTCGCTGATCACGGTGATGCAGGATGGCTCGGTGATGGAAGCCGCCGCCATCGGGAACGAGGGCCTGGTGGGGCTTTCGCTCGCCTTGGGCGGCCTTGGACAGGCCGATCGGCGCACAATCGCGCAGGTCCCGGGCCGCGCGGTCCGTGTCCCGGCAGCCGAGCTGCGCTCGGCACTCCTGCGGTATCCGCACCTGCACGTGCGCTTCCTGCATTACGCCGAGGCCTTGCTGTCGCAGGCGATGCAGTCGGGGGGCTGCACCAAGCTGCACTCAATGAGCAAGCGGTGCGCCCGCTGGCTGCTCATGACCCACGATCGCGTCGGTGCCGACACGTTCTGGTTGACGCAACAGTATCTCGCGTTCATGCTCGCTGTGCGGCGCGCGACGGTCAACGCCGTCGCTGGCGCGCTGCAACGCTCGGGACTGATCAGCTACCGGAGAGGACGGGTCACGATCCTCGATCGAGCCGGACTCGAGGCGATGTCATGCGAGTGCTACGCGGTCATTCGCCGCGCGTACGACCGTCAGCTCGGGACTGTCGGCGGCGGTTCCGCCCCGACCGTCTCCGGCCAGGACGCGTAGTACTCCCGAACGCAGATCGTCACGAGGTTTGCGAGGCGTTTGGCGCGGGCGTCCTGCGAGGCGAGCGTCGGCGGCGGCACGACTGCATTGTAGACCCGCTTCAACGACGTAACGAGCTGCTCGGCCCGCACGCCTTCGGCGCGCGCCTGCTCCCCGATCGCGCGTAGTGCGCGACTGATGTCATTGTCGTCAGCGACCGGGTTGACGTACCCTGCAATCGCACTCCGGAGCTCAGCCAGCAGTGCACTGGAGAGTGCGCGACGTGCGGATTTCCCGTTCGGTCGTTCGTCCGTCATGACAATGCTCGGCTACGAGGAAACCAGACCACCACATAGGGTCACGTACCGCGTGCGTCCAGACGGGGGGCGCGCGCGAACTTTCGCAACCTCTTCTGGCAATGTCTGGCGATGTCAGCAAGGCGTCAAGACACAATGACTGGGCCGTTGGGATGGTCCCCGACTTGTGTACGGCAACGTTCGTCTGACGTGCAACTCGGCGGGACGTTAATGGCGTCCCGCGGTAGATGTCACGGCTCTGGAGCCTCGTCGCCCAGGTGCCACGGCGCATCGACGACCAACACGCGTGGTCCGCCGCGAAGTCGCAAGACGGCTTTGAGGATCGCCGGCCGATGGCTCGCGAAGATGACGTCGTACCACCGGCGTTCCACAACCTCGGGGATGACGACGGCCACGTTGCGGTCAGGATGCGCCGCAGCCACACCGCGCACGTAGCTCAGGAACGGCGTGAGAAACTCCCGGTATGCCGATGGAAGGGTCACGAACGACACTGGTGGATAGCCCGCGGCCTTGAGCGGCGCGTCCACGAGACTCGGCCAGATCCCTTCCATCCCGGTCACGCACAGGGCGTCTGCCAGCGGGTCGTCGGTGACCACCAGGACGGCGTTCACATCGGGAGAGATCGACAGGGCAAACTGGAGCCCTTTGCGCGCGATCAGGTCGAGCCGGCGCAGTGGCACGATGACGATCGGCGGCTTGATCCCAGCCAGAGACAACGGCTGCGACTCAGTGCCTTCGGCCATGATCGCGCGATCGACCCGCTCGTGCGAGTGGTGCGCCGCCAGGAAAAACAGCATGAACAGCGGGATGATGAGCACGGTGACCCACGCGCCCTCGGTGAACTTGCTGACGATCACGACCAGCACGGTGATCGACGTCGCGGTTGCGCCCAATCCGTTGAGAATGAGCGAGCGTCGTGCGTGAGGTCCGCCGACGCGCCGCCAGTGCGCGACCATCCCCCACTGAGACAACGTGAAGGCGAGCAACGCACCGACAGCGAACAGCGGGATCAGACGGTCAGTGACACCGCCAAAAATCAGGAGCAGCACGCCGGCCATCAGACTGAGCAGCACGATGCCGGTGGTGTACACGAGGCGGCGCCCCGGGTGGGCGAACTGGAGCGGGAGGTAGCGATCGAGCGCGAGGACGCGACCCAGCCGTGGGAAATCGGCGAAACTCGTGTTGGCCGATAGGCACAGCACCGTCACCACCGACGTCATTGTCACGAAGTAGAGCACGCCGTTCCCGAGAACGGCCCCGGTGAGCTGAGAGAGCACGCTCTGATAGCCTTCGGCGCCCGGCGGAGTGGCGGCGATGTGGTAGACTGGGCAGAGATACGCGATTCCGGCGAGCAGGAGGACGAGCAGCCCGACGATCGCCGTGAGTGTCCGATTCGCCGTCCGTACGGCAGGGTCGCGAAACAGGGGCACCCCGTTGCTGACCGCTTCGACGCCCGTCATCGCCGTCGTGCCGCTCGCAAATGATCGGACCAGAAGCCACGTGGTGACCGCGGCGGTCGCAGGCACCGGGGAGGGCACTGGCGTGACCGCTACCGGATGGCCATGCGTCAGGATGCTCCGAACCAATCCCAGCACGATCACGAGACCGAGCGTTCCAACGAAGAGATAGGTGGGCAGGAGGAACATGAGGCCCGACTCCCGAATGCCGCGGAGATTGACCAGCGTCAGCAACAGCAGGATTGCGAGGCCGAGGGGGAGCGTGTACCGCAGGAGCGATGGAATCGCCGATACGATCGCGCCGACCCCCGCCGAAATTCCCACCGCCACATTGAGGATGTAGTCGAGCGAGAGAGCGCTCGCGGCGAGCAGCCCGGGATATGGCCCGAGGTTCTGCGACGCGACCGTGTACGATCCGCCACCGCCAGGGTATGCCTCGATGGTCTGCCGGTACGACAGATAGACCGCCACGAACACGCAGAGGATGATGGCGGTGATCGGAATGAGGTAGTGACTCGCCGCGGCACCCACGACCAGCAACACGGTGAGCGCCGCTTCCGGTCCGTACGCGGCCGATGACAGCGCATCGAGCCCGAGGACCGGAATCCCCCGCGCCGCGCCAATCCGCTGCTCATCCTGCTCATCTGTGCGGAGTGGCGTACCGAAGAGCAGCTCGAGTAGGGGCATCTGGGGCGGGCGCTACGCGCCCGAGAAAGTGGACCGACAGAAAGTAGAAAGTAGACAAGGACCGCCCAAGTCTACTCTCTACTCTCTGCAGGTGTACTGTATCGGGCGCTTTGGCGCCCGTGGCCGCTAGGTCTTCGCCATGGGCGCCTGCACCTTGATTCGATCAACTTCGTGCCCGTTCTCGTCGAGCTGGCGCAAGCTCAGGGTGCGTCCATCGATCTCGATGACCGTGAACGAGTGCAGGTCGGTGAACATGTGGGCGTTGTAGGCCGCCCGGCCGTCCTCGTCGTGCAGCCACTGATCGGGCGCGTTGGTGAACCCGGGATCGTAGAGCTCTTTGCCGCCAGCGCCAGTGGTGATGTAGATAATGCCGTGCGGTGTCGTCACGGACTCCCCATCGAAAGCAGTGTCGATGGCGAAGGTACCGGGCACGAGTCGCTTACCGGTGCCGACATTGGGCGCTGCGCCGGGCCCCGCGGGCGCGAAGGTGAAGGGGCGCGTCCGCTGGTACACGTGCTCGTGACCCGCCAACACGAGTGAGACCCCGAGCCGCTCGAAGAGCGGCGAGAAGACCCGCATGTGTTGCTCGGCATAATGATTGTGGCCGACGTTGAACGCTGGGTGATGGTAGACGACGATCTTCCAGATCGCGTCGGTGTGCGTGAGGTCCTGCTCGATGAACTCGGACCACGCGGGGTTCGTCGGATCGATGTAGTCGTTGGAGTCGAGGCAGAGGAAGTGCGCGTCGCCGTAGTCGAACGAGTAGATCTGCATCCGGGGATACCGCTCCCCCGCCGCCGCGCGGAACGCATCCGCCGGGCCGAGGAGCGGTGTGGGTTGCGGCGTCGTGGCCGGCCCGTTCATCGGCAGGTGCATCGCTGTGTAATAGCCCAGCGCATCGGGCGCTTTGGTGAAGTCCGCAGCCGGCCCCTTCCCCACGTCCTTACCGTGCACGTCGTGATTGGCCAGCACCGTATAGAATGGCACGCTCCGGAGCAGCGGGGCACCCGTTTGCGGACTCCCGAGGTCGGCGTTGTAGATCGGGAAGAAATACTTGATGTACTCGGAGTCGAGTCCGCTCTCGTACACGTTGTCACCAGTGTTCATGACGAAGTCGGGGCGTGCCTGGTGCGCGTACCACGCGACGGCGCGCTGCCCCGGATCGCCATAGGAGTTGTCGCCGAAGGCGACGAAGCGGATCGCGGTCCCTCGCGGCTTGCGGGTCGTGAAGTAGCCCTCGACCACCGTTCGCGTCCCCTCGCGGACCCGATAGAGATAACGGCGACCGAGATCGAGCTTCGGGACCGTCGCTGCGTAGTTGAGGCGCGCTTCGTCCGGCGTCGGGCCCGGTCTGTCAACCACGGTCACCGCCGCTCGGTGCCCGTACTGGGTCGTGGGACCGTATTCGACGGTGAAATCCCGCGGCTTGTGCTCGGTCTGCCACGCGATCACGACCGACTCGGCGCCCGCAACCAGCGTACTGTTCGGGCCCGGCTGGATATATGGCAGTGCCGTAAAGAGCAGTGGCGGGTCGCTCGCGAGTGACGGCAGCGCGAACGGAAACGCGAGCCGACCCGTGGGAATGAGTGCCAGGAACGTCGCGCCGCCGGCGGCGCGGAGCATTTCGCGGCGGGAGATGTCGGTCGACATAGTGGAGGGAGCAAAGGTCGCGGCAAAACGCGCGGAACAGTCAAAGATTCCCGCGCGCGCCCGCGCGCGAAACAGCGCCCGTGCACCAATTGTGTAACCAGCCAGGCTGATGGTGAGCGCTCACCCCGAGCTGTGTGCCGCCGGCGCGAGGGTGGCAGCCACCTCGCGGAAAGCGGCGATCACTCCGTCGATTGTCGCTTCGGTCATGGGCGTCGACACGCAGAACATCCCGCGCGGCGCGATGAACACGCCGCGGTTCAGCAACTCGAGGTGGACGAGCGCTGCGAGCTCCCGCGAGTCACACCGGGATTCGCGGTAGCTGGATATCGGTGCGGATGGCGCTTGACCTGCGTGAATGTGGGCGAGCGATCCCATGCCGGTGATCAGCGCCGGGAAGTCGCTCTCGTCGGCCGCCGTTTGGAGCCCGTGGCGAAGGCGGTCGCCCAGCTCATTGATCCGGTCGATCTCGCCCGTGGTGAGGAGGTCGAGTGCCGTCAGGCCCATCGCCATGGCGGCGAGATTGCCGTTGAACGTCCCCGATACTGTGATCGCACCGGGGCAGCGCACATCAAACGCGCGCATGATCGCCGCGGACCCGCCGAAAGCGCCAATCGGCAGTCCCCCGCCGATGATCTTCGCGAATGTCGTCAGGTCGGGCGAAATCCCGTAGCGCTGCTGGGCGCCGCCGGTGGCGAGCCGGAACGTCACGACCTCGTCCAGGATGAGGAGCACCCCGGCCGCCGCGGTCGCCGTCCGCAACCCGCGAAGAAATTCGTCGGTTGCGGGGATCACGCCGGCCGCGGTCATGACCGGCTCGACGATCACGGCCGCGAGGTCGCGGCGGTGCCGATCGATGAGCGCGGACGCGGTGGCCAGATCGTTGAACGGCGCGATGAGCACTTCCCCTCCCAGCCCCGGCGAGAGCCCGGCTCCATCCGGGCGGCCCGTCGGCCACGCCGGCGCGTCCAACCCCGGATCGACGCTTACCTCGGCCGCGTCATAGCTCCCGTGGTACCCGCCCTCCATTTTCAGGACTTTGGCGCGACCAGTTGCCGCACGAGCGGCGCGGATGGCGCCCATAACGGCTTCGGTGCCGGAATTGGTGAAGCGGAGTAGCTCGACTGATCGCACACGGTGCGCGATCAATTCGGCGAGCGCGATCTCGGCCTCGACTGGCGCACCGTGCGCGGTGCCCCGCGCCGCGTGCACGGACAGCGTCGACGTGAGCGAGGGGTGCGCGTGCCCATGAATCAATGATGTGTAGTTGCTGAGGCAGTCGATGTACACGTTGTCATCGACGTCCGTCAACCGGCATCCGCGGCCACGGGCCATGTAAGTCGGGTATGGGAGGTAGAACGTGCCCGCTCGCGTGCTGCCTCCAGGCAAGCTGTGCACCGCCCGCTCGTGGAATGCGCGCGACTGCAGCGTCCGCAGGCGGTAGGTCGACTCGACCCGATGTGCTACCGTCGCCCTCGTCTGATCCTGCGCAATCGTCAGCGTCATTGAGCACCTCGCGTCCAGTGGAAGGGGCGATGCATCACTGCGGAACGGATTCAGCTCGGATCTGAAGGGTCGTGAGATGTCGGCAGGCGTTCTGCCAGATCACGAGGACGTCGACCGAATGGGTCGCGGCCGCGCCACCGTGTGGTGTAGAATGCGCACGGGCGCACTCAGCGCTAGTGGCTGGCCCCCGAAGGCCACGGCAATCCACAACCCTCGCCGCCGAACCTATGGCAATAATCATCCGACCGAAAACCGCTGCGCCTTGGAGAAGGACCCCGGCGCCATGCGTGCTCCTGGCCACTGTCGCCACCGGGATCAGCTGGCTCGCCATGGTCGCGCCCCTGCACGGCCAGGATTCGGTGCCCGCATTCGTCGTCGAGCGCTACGATCGACACGATCTCATGGTGCCCACGCGCGACGGCGTGCGGCTGCGCACGATCGTGTTCACCCCCAAGGACACGTCGACGTCCTACCCGATCCTGCTCACCCGCACGCCGTACGGAGCTGACGAATATTTTCATCCGGTCGGCCCCGCGGAATCGTTTGCGCGAGCGGGCTACATCTTCGCGTTCCAGGACGTCCGGGGGAAATTCCTCTCGGAGGGCACCTTCATCGACGTACCACCGTATCATGATCACCCGGGCCCGGGTGACGTCGACGAAGCCACCGACACCTACGACTCGATCGATTGGCTTCTCAAGAACATCCCGCACAACAACGGGCGCGTCGGCCAGTACGGCATCTCGTACCTGGGCTATTACAGCACCCTGGGGGTCCTGAGCCGACATCCCGCGCTCAAGGCGGTCTCGCCGCAGGCGCCCGTGACCGACTGGTTCCGGGGCGATGATTTTCATCACAACGGGGCGCTCTTTCTCACCGACGCGTTCGACTTTATGTCGGGATTCGGCGTCGCCCGGCCGACGCCGACCAACGAGCGCACCCATGGCCTCGAGCACTTCAAGCCGGACGAGTATCGCTTTTTTCTCGACAGCGTGGGGCCGCTGCCGATGGTGGACGCCCGCTACCTCCATCATCAGGTCCCGTTCTTCGACTCCGTCCTCGCCCATCCGACGTACGACGCGTTCTGGAAAGCGCGAACGCCGATCCCGCACATCCACGATATCCCAGCCGCCGTCATGGTCGTCGGCGGCTGGTTCGATGCGGAAGACCTCTGGGGCACGCTCGCGGTCTACCACGCAGCCGCGCGTGCCAATCAGGCCACCCGCCTGGTCATGGGCCCCTGGTTCCACGCCGGATGGTTCCTGACCGATGGCGGCCACTTTACCGACCTCGTTTTCCCGACCAAGACGGCGGACGACTATCACGAACGGGCGGAGTTGCCGTTCTTCGAGCACTACCTCAAGGACAAAGGCGATCTGGGATCATGGGGCGCCTTCGTCTATGAGACCGGCGCAAACCAGTGGCGCACGTTCGAGGCCTGGCCGCCGCGCGGCGTTGCGACGCGTACGCTGTATTTCCAGTCGGAGTGCCGCCTCGACACCCTGCCGCCGCGCGCCGCCGCCGCAGGGTACGACGAGTACGTGAGCGACCCGGCCCACCCCGTGCCCTACATGTCCGGCATCCAGAGTGAGCGCCCCGCTGAATACATGGCGATCGATCAGCGCTTCGCCTCCGAACGACCTGACGTGCTGGTCTACGAAACGGCGCCCTTGGTCAATCCGCTGGTGATCGCCGGTCCAATCACGGCGAAGCTCTATGTCTCGACGAGCGGCACCGACGCGGACTGGGTCGTGAAGCTCATCGACGTGTACCCCGACGACACGCCCAACCCGAACCCCAACCCACACCAGGTGGTCATGGGCGGCTATCAGCAGCTCGTCAGAGCGGAGGTCATGCGCGGGAAGTTCCGAGCGAGCCTGGAGCATCCGACGGCCTTCGTGCCCGGACAGGTCACGCCCGTCACGTTCACGCTGCCCGACGCGTTCCACCAGTTCAAGCCCGGTCACCGCATCATGGTGCAGGTCCAGAGCTCGTGGTTCCCACTCGTGGATCGCAACCCGCAGCGCTTCGAGAACATCAACCAGGCAGCGGCGGCGGATTTCCAAACGGCCCACGAACGCGTGTATCACCAGGTGGGGGCCGCGTCCGCCGTGGACCTCACGGTCCTGCCCTAGACTGAAGAGCGGGTGCTGGGCGCCCGCCGCTTACCGCGTCACTGGCGTATCACCCAGTGACGGCTGGACTGCTTGTCGCGGCCGAAAGATGTCTCCCAGGCCGACGTCGTCGGCGAGCCGCTCCGACAGCGCGAGGACGTCACGCGCGCGGGTCGTGTCGCCGGGAAGGCCGCGCCGATCCAATGCCTCTGCGAGGATCGCCCCCTGCACGACGTAGAGCATCGGCATCTGGACGGAGGCTCGGTCGACCCAGCCAGGGTGTGCGAGCATCGTACGCGGGGCGGACAGTCCGTTCCACAGCGCGAGCGACCGGCTCGTGTCGATCCACCCTGCCCCCGGCACTCCCACCGTGTCTCGCGTCGCGGCGGGGATGTCATCGACGACCTTGCGCGCGAGCCCTTGCGTGAGCAAGTAGTCTCCCAGACCCAGCTCGTTCGGATACGATCCGTCGGTCGCGCTGAAGAACACCGGGCGGCCGGAGTTGTCTGCGATGAGGTGCAGCACGAACAGCTGATCTCGCGTCAGCCCCGCCAGGGGGAGGCGGGCGGGATCGATGCGTGCAACGAGATTGGTTCCCGGCTTGCGGAAGACGACGCTGGCCGAGAGCGGCACGACCTCGGGCACCAGTCGCGACTGATCGATCGTCATCGCGAGCGGCGGACGAGTGGGTTTGGGCCACGCACGGCCCCGATAGACAGGCGGTCCTGCGAGCGAGTCGTATGTGTAGACTGGCCGCCGGATCAGCTGGCCCGCATACCAGTTCGTGCCGAGCAACGCTGTCGTGACGACGAGCACGTCCTTGCGGACGCCTTCGACTTCCTGCGCGTACCAGAGCGGAAAGAGGTCGTTGTCGCCAACGGTGACGAGGATCCCGTATGGCTCCACGGAGTTGAGCAGATCTTTGGCGACATCGCGTGTTGCGACCTGCTCGCGCCGCGGGGCCACGCCATGGTTCGCGATGAAGGGGATGAGCGCGATCACCAGGACCGGGGCGGTCGCGAGCCAGTTACGCGTGGGGATCGCACCTCCCTCGCCGACCCGTGACGCGGATTGGCCGCCCGCGGACCATTGGATCGCGCCAGCGAGCGATTCCCAGAGCCACATGAGACCCAGCGCGACCCAGACGCTCCAGGTCGAGTAGCTCCAGAGATAGAAGTAGTCGCGGTCGCGGGGTTCGCGGGCGACCGATTGGCCGAGCTCGGGCGCCTGCGATGAGCCGTACTTGAAATTCATGTACCAGATGAGCGCCGGCGCCACCGTGAACACCAATGCGGCGAAGAACCACATGCTGCGGCGATCGTAGCGCCAGTGAGCGTACGCACCGAATAACCCCAAGATGAGGAAGAGCGCCGCGGCCGCGTTCTGCAGGCCCGGATGCCGGCCCGTCGCGTCGCGGACCCATTGCCACTTGAAGTAGAGCCAGTACATCCCGAGCTGCGCGGACAGCGGCGCCTGTCGCACGGCATCATCGTGCGGCCCATACTGCTCGCGCGTGATGTGAGCCGCGACGCGCTGCCAGGTCTCGTGGTTGAGCGTACAGGAGAGCGCGAGGTGTGTTTCGCAAGCCGTCGTCTCGCCCTCGTTGAGGGCCGGGAATTGTGCGGCGCGGATGGGCTCGAACAGAAATGGCGTGAGCCCGAGCGCAAGCGCGGCGGCACAGCGGATGATGAGGCGGCGGTCGAGTAGGACGCGTGGCCGGCGAGCGAGGATTGCGACGCCCACAGCCGGTATCACCAGGAATCCCGCGGGGTGGTTGGTATAGCCCAGCCCCACGAGGAACGCGCTCAGGATGAGGAGCTTGTCCGCTTTGGGGCCGTGGGGGTCATCCGACCACCGCACCATGAGCCATGCCACGATCGCAAAGAACAGCAGCGAGATGGTATAGACTTTCTCGTTGACAATCGATTGATCCCACACGGTGAACGCCGTCGCGCCGATCAGGACAGCGGCCGACGCCCCGACTATGCGAAGCCACCGCGCCGACAACCAGCCGGCCAGCACCCGCTCGGCCACGAGAAACCAAATCCCCGCCGATGCCGCGCTGGTGAGCGCAGCCATGACGTTGACACGCTGGGCGATCGTTGGCGCGATGGGGAGCAGCGTGAAGACATGGCCGAGGAGCACGAAGAATGGATTGCCCGGCGGATGCGGGATCCCCAGCACATATGCGGCCGCGATGTACTCGCTGGTGTCCCACATCGCGGTGGACTGCGCGAGAGTGATCGCATAGAGCAGAAACACGAGGAGCGCCGCGATCGCCGCTGCGCCATACGGGGGCTTGGCGTTCGACTCGTCTTCGCTCGATTTGCGTCGGCCGCGCGTCATGCGCCGTCTAGACGCGGAAGCTCATCGCGCAGCTGGTCACGGCCAAGTCGCGGTCCTCCGTGCTCCCAGATCATTGCGTCATCGAGGTCGACCGGACGGAAAGTACGAGTGGTCCCGAGCGCGGAGACGACGCCGACCGCGCCGCGAGTGAGGACGCGGCCGGACTGCCACGGGGCGCCGGTATCGCCCGCGAGCACGACCCCTGTCGCGACGGCGATGCGCACCTCCTTGTTGTCCGAGTCCGTTCGGACGGCAAACCGCGCGCCGACATTCTGCAGAAAAGCATTCCCCGCGCGGACGATGAGGCGATGCACCGTGTCTCGATTTGCATCGACGTAGGCTTCCCCGTGCACGTACACCGACCGTCGGTCGCTTGGCCCCGAAATGCGGACTGACGTATTGGGCCCGGCGATGACTTCGGTGCCATCCGGAAGTCGCATGCGCAGTCGCTCCGCGGGTCCGGCCTGATAGGTCCCCGTGTCGCGGAGGCCGAGCTGAATCGAGCGCGTAGCGGCGTCTCTGGGCTGTGCGAGTGCCATGATCATGATCCCGGCCGCAGCGGCCCATCCTGCAGCGGCAGCCAGGCGCCGGCCATGGGCTGCGAATCGTGCGGGCCGGAGCGCCAGCACCGTCGAGTCGTTGGTCGCGAGGCGCGCGCGGAGCCGAGCGAGCATCGCGTGCGCGTCGACGCTTGGCACCTGCCCCATTGGTGTCAGTGCCTGCAGCACGACCGTGGGCACACCGGCCGCCGAGTCACTCGCATCGCCCGGAGCTTTCGACCGCGCGTCAACCCGTGCATCGTCGACGTTCGATTCCTGTGAGAGGAACCGCTCCCAGAGCGCCAGCTCGGCGGCGTCTACGGGGTCTGGGTGCCCCGGTCCCGGATCGTTCAGCGTGTCATCGCCCATATACGATCAGACAGGCAACGGCCAAAAACGCACTACATCACCCCACGAAACCGTAGCAGGTTTGTGGGTGCCGTTCATCGTTGCCCGTCAGGCGTTACCCGTCACTTGTCTCCTGTCAACACCATGGGTTAGCGCACCGTTCTGCCCAGGGCCTCGCTGGTGTGGCGATCGAGTTGGAAGACAACGTCGCGCCGTTTGGCTTTCGTGCCGACATACGTCATACACGTCGCCTCCCACACAAAGGCGCCGGTGTAGCACGTGGGATCGCGCAGCGCGAGCACGATCTCGTCCACGGCGCGATGGAGATCGACCCGCGCCGCCTGGAGTGCGCGCGGCGCGACGGCGGTCGAATCGAGCCAGTCGTCCGAGGCTACCGAGGCACTGTACTTGGGAGTCACTCCCTGCAGCACGCTGTGCGTGCCCCACCACACACGCCCGGTGTGCGGGACGACGTACTGACACAGGGTGTCGAGCTGCTTCGACAGGAAGGTGACATACCACGCGCCGGTGGCGTGGAGGCGGCCGTCATGCGCGAGCGATGCGATGGGGACACCGCGCGCCGTGTACACGGAGTGCAGATACGACGAGCCAATGCCCTGAAGCTCCGCATCTCGCGCCCACTCGTCCGCCAGCCCGCGCGCGATCGCGTGGGCCTCGCGCGCGCTCAACGCACCCTGCACGGCCGTACCCGATGGCAATGCCTTGGGGAGTGGAGCGAGCAGCCGACGGCATTGCTCTTCGACAACGGGGAGCACCCGCTCGAGCAGCACGGCGCAACCCTCCAACGCCTCAACTAACTCGGCTCGCGTGGTGTACGACCAGACGCGCTTTTCGAAACCCCTATGGAAGAGCCAGAAGAGATTCGTACGTTGTCCAGCGGTCCGGGAACCCCGCCGGGCGAGCCGCGTGCCCGGATAGTCGGCCGCGAGGTCGAGGCTGAACGACTTGCCGAGTCCCCATTGGTGTACGCGATCGACGACCAGGAGCAGGTCGAGCTTCCGAGCCAGCGACCGCCTGAATGTGATCTGTCCGAGATCGTCGGTCGCGAATCGGTACGACGGGAATCGCTCGCGCATGAAACGCTCGAGCATGGCGGGGAGGTTGACCGACGCCTTCTTCCCGGCCATCACATCCTGCATGCGCTTGTTGAACCCACCGTGCTGGCTGAACAACAGTGGCACGCGATCGAGGTCGTCAGGTCGCGCACCGACCACGTCGGATGCGCGCGCGAGCGCCTCGTCGAAGGTCTGCCGCACGATGAGCTGTGCCTTCGGCGACGCCCTGCGCCGTCGTAATGACGCGCTGACTCGCATTGACCCGCGCTGTGCCGCGAAGTGCACGGTCGCCTGTTATCAGGGCGCTGCGCCGGTCCCCTCCAGGCTCGCCGCACGCAGGATCCTCGACCCCGACATGATGGGCGGATACGAGACTGGTGGCGTCCCCTGGGTGCACGTCGCCCGCACGGTCATTGGTGTATAGATCCCGAGCGTGACAACCGAGACCAGAGCGTTCGAGACCGACAGACCTGTCTCCACTTTGGCCACGCCCAGGGGGCACCTCCTCACGGTGACGACCGTGTTGGGAGGCACCAGGCCGACGAACCACGCGGGCACGGACTTGTCGGACACGATGTGTGTGGAGGGCGGAGCGCCAGTCTCGACGGTCATGTGGTAGCACCCGCCCGTCAGCATCAACGCGGGGAGGAGCACGCGGGCGACACGGCGTCGGGAGCGCTGGGCGCCCACGGGTCCGGAGAGCAGAAAGGAGAGAGAAGACATCAACCAACCCCGCCTCGGACCGGTAAGAGCGACGCGCGGTATCGGCCGGACGGCGCGGCGCGTAACAGACCGGCCTCGAACAGGTAGGGCGACGCATCGCGTCGCCCTCCGCCCGTTGCACATCGTATGCTCGGCCGTACGCCCGCGAGAATTAGATCAAGGTCTACGGTGCAAATCGGCGCAACAGCCCACGCAGCCGCTTGACCGTTCGGGTGAGGTGCACGCTCACGGTCGGGACGGCGACGCCCAGCACCTCTGCGATCTCGTGCCGGCTCAGGTGATCGATCCATCTGAGCCGCGCAATCTCCTGTGCGCGTGGCGGCAGCGACCGGAGCGCCGCAGCAACGGCAGCACTCAACTCCGTCCGCTCCGCCAGTTCGCTTGCATCGGGCGCCGTTCGCTCAACCTCCCCCTGCACTGCCCGTTGCCGCCAATGCGCCTCGATTCGCGCGTGCGCCAGCGCGTTCAACGCGCGGTTCCGAGTCGCGGCGAAGAGGTACGCGCGCAGGTTGGTCCGCACGTCGAGGTCCGCGCGCCGTTCCCATACCTGCGCGAACACGTCCTGCACGACATCGACCGCCACGGCATTGGACTGCACATAGCGCCACGCAAACGCCGTGAGCGGCTGCGCATGTGTCAACACCATCTGCTCGAATGCCGCGGTGTCGAGTACACCGCGTTCGGGCGCGACGCGCAACGCCGCGCGCGTGTCGTGTCCGATCGTCTTCGCCGTCTTGCGTCGTGGAACCATGCCTGCCCTCTATGGCGCTCGTCCGTCCGCCTCAGTATCGTGCATCCCATGCGCACAACACGCCAGTATCGCCCTCTAGGGCCCGCCGTCGTGTCCGGTATTTCCCTGCTGATTTCTACCGTTGCATCGGGCTGCGCCGGCCATGGCGATGCTCGGGCGGCCGGCAATCCACCGTCCTACCGGGACGCCATCCCAGCAACGTGGCCGCTGTCGGTCGACGCGCCTGCGGTCACGGCGGCGCATGGCATGGTCGCCACCGACGCACCGCTCGCCACGCACGTCGGCGCCGAGGTCCTGCGCAACGGCGGCAATGCCGTCGACGCCGCGGTCGCGACAGCCTTCGCGCTCGCAGTCGTGTGGCCTGCGGCGGGCAACATCGGGGGCGGCGGGTTCATGGTCGCGCAGATGGCTGGCAGTCCCCCGGTCGCACTCGACTTCCGCGAGGCCGCTCCCAAGGCCGCGACCCGAGACATGTACCTGGGTCCCGACGGCAAGCCGGATGACCGATCCGTTACCGGCGACCTCGCTGCGGGCGTGCCGGGATCCGTCGCCGGCCTCTGGGAAGCCCATCACAAATTCGGTTCCCGTCCGTGGGCGGAGCTCCTGGCCCCGGCGATCAAGCTCGCGGACAGCGGATTCGTCGCCGATTCCGAGTTCGCCCGTGGTACGCACTATGACAGTGCCCGGCTGTCCAAGTTCCCCGCGAGCGCGGCGCTTTTCCTGCCGCACGGCCACTCAGTCAACGTCGGCGACCGATGGCGCAACCCGGCGCTCGCGACGGTACTCCGCCGCATCGCAACGCAAGGACCAGCAGGCTTTTACGCGGGCAAGACGGCGCAGGCCATCGTGGCCGAAATGCGGCGCGGCCACGGCATCATCACGCTGGCCGATCTCGCCGCCTATCGGGCCAAGTGGCGCACGCCGATCACCTTCGACTATCGAGGCCTGCACGTCATCTCAATGCCACCGCCGTCGTCGGGCGGGATGACGATCGCACTCATGGCGCACATGCTCGCCGGCCGGGACATGCATGCAATGGGCTGGCATTCGGCCGCCGAAATCCACCTGCTTACCGAGGTGATGCGGCGGGCCTTCGCCGTACGCAATCATTTCCTCGGCGATCCGGATGCGATCTCGATTCCGACGGAGCATCTCCTGTCGCAAGAGTTCGCCGACTCCCTCGCCGCGAGCATCCGGCCGGACAGTGCGACGCCGTCGTCCGCCGTGTCGTTCCCGACCGGCCTGGCCGCCGAGGGTCAGCACACCACGCACTTCTCTGTCGTCGACGGACAGGGGAATGCGGTCGGCATCACGACGACGATCAACGCCGGCTATGGCTCGGCCTCGACGGTCGCGGGTGCAGGTTTCCTGCTGAACGACGAGATGGATGATTTCACCGCGCAGCCCGGTGTGCCGAACAGTGCGGGCCTGGTGCAGGGCGAGGCCAACGCGATAGCGCCGGGCAAGCGGATGCTCTCGTCGATGACACCGACGATTGTGCAGGGCCGCGATGGGATGCCCTTCATCGTCACCGGGGCGAGCGGCAGTGGCCGCATCATCACCGCCGTCTTTCAAGTCATCTCGAACGTCGTCGACTACGACATGCCGATCAACGCGGCGGTGAGCGCGCCGCGCGTGCACCATCAGCATCTGCCGGACACCCTCCTGTACGAGCGAAACGGTCTGCGCGAGGACGTGCTCACGGCCCTCGAGGCGATGCATCAGGCCGTCAAGCCAAGTGGACACCTGGCGGTCGGCGCCTCGATCGAACGAACGACAACTGGCGTCGAGGGCATGGCCGACCCGCGGGTTCAGGGCAAGGCCGAGGGCTACTAGCGAACGTCGGCGGACTTAGCGGTACGGCTCTCGCCGCCCAGCGTCTGGCCGGGCGGCGTCCGTGGCCCCGGTCGCAGGATGAGCACGGCGCCTGACACACAATCGCCGAACACACTCCAGCCCACGTGAACCGTACTGGCGTGGGTTCTGCAGACGCGACTTCAACGACTGCGCACGCAGCTGGAGGGAACATTTTGTGGCCACGGTAATGATCGTTCCGCGGGATACCGCCGTGGGAGACCTGATCGGCGAGTTCGTGACTGCAGCGGGGCATCGCGCGGTGTTCGCGACCGACGATGAGGCGATCACGCAGCGTGTCCGTCACACCGGGGCCACAATCGCGCTCGTCGACATCGAGCACATGGATACCGGAGAGGTCGAGATAGCACGGACGCTCCAGTCGGCCGGTGTGCCGGTCATCGCATTTTCGGGACGGTTGTTCGACGACGAGCTGCAGACCATTGCGGGACCCAGCGCATCGGCGACGTTTGCGCTCCCCGGCACGGCGCGCATGCTCGCCCAACAGCTGCACGCGCTCGACAATGTGCATCGGTCATCAACGGAAGTTCGACCGTCGGCGACGAAGATCGGGCGCCGGCCACACTCTTAACGAGGCGAGGGGAGGTCCACATGATCTCACACAGGCGCGAACAAGTGACAGACCGATTCAACGATGCGGCCGATTCGGTCAAGCAGGTGCTGAATGATGCCCGCGACCGCGGCTCCGACGTGCTCGATGCCGCTCATGACGCGGTTGATGCCGCACGCAGTCGCTTCGGCTCCTCGCAGGTCTCACTCGCCGAGCAACTGGAGAACGCGGCGGCAACGCTGCGCCGCAATGCCGGGTCGGATCCAATCTCACGCCTGACACGCGAGCGACCGGTACCCGCGGTGGTTGTTGCGTTTGCCGTGGGCGCCCTCGTTGGTGCGCTCGGCAGCATGCTGTTGGCCGGAACAGCCGAGGACTGAGATCGTACGCACGGGGCGACGCTCGCGTCGCCCAACGCCTTTCCCCTCCCTTGCCTTTCGGTTGGGGAGGGCGCATCGTCGGGTGGCCACGAAATCTGCTCCAGCCACCTCGACTGTTGGCGAGCGCCACCCGCTCTAACCCGCCGCCCGTGGACATCGCACTCCTCGTCATTCGCCTGCTTGTAGGACTCGGATTCGCCAGTCACGGCGCGCAGAAGCTCTTCGGTTGGTTCGGTGGCCATGGACTCCAGGGCACGGGTGGCTTCTTTGCCGCGCTGGGCTTTCAGCCGGGGCCATTGTTCGCACTCTTCGCCGGGTTGGGCGAATTCGTCGGAGGCCTGCTCGTCGCCCTCGGGCTGGGCGGCCCATTCGGCCCCGCACTCATGATTTGCGTCATGGTCGTGGCCGCCATCACCGTGCATCTGAAGAACGGCTTCTTCGTGTCGAAGAACGGTATCGAGGTTCCGCTCCTATATTTCTGCCTCGCGGTCCTCTTCGCCTTCGTCGGCTTCGGCACCTACTCGCTGGACAATGTCTGGGCCCTGAGCTGGCTCACGACCATTCAGAATGCGTGGGTCGCCGTGGCGGCCGGGGTGGCAGCCGGACTCCTGAACGTTGCGCTGCGGCGCCGGCCAACCCCGACTGCTGGGAGCTAGACGGAGTTTTCCGCAGTACAGTCATAGCAACAGCCTATCGGCCGCTTCGGCACGACGTATTGGACGAAACGACCGAGTCGCGATACTCATTCTCTTTCTTTCGGAACGGCGCCAGCCGTTCGCCCCGCCGGTCAGCGATAGGCGAAGTCTCCACTTGCCAATAGGGAGTGACAATGCGTACACGGATGCCAGTGGTGCTGCTTGGTAGTGGGCTCGCGATCGCCCTGTCGGCCGGCGCGAAAGTAGGAGCACAGAGCGACGGGACTGTGACCGTCCAAATGGCCAACGGCATGACCATGGTGCAGCACATTCAGGGGAATCGCGTCCGCATCGAGGTGCCCTCGCAAGGTGGGATGCCCGGAAACATGGCAATGATCATCGACGCGGAGACGGGGACCATGACGACGATGATACCCGCGCAGAAGATGTACATGCAGTCTTCGGGAGACCGGCTGGCCGCAATGGGAGACTCGCTGCAAAAGAAACAGGGACCGACCCAGATCTCCGTCACCCCGGGCGGCACCGAAACGGTCGCCGGTCAACAGTGCACGGATTACACCATCAGCGGAGTGGGCGCCAACGGCAAACCTGGGCAGATCCAGCTGTGCGCCGCTTCGTCGGGCGTCGGCATGTTCACCCCGACCTCAATGGGCTCCCGCAATCCGATGGCTCGCGTGTGGAGTAACAATCCGCAAGCGGCCGCGGTTCTCGCCCAGTTCAAGGGAAAAGCGATTCTCAAAGTGTCCGAGAGCGACAACGGCGCGCCGATGAAGCTCCTGATGCAGGTCACCAGCATCGACCCGTCGAAGCCGAACGACTCTCTCTTCAAGGTCCCGGCCGATTATACGAAGATGCGAATGCCCATGGGCGGCGCCATGCCTGGCGGAGTTCCCGGCGCGGCGCGACCGCAATAAGGAGCACCGCCCGCCCGCCACTTCGACGGGCCACGTCCACGGCAAATTCTTAGCACGCACGAATGTGACTGGGGGCTCGCTGCAAGGCAGCGGCCCCCAGCAACGCGTGTGGCCTCTCTCGCCTTCAGGACATCGGCGGACGCGCGAAAGGAAACAAACGAACGGGCGGTTCGGCGACCGGCAGTCGCGGGTCGCTAAGGCCCGGTCACCCTGACCCGCGACGCCTGCGCCCACTAGTTTTCCCGCGGATGTCGAGCCATGGTCTGTTGAGCCGCGTAACCTCACGCTGGGAATCGATCGAGCGGCAGCTACCCCTTCTGATCTCCGGGTTGTTGTTGGTCACGGTCGTGGTCTTCGCGTGGGCCGCGTATCAACGCGTCCGTCACGTGCTCGTGATGACCGCGGACCAGCGACTCCAGAGCGCGTCGCTGACGATCGATGCGATGCTGGCGCAGCAAATGGACCAATACGCTGCGCACCTGGGCAACGTAATAGCGTCCAAACCGGCGCTCGCCGAATTCCTGGAGACCAACAAAGGGCGCGATGCAGCGCGTCAGGCGCTCGGATCTCTGATGATTCCAGGCCAGAGCCAGCAGGCGCGCGTTGAGCTCCGAAGGCCCGACGGCACCGTGGTACTCGACACGCTCACCGGGCCGGTCGCTCCGTCATCGGACTGGGCCGCCCACCTCGTGACGGGAACCACGCGTCCGGTGGTTGGGCCGCTGCACGCGGTTGGCGACTCGACGTATTCCCAGACGCAGGTGGCCGTCGTGGATACGGGTGTGACGGGCGCCAGCAGCCAAGCCCGCGGCGCCCGAGTGGTCGGGTATGTGACGGACTCGCGTCTCCTCTCGGGCGAGGGGGCGCAAGCCGTCCGCGAGCTGATCGGTGCGCACGCCGTGATGTTGATGGGCTCACCCAGCGACGGAGTGTGGACGGATCTCACGCACCGACGGTCGGCACCCCCGCTGACGCCCCTCATGAAGCCTGCGATTGTCCGCGGGCCGGATGGCGACCAAGTCATCGGCGTCCTGGCAGCGATCCCCGGAACTCCCTGGTTCCTCTGGACCGGCCAAGCCCTGTCGGCCGCGCTCGCACCAATGCGTCTGCTCCTCGTCGAACTGGCGACACTGGCGGCACTCATCATGCTCGTTGGCGCGAGCGCTGCCTGGGCGATGAGTCGGCGCATCACGTCACCGATCGTCACACTCACCGGGGCCGCCGAGCGGATCGCGGCGCCACATGCCACGCCCAACTCGTCGGAGAGCGGTGACGAGATTGCGCGACTGGGTGATGCATTCCGGCGGATGTCGACCCGCGTTCGCGAGTCGCTGCTGAGCGCAGAAGCAGCCCGCACCGAGGCCGTCGCGACGGCCGATCAGCTGCAGGCCCGGACGTCCGAGCTCGAGGAGCAGACACGGCAAGCCCAGGCCCTCGCCGACGAGCTGGAGGAGCAGTTCGAGGAGGCCCAGTCGCTCTCTGAGGAACTGGACCAGTCGAACGCCGAACTGCAACGGTCGGCCCGCGAAGCGGATACCGCGCGGCGCGCCCTCGGGGACATCGTCGAGAGCATCACCAATGCGCTGGTGGTGTACGATCGCGACTGGCGCGTGACCTTCATCAATCAGCGGGCGGCCGAGCAGTTCCGCCAGCAGGGTGCCGCCGACCCCCTCGAGGGGCAAATCGTGTGGGAGATGTTCCCTGAGCTTCGCGGGACGACACTCGAGCACGAGATGCAGCGGGCAATGCACGATCAGAATGACCGTCAGCTTCGAGTCCACTGGCAAGGGGCGGTGGCTGGCGATCCGAGCCTATCCCACACGCGATGGCGGCGTCACGGCGGTCTGGACGGACGTTACCGACGCGAGGCGCGATGCGGCAGCCAGCGAGTTTCTCGCTGAGGCGAGCAAGCTGCTCTCCGCATCGCTCGACGTGGAGGCTGCACTCCGTGACGTCGCGCGCCTGGCCGTTCCAGCCCTCGCCGACCTGTGCCTGGTCGACATCGTCACCGACCCCAAGGCGACTGACTGGCCTCCGCACCTGTCACGACTCGCGGTCGTGCATCAGGATCCCGCCGAGATCGCCCTCGTGATGGCCTACCGGCGGCGCCATCCGATCGACTGGAACGCATCACGAGGGCTCGCCCAAGTGCTACGCACGGGCGAGATCAGCTTCGTGCCGGTCGTCCGGCGCGAATTGCTCGTCGCGAGCGCGGTCGACGAGGCACACCTGGCCGAGCTCCGCGCCTTCGGCTTTTCGTCGTTCATGATCGTGCCGCTGGTCGTGCGAGGGCGCCCGCTGGGGGCGTTTACGTTCGCCGTGACGGAGTCGGGACGCCACTTCGACACGCACGATCTTGCGCTCGCACGAAACCTCGCTGACCGTGCCGCGATCGCGATCGACAACGCGTGGCTATATCGCGAGACAGACCACGCCCGCACGACGGCGGAAGCAGCGAACAAAGCCAAGCTCGACTTCCTGGCAAGCATGAGCCACGAACTGCGGACCCCGCTCAATGCCATCGCCGGCTATGTCCAACTCCTGGATATGCAGCTCGCGGGTCCGGTCGTGGAAGAACAGCGCCGATTCCTGGCGCGGATTGCGCGGGCGCAAAACCTCCTGCTCGGACGAATCAACGACATGTTGAACTTCGTCAAGATTGGCAGCGGGACACTCAGCTACGCCGTCCGACCCGTTCGAGTGCACGAAATGCTCGCCGGTCTGGATACCATGATCCATCCACAACTGACGGAGCGCGGACTCACCTACGAGTACGTTGCCCCAGACTCGGCGCTGCGAGTCAGCGCCGACGCCGAGAAGCTCGAGCAGATTCTGCTCAACCTGCTTTCCAACGCGCTGAAGTTCACACCGACGGGCGGGCGCATCAGGCTCGCCTCCGAGGCGAACGGCAACCGGGTCGACATCTCGGTGTCTGACACGGGTGTCGGGATACCGGCGAGCAAGCTGCACGCCATCTTCGAGCCCTTCATCCAGCTGAGCTCATCGCTGACGCGGGCTCGAGAAGGGACGGGACTCGGCCTGGCGATCAGCCGCGATCTCGCGCGCGGGATGGGCGGGGAGCTCTCCGCCGTCAGCACTCCGGGGGCTGGCTCGACGTTCACACTGAGCCTTCCGATCGCCGCCGCCGAGGCTCCGGACGACGCCCTCGTCGCGGACGACGCCATCGAAGCGACGGCGTGAGCTCGCGCTTACGCACGTGATCGGCCCTGGTCCTAGTCCCTCGCAATCCGCCGGTCCGGTTCCTTCGCGCTGTCCTTGAGGTACTGATCGAAGTAGTCCTGCATGTCACCCAACAACACGCGGACGTTGTCGGGACTCTGGATGTAGTAGTTCTCGTTGGGATACGTCTTGTACTTGAACGGCTTGTAGTGCATCTCGAGACGGTCGACGAAGAGGCGCGAGGCGACCGACCGGGGGAGCTGTTTCCCTTCGCCGTGCACGAGAAACAGTGGCGTTCGGATGCTGTCGATGTAATAGATCGGCGAGATGGACTTATAGAGCGCCTCCGCCTGGGGAAGCGGTCCGAGCTCGTAGTTGAGAAGCTTGATGTGCCGCATCTCCTGCTCCTCGGAGAACTGCAGCCAGTCGCCGTAACCGGACTGCGCGATACCAGCCTGAAAGACGCCAGGGGCGAACGCCGCGGCGGCGAGCGTCATGCAGCCTCCGTAACTCGTGCCCGTGATGCCCATGCGCGACGGCTCGATGTACGAGAGCTGCTTGAGGTAGGCGACGCCGGCAACGACATCCTTCAGGTCGCAGCGTCCCCAGCACCCATTGTTCGCATCCTCGAATGGCTTGCCGTAGCCGGAGCTGCCGCGGATGTTGGGGAGCAGCACGGCGTAGCCGTGCATGGCCAACGCCTGCGCCTGAACCTGATACGTATCGTTCCACGACGACGTCGGCCCGCCGTGGATCAGCAGGATCCCCGGGGCTTTCTGGCCCGCTCCGAGCAGCGGCTCGTAGAGGTAGGCCGAAATCTTGACGCCGTCGGCTGACGGATACGTGATCTTCTTGGGTCGGAGGAGCGCGGCGGCAATGTACTGCGGCCCCGCGGAATGCGTGAGCTGCACCGGTTGCCCGCCGGCCGCGCCCACCACGAACAGATCCGCGGCAGCCGATGGCGACTCCATCGTGAAACCGACGTGCGCACCGTCAGGCGACCAAACCCCGTTGTTGACGAAGCCCATGTCCGTGGGCTTGACCAGGACGCGTGGCGCGCCACCAACAGCCGCCACGATGCGCAGGTCCTGCGTCCCGTTCCACAGCGCCTGATACAGGATCGATTTCCCATCGGGGGACCAGTGTGCGCCGCTCTGGTTCGCGGACTCTGGCGCGATCTGCCGTGGCGCCCCTCCCTGGATCGGGACCACCCAATAGTTGACCCACCCGCTCCGCTGTGACTTGAAGAGGATCGTCGACCCGTCCGGTGAGACTTGCGGATACCCAAACCCGCCGCCCGCGGCATAGTCGAAGAAGTCGGTGTCCGTGACGATGGTGCGCGGGGATGATCGGCCATCGGCGTCGACCACGAGCACCTCGTGGTCGAGCCATCGGTCATCGAGCCGCACGTAGACCACGCGCCGGCTGTCCGGCGTCCACGACGGGAACACATCGTAGCGAGGGTCGTCGGTCAAGCGCACGACCACTCCGGTCGGGACGTCGGCGGCGTAGATGTCGTAGCCGCCAAACCTGTCGTCTGCGAATGCGATGCGACGGCTGTCAGGTGACCACGCGTAGGAATTGATGCGCGCGCCCATGTGGGTGAGCGTCACCTCGTGCCCATCCACGAGCGATTTGAGGTAGAGCTCGGCCGGTCCGCTTCGATTGGAGATGTACGACAGCCACTTGCCGTCCGGTGAGTACGCAGGCTGATGGGTTTGCAGAAACGCGATCTCCCCCATCGCGACTTGCATCGAGCTGGGGAACCCGCCCGTCGCCGGTACCGTCCACAATTCAGAGCCGCCGAGCGATGTCGAAAACAGGATGCGGGAGCCGTCGCTCGACCACTGCGGCGCCATCCCGGCGACGATCGACCGCACGCCGACGAGGTCCGCGTTGCTCAAGGCGGTCTGTTGCGCGTAGAGAGCCGGATGGAGAGCGAGACACACCACCGTCACCACACTGCGACGAACTCGCCGGCCCCAACGAATCTCTGTCATAACGTCCTCTCCGTTCAGGTGTCGCATCGCAGGCGGGCGGGCTAAAGCCCGCCCCTACATGTCGGTCCGGACGGCGCGTCTCCAGGACCATCCCACCCGCACTCGCGAACGACGTCGACGAATCCGGCTCTCGCACCGCTCGCAGCAACATGTAGGGGCGGCCTTCAGGCCGCCCGCCGTGTGTCCGTCGTCGCCAACCAATCCGCACATGCCTAGCGACGGCCCGCGTTCTATCGGTTCGTAATCTGCTCTCCGCCGCCCGCCGCACCGGCATGCCGCTCTTCGCCCCACGCACAGCCTTGCGCCGGTCCGCAAGGATTGAACAACGCATTGCCCTTGAGTCCCGTCACCGCGGGATCACCACGCCAGCTCGACGTCGCCTCTCCTGGCGGCGCGTTCTTGGCGATGTGCGCGGCCATCTCGCGCAACAGGTTCGCCGTGGTCATCGGCTGCCAGCCGTGACCCTTCATCGGTCGTCCAAACCGGAAGTCGCCGCCATACGCCGGCGCCTTGGTGCTATCGAGAAAATCCTGCAGCATGTAGACCGCAGGGCCGAGGAAGAAGTCGTCGTAATCGCCCGTCAACAGGTGCAGCTTGCCGACCAGTTGCGGGCCGATCTTCGACCAGTTCTGCGCGATGTAATACCGCAGGTCGTAGCCGTGGTCGCGCATGTACGTCGCGACTTCGTGATCGATGACACCGGTCCGGAGGTCGAACACGCGGCGGGGATATCCGTCGGCGTCGGCCGGGCCGTACACGGCGTTCCAGATGTCGAGCTGCGCGGCCGAGCGACCGCGCGTGCCAGAGGCCAGCTCCATCTGCGCGATCGAGCGCATCGAAGCCACCGGCTGCCCTTCCGGCGACATCTGCATCATGCGCTCGGGGGCCCCCGGCGCCGCATTGGGGAGTACGAATGCGTTGGAGTCCGAGTAGATGTCGACCAGCTGGTATCGGCGAAAGTCGATCGGGTCAGGGAAGAAGGTCCACGTCCCGCCGAAGAACTCGGGATGCTGAACCTGGAGCGCCAGCGATTCCCATCCGCCGGTCGATCCGCCAGTCAACACACGGGCGTACGGCTTCCGAATGATGCGGAAGTGCGACTCGACATACGGGACGAGCTCCTGCATGATCGCGTCGCCGTAGGGGCCGTTGTTGGCCGAGTTGACGGCGTACGAGTCGTCGAAGTACGGCGTGGGGTGGAGGAAGGACACGACGATCATCCGGGGCATGACATCCGAGTTCCACGACTTGTAGAACTCGTAGCCGGACTCGCGCACGCCGCCGCCGCTGAACGCACGCGGTCCTTCGACGTTGGATCGGGGGTTGACCGGCGCCAGCCGGAGCGGGGTCATTGCGGCGACCGGCGGGTTCGAGTCGTTCGTGAAGCCGAACGGGGCATCCAGCGAGAAGTGGTTCTGCTGGTACACGACCGGGTAGTACGCGTTGGGGTGCTCGTCGTAGCCCTTCGGCAACAGGATGATGGCGCCGAGTTGCTGCGGGACCCCCCAGAACTTCGTGAGCCTGTCACTCTGGATCTTGAGGTGCTTCACCCATTTGGTATCCTGCGGCTCCTGGATTGGCGGGAGCTTGTGATCGAATGTCAGTTGCACGTTGAACCCCGCGGCCGGATCCAGGTGCACCTTGATCGGCGTGCTCACGAGATTGCCCGGGGAGTACGCCCACCGCTGCCCGTCCCAGTGATCCTGATGGGCCCAGACCGTATGCCCGTCCGAGCGGTGGTACTGTGTGTAGACGTGGAGCACGGCTTGCGCGTAGTAGTCGCCAGCCGGAAGGTCCCGCATACTCCACAGCGGATAGCCGACCGCGCCGGTGTCGAGCGTCGCCCACTCCCCCGGCTTGAGCTGGTCGATGTCCATCGCGAAGAAGGGGATACGGCCGACCCGCACGCGTGCCGACTGATACGCCGCGATGCGAGGCTCGACGTCATCCTTCGTGTACAGCGTGACGAACACCCGTCCGGTGATCGGTTCGGAGTTCAGTGACGCGGGGAAACTGACCTGAACGTGCGGTCCGCTACCGCCGCCACAGGAGAGCGCACCACCACAGAGTAACGCGACCACGCCAGCGGACGTGGTCAGCCTCGATGTCCACACGCCACGACCAGTCATTTAAGTCCTCTCCCTCTCGTAGACCCTCTCGTAGCCATCACCGTTCGCAACGACTCACCGCCCCCCGCTCGTGGCGGCCGACACGGTCGTCACGACCGTGGCCGACGGCGCCGTGCGCAGTCCGTCCTTCAGGTATTGATCGAAGAACGCGAGCATGTCGCCGAGCTTGACCCGAATGTTCTCACGGGAGGTGATATAGTAGGTCTCGCCCGGGTAGGTTTTGTAGCGGAACGCCTTGTAGTGCGCGTCGAGCGCTCGCGCGAAATCGAGCGACGCGGGCACAGGCAGCTCCGCCGGCCGCCACGCCGACGTCACGCCCTCGCCATGAATGAGGAACGTGGGCGTCGTAACGTCCGCAACGCTGTAGATCGGCGAGTTCCGCCGATACACGGCCTCGCTGTCCGGAAGCGGGCCGAACTCGTACGCCAGCAACTGGTTGTGCTGCATTTCGTTGTTGTACTCGTGGAAGCGTACCCAATCGCCGTACCCCGACTCGGGGATCGCCGCCTGGAAGATGCCCGGCGCGAACGCGACTGCTGACATGCTCATGCACCCGCCGTAGCTCACGCCGTGAATCCCCATCTTGTCGGCGTTCACGAACCCCTGTCGCTTCAGGTACTCGACCCCGGCGAGGACATCCTTGAGGTCACAATGCCCCCAGCACCCGTTGTTCGCGTCTTCGAACACCCGTCCGTAGCCTGAGCTGCCCCGGATGTTGGGCAATAACACGGCGTAGCCCCGGTTCGCGAAGTACTGCACTTGCGCCTGATAGCTGTCGATCCATTGCCCCGTCGGGCCGCCATGGATCCACATGATACCTGGCGCTTTCTCCCCGGGCTTGAGACCGCGCGGCTCGTATAGGTACGCGGAGATGGTGTAGCCGTCCGCGCTCGGATACGTGACCTTGCGCGGCGTGATCAGACCGGCAGTCGCGAGCCCAGCTGGCATCGAGAACGTGAGCTGTGTGGTGCGACCGGTCTTCACATCAACCGTGTAGAGATCCGCCGTTGTCGTCACAGTCCCGAACGTGTAGCTGATCCTTGTGCCGTCTGGCGACCAACCGATCCGCGAGACAACGCCGTCTGTCGGCGAGACCAAGGCACGAGGTGAGCCGCCCGTGGCGCCCACGACGTACAAACCCTTCGTGCCGTTGTGATTTGAGATGTAGGCAATCCACTTCCCGTCGGGCGACCACGCCCCCTCGCTCTGCTCCGCCGCCTCGGGCGCGACAGCCCGTGGTTCACCACCAGAGAGCGGCACGGCCCAGTAGTTGAGCCATCCCGACCGCTGCGATCGGATCAACACGCGCTGGCCATCTGCAGACACCGGCGAGTACCCGAACGCCGCACCGCCCCGATAGTCGAAGAATTCCGACTCCGTGACGACGAGCCGCGGTGGCGTCGATCCATCGACGGGCACGGCCATGACGTCATGCCGCACCCATCGCGGATCGAGCCGATCGTACAGGACCGTGCGGCTGTCGGGCGTCCACGTCGGGAATACCTCGTAGCGTGAATCGCTGGTGAGCCTGACCACGTCGCCGGTCGGGACGGCAACCGTGTAGATGTCCTGGCTCCCGTATCGATCGTCGGAGAACGCGATATGCGCGCCGTCCGGCGACCAGTTCATGGAGTAGACGCCGCCGCCCATGTGCGTCAGCTGCACGTCCGCGCCGGTCCGGGGCGACCACAACCAGATCTCCGGCGCATCGCCCCCTTTCGATGTGACATAGGCGAGATACTCCCCACGCGGAGACCAGATCGGGCGCTGCCCCGCGGTGTAGTCCATGCCGCTCAGCGATACGTCGCGGACGAGGAGCGTCGCCGGTCCGCCCGAGGCGGGAATCGACCAGATGCCGAGCGGACCGCCAAAGCTGCCGAGAAAGGTGACGTGCGAGCCGTCCGCGTCCCACACGGGCTCGTCGCGGCCGCCTACCATACTACTGACCGACAAGAGCTGGTCGGCGGAGAGAACTGGTGGCGTCGTGGCCGCCGGTCGGGTGTCACGCTGCGCGCCGGCTGCGCTCCCCGTGAATGCCCCTGCAGACGCCATCGCACAAAGGAGCGCCCACTCCGTCGTCGTTGCCGTCCTGAGTCGCATGGCCACCTCCTTTCGCATCGAGACAGCGGGGGTAGCCGCGGACGCGGCTACCCCCGGATCGCCCGTACGCATTCCCGTCGTCGATATCGCCTCAGAATCCGGTCACTGTGTTACAGCCTTCCGGCTCCGGCGAGCGCGCCGTGCAGTCGTTGAGCGGGAACGGGATGACCGGGAAGATGTGCTCGAGATGGTACTGCTCGGGGATCTCATTGAGCTTGCCATATTGGCGCATGCTGATCCAGTTGTTGCCAGACTCCCAGAGCAGCGAGTAGCGCTTTTCGTAAAGCAGCTCATCCAGGGGATCCGCTGGTTGGCGCAAGGCGGCGCTGGCTGTGTATGGCGGTAAGTTGCCGGACGTCGCCCGGATGAAGTTGATGTCGGTGAGCGCAGCCAGGGTGTTGCCCGCGCCCAGGTTTGCCTCGGCACGCAATAGGATCAGTTCCTCGTTGCGGAGCATCGGCAGCGGCGAGCTCACACTGTTGTACGCCGTGAATTGATAGGACGCGGTAATGCTGTCGAGAATGAACGGCGTCACCGCTACCGTCTTGGTCAGGACGCGGTTATCGAGCGTCTTGCCGTCGGCCTGAAACTGGGCGGAGTCGATGATCCAGTTCGAGACGTAGTAATACGGCTTGAACAGGATGTTGGTCTCGTCGCCCGAGTTCGCGGTGTAGTCGAAGAACGGACCGTAGGTAAGCGGTTGCGCCATACTCACAAACGAAGCACTCAAGTCCGTGAGCGCATTCGCATAGTTCTTTGTCAGGATGTCGGCGCGCGCCCGGAGCCCGCGGTTCACCAAGAGGAACGTCGCCGGCGTGTTGAAGCCCGCGAAACCCGGTGGGAGTGCGAAGGAGAAGGCCGCGCCGCCTGCCTGCAGGCTCGTCTGCCCCGAGTCCAGCAGGTTGAATATGTGTTGGTAGACCGTCGCCTTGTCGGCGATCGGCGCCGGTGGCCCACCAGGTGGGATGTCGACCGCGATCGGCAAGCCGAACGTGTCTCGCGTCGCGGCCAGCTGAATGAGGTCGTAGGCCATCATGGTCTGAATGAAGCCGGCCATGGCGGACATTCTGTTGGCTCGTGAGATCGGGGATACGCGACATCGCGTCCAGCACGGTGTTGCCGGCACGGATGTCGGCGTACTGCTGATCCCAGAGTAAGTCCAGATAGAACGTGTTGCTCGTGATCGGGCCGTCGACGTAGAGCGTGAGATCACCCTGCGCGACGCCCATCTCGTAGCCTTCGCGACCGAAGGCGCCCACGTTCCACGCCATGTTGCCGGTGTTGTCACGCGCCCCGCGGACCATGCCGATCGCGATGGCGCCGGCCGCCGCGCCCGTCGGGCTGGTCTGGAAGCTGTTTACACTGGGGTTGTTGAGGTCCGGAACCGTCGAGTTGGCGCATGCCGTCAGCGTGGCCAGCGCCGCGATCGAGACGAGGCTGCGCATCGCGCGCGCGCGTCGGAATTCGAATGTGTGTCGCATGGCGTCAGAACCCCAGGTTGAGGCCAAGCCAGAACTGGCGGCTCGGCGGGAAGGGGGCCACATCGACATTTCTGGCGATGGCCTCGTTGCCGAAGTTGCTCACCTCGGGATCCAGCCCCTGGTACTTGGTCCACGTGATCAGATTGCGCCCTTCGGCGACGATCGATGCCGAATGCACCCGATTCTGGAGCCCGCCCAGCAACCGGTCGGGGATATCATAGGACAGCGAGAGCTCGCGCAGCTTGATGAAACTCGCGTCCTGCACATAGATGTTGGTATTGCCGTTCACCCATTGCGTGACGCGCCACGCACCGAGCTCCATTGGCCCACTCGGCGTATTCACCATCTTCCCATAGTCGAGAGTGTTCCCGGTGAAGTCGTAGAGCAGCTCGGTCAGGTTGATGTCGTCGCCGTGGTGCTGCCAGTTGAACAGGAAATAGAGGTGCGCCCGGTGGTAGGACAGATTGCTGCCCAGCCCCATCCGGAAGTCGGGGTTGACGTCTCCGATCGTGCCGATCGGGTTGATCGACCCGTTCGGCTCGACGACGTTGCCGACGATCTGGGTCGGTGACTTGCCCTGTTGAATGAAGAATCCGCCAAACTCCGGTGGAAACCCGGCGGGGCTGAAGGGTGAGACTGGAAGCGACGTCACGATGCTCGCGTCCTTGGACCAGTTCGCGTTGATGGTCCAGGAGAAATCGCGCCGTTGAATCGGAACGACTGACGTCTCGACCTCGAGGCCGCGCGTCCGCATGGTGCCGCCGTTCTGATACTCGAGCGTGTAGCCCATCGACGGCGGGAGCCCGCGCTGCAGCAGCAGGTCGGAGATGTTCTTCTGATAGCCGGTGACACTCAGCGTCGCCTTGCTGTGGAACAGCGTCATGTCGAAGCCCGTCTCGAACTCCTGCGTGCGCTCCGGCCCGAGGTTGTTCGCGGCGAGAGCGCCCTGGATCTGGGAGCTCGGCAGGCCGGCAATGTTGTTCGCGACGAGCTCGCCGAACTTCTGCCCGTACAACGGTTCGTTGCCCGACTCGCCGAAGGCGGCGCGGAGCTTCACGTTGTCGATGAACGAGACGCCCTTCTCGATGCGGTACGACGCTGACGCTTTGGGATAGAAGTAGAGTTTCGTCGGGTCCGCGTTGTCGCTGCTCTCGTCAGCGCGTCCGCCGAGCGTCACGAGCAAGTGCTGATTGAGGGTCTGGAACTCCTCCTGCAGAAAGATCCCCTTGTCGACGACGTTCTGCCGGAGCTGCTCGACCGACGTCTGCGTGCCTTCATTGATGTTTGCCTCGCCAGGGCTCAGCACGCGGGCCAGAGTGCGGCTGGTGTTGATGTCGTGCGTCTCCTGCGTCACGCCGATTTGCGACGTCGCGGTGAATGCTCCGCCTGCTGGCGTGTACGTGTCGACACCGCTGAGGTTGATGTTGCTGTTGAAGTTTTCGGTGTTCCCGAGCACACTCGTGCCGTCGGTGCCGTAGACCTGCTCGTATTGCAGCGTGGGTGGTGAGTACAGACTATTGAGCTGATTGAAGTAGTCGATCCCGCCCGTCAGCAAGAGGTTGAGCGTATTCTGGTCGTTCGCGAGCAGGTGAGCGGTGGCGCCGCCACGGCCGATGAAGCGGTTGACCGCCTCATCGTTGGCGAGGAGGGCTGCGGTCTGCAAAGGGTTGCTGGGCGCGAACGGGTTGTTCGGCCAGGTGCCGTCGGGGAGCTGCTGCAGATTGACGAAGTTCGGCGTCGCGGGCAGCGCCGTGTAGAAGCTGGTCGTTGTGTTGTCGTTGTTCGTCAGGCCGCGCCCGTCGGCTGTGTGCGAGTACGTCGAGCCGAAGTTGACCTCAAACGTCTTACTCAATACTTGCGAGAGGTTGACGTTCAGGGCTTGCTTGTCGAAGAAGGTGTTCTGGATGATGCCGCCGTCATGCTCGACGATACCCGAGCTGTAGTACCGTGTGTTCTCCGTACCGCCGCTCAGACTCGCCGTCGACTGGTAGGAGAGCGGAGAGTGACCGGCGAGCTCCGTTTCGTGGTTGTAGGTTGTTCCTTGTCCGTTGGGGAAATACTTGGCGGCGCTGGGGCCCCATGTCGCCACCGCGGACGCCGAGTCGAACGTCCGCGACCCGAGCTGCCGCGAGTCGCTGCTCGCCCCAAACTTCTGACCGAAGTCGAATTTCGTCGTGCCAGTTTGGCCTCGTTTGGTCGTGATCAGGACGACCCCGTTCGACGCTTTCGAGCCGTAGATGGCAGACGCCGATGCGCCCTTGAGCACTTCGATGCTCTCGATGTCGTTGGGATCGAGGTCAGCCAGTCGGTTCGACGGATTGTCCTCGTTCGAGGCGATGCCCGAAGCGCTTGCCGCCGCGGTGATCGCGTTGGTGCCGGCCGACACGGCTTCGTTGCTAATGATCACGCCGTCGACGACGTACAGCGGCTCGCTGTTGCCGATGATCGTCGACGTTCCTCGGAGCCGCACCTGCATCCCGCCGCCGGGCGCGCCCGAGTTCTCCTGGATGTCCGCGCCGGCGATCTTACCCTGGAGCGCCAGCTCGGGCGTCTCGGCCGGGACTCGACTGATCTCCGTGGCGTCCACGGTCGACACATTGTTGGCCGCCGATTGGCGGCTGACGACGGTGGCCTGGCCAGTCACGATGCTCTCCTCGAGTCGGAGCACGTCGCGGTCGAGCGCGACGTCGCCCGTGGTTTGGCTCGCGTCGATCGCATGATCCGTGGCCTTGTACCCGATGCGCCGAAACGTGAGCGTCGTGGCGCCGGCCGGCACGGTGATGCTGTACGTGCCGTTCTCTTTGGTGCTGGTCCCCCGGAGCGTGCCCTTGATTATGACGGTGACGGATGGCAACGCCTCCTTGGTCTCCGCGTCCGTCACCTTACCGGTGACCGTGCGACTCTGGGCGGCAAGCTGCCCCGCCGACACGGCGAGGAGCGCTGCGACCCAGAGTGTCCCGATTCCGACTCTGACAGATGCGTGTGGCACGAGAACACTCCCTGTGGGGTGTCGACCGCACTCTGCCGGCCGAACAGACCAATAGCCTGTTCGGGCGGCGCCCTCGACTGCGTGGCGAGGCTTCAGTCCCGTGACGGCTCGAGACTACAGGTACGCTGCCGAGCTCGCCCCTGGCGAACGCACCTATGGAAACACGAGGACTTCTGACCGGCGTGCGCGTTCCCGACAGCGGTCCTGTCCGCCCGCGCCCGCACGTCGCCCCTGGCGCGAGTACTGCGGCCGAGCGCGAGAGGCGGGGGGCGCTGAGGGTCGGACCAGCCCGCTCTAGGGTCCATATAGCTGTTTCTGGTCAGTCCCGCAACAGCAGAGTAAAGAAATCGAGAAATTTCCTGGCTCCTGCAGCGCATTGCGGGGTACAACCGTGGTCGTGTATGCCCGGATGCTGCCGGTGCGGGGGCGCAACCACCCAACGCGATGGGGGTTGCAACCATAAGAACACAAGACGATACGCGATGCCATTGAGTCGGGGTGGTCCGAGCAGGCACCGGTGGGCAAGACCGCTTCCTCGCGGGGCGGCTATTCGCGCGCGCCTCTTTGCGTGTGCGACCGCCGGTCTCGTGGCCGTTCCGGCATCCGCGCTCGCCCTCACTGATCCGGTCGACGACTGCGCGCCTGGTGCCCAGCCGTCGCTCGCGGCCAACACATTGCCCGATAGCGCTCATCTGGCCACCATTGTCGGCGTCGTGCGCAATGGCGTTTTCGGGAGCGTACTCCCCGGTGTCCGGCTGGCGATCCCCGAGTTGAACGCGTCGGTGTGCTCCGATAGTGCCGGCTCTTATCGGCTGAGCGGGCTCTCCACCGGCGCGGTCACCGTGCACGCGGTGCGAGCTGGGTACGACCCTCTCGCTGTCACGGTGACACTGCCTTCGCGCGGCGAAGTTCGCGTCGATCTCACGCTGTCACCGAGGCTCGTGGTACTCGACTCGGTCCGGGTCAGTGCATCGCGAGCGGCGGCCGGCGCCCCCTCGATACCAAACGCGGACGGCACCGCCAGCACATGGAGCTGGCGCGGCGACCCGTCCGCCTCCGACCTCTCGACGGGAGAGCCCGACCTCGTCAGTACACTTGGGGGTGACCCGCACTTCTCCATGCGTCCTGACTGGCCCGGAGGTCTGGCGGATCGTGGCGGCACCTCCGACCAACTCTTGGTGCGGATCGACGGGCTACCGGTCTGGAACCCGGTCCATGGATCCGGGACGCTGAGCGTCATCAGTCCCGACGCCGTCAGCGGCATCGACGTGCACGACGGCGCGATGCAAGCCGCCTACGGCGATCGATTGGGTGGTGTCGTCGATGTGAGCACGCGCGACGCGCCGTCTCTCGGCTGGACCGGCGCGGCATCGATTGGCCCCTCGGCCGTGCGCGCGACCTTGGCGCAGCCCATGACCATTGGCAACGCGTCCGGAGGGATCCTCGTTGCGGTGCGACGCAGCAACGGCGACTTGCCGGAGCTGTCGAATGATGCCGGCCCAGTCCCCGACCGATGGGCCGATGGCGTCGTGACGGCGTCACTCGCGACCGGCGCCACGGCACTCAAGCTGGTTGTGCTCGCAAGCAACGACCGCGCGATCCCCAACGGCATCGGCATGCCGACCGCCGCACTCTCCCCGAACGCCGTCCCGTGGAGTACGGCGACCGGTGGCTTGATCTGGACACAGCAGCTCGGCACCGCAGCACAGTTGGAGACACGCCTATCCGCATCGCGCTTCGTGACGACCGTGCCAGGGGTCGCCGACAGCTTGGGCCCCAGCCTGGGCGACGGCGTACAACAAACCGAGCTTTCGTCGCAACTCGCATGGCAGGCAATGACGCTAGGCGTCTCGATGGACGCACTCAGCGTCAGTTATCGGGTTTCAGCCCTGCCGACGGCCGCCCCTGGCCAGGCCATGCCATTCGCGCCGCCTGCGATGCTGGCGAGCTTGACGCCCCTCGCGCTCACGAGCGCGCCGACCACGGCGGCCGCGTTCGTGGAGCGACGGTGGGGTCCGGACGACGGCGACAGCACGTGGCACGTCACGACTGGCGTGCGCGGCATGACCGTTCTCGGGATGGCTGCGCGACTCGAGCCGAGGGTTGATGCGAGCGTGCGTGTGCTGGGCGGCATCACGCTGACGGCCGGCTACGCGCGAACGCACGAAGTCGTGCAGTCACTTCGCAACACCGAGTCGCCGCTCGGATTGGAGCTGGGGCTCGATCTCCCAGTCGCAGCCAGTCCTGGTGGCGTACCTCTCGCGCAGAGCGACATCGGGACCGCTGGCATCACCACCTCGCTTGGCGCCGCAGGCAAACTGTCCGTCGACGGGTACGTGCGTTCGCTGTCGGGACTCGCCATCGCAAATCCTCTGCAGTCCGGGGTGTTTGCTGCGACGAGCTTTGCCCGCGCATCGGCACACGTGAGCGGCATGTCGGCGCTGCTGCAAGGCGGAGGTGGACCGGTCACGTGGCAGGCCGGGTACGGCGTCGGCCGCACAGTCGAGTCCGCAGACGGCCTACGCTACCACCCCACCTCGGAGCTTGGGGAGACCGGGTCTGCGGCCGTCGGGTTTGCCCTCGATCGCCTGACGGAGGTGCGCCTCGCTGGTTGGGCCGCGTTTGGGCAACGCGCGCCAGGGCTGGACGGGATGTCGATGACCCACGCCGATGAGGGAGGTGCCCCATCGACGCTCGGACTGGCAGAGCGCGACTTTGGGCTGCCGTGGGCGACAACGCTGAGACTGCCGCCGTATCTCCGAGCCGACCTGCAACTCGCTCACCGTTGGCGTACCGGTCCCGCGAACGGTCGGCTCTCCACGTATGCCACCCTCGCCAACATCTTCAACCACGCCAACCTGGTCGACGCGCTCCCGACCGGGCCGGGGGGCTCACTGCGTGGCATCCCACTCCTGCCCCGTACGCTCCTGGTTGGCATTGGCTGGGCGTACTGAACGTGCCGGCAGGGATCTTTTGTCATAAAGCGCCGCCCTCAGCCGCTCCTCTATTGTGCTCGCTCCGATGACGACGGTTCGTCCTTCCGGTGGCGATTCCTTCGCGGACGCGCTGTCCGCGCTGTATCACGCACGTTTTCAATCGTTGTTTCGGTACCTCGACCGCCTAACCGGCGACCCCGACTTGGCCCAAGACCTCGCCCAGGACACGTTCGTCCGTCTACACCGACGCGGCACCATGCCGGACGACCCGCGTGCGTGGCTCGCGACGGTGGCGACGAACCTCTTTCGTGATCAACGCCGCCAGGCGCGCCGGCGAGCGGAGCTCGTTCTCGAGCACGGGACCGAGACTCACGCCAGCGAACCGGCCGCAGCGGACGCCGATGCGTTGGTCCGGGAGACTCGGTCGCAGGTGCGCGCCGCACTCGATGCCTTGCCCGAACGCGATCGGGCTCTTCTGTTGCTCCGCCACGAAGGCTACAGCTATCGGGAGCTGGCCCAAGCCGTCGGCGTGGCGGAAAGTAGTGTAGGCACCTTATTGGTGCGTGCCACACGCATGTTTCGCGGCGCGGTTGACGCCCGGCACGTGCGGTCTGGCACGGGCACGACCATTGGCCCTGGAGTACGCCATGCATCTCAATGATGCGGACCTCGCCGCCGCGCTCGATCCCTCTGGAGGAGGGGCGAGCGGCCACGATGCGCGAGCGCATGCCGCGACCTGCGAAGAGTGTATGAGCGCCATCGCGACGGCACAAACAGCCGACCGCGAGGTGGGTGATCTGCTGCGCCTGCTGGATCACCCCGCCCCCGCGCTCAACGTGTCCTTCCTCGAGGCGCAAACGATCGACTTCGACCGAGCTCACGTCGCCGGCGGCGCGATCGAACGGGCGGCTCTCGGGCGAGGCCGGCGGCGCCTGGTCGCGCAGCGAGGCGCGGCGGCATCCGGGCCCGACGCCGCGCAGCCGCATCGCTCGACGCTTGCGGTCGCGGTCAGACGGAGCGCTGTGATCCTCGCCCTGAGTGCCGCGGCGGCGGCAGCGGCCGCACCACATTCGCCGGTGCGACAATTCATCGCGCGCATCATCAGCCGCCCGCGTGCGTCAGCGCCCGCGCCCGTAGCCCCTGCTATCGTCACGAGCGCCGCACCGGCGATGGCACCAGCGTCGCCGCGCGGCGTGGCGATCCCCGGGAGCGGCAGGGTTGATCTCGTCTTTCGCAGCCCGGAATCGAGCAGCGTGGTGCGCATTTTGCCGGCGGTTGCCTCGCAGGTGTCAGTGACTGCGAGCGCAGACGGTCCGACATACATCGTCGGGAATGGCACGATCACTGTTGATGCTCACGGGACGCCCGGCGTGACGTATGACGTTCAGTTGCCGCCAGCGGCGGCGCTGCCTCACGTGTCGATCCGAGTCGGCACTCGCGTCATCTTTGCGCGCGACGATAATGGTGTGCACACTGATGGGCAGCCGGAGGTCGGTGGGACCTACGTTTTGCCTTTGCGACAATAGGACGCGGAACGCGGGGAGAAGGGCGAAGCGTCGGGGCTGACGGGGCGTTGGGAGCAGGCTGCCGGTCCAACGACCGCACATTGGTGTACAACATCTAGATTCATCGTTGGTGCCGGTGACGGCCTCTTGCCTCAGCTGACCGCCAGGAGTTGACCCATGCGTGTCGCCGCCTTGCTTGCCGCTGTTGCTGCTGCAGTCCCGATGCATGCCAGGCCGGTACGTCCGGCTGTGCCACCGCACGTTGCGGACGGTATTCCCGTCCGCCTCTTCCTCGACCAAGCACGGTACACGCCCGGATCGGACGGGCAGGTCCGCGTGCAGGTCGGGCAGGATGGATACCTGGTCGTCCTCTATGCCAACCCGGACGGCCATGTCAGCATCGCCTGGCCTATCGATCCTGGCCTGTCGGACCGGGTGAGTGCAGACACCGACATCGAGATATTGAGCCGTGGCGGTCGGGCCGCGTTCACCGTCGAGGACTCGTCCGGGTCCGGCACCTGGTACGCGGCAATCTCCGACCTGCCCTTCCGGCTCGACGAAGTGGCGACCAACGGACATTGGGATTATCGCGCCATCCCGCGGGTAGAAAATCCAAACGCGGTCGAGTCACAGCTCACCGCGTTCGTGAAAGGCGTGGCGCGCGGCCGGTTCGACTATGACATCGTCGCCTTCGTGATCGACACCGCGGCCGTCCGCACATCCTCAGCAATGCCGTCGTCGGGTGGTAGCGCTCCGCCGCCTCGCGCCGCGGCGCCGCCGATCTCAGTACCCCGCATTTGGGGGCCGGGCCCGTGGAGTTGGGGCTGGCTCCCGCCGTGGGCGGGTCCCTACTACGACCGTTCGCTTCCCACCGTCACCCTGGCCTCGCAACGGATGCAGCTCGCCCGCGCACCAGTGGAGCCCGAGGCGACAGCACCCGCTGCTCACCCGTCTAACACACGTGCACCCCGCGGTGAACCGAGAAGCGCGCCCAAGAGTGGAGGCGGGGCATCGTCCGAGAGCCACGGCGGGGGGAAGGCCAAGGCATAGGCGACAGAGATTTGGTTTTCGGCGCGTGTCATTCAGGGTTTCAGCGCGGCAAACAACGCGGCGACATTGAAGTGCACCGGATCGCTCTCATAGTAGTTGTTCACGCTGAAGCGGCCGGTGGTCGGGAAGAACGGGAGCGGGTTCTCGACCGAGCAATTGTCAAAGTTGTATTGCTTCGCGTAGCCGTACCCGGTCGTCGTTCCGTTACCACCGTTCACGCCTTGGCGCGTGTTCTGGATGATGCTCCCCTGCACATGCAGGCAGCCGCGGGCGTAGTTTTGCGCGTTGCATGCCTGCTGGAGCGGCACGAACAGGACGCCGGGATCCTGCACGAGCCCTTCGGCGCCCCACGACGATAGCGCAAAGATGGTTGATTCGACCCAGAGGTCGCTCGACCCGCCGCGCATGTTGAGCCGTAGGGCATTGTCGCCCGCAGGTGAATTGACCCCGTTGTCGGCCGCCAGAATGTCCTGGCCCGCAACCATTCCCATGAGATGTTGGCAGGTCGTATCGGCATCGTCCGTCAATCGCAGGTTGTCCAGGACGGCGATGAAGCCATCGCTATACATCGTGACGTGGCCTTGGACGTTCCCGCTCACGCCGACGCTCCCGTGGACTGCGATGACGCCCCTGAAGCTCGGGTTGTACGTCTGGCTGATGGGGAAGAGATAGCGCCAGTCCGGGTGAGAGGCCTGGAATGCCGGGGTAAAGGCCGCGGGAGTCGCTCCGGTCCACGGGATCCAGTGCCCCATCCGTGTGGGATGCGCCGCATCGCTGGGGTCGCCGCCGGTGAATGTGGTGTCCGTGCCGCCGCGGCGGCCGTAGGTCCAGCCCATGGTGCCCCACTGCGAACCCGTCCGCATCGGCGCGGCCGCGGAGGTGTCACGCTCGATCGAGACCAGCCGCGGGTCACCGCCCAGGTAGCAGCGTGGCGGGTGAGATGAGTCGCCGTTGCGCGCGGGGAACTTGGTCACCCCGGTCAACGTTATCGTGTCTGCCGGCGCGAATGCGCCAACAACCGTCGCCTCAGTGTGGTTCGCGCTCGAGATGGCGGGGGGCACGGCGCCGCCGACCGCGTTGCCGACGATCGTCTTGTACCACGCGGTCGCGTGCACGGCCATCGGGAAGAACTCCCACTCCAGATTGCCGTTGTCGTCTTGTACGTAGCGCCACTCACCACAGTTGTTGTTGTCGTGCTGGCGCGTGATCCCCGAGCGCAGATAGCCAACGGCGACGGAGTCCAGCTGCGCCGGCGTCCACGACCCCGTTGGCGATGGCACGAGCGGTTTGGTCCCAACGTCGACCTGATAGAACTTCACAAACCCTTCACCAGCCTGGATGCTGTCGCCGTCGCCGTTCAGGTCATAGGCGTCGAACTCGAGGCGCGACAGAATCGCCGACGTCGAATCGGTGGCCGTATTGGGCGTCGTGAACTGCGTCCCGCCCGCTGCCGCCAGGGGATACAGCCCTGCCAGCGCCGCGGTGCTCGGCAGTTGCAGCGGCTGTGCGACCTTGGTCCACCCATCGTAGAGTGTATCCTGCGCGGGGTCGCCGTTGACGAACGTCTGTGGCGTCCACACTGAGTCCATGAAATCGGCCTTCTGCGGTGCGCCACACGTCGTGATGACATCGTCGGAGAAGACTGGCCCGTTCAGGCGGTCGTTGGAACCGAAGCAGATGCCGTTCTCGGAGACCGAGAAGTAGGCGAATCGCGAGAACGTCTCCTGATTGAGCTCGACACGTCGGATGAATTCGCGCTGCCGCGCGGTGTCTTTCGCGATCGCCACCACCGTGACGAACCGCCCCTGTTGCTGCGTCGCCGATCCGGTCGGGCCGGCGTAGAGATCGTAGACCACGTTCGGCACGTTCGAACCGTCCGCTGCCACGAGCTGCGCATTGCTCGCGATCTGCACGTACCCGCTCTCGGGCAGCACGTACGGATTGTTGCTGAGGTCACTCATGCCGGCCTGGAGCGCGGCCTCTCCACCGTACAGGAGGTCGCGTTCCTGGCTGTGATAGTTGGACACAAGGCCCGCGCCCGACGCCATGAGCATGGCCGATGCGGCCAGTGCAGCGAGCGCGATCGTCATGACCATCACGAGAAAGATCGCGGACCCGCGACGGGCGCGGAGGCCGGTGACCATGCCACTCCTTGACTGCGCTCTGATGACGTGCATCGAAAGCTCCCAGCGTTTCACGGGTTCGGCGTGACAGTGCCGGACGCGGTCAGCGTCGACAACGCCGGCGTGCAGTCGCGCGCAACGACACCGTACTCGTAATTCTGGCCAAGCGGGACCGTCTTGTCCTCGAACGCGTACGTGGGCGTACCGGCACCGGGCACAGTGTAGATCGGAGTGCCCCAACTGCCGCCCGTGGTGTCTCGCCGGTATATGGAGTAGCTCTTGACGTCGCGCTGTCCGCCGAGCTCATCGTTCGACGCAGGCCACGTCACACCGATGCTGTCACCGCTCGGCCACGCGGTCGGCGTGATCGATACCGGTGCCTGAGGCGGCACGCCGCACGCAGAGGCGTGGAGCAATCCTGCGTTGAGCAGCGGGACGTTTTCGTTCACGCTGCGGTAGACGTCCCCCTCGATGGGGTCTTTATATACCGCCATCGAGCTGGACGCGGACCTCGCTCAGCTTGGCGAGCATCGTGTCCGGTCCGATGTTGCCCTCTTTGAAATACAGGGGAAGCGTCGGCGCGGTCAGCTCGACACGCGAGTTGACGGTCGTTCCGGGCATGAAGTAGCGGAAGGCCGGCCCGCCCGTGGGGAACACGAGCCCCCGTGCGACGACAGTGGGCGGCGCATTGTTGACCTGCCTGAGCAAGAGATAGTCGTCGGGGCGCAGCGTCGTCGAATCGGGGGTCACCCAATAGGAGATGGTCTCGGCGTTGCTGATCAGCCCTGTGCCCTGCAAGTACGTGCTGTCCGGATAGGTCACCGGCGAGTAGGGCAGCACGATGTGGTTTGCGGGCGTGAGCGCAACGGCGAGCGCGTTGGGAACGTTTGGATCGTAGTAACTGGCGGACGTCACGGTCGCGGTATCGGTCGTCACGAGATCCGCGTTGAAGGTCACGGCGTACGGATGCGCCTCGATGATCATTGGCTGCCGCAGGCCCAGTCCCCCGCCGGCAACCCGGAGATCATGGGCCATCTCATCCATGGCGAAGCTCACGTTCTGCTGGGCATCGAGGCGCCCGGCCGTGAGCGTGACGGCACGCGTTTGCCGCACGATGAAGCTCAAGGCCGCCGCGCCGAGGATCGTGAAGAGCGTCATCGCGATCATGATCTCGACCAGCGTGAAGCCGCCGGCGAGCTGTGCGCCTGGGACCGGCCGATTATCGCTCCGGTGGGCGGTGCGTCCGGCACGGTTCACACCGGCCGGAGCGCCCGCGCACCGCGCCTTCTCCCACGAGTCTTGGGGCCAACGAGAGCGTGGACGCATGGAAGAAAGTCCCTAGAAGGCCGAAATGATGGTGGTCTTGCGAACCGGCGTCTGCACGGTCGGCATGGTGACGGCCACCGTGACGACCCGATAGTCGACCGTGTCGCTCGAGCCACCGCCGACATGGTCGACGATCGTTTGCAGCGAGTACGTCGCGGAGTCGGCTGCGACGGCTTGCGTGCCGGCCATGCTGTCGATCGACGCGTAGTTGTTGCAGTGCTTGACCGAATCGATCCGGTCCGAGGCGAGATCGAGCGCACGTTGCTGGAGCGCAGACACCTTGGTGGTGTGAGCGAAGTGACCCATGAAATCCCCGAGCCCAATGAGCGCGGTCGCGAGGATCGTGATGGCCACCATCGTCTCGATCAGCGTCATCCCGCGGCGTGCGGCGGGTGCGCGTTGCGGAGCGCATCAGAACCCGCCGGGCGTCCATATCGCCCCCTCGTCGCGATACCAGTCCGTGCGGCTGGTTGTCTGCGTGACGTTGACGCCACGGAAATCCGTGGCCAGCCCGCGCGTCGACGACACATAGATCTGCGCGTCGGTGCTCGCGGCGCCGTCACAGCGGAAGACGAACCCCGGAAGCGACTGGCCGTTGACGCCGATGGTCGCGAGCGTCGTGCCAGTGATGGCGCCCGTCGGCGCCGGCGCGCCGGCCCACGTGCTGCCGGGGACAGCGAAGATGACACCGTCTTGCAGAGCGACCGAGGTGACACGTTCGCCCGGATCAGCCTGCAGATTGTTGTTCACGTCTTCGACGATGAACATGCGACCGTTGGGCACGTCGACGGCGACCAGCATGTTGTGCTGTGACGCCACGGCCAACGTCGCCGCCTTCTGGAGCGCGGCGCGAATGCCGCGCGCGCCGACATCGACCCGCCACGCGGTGTAGTTGATCTTGGGCATCGCAATCGCGGTGACGATGGCGACCAGTGTGACGACGATCACCATCTCGATCACCGTAAACCCGCGGCGCCGAGGAGGCGACCCGGCGCACGCGGCCGGACCGTCATTACGTTCGGTGTCTTGCTCCGCGGCTTTCTCGGGCGCGCAGCGCCCGCGCGTGAAGGAGAACATCGGGCCTCGCCGTTTGCACGGCCGCTCGGCGCACGCATCGAATCAGCGTGCTCGGTTCGCGAGCAGCGACGCAGACCAAACTAGAGCGAGGGCCGAAAGTGCCCGTCACGCCGAGTGACCCGACTGTCACACCATGCGGTGTCGGGCACCGTTCGTAACACATCCAATTCGGTCATCCCGACCGCAGAATGGCGCCCAGAGGCGTCCGGCCTAATACGCGCCCCCCCAACGAGATACCAACAGGGACGACCACCCTGCCAGGACCCGCCCAGGCCATGGGCGGTCAGGAGTATCGGCTCCCCCCTATCACTTTCGCTGCTTCGCCGTCCCCGTTCCGCTGGCCTTGAGCTGTGTGATCTCCGCTTCGACTTCGGCCGCGTGCCCTTCCGGCTTCACCTTGGGAAAGACCTTGGCGACGGTGCCGTCGGCCCCGATGATGAACGTCGCTCGCTGGACGCCCATGTAGTGCCTGCCGTACATGGATTTTTCCACCCAGACGCCGTAGCGCTCGGCGATCGCGTGATCCGTGTCGGCGAGCAACGTGAACGGGAGCTCGAACTTGCGCTTGAATTTCTGATGAGAAGCGACGTCATCGGGGCTCACCCCCAGAATCACCGCGTCGGATTTCTTGAACCGAGGAAACGCATCCCGGAGCTCACACGCCTCGACCGTGCATCCGGGCGTGTCGTCCTTGGGATAGAAGTACAGCACGACGGGCTGGCCTCGCAGTGCAGAGAGCCGCAGATCCTTGCCCTCGTCGGTCTGCACAGTGAAGTCGGGCGCCTGCTCCTGTTCTTTAACCATGCTGGGTGGGGTCTCAGGTTGGGGTCTAGCTCTCTGCCATCAACATCGCCATCAGCGCCTTCTGGACATGCAGGCGGTTCTCCGCCTCGTCCCACACGCGACTCTGCGGGCCGTCGATGACCTCGGCGGTCACTTCCTCACCACGGTGAGCCGGGAGGCAGTGCAGGAAGATGGCATTCTTCGCCGCGCGCGCCATCAGCTTCGCATTGACCTGATAGCCGTCCAAGGCCCGTGCGCGGCGCTCGTGCTCTTCTTCCTGACCCATCGAGGCCCACACGTCAGTCGTCACGACGTCGACGCCCGACGTCGCCTCGGCGGGATCGCGAACGACGCGCACCGCCGCGCCCTCCCCTTGTGCGCGCCCCAGGACAGCGGCGTCCGGTTCGTATCCCTCCGGACACGCGAGCGTGAGCGGAAACCCGAGCCGGTACGCCGCGTTGATCCACGAATTCGCGACGTTGTTGCCGTCGCCAATCCATGCGACGCGCTTGCCCTCCCACCCGCCAAGACTCTGCTGCATCGTCAGCACGTCGGCCAGCACCTGACAGGGGTGTAGGAGATCGGTCAATCCATTGATCACCGGCACCGAGGCATAGCGCGCGAGCTCCTCGACATCCGCGTGCGCGATACGTTCGGATCATGATTGCATTGACGTAGCGCGAAAGCACGCGCGCCGTGTCGGCGATCGACTCGTCGCGGCCGAGTTGACAGTCACGCGGCGAGAGAAACAACGCGTGCCCGCCGAGCTGCGAGGTGCCGACCTCGAAAGACACGCGGGTGCGCGTCGACGATTTCATGAAGATCATCGCGAGCGATTTCCCCGCGAGCGGCGTGTGGTGGTACTCGCCCGCGCGCATGCATTCCGCCAGAGCGAGCAGGGCGCCGAGCTCGGACCGGCTGAAGTCCGGGATTGCGAGAAAGTGACGAGGCATGGGTTGAGGTGCGTCGGGCAGCGAGTCGGGACGGCCGATCCGGGAGACCCGGCGGCCGGCTGGCGGCGTGCGCCGTCGATTAAAGTATGTACTTCCGCAAGTCCTCGTCGTCGGCAATCGAGCGAAGCCGGTCGCGCACACTCGCCGCATCGATGTTGATGGGCTGCGTACCGCGATCGGGCAGCTCGTAGAGGACGTCCTCGAGCAGCGTCGTCATCACCGTGTGCAGCCGGCGGGCGCCGATATTCTCCATCCGCTGATTCACGCGTGCCGCCGTGCTGGCGATCTCCCTGATGCCGTCGTCGGTGAAGGTGAGCGTCGCGCCCTCAGCCTCGATGAGCGCCGCATACTGCTTCGTCAGCGCATTCTCCGGCTCGGTCATGATCCGGACGAAGTCCTCCTCAGTCAGCGGCTTGAGCTCGACCCGGATCGGAAACCGGCCTTGCAGCTCCGGGATCAGATCGCTGGGCTTGGAAACGTGGAACGCGCCAGCCGCAACGAACAGGACGTGGTCGGTCTTCACCATTCCGTACTTGGTCTGGACGTTGGAGCCTTCGACGATGGGCAGGAGATCCCGCTGCACGCCTTCGCGTGAAACATCGGGCCCGCCACCACCTGTCGGACCTCGCTCGCCGGCGATCTTGTCGATCTCGTCGAGGAAGATGATGCCCAGCTTCTCGACGCGCTCCAACGCATCGCTGGTCACGTCCTCGTGATCGATGAGCTTGTCCAACTCCTGCTCTATGAGGATCCGGCGCGCTTCAGAGACCTTGACCGTGCGGCGTTTCTTCCGCTTCGGACTCATCTCCTGGAGCATCTCCATGAAGTTCTCCATCCCTTCAGGCGCGCCTTGCGGCAGCATGACGTCCCACATCTGGGGGCCGGCGTGCGTCACCTCGACCTCCACCTCGCGCCCCTCGAGTTGTCCGTCGAGCAGCAGCTGGCGTAGCTTCGCCCGCGTGCGCTGATATCGGGCCTGTGCAGCTTCGTCGCCCCCCGCCCCGTCACCAGGCGGCTCATTCGGCGGATTTGGCACTGGACGCACCGGCGCCGACCGAGACGTCGCCGCGCGGCGATACGACGAACACCGTTCCTCGCTCACTGGTGGTGGTCGACGACGGGCCTGCCGGCACGGCGTGCGCCGTCGCGGCGCCGACTGGAGTGGACGACGGAACGGACCGCGGCTTGTGCGGCCCCATTGGGCTTGGCATCCGTCGGAACGGGCAGCAGGAGATCGAGCAGTCGATCGTCGACGCGTTCGTTGGCGAGGTCCTCGACTTCCGCTTCGCGCTCCGTCCTGACCATATCGATCGCGCTCTCCACCAGGTCGCGAACCATCCCTTCGACATCACGACCGACGTAGCCGACTTCCGTGAACTTCGACGCCTCGACCTTCACGAACGGGGCGCCTGCCAGCTTCGCCAGACGTCGCGCGATCTCCGTCTTCCCGACCCCGGTCGGGCCGATGAGGATGATGTTGTTGGGAGAGATCTCTTCCCGGATGGTCTCGGGCGCGCGCTGACGGCGCCACCGGTTCCGCAGCGCGATGGCCACCGCTTTCTTCGCTTCACCCTGGCCGACGATGTAGCGATTGAGCTCCGCCACGATCTGCCGTGGTGTGAGATCGGCCAGCTTGGCCAGCGCCTGTTGAGTGCGTTTAGAGGACAACCCCGACCCCTAATGAAGTGGTGAATTAACAGTAACTCACCGTGCTCGCGCTCACCCCGTGGGTTCGAGCACGGTGATGTTGTCGTTCGTGTAGATACAGATCTCGCCGGCGATCTCGAGCGCTCGACGCACGATCTCGACTGGGGGCATCGTGGTGTTGTCCTTGAGTGCGCGGGCCGCGGCGAGCGCGTACGAGCCACCCGAGCCAATCGCGAGGATGCCGTCGTCGGGCTCGATGATATCGCCCGTCCCCGAGATGATGAACCCGTGTTGCCGGTCGGCGACTGCCAGCAGCGCCTCCAGCCGGCGAAGGACCCGATCACTCCGCCAATCTTTGGCAAGCTCGACGGCCGCGCGCGGCAGGTTGCCAGGGTACCGCTCCAGCTTTTCCTCGAACTTCTCGAAGAGCGTAAAGGCGTCGGCCGCTGCCCCTGCAAAGCCGGCCAGGAGCTTGCCTCCCCGGAGGGCGCGCACCTTCTGCGCGTTCGACTTCATGACCGTTTCCCCGACCGTGACCTGGCCATCACCGCCTAGCGCGAGCTGGCCATCGCGACGTACGGCCAGGATGGTCGTGGCATAGATCGTCGGGAATCGTGGGTGCGTGGACATTGTCGAAGAATAACGCAGTCAGCGGGACGGCCGCGCCGCGGCGACGACTGATTCCAACGCCTCCGCCACTGGCCCGACCTCCAGCGAGTCGAGCGACAGGCTCGTCGTCGAGACGGCCCGGCCGGCCGTCCCATAGGGGCCATAGAGCCCGCCCCGGTTCCGTGCGGCCATCACCACGGCCGGCCGGCCAAATGCCGACGCGATGTGCGTCACGGAGGTATCGGCGGTGAGCGCCACGTCCGCGGTCGCGACGACGGCCATCATCTCGCGGTAGTGGGCCGTGTGCGTCACCGCCGCACCCGAGGCGGCGCCGATCCGCGCCATGCGCTCCGAGTCCTGCGGCGCACCGACCAGGAGAATCGACCACCCTGGAAAGCGTGACCGGATCCGGCCGAGCGTCGCGATGAATCGCTCGTCCGGCCAGTATCGCCACCCGGCACCGGCTGACACGTTCACGACGAGTCGGCCGACGCCGGCCGCCGCAGTCGGCGCCTGGCCACGCGCCTTGTGCCAACGCGCTTCCCCCTCCTCCAGTTCCGCTGGCGTCAGAAAGAGCTCCGGCTGCCAGATGCCCCAGCTCGTGTTGGTGGACGCACAGATCCGGGCGCCGGATCCAGGATCCGCACCCGACGTGCCCACTGGACTCACGGCACGCTGTCGCGCCTCCCGCACGGGATCGACACCGAACGCCGCGAGTACCGCGGCGGAGTGGTCGACGTAGTGCTCGGCGCCACTGACGCGGGCAACCGGCAGTGTGAGCGCAAAGTCATTCCCTCGTTCCGCAACACCGATGCGGTGGCGCGCGCCGCTCGCCCACATGAGCAACATGGTCGTCAGCGACGGCGCCATCACCATCGCGTCGACGACCGCGTCATACCGTGCGCGCCGCACGCGAGCCAGCGTCGCGAGATAGCTCAGGGGTCGCTTGCGGTCGATGGTGAGCACTGTCCCGACATGCGGATTGCCGCGCAGCACTGCGGCGTTCGCGACCGACGCAAGCACGTCGACGGTGACGGTCGGCTGCGCCGAAACGATCGCCTTGATGATGCCGGTCGCCAGTACCATGTCGCCGATCCGATCGTACCGAAGATAGAGCACGCGGTGCGGACCCGTGCTCCAGTCCGGAGGCGGCGACGCACTGGGGCGCACGAGGCTACCCAGGATCCTGATGATGAGTGCCTTCGTACGACGCTCGGCGGCGCGGAGTGACGCGCGCCAATGGCTAGCCACGGCGCGCGCTCACATCGCCCGTGGATGCGCCTTGCGATAGACCTGCTTGAGCCGCTCGACGCTCGTGTGGGTGTAGACCTGGGTAGTGCTCACGGAGGCATGGCCGAGCAGCTCCTGCACCGCGCGGAGATCAGCTCCCGCGTCGAGGAGGTGCGTCGCAACCGTATGCCGAAGCGAGTGGACGCTCAGCCCAGCGGCTTCGTCGACGCCCGCGAGGCAGCGCGTGATCGCGGCCTGCACGCCTCGAGCGCTCATGCGCTGTCCACGCTGATTGAGGAACACGGCGAGGCGGTCGGCCCGCGCGCCCACCGAGGTCACGAGCGTCTCGCGGTGCGCGTCGTACGCCCGCAGTGCACGAGTCGCATGGTCACCGATGGGCACAATGCGCTCCTTGCGACCCTTCCCTCGCACCTTGGCTTGCTGCGAGACGAGGTCGAGATCGCGTCGGCTGAGCCCACACAGCTCCGACAGGCGCATGCCCGTGGAATAGAAAAGCTCGAGCATCGCGAGATTCCGCACCGCAGCGAACCGGCCTGTGGCCGCTGCCGACTCCGCGGCCTCGAACAGCCGCGTGGCTTGCGCGCGATCGAGATAGGTCGGCAGATGGCGGTCGCGACGCGGTGAACCGACCCCGCGCGCCGGGTTGACGTCGACCAGGTCCGAAAGGTGAAGGTATCGGTAGAAGCTACGGACCGCCGACAGTGCACGAGCAACGGAGCGCTTGCCCAAGCCGCGCCGCGTCGAGATGCCCCATGTAGCTGCGGATGGCGAGGCGGTCCACGCCCTGCCAGGTCCAACTCGATCCGCCGTAATAGTCAGCCAGGAATCGGCCGAACTCGTCGAGGTCGCGTCCGTATGCCGTGACCGTGCGCGGCGACACATCTCGCTCTTTTTCCAGGTGCGCGAGAAAATCGGCGAGGAAGGCGCCGGGAAGCGGCATTAGCGGCCGGAGTCCGGAGGCGTCACGATGCGCATGATTCCGCGATCGGTGCGCCGCTGGCCATCGCCGCATCGCGCCAGGATGTCAGATCGCGCAAGGCACGCTCCGCGAACAATTCCCGCTTCCGTCGCTTGTCGCGCACGACTTCCGGCAGCTCATCGAGCAGCCCGAAGTTCGCGTTCATCGGCTGAAAATGGCGCGGATCGGCCTCGCGCAGGTAGCGGTACAACGCGCCCAGCATCGTGGTAGGTGGCGGGAGGATGGGCCCATCTCCGGCGAGCAGGCGGGCGAGATTGATTCCCGCGAGGAGGCCCGTGGCGGCGCTCTCGGTATATCCCTCAACTCCAGTCATCTGCCCGGCGAGCAACGTGTGCGGGTCGTCTCGTAGCGAGAGGTACGGGGTCAGAACCGCCGGTGTGTTCACGTAGGAATTGCGATGGATCGACCCGTAACGCAGAAACTCCGCTTCTCTCAACCCTGGGATCATTCGGAATACGTGCTGCTGGTCGCCGATGCGCAACCGCGTTTGAAACCCTACGAGATTCCACATCCGGCCAGCACGATCCTCGCGGCGTAACTGGACGACGGCATACGGTCGCCGGCCGGTCCGGGGGTCGACGAGCCCCACAGGCTTGAGCGGACCAAAACGCAACACGTCCCGACCCCGCTGCGCCATCACCTCGACGGGCAGACACCCCTCGAAGTACGGCACGGCATCGAACTCGTGAGCCTGATGCTGGTCGGCGGTGCTCAGCGCGTCGATGAATGCGTCGTATTCCTCACGGGTGAACGGGCAGTTGATGTACGCCCCACCCGCGCCTTGCTCCTGATCGCCCGCAGCGGCGCCGTCCGACTCGAGGCTCGTCGAACCGTCGTCGCCTGTCGGCCGTTGCCGTTCCCCAACCCCTGACCCCTGACCTCCGACCCCGCAGCTCATGGTCTCCTTGCCATAGCGCGATGCCCTGAACACCCGCTCGCGGTCCAGCGAGTCGACGTCGACAACCGGCGCGATCGCATCGTAGAACGCGAGCGCCTCCGCGCCGAGTCGCTGCCGAAGCGCCGCGGCCAGTGCATCGAGATGTGAGCGGCCCCGTCGCGACGATGCCGGGAGTGGGGAGGCTCGCCACCTCGCGCCGTTCGACGCGAATCTGCGGGTGCGTCGCGATCCGTTCGGTCACCAGGGCTGCGAACGCCTCACGGTCCACCGCTAGCGCGGTGCCACCGGGGACGCGCACAGCATCGGCGGCGGCGAGCACCAATGAGCCCAACGCGCGCATCTCGGCTTTCAGCAACCCGTGCGCGTTCGTGAGCTCCGTGCTCTTGAACGTGTTGGAGCAAACGAGCTCTGCGAGCCGATCTGTTCGGTGGGCAGGTGTCGGCTGACCCGGCCGCATCTCCAAGAGAACGACCGGGATCTGGCGTTCGGCGAGTTGCCAGGCGGCCTCACAGCCGGCCAAGCCGCCCCCAACGATGTAAACGCGGTCCGAGCGCATGCTGAAAGATACGAATATGTTCTGAGCATGGCGTTCCACCGGAAGACCTCGCATCACCCCGTCGGTTCTCCCGATCCTGCCGATCCTCCGGGTATGCCGGCGTCCCCGCTCGCTGGACAGGCGCCCACGGACCTCGGCTTTGGTAACGTTGTCGCAACCGAGAGTCGTGTTCGGCTGATGAACCGCGACGGGTCGTTCAACGTCCGGCGCGGGAGCCGCCTCGCAGCCGTGCTCGGGGCGCCCTATCACTCTCTGCTCACGATCCGGTGGCTACCGTTCCTGGGCGTTCTCGCCGCAGCCTGGCTCACGATAGCCTTCCTCTTCGCCGTGGCGTACTACATCGCGGGACCCGCTACCCTGCACGAGAGCGACGCTCTCTTTCCGAACGGCAGCTTTCCACAAGCGTTCTTCTTCAGCGTCCAGACGTTCGCGACGATCGGGTTCGGGGTGATCGTCCCGGGTTCGCGGACCGCCAACGTCCTCGTACTCCTCGAGTCGTTCACCGCGCTCGCGAGCATCGGTCTCGCGACCGGCATCATCTTCGCGCGCTTCTCCCGACCCGTTCCCCGCATCCGCTTCAGTCGGCAGGCGCTGATCGCCCCGTACCGTGGGGGCGCGGGCTTCATGTTCCGAATCGTGAACGCGGGGCGCAACGAGATCACCAACATCCAGGCGAGCGTCACGCTGGCTCGCTTCGAGATCGTCAACGGCGTACGCACGCGGACCTTCAATCTGCTCCCGCTCGAGCGCAACAGCGTCGTGTTTTTCTCGCTGTCCTGGACGATCGTACACCCCATCGATGAGACGAGCCCACTCCGGGGAGTGACCCGCGAGGAGTTGCTCAAATCGGAGGCGGAGTTCCTGATACTTCTGTCAGGAACCGACGAGACCTTTTTCCAGACCGTGACGACGCGCGGGTCCTATACGGCCGCGGAAGTCGATTGGGGTCGAAAGTTCGCGAACATCTTCCTGGAGCCGACACCGACCGGCGTCGTCCGCATCGATTTGGGGCGCTTGGATGAGAGCGACCCGGCTCCCCTTCCGTCGATGGGCGGGCACCTGGATCCCGAGGTGTTCCTGGGGACGGGCAAGAAATAACCAGCCGTCAGGCCGGCACCCGCTCCGGTTCCACGGTTTCCGGCTTCGTCTCCACATCCCATTCGTTGGCGCACTTCAGGCACTTGCGGTATTCACCCCGCGACTTGGTGGACTTGGCCTCCGCGCCTTCGTATCCGCATTCAGGGCAATGCTCGCGCACCGGTTTGTCCCACGCCACGAAATCGCAATTCGGGTAGTTGGCGCATCCGTAGAAGATCTTGCCGCGCTTCTTGGATCGGCGCGCCGCGAGCTCTCCGCCATCCTTGGGGCACATGACGCCCGTGGGCATGGAGCGCGTGCCGCGGCACTTCGGGAACCGACTGCAGCCAAGGAAATCGCCGGTGCGACCCCCACGTTTGAGCATGGGTGCGCCGCACTCGTGGCAGATGTAGTTGGTCGGCTCGGCAGGCTTGCGGTCTCGCCCGAGCGGGCGCGTGTGCTTGCACTTCTTGGGATGATTCTCGCACGCGAGGAACGGCCCGAAGAAGCCGCCCTTGGCCACGAGCTTGCCGCCACAGTCCGGGCATTTCTCGTTCGCCACGGCTGACAGGTCATGCGCAGCCGCGATGAGGCGGCCGACGTCGACCTTGTCCAGCGAGATCGCGAAGGGACCGTAAAAGTCTTTGAGCACGCGCTGCCACGTGCGCTGCCCGTCCTCGATCTTGTCGAGCTCTCCTTCCATCTCGGACGTGAAGCTGACGTTGAACACGTCGGGGAACTGCTTCACCATGACCTTCTCGACGCTCTCGCCCAACGGGGTCGGGAAGAACCGCCGCTGCTCGAGCTGAGCGTAGCGCCGGTCCACCAGGGTCGAGATGATCGACGCATACGTCGACGGGCGGCCAATGCCCAGGCGCTCGAGCTCCTTGACCAGACTCGCCTCGGAGTAGCGCGGTGGGGGCTCGGTGAAGTGTTGCACGGGGGTGACCGCACGCACCGGGATGCGCTCGCCCTGCTGGATCTCGGGCAGTGCCTGCTCGTCCTCGAGGGTCCGACCTTCGTGTGATTCCCGGCCCTCGCGATACACCGCGAGGAAGCCGCGGAACTTGATCACACTTCCCGTCGAGCGGAATTGATAGTCGCCGAGGTCGAAGTCGACCGTCGTCGTGTCGAAGACCGCGGGTGCCATCTGGGACGCCATGAAGCGTTGCCACACGAGCTGATAGAGCTTGAGCTGGTCGTCCGACAAGTACGGCTGCACGAGCTCGGGGCGGCGCGTGACATCGGTGGGCCGAACCGCCTCGTGCGCGTCCTGCGCGTTTTTTCCAGAGTCGCTGAACAGTCGGGGCGCCTCGGCCAGAAAGCTCGCACCGAACATCGTCTCGATATGCTCCCGGGCGTGCGTCGCGGCGGCCTCGGACACGCGGGTCGAGTCGGTGCGCATGTACGTGATGAGACCGACCGCTCCGTCAGGGCCGAGATCAATGCCTTCATACAGGTCCTGCGCCAGCCGCATCGTGCGCTTGGAACCGAACCCCAGCTTCTTCGCGGCTTCCTGCTGCAGCGTGCTCGTCGTGAAGGGCGCTTGCGGATTCTTGCGCCGCGCGCGCCGCTTGACTTCCGTCACCGGGAACACGCCGATCGCATCGGCCACGTCCTCGACCGCGCCGTTCATCGAGCCACGGAGCTCGGCCGCGGTCGCGCGCACCGCCTCGACGATACGCGCGGCTTCGAGCTCGTTGTGAATCTCCGGCTTCTTGCCGACGATTTGATGGAGCCGGGCGGTGAACTTCTGATCCTCCTTCTGGAGCTCGGCCCCGACGGTCCAGTACTCGACCGCCTTGAAGGCACGGATCTCCCGCTCGCGCTCCACGAGCATCCGCAACGCAACCGTCTGCACGCGCCCCGCGGACAGACCCTTCTTCACGGTCTTCCAGAGCACGGGACTCGCCTTGTATCCGACCAGTCGGTCGAGCACGCGCCGCGCCTGCTGCGCGTTCACCTTGCGCTCATCGATCTCGCCCGCGTTCGCGAGCGCGCGCTGCACAGCGTCCTTCGTCACTTCGTGGAAGAGCGCCCGCCGAATCGGAACCGATCCCGACTTCCGCGCGATCTGACCCGCGACGTGCCACGCGATGGCTTCGCCCTCGCGATCCGGGTCGGTCGCGAGGTAGATCTCGCGCGAGTCCTTGGCGGCGTCGCGCAGCTCCGCCAGCGTCTTCTCCTTGCCGGCGATCGTCACGTACTCGGGCTTGAACCCGTGATCGACATCGACGCCGAGCTTCTTCTGGGGCAGGTCGCGGACGTGTCCGACGGTCGCCTTCACGCGATAACCACGACCCAGGTACTTGCTGATCGTCTTGCGCCTTGGCCGGCGATTCGACGATGACGAGCGCCGTCGTCCCCGGCGGGGGCGGCGGCAAAATCGCTTCGGCGCTGCGACGTCCGCCGCGGCCGCGCGCCGACTGCGGCCGTCCGGTTTTGGATGTACGCGCGCGCCCAGTCGCGGCGCGTTTCGGCGTCGACGACTGCGCAGCTTGTGCGCGTTTGCCTGCTGGTTTCTTCGCTGATGCCATAGTCTTTGAATACAACTCGTTCGTGCCCTTCACATTCAGGTCACACCGTCATTCGCGCGTCCGCGTCGCCCTCCTCGGGCAGACGATAGTAGCACAACGTGCGTTAACGGTGTACCCGCCTCAGCCTCTGACGGACCCAAGCGCGCACCCCCATCCCTCCAGACTAGTGCACTGTCGGGTGTTCAGGCCCTGGTCCGTCCTCGTAGCCCGCCCCTTCCATTACCGAGCGCAAATCGTCCAGCGCAATCCGCCCATCGACCTGCGCCATTGCCCGGTCGATCAACTGCTCGAGTTCTGCCGCATTGAGAAGTCCCGAGCCGCTCAGCGAGAGCAGATGTCCCCACGCCTCAGGAGCAAAGCGGCCCCGTTCGTGGGGACCCAACACGCGAAACGTCATAGCGGCAACACTCTATCTAACTCCTCCCTTCCATACCTTATATCCGACGACTGCAACGATGGTTCGGCACGGCTGAGCTCGGCAGCAAGCCCGGCAGGTTCCCTGCGCCCGGGGTTCGAGTAACCCGCGCAGGCCTGCAATCCTCCGGCCGTTCCATACCCCTGGACCATCCTCATGGACACGACTTCGTCCTTGATCAGAGCCACCAGCCTGTCCATAACAGCTTGCCTAGTAAGCACTTGCGTATCTACCACCCAATCGGCGCCTTCGTAGGCCTTTTGCCGACCATTCAATAATCGCTCGAGCGCCGCCTCCGCGCCGTCCCGCAACAGAGGCCGCAGATGCGCCGAGCGATGGAGACGGCGCGCTGCGGACGCTGGATCGACCTTGAGATAGGTGAGACGGGCCGGTGGTCGCAAGAGCGCGACGGTCTCCGGTACGGTAGCCCACCCACCGCCCGCCGCCACGATGGACGGGGGCGCGCGCTGAACTCTGAGCGTCGCCTCGCGCTCGAGGGCTCGAAAGTGTTCCTCACCATCCGTCGCAAAGATCGTCGCGATCGGTCTCCCGGCGTGCCGAACCACGTCCTCATCGAGATCGATGAAGGGACAATCGAGTAGCCTGGCAAGAGCGGACCCCACGGTGGTCTTGCCGGCCCCGGGCAAGCCAATCAGCACGATATGCGTGCGCAGCCTCAACGCGTCAGTCACCTGACTCGCCACGGCGCCTGACGGAAGCGCTGCGTCGGCCGGACCCTGCCCGCCCAGAGACACGTTGCCCGGCCGCTGTACATCTGACCTAGTCGGCCATGCGCCCGGCCACCTGGGCCAGGTATCCCTCGTAGTTCCGTCGTAACTCACCCAGGGAGTCGCCCCCGAACTTCTCGAGAAACGCCTGCGCCATCACGAACGCGACCATCGCCTCCGCGATCACGCCCATCGCAGGCACCGCGGTGACGTCACTGCGTTCGGCGACGGCAGTCGCCGACGCGCGGGTCGCTGTATCGATGGTGCCCAGGGGCCGCATGAGCGTACTGATCGGCTTCATGGCTACACGAAGCACGAGCGGCTCGCCAGTGGTCATGCCGCCTTCGAGTCCTCCTGCACGGTTGGTGCGCCGTCTGACGAAGCCACTCTTAGGACGGTCGCGCGCGAGCTCGATTTCGTCATGCACCTCGGCTCCCGTCCGGCGCGCCGCTTCGAAACCGATCCCCATCTCCACGCCTTTCACGGCCGGTATCGAGAGTAACGCGGCCCCGAGCCTGCCGTCCAGCTTCCGATGCCACGCGACATGTGATCCCAATCCCACGGGCAGTCCTTCACACACTACTTCGCAGATGCCGCCGAGCGTGTTGCCCTCGCGCTTCACCGCATCGATGCGCTCGATCATCCGCTGCTCGGCTTCACGGTCCAACGTGCGCAGCGGCGATGCGTCCGCCGCCGCGTTGATGTCCGCTGGCAGCACATCGGGGCGCATCGCGTCGATGCCACCGAGGTGCACCGAGATGGCTGCCAACCGTGATGTCGAACTCGCGCAGCAGCCGCCGGCACACAGCGCCGGCCGCGACGCGCGCCGTCGTCTCTCGTGCGGACGCCCGCTCGAGGATATCACGTGCGTCGTCGCGATCGTACTTGAGTACTCCTGCGAGATCGGCATGGCCCGGCCTCGGCCGAGTCACCGCGCGCGCGCGCGGCGCCCGCCGAGCACGAGCCGCGCCGACCGTCTGCACCGGGCGTGGGCCGTCCGCCTGCGAGGTGTCCTCGGCGAGCACCTGGTCTTCCGAGCGCGGCGCGGGATCCATGATGTGTTGCCAGTTCGCCCAGTCGCGGTTTCGAATGTACATCGCGATCGGGGACCCGAGCGTCTCGCCGGCGCGGACGCCGGCGAGGAACTCCACGGTATCGTGCTCGATCTGCATGCGCCGGCCGCGGCCGTAGCCCTGCTGCCGTCGCGCCAGTTCGGCGTCGACGTCGGCGGCCAGGAGCGGCACGCCGGCGGGCATCCCTTCGAGGATGCTGACGAGCGCGGGGCCGTGTGATTCGCCTGCGGTGGTGAAGGAGAGCAAAAGGCCGGGGTCCGGGTTCCGGGTTACAGGTCGGGTCCGGGAACTGCAGCTGCGAACACGGAACCCGCTACAAAACTATAGGGCCAGTCGCGGTCTCCTGCGACTGGCCCCGAGCGTCCTGCGGTTGTCGTTCCCGGGCCCCGGACCCCGGACCCCGGCCGTTGCCCTACCGCATCCGCACCGCGTCGTTGGTGCCGATCACGCGGGGCGTGATCAGGATCAGCAGGTCCTGTTTCTCGTCCGTTGTCTGCGTCTGCGAGAAGAGCGACCCGACGAGCGGGAGCTCACCCAGCAGCGGAATGGAGTTCTTGGACTTCGTGACCGTGGTCTCAGTCAGACCGCCGATAACGGCCGTCTCACCGTCGCTGACCAGCAGCTTCGTGTCCGCCGCGCGCTTGAAGAAGTTGTATCCGAGATCTCCACCGACCTGCTGCAGCTGCGACTGTTCCGCGTGGAGCTGCATCAAGATCTGGCCGTCTCTCGTGATATGGGGCGTGACCGACAGAATGATACCCGATTCCTTCCACTGGACCGTCGCAACCGGTGGTCCGGCGGACCCGCTGGCACTCGCGTCGATCACGCGGATCGGCGTCTCTTCACCGACCTGGATCTGCGCCAATCGATTGTCGAGCGTGACGACGCTGGGCTCCGCCTGCACGTCCGACAGCTGGAGGGACGCCGTCGCGTCGATGAACGAGGTCAACGAGAACTTGCCGACGGCAGCGGTATAAAGGAGACTGAGGGCGGCTCCCAATTGGTACGGCCGTGCGGCGTTGGAGACCGCGGCAAGTGCGTTGCCCCCGACATTGACCGTCGTGACGTTGCTGGGGTATGGCTGGCCCGTCTGCGGGTCGATCCGCTGCACCAGGGTGTTGAAGAAGGTGCCATTGTCACCGATGTCATACGCCAGCCCAAGCGAGTTGAGTACCGTGCGGTTGACGAAGATGATCTTGGCCTTGATCGAAACCTGCGGCGTGCGAATGTCGAGGTCGCGAATGTAGTTGACGACGTCCTGCATGTGCGACTGCGACTCGGTGATCAGCAGCGTGTTGGTCCCCGTATCGGCGACCACGTTGCCGCGCGGCTGGCACGCCTGGCTCTGAGCAGGCGCGGCGCCGGCCGCGCCGCCGCCCTGGCCGGGACCACAATCGCGGGCGAGCAGTGACTGCACCGTCTTCACCAGCCCGAAGGCGTTCGCGTAGTTCAGCGTGACGAGCTGGGTGACGAGCGGCTCGCTGGCTTGCTTGGCCTGGATGTTCTTGTAGCTGTCGACGGTGATGATTCCGTACTGGTCCTCGGACGCCGCGAGCTGCTGCGACGCGAGAATCGATTGCAGCGCGACGTCCCAGGGTTGGTCGCGGACCTCGGCGGTCACTGTCCCCTGCACGTCCTTGCCGACGACGATCGTGCGGCCTGAGAACGCGGCGAACGCGGCGAGGACGTCGCGGATGTCGGAGTCCTGGTAGGTCACCGTGATGCGCGGCTGGCTCGACTGATTCCCCCGCTGGAGGAAGGTGCGGTGTCGCCCGCTCGGCGAATCGGAGAGGGAACCCGCGGCCGTCACCACGATGTCGGACGTTCTGGTCGGCGTTGCAACGGACGCACTGGCTTGCGGCATCGCATCCTCTGCGACGGCAGCAGCGACCGCGCGCGCGCCAGTGGACCGACCCGCATGGCTGGCATCCCACGCGGCGAAGCTGGCGTTGCCGCCATCGATCGCGAGACGCAGGTCGTGCGCCCCACGCACCATCGTGTACTCGTGTGGACCGTCCAGCTCCACGACGACCCGCACCACCCCGGCCCGGTACTGCGCGTAGCGGACGTTGGTGATACTGCCCCGCGTCACCCGGTCGTAGAAGCGAGGCGCGAGGTCCAACCTGGCACCGGTCAGATCGAGGACGATACGATACGGCGAGGCTTCGAGAACGAAGTCCTGCGCTTGCACCGAGCTATCGACTGCAATCACGACCTCGGCGCGTCCGGTGCCCGGGACGACACTGAGGCCGGTGACAGACGCCGCCGCGCGCGGCGGCGTCTCATCGGACGTGGCCGGCCCTCGGTCAGTCGTTGTCGGCGTGCCGCGCAGCAGTGCGTCGCCGGGCAAAGCGAACGCAGTTGCGGGGGTTCGCCCGACTAGCGCGGCTGCCGTGACCGCGGCGAGCGTCCAAACATGCTTCATGGCGTCCTCGCTTTAGTTGTATCACCCAGCGCCAGCGCCTCCTGGCGACTGAAGCCGACTTCCTCGATCGTGAACACCACCTGCTTCGGCTGGATTTGCGCGACGCGCATCCGTCCGAGTGTCATGCCGACGCGTACGCGGTATTGGTCCTTCGTGGACTGATCCCGCATCACCGCGATCGAATTCTGCCCAGTCGCGTCGTACAGCACCGTCGTGAGCCGTAGATCGGAGAGCATGGGCCTCAGGTCGCCCGAGCGCATCAGCGAGATGAACGGATCGCGTCGCCCGCTGGCGTCGTAGGAGAAGACCTCGCGATTCAGCGAGACCTCACCCTTGACGCCACGCTCGGTCACTGAGATGGAGCCAGCGCTGTCCCCACCGGCAGTCGCCGCCGTCGCGCTCGCGCCGGCCGGCGCCGTGGGTGTGGCCTTCGCGAGCCCCGGAACCGACGCCCTGGCCCCTGCGGGGGTGGTCGTCTTGGCCGTGCTGGCGACGGGTGCGGCACCTGCCGTCGCAACCGCGCCCTTCCCCGCTACACCGGGCACCGGTCGAGCGGCGCCGAGCGGCTTCGCGGCGGTGGCCGGAGCTGGTGTGCTCGCGACGATCGGTGCCGCGGGCCGCCGCGACGGCTGCGGTGCCGGGGCCGACTTGGAAGACGGGACGGCCGGGGAGACGGCGTCCGTGTTCTGCATCGCCGCTGTTTGGGCATTGGCGGCAGCCGCTGCCCGCATCGCGGCCTGCTTCGGCCCGGTGAGGATTTGCGACTGCGCCGCCGCAGGTGAAGGCGTCACCGCGCCAACGGCGAACGCGAGCCCGATCACTGCGATGAGGCCCGCCGTGCGCGCGACAGACGTCCTGATACTCTCACGGATGGTTGTCATGTTTTCGCCCCCGGCTTCGTCAGACGCGAATGCGGCACGTCTTCGTCCGCGCTGGTCTGCTTGGCCACATACGTCTGGATCTCGAACTTCGACGTCAGCACGGCCTGCCCGTGCTTGGTGCGCGAGTTCGACGCCTCCTGACCACTCGCTGGCTCGAGGTCCAAGTTCACCGGCGCGACGATACGCGTGAGTGACCCGACGTTCGTCAGGAACTCCGCCAGCGGGTGATACCCACCGATCACCGTCAGCTTGTAGCGATACGTGTCGAACTGCTCGCCTTCGATCACCGGCTCGGGCGTCACGGTGTTGATGTCGAGGTCGACGCGACGCGCCGCCGTGGAGATCTGCTCGAGCAAGGCGGGCACCTCGTTGCTGGTTGGCACGAGCTGCCGCATGAGCTGCAGGTTCTGTTGGTAGCGAAGCGCCTGCTGTCGCAGGTCGTTGACGCTGCCCTTCGCGAGCTCCGCCTTCGCGCGCTGGTTCGAGCTCTGGAGCGACTCGACGTGCGTGCGCAGCTGCGCCAGCTCGTTGGTCTTGGGCGCGTACACGAACTCCCAGTACGCGACCACCAACACGAGGGAGATCAGCATCACGACGAGCATCAGCTTGTCGCGCTGAGTATGCGGTATGAGCGCCATGGTCGGCTACCTCACCGACAGCGTGAGCGGAACGGTCCGGATCGCCGTCGAATCCGGTTGGTGGTATTGGGCTTCGAGCGTGAACTCGGTCACTTCCTTGCCATCCGCCTGCGCCAGCTGCGAGTTCACGAGTTGCACGTTCTGAATGAACGGCGATGCGGCGAGCAGCTTCATGAAGCGCGTCAGTGCCTGAATGTCGACGGTGTTGCCGACCACCGTGAACTTCATCGGCTGCGGCGCCTCCTCCTGCTCACTCGCCTTCTTCTTCTTGTCCTTGGCGTCCTTGCTCGCGTCCTCGGCGCCCGCGGCTGTGGGCGCGCTGGTCTGCTTGACGGACACGATCCAGGTGTATTGCGGTAGCGCACGACTGATCTCGTCCATGACGTGCGGCCACACGAATCGATCGTTGTCGATGGTCTTGATGATGTTGAGCTGTCGCATGACCGAGTCGCGCTGCGTCTCGGCTTTCTTCTTCTCACGCAGTACGGCTGCGTAGCGGGTCGAATCCTGTACCTGCTTCTGCTCGCGGCTCGCCAGCTCTTGCGACACACCCTGTTGCCGCAGCGTCAACATCGGAATGACGGCGCCGGCCGCGATGATGCTCGCGGCCGCCAGGAGCATGAACGGATCCTTGACCCGGTTGGCGGCCGTCGCGAACGACGCGCCGACATTGACGCCCGCGCCCGCGCCACGGGATTTCTTTCCCGCACCGGGCAGCAGGTTGATTTCAATCATGACAGGCGTGCCTCGACGGTTTGCGGGAGAGCTAGGCGACCTTGCGCAAGGCGAGGCCGATCGGGAGCATGAGCAACGGAGCGACCTCGTCCGTGACGAGCGACTCGAGGGCGCCGTCACGCACCTTCAAGTTGGCCAACGGGTTGGCTTGCTGAACCGTCAACCGGAGCCGAGCTGACAACGCTTCGGTGAGTCCCGGGATGCGCGCACCGCCGCCGCAGGTGTAGACCGCCCGCAACTGCGCCGCTGAGCGCGACGAGGATGCGATGAAGGCAGCCGCGCGCTCGATACCCACCGCGATCTCCTCGCCGCGTGTCTCGATCACCGCGTCGAGGTGTGGGGACCGATCGTAACCTTGCAGCAGCCCATCGGCTTCCTCGGCACCGAGCCCGCGATCGCGCTGCAGGTCCTCGCGCAGCCGGCGCGTGCCCAGCGTGACATCACGCGTGAGAATCGGTACGCCGTCATCCAGGATGTTGATGTTGGTGACCTCGTGTCCGATGTTCACCAACGCGACGACGCCCGACATCGCATTCGGGTGATTCACCTCGAACGCATTGTGCAGCGCGAAGGCATCCACGTCGACGACGCTGGTCTGTATCCCGGCATCGGTGAGGAGCCGCAGCTTGGCTTCGACGAGCTCGCGCTTGGCAGCGACGAGCAGCACGCTCATTTCCAGCCCTTCGGCGTCCGGGTCGAGGATCTGGAAGTCCAGCTCCACCGACTCCATGTCGAAGGGCACGTGCTGCTCCGCTTCCCAGCGCATCAGCTCGCGCGCCTGCTGCTCTTTCACGCGCTCGATCTGAATTTTCTTGATGATGACGTCACGGCCACCGACGGCGGTGACGACGCCCTTGACCCCTTTGAGCTTGATTTCCGCCTGCTCGAAGGCATTCCGGACCGCGTCCGCGACGATCGCGGGGTCCATGATTTCCCCCTCGACGATCGCGTCGGCGAGCAGTGGCGCGATCGCGACCTTGGTCAATTCAGGTTCGGACCGGCCGTGGTCAATCACGGCTACTTTGACGAGACCCGAGCCAATGTCGAGTCCGATCGTCGTCTTCTTACGGCCGAGAAGCGCCATGTGTGGTTGGGCGTGTCGCCAGTGAGTCGTGGGCACACAACGCGAGTGCATTAGCGACCCGCGCACCGGTCATTACTGCCACTCCGACCGGTCATTCACAGCACACACGACTCGCCGGGGGCCAAGGTAACGAGCCCAACCGTATGAAGAGCGGGGTCAGGGATCGGGGATCAGGGGTCGGGCAAGTCACTTCTGGGTTAGGTCTCGTGCGCCCGACCAGACATGCACGTTTGTTCCCTGACCCCTGACCCCTGACGACTGACCCCGCCGTAAAGTCCTTGACGCACCGAGGGCCAGCCGCGGTCGCCCGCGGCTGGCCCTCGAACCATTGCGCTCCTGCTGCTGCCTGTTACGGGCAGTACGGCGCGCCTTCGTCCTCGCTTGCAGTCGTCGCGTACGTGCCGATTGCAATGTGGCACCCCGACGGCGTGGCACCGACCAACCCGACGTGCGTCGCGGTCGCTTCCCAGCCTGTCCCGCTCGCGTTCGACACGTTGTACGTCACACCCTGCGACGCGTCGAACTGCGTGGTCGCCAACGACGTCGTGTAGGTGGTGTTGTCCGCGAAGTACGCCTCCTCGGCCGTGACCAAGTTGCGCAGGTCCGACTTGAGGGTCGCCAGGTAGGCCTGTTGCTTCGTGTTGGCGAACTTCGGAATCGCGATCGCCGCCAAAATGCCGATGATGACGACCACGATCAACAACTCGATCAGCGTAAAGCCCTTCCGGTTCTGCGTCATTGCTTGCTCCAGAGTGAGATTGGTCGGCAACCAGAGGTCGCCGGCGGTCTAGGTCGACATGTCCCCCTTAGGGGCAACCGTCGGGCCCGCTTTGGATCCCGAGATTAAGCCGTTATCCCTAATCGACTTAGCGTCTTAACAGGGGCCCGTTCGAACACCCCTGGCTGGGGCATAATGCACGGCCGCTTGCAAGCTGCCTGTCGATCCTGTAGCCACCAGGCCTGACAAAACAGCGTCTTGAGACTGCTTTCGAGGTCGGGGAGGCTGCGTCTTGTCACCTCAAACCCGCGGCCCGCTCCGCTTCGCGGCGACTCGCCGCCGTGTCGCCCCGCGCGGCGAGCATCCAGGAGTACTGGCGATGGAGCGTGCTATCGCGCGGATGGTCCGCCAGCCCGTGCTGGAACGCCCATTCCGCACTCGTGAAGTCGCCGATTCGCTGCGCTGCGCCGGTCAGGATGTTGAGCGCTTCGAGCGAGTCGTGCGCCGCGAGGTAGGCGGAGCGTGCCGACCGGATAGCCCCGCCGTAGTTGCCATCGCGATATCGGAGGCGCGCTTGCTTGATGTAGACGGCGAAGAGACCAGGATGGATCAGGGTGGCGCTGTCGTACAGGCGATCGGCGAGCGCGAATTGGTTCTGCCCGTCAGCCACCATCGCCGCCGCCTCGTAGACATTCGCGTCTTCGGGATAGAGTGTGCGAGCGACGGCGAGCTCGCGTTCCGCCCCTGCCCAATCGTGTCGATGGTCCAGGATGATCGCCGCGCGCGCGTGCGTGCGATACGAGTCGGCCTCCAACTCCAGCGACGTGAGGAGCAGGCGCTTGTCATCGTGCCACACCGTGGTCCGCGTCCACGATCGAACCGCGAACGCCAGCAACCCCAGGCCGCCGAGGGTCCCGACGACCCCCCAGGCGCGCGCCAGACGCCCGGGCCGCCACCCCCACAGACGGCGTCGCCGCACCGGGCTCGCCGCGACCGCCAATCTGCTCGCGAATGCATTCGCGAGCCAGCCGACCAGGATCGCTGCGCCTACGCTCGGCAGGTACAACGTACGCTCCGCGAGGACGACTCCGGAGGCGAAGAACAGGTTCGAAACGGGTGATATTGCGATGACGAACCAGGCGAGCCCCATCGCGACCGCCGGAGCCCGCCGCCAAGCATAGATCGCGCACAAGGCGCCCAGGGCTACCAGCAACAAGCCGAGCGCCACGAGAGGGCTCACTGAACGCGCCAGGTCGATGGCGCGCGGCGAGTACTCGATCCTCAGTTCGAACGGTGCGACCATCAGGCGCACGTATTCGGGAACGACCCGCGCTTCAGTCAGCCAGCGGTCGATGATGGAGGCATGCTCCCATATGGGGGCCGTTTCGACGAGAGGCCGGTGATGAAAGACCGCCGCAAGAGCCGCGGCGTAGACGATCGCGACCGCGCCGTACCCGGCGTACAGCGGCCGGCGCGCGCGCCAGAGCGCCGCCCCCTGCAACGGGATCTCTCCCGCGGGTGCATCGCCCACGGGCGTCTTGATGGCCGATGCACGACCGACCCCGCCGAGCAGCACATCATTCGCCACGACCAGGCCGAGCATGACGACGCCGATCTCCTTGGACGCCAGCGCGGCAGCGTACAGCGGGATGGCGACCCAGTGTCCGCGCCGATGTGCCAGCACGCCTGCCACGACGAATGCCGCGGCCATGATGTCGCACCGGCCGACGGTGTTGGCGATCGCTTCGACGTGCACGGGCTGCAGGGCGAAATACAAGGCACCCGCCAGCGCACCTTCCGGCGAGAGAAAATCCCGCAGCAGACGCCAGACGAGGACGCAGACGACGACGTGCCACGCCACGTTCATGAGGTGCATCCAGTGCGCCGAACCGCCGGAGATGACCCAATCGACGGCGAAACTCGCTAGCGCGAGCGGCCGGTACTGGCCGGCGTTCGTCGACTCGGGCCAGTAGGGCAGACCGAAGCTGCGCCAGACGCCCGAGAGGTGGTGAACGAGCGCGTTCTTGACGATCACGCCTTCATCGTCGAGCGTGAAGTCGTTGCCGATGGCGTTGATCGAACCCAGCCCCGCCACGATTGCAACGAGGATCCCAACGCGCGCGTGCCCCAGCGACTGCCATGCGCGCGCCGCGATGGCCATGGATCGTCGCAGTCGTCTCACCGTGGCGCGCTCCGGGTCGCGCTGTCGATGGCCATCAACAGCTTGTGGTAACCGGCGCCATAGTACACGTAGCGCCCCTGTGCCACGCCTCGAAGCACCTCGAGCCGCGCAGACGCGGGATCGTGCACCGCCAACAGACACTCCGCCAACAGGAGGTGCGCGTCCGTCTCCACTGACGCGGGTTCCTCGATGGATCGCCGGAGCAGCGGGATAGCCGGCTGGCACAAGCCCGCGTGCATGTACTCTTGCGCGAGGTCTCGATACAGGACCGGATCGTGTGGATACAACGCCAGGGCGATTCTGGCCTCGCGCTCGCCGCCGATATTGTCACCGCGATCGAACAGCAAACCAGCGTAGACGTCGTGTGCCCGGTAGCTCAGGGGCGCGTCCAGTGGAGCTTGGGCAAAGAGCGCGGCGTTGCTTCGCCACACGAGCTGCCGCCGGGCGCTGCGCCACGCACCCACCACGAGCAGCACGGCGATGGCGGCCGCGAGAGCGAGATGGCGCCGGTACGCACGCGCCGAGCCCGAAACCGGTGCCGTACCAAAACGGGCGGCGAGCCTGGTGAAGACGTCGCCCGCCAGAAGTGCCGCGCCTACGCTCGGCAGGAACAGCGTACGTTCCGCGAGCAGAATCCCTGTCGGCACGATGAGATTGCTGACGAGCAACAGGGTCACCGCGATCCAGAGCAGTGCGAAACCGGCCAGCGTGCGTCGCCGCACCGAGATGGCGGCGAGCGCGAGGACGACGGCGAGCAATACGGCGTTGGGCAGTAACGAGAGGTCGAAGTGCTCGTGGATCGCGACGTCGCGGGGCGCGTATTCGACGACCAGGCGCGCGGGCCAGACCAACAGCCGTATCCAGTCGCTCACGAGACCGAGCATTGTCCAGCGACGTGCCGCTGGAGACAGAATGTTCGAGCACGACGTTCGGACGATCGCCCGCCCAATTCCCGATGACATGCGCACGGGCGACGACATACGCCAGCACGGCGAAGCCGAGCAATAGCGCGAACGGCCTGAGCGCACGCCACCGTTCGCGCCACGGGCGCGGGTCCTCGACCAGCAGGACTTCTGCGAGCACCAGCAAGGCCGGCGTGACCACCGCATGTTCTTTGGCGAGACACGCGCCGAGGACGAGGGCGACGAGGACGATCTGGTGGCGCACTCCGCCCAGATTCTCGGCGCCGAGCTGGTGGCTCAGGTCCGTTGCCACCCTTCGCCCATGTGATTCAGGCTCCGCAATACCTGCCGGCCCCACGTGCGTCGCCGAAGGCCAGCGGGCCATCGCGGACCGACGCCACCGGACGAACGCGACGACAGCGGCGAGGACGCCGCACGCCGCCCACAACTCCGACTGCCCGACGACATTCCCCACGGCTTCGACGTGGACCGGGTGGACGGCGAAGAGCGCGGCCGCGACCCATGCTCCGGCGGGTGGCAGCACGAGCTTCGCCAAACTGTAGACCAGGGCACATACCGCGATGTACAGCGCCAGGTTCGTGGCGTGAAACACCCACGGCGCGCCGCGACCGATCGACCACTCCATGACGAACGCCGACATCGTCAACGGACGGTACAATCCGGCTCCCATCCACGGCGGCCAGTACGTCTGAGCCCACAGCCGCGCGATGCGCGCCAGATGATGGACTCGTGGATTGTTGAGGATCAGCAGCCGGTCGTCGTACGCAAACCCATTGGCCACGCTGGTCGCCGCCGACATCGTCGCGAGCAGCGCGATTGTGGCGCCGGCACGGACATCGACGCGCCGTGTCAGCAGCCCGGCCTTGCGCGTCGCGGTGGGCCGGTGCTGCCCCTCCATATCAGAGCTCATCCCAGTACCGGACGCGTGAGCGCGCCGCCGCGGCACGGCGCGGGGCGCCTACCGCGTTGTCGCTCGATCCGAGCTATCGGCCGCCGCGACGATCGCGCGCATCGCTGCACGATCGACACCATACGCTAGCGCGATTCGGGCCTGCGATCTTGCACCGCCGGAGTCACCGGTGCGGGCGAGACACTCTGCGAGTCCGGCGTGTGCATCGGGCCGCGAAGCCAAAACTGCGAGCGCTTGCCGATACAGGACCATCGCCGGAGCGCATATCCTTGCTCGACTGTACGCAGAATGCCAGGTCGATGTAGGGGCGTGGATCGCCGGGAAACAAAGCGATCGCCGCGCGCATCTCCCGCTCGCCCTCGGCTGAACGCCCCAGCTGAAACAGGGCCCGCCCCCATTGGTAACGTGCCAGGTAGCTTCGCGGCGCGTCGACCGCTGTTCGCGACACGAGTGTCAGGTCATCCCGCCACACGCGAACGCGCGATTCGCTCGCCCAGACACCCAGGACCAGGAGTAGCGGGAGACCGGTAGCCGTAACCGCTCGCCACAGCGGTACGCCCCAGCGAACGCGGGTCAACCGACCGGCAAGCCATGCGATGACGCCTCCCGCAGCGAGAACGGCTCCCACGCTCGGGAGGAACAGCACTCGAGGCGCGAGCACGATCCCCGTCGGCATGAGGATGTTGCTTGCAGGCAGTCGAGTGAGCGCGGTCCACATGATACCAAACGTCACGACGGGCGCGCTTCGGCGGGCAGCGACCGCAGCGCTGATCAGTGATGCGAGGAGCGCTGCGGGCCAGAGGAGTGCGATATCGAAGCTGTGATGTACGGCGAGGGCCTGTGGCATGTACTCGACCGCCTGGTGCGCTGGCCAGACGAGGAGCGAGAGAATCGTCGGCAGGGCTCCCAGCATCGTGCACAGCCGCATTGCGAACGGCGCGTGCGCCAGGACGAACGTGGGTGAATCCCCGCGCAACGATCCGGTCACGATCCACCGCATGACGATATAACCCGCGCCCGTCAGCCCGAGAGTGGCGGCCGGTCGGAGCAAGTGCACCCACGTCAGGGCCGGGGACGCGCGGTCCTGGTTTCGCGAAATGATGGTGACTTCGGCCGCCGCGAGCAGGAGCGGGAATACCACGCCGTGCTCCTTCGATGCGCAGGCAAGAGGTAGACGCCGGCCAACGCGCCGAGTCGACGCGCCGACCACGTGGTTGGCGCCGGCCCGCGACGCCAGTCGAGATACCAGGTCACGCCTACGATCACCCACAACGCGGTCCACAGCTCCGCCTGCCCGACCCCGTTCGCCGTTACATCGGCGTGGACGGGATGCACAGCGAAGAGCGCGGCCGCCGCCCATGCGACATGTCGATCGAGGACGCGCGTGGCCAACCGCCAGAACGCGAGCGCGACACACACGTAGAGCACGAGGCCACCCGCATGCACCGCCCACGGCGCGCCGTGACCAATCGCCCACTCGAGCGCGAAGCCGAGCATCGTGACCGGGCGATAGTCGCCGACACCATTCTCTGGTGGCCAGTAGGACTGGCCCAAGAGCCGCCAAGCGTGCGAGAGATCATGTAGCCGCGCGTTGTGCTCGATGATCCAGTGATCATCGCCGGTATAGGCGTTGGCGAAGACGCCTGCGGCAGCGATGGCCGCAAGTATGACAATCGACCCCGCCCCTCGGAGGTGCCACGCCGCGGCGCACCGGTCCGCAGAGGGTATAGTGCCCCCGCGATCCTCCCTACCGCCAGTCGGCTGGTCGTTCGCGATCACACGATCGGGACGCGTGTCGCGAGGCCCGCGAAACACGTTGGGTGGCGCCCTGCGCCACCCAACGCAGGTCACGCCACCCGTCAGTCGAACACGTTGAACTTCACGATGTGCCAGACGGCCGCGAGGCCGTCCCGCCAACCGATCTTCTTGCCCTCGGCGTAGGTGCGACCCGAATAGCTGATGGGCACCTCGAAGATGCGGGCGCCGGATCGGGCCAACCGGGCCGTGATCTCCGGTTCGAACCCGAAGCGATCCGACGTGAGAGCCAGTCCGCGCGCAATTTCGCCGCGAACCGCTTTGTAACACGTCTCCATGTCGGTCAGGTTCAGGTTCGTAAACATGTTGCTGAACATCGTGAGCACCCCATTCCCGATCGAGTGCCAGAAGTACAGCACGCGATGCGGACCGCCGAGGAATCGGGAGCCAAACACCGCATCAGCTTGGCCTTCGATGATCGGCTCGAGCAAAGCGGGCCAGTCTGCGGGGTCGTACTCCAGGTCCGCGTCCTGCACGATAACGACATTGCCGGTACTGGCCGCGAGTGCGGTTCGGATGGCCGCTCCCTTCCCCCGGTTTGCCGGGTGATGGATGAGGCGGTCGATCTTGCCGGCCGCGGCAAGACGATCCAGGATCTCCGCTGTCCCGTCGGTCGAGTGATCGTTGACGCAAATCACTTCCTTGGCCACCGGCACCGCGTGGACCTGATCGAGAATCAGCCCGATGGTTTGGCGCTCATTGTACACCGGGATGAGCACGGACAATCGGAGCTCGTCACGAGCGAGTGGAGTGCGCCCGCGAAGCCGCGGCATGCGGCCCCCGGAGTCACGGTGCGCCAGTGGCGCGCGGACGTCTATCGTCGGCTCGCCGGCGGTCGGTGTCGATGGTTGGCGTATGTCGGTCATTGTGATGTACGAACGAAAACGGCCAGGCCGGCGGCAGATGTGTCGACCGCCGTGAGCAACGGCGCCGGCTCGGCCGCCAAGCGAGACGCCGCGAGGGCGCACACGGGATCGGTCGCGATGATGGATCCCACGCGGTGGCGGCGCAACGCGGCAGCCAGCGTGGCGCGGTCTTGCGCGGTGTCCCGCGGGTACACGTAATCGTCGGCGGTGAACGGGCTACACGGCAGGCCTGACCGGTGAGCATAGAGGTACAGAGACGGTTCGACCGAGCTCATCGTCGGCCCCGGGAGGGCCGGATGCGCCACCAGCCAGTCGAGCGGTCGTGCCACGCGTGTCGTCAGACTCTCCCGCATCAGTCCCCACCAACCGTGTCGGTATCCAATGATGTTGTATCTCAGGGTGCCCACACCGAGCAAGACGACGAGCGCCAGGGCGACCGTGCGCATACAGCGGCTGAGCGGGAGCTCCGGCCGCCACTGCGCGACCGCCACGACACCTGCTACCAGTGCCATCATGATAAGGAGCCAGATGGCTGAGATGAACCGGTGAGGAGGAAACGGCCACAGCAAAACGGCCCCGACGTACAGTAGGCAAAAGATCACTGTTACGGTCGTCCGCCGGACCAGCCATCCCATCCCAGCAGCCAGCAATGCCAACCACGTCACGACCGCTGCCCACCGAATCGGGTTGGGCAAGCGTGTCGCGACTATGGCGCCCAGTGTCTGTGCGGCGTCCAGCGAATTACCCGTGACCGTGCGCATTGCAAAGCCGAGGCCGCGGCGGTGCAGAGCCGCCGTCACCCACGTCGCGTACGGCCCGTATTCACCCTGGAGCATCGGCGCGAGCTCACGCGTGTGTGACCACACCCACACCTGCCACGGGACGAGCACCACCGCCGCACCAAGGGCGAGCGCCGCGGCCGATTTCCATCGACCGCGCCATGCACACACGGCGAGAGCGGCTGGCACGATCATGATGCCGATACTGCGGACGAGCGCGACGGATCCGCAGAGCAACCCGACGGCCGCTGCGCGTGCGTAGAGAGGAGAGACGAGAGAGGAGGAGGGAGACGGAACCGCATCTTCTGCTGGACGGGCGGCGATCGCCTCTGCGGCCAGGAGGGCAGCGAGCAACACGACCAGGAAGAGCGATTCGGACAGCACCATCGATGCGAACGCGAGCGGGAGGATGCTGATCGTGCCAGCGAGTGCGACGACGGCACTCCACATGGTCGAGAGCCCGGCGCGGCGCTTGGCCAACTCGAACCCCAGGACCGCCGCCACCGCGAGCAGCACCGCATCGGCGCGCTCGAAGGTCACGACGTTGTCGGGAAAGTTGGGCGCGACCCGCCACAGCAGGGATAAGAACACGGGATAGCCGGGAGGGTAGTGCACGGCCGGCGGCGCGCCGGGCAGGTGCACATAGCGGTAGCCCGCGCCGGTCGCGAGTGCGCGGCCCAGAATCACGTAGATCGCATCATCCTGAAATGCGCCGACCAGATAGGGGCTGACGGTCGACAGTGCGACTGCCAGTGTCACGGCGCCGACGAGCGCAGCGGCCGCCCATGACCGCGGCACGCCGAGCCGCGATCGGGGAACGGCGTGTAGGGGCGACGTAGGCGTCGCCCGACGTGTCACGCCTCGACCCCAAACCGCGACAGTTTCCGATACAGCGTCGATGGGTCGATACCCAGCACGTCGGCCGCCCGGGTCTTGTTCCCGCCCTCGCTCTGGAGAACCCACAGAATGTACGCCCGCTCGATTGCCTCGAGCGTCGGATTCGTCCGCATGCGCTCCGAGACGAGTGGCTCGGCGCGCCGCTCCGTGATCCGTTCCGGTAGCACGTTGACATCGATGATCGGGCCAGCGGTCAGAATCACCGCGCGCTCGAGGGCATTCTCGAGCTCTCGCACGTTGCCTGGCCAGTTGAAGCCCTGTAGCACATCGAGCGCCGCTGTGCTGACCTGCTTCGCCGGCTCGCCCCGAGCTTCCGACGCCCGGTGCAGGAACAAATCGACGAGCAGCGGGATGTCATCGCGTCGCTCGCGCAGCGGCGGCAGGTGCAGCGCGATGACGTTGAGTCGATAGAACAGGTCGCTGCGGAACGCGCCCCGTTTGATCTCTTCCTCGAGATCACGATTCGTCGCCGCGACGAGGCGCGTGTCGATCGGGATGGCTTCTGTCGCCCCGACCGGAATGACCTCACGGTGTTGGAGGACGCGCAGCAGCTTCACCTGGGTCGCCGGTGTGGTCTCGCCGATTTCGTCCAGGAAGAACGTGCCGCCCGCCGCCGCGGTGAACAATCCGCTCTTGTCCCTGACCGCGCCGGTGAACGAGCCCTTCACGTGGCCGAAGAGCTCGGACTCGAGCAGGCTCTCAGGGAGCGCGCCGCAGTTGATGGAGAGAAACGGACCATCCGTGCGCAGCGACAACTGGTGGATGTACCTCGCAATGACCTCTTTCCCGGTGCCCGACTCGCCCTGGATCAGGATGGTGGACTCGGTCGGCGCAACCGTCTCCGCGAGCTGGACGATGTCGAGCCAGGACTTGCTGCTCCCGACAGGCCGATTGGACGATGTCCGTTCCCGTCGAGTGATCTCCTGTCGCAGGGACCGGTTCTCGACACGCAGTTTTCGATGCTCGGCTGCCCGTCGGAGAATGGCGAGCATCTCATCGTTGCGGAACGGCTTTTGGATGTAGTAGAACGCCCCTTCGTTGACCGCCTGCATTGCCGACTGCAGGGTCGCTTGCGCCGTCATGAGGATGACCGGCACGTCGGGATCTTGCGCTCGCGCGGCGCTCAGGACCTGCACGCCGCTCACCGAAGGCATCCGGACATCACTCAAGATGATATCCGGCCGAAGCTCTTCGATCTGCTCGAGCCCCTGCTTCCCACCGTTGGCGATCGTGGGACTGAATCCCTCGTTCTTGAGGAGGATCCGGAGCGACTCGAGAATGCCCATCTCGTCGTCGATGACAAGCACGGTCGGCTGGCCGTTGGCGCTCATGCGGCGGCCTCCGCGCTGCCTGCCGTCGCGGTCGTGTCGTCTGGCCGGCGGAGCGGGATCAGGACAGTGATGCGCGTCCCCGTGAAGTCGCCACCGGAGTCGACCAGCACCAACCCGCGATGCGCTTCGATGGCGCGATAGACGACCGACAACCCCAGACCGGTCCCGCCCGGCTTCGTGGTGGCAAATGGCTCGAACAGCCGATCACGAATCTCCAGGGGAATGCCCGGCCCGTCATCGGACACGCGAAGAGCGATCGCGCCCGCCTCGAACGCCGCGTCGTTGACGCCCATCGGTACCTGATCCACTGTCAAGGTCTGCACTTCGATGCACACTTCTCCGCCCTGCGGCGCGGCCTGCACCGCATTGAGCGCGAGATTGAAAACTGCTCGGTGAAGAAGGTCCTCATCGCCGTCGATGACGACTGGGCCCTCCGGTGTGACACAGTTCACCCGCAGGCCCTGTTTGACATTGGGATGGGCCGCGACCAGGCTCGCCGCGCCGCGGGCCAGCGCCGACACGTTGACCGGTGACGTCCGGGTGACGCGCACACGCGCGAAGTCGAGGAACTCGCTGAGCAGACGCGACAGCCGGTCCGTTTCGCGTACAATCAGCGCTCCAAGCGTGCGCGTGTCGTCGTCGGCGCCCGTCGATGCGGCCGCCTCCTCCTTTGGATCGCGCGCCGCGACGGAAGCGCTCACCCGACGTCGGCGCGACAGCGATGACTGGTGTCTCCCGACACCCATCCCGCGTGTGCGGTTCAGGCCCGCCGACCGGCCACGGGCCGGCGCGTCACCCGTCTCGCGGCCGCGCCCCGCGAGCGGACCGGTGGTCGGCTCGATCATGCGCGTGAGTTGCTCGACGGCGCTGCGAATCGACGCGAGGGGGTTCTTGATCTCGTGGGCGAGCGAGGCGCCGAGCTCCGCGATCGCTTCCAGGCGGCCCGCCCGGAGATGCAGACTCTCCAGGCGCTTCTGGCCTGCGATGTCCTGGAAGATGGCGGTAGCCGTACGACCGTGGCCGCCGGTGTCGCCATCAGCGAACGTGGTCGTGACGCCGATCGGGAACGCGTGGTCGCCGAACTGCACGACGTCCTCTGCCCGTGTCGTGCGTAGTCGGTCCGTGACGGCCCGCTGGAGCGCACGGGCGACGATGGGTGCGACTTCAAACACCCGATTCAGGATCGGCGTCCCGATGAGATCGGAGAAGGGGATGCCGAGCAGAGCGCTCGCGGCCGGATTGGCGTACAGGAGCACCCCGTTTTCGTCGATCGTGACGATGCCGCTGCGAATGTTCCGGAGAATGTCTTCGGCCTGGAGTCGAACGAATACCAACTCAGCGGCGGTCCCTTCCTCGGCTTCCTGCAGTCGCGCGCTGATGTAGCCACAGGCGAGCGCAACCATCGCGAACACCAGCAGTTGCAACCACACGCCGAGATCGGGAGCGGTGTCACTCAACCACAAGACCTCGGCGAAGTAACACACGATCCCCAGGAGCGCGATGAGTAGCCCGCCGCCCATCGGCAGCAGGAGCGCGGCCGTCGCAATGACGAGGATGTAGAACAGCGTGAACTGCGACGCACCACCGCCAGTGACGTGCACGACCGCGGTGACGAGCAGGAGGTCGTAGACGGTCTGACCGTAGAGAAAGGTTCGACGGGGTGGCGCACCGTACACCTCGGTGTATGCTGCCGAGATGACGGTCACGACCATTGTCACCGCGAAGATGAGCGACGCAATCCGGGTGTCGGTGGAGGGCGCGCTGGCCCACACCAGTTGCGCGGCGAGGAAGATGGCCGTCGCTACAGAGAAGCGCCCGACGTAGACCCAACGAATGATCCGGCGCGGATCCAGCATCGCCTGTTGCAGTCGGCGACCCGGGGGCAGCACCGCGGTCCCCGCTAGCGGACGGGGCGGTACTGAATCGAGCCGGTCAGGGAGCGAGAGGGGCGCGCCGTCAGCCATTATGGTGTATCATTCAGACGAGTTGCGCGCGAAACGGTTTCCGCGCGCCACCACTATGCGCAAGTCCCAACTGCAGTCGCTTCAGTCAATTGCGCGCCGGACAACGACGCGGTTTGTTGCCCTGATCGTCGTCGCTGTCACCACTCTGCGTCGCACGGTGGGCCGCGTGGTCCGTCGACTGTTACACCCGGTCGGGACGGTCCTGGCGGCCCGATGGGTCCGGTCGCTCACCCTGGACGAGTTACGGGTTCTCGTGCTGCAGGCCCGCGCCGGAGGCTCGCTCGACGCCCGCGAAGCCTCTATGCTGAGTGGTGTCTTTGAGTTCCACGACAAGCGCGCTCACGACGTCATGCGTCCGCGGACCGAGATCGTCGCCCTGCCAATCGATGCGACTGAGACCGAGGTGCGTGCCGCGCTCTGCAGCGAACGGTATTCCCGATACCCGGTCTATCGTGAGGGCCTCGACGACGTCGTGGGAATTTTCCTCGCCAAGGACCTGCTGCTCCATCAGCCGGGGACGCCCTTCTCGATTCAACGGTACACTCGCGAGCCACTCTACGTGCCGGCCACTCGCCGCGCCGAGCTCGTGCTCGACGACCTCCGTCGCACGCGAGCGCAGATGGCCATCGTGCTCGACGAGTACGGCGGGACCGCCGGCATCGTGACGATGGAGGATCTGGTCGAGCAGGTGATTGGAGACATCGCGGATGAGTATGACCCGGCGACCCGCACATTGCTCGAATCCGATGGCGTGCTGGAGCTCGCGGGCACATTGTCAGTCATCGACGTGCGATCCGACCACGATCTCTCCATCCCCGAGGGAGATTGGACGACGATCGGCGGATATGCGTTCGCGAAGCTCGGTCGCGCCCCTCGCGTGGGTGATCGCGTGGCGTTCCCGTCGGGCGAGCTCGAGGTGATCGCCGTCGACGGGCGCCGGGTCGCGGCGCTCCGCGTGCATCGCGCGCGGTCACGGACCGGGCTCACGCCGCATCAGCCGCCAGCGACGGTGTCAGCCTAGATGCACGACGTGCCCGTCAACGCATCGTTGACGATTCCCGGTCGCGAGCTCATCGTGCGCGCAACGCGCTCCGGCGGCCCTGGTGGTCAACATGTCAATACGTCGGCGACCCGCGTCGAGATCGTCTGGAACCTCGCGCGCACGACCGCGCTCGACCCGGAACGGCGCGATCACGTGATGGCTCGGTTGAGCGGCCGCGTCGATGGTGAGGGGAATCTGCGCGTGGTCGCAGCCGACTCGCGCAGTCAACGTCAAAACCGCGACGCGGCAGCCGCCCGACTCGCTTCAGTCGTGGCGCGCGCACTCATCGTGCGCGCGCGCCGCCGACCGACGCGCCCCACCGCTGCGTCGAAACGTCAGCGCATTCGAGGCAAAGCGGAGATTGTCGGCGAAGAAGCGCATGCGACGCGCTGCGCCCGAGGAGTGAGTCGCGCCGTTCAGCTGCTCACCCGCGATCCGATCACGCGCCGATAATCGGCCAGCAAATCATCAAATATCCGATCCCAGGAGCGTGAAGCGGCGTATGCGACGCCGGCAGCGCCGATCGCAACGCGCCCTGCGGGATCGGCGGCGAGCGTCTCGATGGCTGCGGCGAGCGCCTCTGGATCACCGCGAGGCACCGTGATGCCACCGCCGTGCGCGAGGATCTCGCGCGTGGGGCCGGCGTCGGCGCCAATGACCGGCACACCCGACGCCATGGCTTCGAGGAGCACGTTGCCGAAGGTGTCGGTGGCAGACGGAAACACGAAGAGATCAGCCGACGCGTAGAACTCGCTGAGCGCACGCCCTTCGAGACGCCCCACGAATTGCGTGGTTGGAGGCGGCGGCGCGACACGCCGACAATGTGCGGCGTAGGGGCCATCACCAGCGAGGGCAAACACGACGCGCCGCCCGCCCCGCACGGCGGAGCCGAATGGGCCGGCCGACACTCGGTGCATCGCGGCGACCGCGGTGTCCAGACCCTTCTCGGCCGCAAGCCGTCCGACATACGCGACGACCACGGTGTCGTCGTCCGCACCGAGGCGAGCCCGCCAGGCCAGCGACCGAAAGTCTGGATTGAAGCGATGCGGTTCCACTCCCCGGCCCCAGAGCGCCAAGCGCTCGAAGCCGAGCGAACGCAACTCCTCGAGCACCGCGCGAGTCGGCACGTACGTTCGCTCGCCGCCATTGTGGAACCATCGAATGAAGGCCCAGCCGGGTTTGCTGAGCGCACCGAGATGATAGAACTTCGCGTACTCGTTGAAGCTCGTGTGATACGAGGTCACGAGTGGCACACCAAGGGCGCGCGCACAGCTCCGGCCGGCGAGGCCCATGCCGAACGGCGTGGCGGCGTGGATCAGCGTCGGCTGCCAGCGACCCAGATCTCGGTACGCCCTGCCGAGAATCGGCGCCGTGATTCTCAGTTGCGGATACGCCCAGAACGGAATGCTCGGCCGACGCCAGAGCCCATCGTCCCGTTCGCCAGGCTGCATGCCCGGGTCAGTCGTGGTGTAGACCCGTGCGGTGCCACCGCGCGCGTTGACCGCACGCACCAGCCGCTCGAGCGTGCGAGAGACGCCGTTCAGTTGCGGCGGATACGTATCTGTGAAGAGCGCGAGCCGCAGTGGAGTGGCGTCAGCCAGGCGGATTCCATCGCCGTGGCCAATCCCTTCGGGGATCACGTCGCGCGTGATCAGCGATGCCGCGCCTCTGCTCGTCACGCGACTATGGGTTCCCGGGCATCCAACCGGGTGCCACACAGCGCAACCCGAATCGTCCGCTCGTCACCGACACCTCAGCGCCGTGGGTCATGCTGCAATGTGTCCCGCTCCGTTCGGCGTCGTAAGAGCCAGCGTCGCACCGCATCGCCATAGTAGGGCACGCCGAATACCAGGCCTAGGATGATGCCGGTCACTGTCGTGTAAAACCGCCATACGATGAGAAGTTCCGTGGTATCCGCACCGACGTAGCCCGACGCGCCGTTCAAGAAGCCGACATCGACCGCGCCGGCGCCGGCCGGTGTGGGTACGAACATTTGCCCATACAGCAGAGCAAACGACCCGAACCACACCGCGCCCAAGTGCGGTACGGCTGGTAACGCCAGCACGAGCACCGGGAGCACCGCGAGGCGTGCGACGACGTGAAGCGCCGTGAGCGGGAGCGACACGGCAATCGTCCACGGCTTGATCCGCCGGGCGCTGCGGAGGGTTGTCCGAAATGTCCCGCCGACACTCCTGAAGCGCTCCGGCGCCATGCGGTGCATGAGTGCCAACAGCGCGAGACCGCCCACGACGGTCGCCGCGATCCACGGCAGCGCGCGGTGCATGGCCGGCACGAGACGGGCGCGCGTGATCGCCCACCACACTCCCAGGTAGGCCGAGCTGATGTAGGCAGCGATCGCGAGGACGGTCGTGTACTCCAGCATCCCTTCGACGCCCATCAACGCGAGCGTGTCCGGGACGGACAGCCCGCAGTAGAGAATGCCCGCAAACCGAACGGGCTCGCCGCCGGCGCGGAGTGGCGTCAACGACGCCGAGGCGTCGCTTGTCACATTGAAGGCGAACACTCGGGCGAACGCCGTCCGATAGCCAAGGCCGCGGGCAAGCGCTTGCACCCGCCAGGTCTTGGACAGTTGGTCGACTGCAACCAATCCAGCGCAGATGGCCTGCGCGGCCACGATGCTCAGGCGGATATCACGCACACTCGTCGGCGCGCAGGGTGGCGTATGGCGCCGCGGGCCTGTCACTCAGCCAGTGGTCGAGCGCGATCGCCACAGATCGCGCGGTTCTCGGGTCGGCGAGATCGCCGGGATGCAGCGCGATGCGCACATACGGGGCTCGACGCTGTGCTCGCCAACGGGCCGCGGCCACTGCCACGGATCCGTGTGTGCGGAGCGCGGTCCGACTGCTCCAGCGCACGACCGGCGACCGGATCTCCGTCAGGTGATCGCCCGCGTGGATGCGCACGGATTGCGCATCCTCGCTGAATCGCAGCCCGGCGCGTCCCACAGCGCGCCAGCAGGCCGGGTGCGCGAGCCACGCCGGCGGCACGAACCCGATCGGCTCGAGGCCGAGGCTGCGCAGACACCCGAGACCGCGCTCGATCCGCTCGGTGGCCCGGGGTTCGTCCAGCGTCAGGAACTCGCCTTCGCGTGCCGTGCGACCCCACGCGCGCCATGCATCGCGCCACCCGCGTGCGAGTCCATACTCGTCATGGCGCTCGCCATGCAGAAACACCTCGGCGCCCCGGTGGGCGCACTCGCTTACCCAGCGCACGAAGGCGGGCGCCGTCTCGAGCGGCGCATCCCCGTGCCAGTTGGGTACGACGAGCAGCGCTGGGGTGATCCCCCGAGCTTGGCAGAGCGCCCAGAGCTCGCGTACGCGGCGTTCGAGCGGTGGAGCGACGTCATGAATGGAAACGAGCAGAGCGCGCCGGGGCGCCCCGCCCGCGCCGGCCGGTCGCGGACTACGCGACGACGCGGCGGTAGACGTCAAAGATCCGATCGAAGACGCGGCTCCAGGAGTGCTCACGTTCCGCATAAGCGCGTCCCAGTGCACCCAGCCGCGACCAATCACTCGGCGTCTGCAGCATGCGGACCGCGACTTCAGCCAGCGCGCCGGCGTCGCCGGAGGCAAAAAGGGCCCCGCCGCCTGATTGACGGATCTGCTCGGACACGCCGCCCCGGTTCGCCGAGATGACAGGCGTCCCCGATGCGGCGGCCTCGAGTGCCGAGAGCCCGAACGTCTCGATCGATCCGGGCGAAACGAAGATGTCGAGCGCCGCGAGCACATTCGCGAGCTGTTCGCGATCGTTTTGATAGGGGATCCGAGATGACCCGCGAACCTCGGCTGTGCGCGCGGAGCCGACGCCGGGCGGGACCGTCTCCGACCAACGCCAGGTATGCGTCGGTCCGCTGCTCGATCATCTCCCACGCCTCGACAAGGATGTCGACTTCCTTCTCACGCGCGAATCGCCCGACGAATCCGACGACAGGTGCGTTGGGCGGCAGTCCGATGAGCTCACGGGTCTGCGCAGCGTCCGCGCGTCGTCGCGGATGAAAGTGTGCGAGATCCACGCCCAACGGGATCTGGACGACGCGCTGGGCGCCATGGGCCCGGAGGTCGTTCGCCATGAAGTCCGAGGCGACAATCGTTGCCTCGAACTCCTGGTTGAGTCGCCGCACGTACCGCCAGAGCGCGTTGCTGGCGTGCTGGCGAACGCGCGACGCGCGCTCGGGGAACGCGCAAATCGTCCGCGGGAAGTTGCTATGAAAGAACATCACTAGCGGCACGTCCAAGCGGCGGGCCGCGCGGCGGGTGATCCACGGCACGAGGAATGGACTTCCGACCTCGATGATGTCAGGTCGTTCGTGCTCGACAATACGCTGGATCGACCGCGTCGCGAGCATGAAACGGTAGGGATGCTGCGTCGGAATTCGCGGGCCGCGGAGGCGGTAGCACCGCACGCCGTCACCGGTCGTGATGGAGTCGCGGGCGCCGGGAATGACGAGCACCTGCCGCAGGGTCGACCGCTGCTCGACATATCGGGCCTTCTGGAGGAGATATGTCTTGACGCCGCCGCTCGTCTCGCCAAACCACTTCGTGATATCGAGTACGCCGAGCTCCGCCAGCGGCCGGACGTGGGGAGGCAGATCAGCGTCAGCGAGATCGAACGGTGCGGACGGGTTCGCCGCGGGAAAGAGCCGTTGCTCAATAGGAGCCGTGGCAATCATGACATCAAGAAATCAATAGGGCTCAGCCCTGGCACGTCGTCGGCAGACCTCGCCGCGGTACCGGGTTTAGTAGTTTATTCGCTTCGTAGCGGACGACGTGCTCAAGAGTCCATGCCGCGACAGGGGTCCACTGCAACGTGACGGACTTGTGCCCATTTTGGTACCTCGTTCACCATCTCTTAGTGCCACAGTCATGCTCGGTGCGTGACGCAAGTTCATGATGGACAAACAAATGGATAGCAAAAGCGACCTCGGCAGGGTCAGACTGGACAAATGGCTCTGGGCCGCGCGCTTGTTCAAGACACGGTCGATCGCGGCCGACGCGGTAGGTGGCGGCAAGGTCGATGTAAATGGCGAGCGGGCCAAGCCCGCGCGGCTGCTACAGGTAGGCGATCGGGTGAGCGTGCGACACCCACCATTTGAAACACACCTGCTGGTGCGGGTGTTGAGCGAACACCGGGGGCGGGCCGCCGACGCGGCACGACTGTACGAAGAGACGCCCGCCAGCCGCACGGCCCGGGAGGCATTGGCACTACAGCTCCGATCGCTCCCGTCGGGCCGTGAGCAGGGCCGTCCCACCAAGAAGGATCGTCGGACGCTGGAGCGGTGGCGTGGACGTTGATCCACACGCGCGTGCCCCATCACCGCCCGCGGCCAGTCATGTTTCTGCTCCCTTCCCAACCGTAATCCCTCCTTAAACAAACCGTAATCGACGAGGAGCGTTCTTCTAATCCTTCGGTAACAGCAGCGCCATCCGGCCTGCGTACACTGGCTTCGGTAGCGGCAACGGCAATGAGCCGCCCCGTCGGTTCGCCGAACAATCGGAGGAGCCAGTGTTTACCACACTCGTCGAGTCGAGAGGGACACGACCACGTCACCGTGCCGGCACTGTGCTGAGCGTCGTGGCGCACACCGTCATTATCTCGTTCGCCGTGTACGCGACCGCGAGAGCGAATACGAAGCCGCCTCCGATCACTGACGTCTTTCAGCCGCTGACGCCCTACCAACCCGAGCGACCGCGGCCCGTCCCCCCGTCCAATCCGATCGCTCCGCCGCCGCCGGTCAAGGGACCGGGACCCGATTTCCCCCTGACGGTGCCGGAGTCTCTCCCGCACATCGACTTCACGAAGTCCGTCGTCGACTCCGATTTCTGGAGACGGCGGGCTACCGGACTCACGGGGTCGGGCGACAGCGCGCCGGGCACGCCGACGAATCAGCCCTACCTTGTCAATCAAGTGGAGAAGGCCGCCGCAGCCGCGCCTGGCTCAGCCCAGCCAGTCTACCCGCCGATACTCGAGGAGTCCGGCATTTCTGGGCGGGTCGTCGAGCAGTTCGTTGTGGATACGCTCGGCCATGTCGAGCCCGGAAGCCTGCACGTGCTGGAGACGGACAACGATCTGTTCGACGTCGCCGTCAAGACCGCGCTGCCGCGAATGCGGTTCTACCCGGCCGAGGTGAATGGGCATCGCGTGCGGCAACTGGTGGAGCAGGCGTTTGTGTTCGAACTTAGACGGTAGACGTTGGACGTTAGACGTTAGACGTTAACAAACCTCGAGGGCCAGCTACGGTGCACCGTGGCTGGCCCTCGAGGTTTGTCTCCAACGTCCAACGTCTAACGTCCAGCCCTTATTTCACCGCATTGATCATGTCGAAGATCGGCAGGTACATGGCGACCACCATGCCGCCGACGACCACACCGAGAAACACGATCATGACCGGCTCGAGCAGGGAGAGGAGCGCGGAGACCGCTGCGTCGACCTCTTCGTCGTAGAAGTCGGCGATTTTCGCCAGCATTTCGTCGAGACCACCGGTGGACTCACCGACGGCGATCATCGAGATCACCATTGGCGGAAACACGGCGGACTTGGCCAACGGCGCGGCAATCGTGTCACCGCCGGCGATGCTGGCTCGCGACTGCATGATCGCGTCCTGAATGACCCGGTTGCCGGAGGTCTTGGCTGTGATCTCGAGACCATCGAGAATGCTGACACCGGAGCTGATGAGCGTGCCCAGTGTGCGGGTGAAGCGCGAGACGGCCGACTTGCGCAACACATCACCCAGCACCGGGAGGCTCAGCAGCAGGCGGTCGATCTGCAGCTTGCCGACTGGCGTCGCATAGTAGTTCTTGACCGCGAACCCGCCGCCAATCGCGCCACCGACCGCCGCGAGCCCGCCGTATCCGCGGATGAATTTTGAGACTCCGATCACGATGCGGGTCGGCAGCGGCAGCGCGAGGCCGACCGACCCGAACATGTTCTCGAACACGGGGATGACGAAGATCAGCAACACGCTGCAGGCGATCGCGGCGACCGCCATGATGACGCAGGGGTAGATCATGGCGCCCTTCACCTTGCGGACGAGGGCGTCGTTCTTCTCCATGAACGTCGCGAGACGCATCAGGATCGTGTCGAGAATACCGCCGGCCTCGCCCGCCGCGACCATGTTGACGTAGAGCTCATTGAAGGCCCGCGGATGCTTCCGGAGCGCATCGGCCACGGTGTGCCCCGACTCGACGTCGAATACCACGGCGCGCGTCACATCCTGGAGCGCCTTGTTCTGGCTCTGCTTGGCGAGAATGTCGAGCGCCTGCACCAGCGGGAGACCCGAGTTGATCATCGTCGAGAACTGCCGCGTGAAGATGACGATGTCCCGCATCTTGATGCCGCCACCGCTCGGCTTTCGGCGCTTCGCTTCCTCGTCGACCTTGACGACGGTCAACCGCTGGCGCCGCAGCTGGGCGACGACGTCCTCGCGGGTAGCCGCGTCGATCGTCGCCGTTTTGAGCTCGCCGTTCAGGGCTCGTGCAGTGTAGGTGAAGCTAGGCATAGTATGGTTTTCCGAGTGATATGCCACGGGCTCGCAACCGGCCGTTGCAGCCGGCCGTTGTCGTTCCCTGACCTCTAACCCCTAACCCTGGCTCTTGACGACCGTCCCCGCCTGCCCGTCTCACCGCTTGCCACCGGCGGGCGCCCGTTGCGGAGGAGGCCCCGTCGGTTTGCCGTCGGAGTCCTCCGGCGCCAGATGCCCCACCATGCGCAGTAACTCGTTGGGGTCGCTGGAGACACGGAGGCACTCGTCGAGCTCCACCTCCCGTCCCATGTACAGGTTGTACAGGGCGTCGTTGAGCGTCTGCATCCCGTATTTCTTTCCGGACTGCATCAGGGAATAGATCTGGTGGACCTTGTCATCCCGGATGAGCGCGCGGATTGCGGGCGTGACAACGAGGATCTCCGCCGCCAACGAGCGCCCCCGCCCCTTGGCCTTCGCCAGAAGCGTTTGGGTGATGATCCCTTCGAGCACGAACGCCAGCTGGGCGCGGACCTGCGACTGTTGGTGCGACGGGAAAACGTCGATGATGCGGTTCACGGCCTCGGCTGCCGAGTTGGTATGCAGCGTCGCGAAGGCCAGGTGCCCTGTTTCCGCGATCGTCAACGCGGCCTGGATCGTATCCAGGTCGCGCATTTCGCCGATCAGAATGACATCGGGATCCTCGCGGAGCGCGTACTTCAGGGCATTGCTGAAGGACTTGGTGTCGGTCCCGACCTCGCGCTGATTGACGATGCAGCCCTGATGCCGGTGGATGAACTCGATCGGATCTTCCACTGTGATGATGTGGCCTTTCCGTTCCCGGTTGATCTTGTCGATCATGGCGGCGAGGGTCGTCGACTTGCCCGAGCCGGTCGGTCCGGTCACCAACACCAATCCGCGCGGCTTCTCGGCGAGCTTGGCGATCACCCCGGGCAAGCCGAGGTCCTGAAAGGTCTTCACCGAGAACGGGATCTGTCGGATCACCATCGAGACGCAGCCACGCTGCTTGAAGCAGTTGCCACGGAATCGCGCGAGGTTCTGAATACCGAACGAGAAATCCAGCTCGTCGTCGAGCTCGAAGCGTTTCTTTTGATTTTCCGTGAGGACCGAATACGCCAGCATGAGCGTATCCTTGGGGGTCATCACGTACTCGATCTGCGAGTTCGTGATGTCGCCATCGATCCGCAACTTCGGCCGCTCGCCGGCCGTGATGTGGAGGTCCGACGCATCGCGCTCGATCATCTCCTCGAGCAGCGCGCGGAGGTTGACACTTTGCTGCGCCGGGGCCGGCGCGGGCCCGGGTGACGCAGCGGCAGGGACAGTCATGGCAGGCGGCTCGTGGGGGACGACAGCTCTGGAGTCATACGCTCGTCTCGCGGACGACTTGCTCCATCGTGGTGATACCTTTCAGGATCTTCAGCCACCCGTCCATGCGCAGCGTCAGCATCCCCTCTTCGATCGCCGCGTCGCGAATCTCGGCGGCGCCGACGTTCTGGAGAATCAGCTTGCGCAGGTGGGGAGTCAGGAACATCACTTCGTAGAGGCCCTGGCGGCCCTTGAGTCCAGTGCCGGCGCACTCGTTGCATCCGCCGCCCTTGAAGTACGGGAGCTCGCCCACGGTCGTGTCGAGCGAGAGACGCTCGAGAAACGGTGCGGCTTCCGGCGTCGCGCGGCCTTTGGCATCCTGCAGCGCCTCATCGGTGAATCGCATCTCGCGGAGCGTCGTCGACGCCTTGACCTTCATGCCGGCGAAGTCGGCGTCGTCCGGCTGGTATTGCGTCTTGCAGTTCTTGCAGACCCGGCGCACCAGTCGCTGCGCCAGTACGAGATTGAGGGCGCTCGCGACGTTGAAGGGCTCGAGTCCCATGTCGAGCAACCGCGTGACAGTCTCCGGTGCCGAGTTGGTGTGCAACGTCGACAGCACGAGGTGCCCCGTGAGCGCCGCCTTGATGGCGATGCCGCCGGTCTCGAGATCGCGGATCTCGCCGACCATGATGATGTTCGGGTCCTGACGGAGGAACGCCTTGAGGGCGGCCGCGAACGTCATGCCGATATCGTTGCGGACCAGCACCTGGTTGATCCCGAAGAGATTGTACTCGACAGGATCCTCAGCCGTCATGATGTTCACATCGATGTTGTTGATCTTCGACAGCGCCGAATACAGCGTCGTCGTCTTGCCCGATCCCGTGGGACCCGTCACGAGGACCATCCCGTATGGGTTCGAAATCGCCTCCATGAGCTCCCGTTCGGCGCGGGGCTCGATGCCGAACTTCTCGAGATCGAGAGTGAGGTTCCCCTTGTCCAGGATCCGGAGGACCACCTTCTCACCGAACAGCGTCGGCAAGGTGGAGACGCGATAATCGATCACGCGCCTCCCCATCTTCAGCTTGATGCGCCCATCCTGCGGGACGCGACGTTCGGCGATGTTGAGCTGAGACATGATCTTGAAGCGGGAGATGAGCGCCGGCTTCATCTTGAGCGGCGGCTTCATGACCTCCTGCAGGGCGCCGTCCACGCGGTACCGGACCCGCAGCTCGTGCTCGAAGCACTCGAAGTGGATGTCGGAGGCGCCGCGGCGTACCGCGTCACTCAAGATGCCGTTGATGAGTTTGACCACGGGCGCGTCATCGACCGCCGCCGCAAGTGCTGCGGCGGTCGGTTCATCGTCCTTGTCCTCCAGCACTTCGAGATCGCCTTCAGCCTCTTCGATCTCGTCGAGCAGCGTTTGCATCGCGCTGTCGGACGCCTCATAGTGGCGCTCGATCGTGTTGCGGAGCGTGAACTCACCCGCGAGCACGGGATAAATGTCGTACCGCGTGATGAACTTGAGATCTTCGATGACGCCCAGATTCGTCGGGTCCGCAATGGCGACCGTGAGCGTCCGGCCGTCGCGCTTGAGCGGCAGCACGAGGCTCTTCGTGGCGAGATCCGTCGGGATCAGCTTGAGGATCTTCGCGTCGACCTCGAACTTCGACAGGTCAACCGCCGGCATTCGGTATTGCCGGGCCAGCATCTTCGTCATCTCGACTTCCTGAACGTAGCCGAGCTTGACGAGGTGGTAGTTGACGGTGCCGCCGTTCTGCTTCTGCTCGCGCTGGGCTGTCGCAAGCTGCTCACGCGTGATCTGGCCGTCCCGGACCAGCGCATCTCCGAGGCGATCGAACGTCAGGGTCGCTGTCAGCGGTGGGGCCACGGCACGGCTCGCAGGATGATCCAAGCCGCCCGCGGAGTGGCGGTCGGCACTGGGGAAGGCGGCACGTGTGGAGGACGCGCCCAGCGAAAGTTTCGTCACCGCTGGGCCCGCTGTGCTTCGGGGCGCTTTCGGGTAGCTACATGGTCACGAGCGCGGTGGCGACGTCGCCCACGACCTGGAGCGACCGGGCGGAGATCTTGTCGATCGTGTCTTCCGGCGTGTGGTGGGGCGGGTAGTCGAGATCGATGACGTCGATCACGCGGAGGCCCGCCTTGAGCAGCGGGAGATGGTCATCGGTCACCGTGTATTTCGTCTGCGACAGAAAGTACCGGCCGTACCCGAGGTCGGCGGCCTGTGTCCACACCCGCTGCACGACCTCCGGGGCGAAATGCACGGAGTTGACCTCTTCATAGATGTCCAGGTCGCGGTCGCCGATCATGTCCCACAGGATCCCATACAGTGGGCGGTAGCCCGGTTCGGGCAGGTGCGTCGCGAAGTACGTCGATCCGAGCAACACATCATGCATCGTCGCGAAGTCGCCGTAATCCTCGCCGTCCACGAACAGCAGATCGACGCCGACGGTCGGCGGTGTCTTCTTGAGCACGTCCCCGAGCGCCATAAACAGCGCCACGCCCGAGGCGCCATCGTTCGCACCCGGTACGGGGATCTGCCGTTGCGCCGAATCGCGGGCTTCGTCCGAGATTGGACGCGTGTCCCAATGCGTCACGTAGAGCACGCGATCGGTCGCCGTCGGCCGGAAGCGCGCAAGAATGTTGCGGAGCGGCAGGACCGTCCCGTTGGTGGTGGTGTAGTTCCAGCTTTGAACCATGACCGTGTCGGCCCGCAGTCGCATCTGGGCGTTGATCCAGTCGCCGCCGTGCTGGGCCCCTGGCGTTCCGGGGACGCGTGGCCCAAATGCGAGCAGCGTCCTGGCGTAGCCCATCGCGGCCTCGCCGTCGAACGCTGTGCGGGGTTGGATGCTACGCTGACAGCCCCAGAGGGACAGGACAGCGCACGCGACGAAAACTGACAATTTCACAGGCGGGTGAATGGGTGCGACCAGTCTGCCGTTGCCGCTGGCGGTCCGGTCGAGGACGCCGATGGCGCCCCTTCTGTTACCCGCCCTGCGAGCCCTTCGGCCTTGAATTTGACGATTGACAGGGCGGAATTTCAAACCGTGAAGATACTCAGCAAATACGCGCTCCGAGAGCACTTGGGCCCGCTGCTCTTTTCCCTGACGGCGCTCACGTCGCTTCTGCTACTGAACTATATCGCAAAGAACATCGGCAACCTCGTCGGGAAGGGGTTGCCGTGGAGCGTGATCGGCGAGTTCGTCGGGCTGTCGGTGCCGTTCACGTTCGCCATGACGTTGCCAATGGCCGTGCTCGTAGCCGTTCTGTACGCCTTCAGCCGGCTTGCGGCGGAAAACGAGATCACCGCGATGAAGGCGAGCGGCGTCTCGCTGAGCCGCCTCCTCATCCCGACGCTCATTGCGGCCGCCGGCCTGTCGCTGTTCATGATCGCCTTCAACGACCAGGTGTTGCCCCGGTCGAATCACCAGCTGCGGACGCTCATGGAAGACATCGCCCGCAAAAAGCCGACATTCGCCCTCCATGCCCAGGTGATCAACGAAGTCTCGCCGGGCAAGCTCTATCTGCGTGCGGGTCAACTCGATGAGGCCACCGACCGCATGCGGGAGGTCGTGATCTACGACCTGGGCGATGCGTCGAGGCGTCGGACCATCTACGCGGACAGCGGCACCATGGGGCTGACGGCCGACGGCGATCTGAAGCTCAACCTCTTCCACGGGGTCATTCAGGACGTGCAGAAGGCGAACCCCGCGGAGCTGCAGCGCATCTATTATATCGTGAATCACGTACGAGTCCGGGGCGTCGGCAACACGCTCACCCGGTCCACCAACGATACCTACAAGAGCGAGCGCGAGATGTCGGTGTGCGAGATGCAGCAGGTCGTCGCCGACGCCGAGCGTGCCGACGCCGAGGCACGCCAACAGATTCGCTTTCAGTTCGTCAACGCCGCGCGGATTGCGGCGACGGGTACGAGCGCGACGCCGCCGGCGCCACCAGGCGCGCCGACCAACCCCTTCCGGCCCAAACCGAGCGTCGGACGCTTGTATTGCGACCTCCTCGCCAGAGTGACTCGGGCGAGTCGCGCCGACACCACGCTGGGGGGCGCGAGCCTGGGTGGCCCTGCCGCCGTAGCACCGTTCGCGAACCCCGGGCCACCTCCCGCGGGTGGCGCCGGAGCTGGGCCGTCGGCCGGTTTGCCGCCTTCCGCGGGCCTGCCGCCTTCCGCGGGCCTGCCGCCTTCCGCGGGCTTGCCATCATCTGGGGCGCCGTCGGCTGGCCTGCCTGCGGTTGGCGCTGCCGCTAAGCCGCTGTTGCCAGCCAACGTCCCGTCGGCGATCGGTCCGCCACCAAAACCGACGACGATTTCGCAAGTGATCCCGATCAGCGCCGTCGCGACGCTCAATACGCTGAGCGCAAGTTTCGATGCCGATCGCGCGCGGATCGAGGACAATCGTCGGACCAACGCCACGTACGATGTGGAAATCCAAAAGAAGTTCGCCATCTCGGTGGCGTGCGCGATCTTCGTGTTACTCGGCGCGCCCGTCGCGCTTCGCTTTCCCCGAGGCGGCGTCGGCCTGGTCATCGGCGTGAGCTTCGCCGTGTTCGGCCTCTACTATGTCGGGCTCATCGCCGGCGAGCCGCTGGCGCAGAACGGCACGGTCTCGCCTTTCTGGGCGATGTGGGCATCCAATGTGATCTTCCTGGCCGCCGGAGTGGCATTGCTCGCGCGGGTCGGCCGCGCCGGAGCCACGTCGCGCGGCGGCGAGCTCGGCGAACTGAAGGACGCGATCAAAGCATGGTGGTCGAACGTTCGGATCGGGGCGCGACCGGGTCCACTACCCGCGGAGCGCGCATCGTGACGGCCATCGAGGAGCGCGCCCTCGTGGCGGTACCGCCATCGGCACCCGAGCGCGCCGAACGTGCCCGGACACGGTCGACGAGCGCCCGCAAGCGCATGACCGTGGGCCCGCTCGACGCCTACGTATTCCTCGAGTGGGTCAAGATCTTCGTCACGACCGCCATTGGGTTTCCGGTGCTGGTCATCGTGATCGACCTGACCGACCACCTCGAGACGTATCTCCAGCGTAACATCCCGGCGCCGCGGATCGCCCTGAGTTACCTGTACTGGGTACCGGGCTCCATGTTTTTGGTGCTCCCCGCCGCCGTGCTCTTCGCAACGGTGTTCTCCATCGGCGCCTTTACTCGCCACTCGGAGATCACCGCCGCCAAAGCATCGGGCATCAGCTTCTACCGATGGACTGCGCCGGTGTTCTTCGCGGCCTGTCTGGCCGCCGTTTTGGGTCTGGGCATCGGAGAGTTGGCGCCGGTGACGAACGCCAAGCACGATGAGATTCTCGAGGAGCAACAGTTCCGCGGCGGGAACCAGCGGTACAACTTCGCGTATGCCGCCGAGGAAGGGCGGGTCTACAAAGTCGGAGGGCTGGACGCGGGGCACGGCTCGATGAATTCGGTCGAGATCGAGCGCCACGGCGTTGGGCCCGCGTATCCGACCTACATCCTGTCGGCGCAGAACGCCAACTGGCACGCCGGCCATGGCTGGACGCTCGTCCAGGGCGTGTTGCATGTCGTGCCGGACAGCGTGGACGACTTGACGCTACAATTCGATTCCGCCCACGACAACCACCTGCGTGAGGCCCCGCCGGAGCTGATGGCGGCACCCAAGAACCCGGAAGACATGCGATTCGGTGAGTTGCGCCGCTTCATCGGTGCCCTGGAGCGATCGGGCGGCAACGCGGACGAGCTCAAAGTCGAGCTCGCGCAGAAGATCGCCGTGCCGGTGACGTGCATCATCATTGCGCTGTTCGGTGCACCGCTGGCCACCAGCACGCAACGCGGCGGAGCAGCCTTCGGGATCGCGATCAGCCTGGCGACCACAGTGCTGTTCCTGATGATGATCCAGCTCACCAAGGCCGTCGGAGCCAAGGGACTCATTCCGCCATATCTCGCGGCCTGGATTCCGAACGTGATCTTCACGATTGCGGGCGTGTATCTGCTGACTCGCGTCCGCACGTGACCTCATCAGCGCTGCCCGGTGGCGCGCGCGGGGACGCCACCGATCCTCCACAGCGAACCAATATCCTGACGACCGCGTGGGAGCGCGCGGCCACCGCGATCCTCGGCGTCTTCGAGGGCGTCGGGAGCCGCGGGTACTTCGCGCGCGAGATCCTGCGGGCGCTGGCCGAGCCCAAGACGTACCTGCCTGAAACCCTCAAGCAGATGCGAGCGATCGGCGTCGACTCGTTGCCGTTGGCGTCCCTCGTCGCGGCCTTCATCGGCAGTGTCATCGCGCTCCAGACGCGGTACCAGCTCTTCGCTGGGATCCAGCTCTCAGTCGTCGGGTTGATTGCGCGGCAGATGGTGATCCTCGAGCTGGGGCCGCTGCTCACCGGACTGGTCCTCGCCGGACGCGTCGGCGCGCAGATGACAGCGGAAATCGGGACCATGCGGGTCACCGAGCAGATCGACGCTCTCGAGACACTCGCGTACGACCCGGTTGCGTATCTCGTCGTTCCCCGGATCATCGCCGGTCTGATCATGTTACCGGTACTGACCATCTACGCGGATGCGAATCGGGATCTGCTTCGCCTACCTCACGTCGGTGTTCGCCACAGGCGTACACACGTTCGAGTTCCGCGATGGTCTGCGCCTGGGCTACAAGTCGTTCCAGGTCTTTTACAGTCTGCTCAAAGCGATCATGTTTGGTGGAGCGATTTCCTTCCTCTGCAGCTACGAGGGGTACTATACGGGAGCTGGCGCCGAAGGGGTCGGGCAATCGACCGCGAAGGCCGTCGTGATCTCGTCCATCTGGATCCTCGTGCTCGACGCGCTCACGGCCGCCGTCTTGGCCCCTTACCTCCAGGCATGAAAACTCGCGACACTGTGCTTGTCGGCGTCGTGCTGAGCCTCGCCGTCATCGCGTTGTTCGTCGGAACGATCTACCTCGCGCGCGGCGGCCTCCAGTCCGGCTACCCGCTGTACGTCCGTCTGCCGTGGGGTGCCGGGATCAGACAGGGACAACCGGTGTTGCTGGCCGGCGCGAACGTCGGGTTTGTCGGCGATGTCGATCTCCTGCAGGACGGCACGCTGATCGTGACGTTGCGAGTCGGGAAGCACTTCAAGGTGCCCGAGGGCACGACAGCGATCGTGGAACCGAACGGCATCTTCGGCGACGCCGAGGTCGCGCTCCGGGCGCGGCCTTCATTGTCATACTTCGCGCCCGGCGACACCGTCCCGGCAGGAAAAGCGCCGCCCGGTATCCAGGAGCTCATGGCGCGCGCGGACTCGGCGAGTGGCCACCTGCAGGATGTCGCCCGCGCCGTGCAAGTGGAGCTCGTCCAGGGCGGAGGGATCGCCGATCTGCGCAAGACGCTCGAAGGCGCCAACTCGCTCGTCACCCAACTCTCCAAGATCGCATCCGACGAATCGACCCAGCTGGCGCAGACGATGCACGCCCTGAACCGGACGACGAGCGCCATCGACTCCGCGTCCGTCGATTCGGCCGTGAAGAACCTCAAGGCGACGACCGCGAACATGTCCGCCCTGAGCAGCAACCTCGAACGGGCGACCGATCACCTCGATGGGATCCTGGTGAAGGTCGACAGCGGTGGCGGCAGCATTGGCAAGCTGCTCAACGACTCCACATTCGCCCTCGACCTCCATCGCGTGCTGAGCCAGTTCGACTCGCTCGCCGCGGACCTGCGGAAGCATCCGAACAAGTATGTGAATGTGCATGTGTTTTAGGGACAAAGGAGCGGGTTCGGGGTTGGGGGGTTGGGGTGAACAAACCGCGAGGGCCAGTCAATGCGCAGCGCGACTGGCCTTCTGTGTTGTTGTGCTACCCCAGACCCCAGACCCCAAACCCGCAGTCGTTCCCTAGAACCACTTCAGCGCCGAGAAGAACACCGTCCGCGGTTGCCCGGGGATGCGCTCCTCGACGTTGACGTACTGGTCCTGAAAGAGGTTGATGACCTTGAGCTGGAGCAGCGTGCCGAAGACGCGATAGCCGGCGCGGACATCGAACACGGTGATGTCACTGCGGGGGTCGCCGGCGTAGATCAACACCTGTTCGATGCGGCTGCGATAGTGCAGGTCGATCCCGCAGAGTCCCCCCACGAGATCCAGCGATCCGGTCAGGTTGTGCCTGGATCGGTAGGGCAGCCACTGGTGATTGACGATGTCCTGCGGGTCCAGGTAGGTGTAGTTGATCTCCGTCGCGATGACGTTGGGAATCGCCGTCGCACGAGTCGACGCGTCGATGCCGCGAATGCGGGCTCGCGTGACGTTTTGAAAGTCGACGTCGTTGTTCCCGATCAACTGAGGGCCGATCAGTCCCCAGTAGTCGGTCTGATAGAGCGCGACGTCCGTCCAGAGCCAGCGCGTGAAGCGATCGGTTGCCCCGATCTCCTCTGACCACGACGACTCGCCATGCAAGGAAGGGTTGGCCACGACGTTGAAGCCGTCCTCGTAGGCGGTTGTGTATTGCTCGATGATGCTGGGCGCCCGGTACCCGTGGCCGACGGAGATCCGAGTGCTCAGGTCGGACGTCGGCTTGTAGACGACACCGACTTTGGGGCTTACGCTCCCTTCGGACTCGCCACCGGCGACATCATGCCAGTCGTACCGCACCCCGGCGATCCCGGAGACGCGCGGCGCGATCGCTATCTGATCCTGCGCGTAGACGCCGGCATTGGTGAGGGTATGATTGGCCAGCTCATCGCTCTGGACCAGCGTCCCGGCGACATTGGTGCCGACTGTTAGTGCCTGACGCGATCCTGCGAGGAGCGACCAGATCAGCCGCGTCCCGAGCCGCGAGGAGCGGTGATACTTGTTGGGATTGATCGTGTCGCTCGGGAAGCTGTCGCGATCGAGGTTGTAGTCAAAGTACGGATTCACGTCGACGTGCTGCGTCCCTCGCGCGAGCGGTGTCAGCGTCGCACCCAGGCTTACGCGCGCGGCGATCGAGTGATCGTTGGCCTCGCTCGGCGGCACCTGATACGGGTGGTTCGGATCCTCCCAGCCCAGGAAATTGCCGTCGTTTTCCCACTTGTAGATGCCGTAGAACGAGCCCGGGTGCTGGCCATCCGGATTGAACACCAATTTGGTGTAGGTGAGCCAGCGATTCGATCCATTATCCTGCTCGTAGCCGGCGTTGGACTCTCGATCGAGAAACAGGCGCGCGCCGACATTGTCGCTGATACGTTGTGAGCGTTCGAGCTCGATGCCCTCGTAGCCAAGGGAGTGATCCGTAAAGCGGTATTGCCCTGGCACGTCGTAGTTTCCGTAATGGAGTCCAATCGCCGTCGAGGACTGATCCAGCGGCGTGGTCATCACGTTGACGACCCCGCCGAGGGCGTTGCTCCCGTAGAGCGCGGAATAGCCACCCTTCACCACTTCGATGCGGTCGACGTCGAGCAGCGGGAGCTCGCTGAAATCCACGGATTCGCCGTCGCCAGACAGCACCGGGTGGCCATCGAGCATCACCATCACCCGGCTCCCGTTCCCGCCGGCGATGCCCGTCGAGCCCCGAATGTCGATATCGGTGTTGTTCAGGATGACGCCAGGCACGTAGGCGAGTGCCTGGTCGACCGTCAGGACGTCGCGATTGAGGATCTCGTTGCGCGAGATGACGGCCTCGCTCGCGGGCGTGTCCCCCGGCTTCTCGGCTCCGGCCCCGGCCGTGACCGCGACTTCCGCGAGCTCGACGACCGCCTTCCGCAGCCCAACATCGGCGTGGCTCGTGCTGTCGGCATGAACGTCAACGGGCACCGTGACGCTTTCAAATCCGATGACGGCGATGCGAACGGTGTAGTGGCCGGGAACAACACCGCGGAGATGGTAGACACCGCGGTCGTTGGTGGTCGTCCGCCAGAAGGACCCGGGAACAAGCACATTCGCGCCCGGGATCGGCGCGCCGCTCGCGCTGTCGATTACGCGGCCCTCGACCGTCCCCGAGGGGATCTGCGCGTCGAGTCTTGACCGGTCGAGAGCGACCAGCGACGCGACCACTCCCCCGAGCACCGCACTCACACGGCGCAGGCGCCGCACCTCCCTCGCCCATCGACTGGGAGCCCACCCACAGCAACGACCGACCCGCATACCCTACTGCTGCTTCGTAAACAGCCCGTACAGATTCCCGAGCGCTGCTCCTCCCGTCAACGTGATCTGCAGTTGATTGCCGACCAGCGCACCGGTCCCAGTGCCGCTGAACAACGTGCCGTCGAGCGTCCACTGGTTCGAGCTGCTGATGCTGAACCCCCCGCTGTCACGCCCGGGGAAGGTGCCAGTGAGCGTGATATAGAAAGAATCGCTCTTGAGCACGAGCGTGCCGTGCACCCCGTCGGCGGAGTCGAGCGTGCCGTTCGGTTTGAACTCGGACTCGAGTGCTGATGCGGTCACGCTATCCATTGTGTAGGTCCCGACGTACGGGCCGGTGAGGTTGGCGGGCGCCGTCGCGCTGGAACAGGCGAAAGCGGCGACCGCGACTGCACCGACGAGCAACGGCACCGACAGATGACGTAACATGTGTGGGATGTCTCCTCCGCAATGTGAATGACTGTGTAACGGTAATGACACTCGAAACATGTGTCCAGAACGGGTCGGGCGATCCGGCGCGATCGAGCCGCCCTACTGGAACATGACGAAGACGGGCGAGGGAAAGAGACCAAGCACGTCGTGCGCCGTCATGAGCGGCTTGTCGTTCTTGTAGAACAGCTTGAATCCCGTGTACTGAACGGGCTCGGACGCGACGTACGCTCGATACGAATCCCGCTTCATCCAATCCGGGCCGAAGCCATCCATGTCGATGACCACCTGAACTCGCGGGTCGAGGTGGATCTCGTCGGCGCGTCGAAGCATTGGACGCGTGAAGCGGTGTACGATCAGGATCTTCGGAGGTAGGTGGTACGTGTCGACCAGCTCGGCCAGGGCTGAGATGGCTCGATTGACCTGTGCTGCGTCCATCGTGCCAATCACCCGTCCGGGCACCTTGCCAGGAGGGAGCGCGAATTCCGGATCGAGCGCCAGGTGTACTGTCGGCTGCTGCAGGTACTTCATGATGGGAGCGATTTCATCACTGACGGTGCTCCGGCCGATCTGCACGTCGAGGAACAGCAACGCATGCGCCCGCTCGGCCCAAGCAGCCACGCGTTGAATCAACGTGTCCGGCATGCGGAGCCGATACTTGCCGTCCGCACCCGAGCTGGCTTGCGCCACGGTCACGATGAAGTCGAGCGCCGGAATCACCGGCGTCGCGCTGTCGCTCGCCTGATAACTCTCGACTTCCTTCGCCAGCCTGGCAAGCATCGAGTCCGGCGGGATCTGACCGAGAATGCCCATACGCTTTGACAGCGGGTTCCCGTAATACGCGACGATGCGGGTATGCGGCAGGATCGACCCCGGCAACGGCTCGGGCCCCTTGACTGGCCACATTGCCGCCAGTTGCGCATCCGTAAACAGCGGACGCAACCGTGCCCGATGCACGTGGTGCGGTCCGTGTTTGTGCACGGAGCTGGCGCTGTCGCCGGCTTCCGCTGTGACGTGACCGGTATCAGCACCGGCCGGACGCACCGCACTGGTCGTCTGCCCGGCGACTGGCGCAGTGAGTCCGAGCACGCCGAGGGCCGCGAGTCTGCGGACGGCGTGGATCAGTTGGAGCATGCCTCTCTCTGTGAAGAACGACGCGAATGATAACGAAGTCGTGGATCCAGGTGACGCGGGCCGCGAGGTCCCCGGGCCACGTCGCTCCTAACGCCGCGCGCGACCAGTGACGTAGTAGAGCGGTATGCCCAAGACGACAACGCCGAGCACCGCCGCCGTCGCCCATTGACTCGTCGGATCGATGAGCGCGTTCGCGAGCAAGTAGATGGTCGCAAGGACGAACAACGCAGGCACGAACGGATACAGCGGGACGCGGAATGACGGGTTGTAACTCGCTTTGCGCCGCAACATAAAGACCGACGCCACACCGAGTGCGTAGAAGGGCACGATCGCGGTGACAAATGTGTCTGCGAGTTGCTCGAACGTGCGCAAGAGCACGAAACAGATGCCGAGCACCGCTGACAGCAGAATGGCGACATAGGGCGTGCCGTACTCCGGATGCACGCGCGCCACTCGACGCACCAGCAGGCCATCGGCCGCCATTGCAAAAAAGATCCGAGGACTCGTGAGCAGCGAGCCGTTCAGCGTGCCGAACGTCGATAAGACAACCGTGGCAGCGACAAACACGGTGCCCGGCGTCCCCAAGACCCGTTGCGCCACGTCGGCTGCGACCAACTTGGAAACGCGTATCTGCTCGATCGGCAGCACCGCCAGATAGGCGACGTTTGCCAGCAGGTAAATCACAATGACCGCCAGCGTCCCGCCGATCAATGCGCGTGGCAGGTTCCTCCGAGGATCCTCCACTTCGCCAGCGACGAAACTGAGATCGGCCCAGCCATTGAATGCCCACAAGGCGCTCACGAGCGCGAGTCCGAAGGCCGCAAAGCCGAAGCTGCCCGCCGGCGCCGCGGGGGTGAAGTGGCCTCCGGTCTGCCGCAGACCGATGCCGAGGGCAACGACCACGATGAACGCCAGACCACCGTACTTCGCGACAGTGGTCAGGTTTTGGAGCAGAGCGCCCCACCGCAGGCCGCGACAGTTGAATAGCGCCACGACGGCGATGCACACGGCCGCGACGTAATGCACCGGCCCCACGTTCGCGGGCGCGGATGGATCCAAGCCAAACAATCGGAATCCGTATTCCGCGCAGGTGGTGGACACGGCCCCGAGCGCGGCGGCGCGAATCACGCTGAGTTCGGCCCATCCGAACAGAAACGCGGGTAGTCGACCCCATCCTTCGCGAATGAACACATAGAGGCCGCCCGTCTCCGGCAACGCCCCCGCGACCTCGGCGAGCGTCAACGCGCCGCACAGGGCGAAGAGACCACCGATCACCCAGACGCTCATCATCGGGAGCGGACCCGGAAGCCGGTTCGCGATCCCCGCCGGCGATCGGAAGATGCCCGACCCGATCGTTGTACCCACGAGCACGGCGGTGGCGCTCCACAGTCCCAGTCGCCGGACCAGATGGGTCGCGGCGGGCGGACGTCCCTCCGCTGGAGGTGCGCCGTGCTCGCGCGTTGTAGTCGGTGGAGATATCGATGCGCTCATGGTGACTGCTATGGTACTGCTGGGAACCGTCGCACACCACCTCCGCTGGCTACCACCATGTCGGCCGGGGGTACATCTTTCTTTAGATGGCTCCCCTCGCAACTGAGTCACTTTTTTGGATCGCGGCCGCCGCCTGCGCGGTTGCCCAGGCAGCCATCCTCCGCGCCGTGGTCGGTGGCGAGAGTCAGTCCATGCACGGCTCGCCCGCTGTCGGCGAACCCGACCGGCCAGGTCCAAGACGGAGCGCTCGGTGGGTCAGCGAGGCGGCGTGGGCACTGCTGCCAGGGATCGCGCTCGCGTTCGTCCTGGTCTGGACCTGGCGCGCTGTGCGTGCGAGTGATCACCCCCCTCCCCCGACCGCGGGCCAGCCGCTCCTCTCCCCCACCACGGGCGCATGACCGCGCTCCGCCGGTTGGCCTGGACGGCCCTCGCGCTCGCGTACGTTCACAGCGTCTTTGGCGCGATCGTTCGTATCTCAGGATCGGGGATGGGGTGCGGCGAGCACTGGCCGGACTGCAACGGCTCGGTGGTCCCGACGGTCACGAGCTACACGGTCGCGGTCGAGGTCTCGCACCGCTACCTCGCGACTCTGCTACTGTGCGCGACGCTCGCGCTGGTCGTGGCGGCCATCCGCCGCCGCGCCGCGCCCGGCGTGTCGGGATCGGGGGGCGTGCTGCGGCCGGTCACCCTCGCTCTGGCGCTGATCGTGACCGCCGCCCTCGTCGGGATGGTGGTCGTCAAGTTGTCGCTCTCGAATCCGTATGTCATCGCAGTTCACTATTCCATCGCGATGATCACCCTGGCGGCGCTGGTCGTCGCGGTTCAGCGGGCCGGAGGCCTCGGGGCGCGAGCGGTTCGCGCTGGGACGTCGCCTGGTCGCACCTATCGCGGGGCGCGCGCGGCGACGGTACTCGCATTCGTCATCGTGGTCCTTGGAGCGCTCACCGCGAACGTACCGGGCGCGGCCGCCTCGTGCCGCGGGTTCCCGTGGTGTCGTGAAGGCTATTTGGTCGAAGGCATCCCGCTGGGCATCCAACTCGTTCATCGAGCGTTGGCAATTCTTCTGTTGCTGCACCTCTGGGTGTCCGCGATCCTGGTGACGCGGCGGCGTGAGAGCCAACCAGTCGTGCGTGCCGCGCAGTTCGCGGCTGCGGTCGTCGGCTTCCAGCTGGTGGTGGCCGCATTGCTGGTGGAATTGCACCTGCCGCCGGTGCTGCAGTCCCTGCATCAGGCAGTGGGGACTGTCCTCTGGATCGCGGTCTTCGCCTTTGCCGCCCTGGCGCACCGAGCGTGGAGCGCGCGGGCGGCGACGGTCGCGCCAGTCGGCGCCGCGCGCGATCGCGCCGGTTTGGCGGTCGTTGAGACCGCTGACGTGTCAATCGAGGCGTTGCAGGCCGCAGGGGCGGCTCAGGATTCCCGGTGAGAGTTCGCATCCGTCGTCCGGTCGCCGCGCCAGCACAGCCGGACCCGCACAGCCTGCGCGGTCCCGCTGCGGCAGCTGTCCTGACGGCACAGCCTCGTCTCGCGCGCGATCTGATTTCCCTGACCAAACCGCGGATCATCTCGCTGCTTCTCGTCACCACTGTCGCGCCGATGTTCCTCGCCGGGGTTCCGAGTTGGCGGCACGTATTGGCGGTGGTGCTTGGCGGGTACCTCATGGCGGGTGGCGCGAACGCAGTCAACATGTACTTCGACCGCGACATCGACGAGTTCATGGCCCGGACGCGTCTCCGTCCGATACCGAGTGGCCGATTGGCCGCGCCCGCAGTGCTGGCGTTCGGTGTCGCGCTCGCAGGGCTCGCCACCTGGCTACTCGCGCACTTTGTCAACGTGCTGACGGCCGCGCTCGCGGTGTCGGGCTTCTACTTCTACGTCCTGGTCTACACGCGGTGGCTCAAGCGCTCCACGCCGCACAACATCGTCATCGGCGGTGCCGCCGGGGCTTTTCCGCCGCTCGTCGGCTACGCTGCCGCGACCGGCCGCCTCGATCTGACGGCCGTCTATCTTTTCTTGATCATTTTTTATTGGACTCCGCCGCACTTCTGGGCGCTGGCGCTCCTCAAGCAGCGCGACTATGACCGAGCGGGCGTCCCGATGGCCCCGTTGGTGTGGGGCGAGCGCCGCACGATGGATCAAATGCTGTGGTACGCCGTACTGCTGTCAGCGCTGACGGTACTCCCCGTCGCGTTCGGAGCCTTCGGTGTGCTGTACTTGGCCGCGGCGTTGGTGCTGGACGCCATGCTCATCGGCGGAATCCTTCGTGTGCGACGGACGTCGCCGTGGACGGGCGCCGCGTGGTCCGTCTACAAGTTCTCGTTGATGTATCTCGCCCTGCTATTTGTCGCGATGGTAGTCGACCGGCAACTCGCCGGGCACCTCGCGCGGACCGCGTCGCTGGTGATCCATCTCGTGTCGGGGGCAGCATAGCTACCCGTTCCGATCCTCGGGCAGCGACGGCGGCCGTCGTCGATCAGCCGCGCCCGGACCGGGGTGACGACGAAACGTCGCTGATCGCGCCGCCCGCGCAGCCACCCGCGGACGAGTCCGTGGTCGGCGAGGAACCGGACGTCGCGACGGCAGCGACCGCAGAGAGTGATCCGTCCACTCCGAAAGTGAGCACGGGCACCGCGTCGCGCCGGCTGCCCTCACCGAGGCCGCTCGCTCGACTGATGCCTTTCGTCCGGCCGTACGCGGGGCGCATGGTCTTGGCTGCGGTCTGTCTCGTTGCGGCCGCGGCGACCGCCCTGGTCTTCCCGCTGGTGGTGGGCACCTTGCTCGACACCGCGTTCGAGCATGGCGGCCGCCATAGGCTCGATCAAATCGCACTCGGACTGATCGCGCTGTTCGCGGTGCAAGGCCTGTTGAACTTCACGCAGGTCTATCTGTTGACCTCTACCACCGAGCGGGTCATCGCGAGGTTGCGTGAGAACTTGTTCGCTCACCTCGTGCGCTTGTCGCCTGCCTTTTTCACCGAGAACCCATCTGGCGAGCTGACGAGCCGCCTGTCTGCGGACCTCGCAGTTCTCCAGTCACTGGGCAACACATATCTCTCCGAGCTCCTGCGCCAGGTGATCCTGGTTGTGGGCGGCGTCACGCTCCTCACGATCCGAAATACCCGACTCGCGGTCACGACCCTCGAGGTCGCCCCCATTCTCGTGGCCGCGGCATTCATCTTCGGTCGAGCGCTGCGCCGAGCCAGTACAGGGGTCCAGGACCGCGTCGCCGAGGCCATGGGGCTGGCCAACGAAGCATTCGGACAGATACGGACCGTACAAGGATTCGTCCGTGAAGGCTTCGAGACGAACCGCTACACCGAGAAGCTGCGCACGGTCGTCACCGCCGCGATTCGGCGCGCGGTCCTGCGGGCGCAGTTCTTCGGCATCGTCGGCTTCATCGCGTTCAGTGGCATCGTCGTCGTCCTGTGGGAAGGCGGGCAACTCGTTCTACAACATTCGCTGACGCCAGGTCAGTTCTTCTCATTCCTCATCCTGGCCATCATGGTCGCAGGAGCGATCGGCTCGCTCGCATCGCTGTTCGGCAGCTACCAGGAGGCCGTCGGTGCTGCGGGCCGCGTCTTCGAGTTGTTGGCCACCACTCCGACAGTCGCGGAGCCGCCGAGGCCCGAGCCGCTCGTTCGGCCTGTCCGCGGCGCGGTAGCGTTCGAACGGGTGACCTTCCGCTACGGCCCGACGCTCCCGGACGTCTTGCATGAACTGTCTCTGTCGATTGCGTCCGGGGAAGTGGTCGCGCTGGTCGGTCCTTCCGGGGCGGGCAAGACGACCGTCGCCTCCCTGCTGCCTCGGTTCTGGGACGTGACGGGTGGCTGTGTGACGTTCGACGGGCACGATGTACGCGCCTTGTCATTCGCCGATCTGCGCGGTTCGATCGGCATCGTGCCGCAGGAGCCCGCATTGTTTAGCGGGACGGTCAGAGCCAACATCGCATTCGCACGACCCGATGCGACCGACGCTGAGATCCGGGCCGCTGCGAACGCCGCCCATGCCGTCGAATTCATTGACCGACTACCCGAGCGATTCGAGACGCTCGTCGGGGAACGCGGGGTCAAGCTGTCCGGTGGGCAGCGCCAGCGGTTGGCGTTGGCTCGGGTTTTTCTCAGCGACCCGGCGTTCGTCATCCTCGACGAAGCGACGTCGAGTCTCGACAGCGAGAGCGAGCGCTTAGTCGAGCACGCAATGACAGAGCTCCTGCGAGGGCGCTCGACGCTGATCATCGCCCACCGCTTGAGCACGGTGCTCCGGGCCGACCGGGTGGTCGTCCTCGACCGTGGCCGGATCGTGGAGCAAGGCACGCATGGGGCCCTGCTCGCGCAGTCCGGCATGTATTCCCGACTCTATCGCAACCAGTTCCGCACCGACCCCCGGAGCGCATGAGCGAGAGATGGCCGGTAGAGGCGACGCATGCGTTGCCCTAGCCGCCGACGGTGTGGCTCTTAAAGGTCATGTTGACGACTGCATCCTGGCCCGCGACGACAGTCACGCTGTCGCTCTGGGTGCCGAAGCGCTCGTGCCAGACTGATATCCGATAGCGGCCCGGAGGGATCGAGTCGATGACAAACGCACCGTTGGCGCTGGTGGTGGTGAAATACGGCTGGTTGAAGACGAGCAGCCACGCCCTCGCCCAGGGGTGCATGTCGCAGGTCACCTCCACGACCCCGGGCGCTGCCAGGACCGCGCGCGACGGGACGACGGCTCCGGCCTCGGTCTCAGAAACCGTCGCGAGCACGGTCCGTTTGGTCGAGAGGACGAATCGCGTCAAGTGCGTGGCTTGATCCGCGTTGCGGACATCGAGCGTGCCGCCCGTGACGGCCGCCTGGATGCGCGGAACGAGTCGGCACCCCTCATTCGTGAGGTCGTAGCGCCGGACGACAGGCAGTGGCTTGCCCGCCGTGACCCCGTCGACCCACACCACCGCGTTCGCCAGCAGGGGCCCGCGGTGATCGACGGTCGGATCGACCAGGGTCTGGCCACAGACGTCGGCGTCGGCAGTCGGATGGACGATTGAATCCGCGGGCGCTGGCCCGTCGAACGCGATCGATCCTGTAATGCGCCCACCGCTCAGCGGCGGATCGACCTGGTAGCGCGCGGCCGTCGCGATCGTGAAGCCCTTCAGGGCCTCGGTCGTCGCGAGGGCGTGTGGTCCATCCCCGGCGACGCGTTGAGAATTTGCCCGCGAGCATGCGAGCGAGAGGGCGCTGAGGACAGCGGCAGCGGCGACGCCGCCACTCCGCCGGATCTGCGCCGGTCGGCCGTGGCCTTGTAGCTTAGGAAGCATGTCGCTGCATCATTGCCGCGCGAAATATATGCAGCGTGTCCGAGTCGGCGCGCTCGTCACCTCGCTCGCTTTCGCGGCTCCCGCCACATCCCCTGAGCGCGGGATCTCACGAGCGGCGCCCTGTCCGGGCGCCGTTCGTCGACTTCGCGTCGAGGTGTGGGCGTTTACCGCTCCGTGGGACCCCCGAAGCGCTGCCAGCGTCGCGTGCGTCGCACCCGCTCTTCGTGTTCTCATTTCTGGTTGGCTTCGACTCGACACGCTGACCGCAATGCCGGTGGCCGTCTACCCAGACACGATCAAGGTCCCGCCCGGGCCACACCGATTCGCACTCGTCACCACTTATCAGCGCGACCGCTTCCATCGCGAGACGATCACGCGCTTGGCGAGTGACCCAGACCTCCGCGCTCGAGCTGCCGGAGCGGTTGCGGCCTGGGCGAAGACCCACGGTTACCAGGGACTCGTCCTCGACTTCGAGGCTCTCACGCGGGATGACACGGCGGCGCTGACCGTTGTCGTGAAAGCGTTTGTCGATTCGGCCCATGGCCGGCACGTGCGGCCCGTGACCGTGGCCATCGTGCCGACCGACACGCTCGTGTACGCCGGCAGACACCTCGCGGCCGCCGACCTGTTGCTCGCAATGCTGTACGACGAGCACTGGGCAAACGGTCCACCGGGACCGATTGCGTCTCCGGGATGGTTTCGGCAGGCACTTGCCCTTCGCGTCGCGGAGGTTGGCCCTGGGCGCCTTGTGGCTGGGCTTCCGACCTACGGCTATCTCTGGAAGCGCCCCGCCGCGGCGGCGGTGCTGAGCTACGCTGACGCGCAGCAGCAGACGGCTCAGCTGGGGATCCCACTCTCCCGTGATTCCGCATCAGGCGCGCTTCATTTTCTCCGTCCAGACTCCGGCGAGGCGTGGGTCACCGACGCTCGACAGACTCGCGCACTCGTCGCGTCAGCCGAATCGCTCGGTGTTCGACGCTTTGCCCTGTGGCGCTTAGGATTAGAGGATCCCGGAACCTGGAGCGCGCTGGAGGGCGCCAGAAAGTAGCAGCACGAAGTAGACAGCCTAGCGCAGTGCTGTCGTCTACTTTCTACTGCGGTTCCACTCTCGAGCGGCCGAAGGCCGCTACACTCGCATCAACTCGCGCTGATAGTCGATCGGCGTGATCTCGACGCTGCGATCGCCGACAATCGCGTTCACTTCTGACCGCACCCCGAGGACACCGGGCTGATAGACGCCGGGCTCGATCGAGAACGCCACGCCCGGGATCAACAATCGCTCCTCGCGCGTCTCGAGATTGTCGATGTGGGGCCCCGAGCCATGGAGGTCGCGTGCATCGATCGAGTGACCTGTGCGATGCACAAAGAATCGACCAAACCCGCGGGACTCGATGACTCGCCGGGCGGCGTCGTCCACTTCGGCGCCTCGGAGGGGCTTGCCCGTCGGCAGGCGATCGCGCAGCAACTGGATTGCCGCATCGCGCGCGTCGCGTACCGCCTCCCACACACGGATCACCTGCGCCGTCGGCGCTCCAAGTACACCCATCCACGTCTGGTCTGCGAATGGCTGCCCGGGCTCGCGCGCCCAGAGGTCGATCAAGAGAACGGCGCCAGGCGCAATCGCCGTAGCGGGTTGCTCGCTGGGCGCGTAGTGCGGATTGGCCGCATTCGGGCCGATCGCCACGATCGGCGCGTCGTGCGTCTCGAGCCCGGCCCGCGCAAGACGCTCCAGGATCCAGCGCTGAAGTCCGTATTCGGTCTGCGGCTCACCGCGCGCCGCATCCGCGCCCGCGAGGCGCAAGCCCTCCTGGCCAATAGCCGCAATCGCCACCGCCGCACGACGATGCGCTGCAAGTTCTGCCTCCGTCCACACCGCGTAGAATCGACTGATTAGTTCGCCGGATGAGACGACATCTGCTCCGGCCGCACGAACGAGCTCGATGACGCCTGCTGGTACGCGATCCACGTAGGGGACCGCGTCGCCCGGTGAGTATTCCATCGCAACCCGCTGCCGACGTACGAGCCCTGCGATCGCCGCCTCGAGCTCTCGCCACCCGCTGTACACCACGCGCCCCCATGTCGGCGGCCAGTGTTCCCACGGTCCTTGCTCGATGGCGTGTGTGATCGCCGTCGGCACGCCGCGAGCCGGCACATACGCGTAGATACGACGCGTCTGGAGGCCCTTGAGCTGGAGGATGCCAGCGGCGACCGGATTGGCGCCGCGGAAATCGTACAGGAGCCATCCGTCGAGTCCCGCATCCGACAATGCCGTCTGGATTCGGGGAAGCGTCTCGGGCGTCAACATTGTTCGCCGATTATTGGTGACTTAACCGCGTCGCCATTCCGCACGCCACTCGCAGACTCGCTCTCCGCGCGTCACGCACCTGACGTGTTCGACCGCACCCGGCGCGCCGACGAGCGTGTGCACGAGCTCCCGGAGAACCGACTCGTAGTAGGCGCATCCACTTTCCTTCGGGCCGCTGTCGACGGTGACCGAATGCGGTACCTCGAGCAGCAACGAGCCCCCGACTCGACGGATCGTGCCGTTGAGATAGCGGGAGGCGATCCGACGAGCCTCGCGAAGCGCAAGCGGGCGGGCGAGCAGCGACGGGAGCACCAGGATTACTTGGCGGGTCACCGCGGAGCCGCTTTCCAAGGATTGTTGGGCGAGGATCCGGCCAGCTGCGGAGAACACCTGGTGCGCGTCGGCGCGTCGGCCGATGAGTCGAGCGAGTGCGACGGCTTCTTCCTGGGGCGCACGCTGACTTTTCTTCACGGCAACCGTGTACCGCTGAATTTGTGCGTACACGGTGTCGCTGAGTCCGAGCCGCTTGTTGCGCAGCTCCGGGACATACTCCGTGTCGAGGTCGTCGTGCGGAGAGTCTACGCCGCGGACCGCTTCCAACAGGCTAAGCGGAAGCAGAGCGTCGACCGTAGGTGACGCAGTCATGGCAATGCGAAAGGCAGGTGATGCAAGGAGGCGGCAATTTAACAGACCGGGAGGTCAGGGGTTAGGGACGGGCGCTGGCGCGCCCGAGAGAGTAGACCGTCAGAAGGTAGACAGTAGACAGTCAACGACCGCCGTTGGCTACTTTCAACTCTCTGCTCTCGTGTTTCTACCCTCTCGGGCGCCAAGCGCCCGCCCCCCCGTGCTACTCCAACGCCTCGTGCTAGGGATTGTCGTTTCCAGCGCCATCGCACTCGCCGCTCGCCAGAGCCGCATGCTGTCGCACGAGGGGGCGATAGCGGCGACCGGAGTCGGAACCGTGTGCGTCGTGGCGGGCTGGGATTGGGCGACGGCGCTCATCGCCTTCTTTTTGAGCGGATCGGTCTGGTCCCGCATCGGGCGCGCCCGCAAGGAAGCTCTCACGGCGGATGTGATATCCAAGGGCGGTGAACGGGATGCCCTACAGGTCCTGGCGAATGGCGGTGTGTTCGCGCTGTGTGCCTTGGGGTTTGTCGTGCGCGCTCAACCTCACGCCAGCGATTGGGGGATTGGGACAGCATGGACCGACCAGGCCTGGCACGCCGTGGCTGGAGGGGCGCTGGCGGCCGCGTCAGGCGATACGTGGGCGACGGAAGTGGGGACGCTGTGGGGTGGCCCCCCGAGATCCATCCTGACGGGTCGAACGGTGCGCCCTGGCACATCGGGTGGCGTCACGGCGATCGGCACGATTGCCGGCATCGTCGGTGCGGCAGCGATGGCCTGGGTCCTGTGGGTACTCGGCTGGCGTCGGGCCGCCGCCGCGGCCGCATTGGGAGGCGGGGTGGTCGGTATGGCCTTCGATTCAATCCTTGGCGCGACTCTGCAGCGACGCCAATGGTGCGAACGATGCAAGGTGCCGACGGAGCGCGTGGTGCACAGCTGCGGTGCAGCCACCCGCGCCGCCGGGGGCCTGTCGTGGCTGGACAACGACGGAGTCAACGCCTTGAGCACCCTCGCCGGCGCCTGCATCGCGATGATCCTCTACCGGACTCTGTTATGACGACCGGCGCCGCTGACCTCGGGAAGAGCCGCTCCCCGAACGCCTCCGATCCAGGTTGGCCGGAGGCGACAGCTTCTGGAGGACGGGCCGCTCGCTGGGGCGGATCGCCGCGCGTCCTTCTCGTCAGCACGAACCGGGAACGATCTCCGCAGCCCGTTATTCCCAACGGGTTAGCGTGCGTTGCCTCGGCGCTGGACGCCGCGCGCCACGACGTGCAGGTCCTCGATTTGTGCTTCGCCCGCGACCCAATCCGCGCCGCCCGCGCTGCCGCGCGGCGGGTCCGTCCGGATGTCGTGGCCATATCGGTTCGGAACATTGACAACAGCGACCGGGTCGCGCTCCGACACTATACGCCCGAAGCGCTCGAGATCGTGGCGGCGCTCCGCGAGGAAGCACCGCACGCTGCGACGATCGCCGGTGGTGCGGCCTTTGGCGTCGCCCCGGACGGGCTGTTCCGGGAGTTGGGCGTGGACTACGCGGTCGCGGGCGACGGCGAACGCGCGAGCGTTGCTCTGATCGGCGCCCTGGCCAGCGGACGTCCCATCGGTTCGATCCCGGGCGTGGTCCAACGAGTGGACAACCGCATCGTCTTCACGCCCCCCGGCGAAGACGCCGATTTGGATGCGCTGCCCCGTCCGCGCCTCGATCGGTGGCTTGATGTCCGGCGGTATGAACGAAACGGAGCCGTTGTCCCTATCCAGACCAAGCGGGGCTGTGTCTATAAGTGCGTCTACTGCACGTATCGAAACGTCGAGGGGTGGGGATACCGACTGCGCGACCCGGCGGCGGTCGTGGATGAAATGGTCGAGCTCGCCAGGACGACCGGCGTCCGCCGAGTGGACTTTGTCGATTCGACATTCAACTCGCCTCCGGGACATGCGATGGCGGTGTGCGAGGCCATCACGCGCGAGCGCACGAGATTTCACTTGGAGACGATGAACTTCACGCCTGCCGCCGCATCCGACCAGCTGCTCGCTGCGATGCGGACCGCGGGCTTTTCGGGGCTGGGCATCACGGCCGAGAGCGCCAGTGACCCCGTGTTGTCGCGGCTCGAGAAGGGGTTCGATGCAGCGCGCGTGCGAGAAGTCGCGCGCCGGGTCAAGCGGGCCGGCCTCCGTGCGCTCTGGATCCTCCTCATCGGCGGCCCCGGCGAGACCGCAGCCACGTTGCAGGAGACACTCGGATTCGCTGGCGAGCGATTGGCGGAAGGCGACGCGGTGTACGCGACGGTCGCACTCAGGATCTACCCCGGCACCACGCTCCACCGCATTGCGATCGAGGAAGGCGTGGTCAAACCCGATGACTCTCTGCTCACGCCCACGTTTTATTTCTCGCCAGAGCTCGATCTCACGATGACACTGACCCGGCTGCGCGCGTTCGCGGCCACGCAACCACGATTCATGTTTTCTGCCGACTCGCGGTCTTGGCTGCTGCCACGCCTCACACGTGTGGCGTCCGTGCTGCGGCTGCCGGGCCCACACTGGCGATATATGGGTGTCTTCCAGCGGTTGAGTCGAGCCATCGGATGAGCACGTCCGACCGTGGGCCTGCCGAGGTCGTCGTGGTGGGTGGCGGCCCAGCAGGAGCGAGCACGGCCTGGATGTTGGCTCGGGCGGGACTCGACGTCATGGTGCTCGAACGGGCGCGGTTTCCGAGGGATAAGCCTTGCGCCGAGTATGTGAGCCCCGAGGCATCGCGCATCCTCGCGGAGCTCGGGGTCCTGCGCGAGCTGGAGGCAAGCGGCGCGGCGCAGCTGGGCGGCATGATCGTGCGCGCACCCAGCGGCGTCTCCTTTCGCGGCGATTTCGCCGCGGGCCACGGTTTCAGGGGATTCAGGGACAAGGGCCTGGCGCTCCGCCGGCCCATTTTCGACACGGTACTGCTGCGCCAGGCGGAGGCGGCGGGCGCGCGGGTGATCGAGGAAGCGAGCGTCACCGACCTCGTATCGGATGCCCACGGCCGAGTCGTTGGCGTGCAAACGCGGCGTTCGGCGCGCAACGGCGAGCGGCCGTCGACCACCACCATTGGGGCCCGCATCGTCGTCGGCGCCGATGGATTGCACTCGGTCGTCGCTCGGCGCCTGCACCTGGCGCGCGCGGCCCGCTGGCCCAGGCGAGTTGCGTTCGTCACGCATTTCGAGGGCGTGGCGGAGATGGGCAGTGTGGGCGAAATGCACGTCGAGCATGATGGATATCTCGGACTGGCCGACGTCGGCAATGGTGAGACCAACGTTGCCCTCGTCGTGCCCGCGCGGCGCGCGAGGGGTGCGGGTGCCGATCGCGTGGGGTTTCTCGAGTCCTGGATCGAACGACGACCACACCTGGCCACACGGATGCGCCATGCACACCGCACGTCCCCGGTGCGCGCGACCGGACCGTTTGCGTACCATGCTCCGCACGCGTGGGCCCGCGGTGCAGCACTCGTCGGCGACGCTGCCGACTTCTACGATCCGTTCACGGGCGAAGGGATTTACGCCGCGCTGAGAGGGTCCGAGCTGCTGGCCCCCTATGTGATCGCGGCAGCGAGGGCTCGCACGCCTCGCGAGATGGACGCGGCATTGGCCGCGTATGATCGGTGTCGCCGAGAAGAGTTTCGCGGCAAGTGGATCATCGAGCGCATCATCGCTGCCGCGGTTGCATCCCCCTTCGTGCTCGAGCGAGCGGCGCGCGCACTCGCTCGCCATCCGGAGATGGCCGACCTGCTGGTCGGAGTCACCGGCGACTTCGTTCCGCCAAAGGAACTCCTCCGTGCCCGTTTCGTGATGCGGCTGTTGTTGCCCGCGCTGCGCCCGACGGGCACGTTATGAGTGTCGACCCCGACACTTTTCGCAGCGTGCTGGGTCGCTTTGCGAGCGGTGTGACGGTCGTCACCGCCCTCGAGACCGGAGGCCGGGATGTCGGCTTGACCGTGAGCGCGTTTGCATCGCTCAGCCTCGAGCCCGCGCTCGTCGCGGTGTGCATCGACCACACTGCGTCGCTGCATCCCGTGTTGCTGGCTGCTCGCTATTTCGCCGTGAACATTCTCGCGGCGGACCAGGAGCCGCTCGCTCGCCGATTCTCGACACTCGACGGTGAGCGCTTCGAGGGCGTGGGATACGTGCGTGGGCAGACGGGCGTAGCCGTGATCGATGACGTGCTCGCCGTCGTGGAGTGTCGTAAGCTCCACGCCGTGGAGGGCGGTGATCACACGATCTTCATCGGCGAGGTCGAAGCCGCACGTGCATTTTCGGGCTCGCCGCTGCTCTACTATCGCGGTGGGTATGCACAGCTGGAGCGTTGACCGGAGATGAGAGCCTCGCTCCTGGTGCCGCCGCGGCGCCGTGGCGCCGAGATCCTGGACGCCCCGGGGGATGACCCCGAGCTCGCGCACCGATCATTGCGGGATGTCTCGATCGCGAACACAGTGTTTGGCGGCACGCGGGCCGTCCTAGTCGAGCTGTCCCCCCTGTGGGCGACACTGCCTCGGCGCGCGACGCTGCTCGACGTCGGAACCGGCACAGGTGACATTCCGGCACGTGCGCGCGAAGCGGCCGGGCGCCACGGGGTAACGCTGGAAACGATCGGGCTCGAAACGAGCCGCGAGCTCGCCAATGCCAGCCGGCGTCGCAACGCGCTCGCCGTGTGCGGCGACGCGCGTCATTTGCCGTTCCCTGACCGTAGCATCGACGTCGTGATTTGCTCGCAGGTGCTGCACCACTTCTTCGACGCCGAAGCGCAGCAACTCCTGGCGGAGCTGGACCGAGTGGCTCGGCGACGCGTCATCGTCAGCGACCTGCACCGTAGCCGCATCGCGGCCGCCGGCATCTGGGTCGCCTCGTTCGTGCTCGCGTTCCACCCCGTGAGTCGGCACGACGGCGTCGTCTCGGTGATGCGGGGATTCCGCGCGGACGAACTACGTGGCCTCGTCGAATCGACCGTCGGCCAGCGACCGGCCGTGCACTATCGATTGGGCTATCGTGTCACGGCGTCCTGGACGCCCCTCGCCGCCAGCCTGCCGAGGTCGCAATGACCGAGCCGTTCGCGCTTGGGCCAATGCCAACCGGCCGACGCGTGCGTACGATCGACGAGCGCATCGTGCACGCGCCCGTGGACGGAATGTTCGAGCTCGCCCGAGCTGTCGAGACGTGGCCCACCCACCTGCCGCACTATCGTGCCGTCCAGATGCGCGAGCGCCGGTCGGATGGTGGCGGACTCGTCACCATGGCAGCGCAGCGGCCCTTCGGCCCATTCCCCTGGCCCGTTTGGTGGATGGCGGAGATGCAAGTCCTTCGGCCCCCGCGCGGGAATCCGAGTATTCGATTTCGCCACGTCGCCGGCATCACTCGCGGCATGGACGTCGAATGGTCGTTCACCCCATGGTCAGAGCGTTTCACCCCGTCGACGACGCCCCTGGCGACGTTCGTGCGTATTGTGCACGAGTGGGAAGGCCCTCCGTGGCCACTCGTAGGTCCCACAGTGGCAAGCGGCGTCATCGGGCCAGTGTTCATTCACGCGATCGCCGCGCGCACACTCCGTGGATTGGCAACCGTTGCCGAACAGCGCGTCCGCGATGAAAGCCGGGCACATCAAGACGGGACCGCCGTGAGCTCACGTTGAACCACAGGTACGAGCACGCCGATGACTGAACCTCGCAGGGTCGCAGTGACAGGGATCGGGGCGATCACGCCGATCGGGCTGACCGCCGACGGGCTGTGGTGCGGGCTGCAGCGGGAGCGATCCGCGGTTGATCTCGTGACGCTCTTCGATCCATCACCCTTCCGAAGCCAGGTAGGAGCCGAGGTGCGGGATTTTGTGGCCGCCGACCACCTCGAATCGAAGCGCCTGAAGCGCATGAATCGCTACGCTGCATTCTCCGTGGTGGCGGCGCGGATGGCAGTAGCCGATGCGGATCTGGATCTGGCCCGGGAGGACCGCGATCGGATCGGGACGATGATGGGCAGTGCACTGGCTGGAATCGGTTATGCCGAGGAGCAGCTCGGGCGATACTTGGGGCAGGGTTTGCCCGCGGTCGATGCAGGCCTGGCGCTCTCGGTCTTTGGTGGCGCCTCGAGTTGCAATATCGCGATCGACCTTGGTGTGACGGGGCGCAACTCGACCAACGGCATGAGCTGCGCCTCGGGGTCGATCGCGATTGGCGACGGATTTCGATGTATCCGCGAGGGCGAGGCAGACGTGATGTTCTGCGGCGGGGCAGAAGCGCCGCTGGCACCGCTGTGCTACGGCGCGTTCACGATCATTCGGGCAATGTCCGTGCGCAACGACGATCCGGCACACGCGTCTCGGCCCTTCGACAAAGATCGCGACGGGTTTGTCATGGGTGAGGGTGCCGCCGTCCTGGTGCTCGAGGAGTTGGAACGCGCGCGTGCGCGCGGCGCGCACATCTATGCCGAGATGCTTGGCTATGGCTCGACGAACGACGCGTTTCATATGACCGCGCCACGACCCGATGGGAGTCAGGCGGCACGAGCGATGCGCATCGCGCTCCGAGATGCGCACGTCGAGCCACACGAAATCGGGTACATCAATGCGCATGGGAGCTCCACGCCGCTCAACGACCCGACCGAAACGCTTGCGATCAAGCAGGTCTTCGGCGACCACGCCTATCGGATGCCCGTCAGCGGGACGAAGGGCTACTATGGCCATTCACTCGGGGCATCGGGCGCCATCGAAGCGGCGATCTGCGCTTTGAGCTTCGAGCACGAGTGGCTCCCGCCAACCCTGAACCTCGCCTCGCCCGATCCCGAGTGCGACCTCGACTACGTGCCGAGCAGCGGCCGGACCCAACGGGTCAATGTGGCGCTGTCGAATTCGTTCGGGTTCGGCGGCGTGAATGCCGTGCTGGTGATGAAACGACCGGACTAGCATGGGCGGCCTGAAGGCCGCCCCTACATGTTGCTGCGCACGGCGCTAGTTCCGAATTCGTCGACATGCTCATCGATCGTCGCGGACGCCCCGAAAACCACCGTCCACGCCGACATGTAGGGGCGGGCTTCAGCCCGCCCAGTCGTTACAGGTCGTCGCAATCCCCGACCACTAATCCCCGCCCCCCTGGCCCCCGATCCCTGTCGTCAGATACCTTCTCTCCGCCTCTTACCCCGGGGAGTGGAACCAATGCGTGATCCCGAGCGCCACTTTAGTACTGAATTCGTCGGTACCTTTGCGTTGGTCTTCGTGGGCGGGGGCGCCATCGTTGCCACGCGCGGCGCCGGCGCGGCGGGCCTCCTGGCAGTCGCGGTGGCCCATGGGCTGATTCTCGCCCTCATGGTGACCGCCACGATGCGGATCTCGGGTCATCTGAACCCCGCCGTGACACTCGGATTTCTCGCGGTCCGCCGCATCGAGCCCATGATGGCGGGCTTGTACATCGTCGCACAGGTGCTGGGAGCGACGTTGGCCGCATTTGCCCTGAAGATGCTCGTGCCCGCCGACCAGTTCGCCGCGGTCCACGGGACGATTCAGGAAATTGCAGTCGGCACCTCGTGGGGACAGGCGCTCGTGCTCGAAGGCATCGCGACCTTTTTCCTGACGTTTGTCATATTCGGGACTGCCGTCGACCCCCGGGCACCAAAAGTCGGCGGCTTTGCAATCGGGCTGACGATCGCCGCGGACATCCTCGCCATCGGTCCGTTGACTGGCGGCTCGATGAACCCCGCGCGTTCCTTCGGGCCCGCGTTCGTGTCGTCGAGCTACGTCGGGCAATCCGTTTACTGGATTGGACCGATCATTGGCAGCATCCTGGCTGCCATGCTCTACGACTACGTACTCCTTCGGTCCTCGGCAGAGCCGGCCGAACCGCCCGACCACGGCGAGTTGACTCCGTAGCCCGACACGCTCTCGATCCGCTCCATGGTGCCCTTGTAGCTCATCGGAGGCTCGTCCAACCCGAAGTTGCGCGCTGCCAACGCGGCGACACGCTCGAGCTGTTCGGACGCGAGATCTGGTTGATCGCTCGCCTCTGCGAACTCCCGCAACTGGTCGCTATCGTAAATGTTGGGCAGAGTCGAGACGACGAGCGGGTCGGCGAGCAGCCACTTGAGAGCCGCTTGCCCAAGCGTCATCCGCGCGGTCAAGAAATCGAGTGTTCGCGTCTTCTGGACGCCATTGACCAACCACGACCGCGGCCGGTGGCGCCGATGGTCGTTTGCGGGAAAGACGGTGTCCTCGGTGTACTTCCCTTCGAGCATTCCGGACGCGTGCGTCACCCGGATCGTGAACGCGCAGTGCGGCGCGTGCTGCCGGGCTGCAGCGATCATGGCCGTTCCGGGATGCTGCTCGAGAATGTTCCAGATCATCTGGATTGCGCCGACGTCGGGTTCCCGCTCACACAGCTCGACCGCTTCGTAGAGCCACCCGATCGCCGGGCCGAACGCCGCCCCCCAAACGCGGATCTTGCCCTCCCGCTGGAGGTCGCGGAGCGTGTCCCAAACCAGCGGATCGCGGACGTGCTCCATTTTGGCGTTATGGATCTGCAAGACGTCGATGTAGTCCGTCTCCAGCCGTTCGAGACAACGCTCGACCGCAAGCCGGATGTATGCCGGGTCAGTCCGCATCGGCAATTCAGCCTGACCGCGACGCGCACGTTGCGCGGCCTCGTCGTAAATGTCGTACCCCACCTTCGTCGCGTAGACCATCGCGTGACGTTGCCCGCGGAATGCTTCGGCCAGCTGGCGCTCCGCGCGACCATTGCCGTACGCGTCAGCCGCGTCGAAGAACGTAACTCCGAAGCTGTCGTGCGACTCCCGCAACATCGCGACGGCCTCGGCGTCGCTCTTCTCGCCCCACCACCCCGTCGCGAGCGTCCAGGTGCCGAAGCCGATTTCACTGGCGGTGACGGTGGTGTTGGGAAAGGTGCGGTAGCGCATGAAACGGCGGGTCTGGGGCCGCGGGCGCCTCGCGCCCGAGAAAGTAGAAGCTCAGAAAGTAGAAAGTAGACCACGACACCGGTCTTTTGCAGTCGTCTACTCTCTACTTACTGTGGTTCTACTCTCTCGGGCGCGCCAGCGCCCGGGCCGCCTCAGTCGCGAAATACGTGACAATGAAATCCGCCCCGGCCCGGCGGATCCCCAGCAGTGACTCCATCACGACCCGCTCGCGGTCGATCCAGCCCCGCTCGGCAGCTGCGCAGATCATGGCGTACTCTCCGCTCACCTGGTAGGCGGCAACGGGGTAGCCCGTCTCCGTCTTCACGCGCCGCACGATATCGAGATACGGCCCAGCCGGTTTGACGAGGATCGCGTCCGCTCCCTCTTCGATGTCGAGGTTGACCTCACGGATTGCTTCGTCAGCGTTCGCCGGATCCATCTGATAGCCACGTCGGTCGCCTTGCCGAGGTGCCGATTCCGCAGCTTCGCGGAAGGGCCCGTAGAACGCGGACGCGTACTTGGCGGCGTAGCTGAGAATCGGCGTTTCGGCAAAGCCGGCAGCATCGAGCGCGTCGCGAATCGCCAGCACGCGGCCATCCATCATGTCGCTCGGCGCGACGACGTCGACACCCGCGCGCGCGTAGGACACTGCCACCTGCGCGAGCAATTCCAACGTCGCGTCGTTGTCCACGCTGTCATGCGCGTTGAGCACGCCACAATGCCCATGGTCGGTGTATTCACAGAGGCAGACATCCGCAATCGTCACGAGCTCCGGGAACTCTCGCTTCAGCGCGCGCAGGCCTTGTTGCACCGCACCCTGGTCGTCCCACGCCTCTGATCCGATCGAGTCCTTTCGGTCCGGAAGCCCGAACAGCATGATCCCGCCAACCCCCGCCTCCACCGCCGCGCTGGCGTCGCGCAGCATCTCGTCGATCGATGTTTGCGCGACACCAGGCATCGACGGCACCGGCTGGCGGCGCTCCGCACCCGAGCGGACAAACACCGGGAGGACCAGCTGGGCGGCGTCCAAATGGTGCTCCCGCACCAGGCGCCGCAGCGCAGGGGTCCGACGCAAACGCCGTGGCCGTGTCGACGGGAAGGAAGGCATGCCGAAATCTATTCCGGCTGCGGCGCCACGACGCGTGGCAGACTGCGGAGCCCAGCGAGGATCTCCTCGGCTCCCCGTGCGCGCAACTCGGCCGCGAGAGCCCGGCCGCACGCAAAAGGATCGTCAGTCAGACGACGCGACCCACGGATTACACGACGCCCCGCGACGTCGGCGATGAAACCGTGGAGGGTTGCCGGAGTCGTGACACCCCCTGCATGCACGCCAATCTCACCGGCCGCGCCGATGACCAGTGCACCAACCGGGACCTGACATCCACCATCCATCGCGGCGAGAAACGCACGCTCTGCCTGGACTGCGGCCATCGTCGGGAGGTCGTTGAGGGCCTCGAGGCTCTCACGAGTCCGCGAGTCGTCGATTCGGACCTGGACCGCGATCGCGCCCTGCCCTGCCGCGGGCAGCCACTGCGGCGGCTCGAGGTAGGCCGCGATGTGCTGCGTGGCCTCGAGCCGCAGCAGTCCTGCGGCTGCGAGGATCGCTGCGTGCACTTGCCCCTCGTCGACCTTCCGGAGTCGGGTCGGCACGTTCCCCCGGAGTTCGACGACCTCCAGGTCGGGATGCGTGGCCAACAACTGTGCACGGCGTCGCAGACTCGATGTGCCGACACGAGATCCGCGCGGCAGGTCGGCGAGGCCCACCGCGCGGGCACTGCTGCTCAGCACGAGCACGTCGCGCGGATCCGCCCGCGGCAACACGGCAGCGATGTCGAGACCCGACGCGAGATCCGTTGGCAGATCCTTCAGCGAATGGACTGCGCAGTCGATCTTGCCACGCTCGAGCGCGCGTTCCAGCTCCTGAGTGAACAACCCCTTGGCACCAATCGCGTTCAACGGTTCGTCGAGGTGCTTGTCGCCCGTTGTGGTAAACGTCACGAGCTCACCCGTGAGCCCCTGCCGGGCGAGCGCTTCCTGAACGAGTCGCGCCTGTTTCAGCGCCAGTTGCGACGCGCGCGTTCCGATCCTCACAACGGTCGCGCCAGTCGCGCTCGGTGTCGAACCCGCGCGCTTGGTCTTGGGGGTCACGAGCTTCGCCGAGGCGTTGGAGCTTCGATCGCAGCACCCGACTCACTCCTCGCCCGGGACGGATGCGCGCCGGATCGCCGATCAGATCCTTCCCGGGCGGTCAGCGCGACAACGGCGTCGACCAAGCCTTGTATCGTCGACACATGCGCTTCTCCCGCGACGGGAATTCCTGCATCTCGCGCCGCTTTGGACGTGACAGGGCCGATGGAGACACCAGGCACGCGCGTCACGAGGTCGGGGCCCAAAGCGTCTGCGTACGCCCGTGCAGCCGCACCTGATGCGAGCGTCACCAGGTCGACCGAGTCCGACGCGACCACGGCCCGCATTTGCCGGGCGCCCTCGGGATCGACGGCCGAGCGATAAATGGCCACGACGTCAACGCTCGCCCCGAGGCGGCGCAGTCCCTCAGGTAAAGCGTCGCGCGCGTCCGCCGCTGCCGGATACAGCACCCGTCGTCCCATCAGGTCGGCGCGCTCCGAGAGCACGTCGAGGAGCCTTTCCGCGACGTACTGCGATGGCGTCACGTCGGCAGTGATGCCGCGGGTCAGCAGCGCGTCGCTCGTCGCGGGTCCGATTGCGCTGACGGTGAGACCGGACAAGGCCCGGACATCCCGGCCCGAGCGGAGGAGGACTTCCCACACGATCCGCACCGCGTTTGGGCTGGTGAAGACGATGTGCCTGTATTCGTTTAGCCGATCGAGAGCGTCCCTGAGAGGACCGGGATCGAGTTTTTCGATGCGCACCGCGGGCAACTCTCGCACGACGGCGCCCAGCATCTGCAGCGAATCGGTAAGGGTGCTGGCCTGTGTCGCCGGTCGGGTCACCAGGATGCGCCGCCCGAGCAGGGGACGGATCTCCGAGCGATCGAACCAGCGGATCCGGTCGCGCAACGCAACCACCTGTCCGATCACCGTGACGACCGGTGCCTCCAGGCTGGCGGCACGCACTTCGCGCACGATCGTCGAGAGCGTCCCATCGACGGTTCGTTGCGCGCCTGTCGTCGCCCACTGAATCGCCGCTGCCGGCGTATCCGGGCTCAAGCCCGCGCGCTCGAGCGATGCGGCAATCTCCGGCAGTCGCTGCACTCCCATGTAGACTACAATGGTCGCGCCGGACCGCGCGACGGCGTCCCAGTCCAGTTGCGACCCCCCTTTGGCGGGATCTTCATTGCCCGTCACGAACGTCACCGCCGTCGAGATCCCTCGGTGCGTCACGGGGATCCCCGCATATGCAGGACCAGCTATGCCAGCCGTCACGCCGGGTACGACCTCGAACGGCACGTTTGCCAGGGCAAGAGCCTCCGCCTCCTCACTGCCGCGCCCGAAGACAAAAGGGTCCCCGCCCTTGAGTCGCACGACGGCTTTGCCCGACCGCGCCAAGTCAACGAGCGTGGCGTTGATGTCTTCTTGCCGAGCCGATCGTTCGTCGCCGCCTCGCTTCCCGACGAAGTGAAGCTGCGCATCGCCAGCCAACAGCTCGCGCGGAACCAGCGCGTCGTGCACAATGGCATCGCAGCTGGCAAGCAACTCCCAAGCACGCACCGTGATCAGGCTCGGGTCACCCGGGCCGGCGCCGACGAGATACACCGTGCCGGGCCGCGCCGCATTCGGCGGCTGATGGGCGGCCGCGGACGACTGGTCAGCGTTCGCCATGTGCGGAAGGCGCGTCGTGCCCCGGTCGATTTCGTCGCGTGATTCTGCGAGCTCGCCACCAGATCGACAACGCGTAACCGGCATAGATGATTCCCGCCGCCGCGTACGCTGCATACATGTAGCCCGCATTCTGCGGAGGCATTACGGGACCCCTCGCGTGGGTGCAGCTGAAGATGCCGGCGCCTGCGCGGATGGGAGGCTTGCTTCGGCCCCAGCCACGTCGATCATGATGGCGAGGCGATAGCGTGCACGGAGCAACGCCGCGAACAACAAGGCGAACGCACCGAACGCCAGTGCAAACGTCATCGCCATTTCCGGCGGCGCCGATGGAGCGCTCGGCTTGAGAAAGATCGGTTGGGGGTGGAGCGTCCGAAACAGGTACACGGTGAGGTGGATGAACGGAATCAACAGCCCCGCGAGGATGGCCAAGACCGCGGAATACCGGCCGCGGAGGGCCGGGTCGTCGACGGCCTGCCTCAGAATCAGGTACGCCAGGATGATGAGCCAGAGAAACAAGGTCGCCGTGAGGCGCGCGTCCCCCGACCACCAGGTCCCCCATACTGGCCTGGCCCAGAGCGGACCAGTCACCAGCACCACCGTGGTAAACACGAGCCCCACCTCGGCGGCACACGCGGCGACACGATCCAGCTTGGGGTCGTGCAGCCACAGATACAGCACGCTCGCAACCGCCATGAGCGCGAACGCGAGATACAGAGCGGTGAAGGCAGCTGGGGCGTGGATATAAAGGATTTTCTGCGCCGCGCCCTGAAGCGCCTCCTCGGGAGTGAACGCGAGGTCTCGAACGACCGAGGCCGCGACGCAGGCGACTGCAATCCAGAACAGCCAACCGAACAGTCGCCCTGAGGTCGACGACTCGCGTGCATCGCGGACCACTATGCTTGTAAGCTCAGACTGTGAAGTCGCATCCATTTCACACCGCCTCTCAGCGTTCAATCGTGAAAGGATATGCCAATGTGCACGCCACGACGAACACAATGTCGTACGCCGCGAGAATCTTCAGCCACGCAACCGCGCCGGTGATCGACCGTCCGGCGAGAATAACGACCGTGGCCTGCGCCGCCGCGGTGACGACAGGCACCAGAAACGGCAGTGTGATCACCGGGAGCAGCAGTTCCGCCAGTCGTGTGTTCACCGCCATCGCGCTGAAGAGGGTACCGACGGCGACCAGTCCGACTGCCGCAAGCATGGTCACGCCCGCGATCAGTACCGCACCGAACGCGCTGATCGACCCGTTGTAGAACAGCAGGACCGCGGGAACTGCAACGGTCTGGACCCCCAGGAGGAACACGAGATTCGCAAACGCTTTGCCGAGGAAGACCGCTTCCCTGCTGATCGGCGCGCCGAGCAATCCATCAATCGCCCGGTCGGACAGCTCGGCTGCGAACGAACGGTTCAGCCCGAGCACGCCCGAGAATGTGAAGATGACCCAGATGACGCCGGGAGCCAGATCGATTCCCGTTACCGCAGTCGGGTCCCACGAGTAGAAGAAGATGGCCGCGGCGAGTACCGTGAACACCGCCGCCGACAGAAACGCGGATCGCGTGCGAAGCTCGACCGTGAGGTCCTTGCGCGCAATGACCCAGGCCGCCGCCAGCGTTGCTGGGTATCGCGCCGGTCGCTCCCCGAGTCGCATGGGTGCGAATTCGGCCGCGACAGGGACCGGCTCACCTTCCGCGGGACGGATCGGCGCCAGGGAGTGGCTCATCCTTCGACGCCAAAGAGCGCGCGGTACTCGGCGCCGAAGGCCGCGGCGTCGATCGCGCCTCGAGACTCGGCACGGAGGAAGCGCCCCTCGTGCAGGACCGCAACGGTCGTTGCGAGTGCCAGCCCCTCTTCGATGTTGTGCGTTACGAGCACGAGGGCCGCACCCGCGGTTTTGAGTTGCCGAAGGGCACTCGAGAGCGCCGCCGCGCCGACCGCGTCGAGGCCCGTATATGGCTCATCGAGGAGCACGATGCGCGGGTTGTGGACGAACGCCCGAGCGATCGAGACCCGTTGTTGGAGGCCGCGGCTGAGCAAACGCACCGGCGTGTGCGCCCGATCGGCGACGCGCAGGCGTGCGAGCGCGCTCAGCGCTGCGTCGCGCGGCGACCGCAGGCCCTGGAGGCGCGCGGCAAACGCCACGTTCTCCAGTGCTGTCAGCGCGGGATACAGCATCGTGTGGTGCGAGATGTACCCCACACGGGCTCGAACTTCGGCATCGCCCGGCAGGGGCATCCCATCGACATGGGCTGCCCCGAGCGACGGTTCGAGCAATCCTGCGAGGACTCGGAGGAGGGTCGTCTTGCCCGCCCCATTGGGACCGAAAACGACCAGGCAGTCGCCGCCGGCGAGCGAGAGATCGATGCCCGAAAGGGCCCACCGGTCAGCGAAACGACGGCCTAACCCCCGCGCCTCGACGGCCAGCGGGACACTGCCTGGTCCGGACACCCGTGGAATGTAAACGACAGGATTACGGCCGCGGGCGCGCTAGCGCGCGCCCCCTGCCGATACCCAAATTCCCCACGTGAACGACATTGACGTCCTCCTCCAGGAGAATCGGCGGTTTCCCCCACCGCCCGACTTTGCCCGCGGCGCAGTCGTAGCGGATCCAGCCGTGTATGCTCGCGCAGCCAGCGATCTGGAAGGTTACTGGGCGTCTCGGGCGAATGAGTTGGAGTGGTTCTCGCCGTGGAGTCAGGTGCTCGACTGGCGTCCGCCATACGCCAAATGGTTCGTCGGCGGGAAGCTGAACGTTTCCGTCAACTGTATTGATCGCCATTTGGCGACGAAACGCGACAAGGTCGCGATCATCTGGGAGGGCGAGCCCGGAGACCGACGCCGGGTCACGTACGGCGAGCTCTCGCACGACGTGAACCGCTGCGCCAATGCGCTGCAGCGACTCGGCGTGCGACGCGGGGATCGTGTCGCGATCTATCTCCCGCTCATCCCCGAAGTCGCGGTCGCGATGCTGGCCTGCACGCGTATCGGCGCTGTGCACTCGGTCGTGTTCGGCGGCTTCAGCCCGGATTCGCTGCGCGATCGAATCAACGACGCATCGGCGAAGGTCGTCATCACGGCGGACACCGGGTTCCGTCGTGGTCAGGCGGTGCCGCTCAAGCGCAACGTCAACAAGGCGATCGAGGGCTGCCCGACGATCGAGCGAGTTGTCGTCGTGCAACGTCAGGCCACCATCGACCCGTCGACGCCCTTCACGGCACCACGAGATGTCTGGTGGCATGATTTGATGCGCGATGCGCCGGCCCAGTGCGAGCCAGCGCAGATGGATGCCGAGGACGTGCTTTACATCCTGTACACGTCCGGAACGACGGGCAAACCCAAAGGGATCGTGCACACGACCGGCGGCTATCTGACGGTCGTCGCGGCGACGACCCGCGACGTATTCGATCTGCGCGAGACTGATATCTACTGGTGCACCGCGGACGTCGGGTGGGTCACGGGGCACTCGTACGTGGTCTACGGACCGCTCGCCAATGGCGCGACAACGGTCATGTACGAGGGCGCGCCCGACTGGCCGGACAAGGACCGCTACTGGTCGCTGTGCGAATCACTCGGTGTGACCATTCTTTACACGGCGCCGACCGCGATACGGGCGTTCATGCGATGGGGCGACCAGTATCCCGCCCAACACGATCTCTCACGCCTGCGTCTCCTGGGCACGGTGGGGGAGCCGATCAATCCGGAGGCCTGGATGTGGTACCACGATCGCATCGGGGGCGGCCGATGTCCGATCGTCGATACCTGGTGGCAGACGGAGACGGGCGCCATCGTGCTCTCGCCGCTGCCGGCCCTGACCGAGACCAAGCCGGGGAGCGCCACGTTGCCATTGCCCGGCTTTTCGGCTGACCTGCTCGATCGCAACGGCGAGAAGATCGCCGTCGGTGGTGGCTTCCTCGCGCTCGACCGGCCGTGGCCATCGATGCTGCGCACGATCTGGGGCGATGATGCACGGTACGTGCAGACGTATTTCTCAAAATGGGCGGGACGGGCGGACCTCTACTTCCCGGGTGACGGTGCCAAGCGGGACGAAGATGGGTATTTCTGGATCCTCGGCCGAGTCGATGATGTACTCAACGTGGCCGGACATCGAATCGGCACGATGGAAGTCGAGTCCGCACTCGTGGACCACCCTGCGGTAGCCGAAGCGGCGGTCGTCGGCCGCACCCACGATCTCAAAGGCCAGGCGATCGCGGCATTCGTCACATTACGTGCAGGCCGGCAGTCATCCCCGAGTCTCCGCGAAGAGCTGCGCAGCCATGTGGCGGAGAAAATCGGCGCGATCGCGCGGCCGGACGACGTGCTGTTTGCTGCCGATCTCCCAAAGACGCGCTCCGGGAAGATCATGCGCCGACTGTTGCGGGATATCGCCGAGGGCCGCGCGCTCGGCGACACCACGACCCTCGCGGACCCAGCCGTGGTGGCCGGCCTCAAGGAGCAATACGAGGCCTTAGAGAGCTGAGGTCGCCATTCGCGGCCCGCAGGCCAGGCGAAGGACCGCTAAAGGGCACGTATGCCTCGCCCGCCCAATGAGTTGCCGAGGACGCCCGGCCGGCGTCCAGCGTCAGGGTATCAATTGGCGGCCGCGGTGGTCGAGTGCGGCGCTTAAGCTCAGCCGTTATATTGAAACGCGTGTTCGGACGTCTGTTTCCCGAATCGATCTTCCCGCGGAAGCTGTCGCCCGCTGCCGAGCGTCGCTTGCGGCTTGCCCAGGCGCGCGCGGAAGAGTCCGTGGTCCGGGCGCATGTCGACAACGCGCTCATGTTTGTCGACACGTTGGCTGAAGAGCTCTCGTTCGACCGCGCGATCGACACCTATATCCGCGTGATGGGCATCCCGGAGCCGCTTGCGAGCACGGTGGCGACCCGAGCGCTAGTCACGATTGGCCAAGACCTCGTCGCCGCCCGGCGTGGCCCACGCGATGCCGACCAACTGACCGCCGCGGCCGACGACGACCTACGGCCGCGACTCCGCCTCAACGACGCCGAGTCGCGACAGCGGAGCGCAAAGCGCGCGTAGCGTGCTGCGCGCGCTAGGCGCGCTAGAAAGCAGACCTACAGAAAGTAGAAAGTAGACACCAACAGCACCGGCCCCGTTTTCGCCGATTACCCGGTGGCCGGTTCCGACCTGGTGACCGGTTCTGGCGTATAGACTCGCCGGAAAGCCAGCACATCTGACGCGGCGACGGCACACATCGCGGTGACGAGCACTGCCGACGTCACGCAGTACTCGCAGATGGCGTGAATGACGAAAAGCTCCACTGATGTCAGATACGCCGAGAACAGCACTCCCCAGCCGGTCAGGACGAGAAGGACCCACGAGATGCGCGAGGCATCGGCGAATTTGGGCTGCGTGCTCACCACTGCGGTCGCCAGCACCACGAGGTAGAACGCGGCACCCCACGCCGCCACCGGGATCCCGAACAGCACTGACCAGCGACTCGTCTGCACACGTTCGCACGAGCCGAGGCCGCACGCGAGATGGCCGATGTAGCCAAGCTTGAACAGCGTGAGATACGCCGACAGCATGAGCCCGGCCAGTGCGAGCAACGCCAAGATCATCCGCTTGGTCACGGGCGCCCCGCGGTCACGACGTCCCGCACGAGTTAGCGCGTCGCGGTCGTACGACCGGCTGCCGCTCCTCGAGCGCTGTCGACGTAGGCGCGTAGCTCGTCGAAGCCGATGGCGCCCGGCACGACACGATTGCCGATAACGAACGTCGGCGTCTCCATAATGTGATGACGATCACCCTCGGCCTTGTTGGCCTGGATGTCGCGCTCGTGGGCGCGCTGGTCGACGCACTGCTGCCACCGATCGACATCGAGACCCAGATCCTTCGCGTAGCCTCGCATGACCTTCGCCGGGTCGCTCGTGGCTTCACCGTTCCAGTCGCCCTGGCCCAGGAACAGACGGTCGTGCATTCCCCAGAACTTGCCTTGGTCGTTGGCGCAGGCCGCCGCCTCGGACGCGACCAGCGTGTTCTTGTGCATAGGAAGCGGGAAATCGTAATACGTGACCTGTGCGAGTCCCGAATCGATGATGCGCTTCCGGACGTCGGGCTCGGTCACGACCGTGTAGTTCGCACACGCCGGGCACTCGAAGTCCGCGAACTCCATGATATGGACGGGCGCATCGGGCCGGCCGAGCACGTAGCCCTTGGCAACGGCGGGCGGGAGGTTGGGGTCCACCGTGCTGACGACTGGGGGCTTAGGTCGGGCGAGATACGCGAGCAGGGCGCCGCCGGCCAGCACCAGGACGATGATCACGGCGAGAAACTGCCGCGGACTTGACCCACCTTGCTTCGACCGGCCGCCGGCCGCGGGCGGTGATTTCGACGACCGCGGTGTAGCGGAGGAGCCCTTTCGACCTCGGCGCGAACCGCCACTTCCACGAGCACTCACCACTTGGTTCCCCCTTCCTCGTCATCAGGTTTCCAATCCGAGCGGTCCCACTTTGGCTCATCCGACTTGGCTTCGGCAACGATGCGACGGTTCTCGGCGACCTCCGGCGTGTCGTACGTCGCGCGGACCTCATAGTGGAACAGTTCCGTTCGGACGTCGCCGATCAACTCCATGAGCTCGTTCGCTCGGCCCAACAGGGCGCCGCTCGCGTCCAGCTCACGGATCCGGTCCGCCAACGTGCGGAGCAACCGCTCGAGGTTCCGTCGTCGATCCTCGCCGTACGTCTCTTCACCCATAAGCCCTGTCACCGCTCCTGACACCTAGGCACAGCGCCGTTCGAGGCGCCCCGTTGCTACGGTTCGTGCCGGTTTCTGGAAACCTAGACTCGGCCCCGCCGTGCGCAAGCAATTGCGCCTGCGTATTTTGCCTCGCGTGACAAGCAATTCATCTCAGCCCAACTTGCTCAGTGAGCTCGAATGGCGAGGGCTCCTGTATGATCGCACGGACCGTCTAGGCGACGCGCTGGCCGCGGGGTCCGTCACCGGCTATTGCGGGTTCGATCCAACCGCCGACAGCCTGCACGTGGGGAGCCTGGTTCAAATCATGGGTCTGCTGCACCTCCAGCTCGCCGGCCACCGGCCAGTGGCGCTTCTCGGCGGCGGCACGGGGCTGATCGGTGATCCGAGTGGCAAGGCCAATGAGCGGCCGTTGCTCGACATGGAGCAGATCGCAGCCAATGCGCGCGCGATTCGCACGCAGCTCGAACGGTTCCTCGACTTCTCCGGCCCGCGCGGTGCGCTGATGCGGGACAACTCCGAGTGGCTTGTGCCGCTCCCAACCTTGTCCTTTCTGCGAGACGTCGGGAAGCATTTCAGCATCAACTTCATGCTCGCCAAGGACTCGGTGAAGACCCGCCTCGAGGGAGGGATCTCCTTCACCGAGTTCGCATATATGCTGCTGCAGGCCTACGATTTCCTCGAGCTGTACCGCAGGGACGGCGTGACGCTCCAAACGGGCGGCAGCGATCAATGGGGGAACATCACGGCCGGGACTGAATTGATCCGGCGTGCGGCCGGCGGCGAGGCCCATGGGCTCGTGCTACCGCTGGTGACGACGGCGAGTGGGACCAAGTTCGGGAAGACCGAAGCGGGCGCCGTCTGGCTGGACGCGAAGCACACGTCGCCCTACCAGTTCTACCAGTTCTGGGTAAACACGGACGACCGCGACGTGGGGCGCTACCTGCGCTTTTTCACCTTGCTTGCGCGCGAGGAGATTGCGGCGCTCGACATCGCGATGCAGCAATCACCGGGGCGTCGGGAGGCGCAGCAGGCTCTCGCCCTCGATGTGACCACTCGCGTGCACGGCGCAGAGGCCGCTCGCGTCGCAGTCGAGGTCTCCGCGCTGCTGTTCGGCCGCGGTGACCCCCGCGCGCTCTCGTCGCAGGCCCTGGCGGCGCTCGCGTCAGAGATTCCGTCGTCGACGCTTCAGAGCGGCGGCGCGACCCCCGATATCGATACCCTGGACGCGTTTGTGACGGCGGGGCTGGCGGCGTCCAAAGGGGCCGCGCGTCGATTGCTCGAGCAGGGCGGCTTATCGGCGAATGGGCGGAAGCTTGGCGGCCCTGATCGCTCCCTGCCGCGTGACGAGGCGCTGAACGGAGGGTATTTCTTGCTTCGCAAGGGCGCGCGCGACTATGCCCTGCTCCGCGTGTAGTTCTCGAGCTGTGCCTCTTCTTCCGGCCGTCGCTTCCAACGACGATGGTGCCACAGATACTGCTCGGGATACTGCCGCACCCATCGCTCCAACACACCGGTGTAGCGGGCGACGACCGCCTCGACGTCGCGTTCGCGGTCGCCGGTATCCACGACCTCGACCGGCTCGACAAGCGCGCGGTACTTGCCGCTGGGCAGTCGGATGGCGGTACCTACGACGAGCGGGACGCCGAGTCGGAGCGCGAAGACCCCGGGCCCGCGAGGAGTTTTCGCGAGGCGGCCAAAGAACGGGACGTAGGTCGAGGCCATGCCCTTGACGCCCTGATCCGCGACGAGCGCGACCACGTGACCGCTTCTGAGCGAGCGTGGCACTTTCCGGACCGGATCATCTGCGATGACGGCCAGGCCCGCCCGCTCGCGCGTGGTCGTGAGATATCGATCGAAGAGCGGGTTGGTCATCCGGCGCACGACACCGGTGACGCTGACCCCACGCGCAGCGATGTACGCGCCGGCGAGCTCCCAGTTGCCAATGTGTCCGGTGACGACGATGACGCCACGCCCGCGACGCAGGGCCTCTACGAGGACCGGCCAGTCCCCCTCCCCATCGAACATCGCCAGCACGCGCTCGTGTGAGAGCGTCGGCAAAAGCGCGGCTTCGACAGCGGTGCGTCCCAGGTGCTCGTACGCCTTGCGGGCGACGCGGCGTACGGCGCTCTGGTCCCAATCCGGAAACGCTGCTGCGAGCTGCGATTCGACGACGACGCGCCGCACGCGCAACGGCCAATATCCGAGCGTCGCAACCCGCGCCGCGATCGCACTCGCCGCACTCAACGGAATGCACGCCGCGGCACCGAGTCCCGTACGGAGGGCGGCATATTCGAGGACATCGCTCGCTGTCGCCATCACTCGTGCAGCATCGGAATGCCCGAGGCGATCTGCGGCCGGGCATTGGCGACCGCGGCCGCCGCGAACTCGCGAACGTCCTGCGCAACGCGTTCCCAGTTGAAGTATTCCACGGCCGCGCGCCGACCAGCACGTCCGAGTGCCTGCCGGCGCTCTGGATCGCGCAGCAGCTGACCGATAGCCGCCGCCGCGGCGCGCGCGTCCATCGGATCGATGACGATGCCGGTCTCGCCGTCCCGCACCGCCGTGCGGACACCGCCCGAGTCTCCAGCCACCACCGGGATCCCGCTCGCAGCTGCTTCGATGAACGCGATGCCGAATCCTTCAGCGTTGATCTCTGCATCGACCCGCGATAGCCCGACGTAGATCTGCGCCGTCGCATAGGCCTCGGCGATATCGGCATCCGGGAGCGTGCCAGCGAAGACCACCCGATCGGCTATGCCCAGCGTTCGCGCGCGCTCGGCGAGTCGCGGCGCGTCCTCGCCATCGCCGACGACGAGGTATCGGAGCGTCGGATGGTCGCCACTCAACGCCGCCATCGCGGCCAGAGCGACATTGATGCCCTTGTGTGGAACCAACCGTGCGACGGTCACGAGCAGCGGCGCGTCGCCCAGCCCCAGACGCTGGCGCAGCGCACCGGTGTTGCGCGCGGGCTGAAACTGCTCCGGGTCGGTGCCTAACGGATTGACCAAGACCGGCGGTGCGTGTGCCACGCCGCCCCGGGCCATGACGTCGCGGCACAGCGCCGCGCTCCAGTCCGAGATGGCAACGACCCCCGCGCTGTCCTCGAAGATGCGCCGCGCAGTCCATCGCTTGAGCCATTGCTCCGGCGGGGCCGACGCCAGCTTCCGGCGCTCTCGCAGGAGGTCCCCGCCGTAGACGTACACGAGATACGGCACGCCGGTCGAACGGTGCGCCCACCATGTCGGATAGCCGGCGGGTCGCACGTTGCCGCAGTGAACGATGTCCGCCGCACCGGGACGCCTCGCGTCCACTCGAGGAACCAACCATCTCGCCCAGCGCGCCTGATTGAAGACCGTCTTCGCTCCGCGGAACGGGAACGGCTGCCGCACGGTCTCGTACGGCTCACCGCGGTCGAATGCCACGGCATCGGCTGCGCGTACGGGATCGGCCGCGACCGTCGATACCGTGACGCCGCCGGAGTCCAGGCGCCGGGCGAGCTCCACATGTCGGCGGGCCATCCCGCCGCCCATCGGTGGATAGTCCTGGGTGATCAAGAGATGCCGCACGGGGCGCACGCCGCGCGATCACCCCGCCCATTGCGAGCGGTCCCGCGCCACATCCGCCGCCTGCTGGAGCAGATCGAGCATCGTCGATTCCTTGTACTCGCGGGCCACACGCGCCCGACCGGCGGCGCCCATCGCCGTTCGCTGTCCGTTCTGGGCCAGCAATCCGGCGAGGATCGCCGCGGTTGCGGACGTCTCGCCCGGCGTGAGCAGTGCGCCCGTAATGCCGTCCGCAATGTAGCGTGCCGCAATCGTATCGCGGTCCGCCAGCACTGCGGTGCGCATGGCCATGAAATCCAGCGTAGCGTACGCGGCACTGTCAGCGGAAGCGACCACCCATCCCACCTCGGCCGCGCGGAGCACTGCGAGGTCGTCATCGCGCTCGCCGAGATAACTGATGTGGCGCGTGATGCCCAGAGCGGCTGCGTGCATGCGCACGTCCTCCTGTCCGAGCGATGGCCCCAGGATCGCGAGGTGAAGCTCTGGGTGCCGAGGGGCCAGGAGCGCGATGGCGCGCAGCACGCCGGCCATGCGCGGGCGCTGACTCGGCTCGTACACACACACAACGATCCGCGAGCCCGGCCCGCCGCCGAGCGCCGCGGCGCTCACGGCGCGCAGCTCGTCGTAGCGTTCCGTATCAACTCCGATATCAGCGATGAGCGGCGGACGGGCCCGCGGTACGTGCTCCACGCTCAAGACATCCGTGGCATCCGTGCAGACGAAGCCACCCGCGGCGAGTCGAAGGGCCCACCGGGTCCGGCGCCCGAGCGCCGGTCGGCTGCCCGCAGGCACGCGTCGCACGACACCACCGCGTCCTGCCAGACGCATGGCCAGCGCGACCGCTATGTGCTCAGGTTCGGTGTGGACGAAGACCGTCTCGACGAATTTCTCGCTCAGAATCCGCTGCAGACGCCAGCTTCGGAGCAGCAGGGATCCGCCAGGGGAGAGTGGGATGACGTCGCACCCTTCCGCCGCCGCCCGTGCCTCGACCGGGCCGTCCCCCGGACAGACAAAGGTGACCTGATACCCGCGCGCAGCCAGCCCACGCGCCGCGGCCGCAAACGCGCGCGCGCTGCCAGTCCACTCCGGCGGGGAGTAGTAGAACATGACGCGCACGAGTCAGCTCGAGCTACCGATGGCGGTCGACCCGTCCAGAGCCTCCGCGTCGACGCCCTCACCGTCCCGGAATTGGAGCGCGTAGAGGCGGTGGTAGGCACCGCGCAAAGCCAGCAACTCGTCGTGCGTGCCGCGTTCGACGACACGGCCGCGATCCAGCACGAGGATCTGGTTGGCGTGGACCACGGTCGACAGGCGGTGCGCAATCACGAACACCGTGCGGCCGGTCAGCAATCGATCGATCGCCTCCTGCACCAGGCGCTCGCTCTCGGTGTCGAGTGACGACGTGGCCTCGTCGAGAATGAGAATCGGTGGATCCCTGAGCAGCGCCCGAGCGATGGCCAGGCGCTGCCGCTGCCCACCAGACAGCCGCGTACCGCGTTCACCGAGTACGGTGTCGTACCCCTGCGGGAGCTCCGATATGAACCCGTGTGCGTTGGCGGCGCGAGCCGCCTGCTCGACCTCGCTGTCGCTATACTGCCCGTCGCCGCCATAGGCAATGTTGCGTCGTACGGAGTCGTTGAACAATACCGTGTCCTGACTCACGATCCCGGTGAGGCTCCGCAAGGCAGGCAACGCGATGTCGCGCGTATCGACCCCGCCGAGGACGATCCGGCCTGCCGTCGGCTCTGCGAATCGGGGGATGAGGTCGACGAGCGTGCTCTTCCCGGCGCCGCTCGCCCCGACGATCGCGACGACATCGCCGCGCCGCGCGGTGAACGACACATCAATCAGCACCGGGTCGCGCTCTGGCGCGTAGGCAAAGCACACGCCGTCGAACTTCACCGAGTCGAAGGCGGCGTCCGCCGTTCGCGTCCCGCGATCGATCGCGGTTTCCGTCGGCTCGTCGAGGATCTCGAAGAAGCGTTCGGCCGCCGCGAACGACGCCTGCGCCGTCGTCGGGATCAGCGTCACCTGCTTGAGCGGCTGCAGCGTTTTCAGCAACACCGCCAGGAAGACGATGAGCTGCGAGCCCAGGAGCGTGCGATCGACCAACACCTCGCGCGCGGCGATCCAGAGGAGACCAGCGGCCACGACCGTGCCGAGAATCTCCGTGATGGGCTGCGACAGCAACGCGAGCTTGGTCACCCGAACGAGCGCCTGCGAATACCGACTGCTCGCCTCGTCGAAGCGCTGCTCCTCGTACGGCTCGCCCCGGAACGACTTGACGAGCCGCATGCCGGCCACCACTTCCTGCAGCACGCTCATCATCTCGCCATAGTCTTCCCGCAGCCGCCGGTAGTTTTTCCGCAGCCGGCGCAGCAGCGGCTGCAGGATGCCCGTGACCGCAGGGGCAACGACGAGAGAGATGAGCGACAGACGCCAGGAGATCGCGAACATCACCGCGAGGTTGACGATGATGAACGCGATGTTCTGGAACCCGGACGTCACAAGCTGCGTGATGAGTGCCTTGGTCTGATCCGTATCGACCAGGATCCTGGCGGTGATCTGACCGCCCCGCGTCCGCGTGAAATAGGGTAGCGGCAACCTCGCCGAGATGCGCGTACACCGAGTTGCGCATGTCGCGCGTGACATACTCCTGTAGCTGCGCGCCCAGGTTGCCGCCGAGCCACACGAAGATGTTCTTGGCTGTCACCGCGACGAGGATGATGACGATCACGACCTGCAGCGACCCCATCTTGTCGGCCGGTTTGAGCAGTGATCCGATGGTGACGCTCAGGAACTGCGTCAGCGGCCCTGTACCCACAGGCAGTGGTTGATCCCCGAACAGTGATTGGAGGAAGGGGATCAGCATCGCGAAGGAGAAGCCATCGAGCCCCGCCGCGAGGATGCTGGATCCGATCGCGGAGACCATGAGCCAGCGGTGCGGCCGCAGGAATGCGAGCAGCCGACGATACATCTCGCGTTGCGAGGGCGCGCCTGCCTCGCCGTCCGTCGTGCCGCCCGTATTCCGAGCAGGCGCAGGCTGCCCGGGACCTACAGGGCGTGCCGGTATGGAGGCAGCCGGACCCGTGGCCGCACTGGTCGTCTCAGATCCCGCGTCGGACGACGTCGTCGGCACCCGTACGGGCGCGGCGCTCATGCCGGGAACTCGATGCCCCCGTTATCGCCGCGGTGTGAGCAGCGCCACGGGGAGGATGACCTCTTCGGGCGTGACCCCGCCATGCAGGAAGGACCCTCGGTACCGACTCTGATACTCCCGCAGCTTCGTCGGGTACACGAAGAACGAATCGCCGGCCGCGAGCAGCGTGTGCGCCCCGAGCGCCCGGTGCGGCAGACGGAGCTCGATCGGCGTCGGGGAACAGGAGAGCCTGTTCCGGACGCTCAGCGCGCACGTCCTCACCGAACTTGTACCGCAGATTCGCGGTCGCATCGCGTTTGGCGTACACCGTCGCCGGCGTCTGGCAGTGGATCGAGCCGTGATCGCTGGTCAGGAGCACCGTGATGCGGCGGCGCGCGGCTTCCTTCAACACGCCAAGCAGGGCCGACCGCTGGAACCACTGCACCGTCAGTTGTCGGAGCGCGATCTCGTCGCGGGCGACCTCGTACAGGATGGCTGACTCGCTGCGCCCGTGCGTCAGGAGGTCCACGAAATTGAACACGAAGGCTGAAACCCCGTCGGGGGCGATGGCCGCATGCAACCGACGTTCGAGATCGTCCGAGTCCGCCGCGGTGGAGATCTTGGCGTAGCGCACCGGCGTGCGGCGCCCCAGCTCGACCAGCTGGGCCTCCAGGAGTTCGCGCTCGTGTGCATTGAGCGTCTCGTCGTCGCGGACGCCCGGACCCCACCAATCTGGAAACCGTGCCGCGATCTCTCCCGGGAACAGTCCGCTGAATAGCGCGTTCCGCGCGTAGGGCGTCGCGGTCGGAAGTACCGAGAAATGGTGGGTGACTTCGACGTCGAATTGTGGAGCGAGGAGTGGCTCGAGCGCCATCCACTGATCGAGTCGCAGACAGTCGACCACGATGAACACCGCCGCGCGATCACGAGCGAGGATCGGGACGAGGAACTCGCCGATGACATCCACGGACAGCGGCGGGCGATCCCCCTCGAGCTGGCGCAGCCACGCAGGGTAGGCGGTGGCCATGAACGTCGCGAATTCGCGATGCATGTCCGCGTAGAGGCCGCGCAACGACTCGTACAGTCCCATCTCTCCGGCGGCCGCCAGCTCGACGTCCCAGGACATCAACTCGCTATAGCGCTCGATCCAGCCGCGCCAGTCAAGCGGGCGCGCCCGCTCGAGCTCGATCGCGCGAAAGCGGTCGACGAATCGCCGTGCCAGGGCCTGCTGCCGGATCCGCGGGCCTTCCAGAATGCGCCGAACCGCCGTGAGGACCTGGCGCGGATTGATGGGCTTCGTGATGTAGTCGCGGACGTTGGCGCCGATCGCTTCGGTCAGCGTCGCGTCTTCTTCACTCTTGGTCACCATCACCACGGGCACATTCGGCGCCAGCTCGCGGAGCTCTCGGTAGGCAGCGAGTCCGCGCTTGCCCGGCATCTGCTCATCCAGCAGGACTACGTCGAACGCGCGGCGACGGAGCAACTCGATGCCATCGTCGGCGTTGGTTGCGAGCTCCACATCGTACCCGCTTTGCTGCAAGAATATGCGATGCGACTGCAAGAGATCAGCCTCATCGTCGATCCACAGCACGGACTTGCGAACGACGGTTGTTTGCAGCATCGGCGGGGACGCGGACGAAGATGGCATCTCGTGCGGAATGTACCGTTGCACTCTACATTCGTGTAGGTGCTCGGCGCTCTCCCGCCTTACGCCCTTGCGGCGCCAATGTTCCCCCTGCCCGCCCTCGCTGACCTCGCCGGGCGGCGCCAGTTGGGCGGGGATCGCGAGGTCGCGCTCGCGGCCCTGGTGTGCGCGCATCTCGTGGTGGGCATCGTGCCGGATCGCGCGCTGCCAGTCGAGGCATGCACCCGCCGTGTCGCGGGCGCTCGAGCATGGCTGGCGACGATCACGCTTCCGGTCGGCGCTCGCACCGCCTGTGCCCGCGTTATCGATGCGACCGGCCACGGGGATGTGCCGGCGCTTCGGCAGACACTCCGGAATCTGATCGACGCCGTGGGCGCTTCGCTCGAATGCGCCCTCCAGGCGGGAGTTGGAGCGCCTCCTCGCCGCACTGGTCGTCAAGCCAGCCGCCTGACCCACACCCTCGGTCGGTCGTCCTGCCCGAGAGGTTCGCCGAGTCCCGGGGGGCCGCACGCCGACCACCCCATCCCGATTTCTCCCGTCCATCGACCGCTGGTCGCTTCGTGTCCCGCTCAACCGACATCTCACCGCTGTCGCAACTCATTCGACGCATCGACGCACGGTCGGACGGGACGCGTCCCACCGACACGGTACCCACCGGCTTCCCGAGCGTCGACCAGTTTCTGGGTGGCGGGATGCGGTGCGGCGACCTCGTCGTCCTGGGCGGCGACGTCAGCAGCGGCAAATCGGCGCTCGCCCTTGCGGTGGCGTTGCGCGCCGCGCTGGCCGGGGTGCCCGTGGTGTTCTTCACCGGCGAGGCCACGACCGATCGGGTCCTCGAGCGCATGCTGGCGCTCGAAGGACGCGCACGCATCGACGACATGCGTCGGGGATCGCTCGACGAGGCGACCAGAGCCAGCGTCGGAGCCGCGGCTCTACGGTTGCGCGATGTCTCGCCCATGGTCGAACGATTGCCAGCTAGTGTCGAGGGACTCACCGAGGCGATCAAGTCCCGAAGCGATCTGCAGCTGGTCGTCGTCGATGCGCTGCAGACGCTCAGCACGGGGCGCACTGCTCAGGACGAGGAACTGGCGTCGGCCGTGCGTACGCTCAAGACCGTCGCCGTCGACCTCGGCGTCGCCATGCTGCTGGTCACGCATCTCGACGCGCACGTCCGCGAGCGCTCGGACCGGCGGCCGACGCTCGACGACTTCGGCGTCCTCCATGCCGTCAAGCAGCACGCCGACATCGTGCTCGGTCTCTATCGCGAAGAGATGTATCAGGGCGGCCTGAGCGTCGAAGGCGCCACCGAATTGCTCGCCCTCAAGAACCGCAACGGTCCCACCGGCTATGTGGATCTGTATTTCTACAAGCAGTGGATGCGGTTTGAAGATCTGATGGAGCGATAGAGCTGGACGCTAGAGCTAGACGCTGGAAAGCAAACCTCAGGGCCAGCTGCGTGCACCGCGGCTCGTCTCTGAGGTTGGTCTCTAGCGTCCAGCGTCTAGCGTCTAACCTCCTACCCCTCGCCCCTTGTATCTTTTCCACCATGGCCGGTCACAGCAAATGGAAACAGATCAAGCACTACAAGGCTGCGGCCGACGCGAAGCGCGGGGCCCAGTTCACCAAGCTCATTCGCGAAATCACCGTAGCCGCGAAGCAGGGCGGCGGTGACCCCGGCGGTAATCCGCGGCTCCGCACCGCCATCGAGAATGCACGCGCGGCGTCGATGCCCAAGGAGAACATCGAGCGCGCCGTCAAGAAGGGCACCGGGGAGCTCGAAGGCGTCCAGTACACTGAGGTCATGTACGAGGGGTTCGGCCCCGGTGGCGTCGCGCTCATGATCCAGACGGTCACCGACAATCCGACGCGCACGGTGGCCGAGATCCGCCACAAGCTGTCGCGTGGCGGCGGCAATCTCGGCGCCACCAACTCCGTCGCCTGGATGTTCGACCGCAAGGGCCAGATCTACGTCGACGCGACCGCTCACGAGGAAGACGCCGTCCTGGAGGTCGCGCTCGATGCGGGCGCCGAAGACGTCCGTCGGGAGGACGATCAATTCGTCGATCACGACCGATGCCGGCGACCGTGCACGCCGTGCGCACGCGCGCTCGAGCGCGAAGGCTATCCAGGTGGTCGAGAGCGAAGTCGCATGGATCCCGAAAACCACGGTGCGCGTCGAAGGCAAGACGGCGGAGTCGCTCGTCAAGCTGCTCGAGGAGCTCGAGGAACTCGACGACGTGCAGAAGGTCGACGCGAACTTCGACATGGATGTCGCCGACATGGCGCGTGCGTGACGATCCTCGGCGATCGATCCCGGCACCGCAGCCACGGGGTATGGCGTCGTCCGGCGGGTCGAGGGCCCGCGCCACGCCGTCCTGGTCGAATGCGGCGTCATTCGCACCCGACCGCGCGACCCGCTGCCGCGACGACTGCGGGACATCTATGAGGGGGTCGTCGAGCTGATCGAGCGCCATCGGCCCGATGCGCTGGCGGTCGAAGATGTCTTCTACGCACGCAATGTGCGCACGACCGTCGTGCTCGGCCACGCCCGCGGCGTGGTCCTGCTGGCGGGCGCGCGCGCCGGCATCGAGGTCCATGAGTTCGCGCCCGCCGTGATCAAGAAAGCGGTCGTCGGCACCGGGTGCCGCCACCAAGGAGCAAGTGCAGTTCATGCTCACGCGACTCCTCCGCCTGCGATCGGCCCCGCTATCCGATCGGACGCGGCCGACGGCGTGGCGGCCGCGCTCACCTACTGCCTGACGGACCGCCGATCCGGCCCGCACGGGTCATCGCCCGGACGCACGCGGGACGCGTAGCGCCGTGCGTGATTTCAGCGAGTCACGGGCCGCCTGCTCGCCAAGGATATCGATCGCGCGGAGATCCTGACCGCCGGCGGCGTGGCCTACGACCTCGCGATCCCGCTCACGACCTTCGAAGCGCTGCCGGCGACTGGTCATGACGTCACGCTGCACACGCACCTCGTGGTCAAGGAAGACGGCTGGCAGTTGTTCGGCTTCGCCAGCCCTACGATCGCCAGGTGTTTCGGGCCGTGCTCGCGGCAAAGGGCATCGGCCCGTCGCTCGCGCTCAGCCTTCTGTCGACGCTCTCGAGCGAGCGACTGGTGCGGGCGATCCGGGAGCGCGACGTCCCGACGCTGCGAAGCGTCCCGCGCGTCGGCAAGAAGAAGGCCGAGCAGCTGGTGCTCGACCTCGCAGACAAGTTGGAAGCACTCTTCGAGCCGCCAGATCAGCGGCCGCGCGCCCGGCTTCGCCGGCAGTCGACGAGGCGGTTCTCGGTCTCGTGCGCCTTGGCTACGCCCGCGGCGACGCGGAGCGCGCCGTCCGGGCGGTGGTCGACGGCAGCGGTGTGCGCCCCGCCGCAGAGATGATTCGGGCCGCGCTCAGCCAGATGCGATGATGAGGGGCTAGACGCTAGACGCTGGAGAACAAATCTCTGCGGCAAGGGAGATGCTCCGCGCCTGACCCTTCAGGTTCGTCTCCAGCGTCTAGCGTCCGGCGTCTAACGTCCAGTCCCTAGCTTTCGGCCTTCATTCGGTGGTATATTCTACCAGTCATGTCCGCACCTGCGACGAGCCGAGCCGCTGGCGCCCCGCGCCGCGAGATCACGACGCCGGATGAGCTGCCCGAGGAGGGGGCGGTCGAACTATCGCTGCGCCCGCAGCGCCTCGCCGAGTTCATCGGCCAGCCCAAAGTCAAAGAGACCGCTGCGCATCTACATCGACGCGGCGCTCGTGCGACGCGAGCCGCTGGATCACACGCTGTTTTTCGGACCGCCGGGGCTTGGCAAGACGACGCTGGCCGAGCTCATTGCGCGCGAAGTCGGCGCCAACATCCACACCAAGTCCGGACCGTCCCTCGAGAAGCCCGGCGACCTTGTCGGCACGCTCACCAATCTGCGCGCAGGGCGACGTGCTGTTCATCGATGAGATCCACCGCCTGCGGCCGATCATCGAGGAGTTCCTCTATCCGGCGATGGAGGATTTCAAGATCGAGATTCGGCTGTCGGACGGACCGAAGGCGCAGACCATCACCATGCCCATCGAGCGATTCACGCTTGTGGGCGCTACCACCCGACTGGGGATGCTGACCCCGCCGTTGCGCGCGCGATTCGGCATCGAGCAGCGCCTCAACTACTACCCGGCGGCCGATCTGGAGACGATTGTGCGGCGGACCGCCGATGTGCTCAAAGTCGGGATCGATGCGGCCGGCACGTGCGAGATCGCTCGACGGTCGCGCGGCACGCCCCGCGTCGCCAATCGGCTGCTCCGCCGCGATCCGCGACTTCGCCCAGGTGCGCGCGGACGGCGACCATCACCGAGGCCGTCGCCCAACAGGCGCTCCAGATGCTCGATGTCGACCAGCTCGGGCTGGACGACATGGACGGCCGCATCCTCCGGACGATCATCGAGAAGTTCGACGGTGGTCCCGTCGGCATCGGCACGATCGCCGCCGCCGTTGGCGAAGACGCCGGACACGATCGAAGAGGTGTACGAGCCGTTCCTGGTTCAGAACGGCTTTCTCCACCGCACGCCACGCGGACGGGTTGCCACGACCTGCAGCGTATCGGCACTTCGGCTACGAGCCACCTTCCGCGATCGACGCAACCGGAGTTGTTCGGATAAGTAGCGACCGACTGCTTCGTCTCGCAGCCATCCGCGCGCCGATCGCCCGGTCGATACCGGCTGCCATGTACTCACGTCCGATTACGATCTTCCGCCGCCAGCAGACCGGATCGCGCAGGTGCCCGTCGAGCCGCGCGACTGCCAGCCGGTTGATGGTCGTCGACCGCGCGAGCGGGCACGATCACCCACCGGACGTTTCGCGATCTCGCGGCGCTCATACCGCCAGGCGATGTGCTCGTTCTCAATACGACGCGCGTGCTCACGCGCGCGGCTCCTCGGCACGCGACGTCGGCTCCGGCGCACCGGCCGAGGTCCTGCTGCTCCGGCCCATTGGCGAGGAGCGGTTTGAAGCGCTCGTTCGTCCCGGCGGGAAGCTCGGCGCCGGCCGCACCGTCACTGATCGCACCAGAGCTGACCGTCGAGATCGAGCGAGTCACCGACCGCCGCACGCGCATCGTGCGTCTGCGCACTGCCACTGGCAGTCGACGACGCCATCGAGCGATTTGGCCACGTCCCGCTCCCGCCGTACGTGACGCGTCCCGATACGCTCGGCAGATGTCGATCGGTACCAGACCGTGTACGCCCGCGAGCGTGGCTCCGTGGCGGCGCCGACGGCCGGCCTGCACTTCACGCCTGAGCTGCTCGCCGATCTGCAGTCACACGGCGTGGTGCGCGCGCGACGTCGTGCTGCACGTCGGCGCGGGGACGTTCAAGCCGGTCGAGGCCGAGGATCCGGCCGAACACGTCATGCACGAGGAGTGGTACAGTGTCCCCCCGGAGACCGTCGCGATCGTCGCGACCGCTCGTCGCGGCGCGCACCATGTGTGGGCCGTCGGCACGACGGCGGCGCGGACGTTGGAGAGTGCCGCCCTGTCGGACGGCGGGCGTGCGCGCTGGCACGGGGGAGACGCGCCTATTCATCCGTCCGCCGTACCCGTGGCTGGTCGTGGACCGGCTCATCACCAATTTCCACCTGCCGCGATCGACGCTGCTCATGCTGGTCGCCGCGTTCGCCGGCTACGAGCTCGCCATGCGTGCGTATCGAGAGGCGGTAGCCGGCCAGTACCGTTTCTACTCGTACGGCGACGCGATGGTGATCATCTGACGGTGCCGCGAGTTCTCGTTTGAAGTGGTCGCGACCGCAGGTCGCGCGCGCGCGCGGGCGTGCTCACGACCCCGCACGGCGCCGTGGAGACGCCGGCGTTCATGCCAGTTGGCACGGTGGGGACGGTCAAGGCACTCGACCCCGGCGAGCTGCGCGGACCGCGGGCGTCGAGATGTTGCTCGCCAACGCTTATCACCTGCACCTCCGGCCCGGCGATGAGCTGATCCGACGCCTCGGTGGACTGCACAGCTTCATGGGCTGGTACGGGCCCGATCCTCACCGATTCGGGCGGCTTTCAGGTGTTCTCGCTGGAGACGCTGCGGACAGTCGACGAGGACGGCGTCGAGTTCAGGAGCCACGTCGATGGTTCCCGACATCGCTTCACGCCGGAGTCGGTGATGCAGCATCGAGCGCAGGCTCGGCGCCGACATCATCATGCAGTTCGACCACGTCGTCCCCGGCCAAGCGTCCCACGCCGTGGCCCGAGACGCAGCCGAGCGCAGCATTCGGTGGCTCGAGCGGTGCCGCGTCACGTTCGATGACGCGGATGGCGCGCGATCCCGCCACGCCTCAGGCGCTGTTCCCCATCGTGCAGGGCGGCATTCACGCGGACCTGCGGCAGGCGAGCGCCGCGGCAATTACCGGCGCTCGGTCGATTGGCCGGGGTTCGGCATCGGCGGGCTGTCGGTCGGCGAGGCCAAGTCGGACATGTACGCGATGATCGACGTCGTGGATGCGGCGCTCCCTCGCGACCGCCCCCGATACCTCATGGGCGTCGGATTTCCCGACGACCTGCTCGCCGGCATCCAGCGCGGCGTCGACCTCTTCGACTGCGTCGCGCCGACGCGCATGGGCCGCAACGGCACCGCCTTCACGAGTGCCGGCCGCGTCAACGTCCGGCGGGCCGAGCTTCGAAACGATCCCGGCCCGCTCGACGCCGCCGGTGCGACTGCTCCACCTGCACCCGGTTCTCACGCGCCTACATCCGGCACCTGTTCGCGGCGGACGAAATGCTGGGGCCCCGCCTGCTCTCGCTGCACAATGTACATTTTCTGACATCACTCGCTCGCGCGGCGCGCGCCGCAATTCATAGCAGGACAGCCGCTCGAGTCAGTCAGCGAACAACGCACCGAGATAGATCCCGAGCGTCGCGTCGACGCCTGATCGTACCTCTTCGCCCCGAGTTGCCTCCATGAACAATCCCTCGCTGCGCCGCAACTGCTGCTGTATCGCGGGGCCTGTTCGCGATCCTCTACTTCGTCTTCTTGCGGCCGCAGCAGCATGCAAAAGCGCAAGCATCGAAGAGTTGCATCATGGCGATCAAGAAAGGCGACGAGGTCGTGACGGCCGGCGGGATCGTCGGCGACGTGATCCACATCAAGGCGCTCGGCGACCGACGGCGCATCCACGCTCGACGACCGCGTCACCATTCGATCTGGCGAGTCCCGGCTCGTCGTCGAGCGCGGCCGCGTCGCCCGCGTCGACGCCGGCTGGCGCCGCTCAAGCCGCCGCGACCAAGGCAGTCGGCATCCTCGTCGGCGAGCTGAATCGAGACCGACGACCCGTGAGCCGTGCTCGGCATCCACGTACTCGGCTCCGCAGATCCTCCGACAGGAGACCAAGCCGGTCACCGCCGGTCACCGACGACGTCCGCGACGCCTGATCGATGACATGTTCGAGACGATGTATGCGGCACGCGGCATCGGTCTGGCCGCGCCCCAGGTTGGCCGGACGCGAGCGCATCACCGTGATCGATGTCGACCGCGACGGGCGGGCGACAGCATCCCGTCGCCCTCGTCAATCCCGGAGATCCTCGTGCACGAAGGATCGCGTGCGCGGCGAGGAAGGTTGTCTGTCGATCCCCGAGATCTACGGCGATGTCGAGCGGGCAGCACGGGTCGTTGTCCGCGCGCTGGATCGCGACGGCCACCCGTTCGAGATCGAAGGCACCGATCTCTTGGCGCGCTGCCTTCAGCACGAGATCGATCACCTGCACGGCAAGCTCTTCATCGACTACTTCGGGATCTTCAAGCGCCGCTCTGCGCTGGCGAAATGGGAAGAGGAGAAGGTGAAATACCCGGCGCTGATTCGAACCATTGTCCCTGCCACGGCGATTGCGGAGCACCATGACGACAGCCGAGCGGATGAGGAGCTATAGGGGGGCCGGGGTTCAGCGATCAGGGATCAGGGACCACGGCGTCCACGACAAACGGCGGGCGGGCTGAAGCCCGCCCCTACATGTCGGCATGAAAGGTGAAACTCGAGGGTGCTCCCTAAGCACCTGCGTCGACTGTCGACGAGTCCTGAGGTGACGCCGTCCGCAGCAACATGTAGGGGCGGGCTTCAGCCCGCCCGCCGTTGTCGTTGTGGTTGTGATTGTCGCTCCCCTGGTCCCTGACCCCGTTTCTTTGCCCATGCAGATCCTGTTCTTCGGCACTCCCGACTTCGCGGTGCCGTCGCTCCGGGCGTTACTGGGCGAGGGGTTTGATGTCGTGGGGGTCGTGACCCGGCCGGACCGCCCCCAGGGGCGCTCGCGCTCGCAGGCTGTGCCGTCCCCGGTCAAGCCGGCCGCGGTCGCCGAGGGGTTGACGGTGCTCGAGCCGGAGCAGCCGCGGGGCGCCGACTTTCTGGACACGGTGCGGTTGCTCGGCCCCGACATCTCGGTCGTCGTGGCCTACGGCCACCTGCTCCGGTCCGACCTCATCGGCCTGCCGCCTCTCGGAACGCTCAACGTACACGCCTCACTGCTCCCGCTGCTACGGGGAGCGGCACCCATCCAGGCAGCCATTCGAGAGGGCCTCACCGAGACCGGCGTATCGATCATGCGGATCGTGCCGGCGCTCGATGCGGGACCCGTGCTTGCTGCAAATCGCCACGCCAATCGCAGCGGATGAGACGTACGGCGAGCTCCAGCTCCGCCTCTCCGAGCTCGGCACCCAAGCGCTCGTCGAGGCTCTCGCTCTGGTCGAGCTGGGTGCGGCCACCGAGTCACCCGCAGGACGACGCCGCCGCCACATACGCGCCCAAGGTGGAGCAAGGCGGCGGCGCGAATCGACTGGTCGCAGTCCGCGGATCTCGTCGCGCGGGCGGTGCGCGCCTATGACCCCCGACCCGGCGCGACGACGATCGGCCCGGCGGGAGAGGTCAAGCTCTTCGGCGCCCAGGTTGTCACGCGAGCGGACACGCGGACACACAAGCCGGTGCGGCAGAGGCCAGGCACCGTGCTGCGCCATCGACGAGGCGGGGTGCACGGTCGCCTGCGGCGAACGGCGCGGTGCGCATTGCACAGGTTCAGCCCGCGGGACGATCCCGCATGACGGCCGTCCGAGTGGGCTCGCGGCCGCGGCATTCGTGTCCGCGACCGGTTCGGGTCGTGACATCGCTACCGGTCGTTCACGCGGTCACGAGCAGACGACATCGTCGCTCGGCCAGACTTCATCCCACTTGCGCGCCGCCGTCATGCGCGCGCTCGGTCCCCGCGGCGCCGTGCACCTGCGAGCCAACGCGGCCAGTGGCCGCCGGCTATTCGACCTTGCGACCGAGCTCGCACACTACCAGGACGGCGACTGGCGCGTGGCTCGTCGTCAATGATCGCGTTGATGTGGCACTCTGCGTGGGCGCGCGGGCAGTGCAGCTCACCACTCGCAGCCTGACGCTCTCGAATGCGCGTCAGACGCGTCCACGTTGCGCGGGCCCAGTTCGCACCGATCGAGATCGGTGCGAGCGTACACAGCGTTGAGGAAGCGCGTGCAGCAATCGAGAAGGCGGAGGATGGCACGCCCGCCTGGTTGGTAGCGGGACACGTCTTTCGCGACGCCATCGCACGCCTGGCGCGCCCGAGCGCGGGACATCGTTCCTGGCCGACATCTGCGCCGCCGTGCCGATCCCGGTCATTGCGATCGGCGGGGTGCGGCCGACGCACGTGCGCCAGCTCTTGACCGCCGGTGCACATGGCGTCGCAGTGATTCGGGGGATCTGGCATGCGGTCGATGCCGAACGTGCAGCCGCCGACTATCTTTCGGCGTATGACGCCGTCCGAGACGCACGAGCCGCTGATCGCGGTGGGGCGGGCGAGCTCTCCTGACGCGCCGCATCGCGACGATGCCGGCCAATCGATTGCCGTGACCATCAACGGTGACGTGCGCACGGTCCCGGCGGACGCGACGCTGGCGGACGTGCTCCGTGCGCTCGCGCTCGACCCGCGGGCGATCGTGGTCGAACACAATCGGGAGATCCTGCGGGACCGGAGCTCGTACGCTCGCCGACATCTCAGTGCCGGCGACGTGCTCGAGCTCGTCCACTTTGTTGGAGGTGGATGACCCGTGGCCGCCATCATTCGCCGCAGAGCACGCAACGCTCGACGCCCCGCTCACCATCGGCGGGCCGCGAGTTTCGCTCACGCCTGATGGTGGGCACGGGCAAGTACACGTCCCTGGAGCTCATGCGGCGCGCGATCGAGGCGTCCGGCGCCGAGGTCGTGACGGTCGCTGTTCGTCGCGTGGATCTGGATCGCGGCAACGAGGAGGGCATGCTCGCGCACCTCGATCCTGGCGCAGATATTTCTGCTGGCCAACACCGCCGGCTGCTACAACGTGGCCGACGCAGTGCGGTACGCGCGGCTTGCGCGAGCTGCTGGCTTCAACGAGTGGGTCAAGCTCGAGGTGATCGCCGACGAGCAGACGCTGCTGCCCGACCCCGTCGGTGTCGTCGAGGCCACACGCACCCTGGCCGCCGAGGGATTTCAGGTCATGGCGTACACCAACGACGACCTCATAACGGCATTGCGCCTCGAGGACGCCGGCGCGGTCGCCGTCATGCCGCTGGCCTCGCCGATTGGCTCCGGGCTCGGGCTCCTCAACCCGTTTGCGATTCGCACGATCAAGCACCGGCTCGGCGTCCCGGTGATCGTCGATGCCGGCGTGGGCACGGCTTCCGACGCGTGCATTACCATGGAGCAGGGCGTCGATGGGGTCCTCATGAACACCGGTCTGGCGGCGGCGCAAGATCCCGTCCGGATGGCCGCCGCGATGCGCCTGGCCGTCGACGCCGGCCGGCTCGCGTTCCTTGCCGGCCGTATGCCACGCCGTGAAGTGGCCGTGCCGTCGTCGCCGCGCGCCGGCATGCTGGGATGACGGATGACGATCCCGGCACCCACACTGCCGGTCCAATGACCCGGGTACCTCCAGCCGATGGCCCGACGCCGCCCGTCGCGGTGGCCGCGGAGGGCGGTGACATGCCGATCGGGCCGGAGGATGTCGGCGCGCGAGTCGAACCCCGGCGTCGGCGCTGGGGCGACGTCGGCGCGGCACCCGGTCGGCGGCGTTACCGACTCTCGCGTTGCTGCTGCAGACGGTCTGCGCGGACTTGCGCCAAGGCGATCTCCTCGATCGTGCGTTTGAGCGGCGCGCTGCTGGCCTCGACGCGCGCGACCGCCGCTGGACGCAGGAGCTCGTTTACGGCATGCTGCGCCACCGGGCGTGGATCGACGCCGTGTTGTCTGCGCGCGTCCGCGGTGGGCTCGCCCGCCTCGATGCGGACCTGACCGATCTGCTGCGCCTTGGTGCGTACCAGCTGCTGTGCATGGGAAGCGTGCCGGCCTACGCCGCCATCGCGCAGACCGTGGAGCTTACGAAACGCCGCCACGGCATTGGCGCGAGCCGTCTCGCCAACGCTGTGCTGCGCCGACTCGATCGCGACCGCACGAGCGATCCATCGGGGCTGGAACCCGCCGTGCCAGCAGACCCGCTGGATGCTCTGGCCTTGCGCTACTCGCATCCGCGATGGCTCGTTGCCCGCTGGCTCGCGCGTTGGGGGGCTGAAGAGACCGCCGCTCTTCTGCACACCAACAATTCGGAAGCCCCGCTCGTGGTCCGCCCGTACGGCATCGTACGAGAGCAGCTCGAAGCGATGCTCGAAGCCGCTGGCGTGCATGTCGGCGAACCGCCGCTCGTTCGGGACAGTGTCTTGTTTCGCGCGACGCCGGCGCTGGCCGAGCTGGGAGCCTACCGCCAGGGACTGTTCTTCGTGCAGGACCCCGCCGCGACGCTGGTCGCGCAATACGCATCCATTCCGAGTGGAAGCGTCGTGGGCGATCTCTGTGCGGCCCCAGGTGGCAAGGCGTTGGAACTGTCCCGCGAGGCACGGCTCGTCGTCGCGAGCGACCGTTCACCAGTGCGCCTCGAGCGCCTGATTGCCAACATCGAGCGCCTCGAAGCGCGGAACATCGTGGCGCTCGTGGCCGACGGCCTGGCCCCCGCGACGCGCCCGCTCGACGCGATCCTCATCGACGCGCCATGCACCGGCACCGGTACGTTCAGGCGGCATCCCGATGCGCGATGGCGTCTCAAGCTTTCGGACCTCGCCGTGGTGACGGCGGCGCAACGCGCGTTGCTGCGCTCGGCGGCAACAGTTGTGCGCCCCGGCGGTCTGCTCATCTACTCGACATGTTCGCTCGAGCCCGAAGAGAACGACATGCAGATCGAGGCGTTTCTCGCCGACCACCCCGAGTTTGCGCTGGAGCCACCAGCCGACCAGGTGGTGCCCACAGCCGCGCTCGACGCAGGTCGACTGCGCACCTTGCCGCAGCGCCATGACATCGACGGCGCGTTTGCCGCGCGTCTCCGCCGCCGCGGCGGCCTGACTGCGTGATGGCACGACTCTCACTGCGACGGCTTCTCCCCTATCTCGGCGCGGGTATCGGCGGATTCGCGATCGCCTACCTTCTTGTGCTCGTCTTTGTCTTCCCCGTCCGGGGCGAGCCTGAGGACGCCAAGGTGCCTAACGTGCTGGGACTGTCCTTCGACGAAGCCGCCATGCGCCTGAACGCTGTCGGCTTTCGCGCACAACAGGGCGAGTCGCGCTACAACGTCGGATCGCCACGGTCGACCGTCTTGTCGCAGACCCCGGGCCCGGCCACATCGGCCGCAAGAGGCTCGCGGATCGTGCTCGATGTCAGCGCGGGCCAGCGTCGGGCCGCGGCGCCCAACGTCGTCGGCATGGACCGCGAGGAAGCGCAGCTGGCGCTCGAGAAGGTGGGCCTCGAGGTCGGCGACATCCGCGAGCACGAGAGTCCCGTGCGGCGCGGGGAAGTGCTGTCGATGTCTCCCGCGGCGGGCACGCAACTCATTTTGCCGTCGGCGATTGCCCTCGTCGTCAGCGCGGGCCCTGCGACGATCGAGGTGCCGTATCTCGTCGGTCGCCCCTTCGGCGAGGCGAGGGCGCAGCTCGAGCAGGTCGGGCTGACTGCTACGACGAGCAAGCTGGATTCGACGTCCACCGAGCCTGCAGGCACCGTGACCGCCCAAAGTCCGGTCGAGGGCGTGGCGGTTGCCGCGGGTACGGCCATCGATCTCACCGTCTCGGCCGGGGCGCACCGGTGAGCGTGTGGATTGCGCCGTCCTTGCTCAGCGCGGATTGGGCCCACCTCCCTGCCGCGGTGGCGGCGTGCGAAGCGGGTGGCGCGGACGCGCTCCATCTCGATGTGATGGATGGCCGGTTCGTCCCGAACCTCACCTTCGGCGCCAAGATGATCGAGACGGTACGTGGCCTTACGGCGCTCCCCCTCGACGTCCACATGATGGTGGTCGAGCCCGAACGCTACTTCGACTCGTTTGCGAGTGCCGGTGCCAGTGGCATGACGATTCACGCAGAGGCCACTGCGCACCTGGACCGCCATCTGTGCCGCATCAAGGAGCTGGGCTGCGCCGCCGGCGTCGCGATCAACCCCGCCACGCCCGTCGAAGCCCTGCGCGAGGTCGCCGGTTTCATCGACCTCGCCCTTGTCATGTCGGTCAATCCGGGCTTCGGCGGCCAGGAGTTCATCCGATACTCGCTGGACAAGCTCGCCCGGACCCGGGTATTGCTGCGCGCAACGGGGAGTCGCGCCCGACTCGAGGTGGACGGCGGCATCAATCGCGATACCATCGGGGCCGCCTGGCAGGCCGGCGCGGACACCTTTGTCGCGGGACAAGCCGTGTTCGGGGCGGACGGTCCGGCAGCCGAGATCCGCGCCTTGCGTGCACGGTGCACGAGCCTGGCGTGAGGCGCCTATGACGGCCCGTGAGCAGCTCGGAGTAGTCGGGGGCGTCGTCATCGCACTGGCGATCGTGTTCGCGATAGCCAATCACTTCATCGTCCGACAGTTCGCTCTCGTCACACTCGGGTCCCGCGCGCCGGACTTCCGCGCGGTCCCCGTCGTCGTACCGGCCGGGCCGACATCCCAGGCCAGAACGCTGCGGGACTACAAGGGCGATGTCGTGCTGCTGAACGTCTGGGCGACCTGGTGTGCGCCCTGTCGCGTGGAGATGCCCTCGATCGAAGCCTTGCAGCGTGTGTATGGCCCGCGCGGGCTGCATATTGTCGCCGTCAGCGTCGACGCGCCGGGCATGGACTCGACGATCAAGGCGTTTGCGAAACAGTACGGGCTGACATTCGAGATCCTGCGCGATCCCACCGTGGCCCCTTTTACATCGGACGGCTCGCGCGCGCCCGGCGAGATTGAGCAGGAGTACCAGACTACCGGGGTTCCGGAGACCTTCGTGATTGCCCGCGATGGCATCATTCGCAAAAAGGTGATCGGCGCAGCGGACTGGGGATCGCCGGGCAACGAGTCGCTCATCGGCCAGCTGCTGCGGGAGCCGGCCTCGTGACGCCCCGCACTGCTCGGATTCGACGCCGAGTGACGGCAGCATTCACGGAGCGGTTGGGATACAAGGCCGTCGCGGTGTTTCTCGCGATTGCCCTCTGGCTGTACACGCACATCGCCGGGCCACCTTCCACGCCCTGAGTCGGCACTCTGCCTCGCGTGCTGGGTGTCGAGACGTCGTGTGATGAGACGTCCGCCGCCGTCGTCGACGGTACGGGCGACGCGACGGCGATGCGATCGCTCGTCATTCTCTCGCAGGACGCGCACACGGTCTTCGGGGGCGTGGTGCCCGAGATCGCGTCGCGCATGCATCTCACGAGTATTGTGCCGGTTGTTGACCGCGCACTCGCGGATGCAGGGCTCGAGCGCCGCGACGTGGATGCGATCGCCGTCACCAACACCCCGGGCCTCATCGGAGCGCTGCTCGTCGGTGTCAGCTACGCCAAGGCCTTGGCATACGCCATCGAGCGACCGCTGATTGCGGTACACCATCTCGAGGCCCACCTCTTCGCGACGACACTCGAGCATCCCGACGCGACGCCGCCGTTTACCGCGTTGCTCGTGTCGGGGGGCCATACGTTGTTGCTCGATGTGGCGGCCTGGGGCAACTACCGACAGCTCGGCGCCACCAGGGACGACGCGGCGGGCGAGGCCTTCGACAAAGTTGCGAAGCTGCTGGGACTTCCCTATCCGGGAGGGCGGCACGTCGAGACGCTGGCGACACGAGGCAACCCGGCACGGTACCGTTTTACGCGACCGATGCTGCGTGCCAATCAGCAGCCCGGAGATCGCGACTACTTCGACCTCTCGTTCAGCGGCATCAAGACCGCGGTCCTGCAAGCCGTTCAGTCGAGTGAGGGGCAGGGAGGAGACACCGAGCAGGTGCGGGCCGACATTGCGCGCGGGTTTCAGGACGCCGTGATTGACACGTTGGTGGAGAAAGCGGCGCGCGCGGCAGTCGCGCACGGGCGTGACCGCATTGTGCTGGGCGGAGGCGTGGCGTGCAATCGCGCGCTCGTAACCGCCATGCGCGACCGGGCGGCCTCATTGGGTGCGGCCGTCTTTGCGCCATCACCGCGCCTCGCCACCGACAACGCGGCCATGGTGGCACGAGCCGGCCTGTATCACCTCGAGTCGGGCGACGTCGCAGGCCTCGAGCTCACCGCATACGCGTCGCGACCTATTCCGGGGCTCGTGGGGTAGCACGCAACGGGACCGGGTATCATTCGGACGCTGTCAGCGGCCGCGATGCCACCTTCTAAGTTTCTTATTGCCCTCTAGATTGCGGGCTGTTCCTTCCAACTCGCGGCAATTGGCCGCACGGCGATTTCAGTGCCTCATTCGATCATTCACCACCCACTGTCCTACCAACTCGGGCCCCTGCAGGTCACGGGGTTCGGCGTCGCCGTGCTGTTGGCTTTCGTCATCGCACAGCTCACAACCAACGAGACACTGACCGAGCGGGGCCAGGACCCAACCGTCACGTCGGATTGCGTCCTCGCGGCCGTAATCGGGGGATTGCTGGGTGCCAAGATCTACTACGCGATTCTCACGGGTGACATCTCCAACCTGGTCCATCGCGCCGGCTTCGTCTTCTGGGGTGGCCTGATGGGCGGCATCATCGGGACCGCGCTGGTGATCCGCTTCCGCCACTGGAGCTTCGCGCAGATCAGTGACGCGGCCGCTCCCGGGCTTGCTGCGGCGTACAGCGTCGGTCGGACGGGCTGTTGGGCAGTCGGCGACGACTACGGGCGTCCGTGGAATTCGCGCTGGGCGGTCGCCTTCCCGGATGGCGCACCGCCGTCGACGGCCCAGAACCTCGCGGAGCTCTTCCACCTCAAGTTGTCGCCCGACATTCCTGCCTCTCGTGTCCTGAGCGTGTACCCCACCGAACTCTACGAGGTGGTACTCGCCTTTATCATGTTTCTGATCCTGTGGCGGTTTCGAAACCATCGCCACGCCGCAGGCTGGCTGTTCGGTCTGTACTGCGTGTTGGCCGGGATCGAGCGATTTTTGATCGAGTTCCTGCGCGCGAAGGACGACCGGTTCTTCGGTCCATTCACGACGGCCCAGGCCATTGCCGCCGCATTTGTGCTCGGGGGCGCGCTGTGGATGGCGGCTCGCTGGAACCCGGGACCGAAAGCACCGGGCATCTTTGTCGAACCGGAGCCGCAAGCGGCCTAGGGGGACAAGCCGGGGCTCGGCAGCTTAGTCCCTCAGCCCCATTTCCTTGCCTTCCTCGAGCTCCGACAACTCGCGCCGCAGCTCCGCGAGCGTCGCCTCGAGTTCCGCGACACGGCGCTCGAGCGCGTCTGCCCGACTCGTTGAGGCTGGAACCGCATCCGGAGCGGCAGCGGGTGGTGATGTCACGGCCACCGTCGGCAGTGAAACGGAGCGCCGCGGCCAGAACGTCTTGATCAGGGCAAACGCCAGGAGCGCCAGCAGAACCAGCTGGGCGAGCAACGTCTCGACACTTGGGAATATTCCCATTGCATCGATGTGCGGGAATCCGGGCAGCAACGTTACCGGCAGCGCGCCACCTTCCTGAAGCTCACGCACGCCTTTCCCCGCGAAGACGAACGCCATGTAGTAGAGCAGCGCGCTCGTCACCGTGAAGAACGGCCGCAACGGAATCCGCACGCCGAAGCGATAGAACAACGTGAAGATCCCTGCCAGCATCACGCCACCAACGACGATACCCAGTGTCAGCGGGAGCGCGACGTGGCCGCCCTCGTTGAACAACGCCTGATAAAACAGCGCCGTCTCGGCACCTTCGCGGTACACCGCGAGGAAGGCCACAAACGCTAGCGCTTTGGCGCCGCCATGCTCCAGCGCAGTCGACACCTTGTCGCGGATGAATTGCTGCCAGTGGGCCGCTTCGACCTTGGATACCAGCCAATAGCTGACCGAGAACAGCACGGCGACAGCGACGAGCAGCGTCCCGCCCTCGATGATCTCACGGCTCGCGGGCAGGGCACGCAGAACCGTAGCCAGAATGACGGCGGTCACCGCGCTCGCGCCTACACCGAGTGCCGTGCCCATCCAGATGGACCGGAGTCTGTCCCAATGCCCGGTCTTGATCAGAAACGCGACAACGGCTCCTACGACGAGGATCGCCTCGAAGCCTTCGCGCACGATGATGAGCAGCGACTGAAGAAATGCCGCCCATCCGCCAGCCGCCGGTTTCGTCAACGCGACGACTTCCGGCAACCCGATTTCGATCGCATCGCGCGAGCGTTCCGCCGCCCGCAGGTCGTTCATTCGGATTGCCCCTTTGAAATCGGCGAATTGTCGCTCCATCGCCGAGACGAGGCCGGGATCCTTGGCTTGCACCGCGGGCTCGAGCGGTTCAAACGCGATGTATGAATCGAAGGCGCGATCACGGGCATCGTTCAGACGGCCGCCGCGAGCTGCCACCAACGACGCGTTGAGCAACTCCAACACGTGCTGAGCCGCAGCCGATGCGGCCGAGGTATCACCGCTTGCGGGCGCCGCGGCAGCCAGCACCTCGTGTGTCGGAGTCGCCTGCATCGGGACCGCACGCAGATACGCGATGATGTCGGCGACCTGTCTCGCACTGAGATCGGGGCTCGGCGGCATCACACTCCCGCTCACGCCTCTCGTGATCGCCTGGGCCATCTCCGAATCGCTGTGGTCTACCTGCCACGCGAAGTCCGCCACAGCCGGAGGGATCGTACTGAGATCGTGCGCATACGGTCCGCTGCCGAGGGCCGCGGATCCATGGCAGCTGGCGCATCGCTGGAAATAGAGGCCTTCTCCTTGGCGGACCTGCCCCGAGGTGGCCCGCAGGCTGGTCACATACGCGACCACGTTCCACCGTTCGTCCGGCGTGAGCGCGGTCGCCCACGACGGCATGGCGGTTCCCCGCACGCCGACCGCCACAAGTCGATACATCAAGGCAGGGGTGACAGTCGCCATCGCCGCGGTGGACCCGATCGCGGGCGGTGCGGTCGACAGGCCTTTTGCCGCGGGCCCATCACCCTGCCCGGCCATCCCGTGACACGAAGCGCAGTTTCGTGTGTAGAGCGTGCGCCCCGCGGCCGTGTCGAGCGCCCCGCGCGGCATCGTCAGCGCGCCGGCACTGCCGAGCGCCGCCGCGAACCGCCCGTAGATCCCCTGTACCTCGCCCAGGGGCCGGTCGGCGCGCATCGCGACGACAAGGGTATCCAGCAGGGCGATCGTCGCCTCGCGCCCGTTGCCGGGCAACCGGCTCGCGACGTCGCGTGCGTCGATCAGGAAGCCGGCCGCTTCGTCCCGTTCTTCAGCCGAAATCAGCCTGCCCCGGGCATCGACTCCTTTGCCATACTCGCCAACCGCCACGCCAACAATGCTCGCCAATCGCTGGGCCGGCCCTTCGCCCTCCTCCATTTGCTGATCGCCGGCGACACCCGACGCAGGTGCGGCGGCTCGGCTCGGGGAGGCACCAAGCGGAACCATAGCCCCTGGTAGCCGAGAAAGTGCGCCAGCCTCAGCCGACGTGCCAGGAGGACGCCCCGCCCCGTAGGCAGGCCCGGCAAGGGCCCACAGACCGGCCAACGCGACGAGCAACCGGCGAAAATGCCGCAATGAGAACATTCCGAGCGAATTTATCGGCATTGCGCGGCCCGATCCAGTCGATTGGGCTACAAAGCGTTTGCCTAGGAGTCGGCCTCTAGGATAACGACTGCCACGGCCGAATGGTCGGCGTGGGTCATGGACACCCACAACCGGGCGGCCCCGATTTGCGCGGCTCGTTGGGCCGCTTTGCCATGGAGCACCAGGGCTGGTTGGCCATCGTCACCCGGCACGACTTCGATCTCGCGCCAGGCGATCGCTCGGGCGAGCGCGTTGCCGGCGAGTGCCTTGAAGGCTGCCTCTTTGGCTGCCAGGCGTGCGGCGAAATGCCGGGCCGGCGTCGCTCGCGCGCGTGCGTATTGGGCTTCGCGGGCGGTAAACAGCTTCTCGACCGCGCGCGAGGGAAAGCGCTCGAGCAGCTGCTGGACTCGCGGGATGTCGATCGCGTCGACCCCGACGCCGACGATCACGCGTCGCGCTCCGCTGGGTCCTGCCCCGGGGAGGGACGTTGCCGCCCCAAGGACCACCGCCGCCTTCGCGGCGCGGTGACGGGTATTTCCCTCAACACGGGAGCGATCGCCAACCAGGACTGATCCACATGGGTCAGCAAAGAGCGACACTGGGCCGTCCACGCACGCCACCACACGAACGCCACGTCGTCGCTGGCCGCCGTGACTGCTCGGGCAGCGCTCTCCAGCTGCACCAGGCTCGCTCTGATGGGCGTCGATAGATCCTCGAGAACCGTTTCGAGAGCCCGACGGTCGGCGGCGGCGTCGGGGTATCGCGCCACCGCCAGCTCATGCAACGCGCGATCCACCTCTGCGGCCAACGCTGGTGCGCGCATCGCGGCCATTCGTCCGGCCGCGTCGGTGGCATGCTCCGCCGCCCGACGCGCTGCCAGAAGCGGCGCGTAGAAGCGATCGTGGTCAGGCCCTGGAAACCCACGCGCAGACCCGAGTCCTCGGAGCGCCAGCGTCAACTCAGGAAGGGTGCACACGCGCGATCGGACCTGGTCACCAAGGTCTCCGACGCCTTCCCCATCCAGCTCCAACACGTCGCCGCTGCTCGCATACAGTGCGATGTGGTGGGGCGAGGTGCGCACACCGTCCAGCGTGGAGAATGGCACTCGCAGGTCAACCGTCGCCGAGGGGACTTTCACGGCGATGTCGTCTGCCACGAGCTCGATGGAGCCCGGCCCGGCGACCTCGGTGCCGTGCCAGAGGGTCCAGACGGTGACGGGCAGTGGGGGCACCTAGTCCCCTGGGCGCTCCGCGAGCGCCCCGGACCCCGCTGTTATGGCCGCCACGACGTCTGCGGTAGCGGCCAAATCCTCGAACACGGCAATCGCTCCACATGTGCCGAGTTGCTCGACAGTGTATCGCCCCGTCGCGACGCCGATCGCTCGGGCCCCGATGCCCTGGCCGCAGGCGATATCTGCGGGCGTGTCCCCAATGATCACGATCGCCGAACCCGGCAGGTCGACCCCGAGGCGCTCACGTGCTCGCTGCTGCGCGAGGGCTGGCAGGTGGGGCCGGCTCTCATGATCCGACCCAAAGGCGCCGACCACGAACCGCGAGGAATCGAGACCGGCCGCCGCGAGCTTGGCGCGCGCACCGATCTCCAGATTGCCGGTCAACAAACCCAGGACGACGTCCCCGCGGTCGTCCAGCGCATCCAGCAGCTCGGGCACCCCCGCGTGCACCCGCGGCGGATGCCGGGGGTCGCGCAGCTCGTCGCCAAGGCACGCAACATATCGCGAGAGTACCGCGTCCATCCGTGAGTCGATGGACGCATCGACATGCCCATCGGACCGCATCAGGTCACGGACGATCTGCCGATCGGTTTTTCCGTCGAACCAGTACTCGTCGGGCCCGGTCGATCCGAACACCTCTCGCAGCGCCCGGTGGATGGCCCGACGGCCCGCCCCAGCCGCTGACAACAGCGTGCCGTCGATGTCGAAGAGGACGAGATGGGTCATGGGGGGAAGATAGGGGGAGAAGCCGGATGAGCGCGGGGTCTGGGGTTTGGGGTTTGGGAACAACTCAAAAGGCCGATCACGGCGCACCGCGACCAGCCTTGGACCGGTAGGGGCGACGCATTGCGTCGCCCGTCGTTGTCGTCGCGGTTGTCGTTCCAGACCCCAGACCCCAAACCCCAGACGCCACCCTCAGCCGCCTCTTCCCGTTCCCCCCTGCTCACACGCCTGACAATACACCTGGCCCCGAAACGTACAGATCAGGCAGAGAAACGTGCCGCACCCCATACACGGATAGCCCTCGGAGGCGCGCTCCTCTTTCCCGCAGCGGCGACACAGCATGGCGTCGCCTCCCTGCAGCTCCTTTTGCGGCTCAGGTGATTCCTGGCCTGACATCAGAGGCCGAACACCTTGATCTTCTTGATCAAGGTCGCGCGGGAGATCCCGAGCTCGCGCGCCGTGTGCGTGCGATTGCCGGTATGCGCGCGCAGCGTCCGCTCGATGTGCGTGCGCTCGACCTCCTCCAGTGACTTCGGGACGTGGTGGTCAACGGTGTTGCCAGTGGCTTCCCGGACGTCGCCCGGCAGATGCTGGGGGCCGATCTCACTCTGCCCGCGGGACATGATCATCGCACGCTCCAACACGTTGCGCAGCTCGCGGATGTTGCCTGGCCAGCCGTAGCGGAGCATGCGATCCAGCGCCCCCTCACCGACCGCAGAGGGCGCATCGGGCAGCATCGGCCGCAGCTCGTCGATGATGCGGGCGACAAGCTCGAGGAGATCCTCACGCGACCGTGCCCGCAGGGGTGGCAAGTACACCGGCATCACGTTGAGCCGGTAGTAGAGATCCTCGCGGAACGTGCCGGCCGTGACCTCGTTCACCAGGTCCTTGCTCGTCGCGGCGATCAGTCGCGTGTTGGCCATGACTTCCTGCGTGCCGCCGACGCGGCGAAACGACTTCCCCTCGAGAATCCGCAGGAGCTTGGGCTGGAGGTGCGCCGCCAGATCGGCGATCTCGTCGAGGAACAAGGTGCCGCCGTCGGCGACCTCGAAGAGTCCCGGTTTGAACTCGCGGTGTGGGCGTTGACGCCATTCTCTTCGGCACCGCTGCGGTCCTGTCCGAACAGCTCGACATCGAGTGAGGTGGCGCTCAGTGCCGCGCAGTTCACCTCGACGAATGGCTGCGGCGCCCGAGGGCTGCGAGCGTGAATCAGCTCCGCCACGCGTCCCTTGCCCGAGCCGCTTTCTCCGATCAGCAGCACGGTGGTCCGATCGCTCGCCGCCACCATGTCGATCTGCGCGGCGAGCTCCTGCATCGGACGCGAGACCCCGAGGACGAGCTCGGCACTCGATGTGCCATGCCGCGACGTGAGATATCGATTCATCTGCCGCAGCCGCGCCTTCTCGAAGGCACGCTCGGCGACCGCACCGAGATGGGCGAGGTCAACCGGCTTCGTCAGAAAATTTTCGGCGCCGTTCTGCATTGCCTGCACGGCCAGCGCCACGTCACCGTACCCCGTCACCATGATGACGACGGGATTGGCATCGCGGATGCGCGCGAGCACGTCGAACCCGGTCATGTCGGGCAGCCGGACGTCGAGCAGCACGATGTCGGGCCGCATCCGCTCGAACGTAGCGATCCCTTCCGCGCCGCTGTGCGCAGCCGTGACTGACATGACCACCCGACCGCTCGAAGAATGTCCCGAGTGCCTGGGTGATCGACGGCTCGTCGTCGACAATGAGTACTGAGGCCATCCGGCGCTATCCGTGTGGTGAGTTCCCTGCTCCACCGTCTCGTGCGCCGTCAGTTCCGTACGCTAGACCCCCACCGAGCGCTGGCGTGGCACGAGCAGCTGTGCAGCCAGTGGCTCGACAGCCACGTCGAACGGCGTCTCTCCAAGAAGCTCGCCGTCCGCCTGTACCGCCCGCGGTGGGTCTGTCTCGATCCGGAAATGACGGCCCGCACGGTACAGCATGCACGGATCCGCCTCGAAGTTCTTTCGGAGCAGCTTCCAGGCAACCCGGGCCGCGTCCCGCGCGGTCCCCGGAGAGAAGACGCACAAGTCCAGCTTCCCGTCATCCTGTCGAATTCCGGGGCCGAGCCGGATCAGATCGTTGAGTACCGCGCCGAAGTTCGCCACCATGACGGCCGACGCGATCTGCTCGATCGGGGGGCCGCCATCGACCGAGATTCGGACCTGAAAGGTCTCCCGGCGAAGAACCGCGCGTACCCAACTGAGCATGTATGCGAGGACCCCAATCTGCCGCTTGAGTGCGGCTGACGACTCGGCGATCATGGTCGCGTCGATGCCGACACCGGCTGCAAATGCGAACCGTCGCCGCAGTCCCGGGGTGGCGCCCACGAGCACCCCCAGATCGACCCGAGCCCGCTCCCCGTCCAGGAGCATCGGCACCGCCCGGCGAACGTCCAGCGGAATCCCGAGGGTGCGGGCGATCAGGTTTCCCGTCCCGCCGGCCAAGATGCCCACCGGGGGGCCGCCATTCCCGGCCAGTGCGCCCACCACCTCCATCGCCGTACCATCGCCTCCGAGCGTGAAGACGGCGTCGTAGCGCTCAGATACGGACTCGACGAGGTCGCCCCCCTGTCCGGGGCGCGTCGTGAGCACGGTATCGCACCGTACCCCTGCCTGTGCAAACGCGCGGAGCGCCGAGCCCTGGTACTGGGAGCCACGCCGGGAGGCCGGGTTGACGACGAGTAGCGCCCGTGAGAAGCGCGGCTCCGAGTTGCGTCCACCTCGCGTGCGGTGTCGCGCCTTGGGTCGCGTCGCCGCCACAGTGGGCGGCGCCGTCAGCGCTCCAATGGGATCCCCCGACGCAGAGCCCATCAGAACTGCCACGTGTGGACAAGGTCGAGTCCGAACTGGCGGGGCTGTGTCACAAAGCTGCGACTGAGCGCACCTGTCGTGCAGTACAGGTCACGAGTCCCCGGTTCCGAGCTCGCATCGACTGAAAGGCTACGCGTCAGCTGGTGCTCGACGCGGACGCCGATCTGAGACGCGGTACTGGGCGTCGACCCGCCTGAAGCACCGAGGGCACACACGCCGAGATCGGCGCTCACAAATGTGGACCGTCCGAGCTGTTTGCCGCCAGTAATACGCGTCGATGACAGCGCCGTACCGAACCCGCCGCCCTCCTGGCTGGGATCGGAGCCGGCGCCTGTCTGGATGTTCACGTAATCCAGGAATTGCCCAGGAATTCGGCTGCTGATGGCCGTCCCGACCGTCGGGAGAACGAACTGGGCCACCTGCGCGCCGGTATTGTTGTTGGTCCCCTGGCCCACGGTCAGCGACTGCTGTCCCGTGACCAGATAGCTCAGCAAGTCCTGCGGTGAGAGCGACAGCAACGAGTCCGGGCTGGTCAGGACGACTTGTGGCTCGAAGAGCGTTCCAGTCAGGATGACGTTGATCCGCACATCCGGACTGAGGCTGCCGGTGGCCGATGTGGTCGCCTGGCGCACGACGTAGGTCGCCCGAATGTTCACGTCGGCGTCATTGTCGGCGTTGCCGCGGAATCGAACGGTCCCTGAGTCGACCGTAAACGTGCGCTGCACTACTCCCAGGTTGAGCCGGTAGGTCCCGCGATTTGCGACGAGAGCTCCAGTCAACGCGAGCACCTTCGACGAGTCCCGTTCCGATGGCGCGGTCGTGACGACCAGCGGCTGGTCCGCGGTCGTCAGGTTGATGCTGGCTTCCGCGGAGCGGAGCCACACATCCGAGCCGAGAGCGATTTGCACGTTGTCGAACGACAGATTCTGCAGGAGTCGCGAGGGCGCGGACGGCAACAACGACCGGTTCTCATAGCGGGACGTATCGACCAAGTCGTACAACTGAGGGTCCGAGAGGCTGACGATCTTCTTCTGCTGCAGGATGTCGGGAAGGAAGATCGTGCCGCGATCGACGAGCACCCCACCCGATAGCCGGGAGGCTGAAAGGCTACCACGCAAATGGAGCGGATCGTTTGGTTGCGTGGACAGCAGAACGTCCGCGAGCCGTGGGTTGCTGAGAGCGTGCAAGTCCGATGCGGAGAGAGAGAAATCGTATCGCGGGTCCGAGAGGTCGGCGAAGGTCAGCCATCCACGCAGCGTCGCGTGTCCGCGCGTTTGACCGTCGAGCGTGTTTACCGTCACGTCCCGCACAGCCAGACTGTCGCCGGCAAACTGTAAGTCCGCGTTCATGCCGGTGAATCTCACCCCGAGCCTCGGAAACCCCGCCTCGCCGTTCGCTAGGCGGATGTCGCCGGTCAGAAACGGACGCTGCACGGTCCCGGCGATCCGGACGTTGGCCGCGAAGGCGCCCTTCGGATTCTGGAGCGCGGGATAGACCGCCGCGAGCGCTTTGAATGCGACGCTGTCGGCGTGCATGTCTCCTACGAGCGAATCGTCCAGAAGCCGACGGACGCCGGTCACGAGCGCGAGGTCGACCGGCACCGAGACCTCACCGTGCAGCGTGGTGTCGCCGCTCTGCACCAGGTCTCCGTGCAGCAACAAGCGACGACTCGAGTAATGGCCGCGCAGCAACGTCTGCTCGAGATGCACGTCGCCGAGCGACGCGTCGTTGACCGACGCCTGAAGGTCCATCACCGGATTCGCGCGCTCTCCCGCCATGCGCACGTCCCACTGCGCCAGCCCACCGTACGAGTTCGACGTCTGCAGGATCTCACCAATGTCTTCGATGGGCACGCTGTCGCCCCGGAGCTCAGCTGCTCCCGAGCCGTTCCAGGGCAGCGATGCCGTCGCCGTCATTGTCCCCACGACGGCCCCGCGGAGGGTCATATTGTCGAGCGCCAGGCCGGTTGCGTCGTGACGGAAATGCGCCGGCCCGGCCAGATGCCAGGCGTTGTTGTGCGTGTACACTGCGAGCGAGTCGAGCGTCAGCGCGAGCGTATCCGCGGACTGATGGATCTCCGCCAGCGCCGCGGCATGCGGACCAGTGGGCATCGCTCCGGAGATGGCGACAGTGGTCGACCCCGTACCCAGGAACCGCGTCTGAACATCGATCCGGTCGAGTGCAATGCCGTCAACGCTCGCCCCGTCCAAGGCGAGATTCGCCGTCCCGAGAGGCATTTGGCCGCTCACATGTGGGACGTTGAAGGTGCCCGACAGTCCACGGACCACCACACCGCTCGCCTGGACGCCACTGCCCCCGACGGTACCCGACACCCCCAGCGAGTCGAGCCAGCCGGTGACGACCGCCGACAGGCGCAACGCGCCGGTTAGCGGCGAATGTTCACCCGAGTCGGTCGACGAGCCGATGAGATACGAACGGAGACCACCCAGCGAGTCGGTTGAAAACGCGAGATGTAGCGAGTCCGGGGCCGACGCTGCGAGTGCCAAGCCTCCCGCACCAGTGAGGGCGCCAGGCCTGGTGTCCACGCTGAGCGAGTCGACGCGCAGGCGCTCATCACCGAACCGCCCAACGAAGCGACCGGTGTCGAGGCGGACGCTTCCAATTGTCGACCGCGCCAATGTCGCGCTGATCGGACCGTCGAGCGCCGACAGGGAATCGCCTTTCACATCCAGGTCGACGCGTCCGGAGAGATCGGTCTGCGCCTGCGCGCTGTCCGCGAGAAGCGACTGGAAGTCAACGTGCGACAGGGTCAGCGCGGCGGATCCCGACAGACCGGGCCGAGTGAGATCGAAGTGCCCGTCGAGGGCGAACGCTCCGGGCGGGCCACCGAGATCAGCAGTGAGATCGAGATCGCCGAGCGTGCCCTGCAGCGTCACAGGACCCGAGAACTCCCCGCGGAGGGGCAGTTCGGTGTACGTGCGAGCGAGCGTGGTAAACGAGATGGGACCCGCCTCGAGCGCCATGTCGTACCGCGACTCCGTGTCGCCCAGCGTGAACCGACCCGCACCAGTCACGTGATTCGGCACGGCGTCGCCATCGGTGAGCGTCACATCCGCGTCGGTGAATCGGACGTCGTTCCATACTGAATCGAGCGTCGCCGTGCCGGACACGATTCCGCGAAGGCGCGGGAACTCCGTCAGGACATACTGGAGCGTCCGGAGGTCCAGGCGATCGAGCGACAGGTGAAAGTGGTGGAACGCCAGCACGGCCGGATTGGCGATGTCCAACTCGCCTGAGCCACCGAGGCGCGACACCGCGCCCGCCACATGGGCATCGTGCAGTGTGAGGTCGGCGCTATCGACGCGCCAGCGGGACACCGGCCCTCCAGGACCTCGCACGTGACCCGTCCATTGGCCCGCCCAATCGATCGGGAATGGTTGACCACCCGCAAAGACGCGAATCAACGCAAAGTCGACGGGCAACGTCTCGAGCGCGACGTTCTTGATCACCAACTCCGGTCGCCCGGACTCGAACGTCATGTCGCCCTTCACTCGCGAGTCGGTCGTCCGCACATCCATATCGCTGATGATGAAGTCGACGATGCTCGGGTTGGTCCGCTCGCTGCGAATGTCGACGACAGCCCGGCCGCCGCCTGTCCGGGGCAGTGCAGGGTTGACCCACGCGATGTCACTGAGCGCGATCGAATCACTGGCGAAATGGAGCGCATACACCGGCGGACGCCCGGGATCCCACCAGACTTTCCCTCCACCGGCCACCACGCTACCCGGCAACTCGGCGTGAGGGAGCACCCCTCGCAGCGTATCGTGCGCGATGCTGACCCGTCCGCGCGCATTCGTAATGCGAAACGGCGGAAAGAACTCGTCTGCGTCGAGGCGTGCGAGCTCAAACGCCATGCCCGCGCTGTCGGGATCGACAAACCGGAGATACGGAGACTCGAGGTTTACGCCCTTCCACGACAGCGTACGCATCAGGCCTTCGGGCCATCGCTCGAGGCCGAAGTAGGGCCGTGCAAGCGCTTCGGCGATCGCACTGTCGCGCCGCGCGCCGTGGATGGAGTCGTCCGGAGACCAGCGCTCGCTGAAGTAGAACGCCCCTCCGCGAATGCTGACATTGTTCGCAACGATGTAGTCGCCAAATCCCCGCGTGCCCGGCTCCCGGATCCTGGACCGCGACGGCGGGAAGACCTGGCTCAGGTTCATCGTGCCATCGTGGTGATGGACCAGCCGGAAATACGGCCGATCAACCTCGAGATCCTGCAGGCGAATGCGGCGGTCGAGCAGGTCCCGCGGGTCGTACTCGGCGTGAATACGCCCGGTCGCGACCATGACCTGACCTGATGGATCCCTGATCTCCAGCGAGTCCAGAGTCAGGTTCGTGAACAACGTGCCGGACAGGGTGCCGATATAGACACGGCCGTGCAGTGCGCGCCGCAGTTCGGCCAGCACCAATGACCGGACCTTGGCCCGTCCCCACGACGTCTGTGTGATGGCGATCACACCCGCGACGCCGACGAGCGCCACGAGCAACAGCAGCAGGGTGCTGAAGGCGACGACAAGTCGGCGTCGGATCATGCGTGGTTAGAAGGCTTGCCCGATGGAGATGTTAAAGACCAGCCGATGAAAGAGACCCGTCGGTTGCTCCGGCCGATACGTCGAGGGGCACGTAAACCCCGGCGTTTGTTCGGGGATCTCATAAGCCGTTCCTTGATAGACGATCGAGCTGGTATGGACCGGGATCGTGTTGTCGGGGCTCACACAGTATAGGGGCACGTGGTTGGGCACGCCGAGAGGCGGCGTGGCAGGGGCGTTGAAGTAGGCCGCGCCGGTCGGCAGTGCATACGGGTTGTACCCGATATCGACCCGAATGGGCCCGACCGGAGTAAACGCGCGAATGCCAACGCCCGGCGTCCAGTACAGCCCTCCGTGAATATCGGTCACGTTCCCGTTCCACACCTGGCCGGCATCCACGAATGCAGCCCACTGGAGCACGCCGTGGAGGAATCGGGGCGATCGATACTCGATATTGGTGACGATCGACCAGTTGCCGCCCTCGGGGACGATCCGTTCGCCCAGCGGGCCGGGCTTCACGCGGTAGACGGTGTCGCCATTGGACAGGACCATGCGCGGCAGCGTGTCGGTCGATGAGTTGGGGATGTACACGAGCGGACCCAGCTGGTTTTGCACAAAGCCCCGCACCGTTGTCGGGCCACCCGCGTAGAGGCGCTCCTGCGGAGGGATAAAGCCGGGATCGGTGCTGCTCTGGCTGACAACGGCGCCGACTCTGAGCCGGAGACCAAGCACCGCTCCGCTCGGCATCCCGACGAACCCGGCAGCATCGACGGACGCCCAGTCGAACTCCAGCTCGGGAGAGGAACCCAAATACCTGGACCCTATCCGCACCTCGGACTGGACCAATGTCCCCGAATGCGGGTCGTCGCGGTTATCGCGGCGATCGTGCACCACGATGACGCCCGCATATGCGAAGGGCAGGAGGTCTTGCAGCGGGGTGTAATCCTGTGGCTGGCAGAGGTTGAACACGGCGCAGTACAGCGCGGGCTCCGCAGTCGTCCGCCCGTACTCGAACTCATATTCCGGTTGCACCGACACCGTCTGGCTGAGACTCTTTGTCAGCGTCAGAGACGTCCCGATCGGCGTCGACCGCACGTAGGCGTTGTACTCCGACAACCGCGAGCTGAACAGCGTCGCTGTCGGGTTGAGATGCGCGCCGAACAGCACTGGCGAAGCGATGGACGCCGCCAGGCTGTAGTTGAGTGTGTCGCTGTAGATATCGTTGCGGGCCTGTGGACACAGTCCGGGCGCGAACCCAAACGGATAGCCGATTCCGATTTTCGTCACGCTCGCGCTGAATCGCACGAAGTCGAGCCCCCCAAAAAAATCCCGGTCGGTGTACTCACCGCGAGCGCGGAAGCAGTCCAAGGTTGCCCACCCCCCGCCGAGGCGAGCGGCGTGCATGTAGCCTTCCACGACCTGGGCATGCACGTCGACGACCGAGTCGACGCTGCCCGGCGGCGGCTGGCTGTCAATGGCGACACGAATGTGCTGAAAGGCATCCGTCTGAATCAGCGCCCGTTGTGCCGCCTCGAGGTCCTTGTACCGATACAGGTGTCCCGTCTTGATCCCCATGGCACTTTCCACTGCCCCGGCTGACACGCCGGGCTTCTCGCCGGCCCGGCGCGGAAAGACCGTTACGAGCACACGACCAATGCGCGCGCGAGTGCCCGGCGCGAGCTCGAACTGCACCATTGCGGAGTGCGTTTCGTAATTGCTCGAGTCGCGCTTCAACACCTCCGCATACGGGAAGCCGCTGTTGCGCAGCCGCGTTGTCAAAGTGTCGACGGTGGCGTCGATGGCGTACTTGTCGAAGCGGCTGCCCCGGCGAACTGGCAGATTGTGCTCGAATGCGCCCTCGATCCTTAAGGGGCAACGAGTCGAGCCCGACAACAGTCAGGGAATCGATCAGGATCGGTTTCCCTTCGTGAATCCCAAAGACGACATCGACGACTCCGGGTCGCACGGGCCGGAGTGTCGTGTCCACCTGAACGTCGGGGAATCCGCTGTTGCGGTAGAACAGGATCAGGCGCAGGCGATCCCGCGGAAACTCAACGCGATCGAGACACCGGCGGGTACCGAGGAAACCGAGGTTCCGCTCCATCCAACTCGACGGCGACGTCACGATCGCGTCCGCTAGCTGGCTGGCCTCAAAGGCCTTGTTCCCCGTGAAGATGAGGCGCCGGACCTCGGTGTCTCCGGGGCCGCATGCGAGCTCCTGAGCGCTCACCAGCGACGGCACCGCGAGAACGAGACACGCGAGCACCGTGAAGCCAGCACGGTTGCAGGCGCGCCTTGGGGGCCGTATCCCAGGGCTTGCCCGGTGCTCAGGCCGCGTACATGGGATCTCCACGCCCAGCGGACTAGGGCGTCGCACGCCGGCCTACACGGCGTTGACGAGAATCGTCCCTGCGCCCTGCTGCTTGGCGCGCCGTTTCCCTTCGGCCGCCAGTTCGCCCAAGTGCCCGATGGAGATCCACGAATCCGGACGAACGAAGAGGGCCGCAGCGGACATCCGCGCAATCGGGAAATGACGCGGTACGCCATCCCGATCGACCCCGTCGAAGGCCCCGCGTTCCAGCGCGCCATATCCAACCACGCGGCCGATGACCTCACGGAACCGACGAGCACTCTCGCGGACGACCGCTTCGGCCCGGTCGGTGTGAGTCACGACGAGAAAGTCATCGCCGCCCACATGGCCGACGAAGTCGTTGGCGTCTCCGGCAGCGGCAACTGCATCCACCACCGCGGCGCCGGTCCCTCGGATCACCGCGTCGGCAGCAGCAAACCCGAACGTGTCGGCGAACGGCTTGAAGTAGTCGATGTCCAGGTAGCACACCGCGCAGGCTTCTTCGGCCGCCACCCGCCGCAGAATCTCCTCCTCGATCGCCCGTCCGCCCGGGAGGCCACTGGTGGGATTGCGGTCGGCCTCCCGCCGCACCAGTCGAAGCAGCGCATTGACGCGAGCACGCAGTTCCCGCGGGTCGAATGGCTTGGCGAGATAGTCATCGGCTCCCGCCTCGAACCCCTCGACCTTGCGGTCGATGTGGCTCTCCCCCGTGAGCATCAGGATCGGGATGCGGGCGGTGAAGGGATTGGCCTTCACCGTCCGACAGGTATCAAGGCCGCTCACTCCCGGCATCATGACGTCGAGCAGCAGGAGGTCGGGCTCGCGCTCCTGGACGGCCGCCAGAGCGGCGCGACCATCGGAGACGAGCCCCACTTCGTGTCCGGCCGAAGACAGCACGGCGCGCACCATGAGTCGCATGTCCTCATGGTCGTCAGCGTACAGAATGTAACTCACGATTTGCGCGGCAATTCTGGAGCGAAGAGTGGAGCGTAAAGTTCTCGCGCGACACGAGATGCGTCAACCGGGGGCGACGGACGCTTCGCGTCCGTAGAAAGGAGAGAGGCGAAAGGTGAAAGGAGACACGGCGAATGCGAGCATCCCGTGGCCTGCATCTGCTCAGTCATCGGTCTGGCCAAAGAGGGCCATGTTGGAGCTGTGGCCCGGAGCAACCTTTTTCTCCGGGTAGATCCAGTGGACGGCCTGGTTGACGGCGATAGCGGCTTCGCCGAAGCCGGTGGCGATCAACTTGAGTTTTCCGGGATAGGTGACGATGTCTCCGGCCGCGTAGAGGCCGGGCCGGCCGGTTTCCATTGTGCTCGACACGACAATCTCGTCGTTGGTCAGCGTCAGGCCCCAATCCGCCAGGGGACCGAGGTCACTCACGAACCCCAGCATCGGCAGGACGGCGTCGGCCGGCAGCTCACGCGTCGTCTTCCGTTTCGTATCGCGAACGATGACCCCCGACAGCCGGCCGTCGCCGAAGGCATCAACGCCGCTCTCCTGACCGGACGCGCCGTTGGCAACCAGGACGTCGTGCAGCTCGTGAAACGTCAGAATCTCCGCACGGCCGGCGGTCACGGCACGCTCGACATCACGGACGGTGGCCGCGTGGGCGCGAAACCGATCGCTGCGGTGCATCAAGGTGACGAACGCCGCGCGGTCCGCGAGCTGCTGCGCCCAGTCGAACGCCGAATCACCCCCGCCGATGATGACGACACGCCGCCCGCGAAACTCGTTCGGGTCCGTCACGACATCGTCAATGCCCCGCCCGTACCAGGGCTGCGCGCACGACTGCGGCAGCCGTCGCGGCGAAAACGCGCCGATGCCGGCGGCGATCACGATGGCGCGCGACGGAAAGCGGTCGGTCTCCGTGACGAGCGTGAGGACCGCGCCGTCTTGTTCGAGGCCGTGTATGCGCTGGTTCAACACGATCTGGTGGCCGAACTGGCGCGCCTGGTCGGTCAGCGAGCGTACGAGATCCTTCGCGAGGACCTTCGGAAGACCTGCGACGTCGAAGATGTACTTCTCGGGGTACAGCGCCGTGAGTTGTCCACCTGCTTGCGGCAAGGCGTCGACGATCCGGGCCGTCGCGCCCCGCATCCCCGCGTAGAACAACCCAAACAGCCCGGTTGGACCAGCGCCGATGATCGTGATATCGACCAGATCATGTTGTGTCTGCGCCCCGCCCTGCGGCGGCGCGTGGGGCACTTCGCTCATGTGCGAAACATCGGCGACCCCGCACCCACCGGCAAGGTGATCGCGGTCCCACGATCATGAGCGACGGCGAGCGGTATCTCGAGTACGTGGGCCAGTTTCGGCTCGTGCGGCGGATCGCGATCGGCGGCATGGCCACGGTCTACGAGGCCGAACAACTTGGCCCGGCAGGCTTCGCGAAGCGGACTGCGTTGAAGGTCATTCATCCGCAATACGCGAAGCAGCAGCAGTGGCTGCAGCTGTTCATCGACGAAGCCAAGCTGTCGGCGAACCTGATGCACGGCAACATCGTGCAGATCTATCAGCTCGGCGAGGTCGCGGGCGAGTACTTCATCGCCATGGAGTTCATCCAGGGGCCGACGCTCCGGTCGGTCATCGACCGTCACTGGGAGCTGGGCCAGCGCATTCCGCTCCCGCTCGCCGCCTACGTCGCGAGCCGCGTCTGCCGTGCGCTCGATTTCGCCCACAACTTCGTTGGCCCGGACAAGCGCCGCCTCGACATCGTGCACCGCGATGTCTCGCCCGGCAACATCATGGCGTCGTGGGACGGGCACATCAAACTCGCGGATTTCGGGATCGCCAAGGCACGCACGTCGATCGACCCTGCCGCGGGTCGTCAAGTGCTGATGGGGAAGAAGCACTACATGAGCCCCGAGCAGATTCTCGGTCTCAGCGTCGACGCGCGCAGCGATGTGTTTGCCATGGGCCTCGTGCTGTACGAGCTCCTGTCCCTCGAGCCGCTGTTTCACGAGGATGTGACCAAGCTGGCGATCGACGAGGTTGCCGTGCTTCCGACGCCCAACATTCGCAAGCGCATCCCGGGGATCGACCCCGCGCTGGAGCACATCATCTCCGTTGCCCTCAGCAAGGATCCCGCACAGCGTCCGACGGCGGCCGCCATGGGCCACGACCTGGACGTGTGGTGCGCCGCGCAAGACGTCGTACCCTCGCCCGATCTTCTGCACGAGCATCTCGCGAAGCTCTTCCCCGCCACCTATGAGCCTCTGACGCAACACACGGCCGAACGCACGTCGTTCTCGAACCTGAAGAAATCCGCGCGCCGCGTGGTGGCCGCGTCGCCCAGCGACGGCAATGGGAGGGTGAAGTCCCGCACGCCGTGGTTGGTGCGGGCGATCAAGGGGCGGAGGGCCTAGAACTGCGGGGTCAGGGATCAGGGGTCGGGGGTCAGTGAACCAACTCCAAGGCCAGGCACGTGGCGCGTGTCTGGCCTCGCGATTTGCCCCCTAATCCCTGACCCCTGGACCCTGACCCCCAGTAGTTTCCCCCCATGCGCATCTACACCCGGACTGGAGACGAAGGACAGACGGGGCTCTTCGGCGGTGGGCGTGTGGCCAAGGATGACCCGCGCGTCGAGGCGTACGGTGACGTCGACGAGCTCAACGCGACACTCGGGCTGGCGCGAGCCATCGAGCCCGATCCGCGCATCGACGAAATCCTCGTCGCGGTGCAGCGCGATCTCTTCGCGATTGGTGCGCTCCTGGCGACGCCCGATCCGGTCAAGATGCGCGAGCAGCTGGCGAAGGCGCGGATCGATGATGGTCGCATTGCACAGCTCGAGCAGGATATCGACACCGGTGAGGCCGAGCTGGCGCCGCTGCGTGCGTTCATCCTGCCCGGAGGCACCCCGAAGGCGGCGACCCTGCATATCGCACGCACCGTGTGCCGGCGGGCAGAGCGCCGGGTCGTTCACCTCTCGCACACCGTCGAGCTCCCGCCACTCGCCGCGATCTACCTCAATCGGCTGTCGGACCTCCTATTCGTGCTCGCTCGCGTCGCGACGCGCCGTTCGGGGGCCGGCGAGGTCACGTGGTGAGCCTCACGTCGCCCGGCGACCGCCTGGCCGATGGCGTGGCGGCACCCACGCCGGGGGCGCTCGACCGGCTGGGTGACGTCGTGCAGGCGCGCGCTGGCGCATATCGGTACGTGATCATCACCGATGACCGCGTGGGACCGCTCTATGCCGGACGCGCGAGCGGATCGTTCCGCGCGACACGCGTCGACGTGCTCACGGTCCCGGCGGGGGAGCCCACCAAGACGCGCGAGACGTGGGCGCAGCTCACCGACGCAATGCTCTCGCGGGGGTGCGGGCGCGACACGACCGTCATCGCGCTCGGCGGTGGCGTGATCGGAGATCTCGCAGGGTTTGTGGCAGCGACGTTCATGCGCGGCGTGCCGATCGTGCAGGTTCCAACGACGCTCGTCGCCATGATCGACGCCGCGATCGGCGGCAAGACCGGCGTCGATACACCCGCTGGCAAGAATCTCGTCGGGGCGTTCCACCCGCCCGCGGCCGTCGTCATCGACCCGACGGTGCTCGGTACGCTGCCGCCAGAGCACCTGCGCGCCGGGCTCGCCGAGGCGCTCAAGCATGGCGTGGTCGCCGACGCGGCGTATTTCGATCGCACGGTGGACGCCCTGCCGGTGTGTCTGTCGTCGCGCGGAGCGACCGCGCCGGAAATGGCGGCGCTCATCGCCGGTAGCATCGCGATCAAGACCGCGATCGTCGCGAGTGACGCACGCGAGCACGGCCGGCGCAAGGTGCTCAACTTCGGCCATACCATCGGGCACGCGGTCGAGGCGGCGACACAGTACGGTCTGCTGCACGGCGAAGCGGTCGCGATCGGCATGGCAGTCGAGTCGCACCTGGCCGAGCGCGCGTCCATCGCGCGCGCGGGCGTGGCGGACGCCATCTGCGCGGCGCTTCGCCTGGCCGGTTTGCCGGACTCCCTGCCTGCGTCCGTGCAACCGTCGGACATCGTCACGCGTACCCACGTCGACAAGAAGGCGCGCAGCGGCGTGGTAGAGTACGCCCTGCCATGTTCACTGGGTGAGATGGCGGGCGCCGACAGCGGGTGGGCGGTGCCGCTCACCGATTCCTTTGTAACGGCGGCCCTGGCGTGAAGGTCGCCCGCGGTCTCGGACCGCCGCCCGCGGCGCACGCAGCGGCGTCGGGGTCTCATCTCCAGACGGCGCGCGCGCCGTCACATGCCGACGGGGCCCGTCGCCGAGCCATAGCTCTTTGTGGCTCAGCAGCTTCTGCCATACACGGCCAGGACGCCACCGCACAACGTGCGGTGCACGCGCGCCTGACCAGTCTCGCCAATTGAGATCCATTGCGGCGACGACCTGTGCTGCGGCACGCGTTTTGGCTGTTGACCTCATCAGTTCGCGTTGTTACACTGCGGGCCGGATTTCCGGGGGGCGGGCAAGACGCACCGACGTGCGCCGATGAAGCGAGGTCAGCGCAATTCGGAGTAGGGTGGCCCTGGTCCTCCCCTGCTTCGCGACCACGCGAGCACGGACTCGATCGACGGTAGCGCCATTCCCGCACGACAATCGAGACTCTCTGCTAAGGGGCGTGTATGCAGCAAGCGACCGAAAGCCGGAGTAAGGGGTATTTCCGCAGCGCACCCTCCACCGCTTTCGATCAGTACTTGCAGGACATACAGAAGCTCCCCTTGATCTCCGACGCCGAAGAGGAGCGGCGTCTCGCCCGCCGCGCTCAGCGAGGCGACGAGAAAGCGGCAGAACGGCTCGTCACGGCGAACCTGCGGTTCGTGATCTCGTACGTGAAGAAATACCAGGGACACGGACTCGACCTGAGCGAGCTCGTCGCGATCGGCAACGAGGGGCTCCTCAAGGCGGTACGGAAGTTCGATCCCGACCAGGGCGTCAAGTTCATCTCGTACGCCGTGTGGTGGGTCCGCCAGGCGGTCCTCAAGGCGCTCGCCGAGCAAACCCGATCGGTGCGCATTCCGCTCAACCAGAATTCCCAGCTCATCAAGCTCGCGCGTGCCGAAACCGTGCTTGCGCAAGTGCTCAAGCGCGATCCGACGGACCATGAGATCGGGCGCCTCATCGAGGAGACGCCCGAGTCCGTCCGCTCCGCTCGACAGATGTCGTCCACCGAGATCTCCTTCGATGCGCCGATCGACCGGTCTGACCGCGAGGCCTGCACCCTGGGCGAGCGCTTTGCCGGGGTGGACGGCGCAGAGATGGAGGAGATCACCGACTTCAAGTTGATGCGTGAGTTCATCGATCGCGTTTTCCGGAAATACCTGACGCCGCGCGAACGGAAGATCCTGTACCTGTATTACGGTCTCGAGGAGGGATCCGAAGCTATGACGCTGGAGAAGATCGGCGCGTTGCTCGGCGTGACGCGCGAGCGGATTCGTCAGATCCGCGAGCGGGCATTCGAAAAGCTGCGTGCATCCCCCGACGGAACCGCCCTCGCGGGGTTCTGGGCCGCCTGACGACGCAGGCCGTCAGCACGACCGCGCGAGCCCGTCCTCGACCGCGCGGCGCGCACTCGTCATAGACGACGAGGCGTCGATTCGTCTTGCCCTCCGCCGGTTCCTCGCCCGGGACGGCTGGCGCGTCGACGAAGCCGGGGATGGAAAGATCGCCCTCGGGAAACTTGCCGGGGGGCCCGATGCCCCCCCTCAATATGATTTGCTCATTTGCGACCTCCGGATGCCCGGCGTCAGTGGGGCCGAGTTGTACGACTGGTTGCGCGCGCACCGGCCCGAGTTGCTCTCGCGCCTGATCGTCGCCACAGGTGATGCGGTGTCACAGGATGCCGCGGAATTCGTGCAGCGAACCGCGTGCCCGGTCCTGCAGAAGCCTTTTGAGCTCAGTGAATTGCGCGCCCTCGTGCAGCGGATCACGACCGGTGAATGAGCGCCGGTCCGCGCCGCGCGGCCGCTGATCGGCCGGATTAGCTTTTCTCGGTGACGCCCAAGCGAGCGATTCTGTCAGTCGGGGTCGGCGCGTACCGCGTCTCCGCATATGATCACTCCCGCTCGTAACACCCCGGTTTTCCTCGACCCCCACGGTCGACGCGCCCGCGAATGGCGGCGTTTTTGGATCGCGGTGGGCGCGGTGGCGATGGCACTCGCGGCGCTGTTGATCGTCGCCGTCGCCATGCCACCGCTGATCCCGTCGCTCCCGGTCGACCACCGGATCGTTCCCCCTCGGGCGTTCAATCGGGATCAGCGCGAGCGCCTGGCGATCCGCCGCAGCCTCGCGCACACCTTCCGAGTCGTGCCCCCGGCCCGGCGTGGGCGGTTCGCTCCACCGGGGGGCGGCAGCCTGGTGGCCCGACCGGGTAACGCCAGCGATCCGATCGTCGCCGGCTTTTTCGAGAACGGGCCCGATAACGCACTCGCGTCGCTCGAGCAGCACGTCAACGACCTCGACTGGGTCGTGTGCGAGTGGGGGTTTCTCGCCCCTGCCGGCGACTCGGTCCAGTTCGACGTCAATCACAAGGTGTTCGACATCGTGCGGAAGTCGTCGGTCGAGTCGCCGCCGGCGATTCTGCTCATGGTCAACAACTTCGACCGACGCGCGCGGGACTCTTCGCCGACCGGGAAGATGTTCAGTCAGCCAGCGGTGAAGGCCATGCTGCGTTCGCCCCAAGCGCGGGCCCGCGCCATCGTGCAGCTGCGTGACGTCGTGCTCCACGATTCACTGGCGGGCGTCACGGTCGACTTCGAGGAGGTCCCGGAGGACCTCGAAGGCGCCGAGGTCGCATTCGTCGCGTCACTCCGCGACGCGTTGTTGCCATATAAGCGCATCGTGACAGTCGCCATTCCGTCCTTCGCCACGCGTCGCCAGATCGAACGGCTCGGCGCCGTCAGCGACTACCTCTTCGCGATGCTGCTCGACGAACACTATCAGCTCGGGACGCCCGGGCCGGTGGCGAGTCAGCAGTTCTATATCGACAGGGCGCGCCATTTCGCCGAGGCCGTGCCGCCGCGAAAACTGATCTTCATGGTGGGCGCGTACGGCTACGACTGGAACGACAGCGGCAGCCCGGGCGATGTCATGACGTTTCAGGAGACGATGGAAGAGGCGCGCGACCACCACGTGGCAACGCAGTTCGACCCAGTGTCGCTCAATCCGTATATCTCGTGGACCGACCCGGACTCCACCGATCATGTCGTGTGGTACCTGGACGCAGTGACCGCCTACAACCAACTCCGCGTCGGCCGGGACATGGGTGTCGCGGGATTCGCGCTCTGGCGGCTCGGCCAGGAGGACGCCTCGTTGTGGGCCGTGTTGGGGCGCCACGGCCTGGCCGCTGCACCGGACAGCCTGCGCAGCGTGCCGGCGGGCTACGACGTGGAGTTCGTCAACGACGTCGTCTGTGAGTCACGCCCTGGTGTCCGCATCGTCGGTCCACATCGCGAGTGTCCCCGGGGCGAGGAGCCCGACAGCGGGGGCGACATCCTCCGGGTCCGCGAATGGCCGACGCCCGGCTTGCGCGTCCTCGCGGTCGATCCATCCGGGACGGTGGTCCGCGACTCCATCGTGCGCGACCCCAAGCCGTACGTCGTCGACCGGTACGGGCAGAAGGCGCACGAGGTCGCGCTGACGTTCGACGACGGGCCCGATGGCACGTGGACACCGCTCATCCTCGACACGCTGAAAAGGTACAATGCCCCCGCGACGTTCTTTCTGATCGGCGAGAACGTCGACACGCACATGGCGCTGACGCGCCGCATCTACGCCGAAGGACATGAGATCGGCAACCACACCTACTCGCACCCGAATCTCGCGCTGACGTCCGACAAGCGGACGCGGGTCGAGCTCGATGCGAATGAGAACCTCATCGAGTCGGTGATCGATCATCGCACGGCGTTCTTTCGGCCACCCTACTTCGGCGACGCGACACCCACGACGCCGGACGAGCTCGTCCCCGTCGGCATCGCGACACGACAAGGTTATTACACGGTCGGCCTTCGCGACGACTCCGAGGACTGGCAGCCCATCCCCGTCGACTCGGTGATCAAGCTCGCGATGTCGGGCCGCGATACGGGAAACGTGGTGCTCCTCCACGACGGGGGTGGCGATCGTGCGCGAACGCTCGCGGCGCTCGGCCCCATCATCGATTCGTTGCGGGCCAACGGCGACACGCTGGTGCTGCTCTCGCAGCTCGTCGGGATCAGCCGCGACGAGGCGATGCCACCGTTGCCGCGGATGAACGAGCTTGCCCGCATGGCGCTACTCGCGGGCTGGGCCGCACTGGGCTACGGCGAACTCGCGCTGTACTGGATCTTCATGGTCGCCGTGGTGCTCGGCATCGGGCGACTCGTCCTGATTGGCCCACTCGCCCTCCTCCAGCGCATCCTCCGCCACCAGCGGCGCGGTGAACCGACGACGTTCGCGCCGCCGGTGAGTGTCGTGGTGCCGGCGTTCAACGAGGGGCGCGTCATCCTGAAGACGGTGCGGAGCCTGCTGGGTCAGCAGTACGGCGGACCGTTCGAGATCATCGTGGTCGATGACGGCTCGACGGACAACACCTATCAGGTCGTGCGAGACGCCTATCCGGATTCCCGGACCGTCTCCGTCTACCGGAAGGAAAACGGCGGCAAGGCGAGCGCCCTCAACTTCGGCCTCGCTCGCGCACGCTACGAGATCGTGATTGCACTCGACGCCGATACCATCTTCGCGGCCGACACCGTGGACGAGTTGGTGCAGCCGTTGGCAGATCCGCGGGTCGGCGCAGTGGCGGGGAACGCGAAAGTCGGGAACCGCGTCAACCTCGTCACCCGCTGGCAGGCCCTCGAGTACGTCACGAGCCAGAATCTGGACCGCCGTGCCTTCTCGCTGCTCAACGGGATCACCGTCGTTCCGGGCGCCGTCGGGGCGTGGCGGAGGGCGCTCGTCGAAGCCGCAGGCGGCTTCCGATCGGACACCCTAGCCGAGGACCAGGATCTCACGCTGGCGATCCGGCGCGCCGGCCACTCGATTGCGTACGCGGACGGTGCGATCGGCTATACTGAAGCGCCCGACACCTTTCGCGCACTCGCGAAGCAGCGGTTTCGCTGGTCTTTCGGTACGTTGCAATGTGCGTGGAAGTACCGCTCCGCGCTGTTCAATCCCAAGTTCGGCACACTCGGATTCGCGGCACTGCCCAACACGTGGCTCTTTCAACTGCTGCTGCCCGCCCTTTCGCCACTCGCCGACCTCGCATTTGTGTATAGCCTCCTGTCGATCGCGCTGACGCGGTCCGAGCACGGCAACACATTCGCCATGGCGAGTATGGCGCACGTGTTCACGTATTACGCGATCTTCCTGCTCGTCGACTGGCTGGGCGCCGGCATCGCGTTTCTGATGGAACCGGGCGAAGACAAGTCCCTCACGTGGCTCATCCTCATCCAGCGTTTCGCCTATCGCCAGCTGATGTATTGGGTTGTCGTCCGCTCGTTCAAGGCTGCATTCGTCGGGCGTGTCGTCGGGTGGGGCAAGCTCGAGCGCAAAGCGACCGTCAGGTTGCCGGTCGCATCCTGAGCTACCGGCCGTCGTGCGCTCGCGCCTGCCGCTCTTTCCGCTACCCCTGGTGCTGTTCCCAGGCGCGCACCGACCACTCCACATCTATGAACCCCGTTATCGGGCCATGCTCGCGGACTGCCTGGCTGGCGACCGCTCGTTCGGCGTGCTGTTTCGACCCGAGGGGGTGCGCGAGCGAGAAATCCCGGCGGGTCACGTGGGATGCATTGCCCAGGTCGAGCGCGCGGAGGCGCTCCCCGACGGTCGTGCCAACATCATGATCCAGGGCAGCGAGCGGTTTGTGTTGGAAGGCTTTGCCGAGACCGATCGACCCTATCACGTCGGGACCGTGGCGGGCTACGAGGATGCCGACGAGTCGGTCGTCGCGTTGACCCCCGTGGCGGATCGCGTACGCGAGTTGTTTGTCCGCGTCGGTACGGCCGCGCGAACGCTCGCCGACGATTCCGACGCACTGCCGGCACTTCCCGACGATCCGAAAATGCTGGCGTTCGCGATTGCCGGCGTGATCGACATGAACGTCAAGGATCAGCAACGGCTACTCGTCTCACGCTCGCCAGGCGGCCGCCTCCGCGAGATCGAGGTGCTGCTCGCTCCAGCCGTCGAGGCACTCGAGCACCGCGCGGTTGTGCACGTGCGCGCCAAGTCGAACGGTCATGGACCACAGCCCCAGTCTCAGACCTGACGCATCCGAAGCGAGCGCGGCGCTCGTGCGCGCGCTCGAGGGTGTCGTGGGCCCGCGTAGCGTCCTGCGTCGACCAAGCGAGCTACTGGTCTATACGTCGGACGCACTCCCCGGGTATCGCAAGTTTCCATCGCTCGCGGTGTTCCCCTCGACACGCGATCAATTGATCGCTGTCGTTCGAGTCCTCGCCGACCACGAGGCGCCGTTCGTCCCGCGCGGTGCCGGGACGGGCTTGTCGGCTGGCGCCCTGGCCGACGGCGTCGTCCTGATCGGTCTGAACCGTCTGCGCCGGATTCTGGCGCTCGATCCGCACAACGCGGTGGCGGTCGTCGAACCGGGCGTGGTCAACGCCACGTTGTCGCGCGCCGCGGCCCCGTTTGGCCTCTACTACGCGCCGGACCCGTCGAGTCAGGCGGCGTGCACGATCGGCGGTAACGTAGCGGAGAATTCGGGCGGCCCCCACTGCCTGAAGTACGGAGTGACCCTCAACCACGTGCTGGGCGTGACCGCCATTCTTCCAGACGGAGACATCGTCGCCCTGGGCAATGGCGTGGCCGGTGGCGAGTCGACGGGGTACGATCTGCTCGGCGCGTTCGTCGGCTCGGAGGGATGCTTTGGCGTTGCCCTCGACGTAACGGTGAAGCTCACGCGCACTCCCGCAGCGGTGCGCACACTGCTGGCCGACTTTCCCCATCTGGTGGACGCGGCGCGCGCGACATCGGCGATCATCGCCGCTGGCATTGTGCCGGCAGCTCTCGAGATGATGGATGGCCCTACGATTCGCGCCGTCGAAGCGTCGGTGTATGCGGCCGGGTACCCGACGGACGTCGATGCCGTGTTGCTGGCCGAAGTCGACGGGCCCGCGGCGGGCCTCGAAGCAGATGCGCGGACCATCACGCAACTGTGTACTGATCACGGCGCCCGTACGGTGCGTGTCGCCTCGGATCCGGCCGATCGCGCCCGACTGTGGCAGGGTCGCAAGAAGGCCTTCGGTGCCATGGGGAGAGTATCCTCGCACCTCGTGGTGCAGGATGCGGTGATCCCGCGTACGCGGTTGCCAGACGTGCTCATGCAGATCCGCGAGATTGCCGCCGCGCACGGCGTCACGGTGTGCAACGTCTTCCACGCCGGCGACGGAAACCTGCATCCAAACATTCCCTACCACGGGGATAACGCCGAAGAGGTGGCGCGGGTCGGCGCGGCGATGCGCGCGATCATGCGGTGCTGCGTTGACGCCGGCGGGACAATCACCGGGGAGCACGGCGTCGGGCTCGATAAGCTGGAGTACATGGACCTCATTTTCTCGCCCGAGTCCCTGGCCGCTCAATGTCGGCTGCGCGAGGTGTTCGACCCGGCGCGCCGCGCCAACCCGGGCAAGGTTGTGCCGACGCGGTACTGTCGGGAATGGGCGTCGGCCTCCCGGGCCATGAGGCGCCCATGAGCATTGTGCAGGAGCGTGACACGTTCCGGCCGGCGGCCAGCGTCGCGGTGCCGCAATCCGTCGCGGACGTACAGGATGCCGTACGTGAAGCCGCTGCGAGGCGCACGCCACTGAGGATCGTCGGTCTCGGCACCTGGCTCGACGGCGGCCACCCCACGTCGCCTGACGCCCGACCAGTCGGGCTCGGCGCGCTCGACGGGATCACCGACTACACACCGGGTGACCTCACGCTGACGGCGCGCGCCGGTACGGCGCTCTCGACGATCGAAGCCGCGGCGGCCAGCGAGAACCAGTGGCTGCCACTCGATCCGTTCTCCGTTGCGGAGCACGGCGGCTCCATCGGTGCGACGATCGCGACCGCGTCCGCCGGCCCGCTCGGCGCCGCCCTTGGCCTCCCGCGCGACGTCGTGTTGGGTCTCGAAGCGGTCACGGGCGAAGGTGCGGTGATTCGCGCCGGTGGTCGCGTGGTGAAGAACGTAGCCGGCTTCGATCTCACCCGCCTGTTGACCGGTGCCTGGGGCACCCTCGGCATACTCACCGAAGTCACGGTCCGCCTCCGCGGCCGACCGCTCTGTGATGAGACGCTGGTGATCGCCCGGCGTCGCACGCGGGTGGGGCGCCTCACTCGCGAGACCGATGGGAACGGAATCGACGATCTCTTGCAAGCCCTCCGCGCGGCGTCGGTTGCGCCCACGGCGCTGGAGGTGCTCAATCGCCGCTTGGCCAGTCAGTTGGAATTGCCTGGAGGCGCCGATGGGCCGGTCGCGCTGGCGCGGATTACCGGCAACGCCGAGCGCGTGGCCGCCGAGCGCGCGGCGCTGGAGGCGATTGGCGATGCCGTGCCGGTCGTCCCGCAGATCTGGACTGCGCTACGGCGCGCCGAAGCGGGCACGAGCCTGGGGGCAGCGGTGCTGCGATGGTCGCAGGTCCCGTTGCTCCTGAACGCGACGTGGGCGCACGCTGGCGTGGCGTGTGCGCCCTTTGCCGACGCCCTCGTTCACGCGTCCGTCGCCCGCGGCATCGTGCGTGCCATCATCCCGAACCCCGGCTCGGCTCCGCTGGCTGCGGCCATCGCCGGTGACGCCGCTCACACGCGCGAGATCGCCGGAGTGGTCGAGCCTCACGCGACGGGGTTCGCGGGCACCTGCATCCCGGAGCGCCTGCCTCCCTGGCTATGGGGCGCCGTCGGTGCGCGTGCGATGCGCGATCCGCTCTCACGGCGTGTCCGCCGCGCATTCGATCCCGCTCATGTCCTCAATCCGGGCGTCCTCGGCGAGGAGATCGACCGTGGTTGACCGAACGAACGGCGCTCGACTGACCCAGGACGAGCCGGAGATCGGAGGCGATGACGCATGCGCGGCACCGGAAACGCCACTGGCGCGCGCGAGTCACGGACTCGATCTCTGCGTGCACTGCGGATTCTGCCTGCAGGCCTGCCCCACGTATCTCGCGCTCGAAGACGAGAACGACAGCCCGCGCGGTCGGCTCGTGCTGATGCGCGCCCTCGTCGACGGGACACTCGCCGTCGACGACGAGAGCGTGCACACGCACATTGACCGCTGCCTGGGCTGCCGCGCGTGTGAGACGGCCTGTCCGTCCGGCGTACCGTACGGCGAGTTGCTCGAGGCGACGCGGGCCACACTTATCGCCCAGCGTCCGTTGGCGCCCGTTGGCCGAGCGATCCTCTGGGTGTTCGCTCGACCCGGCCGCCTCGGTATCGCTCTGGCAGCGGCCCGCGTGCTGCGCGACACGCGCATCGCATCGTTGCTCTCGCGACTCCCCGGCCGCATCGGGTTCGCGATGGCGATGTTGGCGAGCACCACGCGCCGCCGATCGGCGCCTTGGCATTGGAGCCGCCGAGCGGCCGAGCCCGCATTGACCGAGCCACGCGAAACCGAAGGCGGCAGTCGCGGTCGCGCGGCACTCCTACGCGGCTGCGTCATGGACGGGTTGTTTCGCGAGACCAATCGCGCCACGGTGCGGGCCGTGCGGCGCGCAGGATTCGAGGTCATCGATGCACCGGACCAGGGATGCTGCGGTGCGCTGCACGCGCACGCCGGCGACCTCGAGGGCGCGCGCGCGCTGGCGCGCGCGAATGTCGCCGCGTTCGCTCGTTCAGGGGTGTCGGTCATCGTCAGCAACGCCGCCGGCTGCGGCGCAATGCTCGAGTCGTATGGTCATCTACTCGCGGACGATCCGGAGTGGGCCGAGCGCGCGGCGCGCGTCGCGGCGGCCGCCCGGGATGTGAGCGAAGTGGTTGCCCCGTTCGTGGGTACGACAACAGCGGGCGACCACGCCCCGCAGACGCCTGACGCGCCGCCAGTTCGCGTCGCATACGACCCTCCATGCCATCTGCTTCATGGCCAGCGGGTGAGCGCGCCACCACTTGCAATGCTGGCAGCGGTCCCTGGCATCGAGCTCGTGCCGCTCACCGATGCTGATCAATGCTGCGGCGCGGCTGGCATCTACAACCTGCTGCAGCCCGGCATTTCCGAATCAGTACTCGCAGCGAAGCTCGCGAACATCACGGCCTCCGGCGCATCGTGGGTCGCGACGGGCAATCCGGGATGCCTCATGCAGATCGGCGCGGGATTGCGTCGAGCAGGGAGTCGCGTGGGCGTAGTCCACCCAGTGGATATGTTGTAAGGGCAGGGGTCAGGGATCAGGTGTCAGGGAACGAAACTTCTAAGCCAGTCACGGTGCGCTGTGACTGGCTTCGCGATTTGCCCCCGATCCCTGACCCCTGATCCCTGCCGTTACCTTTCCGGCATGCCTGATTCAGCCATTGAGCAAGTCAGCGCCACCGCGATAGATCGAGAATACGCCGTTCTCCAGCAGGGCGCGCTCGTAGTGGATCGGTCGGCTCGGGCTCGGTGGCGGTTTGCGGGTGCGCAGGCACGCGCAACCATCGCGGGCCTTGTTACCAACGATGTCGTGGGACTCGAGCCTGGGCGCGGCTGCTACGCCGGTGTCCTGACGCCCAAAGGGAAGATCATCGCGGACGTCCGCATTTTTGCGCTTCGCGATGCCGTGTTGGTCGACACGTCGCTCCGCGCCGCTCCCGGATGGGCGGAAGTCGTGCGCAAGTACGTGAACCCCCGCCTCACGGCGTACGAGGATGTGACGCAAACGACCAGTGACATTGGGGTGTTCGGTCCGAGCGCCGACTCGGTCGTGCGCGCTGCGCTCGGCCTGGGCAGTGGGGTTATCCTGCCGTCGGCGCCGTATGCACACCTCGAATACGACGATGGCGGATCACCAACGATCGTCGCGTGCGTCCCTGATGCAGGTCGGGGATTGGAGATCGTCGTTCCCACGCAGGCTGCATCCGAGGTGATCGAGCGAATGCGGCAGGCGGGAGCTGCGGTGGGGAGCCTTTCGGCGCTCGACATCGCGCGCGTTGAGCTCGGGCGCCCGGAATGGGGCGCCGATATCGACGAAGGCACGATGCCACAAGAAGCGAACTTCGATGAGCTCGGTGCGATTTCCTACACGAAGGGCTGTTACACGGGGCAGGAACCGGTGGCGCGGATCCACTTCCGCGGCCATGTGAATCGCTACTTGCGAGGCGTGCGCCTGGCTGCGGGCGACCCGATTCCGCCACCGCGTGCGGGCCTGGTCGATGCAACCGGCGCGGCGGTGGGTGACGTGCGCTCCGTCGTGCAATCACCACGATTCGGGCCGATCGCGTTGGCAATGATCCGGCGTGAAGTCGAGCGGGGGGCCACGCTCACTGCGCGGTGGGAGACGACCAGCGATCAACCAGCCGGCGAGACGCGAATGACCGTGGAGACTCTGCCGTTCGCCGAGGTCGACCAGTGAGGGCGCAGGGCCACTGATGCGGCGCGATCCACCACCAAGAGCAAACGGGCCAGCCTCGCGTGCGAGGCTGGCCCGTTGTGCACCACCGTTATTGCTCAGGTCCTTACTTCTTCTTCTTGGTCGCCGTCGAGTTTGGCGTAGCGGCCTTCATGCCAGTATCCATATTCATTTTCATACCCGTGTCCTTCTTCATGCCCGTGTCCGCAGAAGCGGGTGCCATGGCCGGTGGAGGTGTCGCAGTCGACGTGGTGTCGGTCATGGTGGAGCTCGTTTCCTTTGTCTTACAAGCGGCGACCGCGAACAGAGCAGCGGCGACAACGACCAGGCGCTTCATCTACGATCTCCTCGGGAGGGTGGGCGGTACCAGTGCCAGGTATTGCAAAACCCAACGCCCCGCGCACGCACACGTCGTGCCCGGAGCCAGCGGCCGGAAAGTTATTGAGCAGTGAGGTGGTGTCAAGCGGGCGGCGGTCCAGCGAGCGTAGAGCAGAGGCAGCCATGGCGCCAGATTGTATGGACGTCAGGCAGATTTGGCTGTGTCTGCAGACGCGGGGTCGAGCCGTCGAGTTAGCGCTGGTGCCAGGACTCAAGTTTGCTAACGACCTATCGCCATCGAGCGACTCGCGGCAGCACCGCGTCGCAGTGAATCTTTCTTCTGTCCCGGAGATGTCCGTTGCCGCACTACCCTGATAGCCTCGGCGCGCTCAAGCGGTCGCCGTTCGCTGCCTCCGACCTCGCGTGCCGGTCGGTGAAGGACGAGATGCGCAGCAATCTGCTTGCGCCGACTTCGCCATGGCGGCCCGCTCTTCCCGGGCGTCATTGGCTACGAAGACACCGTCATGCCGCAACTCGTCAATGCCATCCTGTCGCGGCACAACTTCATCCTCCTGGGCCTCCGCGGGCAAGCCAAGTCGCGCATCCTGCGGTCGCTCACGACACTGCTCGATGAGGCGATCCCGATCGTCGCCGGCAGTGAGGTCAACGACAACCCCTATGCGCCGATCTCCAAGTTCGGCCGCCAGCTGGTCAGCGAAGCAGGTGACGACACACCAGTAGCCTGGCTCGACCGCGAGAGTCGCTACGTCGAGAAATTGGCGACCCCCGACGTGACCATCGCCGACATCATCGGCGACCTCGATCCGATCAAGGCCGCTCGCGGCGGACATCTCCTGTCCGATGAGTTGACGATCCAGTACGGCATGCTGCCGCGTGCGAACCGCGGGATCTTCGCGCTGAATGAGCTGCCGGACCTCTCCGGCAAGGTGCAAGTGAGCCTGTTCAACATCATGCAGGAAGGCGACGTCCAGATCAAAGGGTATCCGGTCCGTCTGCCGCTCGACCTGCTCCTGTGCTTCACGGCGAACCCGGAGGACTACACGGCTCGCGGGAAGATCATTACGCCGCTCAAGGATCGCATCGGCAGCGAGATCATTACGCACTATCCGGAGACGGTCGATCTCGGCATGGCGATCACGCGGCAGGAAGCGTGGACCGACGCGCAAGGGGCCGACGATCCGCGTGCCCGACTTCATCGCGGAGGTCGTCGAGCGCATCGCGTTCGAGGCGCGCACGGACAAGCGCGTCGACCGCCGCTCGGGCGTATCGCAGCGCCTGCCGATCAGCGTCCTCGAGAACGTGGTGTCCAACGCGGAGCGCCGCGCGTTGGTGACGGGAGAATCCGAGGTCGTTCCGCGCATCGGCGACATCTACGCCGCGCTCCCCGCGATCACGGGCAAGCTCGAGTTGGAGTACGAGGGCGAGCTCGTGGGCGGGCACCTCATCGCGCGGGAGCTGATCCGGCGCGCGGCCGACGCGACCTTCCGCGAGCGAGCCGGCGGCGCCAACACGGATGACGTCGTGATGTGGTTCGACGCTGGCGGCGCGCTGCAGGTGGCCGACGACGTGTCGGCGGACGCGGTCTACAAGGGATTCGAGTCGGTCCCGGGCCTGGTCCAGGTCGTCCGCAACACCGGGCTCGCGCGGAAGGGTGATGCCGCCGTCGGCGCCGCCGCGTGCGAGTTGGTGCTCGAGTCCCTCGTCGCCCGAAAGAAGATTTCCCGGTCCGACACGGGCCAGTACGGGCGCGCGGTCCAGGAGCCACGCCGGCGCCCGGGACAAGACATGTTCGGTGGCGGCTTGTCCGCCTAATGCGCTGTGGCAACGACTGTCCGAGCGGCGACGCCCGCTGACTTGGACACGGTGCTCGCGCTCCGGCTCGCGCTCCTGCGCGAGGCGCGCGACCATCCGATCTACGGGCGGCTGCGGAGCGACGCGGAGCAACGGGGGCGACGCTTGTTTCGCCTGCAGCTGGAATCGCCCAAAGAGGTTACACTGCTCGCCGAGCGTGTCGGGAAGCCGGTGGGGATCCTGCGATGCGTGGAGTCCGAAGGCTCGCCACTCCTCGAGCCGGCGTGGTATGCCTACGTGTCGTCCGTCTACGTCGTGCCGGAAGCCCGGCGGCTCGGCGTGCTCCGCAGCCTGTTGCGTCATGCGTCGGAGTGGTGCAGCCGGCGCGGCCTCGATGAGATGCGCCTCCACAGCGTGACCGGCGCGGACGCGAACGCAGCATGGGACGCGCTGGGATTCCACGTCGTCGAGCAGATGCGGATTCGTCCGATTCACCGACACAGCCAAACCGGCTGTGCACAGAGCTAGCCGGCTCTCGCCCACACCGTCTCGCGGGATATTCGATGCCGCTCGTCACGATCAGTCGGCAATACGGATCAGGTGGATCCGTCGTGGCCGCTGGCGTGGCCGAGCGCCTGGGTTGGCGGCTCCTCGACAACGCGATCGTCGACGCGATCGCGCAGCAGATGGGCGTGAGCGCCGACACGGTGCGAGCGCTCGACGAGCGTCAGCCTCCCTTGATCGCTCGGATTGCCGACGCGTTGGCGCTGGATGCGGGAGAGGTGCTGTCGCCGAGCGCTGGTGCGGCGGTGCTCTCGGCCGATGAGCGTGTGATCGAGACAACCCGGCGTGTCATGGAAGCGGCCGTCGCACAGGGACCCGTGGTGGTCGTCGGACGCGGTGCACAGGTCGTTCTGAGCCAGCGAACCGACGCGATCCACGTATTCTGCTGCGCGCCGCGTGATGCGCTCGCGCGGCGAGTAGCCGCCCGCGACAACCTCAGTCTTGCTGCGGCCGAACGTCGTGTCGACGAGATCAATCACCAGCGCGCCACGACCGTACGGCAGTACTATGGCCGCTCGTGGGGCGCGCCGGAGAACTACCATCTCTGCGTCAATACGGAGTGGCTGGGACTCGACGGGGCGGTGGAGTTGATTGTGGAGGCGATGCAGGCACTGCGGGGATCAGGGGCCGGGTGACGGGTAACGGGTAACGGTCACTACAACGTCCACTGCAAACACTGGGCGGGCTAAAGCCCGCCCCTACATGTTGCTGCGGGCGGCGTCGAATCCGGATTTTGTCGACGGACAGCGGCAATCGTCGCCGCAGCGCTCCGTAGCGTCACCGTCGACACCGACATGTAGGGGCGGGCTTTAGCCCGCCCATTTTTTCGTCGGGGGTGTTGTTCCCGAATCCCGAGTCCCAGCCTTCTGCCCTCACCGCATCCTCCGCAGCTCAGGCCATTCCCCGTACGCCCAGCGGGTGTACGCAAGCACCACTACGGCGCCGCCGGCGATCGTCCAGTCGACGCCAACCGCGTTGGCCGCGGAGCCGGCGAGAAATGCGCCGACGACCTGCGAGAGCCCGACGACCACGAACGAGTAGGCCGCCATCAGATCGACCGCGGAGAGCGTCGGGCACGATGCCTTGCAGCAGCCCGTTCGCCAGTGCGCCATTGACGATCATTGCGAAACCCGTCCCAAAGAGCAGGACGCACCCGAGCACGACGGATCGGGACAGCCGCAAACATCGACGAGCAGGACGCCGTAGGCATAGCACGACGGCTGCAGGAGCCGGCCGCGGCGCAGGCGCCGGCCGACCGATGCGAGAAACAGTGCGCCGCAGAGCCCGCCGACGCCGACGCAGGCGAGCAGCACCCCATAGCCACCCGCTCCCGTATGCAGCAGATCCCGCGCGACGACCGGCATGAGCACGATATATGGGATCCCGAAGACGGAAAACACCGTCACGACATGCATGAGCGCGTTGACCTCGGGTGTCGCGCGCATGTACCGCAGCCCGTCGAGCATCCCCGCCACGATCGATGGGGTGCTGTCGACTCTGCGGACCAGCTCGGGCGGCATCCGAATCAGTGCGAGCCCGAGCAACACCGCGAGATAGCTCGCCGCGTTGAGCGCGAAGCACCAGGCGATGCCAGCGGTCGCGATGACAGCGGCTCCGGCCGCCGGCCCGACGACTCGCGCCAGATTGAAGCCACTGGAATTCAGCGCGATGGCGTCGTGCAGATCTTCGCGTCCGACGAGCTCCACCATCATGGCCTGCCGAGCCGGGATCTCGAACGCGGATGCAGTCCCGTTGATGGCCGCAAGCACGAGCAGCCACCCGATCGTGATGTGATGCGTCCAGGTCATCGCCCAGAGGGCCGTGGCCTCGACCAGCATCAGCGTCTGCATGATGGCGACGAGGCGAAGCTTGGGCATGCGATCAGCGAGGAGCCCGGCCGGCAGCGACAGCAGTAGAATCGGCATCGACCCGATGGACGCGACGAGCCCGACGAGGAACGCGCTGTTGGAGAGCTCCAGCGCGAGCCACCCCTGCGCCATCGACTGCATCCACGTGCCGATGAGCGACAGCGTCTGCCCGGTCCAGAACAACCGGAAGTTCCGGTGTCGAATGAGCGTCCGGAACGGGTTGAGCGAGCGGCGATCGGCGGCGGTCAGGCGACGACGGTGCGTGGGCCGGGCAGCGGGGCGGGCCAAGGGGCGCGCGGCGACTGACCCGGTCACCGCCGCGCGCTCAAGCTCGTCAAAGCTAATGTCGCTCCGCTTCGGTACGGCGCTCGTCACGTCATCCCCACGGCCGCCTTTCCACCGCCACGTTGGCTGGACGCGCGGCGGCGTGGTCCGGCAACGTCCGCGCGTCGCACCGCGCGGCCAATACCCACGCCAGAACCGCGGCCTATATTTCGCAGTCGAGCACGTACCCGGCCAGTCGGGTCCCGACCACCGACCCGCCAATCCCCCGCCCCGTGCCGTGATGCGATTTCACACGTACGCGCGCTTCAGCCCCGAGTCCGCCGACGCCGTCGACCTGCAGTCGTTGCTGGACAAGCTCGCGGATTTCCTGCTGCAGTCCGGTTTCGCCGGCGGCCAGCATCACAATCCGTACTGGGGCGACTTCGGTGGCGACGAGGACCGCTCGCTCGACGCGCTGCGCGAGGCGATCCTCAACGCGCTCATCGAGAGTGGACAGTTCACGCCGGAGATGCTCGAGGCGCTGCGGGGCGAGGGGGACGAGGTCGCCCAGGCCAAACTGGCGCAGCTCCTCGACGACCTGATTCAGCGACTCGCATCCGAGGGCTATCTCAATGTGCAGGCGCCTCCCCAAATGCCCAGCGGCCAGCAGCCGGTGGTCGGTCCGGGGAGCATCGCGCATGCCGCATCCAAGGACGTGCAATTCAACTTGACCGAGAAAGGAATCGACTTCCTCGGCTACCGCACACTCCGCCACATCCTCGGATCGCTGGGTAAATCCAGCTTCGGCAACCACGACACGCCGGATCTCGCCACGGGCATCGAGGCCGATGGATTCAGCAAGCCCTATGAGTTCGGTGACACGCTCAATCTGGATGTCAGCGAGACGCTCAAGTCTGCCCTGGCACGCACCGGGCACATCGGCGTGCCGCTGGATCTGGACTACAGCGACCTGATGGTGCGACAAGCCGAGTATCGGTCCTCGTGTGCGACCGTGCTGATGCTCGATACATCCCACTCGATGATTCTGTACGGCGAAGACCGGTTTACGCCCGCCAAGAAGGTGGCGTTGGCGCTGACGCACCTCATCCGAACGCAGTTTCCGGGCGACTCGATTCGCGTCATCCTGTTCCATGACTCCGCGGAAGAGATCCCGCTCGCGCGGCTCGCGCACGCTCAAGTGGGCCCATACCACACGAACACAGCCGAGGGCTTCAAGCTGGCCCGCCGCATTCTGCTGTCGCAGAAGAAGGACATGCGGCAAATCGTCATGATCACCGACGGCAAGCCCAGTGCGCTCACGATGCCCAACGGCCAGGTCTACAAGAATTCGATGGGGCTCGACGCGACGGTGATCGCGCAGACGCTCCGCGAGGTGGCCCTGTGTCGCAAAGCGGGAATCATGATCAATACGTTCATGCTCGCTCGCGATCGCGCACTGGTCGAGTTCGTGAAACGGGTCGCCGAGATCTCGCGCGGCAAGGCGTACTTCACCAACACGATGACGCTTGGCCAGTTCATCCTCATGGATTTCTTGCGGAAGAAGACGCGCAAGGTGAGTTGAATGGCGGCCGCCCACGACGTCGTGCGCGAGCTGCCCGCGCTTGGCCGGGATGAGCTGCACCGGTACAGCCGGCATCTGCTCCTCGATGATGTCGGGCCCGAGGGGCAACGACGCCTCAAGCGGGCGCGCATCCTGCTAGTCGGCGCCGGCGGGCTGGGCTCGCCCGCCGCCCTGTACCTCGCCGCCGCCGGGGTGGGCACGCTCGGCGTGGTCGACGCCGATGTGGTCGATGTGACGAACCTCCAGCGACAGATCCTGCACAGGACGTCGGATGTGGGACGCTCAAAGGTGGAATCCGCCGCCGCTCGGATCGCGGAGCTCAACCCGCACGTGCAGGTCGAGCGGTTCGACACCTTGCTGACCTCGGCCAACGCGCTCGACATCATCCGCGAGTTCGACCTGGTCGTCGACGGAAGCGACAACTTCCCCACGCGGTATCTCGTCAACGATGCCTGCGTCCTGACCGGGCGACCCAATGTCTACGGCAGCGTGTTTCGCTTCGAGGGCCAAGCCTCGGTGTTTGCCACCGAACAGGGGCCCTGCTACCGCTGCCTGTTCCGGGAACCACCGCCGCCCGGCCTCGTCCCGAGCTGCGCCGAGGCTGGCGTCTTGGGCGTGCTCCCGGGATTGGTCGGCACCATTCAGGCGACCGAGGCAATCAAGATCGTGTTGCAGATCGGTGAGCCGCTCATCGGCCGTCTGCTACTGGTCGACGCGAGGCGTCTCGATTTTCGCACTGTGCAGCTACGCCGGGATCCGTTGTGCCCCGCCTGCGGGACGCACGAGTTGCAGACGCTGATCGACTACGAGGCGTTTTGCGGGCTGGCCCATGCCCCACTCGCCACGCCCGGGTCGAGGACACACGCTAGCGAGATCACGCCGGAAGAACTGGCGGAGAAACGGACGCGAGGCGACGACTTCGATCTGATCGACGTGCGCGAGCCGTGGGAGTACGAGATGTCACGGATTGGAGGGGCGCGGCTCATCCCGCTGGGCACCCTGCCGGCTGCGCTGTCCACGCTCGACCCAGCACGTGAGATCATTGTCATGTGCAAAGTCGGCAGCCGCAGCGCGCGCGCCGTGGACATGTTGCACCAGGCCGGCTTCGTACGCGCGCGCAATCTGGCCGGTGGGCTGGTAGCATGGGAAGCGGAACTTCGGCCGTTAGGGACCGACAACGGCTAATTGGGCCGGCGGAAAACGTGGGCGGCCTGAAGGCCGCCCCTACATGTCGGAATGCCGGTGAGGCTCCGAAGTGCTCTACGAACCTTGCAGCCGAGTGGACGAATCCTCATCTGCCACCGCCCGCAGCAACATGTAGGGGCGGGCTTCAGCCCGCCCAATTCTCGCCGGTCGCGTTTGTTGTTCCCCTGACCCCTGTCCCTGCAGTTTCCCCTCACGCCGTGATGTGCGCCGCCTTGGTCTGCGCACCTTCGGGGCCGTGGTCCCAGTCCTGTACACTCGAGACGTTCGGCACGCCCCAATCGTGGCCATTCCACCCATTGAACCCTTCCATGCGGAAGAACCAGACGCCGGTGTTGGAATCGCTGATCATGATGAGACCGTCGCGATTGCGGATGTCGATGCCGTAGGCCCCCTGCATGACGCTCGTGCCTTCCCATTGCGGCGGTCCGCCGAATCCGTGCTGGTGCGCGCACTGACACGTGTAGTACCAGCCGACCGTTGTCGGATCGGCAGGATCATACATGCTGAACACCTGCAGCCCGTCCTCGTACGCCGAAACGAACACGAATGGCCAACGGACCTCATGGTTGTGTGAGAGGTCGTGCCAGTCGGCGGTCCACGCCCCGATGGGTTGCGTGATGGCTTGCACCTTCCCCGCGAGACCGGGCTGGAGGTCGAAAATGCGCAGCGGCGCGTATTGATACTCCGTCTCTGTGACGGCGTACCTGCCGTCAGGTGTCGGCGTGAAGGCGTGACCATACTCCACGCCCGCGACGCCGGTGATCGAGGTCAGGAGCTTTGGCTGGCCGACGTTCGAGATGTCGTAGACGTAGTATCCGCCGCGCCCGGACCCATACAACTTGTCCTGATGAGTCATGGGGTCGTAGGCCACATAGAAGTTGTCGTATCCGAAGATCCCGGGCCGCGACAGGTCACCGCTGCTCGGGATCGGAATCTCTCCAATCTTTCCCTGGGCGGGGTCGCCGGCGAGAACCTTGTCCAAGTCGTAGACGTTGGCGTGCGCCGCGTTGACGGTCGCGATGAGCAGATTGCGGCCATCGGAATGCTTGTAGGCAAACACGCTGTGGAACCCACCCGGTGCCGTGGCATCGGCGATCCGCGCCACGATCCTGATCTTGCTCGTATCCGGGAGCCCAGTCACGTCAGCAACGACCGCCCCGAGGTTCCCGTCGAGTGTTCCCGGCTCGAATTGTAGCGATTGGATGTAGTAGTAGCGTCCGTGCGACTTGAAGTACTTGCCGTTGGTGCCGCCAAATCCTGTATGCTGCTCCGGGTTCTCGATGCGCCACGTGTACAGCACGCGGATGTTATTGAGGTCGTGCAGGTCGATGATCGTGAATCCGGGGCGATCGCGCGCCTGCGACACGTACGCGTATGGCCGCGTCGGATCCTGCTCGAGCGCATCGTCCGTGACCCGAAAGTACCCGCCCAGGGGCAGGTGGCCCAGCAGGTGGATGTTGGCGCTCCCGCCCATCTTGACACCCGCGATAATGCCCGGCGGCGACTGCCCTGGTTGACCCGATGGCGCGGCCTGGGCATGACCGACCGATGAAAAAGCGGCCAGCACGGCCAAGGCGCACAGCGCCTTCACCCAGGTGGCAGCGCGCGACTGCATGTCCAACAACCTCCATCGACTGTTAGCACCTGCCGCGCCGCGCCTGACTGACTAGGCACCGGTGGCGGCCAAGAAGCTTAGAAAGCTGAAAGGCCGCACCGGCGCGGACAACTGCAGGGGTTAGGGCCCTCTACCGACCCGTAACCCCCTCGGTTCTCCTAGTCTGTCGATCGCTCGCCGACCTTTCGCTCGTGGCGGAGCAGGCGGCGCTTGCGTTCCACACCCCAGCGGTAGCCCGCTGCGCTACCGTCGGCGGCAATCACCCGGTGGCATGGCACAATCACGGCGACGCGGTTCGTCGCACACGCACGCGCGACGGCCCGCGCGGCTGTCGGTTGTCCGATTGCGGCAGCGACCTCTGTGTACGACCGCGTCTCCCCGGGCGGTATCTGCTGCAACGCGCGCCACACCCGCATCTGAAACGCCGTGCCCTGTAGATCCAGTGGTATGGCGGGATGTTGACCCTGTCCATCGATCGCGGCAACGACCGCGCCTGCCCACGACGCCACGGCGCCGTCGTCGCGTACGCGGGCCGCCGCCGGGAACTCCTTTGCAAGCCCCTGCTCCAGCTCGTGCTCGCTCGAACCCAGCGTTACGGCGCAGACGCCGCGCGCCGTCTGGGCCACCAGGACGCGTCCGAGCGAGCTGGTGACGATCCCGAACGTGATCGCCAGGTCTTCGCCGCCGCGCCGGTACGCGCCAGGGGGCACACCCAGCGCGGAGTGGCGTTGTCGATAGAGCGCGCTCGTCGACCGAAAACCCGCCGCGTAGGTGGCACGCGTCACGGAGTCGCCCGTTCTGAGCCGCGCTTTCAGCCGCTCGCGTCGCGATGCGTCCGCGTAGGTCTTCGGCGACACGCCGGTCAACCGAGTGAACACTCGTTGCAGATACGACGGACTCAGTCCGACCTCGCGCGCCAGTTGTCGCAACGTGACCGGCCCATCGCCATGACCGTCGAGATATTCGCGCGCCGCCGCGACGCTGCGCTCGGTCGGAGTGCCGGTCGCCGCATGCGGGCGACACCGCCGACAGGGTCGGTAGCCTGAATGCTCCGCCTCAGCGGGCGTCGCGAAGAATGCTACGTTCATTCGCCTTGGCCGCCGCGAAGGACAACTCGGTCGGCAGTACACGCCCGTGGTTCGGACGGCATACACGAACTGCCCGTCCCAACTCCGGTCGCGGCCCAGGACGGCAGTCCAGGCCGCATCGCCAGTCAATCGCGCCGGCGCCACAACCGTCCCCATCTGCGCCGCTCGCTGCATCGCCATCGCTCCCATTCGATCTCCTCGTCGTCGGTTCGAGGAGAACAATCACTCGCTGTCGCCAGGTAGGGCTACAGAAAAGATGCGCTGGAATTCGTGGCCGCGGGTAGACTCAGCTCGAGCGCTGGCGATGGATCTGCTGGATGATGCGCCGGTGGTGCGCGCACACCCACATGCCGCGGCAGCGGTGGCCGGCGGGTTGGTCGCAGATTGCGCACGGACGGTCACGTCTCCGATGCTCGATCCAGAGGACGAGCCCGCCCGTGAGAAGCATCAGCGCCAACACGAACACCGTGTACGTCGGATGCATGGACAACCAACCAAATGATTGGACGAAACGGATCCGGTCGCGAGACTGCTTCGAGGATTCTACGGCCTGGATTCGTGACGTCCAGCCCCGGCGCCGATGCTCAGGTCGCTTTACTTCATCCGGGCGCTGTCCCGCCGCCACACGGATCGCCCCTCCGGCGCGACGAACGTGAGTTGTTCTGGCGTCGCCAGGTACGTCCCGTCGCTCTCGCGTCCCGCGTGAGACGTCATGTGCCAGCGATCCCCCGACGCGACGATGCGTCCGCTATCGCCGGTCACTGAAATGAGTGTGTAGGCGCTGTCGGGTGTCGCGCTGATGGTTTGGTGCCACGTGATCCCGCCGATCACCGGCAATGCCTCCCACGCACCGAGCATCGGCCTGCCGCTCGATGCGACCGGCGCGTTGCCCTGACGCTTCCAAATCACCTTGCCGACGGCGCTCGTCACCTCGAGGGACTCCGCGTCCACCGCGCGATACGTGCCGGCCGCGCTCGTGTGCGTGCTCGAGATCATGCGGAACTGACCACCACCTGCGATCAGGCGTCCGTAGTCCTTTACGACCGTCTCGAGCTGATAGGTGTTGTCGCTCCGGATGACGAATCGGCCCCGCCATAGCCCCGACTGGTTGCTCATGTCGCGATCCCACCGTCCGACAACGTGTGGGTCGACCGCCGAACGGCGAGACCAGAGTACGAACCCGGCCAGCACCGCTAGCGCCAGCGCGACGAGGAACCACGACCTCTGGCGGCCGGCGGGGGGGCCTGCGATCGGCGCCAACGGAGCGGGTGGAGTCGACGACACTGCAGTTCGGGTAGAGAGGGGTGTCGGACGGTGTGGACGGTGGGCGCCGGGCCCGCGGGGGGTGCTGCCCTACGGGACGAGAGGGGGCCGCGCGGGATAACAATGACCGGCGCCGAGCGAAACCGGGCGCCGTTTCGCTCGTCTAAATCATTGGTCGTCCGGACTTTGGTCGTTTTGTCCACATCGACACCCGATGACGCAGCCTCCTTTCCATGTAACCGCCGTACGTGCGGGCAATTGCCAGGAGTGCGGGCGGTCGATCGAGGCCAAGCCGCACGGGGTGAAGCTGCGGCTCGTCGGCGAGCGCTCGCTCGGGACGATGATCCTCTGCCGGGACTGCTTCGCGCGCGCTATCGCCGTGGCCGACCGCGGAGGGGCCGCAGCTGATGCGAAGAAGCCGGTTCAGCGCGAGTGCAAGTGGGCGGTACCTGGGAGCGCGACCTGCGGCCAGGTCGCCACGGTCGCCGCGCGCGCCACGCGAAAGGATGGGAGCACGGTCGCCGACCAACCGCTCTGCGACGAACACTTTAGCGCCTTCAAGCTGTGGTGGCACGACCACGCGATCACCGTTCAGCGCTTGTCGGCCCCCCAACACTCGGCGTGAGCCACCCTATTCGGAGTCACCAATCTCGGCGAGCCGTGACCGGCCCCTTCGGTGGTCAGTCAGAATGACGTCGGCGCACCCGTGTCTTGCCCGTAGGGGGGACTCACGCGTCGCCAGGAAGGCCCAGGATCCCGGGCCGTAGGCGGATCGACGATTCGTCACGGCCGGATCCCAGGTCAGGACCCATCTCCAACAGGACTGCCATGCTGCGTCACAGCCGCTCCCTCCAATTGGGCCTCGCGCTCGCCGCCCCGGCGATTGTCGGGTGCAACGCGGAGAAGCGCTCCAGCCCCGCGCTGACCGGGACGATGGTGGTCACGGTGACGCCAGCGGATGGAATTACCCCGTCGGTCACCGTTACCGGTCCCAATCTGTACGCCAAGACGATCACGAGCTCACAGACCCTCACGAACCTGGCGATCGGCGACTACAACGTCGCGGCGGACTCGGTCGTGCATCCCGATTTAATCGTCGGGACGCTAGTCGACACCGTCGGCATCACGGGAAGTCCCGCAGCGCTCCAAACGGGTGATACGATCAAAGTGAGCGTCACATACTCGCTGGCGACGCGGACGGGCGGCATGTGGGTCGCGAACAACGCGGACTCGGTGCTTCCCGAGTATGCGTCTGCGCAGCTGCGGACCAGTGGCACACCGACGCCGGCTGAGGCTCTGGCCGCCCAGGGAGCCAGCGGGCCGGCCGGGCTCGCGTTGGATTCGCACGGCAATCTGTGGGAATCGGATTTCAATAGCGACACGCTGTTCATGTTCACAGCGGCCGCCCGCAACGCCGACAGTACCCTGCCATCCGGGAAGCTGTGGAGCACCGTGATGCAGGCGGCCAACAACATCGCCTTCGACGCACATGGGGACCTGTGGGTCGCCGACGGCGACGGCTTCCTTTTCGAGTTTACGCCTACGCAGCTGGCCGCCGGCGGAGGGCAGACTCCCACGATCCAACTCAGCGGGTCTGAATTGCAGGCCGCGTACACGCTGGCCTTCGACGTGAACGGCAACATGTGGGTCGCCGACAACGGTAACCAACACATCCTGGAATACACTGCTGCGCAGTTGACTGGAACGGGCCCCGGCTGCACCCCGCCACCAGCCCAGTGCGCCCCGGTGCCAGCCGACACAATTGGCGCGAACAACAATTCGATCAACGGTCCGAGCGGCTTGGCCTTCGACGCACAGGGAAACTTGTGGGTCGCAAACGTCAGCGGCGGGACAATCGTCGAGTACACCCCGGCGCAAGCTGCCTCGAATGGGGGGCCCGTTCCCCAGGTGACGATCACCGCGCCGTCCGGCGCCGAGCCCGCAGGTCTCGCCTTCGACAACAGCGGCTCGCTGTGGGTGGGCGACGAGATCGGCTTCGCCAATGGCGCCATTTACGCGTTCACCAGCTCCCAACTGGCCGCCACCGGATCCCCGAGCCCCGCGGTGATGATCACTGGCCCGTCCAACCAGTTCTATCCGGCGCAGATTGTCTTCGACCCGGGGGCGACCTTCGCCGCTCCGTCGGCGGCTCGTGTGCGCGACGCCCATCCGCGGAACTCGCACCGCGGCCGTATGGGAACGCGCGTGGGCCGCATGAACCCGAGTATCGCGCGCGCGTTGCAGCACCGCTAAAGGCGGCACGCACTCGCACTGCGGGGTGACTGGGTAGATTCCAACGTGGTCGCGAACCCAACCGCCCCGCAGCCGTCCTCGCCGCGCAGTGTGCTGCTCGCGGATTGCGATGTGTACTATGTCCAGCTCGCACGGCTCGCGGACCCCGACGGAGCAGGCCGTGCGGCGCTCTTGATCGTCGGAGGCACCGCCGATAGCCGCGGGGTCGTTTGCTCGGCCTCTTACGAGGTGCGGGAATTCGGCGTGCGATCGGGGATGCCTATCGCCCGCGCGCTCCGATTGTGTCCCGACGCGATGTGCGTCCCGATCCCGCGCCGACTGTGCACCGACAAGAGCCGGGACGTGGTGCGAGTGCTCAAACGGTTCGCTCCGGCGGTCCAGAGCGCATCACCCGACGAAGCGTACCTGGAGCTCACGTCGGCTATGCAGACGGTGTACCGCCGACGCACCCTCGAAGCGGTCGCGTACGACATTCGGCACGCCGTGTTGGGAGAGACGGCGATCCGTATCTCGCTGGGTGGCGGCACCAACCGCCTCGTCGCCAAACTCGCCGTCGAGCGTGCGAAGCCGCGGCCGGGCACGGACGGCCATGGTGTGCATGTCGTGAACCCCGGCGACGAGGCCGCTTTCGTGGCCACGGTCGCGTTGGCGGACATCCCAGGGATTGGACCGAAATTCCAGCAACGACTCGGCCGCATCGGCTGGCGCGATGTGACCAATGTGTTGCCGCACGACCGCGCGACACTGGAACGCGTGGCGGGCCAACGCCAGGGGCGATGGCTCTACGACGTAATCCGTGGTATCGATCACGTCGGCGTGCAGGCGCGGAGTCCTCGCAAATCCATCGGGCACGAGACCACCTTTTCGCGCGACATGATCGACGATGCCGACCTCCGGCGGACGCTACTCGTCCTGACGGATCACGCGGTGTCCGACATGCGCGGTGGGCAGTGTGGAGCGCGCACGATCGCCGTTCGGGTGAAAGACGCCGATTTTGTCCTTCGCCGCGCCAGTCGAACTGCCCCTGCCGCGCTCACAACATACCAGGCCATCGCTCCAATCGCGGCCGGACTGCTCCAGCGACTGCGCGCCGATCGCCGCGTGCCCGTACGGCTCGTGGGCGTGACGTTGTCCGAGCTCTCGGGTGACGACGGGGCCGACCAGCTCGCACTCTTCGACAGCGCCGCGGCGCGCGGCGAGAGCCCGCAGCAGCGGCGGGTTGCCGCCGCGGTCGACCAGCTGAGACAGCGCCTGGGGCACGATATCATCGGCTTCGGCGCGGCGACCGCCGCGCGTCCGAAAAAGGCGAAAGGGGAGAAACCAAACAAGCCACTGAGCCCGTAGTCCTGGTCAGCAACACCAACTCCATGGCCGGGGGGCTTCGCATATGCAACAGGCGCGCGTCCGCGAGTGGCTGGCGCTGTGTGTACAGGACATTCGATTCGCGTCGCGGTGGTTTCGCCGCGCGCCGGGTTTTGTCTTCGCGACGGTGCTGACCCTCGCACTCGGGATCGGAGCGGCGACTGCCATCTTCAGTGTCGTGCGCGGCGTGCTCTTGCGCCCCCTACCCTACCCGGCGGCTGACCGTCTCGTTCAAGTGTGGCAGGTCGACGCAGCAGGGAAGCGGATGCAGTTCTCGGACCCGAACTTCGACGATGTCCGATCACGAAGCCGGGTCTTCTCGGGACTCGCCGAATTCGCGGGGGCGACGACCGTCTCGGTCGCCGGCGACATTGCCCCGACCCGCGCCGCCGTCACCGATGTCTCCCGGGACTTCTTCGACATCCTCGGCATTCAGCCGATACTGGGTCGCACCTTCGCCCCGGACGAGCAGCGCGAGAACGGTCCGCCAACGGTCGTCGTGAGCTGGGGATTTTGGCAACGCGTCTGGGGCGGCCGCGCCTGGGCGCTCGGCCAGCGGCTCACGATCGGCGACCGGACGTACACCCTAATCGGGGTGATGCGGCCCGCGCTCGACTTTCCGTTGACCACCGACATGTGGATCTCGCGCGAGCTGCTCGCGCCGCTTCCCTCTCGGACCGCCCACAATTGGCAGGTCGTCGGTCGAATCCATCCCGGCGTGACGGACGATGCAGCACGGCGTGACGTCCATGCGCTGGCCCGAGCGCTTGCTGGAAAGTACGGCTCCCAAACCATGATGGCGGACGCGGCGCTCGTGCCGCTTCGCGACCAACTCGTGGGCTCGACCCGCCCCACACTGCTGGTGCTGTTGGCGGCGTCGGTGCTCCTGCTGGTGATCGGATGTGCCAACGTCGCCAACTTGCTGGTGGCCCGGCTGATGGCTCGTCGATCGGAACTGGCTCTGCGTCTGGCGCTGGGCGCGGGGCCGAGCCGCCTCGCGCAACAATGCCTGGCCGAGTCGGTCGTGCTGTCTCTGGCCGGGGGCGCGCTCGGCGTGGTGGCCGCAATGGCGGGGACGCGCGCATTGCTGTCGTTGGACCCGAGCCAATTGCCTCGCACGTACGAAGTGCGGATGGATGGACTCGTTCTCGCCTTCGCCCTCGGCCTATCGCTGGTGACGGCGGTCGCTCTCGCCCTCCTCACCGCGTGGCGCGCCATGCGCACGGACGTGCGCGAGATGCTGTCCGCCTCGGAGCGCGTCGCGTCAGGAGCCGGGTCCGCGACGCAGGCACGGCGCGCGCTGGTCGTCGCCCAGGTAGCGATGACGATCGTGCTGTTGATTGGTGCCGGGTTGTTGGGTCGAAGTCTGCTCAACCTGCTCGCAGTCGATCCGGGGTTCCGGGTCGAGCGGCGTGTGGTGCTCGATCTGTCGATCGAGGCGGATGACTCCGTGCCACGCATCCAGCGTGCGGCCTTCTACCACGAGCTGCTGACGCGCTTCGCCAGCATTCCCGGCGTCACAGCTGTCGGCGCCGTCAACGCTATCCCGTTGGACCTTGGCGGCACCTCGAGCGGCACCTTCCTCGAGCTGGGATCCCCCGACGAAAAGATCTCGATGGCAGACTTCGAAAAGCTGGCCCAGGACCATGCACGCAGCGGGTACGCGGAGTTCCGGGTGGCCAGCGGCGGCTACTTCACGGCCATGCACATTCCACTCCTCGAGGGGCGCACGTTCGACGAGCGCGATGCGCCAACCGCAGCGCACGTTGCGGTCGTGAGCGCATCGCTCGCAAAAGCGAGCTGGCCCGGCGGGAGCCCCATCGGTAAGTGGATCTTTTTCGGCAATATGGATGGCGATGTGCGTCCGTTCACGATCGTGGGGGTCGTCGGAGACGTGCGCGACGGCAGCCTGAACGCACCCGCCAAGCCGACGTTCTACGCGGATTACATCCAACGCCCCGTCGCAATGGGACGGATGAACGTGGTGCTGGTTGGTCCGAACAGCCCGACCAGCACTGTCGCGGCTGCCGACGCGATCGTGCGGGCGCTACGTCCGGACGTGTCGCCACGCTTCCGTACAATGGAGTCGATCGTCGCATCCTCGATCGCTGATCGCCGGCTGGTCCTGGTGCTCGTTGCAGCCTTTGGCGCAGCCGCACTGCTGCTCGCGGCGATGGGCCTCTACAGCGTCGTCTCCTATCTCGTCGCCCAACGCACGCAGGAGCTCAGAGTCCGCGTCGCGCTCGGAGCCCGCGAGTCACACATTGTGCGCCTCGTTCTTCGCGATGGCACCATCCTGGCCGCCGGCGGGATCGCGCTCGGCACGGTTGTGGCGCTCGTCGTCATGCGCCTGTTGGCGAATCTGCTCTACGGCGTGACTGCGACCGACCCCACAGCCTTTGTCGTCTCCGTGCTCGGCGTCGGGTTCGTCACGCTCGCGGCCAGCTGGCTTCCGGCGCACCGAGCGGCTTCGGCTGCGAACGGCCGGGCGACGGGTGACGGGTAACGGGTGACACAACGGCGACCTGCAACAATCGGGCGGGCTGAAGCCCGCCCTACATGTTGCTGCGGACAGCGCCGCCTCGGGATTCGTCGACACTCGACGCCACGTGCCTGTAGGGTGCTCCGGAGTCTCATCGTTCATGCCGACATGTTGGGTGCGGGCTTCAGCCCGCCCACCTTTCGCCGTGGACGTCGTGGCGGTGGGTTGTGGTTGTGCTCCCCTCACCCCTCGCCCGACCCTTCTGCATCACGCTACCTTCAGCAACCACTCGCAACCCTGCAACGCCATGTCCGAATCCACGGAAGCGTATGTCACGCGTATCCTCGGCTACCTCGGGAGTCGCGATCCGATCGAGGTAATGGAGTCGACGCCGGCGGCCCTCGCCGCGCTCGCCGAGGGGCTCGATCCCGCGGGACTGCAGAAGCGTCCCGCGCCCAACAAATGGTCGGTCCAGGAAATCCTCGCGCACCTGGCGGATACGGAGATCGTGCTGAGCTTCCGGGTCCGACGGGTCCTCGAGACCGACGGCGTGGAGCTTCAGGCATACGACCAGGACAAGTGGGCGGACCTGGGTCGCTATACCAATGTCCCGGCGACGGAGTCACTGGACCGGCTGCGTTCGCTGCGGAGTGCGAACGTGCGGCTGCTACGCTCCCTCTCTCCGACACAACTCGCGCGCGCCGGCATGCACACCGAGCGGGGACGGGAAAGCATCGCGCACACCAGCCGCCTGTGGGCGGGGCATGACCTCAACCATCGGGCTCAGATCGAAAGGATTGTGGGCGGCCAACGCGGCGCATGAGGTTGCGCATTGCCCGAACGAAGTCCACCGGCGTGGGAACGCAGACTTTGTGCTTGACAGGCCCATTGACGGCCTTCGTCTGGAGCAGTCGAACGACTTCCGACGCAGGCACTCGCGTCGCCACCGTATCGATCGCGCTGTAACGCACTCGGCGATCCCGATCGATCAGGAAGAGCGCGGGGCGGGCGATGCCACCTCGCTCACGCGCGTTGTAGATGTCCCAATCCCGCACGAGTTGCCGTTCTCCATCGCTCAGGATCGCGAAGGGCAGCTTGAGCGCTCGCCGTAGAGCGTCGGATTGCGCGGGTGGGTCGACGGAGACCGCCACGACATCCGCGCCAGCGGCCCGAATCTCAGCGTAGTGATCGCGATAATCCGCCAACTGGCGGAGGCAAAACGGTCACCAGTCGCCACGGTACGCGAGGAGCACGATCGGCCGGGCAGCGGCAAGCTCCGAGAGGCGTCGCTCGGCGCCAGTCGAATCCGGCCGGACGAAGTCCGGCGCGGTGTCTCCGGGGGTGGGTGTTTTCGCCATACTCGAAGTCTACAGCTTGCTCCTCAGACGCCGGAAGCTGGACGCTAGACGCTGGACTTTGGACGTTGGACGGTAGACGTTTGGCGCTCGGACCCGGATTACGGCGGGTAGGGGCGACGCAATGCGTCGCCCGCCGTTCGCGGGCCACACCACACGCCACAACGTCCGGGATGGCACCCACGCCGACGCCGGTGCATCCGGTGGGGGATGGAGGGCGACGCATTGCGTCGCCCCTACCCGCCGGGTGACGGTTCGGCGGCGCCAACCAGTAGAGCACCTACCTGGCGTTGAGGTTTGCGTCTAACGTCTAGCGTCCAACGTCTAACGTCCAGCGTCCAACCCACATGATCCAACGGCATCCGCGGGGGCTTGCGTACCTCGCGCTTGCCGCCGGTGTTATCTGCATTGCCTGGTCCGGCCTGTTCGTGCGGCTGGCCGCGGTCCCCGGCGTCTCCGCTGCATTCTATCGGTTCACGATCGCGACACTTGCGCTCGCGCCGTGGTGCATCGTCCGGCTGCGGTCGCGGGGAAGCATGTCCCGGAGCGCAGCGCTCCTCGCGTGCACCGCCGGCGCCTGCTTCGCCTGCGACAACGCCATCTTCAACGTCGCCGTCCAGCGCACGAGCGTCACCATTGTGACGCTGCTTGCAAACACCTCGCCCCTCTTCGTCGCGCTGGCGGCGTGGATCGTGTTCCGGCAGCGACTCGGGCGCGGGTACTGGATCGGCTTGCTCCTCGCCGCCGCAGGCTCCGCAGTGGTGCTCGGGAGCGCCGCCACCGGCGGACACAGCGCTGCGACGGCGCGCGGCGACGTGAGTGGCGATCTGCTCGCAATTCTCGCTGCTGCGTTCTTCGCCGGATACCTCTTCGCGACGCAACGCGCCCGCGAGGACGCCGATACGCTGACCCTCACCACACTGGCGGTCGCGAGTGGCGCTGTGCTGCTACTCCTCGCGTGTCTCATCCTCCGCGCCCCGCTGACCGGATTCCGGCCCACGTCGTGGGCCGCGCTCATTGCGCTTGGCCTCGTGTCGCAGGTGGGCGGGTATCTCGGGGTGAACTACGCGCTGGGCACCCTGGACGCGACCGTGACATCGGTAGCGATACTCGGTCAGGTCCCCGTCACTGCCCTGCTGGCAGCGATCGTGCTGCGGGAATCGCTCTCGCCGACGCAGGTCCTGGGCGGCCTTCTCGTCCTCTATGGCATCTATGTGGTGCTGCGGCCCACTCATAGGGCGGACGCTAGCTAGACGCTGGACGTTAGACGCTGGACGTTAGACGGGCCTGCCTAGCTCGACGTCAGCGCCGTCACGGGGTTCACCTGCGTCGTGCGAAATGCGGGCACGGCCGACGCAGCTACCGCTACGAGCGCGAAGATGCCGGCACCACCCACGAATACAGCCGGGTCATGGGGGCTGACGCCGATGAACAGAGCCGCCAGCGCCCGCGTCAGGAGCCAGGCAGCGCCCGACCCCAAGGCGATACCAACGGCGGTCAGCTCCAATGCATGGCGCAGCACACCGTTCATGACGTGCGAATGGCTCGCGCCCAGCGCGATGCGCACGGCAATCTCTCGACGTCGCTGACTCACGATGTAGGCGAGCACGCTGTAAATCCCCACGAGGCCGAGCACGAGCGCGACCAGTGCGAAGAGTGAGGCGAGAAAGGTCGAGAAGCGTGTCGTGCCCACCGACTGCATCATCCGATCGCTCATGGTCTTGATGTCAGCGACCGGCACGTCCGGGTCTAGGCTCGCAATTGTGCGCTTGAGAGTGCGGACATGTGCGTGCGGATCACCAAGTGTGCGCACGACGACGAACGCCTGCACGCCGCGGCCGCCCAAGACCTGCGAGACCGGCGCGTACACCTGAGGCACGTCGTCTGCCGCGAGTCCGTTCTCCTTGGTCGACGCGACGACGCCGACTACCTGCATGGTGTCGGCCCCCATGCCGTAATCGAAAACGAGCTGACGTCCGATCGGATCGCGGCCCGCAAAGAAGCGTTTCGCCACCAGCTCATCCACGACGGCAACCTTGGCTGCATGTCCATCGTCGGTGGGAAGCAACGCGCGCCCCCGCAGGAGGCGGATACCCATGGTGCCGAAGTAGCCCGGACTGGCCGCGCTCAAGAGCGAGACAGGTTCGTGGCCCGCCTCCGGCGTGGCGTCGCCGACGATGCCGAACGGGATCGTGGGCCGAACGGCCCACCCGGGCACACCGCCGCTCACACTTGCCGCCTCAATGCCAGGCTGGGCGGCCAAACGCTCGATGAGGGTCTGGAGGAATTGTTGTTGGCGCTCCGCAGTCGGATACCGCTCGGCCGTAAACGAGATCTGCGCGGTCAGCACACCTGCAGACCGGAAGCCCGGATCCATCCGTTGAAACCGCATGAAGCTTTCGACCAGCAATCCAGCGCCGGTCAGGAGGACGAGCGCCACTGCGACCTGCAGCACCACGAGCCCATCCTGCAACCGGTGTTGCTGCGCCGATCCGGTTCCCCGGCCACCCTCCCGGAGCGCTGCGGCCAGCGTGCCCCGCGACACCTGCCACGCCGGTAACAGCCCGAAGACGAGAACCGTCGCGATCGACGCCACTACGCAAAACAGAAGCACTCGGCCATCCACTCCGACCTGGTCCAGGCGTGGCAAGGTCGGCGGCGCCAGGGCCCGCAACACGCGCACCCCACCGACGGCCACCCCTACGCCCAATGTGCCGGCTGCCACGCTCAGCACCGTGGCCTCGAGCACCAAATCGCGTATGAGACGGCCACGAGTAGCACCGAGCGCCGTCCGGAGCGCCATTTCGCGCTCGCGCGCGAGGCAGCGCACGAGAAAGAGGTTTGCCAGGTTCGCCGCTCCGATGAGCAGCACGCAGGCCGCGGCCGCAAAGAGCATCGCGAGCGCCGGGCGCACCGGTCCGACGAGTTGATCCAACAGCGGGACAGCCTGTACCGACCAATTCTTGTTCGTTTTGGGATACGCGACGGCCAGTCGACCCGCAATCGTCTGCAAATCACGTTCGGCTGCCTCCACACTGACACCCGGCTTGAGGCGTCCGTAAACGTCGAGATAACGACCATCGCGGAGGGTCGCTTCGTCCGGCTCAAAGTAGATGCGAACCCAGAGGTCGACTGGTCCCGGCACCCCCGACGGCATCACGCCGACAATCGTGTAGACGTGCTGCCGAGTGGGGCGCGCGTCGTTGGGATTGTCCAGCCTGAGTGGGCGCCCGAGAACCGCCGGCGACCCACCGAACCGACGCTGCCAATACCCGTAACTGATCACGACTTCGGGGGCTGCACTGGTGTCGGGCGTCATCGCGCGCCCGAGCATCGGCGTGATTCCAACGGCCGGGAAATAGCTCGGTGTGACGGCGAGCCCGATGACCCGTTCGGCCTCTTCGGCGCCCAACACGGTAAACCGCAGGAAGGCGCCGCAGCAGGCCGCTCCCATCGCGCTGAACGTCTTGTTTTGCTGTTGCCAGTCGAAGTAATTGGCGGTGGCGACCGCAACCTTGGGCTGCTGCGCTTGCGGGTTACTCTCCCACAGCGTGACGACGCGACCTGGATCCCGGAACGGAAATGCCTTGAGCAACACTCCGTCGACCAGGCCAAACACCGACGCGGTCGCCCCGATCGCAATTGCCAACGTGAGCGTCGCGGCGATCGTGAACAGCGGATTGCTACGCAACCGACGGACAGCGTACGCGATTTGATGCATGACCTGCCAGCTCCCCATGCCGTTGGATTTGCACTACGATGCGAACGGTGAGGGCCTGTCGCAATGCAGGGTTGTAGATAGGGGGGACGCTAGACGTCCAGCCCCTTTACTCCTGCTTCTTGTACTCGCAGTTCAACCCGGCCGGTTTCGTCGTGATGTGCTGGTAGTCCCAGAGGTTGGGTTGTTTTCGCCAACTCAGCTTGCCGTTCAGTTTGCTGCTGATGAACGATGGGAGCCCGAGAACCTGCGCGGACGCGCCGGCACCGACCGCCGCATTCACTTGGAATCGTTGGCAGGGCATCATCCCCATGGCCCCACTGCTGACGGCACTTCCGGTGGCGACGAAATCGATGAAGGCGATCCCGTACGTGTTGAAAAGCCCCATCCCAAAGCCGAGCCGCGGGAATTGCACGCTCACGAGAAGCGATGAGACGCCGAGCGAGGTCACCGTGTTGGCGTCGTCGAGGATGAACGCCCCGCCCTGGTATTGACCGCTCGCGTCCAGGTTGCCGCCTCCCACTTGAATCACGCCGTTCCCTCCGAAGTTGAGATGGAACTGGCCTTGAACGGTCGCGTAGTGGCTCGAGAGTCCTGGAATGGCGAAGAAATTGATCCCGATCTGGAACATGAACGGGATGCCACCGATGATGATCGGGACGTTGAAGGTGATCGGCAGCGACGCCTTGAGTTTCTCGGCCCATGTACCCTGCTGGTTTCCGAGACGCGCAACGTACTGGAAGTTCACCAGCCCCATGACGTTGTCGAGGTGAAAGCTCGACGCGATCTGCTTCGCATTGCCAATGGAGATGTCGCCGCCCAGGTTGATGCCGTCGAGGTGGCCCTGGGCCTTGATCCGCAAGTCGAGTTGTTCGCTCGCCGTCTTCCAGAGCAAGCCACTGGTCAGCTCGGGGAGTGCACCCCAGACCGCGCTCGGGATGTCGCCGTTCTTGCTCTCCCAGCTCGTCTTCGCGGACTGCCACGCTTTGTTGGCCTTCATCGCCTGGGCCAGAGCATTGCCCTGCGCGTTCGACTGATCCGTCCCCTGGGCCGGCGGCGGTGACTCCGGGGTGTGAGACGCTGCGTTCCCCAGACCTTCGGTGATCTGCTTGTTCTGTTCCTTTTTCGCCTCCTCGGCGTTGCCTGCCTCGCCTTCTTTTTTCGAGGCCTGGAGCTCGAAATCGAGTCCGCCGTCGGCGTAGACGTATGCGACCTCGTACTCCATACCGAACGCGTTCCCCTTGATCGGTGGGGGCGCCTCGGATGTCGGGATCGCGTCGGACGGCGTGGCGTCGTCGCCTGACTGATCTGCCGGACCGCCGGGCGGATTCGCGGTGCCCTGCCGCACGAGGGGGGCGCGAGCGTGGACGTAGGTGACCGGTCGGACGAGCGCATCAGGTTGTGGAAGCAAGCCGACCTTGACGCTGTCCGGCTTTTCGTAGAGTGGCACCACGACGCCGTGGCTGTAGTCGGGCGACCCATGCCAGGCGATGTGGCCATGGTCGATCGCGTCGGGGAGCGTCGCGACGGATGTGTGCATGATGAGCGCACCGCCTTGCGTCGCGATCGAGTCGACACGGCGGAGCGCCACGCCCCACACGAGCACGATGTTGCCAGGCTTGATCGCCGCGATTGCCGGTTCGCTCGCCGCGAACTGGAAGGTGCTGCCGTCGGGGCTCACGCCCTGGAGCGCGCGCGTCGTCGTCGCCCGATCGAGTCGCACGGTCTCTGGTCGCCAACTGACATCGAACGTCGCGCCCTGGACCGTGTCGACCGATGTCAAATATTGATGCAGTGCCGCGGCGGTCCCTCGAAATGCAACCGGCACACCCTCCGCCGCTGTCGCGCCACTTGTGCCCGCGCTCGAGCCACCCGGAGGCGGCGCAGAGGCTGCAGTTTCCTTCTTACACGACACGACCAGCATCGATGTCGTGACCAGCACGACGGCACGCACCATCCGACGGAACCCCGGCATCGCCATCCTCCCGACGGTGAACAGGAGTACTCCGAGAGCACGCCGCAAGCGATCGGCGCTGCTATCATAGTGACCCGGTCCCGGCGCGACAAGCGAGTAGGCGGCCCAACATGCAACCGTCGCGTTCAGTCAAGTTGTTCTCTAGCGCGTTCGGCAGGGAGGCACTATGCTGTGGCCGTGCTTCGCCTCGACTGCTGGTCGATCGCAGTCATTGCCGCCTCGACGCTCGTCACGGCCGGAGGCGCGCAGGTGCCCGCCATCCGGCCGGCCGAAGGACTCGTGATGGTGTCGGTGACCCACGAGGAGCGGGGTGATTTCGAGAACGTGTACAGTATCGGTGCGGTCACGCCGGCGTCGTACTACTTCGCGATCAGCGCCAACAACAACACCGCTCCTGATACCTCGAAGCAAAAGCAGTTCACGTTGGGGCGCACGGTGCGCCTGGCCGACGATTCGATGGCCCACCGCCTGAACATCATCTTTGCGTCCGACGACCCCGCCGTCTTTCCCGGCTCGACCATCTTTCTGTCCAAGGCCATGCTGGCAGAACTCAAGAGCGCCGGGAAGACATTGACGGTCATTGGGGACGCCGCGCCCGGCGCGTTCCAGGGGTTCATGACGATGCTCGGCGGCGTCCGGCAGTACTACCGGGGGGATCTGACTCGCGTCGGTACAACCACCGTTTCCGTGATCATCAACGACACGCCGACCCCGCTCCCGGCGATCGAATCGCGCGGTCACTTCGCGGTCGCCGGCCAGACCGATGATGTGGACGTCGTCACGTTCGATAATCCGGCGTGGCCATTGACCCTCAAGTGGGCGTCGCAGGGCCGGGCCTATCAGCTGACGGAGATCCAGCTGCCCCGGACTGGTGTCGCAGACAGCGGAAGCATGAAAGCACGAGTCGCTGCGATGAACGGCGCCCTTGCCGGGAAGGGGAATAGCTGCGGTCGAGCCGAGGTGCATGGGATCTACTTCGCGTTCGCCAGCGCGACGCTGGTACCGGCGTCTGATCCAGCGCTTCATCAGATTGCGACCCTGATGACGGACAACCCGACGTGGGTCGTGACGATCGAGGGCCACACCGACAGCATCGGCACCAAGGCGTCCAACCTCGACCTCTCGAATCGACGCGCCGCCGCCGTGCGCGACGCACTCGTCACGCGCTTCAACGTGAGCGCTGCGCGACTCCTGTCTGTGGGTTTTGGCGACACACAACCCGTGACGACCAACGCGACGATCGAGGGTCGAGCGCGAAATCGTCGCGTCGAGCTCGCGCGCAAATGCTGACTCCGGAGACGCATCCCATGCCGATTCGATCGATGCTCGCTGCGCTGGCGCTCCTCGCCGTCCTCGCTGCATGCGAAAAGAAAGAGAGTCCCTTCATGAAGCAGCTGAAGGAGATGGCGAAGGAAAACAAAGGGGGGAATGGCGCAGGCGGGGCGACGACGGGCGATCCGTGCGGCCTGCTCGACACGACGGAGGTCGCCGCCGCAATTGGCCCGCTTGCCTCGCCACCGTACCACGGCACCAACAAGCCCGACCCGGGAAGCCAATCATGCCGGTACGACACCCAGGACCACCGGCGGTTGCTGGTGAGTGTGGATTGGAGCGGTGGCCCGATGGCCATGAAAATGATCCATTTCGGCCGAGGGCTCACGGATGGCATCTCGAAGAACGGCGAGATGAAGAAGGGCCAGACGGTGCTCTCGGGTGGGGACACGCTGGTCGGGGATTGGGACGAGATCGCCCAGGGGCCCATGCAGTGCTGCGATCTGCACGCGCTACGTGGGGATCAGCACGTGGAGTTGGACTATACCGGCACGAAGCTGACGCCGGCTGCCGCCGGCACCTTGCTCAACTCGGCGATCAAGCGACTGGATCACCCACTCTCGATCGACGGTGAAGCCGGGATCCAGTTGGCGCTGCAAAACTTCGCAAAGGACGCGAAGGATAGCACGGTCAACATGTGCGTCCTGCTGCCCCAGGCAGCCGCCGAGTCGATCCTCGGCGTCCCGCTCCTGGGTCCCCCACAGCCGGGACCACAGCCAGGCGGCAACGGCCTCCGGGACTGCACCTACAAGACGGCGAACCCCGGCATGCCCAACATGCCGCGCACCTACGATGTGGACGTGTGGGAATGGCGCGACGGCGCCGTCGAGTTTGCCAGTGATCAGTACGTCATTGCGGGTGCCACACATGCGCTACGGAAGCAGACGCCGCTTGGCAATCAAGGGCAGGCGCCGCCCGACACGTCCCAGGGCCCCGCCGGTCCATGGGAGGAAATCGGTTCCTCACCGAGCATGGGCTGGGAGGCCGTGAAAGGCCCCTACATGTTGAAGGCCTCCGCGTTCGGCGACAGCAAGGCGACGGTCGCCCTGATGGCGAGGGCCATGACCGCGTTGAGCGCCCCGCACTGACACGTACCGCCCCTGTCTCCTCTCTCCCTTCTCCTCTCTCCTTTCTATGGGCGCGACGCGCCCATTGGTGGGCCTTCCGGAATCGCGGCTCCGTCATGTCGCGGATCCGAGGCGCCGAAATGCACGCCTTCGCCGTTGCTCATGACCGCTTGACCGAAGCCGAAATCACTGCTGCTCCTCGGGGCAACGACAGTGACTTGGTGACCGAGCGCCTGCAGCGCCGAACGGGTCCCCGCTGGCACTAGAGCCTCGATCTCGACATCGCACCCGGCGAACGTCTGCTTCGTGAAGCGGCCCGCTTCCAGCGCCTCCTGAATCGTCAGCCCGAAATCCGCAATGTCGGAGACGAACTGCGCGTGGGCCTGGGCCTGGTTCCAGCCGCCCATGATGCCGAATCCGATGCGCTCGTCTCCCTTTTGCATGAACCCGGGAATCAGCGTGTGCAACGGCCGCTTGCGCGGGGCGAGCGTATTGGGCCGGCCAGGCAGGAGCGTGAAGAGCGCGCCCCGATTCTGAAGTGCGAAGCCGGTGCCGGGCGCGACGAGCCCCGATCCAAAGCTGGAGTAGTTGCTCTGGATGAACGACACGATCATCCCGTTGCGGTCGATCACCGACAGATAAATCGTCTCGCTTCCCGCTTTGCCTGCCACTGACGCAAACTGCGTCGGCTCGACGGCACATCGCGCATGGGCGGGGTCGATCAGCTGGGCGCGCGCCACAGCGTGCGCTGGGCTCAGCATTTCCGACACCGGCACCGTTCCAAACCGTGGATCGCCGACATATTGGAGCATGTCGGCGTAGGCGAGCTTCTTCGCCTCGATCATCACGTGCAGCGCCGCTGCGCTGTGGAATCCGTACTGCGACATGGGGAACTGCTGCATGATGCCCAGCATCATGAGCGCCGCGATGCCCTGTGTGTTGGGGGGGAGCTCGCTCACCGTCCAGCCACGGTAGGTCGTCTGGATCGGCGTCACCCATTCCGGCTGGAACTCGAGCAGATCCGCGGCAGTCATCGGATTGCCTTTCGACTGCGCGAAGGCGACAATCGCGTCCGCGGTGGGACCGCGGTAGAACCCATCGCGGCCATGCGAGCTGACGCGCGTGAGCGATGTGGCGAGAGCGGGGTTCCGGAACAGCGCACCGGCCGCAGGGGCGTGCGCGTCGGGCAGATACGTCGCGCGAGCGCCAGGATCCGCAGCGAGCTCGGCGGTCGCCTGCGCCCACATGCGCGCATCGATCTCGCTGACCGGAAATCCCTCTGTGGCGTACCGGATGGCAGGCGCGAGAATCGTCGACAGTGGGAGGCGCCCGAAACGTCGATGCAGCGCATCCCAGCCAGCCACCGCGCCCGGAACTGTCACGGTGAGAATCCCCTTGTGCGGCATCTCGCCATTTCCGTGTGCCGCCACAAGCTCCGCCGTCATGCCGGCGGGCGACCACCCCGACGAGTTGAGGCCCACCAGGCGGCCCGTCTTGGGATCGTAGATGATGGCGAAGAGATCGCCGCCCATCCCGTTCATCATCGGCTCGACGAGTCCGAGCGTCGCGTTGGCAGCGATCGCCGCATCGGCTGCTGACCCGCCGCGCTCGAGCATCTGCACGCCCGCCATCGAAGCCAGCGGTTGACTCGATGCAACGATGCCATACCGCGTGGCGACCACGGAGCGACCGACCACCGGCCGCTCGGCGCGCGTCGTATCGCGCTGGACCTGGGCCGATGCGCGACCAACCCCAGCGCTCGCCGCGAGAGTCACAACCGTGCCCACCCGACGAAGAAAGTTGTACATGGCGACATGCTCCCGAAGAGATGTCCGGCCCCACTGGGCAGCGCGCGAGCCCACCCGTCGAGCATCACCGCATCGAGGACGAGCCTTGCTCGCTGCATACGGCGGAACAATGTAGTGCGGCAGACGCTAGACGTTAGACGTTGGACGCTGGAGACAAACCTCGGGGCCAGCGAAGTTCACGGCCGCCGGCCCCGAGGTTTTTTCCAACATCCAACGTCCAACGTCTAGCCGCTCACATCCACACCACGCCGATGCCCATCGCCTTGGGGCCGCGGTCGTGCACGATCTCGACGTGGCGATATCGGCCGCGGAGCTCGGCCCAGAAGCGCGAGACGCCACTCGGGTGACCCATCGCAACGTCGTGGAATGCCACGACGCCGCCGGTGCGCATGAAGGGCGCATAGCGCTCGAAGTCGGTCTTCACGCTGTCGTACGCGTGATCCCCGTCGATGAAAAGGAAGTCGAGTCGCCGGTCCTGCAAGATGCGAGACACCTCGAGCTGCGTGGCCAGGTCGTGCGAGTTCTTGCGCAGCAGGTGGAGCGACTGGCTGCCGTGCGTGAATTGGTGGAACAGCGGGACCTGTGCAGCCCGGTATAGAAGCCCCATCGCCGACGCCGGCAGGTCCAGGCTGATGATGATCGCGTCCGATGCGGCGAGCCGGGCGAAGATGAACAAGGTGCCCCCACGAAAGGTCCCGATCTCGAGCATCGCGCGGGGCTGGGCGGCCGACACGATGCGGGCGAGCTCCAGGAGCTCACTGCGATGCTGCAGCGGCCGGATCACCTTGTGGTCCAGCGCGAAGTCCACCAGGGCGTCGGCCCGCGGAGCGTTGCCCAGTCGGCTCATATGCGCGAGCAACGGCACGACGGAGACCCCGTCTCGGATGTTGTTAGTGAGTTGCATGGATCGACGGCCTCCGGTGGAAGGGGAACCGGCCATAGCAGGTGGTTCCGGGGTTCCGGGTCTCAGTTTCGAGCATGTGCGCGAGCAATTGGATCTGCGATCTCTGCTATAGTCGTGCCGTCGCTCGGGCAGCGCAGGCGGTTGCGGACAGGCCGTGGACCGAGTCTCGATGATGCCCCGCCCCGCGGATTACTTCAGCTCGGTTGCACGTGAGGCTGTCATGAGCAGCAATGTGTTCGATGCAGCGGTTACGGTCGTCTTCGTGGGCTATTGCCTCTCGAAGTACGTCGCATTGGTCCTGATACGCCGTCTTCGTGACCAACATGCGGGGCTCTGGTCCGAGCTGGGAAAGCCACAACTCTGGCAGCTGCTCGTCACCACGTTCGGGAATTGGCGCCTCACTGCCTTCATCTGGTCGACGGACCCGACGAACACCGGCGACCAGGAGATCGTTGCGTGCGTGTGGGCCATCCGTGTGCTCGCACTCGTGGTGTTCGCGACGACGATGGCCATCATCGCGAGTGTATTCGGCTGGCACGGATGACCGCAGCCCGCCGCCCGCGCACGACATGTGCGGTGCGAAGGGCTCATGCGCGACCGGGAGTCGGTGGGTACATCTGGCATGCTCGGGTCACTGCCCCGTGCGGAGCCGCTCCATGCCCGGTACGATCTTCCTGTACCGTCGTGCACGACAGGCGACCACACGGAGCGGCCGTCGACGTGGTGGCTGGTGCTCGCGCTAGTCGGCACGGCGGTGCTCGTGGCGCCGACGCTGGGGTACGGACTTGGCTACGACCACGGCATCGTCTACTACATGGCCCGTACGATCTTGCGCGGCCATTGGCCCTACGCTGACACGTTCGATACGGCCTTCCCGGGAGGTCCCCTCCTCACCGCCATCAGCATTGCCATTGCCGGGAACAACGTATTGGCATTCCGCATCGAGGACGTACTGATCCAGGTCGCGACGGGCGGCCTGTTGTACGCCGCCGGTCGGCGCCTCGCCGGGCCCCTGGCGGGTGTCTACGCCGCCTGCGGCTATGCAGCCCTCTACGTCAGGGGCGGCTTCTATCACACGGGACAGCGCGATGGGTTCATGGTGCCGCTGATCTTGCTGGCGCTCGTTGCATTGTGGGCGTATTGGGCCAATCCGGCTCGGCGCGGCCTCGTGTGGTTGTCCGGCCTGAGCCTCGGGCTGGCATGCACGATCCGCCCAACCTACGCGGTCCTTGGGGTAGCGGGTGCAGTCGCGTTGCTGCTGGAACGCGGACCATCGCCCACGACACCGCGTAAAGAGCGCACGCGCGCGGTCCGAGCGGCGGCTGTGTTCGCCGGCATGGCAGCGCTCCCACTCCTCCTCGTGGTACTCGTCTACACCGTCAGCGGACATGCACGCGTCTTCGGCGAGATGCTCACGTTTCTCGCGACGGTATACCCTTCGCTCGAGCGGATGTCGCGGACCACGGTTCTCCTGCGGTTCGTGACGCTTGCACGAAAGGCGATCTGGGTTGGCGTGATCGCTTCCGCGTTCAGCCCCGCGTGGCGTACCCGACGAGTGGAGATGCGCTCATTGGCCGGGTTGCTGGCCTGCCTCATTCTCGTGAGGTTGTGGGAATCCAAGGGTTGGCCCTACCAGTATTGGCCGCCGTTCGCATGTCTCGCATTGCTCGGTGGAGTCGGCTGGGTGTGGCTTGGGGAGCGGGCGGCGGCGTTACTCCGCGTCACCGGCCGGCGGGCAGTGCTCGTGACCGCGGCGGTCGTTGCCGTTGCGCTGGTACTGGAGATCGGCCGGACAGGCGTCGCTCCGTATCGCGGCCTGGCGGCCGCCGTGCGAGTGACCGCGAACGACACGAGCTTCGTCGCGCTCGTGGGCAACGATCCCCAGCAGGCGGCGCTCGCGCGGTATCTCAAGGACCATACGCAGCCCACGGACTCCATCCAGCTGTGGGGTGCGGAGACGATGATCCTCGTCGCCGCGGATCGCTGGTCGGCCACGCGCTTTACAGACCCTGTCGGGCTGTTTTGCCAATCCGGCCCAGACCAGCGCCTGTCTACCACATGCGGCGGCAACTGGCCTCGGCCCGCTCAGGTGGCCATTCGAAACGAGATCGTGACATTGCTCACCACGCACCCGCCGCGCTACATCGTGGCCCACTACGCCAACGGTACGCTGGCGTTCGAGGCAGGCCCGGACGCCGCGCCCGATCTCCCCGAGCTCCGGGCGCTCCTCGATCGCTCCTACCAACCGGAAGCTACGTTCGGAAATTGGACCGCCTACGCCAGGCGGAGCCCACCAAGTCCGCGGTGACCGCCGCACTGCTGCGCCTCCACGCACCTACCTGGACTACGCGTCGGTCACCAGTGCTGGAGCGGCGGGTGTTCTGTTCTGTGCGCCGCTGCGGACCGCTTCGATAGCGGCGAGTACCACGTTCACGAGATCGTCCAGGTCATCGCGCGTGAGCGAGCACGGCAGACGCACATCGCAGCTGTGCAGGATCGCAGCCTCCGTGCGGGGGAGGTTGGGCACATCACAGTATCCCCAGTTGCGGTAGAACCGCGCGTTGCCCTTGTCGACACCGAAGGCGGAGAGCGGCAGACCGGCGCCCTTTACGATCCGGAGCAACTCTGCGACCTGTGCGGGCGCGAACTGCTTGAGTCTGAACTGAATCGAATCCGGCACCCGCTCTTCTCGAGTGTCCGCTTCTGGTAGTTCGATATCCGGCGATTCGGCCAGTCGAGCCACCAGGTAGTCGTAGTTCTGGCGGTACTGGGCGACTCGCGCGTCGATTTGGCCGAGCTGCGACCGGATGACCGCACCGGTGATTTCGCTCATGCGCAGATTGTTGATCGGGAAGCGGTCGCGAAATCGCTCGAACGACGGAGCGGCGATCCCGTGTCGCTGATGCAGCTCCTCGTAGGCTCCGGAGCGATACACCAGCTCCGCGATCATCTCCTCACTGTCGGTCGTGATCAGCCCGCCTTCGCCGGCATTGAGGATCTTGTACGACTGCGCGCTATAGCAGCCCACCGCGCCAAAGGTCCCGATGAGCTTCCCGCCCCACCGCGACCCCAGCGCGTGCGCCGCATCCTCGATAAGAGTCAATCCGTTGGCTTCGCAGATTGCGGCAACCGCCCCCATATCGGACAGATGCCCGCGCATGTGCGAGATGAGAAAGATCTTCGAGGTGCGCGCCTTGAACGCGAGGTCATCGAGATCGACGCGATAGTTGCGGTCCGCCTCGACGAAGCAGGGCTTGAGCCCGAGATTGACGACCGCGCTCGGCACCGCTGTGAACGTGAATCCTGGCACGAGGATGGTATCGCCCGCTTTGGCTCCGCTCGCGAGCAACGACAGCAGGATCGCGCTACTGCAGGAGTTGACACCCAGCGCGTACTTGGTGCCCATGCGGGCGGCGAACTCGCGTTCCAGCTGAAGCACCTGTGACGTTTCGGGGTTCTTCGCTCCGTAGCGGAACATCTCGCCCGTCTGCATGCACGAGACCGCCGAGGCGATGCCCTGGGCCGGCACCGGTTCCTTGCGTGTGAAATGTTGCGGGTGTCGAACCGTCGGCACGCCATCGGCTTTCGTGATCGAGGCGTCGAACGGCTTCGCAAGAAGATCTGTCGGCCGTCTGATGGTAGTCGTCATGGTGTTGTCCGTGTCCGTCCTGCCGGATTTGAGGCGTTCGCTGTCGGGCACCTAATCATTCGGCTCGGACCCGGGTGGGCCGACCAAACAGGTCGTATGTCATGCATCCGATCGGTGGCGCATCACTTGTGATGTGACTCACACCTGGGTTCATCACGCGGCGTAGCGCGGCACACGACGGAGTTCTGTGGGACGCGGCCCGCGTTGGCAGTCATTCGTGCACTCGCGGACGAACCAGGCCTGGGCTCGAGCCGCGCGCCTCTAGGGGCAAGAAATATTCCGACTATGGTCCCCCTCTGGTAACACTGACGCTAATATGTAACAGCTTACAGCGACGACACTTAGGGACATTCCACGATCGAGCGGCGCCTGCCTGGACCCGTCGGGGTACGCATGTGGGTGATGCGTCGTAGCCTCGCCTTGCGGCGTGACAGCGCACGATGATCTGGGCCATGTCGCCTTCGACAGCGCGTTCGCGGGTTCCATCGCGGGCTGGACCGGGCGCGATATATGCGTCCACCGCGTCACTCGTTTTGCTCGCATTCCCGCAACCAAGCGACGCCCTGCGCCGGCTGCGCCAACGGGTCGAAGTGAAGTAATGATTGCAGGAACAACCGCCGCCCCGCCCGATCGCCAGGCCCGATCGCTGTCGACGCCCCGCGCAGCGCAGGCTCGGCAACGGCTCTCCTGGTCGGTGGTGCTGTGCATCCTGGCAGTTGGAGCGGCGGTGGGCGCCATGAATGTGTGGCACCCGATCGATGGCCATAGCTGGGAGACGTGGCGCGAGACCGACGTGGGCGGCATCGCTCGCAATTTTGCGCGCGAGGGGATGCACATCACGTCGCCACGCATCGACTGGCGCAGAGATGGCCCCGGATACGTGGAGATGGAATTCCCGATCTACCCCTACATGATCGCTGCCGGCTACAAGCTCCTCGGCTTTCACGAACAGATCGGTCGAGTCCTCTCATACCTGGCGGCACTCACCACGCTGTTGCTCATCGTGCGACTCGCCGCGTATGTGCTGCCGCCACCTGGTGCGGTCATCGCGGGGCTGTTCTTTGCGGTCAATCCAGTTGCGATGCGTCTCGAGACTGCGATCCAGCCGGAGCCGTTCATGCTTCTCGGCTACGTCGGCGCGGCGTACGCGTTCATTCGCTGGCTGGATGAAGACCGCTGGCGGTGGTATTGGACCGCGCTCGCGCTGACGTCCTTCGCCATCCTCGCCAAGGCACCAGCGGCACACATCGGACTCGCGTTTGTCTTCCTCGCGCTGTGGCGCAAGGGACCGCAAGTGCTGAAGGATTGGCGGTTGTGGGCGTTCGCGATCGCCGCGCTCGTGCCGCCGGCGCTTTGGTACGCTCATGCGCGGGAATTCTGGTTGGTCTATGGCAATTCACTGGGAGCGTCCAACCATCGACACATCGTGGGACTCGCGGCTCTCACGAACCCCGGCTACCTGCGGCAAATCGTCGGCATCGATGTGCATTACATTCTGGTCTCTGGGCGGCCTGCTGGCCGTCGGGATTGCGGTCTCGCTGGGGCCACGGCTCCCGGGGCTCGGGTACGGGCTACTCTGGTACGCGGCGGTGTTCATCTACTACCTCGTCATTGCCGGCACCAGCGCATATCCGTGGGGCACCTACTATCACATTGTCGCGCTTCCGCCCGTGGCGTTGCTGGTCGGATGGGCCGGCGCGGTCGCCGCCGAGCGCTTGCGCCGCCACGATCTCCGGGACTGGCAACGCGTCGGCATCGCCTGTCTCTGCGTCCTTATCGCCTCGGTCGCGGCGAACCATTTCGGACTGGGCGCGGGTGTGGTACTGGTGGCCGCAGCCGTCGCAACCGTCTTGCTCGCCTGGCAGCGAGGCGCTCGAGGCAGCGACGATCCACCGGCCCGACAAGCGGTGGCGACCGGGACGCTCATCTCGTTCCTGTTCATCGCCTTCGTTTCGACCGTCAAGATCACCGCCACGGAGCGGCATCCCGACCGGATGGTCGCGGCGTACCAGACCGCTCGTCTATTCGCGCCGCTCATTCCGCCCGGTGTGCCCATCGCAGCGAGCGGCGGGTATTGTGTCGACGCCAAGACGGAGTCGGCCTTCGAGTCGCCCTGGTATTTCTACTGGACAGATCACAAGGGCTTCAGTCTGTGCACGCAAGACAACACGTTGGCTAATGCGTACGCGCTCGCAGATCGTGGCGTGCACTACTACATAGTCGAGCGCTGGACGTTCGCCTGGCGACCGGGCTTCGAGACCGAAATGCGCCGGCAGTTCACCGTCCTCGCGGCGACGCCCGAGGCCGTGCTGTTCCGGCTTTAGCGCGGTGAGGTTAGAGGCTAGGTGCTAGACGCTGGACGCGTAGAGGCTAGGCGCTGGACGTTAGACGTTGGATGGGGAACGACCACGACCTATGACACCGGCGGGTAGGGGCGACGCAATGCGTCGCCCGCCGTTGGCGGAACCGGGCATGATGCCTGTGCATAGGCGTTCGGGCGGCGACGAATCATCGATCGCGACGCCGCGCCGCAGGGCGACGCATTGCGTCGCCCCTACCCGCCGGATCGCAAGTGTCGTGGTAGTTCCCCATCCAACGTCTAGCGTCTAGCACCTATGCGTCATAGTACAGGAAGAACTCGTACGGGTGCGGCCGGAGCCCGACGGCCGCGACGTCCTTGGTGCGCTTCATGGTGATCCACGTCTCGATCACGTCGCTCGTGAAGACATTCCCCTCGAGCAAGAAAGCGTGATCGCGCTCGAGCGCATCCAGCACCTCGCCCAGTGATCCGGGCGTGTTCTTGATGAGCGAGCGACGCGCATCGTGCAGCTCGTACAGGTCCTCGTCGATCGGTGCCGGTGGCTCGATCCGCCGTTTCACTCCATCGAGACCTGCCATTTGGAGCGCGGCGAACGCCAGGTAAGGGTTGGCCGTCGCATCGGGCGCGCGGAACTCGATGCGCTTGGACTTCGGGCTGGTCGAGTACATGGGGATGCGGCAGATGGCCGATCGATTGCGCTTCGAGTAGATCAGGTTGATGGGTGCCTCGTACCCGGGCACGAGGCGCCGGTAGCTGTTGGTCGTCGGAGCACAGAGCGCGAGCAGCGCCGGCGCATGGGCGATGAGACCGCCGATGTAGTAGCGCGCCATCTCCGACAGGCCGCCGTAGCCCGACGCATCCCAGAAGAGATTCGTGTCGCCGTTCCACAGCGACTGGTGCACGTGCATCCCCGAGCCGTTGTCGCCGTACAGCGGCTTGGGCATGAACGTCGCCGTGTAGCCCAGGTTGTGGCAGACGTTCTTGACGATGTACTTGAAGGCCATCGAGCGATCGGCAGTCTGCACCAGAGTACCGAAGCGGAAGTCGATCTCCGCCTGCCCCGCCGTCCCCACCTCGTGGTGTTGCACTTCGACCGGCACCCCGGCCGCGATCAGCGCGAGCATGATCTTGGAGCGCACGTCCTGCAGCCGGTCGACCGGCGGCACAGGAAAGTACCCTTCCTTGTGCCGCGGACGATGACCGAGATTCGGCGTGCCGTTGCGGCCGGAGTTCCAGATCCCCTCCTCCGCGTCGATGTGATAGTAGCCCTCGTGTGCGTTCTGATCGAAGCGTACCGAGTTGAAGATGTAGAACTCAGCCTCTGGCCCCCAGAATGACGTCGTCGCGATGCCGCTTTTCGGCAGATATGCCTCGGCTTTGCGCGCGATGAATCGGGGGTCGCGAGTGTACGGCTCGTGCGTCATCGGGTCGTACACGTCGCAGATGATCGAGAGCGTCGGCGTCTCGAGCACCGGGTCGACGAACGCCGTGGCCGGATCCGGGAGCAGCAGCATGTCGCTCTCGTTGATCGCCTGAAACCCACGAATCGACGATCCGTCGAACCCGAGCCCCTCCTCGAACACTTCCCCGTCAAAGTCCTTCGCCGGCAACGAAAAGTGCTGCCACTGTCCCGGCAAATCCGAGAATTTCACATCGACGACCTGGATCCCGCGTTCACGAATCAGGTCGATCACATGCTGCACATTGCCGACCGGTCGTGCCACCGGGGGCCCGGCAAGCGGTCGGCTCGTGGGCTCGGTTAGCGTCGTGGCCATCGTCGATCCTCACAGGCTCGGAGTGGGGGCGTGGCGGCACACCAGGTCGATCCAATGGAAAACGCCGCGTTTCACCAACGCTGTGTGTCGCACCAGGAGTGGTCTGGGGAAGGACCAATCTTATAGGCGATTCGATCGGCTGTCAACAGAACTGTGCACGAAGTGCTGGTTTCTGGTGACAAAAGTCTGGAACACGTGCACCAGTCCGCGTTGCGTCTCCAGACTAGTGCCGAATGTGCACAGCACACTACACGCCAGACTCAGCAGTATAACCAGAAGCTTGAGCCTGCGATCCACCAGGAATTGGATGGTAATCGACCTGGCGACGCGTCCAATGCACCTTATGGCACCATCCCCATCGGGCTTGAGTCGTCGTCTCCTTTCTCCTTTCTCCTCTCTACGTGGCGCGAAGCGCCCGTCGCCACATGCACGCGAAGATGCGACCGCCGCTGTCCCAGTTTCGCCCGTTCGGACGACGACTCAGGGCGTGGTACCGCGCCCACGCGCGCGATCTGCCGTGGCGGCGCACCCGCGATCCGTACCGTGTACTCGTTTCCGAGCTCATGCTGCAGCAGACACAGGTCGCGCGGGTGGTGGACCGATACGCCACCTTCCTCGATCGCTTTCCGACCCTCGCATCCGTCGCCGCGGCGACGCCTGCGCAAGTCAACGAGGCGTGGCAGGGGCTCGGCTATTACGCACGCGCGCGGAACCTGCACGCACTCGCTCGACAGCTGATCGAGACCGACCCGGCTCCGCACGACGGCATCATCTCGCCGCCGCCCCGGGGGACCTTGCCGCCAGAGCCGGCGGCGCTCAGACAGTTACCCGGAGTGGGCCCCTACACGGCGGGCGCCGTCGCCTCCTTCGCCTACGAACGCCCCGCCGCCCTCGTCGACACCAACGTCGCCCGGGTGCTCACCCGCGTCTTCGCTCCGCGCTACGATCCTCGTACTGCGGCGGGGCGCCGAGTGGCGTGGGGCATCGCCGAGCACATCCTCCCGCGCTCGGGCGCGGTGGCGTATACGCACAATCAGGCGCTGATGGAGCTCGGCGCGTTGATATGTACGGCGAGGAAGCCGGGGTGCGAGAGATGTCCGGTACGAGCACAGTGCAAGTACGGGCAAAGAGCTAGACGTTAGACGTTGGATGGGGAACAACCACGACATATGACACCGGCGGGTAGGGGCGACGCAATGCGTCGCCCGCCGTTGGCGGAACCGGGCATGATGCCTGTGCATAGGCGTTCGGGCGGCGACGAATCATCGATCGCGACGCCGCGCCGCAGGGCGACGCATTGCGTCGCCCCTACCCGCCGGATCGCAAGTGTCGTGGTAGTTCCCCCAAACCCCAAACCCCAGACCCCGCCGTTCAGCCCCTCACACCCTGCCCGGCGTAATAATCACTTTCCTCAGCGAGCTCTCGTACGGCCGCTCGGCCGGCCCAATGTAGATCTGCCGCGGGCGCGCGATCTTCTGCTCCTTGTCCTGTAGCATCTCTTCCCACTGCGCGAGCCAGCCGGCAGTGCGGGCGATCGCAAAGAGCACCGTGAAGAACGAGGTGGGGAACTTCATCGCGCGGTAGATGAGTCCCGTGTAGAAGTCGACGTTCGGGTACAACTTGCGCGATACGAAATAGTCGTCCTGCAACGCGATCCGCTCGAGCTCGAGCGCGATTTCCAGGTCGCGATCGACGCCCACGGACTCGAAAACTTGGTTGGCGAGCTGCTTCACGATCTTGGCGCGGGGGTCGTAGCTCTTGTAGACGCGGTGACCGAACCCCATGAGCCGCCCGGATCCCTTCTTCACGCCCTCGATGAAGGCGGGGACACGGGACTTGTCACCGATCTCCTCGATCATGCGCAGCACGGCCTCGTTCGCGCCGCCGTGCAAAGGACCGTAGAGCGCCGCGATCCCCGCGGTGAGCGCCGAGTACGGGTCGACGTGCGACGACCCGACGCCACGGACGGCGTTGGTCGAGCAGTTCTGCTCGTGATCGGCGTGCAGGATGAACAGCACCTCGATCGCCCGCGTGAACACGGGGTTGGACCGGTACCGCGGCTCGCTCATCCGCGCGACCATCGACAGAAAGTTCTCGCTGTAGGACAGCTCGTTGTCGGGATAGACGAACGGCAGCCCCTTCATGTGCCTGTAGATGAACGCCGCGATCGTCGGGAGCTTCGCGAGCAACCGGATGATCGAGATGTTCCGCTCGACCGGATCGAAGATGTTCTTGGATTCGGGATAGAACGAGGAGAGTGCCGCGACGGCACTGCACAGCATCGACATGGGGTGCGCGTCGTAGCGGAACCCCTCCAGAAATTTCTTGATGTTCTCATGCACGAACGTGTGGTACGTGATGTCGTGCACGAACGCGTCGTACTGGTCCTGTGTCGGGATCTCTCCATGACGCAGCAGCCACGCAACCTCGAGGAAGCTGGCTCGTTCCGCCAACTGCTCGATCGGGTAGCCCCGATATCTGAGAATGCCCTTGTCGCCGTCGATGAAGGTGATCGCGCTGCGACACGCGGCGGTGTTCATGAACGCCGGGTCGTAGCTCAAGAGGCCATGATCGTCGGCCTTGAGGTGGAGTTGTTGTAGATCGGAGGCGCGGATGGCGCCGTCGCTGATCGGCACCGTGTAGCTCTTACCGGTGCGAGAGTCCTTGATCTCGATTGTGTCGGCCATTCCAGTTACGCAGGACGCAGAAGAGAGGAGTACGGGTTGGCCGGGTAGGGGCGATGCATGCGCCGCCCGCCGCTTGCCCCGTCACGAAGCTGTCCGAGACAGCGCCGTGCAACACAGCGCCGCTCGGCGAAACTTAATGAACCCTTAGAGCTTCTGCGCGAGCGGCAACTCGATCTCGAAGGAGAATCGCGTGCCCGCTCCCGACGTGGTGACGCACAGGTCGCCGCCTAGCGAGGCAACGAGCTGGCGGCTGATCGCCAAGCCGAGACCGGCACTGGAAAATGTCACCACGTCGGAGTGCTCGCGGCGCCGGAACGGGTCGAAAAGCGTGGCCATCACCTCGTCGGGAATGCCGCGACCGGTGTCTTGCACGGTAAACTCGACGCGCGTGCGCGACCGCTGCGTGGCGACCGCCTCGACCGAGCCGGTCGACGTGAATTTCAACGCGTTGGTCGCGAGGTTGAGCAGGACCCGGTTGAGCGCCGCCGGCTGCCCGATTCGGGAGTCCGCGGGCGGCGGCACGACCCGGATCGCCAGTCCCTTCTCCTCCGCGATGGGCTGTACTATGGCGCGCACCGACTGCATGACGTCGGCGATCGAGAACGGGACGGGCCGCTGATGCACCAGCCCTTCGCCGCCGCGTGCGAGCTCGATGACGTCGCCGGCGAGCGCGCTGAGTCCGAACGCCGCGCTGTAGATAAGGCCGATCTGCCGCTCTTGCACGGGCGTGAGCGGCCCGCTCTGCATGCTCCGGAGCCGTTCGGCAAGAAAGAGGATCGACCCGAGCGGCGACCGCATGTCGTGGGCGACTTCGATGATGAGCTGCAGCGCGTCCGGCCCGGCGAGCTGGCGGGTGAAGCGCTGGGTCACCCCCTCATCATGCGATGACGAGCCCCCCTCGAGTCCGGTCGCCGGACTGTCGGTGGGCGTCGTGACGGCAGCGGACCGGTCCTCAGCTCCAGTCGTCACTGCGCCGCTCGAGCCCTCCCCAATGGCAGGACGTCCACCTGGCATCATGGCTGCGCGACCCTGATCCGCCGCACCCTCGGGCGTGGGGCTCCCGCCCCAGCGAGGAGCGGCGGCCGCGGTCATTCGAGCGTTCCGGACAACTCGTCGCGCCGGAAGCCGTGCTTCTCCATGAGTCGATACAACGTCGTCCGGTCGATGTTCGCCAAGCGCGCGGCCCGCGACATGTTGCCGCCGGCACGTACCACGAGGCGCTGCAGGTATTCCTTCTCGAAGTGCGCGACCAGCTTGTCCTTGGCCGCGTGGTACGCGTCGCTCATGATCGCCGCCGGCACGGCCTCGCTCGCGGCATGCGGCACCGCATCGTCGTACACCGGAATGTCCTCGGGCCGGATCTGCCGGCCCGGCTCGGCGATGACGGCCACGTGCTCGATCACATTCTGGAGCTCGCGCACGTTACCCCGCCACGGACGCGCGCGCAGAAACTCGATACATGCGTCCGTCAGCTTGGGAGCCGCGTCCCCCGCCTGACGGTGCCGCTCCCAGTAGTGGGCGAGGAAGTGATTCGCCAACACCGGGATGTCCTCCAGACGCTTCCGCAGCGGCGGCAGCTTGATTGGCACCACGCGCAGGCGGTAGAACAAATCTTCCCGCAGGACGCCCGAGTTGACGGCTTCCTGTGGCTCACGGTTGGTCGCGGAGATGAAGCGGACGTCGACGACCGCGTCCTGCTGCTCGCTACCCACACGCCGGACCACGCCGTCCTGCAGCACGCGCAACAGCTTGGCCTGCAGGGGGTGCGACATCTCGGTCAGCTCGTCGAGGAACAGGGTCCCGCCGTTTGCCGTCTCGAGCAGCCCGGCCTTGTCGCGGTCGGCGCCCGTGAACGCACCCTTGCGGTGCCCAAACATCTCCGACTCGAGCAGTGGTTCTGGCAGCGCGGCGCAGTTGATCGGGACGAGCTTCCGGCTCGCCCGGCGACTGTGCTTGTGGATGAACTGCGCGATCAGCTCTTTGCCGGTGCCAGACTCGCCGCTGATCATGACGGAGGCGTCGGTGGACGCCACCTTGCGCGCCAGCTCCACCGCCTGGCGGAATGCCGGCGACACGCCGAGCAGCGTGATGCGATCGCTGTTGCCATGCTGGTCGGCCGACCGAGCCCGAAACTCCCGCGTCTCGCGCGCCACGGCGACCGCGTGCGACGCGCGACCGAGGAGGATCTGCATGTGCTGCGCGGAGAACGGCTTGGGGAGATAGTCCCACGCCCCGGCGCGCAGTGCCTCAATACTTGTCGCGACACTCGGGTTGCCCGTCATCACGATCACGATCGTCTCGCGATGCGCGGTGAGCGCCGCCCGCAGGATGTCCATCCCCGACACGGGCGTGAGGTACAGATCGACGAGGACGATGTCGAACTTGCGGCGCCGAAGCAGGTCCAGCGCCTCGTCGCCGCGACCCGTCGCGGTGACGGCATAGCCGTCGATCTGCAAGACGCTGGAGCACCCCTCGCGAAGGGTTCGATCGTCGTCGACCAGCAACACCTGGAGCCGCGCCGCATCAGTTGCAGCGGCAACGCCACTCTGCGGCCTGGCGAGCTTCGCGTCCTCCGAGGCCGGGGTGAGAACCCCGACACCGGTGGGCGGTGTAAACCCTGTGGCGAGCCCTCCGCCAGGACCAGTCGCATCAAAGGGAAGGTCGACCGCTGTGTTCAGCGGACCACCGGAGGACGTCATGAATGAAGCTCCTAGCCCGGAGTTTGAGACCAGCAAGCCGGTCTACGTAAGCACGAAGTGTTGCATGTGTCAAGGCACGACGTTGCGCTTGCAACACACACATGTGTTCCTAAGCCGACATCATGTAGCATATTTGCTACATACAGGTATCGCGTCTTGCGGCTCGGCCCGCTTGGCCGCGAACCCGACGCCTGGGCCCGATTTTGCGTCCCCGACCCCGGGAAAGCAGGGGTCGCGCGGGTCCGGTGGCCTCTTAAATTCTGATCACAGACGCCGCCAGCCCATCGGCGCCCACGCTCTCTGCCCATAATCATGGCCCCCAAGTCCCTCCCGCCCGGACGCTCGACGCTCCCCGCGCAGTCGCATGATGCGGCGTTCATGCCGGCGGTCGACGAGCCCTCCGCCCCGCTGTCCTATGTGGAAGACACGGAGCGGCCGACCCCTTGGCACCGCTACCTCTCCGCGCTGGCTCGATATCGCTGGCTCGTAGCGGGCTGCCTCATTCTCGGCGCCGCCGGGGGCTTCGTCGGTGCGAAGCTCTCGACGCCCGAGTACGAATCGCATGCCACCATTTGGATCTCGACCGATGATCGGGGGCCGCAGCAAGGGCCGATCCAGGCGCAGGAGCTTCTCAACCCTACCGGCTGGGACGAGTTGTTCCGCAGCCACCGAGTGACCGACTCGGTGGTTATGCAGCGCCGCCTGTACCTCGGGATCCCCAAGCTCGACTCCGCGCTGTTCACGAACTTCAGCGTCACCAGCGGCTATCAGCCGGGTGGCTACACGTTGAAGGTCTCGCCTACCGGGAATCAGTACCTGTTGACGACCGGCGCCGAAGGGACGGTGGTGGATCGCGGGCGACTCGGTGACTCGGTCGGCCGACGTCTGGGGTTGCTCTGGCAGCCCAGCGGTACGCAGCTGCGCCAGGCGGGAAGTGTGGACTTCTCCGTCTCGTCGTTGAGTCAAGCGTCCGAGGGGCTCATCGCCAACGTGACCACCGTATTGCCGGACAACCCGAGCTACATGCGCGCGGCGCTGATAGGCGATTCGCCCTCGGGGACCGCCGCCACACTCAACGTCTGGCTGACGCAATTCGTGAACGTCGCCGGAGAGCTCAAGCGGCGGAAAGTCGATCAGCGCACGTCGATCCTGCAAACACAGACGGCGATCGCCCACAGCCGGTTGAACGACGCGGAACAGGCCCTGGAGGAGTTCGAGCGAAACGCCATCTCCCACGGCCAACAGGCGGCGGTCAACGCGGGCAAGGCGAGCGCGCAGATGATCGCGGGGCAGGGTCTCGACGGCGGTGGGGGATCGGGTGGCGGCCCTGCGCTCGGCGGAGCAAACAATGCTGCGCCCACCGTCGCCGATTACTACGGTCTCAAGTTCGCCAACGACAACCTGCACGATGACATCGCTCGGGTGCAGGACATCCTGGCACACCCGCCGGTGAACCCGGAAGACCTCGTGGCCGTCCCGTCCCTCATGCAAGGGGCCGAGGATCTGCGGTCGGCGATCCAGGACTACACCACGAAGTCCAACGATCTCCGCCAGCTCAAGCTGAAATACACGGACTCGTACAAACCCGTGCTGGATCTCCAGGCTCAGATCGCCACACTCCAAACCACACAGATCCCGCAGCTCGCGGCCCAATCCCTCGCCCGGCTGCGTGCAACCTCGCAGCGGTGGAGCGAGCGCATCGCGAACGCGCAACTGACCGCGACGCAGCTCCCCGCCACCGAGATCGAGGAGATGCGCCGGCAGGCAGAAGTCACACAGAGCTCCCAGATATACAACACGCTGCAAGCGCACTACGAAGAAGCACTCCTCACGCAGCAGAGCGCCATCCCCGATGTCCAGGTACTCGACAAGGCGATCGCGCCACAGTCTCCCAGCCGCAACTCGAAGCCGCGCATTTTCATGCTCGCGCTTGCGACGGGACTTGGCGTAGGCCTGGCGCTGGCGCTGCTCTTTGACCGCCTCGACCGCCGGATGCGGTACCCGGAGCAGGCCACCGACGAGCTGGGGCTACCGATCATCGGCACGGTGCCGGGCGTGAAACCCCGCTCGGGCGAATTCGACCCGGAGGAAGCGGCACAGGTCGTGGAGGCGTTCCGCACGATCCGCCTCAACATCCTGCACCTCACCGATCCGGACGGCCCGATCGTGTTTACGATCACCAGTCCGGGCGCCGGGGATGGCAAGTCGCTCATCTCGTCGAACCTGGGGATGTCGTTCGCCGAGAGCGGCCGGCGCACGCTTGTCGTCGACGGGGACATCCGGCGCGGCCAGCTGCACAGCACCTTTGGCGTGCGCCAGTCACCGGGCCTCCTGGACTATCTCACCGGCAACGCGTCGCTCGAAGAGGTATTGCAGGAGACGGACTACGAACGACTGACGATCGTGACCTGCGGCGGCCGCAGACATCGAGGACCGGAGCTACTGGCATCTCAGGCGATGCTACAGTTCCTCGGCGCAGTCCGGCCCCTGTTCGACACGATCATCGTCGATAGCCCGCCGCTTGGCGCCGGTATCGATCCGTTTGCACTCGGCGCGGCGACCGGCAACATGGTCCTCGTGCTGCGAATCGGGAAAAGCGATCGCCAGATGGCGCAGGCCAAGCTCGGAGTGTTGCAGCGCTATCCGGTCCGAGTGCTGGGCGCCGTCCTCAACGACGTCAAGGCCGAGGGCGCCTTCCGATACTACTCGTACCTGTACGGCTACGAGCTGGATGACGGGGAGAAGCGCGCGCAGTTGCCCTCGCGCGTGGGCGAAGTGGTGACGCCTGGGTAGGGCAACGGCGGGTCTGGGGTTTGGGGTTTGGGGTCTGGGGTTTGGGGCAACACAACAAAGCGCGAGGGCCAGTCGCTATGCACCGTGACTGGCCCTACGCGTCTGTCGCATTTACCCCAAACCCCAGACCCCAAACCCCTTGCCCCTATTTCGCGCTGGCTCTCTCGGCCTCACTGAACTCCTGGATCACCGAGGCGTCGCCACCCGGGAGGGATTGGCGCAAAGCGGTCGCAGCGCGCACCAGCATCTCCACCGCGTCGACGGGTGAGTCGGCGAAGTCGGGTACGGCGTAATACACGACGCGCACCCGGACGTACCCGGTATCCGAGCCGTCGGCGTCACCTGGCGACAGCTTGTCGTGGGACCCATTGCCGAGGGCGTGCGACGCAGCCCCGGTGCCGACGAGCGTGCCACTGGTGACGGGGATGCGCTCGGCTTCTACGGCGGCCTGCACACGTTCCGCGAGCCGCTGCGCCCCGGCAGCCTCGGTCGCTGGCGCGATAATGGCGAATTCCGTTCGACCCAGGCGGCCGACAGCATCGGACGTCCGGCCGGTGCGACGGAGCACGCCTCCCAGCTTCTCAGCGACGCGGCTCACGACATCATCGGCGGTCGAATCATCGAATTCGGTCCCGTCTCCCGGGGCCGGTATGAGGGCGACACAGGCGAGTGGGTCGCGTCTGCGCGACGCTTCGGCTCCGATCTCACGGGCCCGCCTCGCCAGACCACGGGCGTTGTACAGCCCAGTCGCCGGATCGAGCAGCCCCTCCTCGCGGAGGCGATCCGCCTCGCGTTTCGCTGCCGCGAAGGTGTCCAGCTTGTGCAGCAACACTTCCCCGTCCAGCGGCAAGAGCACGTAGTCCCATGCACCGGCCGCATAGGCCGCCACCTGTTCTCCGCGATGCCCCGGGTCTGACGATGTCATGAGGATCGGCGTCGCCGATCCCAGATAGCCCGGCTCTCGCAGCGTGCGGCAGACATCCCGTCCGTCGCCATCCGCGAAGCGGATGTCGAGAATGACGACATCCGGCCGGACGCGTCGCGCGAGATCCAGCGTTTGGCGCGCGTTGTAGCTACGGAGCACCGCGTAGCCACGCGGTCCGAGGATCGTCTCGAGCGAACGAGCCGACCATTCCTGGTCGTTCGCGATGAGCACGAGAAGTGGTCGCGCCGCACGAGCGCGCGCGTGGCCAGCGGGATCAGTCATGGCGCGCTCGCGTATGCACGACTCGTGCAGGGCTTTAACGATCTCTGAACTCCTTGAGAATAAAGGACTTCTGTCTCTCTAGCGCACTCAACCGTAACGAAACTATGCAGCACCTGCACAACAGCATTGATGGTGATGACTGACACAAATGATTAGCGGTCGGAGGTCACCGGTCGCACGTCAGGAACTACAAGAAGCGAACCCCCGCGGAATCGAAATCCTTCAAATCGTCGAGGCGGGTGCGCGGCGGTTTCACCTGTCTGGCAAGGGGTGACGTGCATCACAGGTCCTTCGTTGCACGGCGCCACCTTTTGCCTTTCGTCCTAGTCGCCTCGTGGCTCGCCACACTCGTGTGGTCTGTTCTCAACACATAGATCGCGCAGATCGCACGGTCGACGAAGGGGCAAAACGCACAACGAGCATCGCGACAACGGGTTAGGACCTTCACCCGATCGTTGCGAGTCCAAGCACGGGTGCTGCGTGTCAGCGGGGCATTGCTCGTTGGGTCTGTCTCAAAATCAGGTGCTTCGCCATTGCGCTCAATGCATTACGTGACCCGGATCACGTCGACACCGGCCATGCTCTCAGGCCGTGTCGGTCGTTGCCACACCGCTCTCATGACGATCGTCCGCCTGCTCCTTGGCATCGCCTGCGGTCTCGCGGCCGTGCCCGTGGCAGGTGCTGCCCAGCAACCTGGTGACACGGCGCGTGTAGCGTACCAACCCGACGCGCTCAGCACCGGTGCGTTCTCGACGCGAGCGAGCTTGCAGCAAGCCGCGTCGGGGTCCGGACCGGCCGCTGTGACCGCGCAGGAACGCCTTGCCAACGGTGACTTCCAGGTCGGTGACCGCATCGCCCTGGCCGTGACCGACGCCGGCGGCGGCGAGCCCGCCCTGACCGACACGTTCACCGTGCGCGAGGGTCAGGTCCTCCGGCTGCCCAATATCCCGGACGTCACCTTGCACGGCGTGCTTCACGCGGAGCTGAAGGACACGCTCACACGCGACTTGGCGCGCTACATCAAGGATCCGGTGGTCCACGCGACTCCGCTGGTCCGCATTGCCGTCTTGGGCCAGGTGCCGCGGCCGGGCTACTACTCGGTGGCTGCCGACGAGCTGGCGACCAGCCTGCTGATGCATGCTGGCGGGCTGACCAATAGCTCGGATCTTGGGAAGACCGTAGTTAAGCGCGGCGGTCAAACGGTCTACACGGCCAAGACGCTGCAAACCGCTATGGCCAACGGCGAAACGGTCGACCAGCTCGCGCTGCGACCGGGTGACGAGATCGTGGTGGCCGCGAGTCCTCCGGGCGGCAATCTCCTCCGGTACCTCGGCATCGCTGTTGCGGTCGCGGGAATCGCGACAAGCATTGCCATTATCGCGACGCGCTAGCGTGACTGAACCTCTGGGGAACATGGACCAATCGATGCCGCCCGGCGATTTCCACCTGTCGGCCATCGGAGCAATTCGGGGCGAGGCCAAACCAGCGGCGACTGCCCAGGCCCGCATCTCTGGCGAGTTGCGCATTCGCCGGACATCGGGCGGCGTGGCCCGCGCGCTGGGGGACGACGAACGGCCGATACCAGTGCTTCGCAACGCCGATGGCTTGGTCCCCAGTCGGACGTCAGGCGCGATCAGCCGCGTCGTCCCCCGGTCCCGTTCGGCGGTCGCGAACCGCATCGTCAATGTCATGATCGCGGTCGTCGCGATCATTGTGCTGGCACCGGTTTTCGTGATCGTGGCTCTCTTGGTGCGCCTCACCTCGCCGGGCCCGATCCTCTACACCCAGACGCGTGTCGGCATCGACCGCCGATCGCGGCGTGCGTTGGCGCTGTACGATCGCCGCGCTCGAGACGCCGGCGGATCGGTCTTCACCATCTACAAGTTCCGCTCGATGAACGTGGACGCAGAGCGCGTTTCGGGGGTCGTGTGGGCCAAGCCGGATGACCCGCGCGCCACGCCCGTCGGGCGTTTCTTGCGCAAGACGCGGCTGGACGAGCTACCGCAGCTGTTCAACGTGCTCAAGGGCGACATGAACATCGTCGGCCCCCGACCCGAGCGCCCGACCATCGTGGCGCAACTCCGGAAGGATATCTCCGAGTACGGTCTTCGCCATCGCGCCAAGCCCGGCATCACCGGCCTCGCTCAGATCAACCACGCATACGATCAGAGCCTGGATGATGTCCGGCAGAAGATCCGCTACGACCTCGAGTACCTGCGGCGACAAAGCGTCGCGGAAGATGTTCGTATTATGTTGAAGACTGTGCCTGTGATGCTGTTCAAGCGCGGAGGGTGGTAGGTAGGGACATGACGACTGTCCCCGCGTCGCCCCCGAAGCTGCAACGGGCGGCGCGAAGCGCCTCGGCGCGCGCGACCCTCCGTCTGCTGCGGCCCCGCCAGTGGGTCAAGAACGCGTTCGTCCTGGCGCCGCTCATCTTCTCGGGGTCCTTCACGAAGCCCGCGGCAGTGCGCAACGCACTGCTCGCCGCGGCGCTGTTTTGCGTTGCCGCGTCCGCGGCCTACGTGTTCAACGACATCATCGACGCCCCGGCCGATGCACGGCACCCCGTCAAGTCTCGGACACGACCGCTCGCGTCGGGCGATCTGTCGATGGCACAAGCCCGGGCGCTGCTGGCCGTGCTCTTGTTGCTGGTGCTCGCGGCATTCGCGTGGAACGTGCCGACGGCTCTCGTCGCGACGGGCTACGTCGCCCTCAACATCGCCTATTCGCTCCGACTGAAGCGGATACCGGTCGTGGACATCTTCACGCTCGCGGCGGGCTTCGTATTTCGCGTCTACGCCGGCGCGGCTGCCATCGACGTCCCGGTCTCATCATGGATGCTGATCACGACGCTCTCACTCGCACTGTATCTCGCCGTGATCAAACGGCACCAGGAGCTCGCCACGAGCGGCGCGACAACTCGGTCCGTGCTGCAGTTCTACACCCTGCCACTCCTCGACCGATACGCCGAGACCGCGGCGTTGAGCGCGATCGTGTTCTATGGTCTGTTTGTCGTGACGATCCGGCCACGCCTCAACGTCACCATGCCGTTCGTGCTCTTCGGCCTCTTCAGATACTGGTATCTCGTCGAATCGGGCGGCAAAGGCGAGACGCCGACGGAGGTCGTCTGGGGCGACCCCACTCTGATCTTGACGGTCGCGGCCTGGGCCGCGGTGTGTGTGTGGAGGCTGAAGGGCTAGACGCTGGACGCTGGACCCGGCCGACGCGTCGGCTCCCACACGGCACGCCGGCGGCCGGCCAAGGCATCGCGCCAGGCGACGACACCGGCGAGGGCGCTCGCCCAGACAAACGCGGCGAGTGCGAGGACCCGTGGGGGTGCGCTGGGGGGTGGCCAGCGGAGCCCGATCACGCCAAGGACCGCACCGACCGTGGCGCCCGCCAGCGCGGCGATCGCGGCGGGTTGGTCGGGTGCGAGAAGTAGCAGACCCAGGACGCCGAACGGCAGGGCGGCGTAGACGAGCCACCGCACGAGCTTGTGGCTCGCCAGCATCACGGCAAACATGCCGTACCGAAAGGGGTTGAGGAGTGACCGCTTGTACCAGAGCGTCGCCAGTCCGCGGGCCATCGTGCGCACCTTGCGGCGGTATTCTGCGTCGAGTGACACCGTACGCGGCACCACGCACACGGCATCGTCAACCGAAACCGCGCGGTACCCCTGCTCCCGCGCAATCAACACGCTCGCGAAGTCGCGGCTCAGCTCCGGCGGGAACTGCGCGTCATACACCGAGCGACGAAAGGCGTAGAAGCAGCCGCTCGCCCCGATGATGGACCCGATCCGCGTCTCCAGGGCACGCACACGCATTTCGTACCCGACATACCCTGACTCCCCGGCGTTCCCTTCGACCGCCACATTGCCCGCGCTGACGTCGCGACCGGATGCGACTCCAACGGTCCGATCCTCGAGCGCACGCACCAGGGGCTTGAGGGCGGCCGGGTGCACCTGTACGGACGCGTCGGTGTTGACGATGATCTCGGACTGCACCGCCCGTGCGGCTGCGTTCTCGGCCGCCGTCTTGCCGCCTCGCACGTGCAGTCGCAGCAGCTCGACACCACGGCCCGCATACGTGCGCACGATGTCGTCGGTACCGTCTGTCGACGCATCCGAGACGATGAGGACGTGGCGGCGATCCGCCGGATAGTCCGTTGCGAGCAGCCGGTCGATCGTGGCCGCGATCGATCCGGCTTCGTTGAACGCTGGCACCGTGATCGTGATGTGGGGCCACTCGGCCGGCTCACTCGGTCTGGGCGGTGCGCGGCGCATGGCGCCGACCACGGCCAACAGCGCTGGATACCCGACGTAGGCGTACAGCAGGAGCCCGATCGGTGTCGCCACCATTACCAGCCCCACAGCCTCCCGTACACTCATCATGCGACGACATCCTTGCGTCCTCGGACCGCCGTGTCGGTCGGCTCCGACCTCGGTCGTTCGGTCGTTCCCTGACCCCTTACCCCTGACCTCTGATCCCGCCGTTCCAGCACTTCCCGATAGACGTCCTCATATCGCTGGGTCCATGTGTGGACTCCGTACGTCCTCACGAGTCGCTCGCGCGCCGCCGACGCGCGCGTGCGCGCTGCAGCCGGATCTGCAAGCACGGTGTGCAGCGCCTCCGCCAGTTGCGCTGGTTGGTCGGGCGGCACGAGCAGCGCCTCCGCGGATGACACGACGGCCGGCACGCCACCCACGGCGGTCGCCACCGCCGGCACCAGGGCATCCATCGCCTCGAAGAGGGCGATCGGCGTCCCTTCTGTCCGCGAGCTCAGCGCGAACACGTCGAACGCGCGGTACAGCGGCGCCGCATCCGGTACGAGTCCGATCCATCGGATCGCCGGCGCGATCCGAAGCGCGGCGGCTCGTGCCTGCAGCCGGGCGCGTTCACGGCCATCCCCAACCACCGCCAGCACGATCGGTCGATCGCGCAGCAGTGCCAGCGCGTCGAGCAGGACATCAAGACCTTTCTCGTGGGAGAGGCGCCCTACCCAGCCGACGATGTACGCGTCGGCCGGGAGGCCAAGCGATTCGCGGGCGGCCTTCCGCGACACGATCGGCGCCGTCGGAGCGTACCCATTCGGAATAACGCGGATGCGCGCGGCCGGCACGCCCGACGCGACGAGCCCGTTCACCATCGGTTCTGAGACCGCGACGACGGCGTCGAAACGACGGAACGACCAACGCTGCAAGCGTTGGTACAAGCGATTGCGCCAATCTCCGCCAGTGAAGCCGTGGACGGTGGAGACCACTGGCAGGCCGAGTGCTCGCAACGCACCGGCATCGACCACATCGGGGCGGTAGCCATGGGTGTGCGCGACTCGCACGTCGTGCCGTTGCGCAAGGGCGGCAACCTGCCGCCGCTCCTCCCTGTAACCACGTCCGGACACGATCACCGGGACGACGGTCGCTCCGTCACACCCTAGCGATGCGAGCACCGCTTCGTTCGTGTCGGCCCGCGCCGCGCGACTTGCCCCGACGACAGGAGCCGTCAAGACGGCCGCGACCGTGACCCCGTAGCCACGCGCGGCTTGGGCGCGCGCGAGCGTACGCACCACCCGCTCGAGCCCTCCTGCCGGCGCCGGCGCCAGCACGTGCAGCACTGACAGCGGACCGTCCAGCGCTCCTCCAGCACCACGCGGCACGAGATGTGACTCTAGCAGCGTCAACACGCGCGGACCAGTGCCTGCCGATACCTTGTGTGCTGCACGTCACGTGGCAGACGAGCGGCAGTCGCGCATCGGCGGATACGGACTTGAGAGCTTGTGCACCTGTCCTGTCGACTAAGTGTTGCCAATATGCGACACCGTGTGGGACACCCGCGGGTTCCACACCACTTGGTGTCGGGAATCACCATCGGGCGTTGGGGTGGCGGAAGTGTGTAAATGATTGTCATTCTGCGTGTTAGCGCTCGTGTATCCGAGCCAGCCCCGTCAGCCCTGGCCACGCGCCGATGGCCGTCGGCTTGCGAGGAGTTGCCAGCGTGAAACGGCTGTCACATTGGCCCGCCGCAGCGCTGGCCGCGATCTCTGACTCTCAGGTCGTCCGGGAATTGCGATCCGCCGAACCAATGCCCGGTGCCGCGATCTCCCCGACCTCCTCGCCCTCGGCGACGGTGCCGGTCTCCTCCCCCGGGCTGGGACTCGTGCCGACACGGCGCACGAGTCTTGGCGCCGAAGTGTCCGCGACCGGGCCTCACATCCTGACGATCGCCCTCGAGGACTATTACCAGGTCGGCGCCTTCAATCACCTCATCCAGCGCGGCCAGTGGTACCGGTTCGAGCGCCGTATCGAAGGCAGCACGATGCGCGCGCTCGACCTGCTCGACCAGTTCCAGGCACGCGCCACTTTCTTCGTGCTTGGTTGGGTCGCGGATACGATGCCCGAGCTCGTTCGCCTCGTCACGGCGCGTGGTCACGAGGTCGCGAGCAAAGGGTACTATCACCGCAACATCGGTCAGCTCACGCCGGCCGAATTCCGCGACGACCTGACGCGTGCTCGTGAGGCGCTCGAGCGGGCGGGCGGTCACCGGATCCTCGGGTATCGAGTCGCCGACGCCTGGTTCCAACCCCATGATCTATGGGCTCTCGACGTTCTGGCCGAGGAAGGGTACGAGTACGACTCGAGCATCGGCCCCATTCTCCGGACCTACAGCTCGCAGCCGTGGCGGCGCTTTGCGCATTTGCACCGATACGGCGAGCGGACGCTCTGGGAGCTCCCGATCTCGACCGCGGACATCTTTGGCATGCTGGTCCCGATTGCCGGGGGGAACTACTTCCGCCAGCTGCCGCACGGCTTCGTGCGACGGGCCGTGGCGCATTGGACGCGGACGTACTCCGCGCCCTACATCATGTACTTCCACACCTGGGAGCTCGACCCGGACCAGCCCAAGATCAACTCCGCGCCGTTCGTGTCGCGCGTGCGCCAATACCGCAATCTCGACCGGATGGCGGACTACCTGCGGTATTTCCTGGAGCGCTACGAGTTCACGAGCGCCGCCGCCTATCTCGGCTTGGAGCAGGAGAGCCTCCGCCCCGAGGAAGTCCGGGGCCGGCGGCGAATCTCGGGTGGCGTCGTCAACATCGTGCCGCAGAACCCAGACATCGCCATCGTATCGCCGACCCCGCCAGAGCTTCCGGCGTTTTCCGTCGCCGGGATGCTGCCGGCCGGCGAGAGTGCGGTCGGCGATGAGGCCGTGGACGCTGACTCGGTCATCGCCGTCGCGACGCCGACGTCGGTGACGGTCGTCATTCCGTGTTACAACGAGGAGCTGATCCTTCCCTACCTCGCCAACACCCTGACGAGCGTCGAGAACGAGCTGACCGAATACAACTTCACGTTCATTTTCGTCGACGATCACAGCACCGACGGCACGTGGGATGCGCTGCACCGCGTCTTTGGCGATCGACCGAATTCCGTATTCGTTCGGCACGCCGTCAATTGCGGCGTCGCAGCGGGAATCCTCACGGGGATTCAGCGAGCGACCACCGACATCGTGTGCTCGATGGATTGTGACTGCACCTACGATCCGCACGAGCTCGCGCGCATGATTCCGCTGCTGGCACCTGGCGTAGACCTCGTCACGGCGTCGCCATACCATCTGCACGGTCTCGTCCGGAATGTGCCCCGATGGAGGCTGGGGTTGTCGAAATCGCTGTCGCACCTCTACCGCATGGTGCTGCACCAAAAGCTTGCGACCTACACGAGCTGCTTCCGCGTGTACCGACGTTCGGCCGCAGCCGCGGTGCGCGTCGAGCACACGGGATTCCTCGGCGTAGCGGAAATGCTTGGCTGGCTCGATTTGCACGGGTCGAGGATCGTCGAGTTTCCCACGACACTCGAAGTCCGTATGATCGGCCGGTCGAAGATGAAGGTATTTCGGACCATTCTTGGCCACTTGGCGTTGCTGGCACGGCTCGCCGTTCTGCGAGTGACGATGCCACGTGTACGCTGAACGGCCGCGCGCGATGGATGCAGTGAGCTCGCCGGCGAACGGGCGACCGGCCACCGCAGAAGGCGGACGGGGCCGTCACGTTGGTATTGTCGGTGGCGGCATGCTCGGCCTGGGTCTGGCCCTCCGCCTCGTCGAACAAGGCCACCGCGTGACGGTCCTCGAGGCGTCACCGACCGTTGGCGGATTGGCGAGCGCCGATGCCATCGGCGGGGTCACGTGGGATCGCTTCTACCACGTGACACTACTCTCCGACAGCTACCTCCGCGACCTGTTGCAGGAAATCGGGCTCGCCGACCAGCTGCATTGGCGGACGACTCGTACCGGGTTCTTCGTCGATGGCCGGCTCGTGCCGATGTCGTCCAGCCTCGACTTCCTGATGTTCCCGCCGCTCGGCTTATGGTCCAAGGCTCGCCTTGCCTGGACGATCCTCGCGGCCTCGCGCATCACCGACCCCCGACCGCTGGAGAAGATCACGGCCGTCGAGTGGCTCACCCGCCTGTCGGGACGCCGCACCGTCGAACGGATCTGGCTTCCGCTGTTGCGCAGCAAGCTCGGCCCGCATGCTCAGGACGCAAGCGCGGCGTTCATCTGGGCCATCATCGCTCGCCTGTACGCCGCCCGCCGGTCCGGGCTCAAGCGAGAGATGTTCGGATACGTCGAGGGCGGATATTCCGTGGTGCTGCAGCGATTGCGGGCGGCCGTGCAAGCTCGCGGCGTCGAGATTCGCTGCAGCCGCCCCGCGACCGCCGTGCGCGGCGACGGACATGGCGCCGAGATCGATACGGCGGGTGCGGGCGCAGGGGCGCGCGAGAAAGGAGAGAGGGGAGAGGAGAAAGGCGCCAACGCCGAACAGCGCAGGACTGAACGATTCGACGACGTCGTCCTGACTGTCCCGTGTGGGCAAGTGGCCACGTTGTGCCCGCAGTTGACGGCGACCGAACGCGAGCGATTGCGTAAGGTGATTTACCAGGGAGTAATCTGCCCGTCGCTGCTGCTCCGGCGGCCGCTCGCGGGATACTATGTCACCAACATCACCGACGCCTGGGTGCCCTTTACCGGTGTCATCGAGATGACGGCGTTGGTCGACCCCTCCACGTTCGGGGGCCACACGTTGGTCTATCTGCCACGCTATCTCTCGCAGAGCGACCCGACCTGGCAACGGAGTGACAGTTCGATCCTGAGCGAGTCGATCGAGGGACTGGCTCGCATGTATCCCGATTTCCGGGTGGACGACGTGATTGCCTCACGCGTCGCCCGGGCCCGAGACGTGCAAGCGATCTCCACCCTGAAGTACTCGAGCGATTTCTTACCCGCGCTCGCGACATCAATCGATCACGTGTTTGTCGTCAACTCTGCGCAGATCGCCTACGGTACGCTGAATGTGAACGAAACGCTCGCGCTCGCCGCGCGTCAGGCTGACGCACTCGCTCCACTCTTGCGCAATGGCGCCGGACCATCCGTCGTGACGAACGCCGTAGTGCGATCGCAGGACAACACTGGCCGCGCCAGTGGGGGACCGTCCCCCATCCAAATCGTCCCGGCCCGCGCATGAACGACCCCCGGCCTCTCGCGAGCATCTCACTCGACGTCGACAACCAATGGTCGTACATGAAGACCCACGGCGACGCCGGATGGGAGCGGCGACCGTCGTACTACGACGCCTTTTTCGGGACCGTGCTCCCGGTCCTTGATCAGCTCGGCGTGCAGCTGACGTTCTTCGTCGTCGGGTGCGATGCGGTGGTTCCCGCGAATGCCGTGCATCTCCGCGCAGCTGTCGCCGCAGGGCATGAGCTGGGCAACCACTCATTCGAGCACGAGCCCTGGCTCAATCGCTACTCGGCCGAGCGGGTCGCACAGGAGATCGCCGACGCCGAAGCGGCAATCTACGCGGCCACGGGCCAGCGGACGCTCGGATTTCGGGGCCCCGGATACAGCTGGAGTCCGGCGCTGTTCGAGGTCCTCGTAGACCGCGGATACCTGTACGATGCGTCTACCCTCCCCACCTATCTCGGCCCGCTCGCACGCGCGTACTACTTCTGGACTGCCCGGCTCACGCGCGCACAGCGTGAAGAGCGCGCGACGCTCTTTGGCGGCGCGCGCGACGGCCTCCGGCCAGTGCGGCCGTACCGGTGGTCACTGCCCTCGGGCCGCACGCTCCTCGAGATCCCGGTGACGACGATTCCGGGGATCAAGGTGCCGTTCCATCTCGAGTTATCTGCTCTATCTGAGCCGCGTATCGGAGACGGCCATGATGGGGTATCTCGAGACGGCACTCGGGATCTGCCGCCTCACGGGGACCGAGCCGAGTTTTCTGCTCCACCCCCTCGATCTCCTCGGTGGGGATCAGGCTCCCGCACTGCGGTTCTTCCCCGGCATGGACTTGACCAGCGCGCGCAAGAAAGACCTGTTCGTCCGGGTCGTACATGCTCTGCAGCGCCATTTCCGTCTCGTGAACATGAGCACCCACGCGCGGGCGATCGACGAGCGCGGGGCACTCGCGCGCCGGCGGGTGTCACATCCGACGACCGCTGCGTTCACGGCTGCTCCCGCGCCCGCGGGTCACTCTCGAGCGTAACCATGTGTGGCATCGTCGGCATCATCAACCGGGACCGCCAGACGGTCGAGCGAGCCATACTGGCGGACATGGCGCAGGCCCTCGATCACCGGGGGCCGGACGGCGAGGGAGAGTTCATCGACGGGCCCCTCGGCTTCTATCACAAACGGCTCGCCATCATCGACCTCGTCACCGGCGCCCAACCGATGACGGTCGGGCCGCTCACGATCGTGTTCAATGGCGAGATCTACAACTACGTGGAGTTGCGGGCCGATCTCATCCGCCGCGGTCACACGTTTCAGACCAAGTCCGATACGGAAGTGATTCTCGCGATGTATGCCGCGTACGGGCCAGACTGCGTCAAGGCGCTGAACGGCATGTTCGCCTTTCTGCTGTACGATCGCGCCCGACAGACGGTGTTCGCGGCGCGGGATCACTTCGGCATCAAGCCGCTCTACTACCACGCATCCGAGCGGCATTTGCTGTTTGCCTCCGAGATCAAGGCGCTCTTGCGCCATCCCTCGGTGACCGTCCAGCCCGACTTCGATGCGGTCCGGGAGTATCTCACCTTCCAATTCGTGACCGGCGAGCGCACGCTGTTCACCGGTATCAACAAGTTGCTCCCCGGCCATTGGCAACTCGTCGATCTCGTCTCCGGACGCGTCGAGACTCGCGGCTATTGGGAGCCCCGATTCACGATCGATCCATACCATACGGAAGAATATTTCGTCGTCGAGGTCCGCCGACTCCTCGAGGACGCGATACGCATCCAGCTGCGCAGCGACGTGCCGGTCGGCGCCTACCTCAGCGGCGGGATGGACTCGAGCATCGTGACGCTGTTGGCGGCGCCGCATGCATCACATCCGTTGCACACGTTCACGGGCGTGTTCCGCGACGGACCTGAGTTCGATGAGTCCCGATACGCTCGCGAGGTCGCCGGCGAGTGCGGCGCACGGATGCACGAGATCGTGCCGACCGAGCGCCAATTCGTGGACCTCCTGCCCGACATGATCTATCAGATGGACGAGCCGGTCGCTGGACCCGGCCTCTTCCCACAGTTCGTCGTCGCGCGCTGCGCGTCACGGACCGTCAAGGTGTGCCTCGGCGGCCAGGGAGGCGATGAGATCTTCGGGGGGTACGCACGGTACCTGGTTGCCTATCTCGAGCAAGCGATCAAAGGCGCCATCTTCGAGAGCACCGAGGAGGCCGAGCACATCGTCTCGCTCAAGTCGATCATCCCCAACCTGCCTGCGCTCCGGCAGTACGCGCCGATGCTGCAGCACTTCTGGCAGCACGACGTGTTCGAGCCGATGGACCGTCGCTACTTCCGCCTGATCGACCGGAGCGGCGGCTCTCTCGACCTGTTCAGCGAGGATTTTCGAGCCGCGTACGACCGGGAAGCGCTGTTTGCGCGATTCCAGAGCGTGTTCAATCACCCGGACACGAAGTCGTACTACAACAAGATGACGCACTTCGACCTGGTGACCGGCTTGCCGGCGCTGCTGCATGTCGAGGATCGCGTGAGCATGGCATCGTCGCTGGAGTCGCGCGTCCCGCTCCTCGACCATCGCTTGGCAGATCTCGTCACGAGCATGCCCCCGCGCATGAAATTCCGCGGTGGGGAGCTCAAGTACGTGCTCAAGCGCTCGACCGCGAACGTACTCCCCGCGACGATTGCGGAACGCAAGGACAAGATGGGTTTCCCGGTCCCGCTGCATCTCTGGGCCAAGGGTGCGTCGCGTGACTTCTTCGCCGACGTCCTGCTGTCCGCCCAGGCACGCGAGCGAGGGCTCTTCGAGCCCCAGGCGGTCGAGCGGCTGTTGGACGATGAGTTCGCGTTCGGTCGTCGCCTGTGGGGTCTCGTCAACCTCGAGCTGTGGTTCCGCGAGTTCGTGGACGCCTGAGCTCTCCTCTCGACTTTTTCTCTGTGCCCCTCACTCTCGATTCCGCGCATCCAACTCGCGCGAGCTGGGAAGTCCGCAAGATCGTCGTCATAGGGCCTGGCATCGTCGGGATGCCGATGGCCGCGCTGCTGGCACACGCACGGATTCGGGAAGGCACCCCCGATCCGGCCAAAGTGGTCGTGCTCCAGCGCCCGTCGCCGACGTCGGGCTGGAAGGTCGATGCCATCAACGCCGGTCGCTCGCCGATCGGAGGGGTCGAGCCGGAGCTCGACCGCGTCGTGGCGGAGTCCGTCCAGGCAGGGCTGTTGAGCGCGACGAGCGATTATGCCACCGTTCGCGACGCGGACGTGATCCTCGTCTGCGTGCAGACCGACAAACGCGGCTTCGGCCCGGACTACGGCCCGTTATTCGAGGCGCTGACGGGCGTGGGCGAGCACCTCCGTGCGCGACCGCAGGGCAACATGCCGCTCATCATCTTCGAGTCGACCTTGGCGCCGTCGTCGATGACGACCATCGTGCGGGAGCACTTCGCCCGGTATGGGCTGGTCGAGGGGCGCGACATTCTGCTCGGGAATAGCCCCAATCGCGTGATGCCGGGGCGTCTCGTGGAGCGCGTCCGCTCATCCGACAAGATCGTGGCCGGCCTCAACCCGATCACGCCCGAGCTCATCCGGCGCTTGTACAGTCGGATCGTCACCCAGGGCACGCTGCACCCGACCAACAGCATGACGGCGGAGGTCGTGAAGACGCTCGAGAATGCGTATCGCGATGTGCGCATCGCGTTCGCGGCGGAGGTCGTGCGCTGGTGCGATGTGCACGACGTCGATTTCTACGCCGTGCGCGACGCCGTGAATACGCGCCAGGGGCAGTCAGACGATGCCTCCCATCGACCCACAGCCGTACCCAGCGGCGGCTTGCTGGTGCCCACCATTGGTGTCGGCGGGCATTGCCTGCCCAAGGACGGGATCCTGCTCTGGTGGCGGGCGCTCGAGGCACACGTCGACGCCTCGCGCAGTCTCATTCTCGAAGCGCGCCGGATCAACGACGAGTCGCCTGAGGAGACCATCCGTCTGGCCGAGCGTGCACTCGGCCCGGCGAGCGTGCGGCAGGCAGTGACGCTGCTCGGCGTCGCGTATCGCTTCAATTCCGAGGATACGCGAAACTCCCCGACACTCGTCCTCGCCCGGCTGCTGCGTGAGCGCGGGGCACGGGTGCGGCTGCACGATCCCTACGTCAAGCGCGACGACCAGAATCTGGTCAGGAGTGGATTCGCGCCCGAGTTCACGAACGACCTGGTCGACGCGATGGCCGGGGCGGAGACGGTGATCATCTGCACGGCTCATCGGGACTACGTGGATTGCCCGAACGTGGTGCTGGAAGCGGCGCCGCGCCTCCGCTGCGTCGTCGACGGCGCGAACGCGTGGTCGCGGACCACGGTTGCGAACCCGACGACGCGCTACGTCGGCATCGGGCGCGGTCACAACGCGCCCGATCCGGCCTTGATCGATTTCGTCTCGGACGCGTTCGTGGCGATGGAGCGTGGACTCGCGCATGAGGTGCGCGCGCTCGTCGGGTTCCTCAACGGGCGATTCGCGGCGGACGCGTTCTCACGTGTGCAGTTCGATGAGGTGCGCCGAATTGCCGCGACCTGCGTGACGGGCTGCGCGGTCCCCGAAGCCGCCGAAATCGAGGCGCCCGACGCGCATGCACCCGCCGGTGATGGCGAATGGCGCCTCTTGAACCGCGCCTTGGCCTGGTCAGGCGCAGCCAGCGACTCCGAGCTGGTGGCCGGCATCGGCCCATGACGGTGACCGGCGCCGCGGGCGTCGGTGTCCCAGGCGCCGGCGTCGTAGAGTCCGGCGCCGACTTCGCTCATTCGTCGTTTCAGCCGCCGACTGGTGTTGGCAGGTCCGGCCGCCTCGACTGGGTAGAGGCGGCGAAGGCATTCGCGATCATCGGGATCCTGCTGAACCACCTGGTGGAGTCGTTTGCCCCCGGTCCGTGGTTCACCAACCCGGACAACAATTTCCCGGCATCGCTGTCGACCCGGCTGCACACCTTCTTTCTGTCCGGCCCGAACGCGCCGCTGACGGTCGTCCGCGTCCTTGGTTTTCTCGGCGACGCCGGGCCTGGTGTGTTCATTTTCACAAGTGGGCTCGGGCTGACGTTGGCGACGCTGTCCCGCAGTGATGGTGTGCTGGGCGGCCCGTTCGAGATCGCACCATTCTATCGACGGCGTGCCGCGCGGCTCTACCCCCTGTACATCGCGATGCACTTCGTCATTCTGACGCTCGCCTTGCTCGTGCCGAGCACACTCACGTTCGGGGCGCCATCGACGTTCGTGAGCGCAACGGGGTTCCGCGGATTGCCATCGCTGTTCTTTGCAATCTCGCCGTCGTGGTGGTTCGTCTGGCTCATCATCCAGCTGTACATCGTCTACCCGTTCCTGTGGCGGGTAGTCGGACGGCTCGGTGTCGGCCGGTTCTTCGTCGCCACTTTCGTGTTCACGCTCGCGTCCCGTACAGTAGGGATCGAGTTGTCGCACGACCGCTACTTCTGGCTCACTGGCATGTTCTTCGGCTCGCGACTGGCCGAGTTCACGGCGGGCATGTGTGCGGCGGTGTGGTTGACCAAGCGACCCGCGTTTGCGTCCGACGATGACCGCGGAACACTGCGGATCTTCGTGGGTGCTGCCGCATGTTATATCGTTGGCCTGGGCGCGTCGATCTTCTTGTGGGGCGCGTTGGTGTCGAACCTGCTCGTCACGCTCGGACTCACTGGCCTGGCCTACGCGCTCTGGCAGGGCGTGCGCAGATTCGGACCACTGGCCCGCGCGATCATGTGGCTGGGCGGCGCGTCGTACGCAGTATTCCTGCTGCACCAGACGCCGCTCCGTTGGACCGCCGAACTGCTCCGGTCGCGACCGATCGCTCACGGGACTGCAGCCGTGCTGGTGTTGGCGTTGTCAATCCCGGGCGCGGTTGCGGTCGAGCGACTGGTCGCGTGGGTCGAGCGCGATGCCGCCGTTTGGGCTGCGACGCGGGATCGTGCGCTGTCCTACGCCCTCGGGTTCGTCGTTCCAGTCCTACTGCTTGTCATCGAGCCCCACCTGACACCCGATGATCGACCACAGCGGGCGCTTTGCGTGATTCTCGCCGCGAGCGTCGTACTCTGCGGCTGGCTCGAGTGGACGGCGCGAAATGCGTCGCCGAGCGAGTCTGCCCTCGCACAGTTCTGCCGCCGCACGGCGCTCGCGGGCGCATTCGCGAGCCTGTTCGTGCTGCCGGCTGGCTACGGTTATCTCGCCACGCTCGTCGCCATCGTCCTGGCGGCGTGGACGACCCTCTTGTCGCGGCGACGCGTCGAGCTGGCTCGCGCGTGGGCCGGTGGTGCGGCGCTGACGCTCGTCGTGTTACTCGCGGGTGAGGGCGTGTTAGCCCGATTTGCGCCGACCGAGGTCGGAGGCTGGGGAGAGCGTCCGGCCCTCATGGTGCATCCGACGCGCGCGTACGGCCTCATCCCAAATCGGGTCACACGACTACGGTACAACGATTACGACTACGTCGTCCGCACGAACTCGCTGGGGCTCGAGGGTCCGGATATCACGCCGGCCCGCGCGGTGCCCAACACGTATCGGCTCCTCGCCGTCGGCGACGCGTTCACGATGCCGGAGGGGCTGAACTACGAGTACTCGTACCCCGCGTTGTTGCAGACTGCGTTGAGTCGATGCGCGACCGCGGCGCCGGTGCAAGTCATCGACGGAGGCGTGACGGGCTACGGCCCGAATGAAGAAGGACCCGAGATCAGCGAGCTCGGGCCGCTCTTTCGTCCCAACGTGATCGTCTATCAGTTCTACGTCAACGAGTGGTCGGACATCTTGATCGACTCCGCCTCGCGTCGCCGGAACATCGGACTCGTGCGGCCTCGCTTGGGCCGCATCGCACTCCTCGGACGTTCGCAGCTCGTCACACACCTGTCAGAGGATTACGACGCCGCATTCTCCGCGATTCGCAGGCACCCCTCGCGTCGGAGCCAATGGAAGTTGCTGCTCGAGTATTTCCGTCGCGGGCCGAACAGACTGTACGCACCGGACAACATCGCACGGATGACGGCGTTCCTGACTTCGATTCGCGACACCGCGCGTAGCGTCGGCGCGGATCTCGTCATTGCGTTCGTGCCGGGCGCCGTCCAGGTGTCGCGCAGGGCGGACCTGGTTTACGTCCCACAGTCGGGGATACCGTTTTCGGACCCGGGGACCTACGACCTCGATCGGCCACTCGCCGAGCTTCGCCCACTGGCTGCATCCGTCGGCCTGCCCGTCGTTGACCTATCGGACTCCCTCCGACGGCACGAGCCGCAGCCCGTCTACTTCACGGACGCGTGGCACTGGAACGCCGAGGGGCATCGCGCTGCCGCTGGCGCACTGCTAGCCACCCTCGCTCAACGCCACGACCTCCCAGCGGGGTGCGGACCATGACGGTGGGCCTCGCGATACGTGCCCTGTATATCGGCGGGGCCTTTGGCCTGACCGGTGCCGATTTCGCCCGAGGCGAGCTCGGGACGGCGCGGTCGTGGGCGCGCGCGTGGCTCCTCTTCGCCGCCGTTGCAGCCATCGGGTTCACCATCTGGCTCTGGTTCGATCATGTGCCCTTCCCATTGCACCTCGACCTCATGGAAGGGACGATTCTGCAGCACGCAGTCCGCGCAGCGACGGGGAAGCCGGTCTATCCTCAGCCTTTGCCGGCGTTCGTCGCTCTTGCCTACAACCCGCTGTATTACTACCTCGCCGCGCCTGCCATGTGGGTGTTTGGCCCGAACCTGAGCGTGCTCCGGGTCGTGGCGATCTTGGGGCAAGCCGGCAGCGGGCTCGTGATCTTTGCGGCCGTTCGTCGAGCGACGCAATCCACATGGTGGGGCGCGATCGCCCTCGGCGCCTTCGCCACCGCCTACTACGTGATGGACTCCTACCTGGACACGGCGCATTCGGATTCCTGGATGCTCTGCGCAGCGTTGCTGGGCACGTATCTCATCGGGGCGGAATCGCGGCGGACGCGGATGGTTGGCGTCGCCGTGCTCGTCCTGTCGTTCTGGTTCAAGCAGCATGGTGCACTCTTCGCGATGGCGGGCGTGCTGTATTTGACTTGGCGCGAAGGGTGGCGCCGATCGATACCGTATTGGGCGATCGCGATGCTGCTCGGCCCCGTCGCGTACGTGGCGGCAGTCCAGTGGCCGTTTGGGCCAGCGTTCCATTACTTCACCTGGTCGGTGCCACGCGGGTGGTCGCGCGTCGGATTCGATATGGTGATCCGGCTCGTGCGCTACTTCGGCGTGTGGTACCCGTTTGCGCTCCTGTTCGCCGGACTCACGTTCCTGATCGACGTTAGGCGGATACAGACGCGTTTCACCGCGTGGGATGCGCAGTTCATCGCGGGCGCTGCGTCGGCGGTCATGGGCGCGCTCGACTGGGGATCGGCCAACAACGTCTTCATCCCCTTCGGTGCCTTTACGCTCGTACTTGCCATGATCGGCCTTGGCCGTCTGGCGGAAGCCGTGAAGCATAGGCCAACCTGGGCGCGAGCGGCCCCTCAGCTCGGCGCCGTCTGTGTCATGCTGCCGCTGCTGTACGATCCTCGACGCGCGATCGTACCGGAGCCCGACGCCCGCGCGGCCTACGCGGACTTCGTCGCCGCGGTGCGGGCGCTCGGCGCCCCCGTGTACGCGCCGGACATCGGTCAGACGAGCGGAGTGCCGCTATTCGAGCCGGCCGAGCATTGGGTGGCGCTCGAGGACATGGGTCGCGGACCCGGACACACACAAGCCGATCGCACGCGCGCGTGGCAGCTGCTTGGGCCGGTCGTCCATCCTGCTGGCCAGGCGTACGTGCTGACGAACATTCCGCTCGAGAAGGAAACCCCACCGGTTTCCTTGCTGGCGCGGTACTATACGCTCGACCGCGATTGGGGGGAGCGGTTCGTTGCGTTGGCGGGAACCCCCAAGCGGTTCAATCATGGATACCCTCGTTACGTCTACCGATACACTGGCGCGGCCAGCGACACCAACTGGGTCGCTCCCTAGCACCCCGGTGACGTCGCGCGGTGCGCGGTGGGCGGTCGCAGGCTCGGCGGTCGCGCTTGGCGCGCTCGCGACGTGGAACTCTGCGCACAAGAGCCTCTGGATCGACGAGGCGTACTCGGAGTACACGTCGCGCCTTCCGGTGCTGGGCGCGATCCGTCGCGGGTTGCACTACGAGCTGCAGGCCCCGCTCTACTTTGGGTTGCTCGCCCTCTGGCGCGAGATCAATAGCAGCGTGATGTTCGGGCGCGCGTTATCGACACTGGCAGCCATGGCATTTGTCGTCGTGATGGCCGCGATCGGGCGGCGCGCCGGGCTCACGCAGTGGCGGTGGCTGGGGATAGCTTCCGCGTTCGTTCCAGGGGTCGTGTGGGCCGCATCCGAGCTTCGTGGCTATGCACTGGCCCTGCTGCTCACAGCGCTCACGCTCTACTTCTTCCTCGGGATCGTCCGCAGCACGACGCGCGTGGCTCCCAGGAATCTCGTCGGTTACGCCGGCTCGGCCATCGCCCTGCTTTTCACGTTCTACTACGGCGGCTTCGCTCTGGCGGGCCAGTGGGGCGCTTCCGTCATCGCCAAGCGCCGCACGTCGCTAGTCACTGGCATGTTGGCCATCGCCGGCTGCGCCGTCGCACCGATGGTCCTGGTCATCCGGTCACAGATCGCGCTGCATCCGATCGACAACTCGATCGCTCCTTCGACCAATCTTCGATACGCTTTGTATAAGACAGGCGAAGTGATGATGGGTGCCTTCGAGGGTCGCGCCGAGGTCCTGTCGTGGCCACACATCGTGCCGATCTTCCTAGCCATCGCCATCGCGTTTCCGCTGCTGCGCACGGTGGCGCCTCGAACTCCGTGGGATCGGGATGAAGTGGGGCTCACGGTGTCGGCCTTCCTCCCGCTCGCGGTGCTCGGCTTGCTGCACCTGTTCCGTGTGACCCCCGTGCACCCCCAGCACTTGCTGATCGCAATGCCAGGCTTACTGCTCATTTATGCCATGTGGATCGACCGCACGACGATGGGGTGGGCGCGCCTCGTCGAGCGCGGCGGCGTCGCGGGACTCACGGCCATTTGTCTCCTGAGTTATCAACGGCACGGCGTGCAACGCGAGGACTGGCGGAGTGCCGCACGCTACGTCGCAGACCGGGCGGCGCCCGGCGACATCGTATTGGTGTACGATCCAGACCGTTTGCTGCCCTTCAACGACTACTTCCAACCGATCGATCGGAGCACTCCGGTCTACGGAGTGCCAGTGGACATCAATCTCGACAGGTACGACCCGACCTCATACGTGATTCGAGACACCACAGTCGTGGCAGCACGCCTCGCCTCTCTGAACGCGATGCAGCATCCGGTGTGGTTCGTCACGGCGGCCCAAGTTCTCGACCCTCTCAAGGACGGTCCGACACTGGTACTCACCTACTTGGGCGCCCATGACCATCTGGACGCTCCGGTGTCGTTCGATGGCGTGCAAATCGTCCGTGCGCAACCGGCAGCGCCGCGTGAGTAGTCCCGCCGAACCGCCGTCCGGAACGACCGAAGCGGCGGCGCGCGCAAACGCCGAGACCGGCGGCGTCATGTCCATCGGCGGCGATCCATTCATGCCGCCCGTCGACATCGAGGCGCCGCCCGCGCCGGTCAAGTTCGAGGCGATGGGCAAGAGTGCCCTGTTGTTCGCAGGCGCGGCACTCATCAGCAAGATGCTGTCCTTCATGATGCTGCCGCTGTACACGCACTATCTGTCGGTGGCCGATTACGGCGCCCTCGAGCTGGTCGAGAACAGCCTCGATGTCTTGACGATTGTCGCCGGGTCGCGATTGCTAGGCGGCGTCTTTCGCTTCTACTACAAAGCGAGCACCGACGCTGAGCGTCGCGGCGTGATCTCCACCTCGCTATGGATCGTTTGCGGCGGCTATGCGGTGGCGGGGCTACTCGCACTCCTCCTGGCGCCGCCGATCGCGCACTATGTGCTGGGGTCCGACAAGTACACGGGGTTAGTCCGGTTGGGGGCCGTGAGTGCCATCACGTCCGCACCGACTTTCGTCCCAGGGCCATACTTCCGCGCGATGGGTCGGTTCCGCCTCATCGTTGGCGCTCAGCTGGCCCGTTTGTCGATACAGGTGATCCTCAATGTCCTGCTCTTGACAGTCGCTCACCTGGGAGCTCGGGCGATGTTTCTGAGCACGATCGTGGCGAATTCCTGTATTGGCGCCGTGCTCATGGTCCTGGCGGTACGTGGTGTGGGACTTCGATACGTGCGCTCCGTGGCGCACGACCTGTATCGGTTCGGTCTTCCGCTCATGGCGACCCAAGTTGCGACCTTCGTACTGACCTATGGGGACCGCCCGTTTCTGCGCGCGTCGAGGAATCTCACCTACGTCGGCAACTACACGCTGGCCTATCAGTTTGCCTTTCTCCTCCCCTTCCTCGCACAGACCCCCATCGAGATGGTCCTGAGCCCGAAGCGCTACGAGCTGGCCGATCGCGGCGACCGGCATGGCATATACGCGCAGATGTTCCTGTACCAGAACTTCATCCTCCTCACCGGTGCCGTTGGCATCTGCCTGTTCGTGCGGGTCGGCTTGCAGGTGCTGACACCGCCAGCATACTGGCCCGCCGCCAACGTTGTTCCCATCCTGCTGATCGCGATGGTGCTTCAGGCCTGGACGGCTGCGCAGGACATTGGCATCAGCATTAGCGAGCGTACGAAATGGACGGCCATCGCCAACTGGCTCGCCGCAGTCGCGGTATTCGCGGGCTATGCGCTCCTCATCCCGCGTTGGGGCAGCTGGGGCGCCGCGATCGCCACGGTGATTGGTTATTTGGTCCGCTACGTGGGGGCCTACGTGAAGTCACAGCAGCTCTGGCCGGTGCGATACAACTGGCCTCCGGTCATGCGGCTCCTTGCGTTGGCTACCGGCGTCGTGATCGCCGGTGTGCTGCTGCCAGCTGGTCCACTCTCGCTGGCCATTGTCGCTCGCGTGTCCTTGTTCGCCGTGTACGTGACACTCGCGTGGAAGCTGCCGATCCTCACGCAGGCCGAACGACAGGCGGTCCGCGGCCTGGGGAGCAAGCTCCTGGACGCCGCGGTCGGTGTCCTCCGACGCGCAGGCACCGAGAATGCAGTCCCGTCGTGATGGCCCGCGGCAACCAGAAGATTCTCACACTGGCGGTCCACCGGTGCGACGATGACCGACCCAACGGCTCGATTACCGGCAACGGCAGCGTATAGCCGATCGGCTCGGCCCGCCACACCGACCGTCAGCGTCATCATCCCGACGTACAACTTCGGGCACGTCATCGAAGACGCAGTGGCGAGCGTGCTCGATCAGGACGTCCCCGGGGTCGAAGTCATCATCGTCGACGATGGGTCGATCGACGATACGGCCGAGCGCCTGGCACGCATGACCGATCCGAGACTGCGCACTGAGCGCCTGCCACACGGCGGAGTCGGCGCGGCTCGCAACCACGGCCTGTCATTGGCGCGTGGACGGCATATCGCATTTCTCGATGCCGACGATCGATGGCGCCCGGGCAAATTGGCTCGGCAAATCGCACTCCTCGAGAGCGAACCCGATGTCGGTTTCGTCTTCACGAATTTCGTCCGCTTCGACGACGGAGGCTTTCACACGGAGACGCAATTCGACCTGGTGCCGGAGCTGGCAACGCTGCCCAGTCGGCCATCGCGCGCGGGCGGCGGCCATGTCATTGCCGGCGACACTTTTTGCAACCTGGTGCCGTTGTCTCAGCTCCCATGCTGGACCCAGACGATGCTCGCGCGCACCGAGTTGGTGCGCGGGCTCGAGTTTCCGGCGGACATGAGGCTCAGTCAAGACCTTTTCTACGTATTGAACACGTATCGCGTCGCAAACGGCGCATACATTGATGAGCCACTCGTCGAGGTCCGGCGCCACGCGCAGAACAGCTATCGCCGGGCGGATGCGAAGCTCCTGCCAGACATCGATGCGCTCACTCGCACCTTGCCTTTGACGACCAGCCCGCCACGGCGGGACGTGCTGCGACGTCGACTCGGGAGGGCGTGGCTCGGAGCGGGATACCATTTCTTCCGCGCCGGCAAGTCAGGGTTGGCGTGCAAGGCCTATTACCACGCGCTCTACTATCCAGACGTCCGTCTCCGCGCGGTTACGCGCTTACTCCTCGCGCCCTTCGCGGCGCTCCTCGCACTAATGCGAGGCCGCGAGACCGCCGCGTTCCCGAGCCACAACTCCTAGCTCGGAAGGACTGAGGAGCGACGCCACGTACAGCTGTTCGTAGGCGGCCGTCATCGTCTCAATTGAGAAGTCAGTCAGCGCACGCGTCGAGGCGGCATTCGCCAAGCGTTGCCTCAGGGCCGGCTGCGCCCGCAACCGCTCGAGCGCCGCAGTCAACTTCCCGACGTCTCCGGGCGGCGTGAGCAGACCGTCGACGTCGTCGGCAACGGCTTCCGGGATCCCCGACGTCGCCGACGCGACGATCGCCTTGCCCGCGCGCATGGCCTCCAGCAATGCCAGAGGCAACCCCTCCCAGAGCGACGGCATCGCAAAAATGTCGGCGGCCGCCAGCAGGTCGCCAACATCATCCCGATGGCCAAGCATGTGTACTCTGTCGGTGACGTCCATCTCCCGGCAGAGCGACTCTAACGCAGCTCTCTCGGCACCGTTGCCGGCGATCGCCAGTCGCCAGGACGCGCCCTCTGCAGGAAGTGCGGCCAGCGCGCGAATGAGCACTGCGTGCCCCTTCCGTGGAACCAGGCTACCGGTCGCGAGCACGAGCAGCTCGTCAGGGGCAATCCGCAACTCGCGACGCAGTCGTGGCCGATCACCCGTGGAGGGCGGGACGCCGTTGGGGATAACGCGCAGCACGCCCGGACGAAGCCCCAGCTGCTCGTCCAGAAAACGCTTGGTGTCCTGAGACACAGCGACAACGGCGTCGCTCAACCGAAATGCGGCGCGCAATGACACCCGACGTCGCCAGCGGGTCGTCATTACCTGGTTGCCATGCATTGTCGTGATGTGTGGCCGGCGCAGCCAACTCGCGGTCGCCGCGCCATACACCGCCATGGTGAACTCGTGGCTGTGGATGACGTCAACGTGCCGGCGCCTGAGCATCGCGGCCATGCCTCGCGCACACCGCCAATCCAACGGCCGACGCAGCAGAAACTGCTCAGGCTGGAACCCGCGTTCCCGAAACTTCTCGGCGAGCCACCCGCACCCGGTCGCCGGGCCTACTGGTACGACCTCGTGTCCTCTGGCTCGCAACGCCTCGGCCAGTCGGAGTACGACCATCTCGGCCCCCCCCGGACCGTCCGACTCGAGCATCTGTGCAACAACGAGTTTGCGCGCGACTGGCGTCGTCATCGACGGGTCACGCGCCGCAAGAGGCGTTTGCCCCCGTGGAGCGCGCCTAGCGCGGTCGGCGGCAGGAGGCTCGCGGCCCACATCGCGGCGCCCCGACGCCCGATCGGCACGTCAGACTCACGAAGGCGGCGCAAGGTCTTTCGCACCGCGGTCCCGTCCCGCTCGCTGAGCTGCGCGTACGCCAGTCGGAGCAGCAGGTTGCGTCGGCCAGTGGCGTGCGCCTCGCGATAGGCAGCATGCATCGGCCGACGGGTGGCCGCCGCATCGAGGCTGCGAAGCGCGATTTCCGTGAGCCGGTCGACGTTGCGCCCCGCGGTGAGCGAGTCATTACTCGCCATACGATAGCGGACCAGTCTCGACATCACCACCAGGGCCGGTGAATGCGCGGCCGCGCGGTGGAAGAACTCTGTCTCCTCGGCCAGTCGCAACGACGCATCAAAGCCACCGATTTGCGTGAAAAACGCTCGCCTGATCAACGCCGATGAAGGCAGCGCAACGTTGCCGAGAAAAAGGAGACCGAACAGATCGCCCTGAAAGCAGGCATGCTCGGCGCCGGCGGCGGTGACCGTGAAGGCCTGCAGGTGCTTGATGAACAACTCCTCGGGTTCGCAACCAGTCTCCCCGAACACAGGGAACGCGCCTGCGAAGCTTTGTAGACCGTCGCGAGCGTGACCGGTACCATCGACGATCACGCATCCCGTGACAGACCATGCGGCCGCCGAGTTCGCTCGGTGCGCCGCCATCTGGACTTCCAGCTTCGTCGGCTCCCACCAGTCGTCCGAGTCGAGAAGCGCAATCCAATCGCCACGTGCCTGCGCAATCCCGGCGTTCCGCGCCGCCGCGACACCACCGTTGGGAGTGCGCAGATATCGAATGCGATCGCCCCACTCCCCGCAACGCTGAGGTGTGTCGTCAGACGAGCCATCGTCTACAACGATCACCTCGGACGGCGAACAGGTTTGCTCGAGCGCGGATGCAATCGCCCGAGGCAGCAATGCTCCTCGGTTGTAAGTCGGTATCACCACCGAGATGCTGGGCGTCGCCGAGTCCGTGTCGCGGGACACAGCTAGTGTCTCACCGGGCGCGCATTCCGCCGGCGCCACGCACGTGTCACACGCTCCTGCGTGCGCTCGACCCGATCGAAGACCGCGCGGACCGCCATCAGGCCGAACAACATCACCCCCGACAGCTCGGCATTTGCAGCGAAGGACATCGTCTGGCCATGATTCCGAAACCGGCCTTCGCGAATGGCAACGAGTGGGTCGGCCAGATCACGTTGATCCGTCAAGACCACGCGGGTCCGACGGTCGTTGCTGGCATCATGCTGGTCCAGCCCCGCGACGCCGACGACTGCGGGGCGCGATCGCTGGACGACGTGCAACAGCGCGATCGCGCGTGGGTCGGGCAGATAGCGTGTGTTGTAGGACGCATTCCAGACTTCGACAGCGTCGATGCAGTCGCGAACGATCCCGGGCACGCGATACGCGGTCAAGATGGGGTGCGCCAGAATCGTCAGACGAGCCGCATCGGCGACCTCCTCGGCAAAACCTTCCAGCGTGGCCGGAGGCTCTACCCAACGATCGAGACCGCACGCCAGCAAGTGCAGTCCTCGGTGTTTCGCAAACCGAAACTCGAGCCCGGGGATCAGCGTGACGCGATCATCGGACACCGCGTTACACGCCGCGCGATACTCGGCGAACCGGCCGGCGTCGAAGTCCTCGGCGTGATCCGTCATGCCAATGAATCGAATGCCAGCAGCGACTGCGCGATCCCGGATCCTGTCGAGCGGGTCCTGCCCATCGCGCGAGTACGAGCTGTGGACATGGACCGCCCCGGCGAGACCGATCGCTCTCGGCGGCATCACTGTCCCCGGAACCACCGTGCCGACTCGTTCAAGAACGGCATGGGATCGTCGAACCGAAAGACCGCGTCACGCTCGTGCAGCCGCCAGCGCGCGAGGAAATCGGCGACGACCGACGCCCGAGTCGGAGCTCCAGGCGGCAGCGCCAGTTCTGCATTGGTGCGACGGAGCCGCGCCAGGACATGGTCGACCTCGCCCCACCACCATCGGCCCCGTGTACCAACGCGATAGCTGGACTTGGCCGCGACGGGTTCTCCCAGGGCGCACCGTACGAGCAGCTGCGGGAAATCGACACCGGCGTCGATCGCGAGCTGCAGCGATCCCCAGAACCGCCCGTTGATTTCCATCAGGTACGTCGTCCCCGTGGCCGCATCGAGCTTGTACTCGACCATCGCCACTCCGCGCCAGTTGAGCGCATCCAGTAGCCGCTCCGATTGCGCCATCAGCCCCGAATCGAGCGCAACCGCCTCCGCGTACACACTGACGCCGCCCGCCGGTGGTTTCTCGCGAATGCGCCGATGTGCAAAAGATGCGATGGTCACGCCATCCCACCGTAGCAGGAAGACGCCGCACCCCGGCCCGGTTACCCGCTGTTGGATCAGCAACGGGTAGGCGGCTGTGGGCATGTCGGCGATGCGGGTCCGCAGCTCTGCAGCGTCTCTGGCGTATCGCACGGTGTGTTTCGAGCGGATCCCGTCACGCTCACCGACCGATCGCGCCGGCTTGATCACGACCGGATACGGCAACGTGGTTGTCTCGAGACGTGCGAGGCCCTCTGGAGTCAAAATGTCCCACTGCCGTGGCACATTGATGCCGAGCGCTGGCGCCATGGCGCTCAGTGCTTGCTTGTCATTCGCGGTGAGAAACGTGTCGATCGGTGGAAAGGGGATCCGTGCTCGCCCGAACCGTGTGCGATCACCGAGCACGGCGAGCAAGGCGGGCTCAGTAACAGGTAAGACGACATCGATGCCTCGCGTCTCGACATACGACACGAGCGTGTCGCTGAAGTCGCGGGGTTGCCGCAACGGATCGGGCGCGACGAAGGCATGCGTGGCTTGGCGCGACACACCCGCCAGCGTGCGCCGCCGTCGGCCGCACACGTGCACCTCGAAACCAGCGCGGCCTAAGGACCGGACGACGGCGAGGGCAGCTCGCTCATCGCCGTCGCTCACCAAGACGGACGTCATTGACAGCTATGGGCTGAGACCGACGCAACTTTTCGGTGATGGAGACCTGCAGTCCAGCGAGCATCGCGAAGATGTAATACGAGACGTCGTACCACGTGAACGAAAGAAAGAAGGATCCGGCGGCATAGCCAACGAGGAGCACCGCGAAGTAAAGCGTGCACAGATAGAGGAATCGTTGCTCCTGGTCCCCGTTTGCCCAGCTCGGAGGGATCTTGCGGCGAAGTCGCGCGAGCCACACGACGCCGCCTGGCACCATCACGATCCAGAGGATCCCCCCCGGAATGCCCGTCTCGGCCGCCGCCTCGATGTAGGCATTGTGGGGCGGCGTGCACCGAATGCCCGTGCCTTCGACGTGCGTCTTGGCTTTGTCGGAGATCTCACACTCCGCCTTTGCGAAGTTATTGATGCCGACGCCAAAAATCGGGTAGTGCAACATGTACCCGAGGCCGCGGAGGGCCACTTGCCGCCGCCCATTGACGGTGCTCCAGTTGTAGTCCGCCTTCGGATTCTCGATCGTTTGCATCTGCTGCCAGTAGCCAGGCGGCGCGTAGATGATCATGCCGAGCACGATCGCCACCACGAAGCCGATTCGCTTGACGATCGAAACGCGATTCGCGAGCAGGATCAGACCGGCGCCGAATGCAATGAGGCCGACGAACGCACCGCGCGACCCCGATCTCGCAATCGTCGCGCCGACGCCGACCAGCACAAATGCGCAGACGGCTTTGCCGATCTGGCGGCTCGTTTGAAAGGCGAGCAGTGCGAGCGCGAGGCCAACGAGCATGACGAGTCCGACGTCGTTGGCGTCGTACGTGTCGAGGTTCGCCAGTCGTTGGTAGTTCTGGTACGACGACAACTTGAACACAAAGAGAGAGACATACGCCAGCCAGCCGGCGCTCAGCACACCGGCCCACACGAGGGAATAGAGATCTCGGGCGGACCGGACTGACGCGATGACGAGAAACGTGAAGATGATCGTCTTCACGTAATTGTTGAGAATGAAAACAGCCGAGTGGCCCAGCGAGATGCCGAAGAACGTCGACAGGACGGCCAGAACACCGAAGATCGCGACTCCACGCGCTGGCCACGTCTCCAGCAAGTGCCGCTTCGAGAGGAACGCGGGCTTGGCGTACGCAAGACCGACACACACGATGGTCAGGACGAGCTCCGGCCGCATCGCCTTCACCATCGGGAACTGCTTATGCATGCGGCTGATGTTCAGCAGCACGAGGGTGAGCACCGCGAGGTGAAAGGGATCGCGGGGCACGGTCAGCGGACCTTTGGGCAGCAGGCGCACGGCGGCGGGGCGGCGACCGGCAAGCGGCCTCGCGCCCGGCGGCACTGGCCGGGAGACGGTACTTGGCGCTGCTCTCATGTGCCCTTTCCAGCGTGCAAGGAAACGGCCCCGACCCCTCTCAACATATTGCCATGTAAGTCTTTATGCAACAAGTATTTACGATTAAGGCGCCGGAGCGGGCCGATCCGAGTGTAGCGTCGGCGCAACAGGGCTGCCAACGATTCCCGCCAGCCGCAGCCTGAAGCCATTGGCTGTCAATCCTGCCGGAATATTCAGCCGCGGGAGCAGGTATGGATCCGTAATCCGGGGGGGAAGCCACCCGCCTGAGACGGCGAGAGCCGCATTGTAGCCGAGCGCCTTCGCAGCGGTGGCGCTGGCGGACGTTGACACGCCGTATGGATACGTGAGCCACGGCAGCACCCGTTTGCCGAATCGGTTACGGAGCCACTCCAATGGCTTTGCGAGCTCGTGTGAGAGCTCGGTCGCTGCCAAACGCGAGAGATTCGCGTGGCGCCATGTGTGGACCCCAACGGCGAATGAGTCGACCATCGCCCATGCGGCAAGCTCAGATTCAGTGCCGGGACGACCCCACGCCGGCATCTCTTGCCAGGGCCGCCCCGCGCGCGCTGCCCAGGCGCGTACGGCGGCCCCATCACCACGCAATTCCCCCAGCGCGTACTCCCGGTCGCCAGTACTCAGGTCGGCGGCGCCGGCAAGCGCGTCCCACCAGAAGCTGTCGCCGCCGAGAAGTCCTGGGGCTGCGAACATTGTGGCTGGCAGCTGGCGAACCTGCAACTCCATGGCGCCGAGCGTCAGCGCACCGTGGTACGCATTGTCGAAGGTGATCGCCACGGCCGGACGCGCGTCCCGCGGTCGGTCCGAGAAGATGTCCGGCAACGGAATCACGTCGTAAGAGTCGAGCAGCACGTCGAGTTGCTCGGCGAAGCGGCTGCGCCGCAGGTGCAGCGATCGGTCACCCGCGGCGGGGACATCGTCGGGGATGATGTTGTGATAGGCGAGCACGATGACCTGCCCGCGCCGCCGCCGGTGGACCGCCCACCGGTCGACGCCGCACCAAACCAGCCCTCCTTCCACCAGCCTTCGAGCGCTATTCATTCGCTTGGATGGATAGTCAGCCGCCAGGCCTACAAACAATCGACTGTCGCGCAGATCCGACAGGTGCCAACGGCCGATATCGTTCGTCCAGCATTCAAGACTTCAACCCGACGGCGCGTCCCTTGCGCAGCCAAGGTGGGCGTGTGCCGGCGTCCGGCACACACCCCCAACTTACCGCCGTGTCACAACGCCGCTTCACCGGGTTGCGGCACTTGATATCGTACTCTAGCCAGCCAATCTTCGATTGTGAGCGCCATCTCGCAGATCGTGTCCGTAGGAAAGACAGACAGTCTTCGCATCGTCCCGAAGGGCCGCGGATTGCGTATCGCGATCGCAGGCGGCGGCAAGATGGCGCAGCACCACGCGCGCGCCGTCACCCGGTTGGCCCCGGACGCCACGGTCGTCGGAGTCGCCGAGCCAGATCCGAAAATGGTCGCGGCCATGAAGGAGATCGCACCGGCCGCGGAGGTCTTCACGGGTTTAGACGCTCTGCTCGAATCGCTTCGACCTGACGTTGTCCACATCGTTACTCCGCCTCAAACGCACGCGGCGCTCGGTAGGTTGGCCCTCGATGCAGGATGCCACACGTACATCGAGAAACCGTTCGCGCCGACGGTCGCCGAAGCGAGAGCCCTCTTCTCGAGGGCGCGAGCGCATGGCCTCATCATGTGTGCAGGACATCAGCTGCTGTATGAAGCGCCTGCACGTCGCCTCCGGGAGTTACTTCCGGCCCTCGGCACGATCAGCCACATTGAGAGTTACTTCTCATTCCGGCCGGTCCGACGTACGCCCGACGGACGATTGCCTCTCCGCCCCGACCTGCAACTCCTCGACATCCTGCCCCACCCCGTATATCTGCTGCTGTCTGTGCTCGAGCGCGCGGGGTCGGGGCCCATAGAATTGGCGGCCACCGAGATTGGAGCTGGTGGGACCATCCACTCGCTCCTGCGGCGAGGCGCCACGACAGGAGTGCTCACAGTCACGCTCGAAGGCCGTCCGGTCGAGAGTTATCTCCGAGTTGTCGGTAGCAATGGATCGGTGCATGCGGATTTCGTCCGTGGCACGGTCCAACGGCACATAGGGCCGGGCACGTCCGGAATCGACAAACTTCTCGCGCCGTACCAGCTAGCGTGGCAGCTCGGCATGGGCACAACGGCTGCACTGGGCCGCCGTGTTTTGGCGCGGCAACGCTATTACCCGGGCTTGACCGAGCTATTCTCGGCGTTTTACGACGCTGCGCGCGGCGAAAATGAGGCGCCCATGTCCGACGACAGCATTTTGCAGTCGGTTCGAGTGTGGGAACAAGTCGCCACCGGCCTCGCCGATCTCGATGAGCGAGTCCGCCAACCGACGGCTTCTACCAGCCAGCCAACGATTGTTGTAACGGGGGGCACTGGCATGTTGGGGCGCGCAGTGGTGGGAAGCGCTCGCGCGGCAGGCAGGCCCGTCGCGTCTATCGCGCGCCGATTGCCAGCAAGCTGGGACTGCGAGCCGGGGGTGCAATACGTCGTTGCGGACCTCGCCCGCCAAGACTCTGTAGCAGACGCGTTTGCCGGAGCATGCGTCGTCATCCACTGCGCTGCGGAGACCGCGGGAGGCTGGGGAGAACATCAAGCGAATTCGATCGATGCGAGCGCAAACGCGATTCGAGCCGCCGCCGCCGCCGGCGTGCGACAGTTCATTCACGTGAGCAGCATGGCAGTGCTTTCGTCGGCGAGGAGCCGAGACGGTCTGTCAGAGGCGACCCCCCTCCACCCGAAGCCGCGCGAAGCGGGTCCCTATGTATGGGGCAAACTCGAATCCGAGAAGCTGGTGCAGCAGCTAGGACAGGAGCTAGGTGTTGCGGTTGCGATTGTGCGACCTGGAGCTCTCGTAGACTACGCGAAGTATGAGCCGCCCGGCCGGCTTGGCCGCCGTCTTGGCAACCTCTTCGTCGCTGTCGGGTCGCCTGGTGATCCTATTGGCGCTGTCGACGTCCAGTTCGCCGCCCGCACGCTGCTCTGGATGGCCGCGCATTTCGACGAAGCCCCGCGGCTGCTGAATCTCGTGGCGCCAGTGCTACCTACACGACGAGAGCTTGTGCATGAGCTGCGGCGACGCAATCCCGACTTGCGAGTGATCTGGCTACCGACCGTCGCCGTGCAGGCGCTCTCCCGGCTTGGGATGGGGTTGCAACGCGTGCTACGGCCGCGAAAGCCCGCGATGAATGTCGCGCGCGCTTTCGGGTCTCCACGCATCAACACCACCACGATCCAAACGCTGGCTCGGTGCATGAGTGGCGCTACGCTCGAGCGGTAGAGGAACCGCGAGACACGCCCCTCGCTCGCGTGCCACGACTCATGGCTTACCATGGGAGGCAGAAGCAGGAGGGAACGCCGGTGAGCAACGCAACCCATGCTGCAGCAGCTCGCGGATGGCGCGTACGTGCACTATTGCTTTTCTGTCGTGCGCCAGGAACGCCCGATTATCCTATGATAAGGAGTCCATTGGGAGGACGGGAAGGAACTCGATCGGCTCCGCGAGGTTTTTCCTGACATCGAGAGTGAACTGCAGGGCAAGGTCGTGATGGATTTCGGTTGTGGCCTGGGGTATCAGGCTGTGGCGTTCGCCATGACTGGGAGATGTCAAGTGATCGGCGTCGACACAAACGAACAGTGTCTTCAAGCCGCGAGCCGGCGCAGCAGCGAGAAAGGCGTGGAGAACAAGGTACGCTTCGTGTCGAAGATCCCCAGCGGCACTCGAAGCGACGTCGTGATTAGCCAGAACAGCTTCGAGCATTTCCTGAATCCAACAGAGATTTTGGCCGAAATACGCAAAACACTGGCGCCCGGCGGGAAAATCTTCATCACCTTCGCGCCGCCCTGGTACGCGCCTTGGGGCGCTCACATGGCGTACTTCTGCTGGTTGTCGTGGGTGCAACTTTTGTTTTCGGAGCAAACTGTAATGTCGGCGCGTTCCCTATTTCGGTCCGATGGGCCGAGAACGTACTGGGAGGGGGGCTCGGCCAGATGTCGCTCGCGAAATTCGAGCGCCTGGTGAAAGAGTCAGGTCTTCGCTGCACGTTCAAACGGTACGACTGCAGTTGGGGGTTGAACTGGTTGCGGCATTCGCCCGCACGCGAACTGTTCGTGAACCGAGTCAGTTGTATTTTGGCGGAGCCTGGCAGCGATCAGGAGCTAGCAGCTGAGTGATGGAATCCACGCCGCAGGCCGGCGGACGTCGCGCCCTGTTTTCACGGAGAGAAAACCACTACGTGACTAAATCACTCACACGTGACCGCCTCAAGCTGCTGTTCTTGTCACAAGGCCTTCCCTACCCCCCAGATGGCGGTGCCAAGATCAGAACGTACCACATTATGCGCCTTCTCTCGGGCGCGTTCGACATTACAGCGCTCTGCTTCTATCGCCACAAGCCTGGCCTGTTTCACACGGATGTCGGCGAAGCGCTCGCCGCTCTTGGCGAATACGGCAAGATCGAAGCCTTTCCGATTCCGCAGGAGCACTCGAAGGTCCGATTGTTGTGGGACCACGCGAGAAGTGTGGCCAAACAGAGGGCCTACACTGTGTTCGCATATGAATCGGCCGACTTCCTCCATCGGTTGCGGATCGCAATATCTCGTCAGCGGTTCGACCTCGTGCACGCCGACAGCTTAGACCTGTCCGGCTATTTCGGGGAGTTGGGCCGACTGCCTATTGTTTGCACGCACCATGACGCGCAGTCAGTGCTGTTGCGTCGTCGAGCGGCTGCTGAGCGAGGTGTGCTGCGCCAACATTTCGTCGCGCTCCAAGCGCGCCTTACCGAAGATGAGGAACGACTGTGGTGCCCGCGAGTCGCCCTCAACCTCACGGTATCGCCTGTCGACGAGGCAGCGTTGAGGTCCATTGCTCCCACTGCCCGATTCGCGGTTGTGCCCAACGGGGTCGATGTAAGCACATTTACGCCCAGTACCGACGTCGCTCCTACCGGTCTCGTCGCAGTGGGCGGGCTGAGCTCTTTTGCGAATCGAGATGGTTTGGATTTCTTTTGCGAGTCCATCCTGCCCCATCTGCGAGCGGCAGGGTCGGCGGTGCCCGTTCAGTGGATCGGTAGAGCAACTGACCTGCACCGCCGGGCCTATGAGGAACGGTTCGGCGTCAAACTGACCGGGTATGTGGAGGATGTACGGCCCGCGATTCGAGCAGCCGCGTGCTACATTGTGCCGATTCGGGTCGGCGGCGGGACCCGAATCAAGATCTTGGATGCGTGGGCGATGGGGAAGGCGGTGGTCAGCACGAGCGTTGGCTGTGAGGGACTCGAGGCGTGCGACGGCGCTAACATTCTCGTTCGGGACGATCCAGTTGCGTTCGCCGAGGCAGTGCAAGCCGTCACGACAGACGCGGCGCTGCGAAAACGGCTCGGCGCCGCGGCGCGAGCTACGGTCGAACGGCACTACTCATGGGAGAAGATCGGGTGTGATCTGATCCCCAGATACATCGAACTTGCACGCGCGGGAAGCGCAACCCGAAGAATTGAGTAGGGCTCGGCGGGCCTGCCCCGTCTGCTAATCAGCGGGTGCTGACGTAGATCTGATCGACGTCCCAGTACATGGTATAGGGCGGACTGCTCTTGGTCCCACCGTACACCGGGTCGAACATGAGGTATGGCCAGCCGACATTGTTGCCGGGCGCGAGCCAGAGCACGTTGGTGTAATTCGCGATTTGCACGCCGTCGACCCAGCCCTGGTACGTCCCATTGCCGGCACCCGGGGATGACTCGGGACCGAAGAGCACCTCCATGACGTGCCAGTTCCCGTCACTCATATTCGCTTGAGGATTACTCTGCGGCTGTTCGATCAGGTCCCGGAAATTGTTATTCGGGCCTTGCAACAACACCGTTAGATAGCTCTTGGTGGGAGCGCTGCCGGCCCAGCCGCCAATGACATGGTTCTCGTTGGGCCCCGTACCGCTACCAGTCTGCTCGGTCCGCGGCTCACACATTTTGATGATTGGATTGTTCCCGTTGGTCCAGTTCGACGAGAAACGGACCTTCATGCGCTGATAGTACCAACCCGTCCCCGCGGACGCGATTCCGTGGCCAAAGCGCACCGGCGAGTTGCCAGCCGCGAGGCTCGTGGTGTACGTCAGCCGAAGGCCAGTCCCTCCCGGCACAAGACTCAGGTTCCCAATCCACTCACCGGTAGAGGTCATCGTGGACGGGCTGAAGGTGGTCACCACGCTCGTCGACGTAATCGGCCCCGTGTTGATCTGAGTCGCCATGCCTGAGGGCTCGTGGTACCCACCAGGCGGCCCCGATTGCACCGTCACCGCCGCGGCGCCGGTGACGCCGCCTGCTGATGCGGTGATACTGACCGATCCCGCCGCATCACCCGTTACGGCGCCGCTCGCCGACACCGACGCCATGCTCGGGTCGCTAGAGCTCCACGAAACTTGAACGCTCAGCCGCGCGCCTTGGGCGTCGAGGGGAGTGGCCGTGAATTGCTCGATTTGCCCGATGCTAATCGTTCCAGAACTGGGGTTGACAGACACCGACGCGACGACCGGAGCCGTGACGTCCACTGTCGCGGTGCCGCTGTGTCCACCAGCAGTCGCAGTTATGGTTGCCGATCCGATGGCGTTCGCCAACGCGACACCGCTAGCGGAAATGGAAGCAACACCCGCGCTCGATGTCGACCATGCTACGGGGATGCCACCCAGGATGTCGCCCGCCGCGTCCTTTAGCGTAGCCGTCAACTGCTCATTGCTCCCAGGATAAAGCGACGACGTGTTCGGCGCGACCGATACCGTCGCCACTGCGGGTGTAGAGGAGGTGACTTGGATCGTCGCCGTCGAGCGCACACTGCCGGATGACGCCGTAATGGTTGCCACGCCGACCGCGATCGCCGTCACCAGACCCCCGCTGGACACCGATACCGTTCCCGTGTTTGAGGACGACCAAGTTACCGTCACGCCGGAGTCGACGGAACCGGTTGCATCGTACGCGACCGCGATCAGCTGCACCTGCTGACCCGCCTCGATCAAGCTGGTGCTCGGCGTGACCGTCATCGAAGCCGCCAGCGGTGCCTCGGCCACGGCTGCGACGGACGCCGTCACTCCGTCCGCGATGGCGGTAATCGTCGTTTTGCCCCGGTGAAGTAGCGAGACCATCCCTGAGCCCGACACAGTTGCGGCATCGGGGTCGGACGACACCCAAGCGACGACATCGGCCGCCACGGGAGCGCCAGAAGGGCCAATAGGGTCAGCCGAAATGTGGACTTGAGCGCCCGTCGGCGCATTGACTGAAGTCGGCGCGAGCGTGATAGCGGTTACGTGGGGGTCGGGAGGTCGGTAGCCTGCTGTCCCCGGGGGGTCGACGAGGGAGTCGCCTCGGAAGCATGCAAAGCCACCCGCCACCACGAGACAGATGGCGGCGACCGCCAGCCTGCGATGTTTGATCGCAGCGTCCATGATCCCCTCCAGCTCTGTTCGGCGGCCCGACTGGCATAGCATGCCCGACTCTGAGGGCAGACCGTAGCCTCGTAGCTTTGCGTCCCCGGCTTTCGCCGGGTTTGCCTTTGTCGCAGGCCCTCGGGGGGCACCGCGATCATTTCTGTGATCTAGAAGTCTCCCGCTTGCTCGGTCCGTGGTTGGGGTCGGGCGGTTTGACCTGACATCGAGCCAGCCGGGCGACCGTCCCCAAAGCCTTGCTACCAGTTAACGTAAGCAAGCGGACTCAACAGCGCCAGCCCCTATTAATGGGGGCGTAGGCCTACGATCAGTCAAATTGTCCGCTGAACTGGCTTCGCACCCTCCCTTAGCCGTGCCGATCGGCGGGGAATCCCGCTAGTCGAGCGCGGAAGAGCGACGACTGGAGAGGTCGGTTGGGAACGGTGCGCGAGATACCCGCGCCGGCCGATGTCAACCGGTGGTCGGAGGCGGCACTCACCCGCTGGTGTCGGCGACCTCGCGGTCGCCGGAAAGCAGCGGGTCTTGAGACGGTTTCGCAACGTCGAACCGCAGTGAGACAAGTGTCGCGAAAGAGCGCGAGGGAGCAGGTCAATGTTTGACCTGCTCCCTCGCCAACTTCTAACGTGCCACGGTCACCGACCGCGCCATCGATCAGCGCGTGCTGACAAGGATCTGATCGACGTCCCGGTACATGCTATAGGATTGTTGTCCGGGAGACATTTAGCGCGTGCTGACGTACAAGGCGTCGAAGTCCCAGTACATGATGTACGGCGGGCTACTGTCCATGCCGCCGTAGACCGGATCGAACAAGAGGTACGGCCAACCCGCTCGGTTCCCGGCCGCGAGCCATTGTACGTTGGTGTAGCTTGCGACCTGCGTGCCGTCGACCCACCCGGTGTACGTTCCGTTCCCGGCACCCGGCGACGACTCGGGACCGAACAGCACCTCCATCGTGTGCCAATTCCCGTCGCTCAAGTTTGCAGCCGGGTTAGCGACCGGTTGCTCTGTCAGATCCCGGAAGTGGCTATCAGGGCCTTGCAACAGAACGGTCAGGTAGCTCTGAGTCGGATCGGCGTGGACGAATGCCGAGATGACATGGTTTTCGTCCGGCCCCGCCGGATTGCCCTCCTGCTCCGTTTGGGGCTCGCACAGTTTCACCACCGGGTTATTTGCATTCGTCCAGTTCGACGAGAAGCGAATCTTCATGCGCTGGTAGTACCAACCCGATCCGGCTGATGCCAGAGAGATTCCGAAGCGGACGGGAGACCCTCCAGCCATGAGGTTCGGGCGATACGTAATCCTCAACCCGGATCCGCCAGGCACTGTAGTCAGGTTCCCGCTCCACTGGCCGGTCGAGCTGGTGCTGGTAGGACTGAAGTTGGAAAACGCTGCAGTCGATGTAATCGATGGCATATTGACCTGCTGGACGAAACCCGACGGCTGGTGGTAGCTACCGCTCGGTGGCGGTGGCGAGGGACTCGCCGTTGGCGTCCCACCCGACCCCGAGCCACCACTCGAGCCACCAGTGCCGCCGGAGCTGGCACCAGCAGACCCTGACCCAGATGACTCGCTTCCGACGGTGACGTTCAGCGTGCCGCTCGTTCCGCTTTGAGTCGTGACCGTGATCGTTGCGGTACCGGCTTTGTGCGCGACAACAATCCCACGCTCGCCATCCTCAACCCCGTAGCCGGTCGCGCTTACCGACGCGATACTCGCATCGGAACTCGTCCACGTCGAGCAGCACGACGTCCATGAATTCCCATTCGGCTCGCTCAACAGTGCCGAGAACGTCGACTGCTGGCCGACACTCATGTCGACGCTAGCCGATGGCTTCACGGTGACCAGTGGGTAGGCCACGCCGCGAACCTCTGTGCCAACCGCCTCATTCTCACGCGAACCCATCGCGTTGACTGGATCCGTCGGATTCGCGGCGCTTTTCGGGGAATTGTCGCACGCTGCGAGCGCAGCCGCTGCACTACATAGCAGCGCGCGGGCGTAGGACGACTTTCGGCTTACCTTGGCGGACGTGCGGGGACGGCCCGAAGCTCGGCCCCAGTCGTGCGCAATGCGCATGGCTGTGTCCTCTGTGAGATGTCCGTTCGGTAGCCGGACTGGCGTGGCTCACGCGGCAGCGTGCGTGAGCGGTAGCCTCCAGAGCTTTGCGTCGCCGGCTTTCGCCGGGTTTGCCGTTGTCGCGGGTGCCCACACTGGACAACCAGCGCGACGTTCAGTTGTCGCGCGTACGATGCCCATCAACAGTCTGATACGCAACCCCTTTACGAAAGATTTTCGCTGGGTTCGTCTCAGAAGCGCGTTCAGTGGGGCATCGCATGGAGTTCGTTGATGTGCGCGCACGCGAGTGAGTCGCGACAAAACGTTTGACGTCAACACATCATCCGCGCGACCGAGTTGATCAACGTCCATTCTCACCGATGCGCGTCACGGGTTCACTACGTCGCGTCGCGACCCGGCATCGCGCTGAGTGCTGCGTCGTGCAACAATCGGCGTCGGATCTTCTGTGCGATGCAAGAAGGGCAGGTCGTAGTTCGACCTGCCCTTCTTATGTCGCGTCAGGTGCTACGAACTAGCGTGTAGCCACGAAAATGTTGTTGACGTCCCAGTACATGGTGTGCGCTGGGGCGCTCTTCGTTCCCCCGTAGACCGGATCGAACATCAGGTAGGGCCAACCCGCTCGGTTCCCCGCCGCGAGCCACTGGACGTTGCGATAGTTGGCGACCTCCTTGCCGTCGACCCACCCCTGGTAGCTGCCATTTCCAGCACCGGGTGACGACTCTGGGCTGAAGAGCACTTCCACTGTGTGCCAATTCCCGTCACTCAGATTCCCCATGCCGGCCGACTCCTCGGTCAGATCCCTGAAATGGTTGTCGGGACCCTGCAACAGCACCCCCAGATAGCCGTTGGTCGGCGCGCCGCTGGCGAATGCCGAGATGACATGGTTCTCGTCTGGACCCGTGGGGCTGCCGGATTGCATGGTTCGCGGCTCGCACAACTTGACGAGCGGGTTATTCCCGTTGGTCCAGTTGGAGGAGAAACGGACCTGCATTCGCTGATAGTACCAGCCGCTTCCCGATGACGGGATGTCGAACCCAAATCGGACCGGCGAGTTGCCCGCCACTAGGTTCGGACGGTACCACATACGGAGACCGCCTCCGGGCGCGGCGGTGAGATTTCCGCTCGAGCCACCAGTCGGGCTGGTCGACGACGGGGTGAGGACGTTCACCGCACGCGTCGATGAGATCGACCCGGTGTTGATTTGCGTCGCGAAGCCCGACGGCTCATGGTAGCTGCCGCTGGGTGGTGGCGCGGTCGGACTCTTCGCGGGGGTCTTCGAGGGGGGTGACCCAGAGCCGCCGCCTGACCCGCCACTGCCGCCGGAGCTCGAGCCACCGGAGCCGGTTCCAGAGGAGCCATCACCAACAGTGACATCCAGCGTCCCCTTCGTTCCGCTCTGCGTCGTAACCGTGATCGTCGCCTTGCCCGACTTGTGCGCGACAACGGCTCCGCGCTCGCCATCGCGAACACCGTAACCCGTGACGCTCACCGACGCGACACTCGCATCAGAGCTCTTCCACGTCGAGCAGCACGAGGTCCACGCGTCGCCACTGGGCTCGTTCAAGCGCGCCGTAAACGTCGACTGTTCGCCGACCTTCATGTCGACGTTGGCCGAGGGCTTCACGTTGACCTGCGGGTACGCCACACCGTGATACATCACGAGGACCGCTTCGTCCTGGAAGGTACCGCTACCACTCGCGGCGACCGGATCCATTGGATTGGTGGTGTTCTTCGCGGAGTTGTCGCAGGCAGCGAGTGCCGCAGCTGCGCCGCAGACGATCGCGCGGAAGTAGTACGACTTGCGGCTTACCGGTGCGGACGTGCGGGGACGGCCTATAGCTCGGCCCCAGTCGTGCGCAGTGCGCATGGCTGTGTCCTCTGTGAGTTGTCCGTTCGGTAGCCGGACTGGCATGACTCACGCGGTGTTGCTGCGTGAGCGGTAGCCTCCAGAGCTTTGCGTCGCCGGCTTTCGCCGGGTTTGCCGTTGTCGCGGGAGCCCACATCGGGACAACCAACGCGACGATCAATTGTCGCGAGTAGGATGACCGCCGCACGCACGTTTCGCAACCCCGAATTGCGAGGCTCGCGAAATGAATCTGTGTGACGGCGACGAGTGGAACGTTGCGAGTGAGAGGTTAAACGATCAGACGCTCGTCATCACGCGCGGGTGCTACCTTCTCGTACACGGCCATTATCTGCGAGATGTAGCGCACGACTCCGAAATCCTTGGCTCGATCGATCGCGCCTTTGCCCAAACGTTTTCGAAGGTCCGCGTCCAACACGAGTTCTGTAAGCCGCTCTGCCAACTCGCGTGGTGACTCTGGATCGTACAACAGGCCCGATGCCGAGGTTACGATGTCGCGCGGTGCTCCGAGCCGCGCCGCGACCACCGGAGTCCCGAGCGCCATTGCCTCGATGATTACGAGCCCAAATGGCTCCGGCAGAATCGACGCGTGAACTGCAACATCCGACGCGGCGAGGAGATCAGCAACGTCGTCCCGGGCACCAAGAAACTGAACTCTGTCGCCCAGGTGCGCGCGCTCAACGATCTGTTGCAGATGGGCGAAATACGAACGATCGGCCTCGGACACCGCGCCGGCGAATAGCACATGGACGCGTTCCCGGACCGCCGGCAGGAGCAGCTCAACTGCCTCCAGCAGGACATGCTGCCCTTTCCACTGTCGGACGTTGCCTACCATCGTGATGACAACTCGGTCAGGCCGTATGTTCAGGCTCGTGCGAATCTCGGTCCGCGACGCCGAGACTCTCGATTGCAACCGCGCGATGTCGACGGACAGATTCACGCATTCGATCTGGCGTTCCGGATAACCGCGCTCGCGGAGCGCGGCCGCCATGTATTCGCTCACAGCGATCACCCGCGCAAAGCGCCGCGTTAAGGCCCGATGGATGAAGCGACGATCCCGACCGAGCAGACCGCCCGCGTTGACCACGCATGGCGTGTTGGCGCATATCGCAGCCGGCAGCCAGTCGTCGACTCCGACGGTCGGGGAATTGTTCAGGTGGACCAGACCGATATTTTGCTGACGAAGTAGCTGGAAGCGCCTCCCGATGGCGGCGACCTGCTCGGCACGCCTGCGCAAAAGCCCTCCAGTTGCATTGACCGCGCGCTCGCGCACGCGCAAGTGGTCGTACAACAGGACAGTGACCCCGTGGCTCCTCAGACGGTCCACGAACGCATTGTTCTGATAAAACAGTACGACGGGATCGATGCGATCTCGGGGTACACTGCGTGCGAGATCGTAAACAAGTTGATGGGACCCCCCGACGGTGCCATCCTCGTTCGCTTCGACGTAGAGAACCCGCAGCGGCTTGGCCCGCCTGACGAGTGATGACGGACCGTCAGGCGCACCACCACCGACTAGCACGCCCCGGTTACTGGCCTCTCGCAACATCATCCTCGCGCTCTGGCAATTGAGTCGCCACTCTGCAACGACGCGTCTCCTCGATCCGCGCGGCGTGACAAGCATGAGCGGCGATCAGCATCAGCGGCGTCGTGCCTGCCACGACGCTGCACGCGTCGTCGGGCGGCACCGGCTGCTGCGCGGCGACGAAGCGCACCAGTCGATAGGCTCCGCGATGGCGCGCGCGAGCGCGCAGCACATCGCCATCGATCGTGTGGGGTTCATGCAGCATATTCCGCGAGGTGATTAGGGTATCAAACGGCGTAACCACTTGTATTCGCTTGACTTCCGCCCACGCTTGCGCCTGCACGAAACGTGCGGAGAGGCTGAGCATGGTTGACACCAGAAGGGGCCGCGCAAAGGGAGCCGCGGCCGGTCGGGCTGACATGAGGCCACGCCCGTGAGCGACCACACGACACCGTCGGCCAAGAACGCCGTGGCGTGGGTCGACCATGACGGAGGGGTAAGATCAACGTACAAGGGCGCTCGCGGCCGCCCGGAGCGGATGCGGCCATCCGTATTTCGAAGGCTCATCAGATTCACCGGGAAATCGCGCCAAGACAAATTGCGAAGCGTGCGCGAGAACTGGGCAGAATTCGCGCGCAAAACCCCTCGCGACCATCTGGAAAGCGTTCGCCACCGGTTGGTGAATAAGGACTGGTATTGGAAACTCCATAATCCGGGGAACGACAGAACAGCGTATCTCGTCGGACTGTTCGGCAGTGGGCGTTGGTATGTCTATGAACTGCTGCTGCAGCACATTGGCGAACGGGCGAAATATCTCCGGCATGAGATGCGATTTCGTCCACTTCCGACGTCCATGATCTACACCGAACACGCCACGATCAAATACGTGTCTCGCGCTCAGGCGTTGCCAGAGTTGACGAGCCGTGTATTGGAGGCGGTCCAGTCGCGCATTGCCGATCTGATCTTCGTCTACCGGCACCCGCTGGATTCGTTGCTGACGAATTGGGTCTTCTGGCGGAGGTATGTTCGCGACAAAGCCATGGTCCCCGGGATCACGCAGGTGTACAAAAACGCTGACGATCTGTGTCTCGATTTGGACCAGAATTTTTCGGAATTCAAGGCCTTTGCCGAAGGGGACCCGCGTTTCTTCGCAGCCGCACCAGGCCCGCCATTCTTGTCGTTCCCGGAATTTGTTGAGGAGACGGAGCTTTACATCCGATCCGCGACCCTCTCGTTGCGGCTCGAGGACTTCATGATCGATCCGGTCAAGGAGTTTTCTAAGATCGTCGAAGTCATGTCAGTCGATCTTGATGTGAGCCGCCTATGTCTGGCCCGTCCGAGGAGCAAGCCGTACGGCTTTTTGGCTGTTGAAGAGAAGGTTCCTCGATTCAGAAGCTTTATGCATGATCTCAATGCGGAAACCCAAAAAAGGATTGAGAATATCGGCTATCGTCTGAGTAGGTGAGGACACGCTCAACTTTGCCGACGGAGCCGCCAGCCCGCACTTCCTGTGATCGCTGTGGGCAAGCCAGGCGACTCAGAGCTTCGCGGATAGATCTACCGCGGAGGAGCCCGCCTAGGCGCGCCGCACGATCCAGGCCCGGGTCACATAGGTTGTCTCGATAGCCGTCAGACCTGACACGCGCTCCTCGGTGAATTCCAAGAACTTCCGGAATAGTTCAGGGCCCAATTGCACTTGGAGATCATTCACCGAGCGCCACGCCCCGAGATACTGATTCGGCGTCTGGGACATGCGGTGCCTACCTTCGAGATACAGCACCTCAGCGAATTGCGGTTTCTCGCTCAGCATATCGGTCAGCCGCTCGGTGATGCCAGAGCGGCCTGATGATACACGGCGCACGTCAGATTTGAGCCGCGTGATCTGCGCCTCGATCTCGACGAGCAATGGGTTCACCTCGATGAGACGCGGATTCCACAAGGCGACGAAGACGCCACCCGGCCGCAGGATACGGTGAAATTCGTCGCAGGCCTTGTCGAAATCGGCCCAGTGAAATGACGACGCCATACTGACAAGATCGGCTGACCGGTCCGGCAATCCCGTCGCTTCGGCCGAACCATCGCGCCACACAATGTCGCTCCCCCGCGAGGTCTCGATCCCTTGCGCACGCATGTTGGCATTTGGTTCCACGGCGACGATGGAATGCAGACCCTGCGCTGCGAGCATCCGCGTCCAAATGCCGGTTCCGGCGCCGATGTCGGCCGCATTGATGCTGGCTGGGTCCCGCCCGACGTAACGGAGGATGGCAGTCGCGACCTGGGGCGCGTAACTCGGCCGAAACCGGGCGTAATCGCCGGCTACCTGCGTGAAATCGCCGTGTTTCATCGTTACTGACACTGGCAACCCCTCTGGTCGGAAGTTGTCACGGTGGGCTCGGAACGCATCGCCATTATTGTGGCATCACCTCACTGTCAGACGTCTCCTCGAGGCGGAGCTCGCCTGCAGTGACCATGCGCTGGTACAACGCTACGTCTTCCGGATTGTCGATTTCGCCCCATTGACCATCGGTGGAAAGCGCCCCTATTGGGAGCTCGCGTGCCGCCAGCAGCCGGCGCAGCAGTCCTGTCAGATCGAGCCGATCGCGAATCGGCGTCTCGAGCACACCAAGCAAGCCCTCGACCGCACTCCACGCTGGTGGAGTGAATTTCAAGAGGCCCATGTACTGCCCCTCAATCTCCTCGATGCGCGACGTCTTGCCGCCGATCTCCAGCAACCGGCCTTCGCCGTCGGTCCGAAAAGTTTCGGCATCGGCCAAAGGATCGGCGAAACGACGCGTCCACAGCCGGCGCCAGTCTCGGTCGTACGTGACGACCAGTCGCCCGTGAGCCGCGACCAGGCTGCGTACCAGCTCGCTACGATAGAAAATGTCCGCGTAGCTCACGATGACCGGCCCTGACCGCAGCCAGCGAGCGGCCGTGGCCAGTGACATCACCATGTTCGTTTCGGCCCATTGGTCGTTGGCGAAATAGGAAAGACTCGGACTGGTGATCATCTCTGCGCGGTAGCCGCGGACAACGCCAATCTCGTCTACGCCACCGCGCCGCAGCGCAGCGATCTGGCGTTCGATCAACCGTTTGCCTCCGAGCTCGACCAGGCACTTGGGACGGTCATCACACAGATGGCCCATGCGGCTGCCGCGGCCGGCCGCGAGGATCACGGCGCGGATCATGTGACTCCGAACACCTGTCGGACGAGCTGCACGTCCGCCGGCGCGAACGGGACCACGCGCTCCGGGTGCCACATGATCCCGGTCACGGGTCGGGTCGAATGTCGGATCGCCTTGACGACGCCGTCGTCCGCGACCGCCCAGACATTGAGCGGCGGTTTCGAGTCAACTGCGCCAAAGCAATGGTAGCTGTTGACCTCTCGTGAGTCGCCGTCGACTCGGATCACCTGACGTTGCGCCACATGCCCTTCGATGCGCCGTAGTTGAACCGCGAACCGCTGCTGAATCACTTGCATACCGCGACAGACACCCAAGACCGGCAGGCGACGCTGCTCGGCCAGATCGAGCAGGGCACTTTCCACGGCGTCGCGTTCCGGGGCATCGCCGCCAAGCACCGCCAGGTCGTTACCTCCGGTCAACAACAACCCGCCGATGCCCGCCCTCTCGCACATGGCCAGCGCCACCTCGGTGACATTCGGGAGCAACACGGGAAGCAGTCCGCAGGCAGCCAAGAACCTCGTCCATGCTTGATCCAAAGAGTCACGGCGCTCGCCATAGGCTGGAACGATCGTTACCCGCTGGGTGACGGCCACGGCCTTCATGCGATGACCAAAACCCTCTGGCTCGTGCAGTCCAGACACAGCGTGTGCGCGACACTCCACGGCTGATACATGGCCTCACCGGCCCCGATCACCGCAGGGATGCCGAGCTCACTGGCGCGGATCGCCATATGTGAGTTGGCGCCGCCGAATTGCGTGACGAATCCGCTGATGCCACGCGTGAAGATCCAGTCGAAGCCCGGATCTGCACTCGGCAAGAACAGAATGCGTCCGGCGAAGCTTTCGGGAGGGTCGCTGAGCGACGCCACCGGCGCGGTAACGCTCTTGCGCGTAATGAAATTGGGCTGACTCGGCGGCAGGTGAAAGGCAAACACATCCTCTGCCGACGCGATGAGGGGCGGCAGTACCAGACTTCGTGTGAGCGCGTGCCGCTCCCGGCCGTGGGCGACGCTCTCCAGCAACGCCTCTCGCACCGAGCAACTCTCGCTATAGAGCGTGCGGATGGCATCGTAACTCAGAAACGCGCAATCCTCCGCCGACAGACCATGATCCTCGCCCAGCCGCCTGATCAACGTCAGCGCGTCGCTCAGACTGCGCGTGAAGACGAACTTCGCGTATTCGCGACCCTCGATGCCGGCCTTGATGAACTCGATCAGGCTCAAGACGTCGATGTCGAGCTCGTGCTCCTTGAGCAGGTGCTCGATGCGGCGCAGCTGCTCGATCGACAGGGCGAAACGAGGCGGCGGGGGCGACGTCGGTCGCGCGCTCGACCAGTCGAAATAGAGGTCGGGTGCCTCGTCGTAGCGGGGAGATAGGATGTCGTACGTGCCCGGCCGGAGGTGGCCATAGCGCGCGAGGAAGTCCGCCTTGGGAAGACGCGCAAAGTCGTGCCCGATCCGCGATCCGACGGTATCGACGCTCGCCATGAATGTCGCACGTTCATCGGCACTAAAAACGCCCACGTCGACGAACGATTGGAGCAGCTGGACCGCGACGAAACCCGCCCGCGCGAGACCCGCAAAGGGTAGCGTGCCGTATCGCTTGCAGTCTTCGATCAGCCAGTAGATGCGGCCGACCTTGTCGATGTCGGCGTTGCAGATCACCGGAAGACGCTGTGCCAATAGGTCGATCTTGGCGCGATCCCGCCGCCACAGTGCGGTGTCGCCGTGTATGATCCGATTGGTGAGACGCCGCAAAGCGGTCGAGAGCTCGGCCACGTCGTCCGAAGAGAACCCGTGCTCGGCGAGCGTCGCGATTCGCTTCGGCAAATCGAGCGTGTAGCAGGAAAAGATGATCTCGAATTCGACCTTGTCGTGGAGATGCGGCTCGGCAAGGAGTCGGTCGATGTAGTAGTTCGCCAGCCGGCCGGCGAGATCGTCGGGGACGTCGTGTGGGATGAACGAGTTGAAGCTCACACGCACATTGATGTACGGCAGTCCGTGAAAACTCACCAGCAACGGGAAACTGCGAAGGTTCTTGTACCCGTAGTTGTCACGCTGATACGCCCAGATCGCGTCGGTGATCAGCTCGCGATAGAGCGACAACGAGAGGGGATAGGGCCGCACTCCGACGATTTCGGCAGGGTTCCAGTCCGGCATGACCCCGAATATCGTCCGGCTGCCGTGCAGGTACGGGTGCGGGCGGCTGAGGAGCTCGACTTTGCGCGCGACATCGGCGACTGCGGCGTCGATCTCCTTGTCGGCCACCTGTCCCCGGCGGTCCACGAGGAGCGGGCGGACTTGGAGCAGGTACAACTGCCCGTCTTCGCCGATCGCAAATTCCACGTCGATCGCGTCGCACGCTAGGAGACTCTCGAGCTCGGTCACGAGCGCGATCACCGGCACCAGCGAAGCCGGGCACGCCTCCGGACGCGATTTGAGACAGAAAAAAGTTTCGAGATTGTACCCGACGCCGGCCGTCACGCGATCCGTGAGCCCGGAACGGTCGTCGTAATTGATGACGAAATAGGCGCCACCACTGGGATTGCGGGAGAAGGCCACTCCGGCCATGGCGACGCGGTCGAGCATCGGCTGCACGAAGATCTGGTCGTCGTCATCGCCCTCGTCTGCGAACGAGGCAACCACCCGGTCGATGGCCTGTGCCACTGCCTCGATGCCGGCGACGCCGAGTTGGGAATCGTACTTCCCGGCTTGAGAGCTCGTGGCGCCGTCCTCGCTCCGTGCACTGCTCCGCACGATGACGGAACCCGAACCCCACGGCGCCGCATTGATCGAAGCCAACACGCCAGCGGCGTCCGAGCGCCAGGCGGCAACGGAGAATCGGACTTGTGGCAGGACCCGCCCATTCCGCAGCACGGGCGCCAGCGCTTCCAACGACTCTGCCTTCGTTTTGAACGCGACGACACGCGTCAGGGGCGTTCCAGCACGCTTGCCATTCGGCGTGCCGCATACCGCCAAGATGCGCTCGACCGCCGTCACAACGTCGAGCGCCCCATAATTGTCGAGGACCAGATCGGGCGCCTCCGGAGCCTCCGCGGGCACGTCAAGACCAACGACGTCACGCGCATCGCCACACTCGGCCCGGGCGTAGATGCCCTTGCTATCCCGACGCCGCAACTCCTCCATCGGGACCTGAAGGTAGATCTCCCGATAGCCGGGGATGTTCTCCCGATTCCACCGCTGGACCTCGTGCAACAGCGAGATCGTGGCGCACACGACGTCCGTACCCTGTGCAGCAAGCAAGTGGCACAGCCGCGCGTTGCGCATTGCCGATCGACGGCGGTTGGCAGCAGTGTGGCCGAGATCTTCCGCGATCGCCGCGCGCAACGCATCGCCGTCGAGGAAAATGACTGGGCGACCAGCCGCATGCAGGCGCTTCACCAACTCGCGTCCAACGGTCGTCTTGCCAGCGCCCGACAATCCGGTAATCCAGTACACGCGTGCTGCTGACACTTGATGCTGGACATCAAGTTGACGTCTCGTCTTTCGTCGCTTTGTCAGCATGGGACGCCGTAGCCGTTACGTTGCCCGAAGCGCAACATCACTTCGTTACGAAACTGAAGAGAGACCTAAGCCTTTTTATGCCTGCGGCTTACGTCCCGTTTGGCGCGGACTATAGCTGAACTCGCAGTTACGAGAATGTAACATACAGCAAAGCGCTTGCCTGTTGATATGGCCGACGTGCACCGCGTCTTGTCGAGTCGACCCGTGCACGGTTAGCCAAGGAGCGCGACGATCGGCGCGGGCGATCTGACCTAGCCTATTTCATTGCAGTTGTGGCGCTAGCGCTACAACCGACGAATAGTCGCCACGATGCGAGGGCCGATGATTGCGCGCCCCCGGGGGAGGGTTGGCGGTCAGGTTCGAGCGACCGAGACTAACCCTCTTCCTCGGTGCCGATCACTTGCAAATGCTCCGCGAGGACGGAACGATCAAGTCCCTCGATCGGCAATCCGACCAACCGGTCTATCCGGTGCGAGAGCGTTGCCAATGCGGCCTGAAAAGCTCGCTGCTGCTCGTCTTCCGGCCCCTGTACATCCACCGGCGCGTCCATGCCCCAATGCGCGATCACCGCGTGACCAGCAAACACTGGGCAGCATTCCATTGCTCGATCGCACACCGTTATCACGAGATCCCAGCATTCGCCCTCGAGCCCCTTCACGGCTCGCGGCGTTCGGCCTTCCCAGTCGATGCCCCCTTGGCGCAACGTCTCGACTGTACGCGGATGAACGCACGCCGTCGGCGTCGATCCGGCACTCTCAGCCCGAAATCGCCCTCGCCCCTTGTAGTTGAGCAGCGCCTCAGCCATCTGGCTGCGAACAGCATTTCCGGTGCACAGAAAAAGCACGCGCAGCGGACGCGGTGACGCAGGAGACATCGTCAGTGAGAACACCGTTTCACGAGTGCCGTTGGCTGCAGGTCTCGGGCCTTGCCGGCTAGAAGCTGTACGCCAGGCGAGCGCACCACGCCGCTTCCTCGGTGCTGGTGCGCGGCTGCGTGTCGCGTGACCATCGGCAAACACATAGCGTCGTTTGATGAATTGGTAAGGGGCGGCCGCGCAGCCCCACAGGTGTGATCCACGCTTTGGACGCGGGCCGGCATCTTGCAACAGACCTTGCAAGTGGCTGGAATCACGGCCAATTGACGTCAGCATGCCCACCCCGCCACAAGCTGCACACGACGAGATGGTTCCTCCGACTCGTGACCAATGGAGTCGGGGTGACTGGGCGTTGCTCGGCATCACCGCCACGTCGCTGGCAGTCTGCTCGGTGCTCACGTCCGGAAAAAAATTCTTCTGGTACGACGAGGTCAATTCCGCGAACCTCGTGGCGGACCCGTCGCTCTCACACATGATCGGCACGATCGCCGCAGGCGGCGAAAGCGCGCCACCGCTCTACCACACACTCCTCTGGCTCTGGGCGCGCGCAGCCGGCCAGAGTGAGCTCGCGCTCCGTGCGCCCTCCTGCGCGATGATGATCGTCGCCCTCGTCCTCGTCTGGCTGACACTCCGTCGCCGATACTCGCTCCAGGCCACCGCTGTTGGCGCGTTGGTCGCGTTCCCACTGTCGGCGCTCGTGCTGTACCACGTCTCCGAAGCCCGCTTCTACGGATTCCTCACCGCCCTCGTCGCGCTCGCGACGTACTTGTACGCTCGTGCCGTTCTCACGCCCGAGCGAACGTCGTGGAAGCTGCTGGCCGCGATCTTCGCGACGCACGCCGCGCTCGTATACACACACGTGTACGGGGCGATGTACAGCGCGGCGATCCTGGCCGCCTGGGTCATCGCGGATCGCTGCGCCGGTCGATGGCGTCCGGCGAGCTATGCCGCGATCCTTGCGGGGTGGGCCACCTTCATTCCGTGGCTGCCGTCCCTGCGACGTGCCGCTGACCTGGCGCGTCCCCAGGGGTGGCTTACGGCGCCGACGCCGGGCGCCCTGATGGAAGTCTTTGGCGTCGCGATGCGCCGGCTGCCCATTGTCGTCATCCTGGTCGTCCTGCTGTCTGCCCTCGGCGGTTTCTTCGCCACGACGCGTGGTCCCACAGTGGGTCGGATCGTAGACGCGGGGCACCGAAAACGCATCGTCGCCGCCATCGGCATTGCGGTTGCAGCAGCAGGCATCAGCTGGCTCCCCTTCCGCTTCCTACACACCGGCGGAACAACGAGTGACCTCCTGAAGCAAAGCAGTGGTCTGCTCATGCTCGTCATCCTGCTGGCGGTACTCGGGTCTGTGATCGTCCGGGCGGGTGGTTTCCGCGCGGCGGCTAGGAACGATCCGTTGCTGGTGGTCGCCACGTCGATCGTATGTGTGCCCTTCGCTGCGTTCCTCCTGTCGCACGCGGTGATGCCGATCTTCGTCGATCGGTATATGCTGCCATCCGCGGTCGGGATCAGCATCATCCTCGCACACGGGATGGAGCTCACGACCGCGGCGTTCGATGATATCGAGAGCGCTGCCTCACGCGCCCCATCGAACCGTCGCTTCCGGGCCGTCTGGGCCAGCGTGTTTGCCCTGCTCGCCGTATACCCTATCTGGGCCGGCTACAGTGCCAATCCAGGCGAACGCCCTGGTCTTCGCCTCGAGAAGGTGGTACCTCCGCACGCCGTCGTCATCGTGCCCAGCCTCCTCAACTTCATGCCGATCCTGCACTACCAACAGCGCCCGGATATTGAGTACGTCTTCCCCATGGACCGGGCCGCATACCTGGATCCCCGTGCGCCCCGATTTGCCATTTACACATACAACTTCCTTCAGGTCATCGAGGCACGGGGCTACCTCAGTGCGTCACCCCGCGATGCGTCGAGCCCGTTGTGTTCCTACTCGGGACTCGTCGTGGCACACCTCGCCAACAACGGCTGGCCTTTGATAAGAATCGACTCTGATTCCGGATTGGCGACCGAAGCCCTCGAGCGGCCTGGCGCACCCAGCGATTCCGCAGTCGCGTACCTGGTGCACGAGCGCCACCCCGCCGAGCAGCGCCCCTGCATTCCAGGAGTGGAGAGGCCCAAGAGGTCATGACCGACGGTCACGCAGTGGCCGGACCCGATCGTGCCACGCCGTCACCATTGGGTGAGCGCACCTGTATCGTCATCCCCTGCTACAACGAAGCCGCGCGACTCGACACCCCGCGCATCCGGGCGTTCATCACGGCCCAGACCGACGTGGATCTCCTGTTCGTCGATGACGGCAGCACGGACGGAACGGTCGCACTCATCGAATCACTGAGCGCCGAGCTCGCACCTCGCGTCGCGCTGCTCCGGCAGCCGCGAAATCAGGGGAAAGGCGAGACGGTGCGAGCGGGCATGCTCGAATGTGTCCGCGCGGGGTACCGCTACACCGGCTTCTGGGATGCCGACCTAGCCACACCACTGCATGCCGTGCAGGACTTCCTGGCCGTGATGGAGACGTCGCCCCAGTTTCGTTGGATCATTGGCGCGCGCGTCCGGCTCCTCGGCAGGTCCATCGACCGACGCGCGCGTCGGCACTACGCCGGACGCGTGTTCGCAACCGCTGCGTCCCTCACGCTGCGGCTTCCAGTCTACGACACCCAGTGCGGGGCGAAGCTCTTCCGAGTCGATTCTGCGCTGGCTCGCGTGCTCGAATCTCCGTTTCTCTCGCGCTGGTCGTTTGACGTGGAGATGCTCGCGCGGTTGCAGTGTCTTTGTGGCATTGATGCCGAACACGAGGTCGTAGAACTCCCGCTTCGGGAATGGCGCGACGTGAGCGGTTCAAAGGTAAAATTCTTCGATTTCGTTCGGTCCGGCATTGATCTGCTGCGTCTGAGAATGCGCTACCGCTCTCGGGACGGCGCGGTACCAAATGCCAGGTGAGATCGGCAGCGGTCAACCGTTGCCTGCCGGCTCGAAGCACGTACTGGACGAGCACCCTCCAATCGCGATCCCCCGTACATCGGGGCCGTTGGCACAAACCAACGGGCTACGGCCATGGATCGACCAGTCGCGTCTCATTGGCGTGGCCGTCACAGTTGGGATCGTGCTGCGCTTGGTGCAGTACTTCGGCGATCGTTCCCTCTGGCTTGACGAGGCATTCCTGAGCGAGAGCTTCGTGCGGCACTCCGCGACTCAACTCGCCCACGATCCTTTGGACTATTGGCAGATGGCACCACTCGGGTTCGTGGAGCTCGAGCGATTGAGCGTGACGATGTTCGGACCGAGCGAGCTTGCGCTCCGGTTCTGGCCACTCCTGGCCGGCCTGGCTGCTCTGGTACTGTTTGCCCGACTCGCAAAGTTTTTGGTTCCCGAGGTCGCAGTGGGAGCGGTCGCGCTCTTCGCGGTGGCACCGCCGCTTGTGTACTACTCTGCGGAGGTCAAACCGTACGCGTTTGATGTCTTCATGGCTGTAGTGCTCGTACTAGCAGCGATAGTGTTAGTTGCCGACCACCCGAGCCGCACTCGTTGGGGCGCCCTTGCCCTCGGGGGATTGATCGCGCCTTGGCTCTCGTTTACGGCCGTATTTGGGCTCGCCGCAACAGCTGCTGTCGCCGTGGTTCACGGATGGCACGAGCGGCGCGACGACCGATGGCGCTTGCTCACCCTCGGTGCAGCGTGGGGCGTAAGCGCAGGAGCCGCTATTCTCGACGTTCGACGCCGGACGGATTCATCGCTCATCGCGGGCATGCATTAGTACTGGGCCGCAGGGTTCTTCCCCATTCGCCCTCGATCGTTTCACGATGCAACCTGGCTCGCTCGGCTCGCCCGCGACCTCGTCGCTGAATTTGTCGCGGTGCCGCTGCCGCTGCTCGTTGCAGTGATTGGGGCGATCGGGGCCGTGGTCTTACTCAGACGATCCCGTGCCGCGGGCCTTGCCGCGGTTCTACCATTGATCTTTGCGCTTGGGGCGTCGGCTCTACACGCCTACCCGTTAGAGGGTCGCCTCGCGCTGTTCCTTGCCCCGCTCATCGTGCTTGCGATCGCGTCGGCGATCAGTCTCGCCCGAGACGCGTGGAAACTCGGCTCTGCGCTGACAATCGCAGCCTTTTCGGCACTGCTGGTGTCCCCGATCGTGTCGTTTGCCCGCAATCCGACAGGCGTATACGAGGATCTCCGCCCTGTTGTCGCGCAGCTCGCCGTTGCACGCCAGCCGGGTGACATCATCTACGTTTACTGCAATGCGGAGGTCCCGTTTCAATTCTACGCTGACCGTTACGGTATCCCTCTGACAAGAGTGGATACCGGCAGCTGTGCTCGATCGCGTTTGGACGCGTACCGCGGTTACGCCCGCGTGTGGATCATAGCCTCGCATTACATGTGGGGGTCGCAGTTCGAATCACCAGCATCATTCGCCGACTACGTGTCGACGATTGGACAACCACGAGACTCGATCGTCGCAACGGGGGCGTGGGCACGACTGTATGATCTGAGCGCCCGGGCACCGCGAGCGACGCTTTCGGCCGGGGCCAAGCCGTGACTGCCGCTGCCGCCACACCAGTTGAACCGGCGGCCCGGCCACTCCGCTCGGCGCCACCTCGCGGAATCGGCCGTGGCCGCCTCTCCTGGCGAGCACTCATCTCCATCCTCCTGCTCGGAGCCGCCGTAAACGCAGTGAATCTCTGGCATCCCTTGGATGGACGAGATTGGGAGATCTGGCGAGAGACAGACGTAGCCGCGATCGCTCGCAACTTTGCCCGCGAGGGCATGGACATTCGGTCGCCCCGGATAGACTGGCGCGGCGATGGTCCGGGATACGTGGAGATGGAGTTTCCGATCTACCCGTACCTGATCGCGGTCGGCTATAAGATCGTGGGGTTTCACGAGCAAATCGGTCGAGTGCTGTCCTACGTGGCAGCGCTGCTCACGTTGTTTCTCTTCACGCGACTCGCCGCCTATCTGCTTCCGCCACCCGGAGCGATTGCTGCCGGTGTGTTCTTTGCGCTCAACCCGATCGCCGTCCGACTCGCGACCACGATCCAGCCAGAGCCGTTCATGCTACTTGGCTACGTGGGCGCGATGTACGCCTTCGTCCGTTGGCTGCAGGAGAATCGCTGGCGTTGGTATTGGACTGCGCTTGTACTCACTTCGTTCGCAATACTCGCCAAGGCTCCCGCAGCCCACGTGGGACTGGCGTTTGCCATGCTCGCGCTGTGGCGCCGAGGGCCAGCGATCCTGAAGAGTGCCCGCTTGTGGGCCTTCGCGCTGGCCGCAATCCTGCCCCCTGCATTGTGGTACGCACACGCCCGCGAGTTCTGGCTCGCCTATGGCAACTCGTTGGGCGTCTCCAACCATCACCACTTCGTCGGGCTGACCACGTTCACCGACCCGTCCTATATCCCGGCAATCATCGGCATCGACGTCCATTTCGTTTGGACGCTAGCGGGTGTGCTGGCGGTAGCTCTGGCAATCGCCATCGGGCCGCGGCCGTCCGATGTGGGTTACGGTCTGTTCTGGTATGGTGCCGTCTTCGTCTACTATCTCGTCATTGCCGGCACTAGTGCGTTCGCTTGGGGAACGTACTATCACATTGTTTCAGTTCCACCCGTGGCCTTGCTGGTCGGGTGGACAGGTGCGGTCTTGGCACTGCGTTTCCAGGACCTCGACTCCAGAAGTCGTCGCATGGCAGGCGCCGTCGCGCTGTGCGCAACGATCGCGTTCGTCGTTGCGAACCACGTCGTCGAAGCAGCGGGGACCGCAGTTCTGATTGCGGCTGCAGCAGGAGGCGCCCTGGTGACAATAATGCCTCGTCCCTCACGCAACCGCCGTCCGCTCATGGCGAAGGCACTGGCAACAGGTGCGCTCGCCTCTCTGGTACTAGTCGCACTCTTGTCCACCGCCAGGATCACCTACGCCGAGCGCCACTCGACGAGCCGGTCGGTCCCCGAATACCAAACCGCTCGCATGTTCGCGCCGCTCATGCCGCCTGGTGTGCTGATCGTCTCGAGCGGCGGCGACTGCATCTCACCGACGGAGTCTGCGTACGAGCATCCATGGTACTTCTATTGGACGGACCACAAAGGGTTCAGCCCTTGCGTGCAGGACCATACACTACCGGAGGTGCATGCCCTGATGCGCCGCGGCGCGCGCTACTTCATTGTCGAGCGGCGAGCACTCGCCAAGCGTCCGACGTTCGAGACCGACATGCGACGTGAATTCCCCGTCGTCGCTGAGACGCCCTGGGCCATTCTCTTCAAGCTGACGCGCTAGTCGTCGACACGCCGGCGCCCACTCATAATCTGCCGAGTGTACGCGAGGCCTCGCCCAATGCAGCCGTTGGCTTGCCATCGCCCCATGAGATACAGTCCTCAGCGATTCGTGTCTGGGGGCAAGTGATAGAGCCAAATGGATCGCCCCACCCGCGAGTGGGGCTGATACGCATCAAGCCAGGCGTAGGCATCGGGAGGAAACCCGAGTCCACCGGCCTTGAGCCGCAGTAAGCTGATAGCCACCCACCCGTTTGCGTGCTCGTACGGCTTGAGTAGACGAAACGGCGGCAGCCCGAACTGGGTCAGATCGAGTTGCGGCGATCCGGCATACACCAGAGAGACAGAATCGATGTGCTGCTCTCGCAGAACGGTCGACAACCGCCAGAGGTCCTGGCCCCAATCCAGATCGCTGTCGACCAGGACGTCCTCCGGATGCCGGCTCGCCAGCTCGTTGAAGTACGCGAGATAGTCGGGGTGCGCGCGAACTGACGCGACCACCTGCCAGGTGAGCAGCATGACCACCGCTGCAGCCACTGCTTTCGACTTGCCCTCGCTCCACAAGCGCCAGGCCCCGACGCCGGCCACGATCGCGAGTGGGGGGTAGATCGGGAGGATGTATCGCAGCCCGATGTTGACGTGGCTCGGCAGATAGACCAGCAGGATCGCCCCCGCAGCGATCACGGGTGCGGCGACGACCCAGTCGAGCTCGCGCCGCGCCTCTCTGAGCAGGTAGACGGCGCCGATGGCAACGAGAAGCAAGAATGGGAGTGGCGTCTTCACTCCCAGCGCGACCGGAAAGTAGTACCACCAGCCGGTCTGCCGAGTGTGGCCCAACAAATAGCCTTCGTGCCCCCTCGCGTTCTTGTTCGACACTTCGGCCAGTCCGTGAAAAAATGCGGGAGCCGGGACGACGAACGACTCCGCCACGGTGTACGCGACATTGTGGAGTCGGCCGCTCGAGCCAACCAGCCGGTCGATCGATGTGTGCGGGCGGGCAGTGTCGTCGGTTATCGAACCGAGAGAGAAGCGATATCCCGCCCACACGGTCAGCACGGCGCTCACAGCGACAACGCCAAGGGCCCGCCGAGGCGGGAGCAGTTGGTGCCAAGGGTGCGGCGGCTTGGACTGTCGTCGCAGGAGGAACCATCGCCACAGGACGAGCGCGACCGCACATGCCGGCAAGAGCAAGACGGCGGTGAATTTTGACAGCGTTGCGAGCCCGGCGGCGAAACCCAGCACGGCAGCCCCGCGGGACGTGGGCCGCTCCAGAAAATTCGTCATCGCCGCGAGCGCGAACGCGCACGTCGCCGCCACAGCCATATCCGTCGTGGCCAGCCCCGAATGCGCCAACACCGCAGGCGTCGTGGTCAGCAGTCCCGCCGCGAGGATCGCTGCCGGGTCTCCGTACCGCCGGCGCGTCCAATCCCACACCACGAGCACCGCAAGAAGGAAGAACGGCAGCGCGCCCAGGCGCGCGAGCGCGAGCTCGTGCTGGTAACGGCCCGGAGCCATCAGGATGTCGTCGCCCTGCTTCCACAAACCGCCCGTCGGTGCCAGGCGACGCCCCGAGAGATACGGGCCGAGCGCATCCGCGACACGAGCGAGCGGCGGGGTAATGGCCTCGAGCGTGTAAGAGCCGCGCTGCAGCCATTCCATACCGGGAGCCACGTGGGCTGGCTCATCAGTCGTTTGACTGAAGACGGAGTAGGTGGCGATGATCCGGCCGACACCGACTGCCGAGAGCACGACAAGCGCGGCAACGGACACTCCACGCAGGCGCGCACGCCGGCCCGCGTCGACGCGTTCAGCGGCCGCACTCTCGAGCAGAGTGGTCACGGACTCGTCAGGCTGGCTCTGTCACGGGCCACCACAAACCCCTCTGACCGCAGATCATGTTGCCGTCGCCCACTCCACAATGCGCTCGGCGTCGGCATCCGTCACCGCCGCGTGTGTCGGCAACGAGAAAAGCCGACTGCAAATCGCGCGCGCGCCAGGCATCGCTGGCTCCCCGACCTGCAGCACGGCGGCGGCGGCAGGCTCTTCACCAAGGGGCAGTGGATAGGTGCGCACGATGCCGAGCTTGGGCGCGGGGATGCGATTGGGGTCATTCGCGACCGCCGTCAACACGGGGAGACGGAGGTAGCCCGGCTCCGCGCCAGCGATCGAGCGCACGAGCGCCAGCGTCGACACGCCAGAGAGACGCTCCGCATACCACCGCGCGCGCTGCGACCGACAGATGCGATCGGCGTCGACCCGCGCCAACGCCCGCTCCACCAACGCGCCTGCCGCGCGCGAGAGGCGCCCCGGCTCGCCCGCCGGCCGATACACGGTCTGTCCAAGCCCCAACATAGGAATCGACGCCGGGATCGCGTACAGCCACGGACGGCCAAACGCCCACTGGGCCGCGGTTTGGCCGACATCGCGCCACCCGGCTACCTCCGCCCCGCGAGCCGCCCCGTTCCCGTTCGCGCGCGCCTGTGCACCATTTACGCGCGCCCACGCCTCGATCGTCGTCGCAAGAACTTTGTCCGCCGCCCTGGTCGCGAACAGCGCCCCGCCGCGACCACCCGTCGTCCCCTTGCCGCGACCGAAGCTCAGCACAGTCACCGGCCCGCTCGACCCGACTGCCACACCGCCCAAGCGGGCACCTGCATGCTGCGCCGCATCCTCGATCACCCGCACACCGGCCGCGTCTGTCACGGCGCGCACCGCGGCCATGTCGACGGGATAGCCGTACAGGTGCGTGACGACGAGCGCGTCCACTCCACGCGTCAGAGTCCGCCGCATCGAATCGAAGTCAGGCCCCAGGGTGCCGGGATCGACATCGTACAGCCGGACCCGCGCGCCTGAGCGGATCGCCGCGGCAATCAGGTCCACGCACCCATACGCCGGGAGTGCCACCGCCCCACCCTCTCGCACCATCGCGCGCAGCGCGATCACCAGCGCCGACGTGCCGCTGTCCGTGAGGGCGATCGCCGTCGCTCCAAAACGCTCCCGCAACGCCGCGGCGACCCGATCCGACGCGGCACCACTCGCCTTGCCGCCGTTTTCCGGCCACGCCGCCTCCACCGCCGCACGCGTCAACGCGCGGAAGCAGGTCGGCGAGGAAACTGGGGGGAGGTAGCGCACGCGCATGGATGCCCTGAACAACGAGGTCAGGTCAGCGTACTTGAACTGCACCGGACAACTAGCGGGCGGGCTGAAGCCCGCCCCTACATGTCGGCACGGACGGCGAAATACCGGAGAGCCATACGGGCCTGTGCGTTGCGCGTCGCGGAATTCGAATCTGACACCGTCCGCAGCAACCTGTAGGGGCGGCCTTCAGGCCGCCCTTCTCGTCGTCGCGGTGGTCGTTCCCCGACCCTGATCCCGCAGTCAGTGCCCTACGGAATGTACTTCACAATACGCGGACCGAGAGCCGTCGCGAGCGGCAGTGGGAGCCGCTTCCAGAGCCGCGGGCCCCAGGCATAGGCCGCGTCGTCCGGCGAGGGCGTCTTTCCGACACCCTCGACCGCATCTGCCGCCCGCCAGTCGTACCACCAGAGCTGCTCGTCGCGCGCGCCCCATTGCAGCTTGAACTTGTGCGGGCCGCTCCCGCTCGTGCAGCGACCGAAGTTGAACGCGGCTAGCCCCTGCTCGCACGCACGCTCCATGAAGGCCCAGTACAAGAGCATGTTGGGCGATGTGCGCTTGTACGCGACGAGCGATGACGCCCACGTCATCTCGAATTCCGATTGCCATCGGAATCCGCACCCCGCCGCGACCGGCCTGCCCTGCAGATATGCGCACCCGAACCAGACGTCGTCGGGGAACGCCGTGGCGATGGCCTCGAAGAGTCGAAGTGGTTGCGCAGGCGTTCCCAGGTCCCGCATGTGCTGCGCAAAGACCTCGTAGAACGGCTCGAGCTGATCGACCCCGAATCGAACCTCGACCCCTTCCTTCTGGGGTCGCCGCACCTGGCTGCGCAACTTGGCGTCGAGCTGCTTCCAGAGCGCGGCCGCGCCGCCGACGGACGGCAATCCGAGCACCACGGTGACCTTGCGCGTCGACGCCACCCACCCACTCGTCGGCGCGCCAAACCATGGCGCACGAGACCTGAGCTCCAGCAGCGATACCCGCTCTCGCGCCGCACGCTCGGCCGCAGCGCCCGCGAGGGCAGCGACGGCGCGCGGACTGCCGAGCGGGCCGCCATAGTTGAGAAAAGGCATCGACACGAGGAAGTGGCCGAACAACCGGCTCTTCACGCGTACCATCGGCAACACACCCTCGATCCGGCCCGACCGATCGCGCGCGACGAGGTACACGCATTCGTGCCCGAATACGTCGGCCATCACACCCCGCCATCCATACACGTGACAGTGTGTGCTGCTTGGTTGCGACCGGACGAATGCATCCCAGTCGGGGCCATCACCCTCGAACGTGGCAACCGATGGACTCACGACGCTCGGAGCCGATAACACGCTCCCGGCGCCGGCTGCGATGGGCGGCGCGGACGAGCTCACTGGACGACCGCCGTGTCGGGTCGCGGCGGCAGGCTCCACAACGAGGCCGTCGGCGGCAACGCATCCCGCAACGCGGTGAAGCTGAATTCTGACAAGAGACGCTCCACGCGCTCCGCCGTGTTTCGGATGCCGCGGTAGTGTCGGACTCGCGTCATGAGCGGCACTGGCAGACGCGGCTGCTCGGTGTCGAGCTCCCACGGATGGATGTAGAACACTCCTGGCAGGCGGTTCTCGGTGTGCTCGCGAAAGGCGCGTTGAATCACGTGATAGGGGAAATGGCGCAGATAGCCGCCACCCGCGGCCGGGATCCGCACGCCGTTCCAGACCGTCGTGGCCAACGGAAATTCGCACAACCGCCCAGCCGGCCGCTCGATGACGTGTGCGATCGGTGGTGCATCAGGATATCCATACTCGGGGCGGCGCACCGGAAACATGCTCGAGTCATACGCGTACTGTTCTTCGATGAGCACGTCAATTGCCCACTCCCGGCCCGGCACGATCGAAAAGCTGGGGGCGCGGAATCCGAGCACCCGAATGCCCGTGATGTCTTCCAGCACCTCCTTCGACAGCCGGACATCCTCTCGGAACTCGGATGCTGTCAGCGCAGTCACTTTTCGATGCCACCAGCCGTGCGATGCGATCTCGTGCCCAGCTTGCGCGATGCGCTTGACCACGCGCGGGTGTCGCTTGGCGATCCAGCCCAGCGTGAAGAACGTGCCCGTGACGCGGTGGCACGCCAACATGTCGAGCAACCGGTCGACGTTCTCCGCCACACGGCTCGGATACGTCGGCCAGCTCTCGCGCGTGATGAATTCGTCGAATGCGTTGACCTGGAAGTACTCTTCCACGTCGACGGTAAAGAAATGTCGGAGCGCTTGGGTCACGAAAGCCAACTCGTCGAGTTCTGGCTCGCCCAACAGCTTAGTGACGGACATCACACAATGTGAGCCGTGGGTCTTTCAGCGCAGATACATTCGCAGTTACGATGCCAGATAATGCCACCCGGTTACCCACGAGCAATACCCCGTCGTTTTGCCCACTGCGAGACGCCGCAACGTGGTTTCGGACCCACCACGCGCCGGGGTTGACCTGATAAGCTGGGCCCGAGATGTAGCACGGACGCCACAAAAGGCGCTCGGTATTGCTACGACCATCCTCAGCCTGATCGTCATTGCGCGGCTGACCCTTCGTCCGCTGGGGGATAGTCTCCCCACGCATTTCGATGTGTGTCTCCTCTGCGGCAGCACTGGCACAGCCAACTTCCTTCTCAACATCGGTCTTTTCGTCCCGCTTGGCATCGGGCTGCGGCTGAGCGGGATGCGGCGCTGGACCGCATGGACACTCGCGCTGTTGCTGACCAGCTCCATCGAGGCGCTGCAGTTCTATGTCGTCCCGGGACGCGACTCGGATCTGGGTGATATCGTGGCCAACACCACGGGCGCGGTGATCGGTGTCGCCGCCGTCGACATGCGCCGCGTATGGCTGACACCACCGGGACACCTCGCCGGGCGGCTGAGCGGCCTCGCCGCGCTCGTCGTTTGTATCGTCGCCGCGTTCGTGCAGTGGGCGCTGATGCCGGCGCTTCCGCACAGCATCTACTATCCACAGGTCGCGCCCGACCTCCCCGGCTACTCGCTGCTCGATGGCGTCGTGGTCGACGCGACGTTCAACGGGGTTGATATCGGCATCGGCCGCATGTCCGCTTCCGCGAGCGAAGCCATGCGTGACTCGCTGTTGGCCGACGGCGCGGTGATCGCCGTCACCATGCAGCCAGGGACTACTCGCCCCTCCCTGGCGCCAATCGTCGACGTTCACGATCAGTGGCGAAAGGAGATCTTCCTGCTCGGCCGGGGAGGAGACGATCTGATCTTTCGCATCCGCCGGCGATCAGACGCGCTGGGCTTCCACGCGCCGTCCTGGATCGTGACGGACGCGTTTGCCGCACGTGCCTCCGCAGTCGACACCATGGTCGTGCGCGCCATCACCACGACCGGCTCGACCGCGTTCGACGTCGCGCACCGCGGCGGTGCGCCGCCGCCCGCGCTGCACCGACGGATCGGCGACGGCGTGTGGCAAGCGTGGCGGCTCTTCATCCCCGACATTGGCCGATGGGCACACTTTGCCCAATGGATCATGGTTGCGTGGCTCTGCGTGCTTTTCGCGCCCCTCGCGTACTGGGCTGGCCGCGCTGCGCGACGTGAAGGGATCTTGCTGTCGGCCATGACGATCGCGCTGCCCGTAGTAGCGTCCTTTGCTATCATCCCGTTGGCAGCGGGTGCACCACCCGCTCCATTGCCCGTCTGGGCAGCAGGGCTCGGTGTCACCGTAATCACATGGGGGATTGGTCGGTGGGCCGTAGGTTGACCACGGGGAGGCAATGAGCGGAACGTTGGGCGTCTTCGACGTGATCCTGGAGTTCTTGCGACCGACGCTCGCCGCGCTCGCGGGCGTGGTCACGCTGGTCCTGGCCATCGACTGGCTCGTGCGCACGCGACGTGTCAGTCCCTTCGGCCCGATCGCGCGCTTCTTCCGGAGCACGGTTGATCCCCTCCTCGCGCCCATCGAGCGGCGCGTCGTGCGCGCGGGTGGTTTGCCCTCCAGCGCGCCGTGGTGGGCGCTCGCCGTCGTGGTGATTGGTGGGATCGTGTTGCTCGAGGTGCTGACGTACATCCGGGGCATGGCCGGTGAGCTCGCCGGGGCGTTGGGCGTCTACGGCGTGGCGCGCGTGCTGATCCGGTGGACCTTCCTCTTGCTGGAGATCGCGCTCATCGTCCGCGTGGTCACGTCGTGGATCAATCTCTCGCGCTACTCCGGGTGGGTGCGGTGGGCCTTCAGCCTCACCGAATGGATGATCCGCCCGATCCGCCGCCTCATCCCGCCGGTCGCGATGTTCGATCTGTCGCCGCTCATCGCATGGATTCTGCTCGCGTACGTCATCGAGCCGTTTGTCGGTTATTTGCTGAGCTTGCTCGCGCGGGGCGGCTAGGAGATACTCCGTGGCGGCAGCGGCCAGCGGCGGCGTGAGGGTATCGAGGCAGGTCTCGATACATGATCGCCACTGTGAGTTCCAATGCTGACCGCAAGAGGTATCCGAGGTACTCATGTTTGGTACGGTGTTGATCGGCTCTGATCACGCCTTGCTCGAGGGGCTTGCGCAAACACTCGCGGCCGCTGGCTATCGCGTCACACTCGCAGATAGTTTGCACGAGGCCACCGTCCAGACCGCCGGCGACCCACCGCTCGTCGTGGTGGTCGATCGAGCGACGGCTATCCAATCCGCTCGTGACATTGGCCTCCACGGGCTCGCTCCAGGGGGATCGATTGTGTTGTACCACGGCACCGACGATGCGCCGCTGCCGCTGCCCGCTTCGCTGCAGCGCCTCACGCTCGCAGATCTCACTCTGCCGCTCGAACGTCAACGTCTCGTCGCGCTGGTCCAATCCGTCACGGCCCGGGCGCGATCGCGGGGGCACGGCGATGTCGGTCCGGAGGAGAGAACGAGGTAGCAGCGAAAACGGCGGGTTTGGGGTCTGGGGTTTGGGGTAACTACAACAAAACGCGAGGGCCAGTCACGGTACGCAGCGACTGGCCCTCCCTGTTGTCGTCGTTACCTCGGACCCCAAACCCCAAACCCTAGACCCGTTTTCATCCGCCGTTCACCTGCGTCACCACCACTGGAGGATCCGTCACTCCCTGCTGCGCGCACGCGGCGACAGAAACTGCCAGCAACGCGCACAGCACCCACGCCAGACGACTCGCTGTCGTTCGCATTGGCCCTCCTCGAACTGTTCGGCGGCTCGACTGGCATGGTGTGCGCGTCGACCAGGCACACACGGTAGCCTCGTAGCTTTGCGTCGCCGGCTTTCGCCGGGTTTGCCTTTATCGCAGCCCCGAACGGAGGGCCACGCGAGACACGGGGCGAGGCACGCCCCACTCCTACACAGCAGACGATTGACGGCGCGGTCGGGAGCCGAGCTTGCTCGGCACCAGCGTTCCGGGCGCCAGCCGAGTCACTCGGTCCCCCGCCGCCCACGCCGTCGAACCCAGCGTACACCCGTACGGTAGAGGCTGCCAGGGCAGATATCAGACAGCGCTAGGCGGCGAGTCCGAGGTAGGACAAAAAGGCGTGGTCAGGGATCAGGGGCTAGGGACCAGGGAACTCACTGCCCGCGAGAGGCATTGTGACGTAGATCCGGCTTACAGTTTGTTCCCCTGATCCCTGACCCCGCCTTTCGATCCGCCGTTGAGTGCTGGCTGACGCGGCGCTAGATTGTGAGACACAACTGTACTCGTGGCGATTTACGGCAACTTGCGGCCACGTAAAACATTCCGCTAAACCGCCAGAGCCCGGCGGGATGACCGTCCGGGCGTTTTTGTTTTGAGCCGTTGCTGTGTTTGGCGCTCGTTGTGGCAGTTCCGGAGTCCCGAATCCGTTCGTGTGTGGTCCCCTGACCCCCGCAGTGTAGCCGACGTGACGTCCGCCTATCTCGAAGCCCTCGCCGATCGCGTCCTCATCTACGACGGCGCCATGGGAACCAACATCCAACGCCACCACCTCTCGGCAGCCGATTTCGGCGGCAAGTCGCTCGAGGGGTGTAACGACCATCTGGTCCTGACGCGGCCAGACGTCATCCGCGGCATCCATGAGTCGTTTCTCGCGGTCGGCTGCGATGTCGTCGAAACGTGCACCTTCCAATCCACTCCGAGGCGGCTGGCCGAATGGGGCATCGGCGACCGGATACACGAGCTCAATGTCGCCGCGGCCCGGCTCGCGCGCGCCGCGTGCGACGCGCACGCCTCGAGCGACCACCCGCGATTCGTCGCAGGCTCGATCGGCCCAACCGGGATGCTGCCGTCGAGCGATGACCCGGTGCTCGGCGCCATCACGTTTGACGCACTCGCTGACAACTTCTACGCCCAGGCCAAAGCGCTCGTCGAAGGGGGCGTCGACGTCCTCCTCGTGGAAACGGCGCAGGACATTCTCGAGGTGAAGGCGGCGATCGCGGGATTCGAGCGCCTCTTCGCCGAGCTCGGGCATCGTGTGCCCGTGCAAGCACAGGTGACGCTGGACACGAGCGGCCGCATGCTGCTCGGCACCGATGTCGCCAGTGCGCTCACGACGCTCGAGGGGCTTCGCGTCGACATCGTCGGCCTCAACTGCTCGACGGGGCCCGAGCACATGCGGGAACCAGTCCGCTATCTGACGGAACACGCGACGCGTCCCATCTCCGTGATCCCCAATGCGGGACTCCCGCTCAACACGGGGACGGGCGACGCGGTCTATCCGCTCGAGCCGGCGCCACTCGCTACGGCGCTCTCCGAGTTCGTGCGCGACTTCGGCGTGCGCATCGTCGGCGGCTGTTGTGGCACCACGCCCGAGCACCTCCAGGCGGTCGTGCAGGCCATCCGCCCCCTGGGCAATGGCGCTCGCGCGGTCGCCATGGATCGCCGGCGTGCGACGAGTGTCGCCCGTGTCTCGAGCGCGATGCGCGCCATCACGCTGCACCAGGACCCACCGCCGCTCCTCGTCGGTGAGCGTGTCAACGCACAGGGCTCGCGCGCGGTCAAACGGCTCCTGCTCGCGGATGACTACGATGGCATCGTACGGGTCGCCCGCGAGCAAGCCGAATCGGGCGCGCATGTGCTGGATGTGTGCGTCGCGCTCACGGAGCGTGGGGACGAAGCCGAGCAGATGGCGCGTGTCGTGAAGTTGCTGTCGATGAGCGTCGACACGCCGCTCGTCATTGACTCGACCGAGCCGTCCGTCATCGCGGCCGCGCTCGCCCACCTGCCGGGCCGCGGCATCGTCAACTCCATCAACATGGAGAATGGCCGCAAGCGGATCGAGGACGTGCTGCCGCTCGTTCGCCGGCATGGCGCAGCCGTCGTCGCGCTCACGATCGATGAGCAAGGGATGGCTCGCACCCGCGACCGCAAGCTCGAGATCGCCCGCCGCATCCATGACATCGCGACCCACGAGTTCGGCCTGACCTCGTCCGACCTCATCTTCGACGCGCTCACCTTCACCCTCGCGACCGGCGAGGCCGAGTGGATCGACTCGGCCACTGAGACGATCGAAGGGATCCGCCTGATCAAGCGCGAGCTCCCTGGTGTGTTCACGATCCTCGGCGTCTCGAATGTGAGCTTCGGCCTCACGAGCGAGGCCCGCGCGGTCCTCAACTCGGTCTTCCTGCACCACTGCGTCTCCGCCGGACTGGACGCGGCGATCGTCAATCCCGCCCACATCCGTCCGTACGCCGAAGTCGATGCGACCGAGCGCGCCCTGGCCGACGACCTGGTCTTCAACCGGAGGGCCGATGCGCTGCAGCGCTTCATCGAGCACTTCGCCAGCGCGGGGACCGAGAGCCGGCGCGGCGCGACCGGCGACGGCGCCGCCGATCCGACGGCGGGCATGACCGCGGACCAGCGCATCCACTGGGCGGTCGTGCACCGCAAGAAAGAAGGCATCGAGGCGCTGCTGGACGCAGCCGGCGTTCGCGAGCAGCCGGTTCGGGTGCTCAACGACGTGCTGCTGCCCGCGATGAAAGAGGTGGGCGACAAGTTCGGCGCGGGTGAGCTCATCCTGCCATTTGTGCTGCAGAGCGCCGAAGTCATGAAGCGCGCCGTGCGGCATCTGGAGCAGTTCCTCGAGCGGTCGGCGGATTACACCAAGGGCAAGGTCGTTCTGGCGACCGTGTACGGCGACGTCCACGACATCGGGAAGTCGCTCGTCAACACGATTCTCGCGAACAACGGCTATACGGTGTACGACCTCGGCAAGCAGGTGCCGGTCAACACGATCATCGAGAAAGCCGAAGAGGTTGGTGCCGACGCGATCGGGCTGTCGGCGCTACTCGTGTCGACGTCGAAGCAGATGCCGCTCTGCGTTCAGGAGCTCGACAAGCGGGGACTGGCATATCCGGTCCTCATCGGCGGCGCCGCGATCAACCGTCGCTTTGGCCGGCGGGCGCTGTTCGTCGACGGCGAGCGTGCCGTACGCCGCGGGTGTGTTCTACTGCAAGGACGCGTTCGAAGGGCTGGCCATGATGGACCAGCTCATGGATCCCGACCGTCGGGCGGGGGTTCTCGCGGACGCGATCGATGCCGCACGGCGCGACGTGTTCCTGCACGCGACCGTCGGCAAGGACGTCGCCGCGGGCATCGCCGGCGGAGAACGCAGCGGCGTGCGCACCGACGTCCCCGTGCCCCGCGCCCCCTTCTTCGGCGCGCGCGTCCTCCGCGACATCCCGCTCGACGAGGTGCTCTCACTCCTCGACCTCGACGAGTTGTTCCGTCTGCAATGGGGCGGCCGTGGCTCTGGGCCCGCATTCGACCGCACCGTGCAGGAGGAGTTCAGCCCGACGCTCGCGCCGGCTCAGCGCCGAAGCCGCGCGCGACCGCTGGCTCGTGCCGCAAGCCGTCTACGGGGCGTTCCCCGTGCAGTCGCAGGGCAACGACCTGGTCGTCTACGATCCGGCGGCATACGAGAGCGACGGCGGCGCCCTGCGCGAGATCGCCCGCTTCCACTTTCCCCGCCAGGTCGGTCGCGAGCGGTCTGTGCATCGCGGACTACTTCCGATCGGTCGGATTCGGGCGAGGTCGATGTCGTCGCGCTGCAGGTCGTGACTGTCGGCGATGCAGCTGCCGCGCGGTTCGACGTGCTGCAGCATGCTGGCGAGTACACGGAGGCGTACTACGTGCACGGCCTGGCGGTCGAGGCGGCTGAAGCGGTCGCGGAATGGATGCATCGTCGAATCCGTCGCGAATGGGGGCTCGCCCCATCGGCAGGGGAAGCGCTACTCGTGGGGGTACGGCGCGTGCCCCGATCTCGACGACCACACCACGGTCTTTCGCCTGCTACCCGTCGCGGACGCCCTGGGCATGTCGCTGACCAGTGCTGGACAGCTCGTGCCCGAGCAGTCGACCGCGGCGATCATCGTGCACCACCCGGACGCCAAGTACTACGCGGTGCGCGGTGAAGCCGGGGGCGTGGAGGCGGCCGCATGACCTCTGTAGAGGCGGCGCAAGCGTCGCCCGCCGACGCGCAGATCGGGACTACCCCCGGAACTGGCGCATCGACTGTAGGGACGACGCTTGCGTCGCGCGTTCGCGCGGACCTGCTAGCACGGCTGGTCGACCCCGAGCGCGTCATCGTCTTCGACGGCGCGATGGGGACCATGCTCTATGCCAAGGGCGTGTTCATCAACCAGTGCTACGACGAGCTGAATGCCCGATCGCCCGAGCTGGTGCGAGCGGTGCATGATGCCTACGCGCGCGCCGGCGCCGAGGTGTTGGAGACCAACAGCTTCGGCGCGAACCGCGTCAAGCTCACACAGTACGGCCTCGAATCGCAGGTCGTCGAGCTCAATCGACGCGCGGCGCAGATCGCACGCGCAGCGGCCGGTGACCGGCGGCTCGTCGCGGGCGCCGTCGGTCCACTCGGGATTCGGATCGAGCCCTACGGTCCCACGAGCCGAGACGAGGCGCGGGCGATGTTTCGCGAGCAGATGCAGGCGCTGGCAGACGGCGGCGCCGATTGCTTCGTCATCGAGACGTTCGCCGATCTGGACGAGATGGAGCAGGCCATTCGTGCAGCCCGCGACGTCGATCCGGCAATGCCGGTCATCGCGCAAATGACGATCGGGGTCGATGGCCGAACGCCGTACGGCGTGCCACCCGAGGAGGTCGCGCGCGCACTCGACCGATTCGGCGCCGATGTCATTGGACTCAATTGCTCCGTGGGTCCCCAAGCGATTCTCGACGCGATCGAGCGCATGGTCCCGGAGACCCGGCGCAAGCTGTCCGCTCAGCCGAATGCTGGAATGCCGCGCGAAGTCGGCGGCCGCAGCATGTACATGGCGAGCCCCGAGTACATGGCGACGTACGCTCGGCACCTCGTGCAAGCGGGCGCCAAGATCGTCGGCGGATGCTGCGGGACGACGCCCGAGCACATCCACGCGATGGCGGCCGGCGTGCGTCCCCTCGCCCCCCGGCATCATGGGGTGCCAGACTCCGACGGGGCCGCCGACGCGACGACGCATGCGACCGTGTTGCAATCTGCCGGCGGCGGGCGCCTCTCGCGCGTGCATGCGCGCACCGCAACCGGCACGGATGGCGGCATCTCCGTCGCACAGCCGGGCGTGGCGCCCGTCGCGTTCGCCGAGCGCTCGAGGTGGGCGGCGAAGCTGGCCGCTGGCGAATTCGTGACGTCGGTGGAAATCGTGCCCCCGCGTGGCGTGGATCCCGTGCGCATGGTGCAGGAGGTGACCGCATTGCGCCGGGCCGGCGTCGACGCGGTCAACGTGCCCGACGGACCCCGGGCGCAGAGCCGGATGAGCGCGGTGCTCGTCAGCATCCTCATTCAGCAACAGGTCGGGATCGAGACCGTGACGCACTATTGCTGCCGCGACCGCAATCTCCTGGGGATGCTGAGCGATCTGCTCGGCGCGTCCGCGATGGGGCTGCGGAATCTGTTGCTCGTGACGGGCGACCCACCCAAGATGGGCCCCTATCCCGACGCGACGGCGGTCTTCGACATCGACGCGATCGGTCTCACGAATCTCGTGTCGCGGCTCAATCACGGCCTGGATCCCGGCGGCAACGAGATCGGCGCGCCGACACGCTTCGTCATCGGGCGTCGGCGTCAATCCCGCTGCCGTGGACCGCGCCCACGAGCTTCGCCGGTTCGAGTGGAAGGTGGAAGCGGGGGCCGAGTTCGCGGTGACCCAGCCGGTGTTCGACGTGGCGCAACTGGAACGGTTCCTCGAGATGTCGCTGGACGTCCACATCCCGATCGTGGCGGGGATCTGGCCTCTGGTCTCGGTGCGAAACGCGGAGTTCCTGGCCAACGAGGTGCCCGGTGTGGCCGTTCCGACGCAGTGTGATCGAGCGCATGCGTCGCGCCAACGACCGCTCCAAGGAGCACGCCGTGGCCGAAGGTATCGCGATCGCCCGCGAGATGCTGGAACGGGTGCGCGCCTCGGTGCAGGGAGTGCAGGTGTCGGCGCCGTTCGGCAAGGTCGAGTTGGCGTTGCAGACGATTGGGGTGGGGGCTTAAGGGCGGGATCAGGGGTCGGGGGTCAGGGGTCGGGAACTGCAACGACCGCTACACCCCCGGTAAGTTGGTCGTTGTGGTCCCCTGACCCCTGATCCCTGACCCCTGATCCCGCCGTTTCGTGCTTTCCCTCCTCCTCATCGACCACGGCTCCAAGCTCGACACCGCCAACGACATGCTGGCCTGCGTCACCAACCTGGTGCAGGACATGGTGGGGGGCGGGGTTATCGTGCGGCACGCGCACATGGAGTTGGCTGAGCCGTCGATCGCCCGGGGCTTCGCGGACTGTGTCGCGGCCGGGGCGGACGAGGTGATCGCGTTTCCTTATATGCTGTCGCCGGGTCGGCACTCGACGCGGGACATCCCGCGCATGATTGGGGAGGCAGCGGCGGCACACCCGGGGGTGCGGTTCCGGGTCACACCGGCGTTTGGGGTCCATGAGATGCTGGCGGCGGTCGTCTTGAGCCGAGCTGGGCTCGCGCCTGCCCGGCCGCCTGCCGCTGACGGCGGCTCCGCCTGCTGGGGCGAGGCCGGAGACGGGGGGATGCCCGACTGCCGCTGCGGGGATGCGTGCCCGGCACGGGAAGCCGATGCGGGCTCGGCCGTTATCTCCAGCCCGGGGTCTTCGTCAGAATGACGGAGGGGGACCGGTGGGTCCCCCCGTCCTCGGAGCCTTCGGAGAGCTCAGGATGGTACGTGGTGCGAGATGGATGGCGACCCTCGCCGGCGGGTTGCTGGGCGGAGTGGTCATGTGCGCATGCGTCGCGATACTCGCGATGCCCGGCGTGGCGTACGCGCAGGCGCATCACGCCTCGACGGGGTCCAATGGCCGGACTGCCGCGGGTGATCCGCCCGTGCAGCCGGTGATCACGCTCGAGCGATCGGCCTGTCATGGCCAGTGCGCGGAGTACAAGCTTTCATTCTTTGAAGACGGCCAGGTGGTGTACGACGGTGTGGCCAATGTCAGCAAGGCCGGTCGTTGGTACGCCCATCTCCCGCGCTCGACCGTGGATGGTCTCGTGGCCGAGTTTCGCCGCATTGGGTACGACTCGCTCTCGCCCAAGTATCCGCCGGGTCTGAGCGCGAGTCCGATCGCGACGACAACGTTCCGCCTGGGCGAAAAGCTCAAGACGGTCACGCACGAAGAGGGTTCTCCCTTCCCGCCCGCTGCGCTCTCGGTCCTCGAAGACCGCATCGACGCGTCCGTGCAGTCGGTAGATTGGGCGAAGTAGGGGCCTACGACGGGTCTGGGGTTTGGGGTCTGGGGTAACGACAACGACACGAGGGCCACTCACAGCGCACAGTGAGTGGCCCTCGGTTTTGTTGCTGGTACCCCGAACCCCAGACCCCAAACCCCAGACCCCCGCTGTATAACCCCCCGAGTGGCACCGTTAGATTCCCCCCCATGTCCTCCGAGATCGCCGCCGTTGTGAACAGCCGCCCAGGCCCGCTCACCGCGCTCTCCGACGAAGAGTCCCTGTTTCGCGATGCGATAGCCGATTTCGCGGAGCATGAAGTGCGACCGCGGGTGAAGGAGATGGAGCGTGCGGGCCGGATCGACCCAACACTGATCCCACACTTCTACTCCCTGGGCCTCATGGGGATCGAAGTGCCGGAGCAGTATGGCGGCTCGGGTGGGTCGCTCATGATGGTGGCGCTTGCCGTCGAGACTGTCAGTCGGGTCGACGCGTCGGCAGCGATCGTGGTCGATGTGCAGAACACGCTCGTCAACTACCCGATCCTGCGATACGGGAGCGATGACGTCAAAGCGCGGTATCTGCCGCGGCTGACGGGCGATACGGTCGGTGCGTACGCCTTGTCGGAGACGGGCTCGGGGTCGGATGCGTTTGGCATGCAGACGACCGCCGTGCGCGCCGGCGACCACTACGTCCTCAACGGACGCAAGATGTGGATCACGAATGGGGCCGAGGCCGACATCTTCGTGCTCTTTGCCAACGCCAACCCTGACGCCGGTTATAAAGGCATCACGGCGTTCGTCATTGAGCGAGGGTTTCCCGGATTCCGAGTCGGCAAGAAGGAGGACAAGCTCGGGATCCGGGCCTCGAGCACCGTCGAGTTGATTCTGGACTCGTGTGAAGTCCCCGCCACGAACGTGTTGGGGCCCGTCGGGCAAGGCTACAAGATCGCGATCGAGACCCTGAACGAGGGACGCATCGGGATCGGCGCTCAGATGATCGGCGTCGCGGGTGGCGCGCTTGCCGCGGCCACCTCGTACATCAAAGAGCGTAAGCAGTTCGGCAAGGCACTGTCGGAGTTTCAGGGTGTGCAGTTCCAGCTCGCCCAAGCGGCTACCGAGCTCGAGGCAGCGCGACTCATGGTCTACAACGCCGCGCGACTCAAGGACGCGGGCCAGGATATCGTGCGAGAAGGCGCCATGGCCAAGCTCTTTGCGTCGCAGGTGTGTGAGCGTGTGACGTCGGTCTGTCTCGAGTTGTTTGGCGGCTACGGGTACACCACCGACTACCCGGTCGAGAAGTTCTATCGCGATGCGAAGATCGGGACGATCTACGAGGGTACGTCCAACATGCAGCTGCAGACGATCGCCAAAGCGTTGCTGCGGTGAGGTCAGCTGGCGGGAGACGATGTTGAACAGCAGTGACGGGAACGGTGACGGTCGCGTGATGACAACCAAGCCGGTAGCCGAGGCGCTGGCCCACTCGCAGGCGCGGTGGGCGCGGACGCGCTTGACGGGACGCCGCGCCTTCGTATGGCGCTACGGAGTCGCCGGGTGGGGGCTGCCCGCGGGCGCGCTCGCCACCGCATACCGCATCCTGCGCGTGCGTGCCTCGACGCCGGGGATGCCCCTGTCCGTCGCCGGCGTCCGTCCGCTGTGGCTCAGCATCGTAGCGCTCTTCGTGGTGTGCGGCCTGGTCGGGTATCTTCTGGGCTCCTGGCTGTGGGACTACTGCGAGGCGCGGTTCGGAGCGTAGCCCAGCACCCGGCGCTCGCCAAGTCGCACGGCGCGTGCGAAGTTGTTCGGCTCCGTGTCTCTGAACTCCTCTCCCGCGTCGCCTACCCAACCGATGTCGAGTCCTGGCGTCCCTCGGCCCCGTTCGGCTACCGAGATATTTGACGCCTCCGTGCGACTGGTCCGCCGCCACTACGGGCCGCTGGTCGCGCTCACGGCCCTGTTTTACGTCCCCTTCGCCGCCGTACAGACCGTTGCCGTCCCGTCGCTCGTCCCCTTCGGGCAGCCCGGTCGAGTCGCGCCAATGTCACTGGCCGCGATCACCGCATGGACCGCATTGTCGGTCGTCTGGTATCACGCCACACTCGGGGTCGCGCTCACACTGGCGGGGGCCGACGCGTACGGTGGCGGCGACGTCCAATTACCGGCGTCGCTGCGCGGCATGGTGCAGCGCCTCCCCGCCGTCCTCGTCCTTTCCGTATTGGAGCTCTGCGTTTTCCTGCTCGCCGCACTGTGCTGGGCGTTGCCGAGCGTCGTCTTTGTAGCGTTGGGGTTGCAACTCCTTCCACCGGCGATCTCACGCGTGACGATCGTGGCTGTCCCAGTGGTGTTGGCCATCGGCATATTCGCCTACACGATGGCGGCGCTCGTCGCTGCCCTGCCGGTTCTCGTCCTCGAGCAAGTGGGGGCACGTGCGTCGCTGCGCCGGTCCTTGCAGCTCACGAAAGGCCTGCGTGCGCACGTCGTGGGACTCATTGGTCTCGCCTACCTGTTCTATCTGGGTTTGTACTTCGGCGTCGGCGCAGTGCTCAGGCTCATGGGCCATCCGATCCTGAATCGCATCGGATCGGCGACCGTGATCGTCACGTTGTTTCCGTTCGTTCAAATCCCCTTCCTGCTGCTGTACTACGACCTTCGCGTCCGCAAAGAAGGGTATGACATCGAAGTGATGGCTGGAGCGCTCGAGGCCTCCGCGGCGCCGCAGGTCGCGTGATCCAACAGGTCGCCACCACCGCCGCGCGCGACACCGTTGCTGCCGTGTTCGCCCAGCGGGCATACGACCGGACAATCGCCGCGTCGTTGTGGGATCGCCTCATGTTCTACTTGTGGGAGCAGCTCAGTCGAGTCCTGAGCGCGATCACGAAGTCATCGGCGACACGGCCCGTCGCGCTCGCAGTGCTCGCGCTCCTGGCGGTGCTCGCCATTGTGCGCATCGTGATCGCCATCCGGTCCGCGGAATTCGCGGGATCGGCAAGCGGAACCCGTCGGTTCCTGCGGCGCAGGGGCGACCCGTGGCTCGAGGCGCAACGGCTCGCAGCGGAGCATCGATACACCGACGCCGCGCACGCCCTCTACGCGGCGCTGTTGGAGAGCGTCGCGCAGCGCGAAGATCTCCGGTTGCATCCCTCCAAGACGGTGGGCGACTACCTGCGTGAGCTGCGGTGGCGCTCGTCTGCCCTTGTGCCCAGCTTCCGCGACTTCGCGCGGCTGTACGAGGTCGTCGTGTATGGGTTGGGGATCTGCGACCAGGAGCGCTACGAGCGACTCTATGCGCTGGCCAGCGGCATGTTGACGCCCGTGGCATGACCACACCGCCCATCGGAGGGACCAACACGGCCGCGGGTGGCACATTGGCGGCCGCGAGCCCGGGAGGGCCGCAGGACGACTGGCTCGCGACGGTGCTGCGGCCGCGGGTCGTGTTGCCGCTTCTTGCCGGGGTGATGGTCATCGCGATCCTCTTCACGCCGGAGTCGCCCAGCGCCAACCTGGATCTTCGGCTGACGACGACGTCCGCCGGGCCCGCTGGTGCAAAGGGTCTGTACGAGGTTGCGAGCCGCCTCGGGTGGCCGACCAGCCGCCGTGAGACACCATTCCGGGAACCACTGGACAGCGACGCCGTGTATGCGGTGTTCGGCGGACCGAGGCGGATGACGGCCGCCGAAGTACACGTCCTCCTGGAGGCGGTCCGACGCGGCGCTGGGCTCGTCTACGTCGTCGAGGATCGGCCGCTGACTGACTCGCTCGTGCTGCGCCATTCCTCGGCGGGCGGGTCGCTGGCAGTGACGGTCGCCGATTCGTCGAGGTGCAGGCCTCAGACGCTCCAGAACACTCTGCTCTGGCTCGGTGCCGGCGTGCACCTCTACTATCTCGTCGACTCGCTATCGGTCTTATCGAGTCATGAGCGCCTGCCCGTCGACACCTCGGTTTTTCTGTCGGTGACGCGGGATGGACAGGAGTCGGCAGGTGATTCGGGGGGCACGTTGCCAGCGGTCGTTGGATACCCGCTCGGTCGCGGGCGCGTGGTCGCGGTGTCGGACCCGGACGCATTGCGCAATGACGTCGTGCGCGTCTGTCGTGCGGGCGTGGGGCCACGGCTGGTGGCGGCAATCGAGTATGCATCACATGGGCACCGGCCACCGCTCGTGTTCGACGAGTACCACCAATCCGCCGGTGACGAAGCGAACCCGTCTTCGACTGCCATTGCCTTTCTCGGTGCGCATCCGGTCGGACACACGATCTTGCAACTCCTCATCGGGGGACTCGTGCTGATGCTGGCTCTGGGCGCACGGGCGCTTCCACCTCGCAGCATGCCCGGTATCGAGCGTCGGTCGGCACTCGAGCACGTCGATGCATTGGCGCTCGCCTATGAACGGATCCATGCAACGCGCACAGCGGTCACTCGGCTCGTGCGAGGACTTAGGCGCCGGCATGACCGTGGTGGTTGGTCGTCACGGGCTGCCGGCCGGCCGGGGATCGAGGACGCGAACGATCGATTTCTGACCGCCGTCGCGGCCAGTCATCCTCGGCTTGCATCCGACGTGAAGCGCGTCGAGGCGGCTGAGCGTACGACCATCGAGGCGAGCGAGCTACTGGAAGTGGCCGCGGCCATCGACCGGATCGACAAGGCGTTCCCGAGCAGCAGGGATCGCAACCATCACTCCAAACCGTACTGAGGATCGGCCGTGGCCGACGCACCCATTCCTGCCTCCGGGCTCCCCTCACCAACAGATGGCACACCCAGCTCGGCCGCGGCGCCCGCAGTCGAATCGCCGGGGGGCCCGGGCTCGACCGGAACGCCGTCGCCTCTGCCCAGTTGGGCGGTGTCCGACCCGGCGACGCGCGACGCGATCGAGCGCCTGGCGCTGACACTCCAGCGCATTCGGGATGCGGTGGCATCACGGATCGTGGGACAGGACGAGGTCATTGAGGAGACGCTCGTCGCGTTCATCGCGCGCGGGCACGTCCTGCTCGAGGGCGTTCCCGGGACGGCCAAGACATTGCTCGTGCGCACGCTCGCCGAGGTCCTGGGCGCGCGATTCGGGCGGATCCAGTTCACGCCTGATCTCATGCCGTCGGATATCACTGGCGTGAGCGTCCTGCAAGCGACGACTCGTGAGTTCGAGTTTCATCCCGGGCCCGTGTTCACCGACCTGTTGCTCGCCGACGAGATCAACCGCGCACCGGCCAAGACGCAGGCAGCCTTGCTCGAGGCGATGCAGGAACGTCAGGTGACCACCGACGGGGTGGGGCGCTCGCTTGGCGAGCTATTCACCGTGCTGGCGACGCAGAACCCGGTGGAGTACGAGGGGACATATCCGTTGCCGGAGGCCCAGCTCGACCGGTTCCTCCTGAAGATCAAAGTCGGCTATCCGACCCGGGCGTCCGAGCTGGAGATACTCTCGCGACAGGCCGCGGGCTTCGATCCCGACCGGCTCACGCAGCATCCGATCGCGCCGTTGCTGGACGCCGAGGGGTGCCGCGCGCTGCGAGGGGCGGTCGACATGGTGAAAGTCGCACCCGAAGTGCAGGCGTACGTGACGGACATCGTGCGTGCGACTCGCGAGGACACTGGCCTGACCCTTGGCGGCTCACCACGCGCCAGCGTGATGCTGTTTCGCGCCGCGCGAGGCGCGGCGTTGTTGGCAGGCCGCGACTTCGTGACGCCCGATGACGTGAAGGACTACGCCCTCGCCGTGCTGCGCCACCGCGTGGTGGTCGCGCCCGAGCTCGAGGTCGAGGGTCGGAGCGCGGACGACGTCTTGCAGGGCATCCTGTCGCGCGTCCCCGCGCCGCAGTGAAGGTGGGTAAACCAATGACAGTGGTCGTGCAGGTGCCGTTACCCGTTACCCGTCACCCGTCACCCGTCACCCGGTAGTTCATGCCACTGCCGACCGCCCGTCTGGCCTGGCTGTTCATGCTGTTGTCCCCGGTCTGGGTACTGGCGATGCTGCTGGGGGTGCCGCAGGTCGCGGGCATCGGTGTGGTGGCGTTGGTGCTGGTGGTCGCGACGGCGGATGTGGCGGCGCTGCCGAGTCGCCGGCGGGTCGAGGTCACGCGCGACATACCGCCTTCGATCGGCGTGGGGGATGTCGTGCGCGCGACGTACCGCATCACGATCGAGTGGCCGGGAGCGGTGCACGGAGCCGTGTATGACGAGATGCCGCGGGGTGTGCGGCGCGAGACGCCGATGCCACAGGAGTTCGTGGTGCGCCGCGCGACGCCGGCCACGTTGGCGGTCGATCTCCAGGGACGAGAGCGTGGGGAGTGGCCGCTGGGCCGCATAGCGGTACGGCTGCGCGGGCCGTTGGGGCTCATGGCGCGCACCTATCGCTGGCGGCCGCAGGAGCATGTCTTGGTGGCGCCGTCGATCGCGAACGTACGGCGGTATCGGCTGCTGGCCATGCAGCATTGGCTGCGAGACGCGGGCGTGCGGGTGATGCGCCGGCGTGGCGAGGGGACGAGTTTCGCGGGCCTTCGCGAGTACGCCCTGGGCGACGATCCGCGGCTCATCGACTGGAAAGCATCGGCGAAGCGGCAGACGCTGATCTCGCGCGAGTTCTCCGTCGAGCAGGGGCAGACGGTGATGATCGTGATCGACTGTGGGCGGCTCATGACCCAGCTGGCGGACGATCTGCCGCGCTTCGAGTACGCGTTGTCATCGGCACTGGTGTTAGCGGACATCGCGCGCGAGTCTGGCGACCATGTGGGGTTGTTGGCATTCGACGACGAGGTCCGCGCGTGGGTGCCACCGGAACGCGGTCGGGGCGCGCTCGTCGCACTGCGGTCCGCGCTCATTCCGCTCAGGGCGACGATGACGGAGCCCGACTATGCGACGGCGTTCCGGACGCTGGACAGCCGGCAGCGGAAGCGCTCGCTCATCGTGTTCTACACGGATGTGATCGACCCGCGGGCGTCGTATTCGCTGATCGCGCACACGACGCGAGGCGCGCGGCATCACCTTCCGGTCGTGGTGGCGCTGCGCAACGAGGCGCTGGTGACGGCGGCGTCACACTCGGGGGCGACGAAACAGCTCGCCGTGTACGAGCGTGCGGCTGCGGAAGAGCTGTTGTCGGCGCGCGAGGAAGCGTTGGAGCGGATGCGTCAGGCCGGCGTGTCGGTGATCGACGTACGGCCGCAGGCGATGACGGCCGCAGTGGTGAATCGGTACCTGGAGCTCAAGGGGCGCGGCGCGGTGTAGCAGGGATAGGTGACAGCAGGGCTAAGTGTCACGCCGGGCCTGGTGGGTACCCGGGGTCCAATTCCGAACCACCAGCGGGGTGCGGAAGTATGGCAAAGCTCGTGTTCGGAATGATGCAGTCGCTCGATGGCTACATCGCCGGTGTTGCGGGCGGCCCGGGGTCCGATGGCTACATCGCCGCTGTTGCGGGCGGCACGGAATTGCCGCCGCCCGGCGAAGGGCTCCATAGTCACTTCAACGATCACGTTCGCGGCCTGGCCGGCATGTTGTATGGACGTCGCATGTATGGGATCATGCGCTATTGGGACGAGGATCGGCCCGAGTTCGACGCCGTCGAGCGCGACTTCGCTCAGGTGTGGCGGGCGCGACCCAAATGGGTCGTGTCACGCTCGCTTAAGTCGGTCGGCCCAAACGCCACGCTGGTGAGTGACGGTGTCGAAGCCTTCGTGCGCCGGCTGAAAGCGGACATCGAAGGCGAGATCGACGTCGCGGGTCCGGATCTGGCGGCGAGCCTCACCGACCTCGGTCTTATCGACGAGTACCGTCTCTACATGCGTCCGTTCGTCCTTGGCCGCGGCAAGCCGTACTTCGCCCGTGCCCGACCGCCGCTCCGCCTTGTCGCGACCGTCCCCGTCGCCGAGGACACGGTTAGGCTGACGTACGTCCCTGCCTGATCTGATGTACAAGGCTGTGAATCATTGGTATGCGCTCAACCGCGGGGCCGCGCGCGAGCTATTTAACAGGAGACATTGCATACCGCTGGGCGCGCGCGCGAATGTCTAGCGCATATTGAAAAACGTGGGAAGCGCCAAGTCGTACGTCGCGATGATGACGCCAGTCGACGTCACTTCGCTCGCCATAAGCTGCATCGTGACTGGATGCGTGGTGTTTCCGAAGAGCCTTTTGCCCTTTCCGAGCGTCAAGGGAAATGTCAGCAGCAGAAGGCGGTCGATGAGATTGGCCTCCATCAGCTGCGGATGCAGGGTCGAACTGCCCCACAGGACAATGTCGGCGCCGGTACCAGCTTTGACCTTCTTCAGTTCGTCGATGCTGCGCAGCTGGTGGCTATTGGCCCAGCCTAAGGTGCTCGTGCCGCTTGTCATCACATACTTGTTGGCCTTTGTGAACACAGGCCCGATGGGAGTGTCCGCGGGGACATCCGGCCAATGGCCGGCCCAGATGTCGTATGTCTTGCGCCCGAGCAGCACGTCATTCGGCTTGGCGAGGGTGCCGACCATCCGCATTACGGCGCCAGCGGATTTCTCATCCGAGTATTTCACGATCCATCCACCAAGATCGAACCCCCCGCTCGGATCTTCTGTTGCGCCGCCAGGCGCTTGCATGACACCGTCGAGCGAAACAAATGCAATCGCAATGATCTGTCGCATTGTCGTCTCCTAGTTCCAGATGGCGTACCAGATTCCACTCCGCATTGGCGAATGCTCGTCGTCTAAGCCCAGAGGCATTGTACGCGGCACTGGTCACCACCCTTTTCGGCATTCGACGCCGCATTGATGCTGTCGGCTTCGGCAAATTGGCCTCAAGGAGCGCCAGTCATTGAAACGCTTGGAGGCCTCCTTCCATCTAAGGCTTGATAATCCTAAGGATTGATGAATTGCTGGGCCACCAATGTCGAAGGACTATGCATACGGGGCGCAAAGGCATCGAATAGTCTGAGCAGACATTCCACCAAATTCAGGGGCTCACGTGTTCGTACTAACGCGTCGTCGTTTCCTCAGTCTCACCGCCGTTCTGGCTTCGATCGCTGTTGACCCAGCCGCCTGGGCTGCGCCGGAGCCGATTGCAGACGACCGCTTTGTGCCTATCGGTGGAATCGAGCAGTGGATCGCCATTCGCGGCCGCAACCGATCCCGTACGGCCCTGTTGTTTTTGCATGGCGGTCCCTGCGAAGCGCAATCGCCTTTTCTGTCGTTGTTCGCACCGTGGGAGGAACGCTACGTCGTGTGCGCAGTGGGATCAGCGGGGCTCGGGCAGAACGTTCGGAAAAAATGGGCCCTCGACACCCAACATGACCCTGGAGCAGATGGCACAAGACGCCGTCCAAGTCACTCAATACATCCTGGGCCGTCTGAAGGCGGACAAGCTAATTCTGGTCGGGCATTCCTGGGGCGCAATGTTGGGTCTCAGCGTGACCCGCCTGCGGCCAGAGCTGTACCATGCCTTTGTGGGTACGGGTCAACCCGTCAATGGCAGAGCCATCATCGAACATATGCGATCGTCCGCTGTTGCTCGGGCGCAGGCGGCCGGAGACGTCCAATCCGTCGCAGAGCTAACGGCTCTCGGTGAGCCTGATCTTGCGGACAAGGCCAAGCTCCGCACCCTGTTTAAGTGGAACGCACCCTTTCCCGATCGGGATCTCGACTTTCTCATCAGGCGAGGCGCGTTATTGGGTTCGCCCGACAAGCCCGCCAGTACCGCGGCAGCCAATTTTTATGCCTCCAATCCCGACCCTGCAGATCCGGCGGCCCATCCGGCCTGCCTTACCAAACTCATGCGGTTTGTCTTTGAGTTCGACGCCGCGGCGGCCGGCTACGATTTCCCGGTTCCGTTCTTTGTCATTCAGGGACGCGATGACACCAGAACCCCGCCCGAGGCGGCGCGTGCATTCGTGAACCAAGTGCGTGCGCCAGCGAAACTTTACACCACCATCGAAGGCGGTCATTTCGCGTGCTTCACCAACCCTGCGGGATTCCTGAATGCGCTGCGCAGCGATATGCGCAGTTTGGGAATCACGTAATCCAGAACTGCTGGCGAGACCACGTTTCGCTCCATACTGCCTCGACCTTCGCCGCCGTTCCCTCCGGGCTGTCCTCTCGGGGTAGTGGTCCGGCGTTGGGTCGCGCGTCGTGGGGACCACGGCCGACCGCACTAGCTGAAACGCATCCGACGTTTGACCCACGCCAGCACCCGCTCGTCGTAGGGCCAGCAACCGTCTGCTCCGTGCAGCTGCAAGGTGCCCGGCCGGGCGGCCGTGGACGGCTGTCCCATCCTGTGAGGTGCGCGGATAACAATGACGAAGTCATTCACGCGACTGGTGGTGTGGGCATTTCTGGGAAGCGGTCTGGTTCCGTTGCTGACGCTGTTGTGGAGCGGGCAGAGTATCGGCCCGTTCGCCAATTCGAACCCTGTCGTCACGGCGGCGTGCGTCGTTCTGGCGCTGGTGGTCATCACAGCCGGATTTGACGCCCTGGTCCAGCGGCTGCACGATCGTCTCGACGCGAATGCCCGAGAACAAGACGAGTTCCTCGAAACGTGTTCGCCGAAGTACGCGGGCATTGCAATCGTTGGCGCGGCGGCACTGAGCCTGTTTCTCGAGCTCGCCGTCATTCGCTGGCAAGGCACCATATTCGAGTTCTTTGCCTTCTACAAGAACGTCTCGTTGCTCAGCTGTTTTGCAGGGCTGGGTCTGGGTTATGCCTTGGCTGACCGTCGTCGCATTCCTCTCGGCATGGTGATCCCCCTGCTTGGATGGCAGTTCGGACTGATGTTCGCTCTCCGTTTCGGCATGGATGACGACCAGTTACAGAGTCTCAGAATCCTGCCATTCCGCGAGCAGCTGAACATGGGCACTCCCGCTGTGCGCCATGTCGCGGAAGGGGCAGCGATTTACTTCTTCTTGTCCGTCATCTTCCTCTTGACGGTGCTCGTCTTCATCCCCATCGGGCAGTTGTGCGGTCGTCTCATGCGGCGACGCGAGACGCTCGCCGCCTATGGATTGAACCTGCTGGGTAGTCTCGTCGGTGTCGTGCTGATGCTTGCACTCAGTTGGTTGTGGACTCCTCCGCTCGTCTGGTTCGCGCTCTGCTTCCTCGGCATACTGCTGTTCTACGTGAGAAAGCCGTCTTCCATGCTGCTGGGAGGTGGCGCCGCCCTCGTGGCGCTCACGATTCTGGCATGGCCTGTGGACCCCTTGCAGGCCAAGATCTACTCTCCGTATCAGGAACTGGCGTTGTCCTCGGGACCAAAAGGCTTGGTGGTGGTGCGCGCCGCCGGGCAGTACTACCAGCGCATCCACGACCTTGCCCGGTCCAACCGCACGGTCGATTCCGATCCCGACCTCAAGCGCATCCGTGACTACTACGAGTTGCCGTACAGGATCTATGGGAACCCCGGCGACGTGGCGGTCGTGGGCGCGGGGACGGGCAATGACGTCGCAGCGGCGCTGCGGTCGGGCGCAACACACGTGGATGCGATTGAGATCGACCCTGCGATTCTCATGGTCGGTAGGACCAGCCATCCCGAGCACCCGTACGGGGATCGGCGAGTGCGCGCGATTGTGAACGATGCCCGCTCATTCCTGCGGACGACCGACCAGATGTATGACATGATCATCTACGGCCTGCTGGATTCTCACACGCTGCTCAGTCATGCATTGAGCGTGCGGCTGGACTCGTTTGTCTATACGGTCGAAGGCTTGCGCGACGCACGAGCGCGCCTCAGGGCCGGTGGCATCATCTCGCTCTCGTTTGCGGTCATCAACACCGAGCTGGGCCGAAAGATCTACCTGATGATGCAGCAGGCCTTCGACGGGCATCCTCCGGTATGTGTCAAGACGGATTACGATGGGTCAACCATCTTTCTCGAGGCAAAGGACAGGGATCTGAGCCTTCCCAATCAATTGCTGCAGCAAACCGGATTCCACGACCAGACGGCGTTGTACGCAGATCCCACGCTGCGAGCCGATGTCTCCACCGACGACTGGCCGTTTTTCTACATGCCGCGACGAGTGTATCCCCTCTCGTACTTGGTCGTGGTCCTCCTGATCGTGGTGCTGTCGTTCTTGGTCACCGTCAACTTCGTGGCCGAGCGTCCGCAGTTCAGCCACCTCCCGTTTTTCTTCCTCGGTGCCGGCTTCATGTTGGTCGAAACCAAGGGCATTACGGAACTGGGCCTGACGTTTGGCAATTCGTGGCAGGTCATCGGTGTCATCATTGTTGGCTTACTCGTGATGGCGTTCCTTGGCAATTGCATCGTCCAATGGCTCCGCATCCAACGACCCACTGTTCCGTACGTGCTGCTGTTCGCGAGCTTGGGCTTGGGGTGGCTCATCGCCCGGAATGGCGGCCTGCCGTCCACGCCGTTGGGGCGGCTCGAGACAGCGCTTGTTCTTACGATACCGATGTTGTCCTCGGGCATTGTATTCTCGACGTTGCTCGGTTCTGGCGGAGAGATAGCCGGCGTCATGGCGGTCAACCTGCTGGGTGCCATGTGCGGGGGCTTGCTGGAGTACAACTCGATGTACCTGGGGTTCAGGGCACTGTACTTGATCGCGATGGGCCTCTATGCGGCCGCATTCGTCTGGGACCTGCCCATTCTGCGAGCTCTGAAGGTCGCCCGGTTGCAGCCACACGTACCCCAGGCCCCACTCGTATCCTCCCCGGGGATCGCCGCCGACTCCATTGCCTGAGATGCAGGGTCAAACCTCGATCCGCGGCTTGTGGGCGCACTCAGTTGGGTTGACACCCATGTGCGGTTCGCGGAACCGAAGGAGCGTCATCCCCATGCTTCCGGTTTGCTCTCCCCGACTTCGATGATGTAGCCGTCCGGATCACGGATATAGCAGCGTGTCTCGCCAGACTTGTCCTTCGGCTCGGTGAGGAACTGCGCTCCTCGACTTCGCCATAGCCGGTAGCACGCTTGAATGTCAGCGACGCGAATATTCATGAAGCTACTGACCTCATCTAGATCGGCTGGCGGTCGCAGTGTCACGGTCGGTTTGTCGGGTGTCGGACCGCCTCCAATGTTGACGATGAGCCAGGTGTTCGCGATCTGGATGTACGCCGGCTCGCCTTTGCGCTCCGCTTTGCGCACGATCCGGCCGCCGAAGACGGTCTCGTAGAATTGAGCTGATCGCTCGACGTCGGCTACGGTCAAGAAATGCGCGATCGTAATTCCCTCTTGCGGTGGCATCTGGTACCTGTGCTGCTCGACCGGTACGGTATTCACTGGAGGACTCCAATTGCAGAAGTGGCATCCACGAGAGTGCGGGCGTACCGCAATTTCTTCTTCTGGGGGCTGGACGACAGTCTATGCCAGGGCACCGAGCATGAGGTATGTAATGCGTACCGAGCCAACGCTCAGCTTCCACTCGAGGCTTCCACCAGGATCTCTTCCGGGAGCCGTCCTTTGCGCAGCTCGCGAGCGCCGCCCTCGACCACGAGGGCCGACGACGTCGCCATCGCGACGCGCTTGCCTTCCGCGTTATCGACGTTGCAGGAGCTGACGCGCAGCAATCTGCCGCGGTGATTCACGGAGCCGTCAAGGGTGAAAGGCCCTGAGTTGATGACCGCTGGTCTCGTGAAGCGAATGTGCATATCCAACGTGGCGAACACGTCGCCCGCGGATAGCGTGGAATACACCGCTGCACCCATCGTGAACTCCGCTGCCCATGCGAGCAGGCCGCCGTAGATCGACGGCCCGCCATTCGAGAACCATGGCGACGACGGCAGCACGCCCTTGATGTGGCCGTCATCGACCGACGTCGGTCGATACCCGGTCAATTGCCAGACCGGGAAGATCTTCTCGCCCGCGATGGTGCGCCGTTGCAAATCGATGGGGGTGCCGTTCAGGACCTGATCCAGACTGAAGTAGCCCGTCTCGGGGGGCGCTCGGAGATACGGATCGGGCGAATCGGAAGGGCCAGGGTTCGGCGGTGGATACTCCGCCTGGAGGTCGACCGGCACGTCGGCGATCAGGCAGCGCGTGCTGCCGAATGCGAGCAGGCGCCCTTCGTGGTCGGTAATCTGAATCATCGACAGACCGACCTGACTGCCCGCATGAATCGTCTCGGCCCGTCCAATCATGTTCGTCGTCTTTCTGCTCATCGGCCGTACGAACGACAGACTGAGCTCGGATGTGGTGACTGCTTTCCCGGCGGGCAACGTTGTCCAGATCGCCGACGCCAGTGGCGCGTCGGCAAAGAGCGCGTAGACGCCGCCCCAATACAGACCAAACCCGTCCTCCAACCAGCGCGTGACAGGCATCGTGAATGTCGTTCTGCCGAGTCCCGCATCGGTCGGGCGCATGCCGAGGAGTCGCGCGATGGGCGGTGCGGCCAGCTCGCCCCGGATGTAGCGGCGGAGCGTTTGCAGTCCCGGCTTCTGAAACGCCCGCAGGTCGCCGATGGATCCTCTGACAGGCTCGTTCTCGATGTGGCCCATCCGTCCTCAGATCGCGTTCAGTAGGTAAGGGATGAGGGGATTCCCACAGGTGCACGCTGGCGGAGTGCGGCTTGGAGCAGGGTCCTCTACGTCCGACGTCGCCACGACGGCTGCCGTCAGTGGGAAGGTGTGGTTCTGATAGTATGTCTACGGCGGGCCGACGGCTAGCGAGTGAGCCAGAATCACGCCCCGATGCGTGCAACTCCGTAGAGACTCTTGTTCTGATTGTGGCGCGCGCCGCAGTGGGCGCGCGAGCCGACGTGGGACGACGAGGGGTGGCGAGCCATGACTGAGGCGGGCCGATCGATCGAGACGAGCCAGCAATCGCCGTCCGATCAGCCATCATGGTGACGGGCTCGGAGGGCCTGTCCGTAAAAGACCTATGGGTTCGGTGAAGGCCTTAGCCCCGCGACCTGTCGGACGATCCAGGACGCGATCGAGCGCTCTCGAACCTCGACAGCGAAGGTCCGGGCATAGGGGTTCGCTCGCGACGTTCCCGAGTGCCTGGTCGCGCCCATAATATTTCAGGAGGTGATCACGGGACGACCAACGGCGGAGGCGACATGTCGCGCTACGCGCACACCAACGACTGATTCGTTTCCAATGAGGTGCTGGAGATGACCCACGCGTCCACCCCCACACAGAGCGACGTCACCATTCGATCCGCTGTACCGACCTTCTTGGTCGCCGATGTGGCCAACACCGTCCGCTGGTACGTCGACAATCTCGGATTCGAGCTCGCCGGCGCGGTACCGAAACACGAGCCGTACGTGTACGCCAGCCTGCATCGTGGACCGGCCGAGATCATGCTGCTGGGCCTCGCCGGTTACGAGAAGCCCGATCTGCGCGATCGTCGGCCGAGCGGGTTGTGGGACGCCTATATCCGTGCTGATGGCGTCCACGCCCTCTACGAGAGTGTACAAGGGCAGCCGTTCGTCCAGATGCCGCTCACCCATCAGCCCTACGAAAACTGGGAGTTCGAAGTGCGCGACCCAAACGGCTACGTGCTCGTGTTCGGCGGAGGGTATTGAGCCAATCTTCTCGATGGCGCCGGCGCCCGGGTGTCATGGTGCCGCCGGCCGGGAGTCAGCCGAACGACTCCGCACACAAACGTCCGCCGCACTGACCGCGGCACACAATTGACAGGCGGGGTCCGTGTCGTCACCTTCCCCTGAATCCTTCAGGGGTCGGACACGATGGCCGCGGACAAGGAGCTCGAGCTCCTACAGGGGACGCTGGATCTCCTCATTCTCAAAGCGCTCAGCTGGGGCCCGCGACACGGCTACGCCGTCGCCCGCTGGATTGCCGACCGCACCCAGGACGAGCTGGTGATCGAGGATGGCGCGCTCTATACCGCGCTCCACCGACTCCGCAAACGTGGATGGGTCGAGAGCGAGTGGGGACGATCGGACGCCAATCGGACGGCCAAGTACTACGAGCTCACACCGGCTGGGAGAGCGCACCTCCGCGCTCGCACATCCCTCTGGGAACGCTATGCAGCCGCCGTATCGCGTATCCTCAGCACCGCGTAGGGAGATCGTATGCGTGGCGTGAGACGACTGTTCCACCTCGAGCGCCGGAAACCGGACATCGACGAGGATGTCGATGCCGAGATCACGGCGCACCTCGGCATGCGCATCGAGGAGCTGATGAGCCGTGGCATGAGTGCCGAAGCCGCGCGCCGAGAGGCCCTGCGGCAGTTCGGTGACGTCGATGGCACTCGATCGGCGATTGCGGCGCTCGACGCCGCGCACGAAACGCGCGCCCGGTCGGCCGCAGCCTGGTTCGGGCTCAATCACGACATCCGCTATGCATGGCGGCGCCTGGTCTCGAGCCCGGGGTTCACAACGGTCGCTGTGCTGACGCTGGCCCTCGGCATGGGCGGTGTCGCCGCGATCGGCAGCGTGGTCGATCACGTCCTCCTCGAGCCCCTGCCCTTCCCGCACCAGGACCAACTGGTCCGCCTGTGGCCCGTCGAACCCAAGCGGCAGACTCTGGGACCAATCTCGGTTCCCGATCTCGAGGACTGGCGGCACGGTCAGCACGACATCGCGTCCGTCGGCGGCTACTGGTACGCGCCAGGCCAGAGTGGTGCAGACCTCACGGGCCTGGGCGAGCCGGAACGGCTTTCGGCAGCGCAGATCACACCGGGGTTCTTCGAGACCCTCGACGTCAAACCAGAGCTCGGACGCCTTCCGCGTGCCGACGAGATGGCGGAAAACGGCCCGCGCGTCGTCGTGTTGAGCGACGGGCTCTGGCATCGCCGCTTCGGCTCCGATCCGACGATCGTCGGCCGCGCTATTGACCTCGATGGGGCGCCACATGTCGTCGTCGGTGTCATGCCACCCGCGATGCGATTCCCGGGAGACGGGCCGGACATTCGGATGTCCGCGCTGTATGAAGCACAAACCGCAACGCCGTGGAAGGTCCGCGCGGTCCGGTGGCTCAACGTCATCGGCCGCCTCGCCCCCGGTGTGTCGGTGACAAGGGCGCAGGCCAGCCTCGCGCAGCTCCAGCACCATCTGGCCGACGCCTACCCCGACGGGGATTTCGGATGGACGAGCGCTCGCGTCGTCCCACTGCTTGATTCGATCGTCGGCGACGTGCGACCCGCACTCCTCGTGATGCTGGGCGGTGTCGGCTGCGTGCTATTGATGGCGGCCACCAACATCGCCGCATTGTTGCTCGCCCGCACGACGGCGCGCGAAACGGAGTTCACCGTGCGCTCGGCGCTTGGCGCCCCGCGCCGACGCCTCGTGCGCCAACTGATGGTCGAGTCGATGCTGCTGGCGCTGATCGGCGGTCTCGCCGGTGTCCTCGTCGCCAGATTATCGCTGCCCGTCATCGCGCTGCTCGCGGAGGGAGAGCTGCCGCGGCTCGCACCTCGATTCCAATGGGACGTCGTGGGATTGACGTTGTTCGCGTCCCTCGCCACGGGGCTTCTGCTCGGATTGCCACCGGCGCTCAAGATCGCCGCTTCGAGTGACCACCCCGTGAATGCGGATGGCGGCACCCGCGCCTCGACGGCAGGTCGCCACCGACTGTGGGCACGTCACGCACTCGTAGCGGCTGAAGTCGCGGTTGCCGTCGTGGTCGTATGTGGCGCCGTGCTCATGGTGAAGAGCTTCCGCCGTCTGACGGCAACTGAGACCGGCTTTCATCCCAACCATGTGCTCGCCGTCAATTTTCAAATCGCGGGACCGGGCGACGACAGCGACATCGCGCGGCAGGCTCGCTATTACGGGAATGTCCTCGACCGCGTGCGGGATGTCCCCGGCGTGTTGGCCGTCGGCGCCACGAAGCTGCTACCCTTGCAGGGCGAGGAAGAGGATTGGGGGTTCGGCATCGACGGCGAACCCCTGGTGCCTACGAGCCAGCGACCAGTCGCACTCGTCAACCACGTGAGCGCTGGATACTTCGCAGCGATGGGCACTCCGGTGCTCGCCGGACGCGAGTTCACGCGAGCCGATACCTCTGGAACGAAGGATGTCGTCGTGGTCAACGAAGCGTTCGCCCGCAAGTATCTCCCTGGCGCGATCACCGATGTGCCGGGTCGAAGGCTGGTGCTCGGTGACACGACTCGCGTGCCGATCGTTGGCGTGGTCCGGGACGTCCACGAAGATGGCCTCGACGCGGCGCCCCAGCCGGCGATGTACCTGGCTGCGCCGCAGAACATGCGCTCGTCGGTGACGCTCGTCGTGCGGACGCGAGGCGATCCGGTGGCGATGACTGGAGCTATCGAACGTGCGATCTGGTCCCTGAACAAGGATCAGACGATTACGAGCGTGAAGACGCTCGACGATGTCGTCCGGCAGTCAGTCGCGCGGCCGCGCCTTCTCTCGGTGCTCCTCGCGACCTTCAGCGGGCTTGGGCTGTTGCTCGGCGCCCTCGGGATCGCAGGCGTCGTCGCCTACGCGGTCAGCGAGCGCAGGCGCGAGATCGGGCTCCGCGTCGCACTTGGTGCCTCCCGCCGCCAGGTTCTGGTCTCGGTCATCAGAGAAAGCGCCGGCCTGACACTGGGAGGTGTGCTCGTCGGACTGGGCGTCGCACTCGTGGCGACACGCGCGATGCGTTCCGTGCTCTTCGGCATCGGTCCGGCGGATCCGCCGACCTATCTGGAAGTCACCGCGCTGTTGGCACTCATCGCGCTACCTGCCGCGTATCTCCCCGCCCGCCGGGCGCTCGCCGTCGACCCGATCGAGACCTTGAAAGCGTGAGGGCCGGAGTCTGGCTTCGCCCCGACTTGACAAACGCACCTGTCTGCTGAAATTTCAGCAGTGCTGGTTTCTCAGCAAACTACATAACAGCCCCAGGCGAGCTAGATGACAAGTCTGAACGACGTGCTCCGATCGCTGCTCTTCATTGTGCCTTCGGTCCACCCACCGCCGGCGCGAGTCCACACGTTCCAGTCGAGCGCTGTTGTCACGTTTCTACGCGCGGAGATGAGAAGGCGTCAGATCCCAGGACTCCAGATAGCGGTCGTTCGACATGGCGAGATCGTGCTGCATGGCGCTTACGGCACCGCCAACATACAGGACAGCGTCCCTGTCGATGATCGGACGGTCTTTTCCATCAACTCCATCACGAAGGCGTTTGTCGGCGTTGCCATCATGCAACTGGTAGAACGCCGGCAGTTGGATCTGTCGGCACCCGTGTCTCGCTACCTCGACGGATTGCCCGTCGCGTGGCGACCGGTGACCGTCCGGCAGCTGGCTACGCACATGTCCGGATTGCCCAACATCATGGACAACAATGCAACGATGGTATCCGACTCCGGCGATGACGCTTCTTGGGCGAAAGTGATAACGATACCCATGGAGTTCGCCCCAGGGGAGCGCTTCAGCTACAACCAGACGAACTACCTGCTCTTGGGTAGAATCATTGAGAAGTTGAGCGGACAGCCCTTCGACCGTTTCATCGCGGAGGAGCAGCTGCGCGTGGTGGGGATGCCGCTCACCCTATTTGGAGATTCGCGCGACGTTCTGGCTCATAGTGCCCGCGGCTATACTCACCTTCGAAAGGTGGGGCTGGAGATGGTCGCCACCGACAAGCTCGCCAACCTGTTTGAGGAGTTCCCACCGTTTCTTCGAACGGCGGCGGGAATGAACAGTACTGCGGAAGAACTGGCGCGTTGGGTCATCGCTCTGCAGAATGGCCGACTCCTGAGGGAGAAAAGCAGCCTTGACACTTTGTGGAAGCCGGGGGTTCTCAACAACGGATCAACAGGCGGATTCAGCAGATTGCTCAATGGATATGCGGTAGGGTGGCCTATCGTAGGCAGGGTGGAACATCGAGCCGCGGCCTCCGTCGGAGGCGGCCGCTCCGCAATCTTCGTGTATCCGGACGACGACCTGGCGATCGTCATCTTGACCAACATGCAGGGCTGCTCGCCGGAGTCGTTCATTGACGAAGTAGCTGGCTACTACATCCCGGACATGCGAGGGTCCACTGGATTCGGCTTGCCACTCTCAATAAGGGCGCTCCGCGCCGAGCTCCTGAAGCGCGGCTTTCAACATGCGATCGACGTGGCGCGGGACGCGAAGGCAAAGGATTCAACGTTCAAGTTGGATGAGAGCGATGTCAACGCGTGGGGATACCTGTTGGTGCAACAGGGGCTTCGGAAGGAGGCGATCGAGGTATTCAAGCTCAACGTCAGCCTCTATCCGGAAAGTGCCAACACGTACGACAGTCTGGCGGAGGCGTACGAGCCCATTGACGAGGCTATCGCTATCGACAACTATAGGAGATCGCTCGTCCGGGACCCGAAGAACACTCACGCCGTCGAGCGCCTGAAGGTGTTGGCAACCAGGTGACGCGCCCGGGCTCTAATTGCCCGCGAGTGGTGACGCGGGGATTGCCGGGACGCTCGCTCGATTGTCGTCAGCGCTACGACTGGCATTGATTCTCGTGTCAATGCGCTGGCGAATGCGCAGGAATGGTTGCTCGACGAGATGATAGGATAGCCACGCCGCGATCACCGCAAGGATGACATTGATCGGGAAACGCGTCCACCAGGTGTTCAGCGGGGTCTCCATGAAGGGCTCTTGCCACAGATACAGGGAGTAGCTGAGAACTCCGACCGCCGCGATGGGTCGCCAGTTCAGCAGTCGTGCCGCCGGCGATGTGGGCACCTTCACGCAGTAATGAATGACCAGCGCGATCAGGACGTTGAGCACGCTGAGCTGCACCGCTGCATGCAGACGGGGTCGGCCGCCAAGGTCGGCCGTGGCCAGCAGGACAAGCACTGGCAGCAGGGCAACCGCGGGCGACGTCAACACGGCGCGGTAGGGCCGCCAGTTCCAGAGCCGTTCGCCAAAGCCCGCGAGGAGGCCGCCGATGGCCAACGCATCCCCGAACGACTCCCACGACCGTGGAGGTCCCGGCACGAGACCGTGCTGCTGCTCGACGAAGCGCACAATCGGGAGCACCGCGATGAGCAGGACGGCTAGCCCGAAGGCCCGGCGCCTGCCGGTCAGAAGCAGCAGCGCCGGCCACACGAGATAGAACTGTTCCTCCATCGCCAATGACCACCCGTGACCCAATTGCCACGTGCGATGGTGGCCGACGTGGAAATTCATCGTGTACGTAAGTGCAGCCGTGGCATCACCGGGGTCGATACGCACGACATGCAGACGTGCCGCGATCAAGACGGTCGCGACGAATACATAGTACGCCGGGAAGATGCGAAACGTCCGTCGCAGGTAGAACCGGCCAAGCCGGATCGTACCGGACCGCTCTTCCTCCTGTAGCAGAAGGCCGGTGATAAGGAATCCTGACAGGACGAAGAACACGCGCACGCCAAGATTCCCCATGTCGAGCGTGTCGCTGATGATCCTCAGCCGAGTGAAGCTGGAGAAAAAAACGACGTGTGACATGATGACCAATGCAATCGCCACGGCTCGCAACCCATCGAGCGATGGAATGCGACCGCCCGCCCTTCCAGGGTGCGGCGCGCTCTGAGTGGTCGATGGCACGAATGACGGCGCGGCTGGTGTCAGCGCCGGGGGAAGAGGCAAGATCTCGCGCTCCGACGTGTCGCAGCGACCTTGGCTGCGTTGGAGAGACCGCACCAACGGCGCTCGACGATCGCAGCTTCTGTGCCGATCTGAACCTCTCCGGGTCTTAGCCATGACCGGCACACCGGGCCGAATACCAACGGGGGATTCGACAGAGCTGTAGCGCACCCGCGACAACCTTGGCGAGGGGCACTCTCGACACTTCACTCACCCCATAACCACGAGGACACCGTGGGTGCAATCGACTGTGATCCGTCCCGGTCTCGAGACGAGGTGAGTCACATCACTCCGACCTCAATGCGCGACGCGCATGGGCCGCCGTGATATACCCGGTGCTCCTCGACATGAAAATCAGACGGCTTGGCGTCGAAGATGTTGGGCATGTACGTCTGCGGATTGCGGTCGTAGAGAGGAAACCAGGAGCTCTGGACCTGCACCATGATCCGGTGCCCCTTGAGGAACCGGTAGAGCTGCTCATGTAGGTCCACGGGAAACTCCTCCACCGTATTCGCCGGGATCGCCGCCGGCCGATCGAATCCCGAGCGGTAGCGCCCGCGCATGATATCCTCCGCCACCATGAGCTCGTATCCGCCCATACGCGGGTTCGCGGCCACGCTGTCCGGGTAGACGTCGATGAGCTTCACGACCCAATCGGCATCACTCCCCGTTGTCGACGCGCAGATGTGCGCGGTCACATCACCGGCGATGGTCGCATCCTCCGCAAGCGGGGCGGTCTGCCAGGTGAGCACATTGGCGCGGTGGTCGACGAAGCGCTGGTCCTCGAGCAGCCACCCATGCCACCGCGTCCCGTCGATGGGGCGCGGCATGTAGGGAATGGGATGCGCCGGATCCGAGACATACGCGTCGAACCCGCTCGTCGTCGGCTTGTCGAATGCGAGCGTGCCCCGGTCACCGAGGTAAATGGCACGGCCCTGTGCGGCGTGCGGGGGCCAGCTATCGAACGTATGCCAGGCGTTCTCGCCGCTTTCAAAGATCCACGCCGCAGGGAATTTGCCGTCGCCAACACCGTGCAGATAGTATGCAAACCACGGCCGTTGAATCTGGGCGCGGAAATAGTCGGAGGTCTTGCTGCCGAATTGCACGGCGCCGATCGAGTCCCCGGCGCCCGGACGGGCCCACTCCCCATGGTACCACGGCCCGAGCGCGATGCGTGTCGTGCCGGCAGGATCATGCGCGATGACGGCCTTGTAGGCGCCTTGTGGTCCGTAGATGTCCTCTTGATCCCAAAACCCACCGACGAACAGCAGGGGCACCACAGGCTTCGTGAGAGCCAGCTCCATCGCCTTCCCCTGCCAATATGCGTCCCACGCTGGATGCGTCCGAAATCCGACCCAGGATGGGAGCTCAGTGATTCCGGTTGCCTTGGCGATCGAGTCGAGAGTCGGGAATTGGAGGTACCAGTCGTAGCGATCGTACCGATCGACCGGCACCCCACGCGTCCCATCCTTGGTGAACTCCATGGCCGCAGCGTACTCGACGCCGAACGACTGGCGAAATGCGCCTTGGTGGAAAAAGTCGTCGCCGATCCAGGTGTCGGTCATCGGTGCCTGTGGCGACACAGCTTTGATGGCGGGATGCGCCGCCAGGGCCGCGACACCCGCCAGCCAGCCGGGGTACGAAATCCCCATCACCCCGACCTTCCCACTGTTGTTCGGCAGGTGCTTCACGAGCCAGTCCACCGTGTCGTACGTATCAGTCGACTCGTTGGTCTCGTGATCACGCGGATCATGCTGCGCGCGATTCATGATGAACAAGCCTTCCGACCGGTAGCGGCCACGGATGTCCTCAGTGACGAAGGTGTAGCCATCCGCAGCCAATTCCCGATATGTGGCCGGCAGCGTGTCCGATGGAAACGCACGGGCAGCGCTGTACGGTGTGCGAATCAACATGACTGGCAGCGGCGTGGTCGTACCGACCGGGATGAGCGCGACGGCGAATAGCTTCACGCCATCGCGCATTGGGATCGTGAGCTCGCGACGCTCGAAGCGCATCTCGGGCTGCGCCAGTGCGCTCGTTGCCAGACCGCACGCGAGCAGCGCGGCCAGCCACCGACTTGTGGATGCACTCCTTGTCGCCACGCTCGATACTCCGGTTGGTGTCTATCTCGCCCATCCCGCTGGCCGCTGGTCTGCGGAAGAAACTACGAGGGGAGACGCTGTGCGGGAACGGTTGTTGACCATGCCCGAGTCGGAAGCACGGAGGGTCTCCCTGCCGAATAAGCTGTCGTCCACCCTCGACGGCCCAGGGCCTGTGGCGCTCGAGCGGTAACGGCGCGAGAATGTAGTCGGACGCGTTGAGCGGGGGACACCCCGCAAGCCTCTCGTTTCGTATCGTCGAATGACCCCTACCTGTTCCTTTAGATGAATCGCCGCGGTTTTCTTGGTGAGTCCGGAGCCCTCCTCGCCATCCTTGCCCTCCGCAAGGCGCCGGCGCTGCACCTCCCCGGACGCAAGCGCTACGACGTGCTCATCCGGAACGGCACCGTATTCGACGGGACCGGCAGCCCGGGAGTCGAGGGTGACGTCGCACTCTCCGCGGGACGCATTGCCGCGATCGGCCACCGCCTCGGCGACGATGCTGCGGTGGTGATCGATGCGCGCGGGCTCGCCGTGGCACCGGGCTTCATTGACATCCACTCGCACGCCGACGGCACGATGTTCAAGGACCCGCGCGTCGAGTCGGTGATCCGCCAGGGCGTCACGACCGTGATCGTGGGACAGGATGGCTCATCGCACGAGCCAACGCGCACTGACGCCGAGGCGACCCGGCACGGCGCGTCCGTACCCGGTACGGCGACGGGCAAGACCGTTGGGGAATTCCTCCGGGAGGTCCAGGCTCTGCCCAGCTCCGTCAACGTCGCCAGCATGGTGGGACTCGGCACCGTGCGACACGTGATCGTCGGCGACGCGGACCGGCCAGCGACCCCGGATGAGATGCGCCGCATGGTCGCACTCGTCGCGGCCGCAGTCGAGGGCGGCGCCTGCGGGGCGTCGTCGGGGCTCGAGTACACGCCCGGCATCTTCGCGCCGCGCGATGAACTGAGCGCCCTCTGCCATCCGCTCGCCGCGCGCGGGCTGCCCTACGCCACGCACATGCGCAACGAGGACGACCACGTCATCGAGTCGGTCGAGGAAGCGATCGCCGTCGCGCGCGGAGCGGGCTGCCCGCTCGAGATCTCACACCTCAAGTGCGAGGGACAGCGCAACTGGGGGAAGCTCGATGACGTCTTCGCCCGCGTGGCCGACGCGCGGAAGAACGGCGTCGACGTGACGTTCGACTGTTACCCGTACGAAGCCTACCAGACGGGCCTCGACAATCTCTTTCCCAAATGGAGCAAAGACGGCGGCACCGACGCGTTCCTGGCTCGGCTCGCTGACTCGGCGGCGACACCCCGGCTGCGCGCGGCAGTCCTTGAAAAGATCAACCTCCTCGCCGGCTGGAACAGCGTCCTCATCTCGTCGGTGGCCGACAGCGCGGATCGCGCCGTCGAGGGACAGAGGCTCGGCACGTACGCAGCATTGGCGGGAACCGACCCATACGAGGCGGCCGTCGCGCTCTTGAGACGGAGCCACGGCAGCGTGGGCATGGTCGGGTTTGCGATGAGCGAAGAGGACATCTCCCGCATCCTCGCACACCCGCAGTGTACCGTGTGCAGCGACGGGGGGGCCTTCGCGATCGACGGTCCCGCACACGCCGGGCAGCCCCACCCCCGTGGGCTTGGCACCTTTCCCCGCATCCTGGGCCGCTACGTCCGCGAGCGACACGTGCTCACCCTGTCGCAAGCCATCCACAAGATGACCGCGCAAAGCGCAGCCCGCGTCAAGCTCGGTGATCGCGGCCGCCTCGCTGCGGGGATGGCCGGCGATGTGGTGGTGTTCGATCCGGCGACGGTGATCGACCGCGCGACCTACGCCGATCCGTTCCAGTATCCAGATGGGATCCATGCCGTGCTCGTGAATGGTCAGGTGACGCTCCGCGAGGGCCAGCGCTCGGATGGACGCTTCGGTCAAGGTCTCACGCCCGAGCGATCGAGCGCCGCGCACGCGGCGACCTGACCTTCTCCAGTCCTGACTCACTCGCGGGCGCGCGCCGACCACTGCCACATCCCGGACATTGTCTCCGTGCTGACCGGATGACCGAGCCACCGGGCCAGCCAGAGGATTTGGCCCCGGTGGTGACCGTCGTGCACCATGTAGTACGTGAGAAAGCTCACTGGGTCGTGCGACGAACCGCCGACGCGGCCGCCCCGCCCGAGCGCGGGCTCCAGCACGGCCAGTGTTGCGCGGCGCTTGGCGGCGAGCGCCCGTACGGCCGTCGCCTGCGTCACCCGGAACCGATCGAGATCCGGTGGTACGGCGAGTCCCGGCGCGGCGCGGCGCAGGTAGACGAGTCCACAGTTGTGTACATGAGCCACGAGAGCCGCGATCGTGCGCATCTTGGGCGCCGGCGGCTTGGCCCGCCACACTGCCGGGTCGAGTCGCTCGACGAGGTACTCGTTCACCCGCGCGCTTGCTGCGTAGGCGCGAAGCAATGCCGCGCCGACATTGAAGGGTCCCGCACGCCTGGACGGCACCTGTTCCTCCCGCGCAGAAGGTAGCAAAATAGCTGCGACGTGCGACTCGACTCGCGAGGTACCATGAGCGAGTGGACGAAGCTAATCGATGCCATCACACGAGGCGACGCTAATCGAGGCGGGTCGATCGCCGCACTCTTTCAAGGAGAGATCTGATGCGAGGTCACAAGTGGCGTATGACCGGTGCGTGTGTTAGCGCACTCGTGCTCGCGAGCGTATCGGCCGTCGCGCAACCGCATGGTGGTACGGTGCTCGTTCTGGAAAAAAGCACCAACCAGCTGGACATTGTCGACCCGACCACCTTGCAGTTTGTAGCCAGGGTGCCCGTTGGTGAGGATCCGCATGAGGTCATCGCGTCGGCGGATGGGAAGGTGGCTTATGTCTCGAACTACGGAGGAGAGCGCAGCACGCTCCATACGATCGCGGTCGTTGACCTTGTGAATCACCGAGCGCTCCCCGCAATCGACCTCGGTGCGTTGCACGGCGCGCATGGGTTGGCTTTTGCGGGGGGCGAGCTGTATTTCACCGCCGAGACCAACAAGGCGATCGGACGCTACGACCCATCGACCGGCCGGATCGACTGGGTGCTGGGCACGGGTCAAGACCGCACGCACATGGTGTGGGTCACGCGCACCCTGGACAGGATCGTGACCTCCAACGTGCGCTCCGCCACGATGAGCATTATCGAGCTCCTGGCGGGATCGAGTGGTACAGCCAGCGGGCAACGCGCCGCGGATCAACGTGTGTGGGAGGTGACGAATGTGCCCGTCGGCAAAGGTGCCGAGGGTTTCGATGTCTCACCCGACGGTAAAGAGATCTGGACGGCCAACGCCGAGGACGGAACGGCCAGCATCATCGACTTCGCGACTCACAAGATCATCGAGACGATGCCCATATCGGTGACGAGAGCCAATCGGCTCAAGTTTACGCCCGATGGCCGGTTCGTCCTGATCTCCGGCTTGGGTAGCGGCGGTACAACCGCCGCGCCGAATCTCGCGGTGCTCGATGCCAGAAGCCGCAAGGAGGTCAAGCAGCTGCAGCTGGGTGGGGGCGCGGCCGGCATCCTCATGGACCCGGATGGCGCGCGCGCATTCGTCGCCGTCAGTGGCGCCAACAAGATGGTCGTGCTGGACCTGAAGACCCTGGCGGTCGCCGGCCAGCTTGCCCCGTTGGGGAACCCGGACGGCCTGGCCTGGGCGGAACGGAGATAGCGGAATGCGGTAGAGCTCGCTCGCTTGTTGGAGCGAAGCATTACTGGTTCGATGACGAACACCGCGCCGACCTTGACGCCAATGCCGATCCATCACGGCGAATTGTCCGTGAGCATACGCGCGTACACATCGCGTTGGATCCGCGCCGCACGTTTCTGTCACCCGCGGATGCAAATGCGGTGAACGCTCGCGCGACAACGCTCCGCGCGCGGCGCGAGTGGCCATCTCGCGCGGCAGACCACGGCACGATCAGTGCGGTAACGTGCCGGGCCGCGAGCGATCCGGCGCCAACGAAGCAGCCCCTGCCGATACGCAACCGACTGGTTAGGCAGGTGAGCGCTCGTCGCGAGTTGAACGAAAAGCAGTACTGAAAGGTTCGACGCGATGGAGCAGAGCAGTCTGTGACTTCCGTGTGGTCACGCGTGCGTGATACACATGCGTCCCGTCGCGTCAGTCCGTCCACGTCAGTTCGGCTTACGAACGCAAGGGACGACCGATGCGCAGTCCATCACGAACATCGAGATCATCCGGACTCGATGTCCCCCCGCGGGGTCGATTGACGCCCACCAGTGGCGTCGATGCCGTAGCGCATTACGACGGCATTGGCTACGGCTCCCTTCTCCGGCAGCGCCTCAAGTGGGTGCGCGACGCATTGCCGTACGGCAGGATTGCGCGCGTGCTCGATGTCGGGTACGGAAGCGGAGTGTTCTTTCCCGAGTTGGCTCGCCACGCCAAGTCGTTGTTTGGCGTCGACATCCACCCCAATGGGGCCCGCACGCGCACGGAGCTCTCGGCCTGTGGCGTCGATGTCACCCTGGCGAGAGGCACCGGCGTCGCCCTCCCATTCCAAGACTACAGCTTCGATGCTGTCGTCATCGTGAGCGCCCTCGAGTTCATCGAGGAGCCAGGTCTCGCCCTCGCCGAAGCGTACCGAGTCACACGACACGGGGGTGCGGTGCTGGCGATCACACCGCGGCCTCACCGATGGGCGGACTTGGCGTACGCCATGTTGGTCGGGTTCGACCCCGAAGCAAACTTTCAAGGCGGGCGCGCGCGCGTGCGACGAGCGCTCGAGGGCTCGACGCTTCCAATCAGGCGACTGCCTCGCCCGTCGCGTCTGCCGAGGTCGCTCGCCCTATACGATTTGCTCGTCATCGAGCGACCAGCGCTCGCAAGTGCACCTCCGGTACAACCGGCCCGAGCCGTCGCGATTCCCGCGATGCGCAAGCAGGGGCATGGCCGACCGGGCGTCGGATCGACGTCAGGTTAGGCACGCGCATCACCGCTCAGCTCGACTCCCGCGCGCACGTCGCGACGCCACCCTCCACCTGTAGCGCACGAGAGAGACGCGGTAGCGACGCATTCGTGGCCGGCTTCCTACAGACGGCGTACGAGGGTGCCAGCCCGGGCGACCGCATCGTTCTCGACGCGCTTACCGCGAGCATCCTTTCGTCGTACCTTGTCCGCCCCATCAACACCGAGGAGGGCGGGTGCCCACATACCTATGGCAAGGCTCGTACAGCGCAGAAGGCGCGAAGGGCTTGAGCCAGGAGGGCGGCTCGAAGCGTCGAGCCAGCGTGAAGCAGATGGTCGAGGCGGCGGGCGGCAAGCTGCATGCCTTCTATTACGCCATCGGCAAGGACGACGTCATCGGGATCGCGGAGTTTCCTGACCAGGCGACGGCGACCGCCGTGAGCGTGGCCGTGAGAGCCACCGGGACCGTAGCCGTCCGGAGTACCGTACTGCTCACGCCGGAGGAGATGGACGCGGCGACGAAGAAGGCCGTCGCCTATCGGCCGCCCGGAGCGAAGGGCTGACACGTGCCCGCAGCGACGGGCCGCTGGACCGATAAGGGCGACGCATTGCGTCGCCCTCGTGCATCCCCGGGCCTGTCCGACGTGGCGACCCGCCAGGCCGGCCACCGCGCGCTACGTGCCGCGTTCGCCGGGTTCTTCGTCGACATGTTCGACGTATACCTGCCCATCGTGGCCCTCGGGCCGGCCATGTCGTTCTTTCAGCCAGCCACACTCAGCCCGGCGCTGCAATCGACGCTGTTCTATGTCGTGTTCGCCTTCTCGCTCGTCGGCCGCCCACTGGGCGCCGTGGTGTTCGGCCATTACAGCGACAAGATCGGGCGGCGCAAAGTCACCATCATCTCGATGGGCGGATTCGCGGCCGTCACGCTGTTGATCGCGCTCCTGCCGGGGTATGAGACGTGGGGCATCGCCAGCATCGGCGCGCTCACGTTCCTCAGGTTCCTGGACGGCATCTTCCTGGGCGGTGAATACACGGGCGCCAATCCGCTCGCGATGGAGTACGCACCCAAAGACAAGCGCGGGCTCTGGGCCGCATTCATCCATTCGGGATTTCCGCTCGCGGTCGTGGCGATGTCGCTGATCACCAGCGGCCTGTTGCGGGTGCTCCCAGCGGGATCGCTGCATTCGCCGTACGTCCAGTGGGGATGGCGCATCCCCTTCATCGTCGGCGCGATCCTCGCCGGCGCCGTCTGCTACTACTGCGTCAAGAAGGTGCCGGAGTCGCCAGTGTGGGGCCGCGCGCGCCACGAGAGGTCCCCGCTGGGCGAGCTCCTCCGGGGCGACGACCTGCGCTGCCTCGCACAAGTATTCGTGACATTGAGTGGTGCGTGGTTCACGCTCAACGCCGTGACTTCCGTTCTGCCCGGCGTGTTGTCGAACATTCGCAACGTGAGCAGCGTCATCGTCAACAACGCGCAGCTCATCACACACCTGCTGCTGTTCCCCGTGTTCATTCTCGTCGGAATGTTGGGACAGCGCATCGGACGCCGGGCAACGCTCGCGCTGATTGGACTCGCCGGCTGTACGGTGGGGCCAGCGCTGTACTACCTGCTCGTACGGTCGGGCTACCGGAACGCCGCTGAGCTGATCGTGCTCGTGGCACTCATCAACCTGTCCGCGACGCCTGTCTGGGCGGTCGTGACCTCGTACATCAACGAGCGATTCCCGACCGGCGTCCGAGCATCCGGCTACGGACTCGGATACAGCGCGGCGATGATCATCCCCGCGTTTACATCACTATACATGCTCGGTTTGAGTGCGCTCGGCTTTCCCTACGCGTACACGCAGATCGTGTTTCTCGCGCTCGGCGGCCTCCTGTTGCTCGTTGGGGCACTCTCAGGGCCCGAGACGAAACAGGTCGACATCAACTAAGACGGTCATTGGGAGCCTCGCACACCCCCGTGCCCATCTTCCACCCCCCGGTCGAAGGCATCACATTCTGTGCGCACCGGGTACGGGAGGGGTTCGATGGATACGCCGCGCGGCACCCTGGTCGGGATCTTTCTGCTGTCATTCGCGACGCTGTTGCTCGAGCTCGCGCTGACACGCGTGCTGTCGGTCGCACTCTGGTACCACTTCGGCTTTCTCGTGATCTCGACCGCACTCCTGGGGTTCGGCGCAGCCGGCGTCACGCTGGCGACCTGGACTCGACTCCGGGAGCGCATCGCACTCGGCCGCGCCCTCGCCGTCCTATCCTTGGCGTTCGGCGTAGTCACGCTCGCCAGCTTCTGGCTGATGCAGCGGATTCCGTTCGATCCGTTCGCCTTGTTTTCGGACCGGCGCCAGCTCCTGTACATGCCGATCTACTACCTGACCCTCGCCACACCATTCTTCTGCTCGGGGCTCGCCATCGCGCTGCTGCTCACACGGCGCACACACGACGTCAACCGCCTCTACGCCTATGACCTTCTCGGCGCGGGGTTGGGGTGCGCGGCGATCGCGCTCGTCATGCCACGCGTGGGCGGGTCCGGGTCGGTCGTCGCGGCAGCGTCCTGCGGCTTTCTGGCCGCGGCTGCCTTCGGCCTCGATGCGGCGCGATCACTATCCGTGATCGCCCTGACCGGAGCCGTGGCCTCCGCAGTGCTGGCGTCCGCTGCCGACCGCGTGCTGCCCATTACGCTGTCGCCCAGCAAGGGTAGCTCGAAGCAGGCACCCCTCTACACGGCCTGGAATACGTTTTCGCGTATCGATGTCTACGAGTATCCCAACCACCCTCCGGCCCGTGCGCCAACCCAGCGAGTCATCGTCTTCGATCAGGGCACGGCAGGGACCTCGATCGATGACTTGCGGCCAAACATTCACCACTATTTGGAGCAGCCGCCGGACAGTACCGACTTCGACTCCTGGTTCGCTTACGCCGGGAAGTCACACCCGCGTGTCCTCATCATCGGGTCGGGCGCCGGACAGGAAGTGCTGGAAGGTCTGGAGTATGGCGCGTCCTCGATCACGGCAGTCGAGATCAACCCGATCATTGTCGACGTGGTCACGCACCGCATGCATGACTACTGGGGTGACCTCTTCGCGCAGCCCGGCGTGCATCTCGTCAACAGCGAGGGCCGGAGTTTCGTCCGGCGGTCGCACGACTCGTACGACCTCCTCATCTCGGAGCACACGATCAGCAACGCCGCGGTGGCGTCGGGCGCGCTCAGTCTGACCGAGAACTACGTGCTGACACTGGAGGCGTTCGAGGACTATTTCGATCACCTCACGCCCGACGGGCTCATCTTCTTCACACGGCCGGAGGCGCAGATTCCGCGCCTCTTCGCGACGGCGCGGGAGCTGTTCGCCCAGCGTGGCCTCGACCATGTTGCGAACCATCTCATCGCCTTTCGGCAAGCGAACGAGCCACAGCTCATCAAGGTCGGGCGCAAAGTGTTCGTCGCGGGCTTCCTGCTCAAGAAATCCGCGTTTACGCAAGCGGAGGTCGATGAGATCGCGCGCCGGCTGCGCGCGACGCCAGGTGGGACTGGACCAAATGGCGTGGAGCTGCTCTACACTCCGTTCGGCATCGGCAGGAACACGATCTACGACTCGTTGCTGACGGCGCCGGACGTGCGTTCGGTGTACCGCGCGACACCGGTGGAGTTGGAGCCAGCGACGGATGATCGGCCCTTCTTCAACCAACACGCGCGCTGGTCCAGTATCGGAGCGAGCGCTATCCGGGACGTTTTCACCCAGAAGAAGATGGGGCGGATGGCACTGGAAGATCGGCCGGTCGCGGAAGTGACCCTGCTCGTGCTGTTGGCGCAGTCGGTGCTGGTCGCGGCCGTGTTGATCCTGCTGCCATTGGCCGGCCTGGCGCGACGGGGGCTCCAGGTCGCGGACCGTTGGCGCTATCTCTCGTACTTCGGCGCGCTGGGAATCGGATTCATCTTCGTCGAGATCGCACTCCTACAGCGGTTCACATTGTTTCTCGGCCAGCCGGTCTACACGCTCGCCGTCGTGCTGGCCGGGCTGCTGGTCTTCGCCGGCGTGGGGGCGGCACTTGCCGGCCGGGCGCGGACCTCACCCCAACGTGCCCTCGGGCCGATCCTCCTCGGAGTGATCGTCACGTTGATGGCCACTGCCCTCCTCACTCCGTCGATCTTTGCCGTGGCGTTGGGCTTGCCGCTGCCTGTCCGCGCCGTCATCGGGTTCCTGTTGATCGCGCCAGTGGGGATCGCACTGGGCATGCCATTTCCGACCGGCCTCCGTATCGTGTCTCTCGACGCGGCCCCGATCGTTCCCTGGGCTTGGGGCGTGAATGGCTTCTTCACCGTGATTGGCTCAGTCGCCGCGATGATCCTCGGGATGGCATTTGGCTTCACCGCGGTCTTGGAAGTGGCCGGGTTGTGTTATCTCGTCGCCCTGATGGCGCTCGCGGGTCGCGCGGAAGGGCAGAAGACGGGTGACGGGTGAACAAACGTGGGTTTGGGGTTTGGGGTTTGGGGAACAACAACGACTGGCGACGACCCAAACGGGCGGCCTGAAGGCCGCCCCTACATGTTGCTGCGGGCGGCTCAGCGCGATCCACCGCCCGCGGCGTCCGCCATCGCCGGACTGTCCGCCCAGTGCGGAACCTCGACCACCAACTGCACCCCGCCGGCATCAGTGAACGGAATTGACAGCGGCCCAGCCTGCTGGTCCTTGCCGAGGGCGAATTGGTCCACGGATGCACCGGGGCAGTAGATCATGAGGTGAGGGTGCCAGGCACCGATCGCCTGACCTTTGTCGCCCTGATACGTCGTGAGCACCTGGTGTGATGACATCATGTAGATCACCGCCGACTTGTTCGGGTACTTCAGCGTGCCGTGCTGGTATGCCGCGTCCACCTCGCGTTCGACTGCCGTGTTGCTGAGACCGCGGGAGCGCAGCTGGGTTCTGAGCATCTCCACCTGCATCAACGTGCGAGCGGCCTCCGGATCAAAGCACATCGGAGCCACGCCATTGATGCGGGTATCCCGCGAGACCATGCAGGTCCACCCGGTCGAGCCATCGCGCACCTTCACAAATTGACCGTCACGCCACGCGTAGACGGCAGCGCCAGCGGTCAGGGATGCGGGAGCCGCGCTGAGGGCAAGGGCGACCTCGTCGGCATCCGAGAGGCGAGCCGTGGACGCGAGGGCGTGGTGCGAGCTTCCGTCGTCGAAGCGGTCAGCGCGAACGGCCGGGCGGGATGCTGGCAGAGCGACAATCCCCAACGGCAAGGCATATGCGACGAAGCGAAGGCTCGTCATGGCGGATCTCCTGTGTGCGCTCAGAGTGAATTCAGGATTGCGCGGTCGATCTGGTGAACCTCGATCCGGCCACCGTACTTCAGGTGCGGGCACGTCTCGGCTATCTGCTGGGCGGCGGCCATGTCTTTTGCGTGGATCAGGAAGTACCCGTCCACGAAATCACCTGGTGCAACCGACTGGTGGGGCGCCCCCAACCAGATTCCGGTGTGGCGGATGAGCGGCGCTGACGTGATGTACGCTCCGCCTGGCAGCCCGTCGGCCCAATGTGAATACTCGTGAGCGAGGGCCACCGTCGACTTGTATGGCTCGCCGCGACGGAATGATGAGTCCTCATGCAGCAACAGGAGAAACGCGGGCTGAGGGCTCGCGGCTGCGCTCTGCGCGACATCCGTCCCCTCGCCGGCCTGGTGCGCCCCTAAGCGGTACCCACCGAGGCCGGCAACGAGAGCTACTGCAGCGGCAACCCCCACCATCGCCGCCAGCGCGCGGCTGGACACCGGACGAGAGGAGGCGAGGCCTGCAGCGGCCAGTCGCCGGCGAAACCGGGCGCGCGCGTCCGGGGCAGGCTCTGGGGTCGTCAAGCTCCCCATCTCCTTCCAAAGCCGTTCGTAATCGGCGCGCGCTGCCCGGCAGGCAGGGCACGATTCGATGTGGGCGAGCGCTGCAGCGTCGGCCGGCGTTCTGCCGGCGGCGACAGCCTCGATCAGCGTCGCGCGGACGTCGTCGCAGCTGACGTGCATGTGTCCTCGAGCGCGAAATACAACTGACGAAGCTCGTTAACAGCGCGGTGGAGTCGCACTCGCGCCGCGCCGGGCGAGCAACCAACGATTCGGCCGATCTCTTCGTATCCAAGGCCGTGAAACCGACCGAGCACTAACACCGCCCGATGTGCAGGAGAAAGCCGAGACAGTGCCACTTCGAGAACGACATGACGGTTTGCCAACTCCTCTGAGGGCGGCTCGGAGGGGAGGGTGTCCAGCTCCGCATGCCGCTGCCATTTTGCGTGCTGCCGTTGCAAGTCCGAGCACGCGTTGTACGTCAACCGATAGAGCCAGGTGCGAAACATTGACCGACCACGAAAACTCCGTGCGTAGCGCCAGACGCGCAGGAAGACCTCCTGCACGATGTCGTCGGCCAAGTCGGGGTCGTGACTCAGACGGACACACATTGCGTGAATGGCCCGATGGTGGCGGTCGAACAGCGTGCCCAGGGCAGCACCGTCCCCATCCTGGACGGCAGCCATCAACTGCTCGTCGGATCGCTTCACGAACTGCAGGTGCTCAGCCGGCATTTACAGATTAGACCATTGGTGACGGGTTATCTGTTACAACGCCCGTCCGGCCTCGCCACCTCAATCCGAGTTACCCGGCGTCCCGCCGCGAGATTCGCCGCTAGGCTCGCTTTCTCACCATGACGGAGAAGGCGCCGAAACCGTAGGTCACGATGCCGTTGTCGGTTGTGCCCGTCACGGCGCCGCGTCCAATGGCATGGACCGCGTCTCGTAAGCGAAGCAGCAGCGCGGGGTTGGACACTGCAATGTTGTGCGCCGTGAGGAGCTTGCGCAGGCGAGGCACGAGTGTCGCCAGCCGCTCTGCCGATCGCGTGAACGCCGCGAAGTCGGCCCCTCGGGCAAACACGAAGATAGGCCCCTCGTAAAACGTGTCACCGGTAAACAACTCGCCATGCTCGGCGTCGAACAGCGCGACGGCGTCAGGCGCGTGCCCAGGAATGTGCAAGACCGCGAGCTGTCGGCCGCCGAGCGCGATCACCGAGCCGTCGGCAACCGTTTGCGTGATGCGGAATGGGCGAGTCCGGTAGCTTGCCGTATCGAAGCCGGCTGGTGGTGGAGCACAGAAATGGTCAGCAGTGACCTCGCCGGCGACGGCCGCGTGCGAGGACCCGGCAGCGTTGTCCCGGGTGTACTGTGTGTCGAGCCCGAGAATCCGATCGAATTCCCAGTTGCCGCCGATGTGGTCAGGGTGCGTGTGCGAGTTCATCACCTCGATCGGGAGCCGTGTCAGCTGCTCGGCCACCGCGCGAATATCCGCGATGCCCATACCGGTATCGAACAGCAGCGCCCGATCGCTGCCGACGATCAGGTATGAGATGACCTCTTCCCACTGATGCGGCTCGTAAATGGCGTACACGCCAGGATCGACCTGGTACACCTCGAACCACGTCGAGCGTACCGGGACTCGCGTGAGGGACGCGTATTGCGGTCTTGGCTGCGCTGCGCACCACTTTGGCGTACCCGACGTGTCCTGTGTCGGGCCTCTCGCGATGACACGTGCGTTGTGTCCCGACCGATAGCCCTCGGCGATCGAGGCGACCGCCAAGAGGACGAGGGGAAGCGCGGCGGCACGGTGCATCACCGAGCGACGCTCACGAGGGAGTGATGGCGGCCACCCGGGGCGGAATGCGGCTCACTAGCACTCACGGTGTGCCGCAAGTCGGTGCTCCAGAGCCGCCCTGACAGCCGGCCAGTCATGATCGAGGATCGAGAACACGACACTATCACGCAGGTACCCGGTCCAGGTGCGCCGGTCGTGTCGCAAGACGCCCTCCCGGACGGCACCGAGCTTCGCGACCGACCCGACCACCCGTCTGTCCGCACGGCGGCGAATGGCGTACGACATGAAATGGCTCATGGTGCAGAGCTCGGCCCAGTAGCTCTCAAAGTGAACGCCCATGCCGTTGTGGGGCATGATCGCCCATGTCTCGGGGTCGCAGTCGATCGCCAATCGTACCTCTTCCTTCAGCTCCGGCGCGAATGGCTCGAGACACACGAATCGACCATCCAGCCCGCGATACGGCAGCTCCAACACCTGACCTCCTCGCCCGCCTATTGCGACCGCTGCTGCGCAGCGTACCCCTGTCGCTGCAGGTCAACCAGGTAGGCGTGGATCGCATTGACGTCGGCCGGGCTGACAAGGTCGCCGAACTTCTCCATGCCCTGCGACGCAAGCGTGCCGTTCAACACGATGTCCTTGAAGGCGGCGTGGAGAGGCGGGGTCAGCTTGCGGAGGTCCGGTGTGACGCTCGGCCCGAACACGTGGCACCGACTGCACTGCTCGATGAACTTGCTCTCGCCGCGTTCGAGCTCGGCCCGACTCGCCTTGATTGGCGGCGGTGCCGGGAACAGCTCCGCCGGACGAAGCGGCGGCATTGGTACGGGGCCGCCATCCAGTTTGAACACCAGGATTCGGTTCTCGTTGCTATACGTGTGCTCGGCGCTGCCGGGCGGGATCGGTCCCATTGTCATCACACTCCCGCCGTATCCTGTCTGCACCGCGACATACTGCACTCCATTGACCGCATAGGTGATGGGCGCGGCCATGATATGGCTACCAGTCGCGATCGCCTTGAGCTCCCGGCCACTGTCCGCGCCGTACACGGCGAGGTCCCCGGTACTGTGACCCTGAAACACGAGGTTGCCCGCGGTGCTCAGGATGCCCCCCTCGGGTCGAAACGTTCCCGAGGAGACGTCGTGCTCCCAGACGGCCGCTTGGGCCACTGGATCCCAGGCCCGGATGAACTCGCGCACGAGTTTCTGGCCCGGCCGCTCTGCACGAACCGCCTGGAGATCGGGCAGGGGTCCATAGAGTGACTTGATCGAAGCGGGATCGTAGCTGTCGTCCGGCGTGATCATCCCGATCGTGAACGTGCCATTCACGTACTTCATCCTTCCACCGTTGCTCTCGAGATCGAAGAGCAGGTTCCCCATGTCGATGACGGGAATGTAGACCAGCTTTGTCTGCGGGTCGTACGACATCGGCTGCCACGTGTGCGCGCCGACGGCCGATGGGTAGATGTCACTCGGCTTGCCGTAATATTCGGCCTGGGGCGTAAGTGTCGGCCGCCCCGTTTTCCGATCGACTCCTGACGCCCAATTGACGAAGGCGAAATTTTTCGCCGAGAGAAGCTCCCCCGTCTTGCGGTCCAGGACGTAGAAAAAGCCGTTCTTGTTGGCCTGCATGATCACCTGGCGAGTCTTTCCATCGATCACGAGGTCCGCCAACGTCAGCTTTTGCGACGCGTCGTAGTCCCACTTGTCGCCCGGCGTTGCCTGATAGTACCAGGCCATCGTGCCGCTATCGGGATTCACAGCCACGATCGAGCACGCGAAGAGCATGTCACCGTTGCCGGCGCCCAGCTTGCGCACGTCGTAGGGCGCGGCGTTGCCGGTCCCGAAATAGAGAAGATTGAGATCGGGGTCGTAGCTCATCCCGTCCCAAACGGTGGCACCGCCGGCAAACTCGGCACTACGCCCGGGCGCCCAGCTCTTCGCCGCCAACGCGAGCTCTGGATGCTCGAGCGGCTTACCGGGTGCGGGAGGCACCGTGAAAAAGCGCCACTTGAGCGCGCCGGTCGCCAGGTCGTACGCCGACACGTAGCCACGCACGGCGCCACGATCCATGTCGCCGCCACTGTTCCCGATGACGACGACGTTGTGAGCGACGATTGGAGCGCCGGTGCTGGAGTACGAGCGGTCGTGATCGACAAAGGTGTCGACCACCCAGACCTCTTTCCCGGTTGCCGCATCGAGGGCGTGCAGCCGACCGTCCACCGAAGCGACGTAGACGCGCCCCTGCCAGACGGCGACCCCGCGATTGACGGCGTCGCAGCACGGGTTGCGGATGAACTCATCCGTCACGTGAGGATCAAACCGCCAGATCTCTTTGCCTGTCGCCGCGTCGATCGCGTACACGATGCCGACGTAGCCGGACGTGTACATCACCCCGTCCACCACAATCGGCGTCGCCTCTTGCCCGCGGGAGGTGCCGAGGTCATAGGCCCACGCAAATCCGAGACGACCGACGTTGCCCTTGTCGATCGACGCGAGCGGCGAGAAATAGTCCTGGCGGCCGTCACGCCCGAGGGTGAGCCAGTTCTCCGAGCCCTCATCCGCGGCAGCGAGCCGCGCCGACGTCACGTCCCCCGGTGGGTGCGACGTCCGCGTACAGCCGATCGACGCTGCCGCTAGCAATGCCGACGCAAAAAACCGTGGTCGCGCCGTTGCACGAATACAGAATCCCATCGGGTTCCACCCCTTGTGAATCGTTCTCTCCAAGCCAGTCCGCCTCGACAACACCCGCAAGCCACTCCGACCAGGCGGCCCGTAACCGGCCATCGCGTCGGGCCAACGGGCAAGAAGTTGCGCCCAAACGTCGCCGCCGATAGATCCCGGATCAGGTGAGCCAACTGCTATGGCCGGGCGCGACCCGCCAGATCGGCCTGTGGGCTTCGTGCTACCCGACCCCATACCGGGACGGTCCTCTGCCCTCTCTCCATATCCGACCGGCAGTGTTCGCGGACCTGCCACAGCTCACGGAGATCTACAACCACTACGTGGTGAACGCGCACACCACATTCGACGTGCGCCCCTTTTCTGTCGAGCAGCGGGTCGCCTGGTTTCACGACCACGCCGATGGACAGCGCCACCGTTTGCTCGTTGCCGAAGACGCCCCTGGTCATCTCGTCGGATACGCGGGGACCGGGCCGTTTCGCCCCAAGGAAGCTTACGAGACGACCGTCGAGGCTACCATCGCCTGCCGCCCCGAGGCGATCGGGAGAGGAATCGGGACCCAGCTCTATCGAGAGTTGTTTCCGCTGCTCGAGGCGGAGGACGTGCGGTGCATTGTCGCCGGGATCGCGCAGCCCAATGCGGCATCGAACGCTCTCCACGAGCGGTTCGGCTTCAGCGCCATCGGCACCTTCCCCGAGGTCGGCCGCAAGTTCGGCAGGTACTGGGACGTGTTGTGGATGATGAGGCGCGGCGCTCAATAGGGCCACGCTTCAGTCGCCAGCTGCTGTCCTCTTCGCCGCGGCGGTCACGTCCGATGTACTGTCTCCGGGAGCTTTGTCCCAGACATAGGCACGATGCATCGCCTGGGTCTCGAACCAGTCCAGCTCCACGTTCATCTTGAACAGAACGTGCCTGAGCTCCTCCCACCCATGTGGCTCGCGCGGAGCGACGTACAGGTGCGTCGGGACGCCATTGCTCTTGAGGGCGCGGTACATCTCCACCGATTGGGGCTCCGGCACGCGCTGGTCGTTCTGCCCGACGAGGAAGATCGTGGGCGTCTTCACCTTCCAGACATCCTTCAGCGGAGAATTGTCCCAGTAGACACTGATCGGCGCATCCTTCTGCCACGGCGTGCCGCCAAACCATGGCGTGCGGTAGCTGCGCACGTCGCTTTGCGCGTACATCGAAACCCAGTCCGCCGCACCCGCGCCGGACGATGCCGCTTTGAAGCGAGTGGTATAGGTGATGATCTTGTTCGTCATGTGTCCGCCACCACTCCATCCCATCTTGATGAGGTGCGCGGAGTCCGCGACGCCCGTCTTGATCAGATAGTCCACGCCGGCCAGCACATCGAGGTGCGCGTTCTTGAAGTAGTGCCCGACCATGTCACGCGTGAACGCGTCGCCGTAGCCTGTGCTACCGCGATAGTTGGGCTGCAGCACCGCGTATCCGCGGGCTGCGAGCACCGGCAGATAGTTCTGGGTCCCGCCAAGCCCGAACTTGTCCGACGCTTGCGGGCCGCCATGCGTCTGGACGACGAGCGGGTAGCGATGTCCGGCCTCATAATCCAGGGGATACATCAACAGTCCCTCGACCGTGACGCCGTCGGCTCCTTTCCAGTCGACGCGCACCTGGCGAGGCAGGCGGAACTGCCGTGGCAGGTAGTCGAATACGCTGGTCACTTTCTGCGGCGCCGTCGCGTCCGCCCGAAGCAGCCACACCTCTCCCGGGCTCGTCATCTCGTGCAACGTGAAGACGTGGGCGTTGGCGGCATTGGACCATGTCCAGTCGCCAAGTGCGTGATCTCCCTTCGTCAATTGCTCGGGCTTTCCCGAGGAAAGCGCCACTTTGAACAGCTCGCTGTGCACGCCCATGTTCGCGACGAAGTAGATCGACTGCCCGTCGCGAGACCATTCGGCCCGCTCGACTTCGTAGGGCACATCAGGCATCAGCACGCGTGGGTCGCCGCCGTTCAAGGACGCGACGAAAATCTTGCGGTTGTAGTACGGCTCGAACTGCTGGTTCGCCTGCGCCAGGAAGAGGATGTGCGAGCCATCCGGCGAGAGCGTCGCGCCACCCTCGGGGACATTGTTATGGGTGAGTTGCCGGGCGTTGGAGCCGTCGGCGTCCATGACCCAGACTTCGCTGAGCGCATCATCGCCTAGGAGCGGAGTGGGCCCGCGATGGAGGGCGATGCGCTTCCCGTCCTCGGAAAGCGTATACGACAGCACCGAATAGTCCCCTCCGGTAATACGGCGCTCGGCCTTGCTCGCGACGATGACGGTCCACAGGTGGTCTTGCTGATAGTTCTCGTCGAACATGAACACGTCGTCCTTGGCCTTCTCCCGTGCCCTTTGCTGGTCCGACTTCGGCTCCGGCGCACGGAAGTAGATCAACGCACCGTCAGGAGACCATGTGATCGATGAGACGGCCGTCGCGTGGCTGGTGAGCGGTTGGGCTTCCCCGCCGTCACGGGCAATCAGGAACACCTGGGCGACGCTGTCGCGATCCGTCCCCCGTTTGGCGACGAAGGCGATCGTCTTCCCGTCCGGTGACCAGCGCGGACTACTCTCGCCCTCGGCGCCGTTGCTCATTTGGACGAGGCCGGAGCCATCAGCGTTGATCCGCCACACGTGGCCCACCCGCCTGTCGGTCTTCCAGTTCGGCTCCGACCGGACGAAGACAATCTCGTGCCCGTCGGGCGAGAGACGCGGGTCGCTAACGGTCGGGATGCTCATGAAGTCGATCAACGTCATGGCCCGCGGCGATTGACCCTCGACCCCCTGGGCAACTGCGATGGACAAGACGAGGGCGAGGACTCCGGATCGAGGGCCGGTCGGCATGGCAGCGCTCCGCATCATGTGAGGGACACGCGCACCACCGGACGTAGTGGCCGTGCGCGACCGCCGCAGATCATGGCGCCTGCGGTGCCGTTTGGAAAGAGAGTCGCGGGGGCTGGCCTGGCGGACCCGATGATTTCAGCCTTCTTCAAAGTGTTTCAGGGGGCATTCAGGACTTCCGCGCGCTCGCCGAGTACCGTTGCAGCGGGTCGATCGAAACACGGGGAGAGAGGATGCGCCAATGATTGGAGCCACCATCGGTCGGCCGCTGGAGAAAAACAACCCGGTGTTGGCGATCGCGGCCGGGGGCCTGGTCGCCGGGACGTTGGACCTTACACAGGCCTGCATCCTGTTCGGATGGAACATTCCGCTGACAATCGCGGGCGGCCTGCTGGGCCGGCAGGCGGTCCAGGGAGGCGCCGGTACCTACGCGCTCGGCGTCCTTCTGCATTTCTTCATCGCGACATTGGCGGCAACCGTCTACTACGTGGCAAGTCGCCGATTGCCGTTCATGACCGACCATCCGCTCGTGTGCGGTTTGTTCTTTGGAATGGCGGTCGAGCTCGTCATGCGACTCGTCGTCCTGCCACTGTCGGCGCTCCACGCCAGGGGCCCCTACGAGCTGCAAGATGAGATTCTGGGACTGGTCGTCCACATGGTCGTGGTCGGGTTGCCGATTGCGTACAGCGTGCGGCGGTTCGCACCGGCTGGCAGCGCATAATCAGCGGATCAGCCGCTGCCGATCGAAGTCCTCAGGGCTTTCGCCACCGCAGAGGCGATGTCGTCCTGGATCATCAACATGTCGCCGACCGGGCGGTCATAGATTTCGGACCACACGACGTAGCCGTTGTCCGCACGACTCAGCCGCGCGGCAACGCGCAGAGTCGTGCGCGACTTGCGGACGCTTCCGTCCAACACATACATGACGCCCAGGGCCTTCGCGATGTCGCTGATCGCAAGTTGCTTCCCCTTCAGGTAGAACGACGATGTGGGAGCAGCGACCCGGAGATCCGGGACCTTGCTCAGCTTGTCGATTATCTCTTCCGTCATTCCGTCGGCGAAGTACTCGTGACTCATGCCGGCGGTCAAGTCGATGAACGGGACTACAGCGATGGACTTGGCGGTCGCGAGCGCGCTCGCGGACGGGGGCACGGGTCTTTTCGCGACGAACTGTCCACGAAGGGCATACCCAGCACCAACCGCGAGGCACAGCACGACCCCAATCGCGAGCGCCAGCCGACGCCAGGAGTACGCACGTGAGATCGGCACAGCGCGGGGGGCCAGCAGGGATGCCGTTGGCGCCGTCACGACTGTTGGCTCGGCGGTCGGAGCGTTCACCTTGGCGACGAGTCGATAGCCGCGACGCGGCACCGTGGCGATGTACAGGGGCTGTTTGGGATCGTCACCAAGCACACGGCGGAGCGATGTGACGGCCTGGTAGACCGAGTCCGACGTGACGATGACGCCAGACCAGACCTCTCTGAGCAGCTCATCGATGCTCACAACTTCGCCCGCGCGCTCCGCGAGGTACAGCAGGAGCCGCATTGTCCGCGCTTCGATGCGGACGCGCTCTCCGTTACGCGCAATGCTGCTGGCGATGGGATCTACATCCCACGCACCGATCCGAAGCGGGGCTGCTGCCGGGTGGTCCATGTTAGACGCTGGACGCTGGACGTTGGACGTTAGAAAACAAACCTCGAGGCGAGTCAAAGTGCATCTAGCTTACCACTGAGGTCTGTTTTCTAACGTCTAACGTCCAACGTCTATCACGGTGTCCCCGCGAGCGCGCGGAGCGTTGCCAGGTCGACGCGCCATACCTCGCCGTGCGCGTGGTCGGCGACCCACACCGCGCCGAACCCGACACGAAGTGCATCAGCACCACTGCCACCAACGACCTGATAGGACACGCTATTGGTGCGGGGATCAATGCTCGTGATGGGTGTCGAGTCGACAGCCAGCCACACCGTGCCGTCACCAACGGCGATGTCGCCGTACCGGGTCGGGGCATGGGTCTCGATACGGGCGACCTCCCTGTTGGTGTGCCGATCCACTCGAGACACGGAGCCATCTCCACGGTTCTGCACCCACACCGCACCCTCGCCGACGGCCATGAACTTCGGTGAAGGCCCGACCGCGATGCGCGATGTGACGCGGTTCCGCACAGGATCGATCTTGAGCACCACGTCGGTGCCACTACTCGCTGCCCAGACCGCTCCGTAGCCAGCGACGAGGGCTTCCGAGCCCCGCGCAACGGAGATCAGCCGCTGGACGGCCCCGGTGTGTGGATCGATGCGTGCGACTGCCCTGGAACTGGAGTCCCGTCCAGTCACCGGCAGCCAGAAGCTGCCACCCGCGAAGGCGAACGACCCTTCGACGCTGACCGTGATTGGAAGACTGCGCCGCGTCACGACTCGATTGGTCACGGGATCGACCGCGTTGAGCACGACCTTGCCGCACGTCGGCACCCACACGCGATCGATCGTCACGACAATGCCGAGACAGGCTTTGCCGCCGAGCGGCACGTCGGCGAGCACCGTGCCCGTCGCCGGATCGACTCTCGAGACGCGATCCGGCTTGTAGTTCACGACCCAGAGCGAGCCAAAACCAACCGCCATCCAGTCCGGCGACCCGGGGAGATGCACCCGGGCGGCAATCGGGGCGTCGGCGAGTGGGATGCGGCGCACAGCATGACCGCCCGGACCGCTCGACTGCGCGGCGAGCGGCGAGGCGACCGAGAGGAGGAGCATCGCACCACACGCGAACCTCATGGTGTGTGTGGCCGCAACTCGCCCCTATGTTGGCGGCACGAACATTGCCGGGTCGAGGCGAGCGTTGATGTGCACGTTGGCGTATTCCTCCCTGAGCGTCAGCTTGCCATCCGTCGTTTCGACGACAGTCTCGGAGATCCAGCCGTGCGGCTCGAGTTTGTAATTGTCGAAGCGAACGTCATCCGTCTTCGTGCTGTCTTTGTCGTTGGGCTGGAGCATCCGCATGAAGAGCAGGCGATCCTGGTCGATCCAGAGCTGCCTGGAGTGCAGGTCACCCTTCGCCGCACCGATCACGTAGACTTGCCGTCCCTCCCACGTATCGGTACGCACTGACGACAGCGCGAAATGCAGCGCCCGGAGCGCCGCCACTGTCTCCTGGACCGGCTGCCGATAGACATTCGAATCCCATGAGCAGCAGGAGATTACGGCGCGAGAGTCGTGTGACGCTGTCGCCATGCGCGATGTAGAATGAGTCTCCCCGGCAAATGTAGGAGAGCTTGGGGTTTGACCCCTCGACATTGATGCGCAGCCGACCGGGGATGAGGAGTGCCTCCTTCCACGTCTCGGTCACCATGGTATCCGCGGGCGTGCGGCGCGTCGCCGTCTCAGTGAACGCTACCGTTTCATACCACGTATCGGCGTAGCGCTGATGCATGGCACCGATGACAGCCTCGCCCGAGCTCGGAAACGACTGAGCGAAGACCCCGGACGGCATTGCGATGCTGATGGCCACCACCACGATCGCGGCGTCTCCGAGGCGGCCTCGACGGATCCGCAGGGATAAAGGCACAAATGCTCCGGCTTGAAGTAGACGTTTCGAGCACCATTGCGCGGTCAGGGGAATCTCGCACGACCCGTCCATGCCCGACCGAACCAAATGTGGGACATTTGTAGCGTTGCGGTAGTGTGGTGGGCAATATTCGGCAGGCGCGTCCACCCTTCCCCGCTGCCATCGGATCCCATGCGAGTCGCGGCGGGTCGTTGCCTCGTTGCTGTGCTGGTTGGCGGGACACTCGGCTGCAGCGCCACGAATCCGCCGTCCGCCAGCGCCCCTACCGCGCCGACCGAAGCGAGCGGACGTGACCCATGGGTGCAGCCGTTCACGCGGACGTCGATCTGGAACATGCCGATCGGCAGCGGCGCCCAGTATTCCCCGGACTCCGACCCGATGACCGTCGACCTACGATCCGGAGTTGCGGTGCTCAACTCCGGGATGTGGAGCGAGGCGGCGTATCTGGCTTCGTCCTCGGATCCCGTCGTCACCGTCACGACCCAGGAAGGGGCACAGGGACAGCCGAACGAGGGACCGTGGCAAATCCACGCATTGGCGAGCATGCGACCGGACCCGTCGAGTGACGCGCATTTGGCGATTGTCGACCCCACGCACAGCTACTCGACCGAGCTCTATGGCGCGGCGATCAACTCCGACGGCAGCATCTCCGCGGTCCGCGGATATCAGGTCGATCTCTATGGTGACGGCGCCAAGTTGTATGGCACGTCGGCCGTGCACGATCTCATGTTGCTCGGTATGGGTGGATTGATTCGCGTCGATGAGCTCGAGAATCTGCACATTCCGCACGCCACGACGGTCGTGCTGTCCCCCTCGCGCCTCAAAGTGGGTCCCGTCTGGCCCGCTGTGGCGGACGACTGGTGTGCGTACCAGACGCCGTCATGCTACGGCGGAAACCTGCCGATCGGAGCACTCGTGGCAATCGTGCCGACGGTCGATGTCACCACGCTTGGCCTGACACCGGCCGGCTTGGCGTTCGCGCACTGCTTGCAGGACTACGGTGCGTACATCAATGACTCGGGTGGGTCCGACGTGGCGTTCTTGGCCGAGGACGCTGCGGCAGGAATGCCAGAGCTCACCGATATCCGAAACGACCTCTTTCGAATCTCGCCGTATCTCGCCGTCATCACCAACAATTCCGCGGAGAGCATTGGTGGTGGCGGCACGCCTAGACAGCCATTGGCGGCGCCGCTGCGCTGAGCTAGACGCTAGACGCTGGACGCTGGACGTTGGACGTTGGACGCTAGAGACAAACCTCGAGGGCCAGCCACGGTACATCCAGCTGGCCTCGAGGTTTGTTCTGCAGCATTTAACGTCCAGCGTCTAGCGTCCAGCATCTCCCGAATTGACAACCACCGCCCCGTCTCTATGATGGAGCGAAAATTCGGTGGCCGGTGGATGTCGCGGTGCCGGTACTGCCGATCGTTGGCGCGCGGTCTGTACACCGAGGGTCGGCGCCTCTTGCGCGACGCATGCCTCGAGAGGTGTACCGATGGCGCATCCGACTGGATGGGCCGCACGCCTGCCCATGCTCGCTGCCGGCTTTCTGCTGGTCAGCCATGGGACAGTGGCGTACGGCCAGGGTCGAATCACCGGACACGTCGTCAGCGAAGCAGACGATACGCCAGTGAGCGCCGCGACAGTCGCGGTGAGCGCCGACACGGTCAATAGCTTGACGGCCGACAATGGCGCGTTCGCCTTCAATCGGCCCGCGTCGGCCAGGATCCTCACCGTCCGCGCGACGGGTTTCCTGACCGCGCGGATCCTGCTCGCCGCCGACCGGACCGACTACACCATCGTCCTGCGCAAGGATGTCTTCCGTCTCGAGGCACAGGTGGTCACGGGTCTCGCGACCACGGTGAGTGCCGCGAGCGCCGCCAGCGCGGTGGCCGTCGTGCCGGGTCAGGAGCTGAACGAGACCACGGCCCCGACGGTGGAGACGGCGCTCCAGGGTCAGGTACCGGGGGCGCTCTTCGAGCAGAACAATGGCGGCGCCCCCGGGGGCGGGGTCCAGGTCCAGATCCGCGGCGTCACCTCAATCAATGCGAGTGGCTCACCGCTCTACGTTGTCGACGGTGTCGTCGTGAACAATGAGACGACGGATCCCGGGCTCGGCGTGAACCGGGTGAGCGATCTGAATCCCGAGGACATCGCGAGCGTCGAGGTCCTCAAGGGGGCATCGTCCGCGGCGATCTACGGCTCGCGGGCGTCATCCGGCGTCATCATCATCACGACCAAGAAGGGCACGCCGGGCAAGCCGCGCTGGAACCTCTCCGAGAAGGTCGGCGAATTCCGCGACGCCAATACGCTCTCGCTCCGTTCATTCCCCACGCTGGCCAGTGCGCAGACGTGGTACGCGGAGGACGTCAAGCACGATACCGGCAGCGCCATCCTCGCAGACAACGCGCAGATCGCGTCGCTGTTCGCTGGACCCCAGAACTATCAGGGCGCGCTGTTCGGCAGCGGGCGAGTATCGTACGAGTCGGACCTCAATGTGGGTGGGACACAGGGCGGCACGCAGTACTACGCGTCGGGCCTCGTCAAAGATGACAACGGCACGACGATCAATACCGGCTACACCAAGCAGGCAGTGCGTGCCAACGTCACGCAGCGCTTGAATGCCGTGCTCTCAGTCTCGCTGAACGCCAACTACATCCATGACGAGACTCGACGGGGCGTGAGTGGTGCCGACAACCCGCAGCTGTCGCCCTACGGTGTCTTGTCCTACACCCCGCAGTTCCTTGCCCTCGACCAGCAGAGGCCCGACGGCAACTGGCCGGTCAATCCCTTCGGGCCGGCCAATCCCTTTGCGGACGCGTCGCAGGTTCAGACTCCACAAGCCCTCTCGCGGTTCATCGGAGGCGGTAGCGCGAGCTATGCGCTGTGGACGACTGAGCGCCAAAGCCTCCGTCTCAGCGTGCTCGGAGGCGTGGATCGCTCCAATCTCCACGACCTCCTGCTCGCGCCCGCGACGTTGGAGGAGGAAGCGAGCCAATTGCTCCCAGGCACCGCGGTCACCAACCATGCCGTGAGCAACTACTCCAACTACGCGGTCAACCTCGTCCACCACATAACCGCCTCTTCGAACCTGGACCTGACCACATTGGCGGGCCTCTCGACGGATTATCGCAACGTGACGAATCCGATCGAGGTGACAAGCGGATTGGTCTCGACCGCGCCCCCTTCCGGGCAGTTACAGATCCTGTACTCGTACCAAGCGACCCAAATGGATCAGCTGTTCTACGGCCAAGAACAGCTCATCACCCTCGCCTCGAAGCTCACGGTTACGGGCGGCCTCACTGCCGAACGCTCGACCGCCAACGCCAACATCAACAAGCTGTATACGTACCCGCGCTTCGCCGGGTCCTATCACCTCCCATTGTTCGGCAGCCTCGTCGACGACATCAAGCTGCGCGCCGCGTACGGCCAGTCGGGAAATGCGGTCCCGTATCCGACCTTCGATCCGGCCGGTAGCAGTGGGCCGGCTTCGACCCTCACGCCTGAAGCGGAGCGGGAAACGGAGCTTGGTTTCGATGTCACCATGCTGCGATCCCGCGCACAGCTGTCGGCGACGGTATACCAAAAGCACATCTCGAATGCACTGCTGCTCGGCACCATTGGCTCCGGGAAGAGCGCGACGACGACGCAGTTCAATGGCGGTGCGTTCACGAACTCCGGCGTCGAGCTCGCCGTGACCGCGACGCCCGTACAGCTGTCGAACGGCTTCAGCTGGACGTCGGGTGCGACATTCTATCGCAACTACAGCGTCGTGAACTCGATGCCGGCGCTGCCGGCCACCCTCCCCGACGTTTTTGGGCCGGGCACGGAGGCCGAGCTGCAGCAGGGTCGGTCCATGTCGCAGATCGTCGCTCCCGGAGTCGCCACGGCGAACGGGCCACTGCAAGTCGGCGACTACGAGCCGTCGTTCGTCGTCACCGGATCGCAGGAGCTCACGTGGAAGCGGTTGCGATTGTACGGCCTCCTGGACTGGCATTGGGGCGGCACCGTCGCGAACGTGACCGATTTCATGTTTGCGGGTGGTCCCAGCCTATTGGCCGACACGACCGCCTCTCGAACGGGTTACGCGGCGTACACCGCCGGGAATCCATACAGCTATCTGCAGCCGGCCACCTTCGTCAAGCTGCGCGAGTTGAGCCTGACCTACGAGTTGCCACAGGCGTGGACACAGTGGGCCGGACCCGTGCACTTCTCGGGGGCGAGTTTATCGCTCGAAGGTCGCAATCTCCTCGCGTGGTATGGCAAATCGTACAACGGGTTGGATCCCGAAGTCAGCGTGTCCAGCGGACTCACCCCCGTCCGCGGAGTCGAGCTCGCTCCCTATCCTCCCGCGCGCAGCATCTTCCTGAACCTCGACCTGCACTTCTGATCGCCGGCGCGCAATCGGGAGATCGCTGTCACACTTTTGGACAGCGATACTCACGCGACGGCTGTCTCGGACGCACGCGAGTTTGCCCCCAAGGCACGCCAGATCGTCTTATAGACAGGAGTTGACCGGCTGGCAAAGGGGTCAACTCGACGATTGCCGCCGCTCTGAGGCGGCGTTTGCCGAACGCACGCGCGCCCGCTGGCGCTCGCACACGGAGGAGGTATCTCGTGGCGCACCGTACTCTGACCCTGGCAATCGCCTCGAGCGCGACCATTGCGCTCGTGGCGTGCAGTAATGGCGTCGGGACCGACCACGCAACCGCGCCAGCGGTGACGGCCAATACCGTCGGCGTCCAAATCTCGCAGGACGTGGCCAGCGTGTTGGCCAACGAGGTTGGCGCTGTCGTCGCCGACTATCAACAGAGCGAAGCGGATGTCGGTCTTGCGGGCAGCCTCCCGCCCGGTATCGTGGCAAGCAACTCCAGCTGCCCGACCGATTCCATTGGTCACGTGCGGACCTTTCCTTCGAAGGATCCGACCGACACGATCTCGTATGCACGGTCGTGGCAGTTCTTCTCGGAAGCTGGCTGCGAACGACGCTACGTGACCGATTCCACGAATCGCGTGGTAACGACTTCGGTGTTCAGCGGCGATTTCAACGATGACTGGCATGAGTGGACTGGTCGCCACCGCGGCACGAGAGCCGACACTGTAGCCGGGACGCGCCTGCCGGGCAACAACATGCTGCTGTCTACGGCGCCGACGCACATGTGGAGCGGCAGTGCCACGTCGTTCGACTCCGTCTTCTTCAAGAGCACACACGAACAGCGGATGCACAGATGGCTGGCCTACGATACCACGACCAATGTCTCCATCGCGAGCAATGGTCACGGCAACTGCTTTCCGCTGGGCGGGACGTGGACTCGCTGGTTGAGCGATACCCTCGAGGTGACCGGAGACCAGACCGAGTCGAAGACGTACAACCTGCGCCTGGTCCTGACCTTCGCCACTACGGCATTGGGGCAGGGCAGCCAGTTCGCGACGCTCGAGACGTACAACGAGTCGATCATTGGCGCGCCGTCGACGACCTGCATGGTCGATCTGTGGCGGGGGAACATCGTGGGCGGGAGTTGTCATTGAGGGGCTAGACGTTAGACGCTGGACGCTAGACGTTGGAAGACACCTCGGGGCCGGCAACATTGCTGGCCCCGAGGTTTGTTTTCCAACGTCCAACGTCTAACGTCCAGCGTCCTGCCGTTGCCAATCCGCCCGACGCTCCTAGCTTGAGCCCATGCGCACCATTCTCTTCGAGAGCGCCGCTGCACTGCTGCTCGCGTCCGCCGCCATGGGACAGACGACTACGCCGGCTGATCTCATTCTGGTTCACGGCGCGATCCTGACCATGGATTCCGCGGACCATGTCAGGGAGGCGCTCGCCATCCGCCACCAGGAGATCGTGGCGATCGGAACGACGGACCAGGTGCTTGGCTACCGGGGATCAGGCACCCGTGTGATCGATCTTCACGGACGAGCAGCCACCCCGGGACTCATCGACTCGCATGGCCATTTTGCGGACGGAGGGGCCGCGCAGCTCTTCCACGTGGATCTGAGCGATGCCGCCAGCGTCGAGGAGGTCGTGCGGCGCATCAGCGCCGCCGTCGCGACCCGCAAACCGGGCGAATGGGTGCTCGGCGAGGGGTGGGACGAGGGGAAGCTCGCCGAACACCGTTACATTTACGCGACGGACCTCGACGCGGCGACTCCGAACAATCCCGTGTGGTTGGAGCACACGACGGGTCACTACGGTGTGGCGAACAGCTATGCCCTCCGACTGGCCGGGATCACCAGGCAGATCTCGAACCCGGCGGCGGGGACCATTGACCGCGCCGCGGACGGCGAGCTCACGGGCGTGCTCAAGGAGGCGGCACAGACGCTCGTCCAGAGCCACGTGCCACCATTCTCGCAGGAACAGATCAAGCGAAGCATTCTCACGGCGATCGACGAGTTGCACCGCGAGGGGATGACTTCGATTAAGGAGGCGGATACGCGGCCCGAGCTCTGGGAGGCGTACCGCTCGCTGCTCGACGAGGGCAACCTGCACGAACGAGTGTTCGCGCTGTTGCACGCTGGAGAGAGCGTGGAATCCGCCCGGGAAGTACTGACGCGCTTATCGGCGCTCCCCCGCCCTCCGGCCTCGCTGGGCAACGGACTGCTGTTCGCTGGCGGCGCCAAGATCTACATGGACGGCAGCGGTGGCGCCCGTACCGCATGGGTGTACGATCCATGGCACAAGAACTCGACCGCCGTGGACTCCGGCAATTACGGATATCCAACGACGGATACCGCCGTATATCGACAGATGGTCCGCATGTTCCACCGCGCGGGGATCAACGTCGGGACACACGCCATCGGCGATCGTGCGATCGACTGGGTAGTCGATACGTACGCGGCGGTGCTCCGCGAAACACCCACCCGCGGTCTCAGACACACCGTTATCCACGCAAACATCCCCACCGATCACGCGATCGAAACGATGGCCGCGCTCGAGAAACGGTACGATGCGGCGTACCCCGAGTCGCAGGCCCCATTCATATGGTGGATTGGCGACACATACGCTGGGAATTTTGGTCCGGCGCGCGCACAGCGCCTCAATCCGTTTCACACGTATCTCGCGCGTGGCATCCCTTGGGGCGGCGGGTCGGACTATCCGGTCACGCCATTCCCCGCTCGCTACGGGATCTGGGCCACCATCGCACGCACGACGCTCAAGGGGACATACGGCGCACAACCCTTCGGCACGGTGCAATCCGTGGACGTCCACGCTGCGCTCCGATCCTATACCTCTTGGGCGGCCCGCTTGCTGTTTCTCGAGGATCGCGTCGGCACGCTGGAGCGAGGCAAGCGCGCCGATGTCGCTGTCTGGGACCGCAACCCGTACGCAGTATCGACCGATTCCCTCAAGGACATGAAGTGCGAGCTCACGATCCTGGATGGACGAATCGTGTGGGACGTAGGCGAAGCGACTGCTCCGGCATCAGGAACCGGCCATTAGCTGAGAGAACGAGATCGCGACGCCGCCGGACCGCCCAGCCCCGGACGGGTTTTGGCACCTCGTCATCGAGGCGATGCGCGGATCGCAGCAGGACTTCACGCAGGGGTCCGTGCGCCGAGCAATTCTCTTGCTCGCCGTCCCGATGGTGCTCGAGATGGCACTCGAAAGCGTGTTTGCTGTCACCGACGTGTTTTTCGTCGGACGGCTCGGTGCGGACGCGGTGGCGACCGTCGGGCTCACGGAGTCGATGCTCGCCGTGCTGTACGCGGTCGCAGCCGGCCTGGCCGTCGGAGCAACCGCCATGGTCGCGCGCCGCATCGGCGAGCACGACCGCGATGCAGCTGCTCGGACCGCAGTGCAGGCGGTGGCATTAGGCATCCTCGCGGCCGGGATATTTGTCGTTGGCGGCGTCACCCTCGGGCCGCGGCTGCTCGCGCTCATGGGTGCCGAGCCTTCCGTGCTCGCGATCGGAAGCGGCTACACCCGCGTCATGCTGGGCGGCAGCGGAACGATTCTCCTGCTCTTTCTCCTGAACGCCATCTTCCGCGGAGCAGGCGATGCGGCGATCGCCATGCGCGTGCTGTGGCTCGCCAACGCCATCAACATCGTGCTGGGCCCCTGCCTGATCTTCGGACTCGGCCCCTTCCCTCGACTCGGTGTGATCGGCGCAGCGACCGCAACGACAATCGGCCGTGGGACCGGCGTCGTGTTCGCGGCATCACGCCTCCTGCGACCAGGCGGGCGGGTGTCCGTTGCCCGCCGCCACCTCCGCCTCGAGCCGGCGGTCATGGGCCGGCTCCTCCGCCTGTCCGTGTCAGGAGCGCTCCAGACGTTCATCGGAACGGCGAGCTGGATCGGACTCGTACGGATCGCCGCCACGTTCGGGAGCACCGTGCTCGCGGGGTACACGATTGGCATTCGTATCATCATCTTCGCCTTGCTGCCATCGTGGGGGTTGAGCAACGCGGCGGCCACGATGGTCGGGCAGGCATTGGGTGCGCGGCAGCCAGCGAGAGCGGAGCAAGCCGTCTGGGTGACCGCTTTCTACGACTGCGCGGCCCTGACCGCTGTTGGGCTGGGCTTCATCGTGGCGGCGCGGCCCATCGTCGGACTGTTCACGCAAGATCCCGCGGTGCTCGCCGTAGGCGCGAGTTGCCTCCGCATCGTCGCGGCGGGATTCCCGTTCTATGCCTACGAGATGGTCATGATCCAGTCGTTCAACGGCGCCGGCGACACCTGGACCCCCACAGTGCTCAACTTCGCCATCTTCTGGCTTTTCCAGATCCCGCTCGCGTACGTCCTGGCCGTGCCTTTGGGCGCTGGGCCCCGCGGAATCTTCCTGGCCATCACGCTCTCGTTCTCGACCCTCGCCGTCGTCGCCGCGCTCCTCTTCCGGCAAGGACAGTGGAAACGCGTGGCCGTGTAGCCCGGCGACCACCTGGGATTCGGCAGCGCCAGCGCCGCCGCAGTCAGACGTGCCTGAACGCATCAGCGGCGCGGCCCCACATTAGGGCCGCGCCGCTGAGATGCGCCAAGGAGCCAGCGCTTATTGCGACTTCGACGTCGAGTCGTTCGTCAACTTCGGCGCCGGTACTTCCTTGAAGCCCGCCGGAATGGTGAACACGCTGTCGGCCACCGCGTGCCGCTGGATGCTCTCGACCTGCCACACGACCTGCGGCGAGCCCGACGCGCGCGATACGATTCTCAGTGGGAAGTATCCACCCGGGAAGCGGCTCCCCAAGTTGTCGTACGTCGAATCGAGCAGGGCAGCCGTGGGAATCCCTAGCGCATTCGCGGCATCAGTCTGCGCCGCAGGCATGAACTGGCCAATGTTGCTGGCGACGCACGCGTCCACGTTCTGCGCCGAGCCGAGTTTGTAATACTTGCATGGCGTGCCAGCAACCATGTCCGTGCGCGTCGTCGGGGTCACGACGGTGGTCACCCCTACTGCGATCAGCTGCTGGCCTTGCTGGTTCATCGCCTTCGCGAGTTCTTCCAGGCGCTGGCCCCGGTTGACCGTCCAGTATTGGTGTTTCGCCGGGATGATGGTCGTGCGCGTCCCCTTGGCGAAGTCGACCAGGACGATCGCCTTCCCATACTGCTGGGAGTTGATGTCGAACCGCTCGCTGGGCCATTTCTCGGTGAACGTGAGCGTCCCGCCGCTCGTCGAGAGGAACGCTGTCCGAGCTCTGACTGAGCCCTCAAACCGCTGCGTTTGCTGGAAGAGCACGCCGGCGAGAGCGACTGCAATGATGGATAGGCGCATGGGGAGAGGATACGCGCCCACCGATTGGACAGGCCATTCGACTTTAGTCTCTAAGTACAGCCCGGCTTGCCGCGCTCTCTGGCAAAGGCGCGGACTCCGACACATTGCACGGTCCGATCAGGTCATCATTTGGCGATGGGTGTCGGCGTCGCGGACCACATCCGAGTCGTCTAGGGCTCGCTGTGGCCAGCACAGTGCAGAACCCCGAGATATCGGGCCCAGGGCCCCACGGCCGCTCGGTATTGGTGAGCCATGACCCGCGAGATCTGATGGATATGTGTCAGATCGTGCACGGCCCAGGCAGCCAGTAGCTGTGACAACGTAACGACTCCGAGCGATGGATGGTGTCCCCGCAATGCCAGTTGCTCCGGCTGCAAGTTGAGCGCGCGGAGCGCGCGCACGTTCTCGGAACGCAAACGCGCAAACTCGTCCAACAACTGCCCCATGGACTTCCCGCGACTCTCGCCAATGTGTCCCCAGCGATCGAAGGGGTCGAACGCGCGAGCCTCGCCGAATTGCAGCACGATGTGCGCGCGCGGCATCCAGTCCGTTCGGTCGCCGTGAATCAAGTGGCCGAGCACGTCGAAGGCGTTCCATGTCTCCGGACCTTCGTTGTGCTGTGTCCATGCCTCGGGTAGACCACGGAGGAGTGCGTCCAGTGTGGCGGGGGTGCGACTGATGAGCGCGATAGTCTCGTCCAGGTGCTGTTCCATCGCGCTGGTCAAGGTCGGAGATGATGCCATCGTGATACCTCGTCGTTGTGAGAGCGATGCGTGCGCTCGAGCGAGGGGGTGGCGCGCATGAGAGCCTAATGGCAGCGCCATCAGGGAACAAGCGAAAGCGCGATAGGCTATTCCTGAATACGGTGCACAGTGGCCGGCCTCGGACCGGTAGGGGCGACGCATTGCGTCGCCCGTTGGTGTCGGTGCCGTTTTCGTTCCTAACCCCTACTGCGCGAGCCTGGCGCCGCTAACGCCCACGAGAGCCAACTCATCCGTTTCGCAGCATCGATTGACGATTTGCGCGTATCGCGCCGCGACCGGAGTTGCATTGACTGCCGGCGATCGGCCACTGCCCCCGGCCTTGCTCTTGCGGTCAGGCTTGGGTCTCTTTCGCCGAGGCCCCACCACGCCCCGCGTACGTGCCCCCAGCCGGAGCATCCGTGAACGCACGTCCCCTGTCCCGCGTGACCCGCTTGGTCGGCGTCGGAGCGACGTTCCTTACCGTCGCCGCGAGCATGCCTGTGGCGTCGCTCGCCCAGGCGTTCCCGAAAACCGGCAACGAGGTCATCGCGCGGATGAACGAGCGCTATATCGACTCGTGGTATCATACGCTCACATTCACGCAACGGACGACTCGGCGAACCGCAGGAGACAGCACGGTGAACGAGACCTGGAAGGAGGCGATGATCATCCCGGGACGCCTCCGCATCGACGTGGAAAATGTGACGCCGCCCCGCACGTACATCTACAATGGCGATTCGCTCTTTCGGATCCAGGGTGACAGCGTCACCCGCCAAGCGCAGCGGAACATCCTGCTGATCATGGGATTTGATGTCTATCGGCAGTCGCCTGACAAGACAGTCGCCGCACTCACCGCGCTGCATTTTCCCATGACGCCCGTCCGGGGCGACGATTGGCAGGGCCGCGAAGTCTTCGTGATCGGCGCCAACAAGGGCGACTTGCACTCACCGCAGCTCTGGATCGATCGGGACCGGCTCCTGTTCGTGCGCGCGATCGAGCCCGCTCCCACGGATAGCACCAAGACCGTCGAGTATCGGTTCGACAACTACACCTTGCTGGCGGATGGCTGGATCTCCAAGACAGTCGTGGTCTCGGTCAACGGCAAGCAGATCCAGAAAGAGGAGTACGGCAACATCCGCATGGGCGAGAAGTTGGATGGCAAGATGTTTGTCCCACCGAAGTAAGGAAGAGTAGGGGCCGTGTAGTGGGAGACGCCCGGCTCGCCGCGGTTCCCGGCGACCCTTAGGCACCCATACTTCGCGAACCGAGCCCAACGCGACGGCGGTCGACGGCGTAATACAACCGACACCCGCTTCAGGGCGTTTAGCGGCACGCCAGGCAGGCGTGCACCGAGCGCTCGATGAGAATCGTCGCCCCCGCCCCGATCATGTACGCACCTCTCCAGCTCTCCGGACACGCCGCGCTGAGCATCGCCGCCCTCAGCCTCATCGTTGGCACAGGATGCTCCAGCGAGAGCGGCACCGCCCCCACGCTGGCCACCGCGGAGGGGATCCAGATCCTCACTGCGTCGCTCTCGCAGAATCGCTACAACGCGCTCTCGAACGTCGTCACCTTCATTGCCAACAACGCGGACTCCGCGCGTGTGGTGTACAGCACGCCATCCGATACGACAGCGGCGACGCCCTTCGTGCCACTCCAACATATCGAGCACGGCAGGGGCACCGCCCAGATCGCGGTGTTGGGCTTACTGCCCAACACGACCTACCAGGAAGTGCTGCAGGTCTACGGGGCCACAGGCTCTGCCTCCACCACGTTCTCCGCGACCACCCCTTCGCTCTCCTCCTTCCTGCAGGGGATCACGCTGAGGGTCTCCGGTACATTCGGCCCGGGGTACACGCTCATATCGCCGATCGCGTACCCGCTCACGGATAGCGCCGTGATGGTCGCGTTCGATAATCAGGGGCGCATCCGGTGGTACCGGACCTTCCCGCCCGGATCGGGGTCGTCCGAATCCAAGCTGCAGCACAACGGTCACTACACGATCGCGATCGGTGAGTCTGCCGGGTACGACGGTGCAATGGAGTCGTATACGGAGTTCCTGCCGAGTGGCGAGATCGTCGCCTCCTACGCCGCGCCGAAAACCGAGTATACCGATCCTCACGACCTCTGGATCACCGGTAGCGGCGCAACCGAGCGACTGCATTTCTTCAGCTACACCGGTCGGACCTTTGACTTCTCCTCGCTCGGTGGGCCGTCGAGCGCGATCGGCTATGGGCATCAGGTCACCCGGCAAACGACCGATGGGTCCGTCGAGTTCAGGTGGGACGCCTGGGACCACTACTCGATCATTGACTGGATCGAGCCGACCGGCGTGGCGCCTCCCTTCGACTTCGACCATCCGAACTCGCTCGACTTCGACCTCGACTCCAACTACATCGTCTCGTTCCGCAACCTCGGCGCGATCATCAAACTCAACGCCCAGACGGGCGTCACCATGTGGCAGCTCGGTGGTCGCCTGAACCAGTTCACGTTTGTCGGTGATCCCTTGGGTGGCCCGAGCGCCCAGCACTGCGTACGCGTGCTACCCAACGGACACCTCCTCATGTACGACAACGGGCTCGCCCATTCCCCGCCGCATTCACGCGCCGTCGAGTACGCACTCGACGTCCCGAACCGCACCGCGACGATGGTATGGGAGTATGAGCCCAATCCGGCGATCTTCACTCCCATCGTCGGGTCGGCCCAACGTCTGGGCAATGGCAATACACTCGTCGGCTTCGGCTTCGCCGGCCAGGTACACGAAGTCGCACCGAATGGCACCGTCGTCGCGCACGCCAGCTTCAGCATGAACGGCACGGCGCCCTTCTATCGCGCCTGGCGCCTGGCGTCGCTCTACCAATACATCCAGCCGTGACGGCCTAGGGCGACGCATTCTCGTTGCCCTAGGTCGCGCCGCACGCACCAGTCCCGGCGGCCTTACCGACTCACCGCGGACGGATCGTATGGACGTAACCGCGGCACCCATTGCGGGACGTGCCGACGGTACTCGTCGTAGTCGCGGCCGAACTTCCTTCGCAGGATCGGCTCTTCATACAACCGGACAAACAACGCGACACCGAGGGCCGCGGCCACCACCCCCTCGACCGCACCGACACTCGCGCGGCCGAAGATCACCCACAAACCGAGCCATCCGAGAGCGAATCCGAGGTACATCGGGTTACGCACATGCCGGTAGAGCCCGACGATCACGAGCCTGCTTGGTGGAACCATGGGTGCCGGCGTCCCGCGCCCGGTCCAACCGAAGTCCCAGATGCACCGCAGCGCCACGGCGAACCCGAGGACGGATGGGACGATGGCGAGCCACCGCCACCGCGCCGGGCCGCTCCTGTCGACGCGAAACCCCAGCCACCGGGGGAGGAGCCAGAACCAGAGGGCAAAGAATGCTGCACCCACCGTCAGCGATGCGGCCGTCGACATCCATTGGTCGCTGCGTGTGCCGCCTAGCGGTCCCGCGTTCGGCGCCGCCATGATCGCCTCCACTCGTGTCTCCGCCACCAGAAAGAAGCGTTGCCGCGACCGCTTACGCCAGCGGGCGGCTACGCGCTCCACTGGGCCCACTGATTGCTGAAGCGGTACCTTGAATTGGCTCTCAACCCATCCACCCACGCGCTCCGATGCCGCACGAACTCACAACCTCATACCTCGTCGATATGCGCGCCATCTTCGGCCAATACAAGAAGATGGCTGAAGGCGCGATCGCTCAGGTCTCGGATGAGCAGCTGATCCACCCGATTGATGACGAGAGCAACTCGATCGCCCTCATCGTAAAACACATGGCTGGCAACATGCGCTCGCGATGGACGGATTTCCTGACGTCGGACGGTGAGAAACCCGATCGCGATCGTGACACGGAATTCCTCGATCCTCCGTCCTCACGCGAATCGCTCATGCGCGTGTGGGAAGACGGCTGGAATCGACTGTTTACGGCGCTCGCACCACTGACGGATGCCGATCTGACTCGCACGGTCACGATTCGCGGCGAGCCACACTCCCTCTTGCAGGCAGTGAATCGACAGTTGGCCCACTACGCGTCGCACATTGGGCAGATCGTCTTCCTCGCAAAACACCTCCAGAGCGCGACCTGGCAATCCCTGAGCATTCCGCGCAATCGCTCTGCGGAATGGAACCGCCGCTTCGCCCCCCCGCAGGCGAAGAGTTAGGAGCCTGACGCAGCGGGCATCGACTGGTAGAGACAGGTAAACAGGGCCCGTGACTGGCGTCACGGGCCGTTTTCATTCCGTCGCCCAGTCGTTGATCTCGGCATCACCGGATTCCATCATCGCGGCCGGTGTTGCTTGACCTCTAATCGGTCGTCGTGTGTCGGCGATTCGCTGCGCGCAGAGGCTAGGACACTCTCGCAGCGCAGTCTGCCGACTACCAGGGCCAACCACCAGCTGCCCTGCCACCCGACTACACGATCTAGCAAGGAGCACCATCATGTCGCTTGGCATCACGCGGATACGCGATGCTCGTTCTCTACTCGGAGCCGCCGCGACGGTTGCCGTCCTCACGGCGTGCGGCGGCGGTGGCGGATCGACCGCGCCCAAAACCGGCAGTCTGGCCGTTGTCGTGACTGCTCCCACCGGTGTGACTGGAAGCGTCACGGTCACTGGACCGAACGGGTACTCGACTACGGTAACGAGCAACACCCTGTTGACCGGCCTGGCGATCGGCTCCTATACCGTCGTCGGCGCGCCAGTCACAGAGTCCAACGCAATCGTCGCAACGATGGACACAGCCGCTGTGTCTGGTAGCCCATTGTCCGTGACGCCAGGCGGTCAGGACACCGCAACCATCACATATGCCGCGATAACCGGAACCGGTGGGTTGTGGGTCGCGAATTTCGGTACCGCCGCAACTGTGCTTCAATACACCGCCTCGCAACTTGCTAGTTCGACTTCCGCTGCGGCGGCGACGGCACTCAAGGCGGGCGCGCAAACGATGGGAACCGCAATCGATGCACAGGGCAATCTGTGGGTGAGCACCTTCTCCGCCGACTCGATTCTGGAGTACAGCGCGAGCGAGCTCGCCACAAGCGGTACTCCCACACCGGCCACAGTTATTCTGGAACCGTCGAGCTCTTCACCTGGCGGCCTTGCTTTTGATGCGAACGGCAACTTGTGGGTTGCGAACGTCGGAACGAGTACCGTAGTAGAGTTCGCCGCGTCGCAGCTCGCTTCCAGCGGTAGCCCCACACCGGCGACCACCATCACTGCCGCAAGTTCGTCGCTCTCGTCGCCCGTCGGCTTGGCGTTTGATGCGAACGGTAACCTCTGGGTGGCAAATGCTGCCTCGACCACCGTCGTCGAATACAAGGCCAGCCAGCTAGTCACAGGCGGAGCACTCACGCCTTCGGTGACCGTGACTGGCGGCACGGGCTCGATCGACGGGCCGCTCATGATCGCCTTTGACGGAACCGGCAATCTCTGGGTCGCCAACGGCAACTTCAGTGGCGTCAACACCGTGGTCGACTTCACGCCGAGCCAACTCGCAGCGAGCGGCACCCCGACACCCACGGTGGTACTGAGTGCAAACTCGGGCTCGCTCGGCAACCCGGCCGGACTGGCCTTCGACGCAAGCGGCGATCTTTGGGTCGCCAACGTGGCCGGCAGCTTGGTCGAGTTCACGCCGAGCCAGCTGGTCACAAGCGGCGATCCAGCGCCGAACGCGACAGTTACGGGTACCTCGCTGAGTGGGCCCTTCGGTCTTGCATTCGACCCACACGCTACGGCGTTGCCGATCAAGCCAGCCAAACGGAGATAGCGGTAACCAGGTTCCGTTTGGCAGGAATAGCAACACTTCAGAGGGCCAGCGCGACGCCGCGACTGGCCCTCGTCGTTTTTGCCGCTCTGAACAGAGCTCGGGTATCGACCCTCACGCCGTCTCCAGCTCGCGCGGTCCGGTCGGCGGCGGGAACGCACCGTCGAGTGTCTCGAGGTCGTCGCCGGTCAGGTGCAGACCGAGGGCGGCGACGTTGTCGCGCACGTGATCGATCGACCCCGCTTTCGGAATCGCGATGATGCCTGGCCTGCGGAGCGTCCACGCCAGCGCGACCTGACTGGCTGTGACACCGTACCGGGTCGCGAGCCGGGTCGTGACCGGATGATGTCGCAGCTCCCCCTGATCGATGGGCGAGTACGCCATCACCGGCATCCGTCGCGCCGCGCACCAAGGCAACAGATCCCACTCGATCCCGCGCCGCCGCAGGTTGTACAGCACTTGATCGGTCGCGCAGACACCGCCGGTCGGCAGGCGGGTGAGCTCCTCGAGTTCGGATAGATCGAAGTTGCTCACGCCCCAGTACCGGATCTTGCCATCCCGGGCCAACATGTCGAACGCGGCGACGGTCTCAGCAATGGGCGTGTCGGCTGGCCAATGGAGGAGATACAGATCGATGTGGGAGGTGCGCAACCGGCGGAGACTCTGCTCGCACGCGCGAACCGTTCCACGTCTCGTCGCGTTTTCGGGCGTCACCTTCGTGACGACAAAAACGTCGTCTCTCCGGCCGGTCACGGCTTCACCGACCACTGTCTCCGCGCCGCCATCCGCATACATCTCTGCGGTATCGATAAGCGTCATGCCCAGGTCGATCCCGAGCCGCAACGCGGCGATCTCCTGCTTGCGACGCGCGGCATTTTCACCCATGCGCCACGTACCCTGCCCCAGTACGGGGACGAGTTCACCCGACGGGAACGCCGTGCTGGGGATCGACGGCTGGGAAGCAGGCATCGCTGGAAGATATGTCACCCGACACCCCGGGCATCGTAACCTCTCTCCCTCACGTCTCCCCTGCCCTCGCATTACCATCCCGCCCATGCCTCCGCTCGACCTCACCATCAACGGCCGACCGGTGCACGTCACCGTGGACGTCCGCACGTCGCTGCTCGATCTGTTGCGCGAGCACCTCGGCCTCACCGGTACCAAAAAGGGATGCAACCAAGGTGCCTGCGGTGCATGCACGATTCTCCTCGATGGCCGGCGCGTGAATTCGTGCCTGACCCTCGCCGTCATGCACGCGGGTGCACGCATCACGACGATCGAGGGGCTGTCCCAGGGCGACACGCTGCACCCACTGCAAGCCGCGTTCATTGCTCACGATGCCTTCCAGTGCGGCTACTGCACGCCGGGACAGATCGTGTCAGGCGTCGCGTGCATCCGGGAGGGACACGCCGGCTCGACCGACGAGATCCGCACCTGGATGAGCGGCAACGTCTGTCGGTGCGGTGCGTACGGTGGCATTGTCGCCGCCGTAGAGGAAGTGGCGGGTAGCGCCCGCTCATGAAGCCCTTCACCTACCATGCCGCCGCGTCGGCACACGATGCCCTGGCACAGGGCGCGGCCGGCGGCCGCTACATTGCCGGCGGCACAACGCTGATCGATCTCATGCGTGAGGAGATCGAGCAGCCGGAACGGCTCATCGACATCAACCGTCTACCACTCCGCGAGATCCGCCGGAGCACCGGCGCGATCACCATTGGTGCACTGGCACGCATGGCAGATGTCGCCGCTGACCCGGACGTCGCTCGATTACAACCGTTGATCGTCCAGGCGCTTCTCGAAGGCGCATCGCCGCAGCTCCGCCATATGGCCTCGATCGGCGGCAATCTGCTACAGCGCGTGCGCTGTCCCTACTTTCGCACGCTCGATGCCCCGTGCAACAAGCGCACACCCGGCTCGGGATGCGCCGCGATCGGTGGCGTGAACGTCACACATGCGATTCTTGGCACGAGCGACCACTGCGTAGCGACGCATCCCTCAGACCTGGCGGTTGCGCTTGTCGCGCTGGACGCCGTCATGCACGTGCGTGGCCAGAACAGCGAGCGTCGATTCCCCGTCGAGGACCTCTATCGTTTGCCTGGCGACACGCCGCACCTCGAGCACACGCTGGAACCAGGTGAGCTCATCACGGCCATCGAAGTGCCCGGCTCGTATCCGCTGCGTGCGCGGTATCTCAAGGTACGCGACCGCGCAGCGTACGAGTTCGCCGTGACGTCGGCTGCTGTGGCGCTCGACATTGACCACGGTATTGTCCGGCAGGCCCGCATCGCGGTCGGCGGCGTTGCGACGCGACCCTGGCGACTCCGCGAATCCGAGGCCGTGCTGGTCGGTCGCTCTGCCGATCGAGCCAGCTGGGAGCGAGCGGCGGATCGGGCTACCGAGGGTGCGCGCCCGCTCTCCGAAAACGGCTACAAAGTGGAGTTGCTGCGCCGCACGGTGATCCGCGCACTCGAAATGGCGGCGGCGGTCGAGTGAGCGACCCGATGATGGGGGCACCGGTACCACGTGTCGACGGACCGGCAAAGGTGACCGGCGCCGCGCGCTACGCCGCCGAGTTCGATCTGCCGAGCCAGGCCTACGCGATCATCGTCACCAGTACGATCGGCCGAGGGCGCATCCGGGCGATCGAAGCGGAGCGCATCGAGCACCTCCCCGGCGTCGTGGCGCTACTGACGCACCTCAATGCCCCGCGCCTCCCGTACGCGCCATACCGGTCGTATGTCGATCCGGAGACCGGGGAGCGACTGCACGTACTGCAGGATGACGAGGTCCGGTTCTTCGGTCAGCCTGTAGCAGTCGTCGTCGCCTCAACGCTCGAAGACGCGGAGCACGCCGCGGCCGCGCTCCAGATCCGATACGATGCTCGCCCTCCGGTCGTTCTCATTGACGCGCCTGAAGCCGCGCCCGTCTCGCCCGCGGGCACCGACCCACCGCCCGACACCCGGCGAGGCGACCCGGCGGCCATCGGCCAACCGGCAGCGACGATCGACGTGACGTACCGCATCATGCGCGAGAACCACAATCCCATGGAGCCGCCCGCGACCATCGCCGCATGGGATGGCGACCAGCTGACCGTATGGAGCAAGAGTCAGTACGTGGCGAGCGAAGCCAAGGAGCTCGCCGCAGTGCTTGGACTGCCTGTGGCCAATGTACGCGTCGTGTGTCCGTACATTGGTGGCGCCTTTGGCGCCAGTCTGCGGACCTGGCCACACGTGACGTTGGCCGCGATCGCGGCACGACACGTCAAGCGCCCGGTCAAGCTCGTGCTGTCGCGACGTCAGATGTACAACTCGACCGGCCATCGGCCGTATACGGTCCAGCGCGTCGTGCTTTCGGCCGAGCGCAACGGCCGCCTGCTGGGCATCATCCACGAAGGCAGCGCAGAAACGTCGCGCTACGAGGAATTCACGGAGTCGCTCACCGAACCGTCGACGTACATGTACAGCTGTCCGAACGTATGCACGCGCTACCGCATTGTCCCGGTGGATCAGAGCACACCGACCTACATGCGCGGGCCGGGGGCGGCGAGTGGCTTCTTTGCGTTGGAGACAGCGATGGATGAGTTGGCCGTCGCGCTCGCGATCGACCCGGTCGAGTTGCGGCTTCGCAATGAGCCGACGATCAATGAGAGTGATGGCCGGCCGTTCTCGAGCAGGTCACTGCGCGAATGCTATGCTCGGGCCGCGGACCACTTCGGCTGGACGAGACGGAGTCCTGTGCCGGGTTCGATGCGCGACGGCCGGCTGCGCATTGGCTGGGGGATGGCCGCCACCGCATATCATGCCGTGCAGGGAAGGGCGCAGGCACGCGCACGCCTGCTGCCGGACGGCAGCGCCGTCATCGAGACGGCGGCGAGCGACATGGGCCCGGGCACGTATACGTCGATGACTCAGGTGGCCGCCGATACGCTCGGCCTGCCGCTCGCCTCGATCCGACTCGACATTGGCGTTTCGGACTTTCCGCCCACCCCGCCCCACGGCGGGTCAATGACGATGGCGTCGGTCGGCTCGGCTGTGCAGGCCGCTTGTCTCGCCGTCCGCACCGACATTCTGCAAGAGGGCCCTCCCGGGGGAGTCCTACCGTGAGACCCTCGCTCGCTGCGGCGGTCAGCCGATCGAGGCCGTCGGCACGACTAAGCCGAGCGACGAGCGGCGGCGGTATTCGATGTATGCATTCGGTGCCGTCTTCGCCGAGGTCGCGGTCGATCCCGATCTGGGCATGATTCGAGTGCGGCACATTGTCGGTGCGTACAGCGCCGGCCGCATAATCAATCCGCGACTCGCGCGCAGTCAGTGCCTCGGCGGCATGGTCGGCGGAATCGGAATGGCTCTCATGGAGCAAACACTCCTTGATCGCCGCGACGGCCGGCCAGTCAACGCGTCAATGACCGATTATCTCGTGCCGGTCAATCTCGACGTCGGCTCGCTCGAGGCGCTGTTCGTCGAAGAGGAAGACCCGCACGTCAATCCCCTCGGCGTGAAAGGGATCGGAGAGATCGCGATTGTCGGCGTCGCACCGGCGATCGCCAACGCCGTGTTTCATGCGACGGGCCGACGCGTGCGTGATCTGCCGATTCGCCTGGAAGCACTGTTGTAAACGCTGCCCCGACGATCGGCTGAGATGGGCGGCGCAGGAGGGCGACGCATTGCGTCGCCCCTACACTGGCCCTACTTGAACAACGCGAAGCTCTTCTGCACGACCTGCCACAGCCCCCACGCCAGTGGGATGCCCACGATGAGCCACGCAACGACCAGGCGCACGCCGAGGCCCGAATCGTCCGCGCCCGTCTGTGCGTCCGCGGCTCGGAGCTGCTGCTCCCGGCCCGGAATTGCCGCTGCGGCCGCTGGAGTCGGCGACCCCGGTGCGCCGGACGCCTCATAGTGTCGCTCGCTTACCGGGCGTACGAGCAGGTTGCAAACGAAGCCAACGAGCAGGAGCGCCGCCATGAGGTACATGGTGACGGTGTACGCGTCGGCTTTGGCCACCCCATGATCGATCTGGTATTGCCGTATTTCGTTGACGAGCATGGGCCCGAGGATGCCGGCGACCGACCACGCAGTCAGCACACGACCGTGGATAGCGCCAACCTGGATCGTACCGAACAGATCACGGAGGTACGCCGGGATGGTCGCGAACCCGCCGCCGTACATTGTGAGAATGACGGCGCAGCACAGCACGAAGAGCGGCACGCTGTGGATCCGACCAGCGTGGGGAATCGTCGCGTAGCAGAGTGGTCCGACCAGGAAAAACAGCGCGTAGGTCGCCTTGCGTCCGATGTAGTCCGACGTGGATGACCAGCCAAAGCGTCCCGCCATGTTGGCGACGCTCAGTAGGCCGACGAATCCGCCCGCGACGACCGCCGTGACGGCGCCCGTGAACATCTCCTGAATCATGGGCGAGGCCTGCTCGAGGATCCCGATCCCCGCCGTGACATTCACGCACAACATGACCCACAACAACCAGAACTGCGGCGTTCGGATCGCCTCATCAGCCGTCACGTTGCCGGTCGTCACCATGCGCTTCGCCGTCGCGCCGGGTACAAACCCCGCTGGCATCCAGCCCGGCACGGGTAGTCGCACGGTGAATACGCCGAACATCATGAAGATGAAGTAAAGGATGCCCATGACCACCCACGTCTCGGCGACGCCCATCGATGTCGTGGACTTGAAGTGCGCCATCAAGGCGACCGACAGCGGCGACGCGATGAGCGCGCCGCCGCCAAATCCCATGATCGCCAAGCCAGTCGCCATCCCCGGCCTGTCCGGGAACCACTTGATGAGTGTCGAGACCGGTGAGATGTAGCCGAGTCCCAGCCCGATGCCGCCCAGTACGCCGTAGCCAAGCATGACGATCCAGAACTGATGCACCCAGATACCGAAGGCACCGATCAGGAACCCTCCGCTGAAGCACAGCGCTGACGCGAACATTGCCTTGCGTGGACCGGCGCGCTCGAGCCACGCGCCGAACACCGCGGCTGAAACCCCGAGAAACGCGATGGCGACCTGGAAGAGGTGTGCGATCGTGGTCTGCTGCCAATCGCTCGGCGTCGAAGTGGTGATGCCGAGCAACGTCGTCATCGGAAGCTTGAAGACGCTGTAGGCGTACACCTGGCCGATGCACAGATGGATGGCGAGTGCGGCAGGGGGCACGAGCCACCGCGTGTAGCGCGGTCCCGCTAGGGAGTGCTCTCGATCGAGGAAGGACAAGCTCGACATGGCCAGTCCGAACTAGGGTGAGAAACCGCCAGCGCGATCCCAATTGCCAACCGGGGTTCCATATAGCTCACCTCGGTATCGCTTACAAGGCCGTTGCACGATCGATACAGGGAAGGCTGGACGCTGGTCCGCTGGACGTTGGACGCTGGATGACAAAGCGCGAGGCCAGCCGTGGTGCGTTCTAGCGTCTAGCGTCTAGCGTCTAGCGTCTACCGTCTTTCCACATTTGCCGCGCGGATGCCACGAGTCGATCTCCGTATAGAACGGTCGTTCCGCGTCGTGGACAATGACGAAGAACGCTCGCCGTGTCGTCGTCCCGGTCGCGACCAGATACAACGGCGTGTCGGCAGGCACCATGCCACCGGCGCCTTGTCGAATGTGCAACACCGTATCCGGAGTCTCGACGCACTGCGAGCCCGCGAGCACGTACCAGGCTTCGGGCCCCGACTGGACATGAATCGCCGAGTGCGCCCCCGGCGGCACAGCAACGTAGGCAAATATGATCTCGTAGCTCTTGGCTGGCGGCAACGGAATGGGCGTGATCGCCGAGGTTCGAAGGGCACGCTCCTGGCGATTGACGGTCGGGGCGATGTTCAGGAGCCAGAACCTGTTGTCCATCTCGATGACTGCCGAGGTGGGGGTCTGGCGTGACTCGGCCTCCAGACGTGTGGAGAAAGCCGCCACGTTCCATACAACGGTGTCTGCGCGACCCGGAAATTCCCGGACCACCCGCTTCGCGAAAATCGTACACGCGGTACTGCCGATCCTGCCGCCGGCCGACGAATCCGCACATTGAATCGTCGGCGCCTGTGCACCGGCGGGTGGTGCCGGCGTCGACTGCGCGGACACTGCCCTCGACATACTGACTAGAGCCGGAAGCATTGCGCGGCGGAGGCTCACTCTCATTGACGTCAACGTTTGATCAGAACGGTAGGACGGTGGGAGCTACACGGGGGTCCACTAGAGTCTACTTGCTCCGTCCCGTTTTGCCACTCACTCCGACGTGTAAACCCCTGCCGCTATAGTTTCCGTCATGCAACCCATTGTCATTGGCGCACCTCGCCGTAATTGGGGGCTTGCTGCGCTTGCGGCGGGCGTGCTCACCGCCATTGGCGGCATTCTGATCGGCGTGCGATTCCAGCCGACTGCGGGGTGGATCATCCTCGTTGCGTGCGGCGCCGGGACGCTGTTCGCCGGATGGCAGTTCTACGACGCTCGCCCGCGCTTGGTGATCGATGACCGCGGCGTGCTCGATCGTACCTTCGCCATCGGCGTCATCGCATGGAATGACATCACGGACGTGACACTCAAGCGAGTGCAGGGCCGGACACAGCTATGTCTGCACCTGCGCAATGCCGCGAAGTACACGACTCGGCTGCCCCCAACTCTTCTACGCATGGTTGCTCTCAATCGTGAGCTCGGATTGACCGATCTGTCGGTCGATCTCACCGGGCTCGCGGGCGACCCCGCCGATCTCGAGACCAATGTTCGTGGGCGGTTGAAGAGCACAGTCGACTGACCCGTCAGCGCCACCGGCCTGCGGCCTTTCTTCGCCCCCCGTTTTCCTCACTCTGGCGGCTCATGATCGCGCGAGGTGACGATGTGGGCGCGCCGCGTGACGGCCATTCCTGGCCGATGGCACAACCTTGTTGGGGACTCGTCCAACGCTCTCCGACTCCGGCCGCGGAGTATGCATGCCGACTATCCGCAACGGCGGCGATGCACGCCCCCGCTCGCACACCTTGAGGGTCATAGTCGCACTGGCGTCAGTGGCGTGCGTGATCTTGTCGTGTGCGTCGCCTGGCGCGAGCGTCGGGCCCGCGGCGCATGGACCGACCGCTGCCACGATCTCCGTCAGCCCAGGCGATACGGACCTATCGATCAGCAGCACGTTGGCGCTGACGGCCCATATCGCAGATTCCAGCGGTCACGCCATCACATCGGATACCATCACGTGGTCGAGCAGTGACACGAGTGTCGCGCGAGTGTCGTCGACGGGGACAGTGACCGGGATCGCATCAGGGATCGTTCGCATCAGTGCGACTGTCCACGGACAGAGCGGCCATGCGGTCGTCGGCGTCATGCCGCCGGAAGCCGCTGCCGATGCAAGTGCGCCCGCGCTCGCAGTCGACGCGACGAGTGGTCGTCACGCCATCAGCCCGTACATCTATGGCGTGAGTACCTTCGGTCTGACCGCATCGTATCTGCAAGACCTCGGCATCACCATTACGCGTTGGGGCGGCGACGGCATCACGCGCTATAACTGGCAGGTCGACGCGAGCAACTCCGGCGGGGACTGGTATTTCATGGCCGGCGGGGGTGCCTCGACGGTGACGCCGAGTGGGTCCGCCGATGCCATGGTCGATCGTAACAAGAGTGTCGGTGTGACGACGTTCCTTTCGGTCCCGATCATCGACTACGTCAACAGTGTGCCGAGTAACAAGTCGGACTGCACGTTTCCCGTCTCGATCTTCGGTCCGCAGCAAGCCGTCAACCCGTACGTGAGCGGGTGCGGCAATGGCATGACGCCAGGCGATTCGGTGATCACGCCGAACTCGAGCCAGATCCTCCGCATTCACGTGGCCAATTCTGCAACGCTGCAACAGGGCTGGATTCAGCACCTCACGAGTAAGTACGGTGACGCGAGTAAGGGTGGCATCACGTTCTTCGCGATGGACAACGAGCCGAGCGGCTGGGGCAACACGCACCGCGACGTCTCGCCCGGGCAAATCACCTATGAGGACCTCGTCCAGCGGACGCTGCTCTATGGTGGCACGATCAAGGGCGTCGATCCGACGGCAATGCTTGCGGGCCCGGAGGACTTCGGCTGGGCCGTCTATGTGGGGACTCCCGCCCAGAACGGTGGACTGTGGAACGCGTGGTACTACCTGCAGCAGATGCAGCAGTACGAGACGTCGCACGGGACTCGGCTCCTCGACGTGTTCACCGAGCACTTCTACGCGTCGCCCGCCGGCGTTGTCACCTTCGACGGGACCCCAGGGACCGCGGCGGTCCAGGCCGCCCGTCTCCGCTCCACACGGTCGCTCTGGGATTCGACATATCGCGAGGAGAATTGGATCGGCCAGTGGTATCCGCCGATTCAACTGATCCGCACCTTTCATAAATGGGTGAACCAGTACTACCCGGGGACGAAGATCGGGATCACAGAGTACAACTGGGGCGGCCTCAACTCCATCAATGGCGCGCTCGCGCAGGCCGATGTATTGGGCATCTTTGGCCGCGAATCGCTCGATCTCGCGACTTTGTGGGGGCCGCCACAGACGACCTGGGTAGGCGCCAATGCCTTCCGGATCTATCGTAACTACGACGGCGCCGGCAGCCGGTACGGCGACACGTGGGTGAGCTCGACCAGCGCCGGGCCGGACACTCTTGCGATCTACGGGGCGCAGCGCACGGCTGACAGCGCGCTCACGCTCATCGCGATCAACAAGACCGCCAACGACATCCACGCCGCGGTGTCGCTGGCGGACTTCGCGCCAGGTGGCCCGGTTCAGGTGTACCAGCTGACACCCGCCAACCCGGCGGCGATCGTGCGCGCGACCGATCGCTGGGTCCATCTGCACGGCTTCACGCAGACCTACCCCGCCAACTCGATCACACTCCTCGTCATCCCGCCGCGCGAGAAGTAGCAGGGGCGACGCATTGCGTCGACCGCGGTTCGTGTCGTACCGTATCTCGAACCCCAACCCCTTGGTTCCTTGTCGCGCTCATGGTCGGTCCTCGCGGCTCCCTTCGTCCTCGCTTCTCTCCTCCACGCCCAACCGGCCACGCACCCGCGTGCGCGTGACCTGGGCGTTCCATTCGATGGCACTCCGGGTCCACTCAACGCGATCACGGACGTCGCCGGGGTCGAGGTTGGACACGCAACCGTCATCAGCGGAGACGGTGCCCACGCCGTGCGCACCGGGGTGACCGTGGTGTTCCCGAAAGGGAAAAAGTGGGAGCCGGTTTTCGGTGGCTGGTTCGCTGGCAACGGCTTCGGTGAGCTCACCGGCACGGCATGGCTCAAGGAAGGCGGCGTACTCGGCGGCCCGATCGCCATCACCAACACGTGGAGCGTCGGCACCGTCCGCGATGCCGTCCTGGCGTGGTTCGAGGACGTGCTCAAGGCGAAGATCCCCTGGCACCAACCCATCGTGGGCGAGACTTCCGATGCGTTCTTGAACGACATTGCGGGCTTTCACGTGCGCCAGGAACACGTCTTTGCGGCACTCAACGGCGCGCGATCAGGTCCGGTCGCCGAAGGCAATGTCGGCGGCGGGACGGGAATGGTTGCGCATGGGTTCAAGGGCGGGATCGGCACGGCATCGCGGACGTTGCCGGGCGGTTACACCCTCGGTGTGCTGGTACAGGCCAACTATGGATCGCGCGAGCTGCTCACGATCGCTGGTGTGCCGGTCGGCAAGGAAATCCCGGACTTGCAGCGCGAGCGCGGCACCGCGTCTACATCCGTCGATGACACGCTGGCGCAGGGCGGCCGCGAGGGATCGATCATCGTCGTCGTCGCCACCGATGCGCCGCTCCTCCCTCATCAGCTCGAGCGGCTGGCCCGGCGCGTACCGATGGGCATCGCGCGGCTCGGTGGCACGGGAGCGAACGGCTCCGGTGACCTCTTCATCGCGTTCTCTACGGCGAACCCGGGCGCAGCTAACCCGTCCGGCCCGCCGGTTTCGCTGAGCATGCTCCCAAACGGGGAGTTGAACCCGTTCTTCCTCGCGACGATCGAGGCCACCGAGGAAGCTATCGTAAACGCTCTCGTCGCCGCGCAGACGATGACCGGCGTCGACGGACACACCGTATACGCGCTGCCGCACGACCGCCTGCGCGAGATCCTGCGGAAATACAACCGTCTCGTGAACTGATCCGGGGTTTGGTTCGACACCTTGAACGACGCGGCGGATCCGTTAATTGTGAGTGATTCATCAGTCCACGCGGGCTCACAGCCACACCATCGAGGAGGCACGATGGCTGCCAAGACGACGCACTCTGACATTCGTCTGCTCACGCATGTCGCGCTCCTCGTGTCGCTCACTGTTGCGGGGACCGCACGCGTCGGGGCACAGAACACCAATCCGTACGCCGAAGGCCTGCTGCAGGACCTGAGGGCGCTCAGCAAGGCGGTTCCCGGAGAACTGCCAGCGTCGATCGGCTATCTGAGCGTGCAAGACGACTCGACACCTGAATCCGACGCCGTCGCCGGCGCGCCGCACATGAAGGTGTACCAGGTGACGCCAGCGTTTCAGATCCGATTCCCACACGGCTGGGTGATGGTAGACGCGACTTACGACAAGCAAGCAGCCGGTAACAGCGGCACATTCTTCCCCGACCACTACGACCAGATCGTCGCAGCCCTGCGCGGCGCTCGCCTGATCGTGATCACCCACGAGCACGGAGACCACGTCGGCACGCTGACCCGGCCGGCGATCGAACGCGACGTCGCGTTCAAGACGATGCTCACGAAGCAGCAGGTTCAAACGCTGGTTGACCATCCGCGGCCCTCCGCGGGACTCGATGCGGCCAGCGCGCGCCGATTCTTGGTCGTCGATTACCAGCGAGCGTTGCCGATCGCGCCTGGGGTCGTGCTGATTCGTGCGCCAGGGCACACGCCTGGCTCCCAGAATGGTATACGTCAAGCTCGCCTCCGGCCGCGAGGTCGTGCTGGTCGGCGACGTCGTCTGGCACAACGCCGGTATCGAGACCGGTCGGCAAAAGCCTGACTCCACCAGCAAGCAAATGGGTGAAGACCGCGTCGCGATTGGCCAGGAGATCGCGTGGCTGAAAGAGGACGTCGTGGCCGCCGGCATCACGGTCGCCGTCAGTCATGACGGCACGGCGCTGCAACGGTTGGTACAACAGGGCCTGCTGGCGCAGGGATTGGACTTGAGCAGGCCATGAAGTGCTGGACGCTAGACGCTAGAAGAGGAAGACCTCGGGGCGAGCCACGGTGCATCTAGGCTAGCCAGCGAGGTTTTCTCTAGCGTCTAGCGTCCAGCGTCCAACGCCTAGCCGTAGTACGCCTCCACCGCCGCCGTCACCGCCTGCCCCATCACGGCGCGCGAGGCGTCTTCGACGGCCATGGCGCCCGCGAGCGTGTCCATCCGCGGCACGGCGCGGGCGAGGGCTTCGTGGGTGGCGCGCTTGATGGCAATCACCACTCGCTCCGGTGGTGCGCCGCGTCCCCGGAGGTAGCGGACCCGATCGGCAACCGCTGCGCGTAAGCCTGCCGCCGCCTGCACCGTCGCATTGAGCGACGCCACCACTGCCAGATCCAACTGGCGAGGCGTTTCGTAGGTTCGCAGCTCGGCGCCGGGTGCAGCATCTGGGTCCTGCGGCTCGTGGTCCGCCATGTCGGCTTCCTCTAATGGCCGTAGACAGTCGGGCGGTAACGGAGGTGCACCATCCCTACCGATCGGTCGCTCCCGCCGCGTGGAACGCGACGAGCTCTGCCTTTCTAGTTCAACCCCGCCCCGCCCCCAAGAGTTCCCGCCGGATTCCGCGCCGTGCGAGCGCGGAAGTCAGCAGCGAGAAAGAAGCCACTGTGGCCCGCTTTATAGAAAAACGGGTGTCTAGTTCCTACCTTCTGTCATCGTGTCGCGCCGCGTCGTGCGTGCGCGAGCGTTTCCCACCACTCCTGGTCCGATGCCGCAATCCAACTCCCCATTCGTACCGACAGAACGCACACGCGTCAAGCGCCTGCCCGAGCGGGGGAAGTACGACCGCGAGACAGTCTATGCCATCCTTGACGCCGCGCTGGTCTGCCATGTGGGCTACAACATTGACGGACGACCATACGTCACCCCGACCGCGTGCTGGCGCGAGGGAAACCACTTGTATTGGCACGGGTCGGCGGCGAGCCGCATGCTGCGGGCACAGTCGCATGGCATTCCGGTGTGCGTGACTGTCACACATCTCGACGGTCTCGTACTCGCTCGCTCCGCATTTCACCACTCGATCAACTATCGATCGGTCATGGCGTTCGGAACGGCCGAAGTGATTCACGACGCCGATGCGAAGCTCGCCGCTTTGCGCGGGTTCGTGCAGCGTGTCGTCCCCGGACGGTGGGACACATTGCGGGAAACGACGCCGCAGGAGATCAAGGCGACCTCGGTCCTGCGCCTCGATCTCGAGGAGGTCTCCGCTAAGGTGCGCGTCGGTCCCCCGAAGGATGAAGACGAGGACTACGCTCTGCCGATCTGGGCTGGCGTGGTTCCCATCACGATTGCCATCCACCAACCCGAGCCCGACCCGAAGCTCTCGACACCGCAGCTGGCCCCGCCCGACGTTACGACGATTCGGCTCGGCCGCTGAACCGGAACCCGCCGATGCTTTCCAAGGTTGTCGAGCGCTTCAAGGTGACACCAGCACTCGCCGCGGTCATGGTGATCACGACTTTTGGCGCAGGCTCGTGGTCGAAGAGCACGCCTGTCCCTGAGCCGATTGAAGAGGAGCACGGCACGCTCTTCGAAGGTCACATCTACATCGCCGGCGGCTTCGATTCCACCGACTCGCCGACCAAAGTTGCATACCGGTACGATCCGGCGCGCGACCACTGGGAACGCATCGCCGATCTCCCCGAGGCGCGCCATCACATGCCACTGGCGGTCGTCAACGACACCCTATACGCCGTCGGCGGACTCCGCGGCGCCCAGCAGTTCGTTGGCACCACCAACCTCTGGATCTATCGACCCGAGCGAAACGTGTGGGAGAGTCGGCCGGAACTCCCAGCACCACGTGGGGCATCGGCCGTTGGCGTCGTTGGCGGAAAGTTGATTGTCGTCGGCGGCTTCGGGGCGCACCGCGACCTGCTCGACTCCATCGCGATCTACGATCCGGCCACGAACCGATGGAGCAACCACGCGCCCATCCCGACCAAGCGCGATCATCTCACGGCGCAGGTCGTCAACGGCGTGCTCTACGCCATTGGGGGCCGGCCGATCAACCTCCAAAACTTCGATGTCGTCGAGGCGTATGACGCGGCGACCGATCGGTGGACGACAAAATCGCCCATGCCCAGCCACCGTGGTGGGCTGGGCTCGGCCGTGCTGGACGGCCAGATCCACACATTCGGCGGCGAACAGCGGGGCGGCGTGTTCGCGAACCACGAGATCTACGACCCTGTCCGCGATACCTGGACAATTGCAGCGCCGATGCCGACGGCCCGCCACGGCCTCGCCGCTGTGGCCGCGAACGGCCGGATCTACGTCATCGGTGGCGGCACCGTCGCGGGCGCAGGGGAGACGGCGGTGGTGGAGGTGTGGAGGGACAAGTGACGCGAACGGCCGGGTGACGGGTTACCCGTTACCCGTCTGTTCACCCAGGCGGCAGCAACCCGCGTCGCCGCAACCGATTCATCCAACGTTGCTCGTTGGGATCGACCACCTTGACCAGCACGTTGCCCATGAATGCGACGCCGGTGATTCGCACGAGCGGAGCGTCAGGGACTGGGACGGCCACCGCCGAGCGCGTCACCTTGAAGCTGCCAAGGAGCGGTTGGCCCGTGCATTCCACACGCAGGTTGTGGGGGACGATGATCTTCAGCTCGCCCATGATCACGCGGGCATCGATCTCGGACGTGCCTGGCGCGATCCGCACCTGTGTCAGATCGATCGTTGCCTCGCCCATGACGGTGAACGCACGAAGGAAACGCGGCATCACCCATTCGCCCTCCCGAGTGACGCTCGACATGATCGTCGTAATGCCGAGGTGCGGAGGCACCGTTTCCGGGGGCACGAGCACTGGCGTCACAACAACCGCCGGGTTGGGCACCGCTGGAGGCATTGGGGAAGTCAACGGGTCAAGAGTTAGGGGTTCCGGAGGTTGGGTCAGCGGCTGCACGCAATTGCTCGCCCGAACCCAATCCGGGGAGCTGCGCCGATTGAACCCACGCGTGCTTGTGACCGGGCTTTATCAAATCTATGATAGACGGGCAGTTTCGCCTCGCTCGAGCCGCGCGTCAACGCGCTACCCGCCCCCTCATCGCTCTCGTGGCCCCCTCTATCGATCTCAACGCTGACTTGGGCGAAGGGTTCGGAGCCTTTCGCCACGACCAAGATGCCGAGCTCCTCGCGCTCGTCACCTCGGCGAACGTGGCCTGCGGCTTCCATGCGGGCGATCCGCTCATCATGCGCGCAACGGTTGCTACCGCTGTCACGCATGGCGTAGCGGTCGGCGCGCACCCTGGGTACCCCGACCTCCTCGGCTTCGGACGGCGAGACCTGGCGGCGACAACGGCGGAGATCACGGCCTATCTGATTTATCAGATCGGAGCGCTCCAGGCGGTGTGCCACGCTGCCGGCACGCGGCTGCTCTACGTCAAGGCACACGGCGCATTGTACAATCGTGCCGTCGTCGACCGCACGGTCGCAAATGCCATCGCCGAGGGTGTCCGCGCCACCGATCCAGAGCTCACTTTGCTCGGGTTGGCGAACAGTCATCTCCTGACGGCCGGTCGGGCGGCGGGGCTCAGGACCGCAGCCGAAGCGTTCGCCGACCGGGCGTACGCGCGTGACGGCTCGCTCGTCCCGCGTTCCCAGGCCGGCTCGGTGCTGCACGATGTCGAGGCGGTCGTCCTACGGGCGGTGCGCATGGCGGCCACTGGCCGCGTCATGTCCATCGACGGCGAGGACTTGAGCGTGAAACCCGATTCCATCTGTGTGCACAGCGACACGCCGGGTGCCGTCGATCTCCTGCGCGCCATTCGTCGTGGGCTTGCTGACGCGGGCGTCAAGGTCGCGCCGTTCGCGCCGACATGAAGGGTGTGGACCGCGCATTGATTCTGCCGATGGGTGACACGGCGGCAACGATTCGACTCGGCGACGAAGTCGACGCGGCCCTGGCGGCACGGGTTCAAGCCCTCGCGCGCCGCATCCGGTGTGCCGGGCTACCATACGTGCGCGAAGTGGTCGTGGGATACGCGGCCCTGACTGTTTGGTACGACGCCTTGCACACGGACTACGCTGTGGTGGCGGACGCGTTGGAGTCTATCGTGCACGATCCGTCGCCATCGCCCCCGTCTGACACCACGCCGCGCCATCACGTGATCCCGGTCACATACGATGGGCCAGACCTCCACGAGGTGGCCGAACGAACGGGGCTGACAGTGGCTGAAGTCATCGCCCGCCACAGCGACCGGTCGTACCAGGTGTATCTGATTGGCTTCGTGCCCGGGTGGGGCTACCTCGGAGATCTCGACCCCAAGCTCGTACTCCCGCGACGTGCCACGCCGCGCACGCGCGTGCCCGCCGGCAGCGTTGGGATCGCTGGCGCCCAGACTGGGGTCTATCCCCTGACCACTCCCGGTGGATGGTATCTCCTCGGACGCACGTCGGTTGCGATGTTCGATCCGCGCGCCGACCCGCCCGCGCTCCTCGCGCCAGGCGATCGCGTTCGCTTTGAGCCAGTCCGAGAGTCGAGCGACAGGCATCCGTCGAGGGGCGGGTGATCGAGGTTCTCACGGCGCCGCCGTTCCTCATAGTGCAGGACCTTGGGCGTGAACAATTTCGCGCACAGGGAGTGCCGGCCGGCGGCGCCATGGATCCGTGGGCGCTGTCGACAGCGAATGCGCTCGTCGGTAATCCGCCCGACGCCGCGGCGCTCGAGTGGGGATTGGGCGCCGGCACGGTGCGATGGCATCGCGCGGGATTCGTCGCGTTGGCTGGCGCTCCGGTCGAGGCGATGCTCGATGGCGAACCCGCCGCAATGCATACCACCTACCGCGTGCAGCCCGGCAGCACGCTGACGGTCCATCGGTTTCCGAGCGGACGGTTCGCCTATCTTGCCACGGACGGCGGCCTCGATGTCCCACTCGTCCTCGGGAGTCGCGCGACGTATCTGCCTGGGCATTTCGGGGGCTTCGCGGGACGACTCCTCCGTCCCCACGACCAGATCGCGCTCGCGGCACCGGTCGGACCAGCGCCGGCGGCCGGGTTTGTTGTGCCGGCGCCGCTCCGACCACGGTACGACAGTGCAGAGTGTCGCGTGATCCCCGGGCCTCATGCATCCCTTTTCGGGACGACTGGCTGGGACCAGTTGACGAGTGCCTCGTTTCGTATCGATGCAGGCAGCGACCGAACCGGCTATCGACTCGCCGGCCACGTACTGCAACACGGTGTCGATACCGCGCTGGCGTCCGCGCCGCTCTGCGCCGGAGCGATCCAGGTGCCCGCGGGCGGGCGGCCGATCGTGCTGATGGCCGATGCGCCCACAGTCGGCGGCTACCCGGTCATCGCGGTTGTCGGCTCAGTCGATCTCCCGCTCATCGCCCAGCGCCAGCTCGGGGAAGACATCCGCTTTCGGTCGTCCACCGTTCCCGAGCTCCAGCGTGCGCTCCGGACGCGGGCAGTCGCCATACATACGTTGATGCATCTGGTGGCAAGGGGAGCGAAGAGCTGAAGAGCCGGGATCCCGGCTGTTTGCTGCTACTGCAACGTCGCTTGCCAGGGGCCAGTCAGCACATATGGCTGGCCAGCGATCGTCACATGCAGGGTCGCGGTGCCCTGCATTGTGTTTTCGGTGATCGACCCACTGTTCGTGAACAACTGCATTGTCGCGGAGATTTCTCCGGAATTGGCCGCAACCGTGTTCTCGAATTCGAACGAGATCGAGGTTCCCGAGATGGTCCCGGCATTGAGCGTCCCGCTAACGAGCGTACTCGAGGCGCCACCGGGGGTGCTACAGGCGAGATATGCGTTTTGATAGCCCCCCATGAAGGACCCGGTGGTGTCGCTCAGATTCATGGCGGCGCCGAAGGTGCAGGTCACCTCCCCGGCCGAGAGGTTGCTTGCCTGATAGTTCCACGTCGTGATGGGTGACGGCGCCGTCGTACTATGACAGCCCGCAGCGACCACCACGAGTATGCCGATGAGAAACCAAGGTCGCATGAGAGAGATACGAGTGATGCGGATACGGAAGGACAGGGTAAGGTACTGGCCGGTTCCAGCCCATGGTACCGCCACCTACCCCTCGTGAGGAGATAGTCCGTGACCCGACGTGGCGTTTGCGGAGTGCCTTGTCCTCGTCCCCTCTGGCCCTTGTCCTCTCTACGACCGCCCCGCGACCATTGGCAGGTGAAACACGCGTACCGTGGTCGGTATCGAGTGCCCGAGTAGACGTGAATTGACCAGTCGGAGCGAAAACGTCTCGATCACCGTGAGCAGCCCGCGAGCGACCGCATCGTGGACGACCCGCGTCATTGCCGCTCCCCCAGGGTACGGATCCCAATCGCGGTCCTCGAAGATGACGTATTGGAACCCGCCGGCGCGCAGCTGATCGACCAGTGCCTGCCCGTCGGGCAGCCCGGCCCAATCGACCTCCGCGCTGCCTTCAGGATCTGCGCGCCGGTAGGGACGGTCGAGCGCATACGTGCCACCGGACTTCACGACCACGAGGAATCGCGCCTGCGGAGAGGTCGCGGCGTTGGCCCAGTCGAAGACTGGCGCAAACCATGTCGCGCGCTCGTATCGCGCCCGGTCACCGGTCAGCGCATAGCGTAGCGATTCTCTGCTATACCCGAGCAAGAGGATCGCGACCACCGCGCAGAACGCGATGAGTGCTCCGGTCGTGCAGCGTCGGGCTACGCTGCCGGGGGCGGCCAGCCGCGCCAGTGCGTCGGCGCCGAGGAGCGGCACCAACGGCACGAGAAAAATGATGAATCGGGGGAAAGGGACCGGCGACACCGCTGCCCAGATGACGATGTAGCAGGTCACGAACGCGGCGATGCGCCGCGTACGTGGGAAGCACCATCCCGCGGTGAGGGCTGCGGCAACCATCCATGGGATTGGAAACACGGTGATATCAAAGCCAAGCTGGAACAGCCCACGCGGCAGCCAGGCGATTTCCAACGGCGCGGTCGTCCGTCGCGTGAACAGGCTCGCGATGCGCTCGGTGGCCGACGCCGACGCGGCATTGCCGTGTACCAGGAGTGGCCACAGGGGGTCGCCGAACCACCGCAGATTCGCGACGTAGAATGGCGCCGCCAGCCCGCCGGCGACGATGCCGCCCGCCGCAGCCGCCGCGAGTGTCCGTGAAGACACTACCCGCTTCACCGCGAGCGCGATCAGGATCAGCGATGCTGCCGCCCCGATCCCGAGCGCCTGATACCGAGATTGGGCACCGATCCACGCGGCGAAGCCCAGGAGGGCAGCACACCGCGGCGTCGGCGCATCCCCTTGGCCGATGAGCAGCGCGACGACCAGCATGAGCAACATGACATATACATTGGCATGCGCGGTGGTGACCGCCCTGAATACCATTGGCTGACAGGCCAATCCCAGCATCAGGAGGCCGAGGGGGATCGACGCCCGGTCCCGAAGCTCGGCGTACAGCGCAACGACGATCACCACCCAGATGGCCAGGTTGAGCATCTGAGCAGCCACGCTCACGTGAAGCAGCTCGAAGGGCAGATAGGTGAAGGACCAGCCGAACGGCAACGCGTACGCCGTGTCGGCGATTCTCGTCCACTGGCCTTCGAGTGCGATCTGTCGGATGTGTGCGAGATGATAGCGCAGCACATTGGCGTCCCGAGGCGGTGCCGTCGCCGTGAGCCAGGCGAGTACCAACCAGCCGATCGCAATCACTCGGCGCCATGGCCCCCTGCGTAGGGCATCGATCGCCACCGCATAAAAGCCGCGGAGACGGCAAGCGACGATCTGCCGATTGCACAGGAGCGCTACCGCGGCGATGGCACTGTCAACCGCAAGCGCGAGGTTCAGGCGGCCGATGAGCGCGAAGATAGCATAACAGAAGGCGGTGACCGCCGACCCGACGACGATGGAGAGCGGCACGGCGTTCGGGCCGTCTTCATCGCGAGCGACCCACCCACCGACTGCGACCCACGTGACGACACGCACAGCGGCGAGCAAGCTCGCGACCACGCCGACCGCGATCGGGAATAAGAAAGGCGCGATCACGCGGACGCTAGACAGCCTGCGCCAATGACGGCATTATGACGTCTGCCCGCCGACGACCGCGCTCGACGTGGCTCGGGACGCAACACGGTGTGTGAACACAAGGACGCCTCAGTATGCGACACCGTGCGACCTTCCACCACTCGCAGGGAGAAGGGATGGCTCGGATTCGCTTCGGTCGTTGGGTTCTATTGGCCATCATCGTCGCGGGTTGCCATAAGCAATCTGCGAGCACCGATCACCCCCGCCGTGCATTCGCACTCGAGGCCGAGTCGCCGGCTTTCTGGACGCTGGTCTCGCGCGACACCCAGCTTACGACGGTCGCGACGGGATTTGGCTTCACGGAAGGACCGCTCTGGGACACGGCGGGGTTCCTGTATGTCAGCGACGAGACGATCAACAAGATCTTTCGCGTGCGGCTCGACGGCACGAAGGAATCACTGATCGATCTCGGCGACCCTGACGGAAACACGTTCGACATGCGTGGACGGTTGATCGACTGTGCCAGCGTGCTGCGCGCGCTCATCGCCATTACGCCCGACGGCCGTTATACGACCGTGGCCGATCGCTACGATGGCCACCGATTCAATAGCCCCAACGACGTCGTTGTCGGCCCTGACCGCGCGCTGTACTTCACCGACCCGACGCTCGATCTGCCCAAGGGGCAGCCACAAGAAACACCCTTCCAGGGCATCTATCGACTCGACTCGGCCGGTGGCGTACAACTCTTGGCCAAGGACATGGTGCAGCCGAACGGGTTGGCCTTTTCACCGGATGGGAAGCACCTGTACGTCGATGACACGCAGGAACAGAACATCCGCGTCTACGACTTCAACCCGAACGGGACCATCGGCAACGGCCGCCTGTTCGGGGAAGAGCCGGGGCCGCGGAGCGATGGCCTCCCGGATGGAATGAAGGTCGATCGGGATGGCAATCTGTTCGTGACGGGACCGCGCGGGGTGTGGGTGTGGGATCCCTCGGGCCATCACCTCGGCACCATTGTCGTGCCGGAGCAGCCGGCCAATCTCGCCTGGGGCGATGCCGATTACGGTACGCTCTACCTCACGGCACAGACCTCAGTGTACCGACTCCGGACGAACGTTCGAGGCCTTGTACCGTATATTCCGCGGCCGTAGCGACGAGGCGTGCCTCGCAATTCGCCCGTCGACGCCCCATCCAGACTGATCCCATGGCAGCTGCGTCGACCCAGCTGACCCGCGCCGACGCGCGGAATGCGGTGATCGCGGGCTTCCTCGGTTGGACGCTCGACGCGTTCGACTTCTTCGTCTTGACCTTCGTGTTCTCATCGATCGCGAAGGACCTCGGTACGGACGTATCGCGGATCGTCTTCACGTTGACGGCGACGCTGTCGACCCGATGGATCGGGGCGATCATCTTCGGACTGCTCGCCGACCGGTTTGGCCGCCGCCTACCACTCATCATCAACGTTCTGTACTTCGCGCTCATCGAGGTACTCTCCGGCCTCGCGCCAACGTATGCAGTGTTTCTCACGCTCCGCTTTCTCTACGGGATCGGCATGGGCGGGGAATGGGGGGTCGGGGCCTCACTCACGATGGAGTCGGTACCAGTCCGGTGGCGCGGGATCCTGTCTGGCTTCCTGCAGGAGGGTTACGCGCTCGGCGCCCTCCTGGCGGCCGGCGCCTACTTCTTCATCTATCCGCATTTCAATGCCCATTGGGGGTGGCGAGTGCTGTTCTTCGTGGGCGGCGCCCCTGCCTTGCTGACGCTGTTCATTCGCGCCAAAGTCCGCGAGCCCGAGGCGTGGCACCGATCACGTACCGATTGGGCGACCTACCGACGCGTAGCCATCAACAATTGGCGACGGTTTCTCTACGTCGTCCTCTTTCTCGCGGCGATGAACATGATCTCGCACGGCAGTCAGGACCTGTACCCGCGGTTCCTGCAACATGATCGAGGTTTCAGCGTCGCGGCCACTTCTGGCATCGCTGCGTTCTCGCAAGTCGGGGCGATCCTGGGCGGAGTGCTTTTCGGTGCGATGTCGGAGCGGCTGGGTCGCCGCCGGGCGCTGATCACGGCGCTCGCGCTGGGTTTGATCTGTATCCCGCTGTGGCTGTTCGCTCGATCGATGTCGTTGCTGTTGGCGGGCGGTTTCCTCATCCAGTTCATGGTGCAGGGCGCGTGGGGGATCGTGCCCGTGCATGTCAACGAACTCTCGCCGGACCAACTGCGGGGCTTCTTCCCTGGGTTCGCGTACCAGGTGGGCGTGTTGATCGCTGCGTTGAGCCCGACCCTCGAGAACCTGGCAGCCGCGCGAGTGGGCTACGCCGGTGCGATGGGGGTGTTCGCGGGGATCGTCATTCTCGTCGGGATCGCCGTCACCCTCTTCGGTCCGGAGGCGCGCGGTATTCGCTTCGGCCGGAGCGCGGACGAGAAAGGTCATCTCTCGGAACTGCGGGAAACCGAGGTTGCTAGAACCTAGCCTCAACGCATTCCCGGCATGATGCCGATGGCGCCATGGAGCGAGAATCCGGTAATCATCATCTGTCGCACCGGGCACGCGCCGATGAGCGCAGGCTCGAATCGAAAGCTTCGGTAATGCGTGGACGACGCGGCCGAGGAACGCGCGGTCGGCGGCATTCTGACTCGCCGCCGGTCGCCAGGCCGACCGCGCGGACCGTCGACATTGCGACGCGGCCCTGGTCGTCCACCACAAACTCCAGCGTGACGCTGTCGGTCCCGATGCGAGTCGGCCCCGCGCCGGTCGCAAGATCCGGTTGCGTACCGTCCGCCAACGACGCCGGTCGACGCAGAGGCCACATTGGGGCGAAGAGATGACCGAGAATCGCCGAATGGCCTCCAACCGATCCTTGGCCCGTCGATACGACGAGGTCGAAGCGAATTGCCCCGTCGGCGCGGTGCGACGAGGGCAGATGAGGAAAGGCGTGCGCCGCGGCGGCATTGGCTACGGCAGCGAGGATCGTGGTATCGACCGCTCCTGACAGTGACGATGCGGCCACTCGGATACGACTCGCACTCCCAGCCGAGTCGAGCGAAAAGGCGACGACCGTTGCAAAGCCGGGTGCGGCTGCACTCGCCGGGCTAGCAGCGGCGGCCGCCGATGCGACTACGGGGGCCGACTCCCTGAACGGGTAACCGAACACCTTGAGCGGAAGGTCGGTCGGCATGACGAACGTGCTGCGCACGGCGCCGAGCACACCGTTCAGATAGGCCGACCACGCTGTGTCAGACCGCTCTTGCGCTTGTCCGCCCTGCAGCGCCGCGACCACCGCCAGCGCGATCGTGTCGTCGGCGGGCTTGGGCTCACACATCGTGACATTGGGGAACACTGCCCGAGCGCGTGCCGCACTTCGATCGCTCGCGGTCGATGGCCCCGTGTCCTCTGGAAGACCCAGCCGCGCCTTGGTCCAGATCACGACCAAATTGCACTGCTGAGCGTTGAGGTCGATCGCCGGGGCTGCTTCTCCCGGTGGCGTCGGCGCCCGCTCCTCGAGTCCCGCCCCGAACTCCACCGGCCGCTCGCTCGAGCTATACACCTCGATCGCGGCGATTGCGGATGGGTCGATCAGGTTGTCGGCGTCGTCGGGCGCCAGGACGCTGCCCGTTATGGTCGTGCTGGCGAGTTGTGCCTGTGGGACGCCGTCGATGACGAACCCGACGCAACTGCCAACCCCGCGGGTGCCTTCAACCGTGGAATTGAAGTTCTTGGGGGCCTGTCGCACCTGGATGCCGCGCATGCCGTTCAACAGCTGGGACAGTTTCGTCGCCTGCCGACGTTCGATCTGCTGGTACGTCAGGTATTGCCCAGCGCCTGCCTTCATGCGCCGATCGAGGCCCACCTCCTTGTATCCTCGTTTCTCCGCGGTGGTCACCACAGTCGGCAACACCCGCACGCTGCGGACGATGGTGATCGTCATCGGGGAGGCGTGGTCGCGGGAGACGGTGACGGCTGTGCGCGTCGGATCGAAGCCGAGTCGCCGCACCGCGAGCATATGTGGGCCCGGCGACACGCCAGCAAATACAAAAGTGCCGCTGTCGCTCGTCGTCGTGGTGTCACGCATCCCGGACACGCCTACGGTCGCGCCGGCGACCGGCGTCCCATCGGGCTGCACGACGCGCCCGCTCAACATGGGAGCCGGTGTTGCAGGCGCACTCGCGACAACGGCCGCCGGGGTCGCCGGGGTCGCCCCGACACGTGTCGCCGTCGCCGATCGAGCGCTTCCGGTATCGCCAGGTGTCCGCTGCTCGAAGGTGAAGCCCAAGAGCCGGTCATCCTCCACGGCGGACCGGACCACGGTCGTGCTCCCCCCAACGAGGCCTTGGCCGCTCGAGCTCGAACCAGTCGGCATTTGCTGGTTTGACTCCACCGAGTCGAAGACCGGCACGAGCGGCACGAGCTCGCGAAACGAGGTGGTGACCTCGAGCCCCAAGACTGGCGGCTTGGCCGCTCCCGGCCTCGTCAGACGAAATACCGCTCGCCGAACGATGAAGCTCTGCGCGTCGAGGTACACCGACCCTTCGACATCTGGCGCCGAGATGCGGCTGGCCGGCTGGAAATCCACGCGCAGGACCTGCGTGCCGTGGCCACCCAGACCCTCCGTGCCGCCATAAGTGAAGCAGTGAGCTGCGAGAAATGCCGGATCCGCGAGGTCGCGGAAGGTCGGCAGATACATCATCCGTGTTCGGCGTCCTACTGCGTCGTAGTCCACGTAGACGACGCTCCCGACTTTGTAGGGTCGACGCGCACGTGATTCGTAGTCCACCGTGTCAATAACTACCGCTGAGTCCCCACCCGGATCGCTGCGAATGAAGCGCCGTTCTTCGCGGGAGAACTGAAACGGGTACTCGTCGAGCAGCAGGCGAAGGCGATCGACGTTCTCTCTTACCTGGCCGAAGATCCCCGCGAGCGACGGATTGACGAGCGAGTCCGGTATGCCCGTCGCCAGACATCCTTTGCCACGGCGCCCGGCGATGGAGACGCGCGCGAGCTTGAGCGCCACCCTGTGGAGGCGCAGGGACAGCGTTGTCTCGCTCGGCCCTGGATCGACCTGGACGATTGTATCGAGGGGCGCATATCCGATCTGACGTGCACGCAGGTGATACTGCCCGGGGACGAGCCGGGTCAGTCGAAAAGCACCCCGCGCGTCGGCGAAGCTGGCGCGGGCGACGTTGACCAGGTCGATCGTCGCGTACGCAATCGGCTCGCCAGCGTCGAATCCTTTGAGCTCGCCGGCAAGCACGCCCGACGAGTCGCCCGCATCGGTGCCGACGCCCTGGCTCTTGCCCTGGGCTGGCATGGCGATCCAGATGAGACCGCTCGCCAGCAGCGGAGCGATCGATCGCACGAGCGACGTCGGCCGCCGCCATCTAGCGTGGCGGGCGTTCGGCTGATAGCTCATACGGACACGGTCCACCCTTCGCCTCCACTACTTATGATGCGCATCGCTCACATGCCGTGCCACTCGCTGGCCGTCGCTGGCCTCGTGATCGTCGCTGGAGGTTCGCTGGCTGCCCAAGCCCCGAACCCGGTCCCCGCTACAGACGATCCCGCTGCGCTCGTCTCCCAAGGTCAGAAGCTCAACGGCGACGGCAACCAGGCCGGCGCGGTAGCCTTGTACACCCGCGCGCTGCAGCAGAACCCACGCTTCGTCGATGCGCACATTGCGACCGCTGTGGCCCTCGACCTCGAAGGCCAATATCCCGCGGCCCGCGCTCACCTCGAGCGGGCGATCGCGATCGCTCCGAATGACTCCGTTAAAGCCCGCGCCCTGCGCACCATGGCCATTTCGTATGCCTTTACCCGCAATGCCGACGACGCCGCAAAATACGAGCGGCAAGTCGTTGATGCAGCGGTCGCACGGCAAGACTGGCTCGCCGCGGCTGACGTCGACAACGAGCTGGCCCGCATCTACTTGGAATCGGGAGACATCGACAACGCTTACAAGGTGTACCGGACCGGGCACGAGACGGCGTTGAAGAAGAGCGATCTCAAGCCGGCCGACCGGGACCTCTGGGACTTTCGCTGGGAGCATGCGCAGGCGCGGATTGCCGCGCGGCGCGGACAGCGCGACGCGGCCATGCAGCATGTCGCCGCCGCGAAGTCGATTCTCGATCGGGGGACAAACCCGGACCAGGTCAAGTTCTATCCGTACCTAACCGGCTACGTCGCGCTGTACCTGGGCGACTACAAGACCGCCATCACGGAGTTACAGAAGGCCGATCAGAAGGACCCGTTCATTCTGTCTCTCATCGCGCAAGCGTACGAGAAGACCGGTGACAAGAGCCAGGCGACCGACTATTACCGCCAGGTCCTGCTGATCAATATCCATAATCCGCCGAACGCGTTCGCTCGTCCGCTGGCAAGGACGAAGACCGTCGCCTGACACTGGGACGATGCGGTACGATTTGAGGGACCTGCGTCGGCGAGCCGGGTGGGTCGTGGTCGCATGCGCCCTCGGCGCGGCGGCGATGGCAGCGGCGCCGCGCCAGCAAACCCGCATTGTGGAGCGCCTACTGACCTTTGGTCCGCGCCGCCAGGCGCTCACTCTCGAGTACGTGAGAGCGCACTACGATCCGTCGGCGACGTCGATCCGGGTCACGCCGCGGATGATCGTGATTCATGCGACGGAGACCGCGTCGCTCGACTCGACACTGCGGCTGTTCGGGCCCGATACCCTGCCTGCCTTCCGTTCGGACATTGTGCGCGGCGGCGCGGTCAACGTGTCGTCACAGTACCTCGTGGACCGGGACGGCACGATCTATCGCCTGGTACCTGATACGCTCATGGCGCGGCACGTCATCGGCTTGAACCGCATCGCCATCGGGATCGAAAACGTGGGCGGCGGTCCATACCCGCCACTCACGCCGCGCCAGCTCGAGGCAGATCGGTGGTTGGTACAGCACCTCACCGCGCGGTATCCCGGCATTAAGTATTTGATCGGGCATTGTGAGTACGGGCGCTTCCGTCACACGCCGTTGTGGGAGGAGCGCGACTCCACGTACCTCACACCCAAGACCGACCCCGGGGCCGATTTCATGGCCCGTCTGCGACAAGCGCTCGCGCGCAACGACCTGGCCGAGCGGTATTAGGCCGCCTCGCTACGCGGCCGCGCGTGCAGTCGATGGCACAGAGCGTGTGTCGGCCGCGCCCGTGCCTCTTCGGCCAATGATGTAGATCGCTAACAACACCGCGGTGACCGCCGATACGGACAACTTCTCGCCGAGCGTCCATGTGGGAATCGGCGAGAGCAGGCCCTCGATCGATCCAGCCACGACGAGCATGAGCACTGTCGCGGCGAGGAGTCGGATCGCGCGGCGGCCGCGCACGATCAATGCCTCCCGGCGTGTCATCGCTCCCGGCAGAAGAAACGCGGACGCGATGAGCAGTCCGGCGGCGCCGGAGAAGGTGATAGCGCTGAGCTCCAGCACGCCGTGCGGCGCGACGAAGCGGAGGATGAGCGAGAGGATACCTTTGCTCTGGTACAGTCCGAGTACTGCCCCGAGATCGATGCCATTCATGGCAAGCGCGTACACGGTGAGTACACCGCCCGTCATACCGCCCGCAAACGTCATGGTCGACACCCAGATGTTGTTGCTCATAATGGCGCTGGCCACGACCGGGCGAAGGCTGTCCTGGATCGTGACGTAGCCGCTGTCGCTTTTCGCCCACTGCACGCCATGCTCCGCCCGTTCGATCATCCCCGGGGAGACGAGCTGGCGCGCCAGTGCCGGGTGGCGGACCACTGACACGTACGCGATCGCGCCGGGACCGAACATCATCGCGGCCGCCAGCCCGATCGGGAGCCAGGAGCGACGGATCTCACCCGGCACCGTGATGGTCATGTAGTCCCACGCCGAGCGCCAGCTGACGCTGCGGCCCCGATACAGCAAGCTGTGGCCACCCGCGACAAGGCGGCTCAGCACGAAGAGCGAGTCCGACTCGCGGCCGCCAGCCGCGGTTTGCAAGCGAGCCAAATCACCAGCAAGCTCGCGATAGCGAGAGACGAAGTCGCTCACCTCGGCCTCTGACATGCTCCCGAGGCCACGCTGCTGCGCCGACGTCAGCAGAGCCGCGAACTCCCGCCAGCGCGGCATACCCCTCGCGACGATCGCGTGCTGCTCACGCGCGGCGCCCCTCCCGCTGCGGCTCGGCGCACCGCGCGCGCGTGCTTGGCGTTCGAGCTCATGGAGCCGCACCAGCATTGCCGCGTCGCTGCCGGTCAGCCCCAGGACGCGGCCGCGAAATCGCTGTGCCAGGCGCCCGGCCAGCTCCGCTCGACGGTTTGCATCGAGCGCTGCGCGACGGGCGATGTATCGATCGAGCAGCGTGTACTCGTCGTCACTCAACACGGCGGCCGGGACGGCCTCTACCGCTTCTGGCGTCAGCAATCCGTCCGTCTCATTTGGGCGACCGCCAAACGCAATGGCTCGTTCGCGCACGACCATCGTCCCCGCCGCGTAGTCGCCCAATCGCTTGCCCGTTGGCGACAGCACGGCACAGACGATACCCACGCCGTACGTCGGCATGGGCTGCATGTCGATGAAGCGGATCAGATTACGGATCGCCGACGCGGCGAAACCCACCGAGTAGCCGCCGTCGCGCACAACGCGGAGACCGAGTTGTCGTTTCCCCGGTGTCTGCCCGTCCCACAGTCCTTCGAACAGCACGAAGTACGACCAGAAGATTGCGAACGAGATGAGAATCAGGATCGCGGCCGCCCACGACGAGCCGCCGCCCAGGTGTCCACCGAACGCGCCGGCAAGTGCGAACACGATGAGGATCAGCCCCATCCACACGAGCGTGTCCAGCAATGCCGCGGCGGAGCGAGATCCGATCCCCGCGATCGTGTAGGAGATCAAAACCTGCTCCGGCGTCTCGACCGCGACTTGTTGGTCGAGCGCTTTGGCGGGACTTGTAATCGGTGTGGCCAAGAGTCAGCTCAGGTGCCGCGTAACAAGCTGTCCCTGATCCGGCGCGCTTTATCGCTTGCCGATGGATCGGCGACGATCCGATGCTCGAGGCGGATGCGATATTCGAGCGGCGCCTGCAGCGTCATTTGCTGCCCGTTCCGACGCAGGACGAGCGGAATCGTCTTGGGCGACTGCGAATTGCCGCCATAACGCGCCCGGAATTGTTGGCCGAAATCGGCTGAGGCGACCGGGATATCGCCGATCGACACGAGCACGTCACCGCCCAGCAGCCCCGCCTGCGCAGCCGCAGAGCCCTGCTCGACCTCCATGACTCGCACGCGACCGAGTGAATCCATCGCACTCGTGATCCCGAGCCGGGGCTCCCGGATACTGTCGGCCACGAGACGCAAGCCGGCAAGCGGGAGAATCGAGTCCCACGGGAATGGCTCTCGACCGTCGATGTATCGTCGGTTGAACTCACTGAACGACCGTCCACCCGCTGCGCGACTCACCGCGCCCCACCAGTCGACACCGGAAAATCCGCGTTGATGCTTATACGTGGCGTTGTAGACGGCGCGCATCACGCTGTCCAGCGATTGGTGGTTGTCGCTGGCATCGCGAATGAGGACGTCCAGCACAAAGCCGGCCAAAGAGCCTTTGGGATAGTAGAGATATCCCGTGCCATCGGTCGGGTGGACCCACGTCGAAAGCGACGCGTCGGTGAGCGCCGTGGGTGGCGCGCCGTCGACGTCATCGATCTTGCCTGCGGTGAGGTGGTAGAAACCCGTATCCGGGATCACGCCTCCGCGGACCTGTGCGAGGTCGGCGTAATAGTCCGTGATCCCCTCGCTCACCCACAACCAAGGCGTCGGCTGCGCTACGTCGTACCGGTACGGCACCATGTCGGCGGGCCGCATCCGCTTGACGTTCCAGGAGTGGAAAATCTCGTGGGCGTACAGGCCGGGCATGAACGGATCGTCGAGGAAGCTCGCGCCGACGACATTGACGTGTGAGTCCTGGTGCTCGAGTCCACTCGCGCCCTCGTAGGAAGAATCTGTGATCTGCATGACCGTGTAGTTCGGCCATGGCGTTTCGCCGAACACCGCAGCTTCGGGTGGGATGACTTGTGAGAGCCAACGGAGCACGGCCGAGCGCCGGCTCGCATTCTCGGCCCCTGCCGGATAGCTCGCAAACCGTACCCAACGGTCGGCGACCTGTATGCTGTCGAAATCGAACCTGCCGACGAAGAACGGCATATCGACGACGTCATGGTACGTTGGCGCCGTGAAGCTGTTCGAGCTGCCGGGGACCGGCGACATCCCGGTAGCGATGAGCCAGCCCGTGGGTGCGTGCACCGTGACGGTCGCCGGGAAATTCAGCCCTCGCGCTTCGGGATACAGAAAGAGATTCGTGCCATTGAACAGCACGAAGTCCGGCCGGGTCCACGACATCGCGTTGTCGAGCGAGTCGGCCTGGTAGCGAAACGCCACGTGAATGGTCTTCGCCCCCGCCGGGTCGATGCGCCACGTCTCGTAATCCACTTTGTCCCACGTCAGGGCCCGTCCATCGGCCGCCGTCGGCGTGAACCCCGAGACGTACCGAGAGAACCACGAGAGCTCGTACGCACCCGGCGTCCACGCCGGCAGCGACAGCACGACCGGGCCCGGTCCCACGACGTTGAGCGTCGCCACGACATTGATGTGCCGCGTCGCCAGCGCGGCGGAATCCACCGTGACCTCGTAATGCATGTCGGAGATGGGCGCGGACACGGCCCCCGGCATCTGCGCGGGTATGCGTTGAGAACCCACAACCGTCGCCGCCACAGCGAGTACAAGGAATCGAGCAGAACGGACGAACATGGATTGAGACAAAGGAAGAGAGGAATTGGGAGTCCGCGCAGGCGCACTCCCGCCGGGCTGCGAAATTCAGCGTCTGTAACTATTTGCTACATCGAGACTTGTGAAGATACCCCTCAAGGTGTGTAAGTCGAGGCCGCCGCAACGTCTTACGTGTGTCTTCAACGAACGAGCCGTTCAATGTCCAGACGAATGTATGTGACATCCCGTCGCATCGCTGTCGTTGCCGTTGCCCTGCTGGTCGCGGTGCTGCTGACCATGAAGCCGACCGCGCGTCATGGACTGCTGTCACGGGTGGCCTCACTGGCCGGAGCACAAGAGGGTCGCGTCACTGGTCGGGTACTCGACGCAACCGAGCAAAACGGTATCGCCACGGCGCAAGTCATCGTGACCGGAACCACGACCGGCACGAACACCGCGGACGACGGGACCTTTACGCTGCGCGTACCCGCGGAGGCCAGGTCGTTAACGGTGCGCCGCATTGGCTATGCGCCCCAAACGGTTACAATCGCGGCGGGTCAGGCTGACTACACGATCAGTCTTTCGAAAGATGTGCTCCGGCTCGAAACGCAGGTCGTGACCGGTGGCGCGATGACTGACGTGAGCCAGCAGTTTACCGCATCCAAGGCACTCGGGTTTGGGCGAAGTCGCGGGTTCGCCGCAGGCGCCCCCGCAGGGCCAATTGCGTTAGAGTCTGCTGCCGGCGTCAACGGTGAGGGCTTGCCCGTTTCCGATCTCGCGATGGGCTCCGTTGCTGATGCCTCACGCATGATCGTGCGATCCGGGGGCGCCTCGATCGAAGTCGCGTCGATCGATAGTGCGATACCACGGGTTCGCGCGCTGGCGTCGGCGATTGGCGGGTTCGTGGCGAATAGCGCGATCCAAGCTGGCCGCGATCAAGTGCGCGCGGCAACGCTCGAGGTGAAGGCACCGGCCGACGGCTTCGATCGCCTCATCACCAATCTGGGGCCACTAGGCAAAATCGAGTATGTCAACGTGACCGCACAGGACGTCGGCGAGGAGTACGTCGATGTCGAGGCCCGGATGGCCAACGATCACCGGCTCGAGGAGCGACTGATCGAGCTGCTGGCGACGCGAACCGGGAAGCTCAAGGACGTCCTCGACGTCGAGCAGGAGCTCGCCCGTGTGCGTGAAGAGATCGAACGGTACGAGGGTCGACTCCGCTTTCTGCGTTCACACGCCGAGTTGAGCACATTGACGATCACCGTTCACGAACCAACGCCGATCATCGACCACGTTGCGCCCAATCCGATCGCAGCCGCGGCTCGCCAGGCGTGGCACAACTTCATTGGTCTCGTGGCCTTCGTGATCGCATCGATGGGCGTGCTCCTTCCTGTCGCAGTGGTTGGTGGCGGGTTGTGGTGGATGTTGAGGCCGGCGAAGGCGGCAACGAGGCCTCAGGCGGTGTGATTGGACGTTAGAGGTTGGGGAAAACAGGTAACGGGTGACGGGTACCTACAACAATCGCGACGACACCGCTGGGCGGCCTGAAGGCCGCCCCTACACGTCGGTGTGGACGGTGACACTACGGAGCGCCCGCGGAGACGAGTGCGGCGTCGGTCGACAAATCCAGATTTGACGCCGCCCGCAGCAACATGTAGCGGCGGGCTTCAGCCCGCCCGGTGTTTGCAGTGATCGTTGTAGTTACCCGTTACCCGTTTCTCCAATGTCTAGCGTCCAATCCATCAGTAGCGACCCGGCCTCCGGCCGGGACGCTACTGATGTGCTACCGTATCAATCACCGACCCGTACCTCGCGTTGATCGCCGTAATGAATGCATTGGCGAGCAGTTGCTGTCCGAGCGCGGACGGATGGATGCCATCGAGCGTAAAGAGGGGACCGAACGGATTCGTCGCGCTCAGGAAGTTCGGGACCGTCGAGATAAGGCCCTGCGCCTTGAGCCCCGCGATGATGGGAGTCACATTGACGTAGGCGAAGCCGTTCGTGGTCGCCACCGATTGGATATGTGCGTTGTAGGCCGCCACCGACGCGGTGATGATCCCCTGTTTGACCGCGTTGAGCGTAAAGGGATCCGTCGTCGCGCAGCCGATCGCCGGCGGCACCTGGCCCGCCCGGATGGCACTGATGATGTCGAGCGACACCAAGGCGTGCGCGCCAACGCAGTCGGACGCAATCGGGACCGTGGTGCCCGCGGCCGCGTTGAATTCGGCGTCCAAAACCGGATCGTCGAGCAGACTGTCGACTGGGAAGAGCGCGGGGACCACGCTGGTGTTGACAACCCCGATGAGGAGTCCTCCGAGACCAGGAGCGCCCGCCGTGAGCTGCGAGATCATCGTGTCGTAATTGGCATTGAACGTGTCGGCCGGGGTCGGAGCGCCCGTCGCAAAGCCCGACAACGCGGCCGGCAGCACGTCATTATTGCCAATCCAGATACTCACGAACGTCGGATTGGCCTGGAGCGCCCGCTGGACTTGCGTCGCACCGCCCAGGATGAAGGTGGTGAGTGCGTTCGAGTTCGCGCTCGAGGACGCCGTCGGGTCGAGTGACGCTGCCCCAGGAACCGCGACGTTGTTGAGCACCGACGTGATCATCGCCGGATCGCGCAGGTTGCACGTCGTCGAGGTCGACCCGGCACCGAGGCGTTGTTGGGTCTGGAAGTTCACGATCGGCGGCGGACATCCCGGAGGGGTCAGCGCGGGGAACGCGTACCGCGTCCCCGCTTGTGTTGCGATGATCCCGGGGTAGGCCTCGGCCTGGGTCGAGTCGACAATGCCGCCGGACTGGTAACCCGCGGTGATGCTGTTGCCCAGTGCGACATAGCTCTTGAAAAGGGTCTGGTTGACGGATGTTCGCGGAAGGCTCACGAGCTCCTTCTGCTCACAAGCGGCCACGGCCCCGATGAGCACGGCCGCCGCTGCGAGCCGCTGGAGCGGGATGCGAGCGGACGACATGCGACGATCCCTCAGCGCTGGAGTGGCGGTCACGGCGTCAGAAGTGGAGGCGGAGGCTCAGCGACAGGACGTCCGCCGCGAGGTCGTAGAAACCGGAGTTGAGCTCGGCAGCCGTCTGATTGGAACTCAGGAGGCCGCCGAGGTTCTCCGTACGCTCGACAACGCGACCGCGCCGGCCTTCGGTGAAGACATGGAGGTACGCGGCGTCGAGGGATACGTCGCGAGAGAAGGGAATACCGATGCCGACTGACCCGTTGTACCGGTTCATGTCCGGAAGCAGCGGGGTCACTGTCTCCGGCGGAGCTGGTGTGGTCGCGTAGCTGAATCCCGCGCGGCCGGTGATGCCATCGACGGAGTCACCGAAGACGTGCTCCAATCCCAAGCGCACGGCCCATGAGTTTCCGTAATCCTCGAGCAGCACGCGATTGAGTCCGGCCGCCCCCGCCGGCCCGTTGAAGGTGACTGGCAGGGTCTGGAAGGCGTCCCATCCGACGTAATCGACATCGAGATCGATCAGCAAGCTGCGGATGCCCGTGTATCCAATGCCGCCTTCCGCCTGCAACGGATGCGTGATCTTGGTGCTGGCCGACTGCGAGACCAGCGCGCCGCCGCTCGCGAACTGTGACGCGACGATCGCGTCGACCGGCGTCCCCGCTGGAAGGCCAAGTGGATTATTTGCCGCGAGCGTTAGCCCGGTCATCACCTGCTGGAACGTGGCGTTGGCGCTCGAGTAGTCGAACGTGATCGCCGAGAGGAACCGCGCGCCGATTTGCACCGTCGGGTCCGGCTTGTAGAGGGCGCCAAACGTCCATCCCCACCCGGTTGCACTACCCTTGATCGTCGCCTGTCCGAACTCGGTGAGCGCCGGAATGCCCAGTTCGCCGAACGTGACGTTTGGCGCTGCCGGCGCTGCGGAGAGATCGAGCGCCTGGATCAGCTCGACACTGGAGTGGGCGATGATCGGCCCGGCGCCGATGCTCAGCTTATGGGGCACGATCTCGATCGAGAGATTGGGCTGGAAATAGAAGGTCTGCAGCGACGCCTTCTGGGCTTCGAAGCGGCCGGGGAAGTCGGAGTTCCACTGCGAAGTCAATCCGTACGGCACATAGGCGCCGAAGCCGACCGATGCGGCGCGCTCGCCAAGGTGTCCCGTGTAGTTGACGAACAGGTGTGGGGGAAACGAGACGGGGACGCTGCTCGGGTACCGCACGAGTGTCGTATCGGCGGTGAATCCGCCGTTCACGCCAATGGCGGCACCGCCGCCGTAAATGGACCAGCCGGGGAGTGTGGCCGCAGCGCCCGGGTTCCAGTAAATGACAGACGCATCCCGACACGGCGCGCCGGTCGCGGCATACGCGCGTCCGACCGCGCAGCTCCCGATGTCGTTCAGCCCGAATCCTTGTCCCCACGCGAGATCCGGTGCTGTGGCGACCGTCACGGCCGCCATCAGCATGAGCGCGAACTGGAATGGACGCGGGTCGCGCATGACCGATCCTCCCTGAACGTTGAGATGGGAAACAAAAGCGTATCGGATGCGCAAGCCCATGTAAATGGCCAAGTTCGACATCCTGGGCGCGGTTGGTCGCTGAATCACTACTTGGCGCCGAACCGCATCCGGTCAGGGATCAGGGGCCAGGGGTCAGGGAACGACACCGCGAACAACGTGGCGACGCCTCCAACACGAATCGCGATAAGTTGTAGTCCCTGACCCCTGACCACTGACCCCTGATACCTGGTCCCCGCCGTTCATGCTCAGCCAAGACTCCATCGCGTTCCTCAAGACCTTGCTCGATACGCCCGGTCCCTCCGGCTTCGAGGCCGCACCGGCGCGACTCTGGCGGGAGCGCGCACGGTCGTTCGCCGAGGTGCGTGGCGATGTCGCGGGAAACAGCATTGCGACCGTGAACGCGCAGGGTGCGCCGACCATCATGCTTGCCGGCCACATTGACGAAATCGGTCTTATCATCACGTACGTCGATGACGATGGCTATCTGTACTTCTCGCCGATCGGGGGATGGGACCCGCAGGTGTTGGTCGGACAGCGGGTGCGGATCCTCGCGCGGGGTGACGACGTCTTCGGCTTGATCGGGAAGAAGCCGATCCACCTCATGAAGACGGACGAGCGCGAACGGGCCTCGAAGCTCACTGACCTGTGGATCGACATCGGCGCCGCAGGTCGCGCCGAGGCGGAGGCCCGCGTGAGTGTGGGTGACCCGGCCGTGGTCGATGCGCGCAGCATCGATCTACCCAACCATCGCCTCATCTCGCGATCGATCGACAACCGCATTGGTGCCTTCGTGGTCCTCGAAGCCCTGCGCCGCTACGCCGAGTCGCCCGGCGTGGCGCGCGTGGCTGCGGTCGCGACGACGCAGGAAGAAATCGCCTATCACGGCGGCGGCGCATTGGTCAGCGCGTTTGGCGTGCAGCCCCGTGCCGCGATCGTCGTCGACGTGACGTTCGCGACGGACCATCCGGGCGTCGAGAAGAAGGAGATCGGCGAGCACAAGCTTGGCACCGGGCCTGTCCTGTCGCGCGGCTCCATCATCTCACCGGTGCTGTTCGGCCTGTTGCGTGATACCGCAGCGCGGATCGGCGTGCCCTGTACGCTCCATGCAGCCGGTCGTGACACAAGCACCGACGCCGACGCGATTCACATCGCGCGCGAAGGCGTCGCGACCGCCCTCGTGTCCGTCCCGAATCGCTACATGCACTCGCCCAATGAGATGGTGAGTCTCGAGGACGTCGATCGCGCAGCCGAGTTGATTGCGGCGACATGCAGAGTGATCACGGCGGAGACGGATTTCACTGCTAGGTAGACGCTAGTCTTTCACGTTAATGTCGTCGGTTCCGGCCGATCGGCGTGCGCAATTGCGCGGGCGGCAGCCTCGCGGACCTCGCGATCGCGATCGGAAACGAGTGCGCGGAGCGCGGTCATCGCCGCCGGCGTGCGCGCTTCGCCAAGCCCCTGGATGGCAGCGAGGCGGTAGGCCGTCGGTTTGCGCTTGAACGTCCCGGCAGGTTCGGCTGCCTTGGCGAGTCGCTGCACCGCTTCGGCGTTGGCGACACGCCCCAGCGCACCGAGGATCGCAATCTGTACCTCGAGGTCGGGTTCGGTCTCGAGGGCGCGCGCCAGGGTCCCGGCCGATCGCGCGCCTTTGCGCACGGCGAGGCCAGCGGCGGCGAGCGCCCGGACGTGGGACGAAGAATCCTTGAGTGCCTTCCGCAGCGCCACCACCGCATGCGCGGTCCCCAGCTTGCCCAGCGCGTGCGCCGCGGCGCGACGCACCCGATCGTCCGTGTGTGCCAGCAGCTCGGACAGCGCCGCGTCCGCCTCTACGGCATTGAGCTCGCCAAGCAGGTCCGCCGCATTGCGCGCCACGTACCAGCGTGGGTCTCCAAGCATGTGCACGAGGGTCGGAGTCCCAGCCTTGAGTCGCACGAGCGCGTCGAAAAACACGCGTCGCTCCGACAACGACTGCGCCGCCGTGAGCTGCTCGATCAGCGCCTCGGCGCCTTCATCCCCCGTGCGGGCCAGGACTGCCAGGAATTCTTCGATTCGCTCTTTCCGCCGCGGCAGCACGGAGGCGACCGCACGCAGCGCCGTGGGTTTCGAAAGTCGTCGGATCGCGGCGGCAAATGCGCGTCGCATCTCGGCGTCCGTGCGCTGCGCTTCGCGTGCGACAACCTTGGCCATGAGATCGGCGATGGCCACCGTCTTGTTCCGGCCTGCTTGCACCTCCGTCATAGCGACGACCTGATCGAGTAGCCGAGAGGCGATCCCGACGGAGGTTGTGGCGTCCAGTCGATCGAACAACTCGTTCGACCCCTCCTGCGGCACTTCCACGCTCGTGAAGGCCCGGACCACGTTGGGGTCGACCTCGGCGGGGGCCCGGCGGAACGTCAAGCGGACGGAGCGCGGGGCAAGCGCCCGGAGTTTCGCATCGACATCGCGTCCCTCGTCACCCATCACCGTAGCCGTCGCGAGAATGCGCGCCGTGCCCAACACGTCCGCGGCAAGCGCACCCACGTCGATTGCCATCTCGCGGACCGCCTGCCCCTGGAATTGCGCCAACAGGTGTTGCACGCCGGTCAGTGCCGGTGCCAATGCGGCTCCGTTGACCGTCAGTTGGCCGTCCTGAACGGTCATGACCACCGGTCCCTGCTTCGACAGGGTAACGGCGGCGCGAAGTGCGGCTTTCTGCTCGTCGATCGAATCCGCCTGATTCAGCAGCAGCCACACCAGTCGAGCAAGGTGACGAGCGAACGCGACGGCGTAGTCCACAGACGGTAGCGGGCAGCTCACGCAGGCAAAGCGGTGATCACGCGCGGCTCGCGAGGCCAGCAGCCGACCGCGAGCCACCAATGCTTGACGACGAGTTGATCACCGCTGCCGCAACAGGGCGTCCCGTCACCGTCGCGGGCCGCCCCATCCCCACTGTCCCACTTTGCGATGCTCGATCGCTCAACGTCCTCGCCGGCGTCGGATCAAACCCTTCGCCGTCTGGCGGAGTCCAAGTCGTCGACGTTGCTCGCGCTCGTGCCCGACTGTGCCCTGCTCCGGAGTTGTGATTGCGTCGACACTCGCGAGCTATCGAGACGCGCCTCGCATCATGCGCGCATCGCGTGCTCTGTCGCTCGAGGGCAACGCGACTCGCGAGCACTTGGAGCCTCGTAGCTGCTGTCGGGGCGATCCCCGCACGCGCGACACACGCCCAGTCGGAATCCATCCATCACACGCCTCCCCCCGTGGCGCGAGCTGTACGGCGCACGGGTACCATCACCATCGACGGCCGGCTCGAGGAACCGGACTGGGCCGCGGCGCCGCCCATCACGGCGTTTCGCCAGACTGATCCCGTGGAGGGTGCGACGGCCACCGAGCGCACCGAAGTGCGTGTGCTGTACGACGAGACGGCACTGTACATCGGCGCTCGCATGTACGACTCGTTGGGTGCCAAAGGTGTCCGGTCGAGAATGGTGCGTCGCGATCAACAGTTGGACCTGGACAATGGGAACAACTCGCAACTGACCTCCGACAAGCTCACGATCATTCTCGATCCCTATCACGACCACCTGACACGAGCCGTATTCGAGGTCAATCCGGCAGGCGTGTTTGGCGACGCGCTGGGCGAAGGTGGCAGCAATCTCGACCCGTCGTGGGACCCAGTCTGGGAAGAGGCGACTCGCGTCGACTCGCTGGGGTGGACAGCGGAGTTGCGGATCCCCCTCTCACAGCTCCGATTCGCGGCTCGCGACACTGTGCAGACGTGGGGACTCCAGATCCTCCGGCGAATCGATCGCAACAACGAGCGCGATGAGTGGGCATTCTCCCGGAAAAACGAAGACACTGGGCCGGCGACCTACGGACACCTCACCGGGCTCGTGCTGCGACGGCCGCCGCGCGAGTTCGAGCTCCTCCCGTACGTCTCCGGCCAGACCGAAGACAACGCCGCCAACTTCGGCACGCCGCTCAATCATGTGCACACCAATCAAATGCGTGTGGGTGGCGACGTCCGGTACTTGCTCGGCTCGAATCTGACGCTCGACGCGACCGCCAACCCCGACTTCGGCGAGGTCGAAGTCGATCCGGCTGTCGTGAACCTGAGTGCGTTCGAAACGTTCTATCCGGAGAAGCGACCGTTCTTCGTGTCGGGAGCCGGTGATTTCGATTTCGGGCGGTTCAACTGCATGTTCTGCAGCAACGTCGAGTCGATGTCCCTCTTCTACTCGCGGCGCATCGGTCGGTACCCCGAGCTCGGCAACTACTACGGCAACCTGGCAGCGTACAGCAACATCCCGACGAACACGAACATCATTGGGGCCGCGAAGATCACGGGCCGCACGCAGGGCGGCTTTACGGTCGGTGTGCTCGACGCCGTGACGAGCCAGGAAAACGGCGCCTACACTATGGCCATCGATAGCGCACCTCATACGGCGCCGATGGAGCCGTTGTCGAACTACTTCGTCGCGCGCGTCAAGCACGACCTGGGGGAGGGCGCGACGACCGTAGGCGGCATGGTGACGTCGACCAACCGCAATCTGGATAGCCCGATTCTGGCGGACAGCCTGCATCAAAGCGCCGAGGCCGCGGGCGGCGATTTCGTCACCACCTGGTCGGCCAAGAACTACTCGCTCATGGGGAACTTTGTCATCACCGACGTGGGCGGGACGCCGCAGTCCATTCTGTTGACGCAGGAATCGAGCGCCCACTACTTCCAGCGTCCGGATCGCCGCAATGTCGGTGGCGGACTATTCAGCACCCGGCTCGATTCGAACGCGACCTCGCTTCGCGGCTATGGGGGCTACCTGCGGTTGGGGAAGGACAACGGCAACTGGCTCTGGGAAGTCGCGACCAATGCCCGAAGTCCCGGTTTCGAGGTGAACGATCTCGCCTATTTCCGCAGAGCCGATTACGTCTGGAACAACGCCAATCTCGGGCGGCAATGGACCGTGCCCACCTCGTGGTATCGCAGCATCTTCACGAGTGTGGGCGGCCAAATGCAGCATAACTACGACGGCGACCGAACAGACATGCAGGGCCAGACGTTCTTCAACCTCCAGTTCCTCAATTTCTGGAACGTGTACGGCTTCTACATCTATCACCCGACCGTGATGGATGACCAGCTCACACGGGGTGGGCCCGTCGTCAAGCGGCACGGCTACCAGGATGCCCTGATCGGCGTCAACAGCGATGCCAGACGCTGGTTCGTGTTGCAGGGCCAGGTCGAGGGCAATGTAGGGGTGAACGAACCGACGCAGGAGGTCACACCACGGATCACCGCGCTGATGAAGCCGGCCTCGAACGTCTCCTTCAGCTTCGGCCCATCACTCGATCTCACGCGGACCAATCAGCAGTACGACACATCAGTCGTCGCACCCGGCTACGCGCTGTTCTATAACACGCGCTACGTCTTCGCCAACATCGACCAGGTCACGCTGTCGCTGGACACGCGCATCTCGCTGGCGTTCACGCCGACGTTGACGCTCGACGTCTACGCGCAGCCGTTCTTCGCGAGCGGACGATACTACGCATTCAAGCAGTTCGATCATCCGCGCCAGCTGCACAAGAGCGTGTACGGCGTCGACATCGGGAGCATCCACCAGCAAAGCGACGGGTCGTACTGCATCGATCCGAACGGCCCCGCCAACGCCGAGGTGCCGGTCTGCAGCGGTGCAGGGGCCACACCGGGTGCGTTCGAGATCGCCAATCCGGACTTCAACACGCGATCGCTCCGTGGGAACGCCGTCCTGCGCTGGGAGTACCGCCCCGGCTCGACCATCTATTTCGTCTGGCAACAGATGCGCGCGGACGACAATCTCTACGGCAACGTCGGAAATTTTGCCCTCGGCCGAGACCAGGGGTATCTCTCGCGCGCGCCGGCGGACGACATTTTCCTGATCAAGCTGGACTGGTGGTTCGGGCGCTGAGGGGCTAGACGCTGTATTTTCCCCCCGTGCCGCTGGCGATCCCCGACCCGCGCGAGTGCGGCTACACGCAGAGCACTCCGGTGCCGCTGTACTGGGCTGCCTATGGCGCGCGTGGGGCGCCCAGGGTGCTCGTGCTACACGGCGGGCCCGGCGCCGACCATCGGTATCTGCTGCCGCAAATGCTGCGGCTTGCCGACCGCTACGACCTGCTCTTCTACGATCAGCGGGGGGGCGGCAAGTCGCGTACAGACACACACGACGTGGTCACCTGGCGGACGCAGGTGGCAGACCTTGGCGCCGTGGTGCGTGAATTCGGACTCGCGCTTCCGCCGATCGTCGGGTATTCGTGGGGTGGGCTGCTGGCGATGTTGTATGCGACTGAGTCTCTGACCGATTCGACCTTGCGACCGCCGGGGCGCCTGGCGCTCATCGATCCGGCTGCAGTGACGCGCGAGTATCGGGCCGCCTTCGAGGCGGAGTTCAAGCGTCGCGGTGAGAGCGAGACGATGCGCGCTGACCGCGCCTCGCTCGCGGCCTCGGGCCTGCGCGAATCGGATCCGGCGGCGTACCGGCAGCGGGCCTTCGAGTTGAGCGTCGCCGGGTATTTCGCCGACCCGGCGCGGGTGACCCAATTGACGCCCTTTCGCGTTGTGGGGCGTGTCCAGCGCACCGTCTGGGAAAGTCTCAATGACTACGACCTGCTGCCGGCGCTCGCTCGTCTGCGTGCGCGATTGGGGGTGCCCGCCCTCGTGGTGCATGGGCGCGAAGACCCAATTCCCCTCGCCTCGTCGACGGCGGTGGCCGAAGCGCTCGGTGGAGAGCTCGTGGTGATCGAGGGCAGCGGCCATGTGCCGTACGTCGAGCGACCGGAGGTCCTCTTCACGACGCTCGAACGGTTTCTTGGCCCGATCCAGCCGATGGCGCCCGAACCGGGCGCGAGCGGCCGGTCATCCCCTGCCAGTCGGTCATGAGCCGGCCTGCGCGCCGTCGCGACAGTCGCCACCCGGAGTCGATGTCCGTTGGCACGATCGATGTCGACGGTCGGCGCTTTCGGGTTACGTTGCACACGTTTTTCGATGGCGTCGAGTACGTCGGACGACTGTGGTTTGCGGATGACGCATGGGACGAGGACACCGGCTTTCCCGATCGCGGTGCGTTGCCGGGGCGTTCCGTGGCCGACGTGCTCGCGATGGCGATGCGCCTCCGGGCGGACGATCTGGTGCGTCGCTATCACCGCGGTGTGGCCGAGAAACGGCGGTATCACCGCTTGCGACGCGTCACGGAAGACATCCTGGCGAAGGTGCGGTACATGAACCAGGTCGCAATCTCGATGCGTGCGGGATTGTTGGACGCTGATGGGGCAGCCCAGGAGATCGAGTTGACCGAAAAGCAGCTCTACGAGCTCATTGGGACGCTGCGGCACCACGCCGGGGTCCAGACGCCGGAGCCCGAGGCAGAGCGGTGACCACGAGCCGTCCGCGCGGATCGCGCCCGCCGCGTTCCGACGCGGCGCTCCGGCGCGTGGCACTCGAGGTCCTCGAGCGACTCCGACGAGAGTATCCCGACGCGCGCACCGAGCTCCGATACCGCACGCCGTTCGAACTGCTGGTCGCCACGATTCTCAGCGCGCAGACGACGGATGTACGGGTCAACATGGTGACTCCGGCGCTGTTCGCGCGCTATCCGGATGCCGAGGCATTGGCGAGTGCCGACACCAACGAGCTCGAGACGATCATCCGGAGCACGGGGTTCTTTCGCTCCAAGGCGCGGAGCCTGAGGGGGATGTCTCGCGCGCTGGTCGAGCGATTCGGGGGCAACGTGCCCTGCTCGATGGACGCGCTGGTGACGCTCCCCGGGGTCGGGCGCAAGACGGCCAACGTCGTGCTCGGGAACGCGTGTCATCGTAACGATGGGATCGTCGTAGACACGCACGTGGGCCGCTTGGCGGTCCGGCTTGGCCTTACCAAGGAGACCGATCCCGTCAAGGTCGAGCAGGTATTGATGCGCCTCATTCCACAGGACGATTGGACCATTATCTCCCATTTGCTGATTTTCCACGGGCGCCGTGTCTGCAGCGCACGCGCTCCCGCGTGCACACGCTGCGTACTGCTCGACATCTGTCCGACCGGACAGAAGCTGACCAAGGTCAAGCGGAGCCGGCGAGCATAGGCAGCTTGGGGTCGTCGCCCGACTTCTTTTCACCCTCCTTCGTCGCTAACCTTCCAGCGCATGACCAAACACGCCACAATCGAGACGAACCGCGGCACTATTGTCGCCGAGTTGTACGACGCCGACGCGCCGCAGACCGTGGCGAACTTCGAGCGCCTGGCGAACTCGGGGTTCTACGACGGCGTCAAGTTTCACCGTGTGATCCCCGACTTTGTGGTACAGGGGGGTGATCCGCTGTCGCGTGATTTACCTCCAGGTGATCGGCGGGTCGGTACGGGTGGTCCGGGCTACACGATCAAATGTGAAACGAAGGGCAATCGACGCACTCACGAAATCGGAGCACTCTCAATGGCGCACGCCGGGAAGGACACCGGCGGCAGCCAATTCTTCATGGTTCTCAGCGAGGCCAACACCAAGCATCTGAACGGAGTACATACGGTGTTTGGCAAGATCTCGGCGGGCCTCGACGTGATGAAGCAAATCAAAGCACAGGACTCTATGACCAGCGTTCGCGTCGCATGACGGACCACACCGACCAGTATCCCCCGCACAGCGGTCCCGACACCGCCCCCGCGTTCCGCGGGCTCATCGTGGGCGCCATTATCCTCGCCCTCGTCCTCGTGGGGATCGTGAAGCTCACCAACGCCCACTACGAGCACGCCGAGGGCGCGACGGCAGCGGAGACCACGAAGTAGGGCAGAGACGCGGGGTCTGGGGTTTGGGGCCCCAGGCCCCCGGTTGCTTCCTGACTGACCGGTCAGTAAGTTGTCGGGCATGGGGAACGCCGTCAAATGGAGGCGGCTGCCCGAGGAACGGCCCCAGCAGATCCTCGAGGCAGCCTTCGAAGTGTTCGGCGAACACGGGCTCGCCGGGGCTCGGCTGGAGGATATCGCCAAGCGCGCAGGCGTCGCCAAAGGCACCATCTACCTCTACTTCCCCAACAAGGAAGCGCTATTCAAGGAGATGATCCGCCAAACGGTCATCGCCCACCTCGAACGCTCGGAACGAGACTTCGTCGCCGACCGCGGCGCCAGCGCGACCGACCAGCTCCGCGACTACATGCAGGGGCTGTGGTCACTGACGCGGTCCCCGGCCTACCAGGTCGTCATGCGGCTGGTGATTGCCGAGCTCCACCGGTTCCCCGAGTTGATGGCCTTCTACTGGGACGAAGTGGTGAGCCGCAAGCGGCAGTTCCTCGACCGGCTCTTTCGACGCGGCATCGAGTCTGGCGAGTTCCGGCCCATCGATCCCCACGTAGCGGGCCGCATGATGGCGTCGATGTTTGCCATGCACGCGCTCTGGGTCAGCTCGGGCGTGTGCGCCCCCACTCCTCCGACCACCGACGAGGAGCTTTTTGAGCAGTTGACGGACTTCTTCTTCCACGCGGTGGCTCCGGTCGGAGCCACCGCGCCCGGCTCTGCATGACGCTCGACTCGATACCTGACACACGCCGTTCTGGATACCGCCCTTTGCCTATGACCGCCGCACGTCCGCGTCACTCGTGTTCTGCCACCGGCGCACTGACTACCACGTTGCGCACCGTCCGGGCGGCACTCGTCCTCACTGCCGCGACGGTCGCCGCAGTCGCGGCGGGTCCGCGCTCCGCTGCAGGCCAGGAAGACACGAGCACCCGGGTGCTCTCCCTGGGTGATGCGGCACGGCTCGCCGCGCATCAGAGCGCCACCGCACAGGAGGCCCGAGCCCAGGCTGAGCAGGCCAATGCCCAGTCGCACCTCAAACGCGGCTCCTTCCTGCCGACGATCTATGGGCTGGGACAGGAGACGGAGCTCGTCGAGAATAGCGCCGCGCTGCTGCGGTTCCCCCCGCTGCCGCCCGGGTCGCCGTTCAATTTCAACACGTTCCTGCCGCCAAGCGGCGTCGACTTTCCGCCGATCAAGGCAACCGAGCTTCGCGGCTGGGCCTACGACACGCTCTTCAACTTTGCCGTGATTCAACGTTATCGGCAGGCACGGATGGCAGAGCAGGCGCAGAATACCGTCGCATCCAGCTCGGCCCAGAATGCTGCGGGGAGTGCCGCCGCCGCGTACTTGGCGGTCCAACAGGCGAATGCGGTGCTGGAGGCCCGACTGGCGGATTCGTCGCTGGCGGCGGACCTCCTCAACATCGCTCGACAACAGCTCCAGGCTGGCGTCGGGATTGCACTCGACGTCACCCGGGCGCAGGCGCAACTCGCATCGACCCGCGCGCAGCTCATCGCCGCGCGCAGCGACCGTGATCGAACCCAGCTGGATTTGCTGCGCGCCTTGGGCCTGTCACTCGACGCCCACGTCGTCCTCAGCGATTCCCTCAGCAGCATGCCGATCAGCGATACGCTGCCACGCGAAACCGACGAGATCGACCTCGCGCTCCGGCACCGGCCGGATCTGCGTGCGCTCGATGAGCAGCTGACCGCCGCCCAGCAGCAGGTGTCAGCCATTCGGGCCGAGCGCTTGCCGTCACTCGATGTGTTCGGCAACAAGGGCATCCAAGGCGGCAACTATGTCCGCATGCTCCCCGTTTACAGCTGGGGCATTGGCGTGACAATTCCGGTGTTCGACGGACTGCGTCGCGAAGCCCGCATCGAAGAGCAACAAGCGGTCACGAGACAACTCCAGGTGCAGCAACGCGACCTGCGACAGCAGGCTGCGATCGACGTTCGGCGGGCATTTCTCGACCTCGCGGCCGCCCGTCAGCAACTCGATGCTGCCGACGAGCAGTTGCGCCTCACACAGCAGGAGCTCAGCGAATCGCAGGAACGCTTTCGAGCCGGCGTCGCGGGCAATGCGGATGTCATCACCGCATCGCTCGACCTCAACAGCGCCCGAACGTTGCAGGTGAACGCCCTCACCAGCTATCAGGCGGCGCGCGTGTCGCTCGCCCGAGCGACCGGTTCGGTCACGGAATTGCCATGAAAAATTCGTGTCTTCTCAGTCGCGACCGCTCGCCGACGCCCGCGCCAGACGCGGACTGTCCGCCCGCCGACCGCCACCACCACGAGCGTCGCTCCTCTACCACCACCCGACTCTGAGCCATGGCTACCACCGCTCGCCCCGAGCAGCAGGCACCGCCCCAACGGCCAGCCACCCAAGGCGCGACTGACCAGCAAGCTCCGCCCGGATCGGGCGTGAGCACCACTCCCGCGCGCCCCGGCCGCCGCCTCGTCTTGATCGCGCTCGGCTGCATTGCGGGCGTTGCCGCCATCACGTGGGGCGTGAGGACGTTCCTCTATTCCCGCGTGCACGAGACAACCGATGACGCGTATGTCCAAGGGCATCTCGTGCCGGTGTTGGCCAAGGTTGGTGGCTACGCCCTCAGGGTCAACGGCGTGGAGAATCAGCACGTGAACGAGGGCGACACGCTCGTCGTCCTCGACGATGCGGACTACAAGGCGCGACTAGCCCAGGCCCAGGCCGATTTTGTGGGCGCAGAAGCGGCTGTGGGTATGCGGGGATATACCGGCCAGGCCGCCGCACAGGTCGCGACCGCCGAGGGCCAAAGCGCCGCGACCGACGCGCAAATCGCGGCCGCACAGGCGAATTACGACAAAGCCACGTCGGACCTGCGCCGCATCCAGCAGCTCGCGAATCAACAAATCGTCTCTAAGCAGCAGTTGGACGCCGTACAGGCCACTGCTGACGCGGCGCATGCCTCCCTGATCGCCGCCCAGAAGCAGGCAGCCGCTGCCGGTGCGACCGTGACCAACGCGCAGGCGGGTGTGCGTCTGGCGCAGGCGCGCCTGGCCGCGTCACAAGCCGAGTTACAGCAAGCCGTGCTGAACCAGTCCTACACACGCATCCTCGCGCCCGTCAGCGGCGTGTTATCGCGCAAGCAGGTCGAAGTGGGTCAGTTGGTACAGACAGGGCAAACTCTGTTCACCGTCGTCGCAGACACCGGCGTTTGGGTCGACGCCAACTTCAAGGAGACCCAGCTCGACGACATCCGGGTTGGCCAAGCAGTGCAACTCGACGTCGACGCTTACGGCGGCCACACGTTCAACGCCGTCGTCGAGAGCATTGCCGCCGCCACGGGCGCACAGTTCGCGCTCCTCCCGCCCGACAACGCCACGGGGAACTTCACCAAGGTCGTACAACGCATCCCGGTCCGCCTCCGACCGACCGATCCGGTCGACCCAAACCGCCGGCTCCGCCCCGGCATGTCGGTGACGGCGCATATAGATACGAACACCGGGGGGAAATGAAAGGCTAGACGCCTCCAGTTCCCTTATCTCGGAAACCTCACTCCCACCTGGGCCGTCAACATCTCCAGTTGTTCCGCCCGCGGCGCGCCGTTGTTGCTCGGGAAGTCGTAGCGCTCGATCGAGAAGAACAGCCCGCCGGTGAGGGGTCCACGGAGCACCTGAAACCCGGTGCTCGCCAGGACGGCAAACGTGGGGCTTGGTAGCCCGCTGACGTTCGCCACGGGGATCAGGCCGGCCCGCAGGACGGCGCGGGCGACCCCATCAAAGATCTCAGGACCGTACTCGCCGCCGACACTGACCGAGAGCCAGCGTTGCCGAGCCAGTGTCGTCGTATAGCTCTGCGCGCGCAACCCGATCTGCAACGCCAGCGTGGACGTCGCAAAGATGCTCCCCCCGAGCTCGAGATCTGCCATCCGGCGCGAATCCACGATCGCCGAGTCGGCGTTGAGCGTCCCGGTGTAGCCGGACAACGTGACGTCGGTCCATCGAGTCGGGGCCACGGAAACCGTCGCGCCGAGCACCGGCCCGCTGGTTTGCTCGTCGCCGTAACCAATGTCGACCTGGTGCTGCACGTAGGCGACGAAGACCGAAGGGGTGACGGTGATCTGTGCGGCGACGGGGACTGCCGCGAGGGGAAGAGCGAGTAACGCCACACAACCTACCAGCGGACGCGCGATCATGGCCCCACCCCGGCTGCGGGACTGATCACGAGCGCCGTCAGCGCGAGCTTGGCCTCATTGCCCTGCTTGATCTCCGCGTTGCGCGCCGCGCGCGCCGTGCGCCGTCGGGTATTCTCGGCGATGTTCTCCGCCAGCTCGTTGTGTTCGTGGCGCCAACGAAACCCGAAGATGCCGACCGCGATGCCGGTCGCGCTGACGGTAGCCGCCAGGCCGCGGCTCGGGCTGGCAAACTCGCCATGACCCAGCAACGTCGGCATGGCGATCGCGAGGACCCCTACCCCGACCCCCTTGGCCAGTTCGACGGTCGCCGCCGACGCGGGGCGATGCTCCGGCAACAGGTCACTCGGTTCGAGCTCCGGAAGTGTGTCTTCCAGCGGCGGCCGGTCGTGCTCGATCGTAAAGAACAACCGCGCCGAGTCGGACCGCGATGGAATCAATCGGCTGTCCCCTCGGACGACGAGCTCGTACGTGCCGGGTGCAGCCAATCGACCAGATGCGAGGACACCGTTCCAGGGGATTTCGCGCACACCGTCGTTGTCCGATTCGAAAATCGGCGAGATCTCGCCAGTGGATGTGCGTATCTCGGCTCGCAGCAACGCGCCGTGGGTCGTCAACGTCTGGAACAGCATGTGCTCGGTGCGCGGATCGATTCGCGTTCGCGCGATGGGGCGAACCGCGACGGCGAAGGTGCGCTGCTTGGCATCGGCAAAGACCTCGCGTTCGCGCGCAGTAAAATCGTGACCGTCCAGATCGACGAATGGATCGCGTTCGATGGCCGCGCGGAAATACACCGACGCCGAATCCGGCTGGCCCAACGTCGCGTGGGCCGCGCCGAGGTACTTGTACGCCATCACTCGTTGCGCCGTCGAGACGACGAACGGTGAGCTCGGCGAGATCACGTCGCGAAACATCGCGAGGGCGCGTTCGACCTGGAGGTCTTCGTATAAGCGGATCGCGCGGTGGAGCATCTCATCGGTGTTGCTCTGCGCCGCGACGGCGCGCGGCAGCATCATCAGACACGCCGCGAGGATTCGCACCGGCCAGCGGCGCATCATGGCTCGACTGCCTTCAGCTCGATGGCGCTCAACCGAGTGGTCGTGCCTGCCGTCACGACGATTGTCGTGTCGAAGTCGACGTAGCCCGGTGCCACGATCCGCAGGTGCCGCTCGCCGGCGAGCACGTCGTGGTCCAGCACCGCGCCCTGCCCGATCGTCTCGTTGTCGATCATGATGAGCGCGTCGCCAGGGAACGCACGCACCCGCAGCTTCCCGGTCGCAGTGTCGACCGCCGGTTGCGCGGTGGACTCCGGCAGTGCCGACGGCTGGACCAGCACTGGCGCCGGTGCTTGGGGCACCACGGCCGTCGCACCAGGCGGAAACGGGTTCGCAGACGGCGTGACCACCGGCGCAGGTACCGACACCGTTTGTGGCGCCGCATTTGCCGGCTCGGCGCCCCCCGGCCCGTGTGAAGTGCCACCGGGCGCTGTGGCCGCCACTGACAACGGACGCCGCCACAGCCACAGCCCGAGCACCGATGCCACCACGACCGCGCTCGCCCCGCTCACTCGCCGCACGCGCCGTCTCCGTTGGCTCGATCGGCGGAACGCATCGTGCGCGGCGACGACCGCCATCGTGTCTTCGAGCGGGGGGAGCGCGCTCGTTCGAACCGCTGGCAGCGGCGTCCCGCCCGCGAGCGTCCGCAGCATCCCTTCTCCAGCCGCGCGATCGGCCTCGCTCACGGGGATGCTCTCGACGGCATCCAGCATGTCGTTCGTCGTTGCGTACCGGCGATCGGGATCCTTTGACAAGACGCGGGTGAGGATCGCTGTCAGCTCACTCGGGATGTCCTGGCGCGCCTTGGTTACATCTGGCGCCGGTGTGAAGAAGTGGTGGTGCATGATCGCCGCGAGCGTGTCGGCTTGAAAGGGCAGCGCGCCCGTCAGCATTCTGAAACGCGACGACGCCGAGGGAGTACTGGTCCGACTGCGGCGCGGCCACCTTCCCCGCACACTGCTCCGGGCTCATGAAATAGGGCGTGCCGATCACCGACCCGGTCGTGGTCATCGACGCGTTGTCGATCGCGCGCGCTACGCCAAAATCAGTGACAATGACGCGGCCCTCGCGGTCGATCAGGATGTTGCCGCCCTTGACGTCCCGGTGGACGATGCCATGCGCGTGCGCGTAGGCGAACGCGCTGGTTGCAGCTCGGAGCACCGATACCACGACCGCTATTGGCAGTGCCCCCTGCTCGGCAATCACTCGATCGAGCCCGCGCCCTTCGACATACTTCATCGCCAAGTAGGCGAGCGAGGCCGTCTGTCCGACCCGGTAGATCGGTATGATGCTGGGGTGGTCTAGCGCGGCAGCCATTTGCGCCTCGCGCTCGAAACGACCGATCACGGCGGGACCCAGCAACAATTCGGGCGGCAGCACCTTGAGCGCGACCGTTCGCCGCAGCTGGCGCTCGACGCCGCGGTAGACGATGGCCATCCCGCCACGCCCGATTTCCCGCTCGACATCGTAGTCCTCGGCTAACTCACGACGCACCAGCTGCAGCAGGGCGTCCCCCGCCTGTCCTGAGAGGGTACGCGTGAGGACATGGACCTCAGCCGATCGTGGTGCGCCTCCGCTGCTGTACCGTTGGGTGTCGGGCGCGCCGGCCGACACTCGCGGTGTCACTCGGGCGTCGGCCAGCTCGTGCGGAGCCAGCACGAGCGTCGTCGCGTCCGGGTTCGTCAATGCGGTTCCGCACTTCTCGCAGTATCGTGCGTCAGGCGTGTTGGTCGCCTGGCACTGGGAGCATTGCACTCCGGCCGCAACGGTCGCTCCCAGCGGATCAGGCGGCGACGGACGCGACGATGGCTGGCTGACGCTCAGCGCCGCCGATTCGCGCGCTTCGCGCGTCCGGCGCGGCCCGCCCCCGCTGCGTTTGCGCCTGCGGCCCATGTCAGCGAGGGCGCCGGGGGGCGGCGGGCGGCAAAATGAAGGCTCGGAACTCAGCGACCGTGCGCAGGAGCATCATACTGTAGACGAGCAGCCACGCGAAGCGTGGCGGCGACAGGGTGATCGGTACCGGGGGTTAGGGGGTCGCGGTCTCCGTGAACGTCACGCCACCCTCGCCGGCGCCGGACGCAGAGACTGTGTACGTGCCCGGTCCGCCGACTGTGACCACCACTTCCGCGAGGCCGCTCGAGTTCGTGGTCTGGACACTCGTGGAGCCGCCGCCGTTGAGCGTCGCCCCGCCACTCGCCTCGAAGGTGATCGCAACGCCAGCCACCGGCCGCCCGGCCGGGTCGACCACCCGTACCGCCAGTGGCAGCGGGAGCGTGGTCCCTTGGGTCCCCGATTGTCCATTGCCGCGGATCGATCGCAGCGGCGGCGCCGCCCGGAACCCGGCGTTGAGGGGAATGAAGTTGACCGGCTGAAATGAGACGTTGCCCACGACGCTGTCGCCGACGGCCATCTGGACGCCAACGCCACGCGGTCCCAACGAATCCCCCCACCAATTGGCCGGCATTGACACGCCGGCGGCCTGCTGGTTCACCACGCCTGCCGTGTCGTTATCGAAGATGTCGTTCGTGATCGCCTCGAACGCCGTCAGAATGCCCATCGCGATGCCGACCCGGTTCCTCGACAGGAAGTTGCTGTCCGCCCGGACCGTCGAGCCCGCGAGCGAGAGCGCCGCATAGCTGGGATAGCCGGTGACCGCGTTTCCGACCGCCGTGACGCTGTCTCCCTGTAGATCAACGACGCCGACGAGTGCGCTTGTGGTGACCGTGCCCTCGGGTGCACCCCCTGCCATGGTGTTGCCGGTGATGAAGGCGTGCTGGGCGCCAGAGACCGCGACCGCGCGTTGGTTGGCGCCGGTGAACGTCGCATTGCCGTTCACGTCAACCACGGCGCCGGGGGCATTGACCGACACCGCCGCCGTACCAGTCGGCCCACACTGGCTGAACCAGCCCCCGCTCACCGCCACGCGAATGCCGTTTCCTGTCGCCTGCACACAACCGATCACCGCGGTCGTCAATGTGTCGGATGCCAGACTTGCCGTGTCCGCAGCCGACAGCACGACGCCGATGCTGCCGCCGTGCACGTGCGAGAGCTGCAGCGTCCACGTCGAGTTCTCGGACCTGATGCCGTACCGCCCGCCCGCAATCGGATTGCTCTGAATGACCGTCGGGGAGCCGCCACCGCGGGTGCCGATCAGTCGGATCGCATCCACGAGTGCGACGGTTCCCGTGTCGCCTTTGATGGTATTGCCTGCCACCTGCACACCAGACGACGTATTCAGCTCGAGTCCGGAGCGGCCGTCGGAAGCGGAGCTGCCCGGGTTGAGATCGTTGCTCTGGGCCAATGTGTTGAATGAGTTGCTCGTGACCTGGCTCGCGCCAGAGACGCCGAGCACGCGCATCAGCTGTCCACCGCCCGCCAGGTTGTTCCCGGTTGCCACGACCGATGTGGTGCTATCGAGCAGGACTTCGGGCCCATACGTCCAGCGGACGACGTTGCCCGAGACGAGGTTGTTGGCGCCGTAATCGACCTCGATGCCCGTCGAGTTGGTGCCATCCTGCGCGTTGTGCACGAGGTAGGCTTGCGACCGCGTGATGGATCCGTTGGCAACGTTGTGGAGCAGGATGCCATAGCCCTTGATCGTTTGCACTTTCGAGCTGTCGACGTTCGCCGTGCTCGTCGAATCGATGTATATGCCCCGGCCGGAGTTGAAGGGATCCGAAGTGGGGTTCACGTAGACGTTGGAGATAGCGACCGTCGCACCGTGCGTGTAGATCGCCGCGCCGTCGAGCGTGTGGCGGATCGCCAGCGTGCGGATGAACACCCGGGCCGACGTGTTGGCAATGATGCCCGCGGTGCCGGTGTCGTGCGACAGCAGCGGCAGTTTCGTCGGGTCGTTGCTGTTGGCGCGATACGCCGTCGGGTCTCCCATCAACATGATGTCGCGGCTCAGCGCGACCATCTCGCTGTACGGGCCGGCGCCGACGCGCACGAAGACCGTGTCTTGCGGTGCCGCAGCGTTCACCCCGTCCTGGATGTGCAGGTACGGCCGCTTGAGCGTACCGAAGTGCAGGGTGTCGAGCGTGCTGTTGTCGACGTAGATCAGCGTGGGATTGCGCACGACGACCGTGACGCTGGCCGACACCTTGCCGGCCTGGGCGACGATCGATGTCGTGCCTGGACTGAGCGCCGTGACGACACCGACGAGTGGTCCGCCGGCTGCGACCGTCGCCACGCCGGTGTTCGTGCTTTGCCACGTCACCGTGTCGCCCGTGATGACCTGGCCTGCACTGTTCGTGACCGTCGCGGTGTACGCGAGCATTTGCCCGCGCGCTGTCAGTGTGTCCAACACCGAGTTGAGCACGATCCGAGCGGGGTTGTTGGTCACCCACACGGCAGCAGAGTCGGCGAGAATACCGCTCGTGGCCCGGACGGTCGTGCGCCCCACCGCCAGCGAGGTTAGCAGGCCACCGGTCGACACGGTCGCGATGGCAGTGTTATCCACGGACCAGGTGACGGAGGTGGGCGGCAAAGCAGCACCACGGCTGTTCTGGATCGTTGCTTTGGCCGTGAGCGTGTCGCCGAGTGATGGCAAGGTGTCGCTGTGCGACAGGAGCTTGATCACAGCCGGCGCATTGGTCACGGTGATCAACGCGGTGTCGGAAAGCGTCGCATAGGTGGCGATCACGCGGGCGGTGCCCCGACGGACAGCGACGACGCGGCCATCCTGCGTGGCGACCGAGAGAATTGTGGTGTCCGACGAAAACCAGAACGGCGTGAGCCCGGTCACGGCGCCGCCGAGCGCATTGGTGAAGGTCACGCCGATTTTGAGCGTATCCCCGATGCTGTTCATCGTGGCGGTGTCCACAGAGAGCGAGAGCTTGACGGGGATGTTCGCGACCTGCACGACGACGGTGTCGGCCGCAAGATCCTGTGTCGCCACGATCCGCGCAGGCCCAAGGGCCAGGCCAGTGACGGTGCGGGTCGGGGAGTTCACCTGTGCGACCGTCGGGTCGAGCGACGTGAGAGTGGGGTTCGCGTTGGCGATTTGGTTGTTGTTGCGATCGTAGGCGGTGACGCTGAGGACGAGCGTCCCGCCAACGGAGGGGATCGCGAGGCCGTTCGGCGCTGTCATCACAATCCGCGTCGCGCGCTGCGTCACCGAGACCGCGAGGCTGTCACGGGCCGGAGGATGGCTGGCGTAGACGTAGGTGCTCCCATTGCCGACCGCCTGCACGTTCCCCGATTGATCGATCGTGATGACGCCGACGCTCTGGAGGCCCCAGGTGGGCGACGCCGCGGTCCCTTTGATCGTATTGCCAAGCGAGTCGACGGCTCCCGCCGCGAGACTGGTGTCGGCTCCGAACGCGGTCAGGGTTACGGGCAGCGACGGCGTGAACGCGAAGTGGGCCGGAACCTGCTGCACGGTGACGGCGAGAGTGGCCGTATCTCCAGCGACCGATGCCTTGACGGTGGCGGGGCCGTTGCCGATCGCGGTGAGCCGTCCCTTGTTGGTCACCTTGGCGAACAGTGTGTCCGAGCTCGTCCAGGTGAACGCGACGTTCGGGATCTCGTCGTTGTGGATGTCGTAGGCGTGCGCAGGCACCGTGATCGTGTCACCGAAGGCGCCGAGGGGCTGGGACCCGCGGTCAAACTGGACGCTCTTCGGCGATACAAAAAAGGTCTTCGTCAGCGTCGGAGGTGCGCCGGCGAGGACGGAGTTGACGAGTTGAATAGTGAGTGTCGCAGTGCCCAGGCCTCGCGCTACCAGCGTGTCCGTGCCGGAGGATGAGGTCACGACGGCTAGAACCGTCGAGTCAGAGGAGCGGAGCGCGAGGTGGGCGCTCGTGTACGGCGACCCGTCTACCGTAACCGAGACGGCCGCTGCCGTTCGCACACCGGCGGTCAGCGTCGTGTCACCAGTGTAGGTGAGCACGACGTGTCCTGACCGGGGGCCGGTCGCCGCCTCACAGGTGGCTAGAATTGCGACAGCAGCGAGGGACCCGGCGACCGCCGCGATCCGTGGCGCCCCCCGGACGAATGCGCTCCCACGCACCGCCCGGAAGGGCGGTTGGGGACGAAGTCCGGTTCTGGCTGCCAACCCAGGAGTTGCTCGGCGCCGGCCGCCGCTTGAGGAGGTACCGGAGGCCGTGTCAGAGCGCATATTTCACCTACGACAGGGACGACCCCCGGTCGGCCAACGTTTCCGCGTGGCGCCGCGTATCGCGGGGTAGGAGACTGCAGCGTTCTATGACACCTGCTTTGGCCCTCATTCGGCCGGCCCCTGAGAGCGGTTCGCGGATGGTTCGCGGACGAGCGGTGCGCGGCGAGGTCGCGCAGGTTCCTGCGTCGGATGCAGGAGCCGCGGCCGAGCAATTGGCGCAAGCCGAGGAGCGGCGACTGATCGCTGCCGCGCAGCATGGCGAGCGTGATGCGTTCGGCGCCCTCGTGCGCGCGCATCAACGTCGTGCGTATGGCGTCGCCCGTGCGATCGTCTCGACTCACGAGGACGCTGAGGACGCGGTCCAGGAAGGCTTTCTCCACGCGTTTCGCGCGCTCGACCGCTTTGTGACGGGCCAACCATTTGGCGCGTGGCTGCACCGTATCGTCGCCAACGCGGCACTCGATCTCACCCGGCGCCGGCGTGTGCGCGAGGCTGACGCGCTTCCGGAGAATCTGACGACCGGCGCATTCGATCCGGCCGAGACATTGGATTTGCGGTCGCGGCTGGCCGAGGCTTTGAAATTGTTGTCGGACCGGCAGCGTGCGGTCATCGTGCTGCATGACGTACAGGGGTTTCGGCATGGCGAGATCGGGCGGCTCCTCGGCATTCCCGAAGGGACTGCTCGGTCTGACCTCTTCCATGCTCGACTCACGCTGCGCCGCGGGCTGCGGTCGCTGCGGGAAGTCCCGTGAGGAGGCGCTGATGTCGCGACACATACACTTCGCTGGGCATCTGCGCGGCCGCTCGAACGGGCGGGCCCCGACATCTGCGCTCGTGTCCCGGCTTCTGCGCGACGTGTATGCCGCGCCGCAGGACCCGGCATTTTGGGATCGGCTCGAGGCGCGCATCATGGCCAGCGTGCAGCCGATACCCGCTTGGTCGTCGAGTGGTTGGCCAGCCGCATTTCGAGCATGGGCTCGAGCGGGGCTGGCCGCAGCGTGCGCGGCGGCACTCGCCGCAGGCGTGGCGGCGTGGACGAGCCGTAACATCGAGGCACGTGTAGCTTACGAGAGCGTGCTCGATCGGGAGTACGCCGTTCCCGTGTTTGCCGACTCGCGGTTCATCAACGTCTCCGAACGGGAGGCGAGTGCGCGATATGTCCTATCACATTGACGCGACCAAGAACTCGGCGCTCGCGTTCCTCCTCGGCGCGGCGCTCGTTGGGGGCGTTTTCGGCTTCACCGCCGACCGGCTCGTCACCCGCGAACGCGTGTGCCCGCGGTGGGGTGATCGAGCGGCGATGATCCACCGGTTCGGCGATGAGTTGGACCTGTCCGACGCGGAACGGGCGGCCGTCGACACGATCCTGGCCGCGAAACACCGCGCTGTGCAAGCGCTCGTCCTTCCCATGCGCTCGCAATTGGACTCGATCGACGACGATGCCAATCGTCGCATCAAGGCCCGTCTCGATCTGAACCAGCAGGCCATGTTCGACCGCATGCTGGTCGAGACCAAGGCGCAGAACAAAGAGTAGAGCGCGGGGTCGGGGAACTGCCAACGACAAGCGCCACAAACAACATGGGCGGCCTGAAGGCCGCCCCTACATGTCGGCGTCGAGCGCACGTGATCCGGATGGCATGCCCGCATTCGCGTGCGCAGGTCGACGAATCTTTGACCCCGCCGTCCGCAGCAACATGTAGGGGCGGGCTTTAGCCCGCCCGCTGTTGCCATTGTCGCGGCGGTTGTCGTTGCAGTTCCCTGACCCCTGACCCGTCACCCGGCCTTACAGCGCCCGCGCTACCCAGCCGCCCACAAAATACCCCACGGCAGCGACGCCGAGGCCTACGACGAACATGTCGACTCCCGATCGAATGCTGCCACGGCCGGTGAAGATGGAGCGCGCCGCGCCGACGACGAAGTGGGATGCCATGGCCAGCGTGAACGAGACCACGATGGCCACCGCACCGCTCCAGAAAAAGAAGGGGAAAACGGGGATGATCGCGCCGCACGCAGTGGCGAGGCCCGTGACCCACCCCTCGCGGAGCGGCGACATGGCGGGAGCGCCGATCTTGAGCTCCTCTTGCACCTGCTCAGCTAGCATGCGCTTGGGATCAGCCATCACCTGTGTCGCCAGCTGATGCGCGGCCTCGCGTTCCATCCCCTTGGCTTCGTATACCAGCGCCAACTCGTCGCGCTCGACCTCCGGCATGAGTGCGATCTCGTCGCGCTCCATCTGGATTTCGTGCGCGTACACCTCCTGCTCGCTCTTGGCGGCTAAGTAGCCACTGGAGCCCATCGACAACGCATCGGCGATGAGCCCCGCGACGCCAGCGACGACGACTGCGCGGTATTGTGTGGTAGCGGACGCACCGATGACGCCGGCAACCAAGCCGAAGTTCGCCGTCAGGCCGTCGTTGAAACCATACACGACGTTCCGCAGGAAGCCGCCCGATTCGGCGCGGTGCCACGGCTCACCCCCAGCGCCAGACAGCCCGGCGAGTGTCGTTGCGTGTTCCGCGCTCTCGCGCGCGAGCAACAACGCCTCACCGCTCCCCGCCACGTCGCGATCAGTGGCGCGGTGCATGTCCAGGTAGGCCTTGACCTCCCGCCCTTCCTCGGACAATAGCATGGGCAGCAAGAATCCCGGCCCGAGAACCCGTCCCAGCCTCGCGAGTATCCGAGCGCGCGTACTGGGTCGGTGCCGCGCTACGGCGTGCCCGTGGTCGGTCAGGAGCTTCGCCCAGATCTGGACGTGCCGGTCCTCGACCTCGGCGAGTCGCGCGTAGACATCGCGTTTGTGTGCGTCCCCCTCAGCGGCCGCAAGCACGCGATACAGGAACGCGGCGTCCGCCTCGTCTTGCCAATGGTGGGAAAACGCCTCGAAGTCCGGCGCCGGCCCAGGCCCCGGCGGCGCCTGCAGAGTGTCGGGCATGAGGGGAATCTAAGAGGCTGGGACTCGGGACTCGTCCCGAACCCCGAGTCCCAGCCTCCTGGCTCCAGCAACCAGCCAACCCCGCCCCGGTGTCACATCAACATGTACGGGCCGGTCTGATCCCCCTTTGGAGGCTCACGATGCGACTTCCCCTTCTGCTCCTGTGCGCTGGAGCGGTGGTTACGGTGCCCGCTCATGCGCAAGACCAAGGCTCAGACGGCCAAGGTCGCCGCAATGAGTGTCCGGACTGGTCGTCTCGGCCAGTGCGCGCCTTCTCCCTGCGAATGGACGGGGGCAATCGTGCCGCGATTGGCATCACGACCACATCGGGCGGGATACGCGATACTCTCGGTCTGTTGGTCACGGATGTCGTGACCGACGGCCCGGCTGACAAAGCGAAGATCGAGGAGGGCGATCGGCTGCAAAAGGTGAACGAAACGGATCTACGGCTCTCAGCCGCGGACGCCGGCGATCGCGAGATGCGCGGGCTCATGGCGCGGCGCCTGATCCGTGTGCTCGCGAAGCTCAAGCCGGGGGATCCCGTCGAGCTCCTGGTCTACTCCGACGGCAAGGCTCGTACGGTGAAGGTGACGACCGCCAAGGCCTCAGAGGCCTTCAAGGACGACGGCCTCTTTGGTTTCGACCACGACTGGACTGGCGGCAATACCATCGTGCGCCTGGACGGATTGAAGGAGGAGCTCAGCGGGCTCGGCAACGAGCTCGTCCGTAGCTTCCGGGTGTTCGACCCGACCGAAGGCGACGGGCCAATCGGCGCGCGTCCGTACGAACTCGGCCCAGGCAGCTACCGGATCGAGGTGCCGCCAGTACCGCCGGTACCCTCTGTGGCACCCGTCCCACCCGCGATAGTGACCCCCGGTTCGCCCGCCACACCGCCAGCGATCGTGTCCCCGGATTCGCCCGCGACACCACCAGCGCCGCTGATCGACGCCCCTCGCCGCACCATGCGGATCCGCGCGGTCGCTCCGCCCGCATCCGACCAGGGCATGGTGGTGAGGATGTGAGGGGCTAGACGCTAGTCTCTCAGTCCACGCCACCGTCCGGCTCCAACGCGATGAACCGGATATCGTCCTGGCCGATCGCACGGAGCCAGGCGATCAGTTGATTGATGCGTTCCGGGGGCTGCACTCCCGTCGCGCCGACAATGCTTCGCTCGACCGTCAGCTCTCGACCGACTTGAGCGTAGTGCGCTCGGTAGTGCCCGAAGACACTCGCCGCGTCAATATCGGGTGGCAAGCGCGCCTGCCAACCGGGCGGCAGCGTGAGCCTGAACTCTGACGATTCCTCATACGGTCCAAGCACCGACTCCGCATCAATCGGGGACCGTCGGACCCCGCGGCCCTGCAACTCGGTGAGGATGTCCGGGCGAGCATAGGTCCGAACTGGCAGCGTCAGGATCCTCGTGCCGCCCGCATTCGACACTGGGCGCGCGTCCTTGATGGTCAGCGCGACCATTGGCTTGGCCCCCAGATCACGCCCGTTGAACGACTGCAGGCTATCGCCTGAGGCGCCCTCGAACACCGTGTTCGCGATTGCCCGCGCCATGCGGTCTCGATCGGCCGCGCCAAACGATGTCGCAAACGCGCTCCGCAGCGTGTATTGCCGGTTCCCGGAGGCCACTTCCTCGTAGCGACCCGAGAAGGTCATGTCTGGAGCGAGCGCGCCGGTGATCTGAATCGTCGCGCGGTTGACCGCGACCGGATCGGCGGGCAGTGTGACCTCTTCGCCGCTGCCGTCCGGGTACACAACCAGCGCGAACTCGCCCTGCTCGGGCGGCGGCAGCGACCCGTAGGGCGTCAAATCCGAGGTGAGATCCAGGAACGTGAAGCGATTCGGCGCGTCGTTGGGCACATCCTTGCGCACGACCGCCGCGATCATGTGATCGAGTTGGAGCGCCGACGGCATCGACCGATTGATGCCACCAGTCGCATTCAGCAATACGGGATATGCCGCAACACCCATTTTGCGGACCAGCGCGATGAAGAGCGTCGCCTTATCCTTGCAGTCGCCGTATCGCGTTTCCCATACGGACATTGGCATTCGGGGCATGTACCCGCCGATTTCGCCGAGCGACAGTGAGACATACCGGAAGTCCTGCGCGACCCACCGGTAGACCGCTTGGAGCGAGTCGTCCAGCGTCGTGCTGCCAGAGACAACTGTGGAGAGTTGTTGAATGAGCGCGGGCGTCAACTTGTAGCGCTTGCGCGTGAGCCCGGCGTACCAACTCGCGATGCCCTGCCACGTGATCGGCGCTGCGACGGAGATCTGCGGATACAGGGCGCTCGTATCCGGCGCGAACGGCTCGGGCGATGCTCGCGGGATGTCAGATGCCGCCCACACGTACACACGGCGACCTTTGGTCTGCGTCACGAGGCGCGCGAAGTGAACGTTCCGTTCTTGAATGCGCGGCGTGAGGGACGCCGGCACATCGACAATGAATCGGGAGCGGCGGGTCACAGGTCCCGTCCCCATGGCCCACTGCGCCCAGAAATCTCCCGGGACGACGGGCTTGGTGTCCTCGATGGTGTAGCTGAAATCGACGATGGTGTTTGCCGCAACGCCGCTCAGCGTGAACTGGCGCACGCGCGTGTCGGAATAGACCGGCGCATCCTGGGCCACGGGCGCGATCGATTCCTGGGAGTGCGACGGCTTGTCACTGATGACTGTGCCGTCAGTCCGCAAGACGCGGATCCAGTTGACCGTCAGCCGCTGGCGTCCGGTCGTGTATGCGAACGCCCGATCTCCGAACTGCTCGGCGGCCTGCGGCGACAGGATTTGGACGACCTGCCGGTAGGTCTTTCGCGACCGGCCATCCTCCTCGAACCGGACCACTCCATCTTCCAGGAGGTAGACGAACGGTTGATCGGGATAATCCTGTGGCCGGACCGCTAGCGAGTAGATCGTGTCGTTGCGCACTGACGGGTCGCCGCTGGGCGTGATGTGCGGCGCCTGAGCACCAGCAATACGCACGACGGTCGCCAACGCGCTGAAGATCGCGAAGCGACACGGAGCGGAGAACGCCCGGAGGTGCATGCGGCAGTGCTCAACGTAGCGAATGCCGAAAACTTTCATCCTCTACGAACCACAGTCAATTGGAACGTCGGTGACAAGGGTGACCGGCTGGGGGTCAGCAACCCCAACCAGGGATCCAGCACGAGCTAGGCGAACGGGGTGCGGATCGAGCGAGAGGCGTCGGCAACACCGCCGTCTCCGACCTGCAACGCTCAGCGACCACATACGCTCCCCTGCTACCCCGCAGGCGCGCAACCACCCGTGGTACCACGAGATACGCATTGTACCGGCTGGGCGCGGGAGTGTTCCCTGGCTCGGGGCTTGCGGTCCTCTCGGCGATCCTTCCACAGGAGGCGATGATGGATGAGCAAACTCGCAAAGGCCTGAAGAACGAGGTCGCGGGCGCCGCCAAGGAAGCCGCTGGCCGCGTTCGTGACGCCGCTGCTGATTTGAAAGGCAATGTCGCGGAACACCTGAAAGGGAAAGGCCAAAAGCTGGAAGGAAAGGCGCAGAAAGACGTCGGACGAGCTCAACGGGAGCTGGGTCGGTCGGAGCCTCGGGACGAGGACGAAGACGACAGGTTGGACTGAGGGGCTGGACGCTAGACGTTAGACGCTGGACGTTGGAACAAACTTCGAGGCCAGTTGGGCGCACCGTAGCTGGCCTCGAGATTTGTTTTCCAACGTCTAACGTGCAGCGTCTAAGCCGTTACGATATTTATCAGCCGCCCCTTTACATACACGACCTTCGCGGCGGTGCCCGTCGCGTGCTTCGTGATGGCCGGGTCGGCCAAGGCAGCCGCGAGAACCTGCTCCTCGGTTGTGTCGACCGGGACCGTGACGGCGCCGCGCCGCTTGCCGTTGACCTGCACGACGATCGTGACGGTCTCGTCCGCGGCCAGGACCGCATCGAATTCCGGCCACCCACTGTCGAAGATGCTCCGCTCGTGGCCCAGCCGGTGCCACAGTTCCTCGGCCAAATGTGGCGCGAAGGGCGCGGCGAGCTGCACGAGCGGCTCGACCTCCGCGCGGTGAGGCTCACGCTCGCCGGAGCGCAGGTCGTTCATATACGCCATCATCGCCGCAATCGCCGTGTTGTACGAGAGTCGTGAGATATCGCCCGTGACCTTTCGCACCGTTTGGTGCAGGACCCGCATCACGCGGGGATCAGGCGCACCTGTCAGCCGGCTCTGAGTGGCCGATGCCCACAGGCGGTCCAGGAAACGGCGCGCCCCAGCGATGCCTTTGTCCTGAAAATCACCGCCCTGTTCGAAGGGCCCAAGGAACATGAGATACGTGCGGAGCGTGTCTGCACCCCACTCCGCTATGTACTGATCGGGATTGACGACGTTGCCACGGCTCTTCGACATCTTGGCGCCTTCTCGGATGAGGAGGCCGTGTGCGCGAAAGCGCGTGAACGGCTCCTCGAACGCCAGCAACCCAGCGTCGTGCAACACCATGGTGATGAAGCGCGCGTAGAGCAGGTGCAGCACCGCGTGCTCGTTGCCGCCGATGTACGAGTTGACCGGGAGCCACCGACTTGTAAGGGTCGGGTCGAACGGCTCGTCGTTGTGCCCGACGCTCGGGTAACGCAGGAAGTACCAGCCGCTGTCGAGGAAAGTGTCGGACACGTCGGTCTCGCGGCGTCCTTCCCCGCCGCATTGGGGGCACGGCACGCGATACCACTCCTCGTGTCGAGCCAGGGGCGAGACGCCCGAATCATCCGGACGGAAGTCTGCGATATCTGGGAGCAGCACCGGCAAGTCCCGCTCCGGTACCGGCACCGTGCCGCACCGATCACAGTAGATGATCGGGATCGGCGGACCCCAGTACCGCTGGCGCGAAATGCACCAGTCGTGCAGCCGGAAGTTTTCGACCGCTCGGGCGGCGCCCCGCATCTCGAGCCACGCGACGACCCGTCGCTCACCTTCGTCGACGTCGAGTCCGTCGAAGTCGCCGGAGCGCACGAGGTGCCCCGGCCCGGTATACGCGGTCGCCAACGGAGCGTCGACATGCTGGTCCTCGTCGGGACCGGCGACCACCCGCACGATGGGCAGATGGTATCGATGCGCAAACTCGAAGTCCCGATCGTCATGCCCGGGCACCGCCATTACCGCACCAGTGCCATAGTCCATCAGGACGTAATCGGCCACCCAAATGGGGATCAGCGCGCCATTCGCGGGGTTCGTGGCATGGGAGCCCGTGAAGACGCCCGTCTTGTCGCGACTGCCGATCCGACGGCTCACGAGGTCCTGGCTCGCAGCCGCTTGACGATAGGATTCGACCAGCACGCGTTGGGCGTCGGTCGTCAGCCGATCGACGGCCGGGTGTTCGGGCGCAAGCACGAGGTAGGTCGCGCCGAAGATCGTGTCCGCTCGCGTCGTGAAGACCGTGAGCGACACCGGCTCGGGCGTGCCATCGGTCGGTTGCGCCACGAACGTCAATTCCGCACCCTCCGACCGTCCGATCCAATTCCGTTGCTGCGTCTTCGTTATCTCCGACCAGTCCAACCAGTCGAGGTTCGCGAGCAGTCGCGACGCATACCGCGAGATCGCGAAAAACCACTGTTCGAGATTGCGCTGCTCCACCTTGGTGCCGCACCGCTCGCACTCACCGTCGATGACCTGCTCGTTGGCGAGCACGGTCTTGTCGAACGGACACCAGTTGACCGCCGCCCGCTTCTTATAGGCCAGGCCACGGGCGAACAGCTGCAGGAACACCCACTGCGTCCAGTGATAGTACGCCGGGTCTGTCGTATCGACAGCGAACCGCCAATCGACCATGAGCCCAGCCTGGTCCAGTTGGCGCCGGAAGTTGGCAATGTTGCGGGGGATCAACTCCCTCGGGTTCACGCCAACCCTGAGCGCGTAGTTCTCGGAGTGGATCCCGAACGCATCGTATCCCAGCGGCTCGAACACTGTATGGCCACGCATACGTTGGAACCGCGCGAAGATGTCGTTGCCCGTGAACGCGAAGAGATTGCCGATGTGCAGCCCTTCGGCCGACGGGTACGGGAACATCATGAGCGCGTAGAATGGCCGCTCGCCGCTGCTGACGTCGGTTGCGTTCGTGCCGATGGCACGCCACCGCTCCTGCCACGTGCGCTCGACCGTAGCGGGGTCGTACGCCTCGGGCGTCGGCGGCACGGCGTGCGGTTCCTTGGGAGACGCAGGTGCGGACATAGCCGAAAGATAAAGGGCCAGGTGTGGTGAAACGGCGGGTTTGGGGTTCGGGGTTTGGGGTAACGACACAACACCGAGATCAACTCGCGGGGAACCGAGATTGGCGCACAGCGCTGCTGTTACCCCAGACCCCAGACCCCAAACCCGCTCTTTCCCCTTACCTTCCCCCCCATGCCGCGCCGCCGCAAGCGCCTCGACCCCGCGTCGTTCCATCTCCCTGTGGACCGTTTGCGAGGCGCCGTGTCCAACGATCGCGGCATCGCCCGGGTCCGCGAGGTGTTGCTCGCGACCGGTGCCGCACCCCGTGCAATGGTACAGATCAGCGCCGAACGCCCGTGCGTGCTGGGTGGCACAGACGAAGTCATTGCGCTGCTCAAGCTGTCCGTCGAGGATTGGTTGCCGCTCTCGGTCTTTTCGCTCTATGACGGCGACCGAGCGGACATCGGCGAGACGGTGATGACGATCGAAGGGCCGTACGATCTGTTCGCGCCCCTCGAGCCGTTGATCCTGGGGACCTTGGCGCGCCGCACGAGGGTCAGCACGAACGCGCGTGCGTTCGTCGAAGCCGCACGCCCCAAGTGGGTGATGGCGTTCCCCGCGCGCCATGACCATTGGCTGCTCGAAGCTGGCGACGCACTCGCCGCGCAGATCGGTGGCGCGCTCATCCTGTCCCCTGACCCTACGGTGACCAGCCTGGGCCCAAGCGGCGGGAAGTCGTCGCTGGTACTCCCGCCGCTGGCGCTCATGCCGCACGCGCTGATTGGCGCCTACGGCGGGGATACCCTCGCTGCGGCCAGGGCGTTCGCCGCGCATATCGGCACGCCGGAGGTCCCTCAGCCCGGCGCGGTGAGCGGACCGGCCGACGAAGTGCAGTTCGTCGTGCCTGTCGACTACGACAACGATGCAGCTCGCACCGCGCTCGATGTCGCGCGCGCCCTCGAAGGACGACTCTGGGCGGTGCAGCTCGCGACCCCGGAAAATCTCGTGGACACGTCGATCATTCCTATGATGGGAACATTCGTGCCGACCGGGGTCAACGCCCAGCTCGTTTGGAATGTGCGCAACGCTCTGGATGCGGAAGGGCTTGGCGACGTGAAACTCGTTGCGGCGAGTGGCATGACGCTGGAGCGAATCCGGCAGTTCGAGGAAGAGGGAGTGCCGGTCGACGCCTACGGCATCGGAGCCGCGCTGCTTGCGGGGCGGACGGGCTTCACCTCTGCCGTGGTGCAGTTGGACCGTCCACTTCGCCTCCGCGTGGGCGCCGAGCTCCGCTCCAACGCACGTCTCGAGAAAGTCAAGTAGCCGGCTCCATTGACGTTCACCGCTCACCCTTCCCAAGCATGGCAGGTCCCAAGCTCGACGGTGCGGGTATCGCGAAGATGACGACGCTCGAAGCCGCCATGAACCACATCCAACGGCTCAACTCCGTCGTTGAACTGTGCGCGGCCGCCGCCAGGAACGAGAAGCCCGTGGCCGGCTTCGTGCCGCAGATCAGGCGCGCGGCGCATCCACTGGTTGGTCTCTTGAAGGGCCAGTTTGGCTTGATTTCCGACCAGGCCGCCGCATTTCTTCTGCAGTCGACCCGCGGCGGCACCAACGACCAGGGACGCGTCCGCAGCCTGCGCGAGGGCGTCGCACAACTTCGCGTTCAACTGGAGCTCGCCATCGCCAAGACGATGGAGTTACACGCGGCCGAAGAGCAGCACGACAGCGAGATGTAGTAGCGCGCCGATGCTCGGGTTTGCCTGACTACCGGCTCGCCGCGGCAGTGGGTAAATTCGCGTGGCTTCACACTACTCGGACACTTCCACGAGCCTCATGCCTCTTCCCCGCCCACGACGACTCGCCAGCTCGGCGCTGGCGACCGCCGCGATCGTCGCCCTGCCCCTCGTGCTGGCCGCGTGCAGTTGGATCGACCCCACGACGCACCCCAACACGACCTTCCAGCCACATACGGAGTTCGGCGCGGCCATCAACGATCTCTGGAACCTGCTGCTCCGCCTTGGCGTCGCGGTTTTCATCTTCGTCGAGGGGTTGCTGTTCTACGCCATCTTCCGGTTCCGCGAGAAGCCCGGGTCAAAGCAACCTGAGCACGTGCACGGCAATACGACGCTCGAGATCTTGTGGACGGTGATTCCGGCGGTGATTCTCGTCGTGATCGCCGTCCCGACGGTGCGCACCATCTTCATCACCCAAGCGAAAGCCGAGTCGACCGCGCTCCAGGTCGACGTGTACGCCCATCAATGGTGGTGGGAGTTCCGCTATCCGCAGTACGGGGTGACGACGGCCGACGAGCTGTATTTGCCCATCGGCCGGAAGGTCAACTTCGCGCTGCGGACCGTCGACGTCCTGCACAGCTTCTGGGCGCCGCAGTTGGGTGGCAAGCGGGATGTCATCTCGAACCACACGAACTATCTCTGGTATACACCCGATTCGTCGTTGACGCCGACGGTGTTCAACGGCACCTGCAACGAGTACTGCGGTGATGGCCACGCGAACATGCGGTGGCGTGCGTTCGTCGTGTCGCAGGCGGATTTCGAGCGATGGGCCACGCACCAGGCCAGCCCGGCGATCTACCCGCCGCCCGCGCCCCCGGCGGCGGCACCGGCGGCTCCCACGCGTCCGGGCGCCGCCGGCACCAAAGGCAGCGTGGTGCGCCCCGTGTCACAAGTCGCTGGCGCTGGGCAGCAAGCGGCAGCATCGGCTGCGCCGCCGCCCGCGCCGGCCGTGTGGGATTCGACGCTCGTGTTCCCACGCGACAAGATCCCGGTGTACGCGGTCCCCGCGACGCCCACACCAGAAGGACTCACGTTCACGGCAGGGCTGGTGGGTGATCCGGCGCGCGGATTCAAGACCTTTTCGTCCGGACTGTGCATTGGGTGCCATACGGTCAAGGGCAATCCCATGGCGCAGAGCCCCATCGGACCGAACCTGACGCACGTCGGGTCGCGCTACACGATCGCCGGATCGATCTACCCCAACGACACCGAGCACCTCCGCCTGTGGATCAAAAACGCCGAGGTGATGAAGCCCGGCGCCATCATGCCGACGATCGGCATCGGCCAGATCGACCCCCGAACGAAAATGACGGCCTCCCCTTCGACCGGCGGCCTCACCGACCAGCAGATCGCGGACATCGTCGCGTATCTGCAGGCACTGAAGTAGGAGCGATTCGAGAATGACCACTATTGCCGCGCCGGCGTTTGCCGCACCAACCGAGCGAACCGAGGGCGGGCTGCGGGGTTGGCTCGGAACCACCGACCACAAGCGCATCGGCTATCTGTATTTCTTCACCTCGCTCTGCTTCATGCTCTGGGGCGGCGCCGAGGCGATGATCATCCGGTTGCAGCTCATGGGACCGAACCGGCATATCGTCTCGCCCAACTTCTACAACCAGCTGTTCACGATGCACGGCACGACGATGATCTTCCTCGTCATCATGCCGCTGTCGGCAGCGTTCTTCAACCTGCTGATCCCGCTCCAGATCGGCGCTCGCGACGTCGCGTTCCCCCGGCTCAACGCGTTCAGCTACTGGGTCTACCTGCTCGGCGGCCTTGTCATCACCATTCCGATTCTCTTCAGCCTTGGGCCGGACGGCGGTTGGTTCGGCTATGCGCCGCTGACGACCAACACCTACTCGCCGGGACTGAACATCGATTTCTGGGCGATCGGACTGCAGATCCTCGGCATCTCCTCGCTTGCCGCCGGCGTTCAACTTCATCACGACGATCATCAACATGCGCGCGCCAGGCATGAACCTCATGCGCATGCCGATGTTCACCTGGATGGCGTTCGTCGTGCATGTTCCTGCTCATGCTGGCGTTCCCGGTCATCACGATCGCGGTGGTGTTCCTGGTGTTCGATCGCTTCTTCGGCACGAACTTCTACGACGATCCAGGCGGGCGCGGACCCGCTCCTCTGGCAGCACCTGTTCTGGATCTTCGGCCACCCCGAGGTCTACATCCTGATCCTGCCGGCGTTCGGCCTGGTGTCGGAGGTCCTGCCGACGTTCAGCCGCAAGCCGCTGTTCGGCTACCCGGTCATGGTGTACTCGGGCATCCTGATCGGCTTCCTCGGGTTCGGCGTCTGGGCCCACCACATGTTCGCCGTGGGCATGGGCCCGATCGCCGACACGGTCTTCAGCGTCACGACGATGCTGATCGCGATCCCGACCGGCGTGAAGATCTTCAACTGGATCTTCACGATGTGGGGCGGCTCGATCCGCTTCACGACGGCGATGCATGTTCGCGATCGCCCTCGTCGGCATGTTCACCGATCGGCGGCATCTCCGGGATCATGCACGCCTCGCCGCCGGCCGATCTCCAGCAGACCGACACGTACTTCATCGTCGCGCACTTCCACTACGTCCTGTTCGGCGGGTCCCTCATGGGCCTGTTCGCGGGCATCTACTACTACTTCCCCAAGACTCACCGGCCGCCTGCTCGACGAACGGCTCGGGAAGCTGGCATTTCTGGCTCAACCTGATCGGGTCCAACCTCGCGTTCTTCCCGATGCACTTCTCGGGCATGCTCGGGATGCCGCGCCGTATCGTACACCTACGATGCCAACCAGGGATGGGACACGTTCAACATGCTGTCGACGCATCGGCGCGTTCACCATGGGCGTCGCGACGCTGATCCTCGTCTTCAACATTCTGATGAGCCGCAAGCGCGGCGCGCTGGCGGGCAACGATCCGTGGGGCGGCGGGACACTGGAGTGGTCGATCCCGTCGCCGCCGCCGATCTACAACTTCGCCAAGATCCCGCGCGTGACGTCGCGCTACCCGATGTGGGACCTGAAGTCACCGCAGCTCGCCGCGGACGTACCCCATACCCGTGCGGGCGACAAGGCCGTCGAGGTGGACCTCGCATCGGCACGCGTCGCTGGGGCGAGCCCCGCAGGGACCGGAGGCGCGACCGCAGCCACCGGCGGCACGTGCGCAAGACGCGATGCGCATCCCGACGGCCGAAGAGCTGGGGATCCCGATTCCGTACACGACCACCAAACCATTCTTCGCGGCGCTTGGGCATCACCATCATGTTCTGCGGTCTGATCCTGACGCGCGTGTACTGGACACCCGGCTGGGTCGTGCTGGCTCGCCGGCGTGGCGACGTTCATCGGCTCGCTGTACTGGTGGGTGACCTCGCCGCTCGAGCCAGCGCACGAAGCACATGGCGCGCATGCCCATGAAGCACCTGGCGCGCACGCGCACTGACCTCCTCTAGCCCACCGTATCCCGTTCCCATGGCCACTGCCGCACTTCCCACCAGCGACGTCGATCACACCTACACGACGACCGGACTTCCGCATCGGAAGATCGCGATCTGGGCCTTCATCGGCTCCGAGTGCATGCTGTTCGCGTCGCTGATCTCGACCTACCTCATCTACAAGGGACGGAGCGTCCAGGGCCCGTTCCCGCATGAGCCCTGGACCGACCCGGCGACGGGACAGCACTTCAAGGCGATCCTCAACATCCCGGTGACGTCCTGCTCGACGTTCGTGCTGCTCATGTCGTCGCTCGCGATGGTGCTGGCGTTGGCGGCCGTCGAGAACAAGGACAAGCCCAAGGTCACGCTCGGCGAGAAGATTCTGGGATCGTCCAAGCTCTGGCTCTTCATGACGGCGGTGCTGGGCGCGACGTTCCTCGGATTCCAGGCGTACGAGTTCACCTCGTTCGTCCACGAAGGGCTGACGATCCGCACGCAATCTGTTCGGCTCGTCGTTCTTCACGCTGACCGGCTTCCACGGCGCCCACGTCACGGCCGGTGTCCTCTGGCTGCTGACGATGCTCGGCATCGACTTCAAACGCGGTCTCGGACCCAAGGATGCGCTCAACGTCGATATCATGGCGCTGTACTGGCACTTCGTCGACGTCGTGTGGATCGCGATCTTCACGCTCGTCTACCTGATCCATTAGACGCTCGAGCCATGACATCATCCGAATCCCATCACGGCTCAGACGGCGGACGCCGCTCGAGGCGCAGCTGGGTGCCGTGCACGAGCACCCGACGTGGTCGATCTACTGGAAGGTCGCAACGGTCCTGACGGTCATCACGGTCGTCGAGGTCTGGTGCTACTACCTGCCGAGCTTCGTGAGCACGCCCTTCTTCGTTCCGGTATTGCTCGTGCTCTCGGCGGTGAAGTTCGCGATCGTGGTCATGTTTTACATGCACCTGAAGTACGACCACAAGCTGTTCCGGGCGCTCTTCACCGGCCCGCTGCTCGTCGCCATGGTGACGATCGTTGCCCTGATGTTCCTGTTCGGCCACTTCGCGCTCAGGCTGGGGCTACTGAGGTAACGGCGGGTTTGGGGTTTGGGGTTTGGCAACGGCAACCGCAATGACAGAAAACGGGCGACGCAATGCGTCGCCCCTACCGGTCCAAGGCCGTTCACTGTGCACCGTGAGCGGCCTTTCGGTTTGTTCCCAGACCCCTGACCCCAAACCCGAGCCCCAGACCCGCCCTTCAGTCCCTACGCCTTCGCCCGTGCTCGCCCATATCTTGCCCCTCATGGTCCTCCTCCACCCCGTAGACGCCACCGGCATCACCGGCTTCTCGGTCCACCCGAGCACGGTCATCGGCATCGCCGGGCTGGGAGCGCTGTACGGCTGGAGGGTCAAGCGTGAGCACCGCAGACCCACGACGACACAGTCCGTCGCGTTCCTCAGCGGCCTCGCGGTACTGTTTTTCAGCTTGAACGGCCCGCTCCACGATCTGAGCGACGCGTACCTCTTCAGCGCCCACATGGTGCAGCACCTCGCGCTGACGTTCGTCGTCGCGCCGCTCCTCGTCATCGGGACACCGGGGTGGATGCTTCGCCCGGCGTTGCGCGTGCGTGCCGTGGCGGCAGTAGCACGGTGGATCACACGCCCCAGTCGCTGCTTCGTCGTGTTCAACCTAGCGATCGCGCTCTGGCACCTGCCTCCGCTGTACAACCTCGCGATGGCGGACCACCCGGTGCACATTGTCGAGCACCTGACGTTCCTGGTCACCGCGGTGCTCATGTGGTGGCCGCTGTTGAGCCCGCTCCCGGAGTTGCCTCGGCTGGCCTATCCCGGTCAGATGCTGTACTGCTTCTTGATGAGCGTTCCGATGTCTGTGGTCGCGATTTACATCGCTCTGGCAAACCATGTCCTCTACCCCGCTTATGAGGCGGCGCCTCGGATCTGGGGTATTCTGCCCTTGGACGATCAGATGATCGGCGGCCTCATCATGTGGATTCCGGGCGGACTCTTCTTCTACGGCGTCATGACCGTCGTCTTTTTCAAGTGGGCGGCGCGGGATGCAGACACAACCGAGGCTGCACAGGTGAGCACGTGACTCCACAGCCCATTCTCAGTCGTCCTGGTCGCCTCGCGCGCCGACACCGACGTCCGCGCGTATCCCTCGCTCGCGCTCGGACGGGCGGATGGTCGCTGGGGATTGCCGCATGCCTCGCCGCCGGCTGCGGCGGCACCGGCGGCGGCACCCGCAGCTTCACAAATCACCTGTGCGAGCAGGCCGGTGATGACTCAGTCATTGCCGTAGCGGTGACCGCCTTTCTCGATCATTCGGATCCAGAGCCGGGGTTCCTCGTGTACGTGCCAGCCACGGATTCGACGCCGCCGCCCGCTGCCGTCCAGGCGATGCAGGGTCGGCGGACGACGTACATGTACTCGACCGAGCCACCACAGCAGGCGGTTGTTGAGAATCGCATCAAGAGCTACGGCGATTACGACGCACTCTTGGTCGCGTACCATGGGCTAGCGAAGACAGATCCCCTGCACCCGGTCGTGACATTCAGCGGCCATTACATCGGCGGGGTGAAGGTACGCGGACACGTGATTGGCCCACTCGCGATCAGACCGCAGTGCGACAGCACGGGCGCGTGGTCCGCTCCACCTGCGAGCGTTCAGGCCGCGACGCCGCAGCAGACGAGCCCAGCCGGCGCATCACCGGCTTCGCCTCGTGCTGGCTAGCCCCTCTTCGTCCGCCTCGCTACTACAGGACTCGAAGGGGACTGGCGGCGACATTCGACTGCCGGTAGCGGATCCGCGGCGCCCGCGGCTCCTGGCGCTTGACGTCTTTCGCGGCATCACCGTCGCAGGCATGCTGCTCGTCAACGATCCCGGCAGCTGGGGTCACATTTTTCCACCGCTGGAGCACGCGCCGTGGAACGGCTGGACGCCCACGGACCTCATCTTCCCGTTTTTTCTCTTCATTGTCGGGATCACGACAACGCTATCGCTGACCGCACGCCGTGCGCGGGGCGACAACGACGCTGCGCTCATGCGACAGGTCTTCCGACGCGGTGCGATTATCGTCGCGCTCGGCTTGTTCGTGAGCTGGTTCCCAGGCTTCACCTGGGGCCCCGTGACCGGTATTGCTGACCCGAGCCTACTCGACCGCATTCGAGACCGGATGCTCCACGTCCGCGGCCCAGGCATCCTTCAACGGATCGGCATTGTCTACATCGTAGCGGCGCTGATTGCCCTGCGGACGTCGCTCCGGACGCAACTCATCGGTATCGCCGGAATCCTCGTGGGCTACTGGGTGCTCATGACGTTGGTCCCAGTCCCGGACTCCGGCAAGCTCGGTTGGATGGTGATGGACCAACCGCCGGCAACGCTCGCGGCCTGGTTCGATCGATTGCTGCTCGATTGGAGCAGTTGGGGTGCCGGCAATCATATTTGGGCACAAAGCGTGACGTGGGACCCCGAGGGCCCACTCTCGACGTTGCCGGCGATCGCGACGACGCTCCTGGGCGTAATCGCAGGCCGATGGATCGTGACCGATCGATCGCTGAGTGACCGACTGGTTGGCCTACTTGCGGTCGGCGCCATCCTGGCGGCCGTGGGTTGTGCGTGGGGATGGGTCTTCCCGATCAACAAGAATCTGTGGACGAGCTCGTTCGTGCTGTTGACTGCGGGTCTCGGAGCGCTCACCCTCGGCACATGCCTCTGGCTCATCGACTCCCTCGGCGCCCGGCGTTGGTCCACGCCGTTCATGATCTATGGCATGAACCCCATCGTCGCGTTTGTCGGCTCGGACATGATGGCTCGGCTCATCTACTCGGTCATCACCGTCCCGAGCCCCAGCGGGCCAGTGCCGGTCGAGACCGCGATTTATCGTTCGGCCTTCGCATCCTGGCTCGACCCACGCCTCGCGTCAGCCGCATTCGCAGTTAGTTTCGTGCTGCTGTGGCTGGCAGTCCTCACTCTGTTGTACAAGCGACGCATCTTCGTCAAAGTGTAGCTTCTCGCCGTCTCATGGCCCTCAAAGCTCCGTCATTCTTCGTCACGCTGGCGTTCAGCGCCTGCGTCCTTGTCCCTTGCCACGACGCGGATGCGCAAACAGGTCACGTCCGGCACCACCATCGCCGCAGCACGGTGGTGCCCGCCGTCCGGTACGACGCGCCGACGACCGTGGACGCACTCGACACCGACCTGTCGTCGATGCTCCACGGCCGCGTACGCACCGGCCAGTGGGGCGTCATCGTCGTGTCGCTCACCCGTGGCGACACCCTGTATGCCGTGAATGCCGACATGCCGCTCCGGCCGGCGTCGACGATGAAGCTTTTTACCTCAGCGCTCGCATTCGATCGCCTCGGCCCCGACTACATGTTCGAGACCGATGTGCTCCGGGACGGCGCCGTCGACTCCGATGGATCCCTGCAGGGCAATTTGATCTTGCGTGGCGACGGCGACCCGTCGCTCTCGAACCGGTTTCTCCGAGGCGAGCCCGACGCGCCCATGCAGAGCCTTGCGCGATCGGTCGCCGCTGCCGGCATCCGACGCGTGCACGGTGATATCGTCGGTGATGCAACCGCCTTCGAGGGTCAGGCGATTCCCGCAGGGTGGCTGCGACGCTACCTCGGGGCGAGCTACGCAGCTCGCGTGTCGGCACTCTCGCTCAATGACAATGTCGTCGTAGTCGCCGTTTCGCCGGGCGCTGCTGGACACGCGGCGGAAGTCGTGCTGGAGCCATCGTCGAGTGCCCTGCCGGTGCAGAACGCCGTGCACACCGTCGCGGGCAGCAGCGGCGCACGCATCTCGGTGTACGCCCGTCATGACGGGTCGATCCACGCCGCCGGTTGGATCGGGTCGCGATGCGGGACGCGCCTGTTCGAGCTGGTCATCGAAGACCCCGCGCTGTTTACGGTCGGTGCCTTCCGCAATGCCCTCGCCGCGGCGGGCGTCCGAGTGGACGGTGCCATTCGTCTCGCACCGACACCTGCGGCCGCGGTCAAGGTGGCGGCGCTCTCTTCGCCCCCCTTGACGCGCATCGTGGCGGCGATGAACCGCGCGAGCATCAACCACTACGCCGAGTTGCTGTTTCGGGATGCGGTCCGCGGGCCGGACCGCTCCTCGATCGGCTCTGTCGATCTCGGCGCGGCTCTCTTACGCCAGTTCCTGACGGACAAGGTCGGCGTCGCCGGCGACGCCGTCACGGTCACCGATGGGAGTGGCCTCTCGACGCTCGACCGCGTCACACCGCGCGCCATGGTCGAGCTGTTGTCCTACGCCGACCGCGCGCCGTGGAGCACGGCGTTCCACGCGTCCCTGCCTGTCGCCGGCGAGTCGGAACTGCTGCGCAACCGTATGCGCCAGACCCCGGCGCAGGGGAACCTGCACGCCAAGACCGGCACGACCGAGTACGTGATTTCCCTTGGCGGCTACGTAACAGCGGTCGACGGCGAAATCCTCGCGTTCAGCTTCATTTACAACGGCTACGACCGCTGGAACGCGAAGACGACGATCGATGGGATGGGCGCGACTCTGGCATCGTTCGGCCGGCGGGAAAAAACTGTGGAGCCGGGTGGCGGGTGACTACAACATCGCGTCGCCAATGCTGGGCGGCCTGAAGGCCGCCCCTACATGTCGGAATGGACGGTGACTTTCTGGAGCGCCGCGGCGACGTTTGCCGGTGTCGGTCGACGAATCCGGATGTGAAGCTGCCCGCAGCAACATGTAGGGGCGGGCTTCGGCCCGCCCGGTGTTTGCAGTGGACGTTGCAGTTCCGTGACCCGTTACCCGTCACCCGGCCTTTCGTTACGCGACGTCCCCCTTTTCTGTGCTTCTACTCTCTAGCGCGAGCGAAGCAAGCGCTCACGGCCAGTGAAAGAAATCCGCCAATACCGCCGCGGCCAGCTCGGGGACATCGGAGGCCCAGTCGGTGCGGTCCACCCACTCTCCGATCGGGTGCCCGCGTTGGCTGAGCGCGATGAACGCTGGGAGCGGTCCGCCGTCGTGGTTGTCGAGTCCAGTACCACCGAGCAGCCCTTCCCAGTGGTCGACATCCACGCGGACGATGTACGTGCCACCAAACGCCTGGGCCACGGAATGCTTCGAGAAGCTGTGGTCGAGGAAGTGGCACGCCCGGCACCACTCTGATGTGAGCTCGACATAGGGGCGAAGATTGGCCCGCGCCGCGTCGTCCGCGGCCCTGGCGAGTTGCTCCGCCATGCTTCCAGCGCCCGGCCGAATGTCGACCACCGCAAACGGCATCCCCTGGCCCAGCCGAGAATCGGGCTTGGGCAAGTTCCCTGTGCCACACGCAACCGCACCCGCAGCCATCGCCGCCACCACAGCAGCCGCTCCCACCCGTCCACACGCTCCCATTGTTCCGCTCCGCGCCCGTCGCTTCGATGACAACATTGTCCAGAGGCGTAGTGTAACATGTTTGTCACACAACGTCACGACACGGTCACATGAAAACGCAAGCCCCGGTCCTGTCGGCGGGAGGGTGCGGGTGCTCTCGATTCGCCCCTGTCCAAGTGCCTATTACGATTCCTCCATGCACATCGCCGTCGCGTCCGATCACGCCGGTGTCGATCGGAAATGGGAGGTCATCAGCGCGCTTCGCGCCGATGGGCACGAGGTCGACGACCTCGGCACTGATTCGACGGCGCCGGTCGACTACCCGGACTTCGCCGAGAAGCTCGCCCTCCACGTTGTGAACGGACGAGCCGAACGCGGCGTACTGTTCTGTGGAAGTGGAGTCGGCGCGTCGGTCGCGGCCAACAAAGTGCCCGGCGTCCGTGCCGCGGTCTGCCACGACAGCTACTCGGCGCACCAGGGCGTCGAGCACGACGATATGAACATCCTGGTGCTCGGCGCCCGCGTGATCGGTGCGGAGCTTGCCAAGGAACTCGCTCGCGTCTTCCTCCGGGCTCGATTCAGCGGCGAGGACCGCCACCTGCGCCGGCTCGCCAAAGTGCACGCGATCGAGGAACGGTTTGCTGGAGGTCCCACGTCACCGGTTCGACCATGACGATCATGCACGCTGATCTCGGAACCTTTGCTTCAGCCGTAGCGGAAACCGCGGCTCGTTTCGACAAGGACCAAATCCTCGCCCGCATCACGCGTGGCGACTACACGGTCTGGAAGCCGGCGCCGACCGAAATCACGAACCGGCTTGGTTGGCTGACCATCGCCGACCGCATGCGAAGCGAGCTGCCAGACATCGACCGGCTCGTCGATGAGGTGCGGGCGGCGGGGTACACTGACGCGCTACTCCTCGGGATGGGCGGCTCGAGCCTCGCGCCCGAGGTGTTCCGGCGGACGTTCGGGGTGGCCAACGGGTATCTCGATCTGGCCGTGCTGGACAGCACCGACCCGGGAGCGGTGGCCGCCAACGCGCGGCGACTCGATCCGGCACGCACCCTCTTCATTGTCTCGACCAAGAGCGGCGGCACCGTCGAGACGTTCTCCTTCTTCCGGTACTTCTACCGGTGGACGGTACGGGCGCTCGGGACCGCGGCCGCCGGCGCGCATTTCATTGCCATCACGGATCCCGGCAGCGACCTGGTCAATGTCGCCAAGCAGTGCGGGTTCAGACGGACCTTTCTGAACGACCCCAATATCGGCGGACGCTACTCTGCCTTGTCGCACTTCGGTCTCGTGCCCGCGGCGCTGATCGGCGCGGACCTTCCGCGCCTGCTCGACCGCGCCACGGCGGCGGAGCACGAGACGGCGCCGGCCGCCAAGTTGGGCGTCATCCTGGGCGAGCTCGCCACCCGCGCCGTCGACAAAGTGACATTCGCGCTCTCGCCTTCCATCGCCGCGTTCGCGTCGTGGGCTGAGCAACTACTGGCGGAGAGCACGGGCAAGGAGGGCAAGGGCATCGTGCCGATCGCCGACGAGCCGCTGGGGATTCCGGAGGTGTACGGGAAGGATCGGTTGTTCGTGCACCTGCGCGTCGGCACCGACACCACGCATGACGCGGCCCTCGAGGCCTTGCGCGCCGCCGGCCACCCGATCGTCCGGTTCGAGCTGTCGACCCCCTACGACCTCGGCGCGCAATTCTTCATCTGGGAGCTCGCCACGGCCATCGCCGGCTGGCGCCTCGGCATCAACCCCTTCGACCAGCCCAACGTGGAGGCAGCCAAGGTGCTGGCTCGCCAAATGGTGAAGACATATGAGAGCTCGGGCGCGCTGCCGCCGCTCCCGCCTACCGCGCATGGTGACGGGTTGACAGTCTACGTAGCCGGCACGGCGCCAGCGAAACCCGATAGCGCGGCCGAGCTCGTGCGCCGGTTCCTCGAGCAGGTGAAACCCGGCGATTACGTCGCCTTGCAGGCGTACGTCGAGCCGACCCTCGTCGCGTCGGCAGCGCTCCGACAAGTCCGCGTCGCGATCCGGGACCGATACCGCGTGGCCACTACCGTCGGCTATGGTCCGACCTTTCTACACTCGACCGGACAGCTGCACAAAGGCGATGGCGGGCATGGTGTGTTTCTCCAGATGGTGACGCCGCCACCGGTGCCAGACGTGCCCATCCCCGACAGCGTCGACAGTGATGCCTCGCACATTACCTTCGGCGTGCTCAAGGTCGCGCAGGCACTCGGCGATCGCCAAGCGCTGATCGATCGCGGCCGACGTGTCCTGCGGGCCGATCCCGACCACATCCCGCAAGACATCAACCGCATCGCAAGTCTGGTGTCCTGATCCGTGTGTGCAGCCGCGGTCGCGCGCGCAGTGATTTTCGACCTGGACGGCACGCTGGTCCAGACTGAGTCACTCAAGGCCGAGTCCTACGCACGTGCGGCGGCAGAGCTCCGGCCAGGCGCCGTCGAACCACAGGCCGTGATTGACGCGTTCGATCACTGCATTGGTCGGCCACGCGACGAGGTGGCGCAGACGCTGCTCGACCGTTTTGGACTTGCCGATGCCGCCTCCCGCATCCAGCAGCAAGTGGGCGCCGCGACTCCGCGGGATGCGTTCGTGGCACTGCGGATGAAGATCTACGAGAAGATGCTCGCCGACCCGGCGCGGCTCAGACATCAGGAACTACCGTACGCGACCGCGCTCGTCCGGCACCTCAAGGCCGATGGGTATCCGGTCGCGCTGACCACGGTCTCACACCGGGCACAGGCGATGATCGTGCTCGACGCACTGCACCTGCGCGACCAATTCGATGTGATCATCACGATCGATGACGTCGTGCACGGCAAGCCCGACCCGGAGATCTATCTGCTGGCCGCGCGGCGGCTGGCAATCCCACCCGCGCAGTGTCTCGCCGTCGAGGACTCGTTGCCCGGCGTGCGGGCCGCGATCGCCGCAGGCATGCACTGTGTGGCATCGACCAATGACTTGACGCGCGACGCCGTGCACGCGGCCGAGCCGCTCCCCGGTGTCCAGATCGTCGACGATCCAACGAAGCTCGAAGCGGTGGTGCGCGGGAGCCTCATTACTCGAGAGGAAGCTGGCGTATGGAACTAGGGATGGTTGGTTTGGGCCGAATGGGCGCCAACATGACGACGCGCCTCATCGAGGGTGGACATCGCGTCATCGTGTACGATCGTGATTCCAAGGCGGTTGCGACGTCAGTGGCTGGAGGCGCGAGCGGCGCTGCGTCCCTCGACGACCTCGTCGCACGACTCACACCACCTCGGGCGGTGTGGGTCATGGTCCCGGCCGGAGACCCCACGGAAAGCACAATCCAGGCGCTGGGCCGACTCCTCGGGCGCGGTGACGCCATCATCGATGGTGGGAATAGCAACTACAAGGATGGCATGCGGCGCGCCGCGGAGCTCGCAACTCGCGGCATCCAGTTTATCGACGCGGGCACGAGTGGCGGCATCTGGGGGCTGAAAGAGGGGTACAGCCTCATGATCGGCGGCGACGCGGCCACGGTGAATCGACTGCGCCCGATTTTCGAGACGCTGGCGCCGGCCCCCGACCGCGGATGGGCCCGCGTCGGGCCAAGCGGCGCAGGCCACTATGTGAAGATGGTCCACAACGGCATCGAGTACGGTCTCATGCAAGCCTATGCCGAAGGATTCTCGATCCTCCGCCACAAAGAGGAGTTTCACCTCGACGTCGCCCAGATCGCCGACATATGGCGCTACGGGAGCGTCGTCCGATCATGGCTGCTGGATCTTGCCGCCAACGCCCTGCGGGAGAACCCGTCACTCGACGGCATTGCGCCGTACGTCGCCGATTCAGGCGAAGGCCGCTGGACCGTCGCGGACGCTATCGATCTCAACGTGCCGGCGCCGATCATTACCCAGTCGCTGATCGAGCGAATTCGCTCGCGCGACACCGACTCGTACTCGGACAAGATGCTCGCCGCGCTCCGGAATCAGTTCGGTGGCCATGCGATCAAGACAGAGCCCTCGGAGACTCCCGCGGCAAACGCATCGGGGGCAGGCCGGGCCGGGGCCGCACAAACAGCGGGAGGGCGGTCGGCATGAGTCCGCCCTCGATTACCGCCGCACCAAGCCCGGACGGGGCTGCTGCCCAAGCAGAAGCGGTCGAGCCCGCCGTCTTCGTGATTTTTGGCGCGACCGGAGACCTCGCCCGACGCAAGATCCTTCCCGCATTATGGCAGCTGCACGCGCACGACCTCACCTCGCGCGGCCTCGTGATTCTCGGTGTCTCGCGCGGCTCGGACGAGGCGGGGTTTCGCGCGCTCGTGCGTGACTCCATTCCGGCAGACGTCGGCAAGCCGGCCGACGTCGCCGCTTGGGTCGATCAGTGGGTCTTCTATCAGCCAACCGTCGCCGGGGACCCGTCGGAATACGTCTCCCTCCGCGATCGCATTGAGCGGATCGAGCATGACCGCGGACTGCCGGGGAACCGCGCCTTCTATCTGGCGCTCCCTCCACAAGCATTTGCCTCGACGATCGCCGGTCTTGGCGCCGCGAAACTGAACCACAGCTCGGGCTGGACTCGCATTGTCATCGAGAAGCCGTTCGGCCGGGATTTGCCCTCGGCGCAAGAGCTCAATCGCCTGCTGCACCAGTTCTTCGATGAATCACAGGTCTACCGCATCGACCACTATCTCGGCAAAGAGACCGTTCAGAATCTCCTCGTGTTCCGCTTTGCGAACGCGATGTTCGAGTCGCTGTGGAACCGTGATCATATCGAGAGCGTCGAGATCACCGTCGCCGAGGAGCTTGGTGTCGAGCAACGGGCCGCCTACTACGAGCAGGCGGGCGCGCTGCGCGACATGGTGCAGAGCCACCTGACGCAGTTGCTCGCGCTCGTTGCCATGGAGGTTCCGACCGCGTTCGAAGCCGGAGCTATTCGCGAAGAGAAGGTGAAGGCGCTCCGTTCGATCGCTGCCATCGGGCCGATGGATGCCGTCTTTGGCCAGTACACCGCAGGGAAAATCGGCGGCAAGCCAGTACCTGGGTATCGTGAAGAGCCCGGAGTCTCGCCCACGTCGACGACTCCAACGTTCGCGGCGCTGCGCATCTGCGTGGACAACTGGCGCTGGCAAGGCGTGCCGTTCTACCTCCGCACGGGCAAGCGAATGGCCCGCCGCCTCACGGAGATCCGCGTGCGCTTCCGCAAGGCACCGGTCTGGATGTTCCGCTCGGTCGCCAGTGCGTCACCTCAGGCGAACACGCTCGTGATCACGGTGCAGCCGAACGAAGGCTTTCTGCTCTTCTTCGATGTCAAGGCGCCGGGCGATCCGTTCCGTCTGCAACGCCTGACCCTGCATTTCGCGTACGACGAGGAGTTCAAGACACTGCCCGAGGCGTACCAGACGCTGCTGCTCGATCTCCTGCGCGGTGACCAGACGCTGTTCGTCCACGCCGATGAAGTCGAGACGTCGTGGCGGATGTACACGCCACTGCTCGATCTACCGACGCCGCCTTTCCCCTATGCGGCCGGGACGTGGGGTCCAGCCGAAGCGGGCATCGTGGTTCCCGATCGCGAGCCGCGAGAGGGAACGGAGTCGCATCGGACGCTGGAGGAAGCGGGCGCTGCCGCCTGATGCAAGAGGACTTCACGGACTACGCCGATGCGAACGCGTTGAGTCGGGCGGCAGCGGACGCGATTGAGGTCGCGGCCCATCGCGCCGTCGCTTCGCGCGGGCGTTTCGCCCTCGCCCTGTCCGGTGGCTCGACGCCGCGCACACTCTATCGCCTCCTGGCGACGGACTATCGCACTCGCATCCCGTGGTCGCTCTCACAGCTGTTTTTTGGTGACGAGCGGTGTGTACCGCCGACCAATCCCGACAGCAACTACGGGATGGCGCGCGAGAGCCTGCTGGCCCACGTCCCTGGTCTCGAAGCGCGGACCTACCGGATCGCTGGGGAACGAGGAGCCAAGGTAGCAGCACAAGAGTACGATGCGCTGCTCCACACGGCCTTCCCCGGGCTGGATCCCGTGACCTTTGATGTCGTCTTGCTCGGCGTCGGCACGGACGGGCACACCGCGTCATTATTCCCGGGCAGCCCCGCGCTCGACGAGCGCGCGCGATGGGCCGTGCCGGCGGAGGCACCGTCGGATGTGACGACAACGCGCGCGCGCGTCACCCTGACGTATCCTGTGCTCGAATGCGGCACTCGAGACGCTGATCCTCGCAGCTGGCGCCGACAAGCGGCCCATCATCGAACACGTGCGCGCGGACGGCACCTCGCCCCACTCACCGTATCCGGTCGCGCGCATCACGGCGCGCGAGCGCGTGCGGTGGATGATCGCGAAGAGCTGAGGGATCAGGACACCGATACGTCGGGCGCGCCCACCCGTGTTTCGGGCACCTCCGACGCACCTGCGGTCGGAATCGTGAAGAAGCACGTGCTCCCATGGCCCGGCCTGCTCTGCACCCAGACACGCCCCTGGTGTGCGTCGATGATTCCCTTGACGATCGGCAGGCCGAGACCTCCGCCGCGTCCCTGCTGTCGTTTGCCCTGCCAGAATCGATCGAACACGTGAGGCAACTCCTCCTCCGCGATGCCGCACCCCGTGTCCCTCACCCAGAAGAGCACCTCGCCCGCCCTCGGCGCCGCGCCGAGCGTGATGTATCCGCCGCGCTCCGTGAATTTGATCGCATTCCCAATCAAGTTCTCGAAGACTTGCAGAAGCCGGTCGTGATTGGCCGTGATGACGGGGAGCCGCGCTGAGACATCTTGTCGCAGCTCGAGCGACGCGGCCGCCGCAATCGGCTGTTGAGACTCGATGGCCTCGGCAATGATCTCTCTCGGGGCAACCTCACCCAACTCCATGGAGAGCTGCCCCGCGTCGATACTGGAGACGTCCAGGATATCTTCGATCAGACGATTCATGCGTGTTGCGGCGCGTTCGATGAACATTCCCGGGCGATCCGACCGGCGTTCGGGCTCACCATGCGGTGGTCCGAGGGAACCCGCCGCCATGACGATGGTATTGAGGGGGTTCCGAAGGTCATGAGCGACAATGGCCAGCACATCATCTCGCGCCTGCGTCGCTCTTCGAGCGGCCCGATACAGCAGGGCGTTCTCGACCGACACTGCGGCTCGGTGCGCGACCTCCTCGGCTAATCGAAGGTCCGCCGGCCCGTAGCCCCCCGAGCCTGCGGATCCCATGAAGGCGATCGCTCCGAGGAGCTTCTCTCCGGCGACGAGCGGCGCCACCACCACCGTTCTTACTCCAGCCGCGACCAGGGCTTGCCCCTGTTGTTCGTTGCCGGCGAGCGAGACCATCGCCTGGACCGTGGGCCGGCGCATGAGAACCGCGCATTTCCTCTCCAGGACGGTTGGAAACAGTCGTGTTCGGCTCCCGTTGAGCCTCGACCCCTCGAGCGCGCTGGTGAGCCATAGCTTGGAGCGATCTCGACTCGCGACCCTGACCCACCCGATGTCTCCGGTCTCTTCGACGACCTCGACGAGGCAAATGTCCGCCAGGTCGCGGACGGCCAGCTCCGCCACTTCGGTCAGGGTGTCTTCGTACGAAAGGCTGCTCGCGAGCACCGGGCCTATCTGCGCAAGGAACCGCTGCTCGTTCTCGACTCGCTTTTGCTCGGTCGCGTCGCGGAGTGCGACCGTCACAACAGAAGCTCCGTCGATGGCGAGCTTGGAGATTGCGGCGTTGGCGGGAAATTCCTCGCCGTTTTTCCGGAGGCCAAAAATGTCTGCCTTGCGCCCGCCCATGCGCCGGGCAGACTGCGGCCCGCTGGCAAACGCGTCGACGTGCTCTCGGTGGGCTGCTCGGAAGCGTTCGGGAATCAACTGCTCCAGAGGCATGCCGATAGCCTCTGCGCGCGTGTACCCGAACGTCTTTTCGGCGCCTTCGTTGAACATCGTAATCCGCTGGTGCCCGTCAATCGAGATGATCGCATCAGCCGAAATCGAGAGAATCCCTGAACTCTTCGCTTCCGCAAGACGCAGTGCGTTCTCCAACCGCTTGCGTTCGGTGATGTCTTCGATTTGCGCGATGTGGTGGAGGGGCGCACCATCACGATCGCGAGCAATTGACACACTGAGCATGATGTCCACGACGCTGCCGTCCTTGCGGATATAGCGTTTTTCCCGGTGGTAGCGCGAGACCTCTCCGCGGTTGAGCTGGCCGGCCACCGCCACATCGGCATCGACGTCATCGGGGTGGGTGATGGCCTGGAAGGTGAGGCCCATCATTTCACGCGCCGTGTAGCCCAGGATCTCGCACAGCGCGTGATTGACCCGAACGAATCGACCGTCCGGCGCTACCAACGCCATGCCGATCGGCGCCTCTTCGAATGTCAGGCGAAACCGCTCCTCAGACTCACGCAGCTTGACGTTCGTCGCCTGACTCTCGTCCTCTCTTCGCTTTCGTTCGCTGATATCGCGCAGTGCCGCAGTCAGGATGACCGTGCCGCCCATTCTGAGTTTCGACAGCGACACCTCTGCCGGGAACTCTTTCCGGTTTTTGCGCACGCCGATGAGCGAAGGGCTTCCCGCACCCGCACGCGGCCCCTCGATCTCGCTGTTCGCAAACCACCGCAGGTACTCGTGGTACTCCCCACGGAAGCGCTCTGGAACGAGGATGTCGAACGACTGGCCGACCGCCTCCGACGCCATCCATCCGAATGTCTTCTGGGCGCTTCGGTTGAACAGCACGATTCGCTGATCCGCGTCAAGCGAGAATGATCGCGTCGGCAGAGGTCGAGACGATGCCCGAGAATCGGGCTTCGGACTCCTCCAGCGCTACCCTGGCGCGTTGAATCTCCGAAATGTCGGTGACGAGAGCCACGAATCCGCGCACCGTGCCCTCGACGATATCGGGGGCGTAGTTGGCCAGGCTGTAACGCGATGGTCCCCCCAAGGGATTACGCAGCTCGCGTTCGAACTCTTGCGGTTCGCCGCGCAGCGCACCCTCCATGCACGCAAGGTTTTGCTCGTACAGTGTGGGCCCCAGCACGTCCCTCGCGTGCTTCCCGACGAGCTCTCCGGGGGATGCACCGAACCACCGCTCGTATGCGTGGTTGGCAAACCGGCAGCGCAAATCCGCGCCCCAATACGCCAGCATCGCGGGCGCTTTGTCCAGGAGACGCCGAGCCAGCTCAAGCTCGTCTCGGGACAGTGCAGCAACATTATGCGACATCGCCAACCTCGACCCCAGTGCTCGCCCCTGCATGATTGGCGCCACCGGCCGAATGCGAGGTGGGTCCCTATCGCTTCCGGCGCCGCTTCCCTTGGAAGGCGCGTCCGCGTCGGCTGGACCGGTTCCGCTCGCGGGCTTGCCGGCTCGCAGCCTGATACTCGCGCCTGAGTTGAGCGGCGACCGCCGGCGATGGTGTCTCCTCAGTCGCCTCGCGCTCGCGCTCGAGCTCGAAGCCGCGGTAGACGACGCGATATTCCATCGCGTAGGGGTGTCCGCGCCGAACCGGATCGTAGACGAGCGTCCCCCCAGTACGCGTCGCGTACTTGTGAATGACGTCCATCGGGATCTGCGTGCCCTCGATAGCAGCCCGCGGCACGCCCCACCGATCCGCGAAGTACCGCAGCGTTCCAGCAACTGCTCCCCAGCTGCCGCACACGCTGGAGCGCGACACCCGCGCGGGCTCCCCGTCAACCGTCTCTTCGTCAATGACCAGATCGAGCGGCATCGTTTCGGCGAGCAACTCTACGAACGCTCGCCGCACGCGGTCATGCGCCTGGGGCAGCGTCGCCGGCAACGGCACACCCACGCTTCGATATACGCTGGCCGTCGCAAGAGCGGCGTCCTCGAGGGCTTTGACCAGTACGCCGCGGTGCTCTGCCCACGTCTCGACGCGTTCGTCGAACAGGTGCCGCGCGAGACCATACACCTCGCCGACGTATCCGCAGCGCGCAAACGCCTCAGCATACACGTTGAAGGCAGTCAGGTGATCGCTGCCCCGCACGATCAGGCCGCCCAGGTCTCGCTCCTCGCGCGTCATGCGATGGAGCGACTCGATGGCGCTCATGACCGCGACATAGGGTAGCAGCGATTCATCCGCATTGACAATGAGCTCGCCCCACGGCCGATCGACGGGCAGTGCCTCGACCACCCGGCCATAGGCCGTTAAGCGACCCGTCTCTGGCTCGATGATGCCGCGCCCCTCCAACATCGCCACCGCACGGCGATAGGCCGCTCGGTCCAGAGGCACGGGCAGATCGAGATCGTCCGCCCGCACCCCGAGACTCGCGCAACTCAGCGCGACGCGCTCGGAGTCGCCGGCCAGCTGGAACTCGGGCTCTTGCGGACGAAGCGAGGCGAAATCGATGTCGCGGTCCGAGAGAACAAAGACCCGTCCACCAGACACACGACCGTGGACCCGACCCGCCATTTGCAGTATCTCGTTGGATCCGAGATGCACTCGGGTCAGCACGTTGCGCCCCTGCTCGATGATGTTGGCGAATCGTGTGTCGTCGATCACCACCGTATCGAGGCCATGCACGTTGAGAGCGCTCTGGCCCGCTGCGGTCATCGCGAGGAGATACGGCCCCGCTGCCGTTCCCTCGAGGAATGGGCGAATCACACGAATGGGCTCGCCGCCGTGGTAGAACGCCGCTGTGATGCTCGGGAAGCGGGTGGCGACCGTCCGAGCGGCCTCCTCGACTGCAGCTCGTGTCGGCAGGAACACGCCGACTCCGTGCCCGCCGCGCACGACGTCGCGCAGAAACCGATCGTCGAGGAATTCCAGCGGATCTTTGCGCACGACCTGGACTGTGGCCGCTTTCGCAGGATCGAATACCGAGCTCTCGATGACAGCGGCGGAGTTCAAGTATCGCGCGTAGAAACGTGGGTCCACCGTGGCGGACAGCCAGATGAACCGACAGCCCGTCCGTTTGCCAAGGGCGAGACACAACTCCAACTCCGCCGATGTTTGATGGATCTCGTCGACGACGAGGGTGTCGCTCGGCAGAATGTCACCGTCCTGGAACCAGCGCCGCGCGATGCCAGTGGTGACGATGATGACGTTCCACGTCGGAGTCTCGGGAGTGGCTTCCCGCTCACGATTGACGACACCTACGCGGAGCGGTACGCCTCGCAGGATGACTTCGGCCATCGGCCGGATCGCCAACGTCTTTCCCGTGCCGGTCCCGGCGACAATGCCGAAGCCACGACCGGCGGATGCGAGCTCGCGCAGTTGCGCACCGTGCGCGCGTTCCAGAAACGTGTCCAGATGGAGTCCCATCGCGAGCTCGATAGTCTCGCACGCCGCACGAGTCGGCGCGATGACGATCAACCGACCGGTCGGCGGCTCTGCAGCAATGAACGCGTCATGATCCGGCGGGAGATACCGGTCGACGACATCACGACGGATCACGTACGGTGCTCAGCGGTGCGGTCGTGCGGCGATGTGCGGGATATGTGGCGGAGGCGGGTTGTGATGCGTGGTCGATCCGTGCGGAGTCGTATTGACGGGATCCTTCGCCGGCGCTTCCGGACTTGTCGTCTTCGCCGGGCCTGACTCCCCGATTGGGTCAGGATGTGGCAGTGGTGCGCTCTCGGCGCCGACATGCTCACCACCCACACCCACGACGCCAGGATGCGGTTGTGGCGCGGGCACCACCGTGCCGGAACGCGAGGGGCCAAACACGACTTGCGAGTTCGGCGAGTGCACGCGCACCGCCTTGGCGCATTGTGTCGGCGCCGGCTGCTGCGCTGGAGGCACTCCTTGTACCCAGACCCGACACATGCCGCCAGGTGGCGCATACTTGGGCGGGGATGGCTGCGCTGGACGCGTCGCGACCAAGCGACCCCGGCGGCCCGTAGCCCCGCCCGCTCGAGGAGCGTTGGACGCTGGGCTGCCCATTGGCGCCATCAGGTGTGACCCGCACGGCGGTCGCTTGCCCCGAGAGCGGGGCGCCACTTCCCAGCAACGCGCAGCCGACCGCCACCACAACAATGAGGCGGGTACCGGCATGACAGGGTGCCTGTGCAGGCCGGACAGCTCGTGCGCTCCTGCGCGGGTGCATCGGTCTCGATACCCCAAAACGGGGGGTGCGGTCCACTCGACCCCTTTGGAGGGGCATACGGTAGCCCCGAGACGGGCCAAATGCCACACTCAGCCGTGGCCGACGGAGGCGATATGACTGCCCAAATGTAAGTGGCAACAGTAGTTAGAGTGCATCGTCGGCATCTTGGGCCGGGACCGTTAGCCCAGGAGCTTCACGATCTCCCCCGGCTGCGCGTGCCGCCCAAGCTTCGATTTCTCGAACACCGGCACCCCGTCGCGCAGCACTTCAAACCGTCCGCCTTTCGACGGGATCAACTTCACCTCCGCGTCGGGAAATTGCGCGCGGATCTCGGCCGCCAAACTGGTAGCCCGGGGCGTGTAGTTTCAGACGACGCAGTATTCGATCGTGATCGTCACCAGAAGCTCCTGCTCGTTCGAGTTGTCAGTCGGCCGCAACGGTACCGAAGTCGTACCCGGGCACCGAAATACGTGGAATGGGTTGGCCGAGCATCCGCTCGATCGTGCGCACCATTGCGATCTCGTCCGTGGACATGAACGTGAACGCGTCGCCCGTCTGTGCCGCGCGCCCCGTTCGGCCGATGCGGTGCACGTAGTCCTCGGCCTGCTGCGGCACATCGTAGTTGATCACATGCGTGATTCCCGAGACGTCGAGCCCACGTTGGGCGATGTCCGTTGCAACGAGTACGCGAATCCCGCCGTTGCGGAACTCATCCAGCGCCCGCGTCCGCTGCGACTGCGTCTTGTCCGCATGCAGCGCCGTCGCGGCAATCCCCGCACGCTCCAGGTGCCGGACCACTCGATCAGCGCCATGCTTGGTGCGTGTGAAAATCAACACAGAGTCCATCCCGTCCTTCCGCAGCAACTCCACAAGCAAGGCGCTCTTGCGATCGCGGGGCACAGGATACACCGCGTGCGCAACGGTATCTGCTGCCTCTGAGCGTCGGCCGACCTGCACGACGAGCGGCTTCCGCAGGTATTTGCGCGCCAGGGCCTCGACCTCGGCAGGCATCGTCGCGCTGAAGAGCAGCGTCTGCCGGTACGGCGACACTTGCGCCACGACCCGATTGATTTGCGGCGCAAACCCCATGTCGAGCATACGATCCGCCTCGTCCAGGACGAGCACCTCGAGATCGTCGAGCGCGACGTTCTGTCGTTCCAGATGGTCGAGTAAGCGCCCCGGCGTCGCCACGATCACATCCACGCCGCGCCTGAGGGCGCGCTCTTGCGGATCGATCGGCACACCGCCGTATACGGCTGTGATCGCGATCTGTGTGTGCCGACCGTATTTCAGGAAGCTCTCTTCGACCTGGGCCGCGAGCTCACGCGTCGGCGTCAGCACGAGCACGCGCGTGCGCCGCGGTCCGCCGACCAAGCGCTGCAGAATGGGTAAGGTGAACGCGGCGGTCTTGCCGGTACCGGTCTGTGCGAGCCCGATCAGGTCGCGTCCTTTGAGGGCGAGCGGGATCGCGTCCCGCTGGATCGGCGTGGGGTGTGCGTAACCGGCGTCGCGCACCGCTGCGAGGAGCTCGGGCATGAGGCCCAGCTCGGCGAACGAGATCGTTCCGTCTTCTATTGTCGATTCCATGACACTGTGAGAATTTGGCACCTTGCTCGAGCCAATGTCCTCACGCGGGTAGGAATCGGCTCCACGGGGGCGGATCGCCCGCTTGGCGGCCGCTGCAGTCCCGTCTGTGTAACGTAGCTCCCTTTTATGACGATCCAAAGGGCGGAACAGCAGGGGTCGGGTTGTAGGGGTCAGGGTCCAGCAACGGCGACCGGGTTAGCCCGGGCGGGCTGAAGCCCGCCCCTACATGTTGCTGCGGGCGGCGCCAGATCGGAATTCGTCGACATCGCTGGCGTGCGCCCGATGGGCGCCCGGATCTCTCACCGGCCCGCCGCCATGTAGGGGCGGCCTTCAGGCCGCCCACTGTGGCGTCGGCGTCATTAATCCGGTGTTGTTCGTCGTGTTGGTCCCCGCGCCCCCGTCCGCTGACTCCCGCGCCCCTATGCCAGCTCGATCGTCCGACCCGCGGCGCGAGCGATGACGCCGATCCGCAGAGTCACATCGGCCCAGCGTTCCTCGCCGGCACCCGGCTCCTCGAGGGGAAACATCGGCCAGACGTAGGGGCTCGCCGTCCGTGGCATCGCCATGCCCTTGTGCGGGTGCCAGACGCCACTGCGGTCGCAATCGTCGACAAATCGGTCGAGGAGCTTCGACCAGTTCTCGTTGCGGCGCAGAAAGCCAAGCCGCGCCATGAGCTCGAGCCACATCAGTGCCGCCGGGACATCAGCATCGACCGCATTTCGATGCGGGAGCAGGTCTCCCAGCACGAGCTGAGGTTGTGCCACGATCGCGCCCCCAATGAGCTGCGCAGACTCTTGGCGCGGCAACGGCTGCGTCAGAAACGTGTACAGCCGCTCCACGTGCTCGTGATGCTCGCTGCGGAAGAACGGCATGTAGGCGAGCATTGTCAGCGCGAAGATCGATGGCGGACTGGCTTCGTGCGCGAGCACCTGCCGATTGCCGACGCGCACCCACGGCTTCTGCGCCATCGGCGACTTCAGGTAGGCGTTGATCCGGTCGAGGATACGCCGGGCGGCACCCCGCAACCGAGGATCTCCCTCATAGCCTGCCTGCGCGAGGGCGCTCGCGGCCGCCTCGCGGAGGATCGCGCGTCCTCGCCGGGCGGCCTCCTCCTCCGCTTTGCTTTTGACCGCAAACTCGAACAGGTACGCGGGATCATCGTCTTCGGCGAGCATGCGGAAGAGCAGACGGCGCACGCGGACGAGCGGCGGCGACTCACGATCCCAGCCGTATTCCAACAGCCGCCGCACGGCCGATATCGTCCCGACACCTTCGTAGTGCTCGGCGCGCACCGACGGGACGCCGAGCATCGTTTTCCCCCACCGGCCATCCGCCTGCTGTGTCATCGCGAGCCTGAGCGCCGGCGCCCACGCGTAGGGCAGATCCCCGGCGCGAGGAGGAGCCAGGCGGGCGACGTCGACCATCGCCCGGTATTGCACCGGGGGCGATCCATGGATCAGCAGCCAGTCTAGTCCAAATTGGACTGGGCCCGCCGGTGGGGGCGGTAGCGGCGCGGGACCGGGCGGCACAGGCGTGGGCTGTGCCGCGACTGCTGCAGGTGGAGGGGTCGGACCGGCTGGAGGCTGTGACGCGGAAGAGGATGAGCTAGGGGGAGGCACGGTCACGCGTAACTTTAGCATATTCTTGCAGCCGCTCGCTAGAGGTCAGAACGGTCGTGCGGGGCGAATTCATCGATGTTGGCGGAGCACGGCTGTACTACTACGCTGGCGGCACCCGAGGAGCGGGTGAGCCGCTGCTGCTCGTGCACGGATTCCCGACCTCGTCGTTCCTCTGGTCGCGTACCGTGCCATTGGTTCCCCCGGGTTACCGCGTCGTCGTACCGGATTTGCTCGGCTTTGGCCGTAGCGATCCCCCGCAATCGGGCAGACCAGGCAGCGATCTGTCCGTCGCTGGCCACGCGCGGCGTTTGATACGTCTGCTCGACGTGCTAGGTATCCAGCGGGTCACCGCCGCCGGTCATGGCATCGGAGCCAGCATCGCACTCGAGATGTGCGCGACGGACTCAGACCGGATTGGTCGTCTCGCTTTGGTGAACCCGGTCACGGACCTGTCGGGCGGTGGCGCGCACTCATCAGTCCTGCGGACGGTCATCCCGATGCTGCGTGCGCTTCCCTCCCGCATGCTCCTCGCGACGCTCCGCCGGCGCGTGGTGCGTCTCTACGCGGACGCCGCCGCCCACGGGCCCGCCGTCGATCGGTACCTCCGGCCGTTTCGCGGCTCCAAGGGAGCAGCCGCCATGCTGGCCCATCTGCGTGCGCTGACGGCCGGCGAGCGGACGCAAGCGGAGGCCGCGGAGTTGTCACGGCTCGTCTCGGCGTCGAGTCGCCCGGTCGCCATTGTGTGCGGACACGGCGATGTGCTCGTGCCCCCGTCAGCGGGCCAGCAACTCTGCGCACGCCTGGCGGGGTCGAGTTTTCTCGAGGTCGCCGGCGGTCACTTTTCTCCTGAAGAATCACCCGAACAAGTGGCCGCGGCACTCGGCGCACTGCTCACCGCCGAAGCATCAGCGTAATCACGGCACCGAGCGCGACGACGCACGCGATGGCCATGACGAGCAGGACGGGTCGGCCTGATCGACTCTGCTCCCCCGAACCAGGCGTTGGCAGTACCCGCTCGGGGAAAACGCGCGTTCGGCCCGGATCGGTGAGTACCCGCCCACGCACCGGATGCCCCGCGAGCGTATCGACGAAGGCGGTCATCGTCGTAAACCGTTCGGCGGCGACCTTGGCCAGCGCGCGGGTAATCGCTACGTCTACGCTGGGCGGCAGCTCGGGGCGGAACCCCGACGCACGCGGGATTACGGCGAACCGATGCATTTCCGCCAGCCGCGCGACGTGCTCCGCCGCGAATGGCAGATCACCAGTGAGGATCCGGAATGCGATGACCGCGAGCGCATATTGGTCGCTGCGGCTGTCCAGAGTCCCGCCGTGCCACCGCTCCGGCGCAAGATAGGGCGCTGCGGCCTCGAGCCATCCCCACGCCCACTCCGTGCGTCGCTCCAACGTGGCGACGAGCACGCCGCTCAAGTCGAGGCCTTCAGCGACCCCACAGCCCACCAACAGCGGCCCCGAGGTCTTCGTCACCAGAATGGCCTCCGGCCGCAGGTCGCCGTGGACGACCCCCGTGCCGTGCGCCACGTCCAGCGCGGCGGCGATCGGCCGCAGCACCTCGAGGGCGCGCGCGAGGTCGCAGCGCACGCCCCGCGGCAGCGCCTCGCCAAGTGTCGGAGCGTAGACGAGCCGCCGTTCCACTGCGACCTGGGACCGCCAGCGCCCCACACGATGCGTCGGAAGGATCGCGGGATGCTCGACGGTTGCCATGAGCATCGCATCCTGGAAGCGGTCGACCGCCGTCGCACTTGGCGTTGCTGCCGCATGGCACAACATGACCGCAACATCCCGCCCGCCACTCACGTCGCGCGCGCGGTACGTCACCCCGAGCGGGTCACGACGCAGCGTCTCGCCCAGGACAAAATCGAGTCCGGGTCGAAAGTCCCAAACCCGAGGTCGGAGCACGGGTTCTGGGGTCGTCACGCGAGCCTCCGCCGCGACCTCCTCTCCCTTCAAGAGGTGGAGATCGGCGTGAGGTACGGGTCGAACGCGAACTCCGAACAGTGGCGTCGCTGGGGTGGTGCGGGCGGGCCAGAGGACTAGCGGTGCGCCGCTGTCGTCGAGGTGTCCTTCCGATCGCTTATCGGTGTGTCCTTCCGATCGCTTATCGGTCATAACATGCTCCGAGTCGTCAGGGAGGACCGGCCTACGAGCGCCGGGCGAGCCCCCAGCCTTAGTGCAAGCCGATGGCCGCTCGGGTGCCCCGAATGTCGCACCGCATTTAACCCGCCCACGAGAAAGCAGTTACGTGGGTCGGCGCGACTATCATTTTGTGATGGTTTTGTCCAGCACGAATGTGATGGACATCGCAAATTGCCGCCGTCGGGGCGATATGCGGCGGGCGCTTTAGCGCCCGTCGCGCCCGCGCTCTTCCAGTTCCTCCGCCCCGTATCGACTTCCTGGATTCCACAGCAGCCAACTGCGCACGCCGTTGTCGTAGCCCGCCTGGATCTGGGCCCGCACCAGATCCGGGGTGTAGTGGGGGGGGCCCAGGGTAAAGTCCTGATACCAGGGGCGGAGTGTGGCCGACCCTGGCACCTTGGCGCTCCGGCGCGCGGCATCCTTCAGCGTATGATCGATCACGGCGTAGGGGTGCGCGTTCGGGTTCGCTAGGTGATACGTCCCGGGTGCGTAGTGCGAGGGGTAACTCATCGGCAGGACCACGTCCACCTGATCCACGAACATTTCCCACCGCTGCCCGATGCCCATGTCGGTCGTATCGGACGCCGTGAGTCCAAACACGTCCGCGGTCACCGGCACGCCAAGAGGCGCGAGCGCGGAGTGCACAAAGCCCAGCTGCTCGCGGATGACCGCAGCCCGCGTCCGACCGTTGGCGAGCGGAAACACGGCCTCGCGCATCAGGTGCTTGTCGTCCGGAAATCGGACGTAGTCGAGCTGCACCTCGCTGAAACCCGCGTCAATCGCCTCGCGCGCCAGATCGACCGCGTATTGCCAGACGCCACGCTGGTTGGCATCCACCCATGGGCGGCCTTGGCGGTCACGCCACGCGACGCTCGGATCGCGCCGGCTTCGAATCGCCCATGCGGGCCGTTGCTCCGCGAGCAGCGGGTCTTTGGCCACGACGATGCGCGCGATCGGATAGATCCCGTGCAGGCGCAGCGTGTCCAGCAGCGCGCGAAGATGCGCCCCAGTGAGGGGACGCACGGTGTCGGCACCGATGGCGTGGGCGAGCGGCACGCGCGAGCGGTACAGCACGAACCCGCGGTCATCCTTCACGTCGATGACGAACGCGTTGATCCCGGTCCGCTTCGCGAGATCAATGAGCTGCCACACCTTGGTTCCGATCGCAGCCCAACGATTGACGTAGAGGCCGTGCACAACCGGCGGCGTGGTCATGAGGGGCGCGGGCGCCCGCGCGAGGGAATCCGGCACCGGCGCGGCCCACGTCCGCTGGACGCGCGCCGGCGGAGAAGAGCGCGTCGTGTCGCGCGATGCGATGCCCTGCGCGATTGCCGCCGCGACCGTGCACACCGCGGCAAGCGTGTGCCCGGCCCCGTTCACACGCTCTTGAGCTCTTCCGCCGCGTTCAAGACGTGCGCAATCTCACGTGACAAGGCACGCGCTTCCTGCGTCGCTGTCGCCACGTCGTCGATCGCCGACTGGACCCCGGCCGAGCGCAGTCGGACGAGATCCAATCGAATGTTGCGGAGCACGATCCCCGCGTTCTCGAGCTGGGCCGATAACATCGCGCGCCGATCGGCCAGGTCCTGTAACGTTGCTCGTTGACGACGCAACAGGCCGAGCTTCCGCTCGCGATCTGGAGTAGCGGCCGATCCTTCGGCAGCGGCGATCTGCTTATCGAGCTCCGGCAACGCGTCGGGAGCGAGGTCGCCGTCCAACCGATGCAGGGCCGTCGCGAGCGACGCGATGCGTTTGACGAGCGCCTCCACGACCCCGACGACGTCCGGTAACAACGCGCGATCCGCTGCTCCGAGACGCCCGACCTCTTGACGCACCGCCGCGCCGTCGCCCGCCGCACGCCGCACGATGGCGCCATGGCGGCTGTTCAACACCTCCGCGGGCGCGAGCGTGCTCCCATCGTCCTGAGGAGTCGTGATTAGGGGCGCGGGGGGTGCAGCGGCCGGAGGCGGTGGACTCATGGGCGCGGCGGGCGGCATTGGCGCCACCGGCATCGCGAGCGGACCTGCGGCCGCCGCGGCCTGGAGTTGCGCATTCCGTCCGGCGCCGCGACGCAGGCGTGCCCGCACTTCGGCGCGTTTGTTCTTGTCGAACAGGCCTCGCGCATTGTCGATCGATTCGGCCGCGACGTCGAAGAACAACCGATCGCTGGGCTGCTTGAACACGTCGCGCCAGTTGTAGCCATTGCTCCAAAGCTTGCCATACTTGAGCGCAAGCACCGCACCGATGATGATGACGAACGTCATCAAGTCGCTGCTGGCTGTGACGACAGATGCGACAGTCAGAAAGCCGCCGATAGCGCCCCAGCGAGTGAGGCTGCGACGAAATCGTTTGACAGGCGCGGCGTCCCAACGAGCCCGCTCGATTTCCGATACGGGCGCGCCGCTGGCGAGCCCCGATCCCTGTGGTTGCGCGGCCCCAAACGACATCGCGCCAGCCACCGGCGGTGCGATGGGAAGCGGTGCCGCAGGTGGCGCCCACATCGCACGGTCCTGTGTACCTGACGGAGGCACCGGGTATGGCACCGACGGAGTGGGTGCGACTGGTGGGATAAATCCCGTGTCACCTTGCTCGAGCGCGCGCACGAGCGCGGTCGCGTCGCCGAAACGGTCCCCAGGCTGTTTCTCGAGCAACCGCATCGTGATACGGCCGAGCCACGCCGGAACGTCCGGTGCGCGATCCGTAACAGGCACCGGCTTTTCAGACGAGATGCTTGACCAGCAACGCGCCGGTGCCCGTCCCGCTAAAGGGCAGGCTCCCGCACAACATTTGATAGGCAACGACTCCCAGAGAATAGAGGTCGCTGCGACCGTCAATTTCCTTGTCGCCGGCGCACTGCTCCGGGCTCATGTAGGCCGGGGTGCCGATCGCTACACCCGTTGCCGTCAACCGTGAGTCGCCCGATCCAGCGCTGACCGCGCGCGCAATTCCGAAATCCGTCACCATCGCCCGACCGCCGTCGGACGACAGAAGAATGTTGTCGGGCTTGATATCGCGATGGATGACACCGCGGGAATGCGCGTACGCAAGGGCGGACGCGACCTCGGTCAGCAGGCGGCGCGTTTCCGCCGGGGGGATGAGGCCATCTCGCTGCATTCGCTGCGCGAGCGTTTCTCCCTCGACATACCCCATGACGAAGAACACCAGGCCGCCGCGCTCGTCGACGGTAAAGATCGGAACGATATTGGCGTGGGATAGTTGTGCCGCGGTCTCGGCCTCCCGCAGGAAACGGGACCGGATGTCTGACCGAAACGCCAGCTCTGGCGGCAAGACTTTGATGGCGACCGGGCGTTTGAGCCGACTGTCGCGTGCCAGATACACGATGCCCATGCCGCCCCGACCGATCTCGTGATCGAGTTCAAACGTCGGCGCCAACACTTGTTCCACCCGCGCGAGCAGTTCCGTGTCGGCGGCGGACGCAACCGGATCCGGCATATCCCCAAACGATAACACGCAGGAAGAGGTATCGCAGGCACGGACGGATCGGCACGACAGCGGCATCGGCTGCAAAACCGCCGTCCTGGCGGTTCCAGTCGTGTCACGACGGCGGCCCGGCCCCTCGAATCCCGCCGTCCTGGCGTAACTCCTGCGGAACCAGTCGTGCAACTGGGGAAAGTGAATGTACCGTCCCGGGGGCCCCCGCAGGGCGCGCCCCCCTCATTCCTTTTCTGCTCGAAGGTTGCAGACAATGGCTCAACGTCAGACACTCCCAGTCCTGCCTTTGCGCGGGACAGTGATCTTCCCCGGACTCACGGCGCCAATTGCGGCCGGCCGTCCGGGCACGCTGCGGGCGATCGAGGCGGCCCTCAAAGGCGACCGGCTTGTGTTCGCCGTCGCCCAGCGCGACAACACCGACGAGCCCACGCCCGAGATCCTGTACTCCATGGGCGTTATCGCCCGCATCGGCCAGATCCAGCGCGGTCTCGGCGGCGTGCAGCTGCTCCTGCAAGGCGAGCAGCGCGCCACCGCGCTCCAATACACCACTTCCGAGGGCTACCTCGCCGCCGTGATCATCCCGACGGAGGAGATGAGCCCGGTCAACGAGCACGATCCTGCTTTCGAGGCACTCCACAAGGAGATTCGAGAGCGGGCGGTTGAGCTCGGGGAACGGCGCGGCCTGCCCGAGGAGGTCGTCCACCAGGTCCTCGATTCGGTGACCGACCCGGGCCGCTTCGCCGACCTCGTGGCCGGCTACATCGAGCTCAGCGTGGCCGAGAAGCAGGGGCTGCTGGAAACGCTTGAGTGTCGAGGAGCGGCTCCGTCGGGTACTCGTGCATGTCCAGCGCCAGATCGGACTCCTCGAGGCCCAGGAGGAGATCAAGTCGCAGGTCCAGGAAGAGCTGGGCGAGCGGCAGCGCGAGATGTACTTGCGCGAGCAGCTGAAGGCGATTCAGAAAGAGCTGGGCGACGACGACCAGGCGCGCGAAGTGACCGAGCTTCGAGAGAAGCTGGTCAAGCTCGAGCTACCCAAGGAAGCGCGGGCCGAGGTGGAGCGCGAGCTCGGTCGGCTCGAGCGCGCCGGACGCGAATCGATGGAAGCCCAGGTGATCCGCACGTATCTCGAGTGGATCGCGGAGCTGCCCTGGAACACCCGCTCCGATGACCTGCTCGACCTCACGCGACGCCGAACACGGTGCTCGACGACGACCACTATGGGCTGCAGGACGTCAAGGATCGGGTGCTGGAGTTCCTCGCGGTTCGCCAGCTGCGCGCGAAGCAAATCGCAGACGAGCTCGAGCGTACGGGCGAGCTGCCTGCCGCGCGTTTGCGCGCGAGCAAAGAGAACGCGACTCCGTCGCTCGCCGTGGGCGAGGATGAGGACCGCCAGATCACCGACGCGAAGGAAGCCAAGGCGCGCGCGATGGCGCGCGGCCCGATCCTGCTGTTCGTCGGGCCGCCAGGCGTCGGCAAGACCTCGATCGCCAAGTCGATCGCACGGTCGCTCGGTCGTGAGTACGTCCGGGTCGCACTCGGCGGCACGCGTGACGAGGCGGACATCCGCGGCCATCGGCGCACCTATGTCGGCGCGATGCCCGGTCGAATCATCCAGGGCATGAAGCAGGCTGGCACCAAGAATCCGGTCTTCCTGCTCGACGAGGTCGACAAGCTCGGGACGTCGTTCCAGGGCGACCCGGCTGCAGCGCTCCTCGAGGTGCTCGACCCCGCGCAGAACGACACGTTCACCGACCACTATCTGGGTGTCCCGTTCGACCTGAGCGAAGTGCTGTTCATCGCGACGGCGAACTTCATCCAGAACATTCCCGGTCCGCTGCTCGACCGCATGGAGGTCGTCGATTTCGCGGGCTACACCGAGCGTGAGAAGGCGGAGATCGCGAAGAAGTATCTGATTCCGCGCCAGCTCGAAGAGGCAGGGCTCGCGGATCGGAAGAGTCACGCTCACCGACGATGCAGTGATGGCCATCGTGTCTCAGTACACCCGGGAGAGTGGCGTCCGTCAGCTCGAGCGCCAGGTTGGCGCAGTCGCTCGCAAAGTGGCGCGCAAACTTGCCGCTGGCGAATCGACGACATTGGAGATCACTGCCGCCGATGTACGTGAGTTGCTTGGCCGGCCAAAGGTTCATCCCGAACGCGCCAACGAGCAGAACGAGGTCGGCGTCGCGACCGGGATGTACTACACGCCGATGGGCGGCGACATCATGTTCGTCGAAGCCGCGATCCGACGGCTCGACCACGGGCGTGCCGGCACGGATGGCGAGAGCCAGGTGAGCGGCGCGGCAACGTGTCGTTGATTCTCACCGGACAGCTCGGCGATGTAATGAAGGAGTCGGCGCGAGCGGCGTTGACCTACGCGGCGACGCACGCCTCGCGACTCGAGATCCCCGAGGATCGACTGGGATCCCTCGAAGTGCACGTGCACGTCCCGGCGGGCGCGATTCCCAAGGACGGCCCTTCGGCGGGCGTGACCATGGCGACGGCGCTGGTGAGCGCGATGTCGGGCCGCCCAGTCCGAAAGGACGTGGCGATGACCGGCGAGATCACGTTGCGCGGTCGCGTCTTGCCGATCGGCGGGTTGAAGGAAAAGGTGCTTGGCGCACACCGGGCGGGTATCACGACGATCATCCTGCCGCAAGGCGAACGAAGCCGACATCGAGGACATCCCACAGGAGGTCCGCGACACGCTGACGTTCCACCCGGTGGAGACACTCGACCAGGTGTTCGCGATCGCACTCCTCCCGCTCAAGCACCCCGTGCAGACACGGAAGACGGAGATGGAGGTTGCGGAGGAAGAGGCGGAGGCGCTGACATAAAGAGCGGTTTGGGGTTTGGGGTAACCGCAACAACTCAGAGGGCCAGTTGCGACGCGTCGCGACTGGCCCTTTTGGTTTGTTGCACTACCCCAAACCCCAAACCCGCCGTTCAGTACACCGTCACCGGCCCGCCGCCAAACACCGCTCGTGCGTCAAACAACACCGGCTCCGTGCCGGGCAGGAAGTACTCGGTGTAGCGACGGTCGGGCGGTGTCGTGGAGTCCGCGGGCGCGCCGGTGAGGCGATCCAGATCCGCCGAGACAAGGGTTGAAGGCGGCGCCCAGAGGGTCGAGTCGGCGCCCGCGCTGTCGCGTGGAACCGTGTCTGCAGCCGTTGCAGCGGTCATGAATTGCGCCCAGATCGGCGCCGCCAACGAGCCGCCCGCGGCGCCAGGCATGATCGTCCTGGGCTCGTCGAAACCGAGCCAGACACCAGCAACCAGGTGCGGCGTGCAGCCGATGAACCAGAGGTCTGTGTTGTCGTTCGTCGTGCCCGTCTTGCCTGCAGCCATCACTCCCGGCGGCAGAACGCGTCGAATGGCGGACGCCGTTCCGCGGTCGACTACGTCTCGCATCATGTCGTTCATGATGAACGCGACACTGGAATCCAGCACCACCGTGGTCGTGGGGCCGTGCGCGGCCCAGATCTCGTGGTCCGTTCGGTCTTCCACTCTCAACAGCATCTGCGGCTGCGCAATCGTCCCGAATGTGGCGAATGCCTGATACGCGGTAACGATCTCGATCGGCCGGACACCCGACGCGCCGATCGCACTCGAGGGGTACGGGGCAATTGGCGTCGTAATCCCGAAGCGACGCGCGACATCGATAACCGAATCCATTCCGAGCCGCAGGGCGAGTTGGACCGCGACGGAGTTGCGGGAGCGGACAAGCGCGTCCCGCAGCGTCATCGTTCCGAGGAACGTGCCGTCCGCGTCGTCGGGCCGATAGATCGTGCCATCGGGAAGTGGAATCGCCAACGCCGTGTCGCCGACCAGCGTGTTCGCGGGGATGCTGTCCGCAAGTGCGGCCGCATACACAATGGGCTTGAAGGCAGACCCAGGTTGGCGCACGGACTTGAGCGCGCGATCGAATGGCGAGTCCTGATAGTCGCGACCACCGACGAGCGCCCGGATCTCGCCATTGCTGGGATCCATCGCGACGAGCAGTCCCTCGAGGTAGTTCGGTCCAGCGCCGCGAGGGTGGGTGGCGAGTGTTGGATGCTTGTAGCCAGGCCGAGCCTCGACCGCGGCGGTCCCCTCGTCCAGCGCGGCAACAGCCGCGCGCTGAAGCGCCGGGTCCAGTGTCGTGTAGAGCAGGTAACCGCCTGCGTCCACCGGGATGCCTTGTTGCAGCGCCTCGTCGCGAACCGCGTCGACGAAGTACGGCGCCGGGTCCGTGAGGGCCGAGGGCACCGTGACCAGCGGCTCTCGCCGCGCGGCATTCGCTGCCGCCGACGTGACGAGGCCTTGATTCGCCATCTCGCGGAGCACGAGGTCGCGACGTAGGCGGGCGCGGTCGGGATGTCGGATCGGATCGTAGTACGGCGCCGACCGAGGGAGCGCCGCGAGCGTCGCGGCTTCTGCCAGCGTGAGCCGCCCGGCTGGCTTGCCAAAGTAGTGCCGCGCCGCCGCGTCGATGCCGAACCATCCATGACCGAACGGGATGAAATTGAGATACGCCTCGAGTATTTGCGCTTTGGTGTAGTGCCGCTCCATTTCACGGGCCGCGTCCTGCTCGCGCAGCTTCCGATCGAGGCTCATGTCTCGCCGGTTGATCACGTCCGGATGCATGTTGCCGACGAGCTGTTGGGTGATGGTGCTCGCGCCGCGCATGCGCCGGCCGATGAACCGATCCTTCAGGGCGCCGATTACACCGATGACGTCCACGCCGTTGTGCTGGTAGAATCGACGGTCCTCGATGGCGATGAATGCCAGCGGGACATACGGAGGCACCGAGGCGAGCGGCACGCTCGTCCGGACCTCGCGCCCAATTTCCCCTATCAGCGAGCCATCGCGCCCGTAGACGAGCGTCGACTGGGGCATGTCGACGATGCGCCATGGCTCGCCGGTCGACGGCGTGTTCGCAGCCGCAATTGTCGCAGCCGGGACTCCGCCGGGCGATGCTCCCGTTGCCGCTGGCGCGGTCGAGCCCGTGGGTTGCGGTGTGCCTTGCGCGGTGAGCCGCGGGTGCACCACCACCGGCATCGCGAGTACGATGAGCGCCGAGCCAGCCAGCCGTCGCAGCCGCGCGGCCGTCGTCGGTCGTCGTATGGTCGTCTGTCTCATCGTGCTAACTTCCAGTTGGCAATATGTCGACCACCGTCACTATCGCGCTCGCTCAACTTCACCCTCGCAAGGGCGATTTTGCGGCCAATCTCGCGCGCCTCGGGCCGCTGTTCGCCCGTGCCGACGCCCTCACACCACGTCCGGACATCCTGCATTTCCCGGAGACCGCGCTGACCGGCTACTTCGTGGAGGGTGGGACGCGGGACCTGGCGCGGACGGCCGCCCAGGTGGCGCGCGACATCGATGCCGTGTATCGCTCGGGTGTGCCCGACGCAGTCGCTGCCGGTCGTACGCTCGATGTCGTCATCGGGTTCTACGAGCGCTGGCAGAACACGCTGTATAACAGCGTGATGTACGCGACGGTGGGAGCCACTACGGACCCGGTCATACACCATATCCACCGCAAGATGTTCCTGCCGACATACGGGTTGTTCGACGAAGAGCGCTTCGTCGAGCGTGGCCACGACCTGCGAGCCTTCGACACCCGCTGGGGCCGTGCCGCGCTCCTCGTATGCGAAGACGCGTGGCACAGCCTGACGGGCACCGTCGCAGCGCTCGATGGCGCTGAGATCATTTTTCTGTCCTCCGCCGCGCCCGCTCGGGGCGCTTGGCCGCGAGAGGACGGGATCCCGGGGCCGGCGACGGTCGCACGGTGGGAGCGGACTGTCCGCGGGGTCGCGGAGGAGCACGGGGTATTCGTGTCCTATGTCAACCTCGTAGGCACCGAGGGCGGGAAAGCCTTTTGGGGAAGCTCGTTGCTCGTCGGTCCTGCCGGCGACATTCGGGTCCGGGCACCGCTCTTCGAGGAGTCGCTGCTGCCAGCAACCGTCGATCTGGCAGACCTCGCCCGCGCGCGGGCGGACGCCCCACTGCTCGCCGACTTGCGGACGGGGCTTCCGGACCTGCGGACCGCACTCGATCGCGCCCTATCTCGATCGGCAGGCCCGACGGCCGACGGCCGGCCGGCCGCCGCTCCCGTTGCGCGGTCGGTTGCCGCACCAGCGCGCCCGTCCGCCCCGCCGGCGGCAGGCAGTGCACCGTGCCAGGCGGGTGGGCCGGCTCCGTTGGCGATCGACGGGCCCCTCCTGGAGCGGTGGCTCGTCCAATTCATTCGCGATGAGTTCGGGCGTCGAGGCTTCTCCCGCGCGGTCGTCGGGCTCTCGGGTGGTGTCGATTCGGCAGTGACGGCCTACCTCGCGGCGCGCGCGCTCGGCCCAACGAACGTGATCGGTACCTGCATGCCCTACTGCACGTCGAGTCCTGACAGTCTGTCCCATGCGCAGCTCGTGATCGAGGCGCTCGGTATCACGAGCCGGGTCGTGGATATCACCAAAGCCGTCGATGCGTATCTCGCGCACGAGCCCGAGGCAGATCCTGGCCGTCGCGGTAACGTCATGGCGCGCATGCGCATGATCGTGTTGTTCGACCTGTCGGCGCGCTACCATGCGCTGCCTCTCGGGACCGGCAACAAGACAGAGCGACTCTTCGGCTACTTCACCTGGCACGCCGACGATTCGCCGCCCGTGAATCCGCTCGGCGACTTGTTCAAGACCCAGGTGTGGTCGTTGGCGCGTCACCTGGGCGTACCGGACGTCATCATCGAGAAACCGGCGTCCGCCGATCTCGTCAAAGGACAAACTGACGAAACAGACCTCGGCATCAGCTACGCCAAGGCAGATGACATTCTCAATTGGCTGCTTTCCGGTTACACCAGCGACGAGCTGCGCGCGCGCGGCTACGACGGCCGCGAAGTAGACCTCGTCCGCCACCGCCTCGAGAGCACGCACTGGAAGCGCCGCCTCCCGACCGTTGCGATTATTAGCCCGAATGCGATCGGGGAGAGCTATTTGAGGCCAGTGGATTATTAGGGCAGAAACGGCGGGGTCGGGGATCAGGGGTCAGGGGTCAGGGAGCAAACCGAAGGCCGATCACTGTACACGGTGAACGGCCCTGGACCGGTACGGGCGACGCTTTGCGTCGCCCGTCGTTGTCGTTTCGGTTGTCGTTCCCCGACCCCTGGTCCCTGACCCCTGACCCCGCCGTTCAGTGTAGTTTTCCCCCCAATGGCCGACCTCAATCCCATCAGCTCCCGCGTATTTCTGCGCAGCGCCGCGAAGCGGCTGCTCGCAGCGGCCGACCCATCGGCGGAGGAGGTCCCGGTGGAGCCTTCTCGCCTGACCCTTCGAGCCCTCGAGGCCCTACGCATGTCTCGCTCGCGCGACCGCATTCTGGCCAATCTCGACGACATGTACCGCGAAGCGTTCGACCGCGCGAAAGCGTCGGGCGATCAGGCCCAGATGACCACCCTGGACTTCGCCTACCGTCGGGAGCAGCTGTACTTCGAGATTCTCCTCGACGTCCGAGACGCGATCGAGCGCAGGTAGGGGCGACGCCTCCGCCGCCCGGCGGCGGCGGTGGCGTCACGAGCGGGGGCGCGCCTGCCCCGGGCGTGGCGGCGATCGTCCCGCGAAGCGGGCGATGGCGAGCACGGCAATGATCACGGCGAGCACGACGGCGGCCGGTATCTCCACGACCGAAGACAGCAGCATCTTGAGCGCCACGACCGCCAGTATGACCGCAAGCGCCACACGGAACGAGTGGACGCCGCGCATGGCCGCCGCGACGAGAAAGTACAGCGAGCGAAGGCCGAGCGTCGCGAAGATGGTCGCCGTGAAGACGACGAACGGGACGCGCGTGATCGCGAAGATGGCCGGGATCGAATCCGTCGCGAACGCAATGTCGGTGAGCTCGATGCACACGAGCGCGATGAGGAGTGGCGAGGCCACCCACCCGCTGTTGCGGGCTGCATCCCTGGCGACCCATCGCGACCCCAAGAGCGCTGGATCGACCGGTATCGCGTGCTCGACGACTCGGACGATCAGGCTGCGCCCATTCGATGTCTCGGGCTCGCGGTGACGCAGGATGCGCGCGGCAGCCAGCAACAATACAGCGCCGAGGACGTACTGAATCCAGTTGAACCGCGTCAGGAGGACGAGGCCCAGAATGATGAAACCCCCACGCATGATCATCGCACCGAGCACACCCCAGAGCAGGACTCGGTGTTGGTATGGCGGCGGGATGGCGAGCGAGGAGAAGATCCAGGCCATGACGACGACGTTGTCGACGCTCAGCGCTTGCTCGACCGCATAGCCAGTGAGAAAGTCGACACCGGTCTGCACGCCCTCGCGCCATGCCAGAAGACCGGCGAACACCAACGCGAGCAGAATCCAGATCGCGGTGCGCCGCGCCGCCTCGCGCGTCTCGATGACGCGCGGGACTCGGTGCCACAGGCCTAGGTCGAGGGCAAGCGCTCCCAGGACGAACGCGACGAACGCGATCCAGACCCAGGGCGAGACGACCACCGGACGGTCGATCGCCTAGAAGGCGGCGACCACTAAAAAGCGACGACCTCCCGATACGCGCGGACAAAGTCGTCGACCTGCGGCAAGATCGCGTCCTCGAGCTGGGGCGCGTAGCCGACGAAGGTGTCGCTCGATGCCACCCGCTTCACCGGTGCGTCCAGCCAGGCGAAGCACTCGTCGGCGATCGCGGCCGCGATCTCGGCGCCGTAGCCCCACGAGATCGAATCTTCGTAGCCGACGATCACTCGCGACGTGCGACGGACCGACTCGAACACCATCTCACGATCCCACGGACTGAGCGAACGCAGGTCGATGACCTCGACGTCGATCCCGCCGTGTTCCGCGTCCGCGACCTGATTGGCAGCAACCAGGGCGCGCTGCACCGTCGCGCCGTAGGTGACCACCGTCACGTCCTTGCCGGGCCGCACGCGCCGTGCCTTGCCGAACGGGATCATGTAGTTCGGGCCGGGATTGCGTCCTTTGTTGTACGTCTGGCGATAGAGGTGCTTGTGCTCGAGGAAGATCACCGGGTCATCGCACCGGATGGCGGTACGAAGCAATCCGTTGGCGTCGAGCGCCGTCGCCGGACAGACGACGCGCAGTCCGGGGCAGTGCGTGAACAGGGACGCGCCGGTCTGCGAGTGGTAGATCGCGCCGCGGATATAGCCGCCATAGGTCACGCGGACCACGGCGGGAGACGAGAAGGTGTTGTTCGACCGCCAGCGCATTGTCGCGAGCTCGTTGCGCAGCTGCATGTACGCCGGCCAGATGTAATCGAAGAACTGGATCTCCGCGATCGGCTTGAAGCCACGCGTGGCGAGGCCGATTGCGCGGCCGATGATGTTGGCTTCCGCCAGCGGGGTGTTGTAGACCCGCGACGCGCCAAACTCCTTCTGCAATCCCCACGTAACCTTGAAGACACCGCCCTTCCCCTTCACCTCGCCCATGTACGATTCGCGCGATACGTCGGCGACATCCTCACCGAACACGAGGATCTTGGGGTCTCGCCGCATCTCATCGCGCATGCACCCGTTCAGCAGGTCGACCATCGTCGTCGGCTCACCGCTCGGCTGCGGGTCGTCCTCGGTGTCGAAGCGCTCGCCGCAGGGATCCACGTCGGGCGAGTAGACCGCAAAGGTCTTGGACTCCGGCGACGGCTGGGGCTGGGCCAGCGCATCGTCGGTCGCGGCCAGCACTTCCGCGTCCACTTCCGCCTGGATCCTGCTGATGTCGGCCTCGGTCGCGTGCCCTTCCGCAATGAGCCAGCGCGGGAAGGTGGTCAACGGATCACGCGCCGCGTCCGCAGCGCGCTCCGACGGCGGCCGGTACATGGTCTCGTCATCCGACAGCGAGTGCGAGTACGGCCGGATCACGCTGGCGTGTACGAGCGCTGGCCCCTTCCGCGCGCGGACATACGCGGTGGCGCGAGCCATCGCCCCGTGACTCGCCACCAGGTCGCACCCATCGACCTGCTCGATGTACAGTCCGGGGAACCCTTCCACCAGACGAGAGATCGACGAGCCGGGCGTGTTGATCTCGACCGGGACCGAAATCGCGTAGCCGTTGTCCTCGACCAGATACAGGACCGGCAACTGGAGGTTGCACGCCGTGCTCAGAGACTCCCAGAACTCGCCCTCGCTGGTCGCCCCATCACCGGTCGAGACATACACGACTTCGTCCCCGGCGAACCCTTCGCCCACACCCAGCTGACGCGCGCGCAACCAGGCTTCGGCGCAGCCGGCAGCCTGCAGGAATTGCGTGCCGGTGGGCGACGACGACGACACAATGTTGAGCGGCCGGTTCCCCCAATGGCTCGGCATCTGGCGCCCGCCCGAGGCCGGATCAACCGCTGCGCCCACGGCCTCGTACAACATCTCGGCCGGCGTGACGCCCAGTTGGAGACAGAGCGCCCGGTCACGATAGTAGGGGTAGAACCAGTCGTACCCGCCACGAAGCACCAAGCCCGCCGCGGTCAGAATCGCTTCGTGCCCCGCGCCAGAAATTTGGAAAAAAATCTTATTCTGTCGCTTGAGCTGGATTTCCTTGTCGTCCAAGCGACGGGCCAGCAGCATGACGCGATAGGCAGCGACCAGCTGCTCGCGGCTGAGGTCCGCAGCCGCTGCCGCGGCCTGCTCGGTATGGGTAGTTGTCGCCATGGGGCTCGGAGAGAGGGAAAACCGATGAGCAGACGCTCAGACGGTCAGGCCAGCAATCAAAAATACAAGGGACCGGGGGTCCGGGATCAGGGGTCAGGGAAACCGACCCCCAATCGAAACGCCACGGCCTCCTCAACGACCCGCCCCTGCTTGAGATGCTCAACGACAATGCGTTCGAGCAGGGCTGGCGTGACCCCCGCGTACCATACCCCCTCCGGGTACACGACCATGACCGGGCCGCCGCCACACACGCCGAGACACGGCGTTTCGCCGCGCTTGACGCGAGTAGGACCGAACAGCAGGTCCTCGCGTTCGAGTAGCTCGGCAAGCCGAGAGTAGAGCGCCCGGCCGCCCCGGTCTGGCGAGCAAAACCCTCCGGTACAGATGAGCACGTGGCGCGCGTATGGGTCGACGATCGCCGGGCGCAAAGGTTCAGGCGGCATGACTGGCCGTCACCTTCTCGGCGCCGCCTTCACCATTGAGCGTCACGGAAATCACTACCGGGATCGTCGGATCGAGCGAGCTGCGAACCGAACAGTACTTCGAGACGGCGAGGTCGACGGCTCGCTCGGCCGCCTCTCGCTCGATTCCGGCCCCGTCGATCGTGTACTCCAAGAGCACCCGAGTGACTCGCGCTGGAACGGCGTCCGCACGATCAGCCGTGACTTTCACCGATAAACGCTCAGCCGGGGTCCGCCGCTTCACCAGGATGTCGAGCGCGTCCACCGCTGCGCAGGTCGCGAGTGCGCCCAGCATCGCGTCGACCGGCGATGGCCCGGTCACGCCTTTGGCGTCGATGTGCGAGGACACGGTTGCGCCGGCACGGCGAATGTCGAAGCGGTGCTCGCCGTTCCAGGTGGCGGTGACGACGCTGGGAGGACGCATTACGGCAGGAGGGTTAGAGATCCGGAAGTTAGGCCCAGAGAATGAAAGCAAATGGCACGGCTCGTACCGATCAAATAAAGAAGGCGAGCCACGACGTCGTGTGCCCCAAGTCGACCCCTAGCCGCCCGCTCCGACCTGACCACTTGTGGTGAGCCGTTGCCCATCACGGCCGACGTGCGCCCCGGCCGCTTCGAGGATCCGGCGCTCCGGACTGTCCTCGATCAGGATCGGATTGGTGTTGTTGATGTGCGTGTAGAACACGATCGGGCCTGGTTCCAATGTCGTCAGCGCGGCCAGGCTGCCATCCCGGCCGCCGATTGGCAGGTGGCCCATGTCTCGCGCGCGCCTCGGCGAGATGCCGAGCGTGATGAGCTCGTCGTCGGACCAGAAGGTGCCGTCGAACAGCAGCGCTTGCGCGTCCTTGATGCGCGCGATCACGGGCTGCGTCAACGCCCCGCACCCGGGGACGTACGCTGCGCTGAGGGACGTTCCATCGCGAATCAACAGCCCAGTTGTCAGACCGACCGAGTCGGCACTCGCGAATCGCGGAGCGTCGCCATCGACCGCGAACGCCTCGATCGTTATCCCCATTGCATTGCCCGATCGATCGAGTAGTGCGACCTCGCGATCGAGGGGCAGTGGGACGATCGCGACGTTCGCGAATGCGCGCACGGTCGGGAGGATACGCGAATCCCGCTCCAGCACATTGAGCACGCCCTGCGTCGCGTAGACGGTCATCGCTCGAGCCTCGCGAAGCAGCACGAGACCGAGCGAGTGATCCAGCTCGGCGTCCGTCAATACGACGGCCTCGACCGGCACATCTCCGCATGATGCCGTTCGCCGGATGTGGACGGCCGATACGGTCGAGCTGGTCGCGCACGTCAGGCGACGCATTGATCAGGGTCCAGCGCGCTCCGTCCGCACTGACAGCGACGGATGACTGTGTCCGCGGGTGGGCCCGAGAAGGATCGGTCCGCGCGACGCGGCACCCCGGGCACCAGCAGTTCCACTGAGGGAAGCCGCCGCCGGCGGCGGTGCCGAGCAGGATGATATCCACGACACGTCCCGCTGGATCAGGGCGCCCGGCGGAGAATCGCCGGGCAACCCGACATCACCGCACACGAAAAGGGCCCGCGTTGGCGGGCCCCCTTGTGCTTATCGTCGTGCGACGTAGGCGGTGACTTCCATCGTCACGTCGACGACTTCGAACTCCGGCTTCTCCCAGCGCATGCGCACCTCGCGAGTAGAGGAAACTGCTCGCCGGAGCGACCGGCGACCCTGCTGCAGGTTCTGCAAGATCGGATCCGGCAAGGGTGATTTCAAGGGGCATCCCTCCCGGAACCAAATTGATGGTCCCCTGCTACATTCGAGGCATGGCGCTGACCGCGGCAGAACAGCGGGAGTCCGACCTCAGCTTCGAGCGAGAGGCGCTCCCGTGGCTCGACGATGTCTACCGATTCGCCCTGTCCTTGACGCGGAACGAGGCGGATGCGGACGACATTGTGCAGGAAACATTCATGCGGGCCTATCGATCGTGGCACACGTTCGAGCGGGGGAGCGACGCCCGGCGCTGGTTGTTCACCATCTGCCGCAACGCCTTTCTGCGGACGCGTGAACGTGCCCGGCACCAGGTCGAGCTCGAGGATGGCGATGTCGAGGCCGTGGCGTCCCAGCTTGCGGAGACGTCGGGAGCAAACACCGGCGACGACCACCTGCTCGCCCGCCTCGATCTTGGACCGGCCCTGGCCACCGCCCTCAAGGAGCTCGCGGAGCCCTTTCGCTCCGCGGTGACTCTGGTCGACGTCGAGGATCAGTCGTATGAGGCGGCATCCGAGATCCTGGGGGTCCCGATCGGGACGGTGCGCTCTCGCCTATTCCGTGGCCGGCGTTTGCTCCAACGCGCCCTGGCCGTGTACGCCCGTGATGCCGGTATTGCGAGCCCCGCGACCGCGGCGCCGCACTCGGTACCGCACCCCAACCCGTAGCCTATGACAGACCGCCCACCGGATCCTTGCGCACCGTCGTCCCCGCGAGGGGCAGTGGATTGCACGAGCGTGCTGCAACAGCTCTGGGACTATCTCGACGCGGAGTTGGGGCCGGAGAAGATGGAGGCCGTGCGGACCCATCTCGCGCTGTGCTCGAAGTGCTATCCACACTACGATTTCGAGAAGGCGTTTCTCGACGCGGTCGCGAATTGTCAGTGCACGACCTGCGCGCCCCACGATGTCCGATGTCACGTCATGGAGGCGCTGCGCCGCGCAGGATTCAACCCGACAGACACCAGCGTGGTGGGCTGACGAGCGACGCCCACGACGATACATACTGACACCGGAGGGCTGGGCTTCGCGTTAAGTTAAGACGAGCCATGTCCGCCACCGCTGCGCCCTCCACGTTGGCGGCGCCGCCGCCACCACCAATCCCGTCGCTGGACGCTCCGCTGGCGAGCGACGCGTTGGTCGCTGCGCTTCGTGCGTTCAGCCGATCGTACTATGCGGTCCACCCCTTCCACCAACTCATGCGCGAAGGGGCGCTGAGCAAGCGCCAACTTCAAGGGTGGGTCTCCAATCGACTGGCCTATCAACGGGCCATTCCGCGCAAGGACGCAGCGATCATTTCGAATTGTCCCGATCCCGCGGTGCGGCGCCTGTGGCTGCAGCGCATCGTCGACCACGATGGGACCGAACCCAACAGTGGTGGCATTGAGTTGTGGATTCGACTCGGCGAGGCGTTCGGTGTCCCGCGAGAGGAAATGGAGGACGAACGGCATGTCCTCCCCGGCGTCCGAATCGCTGCCGAGTCGTATGTGACCTTCTGCAAGACGCATGGGTGGGTCGAAGCCGTCGCCAGCTCGCTGACCGAGCTCTTCGCGCCCACGCTCATGCATGAACGGCTCGCGGCCTTCCCACGCCACTACCCGTGGGTCGACGCCGGCGGACTGGAATACTTTCGATCCCGGCTGATCCAGGCTCCGCGCGACAGCTCGCAGGGAATCGCCATCGTGACCGCCCATTGCAGGACCGTGGAGTCACAACGGCGAGCATTTGCCGCACTGGCGTTCAAGATCGAGATGCTCTGGGTCCTGATCGACACCATCCACCACGCATACAGCGATTGAGCGCAGAGCCATGAGCGAGCCGCTGGCCCTCACCGCGCGACCTCGACTCTGGCGTTTGGCTCGCCTCGATTTCGACCCGGTCCGGAAACGTCGTGTGCTGCTCTACCCCGAAGGCGCCATGCTCCTCAACGATACGGGCGCCGAGATCCTCGCGCTCTGCGATGGCACGCGGACAGTGAACGAGATCGCGACGGCGCTCGGTTCGAAATACGATGCCGATGTGAGCGCGGATGTCGCCGCCTACCTCGGCCAGCTGGTCGACCGCGAGCTGGTCCACGATGCCGCGTGATGTCGTCTCGGGCACTGCCCACACCCGCGCACCCGACGCCGCGCCCGCGGCCGTCGGGCCTCGGGGCACGGACGCCATGCGGCCGACGACATTGCTGGCGGAGCTGACGTATCGCTGTCCGCTGCACTGCCCCTACTGTTCCAACCCGATCGACTTGCTCCGGTCTCGCGCGGAGCTCTCGACCGCGGATTGGCAGCGGGTCGTGAGCGAAGCGCGTGCTCTCGGTGTGCTCCAACTCGGGTTGTCCGGGGGCGAGCCGCTGCTACGGAAAGACCTCGAACAGCTGGTGGCTCACGCTCATGACGTCGGCCTGTACACGACGCTCGTGACGTCGGGACTCGGACTCACCAGGGAGCGAGCCCGAAAACTGGGGGACGCTGGCCTCGATCACATCCAGATCTCGTTCCAGGACTCGGATCGAGCCGGTGCGGAGCGCATTGCCGGCCTCACATCGGTCGACAAGAAGCTCGCTGCGGCCGCTCTCGTCGGCGAGCTTGGCGTCGCCTTTTCCGTCAACGTCGTGCTGCACCGCGCCAACCTCGACCATCTCGCTGACATCATCGACCTGGCGGGGTCGCTTGGCGCCGATCGATTGGAGCTCGCGAATACGCAGTACTACGGGTGGGCCACCCTGAATCGAGATCGCCTGCTTCCGACGCGTGAACAACTCGCACGGGCCGAAGCGGTGGTCGAATCGGCCATCGCACGTTACCGCGGACGCATGCAGATTCTGTACGTGCTGCCCGATTACTACCAGACCTATCCGAAGCCGTGCATGGGCGGGTGGGGTGCCGTTTACATCGTCGTGGCGCCCGACGGGCGTGTGCTGCCGTGTCAGGCCGCCTGGCAGATCGAGTCCCTCACGTTCGACAGTGTGCGCGATCACTCGCTCGAGTGGATTTGGCGGCAATCGGCGGCCTTCAACGCCTTTCGCGGCAATGACTGGATGCAGGAACCGTGTCGCAGCTGCGAACGCCGCACGGTCGATTTCGGCGGCTGCCGATGTCAGGCCTTCCAGGTGACGGGCGACGCGCGCAACGCAGACCCGGTGTGCACGAAGAGCCCGGCCCGCGCGTCGATTGATGCTGCCCTGGCCCGCGTGGCGGCGGATGCCGACTCAGCTCCGCGCGATGCCGAGACGTCACTCCAGGCCGGCGTGTACATATATCGCACCATGTCCGCGGCGTCCCAGGCTGCTCCGACCACGACCCAAACGTGAGCGAGCCGACGTTGTCGGCTCCTCGGGACGCCGACGCCCTCGCCGACCGGGATCGGACCATCCTGCGCCTCGAGCGCGACCTGAGCTCGCTCCGCGAAATCCTGCTCGACTACATGACGGCCCGCGAGGAAGCCGAAGACGAGATGCGGGCGACGGAGGATCGCTACCGGGCGCTCGTACATCGCGCCGCGTCCGGCATCTTCCGTGCGGCGCTGGACGGTCGCTTCACCGACGTCAACCCAGCGCTGGTCCACACGCTCGGCCATCCGTCAGCAGCATCGCTTCTGGCCGAGCCGGCCGGAGCCGTCTACTACGATCCCGCCGACCATCAGCGGATTCTCGGCGTCGCATTGGGCGATGAGCATCGAGGATGGACTGAAGTTCGCTGGCGCCGCCACGACGGCGCGCCCATTCTCGTGCGGCTCTCACTGCAGGTCGTGAAGGACGGGCGCGGCAACGCGATCGCCCTCGAGGGGATGACCGAGGACATCACCGACCGCGCGCGCCAGGAAGAGCTGGTCCGGCGCAGTGAGCGGATGGCGAGCCTTGGGCACATGCTGGCAGGCGTCGCGCATGAGCTCAACAATCCACTGGCAGCCATCGGCGGATTCGCGCAGCTGATGCTGCGACAAACGCTCAGCGACGAGGACCGGAGTGGCCTCGAGACGATCAATCACGAGGCCCAACGTGCGGCGCGCATCGTGCGAGACCTCCTTGCGTTTTCACGCCGCCACGAACACGAGCGGCGCGAGGCGGTCGATCTCAACGAAGTCGTGCGCTACATCCTCGACGCGCAGCGGTACCAGATCGAGACCCGCGGCATCCGGCGGACACTCTCGCTCGCCGCAGCGTTGCCACCAGTCTTGGCGCAGGCGTCGCAACTCGAACAAGTCGTCCTCAACCTCGTCGTCAATGCGAGGCAGGCACTCGAGCAAGCGATTGACGAGCCGAGCGCCACACACGGCAATGCCTCGCCGGCAGCTCCTGCCATCACCATCCGGACGGCCGCCCACGACGGCATCGTGACGCTCGAAGTCGAGGACAACGGACCCGGCATCCCTGAGGAGTATCGCGCTCGTATCTGGGATCCGTTCTGGACGAGTAAGGAGGAGGGCGAGGGTACAGGTCTTGGACTTGCGGTCGTCCACGGCATCGTGACGACGTACGGCGGCACCATCGATCTGGAGACGCAGGTCGGCCGCGGCACCCGGTTCATCGTGCGTCTGCCGGCGGTGACTGCGCGCGACCAGGCGGCACCTGCGCCACCGCCGCCCGCTACCACAGGCGCGTTCTCACGCGCGCCGACACCGGCCAGCGACGCTGGCGTGGCGGTGCCGCTCGCGGGGCCCGCGCCCAGGAGCCCGGTGCATCGTGTTGCCGGGGCGGTGGAGCGGCCGGCCAGCGTCAGCCGCGCCGCAGTCCCTCTGCGCATCCTCGTCGTCGATGACGAGAAGGCCATCCTCGAGGTGCTGGATCGCTACTTCTCCGCTCGAGGCCATTCCGTCACGACGACCCCCAACGGCACGCGAGCGATCGAGCTCGCCCATCACCAGTCGTTTGACATCGTGATCTGCGATCTGCGCATGCCCGGGCTCGACGGCGGCGAGGTCATTCGTCAGCTGCGAGCGCTCCCGCGCTGCCAGACCACACGCTATATCGTCTCGACCGGGGACAGCACGGCGCTGCCCGATGACTTCGCAGATGCCGCGCATGTGACGACGACCGTGCTCGTGAAGCCGTACGAGATCGACCAGCTTCGGCAGGCGGTCGAGCAGCCGGCGGCGTCGCATGTCCACTGAACGTGGCGACCCAGGGCCGTATCTGCCGCAGTCCGCCGGCATCGGCGTCCTCGATGCACCCGAGTCGCTGGAACACACGCTCGCAGGCGAGCTCGAGGCCCTCACTCGGGCCGGCCTGAGGCGCGCGCTGCATCGTGTGCAGCGGCGGACCGGGTCTCGCATCACCGTCGACGATCGGGCGGCGCTGGACTTCTCATCCAATGACTATCTGGGACTGGCTTCCGATCCCCGACTCGCGAGAGCCGCGGCGGCGGCGCTGACCCGCGACGGGACGGGGGCCGCCGCCGCGCGCTTGATCAGCGGGAACCATCCCCTTCACGAGGCCCTCGAGCTGGACCTCGCGCGGTTCAAGCAAGCGGACGCCGCTCTGTTGTTCGGCAGCGGATACCTCGCCAATATCGGGACCATCCCAGCGCTCGTCGGACGCGGCGACGTCATCTACAGCGATGCACTCAATCATGCATCCCTCATCGATGCCTGCCGGCTGTCACGTGCCGAGGTACGTGTCGTCGCCCACGCCGACCCCGCCGCGCTGGACGCCGCATTGGCGGTGGACGGCACACGGTTCGCCCGTCGACTCATCGTGACGGAGGGCGTGTTTTCGAATGGATGGGGATCGCGCGCCGCTCGATCGCATCGTTGCCATCGCCCGCCGGCACGGCAGCTGGGTTTTCGTCGATGATGCGCATGGCACGGGCGTGCTGGGTCGCCACGGCCGCGGCAGCGCAGAGCACTGGGGGCTCGAGGGGCGGATCGACGTCGTGATGGGCACGCTGGGGAAAGCATTCGGCGTAGCGGGCGCGTTCGTCAGCGGGTCTCGTACACTCGTCGAGTACCTGCTCAATCGCAGCCGAGCGTTCGTATTCACGACTGCCCTGCCGCCGGCCTTCGCCGCCGCCGCACTGGCGGCGCTGAGAATCGCGCGCGCCGAGCCTTGGCGCCGCGATCGGCTGCGCGCCGTCGCTCGACGAATTCGCCAGGGCCTGGCGGCGCGGGGCTGGCCCGCGCCCGGCGATCCAGAGGGCCATGTCGTCCCGGTCCCCGTCGGTGATGCCGACACGGTCGTGCGCCTCGGCGCGGCGCTCAGGGATCGTGGGGTGCTGGTGGGCGCAGTGCGGCCGCCGACCGTCCCGGCGGGTACCTCGCGCCTGCGCATTACGGCGAGCGCGGCCCACAGCGATGCTGACGTGGATACACTGCTCGACGCGCTCGACAGGGTGCTGCCGTCCTGACGCCCACGGAGTCCGCACGCGGAGCGTCGCGTCGCGCGGTCGACGGGCTCGCTCGACGTGCGGCCACCGGCACCTGATCCGATCCTCCGCTCGCCGGTGCCACACCCAATCTCGGCACTCGACGCCGCCCACGTCTGGCACCCATATACCCAGCACGGGCTCGTGCCGACCGCGGTGCCGATCGTCCGAGCCGAGGGCGCATTGCTCTACGACGAGCGAGAGCAACCGATCATCGATGCGATCTCGTCCTGGTGGGTCACCTTGCATGCGCACGCGCATCCGACCATCGCCGACGCCATTGCGGCGCAGGCACGCCAGCTCGAGCAAGTCGTCTTCGCCGGCTTCACGCACGAGCCGGCAGCGCGTCTGGCCGCCGACCTCGCGCAACATCTGCCGCTGGGTCTCGAGCGGATCTTCTTCTCGGACGATGGGTCGACCGCGGTCGAAGTGGCGCTCAAGATCGCCCTGCAGTTCTGGCAACATCGCGGCGAATCCCGCTCCCGCATCGCGACCCTCGCGCACGCATATCACGGCGACACCTTTGGTGCGATGAGCGTGAGCGCCTCGAGCCTCTTCACCGCGCCGTTCGCCGAGCACCTCTTTCGCGTCCTCACGCTCCCAGCTCCGGAGGCCCTCTCGGGATGGCCAGGTTTGAGTTCACGGCCGCTACGCGCGGGCCCGCCGCCGGGCGACACCGGGCTCCTCGATACGCTCGATCGAGCTCTCGACGACGAGTCCGATCCCGTCGCTGCGGTGATCGTCGAGCCGTCGCTCCAGGGCGCGGGAGGCATGCGCATGTGGGACGCCGCGACGTTGCGAGCGATCCGCGACCGGACGGCGGAGCGCGGCGTGCTACTCATTGCCGACGAGGTCCTCACCGGCTTCGGGCGCACGGGCCCCCTCTTCGCCTGTCAGAGCGCCGGTGTGCTGCCGGACATGATGTGCTTGTCGAAGGGGTTGACCGGTGGATTCATGCCCCTCGGAGTCACCGCGGTCCGGGAAGAGTTGTTCGATGCATTTCGGAGCCAGGATCGTCGCCACACGCTCTTTCACGGGCATTCCTTCACTGCAAACCCGCTGGCGTGTGCAGCCGGACTGGCGAGTCTATCTCTGCTGAATGACGAGTGCACGGCACGACGCGCGGCGATCGCCAGTCAGCACCGCGCGGAGCTCGAGCGGCTGTCGTCGCACCCGTGGGTGCATCGCCCGCGGGTCCGGGGCACGGTCGCGGCGTTCGACATCGCGCCGCCGGATGATGCGGTCGATCAGCACGACTATCTCGCGCCGATCGGCCAGCGCTTGAGCGCGTACGCGCTCGCCGCGGGCGTCCTGCTTCGACCGCTGGGCGACGTGGTGTATGTGCTGCCGCCCTACGCCATCACGCACGACCAGCTCGCGCACGTGTATGCGACCATCGGCGGCTTTCTCGAGGCGCCCGGACCGTGAAGTCGGGGTCGTTTGCCGAATCCCGGATCCCGAATCGCGAGTCCCGTCCGTCGCCGCTCGCCAACCGGCCGGCCCTGGCCCTCGCCGTGACTGGCACGGATACGGGCGTGGGCAAGACGGTCGTCGCGTGTGGGCTGGCCGCGGCGTTGGTTGCGCGCGGTCATCAGGTGGGCGTGCTCAAGCCCGTCGAGACAGGGGTCGATCTCGTCCGTGGTCCAGCCGATGCCGCCAAGCTCCGCACGGCGGCGGGTGGAGTCGATGACGTCGACGACGTGTGCCCCTACGTGTTTCCTGACCCGGTCGCCCCGATCGTCGCGGCGATGAACGTGGGACGGCCAATCGAGCTCGTCCAGCTCGACCGTGCATTCGCGCGGACCGCTGTCCATCGAGATGCTATCGTCGTCGAAGGAGCCGGTGGGTGGCTCGTGCCATTCATTGAGGGTGTCACCTTCGAGACTCTCTGCGCCCGTTGGCGTCTCGACATCCTCATCGTTGCGGCGAACCGGCTCGGTGCGATCAATCATACGGCGCTCACCGTGCGATCTGTCGAAGCCGCCGGACTCCGTGTCGCAGGTATAGTCCTCAACAACACGACGGAGGCCGCCACGAGCGACGCGGCCGTTGCCAGCAACGCGGACACCCTTCGGCAGGTGCTCCCTCGCCAGCGGATCGTGTCGTTTCCCTACGTGGCGCGACCGGACCATATTCCATCGCTCGCCGACGGCGCGCGAGCGTGCAACCTTCTGTCACTATTCGAGTATCGAGTCTCATGACAGCCGTTTCTCCGCCCCGTGCGGACTGGTTCCACTTCGCTGACCGTGCGCTGCACGGCGAGATGCTCTCGCGGCAAGCGGCACGACGGGTTCTCGAGTCATCTGACGGAGAGCTCCTGGAGCTGCTCGCTGCCGCGTATCGAGTGCGCCGACACTTCTGGGGCAATCGCGTGCGTTTGCACTTCCTCTGCAACGCGCAGAGCGGCTTGTGCCCCGAGGATTGTCACTACTGCTCGCAGTCTCGCCTCTCGGCCGCGGAGATTGACGCATACCCTTTGCTGTCGCGCGATCGGATCCTCGAAGCGGCCGAACGTGCGGCGGCACTCAAGGCCGGCACGTTCTGTCTCGTCATCTCTGGACGGAGCCCGGGCGAGCGCGTGTTTGGGAAGGTCCTTGACGCAGTCCGTGAGATTCGCGCGCGCTACGACCTCAAGGTCTGCACCTGCCTCGGGATTCTGAGTAGCGATCAGGCGCGACGGCTGGCCGAAGCCGGCGTCGAGACGGTCAACCACAACCTGAACACCTCCGAGCGCTATCACGGCTCCGTCTGTACGACGCATGCCTTTGCCGACCGCCGCTCGACGGTGGAGCACGTCAAGGCAGCCGGGATCAAGACGTGCTCCGGTGGCATCATCGGCATGGGAGAAACCGACGACGACGTGATCGATCTGGCGGTGAACTTGCGCGAGATGGATGTGCGCAGCGTGCCGGTGAACTTTCTCATTCCGATCGCAGGCACGCCGTTCGCCGATCGCCGAGAGCTCGATCCGCGGCGATGCCTGCGAGTGCTGTGCCTATATCGGTTCCTGCTGCCCTCGCAGGAAATCCGCATCGCGGGCGGGCGCGAAGTACACCTGCGCGCCTTGCAGCCATTGGGATTGTACCCGGCGAATTCGATGTTCATCGGTGATTATCTCACGACGCAGGGTCAGTCCGCGCAGGCCGACTATGAAATGATTCGCGACGCCGGGTTCGTGCTGGAGACGCCGGATGGTGCGCCGTTCGACGGGGACCCGACTGCGGCCGCGCCCGATACCTACCCGCGGGCGCCGCTCGCGATGCCCGTGCTGGGTTGAGCCGCATGGCGCTCGATCCTGCTCCGTCCGACGCACTCGCAGCGCTCCGTCGCGACTACGCCCGCGCCACGCTGACGGAGCGGGATGTCGATCCCGATCCGATCCCACAGTTCGAGCGGTGGTTTGCTGAGGCGCAGGCGGCAGCCGTGCCAGACGTCAATGCCATGACGCTCGCCACAGCCGGACCCGATGGGGCGCCGTCGGCGCGTGTCGTGCTGCTCAAGGGTGTGGACGCGCGGGGGTTCGTGTTCTACACGGACTATCGGAGCCAGAAGGGCGTCGAGCTGTCGCACAACCCGCGCGCGGCTCTCGTCTTTTACTGGTCGCCGCTCGAGCGGCAAGTGCGCATCACCGGCACCGTCACCCGCACCTCGACCAGGGAATCGGCGGCATATTTTGGCAGCCGCCCGCTGTTGAGCCGGCTGAGCGCGACCGCATCGCGGCAGTCGAGCGCGATCCCGGATCGTGCCCCGCTCGAATCGCGTGTCGCCGAGCTCGCGCGTACGTACGGTGACACGAACCCGCCTCCCCTTCCCTCATACTGGGGCGGCTTCCGCGTGTCACCGACTGCCGTCGAGTTCTGGCAAGGACGCCCAAATCGGCTGCACGATCGGTTGCGGTACGTGCGGTCCGATTCCGGCGTGTGGACGATAGAGCGGTTGTCGCCTTAAGGACGGGTTTCGGGAACTACCACGATAGGTGAAACCAGCGGTAGGGACGACGCATGCGTCGCCCGCCGTCGCCGCCTACCCCTCCTCCCTCAACGTCACATAGCTGTCCCACCGCTCAGCGCTCACCGCGCCCTGCGTGACTGCCTCGCGCACGGCGCATCCAGGCTCGACGACGTGCGTGCAATCGCCGAAGCGACAGTGGCCGATGAACGGCCGGAACTCGGGGAAGCAGCGATCGAGCGTGGCGGACGAGAATCCCCACAAGCCGACTTCCCGCAGCCCGGGGGTGTCCACCACGTAGCCGCCGTCAGGCAACGGGTGCGCGAACGCGCCGACGGTGGTGTGCCGTCCCTTGTTCACGGACGCGCTGATCGCGCCGACGCGGAGCTTGAGTCCCGGATAAAGTGCGTTGAGCAGGGAGGACTTGCCAACCCCCGACGGCCCGGTCACCACGCTGGTCCGACCGGCGAGTGATGCGTGGAGCGGCTCCAAGCCGGTCCCCGTCCGCACGCTCGTGAAATGCACGGGATATCCGGCGCGCTCGTAGTCCGCGATGCCCTCGCGGACCAGGGCGGGGTCGACGAGGTCGACCTTGTTCACCACGATGCGCGCGGCCAGCTCACTCGCCTCCGCGATCACCAGAAACCGGTCGATCATCCGGCGGTGTGGTTCCGGGCTGGCCGCGGCGAATACGACCAAGACCTGGTCGAGGTTGGCCGCGATAATGCGCTCGCCATGCCGTCCGCCTGGCGCGCGTCGCGCGAGCGCCGAGCGCCTCGGCAGAATCTCCTCGATCGTTGGCTGGCCACTGCGCGCATCGAGGGCGACGACCACGTCGTCCCCCACCGCGAGCTTCAGCACATTCTCCTGCTTGAGACGCCCTCGCAGGACGGCATTGTACACCTCGCCTCCGTCCGCACGCACGACCCATACACCGCCCGTGCCCCGTAGCACGACCCCTCGAACGGCGTCGACTGGCAGCGGCAACGCGCCGGCTCCGCGGTCACGCGGCGTGGTGGAACGGCTCGGTGTCAGACGGCGCCTTCGACTCGGCCGAGGCGATCCAACACGCGCTTCACCTCCGCGAGTGACCACGCTCCGAGCTGCGTGCGAGCCTCGTCCACCGTTCGCGCGTGGACCAGGAAGTCCGATTCGACGTGACCCGCGAGAGCGGGTCGGCCACTGCTCCAGCGGACGAAGAAGAGATACGCGCCCCAGGGCGCGCCCGGTTGACCCGTTTCGTCCACGAGCACCTCCACGCTGTACGAGGCGCCATCCGGCCCCGCGAGCGCGGCCGGGCGTCCATGCACGGCCGCGTACCCGCCGACGGTGGTCTCGTCGCCGCGCGTATAATCAGGCGGGATGTGCTGCCCGTTCACCTGGCCCGCCGGCCACCGCGCCCGAGACACGTGCGCGCTGATTGCATCAAATGGTCCTGGTCTGGTCAAGCATGGTTGGGGCGCATCGCTTCCCGGACGACGTTGCCCGCAATGAAGACCACGTTCGCCGGGCGCTCAGCCAATCGACGCATCAGATAAGGGTACCACTGCGTGCCGAAAGGAACATAGACCCGGACGCGATACCCGTCACGGACAAGCGCGCTCTGCAGGTCCCGCCGCACGCCGTAGAGCATTTGAAACTCGAATCGACTGACCGCGATCCCCTCGGCCGCGGCAAATCGCTTTGCCTCGCGGATCAGCCGTTCGTCGTGCGTGGCAATGCCGGCGTAGTTCCCCTCGCGCATGAGTTGCCGCATGCAGCGATCATAATTGGCATCGACGTCGCGCTTGGCGGGAAAGGCCACGGTTGACGATTCCTTGTAAGCGCCCTTGCAAATGCGCACGCGCGCTCGCGCCGCGATCGCACGTTTGACGTCGGCTTCCGTCCGGTAGAGGTAGCTTTGCAAGACGATGCCCACGTGCTCTGGATATACGGGGTAGAACCGATCGTAGAAGAGGCGTAGCGTGCGGTCCGTATAGGCGCTCGATTCCATGTCCAACCGCACGAACGTCCGGTAGTCCCGCGCCCGCGCGAGTACTTCGTGGACGATCGTGACACAGAGATCTTCGGAGACATCCAGCCCCATCGCCGTCAGCTTGACTGACACGTTCGCGTCCAGACCCCGCTCGTGAATGCGATCGAGCAGGTGGAGGTACTCCCGGCCGGCCGCGCGCGCCTCGTCTTCCGAGTGCACGCTCTCGCCCAACACGTCGAGCGACGCGCTGACGCCTTTGCTGTTGAGCTCGACCACCGCATCGAGCGCCTGCTCCAGGGACTCGCCGGCGACAAAGCGGTCGGCAAATCGCTTCGCCAGACGGTTGTGGCGGACAAACCGGGCGACCTGCGGTTGACTCGAGAGGTAGAGCAGCGTCTGCCGGAGCATGCTTTAGCGGGCGTTCCGCACGTCATCCCGGATAAAAGCGGGCATTCTTGCGCGCGAGGTCCAGCAGGGAATCGGCCGGCTGGAATCGCGGCGGGAATCGATCATTGAGCTCCTCGAGTTGTCGCACCACTTCGGCCGCGCCGAGCGTGTCAGCATATCGGAACGGCCCGCCGCGAAACGGGGGGAATCCGATCCCGAACACCGCCCCGACGTCACCGTCGCGCGGCGCCCGCAGGACACCCTCCTCCAGGCATCGCGCCGCCTCGTTCACCATCGCCAGCACGGCGCGCCGTTGAATCTCCTCGTCGCTGATGGTGCTTCGCTGCACACCCGTTGGCAGCAACGTGTAGACGCTTGGATCGACCCCCTGTTTCTTCCCGGCATCCGAGTAGAGATAAAATCCCCTCCGGCCCTTTCGCCCGGTCCGGCCAGCCGCGACCACGCGCTGGAGCGACAGCGACGGCGCCATGCGCGGACCGTAGGCGTCAGACAGGATCGCCCCCGACTTGCCGGCGATGTCGATCCCCACTTCGTCGATCAGGGTGATCGGCCCCACGGGGAAGCCAAACGCAACGAGCGCGCGGTCGATCGCGTCGATCGGCGCCCCCTCATCCAGCATCTTGCCGGCTTCGTTCAGGTACGGCGCCAGGATGCGGTTGGCGTAGAAGCCGGGGCTATCCCGCACGATGATCACGGTCTTGCCGAGACGCATGCCAAACGCCACGGCCGTCGACGTCACCTGCGCGTCCGTCCGATCGGTGACGATCACCTCGAGCAACGGCATTTTGGGCACGGGCGAGAAAAAGTGCATCCCCAGGACGTGCGTGGCATCCCGCGATGCTTCGGCGATGCGGGCGATCGGAATCGTGCTCGTGTTTGAGGCGACGATGGCGCGAGGTGGCAGTGCCGCTTCCACCTCACGCATCACGGCCTGCTTGACTGCCAGGTCCTCGAACACGGCCTCGATGACCAGGGGCACGTTCCCGAATCCCGTGTACGTGCTCGTCCCGGATACGAGCGACATCTGGTCGTCGAACTCCTGTCGTGTGATCTGTCGCTTGACCAGCCGCTCGCGCAGGACGTCGCGGACCGACGCCAGCCCTTTCAAGACCCGCCCATTGTCGACGTCCTTGAACCGCACCACGACACCCCGCTGGGCCGAAACGGCCGCGATGCCCGCGCCCATGAAGCCGGTGCCGAGGACTGCGATCTTGCCGACCGGCGTCGGCCGCGGCAGCGCGCTCGCATCCTTCTTGAGCGCATTCGACGCGAAAAAGAGGAAGATCAGCTGCTTGGCGACATCGGTCGCGGCGACCTGCCCGAAGAGGCGAGCTTCGGTCTCGAACCCGTGCGTGCGGGTGCTAGAGTAGCCAGCTTGCACTGCCTCGAGGGCCGCAAGCGGTGCCGGATAATGGCCATGCGTGCGCGCGAGGGTCTGTTCGCGGGCCTGTCGCAGTACGACCGCTCGGCCCAGGGGATTCTCGTCCAGCAGGAACCGCTGCGCCGCACCTCGGGACCGGCCCCGCCCACGCTGGGGCATCTTGCGTCGGCCGCCGACCTCTGCGAGCTCGCGCGCGCGACTCGCCGCAATGTCTCGGAGAATCGCCGGATGCACAACTTCGTCGACGACTCCGGTCTGCAACGCGCGCCGCGCCCGAACGTTCTTGCCGGTCAGGATCATGTCGAGCGCGGCACGCAACCCGATGAGGCGCGGGAGTCGCTGCGTGCCACCGGCGCCGGGGATCAAGCCGAGTTGGACCTCCGGGAACGCAAGCACGGTCGATGCACTCTCGGTGGCAATACGGTAGGCACATGCCAAGGCGAGCTCCAGGCCACCGCCGAGGCACGCACCGTTGATCGCCGCCACCACCGGCGTGCGCAATCGCTCGACGCGATCCATCAACGCGTGCCCCGTTTGGCTGAGACGCTGGGCGTCGGCTGCCGTCGGCAGGGCGGCCAGTTCCTCGACGTCGGCGCCCGCAATCCACACCTCGGGTTTACCGCTGAGCAACACGGCCGCGCGCACACTCGTGTCACGCTCGAGCCGCTCCAGCAGGGCCTCGAATTCGTCCCGAACGGCGCGCGTGAATGTGTTCACGCTCATATCGGGAAGATCGAACGTCACGAACGCGACCTGATCGCGCACCTCGAACGAAAGTGCGGGCATCAGACTCGCTCGACGACCATCGCGTGGCCCAGGCCGCCGGCCGCACATACCGTGAGGAGACCAAACTGGCCCCGCCGCCGGGCGAGCTCGTGGCAGAGCGTGGTCAGGATGCGCGCCCCGGTCGCGCCGAACGGGTGACCGATCGCGATCGAGCCGCCCATGACATTGAGGCGGGTGCGATCGACCTCTCCGAGCGGCGCGGACAGGCCGGCTCGCTCTGCCCATTGCTGCGACTCGAAGCCGCGCAGGTTGGAGAGAACCTGCGCGGCGAACGCTTCGTGCATCTCGATGAGATCCATGTCCTTGAGCGTCAGACCCGCCCGGCGAAGTGCCACCGGTGCCGCGAGCACCGGCGCCTGCAAGAGCTGCTCGCCGGGATCGAGCGCCGCGTATGCGTAGGAGCGGATGACGGCGAGCGGTGCATATCCGAGGGCCCGGGCGCGCGACTCGCTCATGAGCAGCACCGCGCCGCCGCCGTCGGTGAGCGGTGAGGAATTCCCCGCCGTCACCGTGCCATAAGTGCGATCGAATACGGGTTTGAGCGCTGCGAGCTGGTCGTAGCTCGTTTGGTCGCGAATGCCGTTGTCGCTCGTGACGACTGTCTCGTACCGTGGCGACACGTAGGTTGGCGCGATCTCCGCGGTGAGCCGGCCGTCGGCCGTCCCCGCCGCAGCCAGCCGATGCGACCGCAGCGCGAACTGGTCTTGTTCATCGCGCGGAATGTGATTGATCTTCGCCATTTTCTCGGCGGACTGACCCATCGTCTCGCCCGTCGACGGCTCCGCGATCGCGGGCGCGATCGGTCGCAGATCCTTGGGTCGCACGCGGGAAAACGCGCCGAGGCGTTGCGGGAGCGTCTTGGCGCGATTGGCAGCCATCAAGGCGTCGGCGAAGCCCTGGGCGTGGAGAATCGGGATGTTGGATAGCGACTCGGCCCCACCGGCGATCACGACGTCGGCCTGTCCGAGGGCGATCTGGTCAGCCGCGTCGGTGATCGCCTGGTTCGCGGACGCGCAGGCGCGGCTCACCGAGTAGGCCTGGACGCCCTTTGGCAGCAGCGGCATCAGCGCGATCTCACGCGCGATGTTGGGTGCGAGTACCGACGGGATGACCGTGCCAAACACCACGGCTTCCAGCTGCGCAGGATCGAGGTTCGTCCGCTCGATGAGCTCCGACACGCACGCGCGCCCGAGGTCGATCGCCGACATCGACTTGAGCACCGTCCCCGCCTTGGCAAATGGCGTGCGCAGGCCAGCAACGACCACTACGCGACGACCATTTCCGAACGTGGGCATGATCGGAAGCTACGGCCGCTGGCGCGGCCGAGAAAGTAGACCACGGGCGCGCCGTGGTCTACTTTCTACTTTCTGTGGGTCTACTCTCTCGGTCGCGCAGCGGCCGCTTCGATACCCTCCGCGACCTCGCGAGCTCACCATTTGACCTGCTGGTCATTGGCGGTGGGATCACCGGAGCGGGCATTGCACGGGATGCCGCACTCCGCGGTCTGCGGACCGCCCTCATTGAGCGCGATGATTTTGGGAGTGGGACATCGAGCCGTTCTTCGCGCCTCATTCACGGCGGCGTACGGTATCTGGAGTACGGGCATTTCCATTTGGTGTTCGAGGCCAGCCGCGAGCGGCGGACCCTCCTCCACATTGCCCCCCACCTCGTTCGGCCGCTTCGGTTTACCTGGCCCGTCTACCAGGGCGCCCGCGTCCCCGGATGGAAGCTCGGCGCCGGACTCATGCTCTACGATGCGCTGGCGTTGTGGCGGAACGTCGCGAGGCACCGCCGACTCACTGCCGGCGGGGTGCTGCTGCGTGAGCCGGAGCTCGATCCGCGGGGATTGACTGGCGGAGCCGAGTACTTCGACGCAGCAACCGACGACGCGCGACTGACCCTCGCCAACGCACTGGCCGCAGCTGGCTCGGGTGCCGCGATCCTCAACCACGCCACTGTCCGCTCGATCATACACGATGCCAGTGGCCGCGCCGTCGGCGCGGGAGTCTACGACAGGCTGTCAGGCGATGAGGTCTCGGTTCGCGCCAGTGCGATCGTCAATGCGACGGGCCCGTGGACCGATTCCGTGCGTCAACTCGCCGACCCGCTCGGCACCCCGAGCGTGCGGGGGGACAAGGGCGTGCATCTCGCAGTGCCGGCCCACCGCGTCGGCAACCGCGGCGCGGTGACATTGCTCTCCGCCATCGATGGCCGCGTCATGTTCGTACTTCCAGCGGGCCGTCTGACGATCATTGGGACGACCGAGAGCGACACGACTGCGGACCCTGATGAGGTTCGCGCGGCGACCGGCGACATCGAGTACCTGCTGTCGTCAGTTAACTCCGCGTTCCCACGAGCGCGGCTCGAGCGCACGGACGTCGTGTCCGCGTGGGCCGGCATCCGTCCGCTTGCGGCCTCCGGGCATCCGTCGGACGCCGCAAGCGCGTCCCGCGAACACGAGATCGAGCGCGCGCCGTCCGGGATGGTGACGGTCACCGGCGGCAAGCTCACCACGTACCGAGCGATGGCGGCGGAGGTAGTCGACACGGTGCTGGCTGAGCTGGAGCGACCCATCGTCCCGACGACGACTCACGTGGTGCGATTGCCAGGTCGTGAGCGAGCCGCGGCCGTGGATGCCCTTGCCTCGTCAGACACGCGGCTGTCAGCGCGGCTCGATCCGCAGCTGCCCTATCGACTCGCGGACATCGTGTACGGTGTTCAGTGCGAGCGGGCGTTCACACTCTCCGACCTGCTCATGCGCCGGACGCACGTTGCGTTCGAGACGCGTGACGCCGGCGTTGCCGTGGCACCTCGTGTTGCCGAGGTCGTCGCGCCACTATTGGATTGGGATGCCGCAGCCCGCCAGCGAGCGCTCGACGACTATGCACGGGATGCGCAGCGCGTGTTCGGCCTGGGCGACGCGACTACGCCTGATGGATCGTCCGCAGCTCCAGAATCTTGAGGCGGCGCGTGAGCGTAGGCAGCTTGAGCACGGTCACGTCGCCGAGTCCTCGTCCAAGCAACGCGCGTCCGATCGGCGAGGACATGCTGCACTGTCCATCTTCCAGCTCGACGGAGTCGCCAAAGACGAGGCTATAGGTCTCGATTCCCTTGGTCTGCTGATCCTCGACGACTACGCGCGAGCCGAGGCCGACGCGATCCGGTGGGATCTGCGTGATGTCGACCTGCGAGAGCTTGCTCAACCGCTGCCGGAGATGGCCGAGTCGCGCCTGCACGAACTGCTGTCGCTCCAGGGCAGCCTTGTATTCGCTGTTCTCCCGGAGGTCGCCCAGTTCGACCGCTCGGCGGATCTCGGCGGGTAGGGTAACCGCCAGCTCGTGCTGGAGGCGCGCGACCTCGTCGCCGAGCTTGACTTTCAGCTCTTCAATCATACCACCGGATACAAAAGGGGAACGCCCGGCCGCTGTGCGCGGCCGGGCTCTTTGCCCAACGTAAGCGCCGCGGAGGCGGCCCGCAATCAGCCCGCCGTGCGGTGCCGCACCAGGGCAGGCTGACCGAGGCTCGGGGCGTCGCGCTGTCGGCAGCTCGGTCAAAGTGGGGGCTCCCGCTGTGACCGCCTGCGGGGTTCTGGCGTCCCTGCCAGGGGCGCTAAACCCGGACCAGTCCGCCACCTGGACAAGCCTACACTAAGGACGAAGGGCCTATGAGAGACGTGTGTAAGCGCATTTCTGCCCGAGCCTCCGGCGCGATGTACCGACTCGCAGCCGTCGCGCTCCTGGTCACAGCTGTCGCGTGCTTCACCGCCGAGAACAAGAACGAAACGGCGCCTACCGGCGTGATTGGTCCAACAGGCGGTGGCGGGACCAACGGGGGTGGTGGCGGCGCGTTGTACGCAGGCAGCTACGCCCTGCAGGATGTGAACGACTCGACGGTGCCCTATCAGCTGGCCTACGATAGCGTGACCGGCCCCGACACCATGCGGGTCTTCCAGGCCTATATCGACAGCTCCAAGCTGTACCTCAACACCGACTCGAGCGCGGAAGAGATGGACTACCTGACGATCCGCGACGTGCGCACGGCCACGGACTCGAGCTTCAATCGGGACATCTCCTTCGGAGACACGTTACAGGGGACGTTCAGTGCCACGGCCACGACGATCACGGTGAACCTGACCGACACCGTGAGCGGGATCGTGAACGTGACCTACACGGTCAGCGGATCGACGTTCAGCGGCACGGTACCCTATGTGCTCTACAACACGGACAACCAGCTCGCCGCCTCGGGCCAGGCAGACTACCTATATACGCATGTCGGGTCGCCGCTGCATTCGGTGGATGGCGGGGGCGGTGCGAGCGAGTCGGTCCTCCTCCGACGCCATGAGGATAGGGACCGAGCTTCGAGACTCAGCGGTGCTGTGGCAACGTCGAATGTGCGTCAGTGGCGTGTGCCGGCGTCGGCGCTCCATGCGTGGGCTGCCGCGCGCGCGCGAACTCGTCCCTGAGTAGCTGCATCATCGCCTCGCGCCGCTCGTACAATCGCTTGAGCGGCCGCGGGGCGTGGCGGGCCAGCGCGATAGGCCGTGAGCAGCGGAAGGGCGACCGTAGAGTCGGTGTAGCAGACGACCGCGTCCGGCAGCCGATCCGGATCGATCTTCCCCCAACTCACCGCCTCGGCCGGTGTCGCGCCCGACAGGCCGCCGGTATCCGGCCGCGCGTCGGTCACCTGCAGGAAGTAGTCGTGCCCGCGCTCGTCGATCCCCAGCACTTCCTGAATTTGCGGCTCGGTTTGTAGCACGAAGTTCTTCGGGCTGCCTCCGCCGAGAATCATCACGGCGCTGCGGCCGCCCGCACCACCGGGCGCCCAGGAGCCGCGCTTCGCCCCGAGCACGATCGCCGCGGTTTCGTTCACATCCTGATTGGGGTCGATCACGCACGCATTGCCGTCGAGGGCCAACGCCGCGACGTTCATGCCGATCGACGAATCCCCGGGCGACGAGGTGTACACGGGCACGCCCGCCGCGTACGCCGCCGACAGCAGCGATTTCTGGCCGATGCCGAGCGCTCGCTCGCGCTCGCGCACGTACTTGCCGCAGAGGTAGTGGAATTCGGCGCTCGACATGGCGCGTTGGAACTCCGGTGCGCGAATGATCTGCCGGAAGAACGCATCCGTCGAGAGCAGCACATCGTAGTCGAAGAAGATGTCGTAGATGCGCACGACACCCTCGGCGCGCAGGACGATGTCCGATGCCTGCGCGGTGCCCCGATGCATCGCGAGCCCGAGGCCGAAGTGGGTGTCGTGGTAGAGGTTCGCGCCAGTCGAGACGATCCAGTCGATGAAGCCGGCTTCTACCAGGGGGATGAGCGCGGCCATCCCGAGCCCGGCCGGCGTGAGAGCACCGGTGATCGAGAGCCCGACCGTGACATCTCGGTTCGAGCATCCGCGTGGTCAGGAGCTGGCACGCCTCACGCAACCGGGCAGCGTTGTATGCGAGAAATGTCCCCTCGATGAGGTCTGCGACGATCTCGCGTCCCGTAATCGGACGCGGATCGATGCGCGCGCCGTCCAGGAAGTGTGACCGATTGCCAGCCTCGTGGCCCGGCTCGTGGGTCACGCTGTGATCGAAACGTCCATCATGCATATGACCTGGCATGATGGAGGATACTCGGTTTGCTCGTCACGGACAGCCGCGTCGTCATGGCGTTCGCGACGTTCCACTTGCCTGGCTTTTCACCGTCAGTCGAGCTCCACGATTGCCCGGTCCGCCGCCTCGGCGCCGTTCGTGCCGCGTTCGGGAAAGGCAGTCGAGTGCGCCGCGACCACTGCCGCCGCGGCCTCCGCGGGATCGTCGGTGAGCAGCATCAGATCGAGATCGCCAGGTGAGATCTTGCGCTCCAGCATGACGCGTGTGTGCAGCCAGCGCACGAGGCCAGCCCAGTACCGCCGACCGAAGAGAATGACGGGGAAGCGATAGATCTTGCCCGTCTGGATCAACGTCAGGGCCTCAAAGAGCTCATCGAGCGTGCCGTACCCGCCGGGAAAGATGACGAACGCATCCGAGTACTTGATGAACATCGTCTTGCGCACGAAGAAGTAGCGGAAGTTGATCAGCGTATCGACGTACGGGTTGGCCCCTTGCTCGAACGGCAACTCGATGTTGCAGCCCACTGATCGCCCATGCCCCTCGCGCGCCCCGCGATTGGCGGCCTCCATGATGCCCGGGCCGGCGCCGGTGATGATCGCGTAGCCCGCCTCGGCCAACAGCCTGGCCGTCTCCCGCGCAGCGGCATATTGCGGATCATCGGGCCCGGTTCGCGCGGACCCGAAGATCGAGACCCCCTTCTTGATGCTGGCGAGGGTATCGAAGCCCTCGATGAATTCGCTCATGATCCGCATGACGCGCCACGGATCCGAGCGCGTGAAGTCCGCCGGCGGCCCGTGTTCCTGCAGGAGCTTCTCGTCTTCGGTGACCGGCGGCAGGTCGCGGATCGCGTCTTCGACGCGTTGTACGGCGCCGGAGTGTCTGGGTAGCGCCGCCTCCTGTGACGGCGGCCGGCGGCCCGCAAGCAGATGTCCCTCTTCGGTGCGTTCCTTCGCGCCGGCGCGGGCCGCGCGTTCGGCCGATGCCTGGAGATCTGGACCCGCGTGTTTCCCCGTCGCTGTTCGCGGCACTCGCGCCGCCCGCCGTTTCGCCATCGCCCCTACCCGCCTCACGTTGCTAGTTGTCGTAACGGCCCCGCCCCGGTATCACATGCCAATGCAGACGGTGTCGCACCCGATGGGCGGCCTAAAGGTCGCCCCTCCACGTCGCTGCGGACGATCCGGTACCCGTCTCCCTTCTGCTTTCTCCTTTCGCCTTTCTCCTCACTCCTCTCTACGGGCGCGTTTTCGCGCCCGTTGCCCATTGGGCGTAGCGCTCGACATCCACACGTGGCGGCACCGCATGCTCATCACCGTAGGCCGTGTACATGCGCCACCGAACGTACGCTGCTGACGGCACCGGAAGAAACGGCGGCTGACGGTACCATGCGCGACGACGAAACCGCCACGCGACTCGCAGAAGGTCGGCCGCGAGGACAGGGCGCAGCGCCGCACGGAGCGCTAGAGTCGCGCAGAGACGAGCCCACGACACCGGGACAAAGTATAGCGTGACCTGGATGCACGCCTGCTCGTCCGGGCTCAGATGCGTCGCCCTGAGCTCTTCCTCCTGGCTCCACTCGTTGGCATTGGCGGGTGGATCGCGGTCCAAGCGCGTGATGTTCGCGCAGCAGCAGCTGGTCAGTCCATGCTGAGCGCCACATCGCTCGCCACCGCCCCGATCGTCCCCGCAGCCTCCCCTCATGCTGCGCCTCCTGCCCCGGCTCCGTCGCGGCCGGCCTTCGCGGCGGTCGTTCCGAGCGGCGTCGCCGATGGCGGGGTCGCAGGAGCCGACGTCAGAGCGTCGCGCGAGCCGGCGCCAATTCGCGATCTTGGCGAGATTCGCCGCCGGTTGATCGAGAACCAAGCGGGCACCTATATCGGTGACATCCTCGCCGAGCGCGATTCGAACATTGCGCGCTGGCCGGACCGCCTGTCGACGCGCCCGCTGCGCGTGTGGGTGCAGACTGCCGACAAGCTGGCCGATTGGAATCCCGCCTACGTGGGGCAGGTGCGAGACGCGTTCACGACGTGGGTCAGTGCCGGCGCGCCGGTGCCGTTCACCTTCGTGACCGACTCGTCCCAGGGGGACGTGCACGTGACCTGGGTGGACCACTTCGACGAACAGATCAGCGGGAAGACGATGTGGGCGCGCGATGACAATTGGTGGATCGTCGATGCCAACATTACCATCGCGCTGCACCACAATCATGGCGAACCCCTCGATGCGTCCGCCGTTCGGGCGATCGCCCTGCACGAAGTCGGACACCTGCTCGGTCTCGACCATTGCGCCGACACCACGAACATCATGACGCCGCGTGTGCGCGTTCGCGACCTGTCCGAAGCTGACAAGGCAACGATGCGATTGATCTATGCGCTGCCCCCGGGGAGTGTGAAGGAGGCCATGGCGGGGGGCTAAGGGCGGGGTTTGGGGTTTGGGGTCTGGGGTACCTGCAACAAACGAGTAGGGCCAGTCATGCCGAACGGCGACTGGCCCTCGTCGTTTGTTGCAGGTACCCCAGACCCCAAACCCCAAACCCCGCCCTTAGCTATCCGCCGTTTTCGGTTTCGCTACCACGTGCTTCTTCCGCGCCCTATGTGCCGCGCGGCTTCGCCGCGAGTGGTGCACGCGAATGGGCCGATTCCATCCCAGCTCACGGTCGGCGCGGAAGCGGGCCGGCATGGCCAGCGCGTACGCTGGTTCGTCGGTCACCGCCACGGCGGACGCATCAGCCAGATCCGCGCGCACGTCGGCGATTACCTTGGCGGGCCGTCGAGCGCGCGCGGCGTAGACGCGGTTGGTCAAGAGGACGACGAACATTCTGTCGATCCGGGTCGATCCAGAGCGACGTCCCGGTGAATCCGGTATGGCCGTACGCCCGCTCGCTGAGGAAACGTCCGCAGCTGCCGTCCCCGCCGCCATCACACGTATCCCAGCCCAGCGCGCGCGTGCCGGCAGCTCGGCGCGTGAAGGTCGCGATCGTCGAGTCGCTCACGATGCGCGTGCCGTTGTACTCCCCGCCATTGAGCATCATCTGAGCGAACACAGCGAGATCGGCCGCCGTGCTGAACAATCCCGCATGCCCCGCAATGCCGCCCAGCGCGTACGCGTTCTCGTCCTGCACCTCACCCTGCAACGGATATCCGCGCGGCGGCGTCAGCTCGGTCGGCGCCACACGAGTCTTGAGCGAGTCCGCGGGTCGGAAGTACGTGTCCGTCATCCCCAGCGGTCCGAACACGTGCTCATCGAGGAACACATCGAGCCGCTCGCCCGACACCGCCTCGACGATCATGCCGAGGACGTCAGCACCCAGGTCGGAATAGATGTAGCAGTCACCGGGCTTGCACTCGAGCGGCGTGTCGAGGACGTACCGCCGTGCCTCGTCCGGCGTGGTGGCCAACCGCCAGAGATCGCGCCCCGGCGGCAGCCCTGATCGGTGCTCCAGCAGCTGGCGGACCGTCACGGAGTCCTTGTAGCCTCCGGTGAACGCCGGCAGGTAGGAGACCACTGGCGCGTCCAGCATGATCCGACCCTGGTCGTAGAGCACCATGATCGCCGTGGTCGTGCCGACGACTTTCGTCAGCGATGCGAGGTCGTAAATCGTAGCGTCGGGAGAGACGTGTTGGCTCGACGCGCTCCAACTCAGGCGACCAAAGCCATGCTCCCACACGACCGCGCCCTTTCGTCCGACAACGACCGCCGCGCCCGGATAACCGCCAGCAGCGATCCCCCGCTGGACGACCCGATAAATGGCGTCCAGGCGATGCGCGGACATTCCGACCGATGCCGGCGACTTGACCGGCAGGCCGGAAGAACCCGCAACACCAGCGACGAGGGCGGCGAGAAGTGCAAGCACCGTTCGTACCTACCAGGTCTATGGGACGCCCACAGCCACACCGAGGCACAACGAGCACGCGGCAGCAGCCTAGAGGCCCCTACCGCACCAAACTCTGCAGGACGCGTGCTAAGGCCGGTCAACGACCGAAGTGCCGGTCGCGTGCCGATTTAGCCGCTCCGGCCATGTATACACATTTCAACTACCTTAAGTCAAGACGAAAAAGGGCCTATCCGGCAACCCTGTCCGTCCCCTTTAGTGTCACAAAAGCTGTCGGCATGGCGACAGACGCATTGCTAGTTCGGCGCGCAATTGAAGGGGACGAGCGGGCACTGCGAGCACTCTGGTCGCAGTACGCGCCGCGCGTGGACGCAGTCATCCGACGCCTCGTTGGCGATCCGGACGACGCCGCCGACGTCGCACAGGAGGTCTGGATACAGATTTTCCGCGCCCTGCCCGGATTCCGCGGTGACGCCCAGTTTGGCACGTGGATCCACCGGATCGCGGTCAATCGCACGCTGAACGCGCTTCGCCGGTCAAGACGGGTGCAGCTCATGGAAATTCCGATCGAAGAAAACAGCGCGACGACATCGCCGGACGATGAGCAACCCTTCGTGCGGGCCTCGATCAGAGAGGCGGCGGCTCGTCTCGCGCCGGGTGCGCGCGCAGTGTTCGTGCTGCACGACATCGAGGGCTATACACATGAGGAGATCGCCGCAGCGCTGGGCATTACCGCGGGCGGATCGAAGTCCCAGCTCTTCAAGGCACGTGTAAGGATGCGGCGGATGCTGGCCCATCTTGCCGGTCCGCGCGACGGCGCCGATCCCGTCGACGGCAGCGATGGCGGGCACGCGCTGACGGACCACGTGTCGGGCCGCCCGCGCTCAGAGTCCCGCAAGCTCGAGGTGGGCGCTCGCCCCACTCAACCAACGGGCGCGCTTCGGTCCTGGAAAGGCGCGAGCCAATAAGCAGCAATGGAGTGCACACATGGATAGGACGCTTGTCGGTCCGGCGATGCCAGATGGCGACCACGTACCCCCCGAACGCCTTGCCGCGCTCGCGGATGAATCGCCATCGCCCGCCGAAGCGCGCCATCTCGCCTCCTGTGCACTCTGCGCAGAGGAGGTGGACGCCTATCAAGCGCTTCTCACCCTCACTCGGGGCGAGCGCGACCGCTTGGACGAGCCACTGCTCGACTGGGCCGCGCTCTCCAAAGCCCTGGCGCGCGAGCACCTGTTGGACGGGCCGGCTGCGCCCGCGTCTCGCCCGGTCCACGCGACGCGTGGCCGCTGGCCTCACCTGGGTCCCTGGGGGCAGGCCGCCGCCGCAACGGTACTGCTGGCCGCTGGCTTGATGATCGGCCGGCTCACAGCAGCGCGCGAGCCCCAGTTGCCTGCTGACATCGCCATCCACACCGCTCACGGAGTTGCCACTCTGGCACAAAATGAAGCCACCATAACGCCACGACAGCGTCTAATTAGCGACAGCGTAGCGTTCAACTCACGCGGTGAGGCCCTCGACGCCTTGGCCCAGGCGGAGACCCGGTACCGGCATGCGGTCGCGTACCTCATGCAAAGCGACAGCGGCGCGTTGAGCGAAGGGCCCGATGGCTTCCGGACTCGACTCGCCGCCCTCGACCAGATTGAGCGCGCCACGCAGGCCGCCCTAGCCGCCGCCCCCAATGATCCCGTGCTCAATCAGTGGTACATCTCGACGATCGGGGCACGCCAAGCCACAATCCGACAACTCGGACAGGTACAACCGGCCGAGCAGAACCCTCACCGTTACTGAGTCTTGTCGTGCTGAGAGAAGGGACGCTCACATGGATCGCGGTCGCCAGCCTCGCTAGCTGGGGGCCGTCGGCGATCCGCGCGCAGGAGGACCGGGCGACCCCCGCCGACACCGCCCCCGACGTGACGAGTGGGCGACACGAGCTCCCCTCCGGCTACCTCGGCATCACCTTCACCTGTCGGCTCAAGAGCCGCTGGAACGCCGACGGCCTGGCCGTCACCCACTACGAGTACCCCGCCGTCGCGTCCGTCGAGCCGGAATCGCCGGCCGCGAAAGCCGGGATCCAGGCTGGCGATACGATCGTGGCGTACGGCGGCCGCGACGTCCGGAACCACGTCATCGTGCTCAACAAGCTCCTGCTGCCCAACACCCGGCTGGCCATCACCATGCGCCGAAACGGCCAGCTACGCGATGTGACGGTCGACATCGCGCGGCGCCCGCGAGACTTTGTCGACGTGTCGGTCGTATCGCCGCAGTCCTCAATGCTGCCGGCTCCGCCGCTGGCGTCGTCGATGGAGGCCCCGGGCGCACCATCAACACCGGCGTTGAGCAATGCTCCGCGGCTCACCGTGGGGTCGCGACCCCGCGCCGTCCCCTGGTGGGCGCTGATCGGACCGAGCGTGCCCGGTGATGCTCGGGTAGGGTCCTTTGGCGGCGCTCAGGTCGTGGAAGTGACCTCCGACCTCCGGCAGGCCCTCGGGGTACGAAGTGGCCTCCTCGTCGTGGTGGTCGATCCGGATACGCCGGCGGCGGAATCGTCGCTGCGCGCAGGAGACGTGATCGTGAACGCCGGCGGCGACGCCGTGACGACGCCGCAGCAGCTCGTTCACATCGTCGAACGCACCATGCACGACCGAAACAGCATCACGCTCGAGGTCGAGCGCCAACACCATTTGCGCCACGTGATCCTACAGTGGTAACGGGCGCTGTCGCGCCCGGGTCGCGATTATGTTTCGCGATCTGCATCGAGCGGAGTGAACGTCATGACCGATACGTCGCAACCGCAGTCGCCGCCGGCCGTCGCGAACCAGCCAGCTGAGGGTGCCGCGTCCACAGACGCGCCGGCATTGGAGGACGTCGTCACGCAGGACCAGGTCCGCATGGTGCTGCGGCGAGTGAAGGACCCAGAGCTCAACCTGAACGTCGTCGACCTGGGGTTGATCTACGACGTCGCCGTCACGGGCTCAACGGTGACCGTGGATATGAGCCTGACGTCGCCCGGGTGTCCGTCAGGCCCCGAGATCATGAGCGACGTCGAACGCCAAATCCGGGAGATGCCCGGCGTCACCGAGGCCACGATCAATCTCGTGTGGACGCCGTTCTGGTCTCCCGACCGTATCGAGCCGCGCGTCCGAGCGTACATGGGGATCTAGACGCTGGACGCTGGAAAACCTGAGGGCCAGCGATGGGTTGCGAGCTGGCCCTCGAGTTTGTCTCCCGCGTCTAGCATCTAGCGTCTAGCCCGTCAACAGCGCTTTCACCACTAGGACCGCAATCGCCCCGCCGAGACTCACGAACGTGCTGGACTCAGAGCGCCACGCCCGGGCCCAGTCATACCCGCGACCGACCCGGCGTGGACCTGGCACAGGCCGCCGCGGAATCCATCGTGCTGTACGGCCTTTGTACGACAGGTACGCTTCGCCAAACAACGATTCGAGCACCGCTTCCTCGTAACGCACAATGAGACCGTACTCGATCGCGAACGTCGTCGTGGCGAGGGGCAGCAGCCATGGAACGCCCGAAGCAATGGCGACGCCGGCCCACGTGAGCGCGTTGCCCACATAGAGAGGATTCCGCACCCACGCGAACGGCCCCTCAGTCACGAGGTGACCGACCGTTCGCGATCGTCGACGCGTCTCGGGCCCGGCGACCGCGACGCCCGCGAGACGCACCACTTCGCCAAACGCGATGACGGTCAGTCCCAAAATCCACGCGCGAACGGTCATGTTCCCCGGCACGCACGCCGCGAGCACCCCAAGGGGGATGGGCAGCAGACCGCGATGCCGGAACAGCCAGCCTCCGATGACCGCCGGGCGCGCACACTCGGACTGACTGAGCCCCTGCGCCGTCGGAGCCATCGGGACCGGCAGGCCTGCGCGGGAGATCGCACCCGCCGACCGCGCAGCGGCGCGCACCAGACGAGCGCCTCCTGGCACAGCAACATGCAGTCGGCGCCCGTCCAATGCGGCCTCGCCCTCGGCGAGCGCCGTCTGCTCCTCCATCCCGATACGAGCGAGATGGTATCGGTCCCGAGCGCCGGCACGCATCAGATTCCGGCCGACGCCGCCGGCACCATCTACTCCGAGATCACGAATCACAGTCATGCCCGCTGCGGCGAGTGTACTCGATGGTCATGCGTTGACTGCCTGAAACAGGAATTCACCTGTTACGTGGTTGAATGCGGCTGGGCGCTCGATGTTACTGAGGTGGCCCGCACCAGTAAGCACCTCGAACTGACTTCCCGCAATTGCCTCGTGCATCACCCGCGCCTCCGACGCGGGAATAACCGTATCCTCATCTCCGGCAATGATGAGAGTCGGCACATCGATGGTCGACAGCAAGTCCAAGGAATCCGACCGGTTCATCATCGCCTCCAATGCACCAACGATGCCCGCTACGGGTGCCAACGCTAGCATCCGGTGGGTGGCCGTGACTAGTGCCGGGTTACGTGAGCGCGTTGTCGCCCCTAGCATGGCGGCGATTTGGAGATCGGCCACCGCTCGACTGCCCTCACTCCGAGCCACCGCCACCAGTCGCCGCCGCCGCGCGCGCATCTCCTCGCTGTCGGCCGTCGCGCGCGTATGAGCCAGGACGAGCGCCCGTACCCGCGAGCGATGCCGACGCCAGAACGAGAAGGCGACATAGCCGCCCATCGACAGCCCGACGAGGACCGCATCGGGGATAGACAGTGCATCGAGGAGAGCGGCAACGTCGTCGGCGTACTGCTCCATCGAGCACGGTGATGCGGCGGTCGAGCCGCCAAATCCGCGGAGATCGGGCGCGACACACCGCGCGCGGTCGGCAAACGCGCTGACCTGTGCGGCCCACAACGAGCGGTCGTGCGGAAAGCCGTGGAGAAAGACGACCGCCGGCCCCGTGCCAACGTCGTCGTAAGCCATGCCGATCGACGTGGGTAGGGTGATCACAGTGGCTCGCGATTGCATGCGCCCGACGTCAGGGTGTGCGATCCAACGACCCGCCCGTCGAAGGTCGTCCAGAGCATGATGCACGTCGCCCCTGGGCCGCGTTCAGCCATCGCCACGGCGACGGCGGCCGCTTTGGCGGAGTAGGTCGCATCGAGCACGGGTGGAGTCGCGTGTGAATCATTGGAGTCGTAGAGCGCGCGAAAGAGTGTCGCCGCGCGTGCCCCCGCCGCTAGAGGGCGGCCGTATGCCCCCCCGAAAGCGGTGTGGTCCACGACGACGGGGGCGACGTCAAATCGACGCGACGGGACCTCCGCGTAGGCACGCAGGAACCCCAGCGTCCGGCGGATCAAGGCACGGATTCGGGTGATGTTGGCGACGGTGCGCGGCGCGACTCGCGCCGCGACCACGACGGTGCGCATCCCCGCGATCCCGAAGCCGATGGCCAGCCCCGCGGCGGTTCCGCCGCTACCGAGCGGGACGACTACATGGGTGGGCTCCGGCGCCTGGCCCGCGGCAATTTGCTCGGCAAGCTCGAGGCCGGCGCTGACGTGACCAAGCACCCCCAGCGGCGAGCTGCCACCGATCGGAACGTACAGTCGGCGTCCGCTCACCCCCTGGTCCGGCGCCCCGAGCCCGGCCCTCATCCCGGCTCGCCACAGCCCGATGCGCAGGATAGCTAGGGCCGGCCAGCGATCCGATTGGATCGCTGCGCAGTGCGCCGCCGCGGCGGCAGCCACATCCCGGGCTTCGGGGTGCATGTCGTGCCGCCACCGTATGGCCACGGTTCGCGCCCCGAGGCGGGCGGCGTGCACCGCAGTGGCGTAGACGTGTGTCGAGCCATCGCCTCCGGCTGTAAGGACCGTATCGCCCGGTCGCACTCGCCCCAGGAGGAATTCCAGCGCACGCACCTTGTTGCCGGCCGCGACCGGCGCGTTCTGGTCGTCTCGCTTGAGCCACAACGCTCCAATGCCGGCCAGCTCAACGCGCTCGATTGGCGACGGGTAGCTGCCGAGCGCCACCCGCGGAAGCGCCGCGAGCGCCGGGAAGTGATCATAGAGCGGCAGCTGAGCCGCCGGCCCTGGGAGGCCCGGAGCACTCGGCTCCGCGACGCGAGGCACGCCAGTCAACGCTTGGTCGCCTGCCTTCCCCTTAGATTGCACACCCGGTGACTCCGCCATCTCCACGCTCACCTTCCGCCGCCCGCCTCGCGGATTCCGGCGCACGTGCGCCGGATGGCCGCCAGGTGAGCGGAGACGATCTGCCTCTAGCGTACATTGATACGCCCGGCGCTGCTCGGCAATTCCTGGAGCAGATCGTCGAGGTTCCTCGGTTGGCACTCGACACCGAAGGAGCAAGCTTTCACCGTTTCGTCGACCGTATATACCTGCTGCAGATAACCACTGCGGCGGGGAGCGCGATCATCGATCCACTCGCCGCGGGTCCCCTGGGAGGCCTCGGCGGTCTGCTCGAGAATCGGGCGGTGGAAGTCGTGTTCCATGATGCGGACTATGATCTCCGCTTGCTCCATCAGGACTATGCGTGGCGTGTAACCAATATTTTCGATACGCGGATTGCCGCTCAGCTGTTGGGGCTCCGGGCCTTCGGGTTGGCGGCGCTGCTCGAGCGCTACTTCGGGGTTCGTCTCGATAAGAAACACCAGCGCGCCGATTGGTCGATGCGGCCGCTCACACCCGGGATGCTCGATTACGCAGCACAGGACACGCGCTATCTGCTCGACCTGCGCGACCGGCTGGCGGCGGAGCTCCGCGACCGGGGGCGCCTCGAATGGGCGCGCGAGGAGTTCCAACGGCTGGAAGGCACACAATGGCCAGTCGACGATCCAGCAGACGCGTTTCTCCGACTGAAAGGTGCGCGTGATCTCTCCCGACGAGAGCTCGCGATTCTCCGCGAGCTGGTGCGCTGGCGAGACGGCGTCGCCGCAGCGGTGGACCGTGCCACGTTCCGCGTCGTCGGGAATGAGACGCTGCTCGAGGTGGCGCGCCAGGCATCCGCGACGCGCGAATCGCTCGCCGCCATCCGCGGCATGCCGCGCGGGATCGTGGAGTCGCGGGGCGCCGAGGTCCTCGCAGCGGTGCAGCGCGGCGTGCGAGTGCCTGATGCTCAGTTGCCCCGCTTCCCGCGCGCCGCACGGTGGGACCGGGACCCGGACCTGGACGAGCGGGTCGCGCGTCTCAAGCGCGTGCGCGATGAGGCGGCCGCGCGCCTCGATCTCGATCCCGGCCTGCTGTGCTCGCGCGAACGGCTGGAGGCCATCGCGCGCCGCAAGCCCCGGTCACTCGAGGAGCTGCGGGAAGTGCCTGGACTTCGGGCTTGGCAGATTGGAGAGCTGGGCAGCGGGCTCCTGGCCGAGATCCAAGCGGCGGGGTCCGAGGCCACGGACGCGTCGCGTCCGAGGGAGGAGAAGCCCGGAAAGGAGAAAGGAGACGGCACCTGACTCCGGGCGCGGCCGCCTCCTCTCTGCTTTCCCCTTTCTTCTCCTGTCCCCGCTCTCCGTTCCCGCGCGCGAAGCGCCCGTCCTACCGCTGCGGCTTCCCCGGCGGTTTGTCGCTCTTGAACACGCTCCGGTTGATCTGGATGTACTGCTGCTGATTTGCCGGCACATCCTCTTCCGGAAAGATCGCCGTCACGGGGCACTCGGGTTCGCACGCGCCACAGTCAATGCATTCATCCGGGTGGATGTAGAGCTGTTGCTCACCTTCGTAAATGCAGTCGACCGGACAGACGTCGACGCACGCTCTGTCCTTGACGTTGATGCAGGTTTCGGTGATGACGTACGGCATGGGTTCTCGTGGGAAAGACGGGGTTTTGAGAAGATAATATAGGGAGGCGGCACAAGAGATCAGGGGTTGGGGAGGTCTTTCAACACCCGCCCCGGCAGTGCCAGATACGGCGTCGGATCCACGGGCTCGCCGTCCCACCAGCGCGCGGCGTTCGGGCGGCGCATGAGCTGAAAATGGAGGTGCGGCACGTTCGCCGGCGCATCGCCTGTCGTGCCAACGTAGCCGATGACCTGTCCCTTCGAGACGACCGCTCCCTCGGCGAGGGCATGCGCGTAGCGCTCCAGGTGCGCGTAGTAGTACACGTAGCGATCGGTAGGGTCGACGGCATAGATGGTGATCCCACCTAGCGTGTTGCGGCGGAGGCGAAGCACGCGGCCGTCATCCGCAGCCAGGACGGGCGTACCGCGCGGTGCCATGATGTCGACGGCGTGATGCACGCGGCCACCACTCCGCGCGTCGTCAAAGCTGTCGTGGACTTGCTCCGGTCGAACGCCCGCCACGGGGACCATCAGCATCCGGAGCCGCAGGTACCATCGCTCATCAAGCACGACCGTGGCGGTTGTGCTCGCCGTAGTCGGAGTCGTCTGCGGAGCAGGCCGCCCGCCGCACCCCCCGGCCACCAGTGCGAGCCCGAGTTGGGCACACGCCATCGCCCGCCGGCAGCGGCTCACGCTATCCGTGATCTCCTTTTCGCCGCACGGGCTCGAGAGAGCGCGCGCGCCACGTGAGCCCCCACGACCGGGTCTCACCCGGCGACAGCCACTGCCCCCCACGCCACTCACCCAGCGCATCCGTCAACGAGTCGGGCGCACCGATGCACGGCTCGAGTCCGAAATTGAGATACGGTTTCCCTCGCGGGAAGGGCGTCCAGCCTCGCTTGTTGATCCAGATGCCCAGATGTGGCACCTGTCGATCATCGAACGTGACCTCGAGTCGTTTGTCACCCTCTTCGATCGCGACGATAGTGGTTCCCTGGGGGATGTCGAGGAATAGCTTGCACGCGTAGTGCCGGGCGAGCGTGTCCGGCATCGTCAGGTCGGCAAGCCGCTTCTCGAGTCGCGCGTGCGGCCATCGAAACTCGGACGCCAACCCCCGCAACGCGTCGCCGTGCTGGCTCCAGACGCGAACGCGCGCTCCGTCGGGCAGATCGAGTCGGGTCTCGGGCGTCAACGGGAACAGCGGGTGGGCGGACCAGATGAACGGCAGCGGACCCGCGCCGCGATTGGTGACGGCATACCGCATCACCACCGTACCGGCGGGCGTGACCTGGACGGTGCGTGTGAATCGGTATGGCATCCGGCGGCCGGCCCATTCACACGCGATGCGCTGCCCTTCAGCCTGGGTCTCGACCTGGATTGCCACGCCTTGCGACCACAATTCGCCGTGGTCCGGCAGCGACAAGCCCCCGTATCCCGCGACGCCGCTCGGCAACTGACAGGGCGCCACGGTCGGGAAGCACTCATCGTACCCGCCCGTATCTCCGGTCAGGAGGTACGACGCGCCCTCGACCGGCGGCTGCGGGGCAATGACATCGCTGGTCCACAGCCACTCGCGCCCTAGCAGCTCGAGTGAGGCGATCTTGCCGCCGAGCGCGGGCACGACGCGCACGCGTGTGCCGCCGCCCTGGAGCTCGGCGAACCCGAAGGAGACGGGGGCGGGACGAGGAGTCGACTGGCGCAGCAACACGGCACGCTGGGTCAAAGGTCAACAGACACGATCGCCGACTGCAGCGGCAACCGGTAGACCTTAGACGTTACAGCGCACATCGTGCAACGGGTTCAGGCGCTATTCCAGCTCGAACCCGCGGGTCGCAAACACGCGCGCGACGGTCTCTCCGATCTTGTTGTTGGGGGTACTCGCGCCCGCCGTAATCCCAACGCGCATCGGACCGGCAGGAAGCCAGTCCGCCACGACGATTTCCTCCGTGCTGCCAATCGGCCGGTGCCGAATCGAGTGCGACGCCACGTTGAGGCACTCGGCGTCCTCGATGTGGTACGTCCGCACACGCGCCCCACAAATCGCGGCGAGCGAGATGGTGTTGCTCGAGTTATATCCACCGACGACGAGCATGATGTCCAGCGGCTCCTGGAGCAGCGCCTCGACGGCGTCCTGGCGATCCTGCGTCGCGCTGCAGATCGTATCGAACGTACGGAAGTTGCCGGCTCGATATTCGGCACCGCGCCCGCGCGTAAACGCTTCTCCCACCCGCTCCGCGATCGCCAGCGACTCGCGCGCGAGCATCGTCGTCTGGTTGGCCACACCCATCCGCTGGAGATCGCGGTCTGGATCGAACTCGGGCGACGCCGCGCGAGTGAAGCGCTCGAGAAAGGCGGCCCGATCACCGCGCCCCTCTATGTAGTCGCACACGATCTGCGCCTCATCCATGTCGCGGACCACGAGGTACGCGCTCCCCGGGTACTTGGAGACCTGCGACGCGGTCGCACGCGTCTCCTCGTGATAGTACTTGCCGTGGATGAGCGACGTGAACCCGTCGCGGGCGTAGCTGTCGACGCGTTTCCAGACGTTGAGCACCGAGCCACAGGTCGTATCGACGACCACGACACCCTTTTCTCGCAGCGTTTGGAAGTCGCCGATCGTCACACCGAACGCCGGAACGATCACCACGTCTTGCGGCTCGACCTGCGAGAAATCGAATCCACCAGGGCCCGGGCGAAGAAACAGGATGCCCATGGTGCCCAGCTTGGCGTTCACGTGCGGGTTGTGAATGATCTCGCCTGCCAGGAAAATGCGGCGGTCGGGGAACTTGGTCCGCGTCTGATACGCGTACTCGACGGCCCGCTCGACCCCGTAGCAAAATCCGAATTGCCGCGCGAGCTGTACCGTCAGATCACCGGCGGTGAGCACGTAGTCCCGCTCCCGCAGCAGATCCACCAATCGCCCCGAATAGTCGCTCGTCAGGGCATCCTGCACCTGGGCCTTGAGTCCGAAGCCCTTGCGGAAGTAGCTGGCCGCTGTCTCGGAGGCGCTCATGGGTCGGAATGTAGAGGGGCAGGCGGGCCGGGAGTTAGGCCACAACCAAATGTTTCCTACCGGCCGCACCCCACTTAGCCCGCTCAATCGTCATTTCAAGCCTTCTACCCCACCGCTGCTTTTCTTGGCCCCGCCCGTGCCCTACGTTGCCATCGCAGCCTCTTGGCCGGCCTCCCCGCGCCTCGCCCGCATCCTCGGGTGGAGCGCACCCACCACAGCCTTCGGCCCCCCTGCTCCCCCAGACCCCATCTGCCGCGCCCGGCGCGCCACAACCCCCGTCCCAGGATGCCGGGACCGGAGTAGCGGCGCTGCTGACCCCGCTCGATGGCGCGGCGGCCGATGTCAGCGCACCGGCCGCGCCGGCTGACGCCATGCCCCGGGATCTCGATCAGCACGAGACAGTCCTCGCTGAGCCGCCAGCGCCCGACATCGTTGTGTCTGCTGTTCCCCCGGCGCCCGCAATCCTGCCGATCGCCACGCACCCCCCACTCCTGCGTCCCCCGCCGCTCGTCAAAGGGGACGGCATTGGAGTCGTCGCGCCCTCATATGCGCCGCGGCCTGGCTGGCTCGCGCGTGGCGTCAAGGCACTCGAACGACTCGGTTACAACGTCATTCTCGACTCCGACCTCGGGACCCTGCGCCGCTTCCAGCGCGAGGAAGACGAGCGGCGCGCCGAAAACTTCATGGGGATGTGGCTCAACCCGCGAGTCAAGGTCGTGATGGGCGGCACTGGCGGATATGGGGCAGTTCGCATGCTCCCACATCTCGAGCCCGAGATCTTCCGGCTCAACCCGAAGTCGTTCGTAGGCTACTCCGATGTGACGGCCCTGCACCTCTGGCTGATACGGCGCGCGGGCCTCCGTGTGTTCCACGGACCGACAGTGGATGATCTCATTCCGAGTGCCCGCGACCCGACGATGGCCTCGTTGGTGGCGGCCCTGACCACACCGCGCCCCACCGCGCGCATCGGGCGCGGCATCGCCCGCGTCGTGCGACCCGGGCGCGCCGTCGGTCGGCTGACCGGCGGCAATCTGTCGCTGGTGCAACAATCGATCGGCACGCCCTATGAGATCGATACGCGCGACGCGATCCTCTTCCTGGAGGAGACCCGCGACCCGATGTCAGTGGCCGACGAGCGACTCGTGCACCTGCGAGCCGCCGGACTGCTGCGCAATGTCCGAGGAGTCGTGTTCGGCCAGCTGTCGCTGGACCGATCGGAAGAAGACGAATTCGAGGACTTTCTCACTGACTTGCTCGCAGATCTCGACATTCCGATCCTCACCGATTTCCCCGCCGGTCACGAAGTACCGAATCTGACCCTGCCGCTCGGCACCGAAGTCGAGCTGGTCGCCGAAGAGCAAGCCGGCTGGCTCGTCTATCGCGAGGATGCATTGAGTCCGGGATGACGGCAGGCGCGCGCGGACGGATCCTCGCATCGACCGACGACATCACGCCTGTGCTCGAGACCGCGCGCCGGATCGCGGTGCTCGGCATCAAGCCGTCCTGGACGGGGAAGCCGGCATACTACGTCCCCGAGTATGTGCAGCGCGTGGGCTACGAGATCGTGCCCGTCCCGGTCTACTACCCCGAGGTGACGGAGATCCTCGGACAAGGCGTCTATCGCCGTCTCGTCGACGTGCCCGGACCCATTGACGTCGTGAATGTCTTCCGCAAGAGCCACGACGTGCCGCCCCACGTGCCGGACATGATCGCCGCGCACCCTCGGGTCGTGTGGATGCAACTCGGCATCCGCAACGACGCCGCAGCCGAAGAGCTGACCGCGGCGGGGATCGATGTGGTGATGGACCGGTGCCTACTCATCGAGATAGAGAATAGGGCAGGTAGCGGACGCTAGACGCTGGACGCTGGGCGCTGGACGCTGGAACAAACCTCGAGGACCAGCTGGGTGCATCGTGGCGGGCCTCGAGGTTTCCCTTCCAACGTCTAACGTCCAACAGACTATTTTTGATGGCTGCCGTTCACGGCGTCAATCAGTCAAGGAGTCACACGTCACATGCGCATGCTCGTCCTCGGACGCGGGCTGCAAGGCTCGGCCTGTGCCTACGATCTGTTGCAGAACCCTGAGGTCTCGACCGTGCGGATCGCTGATCTGCACGTCGATCACATACCCGAGTTCCTTGCCCCCTACTCGGGCTCTCGCCTCTTCCCCACGCGCGTCGACGTCCGCGACGCCGAAGCCGTTCGCGCGCTCATGCGCGAGTGCGACGCCGTGATGAGCGCGATCCCCTACTACTTCAACTTCGAGCTGGCGCGGCTCGCCGTCGAAGCCGGCGTCCACTTCTGCGATCTTGGCGGCAATACCGAGATCGTGTTCCAGCAAAGGGAGCTCGCCGCAGCCGCGCGCGCGCAGGGGGTCACGGTGATCCCCGACTGCGGACTGGCACCCGGCATGGTGAACATCCTGGCGCAGTATGGCATCTCGCAGCTCGATGCCGTCTCGAGCGTCCGCATCTTCGTCGGTGGCCTGCCGCAACGACCGGAGCCGCCGTTGAATTACCAGGTCGTCTACTCCCTGGAGGGGGTGCTCGACTACTACACGACGCTGTCGTGGGTGTTGCGCGACGGCAAGCGACAGCACGTCCGCGCGCTGTCCGAACGCGAGGCTGTGGCGTTTCCGGCACCCGTCGGAGCACTCGAAGCCTTCCATACGGCCGGCGGGCTCTCCACGCTGGCGTTCCGGTACGAGGGTCGCATCCCGACGATGGAGTACAAGACGCTCCGATACCCCGGTCACGCCCACATCATGGAGGCCATTCGCGACCTCGGATTCCTCGATCTCGCTCCGGTCGAGGTCAAGGGCGTGAAAATCATTCCCCGCGACCTCGCAACAACCGTCCTGGGCCAACGCCTAACGAAGCCGGAAGGCCGAGACCTCGTCGCGATGCGCGTCCAGGTGGAAGGCACGCGCAATGGCCGGCCAACGCGACTCGGCTGGGAGCTCATCGACTTCTACGACGCCGCACACCACATCAGCGCCATGATGCGGACGACCGGCTACTCGCTCTCGATCACCGGTCAGATGCAGGCCCGTGGCGAGATCACCCCGCCGGGCGTGCACACCCCGGACGAGTGCGTGCCCGCCCCTCAATACATCGCGGAGCTTGCGAAGCGCGGCGTGGTGATAAAAGAGACGAAGGACTGAAAGACGTCCTCGGTCTCATCCCCCGATCTTCGTCTTCGTCCAAATCACAATCACCACGCAGCTCGAGCTCCCGCCGGTCTGGAACTGCGCAGGGGCCTCGGCGGCGGTGTAGACCTCGACCGCCGACACCTCGTCCGGGTGTATGAAGTCGTTGAAGTCCTGTGGATCCGGCATCTGCTGCGGAACGCCGTCGATCACGTAGCTCACACACCCGCCGCTCGCGTCGCGGCTGTCGGTGATCATCGGATACCCGCTCGAGTAGTCCATGCGGATGCCGCGCATCTGCGTGAACAGATCCGTCATCTGCATGGGTTGTCTCTGCGCGATCTGGTCCTCGGTGACGTATTGACCGAGACCCGCTTTATAACGAGTCGAGAAGCCGACGTCGCGGAGCCCCTTATCGCGTTTGCCCTCGACGGTGACCGCGGCCAGCATGGGTGGGGCAGGCATCATCTTCACGTCGGCGCGGCGCTCCGTAACGTTCGAGAGATCCACGGTGACATCCTGCATGGCGTAGCCGACGTGCCGGACCACGAGCGCTTGCGTCCCCGCGGGCAACCCTCGCAAGGTGTACGTCCCATCCGCGTTCGTGTTCGTGTTCGGCGCCGCGCCCTCGACGCTCAAGTTCACGCCCTGAAGCGGCTTGCCCATCTGGTCTGTCACCCGTCCTGAGATCGCGGCGCGACCCGTCTTGAGCCCCGCTGCGACCGCAACCGCTTTCGTGGCCGAGCCTCCCGGCGCGGGATTGGTCGCGACCACGACCCGAGCGGTGTCGGGATGGGCGACGTGCAGCATCGTGATGATGAGCATCTGATCCTGCGTATTGACCGGCACGGCCGCAGTGATCTCCCTGCCAAGCGACGCGCGCAGCGCCGCTTTGACGTTGCCGGGCACGCCGCAGATGACGAACACGCCATGGTCGTCGACGCTTCCGGTACGCACGACCGGAATGTGTTTGACGCCGATCGCGGCACCGACATCGAGTTGCGTCCAGTCGAGCGAGACTCGCGCGCCGGAGTCTGGCGCGTCGGTGTCGGCATCGAGCACGCGCCCGACCACCGCGACGGGGCCGCTGCGCATCTTCTCCTTCGGACAATACAGGTTGAGAACGGCGGACTGCGACGGCGTCGCGAGGCGCACGACCGCATACCGCCCCACCGGCATCGCGATCGGCTGCGTCGCGACCGCGAGACCCAGAGTATCCAGCTCGGGGTGTGACAACGACAGGCGATACTCGCCCGGCGGCACGCTGTCGATCCGGAATTCGCCCTGCGCATCGGTCGTACCCTGTCGGTTGGTTCCCACGACCGACACGGTCGCCCCCCCGAGGCTCATCCCATGCAGGCTGTCGACGGCGACGCCGATCACGCCAGAGAAATGCTGCACCGTGTCCGGCTTGGCGGCGGTGGCGCTCGCGCTATCCTTGGTCGACTTGGCCTTCGATTTTGCCGCGGATGCCTGCTGTGCCCCGAGCGATGCCACGCTGGCAAGCAGTCCGCCAGCGGTGAGCAGAAGAGCGATCGTGCGACGCGATCCTATCGACGCTGCGCGAGCGGAGGATCGGGTACGGCCAACGGGGCGTCGGCCCTCAGTGTGGTGTGTCATCCAAACCATTTCTTCAGCACCTGTGCAGTATTGCCGAGCGCGCCCGGACGACATGCCGCCTGCAGGGCGGCCGCGAGTTCCGGCGCCGTGGCATATCGATCGTCGGGATTCCGCGACAAGGCCTTGAGAAGGATTCGCTCGACGCTCGCGGGGAGCGCGAGGTCGGGCCGGATCTTGCGTATGGGCGTGGGTTCGTTGCGCAATCGAGCGAGCATCAACTCCTGCTGCGACTTACCGGCGAACGGCAACGTGCCCGTGAGCATCTCGACGGTGATGAGGCCCAGGGCGTAGACGTCGGAGCGCCCGTCGAGCGTCTTGCCGCGAAGCTGTTCCGGACTCATGAACTCCGGAGTGCCGAGCACGATGCCGGTCGCAGTCAGCCTCTCGAGCTCCGGGCCGGCACGCCGCTCCTTGGCCAAGCCGAAATCCATCACGGTGGCGTGGTCCAGGCCATCAGCGCCGCGCGTGATCATCACGTTCTCGGGCTTGAGATCCCGGTGAACGATGTGCTCGTCATGCGCAGCCTGGAGTCCGGCGGAGATGTCGGCCACGTACACGACCGCCTCTTCGAGCGGGATCTGGCCGAGACGGTACGTCCGGTCGGCGAGAATCTCCCCTTCGAGAAATGGCATCACGACGTAGACCAGCCCGTCGGCCGTGTGACCGATGTGCTCGATATGGCAGACGTTGGGGTGACGCACTCGGCCCGCCAGCTCGGCCTCGCGCCCGAGCCGCGCGACCGCATTCTGATCGCGCGACAAGCTGGGCGACAGCACTTTCATGGCGCGGCGTTCGCCGTTCGTCAGGTCCGTCGCGAGATACACAAACGACATCCCACCCTCACCCACCTTGCGATCGATCTGGTACCGATCGTCGATGGTCCGCCCCGCGAGTGTGGCGTGCGCTGGCAACGCCGGTGCCTCGGCCTGTGCGGCCCCCGCCTTCGCGTTCGCACCCGGTCTGGCCGTGCCGCGCGAACGTGCTGCGTGGGGACGCTTCGCGACATGCGTGCGGCCCGTCCCGGGCTTGCCCGAGACGGGTCGGCCTCGACGGCTCCCGTCAACCGGGGCACGTGAAGCCGGCGCTGGCGCGCCATCTGGGCGTGCGTCGCCAAAGGTCAAAACGGCACCGTCACGCGTGCAATAGCGAGCACCATCGGCAAACGTGGTCCCACAGACTGGACAACGAGGACTCATGGGGCGCGAAATCTAGTGGTCGGTCCACCCCGACCCGAAACGGCCCCGCGGGCGCGTCGACTCAGTCGGCGTACTCCAGGGTACGGTCCCGGGTTCGAACTATTACACTCGACGTGGGCTCTGCGGTCCGCAAGGTGAGCGTGGCCCCCGTCTCAAAGTCGAGATCGAGCGTCGTGCCTTGCTGGCGGACGCCCCGGACGCGCCCGAGCGCACCGGAACCGCCCGGTGTGGTCGCACTTCCGGCCTGCGCGGCCGCGGCGTCCTGCGCGGTCTGGACGGTCATGACCGAGCCGTCGTCGAATTGCACGGTCACGGTCGCGCCATCCTGATCGACGCGGACGGCAGTGCGTCCGACGAGCACGCCGGTGAGCTTCTTGTTTGCGGCCATGGTCGATGGGTGTGGCGCGCCAGCAGGCGGGAGGGAAGTAGGTCTTGGACGTGGACGTTAGACGTTGGAGAGCAAACCTTCGGCGCTGCTACATGCACTGTCAGTCGCCGTCGAGGGTTTTCTTTAGCGTCCAACGTCTAACGTCTTTCTTTTCTCACGTATTTCTTGTAGGCCGCGATCCAGTCACTCGCAATCTCGTGCTGTGCGGTCGCAAGAGGAACGCGGCTGGTGCAGACCTCGCGGTGGAGCGCATTCTCGAGAGCGTCTTTGGCCCGCGCGTTCCATGGCATCGTCCAGTTCGATTCCGGCCACAGGTTCCGCTCCGAGTTGGAACCGCCGAGCTCGAGGCTGATGAGGTGGTCCATCTCGAACTCGCCCTTCCAATGGTGTCGAATACCGTACCGTCGGTACACGTCGCGTTTCACCTCGGCCGGCACGTTGCGCACCTTGCGGGTGTAGCCGCTCGCGCAGATGTCTTCGACCGTGACCGGGAGCGTCGCACCCGGCGTCAGCACGGGATCCGGCTCGATCGGCACGCGAATGCCCGCGCTGTCGACGCTCGGCCGATTGCTCGGCTCGAGTTGCTGCGCCCATCCGCGCTCGGACGCCGAGGCGAGGAACACCACAGCAGCGACGAATACGACCCCGAATCTGCCGCCGATCCGAAGACGCGCGGGCGGTTCGGACCGCTGCGTCGTCACTTATATCCGAACGCGGTTCCGTCCTTCGGATTTGGCCCGATAGAGCGCGGCGTCCGCTTGGGCAAACAGATCTTCCGCGGAGTCCACGCGCGGACTGGGGAACGTGGCGACTCCAATGCTCCCCGTCAATCGCAGACCCGCACCGGAGGGACCTGGCGCCGAGATGACCGCGAAGGCCTGGTCCGCGATGCGTTCGCGAATGCGCTCTGCGAACGCAACCGCGCCCGCCTCTGCCGTCTCCGGCAGCACGACGATGAATTCCTCGCCACCGTACCGGGCGACCACGTCGACGCTACGCACCGCGTGTTGCAGAAGTGCCGCCACCTCGCGCAAGGCGTCGTCCCCGGTGAGATGACCGTAAGTGTCGTTGACCCGCTTGAAGTGATCGAGATCGATCATGAGCAGCGTCAACACCGAGTTGTAGCGCCGCGCGCGATCGATCTCCGACGTGAGACGCAGGGTGAGCGCGCGCCGGTTGAGGACCTGCGTCAGCGGGTCCGTGTGGGCGAGCGCTTCCAGCCGCGCGTTGTCCGCGCGCGTGGTCTCGATGACCTGGGCGCGCTGGATCGTTGCGACCGCTGCGCGGATCACCGTATCGGCGAACTCGACATCTTCGCTCGTGAGTGGCGGCTCTTCACCGGTGCGCCGCAGGAAGAATACCCCGGCTTGCGCGCGGTCCACCGTGAACGGGAGCGCGATCACGGAGCGGATGGCGACGCTGATCCCCTCACGCAGCCAGATCGTACGGACGCGATCGTAGAGCGGGCTGGTCTGCAGGTCCTCGATCAGCATCGGCGACCCGCCGTCGAGCGCCGCGCGAACCTCGGGGTACCGGTCCAGGTTGATCTGCAGGTTGCGGAGCGGCGGATTCTCGTAGGAGGTCGCCACGACCCCGAACTCATCACCGGGCCGCGCCAGAATGACGGAACAGTGCGAGATGTTGAGCGCACGCGCCACGCGCCGCGCCACGATATGGTAGATCTCGTCGGACGACAGGTCGCCGGTGACTTCATGGAGGATGTCGACGAGCTTGCGTCGACTCTCCGCTTCCTCGCGCGCCCGTTGCAGCTCTGCATCCTTGCTCCGCAGCGCCTCGCGCGCAGCCGTCAACGCCGCGCGGACGCGCAGCTGCGCCTGGATGCGCGCGAGCAGTTCCCGCACACGCACGGGTTTCCGCACGAAGTCCGCAGCACCCAGACCGAGGGTGCGCACCGTGGCCTCGTCCGGGGGCAGGGCCGACACCATCAAGACCGGCAGGTCGCGCCAGCGATCGTCCGCCTTGATGCGTTCGAGCATCTGATAGTTGTCAGCCCCCGGCAAGGCGACGTCGAGCAGCAGCAGGTCCGGCATCTCCTGCTCGAGGCGCTCGAACAACGCCTGCCCGCCGTTGGCCGCGCTGACGTCGTAGCCTTGCTCCTTCAGCACCCACGCGACCGTCTGCAGGACGGCCGGATCATCGTCCGCTACGAGAATGCGCGTATTGGCGATCACCGGCTGGTCGCCATCGCCGGTGGCGTCAGGGTCCGAGACAGCCACGCTGCGTTCACGCGCTAATGCGGTTTCGACCAGCGGACTTGGCACGATAGAGGCTGCGGTCTACATCGGCCAGGAGCGCCGATGGCGGTTGGTCATCGACGGCGCGCGCGACCGCGACGCCGACCGAGATCGTCACCTGCAGCGACGTTACGTCGTCGCCGAAGATGTGGTCGTCGACGTTGCGACGCAGACGCTCGGCAAAGGTCGTCGCGCCTTGCCACCCGGTATCGGGCAGAACGAGGATGAATTCGTCGCCACCAAGTCTGGCGACCGCGTCCGTGTCACGGGCCGTCTCCTTCATGATCTCCGCCACCGCCTGCAAGACGAAGTCACCGAAGGGGTGGCCGAAGCTGTCGTTGATCGATTTGAAGTGGTCCACGTCGACGGCGAGAATAGCCAGCGGCGTGCCACGGCGTTTTGCGTGGCGGCAGTCGCGGGCGAGCCGCGTCTCGAGCGCGCGCCGATTGAGACATCCGGTCAGCGGATCCGTGCCGATCAATTCGATGAGTCGCTGCCGCATCTCGTCGACGCTGCGCGCCAGCAGGGTCAGGTCGTCTGGGCGCCGCTCCGCGTTGACGTCATATGTGCCGCCGAGGTCCCCGATCTCGACGTCCCGGCAGAAACGCCGCAGTGCGTTCATGCGCGCTCGGAACGTGCCGAACGTGTACAGCAGTACGAGGCCGGCGAACGCGAACGTGGCGGTATCGGCAGCGACCGTGATTCGCGACTCCGGCAAGCCTGCCACCGCCGGTGGCAGCAGCAAGGACCCCACGAGGTACGCCGCGATCGTCCCGGCGACCCCCCAGAGCGCGCAAGAGAGTCCGTAGTAGACCACTGCGACCTGCGTGATGACGAGCCCCAGCACCAGGATCCGATCGTAATCGCGCGCCGGTGCCGTGAGGTACACCGTTCCGGCAGCAGCGACGAGGTCGAAGGTCATGATGAGCGCTGGCAAGCGTGGCGGGACTGTCTCCGCAGAAGCATATCGGAGGAACCACGCCACCATCGCCGTGACGGCGCCATAGGCCAGGGCGAGCTCCAGCAACGGCGCCCATGTGGCCGCGCTCGCTGGCCGACCGTGCTGGGCGATTGCCGCGGCCACCATCAACGCAGCACCTAGAAAGCGCGCCCACCGCTGCCACAAGAGCACATCGCGCTCGGCCCCAACTGGATCGCGGTCGTCGGAGCGACGCGGTGGGTCGCTGACCGGCCACTCGCTCGTGCCCGGTGCCCCCTCGTCCGGCTCGACCTCGTGCGCGTCCGGAGCAGGTTGCTCGGCAGCGCCCGCTCGAGCGGTTGGAATGCCCCCGGCGATCGCGCGCAATTGAACCTCCGGGCGGTTGGGCGCCCAATCGCCCGCCGGCCACTCCTGGTCGAGGGGGTCCGTCATACCGATGTCCGCCGGGCCTGTCAGCGTCGACAAGCCGAGCATGGCCGCAGGTCGCCCGCGGTCCTCCAGCGGTCGCTTATGCGCCCGTTCGGCGCCGACACCCCCAGCTAGCGGCGTCGGCGAGTGGCGAGCCTCCGGAACCGGGCTCATGCCTGGTAATTCCATGCGATACAAGCGGTTATGTCAGCGTAGGCGAAGGAATCGGGCGCCAGGGCGACCGCATGTGCCCCCGGCCGGTGAGGCGGTAGAAAGGGGCATCGCGTTAAGGCGCTCTAAGCTAGGTAGGCGTCCCAACACCGTAAAGATATTGACGGGCTCGACAGTATGCATTCCGCTAAACAAGCGATTTCAACGTTGCAAACATTGCTCGCAAACACGATTTGACGCCCTTTGACGAGCACTGCGTGCAACACGCAACAAGGGCGGCCTTTACGGCGACCGCCCTTGTATGTATGAGCTCGGTTGGGGCTCCCGAAAACGTTTGACGTACTGAACTGAGGCGTTTTGCCCCGACCGTCTAATCCTCGGTCTCCAGGACCTCGTCCGGCCCGCCCGGAGTCGCACTGGCCGGCTCGCCGTCCGGCCCGACGGCCTCTTCGGGGACCACGCGCGCCACGGCCGTGACCCGGTCGCCGGCATCCAGTTGCACCAGCTTGACCCCTTGGGCAATCCGGCCGGTGACCCGCACCTGTGCGACCGAGGACCGGATGATCAACCCCTGCATGGTGATCAGCATGATCTCGTCTGCCGGGAGCACCTCCATCACCCCAACGACGTCACCGGTCTTCTCCGTGCGGTTCACCGTGATGATGCCCTTGCCGCCACGGCGCTGTACGCGGTACTCCTCGATGTGGGAGCACTTCCCCATCCCGTTCTCGGTGACTACCAGAATCGTCGCTTCGCGGCGGATGATGACCATTCCGACCACCGCATCGTCTGCGCGCAGCTCGATCCCCTTCACGCCGGTCGTGTCACGCCCCATTTCCCGCACGTCGGACTCGTGGAACCGCACCGACAGGCCGTGACGCGTGGCGAGGATGACATCGTTGGTCCCGCTCGTCACCTGCACATCGATCAGCTCATCGCCGGCCTCGACCTTGATCGCCTTGATGCCATTGGTGCGGGGATTGGCGTATTCCGAGAGCGCAGTCTTCTTGACGGTGCCCTTCCGCGTGCAAAAGAGCAGATTCTGATTCGCGGAGAAGTCCGTCACGGGCAGCATGGCCTTGACCGACGTATCGGGCGACACGTTGATCAGGTTCACGATCGGCCGGCCCTTCGTCGCGCGGCCCGCCTGCGGAATCTCGTGGACCTTGATCTTGAAGCATCGACCATCGTCGGTGAAGAACATGATGTGGTCGTGCGTCGAGCCGATGAACAGGTGCTCGATGAAGTCGTGGTCCTTGAGATCCTGTCCCGAGAGACCACGCCCCCCACGTCGCTGGCGTCGATAGGTGGAGACCGCCGTGCGCTTGATGTAGCCAGAATGCGAGACCGTGATCACCATGTCTTCCTCGGCGATCAGGTCTTCGATCGTGAACTCCCCCTCGTCGCTCGTGATCTCCGACCGCCGATCGTCACCGTACTCCTCGGTGACGTGCGTCAGCTCCTCCTTGATCAGCTTCATACGACGCGGCCGCGACTCCAGCAGTGCGCGCAGGTCGCGAATGGTCGCGCGGACGTCCTTGAGCTCGGCCTCCAGCTTCTCGATCTCGAGACCGGTGAGCTTGGCGAGCCGCATGTTGAGAATGGCTTCGGCCTGCTTCTCACTGAGCTTGAACCGCGACTGCAGGCGTGTGCTCGCCTGCGGCGTGTCCTCCGCCTTCCGGATCAGCTTCACGACCTCGTCGATGTTATCGACGGCGATCTTGAGCCCTTCCAGGATGTGCTCGCGCTCGAGTGCCTTGTCGAGCTCGAACTGCGAGCGGCGCACGACGACGTCGTGCCGGTGCGTGATGTAGTGTCCGAGCAATTCCTTGAGGCCGAGGACCTTCGGCACGAGCTGCCGGGTCTGCGGATCTGGGACGAGCGCCAGCATGATCACGCCGAAGGTCGTTTGCATCGGCGTGTGCTTGTACAGCTGATTGAGGACCACCCGTGGAATCGCATCGCGACGGAGCTCGAGCACGATGCGGCGGCCCTCGCGGCTGGTCTCGTTCCGCATCGCCGTGATGCCCTCGAGCTTTTTGTCGGCGACGAGATCGCGGATCACTTCCTCGAGCTTTCCACCACTGACTTGATAGGGCAGCTCGGTCACGACGATCTGCGACCGTCCCGACTCGCGCTCCTCGATCACGGCGCGCGCACGCATCACGATCTTGCCGCGTCCCGTCTCCTGGTAGTCCTTGATGCCTTGCCGGCCGTAGATGTAGCCGCCGGTCGGGAAGTCGGGCCCCTTGACGAGCTTCCGTAGGTCGCCAATCGTCAGCTCGGGATCATCGATCAGGGCGATGACCGCACTGATGACCTCGCGGAGGTTGTGTGGCGGAATGTTGGTCGCCATGCCGACCGCGATGCCTGACGATCCATTGATGATGAGATTCGGGAACCCCGACGGCAGGACTTTGGGCTCCTGCAGGCGGTCGTCGAAATTCGGTGCGAAATCGACGGTGTTCTTGTCGATGTCCGAGAGCAGCTCCATCGCGACCCGCGTGAGCCGCGCCTCGGTGTAGCGATAGGCCGCCGCGTTATCGCCATCAGCGCTGTTTGACACGACGCAACCGTTCGCAAGCATGAAATTGTGATGCTCGTCGACCGTAATGTCATAGACATCGGAGAGCTGATCCAGATGGCGAACACGCACAACCCGATGGTTGTGCGTCGCGGCTGCTTCGAGCAGTTCTGGAAACCCGCCGAAATAGGTTGACGCCTTCTCGCTCTTCGGGACCCAGTTACCAGTTCGGCGCGCATCGAAAACGGTGGGCGACACGCCGTCACGACCGGCCTCGGCGATGAGTCGCGACGCGTAACCCGCGATCTTCGCGCGCATGACTCTGGTGCGATACTCGTTATCCGCCCACCGCTCAGCCAGGACAGCCGCAGCACGATCCGCCAGATCTTTCATTGTGTTCGGATTTCGAGCACGGCGGGCGGCCCAGTCAGTCTGGCGCCCGGCCAAGTGCCGAGCGCGAAAGGCAGGGTCGGACCATTGACGCGCTATTTTGGCGCGGTGCAGCTCAGTCGTCTGCGGATCTGACCACAACACCGCGGCCATGCGCGCATGATGCCCTGCAGGGTACTTGGCTCTGTACGCGGGATCCAGCCAAAGGCGTCGTGAGCGCTCACTCAGAACCTGGCGTCGGGCAGGATCGCGCAAAGCGCCGACAATCGCTTCGATGAGTTCGGCTCGCTTCTCCGGGTCGTTCCACATGGCCTTATTCTTTTCGGCGATGAGACGCGAGACTCGCCGACGCTGCTCGTCCGACAGTGGCCGCTTCTCAATGCCTCTCAACGCTCGGCACATGCGCAGCCGATAGTCGGGATCTTGCCACAGCGTGCGCATACGCGCTGCGAGCTCCGACGCCAGCTCCGGTTGTCGCGCAAACCGCTCCTTGAGACCATTCGAAACACGCGGCCCGTTCGCGGCCCTGAAATCGGCAGAGGCGTTGCGAGCGCGGAGCCGCTGGCGGTTCGCTTCGGCCGCCTCAGGGTGGGCAGCGTGATACGTCTGCACCCCCCGTCGCTGCGCAGCGCGAAAGTCTTTGCGTTGCCACAAATCGCGAAGATGTTCGGCATGAAGATGGAGATGCTCGAGCCACTCCATGCGCACGATGTTGTTCGGCCTGTTGTCGAAGCGGTCGAAGTTACGGTGATGTCGGACGAATGGGCCTTTGACAGCGGTCCCAAAGCCTCGGTCGGCATTGAAGCGATCGGCGACGTGATGGACGAACTCCCATTCGCCTGTCACGGGCTGCCGAACTCGCAGGTAGTCACGCGTCCGTGCATTGACCGGCGCCGTATCGAAATGGCCCGCCAAGAGGCTGTCGTCAATCGTAAGCCGGGCGGCTTCCTTCCAGCTGCCGTCTCGGAGCATGAATCGGTGATCGGGCGTGCACCGCGCCGTGGACCCGTCATCGAACGTCAGCTCGACGAGCGGCGCCTTGCGGCGTGTGATCCGCGACGAATGCCCCTCGCCGACTTCAATGCTCCCGGTCGCGTCGACCGAGTACACGTGAAAGATCTGGTCGCCCGGAAGCTCGGCGAGCTCGGCGAAGGAGCGCTCGGTGCCGTCGAGCAGCTTGACCTTCGTGTCGCCAGTGAAGCAACCCCAGTTACCTTGCCCGTCGACAAGCGGATAGCGCAGCGAGAAATCCTGCACCATGCGTACGATCGCGTCGTAGACCGACATGTCGCCATGCGGGTGATACTTGCCGAGCACGTCGCCGACGACCGTGGCGGACTTCTTATAGGGGCGACCCGGCACCAATCCCAGCTCGTTCATCGCGTACAGCACGCGCCGATGCACGGGCTTCAATCCATCGCGCACGTCGGGCAGCGCACGCGAGACAATGACGCTCATCGAGTAGTTGATGAACGATTCTTTGATCTCGTCGTCGATGAGCCGAGGGAGGATCCGCTCTCTGTTGTTTGGTGCGGTCATGACTCTGTCTCGAGGGAACAACGCGGCCGCAGCGCTCGCCTGCGGCACTCACGGGCGTCAGGCGGTAGCGACCCAATCAGCCACCACCGACCCCCGCGCAGGAACCCCGAAAAGTACCCGATATCGACCGGCGACGCAACCGGCGTAGTGAGCCCTAACTTATTGTAATGTCGCCACTTGCAGCTGCAGATGAGGTCGCCAGGTCAGGACCCGGACGCCTCAGTGGTCGATCCGGTCCGACCCCGCCCCAATCAGCTCTTCGGCGGCCGCTTCGGCGCGCTCATGCGCGGCGCTCTCGCGCGCGATCGCGTCGCGCTCGGCGCGGTATTGGTCGTACCATTGCCGCGTGATCTCGCCAGCAAGGTCACGGCTTCCCAGGCCGAAGGCCAGCGCCAGCGCGAGCGCCACCGCACCGAAGAGAATCGCGAACGCCGTCGTGACGATTCCTGTGGCGACACCCAGTTGCTGCAGCGCCATGAACACCGCGAGCAGAATGACGCCACCGCGCCCGACCCGAGCCAGCGTCGGCCCGCCGCGCAGCGAACCCGCCGACACCATGATCAAGCCGCCGACCAGCGCGCCGAGGAGTATGCCCACGATGATGATCGCAATCGCTGCCACGACGCTCGGCACGTACCCAACGAGCTCGGAGAACACGTTCGCCAGCGACGCGAAACCGGCGGCGTTCGCCGTGATCACGAGCACCGCGAACATGACGCTCCAGAACACGAGATCCGCCGCGACGCGCGTGGGGTTCAGGTGCGAGCCGGAGCGTTCGACCGCGTCCATGACCCCGCCCGCCTCGAGGATGCGATTGAACCGGATGCGCCGCAACAACCGCTCCGTGAATCGGCCGAGCAGTCGGGCGATCAAATAGCCCACGAACACGAGCAGCAACGCGACGACGAATCGCGGCACGTACTCGATGATCTGTGAGAAGCTGACCTGCAGGCGGTTGGCGAAGCTGAGCGTATCGGTTTGCATGGGCCCAAGGGGGAGGTCGGCCGTTCTAGTTCCGCGTTCCTCTCGCGACATCAAACATCGCACTGCGGCGGCACCGTGGACAGAGGAGCCATACGCGGCGTCGGGCGTAGCCCAAGCCGAACGAGCCGCCGCCGATTGCGCGGTGGTTCATCGAGACGCCACACCGCGGGCAGCTCGCCGCCCCGAGCGCAACCCACTCCGCCTGGATCCGCTCCTGTTCCTCTCGGGCGTACTGCGCACGAGCGTCTCCCGCCTCGCCCCCGTCGCCATCACCCGGCGGGCTCGGGGTGCCGGGCACGTCGCTCATCCGCCGCCGCAATCCAGCACGATCTTCCCGAACTGCTCCTCGGACTGCAATCGCTGGAACGCCGCGAGCCCCTCGTCCAACGGAAACACGCGGTCGATGACTGGCCGCAGACGTCCCGCGCGAAACTCGGCCGCTATGGCATCGAACTCCGACTCGTTGCCCATAGTCGATCCCATGAGTGTCCATTGGTTCCAGAACATCCGCCGGATATCCGTCTCCACCATCGGGCCGGATGTCGCTCCACAGGTCACCAGCCGTCCCGCGCGGCCAAGGGCGGTCAGCGATTGGGACCACGACGCGTGTCCCACCGAATCGATCACGACGTCCACCCCCCGTTTGCCGGTGCGATCACGAATCGCCCGGCCGACGTCGGTGGTGCGGTGGTTGATTGTCTCGTCCGCACCCAGTTCGGCCGCCCGCCGCAACTTGGCGTCGTGCGCCGACGTCACCCACACTCGCGCACCCCGTCCCTTCGCGATTTGCAGTGCCGCCTGCGCGACACCGCCCCCGATGCCCCAGATCAGGACGGATTCGCCGGCAGCGACCCGCGCTCGCGTGACGAGCATGCGCCAGGCGGTGAGCGTCGCCAACGTGAACGCTGCGGCGGCCGCCGCATCCGCGCGGTGACCTGCCTCGTCGGCGCGCGGCGCTGGCACGGCGCGGACGTTGACAGCCGGCACCACTACGTATTCGGCAAACGTACCCGGCCGATGCTCGCCCAGGATCTGGAATCGAAGACAGAGCGATTGCTCTCCTGCACGACAGTACGCACAGGTCCCGTCGCTTACCCCGGGATTGAGGATCACGAAGTCGCCGACCGTGACGCCTCGCACGTCCTCCCCGACCTGGTCGACGACACCGGCGGCATCCGCCCCGAGCACCCACGGCGGCACGATCGTGACACCCGGCAGCCCACCGAGGACGAACAGATCCAGGTGGTTGAGCGCGGCCGCGTGCACGCGCACGCGTACGTCCATCGGATTCGCGAGGACAGGGTCCGGCAGATCGTCACGGCACGTCAGCCGCTCCAGTCCGCCGTGCGCGCTGATGGTCAGTGCTCGCACCGCTTTAACGTGTAGGGGCGGGCTTCAGCCCGCCCGTTGTTGTCGTTCTGGGAAGTTATATTGCGTTCCCGCCGCTCGCTCCCAATCGTCTTTCGGCGCCTACCATGATCGCCATCAAAGTCCCACCACTCGGCGAGTCTGTTGTCGAAGCCACGGTCTCCCGCTGGGCCAAGCAGCCCGGTGACGGCGTCGCTGCTGGCGAAACGATCGTCGAGCTCGAAACTGACAAGGTGACGGTCGAGGTGCCGGCTTTGAAGCCCGGCGTGCTCGTCTCGCAAGCCAAGCAGGCCGGGGACGTCGTGAAGGTCGACGAGCTGCTCGGCCAAGTGGACGACACGGCCGTACCTGCAACCGTCGCGGCGCCCGCGCAGGCAGCGCTCGCGGCGTCAGGGGCCGCCGCGCCGGCCGCGACCGGAATCGGGGGCGCGAGCGCCGAAGCGACCGCCCCGCCGCGCAAGGCCGCGGAGGGCGCCGTTCGGGCCTCTCCGGCAGCGCAGCGGGTGGCCGCGCGCGAAGGGGTCGACCTCACCACCGTCGCGGGCACTGGGCGGGGCGGCGTCGTCAGCAAGGCTGACGTGCTCGAACAAGGCGGTCGCGCTCCAGCGAGCCCGCAGCCGCCAGCCACGCGCACCGGGCCGTCGGCACCGGTCCCCGCAGCCGCGCCCACCCCGCCCGCGTTGCCCGCGCGCGCCGGGGCGCCGAATGGCGTGCGCACACCGCCCGCCGCGGGCGGTGTGCGCGAGACACGCGAGAAGATGACCACCCGCCGCAAGCGGATCGCGGAAAATCTCGTGCAGGCACAGCACACCACGGCACACCTGACGACATTCAACGAGATCGACATGTCGGCGGTGAGCGCGCTCCGCGAGCGTTTGCGCGAACGCGTGGAGCGCGAGCATGGCGTGAAGCTGAGCTTCATGCCGTTCTTCGTGAAGGCCGCGTGTGTGGCCCTCCAGCAGTATCCCGTGGTCAACGCGCAGATCGAGGACGACTCGATCGTCTACAAGCACTACGTCAACATGGGTATCGCCGTCGCCTCGGATCAGGGGCTGGTCGTTCCAGTGATTCGGGATGCCGATGCCAAGGGGATGCTCGATATCGCGCGCGCGATCACGGAGCTCGCCGCGCGGGCCCGCGCGGGCAAGTTGGCAGTCGATGACCTCATGGGCGGGACCTTCACGATCACGAACGGCGGGGTGTTTGGGTCGCTCGTCTCGACGCCGATCCTCAACTATCCGCAGGTCGGCATCCTCGGGCTACACAAGATTCAGGATCGACCCGTCGCGATCGGTGGCCAGGTCGTGATCCGGCCGATGATGTACGTGGCCCTCTCCTACGATCATCGATTGGTCGATGGTCAGCAGGCCGTGTTGTTCCTCCTCCGCATCAAGGAGCTGATGGAAGATCCGGCGTCGATGCTGGTGACGTGACGACGGTGTCTGCGACGGCCACCGACGTTGTCGTCATTGGCGGGGGCCCCGGCGGGTATGTTGCCGCCCTTCGCGCCGCGCAGCTCGGATTGACGACGGTATGCGTCGAGCAAGACAAAACCCTGGGCGGCACGTGTGTCAACGTGGGATGCATTCCCTCGAAAGCCCTGCTGACGAGCTCTGAGCACTTCGAGTTCACCAAGCTCCACGCGTCCGAGCACGGATTTCACGCCGCGGTCGTGACGCTCGACCTGCCGCGCATGATGAAGCGCAAGGACGACGTCGTCGCTCAGAACACCAGGGGAATCGAGTTCCTGTTCCGGAAGAACAAGATCACCTGGGCCAAGGGGCGCGGCGTGCTCCGCGCGAACAACGTGGTCGAGGTCACTGACAGCGCGGGCGCGGTCACGCGGTATCAAGCGCGCGACGTCATCATCGCGACGGGGTCGGTGCCGATCGAGCTCCCCTTCTTGGGGTTCGACGAAGAGCGGATTCTCTCGAACGTCGGCGCGCTGCGTATTCCCGAGGTGCCGGAGCAGCTGATCGTGATTGGCGGCGGCGCGATCGGCCTCGAGCTCGGTTCCGTCTGGCGCCGACTCGGCTCACGCGTGATGGTGCTGGAGCTCGAACCGACGATCCTCCCCGGTTACGACGCGGATGTCGTGCGCGAGATGGAGAAGGTGTTTCGCCAGCAGGGGTTCGATCTCCGAACCGGCGTGCGAGTCACCGGCGGCGGCCGCCGTGGCGCTCGCGTGAGCGTCGAGATGCAAAAGGACGGCGGAGCGACCGATCGCGTGGAGGGCGACTACGTCCTCGTGTCAATCGGACGGCGGCCCAGTTTGACCGGCATCGATGCGGCTGCGCTTGGCCTCGAGCTGGGAGCGCGCGGCGAGATTCTCGTCGACGACCAGCTCCGGACCAACCTGCCGCACCTGTACGCGATCGGCGACGCCGTCGGCGGGAAGCTGCTCGCGCACAAAGCAGAAGAGGAGGGTGTGGTCGCGGCGGAGGTGATCGCGGGTCAGCCCAGCCGCATGCACTACCACTCGATCCCCTCGATTGTCTACACGTGGCCGGAGGTCGCCGTCGTCGGCCTGGCCGAACACGAGGTCAAGGGGTCGGGACGACCCTACAAAGTCGGGAAGTTCCCGTATTCGGCCAACGCTCGAGCGCGCACGCTGGGCGATGTCGCGGGCTTCGTGAAATTCATTGCGGACGCCCAGACCGATGAACTGCTCGGCGCACACCTCGTCGGCCCCACCGTCTCGGAGTTGATCGCGGAGGTCGTGCTAGGCTTCGAGTATCGTGCGAGCGCGGACGACATCGGCCCGACGGTGCATGCGCATCCCACGCTGTCCGAGGCGACGAAGGAGGCCGCATTGGCGGTGCTGGGACGGGCGGTGCACATCTGAGAGGCGGGTCCGGGATGCGGGGTTTGGGGTAAGCGCAACAAACCACGAGGGCCAGTCGCGAGCGTCGCAACTGGCCCTCTGTGTTTTTGCCGTTACCCCAGACCCCACACCCCAAACCCCAGCCCCCCCGTTATCTCCTCAGCGACGCACCCAAGGCAGTCCCAAGGGCCAGCAGTCCAGCCGCAGCCGCAGCGACCGCAAGCGGATTCATCTCGACCGGCCGGTTCCACCAGGGCGACACCAGGCTGGGTGTCGTCTCCGGCAGCGCCGCCATGATCCGCTCGGTCATGTCCACGGGTGCGTGCATCTGCCGCTTCACTTCGAGGTCGTTATCCACGCGCTTCCAGAATTCGACGTGGCGCACAGCCTCAGCGCCGCGGACACTCGATTCCGGAATCTCGCCATCCAACCAGGCGTGGACGAGATCGGGCGTCCGCGTCAGCTCGATGGGGACCTCGCGATCGGCCATCCGCGACCCGTCGCTGGTCCGCTGTGGGCCAAGGGCTCCAGCCTTTGTCGGCTCAGGCACGCGGGAACGGGGTGTCTCGTCACGCCCCTCGCGCGCAGTCAGGTCGTCATGCATCAGGCGTATTTCTCCTCTAGAAGAACTTGGAGCGCCTCGCGTGCGCGATGAACGCGCATTTTCAGGGCCCCCACAGTTGTACCAAGCAAATCAGCCATCTCTTCGTACGAGCGCCCCTCCACATGCTTCATCACGAATGCTTCCCGTAAGCTAGGAGCAAGCGCTGCGAGAGCACGGTCGAGATCGCCACGCAACTCGGTACGGTCGAGGTCTTCTTCAGGAGTTGCATATCCTGACGGTTGATCATCCTCGTCGTAGCTGAGGTGCGTGCGCCGGATGTTCTTGAGCCAATCCTTGCATCCATTGGCCACAATGCGGAACACCCAAGCATCAAAGCGTCCCCGCACCTCCGCGAGGTGTTGGTAGGCTTTGATAAAGGACATTTGGAGGATGTCTTCCGCAACATCGGGGCTTCCCGTCATACCGAGGGCGTGTCGGTAGAGGGCGTCGCTGTAGCGGCCGATCAGAAGCGAGAAGTCCTCGCGGTGGCCCGCCAGGACTCTCGCTATGATCAGCTGATCGGCTTCGACTTGGTCAGCCTGGACTTCGGTCACCGTCGTTTTCACGGCGCTACCATAACCCGTTCCCCGCCCGGTGTATAGACCCGCTGCAGCACCGGAGTATCGAAGCGCGACAGTCACGTCCGCCAGACGATCCCCAGCGCGGGAGGTAACAACGACGACGCGTTAGCGCTTTGCCGCGGCCTTTTTCTTCGGGCTCTTGGTGGCCGCTGCCTTTGGCTTGGCCGGCGCAGTTGCCTTCTTCTTCGGCTTGGCAACAACCTTCTTGACCGGCGCCGATACCCGCTGGGCCTCGGGCCGCACGGGGGCGGCCGGTCGGGGCCGGTCAGCAGGCGCCGCCACCAACGCCGGCTCCTGCGCTCGAGGCACGCCAACCGGAGTCGGGCGCGGCACCCCAAAAGCCGTGCTCAACAAGGCTTCCGTTCGCTCAGCCGGTGGTGGCGGCGGCGGCTTGGGGACGCGCGACGGCGGAGGCACGGGGTGCGGGTTCCGCTTGGCGTCGGCAGCCTCGGCTTCGCGAATGAGCTTATCCGCCTCTTCTTGCGTCATTTGGCCCCGGCGGACCATGTACTGGACCAGGTCCCTGGCGCTCTCGATCGCGAACCCGGACAGCCCCGCGGCCGCGCTGATGACGTCCTTCATGGCCGCAGCCATTTTGCTGCCGGCTTCCTGACTGATTTCAGCGGCCTTGGCCGCCATCTCAGCCACGGTGTCGCGAACGTCGGCCCCGCGATGCCCCGGACTCCGCTTGGGGGGCGTCGGCGCCGCCGGTGGCGACCCGTCCGTGGCCGGTCGTACCTCGGTGGTGATTTGCACTTTATCCGCCATAGGGTGCGTGCTCCGTCCGCCCTCGGTCGCGGGGGTGGCCCGCCGGTCTTTCAGGCCCCCGATAGTAATGTATTGAAGGCTTCACGAGCGCAGCGTAAGGTACCGGATCTGTGACGCGACTCGCCCCGCCGTTCTGTGCGGTCGCGCGCGGCGGTAAGTATATGATTTTTCATCATCTATGCAAGGCATATTCGACGCGTCCCCAGCCCGCGGCGCCGCACCAATCTAACCGGAAAGTAACGACATTATTATGACACTATTGCGTCATCATTACCTCACTGGTGTCAAAGTCCTCGACCTGACGCGCGTGTTGGCCGGGCCGCTGTGCACAATGCTTCTCGGCGACCTCGGGGCAGACGTCATCAAGATTGAGCGGCCGGGTTCAGGAGACGACAGTCGCACGTGGGGTCCGCCGTTCGATGACTCGGGTCAGAGCGCCTACTTTCTGAGCGTCAATCGAAACAAGTGGAGCGTTGCGGCCGACCTCGACAGCTTGGAGGGGCAAGCGCTGATCCGCAAGCTCGTCGAAGGCGCCGACGTCGTCGTCGACAACTTTCGGCCTCATATGCTCGAGCACCGCAACCTCGAGGCTCGGACACTCCTCGCCCGATACCCGCGCCTCGTCTGGTGCACCATCTCGGGCTTCGGTTCGACGAGCCGACGCATTGCGTACGACTTCGTCGTTCAAGCCGAGCAGGGCTGGATGGCCATCACGGGGGAGCCAGCCGGAACGCCATCCAAGGTCGGAGTGGCGCTCGCGGATGTGGTCGCCGGCAAGGATGCCGCCGTGGCGGTGCTCGCAGCGCTCCTCGCCCGCGACCGCGTGGAGCTGAGTCCAGAGGCGCGCCACCTCTCGATCTCGCTGGCACAGAGCGCGACAGCCGCACTCGTCAACGTTGCCCAGAACGTGTTGGTCAGCCGTGAGGACGCCAGACGTTGGGGGAACGCCCACCCCAACCTCGTCCCCTATCAGCTATTCGATGCCGCCGATCGCCCGATTGCGATCGCCGTGGGAACTGACGCTCAATGGCTCGCCTGTGCGGGCGTGCTCGATCTCCCGACACTCGCCGGCGACCCGACTCTCGGCACCAACGCCGGCCGCGTCCGCGCGCGCGAGCGCGTCGTCGCGGCGATCGCCGACCGCGTGCGACATCGGACTGCCGCCGACTGGGTCGCAGACCTCACCGACGCTCAAGTACCATGTGGCGTGGTGCGCACCGTGCGCGAGGCCTTGAGCGACACCGACGCATCGCCCCTTACCGGCGTCGCCCCATCCGTCCCCGGGCACGTGCGATTTCCACCGCCGCGGCTCGATGAGCATGGAACCCTGGTGCGCGCGCACGGATGGGGGGGATTTCAACAGCGAGAGGCTGGACGCTAGAGGCAAACCTCGAGGTGGGCTGGGCGCACCGCGGCCGGCTTTCGGGGTGTCTCTTCCAGCGTCTAGCGTCCAGCGTCTCGCCTTTCAGCGTCAACCGTCTCTCCGGTCCTTTCCAGCACGTGCGCACAGTTGATCAGCGCAATGTGCGTGAACGCTTGCGGGAAGTTGCCGAGGAAGTCGCCGGTTTCCGGATCGAGCTCCTCACTGTAGAGCCCGACGTGGTTGGCCTGACGGAGCATGCGTTCGAAAATGGCTTTCGCGCGCTCTCGGTCCCCGCACAACGCCAGGGCCTCGGCCAGCCAGAAGGTGCAGATCGAGAACACCCCTTCTTCCCCCGCGATCCCGTCGTCGTTTCGATAGCGGTACACAAACTCCTGTCTGGCGTCGGTCAACTCGCGTAGTGTGGCTTGCACGGTCCCGACGACGCGTGGATCGCTGTGCGGGAGGAACCCGACCATCGGAATGACGAGATTGGATGCATCGAGGGCGTCCGTGCCGTAGTGCTGTACAAAACTGCCTTTCGCCTCGTTGAAGCCCCGCGCCAGCACATCGGCATGGACGGCGGCGCGCTCGGCCTCCCATCGATCCAGCTGCGCCGTCAGTGAAAACTCGCGCGCCATCCGGATCCCGCGATCGAGCGCCACCCAGCACATGACCTTGCTGAGGACGTAGTGCTGCAGCCCCGCGCGGACCTCCCAGATGCCGCTGTCTGGCTGCTGCCAATGATCGGCGACCCAGTTGACGAGGCGCTCGAGCGTCACCCACGTCCCCTCCGTGACAACGCGCGTTCGACTCCACAGATAGGCCGTCTCGAGCAACTCGCCGTACACATCGAGCTGGAGTTGATCGTACGCGGCGTTCCCGACGCGCACGGGACGAGAGCCTCGATAGCCCTCCAGATGCGGAAGCGTTTGCTCCGGCAACTCGCGCCGCCCATCGAGACCGTACATGACCTGCAAGTGTGTGTCGGTCGTCCGGCGCGCGACCCGCTTCAGGAATTCCATGAACCGATCGGCTTCGGTCGAGTGCCCAAGAATACTCAGGGAGTACAGCACGAACGCCGAGTCTCGGATCCACGACAGACGGTAGTCCCAGTTCCGAACGCCGCCAATCTGCTCGGGAAGCGACGTCGTCGGAGCGGCCACGATCGCGCCGGTGGGCTCATAGCACATCAGCTTCAACGTCACGGCGGACCGCGTGACCGCGTCCTGATACGGACCGCTGTACTGCACCTGCCCGACCCACGTGTCCCAGAAGGCAAGGGTGTCTGCGAGTTTCCTGTCAGACTCGTAGGTCGCGAGCGGACGGACCTCATCGTCGTCGTATCGGATGACGATCCAGATCGAGCTGGCGCTGTCGGCGGCGAGCGGATCGAGTGATGCCGTGCGATTCCGAGGGACGCTTCGTGGCGTGGCAAGACGGGCGACCGCGCCGGTCAGTCGTCTCACCGCATGTCCCGCGCGGGCCACCGTTCGGCCAAGCCCGATCGGTTCCGTCAGCCCGGGTTCAGCTGGCACATCAGCGGCCTTGGCGTGCTCACTAGCGCCAAGCGCGCGCGTTGCGAGAGCGGCCCAGCCCCACGGGCGAGTGCTCCTCCGGTCCTCGCCGCTATCACCAGCTGGCAGCGGCTCGCCAAGACCGTCGACGCGATGCTCGCTCGGTGTCGAGCTGAGCTTGAGTTTCGCACGCGCGATGCCGCCCTCCACCGTCCACCAGATGTCGGGCGCGGTGGCGACCGTGAGCACCTGATCCTCGGCATCCGTGGCGAGCAGTCCGTGGCGGCGCGGGTGCACATAGGTCGGGCACGCGCCATAGTCGAAGCGTGGCGCGAAGACCACCTCGACTTCGACCGCGCCGCTCACACACATCACCCGTCGATGGATCTCCGCGAACGTCCGCCGTCCACTGACAATTGGCATGAAGTCGGTCACGTCCACGACCCCCGCCGCCGTACGGAACCTCGTGACGAGGATCGCCGTGGAACGGACGTAGCACTGCTCGACCGTATACGGCGACGTCGGCTGGACCGACATGTATCCGCCACGCGCTCCGTCGAGAATGGCGGCGAACACGGAGGGACTGTCGAACGATCGAGGACAGTACCAATCGATGGACCCACTGCGGCTGACGAGTGCCGCGGTGTGCAGGTCCCCGATCATGCCATAATCCGAGATCGGCGCGTATCGGCCTGTCGGCGTACGCGGCTGACCACTCACCTCGGCCGCGGCTTGCGGCGGGCAGGGCGGGGTAAACAGTTCCGCGGTCATTCGCGAATCGGGGCGTCAGCGAGTGGGACACGACCCGACATGGCGTTCACACGAGCCGTCACAGCATCGAGCCAGTCGAAGACCGTTGCGTGACGCAGGTGCTCGCGCATCAAACGCATCCGCCGCGCACGTTCGGCCGGTGCCATTTCGATCGCCGTCCGAATACCGGCCGCGAATCCGTCCACGTTGAACGGGTTCACCAATACGGCACCGTCGATCTCTTGCGCAGCGCCAGTAAACCGGCTGAGGACGAGGACACCTCGCTGATCGATCTGGCAGGCGATGAACTCCTTGGCAACGAGGTTCATGCCATCCTGAATCGATGAGATCAAGCACAGATCCGCCGCGCGGTAGATCGCAGCCAGCTCACCGGGCGGCACCGCCTCGTTGAAGAACACGATCGGCGTCCAGTCCGGTGTGCCGTACCGGGCGTTGAGCGAGTCGACGCTCTCCAGGATCTCGCGCTCGAGGGTCTGATACGGCCGCAACACGGTGCGCGACGGTACGGCGACGATCAGCACCGTGAGGCGTCCCCGAAGCTCGGGCGACTGATCCCACAAGACATCGAGCGCGCGCAGGCGCTCGGGGATCCCCTTGGTGTAGTCGACGCGGTCCACGCTGACGCCGAGCTGCCGTCCGGCGGGCGCGAATCGGCGTCGCAAGGCAGCGGCGCGGGCCGTGGCGGCCTCCGACGACGCGAGTGTCTCGAACCGATGCACGTCGATACTGATGGGAAAGGCTCCAACCGAGGTGGTGCGGCCCCCATAGTGGATGGCGAGCGCATCGCGATCCGCAGTCGCGCCGGGCAGTAGCTGCGAGGCACCCTCGATGAAGTTGACCGCGTGTCGTTCGGTGTGGAACTCCAGCAGGTCGTTACCCAACATGCCGCGCAACAGCGACTCCACGACGCCGTATGGCAGGAGATGCAGTATCTCCGGTGGCGGGAACGGGATGTGCCAGAACTGGTGAATGAAAATCCCGGGTGCAGCGTGCCGCAACGCGGCAGCCACGAGCGCGAGGTGATAGTCGTGGATCCAGACGACCGGCTCGCCTCGCCCCGAACGCTCGAGGCGCACAACTTCCTCACGGGCCGCCGCGGCGAAGCGCTCGTTGACCGTCTGGTATCGCGACCACTCCTCATCGCGGAACTGTAGGTGATGAATCAAGAGATGGCAGAGCGGCCACAGCACACTGTTAGCGAAGCCCAGGTAGTATCCGTCCACGTCCGCGTCATCGAGCCACACCCGGCGCAGCACGTACGACGGCCTCGCGGGCGGCGGAGGTGCGGGGAGTCGCCCGTGGGCGTCCGCCGTTTCGCGATCGGCGGTGCCCGACCCCCAGGCGACCCACACGCCGTGCGTGCGCCGCACCGTGGGGTCGAGCGCGGAAACGAGCCCCCCGGGCGGCCGTCGGACGTCGACGCCGTCGGCGGTCCGGACGTGCTCGTATGGCTCCCGATTCGACACCAATACGACCGGAACTGCCCCGGGCGGCGCGTCCGCGGCGTGGCGCGACGCCACGTCTTGTGGCGCATCACGGGTATCGCGATGTGCGCGGGCCCGAGCCTCCGCGAGAGCACGGATCGACGCGGCGACGTCATCCATAACATGCTCAGGCGGCAACAGCCGTGCCGTCGAGGCAAACAGCGGGGTAAGGGGTCAGAGACCAGGGGCCAGGGAACCCGCTATCGACCATCCGGTCACCCGCCGGAGATCTGGAGCGTCGCGAGACGAGCGGTCATCAGGACACTATACTGTACCCCGACGTTTGCCCCCCACATGCCCCCTTTGAGCCCGGCACAGTACGACGTTCTAGAACACGCTATCGTCGGCGGCGGTCGGATCGCCATCGTCCGCCGCGGCATGGAACTCGTCGTGATGCCCGAGCGGCTCCGAGTCGTCGCCGGCCGCGAAGCCCTGGACGCTCGGCATCCGTCGACAGGCGATGAACTCACCATCTTCCTCGACGAGCTCGATACGGTCGAGCCTGTCAATCGATCGTTAGGCGCGTGACCCCAACAGCTCGGCAGACGCGGGGTGCATCGTTCCCGTTGCTCGCCATTTACGCCGACGAATCGTGTCTTGGGAATGGCCGAGAGGGCGATAATCCGGGGGGTGCCGGCGGCTTGGTCGAGTATCGGCGCCCGAGCACCGGCGAGATTGTGCGACGCGACTATTGGGTGTCAGAGCCAGCCACGACCAACAATCGCATGGCACTTCGGTCGGTGATCGAGGGTGTGCGCGCTGTCTCGACCAAGCCGTCGGCGTTGAGCATCGTCTTCACGAGCGACTCGCGCTATCTGGTCGATGGGCTTACGGACTGGGTCCACGGTTGGGCGCAGCGCGGCTGGACACGCAAAGGCGGCGCCATCGAGAATCTGGCCCTCTGGCGCGAGGCGATCGCGGTCCTGCGCAGCCGCCCACACCAATACGAATGGCGCTGGGTGCGCGGCCATCGCGGACATCCGCAGAACGAGTACGCCAACCATCTCGCGACGCGCGCAGCGGCAGCGCAGGACACCTCCGGCGGGCTGGTCCCGTCGGAATTCGACACCTGGCTCGCCGACCGTGCATCGCGCGCGCGGAGTCCCTCGGACCGGTCGCCGGACGGGTTTCCGGATGAGGTCTCCTTCGTTGCGGCTCGCAGGCTTCCCGATCCGGGCGCCGCGTTACCGTGACGCTCAACGGTGCGTCGAGAGTGGTCCCCAACCCTTTCGACACATGCGCTATCTTCTGCTCCTCGTCGTCAGCATCAGCATTGGCTACGCAATGGGCTTTCGCGATGCGCGGACGCACGACAAGATGATCGTCACGCGCTTCGTCGAGCACATCCAAAATGCGAATCACGGGTCGATGAATTCGGACGCCGACAAGCAGCTCGACGATATCGAGCGGCACTAGCCTTGACGGAGCCCCGTGTTGCGCCACCCGCCGCCACCAGCGGATGTCGGTATTGCGGCGGGCTATTCCCGTCGGATCGCGCCATAACGTTTTGTCCGCACTGCGGTCAGAACCTGACCGTGCGGCAGTGTCCAGCCTGCAGCGCAGAGTTGGAAGTCGGGTGGAAGTTCTGCCCGACCTGCGGGCGAAAAGGGGAAGGATGAGGGCGAAAAGGCCCCTGTAGCTCCAGGACCCGGTCACCTGGCCGTTAGATTTCCCAGTCGATGCCTGACCCGTCCGACACTGCCCCGCCAGCGCTGCTGCCATCGGTGATCGACGCGCGCGGCGGTGACGGCACGGCCGTCACCCGATCAATCGACCGAGCGCCGATCGACCGCCCGGCGCTGGAGCGCGTGCTCGCGCGCGCCGCGGAATTGCAAGCGGCGGCGGGCGATGATAGCGAGCCGACCGACGGTCTGACGGAGCAGCAGCTCCTCGACATCGGCCGCGAAGTCGGCCTGTCGCCCGGGCACCTGCGCCAGGCGCTGGCCGAGGAGCGAACGCGGGTCGCGGTACCGACGGAGCACGGCATCGTCGCTCAGATGGCGGGCGCCAGCATGGCGTCTGCGCACCGCACTGTCATTGGAACACCGGCGCAGCTGTTGTCGACCCTCAACCAGATGATGCTGCGCGACGAATGCCTCACGGTGAAGCGTCGATACGGCGTGCGGATGACCTGGGAACCGCGACGAGACTTCTGGGCGACGTTTCGGCGGTTGGCCCCATCGTCCGGACACATGTACGATCTCCTCCGCGCTCGCGAAGTGGGCGCCACCGCCGTGCCCGTAGATGACACGCGCACACTCGTACGACTCGACGCAGACGTCTCGAGCGCGCGGGCTCAACGCCTGCAGGGTGGCGCCGCCGTCGCGGTCGGCGGAGTGGCCTTGGGGGGGTTGCTCACTGGATTCCTCACCGTAATTGCGCTGGCGCCGCTCGCGCCCGCCATCGTTGTCGGGGCGGTGCCGGCTACCCTCGGCGTCGCTGCCTTTGCGGCCGTTGCCCGGACGCATCGTCACACGGTGGAACGCGCCCAGCTGGCGCTGGAGCAAGTGCTCGACCGCCTCGAGCACGGCGATGCTCGTCGGCCGGCATCGTTCATCGATGTGCTGACTGGCGGCTACCCGCGGTAGACCGGCACCGCCTGTGGAGTGACCCAGCCCTCACCTTCGACCCCAATCCCTCCCATCCCCCCCATCTCCTCGGTCGGCGTGGTTGGCGGTGGTCTCATGGGCAGCGGCATTGCGCAGATCGCCGCCGCCGCCGGAGTGGAAACGCGATTGCGCGAGATCTCGCCAGAACTTGCGGCACAAGCGCGAGCGCGCATCGAACGCTCGCTCGCGGTAGGCGTCGAGAAGAAGAAACTGACGCCCGCGGATCGCGATGCGGCGCTCGGTCACCTGTCGTTCGGAACCGATCTCGCCGCGGTCGCAGCGTGCGACCTGATCATCGAAGCCGTCGTCGAGGACCTGTCGGTGAAGACCGCCCTGTGGGTCGCGCTCAACGCGCAGGCGCCCCCGCACACGATCTTTGCGACCAACACGTCGAGCCTCACAGTGACCGCAATGGCCGTAGCGAGCGGTCGCCCCGACCGAATGCTCGGTCTGCACTTCTTCAATCCGGTCCCGGTGATGGCACTCGTCGAGGTCGTGCGAACCATCATGACGAGTGAGGACACAATCGGCCGCGCAACGGAGTTCGTTCGTCGGGTCGGGAAGCAACCGATTGCCGCGCGCGATACCTCAGGATTCGTCGTCAATCGCTTGCTCGTGCCCTACATGCTCGACGCGATTCGCGCGGTCGAGCAGGATGTCGCGTCGGTGGCGGATATCGACGCGGGTATGCGACTCGGGGCGGGGCATCCCATGGGCCCCCTGACACTCCTCGATTTTGTCGGGCTCGACACGGTCCTTCGCATCGCCGAGATCATGTACACGGAGTACCGCGAAGCTCGATTCGCGCCACCGCCTCTCCTTCGCCAGATGGTGACCGCGGGACTGTACGGCCGCAAATCGGGGCGTGGATTCTATGACTACTCCGTCGACCCGCCGCGCGTCGTCGCATTGCGATAGTGTGCGCGTGCTGACTCCGCCCCCGGCATTCGGCGGCATCTTTCGCGATGACCCCGAGTCCCGCGCGGTGTACGCGGAAGCGGCCGGCATTCAGCAACAGTGGCCGCTCGCGGTGGCCGTCCCGGCAACGACATCCGATGTCCAGGTCCTCGTCCCGTGGGCGCGGACGGAAGGCGTGTCGCTCATCTCGCGCGGATCGGGGTCGAGCATGCCGGGCGGTGCAGTCGGCGCAGGAGTGATCCTCGATCTGAGCCGGCTTCGGCAGGTAGACTCGGTCGATGTCGGCAGGCAGCGGATCTCGGTCGGTCCTGGCGTCCGTCGTGATGAGGTCGATGCCACGGCGCACGCCGTCGGACTGCGCTTCCCGGTCGACCCATCGAGCGGCGCATTTTGCACGGTCGGAGGGATGGCATCGACCAACGCGGCTGGCGCGCACTCATTGAAGTACGGCTCGATGCGTCCCTGGGTCATGGCCCTCGATTGTGTGTTCAGCGACGGGACGCGCGCGGTGGTGCGCCGCGGTAGGCCGGTCCCTGCGCACATACCACCGATTCAGCGCTTCGTCGCCGACGTCGCCCCGGCCATCCGCGCGGCGGATCCCGCGGCGCTCCGTCACGGACACGTCCGCAAGGACTCCTCGGGCTACGCGGTCGCACAGTATGCGCTGAGTGGGGAGCTGATCGATCTGCTCGTGGGGAGTGAAGGGACACTTGCCGTGTTCGTCGGCCTCGAGCTGGCACTATCGCCCTGTCCGTCGACCACCACCAGTGTCCTTGCCGCGTTTCCCTCGCTCGAGGAGGCGGTGGCTGGCGCTGCGGTCGCACGGGAAGCTGGCGCGAGCGCATGCGAGATGCTCGATCGCACCTTTTTGGATCTCGTGCGCGACCCAGCCCATGCGGGGGCGTTCGCATCCATGGTCGCGCCAGACGCCGATGTGGTCCTGTTGATCGAGCTCGAGGGCGAACACGCCGCGACCCTCGCGGACGCGACGCGCGACCTCGACCGTGCACTGCGCGACGCGGGAGCCATGCACGTCGCACTCGCGCTCGACGAATCTGCCGAGGCTGCCCTTTGGGAGCTGCGCCACGCCGCGAGTCCCGCGCTCGCACGGCTGGATCCCGCGCTCAAGTCGATGCAGTTCATCGAGGACGGGGCAGTCCCACCTGACCGCCTGCCGGACTACGTGCGTGGAGTGCGGGCAGCTCTCGATCGACTGGGCGTGCGCGGCGCGATCTTCGGACACGCCGGCGACGCCCATGTCCACGTGAACCCGCTCATCGACGTACGCCGGGCCGATTGGCGTGATCAGGTGAACGAGCTGCTGTCCGAGGTAACCGCGCTCACCCGCGGGCTCGGTGGGACGCTCACCGGGGAGCACGGCGACGGTCGACTGCGCGCACCACTGCTCGAAACGATGTGGGGTGGGGCGGACAGTCCGGCACTCCGACTGTTTACCGCAGTCAAGGCCGCCTTCGATCCCGACGGACTGCTCAACCCCGGTGTGAAGCTTCCGCTGCCCGGGCAGGGCTCCACCGACACGATCAAGTACGACCCTGCTTTGCCTGCCCTGCCTCCCCGTGCGCGACGCGCCTTGGATCGGGTCGCGGACAAACGCGAGTATGGCCGACCGAGGTTGGAGATGCTGGACGACTAACGGAAACACGACCGACCACAGCGGGCGGCCTGAAGGCCGCCCCTACATGTCGGTGTTGACAGGGAGATTTGGGGCGCTACCCGCTCCTGCGATCGTCGTCGACGAATCCAGATCTTGGCCTCGCGGCGACATGTAGGGGCGGGCTTCAGCCCGCCCGGTTGTTGCAGGTCGTCGTCGTTGGCCTCTGATCCCTGATCCCGCCTTCGGCCCCTGGCTCCAAGCCAACCCGGTACCCACCTTTCTGGCGTATGACGGGCACGTTCATTCACTCGACGCGGATTCCGATCGGTGGCGCGCGGACCCTGCCCCGTGAGTTCTACGCGTCGCCCGAGATTTACGCCGCCGAGATCCAGAAGATCTTCTTCCGCCGGTGGCTGTGTGTCGGCCGGGCGGACGAGCTCCCGAATCCCGGCGACTACGTCATCCGGCAGATAGGCGATGCGGGGGTGCTCATCCTCCGCGACAAAGCCGGGCGCGTCCGGGCATTTCACAATACCTGCCGGCACCGCGGCACGCGCCTGTGCGAGACCGCATCCGGAAATGTCGGCGACCGGATCGTGTGCCCCTACCACTCATGGACGTACGCGCTCGACGGCCAACTACTCGGCGCGCCCTCGACGGCCGATCTCGAAGGCTTCGACAAGGCCGACTATCCGCTGCATGCCGTCCACGTCGGGGCGTGGGAAGGGTTTGTGTTCGTGAACCTCGCCGCAGACCCGGAGCCTTTCGACGAGACGTTTGCACCCCTGATGGAGAAGTTCCGACGCTTCGACCTCCCGGCCCTCGTGACCGCTCGACGCATCGAGTACGATGTGCAAGCGAACTGGAAGCTCCTCTTTCAGAACTACTCGGAGTGCTATCACTGCTCGCCGGTACACCCCGCGCTCGTCAAGCTGTCGCCCGCCACCAGCGGCGAGAATGATCTTTTCGAGGGACCGTTCCTCGGCGGGTTCATGACGATCAACGAGAACGCGGGCTCCATGACCATGAGTGGCAGGTCGTGCGGCGTGCCCGTCTCGACAGCGCTCGATCCCGACGACCATCATCGCGTTTACTACTACTCGATCTTCCCCAACATGCTCCTGAGCCTGCACCCCGACTACGTCATGTTCCATACGTTGTGGCCGGCCGGTGCGCAGCGCACGATGATCACGTGCGGCTGGATGTTCCACGCGGACACACTGCGAGATCCGCGATTCGATCCAGCCGACGGAGTCGACTTCTGGGACATGACCAACCGCCAGGATTGGCACATCTGCGAGGAGAGCCAGCGCGGTGTGCTGTCGCCGGCGTATCGGCCGGGGCCGTACTCCCCCCGCGAAAGTCTCTCGGTTGCCTTTGACCGCGAGGTTCTGAAAGCGCTCGGCCGCGAGCGCGAGTAACTCGGCGTCCCCGGCCGCTCTGACCCGATCGAGAGACCACTCGCGTGACTGCTTCCGCTACATGACACCATCCATGCCACCTCAGTCGATCACCCTCCCGGCCGGGAGCGCGGCAGCGCCGGCCGCCGCCACCGAGGTGCGCAGCTATCCGCGCATGCTCGTGACGCCGCCTGGTCCGCGTGCGCGGGCCATCGTCGAGCGCGACGCCGAGTGGACGTCGACCTCGTACATCAAGGAATACCCGCTTGTGGTTTCACACGGGCGGGGGGCCATGATCGAGGATGTCGACGGCAACCGCTTCCTGGATTTCATGGCCGGCATCGCCGTCGCGGCGACAGGACATAGCCATCCCGCCGTCGTCGCAGCGATCTCTGAGGCGGCCGGCCGGTTCCTGCACATCTGCGGATCCGACTTCTACTACGACGGCATGGCGGGCATCTGCGAGCGGCTGGCGCGCCTGGCACCCGGACCGAGCAAGAAGCGGGTGTTCCTCACCAATTCCGGCACCGAAGCGATCGAAGGCGCGATCAAGCTCGCGCGAAATTCGACACGTCGGCCTGCGCTCGTGGCGTTCAAGGGCGCTTTCCACGGTCGAACGTACGGCGCGATGACGTTGACCTCGAGCAAGGCGCGACAGCACGCGGGCTTCGGCCCGCTGCTGCCCGAGGTGTATCACGTACCGTTCGGCTACTGCTACCGTTGCGAGTTCGACAAGCACTACCCGGCATGCGGACTGTTTTGCGTCGGCGAGATCGAGCGCGACCTCTTCGCCCGGCAATTGGACCCGCACGATGTCGCGGCGATCTTCGTTGAGCCGATCCAGGGTGAGGGCGGCTACGTCATCCCACCCCCTGACTACCTGCGCGCGCTGCGCGCGTTGTGCGACAAGTACGGCATTTTACTCGTGGCCGATGAGATTCAGTGCGGCATCGGCCGAACCGGCAAGATGTTCGCGTGCGAGCACGCGGGGATCGAGCCGGACATTCTCGTCGCCGCGAAGGGACTCGCATCGGGTATGCCGCTGGGTGCGATCATCGCGCGCGAGTCGATCATGCAATGGGAGACCGGCGCGCATGGCTCGACGTTTGGCGGCAACCCCGTATGCTGTGCCGCTGCGCTCACAACGCTCGACCTCGTCGAGCGAGAATACATGGCCAACGCGGCAGCGATGGGTGAGCGGTTGCTCCTGGGCGCCCGCAGCCTGGCCAAGCGCTATACGGCGATCGGAGACGTCCGCGGTCTCGGTCTCATGGTCGGCATCGAGTTCGTCGCGGACCGCGCGACGCGCGAGCCCGCGTCGGCGCTTGTGCACGACCTGGTGCAGCTGGCTTTCACGAAAGGACTGCTGCTGCTCGGCGCTGGCCGTAGCACGCTGCGCCTCGCCCCACCGCTCGTGGTCGACGCGGACGACATCGATACCGGACTCGCGATCCTCGATGAGTGTCTCGCCGCGGTGACGTGAGCCCGGAGCCGGCGGCACACGCGGCTCATCCGGGGGATCGGGCCGCGCCGGGCAGGAAAGGTCACCTCCATGCGCGAGGCCGTCGCCGCACACGTGCGCGACGGCGACACGGTCGTCATCGAGGGATTCACGCATCTCATCTGCTTCGCGGCGGGACACGAGATCATCCGCCAACATCGACGCGACCTCACGCTCTGCCGGCTGACGCCGGACCTCGTCTACGACCAGATGATCGCGGCGGGATGTGCGCGGAAGCTCGTGTTCTCTTGGGCGGGCAACCCCGGCGCCGGATCGCTCCACGCATTCCGGCGCGCAGTCGAGCAGGCGGCCGGCGGACGCACCGCCCTCGAGATCGAGGAGTACTCGCACTTCGGCATGGTCGCGCGCCTGTCGGCCGGCGCCGCCCGGCTGCCCTTCTGGCCACTCCGCGACTACGCGAGCACGGACCTGCCCGGAGCCAACCCCCGCATCGCCAGCGTCACCTGTCCTTACACGGGCGAGCGCCTCGCCGCGGTACCCGCCCTCAATCCCGACGTCACGATCATCCACGCGCAACGGGCCGACGCGGAGGGCAACACGCAGATCTGGGGCCTCCTCGGCGTCCAACGGGAAGCGGCCTTCGCCTCGCGCCGCGTGATCGTCGTCGTCGAGGAACTGGTCGACGAGCACGTCATCCGCGCGGATCCCGAATCGAACCGTTGTCCCCGGATTCGTCGTCGATGCCGTCGTCGTCGAACCGTGGGGCGCTCACCCATCCTACGCGCAGGGCTACTACGATCGCGATAACGAGTTCTACGTGGCGTGGGAGGCGATCTCGCGCGACCCCGCGCGACTCGCGTCGTATCTCGATACCCATGTCTTTGGTGTCGCCGATCGGCAGGCATATCTAGCGCAGTATCCAGGGATCGACGCTCGCCTGCGCGCCAGCGAGCGCGTCTGCGCCGGAGTCAACTACGGCTACTGACGCCTATTCGCCCGACGAGATGATGACCGTCGTTGCGGCTCGCGAGCTGCGCGACGGAGAGGTCGTCTTCGTCGGAATCGGTCTTCCCAACCTGGCGTGCAACCTCGCTCGGGCGACGCACGCCCCTCGATTGGTCCTCATCTACGAGTCTGGGGCGGTCGGGGCCGTGCCCGAACGACTTCCCGTGTCGATTGGCGATCCATCGCTCGTCGCCGGCGCGCTCATGGTGTGCGGGATGGCGGACGTGTTTCAAGCGATGCTGCAGAACGGTCGCATCGAGGTCGGCTTTCTCGGTGCGGCCCAGATCGACCGCTGGGGCAACATCAACACGACCGTCATCGGACCATACGAGCGACCGAAGATCCGGCTGCCCGGAAGTGGGGGGGCGGCCGAGATCGCCACCCACGCCCGCCGGACCCTCGTGATCGCCAAGCTCAATCGGCGCGCCTTCCCCGAGGCCGTGGATTTCGTCACGTCGCCGGGTCACGTCTATCGCGGCGTGCGTCGGCATGGCCCTGCGCTCCCAGGCGCCGGTCCGGTCAAGGTCATCACGGACAGCGGAGTCCTCGAGCCCGACCCCGAAACGGGAGAGCTGGTCCTCACGGCGCTTTACCCGGCGGTGACGGCCGACCAGGTCGCTCGCCATGTGGGCTGGTCGCTCCGGTGCCGCGAACCGCTCGCCAGCGTCGAGCCCCCGACCGCCGCTGACCTACAGCTGCTCCGCCACCGGCTCGACCCGGAGCGACTGTTTCTGAAGGCGGATCGCTGACGGTGCGCATATGACCGAGACGGTCACCACGCCGCTCGACGAGGCTGCTCCGGCGGCCGAAGGGACCCGGGGTCTGCGTCGCGAGCTCGGTTTGCGCGACCTCGTGCTGTTCAATCTCGTCGCCATCCTCTCGCTCCGGTGGCTCAACACGGCGGCGAAATCCGGACCGAGCGCGATCACGCTGTGGATCCTCGCAGCCCTGCTCTTCTTCGTGCCCCAGGGCCTGGCGGTCGCGCAGCTGTCCGCACGATACCCGAGCGAGGGCGGCATCTATGCGTGGACGAAGCAGCGCTTCGGCGACGGCCACGCATTTCTCTGCGGCTGGTGTTACTGGATCGTGAACGTTCTCTACTATCCCCAGCTCCTGATGACGGCCGCCGTGGTTGCGACCTACGGCGTCGGGCTTGGCAACAGCGGACTGGGCGACAGCTGGTATTACGTGCTGCCCACAACATTGATCGCCCTCTGGATCGCGGTCGCGTTCAACGTGGTTGGCGTCAGCACCGGCAAGTGGCTCCAGAATCTGGGCGGCTCCGGCTTCTACCTCACCGGTGCAATTCTCGTCGCGGTCGGAATCGCGGTCGCATTCTCGCGGTCCCCGGCAAACGCGTTCACCGCCCGCGCATTCGTGCCCCACTTCACATCGCTTCCGACCGTGAATCTCTGGGCGACCATTGCCTTCGCCTTCGCGGGGATGGAGCTGGGCGCCTCACTTGGCGGAGAGATCAAGGACCCCACCCGCACGCTTCCCCGGGCGGTCTATGTCTCAGCACCGCTGGTCGCGAGCCTCTACATCGTTGGCACAGTGGCACTGCTGTGGCTCATGCCGGTGCCGTCCATCAACATCGTGTCCGGGTTTCTGCAGGCGATTCAGACCGGCGCCGGCCATGTCGGACCCGTGTTAGCGTGGGCCGCGCCGGTCGCGGCAGCGGCGTACGTACTGGGAACCGTTGGGTGCGTCGGCGCCTGGCTGGGCGGTCCAGCTCGCATCGCACTGGTGATCGGGTTGGACCGATACTTTCCGCCCGCGTTCGGCCGCATTCACCCTCGCTGGGGGACGCCCTACGTCGCCGTGCTGGTGCAAGGGGTGATCGCGAGCTGCCTGCTGCTCGTGTACGTCATAGGGCGTGGCACGACGGTGGAGCGCGTCTACCTGATCCTGCAAGACACCCAGACGCTCCTGTACTTCCTCCCATTCATTTATCTGTTTCTCTGCCTGCTCATTGAGCCCGTTCGCATCGCAGGGATGCCGACGGTCGTGCCCGGCGGTGCCGTCGGCAAAGCCGCCTTCGCGCTGGCAGGTCTGTTCGTGACGCTGTTCGCGATGGGGATCGCGTGCATTCCACCGGAGCCGGGCGCCACCGCCATGTTCGAGCTCAAAGTCGTGGGCGGCGCTTTAGCGTTTGTGGCGGTGGGGGGATGGTTGTTCTGGCGCGTCCGGTGGCGTGCAAGAGTCACAGCGCGAACAACAGCCCCCCACTGATCGACCAGTTGTCCGTGTACCGCCCATTGTAATAGGGATACCCTGACGGATTGTCCCAGTGACCGATGTAGTCCTTGGCGAGGATCCGGAACGCAACGCCGCGGGACAAATAGTAGTCGAGGCCGCCACCCACGTTGAACGCGAAGTTGGTGGAGCTCGTCCCACCGAAGCTGTTTTGCGTTTCGTAGCGCATCGCGCCGGCGCCGATCTGGAGGAAAGGATTGACCCAATGTGCGCCGTAGCCCCGGAACGGGGCGCTGAGCTGGACATCACCGTCGAATAGCCACACTTCGGAGTTGCCGATCGTCGGGCCGCCACCCGTTGGGGCAAAGAAGACCAGGTTCGAGTTGGCGTGTGCGACGTTGCCGACGAGCGCGAAGTTGGGTGAGAGCGGGAGCGTGACCTGTCCGCCAAGGAGGCCCGCGTCGCCACCCGAGACACTCGTGCCTAGCGGCCCGTTGACGTACTGTCCCAAGTTCATGTACCCGCCATAGAGCGTGACCGACGGCTCCATTGGCGGGGCGGAATAGAACCCATAGTGCACGCGGTATTGTGCGGCCGCGGGCTGCGCGAGCATCGCGGATCCAATAATGAGTGCTGCAACGGCCACGACACGGCTGGACATTGATCCTCCCAGGAACTGCTTCAGATTCCCTCCGACACCGGCCCGTATGACCTCAGTGCTGCGCGAGCGAAGTCCGTGCCGGAGCACTACTCCGGTGTACGGCACACGCGGTGCCGACCGCGCGAGCGTCAAGCGGTCGGCTAAGACGTTATACACCAACTATGTCGAAACTGACCGCCCGCCGGCATGGCTCGAGATGTCTCGCCGTGCGGGCGATTGATTGTCCACCGCGTTGGACATGTCGCGAAGCGCTGTAGCGCTCCATCTCGTCTTTCGTTGGATCGCGCGGACGGCCGCGCGCGGACACATCGCGCGCTACGGCGAGACCTGAGCTTCGCCTGAGGCCCGAGGGCGAGGCGGAGTCGCTGTCACAGGTCCCCTTTCTCCTTTCCCCTCTCTCGGGCGCGTAGCGCCCGCGGCGCCCGTCCGGCCCCTCAGCCTCTCGGACCCAACGCCTGCAGTTCCCCGACTGGCTGCTTATACACGAACCGACGCCCCTCGTAGTTCCTGAACACCACCTCGTCGTCAGTCATCGACTCAACGTACTCCGGGAGCAAGGGCACCTTGCCACCACCCCCCGGCGCGTCGATCACGAAATGCGGTACCGCGAGGCCTGACGTCCATCCACGGAGCGCCCGGATGATCTCCAACCCCTTTTGTACGGTCGTACGGAAGTGCTCGCCGCCAGCGACCGGGTCACACATGTAGATGTAGTAGGGACGGACGCGCGCCTTGAGCAGCCGATGCATGAGCTCCCGCATGATCACCGGGTCGTCGTTGACACCCTTGAGCAGCACCGTCTGGCATCCGAGCGGCACTCCCGCCTTGGACAACCGGTCGAGCGCCGCCACAGCGGCGGGCGTGAGCTCATCCGGATGGTTGAAGTGCGTGTTCATGAAGACGGGGTGGTAACGCTGCACCATCTCGCAGAACTCGGGCGTGATCCGCTCGGGGAGATGCGATGTGATGCGGCTCCCGATACGAATGATTTCGATGTGCGGGATCTCGCGCAGCCGCTGGAACAGATACTCGAGCCGTCGGTCCGAGAGCATCATCGGGTCGCCGCCGCTCAGAATTACATCCCGGATCTCGGCGTGCGCCCGCAGATAGGCGAAGGCGCTGTCGTACTGGTTGAGGGGAATCTTCTCGGGATCGCCGACTTTGCGGCGTCGGGTGCAGAATCGACAATACGACGCACAGACCGGGCTGACGAGGAAGAGCGCGCGGTCCGGATAGCGATGCGTGATGTTGGGAACGGGGGAATCCGCGTCTTCGTTGAGCGAGTCGACGACCCCATCGGCCACCTCGAGCTCGCGCACCGTGGGCACGTACTGCTGCCACATCGGGTCTCCAACCTCGCGGATCTGCTCAAGTGCGGCCGGCGTGATGCGCATCTGAAACGACTCGAACGCCGGGCGGAGCGCCTCGACGTCGATCACATCCGACCCGAACCGCTCCGCCAACGCCTCGAGGGTCGCGACGCTGTCTTCTCGCAATTGCTTCTGCCATTCACTCATTGCGGGGACCCCCGGCGGCCGCTGACGCGGCCGAGAGAGTAGAAGTACAGAAAGTAGAAAGTAGACGATACCAGCGGCCAAGGTTGAGCCGGTCTACTCCGGACGTTCTGCAAGTCTGCTTCCTCGGGCGCGATAGCGCCCGTCCTCCCTCAGATGTTCATCCTGGTCTACTTTCTACTTTCTGTGGTTCTACTTTCTAGCTCTGCGCGAAGCGCAGGCTACCCGACCACGCCGGACAGCCGCTGCGTCAGCGCCCAAAGCTCCGCATCGAGCACGGGAATGGTTTGGGGTGCGGAGAGTGCCCGATCGGCAATGCGACGCACGAGACCTGCGAAGTCCATCTCAGCCGCGCGCGCCATTCGGGCGAGCCCTGCGGTCGGAGACAGGTCGGGATTTGCATTGACCTCGAGCAGCCACGGCCGACCTGCGGAATCAATTCGGAAATCGACGCGCCCGTAGCCGTCGCCCCCGACGGTCCGCCAGGCCTCGAGGGCGATCGCGGCCAGTTCGGAGGCCAGCGCCGTCGGCAGATCCGCCGGGCAGTGCGGAAGGGCTCCAGAGTCCTCCTCACTGCCTTCTTCCCACTTTGATCGGTAGGACACGATTCGCCAGAGACCCCTCGGCATCTCGCGGAAGTCGATCTCCGCGATCGGCAGCACTCGGTCGCCAACGATCCCGACATTGACCTCTCGGCCATCGATGTAGCGCTGCACGACGACCTCGTCCCACCGTTCGTGCATCGCCGCGAGCCGCTCGATCAAGGCGCGCGCCGTGCGTACGACCGATCGCTGCTCAACACCCAGGGAAGCATCCTCCGCTCCCGGCTTGCAGATCGCTGGGAATCCCACCGCGGGCATCGCGTCTCCGCGACGCGAGATGTCCCACCGTGGCACCGGCAACCCTGCTCGACCGAGCAGCGTGTTGACGAGGTGCTTGCGGAGGCAGAGCGATGTGGTCGCGCTCGAGCTTCCCGTAAAGGGGACACGAAGGAGCTCGAGCGCCCCGATCACTGCGGGCTCGAGCAGCGCGACGCCGTCGACGCCTTCGCACAGGTTGAAGACGAGATCGAGCTTCGCCTTGCGGACCCGCTCGACCCAGCGGCCGTCCGGATTAGCAGGAATGCGGACCACCTCGTGACCGTCGGAGGCGAGTACGCCCTCGACGGCTTCTACCGTCTCGAGGATCAGCAGATCCGGGGACTTGCCGAGCGCTGACGCGCCGTCGAAAAGAATGGCGACCTTCACGGAAGGATCCTGGGCAGCCGCATGCCGTAACGCTCTCCTGCAGAGGTAAGACAGGACTGGATCAGCTGCTCGTAGCTCATCCCGGCCGCCCGTGCCGCTTTGGGGAAGCAGGAGTTGTCGGCCGGATCCGGGAGGATGCCTGGCAGCGGATTGACCTCGATGACGTTGGGAATTCCAGCGGCGTCGAGTCGAACATCGATGCGCGCCCAGTCGCGGCACCCGAGCGCGTGGTAGGCCCGCAGGCTCGTGCTTTCGACCGCGCGGCGGAGCGCTGGCGCCATGTGCGCCGGACAGTCGAAAATCTCGAGCGGCGAATCGGGACGATCCCACACCCACTTCGCCTCGAAACCGTAAACGGGAATCGCGCCCTCCGGGAGCGCGTCAAAGTTCATCCCCACGATCGGCAGCACACGAGCCCGGGAGCCATTCCCCAGTACGGCGCAGGTGTACTCCGCGCCAGGAAGAAACTCCTCGACCAGCACTGGTTGATCGTAGCTCTCGATCAAATGAGTCACCTGCGAAGCAAGATCGACCGGCGTCCGGCAGAAATTGCGCTCAGTAATCCCTTTCGATGACCCCTCATGAACTGGCTTGACGAACAACGGGTAGCGAAGTCGCGAGAAGAGTGAGCCGACGTCGGCCGAGCGATCGATCACCGCGAAGGCGGGCGTCGGCACGCGATAATAGGACAGGACCTCTTTGGTACGTCCCTTGTCCAAGCACAGCGACAGGGTCAGCGGGTCGCTGCCGCTATACGGAATGTCCAGGTACTCGCAAATCGCCGGCACGAGCGACTCGCGGTTCTTCCCTCCCCGCCCCTCGGCCATGTTGAACACGATGTCCGGTCGCGTCGCCTGGAGCAGCGCGGGAAATTCGAGCGTTGCCTCGAGATGAACCACCTCGCCAAAGGCCGAGAGGGCGTCGGACACCGCCGAAATCGTCTCCCATGTATCCCACTCGGCGAACTCGTCGTCGGCTGCTGCCTCTTCGAGGAGAATCGGTCCCGCGGGCTCGGCGGTCCGTAGATCTCGGGCGCGGCGCGACCGAGTGACAGAGGTCCCGTTACTGGGAGGCTCTTCGTCGGCGAGCGGGGCCTCCGAGTCCTCGCCACCCGACGCGTCCGTCGGTCGGCTCGTAGGCGCTGCACTCGCGTCGGGCTTGACGTTGTAGGCGAATCCGATCCGCACCATGCGGTCCTTGCGTTCGTGGGCTACAGTTGCGTCGCTCGCACGCGTGCAATTGAGATGCCAGGTGCGAATCGCGCGCATAATACCGACTCCGAATTGGGTGCGCAATGACCCGCGCGCGCCTTTACGGGCAGCGCGCGCGCACGGCGCTCACCGCGCCTGCTCGTGTCTCGCGTTTTGCAGGGAGGCCGCGCGATTTGCCTCGCCCGACCGATGCCCACCACGGTGAGCGATGGGCCTCGACTCGCCTCATTAGACCTTGGTATACCCCACGCGCGCCGCTTCGCGCTGATCTTCCGCGACGTAGATCTCGAAGTCGGAGAAGAACGACGGCGCCTCGCGGTGGAACAGCCGGATGATCGCGACCGCGAGGCGTCGGATCTCCAGGTCCGCACCTTCACCGGAGCGGAGCTCCAGGATCGTCCGCCAGGCACGGGCATTTGCCGTCACGACGATTTTCGTCTCGGTCGAATTCGGAAGCACCCCCCGCGCCGCCTCGCGCGCCATCTTCCGGCGGTGCACCCGGTCCGTCACCCAGGAGTACTGCTCCATGAGCTGACGGACCAGCGCGACGTAGGACGCCTGGGCGCGTTCCATCTCCGCACGCCACTGGCCCTCGAGCGCGACATCCCCGAGGATCGCCGGGGGCACGACGAAGTTCGCCTCGGACTCATCCACGTACCGCTGACTCAGCTGGGAGAAGGCCACGCCAGCACGATGGCGGACCAACTCGTGAGTCAGCGCGCGACTGACGCCCTCGAGCAGCAACGAGTAGCAGGCGTGTTCCAGGACGCTCCCGTGGCGCTGCTTCTTGATGTTCTCGATGTAGTCGCGAGTCGCCCGGCCGGCAGGGTTCGCCTGACTCATGTAGCACAGTCGGCCGGCGAATTCGGCGAGCCGCTCACCATCCGTGCTCTCTCCCAGCCAGTGGATTGGGAGGTGGGAGGGCTCGGCGAACGCCGGGCGTGCGACGACGGTGATTTTCGGTTCGGTATAAAACACAGGGGAAGAATGAGAAGACGTGATTGGCGAGTGGCCGCGCAGGTCTGCCGCCAGGACGGCCTCGCCGCGCGCGCGAACGGTTTGAAACGTATGCGGGAGCGCCAGGCCGCGGAGCATCGAAAATCGGCGCGGATGATCTGTCGACCTTTGCTGTCTCCTGTCTCCTGTCTCCTCTCTCCTTTCCCCTTTCTCCGGGCGCGCCAGCGCCCGTCGGCTCCCCTCGTCAGCTCAGATCCGCGACGGCGGGCGCGGATGCCAAATGCTCTCGCAGCGCGTCGTCGCTCAAATCGCGCAGGCGCACGCCTGGCCCGATCGCGACAGCGCGCACCGCCCGGCGGGCCTCGGCCATACAGGTGAACACCAGCACGAACGCGTCAGGACCACCTGGGGCTGACCGGACCGACGCACCCCAGAGCCGTCCGTCAGGGGCCGCGAAGACACGCTGTTCCCCGGGCGGACGCTGTGAGGATGGCGACGCGGAGTCGGACGGGCGCGGCGGCATGGCACAACAGGGAAAAGGGGTGGCGGTTCGAGACCCGTGGACAATCTACCGTGACGGGCGAGAGAGGTGCCGAAAAATACGAAGAGCGAGGTTCGGATCGAACCTCGCTCTTCCCAGCCGTGCATCGGACAGTCTAGGCTCGGTGTCTCCTCCTCAGTCTCCGTCAATGTCGAACGCGAGGCCGTCGGCTTCGCGCATGGTGTCCATGATCGTTTCGACCCTGGTCCGCGTCGCCACGGTGAGCTCGGCAACGGGCTTCAACGAGAACCCAATGGCGCGGCGCGCGCCTTCGGGCCAGTCAGGCATTGCCAGTCCGGCGACCAATCGGCGAATCAGTTGACCGCACTCTGCCAGGAGCTGTCGTGCCGTTTCCCGCAGGACGTCGAGAGGAATCGCGAGGTCCTGCATCATGAGTTGACCGGTCGCGCTGTCCCGCCACGCCGCATCGCCGATCGCACCGCGCTCCGGCCACAATCCAAGATGACGGATCACCCCGTCGTGCTCACCTTCCAGTCGCCGGCTCTCGACGGCGGCCGCGAGCGCCAACGCCAGTGATTCGGTGCTCGGTGACCCATAGAGCGTCACCAGGTCGCGCGGTGATCGCTCCGAGTACAGCGATGTCGGCCCCGAATTCACATGCGCAAGCACCGGCGAGTGGTCGGGATGATCCTCGAGCATCACGAGGACATCCATTTCCCCTCCAGAAAAGTTTCGCCTCACCAGGCCATGCTCCCAGCGTGCACGACGGACCGCACGCTCACTACGGGTAGACCTTCAGGCACGGAAAAAGTTCCCGGAATCACCCGCTCGTCCCATCGACGATCAACACTACCCATGGGCAAGTCGCATACCTGTCACGAATCCGAGCGCCATTAGAGTATGCACGACGCTGGCCCGTGGCACGGAAGCATACAGATCGTTGCCCAATCGCAACGCTGGCGGCAGCAGTAACGCGCTCACGAGCCACGCAAGCCCACTGACGACAATTGCGACAGCAAGGACTTTGAGTCCTCGCCACGGCGCCGCAACGATCGCGAAGATGGTGCCCCAGACGACGCAGATGATGATGCCCAGCAGCATCCCGACCGGAGGCCCGAGATCGGGGTCGAACATGCTGCCACCATCACGACGTGCATACACGAGCAGCGCGCCGAATACCGCGGAGGCAGCAAAAACCCCGGCGCGAATGCCGGCCTTGAACGGCCCTGCTCGACGTGCGCCGCCAACCCAATGCACGGGAGGGAAAGATAGTAAGAAAGCGGGGTAACGGGTGACGGGTTTCGGGTGACGGGTTGTACAAACCGCAGTGACGGGTGCGGTAGCGCGTGACTGGCCTCACAGTTTTTTCAGGACCCGTCACCCGGCCTTTCGTCCTTCCTCTTAACGCTGTCCCTGTCTCGCTCGTCTAATCCGCAGTCCTCGCCGGGGGCAATCGTTCATGTCCGTTTCAACCGTTCGGCTCCGCCAACACGCAGCCATGCGCGGCTTGGGCACCGTCGTGTTGTGCATTGTCGCTGTCGGAGCGGTGAGCTGTGCCTCGCGACCGCAGGCGTCGTCGTCCTACGCGACACTGGCGACGCCGCTGAGCGCCGCATCCGACTCGGGGCGCGAGCTCACAGCGGACCAGCAGGTGCTCGAGGCCCTCAATCGGCTGACGTTCGGCCCACGTCCTGGCGATGTCGCCCGCGTGCGTGAGATCGGCGTCGACCGCTGGATTGCGCAGCAGCTTTCCCCAGACCGTGTGCCAGACCAGGCAACCGATGCGCTCGTCGCGCGGGTTGCATCGTACGCTTTGCCGATGAGCACTCTCGAGGTCGCGTACCCGGCCGGGCGGCGAGCGCTCGCCGTGCAACGTGGCTCGGCCGCGATGGGACAGGGCGCGGCCCCGGTCACGCGTGAGGACAGCACCATCGTGCGCACTGCCGATCGCGCGGCGGCCAGGCTCGTCGCGGACGTGCAGACGCTGGAGGTCGCCCGAGCCCTGATGAGCGAACGACAGCTACAAGAAGTCATGGTCGACTTCTGGGAGAACCATTTTACGGTCTACGACCGCAAGGGTGCGCAGATGCGCTACTACCTCGCGGCCTACGACCGCGACGCGATTCGCCCCTACGCCCTGGGTCGCTTCCGCGATCTGTTGGGTGCGGTCGCCACGAGCCCGGCCATGCTGTTCTATCTCGACAACTGGGAGAGTGTCGCCGACAGCACCGAGCCGACGCTGGCGCCCCGCCCGATGCCGAGACCGTTTCCTCGTGGCCAACAATCCCTGGCGATCGCGCCGGGCGCCGTCACACCCATCGCACCACGGCGGCCGGCCCGAGGCCTCAACGAAAACTATGGTCGCGAACTGCTCGAGCTGCATACCCTCGGGGTCGACGGCGGCTACACCCAACAAGACGTCATCAACGTCGCGCGGGCACTCACGGGTTGGTCGATTGACCGCCGGCCAAACCAGGAAGGAGGCAATGGCTTCATCTTCCGCCCCGCCTTCCATGATGCGGGCCCCAAAGTCGTCCTCGGCCACACCCTCGCCGCGGGCCGCGGCATTGAGGATGGAGAGGAGGTATTGGACATCGTCGCGCGCCACCCGAGTACGGCGCGGTTCATCGCGACGAAGTTGTGCCGCCGATTCGTGAGCGATTCACCACCGCCGGCGCTCGTCGCACGGGCGGCGGCCACCTTCACGCGCACCGATGGCGACATCCGACAGGTGCTCTGGACGATCCTGACCTCCCCGGAGTTCTTCTCGCGGCCGGCCTACCGTGCCAAGGTCAAGTCGCCCTTCGAGCTGGTGGTGAGCGCGCTGCGCGCCGTGAACGCGGAGCCGGATACCACACAGCGGACGGCACAACTGATCGCGCGTATGGGTGAGCCGATCTTCGGACACCAAGCGCCAAACGGCTACCCCGAAACGGGGGAGAGCTGGATGAACACGGGCGCCATTCTGAACAGGATCAATTTTGGCCTCGCGGTCGCGAGCAACCGGGTCCCCGGCGCGTCCCTCGATCGCTGGCCCAACGCCGCCGCATTGATGACAGCGCCCCGCGCGGTCCAGGTCGACGCCGTCATCACCGATATCCTCGGAGGCAGCGTCTCACCCGACACGCGCGCGATCCTTATGTCGGGTGACCATCCGCTGCTCACCGCGATGACGCCCGCGGCGGCTGCCGCCAATACGGCACCATCCAGCAATGGAGGGGACCCGGCCGCGGCCAGTGATCCGACCAGCGACGTGATGACCGCGATGGCGGGAGAAGGTGGCGACATGATTGACGCTCGGCGACGCCGGCAGGCGCGAGGGCAAGGCGGCCAGTTGCCGCCCTTGCAAGGACTCGCGCAAGTCGTCGGGCTCGCGCTCGGCGCGCCAGAATTCCAGCGACGATAGGAGGCCCTGTGGACCGCCGCGTATTCGTGAAGTCCGGTGCACTTGCGCTCGTCACGATGGGGCTCAGCCCGCGCTTTCTCCGACGCACGGCGTTCGGCATGGAGCTGCCGGGCGCGCGCCGTGGCAAGGTGTTGATCTGCCTCTTTCAGCGGGGTGCGGCCGATGCGCTCAATGTGGTCGTGCCGCACGGCGAGGCTGCCTACTACGCGATGCGACCAACGATCGCCATCCCGCGGCCGGTGCGGGGCGCGATCGGCGCCGCGTCCACGTCGGCGGTCGATCTCGACGGGTTTTTTGGATTGCACCCGGCGCTCGCGCCATTGAAGCCGCTGTTCGATCAGCGGCTCCTGGCCATCGTCCACGCCGTGGGGAGCCCGAGCGCGACGCGCTCGCACTTCGATGCCCAAGACTACATGGAAACGGGGACGCCCGACGACAAGTCGACGGTCGATGGGTGGCTGAATCGGTACCTCGCGGTGCAGGGCACCTGCGCCGAGTGCGCGGTGCCCGCATCCACGGCCCAGGCCGCGTCGCCCTTTCGTGCCGTTGCGCTCGCACCCGAGACGCCGCGCATTCTCGAGGGGCCTGCGGCGACCGTCGCAATGAACAGCCTCGAGGAATTCTCCGTTCGCGCAACGGGCACTCAGGTCGAGCGGTTGGAGGCTCTCTACCGCACCGGGTCGGCAGACATCGTCCATGCGACGGGTGCGGAGACCTTCGACGCCGTCCGGATGCTACGCGCCGCGAATCCGGCGCAGTATCAGCCGAGTACTGGCGCGGACTATCCGAGGTCGCAGTTTGGCCAGCGACTCCGTCAGATCGCGCAGCTCATCAAGGCCGATGTTGGGATGGAGATCGCGTTCGCAGACGTTGGCGGCTGGGACACGCATGTCAACCAAGGCGGGTCCACCGGCCAGCTGGCGCAGCGGCTGGATGACTTCGCGCGATCGATCAGCGCGCTCGTCGTCGACCTTGGCGACCGCATGGCCGACGTAACTATCCTGACGATGTCCGAGTTTGGTCGCATGGCCCGGGAGAACGGGAACGGTGGGACCGACCACGGTCACGCCGGCGCCCTGTTCGTGATCGGCGGCGACGTCCACGGCGGTCGTGTCCATGGCCGATGGCCGGGCCTCGCCCCGGAGCAGCTCTACGAGGGACGCGACCTGGCCTTGACGACGGATTTCCGCGCGGTGTTTTCCGAGGTCGCCGGACGGCACCTCGGTGCAGCACACCTGGACCGCATCTTCCCGGGGTTCACGCCCGATTCGCCTATCGGCGTGTTGTAGTAGGGGCGACGCATGCGTCGCCGTCCGCGTTGCTGCGGACAGGGCCCGTTCGTTGTCTACGAGTTACGATCGCATCGTTATTCTTTCTGGTGTCGGCCCGCCACCTCTGCTACAGCCCATCTCATGCTTCCGCTTTCTCCGTCTCGACTGTTTCCGGTTCTCGCTCTCGGCATCCTGCCAATCGCCAGTGGAAGCGACATCGCGACCCTGGCCAATCGTCGAGCGGCTACGGTCGCGGCGCCAGCGAGCGGCTGGGCAGTGCGCCACCAATCGCCGCCTAACCGGCTCGGACGCATCCCGATCCTCGAGTATCACGTGATTGGTGATCACGAGGCACAGTGGACGATCGAGCCGAACCACTTCCGGCATGATCTGCAGATGCTCTACGAGCGCGGGTATCGTCCGGTGTCGGTGTCACAGCTCATCGACCGGCAGCTGGACGTCGCGCCAGGAATGACGCCGGTTGTGTTCACCTTCGACGACGCCTCGCCATCACAGTTCCGCTATATCGAACACGACGGGCAACTCGAGATCGATCCCAATTCGGCGATCGGCATTTGGCTCGCGTTTCACGCGACGCACCCGGACTGGCCCAATCACGCCACCTTCTGCGTGCTCCCGGCCGCGAATGCCGGACACGCGTTCTTCGGGAACGGCGGCATCGAGGGTCAGCGCAGCGCCTGGCGCTTCAAGAAGCTGAAATACCTCGTCGATCAAGGGTTCGAGTTGTGTGACCACACCCTGTGGCATGCGAATCTCGCCAAGTACTCCGATGCCGTGGTGCAGGAGCAGATTGCTCGCGGCGCGCTGGCGATTGACTCCGCAGTGCCCGGCTACCACATCCGAACCTTCGCCCTCCCGCTCGGCGTGTGGCCCAAGAACCGGGCATTGGCCCAGTCTGGCGCGTGGACTGACCCGCGCAGCGGGCGAGCGACGCGGTACGCTTTCGACGCGATCCTCGAGGTGTCCGGTGGACCGGCTCGCAGTCCCTATGATCCCGCGTTCGACCCGCGCCGCCTTCCGCGCGTCGAGGTGTACGGAACGGCCCTGGAGCACACTCTCGACGCGCTGGACCGTCCCGGCGTCCGTTACGTCGCAGGCACTGCGACGAACGGCCCCGTCTCGGCATCCGGGCCCGCCACCCACTGACCGGTCACCGCGGCCGCACACCAAGCCTGTCTGTGTGATCCGCCTCACGGGCACGTGACTCAAACGCTCGTATGTTCACGGAGCGAACGGATCATGGTGTCGCGGAATTGGACAGCCGATCGGCAAGAGGTGTCTTTCTGACTCAGCCAGTCGTCTGTAGAACGAGCCTGCACTAGGTGAGGCACTAGTGATCGAGCGACCATCCGGCAGACTGCGACACGCCGCCTTTTTCGAGGCGCTGGGGGGCCTCTCCGAGACAGACGCGGAGTGGCCGGCGACCAGTGCTGGGCTCATGGTGCTGCGGATGGTCGATGGGTGGCTCAGCGAGGGGTCGGAAGCGCCGCAGGTGTCGGTGTGGGGCATCCAGGGCGTGCGCGGCGCAATCGACACCATCCCGCGTGACCAGGCCGCGCGGTCGATCCTGACCAGCATTGTCGACACCGTCGAAAGCGCGCACACGCCCGATATCCGACCACTTGCGCCTCGACTGATGGCGTACGGTCGATGCCTGGATCACGACGCACGTTGGCCGCAGGCGATCGACGTGTACGAAAGCACGCTCCGGCACACGCCGACGACGCTCGATCCGCACCTGGTGATCGACGCGCGGATGCGTCTCGCGCATTGCTACCGAGTGATTGGCCGCTTCGACGAAGCGGCCTCGTCATACGATCGTGCCAAGCGAACGGGAACGGCGGCCGGCGATCCCGTGAAGGTGCTGCACGCCCGCGTCGGCGAGGGAACGTTGGCTCTGGCGCGCGGCAATCTGCCGCTGGCAGAATCCATCCTTGACGAAGCGATCGAGGCAGCGACCGCGAAGGGCTTCGATGATGTCGGGTCGATTGCGCGGCACGGGCGTGCCGTCGTGGCGATTGCCCGGGGTCAGCACGAGGCGGCCGCGCGTCACCTATACGACGCGCTCCGGTTGACGCACAGCTTGTGCTCTCGCGACCGCATCTTGAGCGACCTCGCGACGGCGTTGACACAGCTCGGAGCCCTCGACGCGGCCCGCGATGCGTTCCTGATCGTGGCAGCGACGGGCGCCGAGCAGTATGTCCGCTGGGCAGCGATGATCAACTTGATGGAGGTCGGCGCTCTGCAGATGAACGAGCCGCTCGTGGATCGCTATCGCTTCGAGCTATTGGACGAGGCGCTGCCGCCGTATCTGCGCGCGCAGTATCACTACCACTCGGCACTCGCGCATTGTGCATTTGGGAAATACGCGGAGGCCGGGAACTCGCTCACGCGCGCGGTCGAGCTGGCCGAGCGCCACGCATTGAACCAACTGCTATTTCAGACCGAGGATCTCAAGCACGCGGTGGCGCAACGCCTCGCCGCTCAGCGACGGACGCCTCGAGACGTACCAGCTATTCGAGACATTGTCGATGCGGTCGCCGCGATGCGCGAGTTGGCGGCCCTATAGCGACGGCGACGCCGACTGCCCCATAAGCCCAAAAGCCGAGGAACCACAGTGGTTCCCCGGCTTCTTTTTGTGACCAAAGCGCCCGACGGGTCCCGTCGAGCCGTCGATCAGCAGGGTCCGACCGTGACGCCCGGCCGGCAAACATTCGCGGGCGCTGTCGGCGATGCGCACGCGGCCATGGCCGCAGCGAGCACGGTCAACACAGCGATGGTGATACGGCGGGACATGCTCTCCTCCGCTAGCAGGGGGATGAGTGATGCGAGCGCTGCAGTAACGAGAAGAACGTATGTTCCCTTGGGACGGCCAAAAGGTGCATTTTCTGCCAGGATCGTACATATTCTTGCCAGTGCGCCCAGGCAGCCTCGAGGTTTTGGCCTACCTCCCGCCTCCGTTGCTCTCGCACCTCCGCGTGGTGCTGTCGGGGAATAGCGGCTATTCACTGACGGGAATTGAGCGGTGGGACGTATTCGCCGATGCGCTTCGTCGGGGCGCTGCCGATATCGTCGTCGTCGATCCCTGTGCAGATGGGGTCGGTCGCGCCACGGCTCTGGCGGCCCTGCTCGAGTCGCGGCTGACACTGCCCGTCGTGGTATACACCCCCGTCTCGCCCGTGAGCTTTCAAGCGATCGCCGAGCTGGCCCGACATAGCGCGCATCATGCCGTCCACCACGTCGTGCTGCACCGCTATGATGACGAGCCGCGCCGCTTTCTCGAACTGCTCGAACGTCAACCGGGCACGTCTTTGACCGCTGCGCTCCTCGAGGAGCTGGCGCCCAGGCTGGCGACGCTTCCGCCGTCGCTTGCGCGGGCGATCGAGCGGCTGGTGCAGCGACCAACCGAGTTTCGTGACGTCGCGGACCTCGCTCGTGCGGCGCGGGCGACCGTGCGGACGACGTATCGGCACCTGGAGCGAGCGGGTCTGCGCTCCCCTCGCGCCGTCATCGTTGCCGCTCGGCTCCTGCAGGCGTACGCGTACGCCCGGGACCCGCGTCAGTCACTCGAGGCGATCGCGAAGAAGGTTGGCTATAGCGCACCCCGCATGTTGACTAAGCATATGCGCGGCGCCGTGGGCGCCACGCCGCGCGCCGTCCGCCGGCTGATGCGCCCCTCGGAGCTGGTGTCTGCGCTGGCGCAGTGGCTCGCGCCGACCATCGCGGACGACGTAGGCCTGGCATCGACCGCACCATTTCGAGCGGCGAATCGCGCGGCGCTCGCGCTGGACAGGGAGGTGGGCCTCGTCGCCCACTCAGACTCCCGTGGTTGGCGGGGCGATGGGCCGGTTGCCGCGCCACCGTCGGTGGTGGTCGTCCCGGACGAGGCAGCCGTCGTCGGAGTGCCGACCGATCCGACCGGGAGAGCCGATCCGGGGGTTGCCAACCGGCCCGCCGCAAGCGGTTCGGCGACGCAGTGGGTGACGAAGAAGACGCCACCCTCGCCGTAGCGATTTTTGTGTGTAGGTTTGGGGCGGTGAGCCGCGGCAATTGCGATGGGCGCGCCGTGAGCACACTGTAGAGCATGGAGTCACGTAGGGGCGGATGAAGTCACTGTCGAACGGCTGGATTCGGGCGCTGCCGCTGCCACAGCGGCGCCGCGTGCTCATCGTCGACGATGAGCCCTCCATCTGCCGCGCGCTCACCATTGCGCTTTCGCGGGGCGGCTACGACGCTGCGTCCGCACATTCGGGCGAGAGCGCGCACGCGATGTTGCAGGGCGACCACTACGATGTACTCGTGCTCGACCTGCGCATACCTGACGTGCGCGGTGACGTCCTGTTCCATCTCGCCGTCTCATTACAGCCGCACCTGCGTCGCCAAACGCTGTTCATCACGGGCGACGTCACCGAGCGGGCCCAGGCACTCATTGACGATTGTCAGTGCCCGCTCTTGCGCAAACCATTCAAGCTCGAGGATGTGCTGGCCGCCGTGGCGACGATGTGCCCCGGTCAGCAAGCATCGGAGTCAGCGTAGGGCCCGCTCGCCTTGGCGCAGTGCGCGCCGGTCGTCGGCCGCGACCCGCGTATCGCGCTGCAAGGCGTTACGGGTGACAGAGGAGCTTTCGCGTCACACCTTCCACTGCCGGAGCGTCACCAGAGCCTGGTCCAGTGCCGCAACTTGGGCCGGCTCCGTCGCGCGGCTGCGGAGATCCGCATACGTCTCGAGTGCCAGCTGGAGTGCAGCGGGGTCGTCCTCTGCACCCGCTAGGCTGGCGGCATTGTCAGCGAGGTTTGCTCGTGCCAGATCGTCGTCGGAAAACTCGTCACACACGCGTCGCCATCGGTCGACTCGACGGCGGGGGTTGGATTCGGTCAAAGCCCACAAATGCCACGCGGCACGACTGCGCGGATCGACAGCTTTGGCCCGATCGGCGAGTGCGCCAACCACTTCGGGACCACGGCCAGTGAGCCAATACGCGTTGGCGAGCCCGATTATTGCGCGCACATTGGTCGGGTCTTTCTCGACGACACGTTCGTACAGAGGCCCCGCGATCTCCAGGATGTCGCGGTACCGCTCGGCCGCGAGCATCAACGCGTGTGGCGTACCCGTGTCCATCAGTGTCGCAAGACGCGCGTGCAGCTCCGCCGTGTGGCCGGTGACATGATAGTCGCGCAGGAGTGCATCAAGCGCGATCTCAAAGGAGATCGGCGCTGTCCAATCGGAGGAGGGAGAGTGCGTAGCCATGGGTGACGCTCGAGAGCTGGGTGCACGAAAAAAATACTCGCCGGAGCAATTGGCCGCCGTGGGCGCCGTCGCACTCGAGTTGCGTCACGAGATCAGTAATCCGTTGGCGGCGCTGATGGCCGAGGCCCAGCTGTTGGCGCTCGAGCCACTCGCACCGGAACATCAAGCGGCGGTCGGGCGTATGGTCGACCTCTGCCGGCGGACGGTCGCGCTCCTCCGGCAAATGGATGTTGCCACGCGTTCCGCGGCCAATACGTGAGCCACCTTGCGCAATCGCGGCGCACACGCGATCTTCTGGGAGTTGTACGTTTGACGCGGCGATGCGTTTTGCATGTAGCTTGCCGCGTGCGCGTGGCCGATCCGCGCCCCCGTCGAACGGGAGCTGAAGCAGCAGAATTAGCGCGGACTGCGCACGTCCACATAGTCACCTCCAATAGATGAACGAACGCCGACGTCCCCATTGTCGCGGCCGTGGCCCTCGCCCGTTTGGGCCTCCCGCCGACCCCCTCGCAGATGCGGCCGGCGAGGCGAATCCGTACCGCGATGCTGCCATCGAAGAAGTCGAGATAGCAGCTCCTCGTGAGTCGCTCGCCCCGGTTGCCGACAGTGTCCGAGAACCGGACACGAGTCCACCCGCCGCCTCGTTCGGCGCCGAACAGAGCAATGACGAGAGCGCGCCCGCGCGTGCGCCCGACGAGACCCCACCCCCCGCCGCGTCGCTGCCAACGACGCCAGCTCCCGCATCCAACGATGGCGTCCCATTCAGGCGTCATGGCGGTGGACCCGGCCGCCCCAATGCACAGGGCGGCGGATCCGGCGGTCAGATGCCGCAGGGGGGCCACAACAACGGCCGACGCCAGGGCCACGGACGCAACAGCCGGCGACATCGCGGCCGCGGGCCACACCGCGAGCATGCCGCCCAGCAGCAGCAACAGCATGGGCCACCGGTCCCCATCGTCGCGGACGGCGAGACGGCGGGATGGTTCGATGCCGCGCGCGATGGCGGTTATGTGCGTCGTCCATCCGCCAGCTACCTCGCCGAGGCCGGTGACCCGTATGTGCCGACGCACCTCGTACGCCAGTACGCGCTGCGACGTGGCGATGCCGTATCGGCGACGGTCGGTCGGGATCAACGTGGGCGCGTTACGCTGGTCGACGTCCTTCAGATCAACGGTGAGGATCCGGCACTCGCGGCCCGACGCCCCGATTTCAGCGCCCTCACGGCGTCATATCCCGAGCGGAAGCTCACTCTCGAGACCGGCCGGCCGGCCAAAGCCGGACCCGAGTTGACCCGCAGGGCGATCGACTTGATTGCCCCCGTCGGCTACGGCCAGCGTGCGCTGATTGTCGCGCCCTCCCGTGCGGGCAAGACGATGCTGCTCCAAGCGATCACCGAAGGCGTCGTGCTAAATCATCCGAACGCAGTACTGCTCGTGCTGCTCGTCGACGAGCGTCCTGAAGAAGTCAGCGAGATGATCACGTGGGGGTACGGCGAGGTGGTGGCATCGAGCTTCGACATGCCGGCCGAGCGACACACCGACGTCGCGGAGATGGTGCTCGAGCGTGCCCGCCGTCTGGTCGAGATGGGCAAGGACGTCGTCATCGTGCTCGACTCCATCACCCGTCTGGCTCGTGCCCACAACACCGTTGAGCGCGGGACCGGCCGGACCCTGTCGGGAGGACTCGACGCGACGGCGATGGCCAAGCCCAAGGCATTCTTCGGCTCGGCCCGCTCGGTCGCACCCAACGCGGGCGGCGGATCACTCACGATCATCGCGACGGCGCTGGTGGAAACTGGGTCGCGGATGGACGACGTGATCTTCGAAGAGTTCAAGGGCACGGGTAACTGCGAGATCAAGCTCGACCGGAGCCTGGCGGAGAAGCGGATCTATCCTGCGATCGATATCGCCACGAGTGGCACGCGACGCGAGGACAAGCTCTTCCGACCGGACCAACTCGACGGCGTCTATACCTTGCGCCGTGGTCTCCAACAGATGCCTCCGCAGTCGGCCATGGAGTGGCTGATCAAGCGCATTGCGGCGACCCCGAGTAACGACGCGTTGTTGTCTGGTCTATAAGAGAGCCTCAACAGCGGGATCAGGGGCCAGGGATCAGGGGTCAGGGATACAACAAATCGGGAGGGCCAGTCACGGTGCGCTAAGACTGGCCCTCTCGATTTGTTGTATCCCTGACCCCTGACCCCTGATCCCTGATCCCGCATTTACCGCCCTATCGCCCGGCCCAGCGCTTGCCATTAACCTCAACCGATGCAGCCGGCCTGGCTCGCGACATTTGCGGCAGGCGCGCTGTTGTGGGCGCGGCCCGCCGCAGGACTCGGCACTCGGCTGCCCGGTGATACAGCTGGCGGCGTTTTCGGTGCCGCTCGTGCAGTCACGCGAGCGGCGTCTGACACGCTCGTCGGCCGCCGGGCCAGACCCGAGGTGCTGGGCGTTGTCATTGAGGGTGCGCACGCGGTCACCGCGGGCGAGATCCAAAACAGCATCACCACGACCGCCTCGCGTTGTCGCGGTGTCCTCCTCTGGCCCTTCTGCCTGATTTCCAAGGCGCCCTACTTTTACCAACGGTTCTATCTCGATCGCGACGAGCTCAAGCGAGATGTGATTCGGATCCGCGTCCTGTACTGGCTTCGCGGCTATCGCCTCGCCTCCGTCGACACCGCCATCACCCCGCCGCGCGGCCGGACCGCGCGAGTGACGTTCATGATCCATGAGGGGCCGGCGACGCGCGTGACGTCGGTGACGGTGACGCCAGAGACGTTGTTCGTGCTCCGTATGTTGCAGCGCCTCGTGCGCGTGCGGGTGGGGGACCCGCTAGACCTGAACAAACTGGATACGAGCGCGGTAGCCCTTCGGGAGCGTCTCTGGGCTCGAGGCAACGCGGATGCAACAGTCGATACGACGGTGCGCCTCTCGGGTCAGCCGCCGGATGATTCTGTCTCACGCGCATTGGCAGCTGAGGGCCACATCAGCGCCGGCAGCGCCACCGTGACCATTACTATGACGCCCCATCGCCGCACCACGGTCGACACGGTCATCGTGAGAGGCAACCAAAACATCAGCGCGCAAACGATTCGGCACGCGATCCCTTTGCGGTCCAACAGCCTGTTCTTGCGCAACGACGTCGAGGCGAGCCAGCGAGCGCTCTTTCAAACCAATCTCTTTCGCAGCGCCCGGGTCACCGTGGACACGACGACCGGGAAGCCAGACAGTGCGAAAGAGGCCGTGGTGACGGTGTTAGAGGGACCGACGCGAGAAACGAGCGCGGGCGCCGGATTCACGACCGCCGACTTCTTCTCGTTCTCGAGCCGCTTTACTAACTACAACTGGGTCGGCGGTGCCCGCGTGCTCGTCCTGGACGGCGCGCTTGGCAATCTCTTCGCCCACGCCTTGTATGGCGTGTTCAACAACGGCTACAAACTCGTGGCTCCCGGCACCGACCTGGAGCCATTCCTATCGCCGACCTGGCTGCTCGGCGCGAACGTGACGCAGCCGTGGTTTCTAGGGGCCGAGAACTCACTCACGTTGGGCATCAATGCACATCGGCGGCTGGCGCCGGGGGTCTTCATCGATCAGGGTGCCGGCGCCAACATCGCCTTCAAGCACGATCTCGCGCCGCGTGCGCCACTGACCATCGGCTACCGCTACGAGGTGTCCCACGTCACGGCGGGAGACGCCTATTTCTGTGTGGATTACAGCGTCTGCGACGAGGCCACCCGTGACGCACTCCTGTCACGCTCCCGTCGCTCACCCGTTCTCGTCGGCGCGGAAATCGACCGCACGAACGATGCGATCAACCCGACCGCCGGCTTCGTTCTCCACAGCGAGTTCGACTACGCGTCGCAATACACTTTGTCGGACTACCTGTACGATCGGCTGTACGTGACGGGATCGCTCTTCCGCCCCGTCTATCGATCGGTCATCGCCTTCAATGCTCGTGCCGGCTTCGTCAACCCTCTCGGTCACGGGATCTCCGGCGACACGTCGGGCAAGGTGCTGCATCCTTCGGTTCGTTTCTATGCCGGGGGAGCGTCGTCGGTGCGCGGGTTTGGCGAGAACCAGCTCGGTCCGCAGGTGCTCACGATCCCCCCGAACGTATTGCGTGGGACGCAGAACGAATGCCCGACCAACATCCCGATCCAACAGTGCCGCGTGAACGGCGTCCCGTACCTCAATAACAGCGATTTCACGCCACAAGCACTGGGCGGCTATTGGTTGCTGGAAGGGACTGTCGAATACCGGTTCCCGATCTACAAGGCCCTTGGCGGTACCGTATTCGTCGACGGCGGGATGGTCGGCCAAAGCACCGTGCTGAAGGCCACGTGCGGAGCCAGTGCCATCACTCCCGGCGCGGGCCTGCGCTACATGTCGATAATCGGGCCGATCCGGCTCGATCTTGGACTCAATCCGCTCACGACGTGTCCACTCGAGGTCCTCACTGAGACGCCCACGGGGGAGATTGTCACGGTCACCGGGCCGCCCGGCTCGCCAGCAGCAGCAGCTCTGCGCAGCTATTCGCCCCAAGGGCTGCTGTATCGGTTCCAACTGAACCTGTCGGTCGGGCAGGCGTTCTAGATGCGATCGACGGCGGCACGCATTGCTGGGCGGATCCTCGCCGCGTTGGCCGCCGTCATCGGCGCCGTCGTGTGCCTCATCGCGGTGGCCATTATTGTGCTCACCAACTCCTCCTGGGGGCACAGGCAAGTGCAGCGTATCGCGCTCGACGCGATGCGTGGGCCCGTGCATGGAATCGTGGCGCTGGGCAGTGTCGAAGGCGATCTGCTCACCCATGTCGTGCTGACCAACCTCTCCATCAGCGACAGCAGTGGTGCACCGTTCATCAGGGTGCAACGCGCCGAAGTCCGCTACCGACTCATCGACATCTTGAAAGAGCGATTGGCATTCACGGACGTACGAATCGACCGCCCTGTCATTGTCCTGGCCGAGTCGCAAGACGGCGCCTGGAACTACCGACGGATCTTCCCGTCCTCTGGAGCTCCATCCAGTTCCCATGCCGGTTTCGGAACTGCTATCAGCCTCGCCAATGTGTTCCTGACCAACGGGGATCTCACTGTACGAACGCCCTGGCACCCCGACTCCACGTTGCGAGGTGTCGCCCGCGACAGTGCCATCGCCGTTGCGACAAGCGCCAACTCGCGAAACGTGGTGGAATCCGTCCCCGGTGGATTCGAGAAGGCCATCGCGGTGCACGATTTGACCGTCTCGGCACCGAGCGTTCGCCTCGCCGACCCGGCAAGCCCCGTGAAGGTTTTTGAAGTCGCCGCGTTACGAGGTGACGTCGCCATCTTCCGTCCACCCGACGCACTGATCTACGACCTCGCCGGCACCTTCTGGCTCGATGCGGACTCCCTGTGGTGGCACGACGCCCGCATTAGCCTCCCGTCGTCCCATATCACCGCTGCTGGGGCGTATCAGCTCGCATCTGGCGACGTACACGCTGCCATCCACGCGCAGACGGCGGCGCTTCGCGACCTCCGCTTCCTCGACCCGCAAGTCCCGGAGGCTGGAGAGCTCAGCGCGAACGTTGACCTGACCCAACATGGAAAACACCAGGACTTCATGGTGCGCGATCTGACGGTGCAGAGTGGCACCGGACGCGCCACCGGCACCATCGGTCTCGCGATCGGCGACTCGATTGCATTCCACTCCACACAGCTACAGGTCTCCGGGATCGACACGCGACTCGTGCAACAACTCGCGCCGTCACTTCAGATTCCGCGCCGCGGTACGATTTCCGGGCACGGCACGCTGGCCGGCCCCTTGTCTGGCCTGAGAGTCGACGCCGACGTCACGTACGACGACTCGGCCGCGGGGCCGAGCCGCGTGATGGCTCGCGGCGAGGTTGGCGTGGGATCGGCATTCGCAGCGCGGAACCTGACCATCACCCTTGCGCCACTCCAGGTTGCCCTGGCGTCGTCAGCCGCGCGTGTACTGCCGATTGGCGGCACGATCTCCGGTCAGGCAGTCCTCGATGGGTCGACACGGCAGACCATGCGAGGGCGCGCCGACCTCGTCCATCGCGATGGCGACGCGCTGACGCACGTCGTCGCCTCAGGAGACATCGCGTTTGCTCCGGTGACGTCGCCCACGGCCGCGGCCCTCTCTCGATCGGTTGCCGTTAGCGGCGGGAGAGGCAACGCATCGGAAGGCAACCTCAAGCCGGACCACGTGGACCTGACGGCTGATTTTCGCCCGGTCGACCTCGGGGTCGTCGGCAAATTCATGCCGGCGGCACAGCTGTACGGCAGCGCCGAGGGCGGGATTCGCGTGTCGGGAAGCATGAGCAATCTCACAGTCCACGGGCATCTCGGCATCGTCAACGCCCCAGACTCGAGCGGGCTCACGCTCGACGGCCACGTCCAGCTCAGCGACACAGTGCCGGGATACGATCTGACTCTGGGCGCGCACATCTTTGACGCGCGCGCCGTGTCGAAGATCGGACCGCCGACGAGTCTCAGTGCGACCATCACCGCCACGGGCACGGGGATGCACCCCGCCTCCATGGTCGCGACGGTTACGGCACACGTCCGCGCATCGCAGGTCGATAGTGTGACCGTCGATACCATGGCGCTCCGCGCTCACGTCCGGGATGGCCAACTCACCATCGATACGGCGCACGTGCACGCGTTGGCGACGACCGCGGACCTCCATGGTGTCCTGGGCCTCGACTCGAGCCGATCGGGAACCGTGGGGTACCGGGTCGTCGTCGACTCCTTACACGCGTGGCAACGCTTTCTCCCTAAGGATACCACGACCGTGGCGCTGCGGGGCGCAGCCCTCGAGCAGGCTGCGACGCGTGCTCGTGCCGACTCTGCGCGTCGCGCTGATTCGACCGAAATCGAACGCGCGATCCGAGGCACAGCAGCGCCGACACTGGTCGTGGATACACCGCGGGGGATCGCTCGCGGCGCACTGGCTGGTCGCGTGATTGCAACCGGCACCGTGACCGGCAACGTCCAGAGGTTTGACCTGCACGGCTCATTGGCTGCCGATTCCGTCATCGCCATGGGGAACGAGACTCGGCACGCGCGGCTCTTGTACCAATGGATCGGGGGACCGAGCCAATCGGCGCCGGTCGCTGTGACCGTCGGCCTCGACTCCGCGATCCTTGGCGGCTTCTCGCTCGACAGCATGAACACGCGGATCACGTATCAACAACCGGAAGGCACGGCACGTGTCATCGTCCGCCAAGATTCCTCACACCGATACAGCCTGCAGGGACAGTTCCGCATTACCCCAACCGAGAAGCACCTGCAGTACGACACCCTCTCGCTCCAATTCGATACGACGCTCTGGCACGCGCCGCATCCCGGATCGATCACCTGGAGCACGACCGGACTCGTCGTACAGCAGGTCGAGTTGACCGACGACCGCACCGGGCACATTGCCATTGACGGCACGCTTCCGATCCAAGGGGACACGTCCGGACACCTTTCCATCCAGTTGACGCGGGTCCATGCCGGTAACTTGGCGTCCCTCGCGCAGCTCGCCCAACCGCTCGATGGTGAGGCATCGATCGATGCTGATATCACCGGCACTTTGGAGAACCCGCAGTTTCGTGGCACCGCCTCGCTCTCGAGTGCCTCCGTGCGCAATGTCCCAATGCCCAACGTGTTCACCGAGTACACGTACGACACGGCGACGTTGGTCACGCACGTTGAGTTGGCGCCCAAAGGCGCTCCGGCTGCGCCCTTCGCCATCATGGACGCGACTGTCCCCATCAACCTCGCCAGCAACGCCACCGGGTCGCGACTGCTCGACCGGCCGTTGAGCGGCGAATTGAAAATGGACAGTTTGCCACTCGACGTGGCATCGCAGTTCGAGACCGACGTGACGCACCTCGCTGGGCACGTGAGCGGCCACATCACGCTCGAGGGAACGACCAGCAACCCAACACCATTCGGCACGCTCACCATTGTCGATGGCGCTGCCAGGGTGACCGCGACCGGCATGGCGGTCAATGCCGTCGACGCGAATCTCCGATTGACCCGTGACTCCGTCGTCATCGACTCGCTGACCGCGAGGACACCTGCGACAGGCGGAACGTTCCGCCTATCAGGGACCCTCGATCGCAGTGAGCCCGCGGTACCCGTCGTGAATGTGGAGCTGGCGGCCAACGACCTGCGCGTGCTCGACAACCGTGATCGTGGGCGCATCGATGTCGATGCCGAGCTGACGGTAGCCGGTCCGACCAAGTCACCCTACATTTATGGCTCGACGACGATACTCGGCGGCGTCTTCTACCTCGCCCCATTCGACCGGCAAAGATCTCGTCGATCTGAGCCAGCCAGTCGTGTATCATGTGGTCGACACGACCCACCCGGCCGTCCGCCAACTCCTGCCCGCCTCTGGCTCGCTCTTCTCGCGGCTCCTGATGGATGTCGAGTTCTCGGTCTCCCGCGGGACCTGGGTGCGCAACGAAGACGCCAACGTGGGAGCCTACACGGACGAACCGTTGACCCTTCACGTCGACCACGAGCACGAGGCGCTCGTAATAAACGGCACCATCAGCAGCGATGTCGGCGAGTACCGCTTCCTCGGGAAGCGCTTCACTCTGACCAAGGGCGTTGCCACGTTCATCGGCTCGACCAGCATCAACCCCACCGTGAGCGCAAACGCACAGTACACCGTGCCGGTGCCCGGCACCGAAGCCCTCGCCATCATTGTCACCATCTCCGGGAACGTCGACTCGTTGCGCCTCGCCCTGTCGAGTAACAAACAGCCGCCGCTGTCGCAGAGCGATCTCCTGAGGTATCTGGCCTTCGGCAGTTCGTCAAACGGCATCGCACAGGCGAGTCAGAGCTCGAGCCTGACGAGCGCATCCAGTGGTGGCGCGCTCGGCACCGCCGGCGTGTTCGTCGAAAACCAGCTCGCTGCGCAGGCGGTCGCTGTGCTCCTGAACCAGGTCAAAGGAGACGTGGCTCGCGCGATCAACGCCGATGTGTTCGACATCGTCGTCGGCAACAATTACGTCGACATCGCACAAAACAAAAACAACGCCGTTCAGACGTTCTTCCAGAACACGCAGCTCGAGTTCGGTAAGTATCTGACCCCGCGAACGTTCGTATCGCTGCAAGCGAGTGTGGCACCGGGAGCGGCGGTGATCCACCGGATCACGCCGAGTCTGAGCATGGAGCTCAGCGGCCAGCCACTGTATCTACTCGGCCAGCCAACGCTCGCTACCGACCAGGATACGCCGCTGACTGGTGTGCTTGGCTTGACTTTCACGAAAACGTGGAAATTCTAGGCGCGTCCCCAGCGCCTCGCCGCCCACCGCTCCGCCCCACCCAGCAGCGCGTCCACGCTCAGCGCTAGCAGCGCTGCCGGCACGGCGCCCATGAGAATCATGCGCGTGTCGGACAATGCCAGACCGGTGATGATCAGGTCGCCCAGTCCCCCCGCGCCAATGAACGCGGCGAGTGTTGCCGTGCCCACGTCCAGCACGGCCGCCGTGCGAACGCCGGCCATGATCACCGGCGTCGCGAGCGGCAAGCGGACGTCGGTGAGCAGCTGACGGGAGGTCATGCCCAGCGCCTGCGCGGCATTGACGGTCGAGGGGTCGGCGTCGCGTACGCCAGTGTACGTGTTGCGGACGATCGGGTACAGCGAATACAGAAAGAGCGCGACTAGGGCCGGCACCACGCCGATGCCGAGAATGGGAATCATGAACGCCAGTAGTGCGATGCTGGGGATCGTCTCGAGCAGGCCGACCGCGCGAATCACGCCTTCCGCATGGCGCGGGATGATCGTCAGGGCTACGCCCAGCGGCAGGGCTACGAGCAGTGCGGCCACCAACGAGGCGACGACGAGGAGTATGTGTCGACCGGTGCTCGCCGCAATGACGCCCCGCTGCGTGCGGAGATAGGCGAGGAGCGAGAGTCGCGTGCCCGTCCGAGCCGACTCCGCAGGCGCTCCCGGACCGGCGTGGGGGGCCGCGCCTTCCGGTCCGACGAGCGCGAGCGCCACCAACGCGTCACGCGCGACCGTGGCCGCGTCGATGCCCGTCACCTCGACCCGCTCATTGAGCCGGCGCATGTAGGCGTCGTCAATGCGACCGCTGAGCTCTGTCAGCACGAGTGCGGCGGCGGGATCGTCGCGCTGGAGTCGTCGGCTGATCACTGCCGCGGCCTGGTAGGGCGGGTAGAAGCGGTGATCGTCCTGCAGAACGACGAGATCGTACCGCGCGATGAGGCCATCCGTGGAGTACCCGTCGATGACGTCGACGGCGCCAGCGGCGATCGCCTGATACTTGACGGCCGGAAGGAGCGCGCGAACGCTCCGAAAATGGATGCCGTAGGCAGCGGTGAGTCCCGGAAGTCCATCGGGACGTCCGATGAAGTCGGCGGTCAGGCCGGCACGGAGGGATCCGCCGACACGCGCCAGATCGGTGAGGGTGGCCAGTCCCAGCGAGTCCGCTAGCGTGCGCCGGACCGCGATCGCGTATGTGTTCTCGAAGCCCAGTGGCGGCAGCCATCGCACGCTGTCGCGCGCGGCGGTCTCGCGCGCGACTGTGGCAAAAACTGTCGTCGGGTCGTGCGCAGGTGGCAGTCCCAGGACGACGACGAGCCCGGTGCCCGTATACTCCGGGTACACATCGATCGCCCCGCGACGAAGGGCCGCGTACGCGATATCCGTCCCGCCCAGGCCGAGCCGCAGTTCCACCCGTCGGCCATGAGCGGACAGCAGCTGCGCGAACATCTCGGCCAGGATGTACGATTCGGCAAATGGCTTTGACGCCACCACGATCGGTGCGTTCGTGGCCCGCTGATCGATCGCGGGTCCGGCCGCCGCAGCATGCATCCCCGCACTCGCCGCAGCAGCCCCACCCACGACCGCCAGGGAGATCGGCAGGGTGCGCGTGCGCCGCCGGATTCCTCCCGCGATCAATGGTTGGATCCCTGCGCGAGGAGCGCTGCGACGTATGGGGTGGCGGGCTGCGAGTGGAGCGTCGCTGGTGCGCCGATCTGCTCGAGGCGTCCCTGTCGCAGCACCGCCACGCGGTCGCCCAGCGCCAGTGCCTCCCGCACATCGTGCGTGACGAGCAGCGCAGTCATGGCGACTTGTCGGCGCAGTTCGCGAAACGACGTCTGGAGCTCGACCCGTGTGATGGCATCGAGCGCACTGAACGGCTCGTCGAGCAGCATGACCGTCGGATGAGCAGCGAGCGCCCGTGCAATGGCCACGCGCTGGCGCTGGCCCCCGGAAAGAGCCCGCGGCCAGCGATCCGCGAACATCGCAGGCTCGAGCCCCACGAGGTCTAGCGCGGCGTCGGCCTCACGCTCGGGATCTGGCATCCCGAGGAGCGATGGCACGAGTGCGACATTGCGACGCACACGCCAGTGCGGCAATAGCCCACCATCCTGCGGGACATATCCCATCTGTCGTCGCAGCCTGACCGCGTCTGTGTCCTGCGCTGCGCGACCGTCCACCAGAATGGTGCCCGCGTCGGGCTCCGCCATCCGGTTGAACATTCGCAAGAGGGTTGTCTTGCCGGACCCGCTCTCGCCGATGAGTGCCAGGCACTCGCCGTGTGCCACGTCGAGCGTCACGTGATCCAGCGCCTGCACCGTCCCGTACCGTTTCGAGACCCCGACGGCGCTGAGCGCCGCCACCTGTTCAGCCGGTTGCAGTGGCCTTTGTCTCGCTGTGTCTCGTTGTCGTGGATCGCCGCGTGCCGCGGCCGAAACCGATGCCCGCGTCCGTGTCGAGGGCGCAGCCGGTCAGCACGTGGCGGCGCCCAAAATCCTCCGCCCGCTCGCGCTCGCGGCCGCCGACGACGTGATCGCCGAGCCGGATCGCCCCTTCGAGCCCCAATAGATACAGCTCGGCAGCCGTGCGACGGATCGCCGGATCGGCCAGACCGAATTGTGCCGCCCGCGCGAGCAGCGTCGTGTGGGGCGCACCGAGGAGGGCGGATGCCTCCGCGGCGGCCGCGCGGTCGCGCGTGAGCCCGACAACGAAAACAGCGAAGGCCGCGCACCATTCGAGCGGCACCGCGTCCGCCGACCGCAATTCGAACGTCGCGACCCCTCCCATGCGGCGCGGACGCACCTCCGGGAACAACGTCGTCAAGTGCGGGCCCCAGTCGGCTTCTGTCGCATCTCCGTCCGCCAATAAGGTCTCGAAGGACTTGTATTCGCCGTCTTTCGCCCGACGCAGAGATGCCTGGTGCGGCGAGCGCGAACGCCTCGTATGCGGCCGCCGGGTCATCCGCCGCCGCGCCGGGCAATCCGGTGCGCGCGGGGTCGACGTGTCGCCAGACGTGCGCGCGCGTGCTCGCGCATCCCGTCAACGCGCCAGCGTATCGCGGCGAGTTGGCGAACAGCGCCGTCACATACGGGGCCACCGCACTGAGCAACCGCCAACGGGCCACCGGATGCGGGCCCGCGTCGAGGGTAATTTGACACGCCGCTGTCTGGCGCATCATACAGGCCCCTGCCGAACCGATCGCCGCAAAATACCGATCCATCGAGGTGTAGCGCTCGCCACGCAGCTCGAGCGGCACCATGTCGATCGGGTTGTAAGGGTCGATCCCGGTGATCAATAACTCGATGCCGGCGCGCTCGGCTCTCGCGGCGAGCGTTGCCGCCGTGGTCTCCATTCGCGCCAGGACGGTGGAGATCGCCGTCGCCGGGGCGGCGCTGTATTCGATCTGTCCCCCGGGTTCGTAGCTGATGACGGCACCGTCCGGCGCGACGAACACCGGCGCGCCGTACGGAGACGGGCGCTCCGACCATCCCTCGGCAGCAGCGGTTTCGCGCAAGATCGGGAGCGTCGCGCGTGGCCGTTCGCCATCGCCTGCTGCGGGTTCGTCGATCGGGCACCGGCGCCGCGTGACCGCATCGACCGGGATGAACTCGAGCTCGAGCCCGATCTGCTCTCGCACACCCGGGTCGCCGGGCGCGAACAGCGCGCGGCACCGGTTGGCGGACGGGGTGCGCGTCGGCTTGGGACGCATCCTCAGTCGCGAGGCCCCGCGAGCAGGAGCGCATACCCGCCCGCATCGTCCGTGTCCCACACCCTGATGTCGAGACCTGCATCGGCCAGGAGCGCGGTCACGCGGTCTCGCGTGTACTTGTTGCTGATCTCCGTGCGGATGGATTCGCCGCGCGGGATCGTCGTCGCGCCAAGGCTTGGAATGTGAACCCGCTGGTCCGCAGTCGCGACCAGATGCATCTCGATACGGCCGGCTCCTGCGTTGAAGAACGCCCGATGCGCGAACGCCGAGGGGTCGAAGTCTGCGCCCAGCTCTGCGTTCAGGACGAGAAGCATGTTCCGATTGAACGCGGCGGTCACGCCGAGGCGATCGTTGTATGCCGCCTCGATGACGGCCGGATCTTTCACCAGGTCGGCACCGAGCAGCAAACGATCGTCGGGGTGCATGCCGTCGCGAAGCGCACCCAGGACACTGACAGCATCGCTATCCTCGAGATTGCCGATCGTGCTCCCGAGAAAGGCGGTCAACACGGGGTGGGGGACTGCGAGCGGCAGCCGGCGCGCGGCGGCGAAGTCCGCGACCAGAGGTCGGATCTCGATGCCGGGGTACTGGCGCCGTAATCGGGCCGTCGTTTCATCGAGGAAGGTGACGCTGACGTCGACGGGCACGTACACGATCGCCGGTTGCACCCGCTGCATGGCATCGAGAATCGTCCGGGTCTTGTCTGCGCTGCCGGCGCCAAGCTCGACGAGCGCGCGTGGCTGAATCTCCGCCATCCACACCGGCATCCGTGCACGCAGCAATGCGCGCTCAGTCCGCGTGAGGTAATACTCCGGCAGGCGAGTGATCTCCTCGAACAGCGTCGAGCCGCGATGATCATAGAAATACTTGGGCGGCAGCTCACGCTGGCCGTCGGGGCCCGTGTCGAAGAGTCCGCGCTGCACATCGACCAGCATCGCCAGACTGCCCTGACGCATCGGGCGCGGGGCATGCCAGTGACCCTCTCGGACATCAAGCATCACGCACGCACCGAAATCCGCTGAAGATCTGCCGCCGGATCGGGTAGTCCCAGTTGCGGAAGGTGCTCCGTCCGACAATCGCGCTCGTCGCCCAGGAACCGCCACGCAGCACTTTGTACTCCGAGCCGAAGAACGCCTCGGAATACTCCCGATAGGGAAACGTTACGTACCGCGGGTACGGACCGAAATCGCTCGATGTCCACTCCCACACGTCACCGATCATGCCGTAACATCCGATCGGGGAGACATTCTGTGGATATGCGCCGACGGGTGCTGTCCCGAACATCACCTGATCGACATTGGCAATCGCGGGACCGAGCGGCGTGCGACCCCATGGCCACGGATGCTGCGTGCGGGTACGGGGGTCCCACGTTGCCGCGGCCTCCCATTCGAGCTCTGTCGGCAAGCGTTTGCCCGACCATCTGGCGAACGCGTCGGCCTCGTAGTAGCAGACGTGCACGACCGGATGCAGCGGGTCGACCGGCGCGCTCTGGTCCATGGATCGCGTCCACCAGTCGCCGTGGGCGCGGTACCAATACTTTGGTGCGCCAGCGCCGGATTCTTGCAACCACGCACGGCCGTCGGGCAACCACCACCGCTCGTCGCTGTAGCCGCCGGCTGCCATGAATTCGAGGTAGGCGCCGTTCGTGACGGGAGTGGCATCAACGTCAAAGGCGGCGACGTCGACGTCGTGGCTCGGCCGCTCATTGTCGTAGGCGGCACGCCGATCGTCCGTGCCGACGCGGACCCGGCCGCCAGGAAACCGAACCATGTTCGTATCGATTCGTCGCCCCCGGGGCACGCTCGCGCGATGTACCGGGTGATAGGGCTCACCGCGCTTGAGCTGCAAGGTCTGCAGGATCGTCTCGACGTGCTGCGCTTCGTGTTGTGCGACCATGCGGTAGACGTAGCCGTCGCGCGTCAACGGTGGCGCATCATGTCCGAGCTCGATGTGAGCCAGGCGGTCGATCACCTGCTGCCGGATGTCCGCCAGCATGTCCAACGCCGCATGGAGGTCGGGCAGCGCGAGCGCCCCACGCGTACGTCGCGGATGTTCGAATGGATTGAATGTGCCGGGCATCTCCGAGAGCGGTGCAGCGCTCTCGAACGGGCCCTCGAGATGCCGCAATAGCCAGAGCTCTTCGAAGCGACCGATGTGCCCCAGGTCCCAAACGACCGGGCTCATCAGCGGATCGTGCTGAGCGACGGCATCGTCCCCCGCCAACGGGGCGACGAGTTGGATCGTGCGCTGCCGGACCTCGGTGAGCAGGTCGGCCAGGTCTTGTGCCGTGCGATTGCCTGGGATGTCCACAGCGGGACGCCCGGAGGCGCGTGCGGCTGTCGTCGACACCACAACCTCCGGCGGAGGGGATGGGTAAAGTAATGGGGAGGCTCAGCAAGTATTGGGCAACAAAAGCGGGGTAACGGGTTCCGGGTTCCGGGATCCGGGAACAACAAGCAGGGCCTGGAGCGCCGAAACGCGCCTGGCCCTTGGTGTTACCCGGAACCCGGACCCCGGAACCCGGCCCTAGTTTTTCAACCCAGACGCCGTTCCCAGCCTATCCCACAATGTCGCAACGGCGCGCATACCCAGATCAAAGTTCTCCGCGCTCATCCATTCGTCGGGTGCGTGCGCGTTTTCGCCGGGCAGGCCGAATCCCATGAGAAGGACCGGAGCCTCGAGCGTGGTGGCAAAATCGTCGACGACGGGAATCGAGCCCCCTTCCCCGACAATCACTGGCGCGCGCCGGAACGCGGCCTCGAGCGCCTGCGCAGCGGCGTCGTAGAGTGCTCCGTGCAGATCCGCACGCCACGGACGGCCACCGTGCAGGTGAGTCACTCGAACGCGGACGCCGGGCGGCGCAACGCGTTCGACATGCGCCTGCATGATGCGCTCGATGGTCGAGGGCTCTTGGTCGGGCACCAGCCGACAACTGACCTTGGCCATCGCATGTGAAGGCAGCACGGTCTTGGCACCCTCACCGGTATACCCGCTGAGCAATCCGTTGATCTCACATGTCGGCCGCGTCCACACGCGCTCGAGCACCGTGTAACCCGGCTCGCCGCCCAGCGCGGGGGCGCCGACCTCCTCCAGCATTGTCGCGTCCTCGAATGGCAGCGCGCGCATGCGCTCGCGCACGTCGGCCGGCCAGTCGCGAACGGCATCGTAGAATCCGGGGACTGCGACCCGGCCATTCGCGTCGTGAAACGTCGCGATGATCCGGGCCAGCGCCGTTGCCGGGTTGACGACGGCGCCCCCGTAGATGCCCGAGTGCAGGTCGCGCGCGGGTCCGTCGACATCGATCTGGAAATACGTCAAGCCGCGCAGTGACGAAAGAATGGAAGGTTGCCCGGGCGCAAACATCGATGAGTCCGAGATGACCACCGCATCGCAGCGGAGTCGTTCGCGATGCGAGCGTACGAAGTCCCCGAGGTGGTCGCTCCCCACCTCCTCCTCGCCTTCCGCGACCAGGATGACGTTCACGGGCAAGCGCCGGCGGACGCGCAGATGGGCCTCGAGCGCTTTGACGTGCAGATACAGCTGGCCCTTGTCGTCTACCGAACCTCGCGCAAAAATTTTTCCGTCACGCACCGTAGGCTCGAAGGGCGGCGACGTCCATAGCTCGAGTGGCTCGACCGGTTGCACGTCGTAGTGCCCGTAGATCAGCACGGTCGGCCGGTCGGGGCCCGCAGCGCGCCACTCGGCGAGGACGACTGGATGTCCAGGGGTCGGCACGATCTCCGGCTGCAGCCCGGCCGCCGCGCAGGCATCGGCAAGCCAGCGCGCCGCGCGCGCCGTGTCCGCGTTGTGCTCCGATCGGGCGCTGATGCTGGGGATCCGGAGAAACTCGAACAGCTCGCGAGTGAAGCGATCGCGATGTGTGGTGATGAACGCGTCGAGATCGGCGGGAACGGTGGTCATGACTGGGGCCGGCCGAGAAGAGTGGTAAGTGGGACAGTCGATCTGAGAAGATGCCAGATCCGTCGCTGCGAGACAACGTGGTCGGGCCCCCAGTGCATGCTGACGAGCGGGCCGCGAACAACCTGGGAGAACAATGGCGTGAGCCGACGAACGGGCACTGGCAGATCGGCGCTTTCATCGAGCACGAGGGTCATCGAGTCTCCGAGCCGGACCGAGTCTGCGGCGGTCGGCCAGAAATCATACTCATTGCGCCGGCTGGCCAGCTCGAGCGAGAACACCCTGGGATGATGCGGCAGGTGCCAGGCGAGTTCCGCCGCCTCTTGATATCGGTCCGCTGCGACCCACACACGCTCCTCCTGCGGCACGACGCGATCGTCCTCGGCGGCGACCGCCCGCGCGAGATCATCCCAGCCGTACGCCTGAGCGAAGGGATCCTGGCGCGCAGTGAATGGCAGCCATGGGTGTACGGCGTGCACCGACAGAGCCAGGACGACGGCAGCGGCAAGAACGACGCCAGCACGCTCCCACCGCATCCATGCTCCATCTGGCCTCTGCACGCCGAGCGCGACGATGGCCGGCAGGAGGGCGAGCGCGGGCCAGTTCGGCGACACCGGGTGCCTGATCGCGCTTACAGTGAAAAACCCCCACACGAACGTGCCAATGGCTGCTAGCAGAAAGGGCCGGTACACCGTGGGCTGGCCAAGCGCACGAGCCACCGCCAGTACGAGAAGCACGAACAAAATCGGAGTGACCAGGCCCAGTTGCGCACCGAGCAGCTGCAACTGGCGACTGCTCACCGACCCGCGAAGCGGACCGAGGCCATGGCGCAACTGAAAGGCGAACGAGACCCACCCGTGGCCGGCGTTCCACTGGAGCACCGGCACGAAGAGCAGGGCCGCGATCGCACACGCGAGGTATGGACCGGGACGACTCAATTGGCTGCGAAGCGGGGGAGAGACAGCGCAGCCAAGGGCGACGCCGGCCGGAAGGAGGACCGCCGGATATTTCGACAGCAGGGTGATACCGAGCATCACACCGACCACGACCCACCAGCCAAAGGCGGTCTGCCACGACGAACCCAGCCGACTCGCCGATGTCGATGGGCTCGCGGCTCCAGCGATGGCATGATCCAGCGCCCACAGGACGCCGGCCGCACCCGCGAGGAGCGGAACGTCGGGCGTCGCCAGCACGAGACCGATGCCCGCCATCGGTACGACCGACATGATCACTGCCGTGCGAGTGGCCGCCGGGGCACCAGCGATGCGGCAAGCCAGGGCCGCAGCAGCAACGCAGCCTGCATACCCCGCGACAATGACACCGAGACGAACGCCCAGCGGCGTTTCACCGATCAGTGCGGTCCCCGCGCGCACGAGCCACGCGATCATCGGCGGGTGATCGAAATATCCGGCGGCCAAGTGCCGCGACCATTCCCAGTAGTACGCCTCATCCGGAACGAGCGGCACCGCTGCGGCGAGCAGGAGACGCACCGCCACCGCCACCGTCAGGACAACGAGGGCCGTCTTCATGTATACTTCAACTGGGCGAGCGATAGGCGCGGCGTGTGGGTGCGATCGCCGGGTGGCATGGCGCTGACAATGTATCACTGCAGGCGGGCAGTATGCGCCGCCGCACTCCACGGGAGATCATGATGGCAAACCGACTCGCCGTTGAGACGAGTCCGTACCTCCGTCAACACGCCGACAATCCGGTGGACTGGTACCCATGGGGCCCGGCAGCGCTGGAGCGCGCAGCCCGTGAAGACAAGCCGGTCCTGCTGAGTATCGGCTACGCCGCGTGTCACTGGTGCCACGTCATGGCCCACGAGTCATTCGAGGATCCGGAGACTGCGGCACTCATGAACGATCTGTTCGTGTGCATCAAGGTCGACCGTGAGGAGCGCCCGGACGTGGACAGCGTCTACATGCAAGCGGTGCAGTCCATGACAGGGCATGGCGGCTGGCCGATGACGATGTTTCTCACACCGTCGGGGGAGCCGTTCTACGCGGGGACGTATTTCCCTCCGAGTGATCGGCCTGGCATGCCCGCCTTTCGCCGCGTGCTCCGCTCGGTGGCCGACGCGTATCGCTCGAAGCGTGACCGTGTCGAGCAGACGGCCGCGGCAATGCGGGAGATTTACGCCACCGGCGCGCGGGCAGGCGCGACAAGTCCGCTCGGACCGGACACGCTCGACCATGCCCAGCACGCGCTCGCGGCGCACTACGATGCCGCGCACGGCGGATTCAACGGCGCACCGAAGTTTCCGCCGACCATGTGTCTCGAGTTCTTGCTCGCCTATTCAGTTCGGACCGGAGCCGCGGACGCGGCGGAGATGGCGCTCGACACGTTTCGAGCAATGTCGCGCGGCGGCATCTACGATCAGGTAGGAGGAGGGTTCCATCGCTACGCCGTGGACGACGCGTGGCAGGTGCCGCATTTCGAGAAAATGTTGTACGACAACGCGCTCCTCATCGGACTCGGGACGCATCTGTGGCAGTCCACGCAGGACGCTGATGTGCGGAGGGTGACGGAAGCGACGCTGGATTGGGTGCGCCGCGAGATGACGGACGCCGACGGCGGCTTCTACGCCTCGCTGGACGCGGACAGCGACGGCGAAGAAGGCAAGTTCTACGTATGGGATGAATCCGAGCTCGACATCGTCCTCGGCCCCGATTCCGCCGTCTTCAAGGCGTACTATGGCGTCACTCCTGGAGGGAACTTCGAGGGATACAACATCCTGCACGTGGCCGCCGATCCCGAGGACGCGACACGTCGCGCAGGGATCACGCTGGGTGCGCTGAACGCGGCGCTCGACCGCGCACGGCAAGCCGTACTCGCCGTCCGCGATCGACGGACGCGACCTGGCCGGGACGAGAAGAAACTCGCCGCGTGGAACGGGCTCACGCTCCGCGCGGTAGTCCAGGCAGCCCGCGCATTCGGTCGTCCCGCGGATACGTCGCTCGCGCTGGCCAACGCCGAGTTTCTGGCTCGTGTCCTCGCGCGTCCCGACGGTCGCGTGATGCGGACGCATACCGAGGGAACGACCAAGATCCCGGGATTCCTCGAAGACCACGCGGCGGTCGCGCTCGGGTTTCTGGCGACCTACGAGCTGACGTTCGATCGTGTCTGGCTCGACCGTGCCCGGTCGATCGCGGCGGCGATGGACACCTGGTTCTGGGATGCCGACATCAACGGATTCTTCGATACCGCGCGTGACGCCGAGCCGCTCATCACGCGCCCGCGGGATCTGACCGACAACGCGATGCCATCCGGCACTGCGCTCGCCGTCGAGCTGTATCTCAGGCTGGCGGAGCTTCTCGAGGACGGCCAGATGCGCTCGCGCGCCGTGCACGTCCTGCAGACGTTGGCGGGTCCGATGTCGCAGTATCCGAGCGCGTTCGGTCACACCCTCAGTGCTGCCGACATGGCGATCAATGGCGCCGTGACACTCGTCATCGTCGGTACCCCGCGAAGCCCGTCATTCAACGCGCTCCTCGCGGCCGCGGCGCCGCGCTACGTGCCCGCACTCGTGATCGCGGGCGGCGCCGCGGCAGATGGCCACGATGTGCGGATCATTGCGGAGCGCGCGGGCCGGGAGGATGGGGCTGCCACGGCATACGTCTGTCGTTACCAAACGTGCGATCTGCCACAAACCGAACCCGATGGGCTGGCGGCACAATTGGACGGACTCGGTCAACACGCGGCAGATCGCACGCATGTCTGAGCCGGCGCCATCATTCGTTCGCGGATTGTTCGCCGGCGTCATTCACGAGACCCCGTTCTTCCCCTTCCCGGATCCACTCGAGCGGCGCGACCCGGACGAGGCCCGCGTCGTCTCGCGATTGATTCGGGACCTCCACCGCCTGCAAGGCGACGTCATCGATTCAGCCGCGATCGATGATGCCGAAACGATCCCGGAGCCCGTCATTCGAGCGCTGGCCGACATCGGCCTGCTGGCGCTTACGATTCCGAAGGAGTTCGGCGGCCTAGGACTGTCGGCGTCGGCCTACGCCCGAGTCTTCAGCGCCATATCCACCACCGACGCGTCGGTCGCGGTCCTGGTCGGCGTGCACTGTGGCCTGGGATCGAAGGCCATCGTGTTGTTTGGCAGCCCGGCACAGAAAGCCCGCTACTTGCCGATGCTCGCCCGCGGTGAGACGCTCGCGGCGTATGCATTGACGGAGCCAGAGACCGGTTCCGACGCGCAGAACATTCGGACGCTGGCCGAACACTCGGCCGACGACACACACTGGGTCCTCAACGGCCGGAAAATCTGGATCGGGAACGGCCAGCGCGCGGGCGTGATCGCGACGTTCGCACAAACGTCGGTCGAACGACGCGGCGAGTTCGTTCGCCGGCCCACGGCGTTCATCATCCGACCCGACATGCCGGGGTTTCGCGTCGTGGGGACGGTGCGCAAGCTGGGGATTCGAGGCTCGACACAGGCGGAGCTGGCATACGAGAACCTGCACGTCCCTGACGACCACGTGCTGGGTCAGGTCGGCAAGGGGTTCGCGGTGGCGGTGAACGTCCTGAACGCGGGCCGCCTGAGCCTCGCCGCGGGCTGTACCGGTGGATGCAAGATGCTGCTCGGCGAGATGGCCCGGTACGCCGCCGCACGAGTGCAATTCGGCCATCCGCTCGCTGAATTCGAGATCACGCAGCGCAAGCTGGCCGAAGCGGCCGCAGATGCGTACGCGGCGGACGCGATGGTCGGCGCACTATCCGCACAGGTGGATCGCCCCAACAGCGATGTCGCGCTCGAGGCCGCGTGTGCGAAGGTGTTTGCGAGTGAGGCGATCTGGCGCGCGGCGGACGAGCTCGTGCAACTCGCTGGCGGCCGCGGATTCGTCAAGCCGTATCCCTACGAACGCCACCTGCGGGATACGCGCATCAACCGCATCTTCGAAGGCGCGAACGAGATCCTGCGCCTCTTCATCGCGCTGAATGGCGTCCAGGGTCCAGCCGCACGGCTCGGGGAGCTTGCCGCAGCGATTCGGCGCCCGCTTCGCAATCTCGGTCTCGTGAGCGGGTATATGAGCTCACGGGTCGGCAGTCTGCTTGGCGCAACGGCCCGCATCGATTACCCACTGCATGCGAGGCTCGAGGATCATTGGCGGTATTTCGAGAAGCACGTCGCGGAGCTCAAGGTGGAGGCGGAGCGCGCCATCATGAAGTACCGCCACGCCATCACCGATCGACAGCTCGTGCTCGAGCGCCTGGCCAACATGGCGATCGAGCTGTACGCGACCGCCACGACGCTCGCACGCACGCAGCGGCTGGTCGAGGAGCGCGGGGTCGACGACTGTGGGCGCGAGCTGGCACTGTGCGATCTCGTGTGTGTCACCGCCGGCCGCCGCTTTCGTTCGCAACGCCTGGCGCTGGCGGGACGGGAAGAACCCGTCGACGACACGCGTCGATCCATCGCGGGCGCGGTGCGCACCGCGGGCGGGTATTTCGTAACGGACCCGGTGTTGGAGGTGTAGGCGTCCACCACAGCGGCGCTTTTCTAGCCGCTCGCTCGCTCACTCCCGACCGGCGCTTGCACCGGCGCCGCAGCCACGGACGCGATTTCGGGGGGAGCGGGCACGGGGGCGACAGCCGGCGTTCGCTTCAGGTAGCGGTCGGCGTCCGTCCCCAGAAGCAACGTGCCGGCCACGAGTCCCGCAGCAGTCCAGAACGGCGCGGCCGGGTGCTGATCCCACAGAAAGCCCGCGCCGATCGGAAAGAACACCCGAGTGATCCCGCCGAATGTCTGTTGTACGCCCATGTAAAGCCCGCGTTCATCGCCCGAGATCACGCGCGAGAGCATGGAGGTGACACACGAGAAGGTGAACGACGCTCCGAGCGGAAGGAACGCGGACGCGATCACGAAGAGCGGGATGGAGTGCGCCAGCGGGATGCTGAGCAACCCGAGCACGATGAGCACGATCCCGAATCGCGATAGCCGGGCTTCGCCGAACCGGTCGACCAGCGGCCCCAGAAACAGAGCACGCGCGACGACATTCAGCGTTCCCATGTACACGAAGAACATGTAGTACAGCGTCGACTTTTCCGTCGCGCCGAACTGCCGCATGAGGAGCAGCGGAATGATGACGATCGACGCCATATACGCGCCCAAGGCGATCGCGTAGATCCCGATGAGCCGCGACGCCGGGGCGTCCGAGCGCCGGATCACGCTCCAGATCACCTCCCAACTGCGGCCACGCGGCTCGATCTGCCTTCGATGCGATGGCTCCACGTCGTGCGACTCGCGCAGAAATCGCCACGCGAAATAGATGTTGCCGACGCAGATGAGGGCCGCGAAGAGGCCCGGCGCACTTTCGCCGAGCGTCAGATTGTGACCACCAAGTGTCACGTGCCCAGCGCCGATCCAGACGGCGATGGTCGCCAGCACCGGTCCGATCGACACGCCGACGTTGGTTGCTGCCGACAACCACCCGAGCGCGCGGGCGCGATTCTTGGGCTCGACCGCGTCCGCGATGTATGCCTGCAGCACGCCGACGGTCCCGCCGCCCGCGCCCTGAACGATGCGCGACAGGAAGAGCACGGTGAGCGAGTTCGCGAACGCGAAGATCACATAGGAGATCGCCGAAGCGCTCAGGGCAACGAGAAGCGTGGGCCGCCGCCCGTAGCGGTCTGAAAAGCGGCCCCAGATCGGCGCTGACAGGAGCATCGCCACGGCGAACGCCGACACCAGCATGGTGTACGTGAGCCCCGTGGCGCCCATCCGTGTCGCGTAAAACGGGAGCAGCGGCACGACCATCAACGTCCCCATCATGTCCACGAAGGCCGTGATGATGAGGACGACGAGCTTCGAGTTTGTGCTGGGTAGCTTCAGACCGACGCTCGGGTGACGGCGCGAAAGGGCCGGGAGAGGCGGCACCGCGCCCGGCTACGAAAGGCGGAATCTAACTACGTAGGCAGGCAGCGGCCCGCGGATCTCGCGATCCGGTATCCCGCGACGGCCCTTATATTTAGTAGCTCTGCCCGGCGCAATAGTTGCCCGCGCCGACTACCGCCTCTCGTTCGTTGATGCCAGACCAGATTCGAACGCGTTTCCTCGTGATCGGCAGCGGCGTCGCCGGCCTTCATACGGCGTGGCGGGCCTCGAAGCACGGTCCCGTCATCGTCGTTACAAAGCGGTCGCTTTTCGATTCGGCAACCGCGTATGCCCAGGGCGGCATTGCGGCTGCGCTTGGCGCTGGTGATTCGCCGGAGCTACACCGTCGCGACACGCTCGCGGCCGGTGCGGCACTGTGCGACGCGGCCGCCGTGCAGGTCCTGGTCGAGGAAGGGCCCGCTCGAGTGCGCGAGCTGTCGGCCGCGGGGGCCGATTTCGACGTCACCCCAAACGGCAGCTTCAAGCTCGGCAAGGAGGCCGCTCACTCCCGGAAGCGGATCGTGCACGCGCACGGCGATCAGACGGGGGCGGAGGTGGCGCGCACACTGGTGACGCGCGTCCGCGAAAGCTCCGGCGTGCAGGTAATGGAGACGACTCGGGTACTCGACCTCATCGTCGAGGGTGCGGAGTGCCTGGGTGTGCGTGCCAGCGTGGCGGGACAGCCGGTAGAGATCCTGGCGGACGCGACCGTACTTGCGACCGGTGGATGCGGCCAGGTGTATCGCTACACGACCAACCCGCAGGTTGCCACAGGAGACGGGTACGCGATCGCGCATCGGGCCGGGGTTCGGCTGGCAGACATGGAGTTCGTGCAGTTTCACCCGACCGCGCTCGACACCCCCGAGAACCCGCTGGCACTCATTTCCGAGGCCGTGCGGGGGGAAGGGGCGATCCTGCTCAATGCTGACGGCGAGCGGTTCATGCCGGCCCGGCACTCGATGGCGGAGCTCGCCCCGCGGGACGTAGTCGCCCGGGAGATCTTCCGAGAACAGCGTTCCGGCGGACAGGTATATCTCGATGCCCGGCGGCTTGGCGCGGAATTCGAACAGCGATTTCCAGGAATCTTCGCCTTGTGCCGGGCTCGGGGCATTGATCCTCGAGCCGATCTCATCCCGGTCACGCCGGCTGCGCATTACATGATGGGGGGCGTCGTCACGGACCTGGCTGGACGCGCGAGTCTGTCACGTCTCTACGCGTGCGGTGAGGTCTCTCGCACGGGTGTGCACGGAGCGAACCGGTTGGCGTCGAACTCCCTGCTCGAGGGACTGGTGTTCGCCGAGCGCGTGGCCCGCGACCTCGCGACGGTGCCCGCGGCCGAGACGACCGATCTACGGGCGGGCGGTTGGCGCGTCCCGCTACTCACCGACCGGGGCGCAGCGCAGGTCGCGGCGGACTCGGTCAGGCGTATCATGTGGGACGGTGCGGGGATTGTGCGAACGGCCAAAGGCTTGCGGACATGTGTCGAGGAGATCCTCACCATCGGACAACGGTTGCCCGACGGTGCAACTGAAGAGACCAACATGGTGGACACGGCCCTGCTGATCGCGGAAGCGGCCCTCCTTCGAAAGGAGTCTCGCGGCGGGCATTTCCGAACAGACTTCCCCAAGGCCAAGCGCAAGTGGCAGCGAAGACACATTGAGTGGTGAGCGAGGCGAGCGCGTGGTGACCAACGGAGAAGTGGGCGATGTCGCCGCGCTGCAGGCCCGCATCAAGTCACTCGCGCGAGAGCGGAACGCGGTGATCCTGGCACACAACTACCAGCGAGGCGAAGTCCAGGACGTCGCAGACTTCGTCGGGGATTCGCTCGGACTCTCGCGAGAGGCGGCGAAGACCACCGCCGATGTGATCGTGTTTTGCGGCGTGCATTTCATGGCGGAGACTGCCGCGATCCTGTCGCCCAACAAGGTCGTGTTGTTGCCCGACATGGCCGCTGGCTGCTCGTTGGCAGCGACGATCGATGCAGAGCAACTTCGGGCGTGGAAGGCGGAGCATCCCGGCGCGGTCGTCGTGTCGTACGTCAACACGACGGCGGCGGTCAAAGCCGAGAGCGACTATTGCTGCACGTCGGGCAACGCCGTGGACGTTGTCAACGCGGTGCCCGCAGACCGCGAGGTGCTGTTTCTCCCCGATGTCTTTCTCGGAGCCCACGTCCGTCGCGTCACGGGCCGAGAGAACATGCACGTGTGGATGGGAGAGTGTCATGTCCATGCCGGGATCGACGCGGAAGACATCGCGGCACGACGCGCGGCGCATCCCGACGCAGAGTTTCTGATCCATCCGGAGTGCGGATGCGCGACGCCCGTCGTCGAGGCCGTGTCGGCCGGCGCCGTCGATCCGGAGGGAGTCCAGATCCTCTCGACGGAGGGCATGATCCGACGGCCAGCCGCGTCCCCAGCGGTCGAGTTCATCGTGGCGACCGAGGTCGGCATTCTCCACCGCCTGCGACGGGAGAATCCCACTAAGCGGTTCTTTGCAGCAAACGACCGCGCCGTGTGCGCGTACATGAAAGTGACCACGCTGCCAGCGGTAGTGGCAGCGCTCGAGCACCTGCAACACCGGATCACCGTGCCGCCCGACATTGCGGCACGGGCGCGCCTGGCGCTGGAGCGGATGGTGGCGATCGGCGGGGCGCCCGCGGGCGGGCCGCGCGGTGCACTGTCCCCCTCGCTGGCCCTGGATCCGGGCGAATGAGTGCCGTAACCGGTAGGAGACCCTCCGCATCATGACGCAACCACCCGACCAACCGCCGCGCGACCACGAGCCGCTCGAACCCTCATGGGGCCCCGAGGAAGACGGCCCACACATTACGCCCGGGCACTGGCCGGGTTGGGTCCCATCGCGCCCCGCTTGGCACCGGCCAACGCCATTGTCCATCCCCGCGCTCGATCGGCCGGGTAGTGCGGCGCGCTTCCCGCTCTCTCCGGAAGAATTGTCGGCACTCGTGCGCATGGCGCTCGAGGAGGACGGGGCGTTCAATGACGTGACCACGATCGCCACGGTCGTGACGGCGCGGCGTGCCCGCGGCGCGATCGTGGCTCGGCGGGCCGGCACCGTCGCGGGTGTAACCCTCGCGCTGGAGGCCTTCCGGCAGCTGGATGCGAAAGCGGTCATGCGGGTGATTGCGAGCGACGGTGAATCGGTCGCCGCGGGTGAGCCAGTGGTGTTCATTCGCGGGCACGCGCGAGGGATGCTGTCGGCCGAGCGCGTAGCGCTGAATTTCATGCAGCATTTGTCGGGCATCGCCACCTTGACGACCCAGTTCGTCGCAGCTGTCCGTGGAACGGGCGCGAAGATTCTGGATACCCGAAAAACGCTGCCGGGCTGGCGCGCGCTCGAGAAGTACGCGGTCCGGTGTGGCGGTGGGCAGAATCACCGCATGGATCTGGCGAGTGCCGTGTTGATCAAGGACAATCACCTCGCGGCCGTCGATGGCGACGTCGGGCTGGCGATCGCCCGCGCGCGCAAGGTGGCGCCGGCCGGCGCCCGCATCGAGGTGGAATGTGATTCCATCGAACAGGTCGAAGCGGCGATCACCCACCGCGCCGACATCGTCCTGCTGGATAACATGACCACCAGCCAGCTCGCCGAATGCGTGCGCTTGGTCGATAAGCGTGCGATCGTCGAAGCGTCGGGTCGCGTGCGCCTGGAAAATGTGCGGGCGATCGCGGAAACGGGCGTGGACTGGATCTCCGCTGGGTCATTGACGCACTCCCCGCCGGCGCTCGACCTGGCGCTCGACTTTGACTGAGGAGACCGTCAGCCCTCCGGGCGGCTGTTGGTCGAGCACGGTGCGTCGGCCGCAGCTCGACGCAGCAGCGCGCGCTCAGACACGCGCCGGTACCCTCCGCGAGCAGGAGGCGTGTCCCATTTGTGGCGTGTGTGCGGTCGTCGAGCGCCGATGCAAGGTGATGTGCGGGCACTGCCACACCATACTGGCGTCATGCGCGGACGCATGGTGAGGGGCTAGGTGCTGGACGCTAGCGTCTCGCCTTACTGCACCGGTCCAGCACTCGACTTACCCAGCGACAACAGATTCGCGAACAACCGTGCCGGCCCGGGGACGCCCGCGGGCAACTGCCGGAAGAATGCGAGCGTCGCGTATACGTAGGTGCCTTTGCCCAGCGGCGCCACCAACAAGCCCGCATCGTTGGGGGGCTCGTCCGGGTCGTTCATTGACATGACGCTGTGGTAGTGCGAGTCGAATGTGTGCGGCATGTAGCTCGACCGCTCCTGTACCCACCCGAGGAAGTCCGCGGGCTTGATCTTGTTGGGCGTGTTCAAGACGGGCGATGCCGGATCCAGGATCCGCACCGGCGCGTTCTCATCGGTGACGCGATCTGCCGGGCGGGCCAGTGTGATCGGATAGGGCAGGATGCCGTTGGCCATTCTCGTATTGGCCGTATTGTACGACCAGGGTCCCTCCGCGACGCGCGAAATCCAGGAGGCGGCCGTTGTTGGCTTTGAGCTCATCGCTCGCGTCAAACGCCCGCGGGCCAACCACGATCGTCCCAAATTGCGACAGGTTCGTGGCGGCGATGGCCGACGGGTCGAGTACGGTCACCTGCAGCCCGAGCTGCTCGAGCATTGGCTCGACGTTGTCGCCGACGCCGGGGATATACGCGACCGTGAGCCCCGGCGGCACTTTGACATCGACGACGCTCAGATGTACCTCGGCCGGCCGGTACATCCGCTGGGGCCGGATGTGCTCGTAGTCGATCGGCACGTAACCGATGCGGTAGGTGACCCCTTCGCTCTCGGCCGTCGCCGACAGCGTCGCACCTCCGGCCGGGAGGGACCCCCGCACGCGGAAGTCCAGGTGGTGATCGCCGTACGGATCGAGCGTCGCCGAGCGGACGCTGCTGTCGGCCGTGAGACCTTTCGGCAGCTGAAGCGACACCCTGACGGTTCGCGCGCTATCCACCCCCGAGCGCAACCAGACGCGGAGCGATCGATCGATGTGCACGCCCGCAGGGACGTACTCGACCGTGCGGTCCAGGGTCAGCGTCACCGCGGGGACGAAGGCCAATGGCCGGTCGACCTCGCCGCGACCGGGATCCGCGAAGCGGCGCACGACCGTGGTGGGGTCCGTGAATGTCGCCGTCGGCCCCGCGGTTTGCGCGCGCAACGCGACCTCCACCGTGGCGGCGCCAGGACGTTGATCCTCGGCGACGCGAGACACCGGCTGTGTGAACATGTCGCCGCGGCGCGGCGTTCGCAGCCACCACGGCTGCGTGACTACGGTGTCACGCACCGCGATGCTGTCTCGCCAGCTGCTGTCGGGAGCGATGACAGGGCGTTGAGGTGATGGCATAGCCATCGTGTTGGTCGCAGTTGCCCACGTCTTCCCGTCGAGCACCACGGCCGGCGTGCGATTGGCGAGCGCGACACCGACTCCCACCGGCACATTGACGGCCGCGACATTGTGCGCAACCGTCGCGTGGATCTCGATCCCGCTCTCGAGAACTTGGGCACGATTCACTCGGGCCATTGCCACCTGCAGGGTGCGGACGAGGTCCGGATCGAGCGTGGTCGGCGCATCGACCTTGACGCCAGCGAACACCCGCGCGTTGTCGTCGTTGGGTCCGGATGGCCGCTCGAGACCTGCCGAGCGCTCGGCCGGGGAAGCACCAGACGACAATTCTGCGATTTCTTCGGGGACAGCGAGGCGAGTAGCCACCGTCGCCTCCAGACGGGCGACGTCGTTCAGCGCCGCCAACGACTGCTGTGGGTCCGCAGCGCGAAACGCCGCTTGAGCGCGCCCGATCGCCGGCGCGACCGAGTCGAGGGCTGCGCGCGCAGTAGCCTCGTGCACTAGCGGACCGAGTCGGGCCCACGTCGTATCGATCCCATCGAACATTGAGTGCTCCTGGCCCGCCGGCGTACTCGAGTTCACCCGTGTGGCTTCGCGATAGACATAGCCGGTCACCGGTCCGGCCGGCCCGATGATGTTGCCGAAGCCTTGTGACCGATGCTGGCTCCGACTGGCCGCGGCGATCTCCGCGTAGGTAACGCCGAGCAATGGATCGTACGCGCCGACGTCGATCGGCAGCGCGCTATCGCCGCCGCCGAAGTATGACCGATCCCGATAGAACTTCAGCGCGACCCACGGACGCCCGTACTGGGCGACCGGGTAGGCCGCCGTATCGCCGGACGCCTCGTATGCCTCTTTGGCGAGGAGACCCGACACCTGATGCTGCCCGTGGCCGTCGCGAGGCGTACCGGTAAAGACGGCGACGATGACTTGGGGACGGAACGCGCGAACGACTGTCACGACGTCTCGCAGCAACGAATCGTGTGGCCAGTGCGAAAATGACTCAGCTGCCGTCTTCGAGAACCCGAAGTCGTACGCGCGCGCGAAATACTGGTGCGCGCCATCGATCCGTCTCGCGGCGAGCAGCTCTTCGGTACGTATTACGCCGAGCGCCTCGCCCAATTCGTTGCCGATGAGATTCTGACCGCCGTCCCCACGCGTGAGCGAGAGGTATGCGGTTTCGACGTGCCGACCTCGCGCCAGCCAGGTGAGCAGTCGCGTGTCTTCGTCGTCAGGATGCGCCCCGATCATCAGCACGCGCGTCGTATTCCCGATGCCAGCGACCTGTTCGGCCAGTGCGATCGCGCCCTGGTTGTAGGCCGGTGCGATGGGAACGACGGGTGGACGTGTACCGGGTTGTGCCGCCGTACGACCCGGCGCGCACGCGAGGGAGATTGTCAGCGCGAAGGCGATTACCGCGCCGGCCCGCACAGAAGTGGTCATCAGGCGGTCTTGGCTGGTGTCGACGGCGGCGGCGTGAGCCCGCCCTTGCTCTCTCGCTTGGTGCTCGCGGAGCCCGAGCTCTCGCTGGCAGTTCGCGGCCCGCCCGACGCGAGTCGACGGTCCCCGCCATTCTCCAGCACATCGGCGATGATCCGCGCCTGCTCGCGTTGATGGGACGCCAGATACCCTTCAGCGGGACTGGCGCGCTCCGCACGACCAATGTACGTGACGGGCACAGACGTCCCGGTGGCCGCGCGCAAACGCGGCGCCACGTACGTCCACGCCCCCATGTTCTTCGGCTCCTCCTGCGCCCACACGACCTCCCGAACGTTCGGGTAGTGGTCGAGCGCCCACGCCACACTGTCGTGGGGCCATGGATAGAGCTGCTCTACGCGAACGAGCGCGATATCGGCGGGTCGTGCCGTCGCGCTCAGATCGTAGAAGACCTTGCCCGAGCAGAAGACCAGGCGCGTCACACCGTCGCGCCGGTCGGCCGCCGACGCGACGGAGTCGTCGATCAGCGTCGCGAAATGACCGTCGGCGAATTCGGCCAGCGAGGACGCCGCCCGGTCGAGCCGCAGGAGGCTCTTGGGCGTCATCACGATCAGCGGCCGCCGCGACGGCGAGGCAACATGCCGACGAAGCAGGTGGAAGTACTGTGCGGCGGTCGTCGGGTACACGACCACCATGTTGTCCTCGGCGCAGAGTTGGAGAAATCGCTCCAGCCGAGCACTCGAATGCTCCGGGCCACCACCTTCGTATCCATGGGGCAGCAGCAGGACGACGTCGGAATCCTGACCCCACTTTGCCCAGTCTGCGGAGATGAATTGGTCGATGATCGGCTGTGCGACGTTCGCGAAGTCCCCATACTGTGCTTCCCACAGTACGAGCGCACTCGGCACCGCCGAGCTGTATCCGTACTCGAATCCCAGCACCGCCGTCTCCGAGAGCGGGCTGTTGTACACTTCGAAACGCGCACCCCCGTCCAGGTGCTGCAACGGGACGTATGCCTCGCCCGACTTCGCGTCATGCAAGACCGCGTGGCGATGCGAGAAGGTGCCGCGTTCCGCGTCCTGGCCGGTGAGTCGGATGGGCGTGCCGTCGGTGAGCACGGACGCAAACGCCAGTGTTTCGGCGTGCCCCCAGTCGATCGCGCTCGCCGCACCCAGCGCTTCCTTGCGGCGGGCGAGCGTGCGCGCCAGACGGGGATGCAGCGTGAATCCCGCGGGCCAGGTGAGCAGCGCGTCGTTGAGCACGCGGAGACGATCCGCCGGCACCGCGGTTCGCGAGGGCACGCTCGGGAGCTTCGTCGTGGCGTGTGGAGGGTCGTACGACGGCGCACTGGCACCGCTCGCCGTGGCCTCGGAGTGGATGGCCGTGAGACGATCCATGACCACTTTCTCCTCGGCGGCCACGTCCTCAGCGGTGACGATGCCCTCGCCGATCAGGCGCTCCGCCCACAGGGCGCGCGTCGTCGGGTGGGCCTTGATGGCCTGGTAGATCGTCGGTTGGGTGAAAGCCGGTTCATCGCCCTCGTTGTGCCCATGGCGCCGATACCCGACCAGATCGATCAGGAAGTCCTTGTGGAATCGCGCCCGATACGCGACCCCGATGCGCACAGCGATGATGCACGACTCCGGATTGTCCGCGTTGACGTGGATGATCGGTACGTCGAACCCTTTCGCGATATCGCTCGCGTACAGGGTCGAACGCGCGTCCGCCGCATCGGTCGTAAATCCGATCTGATTGTTCGTGATGATGTGCAACGTCCCGCCAACCTCGTAGCCACGTAGCCGCGACAGGTTGAGCGTCTCCGAGACTACGCCCTCACCCGGGAACGCCGCGTCGCCATGCACACAGACCGGCACGGTGCCCGCCCGGTCGACCTCCGGCCCTCCGCGCTGCAGTGCTCGCGCGACCCCCTCCAAGACGGGATTGACGAACTCGAGATGACTGGGGTTGGGCACCAGCGTGATCGCGACCTGCTGGCCGTCCGCAAGGGTGCGCTCGGCTTGGGCCCCGAGGTGGTACTTCACGTCGCCCGTGCCGGAGTGGTAGTGCTTGTCGTCGAACTCATCGAAGATCGTCGCGTACGGCTTCCCGAGGATGTGCGCGAGAACGTTGAGTCGCCCACGGTGCGCCATGCCAATCACGATGCGGCGAGCCGCGCTGGCGGCACTCTCGTCGATGACCGCATCGAGCATGAGCACGAGCGCGTCCGTTCCCTCGATCGAGAACCGCTTGGCATTGGGATAGGCCCGACCGATGAATCGTTCGAGGCCGTCGACCTCGGTCAATCGACGGAGTACGGCCTGCTTCTCATCGGGGGTCAACGGCCGCGTCAACTCCTCCGCGGTGAGCAGTTGGCGAAACCAGAGGCGTTCCTCCTCGGCGGCGAGGTGCGTCACCTCGATGCCGAGGCTCGTGGAGTAGCGGAACCGAAGCCGCCGCATCACATCGGCCGCTGTGGCCATGTGCGGGAACCCCAGGGCGCTGCCAGGTACGAGATCGAGGTCCGATTCCGTGATGCCGTGAAACTCCGGGGTGAGCTCCGGCGCTCCCAACGGCGGGCGACCCAGCGGGTCCAATTGCACAGCGAAGTGTCCGTACGACCGCGTCGCCTGCATCAATGCGGCGGCGCCCGCCGCTTTCTTGAGCAGGTCCGCGCCGGGGCCAACGCCGCCGAACCCCGGCGGTGACTCGCCCGTCGGTGCGCTGGCGATGCGCTGGGCAAAGTCGAAGAACTGCCGCCAGGATTCGCCGACTGAGCTCGGGTCGCGGCGATACGCGTCGTAGAGCTCTGCTATGTACGCGTCGTTGAACGAGCTTGTGATGGGACCGGAGGCCATATGAAGGGCAATTTAATGACGGCTGACGACCGGGACGCCTGCTGCCAGTACCTCGACCGGAATCCCGCCGTTCGACGTCCGTAGCTTGACGACGAACGGAAGCCTGGTGAGTCTCGCGAGTGCACGATCGGCCGATAACATGCCGACAGTCCATCCCGCGCACCTGGCGCGAGCAACCTCCCCGATCTGCACATAGAGATCGCGCAGACGATCGTGCGGAGACGCCCGTACGCCATACGGCGGGTTTGTGACGAGCCAGCCCGCTCCACCGGCCGGTTCGATCTCTGCGAGCGCGCGCTGAGAGAGTTCGATGTCACCGGCGACACCGGCGCGTTCCGCGTTCCCTCTCGTCGCAGCAACGGCGCCGGCGTCGCGGTCTGACGCTTGGATCGGGATCGGCGGTGCCGGGATCTCCCCGGACCGGGCCGAATCGACCAGTGCGTCCCACACGCCACCATCGAATTGAGGCCACCGCATGAACGCAAACGTGCGTCCCAAGCCTGGGGCCCGGCGCCGGGCCAGCAGCGCCGCCTCGATGACGAGCGTTCCCGCCCCGCAGAACGGATCGAGAAGAAGGTGATGGCCGGACCACCCGACAGCCATCAGGACGGCGGCGGCGAGGGTTTCCCGTAACGGCGCCTTCGCCGTCTCCAGGCGGTACCCCCGGCGGTGCAGCATCCCCCCAGAGCTGTCGAGGCTGATCGTGCACCGATCCCGGTACAGCCGCACCACGACGAGCTGTTCGGCGGGGTCATTGCTGAGCCCGTCGTGCGCGCCGTCCGTATCGGCCGCCGCCGAACGGGCCGGAGCGATGACCCCGCCGACGCGAACGATGGCCCCGGCGACCCTTTCGGCTACGGCATCGGAATGGTACAGCCGCGACTTCCGACAGGTCACGCGCAGGCGCACCGGGACCGCAGGCGACACAAACCTCGTCCATCCGACCCCGCGCGCGCGGCGCTCGAGCTCGTGAAACGAGTCGGCTTCGAAGGACGCAATCCGAACCAGCACCCGACTCGCCGTCCGCAACCATAGGTTCGCGGTGTAGAGACCGGCGGCCGATGTCTCGAAACTGGCGCCCTCCACGCCTGTGCGGTGCGGCGCGATGCCCAGTGCGAGCAACTCCCGCGATGCGTATGGTGCGAGGCCGGGCGCCGTCACGGCCAGCGCGGACAGCAAGTCAGCAGACACCGCAGACTCGGGGCGACAGCCGCGTCACCCGTGCGTGTGATCGGAGCGAGTTCACGATGTTCCGCGCGTCGATGTATCCGAAGGCCTCATGCCCCGCGTGCATCCGCCGCTCGTTCGCGGCCCGATTCCTGCCAAACCGGCAAGCATGCCCCGGAACACGATCACTCGTGACCGTGCCCGTGCGCTCCTCGTGCAGCGATTCGGACATACCCACTTCAATCGCGGGCAATGGGAGTCGCTCCAAGCTGTGCTGCAGGATCGCGACGTCGTTGTCGTCATGCCGACCGGCAGCGGCAAGTCGATCATCTACCAGCTGGGAGCCCTCCTTCTGCCCGGTTTGACGGTGGTCGTCACGCCGCTGATCGCGCTCATGAAAGATCAGCACGACAAGTTGATGGCGCAGGGCGTCGACGCGGTCGCCATGCACTCGCACCTCACCAACCCGGAGACGCGGGCTGCCCACCACCAGATCGGATCGGGGCAGGGTGACATCCTGTACGTCACGCCGGAACGTTTCAAGGATCGCGACTTCTTCGAACAGCTGCTCACCCGCCACGTTAATCTGTTCGTCGTCGATGAGGCTCATTGCGTGAGTCACTGGGGCCATGACTTCCGCCCCGACTACCTCACACTCGGGTCGGTCGCCGCTCGGCTCGGCCGCCCACCCGTCGTCGCGCTGACGGCGACCGCGACCAGCGAGGTGCGCCAAGACATCGCCCGGCAGCTGGGCATGCGCAATCCGTTCGTGATCGTGACCGGATTCGCGCGACCCAACCTTCGGTTCGAGATTCGTCGCACCGTCAACGTCGGCGAGAAGGACACGACCCTCGACACCCTTCTGCGCACGAATGCCGGCTCCGGCGTAATCTACGTCGCGACCGTCAAGGAGGCCGAACGGATCCATCAGCGTCTGCGCAGTCGCGATGAGTCCGTCGGGATGTATCACGGCAAGATGGCCGCCGTCGATCGCAAGATGGCCCAGGAGCGTTTCATGGCCGACGAAGTCAAGGTCATGATCGCGACCAACGCGTTCGGTCTTGGCATAGACAAGAAGGACATCCGATTCGTCGTTCACTATCACTTCCCGGGGTCGCTGGAAGCGTACTATCAGGAGGCGGGCCGGGCCGGCCGGGACGGCGAGCCGGCGGTCTGCACAATGCTGTATCGGGTCGAGGATCGACGCATTCAATCGTACTTCCTCGGTGGGAAGTATCCCGAAGTGGAGGAAGCCGCCCGGGTGGCGCTCGCGCTCGAGCGACACCCTCCGAACACGCCAGTCCCGATCGACGACATCGCCGATCAGTCGGCTGTACCGCGGCGCAAGGCGCGCATCGTGTTTGCCCTGCTCAAACGGCACGGACTCGTCCGCGAACACCGCGGCGGGAGTTGGGAACGGCTGACCGGGAACCTCACGCAGGTCGATCTCCGCGATGATCTGATCGATTACGAGGAGCGGCGTGCCCGCGATCAGGACAAGCTGCGCGCCGTGATCAACTTCTGTCAGACAACGCAGTGCCGCACGCGAGTGATCCTCGAGTACTTCGGCGAGCCCGCCGATGCCGACTGGTGGTGTGGCAACTGCGACGCGTGCGACGCACACCGCGAGTGGGAGATCCGCCAGCGGCCCGACACGCGGGCCCGCGAGCGCATCGCGCACGATCGCAAGCGCTCGCGAGGGCTGGAAGCGCGGGGACATTGACTGCGGGATCAGGGGTCAGGGGTTAGGGGTCGGGGACAAACCGTAGAGCCGGTGGCCGCGCCGCCACCGCGTGCTAGGTTAGTTCGCTGACCCCTGATCCCTAGTCCCTGGTCCCTGTAGTTCCATGCTCGATTGGCAATACTACCATAATACGCTCCGCGAGTGGCTGAGCGCCGTGGCGATTTTCGTCGCCGTGACGCTCACACTGACGATCGCGCGGAATCTCACGGCGCGTCGCTTGCGCCACGTCTCGCACGGCGTGGGCAGCGCGGATCATGTCGCGGCCGATTTCGTCCGCCGCACGAACGCGGTGTTCCTGCTCGCTCTCGGCCTCGCGGCGGGGTCGCTCTATTTGACGCTGCCACCGCGCGTCGATGCGACTGTGCGGGCCTTCACGATCATCGCCTTGCTGTTCCAGCTCGGGCTGTGGTGCGACGGCCTGGTCAAGGTCCTCTTGACCCGCTACGTGACACGGCAGTCCGCGCTGGCCGATGGCGAGGGCGGCATCGCGGCGAGTCGCACGACGGTCGCGGCGCTCGGGATCTTCATGCGGGCCGTGCTGTGGATCCTGCTGCTGCTTGTGGGGCTGGACAGTCTCGGCGTCCGCGTGACCACGCTCATCACCGGACTGGGAGTCACCGGCATCGCGCTCGCCCTCGCGGTGCAGAACATCCTCGGCGATCTCTTTGCGGCATTGTCGATCGTCGTCGATAAGCCCTTCGTCGATGGCGATTCGATTACCGTCGACAACCTGAGCGGCACGGTCGAGCACATTGGCCTCAAGTCCACCCGCGTCCGGTCCACCACGGGCGAGCAGATCGTGTTCTCCAACGCCGATTTGCTCAAGAGCCGCATTCGCAACTTTCGGCGATTACGAGAGCGAACGTCGACCCTCACCATCACGCTCGACCAAGCGGCACCGCCCGCGGCGATTGCCCGTGTGCCATTGATATTCCGCGAGGCCGTGGAGGCGGCGCCCCGAGTCCGGTTTGAGCGCTCACACATCACGGTCCCTACAGGCGGAGGGATCGGCGTGGAGACGGTATTTACCGTCTTGTCACCGAGCTACGGGGCATTCATGGATGCCCAGCAGGCGATCACCCTGGGGATGCTCACGCGCCTGGACGCCCTCGGCGTCTCGCTCGCACGTTCGGGCGCCGTCACCGTCGTGATGAGCGCGGGACGCGACGACGGCGCGAGTCGCCCAGAGCGAGCGCTGTAGCGCGGGCCCCAGATCGCGTCCGATCGTCTTTTGGTCCGCAATGGCGCAACGGTGCGTGATCGATGGGCCGCTGACCGGCTGGCATAGCCGTTCGTCCGTGTAGTAGCGCCATGGCATCCTCACTTATCGCGCGCCTGCGCCAGTTCAATGCCGATCGCGAGCCGGACCGACTCGCGATCAAGTACGCGCGGATGCGACAGGATGCCTTCGGCTTCTTCCGCGGCACCGCCCACCTGTTCTACGCAGATTGGCCACCTCGCTCCAGCCTGGATCGGACGCCATTGACCTGGGCGTGCGGCGACCTCCACCTCGAGAACTTCGGCAGCTACAAAGGCGAGAACCGACTCGCGTACTTCGACATCAACGACTTCGACGAAGCTGCCTTGGCGCCGGCAGGTTGTGACCTCGCGCGCTTCGCCGTGAGCACGTTGCTGGCGGCCCGCACGATAGGGCTGCCCGCAGCGGAGGCGCGTTCGCTCGTACATCAGGGTCGCCTGGCATACAGCCACGCGCTGATGGCCGGCAAGGCGCTCTGGGTCGAGCGCTCGACAGCGCGCGGGCTCGTCAAGCGTCTGCTCCAGCGAGTGAAGCGTCGGACGCAGGCCGAGCTGATCGATTCGCGTACCACCGTCTCCCGCGGCAGGCGACGCCTCAAGATCGATGGGATACACGCCCTGCCGCTCTCGCGTGATGGCAAGGAGGCAGTCGCTCGCGCGCTTGCGAACGCGCGGGTATGTCGAGAGCTGCCGCACTTCTTCCGAGTGCTCGACGTGGCTCGTCGCATCGCCGGTACCGGGAGTCTCGGCCTGCGACGCTTTGCCGTGCTGGTCGAGGGCCATGGCGGCCGCATGGGTCACGCGCTGCTCGACCTCAAGGAAGCCGCGCCGTCGGCGCTCGCGGCGAACGTGGATACGCGGCAACCCCGTTGGGGCTCCCAGGCCGATCGTGTCGTCACGATCCAGCGTCGAGTGCAAGCTGTCTCGCCAGCCCTGCTCAACTCGGTGCGGATGGGTCACACGTCGTACATCTTGCGGGAGCTGCAACCGGTCGAAGATCGGCTGGCGCTCGAAAACGCGCGCAGCAAGCCGCGCCGCCTCGCCGATGCGCTCCGCGTGATGGGCGAAGTCGTCGCCTGGGCACAGCTCCGAAGTGCCTGCCGTGACGGGTCGGCCGGGGCAGACGAATGGGTGGCCTTCGGCCATAGCACGGCCTGGGTCCGGCCGCTCATCGATTACTCCTGCCACTACGCCGACGTCACCTATGGCTATTGGCGGGAATTCGCCGCCGCGTACGACGACGGCACCTTTCGCTAAACTAGAGACCCTTCGATGATCTGCGCAGCGGCGTCGATCCCGCGTTCCGCGCGCAGACGCTCGCCCAGCGCGGCCGCACGCGACCGCATCTCGCCACCGCGCACCGCGCGATCGATCGCCTGCGCAAGACCCAGGGCCGTAAGCCTTCGTCGAGGGACCGGCTCGGGCCCGACGCCGAGCGCGGCAACGCGCGCGCCCCAGTATGGTTGGTCGAATCCCAGGGGCGAGACCACAGACGGCACGCCCGCTCGTAGCGCCGCGCCCGTTGTGCCAGCCCCTCCGTGGTGCACGATCGCTCCCATGCGCGGGAAGAGCCATTCGTGCGGCACGTCGCGCACGGCGAACGCCGTGTCAGGCAGAGTACCTGACCCCAGCTCCCCCCACCCGCTCAACAGGACCCCTCGCTGCTCGGCAAGGGCGAGCGCTTCAACCGCAATGGCCGTCAGCCGTTCCGCCCTGTGAGGCGTCATGCTCCCGAAACCGATGTAGACTGGGCGCGGCCCGGCATCGAGAAAGCGCTCCAGTGCCGGCGGCGGTCGCCAATCGCGCTCGAGCGGCAGTGTCCAGTAGCCCGTGACGTGGACGCTGGAGGACCAGTCGGCGGGCCGGTCGACGACTAGCGGGCTGTATCCGTAGATCGCCGGCGGCCCCGCACCATCGGCCTCCGGCTTGCCAAAGGGACCTCGCCACCGCGCTGGTGACAGACCGAGCACGCGTGTGCGCCACGCCGTCACGCGTCGTCGCTGCGACTCCCACACGAGGCGCCCCGCCAGCGCGTACGTCGCCTCATTGAGCGCCGGTCCGAGTGCCAAGCGACTTGGCACACCGATGAATGGGAACGCACGCGTGCGGTGCAGCGGCTGCAGCCCGGCCGCGATCCCCGGCACCCCCAGTCGCTCGGCCACACTCCAGGCTGCGAATGCCACATTCGAATAGACGAGCACATTGGTCCCCTGCGCCACTCGCCAGTAGTCAGCCAGCATCGCATCGAGCAGCGGGCCGTGGGCGTGAATGAAATAGCGAATGCCCGGGAGGGCGTCTCGGGCGCGTCCCGTCACGAGCCAACGATCCGCCGCCGCGACGATTGCGGCGGGATCACCGGCGATGGGAGCGAAGGCGACGCCAGCGGCTTGCACGAGTGGGCGGAAAATCGCGTGCGTCGCCAGCGTTACCTCGTGCCCGCGTCGCGCCAGGCCAGCCGCGAGCGCCGTATACGGCTGCGCGTCCCCACGCGAGCCCACTGTGATGATCGTGATGCGCATTAGCTTTTTCTCATGCCGAACGAGTCACCGAGCGCGGTGCCACCCTCGGTCGAGCGCGTGCTCAAGTACTTTCGGGCGCTGTCCCGCGAGGACAAGATGCAGGCCCTGTTGCAGTACTCGCGAAAGTTGGAGCCGCTGCCGGAGCGGTTTCGCGACCTGGACCGCAGCGCGTATACCGTCCCCGAGTGCCAGACGCGGGTGGATCTCTTCCCCGAGATGCGTGCACGATGGCACGCTGCACTTCTACGCTGACGTCGACGTCCGGCGCTCCCCGACGGTCGCCGCGTTCCTCGCGATTGTGTTGTCAGCCGTGAATGACCAGCCTGCTGCGACCGCCCTCGCAATCCCCGCCGATTTCGCACGTCAGATGATGGACAGCATTGGTCTCGGAGCACGCGAGGTCGGGCTGAATGCGATGCTGACGCGAATCAAGCGGGAGGCGCTGCGGTTGCGGGACTCGAATCCCCAAACAGCGGGATCAGGTGTCAGGGATCAGGGCTCAGGGAACGGCAACACACCATAAGGCTCGGCGGCGATGCACGTCGCCGTGACAGGCAGTGCCGGCCTGATCGGGTCGGCACTGGTCCCGGCGCTCCGTTCGGGAGGCCACGAGGTGACGCCCCTGGTGCGGGGAGACGCACGCGCCGCTCCGGGCGCCATTCGCTGGGATCCCGAACGGGGCCTGCTCGATCCCAGGGCGCTCGACGGGATCGAAGGCGTTGTCCACCTGGGAGGCGTTCCGGTAGACACCCGCTGGACGACGGAGTACAAGCGTGCAATCAGGAGCAGCCGCGTTGATAGCACAGCGCTCCTGGCCCGCACGCTCGTCCAGGTTCGCCCGTTGCCGCAGGTATTCCTCGTGGCCTCTGCGGTCGGCATCTATGGTGACAGGGGCGACGAAGTCCTCGACGAGCGCAGTCCCTTGGGCTCCGGCTTTCTGGCGGACGTGGGGCGTGCCTGGGAGGCGGCAGCCGAACCTGCTCGGAACGCCGGGATTCGGACGGTGCACGCGCGATTTGGTATCGTGCTGTCGCGCGCGGGCGGCGCGCTCGCGAAGATGCTGCCCCCATTCGAGCTGGGAGCTGGTGGCAAGATCGGTCCCGGAACGCAGTGGATGAGTTGGATCGCCCGAGAGGACGCGATCCGCGTCATTCGTTACGGTTTGGAGAACGGCGCTGTATCGGGCCCGATCAACGTCACGTCGCCATCACCGGTGACGAACGGCGAATTCGCCAAGACCCTCGGCCACGTGCTGCGACGTCCAACCGTCGCGACCATCCCCGCTTTCGCCCTGCGATTGGCATTCGGCGAGCTCGCGGACGCCGCGCTCCTCGCCAGCCAACGCGTCCTTCCCCGCACACTCTCCGAGTCGCAGTTCGCTTTTCAATACCCCGAGTTGGAAGGTGCGTTGCGACGTGCCGTGAGCAAGGGCGAGGGTAGCGACACATAGCGGTAGCGTCTGGTCCCCCCGAGCCACTCACCCTTGGGCCCCACGATTGATACCTTCCCTACATGAGTCTTGTCCCATTTGAAACGCTGCCTGCGTCCGCGCGGGTGTGGATCTTCTCCTCTAGCCGCCCGCTTCCCGGTCGGGATGCCGAGCCGCTGCTGAGCGAAGTCGATCAGTATCTCCAGCATTGGCAAGCACATGGACACCCGCTGACGTGCGCGCGGGCGTGGCGCGACGATCGCTTCCTCGCCATCGGTGTCGATCAAACCGACGCGTACGCCTCCGGCTGCTCGATTGACGGGCTCTTTCGCACCCTGCAGGCGCTGCAATCGACGCTCGGCACGACAATCGTGAGCGCCGGACAGGTCCACTATCGGGACGGCTCCGGTCAAATTCACACCGTTACCCGTGATGAGTTCACCGCGCTCAGCGCGTCCGGGGCGATCACCACCGCCACGCCCGTCTTTGACGCAACGATCGCAACGGCCGGGGACTGGCGCTCTCGCTTCGAGACCGTGGTGGGGCGCGCCTGGCACAGGGCGCTGCTAGATCCGGCAGTGGCTAGGGGGTAGACCCGGGCGTTTAGCCCTCGGATCGTGCCAGCAACTCCCCCTCGATAGCTTCACTCATCGAGGCGAGGTCGTAATCCCCCTCGTACTTCGCACCGTTGATGAAGAAGCTCGGTGTGCCGTTCACGCCGCTTCGGATTCCGCCGAGGAAATCCTGACGGATACGCGCGGCGTACCGGCGAGTGAGCCACGCGTCGGTGATCACGTCAGCCGACACACCGACCCCTTCGGCATACGCGACGAGATCGGCGTCATTGAGGGCATCGTGATGCTCATAGATCGCGTCGTGCATAGGCCAGAAGCGCCCTTGGTTTCCGGCGCCTTCGGCCGCTTCCGCCGCGTGCTCCGCATGGGGATGGGCCTGCGTCAGCGGGAAGTGCCTGTACGCGACGCACAACCGATCGCGAAAGCGCCGCTCGAGCGCCTTCACCACACCGTACGCCTTCGCGCAATGCGGACACTCGAAATCCCCGTATTCAACGAGGACGACGGGCGCGGACCGATCGCCCCGCACGTGGTCCTGGTCGGAGACCGCCGAGCGCAGTGGGCTCACCGAGCTCGCTCCTCCGGCGGTGCCGCCGCGGGTTGGGCAGAACGTCGCTGGACCGTCCCTCCCGCATCGCTGTCAGCCGGAGCGGCCTCGCCGCCCGACAGCGATTCGAGTGCGTCGAGAATGCCATCGGCGCCCGGGTTGACCCCCATCGGCGACACGTAGCTCCACTGGATCGTGCCGTCCGCGTCGATGACGAACAGAGCGCGGTTGCTGAGGCCGCTTTTCTCGCTATACACCCCGTACAACCGCGCCACTCCTCCCTTCGGCTCGAAATCCGCGAGCAGAGGGAAGTGGAAGTGTCGCTGCTGTGCGAAGGCAGCGTGGGACCACGCGCCGTCCACAGAGATCCCCACGAGCTCCGCACCGAATCGCTGGAACTCGCCAAGCACCTCATTGTACAGCGACAGCTGGTCACCACATACCGGACTCCAATCGGCGGGGTAGAACGCGAGAATCACCGGACGTCCGCGGAAATCCGACAACGACACGGTTTGATCGGGCGTGCTGCGCAAAGTGAACTCCGGAGCTCGCGTTCCTACCGCCAGCGGTGCCGGCCGCTCCGGGTCCGTCGTCTTCTCGTTCGGCATCCGTGTCTTCTCCAGGTGTGGTGCCGCCGTCGCGGCGCATATTGATCCCGTGATTCCGTGCTTCGCCGCCATTGAGCGGTCCCGCGTTACCCCCTCAGACGCCGGCGGTTGGCGATCATCTGGTCGAGCGAAAGTGGGCCTCCACCGACCGATGCCAAGTAGAACAGCAGAAAGCAGTATACCAGCGCAAGCTCGCCGCGGTTGACCAGTGGCCACGGACCACGAGGCACATGTACGCGGGCATACGCGATGACCATCTCGACGCCAATCACGAACGCGGTCACCTGCGTGAGCAGGCCCACCAGCAAGAGGATACCGCCGCCGAATTCGATGATGCCGGAGAACCAGAGCAGCGAACCCGTGACGGCCGCCCGGCCACTGCCCATTGAGCCGCCGAGCACGTTGAAGAGCTTTGACGCTCCGTGACAAATGAACAGGAAGCCCACAACGATGCGAAGAACCGAGAGCAAAGCACCTTGTATGGCTGCGATGCGGCCCACGGCCGGCGTCTGGGAGTCAGGGATCACTCTGCATCCTAATAGATAGGCAGATCCTGTGGTGGCACGTCTCGGACCCGAACCACGGCGGGTAGGGGCGACGCAATGCGTCGCCTGCCGTGGTGGCACGTCTCGGGCCGATACGAAGACGCCCGCCCGAGCGTCCAACGAGAGCACCTCCAGCGGCGTGGCGTAGGGATGAGGCATACGTCCCGCCGGCCACTCGGTCGACGAACAAACAGGGCAATCTGTCTAGATTTCCGGCGTGATCGAGGTTTCGGGACTGACCAAGCTGTTTGGCGACGTCGTCGCGGTCGACGACCTGTCGTTTTCCGTGGCCCCCGGCGACGTCATGGGGCTCATCGGGCCCAATGGCGCCGGCAAGACCACCACCCTGCGCAGCCTCTGTGGCATCGCCATTCCGACGCGCGGGACAATACAGGTCGCCGGTGCGAACCTCGCGATCGATCCGCGGCGAGCCAAGGCGGCCCTGGCCTTCATCCCCGACGAGCCACAGCTGTTCGAGTACTTGAGCGTGGACGAACACCTGCGATTCATCGCTCGTTTGTATAACGTCGCGGATGCAGCCGATCGCGTCGGCCCGCTGCTGGCCGAGCTCGAGCTACTCGACAAGCGGCATGCGCTTCCGGCGGAATTATCGCGCGGGATGCGGCAGAAACTGGCGATCGCATGCGGATTGCTCCACTCACCGTCGGTGCTCATCCTGGACGAACCACTGACTGGGCTCGATCCCGCGGGCATTCGCAAAATGAAAGCGACCATCGCGCACCGAGCACGGACCGGCGCTGCGGTCGTGCTCAGCTCCCATCTGCTGCACCTCGTCGAGGAGCTCTGCACACACATCCTGGTGCTCCAGCGGGGGCGTCGCGTCGCGTACGGCACGATGGCCAACGTCATGGCTGAACGCCCTGAGCTCGCCGGTCGCGGATTGGAGGACGTCTTCCTGGCTTTGACGGGAGACGCGCCGGCCGCGTGAGTGGTACCCTTTCAGCGTTCGCTTACCTTAGCGCGCGCACCCTGCACAACCGGGCCGCGTCGCAGCTGCGACGGCTCAGGTCTCCCCGGTACGTCCTGGCCGTTGCGGTTGGATGCGCGTACCTGCTGCTCCTGCTGCATCGTCCTGGCGGCTCAACGGTCGATGTCCCCAATCCACTGGGCCCGAGTCATTCGGGCGACGCAGTCGGAGGAGGCATTCAGCTGCTGAGCACCTGCGCAATCGCGCTGATCACGGCCAAATGGTGGTTGCTCGGTAGCACCAACACCGCACTGGCATTCACGCCAGCCGAGGTTCAGTTGCTCTTCCCCGCGCCGATCCGGCGGCGCACGCTCGTGCTGTACAAGATTGCGCGCTCGCAAGTCGGACTGCTCGATCAGCGCAGTGCTGATCACGGTGCTCGCTCGCCGGGCTGGGTCGCAGCTCACACCCGCACTACGGGTCGTCTCGCTCTGGGTGCTCTTTTGTACGATGTCACTACACCAGATGGCTGCGGCCTTGGTGCGCGCCGGTGCGGCGGAGCGAGGGCGCGGTCTCCGGCGCAACGCGATCCCGGTCCTCATCGTCGTCGCCGGCCTGTTGGTGCTGCTATTTACGGCCGTGCGTGCGTGGCCAGGTGTCCGTGCGATCGACGAGGTGCCCCGCGCGCTCACGCAGGTCTGGATGGCATTCCGCAGTCCCCTTCCGTACGAGGTGCTCGCGCCGTTCCGGGTCGCGGTCGCGCCGTCGTACGCCGAAACGTCCCCCGCCTGGCTCGTGGCCATCGGGCCCGCGGTCGCCTTACTCGTCGTGCACATCCTGTGGGTGGTGCGCGCGGATGCCGTGTTCGAGGATGCGGCGGTCGAAGCGTCGGCGCGCCGTGCCGAACAGCTCGCGGCACATTGAGCTCGGAGGGCCGGCGCGGCCCTCCCCACACCGCGCATGGTCGACAAGATCAGCGGCTCGATGGCAGCGGTGCGCTTCGACCGGGCTCCGGCGATCGTCCCCCGCCCCCGGCGGGCTCTGTTCCCGCTCGCGCCGATCGGCGACCCCGCGGTCGCGCTTTTGTGGAAGAACACGGTCGCGCTCATTCGCGGCGTGCGACTGCGCACCGGCCTCTGGGTATCGTTCTGCTTGGCGGCGTTCGTGATGGCGACCCGCGAGATCGGTCTGCTTCCGGGCAGTCCGGCCTCGGGTGGCGCGGTTCTCCTGGGAACTCTGGCGTTCGTCGCCGCGATGTTTCTGATCGTCCTGGGCCCGCTTGCCGTGCGGAACGACCTGCGGCAGGATCTCCTCTACATTGACATGCTGCGGACGTACCCGCTGCGTGGGCCCGTCCTCGTATTTGCCGAGATCGCATTGTCGACACTTGCGCTCACGCTGGTCCAATGGGCGTTGCTCGCGGCGAGCTACATCTTCCTGGCAAGCACGCCAATCGACGAAGGGGGCGGTCCACTATCGCTGTTCCCGATATCCTTCCCCAGCAACCTCGCAATGTTCGCGGTCGCGATTGCCGTCCTGCCGCTGATCAACGGCGCCAGCTTTCTGATCCAGAATGCGGCGGCGCTGCTATTCCCCGAGTGGGCTCGCATTGGCGCGAGCAGCATGGGCGGACTGGAGGTCATCGGCCAGCGCCTCCTCGGCTTCGGCGCGAGCCTGATCGCGCTGACCGCGGTGCTCGCTCTGCCGACGGTCACGGTCGCGGGGATACTGGTCGGATTGTCGAGCGACGGGATGCCATCTCCCGCTACGCTCCTGGCCGCGATTTTCTCCGGCCTGGCCGTCGGCGCCACGGAGATCTATGTCGCGGTGCATTGGCTCGGCGCCCGCTTCGAACAGACCGACGCCTCCTACTTCCAACCCACAAGGTAGGGGCGACGCCGTGCGTCGCCCTCGCTTTACCGCCCGCACAACCCTCGTGAACCGGCGGGTAGGGGCGACGCATGCGTCGCTCTGCATCACCGCCCGCATGGTGCCTGATTACGGTTAATCGCCGCCGCACGCCACCCGCGTCTGCGTGGCGGCACGTGGCCCTTGAAGCTTGACGAGGGCAGAATCGCGTCCGATCGGCTGCCAACTGCCGGCGGGTGCGGAGGCCGTATCGGGAACGAGTCGAACGTCAAAGCCCGTTTGATCGAGACTCTGGCTCGGCGTCGACGTCAACCGTGCTTCGGTCGAGTCGCCGAGTCCCAATCCCTCGGCGCCCGTCGCCACGCGCACGACCCGACCTTGACATTGTGAGCCCGCGAGCGCGATCCGAAGACCACCACCAGACTCGCCGGCGTTCTGTGGCGCGGCCATCACCTTCGCCGCAGTCGCGGCGTTCTGAGTACCGATGGTGCTGGCCGCGCCAGTCACTACCTGTGACTCCAGTCGGAGCACGTCCCTCTTGAGTGGAATGGTGTAATCGGTCGTTCCAGGAGTGAGCGGCACGTTCTCGGCCAGATAGCCGATCCGGCGCACCATGAGAGACTTGGCGTCGGCGGGCACTGTGATGTTGAACGTGCCGCTGTCGGTCGTGCTTTGGCCGATGATGGTGCCGGGGATCACCACCTCTGCGGCTGCCACCGGGGCGCGCTGTTCCCCGTCCACCACTCGACCCGTGACGCGGCGAGCTGCGACGGCACGCGCCGCGAGTGGGGCCTGCGCCTGCAACGAGTTCTCGATGGTGGGCGCGGTCGCAACCGCAGGCACTCCACTCGTGTCGACACCCGAGGCAGGCACCGGTGGGACGAGCTCCCTGGCGCGAGCCCCGTTGGCGAGTGGGGACGGTGCCATGGGCGGTATGCGCGTGCTGTCGCTGCGCACGGCGTCGGTCTCAGCCTCACGAACACTCTGCCGGGGACGCGTTGCGCTGGACTTCTTCTCCGGCTTGAGGGCGCGTTCCGACAGTTCGGGCTGCGGAGCCACGATACTGGCGCTGGGCGCCGATTGGACCGCGGGTCCCGCCACTCGATCCAGTGGACGCTCGTCATGTGCCGCACTCGACGGACTATGCGACCCTCGCAGGAACACCGCGGTACCCATGGCCATCACCACGATCGCAGCCGCGATGCGCAGCTGCCACTGGTGCGACCACCGGTGCGCTTGCGGGACCACCCGCGTCGGCACTCCATTCGAGCGAGTTGAGGATGCGCGTTGCCGCCGCGACGTGCCCGCGGGCCTCCGCGACCAGCGCCGAGCACGCGCCACATGCCGCAACATGCCGCTCGACGCGCGCAGCCTCATCGGCAGAGAGCTGTCCGTCGAGCCAGGCGTGTACCGTGCCCTCGTCGATGTGGCGCGCGCCCGCCTCATTCGCGTGTCCGTTCACGGAATTTCCCTCATGCTCCAGCATAACCACCTCGACGCGCGTGGCGCGCGTCTGCCTCTCGCTGCAACGCGTCGTACGTATCGGCCAGTCGACGCCGCGCACGTGCGAGCGTCGTACCGACCGACCCCACGGAGAGGCCGAGCGCCTCGGCGATCTCGTGATAGTCCAACCCTTCCTCGCGCATCAAGAGCGCCAACCGATCGCGTTCCGCCAGCGAATCGACCGCCCGCCGAGCGAGCGCCGCTTCCTGCGCTCGCTCCAACGTCGTGACCTCGGGCTCGCTCGCCGACTCTCGCTCCTGTTCGGCCAATAAGGCCAGGTGCCGTCGACGACGAGCGTCTTTGCGTGCTTCGTCGCGCACGAGGTTCGTCGCAACCGCGAACAACCAGGCTCGCTCATTCACGATCGTCTCCTGCCGGAGGGCGCGCAGGAACGTCTCCTGCGCGACCTCCTCTGCCCAGTCGGCGTCGCCCAGCCGGCGCGTCAGGTAACGCACGAGTGGTGCATGGTACGTGTGAAACAACCGCTCGATGTCACCCATGCGACGAACTCACCATGCGGCCTGGACAGCAGCCACGTCCGAGTCCGACAGCTGCGTCAACCCAACCGGGCTGACCTCCACCGCCACCTGGCGACCCGCCACCATCACGCGCTCCCCGATCGCGAGCGCGGACCGCAGGTCCGGCACGGCCTGCAACAGCGTAAAGTACGCCGTCGAGAAGGCCTGGACCCGCACGAGCCGCATGCCGTCGTGATACCGCGTGTCCTTCCAAACGCTGTCCTGCAGCACGAACGTCCGGTCGCCGGCGTGTTGGAGTGCGCTGGGTCGGGCCCCATCCGCTCCCACGGCGAGCGTCGCGGACGAATCGGCGGCCGCAAGCGTCGTCGCCGCACGCTCGGCAGCGGCAGCCTTCGCCCTGGCAAACGCCGCGGTCGGCGAGCCATTTACACTCGCTCCGTTTGCGCTCGACACGGTTGTGGCGGTGCCGGTGACGACCTGTGTCTCTAACCGGAGCCCATCTCCCTTGTGGTCTTGCAAGGCGTTCTCGATCGTCGGAGCGGGAGCCGCCAGTGGAACCGCGCCCGCCGCGTCCTGCCGAAACCGGCTCGTACCGTCCATCGGCTGCGGCGTCATGGCCACGGCGGGCTCGCGGACGAGGTACGACGTGAGCTCGGTCGGAATCCCGAATCGCTCACCGAGTGACCGCAGCTCCGCATCGATCTCCGGAGACGCACCAGACTTATGGCGGGCGGCCTCGAGAAATCCGATCCGCTGAGTCGCCCAGAGCCGCGCGACGAACGGATTGGCACGCTCGCGATCGGGGAACGTCACGTCCGACGTCCAGCTGATCGGACCCGTCGCCGTGCGACCCGTGAATCGCAAATGTGCCGGGCCACTGCCCTGATACCGCGCCAGCAACACCAGGTCCTGGCCGGCGAACAGATCAACCATCTCCTCCGGAAGCATTTCCGTGAGACGCACGCCGTCGGCGTGGAGTGCCACGTCGGTGATCACCGGATCGGCCAACCGGTGAGCCACGATGGAGACGGCGCGCTCCACCGACTCGTCCGGTCGCACGAACTGCGCAGTGCCACGCCCTTGCAGCGCCAGTTGCTCGAGCAACGAAGTGTTCACGTCGGCGCCGAGGCCAAAGGTGAACAGTCGAGCGTGACCCAGCTCGCGCGATGCCTGCGCAACCAACGCGTCCGGTGACTGCTCGCCGATCGTCGGCTCTCCATCCGTCATGAACAACACGATGGGCAGGTGCTCCGCGCCATCGGACTCATGAGGCTCACGATCATCGACCGGGTGCTCGAGCGCGCGCCGCAACGCGCCTTCGATGTTGGTAGATCCGTACGCTTCGAGCTGATCGAGATACTGCTCCGCCTCCCGAACGTGTTCCGGCGTGGCCGTTTCGTATTCGTCGCGGAAGGTACGAACGTCCGTCGAGAAGTCGATGAGCCGGAAGCGGTCTCGCGGCGTCAACGTCGCGAGCAGATCGCGACCTGCTGCACGCGCCTGCTCGATCTTGCGTCCCGACATCGAGCCCGAGACGTCGAGCACAAACGTCACGTCGCGTGGCGTCGGAGTTACGTGCACGACCGGCGGCGAAACCGTAATGAGCGCGAAGCCCGGACCATCGCCCGGTGCGAAGGGAAGCATGCTGACCGCGGCCGCCGTCGAGTGCGGAATCGGAAGGAGAATCGTGATGTCCGAGGCATCACCTTCGATGCGCACGGTGCGCAGGTCGCCGTCGCGCTCCGTCGCGAGCGAGTGGGTCGGCGAATAGGGTGTACCGAATCCATCCGACGATCGGTAGGTGAGCGTGAACCCATTGCGGTCCTCGCCGCCGTGCTCGTCTGAGCCGCCACCTGAGCGCGCCATACCCCCACTGATCGGCAGTACGGGCTGGCAGGGCATTTGACCCGGCTGACAGCCCGAGCTCGGGCGCGTGTAGTCGATCCGGAGCGCGTCACCCTCGCGGCGTGCGACTGTCTGGAATCGCACGACCACGGTCTTTTCTTCGCCAGCCTGGATAGGGAAAATCCGAGCGCGCAGCAGCCCCATCCCCATCCATTCCACGAGCGCGGGGTCTCGCTGGCGACGCACAATCTCTTCGTAGATGCCCCGGGCTTGTGGCGCATTGAGCACCTCGCCGGCGACGAGCTCGCCGTTGATCGACAGCTTGAGATCCTGGAAGGCTGCGCCCGCGGGCAGGGGAAACAGATAGTCGGCCTCGCCGAGGCGCACGCCCCGATTGACGAATGTCTCGGTGACCTCGTATCGCAGCACGTGGTCGACGAGCTCGGCGCGGACGTGACTCGAGCTCCGGACCACCTCGGGCCGGATTGGCAGGACGCACCGAGGCATGACGCAGGGAACGTTCTGTGTACACGGCGCCGGTTGGCAGACAGGGGGTCGGACCACGACCATCCCCTGCGACCTCGCCGCGCGCGGCGCGGCGGCAACGACCGTGCAACAAATGACAGCGCTGATTAGCCGGACACGAGGCGGACGCATATCGTTTCTCCTGGCGTTGACGGCAGATGGCCGTACAAGACTCCACGGCCCCGCCGCATTGCTTACGTTGGGGAGACGCCAGCCGGCCGCCGCCTTGCACACACCGGGAGCCATGGCCCCCTTCTGCCCCCTGTCCCATGCGATTCGGTGAAATTTCGGTCCCGCTGGTCGCCGCTGTCCTCCTCCTGGGAGGGTGCTCTCATGGCGGCCAACCGGGGCGCGACGAGCAGATGACCGCGACGCTCGCTCCCGGTCGGCTTCCGACCGGGGTTCGGCTCGATCCCGCAGGGCGTTCGTACGACGTCGGGAATTTCCCGTTGGCGGCGGTGTTGTCACCCGACAGCACGCGTGTTGTCCTGCTGCTCGACGGATGGCGCGAGCAGGGGGTACAGGTAATCGATCGTTCGAGCGGCGCGGTCCTGCAGACGCTGAGTCAGCCCGCGGCGTTCATTGGACTCGTCTTCGCTCCCGACGGCCGCGCGTTCTACGCATCCGGAGGGAACCAGGACGTCGTGTACCGCTACACATGGAGCGAGGGGCGCGCCGCCCTTGCCGATAGCGTCGTGCTCGCGGAGAAGCCGGCACACAGTTCGGGCACTCGGTACCCGGCCGGCATTGCGCTGTCGCCTAGCGGGCGGACGCTCTACGTCGCAGAAAACCTGGGCGATGCACTCGCCGTGGTGGATCTGGCCACGGGGCGCGTGGTGCAACGCCTCGCAACGGAGCGATATCCCTACGGAATCGCCGTGTCTCGTGACGGCACGGTCTACGTGTCAGCGTGGGGTGGAACCACCGTCTCCGTGTTTGGCCCCGGGAGCGGCGACACGCTCGTTGGAGCTGGCCGGATTCGCGTTTCGCGTCACCCCTCTGCGCTCGTGTTCTCGCCCGATCAGAGTCGCCTTTTCGTGGCCTCGGCGAGCACGGATCGCATCGACGTAATCGATACCCGGGCACGATCGGTCATCGCCTGGCTGAGCGATGCGCCGGCATCACCAACGCGCGAGGGCAGCACGCCGGACGGGCTCGCAATGTCGGCGGATGGCAACCGTCTGTTCGTAGCCGAGGCCGACAACAACGCGATCGCCGTGTTCCGCCTGGGTGGACGCACACCTCCTGGCGGTGCGGTCCCGGTCGGCCGCATCCCGGTCGGGTGGTACCCCTCGGCGGTCCTCGCGACTCGCGGCGATACGCTTCTGGCCATCAACGGGAAGGGTCGCGGCACAGGGCCGAACGCCCAGTTGGGTCCGCGCCCGGGGCAGCCCACGAATCCTCAGGGCTATACCCTGGGCCAGATCGCCGGTACTCTGACGGTCATCCCACCCTCGGCACTCGCAGAGCTCGCATCGTACACAGCACGCGTCGCGCACCTCAACGGCTGGGATGGCCCAGCGCCACCGGCCAACCCGCGGTCGTTGTATCCGCCCTTCGAGCACGTGGTCTACGTCATCAAGGAGAACCGGACGTACGACCAGGTCTTTGGTGACATGCCCAGGGGAGACGGGGACACCGCGTTGGTGTTTTTCCCCCGAGCCGTCTCGCCAAACCATCACGCACTCGCGGAGCGCTTCGGACTCTGGGACCGCTTCTTCGTGAACGCGGAAGTCAGTGGCGATGGCCACAACTGGTCGACGGCCGCTTACGCGACGGACTACGTCGAGAAGACAGTCCCCTCCCAGTATTCGCGCCGCGGCCGCACGTATGACTTCGAAGGGACAAATCGCGATTCGCTACCGCCCGACGGCGACGACGTCGCCGCACCATCCGCGGGATACATCTGGGACCTGGCCATTCGAAAGGGTCTCGTGGTGCGCGACTATGGCGAGTTCGTCGTCGAACCGCGCAACCGTTCCGTGAACGACACGCTGCCAGCCCCCGCCATCCCGACGAAGGCAGCGCTTGCGACCCGCACGGCCACTGCGTTTGCAGGGTTCGACCTGCACGTCCGGGACCAGCGTCGGGCCGACGCGTGGATCGCCGAATTGCAGCAGTTCAGCCAGCAAGGATCGATGCCGGCGCTGGAGGTCGTGCACTTGGGGAACGACCACACTGCCGGCGCGCAAGCCGGCGCTCGGACCCCTCGCGCCTATGTCGCCGACAACGATCTGGCCCTCGGCCGCATGATCGAGGCGCTGTCAAAGTCGCCTTTCTGGCCGTCGAGTGTCGTGTTCGTTCTCGAGGACGATGCGCAGAACGGCGCCGACCACGTTGACTCGCATCGGTCGCCATTCCTCGCGGTCTCGGCGTACAGCCGCGGCGGAGTGATCCATCGATTCGCCAATACCACCGACGTGCTGGCAACGATCGAGGAGATCCTCGGGCTGAGCGCGCTCTCGCCGTACGACTATTTCGGCCGCCCGCTGCGCGATGCGTTTGGGACGAAGCCCGATCTGCAACCGTTCGTTGCTCTGACACCGCAAATCGATCTCAACGAGCGCAACCCCGCGACCGGCGCCGAAGCCCGCGAGTCCGCGTCGCTGGACCTGAGCGACGCCGATCGGGCGGACGAGGCGTTGTTCAACCACATCCTGTGGCGGACGATTAAAGGACCGAACGTGCCTGAGCCCGCACCCCGTCGAGCATCGATGGCGGAATTACAGGTTTTAGGCGGCAGGGATTAGTGCCCGTCTCCTTTCCCCTTTCCCCTGTCTCCTCATCTCGGGCGCGATTAGCGCCCGCCCTCTGACCCCTGTATTTTCCCCCCATGCCTTCATCATCGAACACAGACGCGGACGCCCGTCAGGTCAACGAGCGGATTGCCGCGCTCCAACGTGCAGTGTATTACCTGGTATGGAAGCGGACAGGCTTCGGCGAGCAGTGCATTCATTGCGGCCATGCCTATCCAGATCACGAAAACAGGTGTAAGGCGGCGGAGGTCGAGGCGCTCGTCCGCTGACAAAGAGCGCACGCGGGGACCGGGCGTGCGCGCTTGCCCGCCCCCCTTTGGTATTGCATCGAAAGGCGGGTCTGGACCCACAGGGGATCTGCGCATGCGGCATGCGGGCGGCGGAAACGGGTCCCAGTCGATGAGCGAGCCGGGTGCCGAGGGACCAGCGCGTCGATTGCAACGCAGCGTGTTATCGGTCCCCGCGTCGCGGCCCGATCTGTTTACCAAGGCGCTCCACAGCGATGCCGATTGCGTGTTCCTCGACCTCGAAGACTCGGTTCCCCCCGCCGAGAAGGAGGTCGCGCGGGCCCAGGCAGCGAAGGGATTGCGCGATCATCCGTGGCGCGATCGGGGCAAGACGATCTCGGTTCGGGTCAACGGGTTGGACACCCCTTTCATGTACCGCGACCTCATCGATATCGTCGAAGACGCGGGCGAGTACCTGGACACCGTGATCATCCCCAAGGTCGGCAGGCCCGACGACGTGTATCTGGTCGACGTCCTGCTCACCCAGATGGAGGAAGCGCGCGGCGTGCGGCACCGGATTGGCATTGAGGTGCTGATCGAAACCGCTCTCGGGATGGTGAATATCGACTCGATTGCCCAATCCAGCCGCCGACTCGAGTCGCTCCATTTTGGTGTCGCCGACTTTGCCGCCAGTGTGCGGGCGCGAACTACGAATATCGGTGGCATGACTCCCGACTACCCCGGCGATCCGTGGCACGCCGCCCTCGCCCAAGTCACCGTCACCTGCCGAGCGTATGGACTTCGCCCGATCGATGGACCCTACGGGGACTTCGCTGACGGCGAAGGGTTCACGGCCGCGGCGCGGCGGGCCGCAGCACTCGGCGTGGAGGGCAAATGGGCGATCCATCCGTCGCAAATCCCGCTCGCGAATGAGGTATTCACCCCCACCCGCGAGGAGATCGATCGCGCGCGCAGGATTCTGCGCGCCATGGACGAAGCCAGTGCGGCTGGCCGCGGGGCGGCGCAGCTGGATGGCAAGATGATCGATGCGGCGTCTACCCGACTCGCGCACAATATCGTGGCCGCGGCAGACAAGATTCAGGCCCGACGCAATCCACCGCTGAGCCTTGTCACCGGCGACTGATCCGACGCGTCCCGTTGTCGTCATGACTCGGCGGCTGCCCGCGGCTGTGGAGCGGCGAGCGGCCGAGCTCTTTGATGTCCGCCTCAATACCAACGATACGCCGCTGACTGCCGATCAACTCGCAGACGCGGTGCGCACCGCGGACGCCCTGGTGCCGACGGTCAGCGATCCGGTGACCGCCGCGACTCTCAACACGAGCCCGCGGCGGCTCAAGATCATCGCCAACTACGGGGTCGGGTACAACAACATCGATCTCGAGACCGCCTCGCGGTTGGGGATTGTCGTGACGAACACGCCAGACGTGCTCACGGACGACACCGCTGATCTAACGATGGCTTTGCTGCTGATGACCGCGCGTCGACTATCGGAAGGTGCGCGCGAGCTCCGCGCCGGACAGTGGACGGGCTGGCGGCCAACGCATCTACTGGGCACGCGTGTCACGGGCAAGACACTGGGGATTATCGGCCTCGGACGCATTGGCCGAGCGGTAGCCCGTCGCGCGCACGACGGGTTCGGCATGCGCGTCATCTACTTCGACCCTCCGGTGCCGATCGGGGAGGCTAAAGCGCTCGGCGCGTCCCCGCGGGCGTCGGCCGAAGCCGTCCTCGCGGAAAGCGATATGGTTTCGCTGCATATGCCCGCGAGCCCGGAGAACCGACATTTCATCAACGCCGAGCGGCTCGCGCGCATGCCCCGCCACGCGTTACTCATCAACACCGCACGTGGCGACATTGTCGACACCGACGCGTTGGTCGCGGCACTGCGGGCCGGAACGATCGCAGCAGCGGGACTGGACGTGTTCGAGAATGAGCCAACAGTCCCGCCGTCCCTCCTCGACCTTCCCAATGTGGTGCTCCTTCCCCACCTCGGAAGCGCAACGGTCGAGTCCCGCGTCGCCATGGGCGACCGGGCCCTCTCGAATTTGACCGCGTTCTTTGCGGGGAATAAGCCGAGGGATCTGGTAGAGGCCGGCTAAGTGCGTTAGGGACCGACGGCGGGATTAGGGGCCAGGGGCTGGGGAACGACGACCGGGCAGTGACCGGGTCCGACGGCGGGCGGCCTGAAGGCCGCCCCTACATGTCGGCGTGCACCGACAGACTCCAAAGCGCTCTACCGACATTTCGTTCGCGCGTCGACGAATTGAGAGTCGAGAGGCGTCCGTAGCGACATGTAGGGGCGGGCTTCAGCCCGCCCGGTCGTTGCAGGTCGTCGCCGCTGTTCCCGACCGATGGCCCGTGACCCCGCAGTTCCAGCCTGTCACATTCCACGCCCGAACTGTCACACTGTGTGGGCCCAAAGATCCATTGTGCGCGCAATCCGCGTGACATCTATTGCGCGATCGTCGGTCGGTGCTGTTACCCGAGCCCTCGACGAGCAATCTCTTCAGTATGAACACAGCCCACACCGGGGTGGCCCTCTTCGCGGCCGGCGCAGCGCTGTGCGTTGCACCGAGCTCGATCGGCGCCCAAGCGCGCACCGTCGCGCAACCAGTTGGTACATCGCAGCCGGCGCTCATCTCGGCCGAGATTGAAGACGTTCATAGCCACCAGGCCATGTACTCCGTGCGCGGCGAGCTGCGAGAGCTGATCGTCGACCAGGAAACCTATTGGCGGGCGCGACGAACCTACGCGGCCGACGTGTCCTATCTCTCGATGTTCCACCCAACGCCGGGCGTCAACGTGCAGATCACGCGCGCCCGACCGGACGGATGGAGCGCGCGTGCAGCGTACAGCGACGGGCTTGGACTCCCACACAGCTGTGTGATCTGGGTCGGGGAGATCTCGCCCGCCGAGCGTCCGACGACGGACCTCGAGCACAAGGTGTATCCCGAGGCCGAAGTCTCATGCGATGGCGATGGATACACCACCAAGGGCGAATGGGCGGCCGCGGGCCGCTCGTACATGACGTACGCCCTGCACAAGCTGACGCAAAGCGAGTCGCGGTTCTACGCATTTCACCGACGCTTCACCACCAACATCGACGCACTCGATCCATTCATTTGGGATCGCGACGTCACGGTAGTCATTTCGGCGGCGACGTCGACCGGCTGGGCTGCACGAGCATCCTTCGCCCAGTTCCCGGGCCGGACGTGTGTCTATTGGCACGGCACTCTTCCCGACTCGACACTTCCCGCCACGACGGCGGAGCGGCACAAAGCCTCGCACGATCAGGTGGCGTGCGATTGACCGCCGGGCGGCCCGAAGGCCGCCCCTATACGCGTCCCGTAGGGGCGAGATCGTCCGCCGCCCGATACCAGAAGGCCACCGTGAGTAGGAAGGCACCCGCCAGCAGATAGCCGCCGATGCGGAGGGCAACGCTGAGATGCGCGGCTTCGCCGACGGCTTTGATCGCTGCGTACACCGCTACCGCGAGTCCCGCGTGTCGGAGCGGCGGGATATTGCGCACCCGTCCCACAAAGACGGCGCCCACGCCGGCAACGGCGTAGTACGCAATCAGCAGGAACGTCGCGACCTCAGGCGATACCGCCCCCGACAGTTCCTGTCGGATCCAAAGAAAACCGGCGATCACCGGTACCGCCTGCAGGAACTGCAGCACCGATTCGTCCGCTGCGGCGGCAACTCCGGGCCGGCGCGACGGCTCGAGCCAGGGAGCGCGACTGAGCACAGCGACCGACACGATCCACGCCACGACGGACGCTGCGGCCGCAGCGGACGGGCGCGTCAAGAACGGCGTGTACACATAGTCAACCCGGGCCGTCAGCCGCACCCAGGCCCAGACGGCGGCCGTCGCGAGCACGACGAATACGGGCACGAACGCGCTCGGCCATTCCCGCCGCACTGCGATCGTCGACAGCAAGGCGCCGTAGCCGCTCAGGAGTACAATCGTGAGCACTGGGTGGTATTGCCCATACGCAATCACGATCGCTGCGCCGCCTTCCAGTCCAGCCATCGCGATTGCGACTGAGCGGCCTGTCCGCAGCGATGCGTCGGTCGAGCCCGCGGTCGCTGCCAGCCGCCCGTAGAGCGCGGCCGCAATGCCGGCGCCAACCGCCCACATCGCTGTCACGGCCGCGCGATCGCCCGCCGTCGGAGGAACAGCCCATACCGCGTCACCCAACAGTGCGAGCGGCAGCAGGCAGCCGCCGAGCAGGGTACGCAGCGTCGCATCACCGAGGCCGGGCAATGAGGCGTACGCCACGATTGTTCCGAGCGCAGCACTGCCGACGACCGCAGTGGGCAGCGAGCCGTGCACCGTGAGCCGCGCCAGCGATTCCCACAGACCGATCAAGGCACCTTGCGCGAGTGTCGACCGCCGACGGGCCGGTAGAACGAACAAGCCCGTGCCGCCGCAGGCGAGCGCGAACGCCTGGGGGAGGAACGCCCGCGCCGCTGCCCAATCGGGCTGCGGCATCTCGCTCGCGGCCGCCGTGTATACCACCGAACCAATCGCGAGGATCGCCACGGGAACGTCCCATCCGCGGTCGCGCACCGCCCATACCGCTGCCGCGATCACGAGGTAGCCAAACGTCAGTAGTGCCACGACGTGCGGCTCGCCATTCGACGTCACGAACGGTGCGAGCAGTGCACCACCAACGCCGACCGAGAAGATCGTTGGTTCGCCGTCCAGGAGCGCCAGCCAGGCGAGCGCCAACGACGCGATCGCAACGGCTGTCAGCGCGACCGGCGAAGGAACGAGATGCAGCGTCGGTCCCGCACCCCAGGCATCCACGTGCACGATGGCGAGCGCCAAGGCAAGCATGGTGTGACCGAATCGCCGCGCGCCGCGATTCCGCAACCGCGCGCCGAATGCGCCCACCGCGATCGCCGCCACGAGACCAAGAGCAACGCGGACCGCGGGGCCCAATAGTCCACGTGCAATCGCCCACTGGACGAACGCCCCGACCCCGAGGAGAATCGACACGGTTGCCAACCCCAACGCGCCGTATCGTCCGACGGCCGCCTCGAGACTCACATCACTGGAGGGCAGCGCGGTGCGCCGCACTGGGGCGGCCGTGCCGGGTGACGGTGGGATCGGAGGAGCGACGCGCTCAGCAGAGGGTGCGAGTGGGGTCGCAGCGTCCGCTGCCTGACGGATCGGTGGCGGTTGCGGTCCTGGGGGCGGCGTCGGCGCCGCTGACGGATGCGACGCAACGGCCTGCGCTGGCATGCCGCTCGCTGTTGCACCTCGCGCGACGCCCAGCGCCGACACCTCCGACCGCAGTTGTTGGACGAGCGGATACAGGGCGCGGACAACGCCTTCGAGCTGATCTACTCGGCGCGCCAGCTGGTCGAGATCTGTCACAGGGAGGCAGACGAGGCTGACGGGCCTGCGATACCCTCACTGCTTATCTTGCGCGGATGGAAACCACCCTCACCGATCGCCCGACCCCGCCCCCCGTGCCCCCCCCGGGGGACCTCGACCTGCTCTCGATCAATGCCGTCCGCATTCTGGCAATGGACGCGGTGCAAAAGGCCGATTCGGGACACCCCGGCACACCGATGGCGCTGGCGCCGATCGCCTACCTGCTGTACACCCGCTTTCTGCATCACGACCCCGCTGATCCGGCGTGGCCCAATCGAGACAGGTTCGTTCTGTCGGCCGGGCACGCCTGTATGCTGCAGTACTCGGCGCTCTATCTGTCCGGCTATGCCCTGACGCTGGACGATATCAAGCAGTTCCGCCAGTGGGGTAGCAAGACCCCGGGTCATCCGGAGTACGGCCACACCCCCGGCATCGAGGTCACGACTGGCCCGCTGGGCCAGGGTGTCGGCAACGCCGTCGGCATGGCCGTGGCGGAAGCGAACCTCGCTGCGGTGTTCAATCACCCGGGCCATGCGGTGATCGACCACCACACGTACTTCATCTGCAGCGACGGCGATCTCATGGAAGGTGTCTCGCACGAAGCGGCTTCATTCGCGGGGCACTTCAAACTTGGTAAGCTGATCGGATTCTACGACGACAATCACATTACCATCGATGGCTCGACGGATCTGACGTACTCCGACGACGTGGGCGAGCGATTCTCGGCCTACGGATGGCACGTGCAGCATGTCCCCGACGTCAACGATCTCGATGTGCTCAGCGCGGCAATCGAAGTCGCGCAGGGGGAGACCGGGCGACCGTCTCTCATCATCTGCCGGACGCACATCGGCTATGGTAGCTCGAAGCAGGATTCCGCCAAGGCGCACGGCGAGGCGCTGGGAGCCGACGTCGTCGCGCAGGCGCGAAAGACCCTTCGGTGGCCGTGGACGGAGGCGTTCTTCGTGCCGCCCGAGGCGATTGCGAACTGGCGCAGGGCGCTCGAGCGCGGGCGCGCGGACCACGAGGAGTGGCAGATGCGCTACGCGTCGTACCAGTCGGCGTATCCCGATGCGGCCGAGGAGTTGGACCGTCGATGGCGTCGGGTGCTGCCGACGGGATGGGACTCCGCGATTCCGACGTTCACAGCGGAGAACGGGAACGTCGCCACTCGGGCGTCCTCGAACATCGTGCTCAACGCAATCGTGGCGAAGACCCCTGAGCTCCTTGGAGGCTCGGCGGACCTGACGCCCTCAAACGGCACCGCGCTCGCCGGCATCCGCAACTTCGCCCCCGACGATTACGCCGGCCGCTACATCCATTTCGGCATTCGCGAGCACGGCATGGGCGCGATCATGAACGGGATGGCGGTGCACGGCGGGCTCATTCCCTTCGGCGGCACGTTTCTGATCTTCTCGGATTACATGCGTCCGCCGATTCGCCTCGCGGCACTCATGCGGCTGCACGTGATTTACGTGTACACCCATGACTCGATTGGGCTCGGCGAGGACGGACCGACGCATCAGCCGATCGAGCAGCTCACCGCTCTCAGGTGCATTCCCTTCATGACCGTGATCCGACCGGCAGACGCCAACGAGGTCGCGGTGGCGTGGCGGGTCGCGATGCCACATTGGGATGGGCCCGTTGCGCTCGTGTTCACACGGCAGAAGGTCCCACTCATTGATCGAACACGGTTCGCGAGCGCCGACGGCGTTGCGCGTGGCATGTACGTGTTGGGCGACACGCCTGGCGGCGCACCGCAAGTCGTGTTGCTCGCAAGCGGATCGGAGGTGTCGCTCATCATCGAAGCGCAACAACGCCTTGCCGCTGAAGGCATTCGTGCCCGCGTCGTGAGCGCCCCAAGCCTGGAGATCTTCGCGAGACAGCCGGAAGACTACCAGCGCGCCGTCCTCCCGGCGGGACCACCACGTGTCGCGGTCGAAGCGGCCCATCCGATGTCGTGGTACCGATGGGTGGGCGCCAACGGCGCAGTCCTCGGACTCGAACGCTTCGGCGCGTCCGCTCCTGGTCCGCGCGTACTCAAAGAGCTGGGGATCACGACGGATCACGTCGTGGAGTTGGCGATGAGGGTTGTGAAGAGCTAAACGGCGCGGTCACGGGTCGGGGGAACGACCACGACGCCTGACCCCGCCGTTTGGTCTTGGCGCGCTTCTCGCTTCTCACCCCGATGTGTCAGCTCACTTCCGATTCCGCGACGCGCTCGCGGTCGCGGTCGCGCTGTCTATCGGCACCGCATGCGGCGACAGCACCGCGCCGTCGAATCTTCCGCCGCGGACCACCGTGCGGCAGGCAAACGCAGAGGTCGGCGACTCCTCCTGGGCGGTGCCCGTGTCTGGCTGGGCGCCACAGACGCAACTGGCGCTGTGGGCGAGCCCGTATGCAGCGCGACTCGGCGACACGCTCGCTGTGTACGTTCACGCCACCGCCGGCCCTGTCGACATCACGGTCTATCGGCTGGGATGGTACGGCGGCGCCGGTGGCCATGTCGTCTTCACGCAGGACAGTATCGCGGCGCACCCGCAGCCCGGATGCTCTGCTCCGTTCCCCGGGCCAGTCGTGTGCCCGTGGACGCAGACGATGCGCATCGTCGTCGGCGACGACTGGGTCAGCGGCGTCTACCTCATCAAAGCAGTGGATCACACACGGCTCGCCGGTTTCTATCCGTTTGTTCTCACCGATCCGAGGCCTGCGACATTCGTCGCAGTCGTGCCGCAATTCTCGTGGCAAGCGTACAATGCCTACGGAGGGTCCTCGCTCTACACGGCCACCCAGTCTGCCAATGCGAGCGACCAGCCCGGCGGGAGCTTTGGCCATTTCGTGTCGTTCGAGCGCCCATACGGGGCGAACGGTGGCTCCATGTACATTCTCGACGACTACAAGAGCCACGATCTCCGCGATCTCCGCTTCCTCGAGCGAAGCGGCTTCGACGTGACGTATGCGTCGAGTGTCGACTTGACAGAGGACTCGCGCGGGATGCCACGACCCAAGAAAGGACTCATCTTCATCGGCCACGATGAGTACTGGACGTACCACGAGCGCTCGATCGTGCAGAATTTGCGGGATGCGCACGTACACCTCGCCTTCCTGTCGGGCAACAACGCCTACTGGAACATTCGACTCTCGGCGGGTCCCGTGACCGAGCGGGCAGCGGACGTCGTGACCTGCTATAAACTCGATCCAGACCCGGGCGCCGCAGCCGATTCGCTGACCACGACCGAGTTTCGCCGGAAGCCGGTCGATCGCCCCGAGGACGCGATGATCGGGAGCGAGTACGTGCTTGGCACGCAGACGACACCGCTCCAGCCACTCGTCACCAGTGACACCGCCACAGGTCCTGAGGCCGCGTCGTTCCTCGCCGCAGCAGGGCTGCGCGCCGGACAACAGATTCCGAACCAGATCGGCATCGAGGGCGACCGCATCATCCCGGATACCTCATCCCCGAAGAACCTGCAGGTGCTGTTCAAATCGCGCGTGGTTCCGAAGTTCAGCGTGCCGTATGCCCCGTATTACTACACGACCTTCTACATCGCACCCAGCGGCGCCGGCGTGTTCGACGCCGGCGACGTCGAGTGGGGCCGCGGACTCGATGGCTTCAACGGCACGGTGGAGAGTCCCGCGCTCCAACGCCTCACATTGGCGGTACTGCAGTGGATGGAGGAGAATTGACGGCTGGACGCTAGAGCGTCTGCTCCTCCACCATCTCCGCCGCGCCAACGCCGGCGGGTCCCATCTCGACGACGACGTCGTGCGGTCGCCCGTCGTCGGTCAGCGCGACGACATGGTCCTCGAGGGGCACTCCATCCACAGTCACTGCGGCAATCCCGCGAGTCACACCATGCGGGTTGCGGAGCTCGATATGGTACTGGGTCGAGCGGTAGGTGTAGTCGATCGTCACCCGATCCCAATGGGCCGGCATGCATGGATCGAGGCGCAGCGCAGCACCACGTTTTGTGAAGCCGAGGATCGCCTCCAACCCGACCCGGTACATCCAGGCGGCCGACCCCGTGTACCACGTCCACCCCCCGCGCCCTAGGTGCCCCGCAGCGGTGTACACGTCAGCCACGACCACGTAGGGCTCGACTTTGTACCGCCCGACATCGCCCGCGGTCGCGGCGTGCGTGAGTGGGTTGATCATCTGGAAGAGCTCGAGCGCGCGATCACCGTCGCCCTGGAACGCGGTCGCGAGCACGGCCCACAGCGCGCCGTGCGTATACTGCGCGCCGTTTTCGCGCACGCCGGGAACATACCCCTTGATGTAGCCAGGATCGTGCGTCGTTCTGTCGAACGCGGGCGTGAGCAGCATGAGCAAACGGGCATCCTCGCGTACGAGGTGGCGGTTGAGCGATGCCATCGCCTGCTGCGCGCGGTCCGGCGGCGCGGCCCGCGAGATCACGCCCCAGCTCTGCGCGATGGAGTCGATGGTGCATTCTGATTCGGTCGCGCTCCCGAGCGGCGTGCCATCATCGAAGTAGGCGCGGCGATACCACTCACCATCCCACGAGGTGGATTCGATCGCCTCCGCGTACTTGTCAGCCTGCTGGCGGAGGGAGGTCGCCGAGCCCGTGTCGTTGCGGGCGTCACAATACGCGGCGAATCGGCGAAGCGTAGTGATCAGGAACCACCCGAGCCACACGCTTTCGCCGCGACCTTCGATGCCCACCCGGTTGAATCCGTCGTTCCAATCACCGCTTCCGATGAGTGGAAGTCCGCGAGGCCCGATCGTGGCTCCTTTCCGCAGGGCGCGGAGACAGTGCTCGTAGACGGATGCCGTTTCACTCGAGACATCTGGCCGGTCATAGAGCTCGGTCTCACCAGGCTCCAACTGTCGGGTGGTCAGGAAGGACGCCTGATCATCGAGGATACCGGTATCGCCAGTGACCGAGACGTAGTGGTCGACGATGAACGGCAGCCAGATCAGATCGTCGCTGATGCGGGTTCGCACGCCCTGCCCGCTCTGCGGATGCCACCAGTGCTGCACATCCCCTTCGACGAACTGGCGAGCCGCACAGCGGAGAATGTGCGCCCGCGTGATCTCGGGTTCCGCGTACACGAATGCGGCCGAGTCCTGTAGTTGATCGCGGAAACCGTACGCACCACTCGACTGGTACAGCGCCGTCCGCCCCCACATTCGGCACGAGAGGGCCTGATAGAAGAGCCAGCCATTGAGCATCGCGTCGAACGTCGGCTCGGGGGTACGAACGGTGATCTTGGCGAGGCGACTGGACCATGCGGCCTGCGCATCAGCCACGGCCCGACGCGCCACGTCTGCGTCTTTGAATTTCTGGACGAGATCTCGAGCCGTTGCCCTCGTGGCCGTGGCACCGAGTACGACGGCGATCGTGCGTGTCTCGCCCGGCCGGAGGACCAGTTCGCACTGGAGCGCCGAGCACGGATCGAGCCCTGCGCCCGTGGCTTCAGCCAACAGGATCCGCCGGAGAGCCGCCGGATCACCATAATTGCCGTTGCGGCCCAGAAACTCGCGCCGGTCTGCTGTGTAACTGCTCAGTGGCTCGCTCAGCGAGGCGAAGGCGACCCAGTCCGCGAATTGCGGATCGAATGCGTTCTGCGCGAACATGGCTTCGAGCCCGCGGTCGAACGTCGTGCGCACGTGATGCCGCGTGACCTCGCGGACCACGCCGAGGACCCACTCGACGTAGCTCGTCACGGTGAGGCGGCGGAGGTGATTGGTCTCGTTCGCGACAGTCAGCACCGTGACTTTCACCGGATCGCTGGCGGCCATGCCCAGCGACAGCGAGGCGGCGATGCCGGCGTGGTTGTGTCGGAACTCGGTCAGCCCCGCGCTGTGGCGCACGAGGTAGGGTGAGGTGTGGCGGACCGGTGTGGGCGTGACCGTCCAGACCTCGCCGGTCTCGTCATCGCGCAAGTACACCACCTCGGTCGGTGGATCACTCACCGGATCGTTGCGCCACGGCGATAGCCGATAGAAGTAGCTGCTTTCGGCCCACGTGCACCCACTGCCGTTCTCCGACACCAGAAAGCCGGCTCGCTCATTCGCGATCACGTTGCCCCATGGCGCCGGAGTGGTCGCGCCCTCGCGCAGGATGATCTCGTATGCGCCATCGGGCGCGAGCGATCCCAATCCATTGGTTGGGAGAGCGCCCGTCAGCAGCCGAGCTGGCGGAGCGGCACGCGGCGGGCCGGTCGTTACCGTGTCACTGCCACCCGGCACGCTGCCGTCTCGCGATGGCGCCGCGGCCAAGTCGGACCCGCGGCCGGCCCCGGCGGCCGCAGCGGAGACGGCCAGCGCGGTGCCCGCCCCATCGCCCGCGGTGCGGTCGCTGTCGGCGGACGCGTCTCGGGCCGCCGCTGCAGCGAGCGTGCTCGGGGTGACGATCGCGTTGGCGGTTTGTACCTGCGGGACGAATGGCGCCGGATAGTCGGGTGCGACATCCGGCACCTCGAGGATCTCGGCCAGGCGGAGGCCGCCGTCGCACGGTACCTCGACACCGGCCATCGCACGCAGCGTGGCCAGGTCATTCGGCGGCAGCAGGTCGCGTCGCCGGATGAAGACGCCGCCGCCCTTGTCGAGCAGGGATCCTTCGGTCGATCCCATGACGGTCGTCAGCAACGCATCCTGCAGCTCCTGGTTGTACGATGGCGGATGGGTGTTGAGCAACACCAGGTCCACGGCCATGCCCTTCAGCCGCCAGTAGTGATGCGCTGCCAACAGCTCGCGAATCGTCGGCAAGCCCGCGGTCGATTCGATCGTTGCGAGCACGATGGGGTTGTCGCCTGAGATGCCGTGCGCCCATAGCGCGTCACGCCCGCGTCGCGCCTGCTGGAGCTCGCGCTGTGGCGCCCGCACGGCCGGCGTGACGTACGTGAGATATCCGGCGATCTCCTGATACAGCGCGGCATCGGCTGGCGTGATGGCCAACTCGCGAAGCTCGACTTGGGCCTGCATCCAGGACAGGTCCAGTGCGCGCTGCGCGCTGTACGGGTCGTGATAGCGGTCGGCCAACTCCAGTGCACGGTCGCGGTCGGAGGCGACGAGTGTCGTGAAGGCGACCCGCAAGGACAGGCCGCCAGCGATCCGTACGCGGACGCGAAGCGCGAATACAGGGTCGAGGACCGCGCCCGTAGTGCCTGAGAGCGGGCCATCGGCAGTGTCATCGAGCGCGGCAGGCCGCCGGACGCCGCGGCAACGTCCGAGGAGCCGCGCGCGATCGGTTTCACACGTGACCGTGCCAATCAGGTCCCGACCCACGGCGCCGGCCGCCGTCCCGACGGCCGCCACGTGCACCGCCCACAGTCGCCGCTCCGTCGACGAGCGCGGGCGGCGCGACGCGAGGATCGCGGCACTTCCCGGCTGCCACTCCGTCTCTACGAAGAGGTTGGAGAATGCGGTCCCCTGGAGGTCGGCATCGTGCGGGGCGAGGACGATCTCGCCATAGCTCGTCAGCTCGAGCTCACGGGTCGCGGAGCCGTGATTCGTCAGCGTGAGGCGCCGCACTTCGGCCGCGTCTTCAGGCACGACCGTCACCTCGAGTCGGGTCTCGATGTCCGCGTCGCGGCGCTGGAACGTTGCCCGATCGGTCGCGAAGGTGACGCGATACCAGTCGCCGTTGGCCGACACCGGTTGGTAGCGCCGCGGACCACAAGCGGCCGGCCCGGACGGGGAGAGCCGATTCGGGAGCGGGCGGCGTGACATCCTTCACGTAGCACCACTGGCCGCTGTTGTCGAGCGTGCCGTCGGCGCGCCAGCGCGTGATGTCCATCCCGTCGAACCGGCTGTACCCCCCGCCACCGTTCGTGATCATCACGGTGTAGGGCGCGCGTCCGAGAAGCGCGATGTGGGGCCGTGGCGTGAACGCAGTGTCGAACGACCGCGCCGCCGGCTTCTCGACCATAGGCAGGCCCCGCCGCAGGCGTTCCTCCCGCGTCGCCGCTCTGCGCTGCCTGCGTCATGAAGCGGCGCGGAATACGCTCGAAGAGGACGAGCTCTGCCGACCGCACGAGCGCGTCGCTGTGAAAGCGGCGCTGCCAGATGTCGCGCAGGATCGCGTTCGTGAGCGCGACGAGCCCCATGCCGATGTGATGCGCCATGTACGCGAACACCACGGCTTTCCGCGTGCCGGGCAGCGGCCGCGTGTAGTCGATCGCATCGCGGAACCCGAACGCCCCGAGCGCGCCTTCGCCTTCCAGTGAGGTGAGGTTGCGCATCGCGTGATGCGGATCTACACCGAGGGCGAGGAGCGTCGCGTACGGTGCGATGACGAGGTCGCGGGACAATCCGCGCTTGAGCGCCAGGGCGGGCACGCCGAAGGCACGGTATTGATAGATCTGGTTTCGGTCACGCGCGTTGTACGCGGATTCCGACACCCCCCAAGGGACGCTCCGCTCACGTCCATAGGCGATCTGCGCGGCGACCGCACCTTGGTACGTCTGGTCCAACAGCGTGAAGGGGAACGACTGCATGACCAGCACGGGCATCAAGTACTCGAACATGCTCCCGCTCCACGAGATGAGCGTCAGGTCGCCGACAGCCGTGGTGAGCGAGCGCCCGAGGTGGAACCAGTGCTCGACCGGGACTTCGTCCTTCGCGATCGCGACGAAGCTGGCCAGGCGCGCCTCGGAGGCGAGCAGGTCGTAGTAGGACGCGTCGAGTGACGACGTCGCGACCTGGTAGCCGATGGAAAACAGCTTGCGCCGTGCGTCGTACAGGAACGTGAAGTCCATCTCGTGCGCATACAACGCTGCGCGGGTGGCGACCGCTTCGAGGCGGGCGAGCTGCTGCGCGGCGTACGTCGACGTGCGCGCGGCCTCGCGCCACGTCGGGATGCTGCCCGCGTGCGCGTCTGTCGGGGTCACGCCCTTGGCCCCGACAGCGGCGAGCTCCGCCAGGTATGCTTCGAGCAGCGCGCGCCCCCACGTCAACCACGTCGTGGGCGGTTCGGTCTGAGAGACCTCCGATGCCACCGACTCGCCCGGGGGGACGGCGGCCGCCGCCCCGCCCGCGACCACGCGCCCCAGCGCCGCGGGACCGCCACCACGTTCAACCAGGACTCGCTCGGCCGTGCGCAGTCGGTCGACGAGTGTCTGGATCGCCTGCGCGGAGGCAGTGCCGTGACTCGGCGCCACCGCGACGCGCGTATCGGCCGGAAGCACTGACCCCGCGACACCCACAAGCGTAGGCGCCACGGACGCGACCACAGGCGCACCGGTCGGTGCGGGGCCGGCGTTTGATGGCCAGCCCGCGACCTGCGGCAACGACGCGATGACGGCGCGCACTCGCTCCGCCGCCTCGAGAACTGCCTGCCACTGACGGGGACTGTCCACCGCGCCGGACGATGCGGCATTCCGCAGCTCATCAGCCGCGATCGTCAGCCCGGTGTGCAACGCCTCCCACAGCCGGCCGTCGACGACCGGTTCATCGGGGATGGCGAGGCAGGCCTGCTTCAACGCGATCAGGTGGCCCGCGAGGTTCCCGCTGTCGACCGTCGAGATGTAGCGCGGGTCGAGCACCTGGAGATCGGACAGGTCGTACCAGTTGTAAAAATGTCCTCGCCAGCGCTCCATGCGTTCCAACGCCCGGAAGACGTGCTCCAGGCGCTCGATCATCGCGCTGCACGGCAGAAAGCCGAGATCGTAGGCGCTGACGATGCTGAGTAGCTGAAGCCCGACGTTCGTCGGCGATGTGCGAGGCGCGACCACCGGCGTCGGATCGTCCTGAAAATTGTCTGGCGCGAGCCACTGTGTGTCCGCGCTCACGAAGCGGTCGAAGTAGCGCCAGTGCCGCAGCGCGTACCGCAGGGCGGCCCATCGCTCGGACACGTTCAGCTGCCGCTCGCGCCGGACGACGGGTGCGCTCAAGGCGTTCGCGATCGTCGGACTCACGACCCACAACGCGACCAGAGGCAAGGTCGCCGACGAAATAACGGATCTCGTGTCCCGCCATCCATCCCGTCGGTCCGGTCACGCCGTGAGCCGTCAACCCGCGGATGGTTACCGCGAGGCCAATGAACCCGGCGGCGGCCACCGCGGGCCACATGCGCCGCCACACCTCGCGGGGCGACCCGGTCCCCATCACGCGCTCGACCTGCGAGGCGGTCTGCCACTCGAGCAGGAGGCGCCGAGTGACGACGTGCCGCCACAATGTGCGCCCGATGGCATCCGCCGATACCGCCGCCTGGTGCGGGAGGAAGACGATCGCCAGCGCAATCTGCTGGAGGCTCGTCGACTGCATCCCGAGCAATCGCGCGGTAATACGCGCGCCACGAATCGTCCGCTGGGGAGCCGCACCACTGACAAGGCGAGCGAAAACGCCCACGGTGAGGCGATGCCCGCCACGACGAGGGCTGTCCAGACGAGCGGCGTGCCGGGCAGAAAGAGCCATCCGGCGACGAGCAGCACGAGCTGGGCGATCTCGACGACGCTGCGCCGCAGATTGTCGAAGATCTTCCAGCGAGAGATCGCCGACAGCCGGTTCGGTTCCGGACCGTCCGGCCCCGGCACACGCCTACCCAGCCAACGCAGCAACTGCCAGTCGCCCCGGATCCACCGGTGCTTGCGTCGCGTGTAGGTCAGGTAGCGCGTCGGGAAGTCGTCGTACAGCTCAATGTCGGTCGCCAGGGCCGCACGCGAGTACGCGCCCTCGATCAGGTCGTGGCTGAGCAGCGTGTTCTCGGGAAAGCGCCCGTGCGTCGCCAGCTCGAAGGCGTCGACATCGTAAATGCCTTTCCCGGTATAGCTCCCCTCGGCGAACAGGTCCTGATAGACGTCGGAGACCGCAGTGGTGTACGGATCGACTCCCGGATGGCCGGAGTAGATGGCCGCGAATCGCGAGCGGTTGGCACTCGTCAGCGTGATGCCAATGCGTGGCTGCAGGATGCCGTATCCCGCAACGACCCGACCGCTCGCGGGATCGTAAATCGCCCGGTTGAGCGGATGCGCCATGGCGCCCACGAGCGTGGCCGCCGTCCCGCGCGGCAACACGGTGTCGGAGTCGAGCGTGATGACGTAGCGCACCTGCGGAAGCAGCCGCGTGTCACCGGCGATGACCGAGAACGCGTCGCGCACGCCTCCGCGCAGGTACCGATTGAACTGCGCGAGCTTGCCGCGCTTCCGCTCCCACCCCATCCACACCTTCTGGCGCGGGTTCCAGAGGCGATGGCGATGAAACAGAAAGAAGCTGTCGCCCTGTCCAGGACTGGCCGGGTACCGCACGTTCAGCGCTTCGATGCCTTGCACGGCCGCATCGAGAATGGCGCCGTCACCCTCGCACGTCGATGCGGTGGCATCGGTGAAGTCGCTCAGGATCGCGAACTGCAGATGGGGATCGCGATTCGCCAGGTACTGGACCTCGAGGTGCTCGAGCGCCTCCCTCACCGCGTCGACGCTGCCGAGCAGCGTGGGCACGACGACCACCGTCCGCCCTGACGCCGGAATGCCGGAATCCTCGAAGTCGAGTTTTGGCAGAATGCGAGGCGGCAGCAGCACCGTCACCAACTGGTGCATGATGCTGATCGCGATGTCGTTGGCGGGGATCAACGCGAACAACAGCACCGTGAACTGCGCACCGAGTCCCAACGGCCCGACGAGTCGGAAGGCGATGGCCAGCAGCCCGATCGTCAACAGCGTGATGCCGCCGAAGTACACCGGATCGGCGTGGTTGAGGACCCACCGGTGGACACGCAGTCCGAACCGGGGCTGGAAGCGCGTGCTCGCCTCCAGCTGCGCTCGCCCGACATCGACCAGGTAGTATCCGACGTGGCTAGGGCGGCGAGCCGTCTCGAGCTCCGCCGCCTCGGCGCTCGAGAGCTCTCCCGGCGCGGCGGGCGGCCGCACCCCGTTGCCCGATTCAGCCGACACGAGCGACGCCCACGCTTGTTGTGCCAGCTCGAGCGCCCGTTGCGCGACATCCCGCTCCTCGAGGCCCGTACCCTTGGCAATGTCCTCGACGACGTGACGGTACCTGTCGCGGGTGCCAAAGGTCATCATCGGGTAGGCACCCGTCGGGTCGCGGCGCAACACCGCCTCGACCGCACTTGCCCCCTCGACGAACGCGGACCAATCCAGTCGCGCGATCGTGCGCAGGCTCGTGATGCTGTTGGCCATCATGACCTGCGTCAGTGCCAACCGCTGATTCGACCGAGAGACCGCGTCCTCCGCACTCAGGCTGTCTTCGGCGATCCATTGCTCGAGCCACACGAGCGGTGTGAAGTTGGTCTGGTAGGTCCGCAGCTGCTGGAGAAATCGAGCGACGAACGTCGGCGTCAACGGCGGATGCCCACCCACGAACGACGCCAACGCGGTCGCCAGGGGAGCCGCACCTGCGTCACTCGCGTTTCGCAACCGCTCGGCCCACCCGTCGGCGGCCTCCACCTCTTCCAGGCGTTGCAGCGTGCGCAGCGCCATCCGCCGGATGTTCTCCATGAGCCCGAGGCGGAGCATCGTCGGGACCGCCCACAACTCGCCGGTCGTCAACGTCGCGCCGCGCTGGAACTCGCGCACGAAGAGCTGGACGTGCTCCAACTCGACGTGACCTTCGGTGTGGCCGATCAAGCTGATCGCGATCTCATAGACGCGCGGGTACCCCGTGAGCGTCCCCGCAGCCAGTTTGGGCAGCTCCTGGTAGTAGCCTCGCGGCATGCTCGCGCGGATCTCGCGCAAGTGCTCCTGAATGACGTAGAAGTTGTCGAGCAGCCATTCGCCGGCGGGGCTGATATCCGCACCACGCTGGACCGCCGCGGCCAGCGTCGCACGTGTGGACTCGAGGATCTGACGGGTCTCATCGAGGCGGTTGAGAAGCGGCCGTGCGCCGCGCGCCAGGGGGCGCGCACGCGGGCTTACCGGTGCGACTCGCTGCTGCCGAGCGAGCGCCCGGGCATGCTCGGCCAAGCCCTCGCTGCCTAGGAGCTCGCCGCGAATCGGTCCGGCGAACCGCTCGGCGTCCGCACTGCTCCCTGCCCGGGGCGTCCCGCCCCTGCGCCGCCCGAACAGCCAGCTCGCCAGGTCCCCCCGTGTCGTCGGCATGCCGTCAGACCAGCACTTTCATACGGCGTACCGGAGACACGGCATGGCACGTACACCGCGAGACGCGGTGGCCGGGAGTGACAGGGGCTGGGCGCATGGAACGTGCATTATATGTGGAATCAGGGACCAGGGAGAGGTGCGGGAACTCGTCGCAGGGTGCACTCACGCGAACGAGCACGGCCGCGTGACTCGCAATCTGCTTAGGGCGATGGCCGCTCTGTGCGCCCGCCGGGTTCGTTGCACGCGAGTGGCGAAGTCGTAGAATAGTGTTTGCAAGAATTGCGTCCGCGCGGGGACAATGGGCTGGCTCAAGGGCTACATTCCGGCCCGTCCCCCGTGGCATGAATGCCGCACGTGTTGCGGGATCCGCCTACCAAAATGCCCCACGGATGCCTGCCGTCAGACGGTGCGGCGTCGAGCTGCTCACTCCAAATCGGAGGTCCCAGGATGCGTGGCACCGCGCAGCGGGTATCGAGGAGGGCAGTGGCACGGGCCGGATACTGGGCCGCCCTCATGCTGGCCGCTGGCGGCATCGCGGCATGCGCCGGCCACCACACAAATCCGGAGATGGAAGAGCAGTACGGGCCGGCGCAACTGACGGTCGAAAACCAGGAGACCCCGGATTTCGACATCTACGTCGTCACGGATGCCGGTCAGCGTTGGAGATTAGGTCTGGCAACGGGGCTGGGGACGACGACCTTCGAGATCCCGAAGTCGTTCGTCGACGGCGGAGCCGCCCACTTGCACTTCGTGGCGGACCCCGTCGGCGGCACCGCGGCCGAGGTCGGCGAGATGGTGGTGGTGAATCCGGGGGACGACATTCAGTTGACGATAGCTCCGTACTAGCGGCCGGTTAGTTCTCGTCCTTCACAATCTCCCGATAACTCCGAATCAGCCGTACGGTATCCGCCTGCCCCGCAGTATCCAGCACAATGCTGCGGGTGCGGAGCGTCAGGCGGTCGGGATGCGAAAGCAGGGCGGCCAGACGGGTGCCGCGAGTAGCCGCTTCGTCGAACTCCCACGTCTCAGCCGAGGTCGTGCCCGGAGGGGATGGCGTGTTCGACCGAGAGGGAGGTCGCATGGTCGTCATCAGATCCCCTCGCAGCCAAGAGCAGCGTGATCCCGGTGATGGAGTCGGGCGCCTGATTGGTAACGGTAACCTGCAATCGATACAGCGGCCGCGCTCGGCGCGGCTTCACGTGTTCCACCTGTGGCGCGCCAATCCCGACCAGACGCTCGAGATCCCCTTGGCGCGGCCGATTGGCGAGGGCGACCCTCTCGAACTGTGCGTTGTCGACCGCGCTCAGAGCGTTCGACAGGCCGGAAATCCCCACCAACCGCCATTGTTGGCCATTGCGCTGCAGCACGAGGGCGACCTTCACATCGACCACGAGCTCGCGGTAGCGCAGTGTCACGGGAATCCTTGCGGTGGTCCCATCGATCAGCGGCCGGTCGACTGATCGGACATCCAAATGGTCCCCATCCATGATGGTGGCCAGCGGGGCCTGGCCGATAAAGGCGTCGATCATGCGCGACCCTACGGCCTGCTTTTCCTGGTCGGGCAATTCGAGTGCGGCCGACGTGGCCCGACCGAGGCGATCGCTGAGCGTTTCCTTGGCATCCTGGAGACGCGCTGAGCGAGTCCCCCGCTGCTCCGAGCCGCCACCCGCAACGGCTTCATCGAGGCCCCGTCGCGCAGCTAACCAGTCCACGGTCTCGTTGACGATCTGGTCCGTGAACGCGCTCATGTCCGCGTAGTACGCGAGCTTGGTCCCGTCTCCGTGCTGAATGGCGGTGGCAATCTGGGCGAGCGCGTACTCGGGACGTCCGGCCGCACGGTGTCGCCACGCCAAGGCCCAACTGAGCCCCACGAGCACCAGGCCGCCGGCCACCCAAGGAATCTTGGGCGATGAGAGCCGGCGTTCCCACTTCGTGCGGCGCTTCCGAACTGGCGGTCGAGCCCGAGGACGAGGAGGTCGTGGGGTCGGCGCGCCTTCCAGGGAGCCCGGCGCCCCTACTGGGGCTGCTTGCTCTCCCGATCTTCTAGGTGAGGAACTGTCCAAGAGAAAACGTCCGTCTCGATAGTACCAACGGGATACGATCGAAACCGAACGCGGTTACGGCCGTTGTTCCGGTACCTGTCCTACCGTAGTATCTCTCGCAGCAGGTAGAGTATCTGTCGCAGGCAGGCTGTCGCACGGCTCACACACCGAGCGCCGGCCTTCGTCTCCCCGCGCGCCCGGTCCCGGTGCCCCAATCCGATCCAGTGCCTCCCGCTTCGAGCCCAGCAGGCCCGCCAGCTGACCCGCCAAGCCAGCCGGCAGCAGCCCCTCCATCTCCTGATGCCGAGCTCGGCTCCCGGGTCACCCGCGCGCTGGGGTCCTCGTTTGACGTGGACCGGGAAATCGGCCGGGGGGGGATGGGTATCGTGTACCACGCCCTCGATCGACGCCTCAAACGAGCGGTCGCGGTCAAGGTACTGCCGCCGGATCTCGCCTTCCGATCCGATATCCGAACGCGGTTCCTACATGAAGCCGAAACCGCGGCGCAGCTGACGCATCCGAATATCGTCCCGATCTACAGCGTCGACGAACGCGAGGGCCTGGTCTACTTCGTCATGGCGTTCGTCGACGGCCAGACCCTGGCACAGCGCCTCAGGGCCGCCGCCGGTCCGCTGGGCATCGACGAAACGCGGCGAATCCTCCGCCAGATCGCATCCGCCCTCGCATACGCACATGCCCACGGCGTGATTCACCGCGACATCAAGCCGGACAACATCCTGCTCGCTAACGACGGCGAACGGGTCATGGTGTCGGATTTCGGCATCGCGCGCGCCGTCACCGCGGGAATGGACTCGCGGCTCACAGCCACCGGTGTCGTGATCGGCACACCGGCTTACATGAGTCCCGAACAGTGCGCGGGCGATAGGGAGATCGATGGACGGAGCGACCTCTATTCGCTCGGCGTGCTGGCGTTCCAAATGTTGAGCGGCACGCTGCCGTTCACCGGCTCGAGCTCCGCGTCCATTCTCGTCAAGCAGATCTCCGAAGCGCCGCCGCCCCTGAGTCAACGTGCACCCTGGGTACCGCCCGGACTCGCAGCAGCGACGATGCGACTGCTCGCGAAGGATCCGGACCAGCGGTTTCCGAACGCGACCGCCTTCCTGAAAGCGCTCGACGCACCCGATACTGCCCCTGACTTGGCGGGAACATCGAGCGCACCGCGCATCCCCGGCTCGCCCGCGGCGGCAGCCGCGCCGCCGCCGTTCGCGCCGCCTCCGCCGGCCGCGGTGTTTGCTTCACCGCTGCTGCAATACGGTGCTCCAGTACCGGGCCCTATCCCGATCGCAGCGCCTCCTGCGGCCCTGACGCGCGCCCAGCAAAAAGCCCTCAGGCGCGCTCGCAAGCATCAAGAAGAGCTCGAGCCCTCGGATCCGCGCCAACGCAAGATCAACAGATTTCGCGGCGCACTGGTGTCGATGGGTGGCTCTATGCTGTTCCTGTCCGCCCTGAGCCTCGTCACGTCGCCCCACGAGTTCTGGGCGATTTATCCGGACCTTGGGCTCGGTCTGACGATCTTTCTCTCGTATGGGTCGCTCTGGAAAGACCACATCAGTTTGAGGGAAGTGTTTTCTCCACCCTCGGCGATGCCGGCCCCGATTCAACGACAAGGTCTGGCCGGCGCACAGGGGACTTTCGAGGCGGTTCCATCCGCGTCCTCACTCGCACCACCTGCGGTTCTGGCAGGACCGTTTGGTGCCATCGTGCGTCGAGCGGCGCTCGATCGGGATCGCATCCACGACATCGTCGTGGGTCTCGATAAGCGCGAGCGGGAGCAGGTGCCGAATGCTGAAGCCACGGCCAAGGGGCTGGCGAGCCAAGTCGGAGCGCTCGCGGCCGCGCTCCACCGAATTGATGTCGACAGCCCACCGACTCAGCGTTCGGCGCTCGCCAGTCATCGCACGGAGCTCGCGAGCCAGTTGGATCGCGCCAGCATCATGCTGCAGACGCTGTATCTCGACCTCGTTCGTTTCCGCGTCTCCAACGCAAGCTCCGGGGCCGATGGTGTGGCGGGCGTCACGGAGCAGGCAAGCGCCCTCTCGCGCGACATTGGCTATCTACTCGGCGCCGCCGACGAGCTCCGAGCTCTGGACGATCGATCGAACGACCGTTGAACAACATTGGGTTTCCGGGTTCCGGGGCACTGCGACGACCCGCGCGCCTGACCTGCCTTCGTCACCGGCCTGACAGCTTGCTCAGCGTAACCTAGGTCGCGATTCCCGGAACTCGGCCTCTCCCCCACCGAACAAAACTCTCGTTCACTGCGTAATGAATTCCGTGACCTCAACCGACCTAGCCAGGCCGCGCGCCGACTATTCCCGCCGCGGCCCTCTTCGTACAGCGGGCATCGCCACGACGCTGGGGCTCCTGTGCTTCGGCGGCGGGTGCATCCCGCATGTAGGGGGCAAGCCTGCCGCGCCGACCAAACCCAATCAGTACTGGGATCCTCCAAAGGCCGCGGTGACGCGCGATTCTATACCCCAAACGCCAGTCCCGCCGGACATCGAGCCCCGGCTCGCGAAATTGACACTTCCTGATGTTGTTGATATCGCGATGTCCAATAATCCGCTCACGCGCGAGTCCTACCACCAAGCACGTGCCGCGGGTGCGACCATCGGCGCGGCATACGGGGCGTATCTCCCGCAGGCCACAGTGTCAGGGTTCGTGGAGCGCCAAGGAACCATCTTGGCTTCGGGGGCATCGGGGACTAGCTCCGGCGTCGTTGTTCAAGGCAGCGCGTTCCACACGTTCGAGGAAGGCAGTGGGTCAGTCTCCTGGTTGCTCTTCAGCTTCGGCGAAATGCCTTCCTTCAATTACGCCAAGCAGGCAGCATTCGCGGCATCGTTCAATTTCAACGCGGCGGTGCAGCTGTCGATTCTGACTGTCGAGCAGGCGTATTTCAGCTACAACGCGGCCAAAGCCATCGTACAGGGCGATTCGCAAAGCGTGCGTGAAGACAGCGCCAACCTCGCCGCGGCGCAGGCTCGCAAGCAAGTGGGCGTGGCCACGAACTCCGACGTCCTGCAGGCCCAAACCACGTTGTCGCAGGCCATCCTGACGCTCGAAACTGATTTGGCCACCGTCCAGACGACTCGCGGCTCGTTGGCTGTGGCGATGGGAGTTCCAGCGACAATCCCCTACGACATTTCCCCCGAGCCGCCGAACGTCCCAATCCAATCCGTCACGGAGAGTGTCGATACGCTTGTCGAGCGGGCTGTTCGATCGCGACCGGACCTTGCCGCATTTCGCGCGCAGGCTCGGCAGGCAAAGGCCGAGGTCGGTATCGTCCGAGGCCAGGGGCTGCCGTCACTGACCTTCGGCGCAACCGGTTTCCGGACGAGTTACGATGTGCCGAGGCTGAACCAAAGTGTGCTTACCGCAACGCTCGGCATCTCCATTCCGATCCTTAATGTTCCTAACTGGTTTAACATCAAACAGGCCAGTGAGTTAGCGAAGGCGAGCGCTGCGAACGTGGACTACGAGCGGGATGTCGTCGTCAACCAGGTGTTCACGTCCTATTACAACCTCGGAACGGCCACCTCCCGGGTGAAAACCTCTGACGATCTCCTCGCGAGCGCCCAGGCGTCATACGACTTGGCTTTGGGCCAGTACAAAGCAGGAGTCGGCAGCATTCTCACGGTCCTTACGGCTCAGGCCGCTCTCGACAGCGCCCGGTCACAGGAAGCCTCGGCGCGGTGGATCTGGTACTCGAGCCTTGCCCAGTTGTCGCATGACGTCGGCATCATCGGGGTCCACGGGGAGGCCAATCTGAGCCTGTCCGCCGACTCATCCCATAAATCGCCCCCACGATGAGGATTTCGTCAATGACGGGCCCGTCGAGCCATCCCGGTCGGCTGGATCGCCTCGTCCGGGGCGCCAAGCGCCGACCAACTATTTCGCGCCTCGCGCGTAAGTATTTTGTATGGGGGCATGCACGTTCGCCTCGCCCCCCCACACACGACTTTTATCCCCCGATGAATTCACGCACGCTAGGCGCCGTAGCGGCCGCCTTGCTCGTTACTGTCAGTTGCAGCAATGACAAGGGCAAGCAGAAGCAACTCCCGGTGCCCGTGGCGGTTGCACGCGTCACGCATTGGAATGTGCCCTATAACATCATCGCCAATGGGACCGTCGAGCCGATGCAGACGGCCCAGGTCCAGGCCCAGGTCAGCGGAATCCTGACCCGAGTCACGTTCAAGGAAGGTGACGAGGTGAAGGAGGGTCAGATCCTGTTCCAGATCGATCCGCAGCCGTACAAGGCGGCGCTCGATCAGGCGGCCGCCAACCTGGCCAAGGATCTCGCGACGTGGACCGACGCCAAGGCAGAGGCTGAGCGATACACCCAACTGGTGCAGAAGGACTACGCCACGAAGGAGACACTCGACCAAATGATCGCGGCCGAGGGTTCGAGCGCAGCCGCCACCCAGGCGGACAGCGCGGCGCTCGAACAGGCCCGGATCAACCTGCAATGGACCACGATCACCGCCCCAATCGGTGGTCGGACGGGACAGCTGCTGGTCAAGAAGGGGAACCTGGTTCGCTCAGGCACGGCGCAGCCCCTCGTACTCATCAATCAGATTCAACCGATCCTGGTGCACTTCGCGGTGCCGGCGACGACGCTTCCCGCTATTCAGCAGTACGCCGCCAAGAGCAACGGGGCATTGCCCGTCACCGTCGTGCCAGGTCTGCCGCCGAGTGCGACCGCGCAGCCGACGCTCAACGGCCCGACACCCGCCTATACGACCGAGTCGAGCGACGACCAGCAAGGCCAGTCCGTGGGCGCCGGCGATGACCCGGCGCCTGGATCCGCGGCAAACGGCTCGGCCGGCGGCCCTCCGAGCGGACCGCCAATAGGCACGTCTACCGGGAATGGGTCTGGCAATGGCCATCGTGGCGGACACCGCGGGCAGCCTGCGGGTGGAGCGACTGGTGCCGCGGCGGATCCCGCGGGCACCGGTCCCGCGACCGCCGGCAGCTCGCCAACCGCCGGGGGCGGTGCGGACGGTCCTCCCAATACTGCGGGAGCCTCGGGCGGTCAGCGACATGGGGTGGGCGGTGACAGCGCGACGGCCAGCGGTGGCGCCATGCGTCAGCGACGGCCCGCGTCCATGCCGGGACTTCCCGGAGTCCCTATGCCCTCTGCGGAGCAGGGCACCTTGAGCCTCGTCGACAATCAGGTCGATACGACGACCGGCACGGTCCTGCTCAAGGCGACCTTCCCGAACGTGAGCCGGACGCTGTGGCCGGGACAGTTCGTCTCGACGTCGATCCGTCTCTTCACCGAGGAGAATGCCCTCGTGGTGCCCGCGCAAGCGGTCGTGATGGGCCAGCAGGGCACGTACGTCTACCTCGTCGATCAATCGGGCACGGCGCGCCAACAAAATGTCGTCATCGAACGTACGTCGGCCAACACCGCCGTGATCGCATCCGGTCTGACCGAGGGTCAACAGGTCGTGACCGATGGACAATCCCGGTTGACGCCGGGCGCGAAGGTCAACATCCGCGGCCTTGTGCCAGCGGGTAACGGCGGCGCCACACCAGCGCAACCGAGCACCTCTGGATGAACGTCACCGGCCTCTTCATTCGACGCCCAGTCATGACGACCCTCGTCATGCTGGGCGTCCTGATCTTCGGGATGATCGCCTACACGAAGTTGCCCGTGAGCGACTATCCCAACGTCGACTATCCGACGATCAACGTCAACGCGTCGCTGCCCGGCGCCAGCCCGGAGACCATGGCGGCGGCGGTGGCGACGCCGCTCGAGAAACAGTTCTCGACGATCGCCGGCATCGACAACATGACGTCGTCGAGTGTGCTGGGGTCGACGTCGATCACGATCCAATTCAACCTCGATCGCAACATCAACGCCGCCGCCCAAGACGTCGAAGCCGGCATCTCCCAGGCGCTCGTCAATCTGCCGACGGGCATCATCCCGCCTTCGTTCTTCCGTCAGAACCCGGCGGCTGCACCCGTGTTGTTCATGGTGCTGACCTCCGGCATCGAGCCGCTCTCCGTGCTCGATGAGCTTGGCGAAACGACCATCGCGCAGCGCATTTCGATGGTCAACGGCGTGTCGCAAGTCTCGGTCTGGGGCTCACAGAAGTATGCGGTGCGCATCGCGCTCAACCCGCAAGCGCTCGCGTCACGCGGGATCGGCGTGGATCAGGTCACCGCGGCGGTCAACGCGCAGAACGTCAATCTCCCGACCGGCGTCATGTGGGGCCCGAATCAAGCCATCACGGTCCAGGCGACGGGTAACCTGTTCAACGCCGCCCAGTTCCAGCAGATCGTCGTGGCGTACCACAACAGTGCGCCGGTGCTATTGCGCGATGTCGCGACCGTCACCGACGACGTGCAAAACAACCGGACCGCCGCCTGGTACAACAACCAGCGCGCGATCATGCTGGCCGTCATGCGGCAGCCTGGTACCAACACGATCCAGGTCACGCGCGACGTCCAGACGATTCTCGATGAGATCCGCGGAGAGATCCCGCCGGACGCCAAGCTCATCGTGCCGTACGATCGCGCGCAGTCCATTGAGCGCGGCGTCTCGGACGTCAAGTTCACGCTGGTCGTTGCGCTCGTGCTCGTCGTGCTCGTGATTTTCTTCTTCCTACGCAACGTGTCGGCCACGATCATCCCGAGCCTCGCGCTGCCGATGTCCATCATCGGCACGTTCTCGGTGATGTATCTGCTCAACTACAGCATCGACAGCCTCTCCCTCATGGCGCTCACCCTCGCCGTGGGTTTCGTCGTCGATGATGCCATCGTCGTGCTCGAGAACATCGTGCGCCACATGGAGATGGGCAAACCCCGCATGCAGGCCGCCCTGGACGGTGCCGCCGAGGTGGGGTCGACCATCGTGACGATGACCACGTCGCTCTCGGCGGTGTTCATCCCGATCATGTTCATGGGCGGCCTCATCGGGATGTTGTTCCACGAGTTCGGTGTGACGATCGCCGTGGCGATTCTGGTGTCCGGGTGTGTGTCGTTGACGCTCACGCCAATGCTGTGCAGCCGGTTCCTGAGTCCCGTGCATACGCAAAAGCATGGGCGCCTCTACAACTGGTCGGAGACGGCGTTCAACTCTGCACTGCATGCGTACGAGCGGAGTCTCGTCTGGGTCATGCGCCACCGTCCCCTCATGCTTGGACTCTCGGCCGCGACGCTCGCCATCATGGTGGTGCTCTTCCGAGCGATCCCGAAGGGATTCCTGCCGAGTGATGATACCGGCCAGCTCATGGCAACCACTGAGGGCGCAGAGGGCATCTCATACGAGGCGATTCTGCCTTTGCAACAAAAGGTCGACGCGATCCTTCTCAAAGATCCGAATGTCCAATCGATCATGCCCTCGGTTGGCTCGCAGGGCTCCGCCAATCAGGGACGGGTGTTCGTCATCCTCAAGCCGCTGGGGAAGGGCCCGAACGATCGGCATGTGGCCGCCGATGCGATCACCAATGAGCTCATGCGCAAGGCGAACACCGTTCCTGGCATCACGACGTTCATTCAGAACCCGCCCTCGATCCGCATTGGTGGCCGACAGTCGAAAAGCCTCTATCAGTTCTCGCTGTTCGGCCCCGACCTTGCTGCGCTCGATCAAGCCGCGCTGACACTGCAGGCGCGGCTGCAGAAGATCCATCAACTCGTGGGCGTGACGACGGACCTCCAGATCAAGAATCCTGAAGTGACGGTGCTCATCGACCGCGATCGCGCCACCCAGCTCGGGATCACGGCGAGCCAGACTCGAGCACACGCTGTACGACGCGTATGGCTCGCGCCAGGTGTCGACCATCTACACGCCGACCAACGAGTACTGGGTCGTCATGGAGTCCATGCCCGAGTACGAGCGTGACGAGCATTCGCTCGATCAGCTCTACATCCACTCCCCGACCACGAACCAGCTTGTGCCGCTCTCCACGATCGCGCGACTGCAACGAACGGTCGGTCCACTGAGCATCAACCACTCGGGTCAGCTCCCCTCGGTCACGATCTCGTTCAACGTCGCCGGCAACGTCGCGTTGAGTCAGGCGGTTGCGCTCGTGCAGAACGAGGCTCGCCAGGTCCTTTCGCCAACCATCAGCTCGGCGTTTGGGGGGACGGCGGCTGCGTTCCAGGCGTCGCAGCAAGGGCTCGTCGTGCTGCTGCTCCTCTCCGTCTTCGTGATCTACGTCGTCCTTGGGACTCTGTACGAGAGCTTTATCCATCCGATCACCATCCTCTCCGGCATCCCCTTTGCGGCGGTTGGCGCACTCATCGCCCTCTTGGTCACGCACAATCAGCTGGACATCTACGGATATCGTCGGGATGATCATGCTGATCGGGATCGTGAAGAAGAACGCCATCATGATGATCGATTTCGCGATCGCGACCGAGCGGAGCACGCACAAGTCGGCGTCCGAGTCCATCATCGAAGCAGCGAGCATTCGCTTCCGGCCGATCATGATGACGACGGCGGCTGCCATCATGGGCAGTTTCCCCATCGCGATCGGCCTCGGTGCAACCGGCGCATCTCGCCAGGGCCTCGGTATCGTGGTGGTCGGCGGGCTGGCGATCTCACAGGTCGTCACGCTGTACATGACCCCCGTGTTCTACACCTACCTCGACGAGCTCCAGGCCTGGCTTGGCCGCAGCCTCACCAGCGAAGTGTCCGGGCCACTTCCGACGCCGGCCCCTGCCGGTGATTGACCGCTGATGCCCTTCTCGATCCCGCGGCTCTTCATCATGCGTCCGGTCATGACGACGCTCGTCATGGTCGGCGTGTTGGCCTTTGGGATCATCGCGTACACCAAACTGCCGGTCAGCGACCTGCCGAACGTCGATTATCCGACCATTCACGTGTTCGCCCAGCTCCCTGGTGCGAGCCCGGAGACGATGGCGGCCGCGGTGGCCACACCCGCTCGAGAAGCAATTCTCGACGATTGCCGGCATCGACAACATGACGTCGTCGAGCGACCTCGGGTCGACGGACATCGTCATTCAGTTCAACGTCGATCGAAAGATCGACGCCGCGGCGCAGGACGTCCAAGCGGCGATCTCGCAGGCGATGGTCTACCTGCCGGTCGGCATCATCCCCCCGAGCTTCCACCGCTCCAACCCCGCCGCGGCGCCCGTCATGTTCATGGCGCTGACGTCCAAGATCGAGCCGCTCTCGGTGCTCGACGAGGTCGCCGAAACCACCATCGCCCAGCGCCTGTCGATGGTCGACGGTGTCGCCGAGGTGGGTGTGTGGGGACAGCAGAAGTACGCCGTCCGCATTGCGCTCAACCCGGAGGCACTCGCTTCACGCGGGATCGGTGTCGATCAGGTGACCAATGCCGTCAACGAGCAGAACGTGAATCTGCCAACGGGCGTCATGTGGGGAGCGCACCAGACCATCACGGTCCAGGCCACTGGCAACCTCTACAACGCCCGTGAGTTCGGCGACATCGTCGTCGCGTATCACAATGGCGCCCCCGTGCGCCTCCGCGACATAGCCAGCGTCACGGATGACGTGCAAAACAACCGCACGGCCGCCTGGTTCAACGATGAGCGGTCCGTCGGATTGTACGTCCTGCGGCAGCCCGGCACCAACACCGTCGCCGTCACGCGTGCCGTCCACGTCCTGCTCGATGAGATCAAGGGCGAGATCCCGCCAGATGTCACCCTGCGCGTCACCTACGACCGGGCCGTGTCGATCGGGCGTGGGGTACACGACGTCAAGTTCGCCTTCGGCGTTGCGCTCGTGCTGGTCGTGCTCGTGATCTTCTTCTTCCTGCGCAACGTCTCGGCGACGATCATCCCGAGCCTCGCCCTGCCGATGTCCGTCATCGGCACGTTCTCGGTGATGTACCTGTTCCACTACAGCATCGACAACCTCTCCCTCATGGCGCTCACTCTCGCCGTGGGCTTCGTCGTCGATGATGCCATCGTCGTGCTCGAGAACATCGTGCGCCACATGGAGATGGGCAAACCCCGCATGCAGGCCGCCCTCGACGGTGCCGCCGAGGTGGGGTCGACCATCGTGACGATGACCACGTCGCTCTCGGCGGTGTTCATCCCGATCATGTTCATGGGCGGCCTCATCGGGATGTTGTTCCACGAGTTCGGTGTGACGATCGCCGTGGCGATTCTGGTGTCCGGGTGTGTGTCGTTGACGCTCACGCCAATGCTGTGCAGCCGGTTCCTGAGTCCCGTGCATACGCAAAAGCATGGGCGGCTCTACAACTGGTCGGAGGCCGGCTTCAACTCGGCACTGCATGCGTACGAGCGGAGTCTCGTCTGGGTCATGCGCCACCGGCCCGTCATGCTGGGGCTCTCGGCACTCACGCTCGTGATCATGGTGGTTCTCTTCATCACGACGCCCAAGGGACTGTTCCCCAGCGACGACACGGGACAGCTCATGGCGACGACCGAGGGCGCGGAGGGCATCTCCTTCTCGGCGATCCTGCCGCTCCAGCAGCGCATCGATAGCATCCTGCTCAAAGACCCCAACATCCAGTCGATCATGCCATCGGTCGGCTCGCAGGGCTCGGCCAACCAGGGGCGCGTGTACATGGTGCTGAAGCCGCTGGGATCCGGACCGAGTGACCGCCACCTCACCGCGGATTCGGTCGTGAGCGAGCTCATGCCGAAGCTCAACACGGTCCCGGGGATCGCCGTATTCGTGCAGAACCCACCGTCCATTCGCGTGGGCGGCCGCGGCTCGAAGAGCTTTTACCAGTACACCCTGCTGGCGCCCGATCTCCACGAGGTCGAGAACGTCGCGGAGCAACTCCAGAAGCGCCTCGAGGCGCGCCACGAGTTCGAGGGCGTGACGAGCGATCTGCAGATCAAGAACCCGGAGGTCCATGTCCTCATCGATCGCGACGAGGCGTCCAAGTTCGGCATTACCGCCAATCAGATCGAGCAGACGCTGTACGACGCATATGGCTCGAGCCAGGTGTCGACGATCTACACGCCGACGAATGAGTACTGGGTCGTGATGGAGTCCATGCCCCAGTACGAGCGCGACGAGAACTCGCTGAAGCAGCTCTACATCTACTCGCCGCGAACGAAGCAGATCGTGCCGCTGACTTCCATCGCGCGACTGCAGCGCGGCGTCGGACCACTCGAGATCGATCACTCGGGTCAGCTGCCCTCGGTGACGATCTCGTTCAACGTCGTCCTCGGACGTGGCGTTGAGCCAGGCCGTCGGGCTAGTCGAGAAGATGGCTCACCAAATCGTGCCGTCCCACATCACCGCCGGGTTCGCCGGACAGGCGCAGGCGTTTCAGGCCTCGCAGCAAGGTCTGGTCGTCCTGCTCCTGCTCTCGGTGTTCGTGATCTATGTGGTGCTCGGGATCCTGTACGAGAGCTTCATCCACCCGATCACCATTCTGTCGGGTATTCCCTTCGCGGCCGTCGGCGCGCTCATCGCGCTGCTCGTCACGCGCCACAGCCTCGATGTCTACGGCTATGTCGGCATGATCATGCTGATCGGGATCGTGAAGAAGAACGCCATCATGATGATCGACTTCGCGATCGCGACCGAACGCGTCGGGCACAAGGCGGCGGCGGAAGCGATCGTCGAGGCGGCGAGCATCCGCTTCCGGCCGATCATGATGACGACGGCCGCCGCCATCATGGGCAGCCTCCCGCTCGCGATCGGTCTGGGCGCCACCGGGGCGTCCCGACAAGGCATTGGCATCGTCGTCGTCGGCGGGCTCGCCATTCTCGCAGATTGTCACGCTCTACATGACCCCGGTGTTCTACACCTACCTCGACGAGCTGCAGGCCTGGCTCGGACGCAACGTCACCACATCGATCCCGCGCCGGTGTTCCACTCACGGCTCCGGCCCCCGCGGGCGACTGACACCGCTTATGTCTCTCTCATGACGCGTCTTTTCATTACTCGCCCGGTCATGACGACGCTCGTCATGATCTCGCATCGTCTTCTTCGGCATACATCGCCTATACGCGGCTGCCGGTGAGCGACCTGCCCAACGTCGACTACCCGACAGTCACGGTCACCGCGCACGCTGCCGGGCGCCAACGCCGAAACGATGGCGTCGACGGTGGCCACGCCGCTCGAGAAGCAGTTCTCGACGATCGCCGGCATCGACAACATGACGTCGACGAGCAGCATCGGGACCACGACCATCGTCGTGCAGTTCGTGCTCGATCGCAACATCGACGCCGCCGCCCAGGACATCCAGGCCGCGATCACCCAGACGCTGCGCACGCTGCCGCAGGGCATCATCCCGCCGTCGTACCAGAAGACCAACCCCGCGGCGACGCCGATCCTGTACTTCGCGATCATGTCGCCGTCGCTGCCGCTGTCGACCCTCGACGAGTACGGCGAGACGACGATCGCGCAGCGCCTCTCGACGGTCGAGCGGCGTGGCCCAGGTGCTGGTCTATGGCCAGCAGAAGTACGCGGTGCGCATCCAGCTCGACCCGCAGTTGCTCGCGGCCGCGGGGCATCGACCTCGAGGACGTCAACACGGCCGTCAACGCCCAGAACGTGAACATCCCGACCGGCATTCTGTGGGGGCCCAGCATGGCGCTGACGGTCGCAGGCCAGCGGCCAGCTGCCGAACGCGGCCTCGTTCGCGAGCATGATCGTCGCGTACCGCAACGGCGCCCCGGTCCGACTCCAGCGACGTCGGGCGGGTCACCAACGACGTGCAGAACAACAAGACCGCGGGCTGGGTGAACGGCGAGCCGGCGATCGTGCTCGCGGTGCAGCGGCAGCCGGGCACCAACACGGTCAAGGTCGCCAACGGCGTCAAAGCCGCGCTCGCGCGCATCCACAACGAGATCCCCACGACCGTGGACGTGGAGATCTTGTACGACCGGTCGCAGTCCATCGAGGCCTCGGTCGACGACGTCAAGTTCACGCTGCTGCTGACGCTGGTGCTCGTCGTCGCGCGTGATCTTCGTGTTCCTCAAGAACGTGTCGGCGACGCTCATCCCGAGCCTCGCCCTGCCGATGTCCATCATCGGCACGTTCTCGGTGATGTACCTGCTGGGCTACAGCCTCGACAACCTGTCGCTCATGGCGCTGACGCTCGCCGTCGGGCTTCGTGGTCGACGACGCCATCGTGATGCTCGAGAACATCGTGCGGCACCTGGAGATGGGGAAGCCGCGCATGCAGGCGGCGCTCGATGGATCGGCCGAAGTCGGCTTCACCATTCTGTCGATGACGCTTGTCGCTCGCCGCGGTGTTCATCCCGGTGCTCTTCATGCAGGGCATCATCGGGAAGCTGTTCCACGAGTTCGCGGTCACCATCGGCGTCTCGATCCTCGTGTCGGGCTTCGTGTCGCTGAGCTCACGCCCATGCTGTGCAGCCGGTTCCTCCGGTCGGACCACGGCGTGGTGCACGGCCGCCTGTACAACGCCGTCGAAGCCGGCTACGAGCGGGTGCTCAAGGCATACGAGGACAGTCTCGCCTGGGTCATGAACCACCGGCTCGAGGCGCTGGCGTTCTCCGCTGTGACGCTCGTCGTGACGGGGTGGCTCTTCTACGCGATCCCCAAGGGCCTCTTCCCGACCGACGACACCGGCCAGCTGATCGCGACGACCGAAGCCGCGGAGGGCGTCTCGTACGACGGGCTGATCGCGCACCAGCAGGAAGTCGCCCAGATCATGGCGCAGAACCCCGACGTCGCGTCGGTGCAGTCGTCGGTCGGCACGCTGGCCGCGTGCCAACCAGGGCCAGATCACTATCAACCTGAAGCCGATCAGCCAGCGCAAGCACTCCGCGGACCAGATCACCCGCACTGCTGACCCAGGAGGTCGGCGGCGTCCCGGGGATCTCGGTCTACGTGCAGAACCCGCCTGCGATCTCGATCGGCGGTCTCGCAGACGAAGAGCCTGTACCAGTTCACGATGCAGAGCGGCAACATCACGCGTGCTGGATTCGAGCGCGCGGCGTGCTGGAGGCGAAGCTCAAGGCAGCTCCCACAGCTCAGTGGTGTCACGAGCGACCTCCTGATCGAGAATCCGCAGGTCACGATCCAGATCGACCGAGCCAAGGCGGCCGCCCTCGGCGTCTCGGCAGCCGAGATCGAGAACGTCCTCTACGACTCGTTCGGCCAGCGCCAGGTGTCGACGATCTATACGTCGACCAACGAGTACTGGGTCGTCATGGAGGTGTTGCCGCGCTATCAGCGAGACATCAACGCCCTCAACTCGCTCTACGTGCGGTCGACGAGTGGCCTGGAGATCCCGATGTCGACAGTCGCGCGGTTCGTCTCCGATCTCGGCCCGGTGACGATCAACCACTCGGGCCAGCTCCCCTCGGTAACGATCTCCTTCGATCTGCGGCCTGGCGTCTCGCTCGGCACGGCCGTCAACACCGTCCAACAGATCGCCAAGGAGACATTGCCGCCGGCGATCACGATGAACTTCGCCGGCACGGCCCAGGCGTTCGAGCAGTCGATGCGATGGGCTCCCCCTGCTCCTCGCTCTCACCATCTTCGTGATCTACATCATTCTCGGCGTGCTCTACGAAAGCTTCATCCACCCGATCACGATTCTGACCGGCCTGCCGTTCGCGGCGTTCGGCGCGCTGGCGTACGCTCATGTTGTTCGGCATGGATCTCGACATCTACGGCTTCGTCGGGATCATCATGCTCATCGGCATCGTGAAGAAGAACGCCATCATGATGATCGACTTCGCGATCGAGACCGAGCGCGCCGGCAACAGGACGCCGAAGGACGCCATCCTCGAGGCGGCGAGCATTCGGTTCCGGCCGATCATGATGACGACCGTCGCGGCGCTGATGGGCGCGATCCCGATCGCCTTTGGCTGGGGCGCCGGCGCGTCAACGCGTCGACCGCTCGGCGTGGTCGTCGTCGGTGGTCTCGCCTTCTCCCAGCTCGTGACGCTGTACGTCACGCCGGTGTTCTACACCTACTTCGACGAGCTGCAGACCTGGGTGGAAAGCCGTGCCGAACGCCGGCGTCACCGCAAGGAAGCGCTGGGCCGTGGTGGACCGGTGCCGCTGCCGGCGCAGGGGGACTGAGGCAGAGACTACAACGGCTCCACCGCCGTCGAGCGCCGCGCTCGGCCTCCACGGCCGTCTATGGCGAAGCCTGCCTCTGGCCCGAACAATCGCGCCTCGAGCTCGGACGCGGGGACGGGACGGGAGAAGTGGAACCCCTGGCCGAGGTCGCAGCCGAGCTCCCGCAGTCGGTCGAGCTGTTGAGGTAATTCGATCCCTTCGGCGATCGTCCGCACGGAGAGCGTTGTGCCGAGTGTGATGACGGCTTGCGCGAGGGCGCGACGACTGCCGACGCCGGACGCGCCCGCAGCATGGGCAACGTCGTCGACGAATGGCTTGGCGATCTTCAGGATGTCGATGGGGAAGCGCTGCAGGTAACTCAGCGACGAGTATCCGGTCCCGAAGTCGTCGATGGCGAGGCGCACGCCCACCGTCTTGAGCGCGTGAAGTGTCGTCTGTACGGTTTCCGTGTGCGCGGTGAGGACGCTCTCGGTCAGTTCCAGGATGAGGGCGTGCGGCATGAGCCCCGACTCGGCGAGTGCCGCACGGACATCCGCAATGAATTGCGGGCTCTGGATCTGGCGGCCGGATACATTGACCGTCACCGCCAACGGATCGTCGGGACCACGGCGCTCCCGCCAGCGCTGCGCCTGCTTGCAGGCTTCGCGCAGCACCCACGCACCGAGCGGCAGGATCATCCCGGTCTCTTCCGCCAGCCCAATGAACTGGCCGGGCGCCAACAGGCCACGGCGCGGGTGATGCCACCGCACGAGCGCCTCGACGCCGGTGATCGCACCAGTCTCGAGCATGACGATCGGCTGGTAGTGCAGAATGAGATCCCCGTTCTCGATCGCATGCCGCAGATCGGACTCGAGCTCGATGCGCTCGATGGCCGTTACGTGCATCTCGGGCGCGAAACGCTCGTACCGTCCCTTGCCGCGCGTCTTGGCGAGGTACATCGCCATGTCAGCATTGCGCAGCAGACCATCGGCTCCGTCCCCATCGCGTGCCGTCGCAATCCCGAGACTCGCGCCCACGAAGACCTCGCGCCGGCCGATCGAGAACGGGCGCGCAAGCGCCGCAATGATCCGCTCGGCGACCTCCGTGCATGCCGCCTCATCCACCGGATCCTCGATGAATACCGCGAACTCGTCGCCACCCAGTCGCGCCACAGTATCCGAGCTTCGAACGCAGGCGAGTAGTCGCCGGGCTGCCTCGACCAACAGTGAATCCCCGGCGGCGTGGCCCAGACTGTCATTGACCATCTTGAAATTGTCGAGATCAAGAAAGAGCAGCGCTTGCGGCGCCTGACCGTGACGCTGCGACCGACTCAACGCATGCCCCGTGCGATCACGCAGCAATGCCCGGTTGGCGAGTCCTGTCAGAGGATCGTGGAATGCCTGGTGGGTGAGCTCGGCTTCGAGCGCCGTTCGCTCGCTGACGTCGCGTGTGTTCAGCACGATGCCGCGAACGGAGGCATCGTGCAGCAGGTTCATGCCAATGCTCTCGACCGAGCGCCAGCTGCCGTCGCGGTGCCACATGCGCCAGTTGACAGTCGCCAACGTGCCCCCCTCGGCGATCGTGCGGTGCAGGAACAACTGCACCCGGCTCGCGTCGTCGGGGTGGACGAGCTCCGACAATGCCAGCCCTTCGAGCTCGGAGGGCTGATGCCCGAAGAGCCGCGCGATCGATGGGCTCTGATACGAGATGCGATGACTGGCGTCGACGACCGTAATCAGGTCCGATGCGTTCTGCACGAGTGACCGGAAGCGTGCATCCTGACGCATCCGCTCCTTCACGAGTCGTACATTCTCGCGCGCAGCGATGATCTGGCGCATCACCACCAGCGCGGTCAGCGCCAGAGCCCCGACGATGATCTGCCCCAGTGGCTGGTTCCACACTGGGCGTGAGACATACAGGAGGAGGCCGACGCCGGCGACCACGGAGAAGTATGGCAACAGCGCCACCCGCGCCCGCGGGGTGATTTCCTGCCGCTGCCGCGCGTGTCCCCGCGTGGCCACGACCTCTTGCACACGCGCCGCGACGCCGAAGGCGAGGCCTGCAGTGAGCCACAAACCGTCGATGATATCGCCGGTGTGATAATCGCTCACCAAGCGCAGGTGACCATAGACCAGGTCAGCGACAAACTGGCCGACGATGCCAACCACGGCGATCTGTAACGCTCGGCGAGAGCCCTCAGCCGGCGCGCGTGCGAGGATGGTGGCCGCTGCGAGCAGCAGCACGAGGTCGGAAACGGGGAAGGCGACCGACATGAGACGGTCGCTCCACGGGCTGCTCGCCGCCATGGCGGTGGTCCGCAGCACGAGGTACCAGGTCAGCATCGTGCCGCCGACCAAGACGGTTGCGACGTCGAACCAGAACTTGGCCCGTTCATCCCGGGACCTGGGCGCAACCGGGAAGGCCAGGAGGCCGCCTATCCAGAACGGATAGGCGCTGAGGCTGAAGAGATCGATCCAGACGTGCGGAGACTCGTCGTGGAGCACGAGCTCGTGATATGTGCCGAGCGAATCATTGGTGAAGATGCAGAGCGAGGCGATCGCGAAGAGGAGCCACCCTCGCCGCGTCGCAGGCCCGAGCGCTGGATGGCGGGAGGCGCGCCAGGACAGGACCGACGCCACAGCATACACCGGGAGGTAATACAGCGTCGTGGCGACGTCCTGGGCGTGGGCCGTTCCCCACCACACCAACCGGAGGAGCACGTAGCCAGCCAGATACCCTGCCGCGGCGGCGATCGCCCTGGCAGCCTCGTCGTCCCGCCACCACTGCTTCAGGGAGCGGTATCGGAGGTGTGGCCCGGTAACCGGTTCGGACGTAGGAGTGACCTGCTCGGGTGAGACGCGCGCGACCTGGCGGCGTCGAGGGGGATTCCCCGGCGCGGCTGTGCCCTCAAGAGGACGAACAGAATGGCGGGCTTAACTACAGGGGCGAGGGGTCCGGGCCGCGTTCTCTCAGCCACTTCGCATACGCAACCGGCGACACTTCTGAGGGCTTGATCTCGCTTCGCCCGCCCCAGAACACGTTCGTATATCCGACGCTGATGCCCGCATCAGCTAAGTGCCTGTCAATAGCCGCTTTATGAGCCATAACTGTGGCTTTGTTCGTCCCGTGCACCACCGCCATGACGTTGACGTTCCCGAACTCGGAGCCTCCTTCCCGCCAGTATGCGTGCGTCACGATGAAGTGGCGCCCGACCTCACGGCCCGCCTCGATCTCGCGCCCCGGCGGCACTTGCCAATGGAACAGCGCGTTGTACCGCGTGACGCGTGTGCCGCCAATCGACGGCTTGACGTGCTCGAGAAACGTTGAAAACCGGCCAATGACCCCGCGGTCGGCGAGCTGCTCGGCCACACGACAGAATTGGTCGCGCCGCAGCCCCGCGGAGCGCGCGCGATCACCCCAAGGATCGGACCGAATCTCCTCGACCGTGAACTCGCGTTTGAGCGGCTCCAGGACCTGCCACTCGAGGGGTGTGAGCTCCACGATAGCCGTGTCGATGACTTGTCCCAACGCGTCGGCCCGCGCGCCAGGCTCGATCGCCTTGCGCCGCACGTGTCCCACGCCGAGCGCGAACAGCCGCTTGGCCGGCATTACGCGGTATCGGACACCGCCCATGCGACGCAGCAGATAGTCGCAATGGCCGGCCATGTCGAAGCCGACCGGCACCTTGACCGTCGACCACAGGCGGTAGACCGAGCCTGGTGTTTCGCTGTCGGTCGAGCGGATCACCACGTGGCCAGAGAATGGATCGTCGTGCACGAGCAGGTCGAACGCGGCGTCGAGGCGCTCGGGCGGGACCAGCCATGCCACCAACGCACCCGGCGCCAGGTTGGTGGCTAGCAACGTTTGGCGGATGCGGCGAATGGTGCCAGCTGCAAGCATGGCACGAAGTCGCTCGAGCACCGTTTCGACCGGAACGCCGGACCTCGCCGCGATCTCAGCGAACGGGTCCGTCAAGAAGCCGGTAATCCGATCCTCGGAGACCGCGAGGATGCGGGCGTTGACGGGATCGGTGATCTCGACCGGAACGGTCGGAATTTCAGATGTTGGCATGAAATGACGGTCGGCGGTGTCGGGCGAGCGACAACCTGGAGGAAATATGACCGCCAGTTGCGGGGCATCGCGACCTTTCCGCACTTTAGGGTGTTGCCTGAACAGCAGGGACCCCACCGCCCCGTTGACGTCGTGAATGGGCGGTAGGGGCAAGGCAATGCGTCGCCCGCCCTTTGCGCGCCGTCCGCTACCAAGGTTTCTCACCCGGATCGTACACATGCACAGCGCCCAACGCACCAACACGTTCACCGAGTCCGTGATCCGCGAGATGACGCGCGTCGCCCGTAGCTACGGGGCGATCAACCTCGCGCAGGGATTTCCAGACTTCCCGATGCCGGACCCGATGAAGGACGCCGCGTGCGCGGCCGTGCGTGGCGACATCAACCAGTACGCGATTACGTGGGGCAATCCAGCGTTGCGTCTCGCGATCGCGGAGAAGTATCGACGCATGTACGATCTGGAGGTCGACCCGGAGCGGGAGGTCACGGTGACGTGTGGCGCGACCGAGGCCATGGCCTCCACGTTTCTCGCGCTCATCAATCCGGGCGACGAAGTCATCATTCCGGAGCCGTTCTACGAGAACTATGGACCGGATGGGATCCTGGCGGGGGCTCACCCCGTCTTCGTCCCGCTGGACCCACCCGCCTGGCGACTGGACGTCGAACGCATTCGGCAGGCCGTGACGCCGCGGACGCGAGCGGTGATCCTGAACTCGCCCCACAACCCGACGGGGCGCGTCTTCTCACGCGAAGAGATCGGCGGAGCTCGCAGCGCTGTGCGTCGAGCGCGATATCGCGGTGTTCACGGATGATCCGTACGAGTACATCACGTACGCGGGTCGGCATCACCCGATCGCCACGTGGCCGGGGATGCGTGAGCGCACCGTAACGATCTCGAGCCTGTCCAAGACATTCACGTGCACGGGGTGGCGCCTGGGCTACGCGATTGCGCCGCCCGAGACCACGAACGCGATCCGGAAGGTGCACGATTTTCTCACCGTCGGGGCGCCGGCACCGCTGCAAGCCGCAGCGGCTGTCGGATTCGCCTTCGACGCGGAGTACTTCAACCACCTCTCGCGCGACTACCGCGTGCGGCGCGATCTCCTCTCGCAAGCGTTGAGCGAAGCCGGCTTTCGGTTCACGATCCCCGAAGGTGCCTACTTCTTCCTCACCGACTTCAGCGAATTGAGCGACGCGCCAGACACGGAATTCGCGCTCTGGCTCGCCCGCGAGGGCGGCATCGCGACCGTCCCCGGATCGAGCTTCTATCACGACCGCAGCGAGCGCTGCCCCTACGTCCGCTTCGCCTTCTGCAAGAAACTGGAAACGCTGGAAGCGGCAGCGGAGCGGCTGGCGAAATTGCCGGCGATGGTGTAAGAGGCCGGGTAACAGGTGACGGGTAACACAACGTCCACCGCAAACACCGGGCGGGCTGAAGCCCGCCCCTACATGTTGCTGCGGGCGGCGTCAAATCCGGATTTGTCGACCAACCGACAAACGTCGCCGCGGCACTCCGACGCGTCACCGCCCACGCCGACATGTAGGGGCGGCCTTCAGGCCGCCCAGCGTTGTCGTCGCGATTGTTGTCGTGACCCGTTACCCGTTACCCGTTACCCGGCTTCTCCGGGCTTATTCCGACGATCCCCTGCTCCAGCCACGCGTGCCGTCCGTCCAACACTTGCCGCGCGAGTCGTGACATCGGAGCGTCGGTCGGGTTGAAGAAATCGGCGAAGTGGCGACGGATGCGGCGGCGGGCCTGGCGGCAAAAGGCGTCGGCCAGCGTCACCGCTTCCCGCTGTCCCTCACCAGCCAGCATCTGCGCCCGCACGCACGCCGCCGACATCGCGAACAGCTCCGCGCCGATATCGACCGCGCGGAAGAGCACCATCTGCCGGCGTTCGAGCTTCGGTCCGAACCGCACCATCGCATGCACGATCGAACGGGCGAGGCGACGGGTCGCGCGCTCGGCGAACCGCAAATGGCGGGCGAGCCGACCAAATTCCCCGAACGCTGGAAGTTGTCCGCGGCCGACCCATCGCGTGGCATACCACGCCGGATAGAAGCGCACCACGCGGCCGAGTGCGCGTAGGCGCTCGCCGACCGAAGCGCCGGGTTCGACGAGCGCGAACGCGGTGCGCATGTGGTAGTCGACGGCCTCGCGCGCGATGAAGAGGCGCATGATCTCCGAGGAGCCTTCGAAGATCAGGTTGATGCGAAAATCGCGCATCGCGCGCTCCACCGGGATGCCTGGCTCACCCCGACGTTCGAGCGACTCCGCCGTTTCGTAGCCGCGCCCGCCGCGAATCTGCAGCGTGTCGTCGACGATGCGCCATCCGGCTTCCGTGTTGTACAGCTTTGCGACCGCGGCCTCCAGTCGGATGTCGTATCCGCCGCGCTCGTACAACAAGGTCGAGAGCTCAGCGACCGCCTCCATCGCGAACGTCGTGGCCGCCATCGACGCGAGCTTGTGGCCGACGGCCTCGTGTCGTCCAATGGGTTGGCCCCATTGCACGCGCTCGACCGCCCACGTGCGCGCAACCTTGAGCATGGCTTTGCCGACGCCAGCGCAGCCAGCCGGGAGTGTCAATCGGCCCGTATTGAGCGTGGTAAGCGCGAGCTTCAACCCCTTCCCTTCGCCCCACAGAATGTTCTCACGCGGCACGCGCACGTTGGTGAAGCGAATGAGCCCGTTCTCGATCGCCTTGAGTCCCATGAACCGCAGGCGTTGGACGACCTCGACGCCCGGCATGTCGCGCTCCACAATGAACGCCGTGATCTGCTTTCGAGGACGCCCTTTGACGATGACGTCCGGCGTGCGCGCCATGACGACGAACAGCTCGGCCCGCGTACCATTCGTGCACCACAGCTTCTCGCCGTTCAACACAAAATGTGATCCGTCGTCTGACGGGGTGGCGGCTGTGGTCATGTTCGCCGGATCGGAGCCGGCATCGACCTCCGTCAACGCGAACGCCGAGATCGCACCCTTGGCGAGGCGCGGGAAGAACCGGCGCTTTTGCTCCTCGGTCCCGAAGAGCGCGAGTGGCTGCGGCACACCGATCGACTGCGACGCGGAGAGCAGCGCGGTGAGGGAGCCATCCTTCAATGTCACCAACTCCATCGCACGCACGTATGCGAGCGGCGACAACCCGAGACCGCCAAACTCACGCGGGATCTTGATGCCGAACGCGCCCATGGCGCGGAGCTCGTCCACGATCGCCTCCGAGATCTGGCCAGTGCGGTCGATCTCGTCAGAATCGATCCGCTCGACCAATGCTCGCAGCTTCACCATGAACGGCTCGGCGCGTGCCATCGCCTCGGGGTCAGGTCGCGGATGCGGATGGATCAAGTCCAACCGAAAGCGGCCCAGAAACAGCTCTCGGACAAAGCTCGGGTGCGCCCACTCGGTCTCGCGCGCGGCCTCGGCGACGTCGCGCGCTTCGCGCTCGGACGCGGGTGCGCCAGCCTTGCCCGTCGGCGTCTCGACAGCGGTGGCCATGACGGATCTCCGGAGTTGTCTGCTTGAAACCTATCCCGTGCGCCTAACCTGAACGGCGGCGCCATGGGTTAGTGGAACGACCACGGCGCTTGATACCCGGCGGGTAGGGGCGACGCAATGCGTCGCCCGCCGTTGGCCGAATCGTCCACAGTGCCGCGCGTTGGGTTCGGCGCACCACCGAATCATGGTCGCATCGCCGCACCCCAGGGCGACGCATTGCGTCGCCCCTACCCGCCGGTGTCGAATATCGTGGTCGTTCTCCTAACCCTTGATTTGCACTTCGGGCACACCTGACCTTCAGCCCTTCACCTGAACGTCCCGGGGCTGACGTCGTACACCATGTGATATCGCCCCGCTTCCTCGCTCTCCTGCCAGAAGCCCAACTGTTCTGTCCACCGAGTTGTCTGCAAACGGCGGCCAGCGAGACTGAGAAACCCGGCGGCCCGATTGGTCAGGACGCCCAACTTGCGGAGGTCACCGAGGCCACGGATCGCGGTCGCGCGGCGTTCGGCCACCAATCGCTTGGCGCCTGCGGGTCCGATCCCGGGCACTCGCACGAGCTCCTGAACCGATGCAGTGCGGACCTCGACAGGAAAGAGCTCCGGATGGGCGAGCGCCCAGGCGCACTTCGGATCCAGCGCGAGCGGCAGGTTGCCGCCGGCGTCGTAGGGCATCTCCTGCGCCCCGAAGCCGTACTGTCGGACGAGGTGGTCGGCTTGGTAGAGGCGGTGCTCGCGAAGTGCTGGCGCCGCTTGGGCATCCTCGAGCGGCGTGTTTCGGATCGGTCGGAATGCGCTGAACTGCGAGTGATGGATCCCCCCGCCCTTGTACAGAGCAGTGACCGAGTCGAGGATCGTGCGGTCCGTGTCTCCCGTCGCGCCCACCACGAATTGCATCGTCATGCCGGCGGTGCCACCCGGGCGCAGTCGGTCTCTCGGTCGGCCCGCACGTTCCTCCGCACGCTGCTGGTTCACATACCCGCGGGCGCGTTCGAGCGACACCAGTGCGGTCTCGTAGTTCTTGTCGGGCGCGATCTGCGCCAGACTCGAGCCGCACGGCGCTTCGAGATTGAGCGACACCCGTGTCGCCAGCGTCGTGAGCCGCTCGATCTGGGCCGCCTCAGCGCCCGGCACCATCTTCACGTGGATATAGCCGCCAAACCGATGCCGCACCCGTAAGGCCTCGAGCACGTGTATCAGGTCGTCCATGACCTTGACTGGCCGGCCCGGGATGCCGGTCGTGATGAACAGACCCTGACACCACCCGCGTTGGTGCGCGCCGAGGAAAATGCGCACGAGCTCTTCGGGCTTGAGCAGCGTCCTGGGCAGTTCTCGGTCCCGACGCATCGGACAGTAGTAACAGTTGAAGCTGCACGCGTTGGTCATGAGGATGCGCAGGAGCGACGTGCGCGGACCGTTACCTGGCCGCACCTGGCGAATGTTGAGTGGTCGGAGCGCCCCGACCTCGTGCGCGTGGCGGAGGCGCGGCGGTAGCTCCTGTGTGCCCGGGTTGCTGCCCGGGGGGCGCTTGCCAGTCGGGACGCCATCCTGGTCGTCCACCGCGAGCGCCATGAGCAAGTCGATCTTGGCTTCCAGTCCCATGGTCCGTTGCACGCGGCCCCCGGATGGCCGCAAGGCGGCCGTAGAAAGGAGTGAGGAGAAAGGAGACGCTCCAGACGCGATTCCCAGGCTAGCCGAAGAAAACCCGAAAGTCAACCGAACACGAGCGCCTGTCTCACTGCCGGGCTCGCCCTGTCCCGACCCCTATCGACAACAAATGGCGCGTTCCGGTCGTATCAACCTTTGTGGGCGGCGGCGATCGATTTACGCGGCCGCCATACTACATGTGTCGGTTCCTCGTAACGACTCACCCCACCGCTCAACGCCGCTGCGTTGCCTATGCCGTCGCCGATTCGCGAGCTCCTCAACACCATGCGCCAGTTCTCCTCAGCCGCAGAGGCTGCAACCTCCGCCGCATCGCAGCCGCCGAGCGGCGTGCTACCACTGCTCGCTGCGTATGGTGCCCTCGCGCCATCTTCATACAACGCACAACCGTGGGAATTTCGGGCGACGGCGCGTGGGCTCGACATCTGTGTTGACACGTCCCGCGGTAGTCCAATCGGGGACGCCGCGCAACGCGAACCGGTGATCGCGTGCGGTGCCGCGCTGTTCAACGCCCGGGTCGCGCTTCGACACTTTGGATACCGGGACGTCGTGCGGGTCTGTCCAGATCCTGCCGACCCGCGTCGGATTGCGCATATCGAGGCGGGACCCGCAGTTCCCGAATCCGACTACAATCGCAGGCTCTTTCACGCGATCCCGTACCGACACACCGTTCGGGCCCGGCGGGATGCCTTTGAGCGTCGCCCCGTGCCGATAGCCGTCGTGCAGGATCTGACCGCGGCGGCCAGAGCGTGTGGCGCCTGGCTCCATATCGTGACATCGCCGACCGACCAGTGCGCCCTCGCCGATCTGGTTTTCGAGGCGGGTGAGAAGTACGAAGCGGCCGCGGGCCATCTGTGGAGTGAGGATGGCCTTGACGCGCCTGTGGGCCCGGGCAAGAACAACGACGACGCGGACCGATTCGCCCACGTGATCGCGGTCGGCGAGGCGCGGCGAGCCGGGCATGCCCTTCGGGACGCGCCGGTCGTTGCCGTCCTGGGGACGGAATGCGACGATGTGAGCGCATGGGTCACCGCAGGAGAGGCTCTCGAGCACGTGTTGCTGTGTGCAGCGTCGCACGGCGTATTTGCAACGTACGCGAACCAACCGCTCCGGCTGGCGGAGTTGCGCCCATGGGTCCGAGCGGTGGCTGGCCGCGCGGGCGAGGCCCATGTCCTTCTCGGCCTGGGGTTCGCCCACCCACCGGATGGGCCGCCGCGCAGGCCAGTAGCCGACGTGTTGGGCTAGCCCGCCGAACGAACCCGCTCCATCGCGTCGGGGGTTGCGGGCCGAACGGCCAACAGCCGTTCGCAGCCCGCGCATGTTAAACTAAGCCACATGGGTACCAATGTTCCGGCCGACGGGCCGATCCCCGTCGCGCCGTCGATGGACGTCGTCCTCGCCACGGTGCAGCCGCCGCTCAACGACGCTCGCACTCACCGTGTGTTCCTATTGTCGGGACTTGCAATAGTTACGGCCGTGCTCGCTGCCGCTGCCGCCCGCATCCTGATCGCCCTCATCGGCCTCATCACGAATATCGCGTTTTACGGTCGGGTGTCTGACGCGTTCACGAGTCCCGCCGGCAATAAACTGGGCCCGGTGGTCATCATCATTCCGGTGATCGGTGGGCTGATCGTCGGGCTCATGGCCCGCTACGGCTCTCCGGCCATTCGCGGACACGGCATCCCGGAGGCCATGGAGCAAGTGCTGCTCAATGGCAGCCGCATTCCACCGCGTGTCACCTTTCTGAAGCCGTTATCTGCAGCCATCGCCATCGGAACCGGCGGCCCATTTGGCGCCGAGGGGCCAATCATCGCCACCGGCGGTGCCCTGGGTTCCGTCGTCGGACAGCTGCTGAAGACCACCGCCGATGAGCGCAAGATTCTCCTCGCGGCCGGGGCGGCCGCGGGCATGGCCGCCACGTTTGGCACGCCGGTCTCCGCAGTCCTCCTTGCCGTCGAGCTTCTGCTCTTCGAATACCGGGCCCGGTCGCTGATTCCGGTGTCGCTCGCCGCCGCCGCCGCCGCCGCGGTGCGGATGGCAATCATAGGGACGGGTCCGATCTTCCCGATGCCGATCGTCGGTCCGCCCACCGCCTCGGCGCTCGCGAGTTACGTCGTCCTCGGGGCCCTGGTCGGTCTCGTGGCGGTCTGGATCACGCGGGCGCTGTATGCCATGGAGGACCGGTTCGAGCGTCTCCCCGTGCACTGGATGTGGTGGCCCGCGATCGGCGCTATCGCGGTCGGGGTGGTTGGATGGATTGCGCCCGCGACGTTGGGCGTTGGTTACGGGAATATCGACGAAACCCTGGCCGGCACCTTGGCCGGCCGCGCGCTAGTGACTCTCGTCATCTTCAAGTTCATCTCGTGGGTCATCTCGCTTGCGAGCGGCACCTCCGGCGGTACGCTGGCACCACTCTTCACGATCGGCGGTGGGCTCGGTGCGGTGTTGGGCACGCTCGCGGCGCGCATCGCACCGGGGCTGCACATCGATCCCCGGATCGCCGCGTTGGTCGGGATGGCGGCGATCTTTGCCGGCGCGTCACATGCGCTGCTGGCATCCGTCGTCTTCGCCTTCGAGACGACGCACCAGCCAATGGGCCTTCTGCCGCTGCTGGCTGGCTGCAGCGCAGCCTACCTCATCTCCCTCCGGCTCATGTCGTCGTCCATCATGACCGAGAAGCTCGCGCGCCGCGGGACACGCATCCCCTCCGAGTACGAGGCGGACATCCTGTCACAAGTCCGCGTTGGCGATGTCGCATCCCGCACCCCCGTCACGCTGCGTGATAGCCAGGCCATTGAGGAGGTGCGAGATTGGATCGTGGCGCGCGAACCCGGCTCCGAGCATCAGGGCTATCCGGTCGTGAATGACGCCGGTGTGCTGATCGGGGTAGTGACGCGGCGCGACCTCCTCGACCTCGAGCTGCCGATGACGGCCATTGTGCGGGATCTCATTGCACGGGCCCCAGTCGTCGTCTACGAAGACAACACCATACGCGACGCGGTTGACCAGATGGTGCACGAGGGCGTGGGCCGATTGCCGGTGGTCTCACGGGCAGCTCCGCGCCACATAGTGGGGATCATCTCGCGGAGCGATGTGCTGAGTGTCCACGCGCGGCGACTTGCCGCGCAGCGCGATGTAGCACAGCATTCTGTGGCCTACCCGCAAGACACGCGAGTCGACTGCGGCCCGCTAACCCTCGCCCGCCCCTCATGCCCGTCTCGCCCTCTCGCACCGTCACCGAGCGCACGCGACCCCAGGCGCCGAGCTCCGACCATTCCGAACCGGCGGTCATGGCGCTCGACGCCCTCCGGCGTATCGTGCGCGCGCTCGGCATCTCGGCGCGCACCGCCGAGCGGTCGGCTGGCGTGACCGGAGCGCAACTCTTCGTCCTGCAGCAGTTGCGAGAAGCGCCCGCGCACTCGTTGAACGATCTCGCGAACCGGACCTTCACACATCAGAGCACGGTGTCCGTCGTGGTGGACCGTCTCGTGTCGCGCGGGCTTGTTGCGCGCACCCGTTCCGAGACCGATGCTCGCCAAGTGGAGCTCTCGCTGACGCCAGCCGGACGCGCGGCCCTGCGGAGAGCCCCGCCGCCAGCACAGTCACGACTGATCGCCTCGCTCCGCGCGCTGCCCGCGTCTGAGTGTCGGCGGCTCGCCCGCACGCTGGGGTTGGTGGTTCGACAGATGCGGGTCACTGGAGGCCCGCCCGGCATGTTCTTCATGGACCCCATTAGCCAGGCGGCCGCCCGGACGCGCCCAGTGAAGCGGCCGCGGAAACGCAGCGCAGTCAAACATCCGAGCAGGCGCTGAAAACACCCGACGCTCGTTCGACCGACCGGTAGACGAGACCTTCGGGGCCGCCTCTTTCCGACGCGCGCGTCAGTGCGCGTCCTGTTTCGTGCCTGGTTGGATCGTCACACCGTGACGCCCTAGCGGGAAAAGGTGTCTACCGCTCCGTGAGCGCTGTCACGTGGGGTATCCCCCACCAGTCCCCACATTAGAAGCGCTCGGTGCGGGTGTTTGCCCTGCCGCGACGTACTCACTGATTTCCAGCGTCGAACACGCTCGCGTGCTCGGTGCATTGATAGGTCCTCATGACGCGATGCAACGGGTGGCACGCTCTGATACTCGCTGGGGTCATCACCGCGGCCGCGGCGTGCGCGGATTCGCGGGACGTCACTGGGCCAGCGACTCCGCCGACTGGTGCAGGGCCGACCGGGACACCGACTCCGAACGCGCGCGCCGTGCTGGCCTGCACCGCGACGTTGTCGGGACAGAACCAGCCGTCCGTGTCCTGCGTGAACGCCGCTACTGGCGGCTCTGCCGGGCGCAGCGCGCTGCGCGCACGAGGCGGTCGCGTCGCACCATTTGACGTCATTGTCGGGCGGCAGAACATTGACGTGACCCTGGCACTCTCGAATTTCAGCTATTCAGCGAGCACCGGCATTTTCCAGTTCAATTCCACGCTGACGAACCTCCTCAACCAGCCGCTCGGGACGACCGACGGGGTGCATCCCACCTCGACGGCGACACGCGTCTTCTTCTACACCTTGCCTGCCGTCACCAAGGGCGTGGGAACGGTAACGGTGAACAACGCGGACGGCACCGGGTTCTTCACGCAGTCGCAGCCTCAACCTTACTATCAATACACCTCGCCGATCGCGCCAGCCGCCACGACCGCGCCGAAGACCTGGCAGCTCAAAATTACCGGCACCGTCACCAACTTCACTTTCTCAGTCGAGGTGGACGCCGCGCTTCCGGCCGAACACAGTATTCGGCGCTGGGTCACGCTGTGGCAGGGGCTGACGAACGATTCGTTGACGAGCGTGTGGATGCGGTCGGCCAGCGACGTCTACGCCGTCGGTCTGAGCGGATCACTCCTCGAGTACAATGGCACGACGTGGTCCACGGTGACGCCCCCCAAGTCTGGCGGCTTCCGCGCCGTCTCCGGGCTGAGCGGCGCCGCGGTGCCATCCGTGTGGGTGGTCGGCGACAACGGCATCTCCCTTCGCGACACCGCGGGCGCGTGGACGCTGGTCAACACCCCGTCCAACAACACCCTCAATGGTGTGTGGGCCGCGAGCGCTGGCACTGCGTTCGCGGTGGGCGCGGGCCCGACGATTCTGCGCTATTCGCGAGGGACGTGGAGCAGCATGTCGATCCCCGGGGGCGTCAACAACAACTTGCGCGCGGTGTGGGGAACCGACAGCGCGCATGTGTGGGCGGTCGGCGCAGGGGGAACGATCCTGTTCTACAACGGGGCCTCGTGGGTCCAGCAAACCAGCGGCACATCGCGCCAACTCCGTGGTGTGTGGGGCGACGCCGCGACCGACGTGTTTGCCATTGGCGCAAATGGCACGATCCTGCACTTCAACGGGACCGCCTGGTCGACCCAGACGAGCGGAACGACGGCGCGGCTGAATGGCGTTGGCGGGACGTCGGGGACCAACGTATGGGCACTCGGCGCGAACGGAACGACGCTGCTCTACAATGGATCGACCTGGTCGGTCATCGGCCCGAATACCGGTATCTCGCTGTCGTCGGTGGCGGCTGGGAGCACGACGCCGTGGGCGGTCGGCGCCGAGGGCAGTCTGTTGTCGTACAGCGGCGGCGCATGGCAGGTCTCGACGCAAAGTGGGCTGAGCTTCAACGCCGTCTGGGCCTCGAGCGCAACGGACGTCTGGCTCGCAACGCTGGGGACGGTGCTGCACTACAACGGCACGAGCTGGACGAACGCGTATGTGTCGCCTGGTGATAGCATGACGGCGATCTGGGGGACTGGCGCGGGCGCGGCGGACACGATCTACGTCGGTGGCTCACAAGGCGACGCCGCGCTGTACGTGGGCGGCAGTTGGTCGCCGTTCGCCTTCGACCTGGACTTGTATTCGTTGTGGGGTACAGCGAGCAACAACGTCTACGGCGGTGCGACCAATGCCACCGTTGGCCATTACAATGGCGCGTCAGTGACGGACCTGTCGCTGCCGTCGAATGCAACTGTGCAGGGCGTGTGGGGAAGCAGCGCCGGCAACGTGCTTGCGGTGACGTCGGCCGGTGCGGCCTACCGCTATCCCGGTTCTGGATCGTCGTGGACGGCGATGACGATGCCCTCCGGGATCACGAACCTGGATGCCGTGTTCGGCAGCTCTTCCTCGGATGTGTATGCCGCTGGAACGAACGGCAGCATCGTGCATTACACCGGCTCAGGCAGCTGGACCGCCATGACCAGCGGTGCGACGGGCACGCTGCGTGGCGTGTGGGCGGACGCCCCGCCGACCGGCTACACCGCCGACGCGTACGCTGTCGGCGACGCCGGCACCGTGCAGCACTATAACGGCAGCACGTGGCTCAACATGCCGACACCGTCCAGCGCAGGGAATCTCCTCGCGGTCTTTGGCACGTCGGCATTGAACGTGTATGTGGTCGGGGACAATGGGACGGTGCTGCTGGGGACGCAGTGACTCGAGACGGAACGGTGGGGTCGGGGATCAGGATCAGCGAGGACGACTCACAACAACAACCGGGCGGGCTGAAGCCCGCCCCTACATGTTGCTGCAGACAGCATCTCGATCTTTTCTTCGACGCACGAACGAAACGTCCGTAGACCACCCAGTTTTCCCACCGTCCGCACCGACATGTAGGGGCGGCCTTTAGGCCGCCCACCGTCGCACCCGGTCATGCCCGGTTGTCGTCCCCCGACCCCTCGTTGATCCCGGCGTGTCAGCTCTGATGACTATGCCGCCAGTCCCAATACGAGTGCTGCTCGTCAGCGCTGCGTTGCGAGTAGTCCCTGTGATCGCGATGCGTCTCCCTTTCCCAGCTCTCGTAGTACGGCTCTTCGCCGGTCGTCCAGTGAACGGAGACGGTAGTCGTAGTCATGGTGATGATAGCAGCCGACGGTCGTGACGGATGCGAGGCCGGCGAACAACAACGTCAAGGTGAGACCATGAAAGCGTGCACGCATACCGCGTTTCCTCCTTGGGGGGACAAGGGTGGCCGCTGATCGCGCCCCGCGATCGTGCCACTTCGACGTCCGCGGGCTGCGATGAATGCGGCCGATAAAGCAGCATCCGTGCCGTTTGGTTGCGCGAGCAACGGCAGGTGTGTCGATCTCGACCGATCCATCGATACAGATGGATTACCTAGACGCTGGACGCTAGACGCCAGAAGAACAAACTCGAGGCCAGCTGCGTCACCGCGGCTGGCCTCGAGGTTTGTCTCCACCGTCCGACGTCCAGCTCCAGCGTCCAGCGTCTAGCGTCTAGCGTCCAGCGTCCAGCGTCCACCGTCCACGTCCAGCGTCCAGCGTCCAGCGTCCAGCTCCTCAGGAATTATTGCTTCTCCACTGCCAATACTCTTTCTGCTCATCCTCGCCGCGGGTCTGGAATTGCACGTGTGAACGATGCGTCGCGTGCTCCCACTTTTCGTACCGTGGCTCCTCGACATGCACCCACGGGTTGGGCGGTCCGCCATGGAAACATCCCGCGAGCGTCATGGTTGACACGAACGACCCCACCACCAGCAGCATGTGCACGGCCCGGATTCGGTGACGCATGTCAGTTTCCTCGTTGTGCGGCAGGGGTTTTCGCGTCCCGCCGGCGCGATTACCTTCCCGCTCTCGTTCTTCGACGAGCCGCGCCGGATTTGGATACGGCCCGTCGGCGGCCGCAAGACGCGGGGAGGTCGTAACACTATGTCTCCGCGCTTGTTAGCTCAGGGGCCAGGTAGCTCAGTTGGTAGAGCAGCGGACTGAAAATCCGCGTGTCGGCAGTTCGATTCTGCCCCTGGCCATGCGCCAAGTCCCAAAGCAGCAATGAGTTTGCGAGCGCCCGTATGCGGCGCTCGTTTCGCAGTGTGTCGGATGCACGGCCAAAACGATATTGCAGCTCGATGCGAAGGGCCGGTTGCGGCCTTGTCTCGCTGAGGCCATGTGCCGTGCGATACGGTCTGCGTCCTCTTCGAGCAATTGCTCCGGAGAGTGCATCGCGTAACGCCGCGTAGTGGCAGGATGCGCATGCCCAGTGTGAGACCGGCGGTGAGGACGTCATCCGACGCTTAGTACCAGTCCATTCCGATCACGGCCTTGAGCTCGGCACGCCGTGTAGACCTTAATCCGGTGGCGCTCGCCCTCGATAGCGCGCATCCCTCCCAGCTACGGCGAATTCGAGGCAGAGGGGAAGCGGCGTGCTCGGGTTTAAGCTCGACGTTTGGGACTACCTGACGTTTGCCACGGCAGCACTCGCCGGCTTCGCGGTGCTCGGAGCTTTTATCTGGCTTGCGGGCCTGCCAGGACGGATTGCGCTCGCTCGCAAACACCCCGAGGCTGAAGCCGTCAAACTGCTTGGCTGGGCGGGCTTGCTGCCGACAATCATTCCGTGGATTCAGGCCTTCATCTGGGCGTTCAAGCCAACCAACGTCGTCGACATTCGGCGCTTCCCCAATGTGGAAGACAGGGACATCGATAAAGAGCTGGCGCGCCTCCGCGGCCACCCAGTGGCTGTGGAGCCCGAAGTGATGAGGCGGTCAGCGAGCACCGCGGACCCCTCGACCAGTCCCCAGAAACCGTAAGCGGACGAAGCCGTGATTGCCGGCCTCGTGCTGGTCTCCATCTACGCCGTCGCGGTGTGGTTGGTCTTCTTCAAATTCAAATGGCTGAAGTTCAGCATCGCATGGGGGGTCGTCTCGGCGCTCGTCGGATTGCACTTGCTGATCATTTTCATGATCGGCCTGCGTTTCATGACACCCCTCGCGACCACGGCGAAGATTGTCCAGCACACCATCCAACTGACCCCGCGCCTGTCGGAGCCGACTCTCGTGACTGCCGTGCTCGTGGCGCCGAACGTCCATGTCAAGCAAGGGACACCGCTCTTCCAGTTCGATCGGCGCATCTACGAATCCAAGGTCCAACAGCTCGAGGCTCAACTCGCCCAAGCACAACAGAACGTCCGGATCATGGCCGCCGATATTCAGGTGGCGGCAGAGAAAGTAGCGAGGCTCCGGAGTGAGCTCGTGTACGCGAAATACCAGGAGAAGATTTCCGGAGATCTGGCGAAGAAGAACGCTGGACCGGAAGAGGACCTGCAGAAATGGAGCGCACAAGTGGCCGCCGACGGCGCGGCGATCAAGGAAGCCCAGGGCGAGGAACAGCGGGCGCGCCTCAGCTACCAGTCGGAGATCGGCGGCGTGAACACCGCGGTGGCGACGACACAAGCCGAGCTCGATCAGGCGCGGTTCTATCTCGACAACACTGTGATGGTGGCGCCCGAAGACGGCTACATCGTCAATCTTCAGGTGCGGCCCGGAATGGTCGCGGGTGACATCCGCTTCGGCGCCATCGCCACCTTCATTTGCAATGCCGACCGATACCTGCTCGCCACGTTCTTCCAAGAGACCCTGAAGTACGTGAAGCCTGGGCAGTCGGTCGAAGCTGCGATCGACTTGTATCCAGGCCAGATCTTCAAGGGCAGCGTGCAGGCGATCTGGCAGGGGAGTGGCGCGGGCCAGCTGCTGCCAAGCGGCACATTGCCCGATTTCAGGGCGGTGTCCACCCAAATCCCACAGGGCCAGTTCGCGGTGGCGATCCGGCTCGACGATCCGGATCAGTCGAAGTTTCCGATTGGGACACAGGGACGCGCGACGATCTACACGAATCCTGCCAGCTGGTTTGTCCCCCTGCGCAAGATCGGCATCCGGGCTTACAGCTGGTTCAACTGGGTATATCCATTCCCGGGCTGATGCGCGCGTGGGTGCTCGTCACCGCACTTGGCACTGCGGCAGCTGGCTGTTCGCTCTCGCACGCTCCAGAGCACAACGAGGTCGTGCAGCAGGCGTTGCCCAAGACAACGAGTATCCCAGCCGCGTGGAGAGCTGAAGTCGGCAACGGTCCGGTCACCGACGCCTGGTTGCACACACTGAACGACCCGACGCTAAATGCGATAGTAGCCGAGGCATTGGTAAACAATCTCGACCTGCGCCAAGCGGCAGAGCGAGTAGCGGTCGCCCAGCAGGCAGTCGTCGTGGTCGGCTCGAAGCTGCTGCCTCAGATCGGGGTGGAGATCGGTGGGCGTACGACCCGTGACCTGAGTCAAGACTCGACTTTCAACGGCACGCGCGCCTACGCCGGCGTGGCGTGGGAAGCAGACATCTGGGGGAAGCTCCGCGCCCAGCGCGCCGCAGCCGCGGCCGGCTTCCAAGCCACCGCGCTCGATTACGCGTTCGCCCGCCAGTCACTCGTCGCGACAGTGGCCAAGTCATGGTATCTGTGCACGGAAACGCGCCAACTGCTGTCCCTCGCCGAGCAAGCCGTCGAGATCTACCGCCATTTACTCGAGCTAACGACGATACGTCGGTCGGCGGGCAAAGACACCGACCTCGAGGTTGCCGACACCCGCGCCCGGCTGGAATCGGCGATGAGCCAGGTTGAATCGGCGCGCCAATCGTTTGGAGAGGCGCGGCGCGCCCTAGAGGTCTTACTGGGACGCTACCCCGCTGCCGAGATCGAAGTGGCTGTCGCGTACCCGAACTTGCCCCCAACGCCGGCGACTGGCGTTCCGGCAACACTGCTCGAGCGCCGCCCAGACATCGTTGCGGCGGAGCGCCGCGTGCTTGCGGCATTTCGCGAAGAGGAAGCCGCGAAGCTGGCGCTTCGGCCCGACCTATCGATCTCGTTGGGGGCCGGCCGCCTCGACGACCAGTTGCTGTCGTTGCTGAACCTCAACCCATGGTTCGCCTCGGCGGCGATCGGTATCACGATGCCGATCTTTGAAGGCGGAGCGCTGCACGCCAAGATCAGAATCACGAGCGCGCGCGAAGTGGAGGCCGTCGCACACTACGGCAGCGCCATGCTGACAGCCTTCGGCGAGGTGGAAGACCTGCTGGCCAATGACCAGTTGCTGGCCAGGCAATTGCCGCTTGAAACCAATGCGGTGAGCGCCGGCGCCGAGGCCGTTCGCATCGCCACCGAGCAGTACTTGGCCGGTCGGAGAGACATGCTGTGGGTGACGAATCTCCAGGCCGACCAGCTGGTCAACGAAGCTGACCTCACCAGGTTGCACGGCGTTCAGCGACTGACCCGCGTCAACCTGGACTTGGCGCTGGGCGGGAGTTTCGACGCTACTCCGGCGGCGACAATTCAGGGGATCAAATAGGTGGGTGTGGCCGCGGACTGTCAGGCAATACCATCACGACGTTGTGCGTCTTCGGGCTTCGACAGCACGAACTCCCCTGAGTTCCTGGGAGCAGGTCCCCCTGACCCCTGACCCCTGACCCCAGACCCCGCCGTTCAGCGGAGACCTAGGCAAACCGCTCGCCTATCCGGCCTGTCCGCCCATGACGGTGCCCGCTGACCCCAGCCGCCGCAGCATGCGATAGTGGGAGGCGAGGGCCGCCCGGAATGTCGGCTGGGCGTGATACGGAAGGCCATGCGCCTGGGCGACGTCACGCACGATGTCGCTGATCGCGGGGTAGTGCACGCTGCAGACTTTCGGGAACAGGTGGTGCTCGATCTGGTGGTTCAGACCACCGACATACCACGAGAGCAGTCGATTGCGCTGGCCAAAATTGGCCGTCGTGTGCATCTCGTGCAGCCACCAGTCGGTGGCCATACGCCCCGCGTCGTCGGGTACCGGATGCGCGGTGTCCTCGACAATGTGCGCGAGCTGGAACACCATCCCCAGAATCAGCCCCGCGGTCAGGTGCATGGCCAAGAATCCGACGAGGATCTGCCACCAGGGGAGATGGACGATCACCAAGGGGATGGCGAGCGCGTAGCTATAGTAAACGCATTTGGCGCCACAGAGCATCGCGACCTGCCGGCGGTCGTGCTGTTTGTCGCGGTAGGGTCCCAGATCCTGCCCAAGGAGTTGCTGATAGTCTTTAACGAACACCCAGAACAGCGTCGTGCAGGCGTACAGCGGGAACGCGTAGAAATGCTGCAATCGGTGGAACCACAGTCGCTCGGCGTTCGGTGAGAGACGGAGTAGAGGTGAGACCGCGAGGTCTTCGTCCACGCCGTGAATGTTCGTGTAAGTGTGGTGGACGATGTTGTGGGTGATCTTCCACATGTAGCTGCTCGCACCGAGGGCGTCGAAGGAGAGGCCCAGGACGTCGTTCAAGCGAGCGTGGGAGGTATACGCGCCGTGGAGCGCGTCGTGGGCGATCCCGAACCCGATCCCGGCGATCCCAATGCCCATGAGGATGGCGAGACCCAGCATGCCCCAAGCGTTGAAACGGTTGGAGAGAATGAGCGCGTACGGGACGACGGCCAGCGCGACAAGGCACACACCCTTGACGACCATCGCGGCGTTCGCCTTGGACGAGATCTGACGACTGGCGAAGTAGTCGGCGACTCGTGCCTTCATCTCCTGCATCGCCTCCCGCGCCGTTGCGAGCGAGGCGTCCTGCGTGAATCGGACCGGAGCCGCCCTCATCCCCGCGTCAGCGCGGCGGCTGGCTGATACCCAATGACGCGCGTCTCGAAGACGGCCTTTCTCGCGTGGAGGTCGACCCTCTCGGGGACCCGCCGGCTGGTCGGGGGTCGGGTCGATCGCGTCGAGTGAGCTGTACTGGTATTTCGAGCCTTCGACCATCTGAGCGTCCCAGAGTCCGAGGTGTTCGCGGGTCGCCCACGAGGGCGTCGTTGATCATCGTGAACTGACCGAGATGCTCGACTTCACGCACAGATGCTGATACGTGGACCCGAGGAAGCAGGCACGTCGATGGAAAGCTCGTCGCCGATGTCTTCGATTACGAAACCTCAAATTTGGCGGCCGGGATGGCGTGTGCGCCACCAGGCCGCGCTCCTCGCTTTCTGACGCGCGACTGTCGCATTTGCCACCTGGAGTCAGACAGCGGGCGCGCCAGCGCCACACGCCAGAGAGGGTGAGACAATCGGGGCTCTGCGCCGGTGATACGAACGGCGAGCGCTATTGGCGCTGCGCGGGGGGAGGTTGGGGCGGAGGTGGCGGTGGCGGCGGCGGTGGCGGCTCGACGACCACCACCTATGCGGGCGCGGTCGTGAGCCCGGTCGCCGCCGGATCGTTCACTGCGAGCATTACAACGGCGGGCTTGAGTAGAGTCGCGTCCGATCGATCCGTGGAAGCCGGCCCGGCGAGTCACCCCGTGCGGCCCCGGGGCGGACCGAGTGCCTCCATCACCATCACGTTGGTCAACGGAGTGACGTTGACGTTGACGGGATCGGCCACCGGGACATCGTTCACCGTGTCTGACAGCAACGGCGACACGTGCACCGGCACCCTGGGCAACCTGTTGGCCGCTAACTGCACGCTCTTCGGGGTCCCGACGACCCTCACGGGAGTGGTTGTGGTCGCGTCGGGGCTCGTTGGGCTGACGACTTACTGCGGCGTCGAATCACCCGCGGGCTCCGGGTACGGCTCTGGCGCGCTCTTGATCGCCATTACCAGCTCGAACGCGTTTGTGGGGCGTGTTGCCACCGTCAACGACAGCGGTTCGCTCTATGTCGGGACCGTCAGCAGCGCATCGTTCACGACGAATGTCGGGTACGGGGCGGGAAGCACCAACACGCTCACGGGCGCCTTCACGTCGAGCTCCGCGAGTGGAACCGAGAACAATTCAGGCGGGACTGTCATCGGAAACTGGACCGCCACTTCACCCTGTCCGCTGCTGACCGCCACAGCCACCCCGTCGACGGTGACCTTCAATGCCGTCGGCAGCCAACCGCCTCCCAATCAGATCGTAACCGTCGCCGCGGTTGGGGGCACTGGGACACTGGGTCCGATCGCCGCGGTCATCACGCCTACGAGTGCGACCTGGCTTACGGCCACAGTGTCGGGCAACGTGATCACCCTGTCAGCCAGCCCACCGGCAGCCGGCAGTTCCAACCAAGCGACCGTCGAGATCTATGCAATGTTCGCAACGGCGCCGGACGCGGTCAAAGTGACCTACAACGTCACAACCGTGCCGAGCGCTCTGTGGCTCGGCACCAGCGACGGCATCCTCTATGAGTTCGCGAACCCTTCCCCCGCCTTCGGAACGTTCAACAAGGTGACGAGCAACGTCACCGGGCTTGGCTATCTCGCCGCCGACCAGCAGGCCGACCTCTGGTTGTCATCGCCGTCGGCGGGCACGCTCTACGAAAAGAAGGCCGCCCATTTGGGGAGCACGGGCTCCGACCTGTCGATCAAGATCGCCGGTACGGGTCTCCCCACAAACCAAATACAGCCGAGTGGAATGGCCTTCAATGTGAGCCAGACGCTGTGGGCGGTGGACTTCAATAACTCGGGCTGGCTGTATGGGTACTCGGCAAGCGCACTCGCGGCGAACCCCGTCGATGCTGACCCGACCTATAAGCTGCAGGTCACGAGCGTGGCGAATGGTGGAAACGTCACCAACGCACAACTCGCTGCGGTCGCCTTCGACGCCACTGGCAACATGTGGATCGCAGACGCCGCCACGTCGGTCGTGTACAAACTGCTTCCAGGACAGCTCTCCGGCTCAGGGTTTAACGGACAGGCCTCTGGCTTCATGCATGTCGGTCCGAACGCCAGCGCGCAGCCGAGTGCCATCGCCTTCGACCCGAGTGGCAACCAGTGGGTGTCGTTCCTCGGCACCGGAGTCCCCTACGGTTTCTACGTGTATACCCCTGCCCAATTGGGCAACATCCAGCACAACAGCGCCCCATCACCGTTCGCGATCGTTGAGGTCAGCGGCGGCATGACTCCGATCACGTCGGTCGCATTCGACGGGGCGGGCAACCTGTGGCTCGTGCAGTCGAACGGGCTCTCGGGGACGGTGGGGGTGGTTGCGAAAGTAGAGCTCCCCACTACCACGGGGACGTTCGGAGTTCCCGCATCTACATTCGGGCCTTCTGGTGACGTGCCGACGTCCATCGCCTTCGTTCCGCCGCCGGCCGGCGTGCCAATGTACAGCGTTCTCGGCGGTGGGCGGCATGCTTCGACCCAATCGCCCCTCGCCGCTGTCCGAAGCGCACCCGTGCGCCGCATGACACGCTGATCCTGGCCTCCGGTAGCCAGTTCGTCTTGTGTGGGGTGTCTCTCCCGAGGCACCCCACCTGGCTATCGACCCGTCGCGGTGCACTCCAACCGTCCGTTCGGTTGGTTCTCCAGCGTCCAGCGTCTAGCGTCTGACGTCTGACGTCCATCCCCCGACCCTTCGTGGATGCCGACGACACGGCGCTACGCCGTGACGGACGACCCAAGCCGCGTGTTTTCAAGCAGTGCTTTTGTCCAATAGCCGGTCGGCAGCGGTACGGGCGACTATGCGATGGCAGAGCTTGGAGCGACCAATGAGCACGGGATCCAGCGTCAGCCACGCCGAAAGTTCCTATGTGTCGACCGGACACTTGCCGTCTCCCGAGCAAGTGCAGGCACTCGTTCGCGACGCGTACGAGCGCTTCAAGTCCAACACCGAAGGCACGAACTCGCAGGTGTATCCGGCGCTCGCTGCGGTGCCGAAAAAGCTGTTCGGGATATGCGTGGTCGGTACGAGCGGCAGGATCTACGCGGCCGGGAATTCCGACTACGAGTTCGCGATCATGAGCGTCTCCAAACCGTTCGTGTTTGCGTTGGTATGTCAATCACTTGGGGCCGAGCAAGCCCGCGAGAAGCTCGGCGTGAACAGCACCGGGCTGCCCTTCAACTCACTGACCGCGATCGAGCGCAACCCCGCCGGCAGGACCAACCCCATGGTCAATGCGGGCGCGATTGCGACGACGAGCCTGGTGCCTGGCGCGAGCCTCGATGCCAAGTGGCGCTTCATCCATGACGGCCTGTCTCAGTTCGCTGGCCGCACGCTTCCGCTCAACGCGGAAGTGTACAATTCGGCCTCGGATACCAACGATCGAAACCAAAGCATGGCTCGCCTTCTCAAGAGCTATGGCCGTATCGAAATGGACGCCGCCGAGGCGACCGACCTGTACACCAAGCAGTGTTCGTTGAACGTGTCGTCAAAGGATCTCGCGGTGATGGGCGCGACACTGGCCGACGGCGGCGTCAATCCGCTGACGAAGGAGCGGGTCGTCGATGCCGACAGTTGCCGCTATGCGCTCGCGGTGATGGCAACGGCCGGCCTGTACGAGACCTCGGGTGATTGGCTCTTCGACATCGGCCTGCCCGGCAAGAGCGGTATCGGTGGTGGCATCGTCGCGGTCGCGCCCGGGAAAGGAGCGCTCGGCAACTTCGCGCCGCTGCTCGACAAGGCAGGCAACAGCGTCAAGGGACAGCTCGTTGCGAATTTCCTCGCTCAGCAACTGGGATTGAACCTGTTCGTGTCCGAGCCGGAGGCCGAGGCAGCAGCGGACGCCCCTTGGGCGCCCGAACGAGGAGAAAGGAGAAAGGGGGACAGGCGACGTACGGCGTCGGCCGGCGCGACGCGCAGAGGATCGGGCACGGTATCGAGGTCCAGTTAGAGGATCACCAACCCTCGGCGCGCGGCGGCCACGACAGCTTCCGCGCGATTCCGTGTCCCCAGTTTCTCGTACAACGACGCGATGTGTGTCTTCACCGTGTGCTCGCTGATGCCGAGCCGTGCGGCGATCACCTTGTTGGCCCGGCCGTCGACGAGCAAGGCCAACACTTCGCGCTCGCGCTGCGTTAGCGCCGGCGACGCGGCGTCCGACACCGCTCCAGCGTTCTCGCGGGTGGCGTTTTGTGCGCCGACGAGGTCTGGCAGCAGCGTGCGCGGCACCGCACCGAGGCCGGCCGCGACCGCGTGAATTGCGGCGACCAACTCGTCGCGATCCGCGTCGGCAGGCAACACGGCGCGGGCGCCCGCACGTATCGCCTCGCCGACCGTCGCGACGTCGACGATCGGCAGGAGCACGACAAGTGCAGGCGTGAACGGGCCCGCACCGAACTCTCCCGCGTCCAGAGCACCAGCACCGTCCGCTGGATCGAAGCGAGCCGGGGCCCAGACGATCAGCTCCGGAGCTGGCATCGATACCCGCAGAGATTCGCCGATCACAACGGGGTCCAACACCGCGCTCGATTCGACGATATCGATGCCGGGGTCCGACGCGAGCAGGGCAACGAGGCCGGCGTGGACGACCGGCGAGTCCGCCACGAGAGCGACCCGGATCATCTGGCGATCTCCGGTCCTAGGCGGCGTCCCGGTCCATCGAAGGCCGCCCGCGAACCGCGTTGGCCACGCGCGCAACGAGACGCCGCACGACATCTGTCGAGATCGCGACCCCCAAGCCACCGACGATCATACTATTCACGCCCACAATTCGACCCTTTGCGTCGGCCAGCGGCCCGCCGGAATTGCCAGGTGCCAATCGAATGTCGGCGACCACGTAGGGTGAGCGCTGCGCGTCGGGCGCGACGTGCACGACGCCGATCGCCAATGCGTGCTCGATGCCAAAGGGGTGCCCGAGCGCCAGCAGGAGCTCCCCCGCCTGCAGGGTCGACGGACGGCGGAGCACCGGGACCGGCAGAGGATCAGAGATCGCCTGGCGATCCACTCGCAAGACCGCCAGATCGCGTCGCCGATCGCGCGCCGCAACACGCGCCGTCGCTCGTCGCCCGTCTGCCAGGGTGATCACCGCGCGGTCCGCGGTCGCGACATGCGCGTTGGTCACGATCGTTCCGTCGCTCGACCAAATGATCCCCGAGCCGCGGCCCGTGGGCTCGGACCGCCGTGACGTGGGCTCGATGCTGATCACCACGGTGACGCGACGAAGCGCCTCCGCCACACCCGCGAGATCGTCGGTCGCGTAGTCGCTCAACGAAGGCATCGATCAGCTCCGGGGCGGATGAGCGCTCACCGTGACCGTAAGGGTCATCGCACGCCCGGCCCTGATGACCGTAGCGCGGAGCTCCCGCCCCACGGACTCGGGCCCGAGTGCCGCCAAGACGTCGCGTGGATCCTCGATCGCCTCATCGCCAAGGCCGATGAGCACATCACCTAAGAGCATGCCGCCGCGATCGGCAGAAGTTCCCGCCTGCACCGACACGATCATCAGGCCTGTCGTTGGCACTCGGCCTCCGATGGGCTTCAACTGCTGACGGATGCTATCGGGCAGCGGGACGAGTTGGGTGCCCACGCCGAGGAAGCCCCGTCGGGTGACGCCGCCGTGTGCGAGGAGGCTATCGACCACACGGTGCACGGTCGCGGCCGGCACAACGAGAGGCGCGCCCCGCGCCAATCCCGAGGTACAGATCCCGGCGACCTGTCCCAATGCGGTGACGAGTGGGCTGCCTGAGTAACCGTCGTAGATCGAGATGTCCAGGTGAATGAATTGGTCGACGCGGCCACCGTTCGCAGTGCGCCACGCGGGTCCCGCCGCTGAGACGATCCCCATCGCGGCGGTGACCTCACGTCCCGGACGCCCGACCGTCAACGCGAGGAGGCCGACCCGGACAGGCGTCTCGTCGATCGTCGCCGGACGACTCGCCGCTGCCGATGAGCCAGCCGCCAGCTTCAGCACGCAGAGATCCGTGGTCGGGTCGCGGCCGGCGACTTGTCCGCGTACTTCCGACCCATCGGCCAGGGTGATCGCTACTTCGTCGTCCGTTCGCACCGTGTGGTCCGCGGCTACGATCACTCCGGCCTGCCAGAGCACGCCCGTTGATGGGATGCGCCGCCTGGCATGGACGGCGACGACGGCAGGGGCAACCTCGTCGACTGCGGCGACGAGATCGTTGGAGAGGGATTCGAGGGAGTTAGGCATGGGGGAACGGCAAGAAGCCGGGTGACGGGTGACGGGTAACGGGTAACAAGGACTTTCAACGGCACTTGCACCGCGGCGGGTAGGGGCGACGCAATGCGTCGCCCTGAGGTGCCGCACCGTCCGCGGCGAACCAATGCGGCGACGTTGTCATGATGGTGGGCGGCGATTGCCGCAGGTATCGCACGAACGGCCGATCCGCCTCTCCCCCGATCGACCGACGAATGCGTTATTCAACCTCCAGAAATGCTACGCAGTAAGCCGCGGCATGAAGGTGTCGTTGTGGTTCCCTGACCCCCGACCCCTGATCCCTGACCCCGCCTTTCAGCCACACCCCAATCCCTAACCACACGCCGCGTGGCTAGCCTCGCGTGGATCGACTACGCCGTCATGGCGGCGTACTTCGTCGTGGTGCTCGGCGTAGGCTGGGCTCTCCGCCGGTCGACGCGCACGGCCAACGATTTCTTCCTGTCGGGGCGCGCCTTGCCGGCTTGGGTGACGGGGCTCGCATTCCTGTCTGCCAATCTCGGCGCCCAGGAAGTCATTGGCATGAGCGCGTCAGGCGCCAAGTACGGCATTGCCACGAGCCATTTCTACTGGATCGGCGCGATCCCCGCGATGGTCTTCGTGGGTGTATTCATGATGCGATTCTACTACGGATCGCGCGCACGCTCCGTCCCCGAATACCTGCGCCTGCGGTTCGACGAGAAAACGCGCACCTTCAACGCGGCATCGTTCGCCGTGATGACGGTCTTTTCCTCCGGCATCTCGATGGACGCAATGGGCAAGCTGCTCCATCTGCTGCTCGGCTGGAGCTTCGACATGAGTGTGCTCGTCTCTGCCGGTATCGTGCTCGGGTACATCGTGCTGGGGGGACTGACGAGCGCGATCTACAACGAGGTGCTGCAGTTCTTTCTCATCGTACTCGGGTTCTTGCCGCTGTCCTACATCGGCCTGCGTGCCGTCGGCGGATGGTCGGGTCTCGAATCGAGGCTCGCCGTGGTGGCGAGCGCGCGCGGCCTGGCACCGGGCGCCTACACGCACGCGTGGGCCGGACTGGGTCACGCCGCGACGAACCCGATCGGCGTCGACTGGATCGGACTCGTGATGGGCCTGGGCTTCGTCCTGTCGTTTGGCTACTGGTGCACGGACTTCCTGGTCGTCCAGCGGGCGATGGCCGCCGACTCGATGAACGCCGCGCGCCGCACGCCGCTGCTCGCGGCGCTGCCCAAGATGGCCATGCCGTTCATCGTGATCCTTCCGGGGATGATCGCGCTCGTGCTCGCGAGCACGCGGGCAGGTGGCGTCCATCCTCTGCTTGGCTCGGTCGGGCTGATCCCGCCACAGACCAACCCGACCACCGGCAGCATTGTCCTCGACGCCAGCGGCCACCCCCTGCTGGATTACGACCTGGCGACGCCGATGATGCTGGTCCACCTCTTTCCTGCCGGGATGCTGGGACTCGGGTTGACGGCGCTCATCGCGTCCTTCATGTCGGGAATGGCGGGGAACGTCACCGCGTTCAACACGGTCTGGACCTACGATCTCTATCAGACATACCTGCGCCCGCATGCATCGGACCGCCACTATCTCCAGATGGGCCGAGCCGCAACCGTCGCCGGCATTCTCCTGTCGATCGCGACGGCCTACGTGGCGGCCTCGTTCAATGACATCATGGATTTCCTGCAGCTGGTGTTCGCGTTCGTCAACGCACCGCTGTTCGCGACGTTCATACTCGGCATGTCGTGGAAGCGGACCACCGGCCACGGCGCCTTCACTGGGCTCGTCGCCGGCACGCTCGCGGCCGCCGTCCATCACGGTCTCTCTCTCCCAGCCGGCGCGCCGGTCGGCGTCAAAGGCGGCTACCTCGGCACGCTCTGGACCTACCCGAGTGAGCTCGCACAGTCGTTCTGGACGGCCATTGTGGCGTGGCTTACATGCTTCCTCGTCACGATCGCGGTGAGCCTCGTGACCAGCCCCCGACCCGATGGCGAGCTCCGGGGTCTGGTCTATGCTCTCACACCAAAGATTGATGACACCAGTCTGCGCTGGTACGACCGCCCGGCGGTTCTCGCGGTTGTCGTACTCGCCCTGGTGTTGGCGCTGAACCTGCTTTTTCGTTGAGAGGTACCGACATTGACACCCATGTTGGACGTTCGGCTGCCGATTGGGGTGCTCTGCGCGGTGATCGGAGCGCTGCTGCTTGGCTACGGCGTAGGTCCTCATAGGGAACCCGTCGCCGGCCTCGCAGTCGACGTGTGGTGGGGCGCGACCATGGTGCTATTCGGTCTCGCGATGCTGGTCGGCAGCTGGCGACAGGCACGGCGGACAGCCAATGTCACTCATCCTCGACCTGGCGAGGAAAAGCGAAATGAGCAGAACTGATACGCAACGTCACATGGGAAGGGTGAGCGGGCACATACGCCGGGCGCGCGTCGCCGCGGGTGGCGTCAGGATGGCGGCCGCCCTGATGTGCATCGTGATGCTCGGAACTGCGTGTCGCGAGACCAAGGTTGCTCAGACTCCGCCAATGGGATGGAATAGCTGGAATCATTTTGGCTGCAACGTCAGCGACTCGATGATCCGCGGCGAGGCCGACGCGATGGTCGCGAGTGGCATGCGCGACGCAGGCTATCGCTACATCGTGATCGACGACTGCTGGCAGACATCTCGCGATGCGCACGGGACGATCGTCGCAGACTCGGCGCGGTTCCCGCACGGGATCAAAGCCCTCGCCGACTACGTGCACAGCCGCGGCCTGCAGTTCGGCATCTACACCGATGCCGGCACCCAGACGTGCCAGGGACGGCCAGGAACCCTCGGTCACGAGCAACAGGACGCCGCGACGTACGCGGAGTGGGGCGTCGACTACGTAAAGGAAGATTGGTGCCATGCGAAGGGTCTCGATGCCCGCGACCAATACACCAAGTTCCGGGCGGCCCTGGTACAGGCGAAGCGGCCGATCGTGCTCAGTATCTGCGAGTGGGGCGTCAACCGACCTTGGGAATGGGCGCCGGCAGTCGGCAACCTGTGGCGAACGACCGATGACATCGAGGACAAATGGTCGTCGATGCTCGACAATCTCGATCAATCCGCGCAGCACGCCGACGTCGCCCACCCGGGCGCGTGGAACGACCCCGACATGCTCGAGGTCGGGAATGGTGGCATGACTGACAACGAGTACCGCGCCCATTTCAGCTTGTGGGCACTGATGGCGGCGCCGCTCATCGCCGGGAACGATCTGCGCGGCATGTCCCCCGCCACCACGACGATCCTGACGAATCGCGAGGTGATCGCGGTCGATCAGGACGGCCTGGGCAAGCAGGGCATCCTCGTGTGGGAAGCGCCGCCCGCGCTGCAAGTGTGGTCCAAGCCGCTCCAGGGCGGCGCGTTCGCGGTCGCGCTCCTCAACCGCGCCGACACACAGGCCACGATTACGGCAACCTTCGAACGCGTCGGCATTCGTCGGGACACCGTGCTCGTCCGCGACCTGTGGTCGCACGCCGACCTCGGTGCGTTCGCGAAGAAGTTTTCTACTGCGGTACCACCGCACGGCGTGGCGATGGTTCGCATGATGGCTCGATAGCGGTTGGCGACAGCTGGGGCTCGCGGGGCGTTGGCGCCGCTCGGCGCCCTGGCGTTGTGGACGGGTATCGTCATGGCCGCGCGACGATATCCGGGCGAATTCGATTGGCGTTATCAGACGATGTCGGTCCTGCTATCTCCTCGGGACAACCCCTCGGGGCGGGCGTGGGCTGCGGCCGGGATTGGCCTCTGCGGACTCGCAGTGCTGTGTTGGACCCTCACGCTCGCGGCACCGCGAGGCGCGAAATCCGAGAGTGCATCGCGGCCGAAGGCGCTGGACTGGCTGCGCTGGGGCTCGGCGTGCATGATCGGCGCGGGTGTGCTACCCCTTTCCCTGCCAGGCATTCCCAAGGGACACGAGATCCTGACGCTGCTGGCATTCACCGGCCTGTGCGTCGGTCTCTTGGGACTGACGCTGGATCTCGTCGGGCGCACCGTGGGGGCACGTGAAGGCGCGCGTCGGCACACCGTTGGTCTGGCCCTGGCCGGACTGCTGGCCGCTCCGATCGTCCTCGCCGGTATCGCCCAAGCCTACGTGTATTACGTGCTGCCGGAGCTGCACTGGGTCGGACTCTCCTGGCGCGCGCGCGGCGTGCCGGTCTATCTCAGCTTCGCGTTCTGGGAGTGGCTGACATGCATCGTGCTATCGGTGTATCTCGTCGTGCTGGGCATCGTCACGCCGATTCGCCGAGGGCACCCGAACAGGTAGGCGCGGCGCTCGGGTCGCCCCTGCGGGTCGGTACCGGCGACCCTCTCACGCGCTCACACGCTCAGTCGCTGCTCGTAAGGCACGGACTCGCCATGCTCGATGTTGCGGCTCATGATGCGCAGATACATCGCCCAGCAATAGGCCGAGACCCGCCAGTGCTCGTTGGCGGACGGCCAGCCGGTGTGGGAGAACTGCACGGTCGTCGTGCCGCCCTTCTCGGACAGCTGGACGTTGACCCGCGTGTTCAGCCAGTCGTCGTGCGACTCGCCTACTTGTAGCTCGAACTCACGCGGCGGGGCGCACTTGGTGACGCGTGCGTGCCAGTCGTATCCGGCACCGAAGTGGAGGCCATACGCGGCGCCGAGTTTCGGCTCGCCCGTGCAGCGTTTCGTCCACCACGTGTCGAGTCCCTGCGGTGTGCTGACGGCCTGGAACACCCGGGCCGCGCTCGCCTTCACCGGAAACTGCATGATGATGTCCGCCATAGCCCCTCCGTCTGGACGTTCTCCTGCCCGCAGCCACCTGGAGGGGAAGCTACATTAGACAGGAAGTTTTGTCAGTTCCGACAACAGACGCTGGATGCGGGACAACTAACACCTGAGGGCCGGTCACGTGCAGCGTGACAGGCCCTCGGGGTTTGTTCCAGCGTCCAACGTCCAGCATCTAACGTCCGCCGTTCAATCACTTACTCCACGGCGGAGTGATGCCGTTCATGCGCGCGTACGCGATGAGCTGGCCCAGATGCTCGTGGAGATCGCCGCCCATCCCGAAGGAGGTTTCGATGACAGTGTGCTGGCCACCGAACAACTTGTGTTCGCCAGCTATGGTCGCGGGATCCTCGGCCGACAGCACGCGCTTGCAGTAGGCAAATCCGTCGGCGAGATGCTTGAGCACGTCGGGCTTGGTGGACTCCGCCTCGAACTTCTTCATCGCCGCGTCGGTGGGTGCAACGGCCGGTGATGGCGTGGCGCCGTAGGCCATCGGCGTGTACACGTAGTACTCGCTCGCGACATGCATGAACACCTCTCCGACCGACCGAACGCCCGGTTGCGGCCGCCACGCGAACTTGTCCGCGGGAAACGCATTGGCCAACGCCACGAACTTGGTGTGCAGGGTGTCCAGGTCGTCCATGAACTGTTTGCGCACCTCGGCCGCGTCTGCGCTGTTGGGCACGCTTTGACCATTGGAGGTGTTGGACATCTGCGCGCCAGCGAACGCCGGCAGAAGGCCGACCGCGGCGACGAGAGCTGAGTGGAACACGCGTGCGTTGAGCATGGGGAGACGGGGCTAAAGGTGGACAACCGAGGCCACACCGCGATTTCGAGCTTAGATCCCGAGCGCCGCTTCGAGCGTTGCCCTGATCAGGCAGGAGCTAACACTGCGCTGACACACGACTCCTGTCTCGGGCATCTTAGCGCCGTACCCGGTTGTTCACCATCTGCTGCCGATTAACCTTCGCCCTATGCATTTTCGCCTTTCCATTAGCGTCGCCTTGCTCGCGGCTGCGGGTTGCAGCACGGGTGGGGCTGGACATCCGGCTACCCCTCCGAGTCCCGCGCCCGCCCCGACCGCGGCGTCGACGCCGCCTGCGGCCTCCGCGTCGGTGGCCACTGCGCCGGGCGAAGCACCCGCCGAATGGCAGCGCCTCGATATGACCACCGACCACCTGCCGGGGATCAGTCTAGACCGTGCAGAGCGGGAACTGTTGCGTGGCAAGACGCCGCAGCCAGTGCTTGTCGCCGTCATCGATGGCGGCGTCGATACCGCCAACGCCGATCTCCGCTCGAGTTTGTGGACGAACCCACATCCAGGCGCCGACGGCCACCCGGGCAATGTACATGGCTGGGATTTCATCGCCGGCCCCACGGGCGCCGTCCATTGGGACACGTACGAGCTGACGCGGGTGGCTGTGCGCTGCAAGAACCAGGGGAGCGACTCATCGAATCCCCTGCCCTCGCCGATCGCCGCACGTTGCCCGGCGATCGATTCGGAGTTCACGGCACGGCGCGCCACCGCGCAGCAGGAGCTCGAACGTGCGGGTGAGATCGGCGAGGCGCTGAACCGTGCCACCGCGCTGCTCGCGCACGCGCTCGGCGGCGACTCCCTGACCCCGGCGAAAGTCGAGGCACTTCACCCGTACGATAGCGCAACTGCGCAAGCGCGCCGCATCTACCTGGCGCTCGCGTCTCACGGGCTGACGTCGAGCACGATCGGGGAGGCTGAGACCCAACTCCGGTCGGACCTGGAGCACGGGCTCAATCCGTCGTTCGACGCGCGTGTCGTCGTGGGCGACCACTACCGCGACGTGTCTGAATCGGGCTACGGAAGTGCCGATATCATGGGGCCCGATGCCGAGCATGGCACGCACGTCTCGGGCATCATTGGCGCCGCCCGCGACGACCAGCACGGCGTCGATGGCATCGCCTCGCCGGTCAAGATCATGATGGTGCGGGCGATCCCCGATGGCGATGAGCGGGACAAAGATGTCGCCAACGCGATCCGGTACGCGGTCGATCACGGTGCTCGCGTCATCAACATGAGCTTCGGCAAAGGCTTCTCGCCCGAGAAACCGACGGTCGACGCAGCAGTCCGTTATGCCGATACCCACGGGGTGTTGATGGTGCACGCTGCCGGCAACGAAGGCGCGAACGAAGATGACGCACCGAACTTCCCGAGCCCGCGATATGAGGATGGAGGCCGCGCGCAGAACTGGATCGAGGTTGGTGCGTCGTCGTGGCACGGCGGAGACAGCCTGGCCGCATCGTTCAGCAATTACAGTCACGACCGAGTCGACGTCTTTGCACCGGGCGTCGACATTCTGTCGACCGTTCCGGGCAACCGCTTCGAACGCGAGAGCGGCACCAGCATGGCGTCGCCGGTTGTCAGCGGTCTCGCTGCACTCCTCTTTGCGTACTACCCCACGCTGACGGCGGCCGACGTCAAGCGCATCATCCTCGCGTCGGCCACGCGATACCCCGACCGCATGGTCGTGCGCCCCGGCTCACCAGACGGCGAGCGCGTTCCATTCGGTTCGCTCTCCGTGAGCGGCGGGATCGTGAATGCGTACGCCGCGATCCAAATGGCGGAGAAAGAGGCGGGGGTGAAGCAGTAGGGATTGAATGGCGCGTTATCCCACCGCCCTGCTATTCGTCCCCATGAAGCATGACGCTCCGAGTCGCGCTTCTCATCGTCGCTTCGGTCACACTGACCGCTCAGCCGTCGGCCGCAAGGGGCCAACGGGCCGATTCGGCGATGCGCATCCTCCGCGCGCGCTACAAGCTGATCAACGACAACACGCTCCATTACAGGCAGTACGAAACCAGTTTGGACAGCGTCGGCCTCGAGCGGTGGCCGGTGGGCCGTGGCCGGCTCACGGCCGCATTCGAAGGCGACACGTTGCGTACGATCGTGGCGAGCTATGCCGGGACCGGCGGACACGCGACCGTGTCCTACTACTTCTGGGACGGCGCCCCGTTCGAAATCCGCGCTCGCGTGCGCACGGACGACGGCAAGACACCACACGATCCGGAGGTGCGGTTCTACTTCTATCGCGGCTACCTCGTGCGATGGGTAGACCCCGGGCACACGATTCACCCCGTCACCACTGGAGCGGTGTTCGCACGTGCAATGCAACTCATGGCTGACGCGACCCGGTTGGTCGATGGCGCGCGTCGCCAGCGAGACCGGTCCGCTGCGCCGGCAACCCCCGCCGACATCGCGGACGCGCTGCGTCGTGAGCTCGGTGGGCTGCTCACTGCGGAGCAGACCTACCACTCCGAAACCGGCAAGTACTCGAAGGACTTCACGACCGTGGGGTACCACCCCGTGACACCCGTTCATGTCACGCTGCTGGACGAAAACGATCATGGCTGGGCCGCGCGAGCGACGACGTCCGACCTGCCTGGCAAGAGCTGCGTCGTCTACGTCGGCCAGCCCAAAAAGCAGCCAAAGACCGCGGCCGACCATGTCCGGCCGGACAGTGAACGCGTGGTGATGTGTGATAGACCGTGACGGCCGCTGTCGCAGCCGTAGAGAGTAGCACCACAGAAAGCAGAGAGTAGACGAACAGCGCTTCATCTACTCTCTACTTTCTGAACGTCTACTCACTAGGGCCGCGAAGCGGCACTTGCCACCTCGTGGACCGCGTCGCGCCAGCGTTTCTGTTGCGCTGTGAGCTGCGATCGAAGGGTCGTGTAGACATTCTGCATCGACGCGGTCGGCATGCGATCCGCCCCTCCGACGGTTTTTTCCAGCGCGACAAGCCCACTGGTCGTCTCGCCGACATCCAGCGAGTCGAGCGTGCTTTGCAGCTTCGTCATTGCGTCGCCGATGGCCGGCGGTGCACCGGCGCGTCGCGCCGTCAGGGAATCGTGGATGCCACGCACAGAACGATCCAAGGCGCTCGCTTCGCTCAACGCAGTGGCGACCTGCGAGGCGAGGACGAACTGGGCCTCGAGCGCCGTCGCAGAGGCGCGCTCTCGCGGATCCAATGTGACGACCAGGGGTTGGGTTTGCGTCTCGCCCCCGACCGTGAGGCGCACCTGATACTGGCCGGGCACGACCAGGGGGCCGGCCGGTTCGATTTCGGCGCCACGGCCTGGAACCACCCCGCTGCTGTATTCGTAGCTCCGAGCGGAAGGTCGCGGCAGGCGCAAGTCCCAGACAAACCGGTTGTGACCCGCGTTCGCCGTGAGTGGCTCGAGCCGTGGCAACCAACGCGTCATGAAGTACGGCGGCGCGCTGGGCTCGTAGGCTCGCACGGTGTCCGTGGGCTGGTCACTCGCAAAGCGGCGCACGACGTGACCCGACGCATCGAGAATCTCGAGCCGCACCGCGTCGCTCGGTCGCGACGCGAGCCAGTAGTCGATCAGAGCGCCCGTCGGCGCGTTGTCGCCATGTGGGACTTCCGGGGGGAGCGGGGTGTCGCTGTTTTCACTCTGCCGCAGACGGACCGCCATCGATGGTCGCGCGAGCCGAACTGGCGCCTGCAGGACTGCCGACGTCACCTGACGGAGCGGTGTAATGTCGTCCAGCACCCAGAAGGAACGACCGTGCGTGGCGGCGATGAGGTCGACCCCGTGCACGACGAGATCGTGCACCGGGGCAAGCGGCAGATTGAGCTGCAACGACTGCCAATGGTCACCGTCATCGAATGACACGAACACACCGAGCTCGGTTCCGGCATAGAGCAAACCCCGTCGCACAGGATCGGCCCGCACGGCGCGCACGTACGCGCCCGCTGGGATCCCCTGGTCGGCTCGCGTCCACTGCCGGCCCATGTCGTGCGTGCGATAGATGTATGGTCCGATGTCGTCGAGTCGATGGCGGTCGACCGCGGCGTAGGCGGTGCCGCTATCGAGCTTCGACGCATCGATGATGCTGACCTTGCTCCAAGGCTCCATGCCAGGAGGTGTGACGTCTCGCCAGTGGAGACCGCGATCCGTCGTGACCTGGATCCGTCCATTGTCTGTCCCGACCCAGATGAGCCCTTCGCGAATCGGCGACGGCGCGACGGTGTAAATCACGCCCCATCCTTTCGCGGACGCATCGGCGACCGTCGGCGGCCCGCTGGGACGTTGGGCCATCGGCGCTGCCCCAGTCAAATCGGGGCTCGCTTCCTCCCAGTGCAATCCTCCATCGGTCGTGCGCAGCAGGATCTGCGAGCCGAAGTACAACGTGCGCTTGTCGACGGGGTCGAAGACGAGCGGCGACGTCCAGGTGAAGCGGTATTTCCGTGCCGGCATCGCCTGTCCAAAGGAGCCGAGCGGCCATGGACGAATGTCCTGCACCTGACCCGTCGTCCGATCGAATGCGTACGACTTCTCCGTACGGCCCACCTCCATAGATGATCGTCGAGTCGCGTGGGTCGGGCGCGAGGTAGCCGCTTTCGCCGTTGCCCGGCGGGAGCCAGTCACGAAACGTGATCTCACCGTAGTCACTGCGACTGGCGATCCCGACCGCGCCGGCATCCTGCTGCGCGCCGTAGATCCAGTACGGCCAGCGATCATCGGTGATCACGTGGTAGAACTGCGCCGTCGGTTGATTGTACCAGCCACTCCATGTCTCGCCGCCGTCGAGACTCACCCCCACGCCCTGGTCGCTGGCGAACGCGAGGCGGCGCGGATTGGTTGGGTCGATCCAGACGTAGTGATAGTCGTCGCCGCCCGGCGCGCCCTTGATGGCAGTGTATGTCCGACCGCCATCGACGGACTTGAGGATGGACTGCCCGTTGAGGTACAACACATTCGCGTCCGTAGGATCGACGAACACTTGGCCGAAGTACCACCCACGCCCGATGCGCGGATCGCCGCCCGCGCGCCGCCACGAAGCTCCGCCATCATCGGAGCGATAGAGTCCCGCCGCGCTGTCGCGCACCTCGGGAAAGAGCGCGTAGACGATCGCGCCGCCCGACCCGCGGGCCACTGCCAGTCCGATGCGGCCGAGCTGCCCCGTGGGAAGTCCGTGTCCCGTGATCTCGGTCCACGTGACACCACCGTCGCTGGACTTGTAGATGCCGCTCCCCGGACCCTCGGCCGGCGGATACTGGCTCCACGGCGTCCGCTGCGCTTGCCACAGCGCGGCGTAGACCACGCGAGGATCAGTCGGGTCGAAGGCGAGGTCGATCGCGCCGGTGTGTTCATCCCGATACAACACCTTGCTCCAGCTCTGTCCGCCGTCGGTCGACCGGAAAACGCCTCGCTCCGGGTTGCCGGCATAGGCGTGCCCGAGCGCCGCGACGAGGAGGACGTTCGCGTTGTGCGGATCGACGAGAATGCGACCGATCTGGCGCGTGTTGGCGAGGCCGATCGATTGCCAATGCGCGCCCGCATCGGTCGACTTCCACATGCCCTGGCCGTACGTGATGTCGGAGCGCATGTCGGCTTCGCCCGACCCGACATAGATCGTGTTCGGATCCGAGGGGGCGATCGCGAGCGCACCGACGGATGCGAACGGCTGTCCGTCGGTCAGCGGCTGCCAGGTGACGCCGGCGTTGCGTGTGCGCCAGACGCCGCCCGCCACCGCACCGAAGTAGAACGTCGACGGATCGCCGGGAATCCCCTCGATCGCGAGTGCGCGACCGCCGCGAGACGGACCCACGAGCCGCCACCGTAGCGCCGCGTATCCCGCATCGGGCATCGGCCCTGTGCCTGATTGGGCGAATGCCACGATTGGCATGGCGCCGCAGCCGCTCGAGAAGATCGCGATCGCCACTGATCGGCGGGCGGCATGAATGCCGCGACGTGTTTTCGCTCTCATTGCACTACACTCGTCACCGCGGTCGTCTTCGGCGGCTTGGGTGTCGGCGGCTCCACTGCGCGGGGGACAATCTCCGGCTGTCCGGCAGTGCGCAGCATCGCATTGAGTTTCGGGACATCGGTGGCCAGCACGGCCTTGAGGGCGACGAGTTGGGTATCGAGCTGCGCCGACAGCAGGCGGAACACGGCGTACGACGGCGCCGTCGGTCGCCCGTCCGCGCTCGCAACGGTGCCGGCGAGCGACGCGATCTTGTTGTTCAGCATGATCGGAAAATTGAGTGGGTCTTGTCCGCTTTGGTTCTTTACCTGATACAAGTCGCGCTCGATCGCACTCATCCGATCGACGACCGGTGCGGCGGCGCTCGCGAAGGCCGCTCCCGCCGCACTGTCGGCGTGGATCTGGTAGGTGACGTTTCGGATGGTCTTGACCGCGTCGTTGGCCGCGCCGAAGCGATCATGGATCTGCATGAGAAGAGCGAACTGGGCCTGGAGCCCTGCGGGAGTCGAGGTACTCCGCGGGTCCGCCTTGATGATGAGCGGTTGGGACTGCGTGTCGTTGCCGACCGTGAGGCGCACGGTGTAGCGGCCGGGCGGGGCGATCGGCCCGCTCACACTCGCCGCCCACATAATGAGGTTGTCGAAGCCGCTCGCGTCCGGATAGCGCATGTTCCACGCGAACATGTTGAGGCCCTTCTTGGCAGGCACACGCGGCGGCCGGGGCATGTGGTGCGACTCTTCGTCACCAAACGCGGCGTCGTCCGCATGCGACGTATCGGGTTTGGCGAGAAGCTTCGCGATGCTGTCCGTCGACACGCCGGCCTTCGTGAGGCTGTCACGCCGCACCGTCTTGACGCTGTCGGCGTGTTCCACGCTATCGGCGAGGCCGGCGCTGTCGAGACGTGAGCTCAGGCGCCGGACGAGGTGGCCTGCCGAGTCGAGGAATTCCATCGTAACAGCCTGCATGGAATCGGGCAGCGTGTAGTAGATCATCGCCCCGTTGGGGGGATTAGTCCCTCGCGGATGCGGCCCGTTGGCGCCCGGTCCCGGATTGCTCCAGCTGACGCGATACGCCGTGGCAGGCTTGAAGAGGTGCATGCGTGCGGTCGTCATGGCCGCGGTCATCTGCCGGAGCGGAGACACATCTGTCAGAATCCAGAACGACCGCCCGTGTGTCGCGGCGACGAGATCGTTGTCCTTGACCGCCAGATCGTGAATCGGCACCGGGGGCAGGTTGCGCTGCAGCGACTGCCAATGCGCGCCATCGTCGAAGCTCACATACACCCCACGCTCGGTGCCGGCATACAGGAGCCCGCGCCTCACCGGATCCTCGCGCACGACACGCGTGAACTCGGTCGCGGGAATGCCAGTGGTGATCAGCGTCCACGTATGTCCGTAGTCGGTCGATTTCAGGAGGTACGGGCGCATGTCATCGAGCTGGTAGCGATTGCCCGCGATGTAGACCGTGGCCGGATCATAGTGGGAGGGCTCGATGCTCGAGATACGCATCCAGTCGCCCCACTGCGTGGGCGAGACTTTCGTCCAGCTGCCGCCGCCATCACGCGTCACCTCGATCACGCCATCATCACTGCCGGTCCAGATCAGTCCAGTTCGAAGCGGCGATTCGTTGATCGAGAAGATGGTCGCGTAGTACTCGACCGACGTCTGATCCTTGGTGATCGGGCCGCCTGACGGACCAAGCGTCGCGGGATCATGTCGGGTGAGGTCCGGCGAGATCGCCTGCCAGGTCTGGCCATCCGTGGTGGACTTGAACAGCACGTTGGAGCCTGCATACAGCGTATGGGGATCGTGCGGCGAGATGAGGATTGGGAACGTCCACTGGAACCGGTATCGAAGATCTTCGGCCGAATGGCCCATCGGGTTCTCGGGCCACGGCGTGATCTCCTTCTGGAGGCCCGTGCGCATGTCCTTGCGCGACAAGTACGAGTAGCTCCCCGCGTAGACGATGTCGGTGTTGTCGGGACGCACCTGGATATACCCGCTCTCGCCGCCGCCCACTTCGTGCCAGTCGCCGATGTCGATGCCGCCGGTCTCCGCACTCGGCCCGCACAAGGTGGTGTTGTCCTGCTGCGCACCACACACCTTATAGGGGAAGTCCATCGTCGTCGTCACGTGATAGAACTGCGCCGACGCGTTGTCCTGCTCCGACCACGACTTGCCGCCGTTGGAGGAGATGTTCGCGCTGCCGTCGTTGCCTTCGATCATGCGCTGTGGATCGTTCGGAGCGATCCACAAGTCGTGGTTGTCGCCGTGCGGCACCGGGATGTTCTTGAAGGTCCGTCCGCCGTCGGTGCTGCGATAGAAGTTCGTATTCAGCGCGTAGACGGTGTTGGCATCCTTGGGATCGGCGTAGATCTTGGTGTAGTACCACGCGCGCTGGCGCAGCTTGCGCTCGCTGTTCGTGCGAGTCCACGTCTGACCGCCGTCGTCGGACCGGAAAACACCGCCCGAGTCAGCCTCGACGAGCGCCCAGACCCGCCGCGGATTCGCCGCCGAAACGGCGAGGCCGATGTTGCCGATGATGCCACGTGGCAGCCCCGGATTCCGCGTCAACTCGGTCCAGGTCGCACCGGCATCGACACTCTTGAAGATGCCGCTCCCCGCTCCGCCGCTGACCAGGATCCACGGTTTGCGCCCGGCCTGCCAGAACGCGGCGTAGATCGTGCGCGAGTCGCTCGGATCGAGGATCACGTCCGAGATACCGGTCGAGTCGTTGCGGAAGAGGATCTTCGCCCACGTCTTGCCGCCGTCAGTGGTCTTGAAGAGACCTCGCTCGGGATTCGGTGCCCAGACGTGTCCGAAGGCTCCGACGTAGACAATGTCGGGATTGTGCGGGTCCACGCGGACTCGCGAAATCTGTCGGGTCTCGACGAGTCCGACATGCGTCCAGGTCTTCCCGCCATCGGTCGTCTTGTACACACCGTCGCCGTGCGAAACGTTGCCCCGAATGTCGCCTTCACCGGTGCCGACGTACACGATGTCCGGATTGGACTCGCTCACGCCAATGCCGCCGACCGTGCCGCCGAAGGACTTGTCGCTCGGCGCTGTCCAGTGGATGCCATCGTCGGTCGTCTTGAACACACCGCCGCCGGTCGTGCCAAACCAATACTCCTGCGGTCGGGCGGGCGATCCCATGACTGCGACGGAACGGCCCCCCCGGTACGGGCCGATGTCGCGCCACGTAAGAGCGCGGAAGAGGAGCGTGTCGTAACTCGTCGACTGTTGGGCGGCGGCCTCCCGAGCGCGAACGGACACGAGCAGCCCGACTCCGCTGAGAGCGATGGCGAGATGGTGCACCGCGACTCGGCTGCGGCGGCGACAGAGAGCACCCACGGGACTTCCTCCGACAAGAGAGCGCACGAGCAGCGACCGACCGTCGAACCCTGGCGGGTCGCCGTAGGAGTCTACCAGAGTCGCCTAGATTGCTGGTCCGCGCGGGCGCGTCGCAAGGCCCTGCTCCTGCCGCGCCGTTCCCTCAACCTCCCGCCCCATGATGAGTTCCCCGCTGCAAGGCATCCGCGTCGTGTGCATCGCGGTCTACGTCCCCGCGCTGGTTGCCGTGCAGCGGCTCCGCGCCTATGGCGCGTCGGTGATCATCGTCGAGCCGCCGGGCGGTGATCCATTGGCACACATGTGTCGGCCATGGTACGAGGCGCTGCGGACCGGGCAGGCGACAACCACGCTCGATCTGAAGGACCCCGCGGGGCGCGAGCGATTGGGCGCCCTGCTCGGGTCGGCGGATCTCCTGGTGACAGCCCTTCGGCCGGCTGCATTGGAGCGACTCGGACTGGGGTGGGCGGCCCTGCGCCCGCGCTACCCGCAGTTGTGCCACGTGGCGATCGTGGGATACCCGGTCCCACGCGACAATGAGCCCGGTCACGACCTCACGTATCAGGCGCAATCGGGCCTGCTGGATCCGCCCGCGATGCCGCGGAGCCTGATCGCGGACCTGGCCGGCGCGGAGCGCGCCGCCCAGGCGGCGTTGGCGGCGCTCCTTGGCCGGGAGCGTGGGCAAGGGATCTCGCGCCACGATGTGGCGCTGTCGGACGCGGTCGATGCCTTCGCCGACCCATTCCGGTTCGGAGTGACGGCTCCTGGCCAGGTATTGGGGGGCGGATTTCCGGGCTACAGCCTCTATCAGACGGCCGACGGGTGGATCGCGGTGGCCGCACTCGAGCCGCACTTCATGAGTGGACTCCTCGATGCGCTGGGGGTGAGCGCGGAGCGTGGCACCGCCGAAACACTTGGCGCGATCTTCCGGAGCAGGACCGCCGAGGAGTGGGAGCGCTGGGCGGCAGAGCGGGATCTGCCGGTAGCGGCCGTACGCGGCGCGCACTGACCGGCCAACGGCCGCCCTGGTCGCTCCGCTCGAGCATCGATATCTTCGCGGTCCACCTCCTCCCCCCATCGATCATGCATCGCTCGTTGCGTTTTGCGACCGTCCTCGCGCTTGTCCCTCTGGCCGCTGCCACTGCCCAGCGCCCAGTCAAGGTTTACATCTCTGTGGACATGGAAGGTGTCGCAGGCGTGGTCACTGCCGACCAACTCCTGCCGAGTGGATTCGAGTACGAGCGGTTTCGGCAGTTCATGACCTCGGAGACACTGGCCGCGATTCAGGGGGCGCGCGACGCAGGGGCGACCGAGTTCGTCATCAGCGATTCGCACGGCAATCAGGAGAACCTGCTGATCGAGCAGTTCTCGCCCGACGTGACCATCGTCCGGTCGTCGCCCCGTCCTCTGGGGATGATGGAGGGCATCGATTCCTCCTTCGCGGCCGCGGTCTTCATCGGATATCACGCATCGACGACGAGTCCGGCCGGCGTTCGCGCCCACACGTTTTCCAGTGCGACTCTCGCGGCTGTCCAGCTCAACGGCATCTTCATGGATGAGGCCGGGGTCAACGCGGCCATCGCCGGCGAATTCGGTGTCCCCGTCGTCGCCATCTCCGGTGACAACGTCGCGGTCGCCGAAGCGCAGCGCATCATCGGCCCGATCGAAGGTGCCGTGGTCAAGCGCGCGATCAGCTTTCACGCTGCGGCGACGATGACGCCGCAGGCCGCGCAAGCGCTGATTCGCGAGAAGGTCAAAGCCGGTGTCGCGCGTCGAGCCGAGTTCCACCCGTACGTAGCAAAGGCACCGATCCACCTCGGGCTGACGTTCAAGAACTACCGGCCAGCCGAAGCGCTGAGCTACCTGCCGATCGTGCAGCGGACCAACGCGCACTCCATCGAGTTCGTGGGGCACGACATGGTCGAGGTGTCGAAGTTCATCGAGTTCGCGCTGTACTACTCCCCGGACTTGAGTCCGTAATCCGGCCATGGCCGGCTCGGCCCGACGGGGTTATGGTTGCAAGGTCGATTTAGCCAGTGCAGGTACGACGACGGAGAACCACGACACGTTCGCCGGGAACCCGAACTGCCGCTTCGCCTCCACCGATTCCCAGGCTCCTGGCAGGTAGGACGGGCGCCGCTTGGCGCCCGAAGTGGAGATAGGACACACATCGTTCGACCGCTCTCACACATGGAGGTTCGACCATGCAGAGCAGACTCGAGCACAACCAGGTGGCACCGTTGGAGGTGCCCGGTGCGACCGCGCGCCGGCGAGAGTTTCTCGAGCAACTCGGCGTCGGCGCTGTTGCACTTGCCGCGGCCGCGATTCCCTTCGCGCCGGGTGAGGCGTTCGCGAGCATGAGTGCACCATCCATGGGCGCCGGCCACGCGCGAGCCCCCTGGAGCGACGCGTGGCTCGACAAGATCACAGGGAAGCACAAGCAGTTCTTTGATGCCGTGACCTACAATGACGGGTTCGCACTGGCGTTCGCAATGAACTTCCTCGACCTCAACCACGTAGCCTACGGGTTGACCGACAAGGATCTGACGGCGGTCGTGGGCTTCCGGCACTTCTCCATGCCCATGGCACTGCCCGATGCCATGTGGGCCAAGTACAAGATCGGCGAGACATTCAAAGTCACCGACCCCGTCACGAACGCGCCCGCTGTGCGCAACCCGTACACGCATGCGGATGGCGTCAGAGCCCCGGGCTCCGACATCCCGACGTTGACCAATCGCGGGGTGATCTTCACCGTGTGCAACGTCGCGCTGACCGTCTTGAGCGGTATGGCGGCGAAAGGTGCCGGGGTAAGCGCCGACGCTGCCAAGCAAGACTGGACTCAAAATCTGTTGCCCGGGATGACGCTCGTGCCGGTCGGCGTGCTGGCCGTGAACCGTGCCCAGGAGAAGGGGTGCACGTATTGCTACGGAGGATAGCCGAGCGCCGCGATTAGTGAGGAAGTCGACCGAGTCGCGGATCAGGGCGCGGGGCCCACGCCCCGGCCCTGATCCGTAGCCTCTCGTTGCACCGTGCCGAGTCTCCAAGAGCAACTCGAGGCGAGCCTCTCCGGGCGCTACCGCATCCAACGGCAGCTGGGAGAGGGCGGCATGGCAATCGTGTTCGTCGCCACCGACATCAAACACGAGCGAGAGGTCGCGGTGAAAATGCTGCGCCCCGAGCTATCGTCGCTGCTGGGCGCTGATCGATTCCTGCGCGAGATTCACCTCACCGCACAGCTCCAGCACCCCCACATCGTGCCCCTCTATGACTCGGGCGCGGCTGGCGACCTGCTGTACTACGTCATGCCATTCGTGCCGGGCGAGTCGCTGCGAGAGCGCCTGAGGCGCGAGCACCAACTTCCGGTCGACGAGGCCCTCTCCATCACCCGCGCAGTCGCAGGCGCCCTCGACTACGCCCACCGGCATGGCGTTCTGCATCGCGACATCAAGCCCGAAAACATTCTTCTGCACGATGGGCAGCCGATGCTCGCGGACTTTGGCATCGCGCTCGCCGTGAGCACCTCCGGTGGAGAACGACTCACGCACAGTGGCATCTTCGTTGGCACGCCGAGCTACATGAGCCCGGAGCATGCGACCGGCGAGCGGGCGATCGATGCACGCAGCGATATCTACGCCCTCGCGTGCGTCGCCTACGAGATGCTGTGCGGCGATCCGCCGTTCACCGGGGTGACGACGCAGGCGGTCATTGCCGCGATGATGACGACCGAGGCGAAGCCGCTCGATGAGCGCCGCCGCACCGTGCCACCAGCCGCGGCCGCCGCGATCCACCGCGCGCTCGAGCCGATCCCCGCCGACCGATTCGCGACGGCTGCGAACTTCGCCGCTGCGTTGACAGCGGGCCCTTCGTCTCAGCCACGAGTGCGAAAGGGTGTGCGACGCCATCACATCATTCCGCTGCTCGCCGCGTGCGCGGGAATCGTGATCGGTATCGCAGTCGCGAGACTGATGAACCCAGGGGCGCCCTCCACCGTCCGACGCTGGAATCTTGTGCTCCCGACCGATGCGCCCGTCGCACTCACGGGACCGACGTCAGCCTTGGGGTGGCAGACGGCAATTGCTATCGCGCCTGCCGGCGACCGCCTCGTGTACGTCGTGCCGCACAGCGGAACCACAGCGCTGGCAATGCGGCCGTTCGACGGCGATTCTGCGATCATCCTGCCGGGTACGGAAGGAGCGTATCTCCCCTTCTTTTCCCCCAATGGTGCCTGGATCGGATTTTTCTCCGGCAACCTCCTTCGGAAGGTCGCCGCCGGAGGCGGTACGCCGGCGACCCTCGGGGTCGTCGACCGCATTACTGGAGCTGCCTGGCCGACGCCGAGCCGTATCCTCGTGTTCGAGAACGAGGGGTTCGACCTGCACTGGGTAACGGCCAACGGGACTGCGGCCGATTCGATTGTTCGCCTAACGACGCAGTTCGGTACTCCCAATGTACTGCCCGGTGGTCGGTGGGCAGTCGGACAGCTCAGCTCCGGACAGCTCGCGCTGCTGTCGCTTTCGGAGGGCACCGAGCTCGCCGTCACGCGGCGCGGGGTGTTGCCAATGGGTGATGTCGGGCAGTCGGACCTCCTGTTTGGTACCAGCCCCCACTGGGTGGAGCCCGGATATCTCGTCTATGGCGCAGGGGACGGCGTGTTGACCGCATTGCCTTTCGACGGTTCGAAGCGACGGGTGGCAGGCGGTCCGGTGCCACTCACCAGCGGCGTGCGCATGGAAGCTGGTTTTGGGTATGGCGAGTTCGCGATCGCCCACGACGGGACGCTGGTCTATGTGCCCGGCACGAATCAGGTCTACAACACAATCGCCTTCGTCACACCTCAAGGTCGGATCGATACGCTTCCCTTTCCGCGCGATGCCTACAACCAACCGAGGATCTCGCCCGACGGTACCACGCTCGCCGTGCAAGTGCGGGATGCTGTTGGTGGGTGGCGAGTGCTGTTGATGAATCTTGCCAACGGTGTCAGGCAGACCGTTCCTGTCGCGGGCAACTATCGCGCATTTCCGGCTTCGTGGGTCCCGCCGTCGAGTCGAGAAATCATGATCGGCCTCTGGGATCCCGTACAGTTCAAGAGTTACGGCGCGCGCATTCAATCGCTCGAGACCGGCCAGGGGACGGACGTCCGCCTCCCAGGAGCATCGTACATGACGGTCGCTCCTGACGGACGCTCGTTCGTCTTTTCCGATTGGCGCACGGGGGATTTGTACCTGCGATCACTCGGCGCCGACACGACTCGAACGCGAGTGCCGGCGCGAGGAGTTGCGGCGAGCTTCTCGCCGAATGGACGGTGGCTGGCGTGGGGTGGAGTCGACGGCAGCGTCGGCGTGTCCCCAGTGCCACCGACGGGCGCAGTTTACGCAATCGCGGAGCGGGGCCAGATGCCCGTGTGGACCCCCCAGGGCGATGCCGTCATTTATCGCAACGGGTCTGGCTATTATCGCGTGCATCTCTCGACAGCCGGAGGGTTCCGGGCGGACCGGCCCCAGCTCCTTGTCGAAGGCTCGTTCTTGTCGTCGTTCTCCTGGAACCACGCGATAAGTCCTGACGGCCGGCTCTTGGTGTTGCTCAACAGCCCGGAGCGTCAGTCCGCAACCCTAAAGGTGATAACGGGGTTCCCGGCGATGGTCGAACAGCTCGCGCGAGCAAACCAAAGCGCACGGTGACGATGATAACCGCAGGGACCAGGGGTCAGGGGTCAGGGGTCAGGGACCAACGACCACGCGCGCAATACGGCGTGTCGGGGTCGTTCCCCTGACCCCTGACCCCTGTCGTTAACTTTCCCCCATGTCCTCAGTCCGTCATTCAGCCAATGTGCCGCAGGAAGCGGTTGCTGCGGGTACCAAGACCACACGCCAGGTCCTGATCGGACCCAACGAAGGGCCGCATTTCGCGATGCGGCGGTTCGTGATGCAACCGGGCGGAGGGATGCCGCCGCACACCAATACCGTCGAGCACGAGCAGTACGTATTGGCAGGCCGAGCGACGATCGGGATTGGCGATCGGACCGTGGAGGTGAGCCGTGGCGATGTGCTCTACATCCCGGCAGGCACGCCACACTGGTATAAGGCCCACGAGGGAGAGAACTTCGAGTTCCTGTGCGTGGTGCCCAACGGCCCAGATAAGATCGAGTTGGTCGACGGGTGCTAAAGGCGGGTTTGGGGTCTGGGGTATGGGGTGAACGAACACCAGGGCCAGTGACAGATCGCCGCACTGGCCCTTCGGTTTGTTCACCCTAGACCCCAAACCCCAGACCCCAAACCCGCTTCATTACCGCACGTGCACATCGTCCGTCTCCACATGTGCGTGAGGCTTGTGCGCAGTGACGACTTTGTCCGCGATCTCGTTCGGGACGTAGTCGTAGTGGGAAAAGTCCATCGAGAAACTCCCACGCCCCTGCGTCATCGAGGTGAGGTCGGTGCCGTAGCTCAGCATCTCGGCGAGCGGGACGAGCGCCTTGATGATGACCGTGTGGCCACGCGTCTCACTGCCACTGATGCGACCGCGTCGGCCGCTGATATCACCGAGTAGGGCGCCGGAGTACTGGTCGGGCGCCCGCACTTCGACTTGCATCAGCGGCTCCAGCAGCGCGGCACGCGCCTGACTCATCGCCTCCTTGAACGCGAGCGAGCCGGCGATCTGAAACGCAATATCCGACGAGTCGACGTCGTGGTATTTCCCGTCGTACAGGCGCACGCGGAAATCCACCACCGGGAAGCCCGCCAGGTAACCGCGTTCTGCTGCCTCGCGCACGCCGCGGTCGACCGACGGGATCCATGTCCGCGGGATGGCGCCGCCGACAATGTCGTCCACGAATTCGATCCCGCTGCCCCGCGGCAGCGGCTCCAGTTTGATCTTGCAGACACCGAATTGGCCGTGCCCGCCGCTCTGTTTCTTGTGACGACCCTCGGCCTCCGCTCTGCCCCGAATCGTCTCTCGGTACGCAACCTTGGGCGGCTTCAGCGTGAGCTCGACGTGGTAGCGCTTGCGCAACTTCGCGACCACCACCTCGATGTGCTGCTGGCTTGCGCCAGCCAACAGGAACTCCTTGGTCTGCGGGTCGCGTGAAAAGCGCAGGATCGAGTCCTCGTCGAGGATGCGGTGGATCGCGGTGCCAATGCGGTCCTCGTCCGCGCGTGTCTTTGGCTCGACCGCGAAGGTGATCGACGGCTCCGGGAGGCGCGCCCTCTCGTAGAACAGGGGCGCATGCTTGTCCCCGAGCGTATCGCCCGTCAGCGTGTCCTTGAGCTTCGCGACCGCACCCAGGTCGCCCGCATGCAGCTCGGCCACCGGCGTCGCGGTCTTCCCCTGCATGATCTGCAGATGCTGCATGCGCTCGGACGTGTTCCGCACGTAGTTCTGGACCGTCGCATCGTTCTTCAGCACGCCGGACATCACCTTGAAATACGTGATGCGCCCGGCGAACGGGTCTGCGAGCGTCTTGTACGCGAAGAGCGAGAGCGGCTCGCTGTCTCGGATCGCGCGGCGCACAACCTCTCCGTCCTCGAGTTGCGTGGTCGCCATGGCGGTGCCACGCGCGGACGGCGGAGGCAGCACCTCGACGATGAAATCGAGCACGGCATCGGCCGCGATGTTGTGCACGCCCGACGCGATGAGGACGGGGAAGAGGCGCTTGCTCTGCACGGCTTCCCGGAGGCCCTTTTTCAAGTCCGGGACGGGCAGTGTCCCTTCGTCGAAGAACTCTTGCATGAGCGCATCGTCGCCTTCTGCCACCATTTCCACGAGCGCCTCGTGCGCGGCCTTTGCGGCGCCGGCCATCTCCTCCGGGATGTCCTGGCATGTCGGCTTGCCGTCGCCATCGGGAGTGTACAGGAGCGCCTGCATGGTCACGAGGTCGACAATGCCGTGGAATTTCCTCTCCTCGCCGATCGGCAGATGCACGGGCACAACACCACGTCCAAACGCATCGCGCACGGAATTGAGCGACCGCTCGTAGCTTGCGAGCTCCCGATCCATCCGGTTCAGCACGAAGGCTCGGGGGAGATCGTACTCGGAGACGAACTCCGCGACCTTTTCCGTGACGACCTGTACCCCCGCGGCCGCGTCGATGACGACGAGCGCCGCATCGGCTGCGATCATCGCGGCTTTCGTGTCGTTGATGAAGGTCGAGTAGCCGGGCGTGTCCAGCAGGTTCACCTTCGTAGGCTCGCCGCCGTCCTTCGGCGTCCACTCGGCGTATGCAACGCCGGTTTGAATGGAGATCTTTCGATGGATCTCCTCCTCGTCCCAATCAGTCACGGTCGACCCGTCGCTCACCTTGCCAAGTCGCGGCGTCATCCCCGCGGTATACAGGCAGGCGGCGACTAATTGCGTTTTCCCAGAGTCGCCGTGACCAACTACAGCCACGTTGCGGATTCCCTCGGTGCCGTACGAGCGCATGGCCACCCCCTGGTCGGTTTACCGGAGATTGCGGTGTGTTCCACGGTTAGAGCAAGGGCCTAAACGGCGGGTTTAGGGTCTGGGGTCTGGGGTGGACAAAGATCGAGGGCCAGCGACCGTGATCGGCCACTGGCCCTCAAGTGTTTTGCCGTTACCCCAAACCCCAGACCCCAAACCCGCAGTTCAGCACCCGCCAACGCCCTTCCCCTTGAGCCGCTCAAGGCTGACACGCGCCTTCACGTACCCGCTATCTGCCGACAGGGCTTGCTGATACGCCTTGGCGGCGGCATCGAGTTGACCGCCCCGTTCGAGCGCGATGCCCAGGTTGTTGCTGAACGCGGGGACCGTGCTATCGAGCTGAGCGGCGCGACTCAATGGCTCGACGGCGTCGCTGAACCGGCCCGCGTCGATCAACACGAGGCCCAGGTTGTTCAGTGACCAGACGTCGGACGAGTCGATGGTCAGCGCCTGATGGTAGGCGTCGATGGCCGCGTCAGTGTGACCGAGCTGCGCTTGGGTCCGACCCAGCACGCGCCAGCCTTCCCCGAGCCCGGAATCGATCGCCAGCGCCTCGTTGACTCGTGCGAGGGCGTCCGTCGCCTGGTCTTGCTCCAGAAGGACCCGCGCCAGATTGACGAGCGCTTTCACGTGTCGCGGGTCTCGTGCGATCACGTTCTCGAACGCGTGCTGTGCGCGATCGAGCTGACCGGCATGCCACGCCGAGAGACCCAGCATGTAGTACCCCCATGGATTCTCGGGACGTCGCAGTGTGTATGCCGTGAACATCTCCGTCGCGGCCGGATAGTGGCGATCGGTGTACGCCGACTCCGCAGTCGCGTACGAGACGTCAGGCGAGACCGTCCGCACCGTCGCTGTTGGAGCGGCTGAAGCTGGGGTCAGCGCCACGGGCTCAGTGGCCGCTGAAGTCGCAACGCTGCCATTCGCTTGTTGGGGTGTTCGGCCGTGCTCACACGCGACGATGATCGCGACGACGACTGCCGCCGCGGCGAGACTGCCGACGGCCGCCCGCCCTTCCCCCGAGGGGCGGCTGAAGGGATACCGAGATTGGTTCGTGTGGCGGTACATATGGACCTCCTCCTGTGGTGCGCCCGGAGGCGCGAGTCGGTGCTGCCGGTGGATGCCCCCCGGAAAGGCAAGGGGCCGACCGGACCAGAGGAGGTCACGACCGCCAATCCTAGATCGTTGCAGACACTGCGCTTACACGCCTGGCGCGGAGCAGTTCGCGGATTCCTGGTGTGCCGTTCGTGTGCGAATGGACACGTCGGCGGAAGGTCGATCGTGTTCCGATGGACACGACGGTTCCGTGCGCCCGGCGAGATTGATTCATGTTCGACACTACCCGAGGGCGGCCTTCAGGCCGCCGGCCGTTCCGGTTGGCGTTTGCCACTGCAATGTCCTGCCCCGAATCCGGTGCGGTCTGGAGGGCTCTATCCCCGGTCGTTCTGGATCCCGAGCCTCCGCATGATCTTCAGCAGACTCGCGTGGTCGGCAAGCTCCAGATCCTGCGCAGTGCGCGTGATGTGCCAGGCGTTGCGTTCGAGTGCTTCGATGACGATGCGCCGCTCGGCGTCAGCCTTCCGGTCAATGAAGCTGCGAGCCGGCGCGGAGGTATGCGGTACGGCGTGGTCACGGATGTCGGCCGGCACGTGCTCGGGTCCGATGACATCCCCATTGGCCGCGATCACCATCCGCTCCACGGCGTTCCGCAGCTCGCGGACGTTGTTCTGTCGCCAGTGGTAGTCCAACAGGACGGGTAACACGTCGGGAGCAAGTCGTTTCAGGCGGAGTCCAAACCGTTCGCATATCATAGGGAGCAGCCGTTCAACGATCTCGGGAAGGTCGGACAGACGATCACGCAGCGGCGGGACGTTGAGCTCGTGAACATTGAGGCGGAAGAGCAGGTCCCGGCGAAAGCGCGCGGCCTGCGTTTCGACTGCCAGGTCCCGATTCGTCGCGGCGATCACTCGCGCCGGTACATCGATCGTGCGTGTGCTGCCAAGTCGTACGACCTGCCGATTCTCGAGCACCCGGAGCAGCTTCGCCTGCGCGGAGGCGGGGAGCTCGCCGATTTCGTCCAGGAACAGGGTGCCGCGCCCGGCACTCTCGAAAGCACCCTTGCGCATGGTCTGGGCGCCGGTGAATGCGCCGCGCTCGTGGCCGAACAACTCGCTTTCCACCAATTGCTCCGGGAGCGCCGCGCAGTTGACCGCGACGAAGGGTTCCCGCGCGCGGCCGCTCAGACGGTGGACGTCGCGAGCCACCAGCTCCTTTCCCGATCCGCTCTCTCCAACGATGAGCACGGGACTCGGTATTGGCGCGATGCGCGCGATCGCGTCTTTGAGACCGCGCATTGGACCGCTCGTTCCAATCAGGGCGCTCTCGTCCGCCGCATATCGGCGCAGGAGTGCGACCTCGCCGAGGATGGCACGCCGCTCGATGGCGTTCTCGACCTCGCGGGCAACGCGCTCGACCGGTTCATCTTTGTCGATGAAGTTGTACGCGCCCGCGCGAATCGCCTGCACGCAGCGGTCGAAGTTGCCCGTACCAGTGTAGACAATCACGGGTACGTGCACACCCCGCTCGCGCATCCCACGCATCACCGCGAAGCCGTCGGTCCCCGGCATCTCGAGATCGAGAATCACGCAATCGACCCCCTCGCGAGTGAGGACATCGAGCGCCGCGTCACCGCTAGACGCAATGAGCACGTCGTACCCACCGAGTCTCCGGAGATCGTACGCGTACTGCTGCGCGAGGGGCGCGTTGTCGTCGCAGACGAGGACGGTCGCCATGAGCGCGGAAGCTAGCGTGCCACGGCGGGCGGTAGCCCTGCGCCGGCCGGGAAGGCGAGTTCCACCGTCGTGCCGCGGCCGGGCTCCGTATCGACACGCAAAGTCGCACCGAGGTCGCTGGTCAGCCGGCGCACGATCGACAGGCCAAGTCCGATGCCGCTCGGTTTCGTGGTGTGAAAGTCGTCGAACGCACGCGCGAGTTGCGCGTCAGTCATCCCCGGTCCGGTATCATTGACGACGACGCGCGCGGCCCCCGACCCCCCGTCTCGCGTAGCGATGGTGACCGCACCGCCTGTCGAGCCAGCCGCATCCATCGCGTTGCTCACCAGATTGTCGAGGATCCGTCGCACCACGAGCGCGTCGGTCGATACGACTGGAGCCTGCACATCGAGCTCCAAACGGACCGGAATGCGCTCGTCGGCCGCGGCAGTCGCCGCCGCGACCCGGACCAGCGCGTTCAGGTCGCAGGGCTGGCGGACAATCGGGCGGCTCAAGCGCGCATAGTTCCGGGCGAGCGCGTCGAGGTATTCGACGCTCGCGTCGAGCGTCTGGCGTCGCGCGGTGAAAACCGCTGCGAGCTGTTGCGGGTCGTCCCGCTCGACCTGCGCCAGATGTCGCAGCACGTGTCGAATGGGCACGAGACCGTTCTTCACGTCGTGGTTCACCTGGCGAGCGAGATCACCCACGATTGCCCGGCGCTCGGCGTCACGCACCCGCGTCGCACTCGCGCGCAGCCGTCGCGTCATCGCATCCAACAGGCGAGATAGGTCGCCAACTTCATCGCGTCGCTCCGTCGCGAACGCGACGTCTAACCGATCCAGATCCACTTTCGTCGTCAGGTCGGCGAGGCGGCTCAGCGGTCGGCTGACTTGTCCCGAAAGCCATCCTGCCCCAACGACCGCCATCACGATCCCGAAGACCACGGCCGCAACGAACCACCGATCAACGCTGTGTCTGAGGGCGGTGAGCGCCGCGTCGGAGTGCGTGATGACGAATCGCGCTTGACGAATTGTGCGTGGCGCTGTGTCCGCAGCTCCGGGTGCTGCGCCGATGAATGGGAATGCAAGCTCGGCTGAGTCGCCGCCCCGGACGCTCGAATCCGTCACGAGCGCCACGGCAAATTCGCTGTCTGGTGCCAGAGCTCGGAGGAAGCCCGCATTGACGACGGTCCCGCCGACGAGCGTGAGCCTGTGCGCTCCGAGCCGGAGAGAATCGACGCGGGCAATCACGCGCATAAGACCGTCAGCCGTCCGCGCATCGACCAGTGCCGCTCCGCCGGGAGTAGCTGCCAAGAGCATGGGCAGATCCGGCTCGAGACGATCGAATTCATTCCGAAAATGCCCGGAGCTAATGATGCGTCCCGACGAATCCTGAATCTGCAGCATCGCCAGGCCCGTGAGTCGCAGCGCGTCTCCGGCATAATCCAGGAGGTATCCGCGCCCCGCCGGATCGCCGTGCGCCACGGCGAGTCGGAGCCGGTTGTCTTCGACCATCGCTTGGCGCAACGACGCGAGTTGGTCGCCGATCGCGCCACCCTGGTGTGCGAGGTCGTCGCGGACTGTGGCGGCAAGGCGCGCGGTGCGCGCCTCATACTGCGCGGTCAGACGTCGATCGATCTCGTGGCGAACGCCGAACGCGATACCGATCAGCGGAACCACCGCGAGAGCGACCAGTGCAACGAGCAGGCGCGTGCGAAAACGCATTGAGCCCCTCTGTCGTCAGAACCCGGCCGGCGCGCCGAATATCAGTGACGCGGTCCCAGCGCTGTCACCTGAGAGGCCGACACGCCCTCGCCGCACGATGGCTCGCGCGCGCGTCTCGACCAAAGGCGTGAGGTGGTTGGTCGGGGAGTCATCCCGAGCGAAGAGCCATAGGGCGTCCAAGCGAAGCCAGCCGACGGCGTCGCAGCCCACGAGCGGATCGAGGGGAAGCGCAATTACGTAGGCCGCCGCACTGCCATCGCCCAGAGCCACGCGAAACGATGCTGTATCCAGACCCGCCGCTCGAATGCTGCGCCCGGAGCTAGAGTTATCCTCGAACGCGGCGAGCCGAAGTGTGTGTGCGCCGGCGAGTGCGACCAATCGCTCGCTCAGCGCACGAGCAACATCGTCATCCCGTTCGTAGACCACGCGATGGGTTGACGTCGTTGATGGCTGACGGGGGGTGGTGCCGGATGGACTGTTGTCCGGGCCGATCGTGGGGCAGGTGATCAACTCGAGCGTCGCGCTATCATCCGCGGGTCGCGCCTCGACGCGAAGCGCGTATTTCGCAAGGTCCGTCTGGACTGCAAGCATGGAATCTCGGTCACCACCGACGCGGACACCTGGCTCAATCAGGACGTACACCTTGTCCCACGACAGCGGTACGCTAGCCAGATCGGACTGAGCGGCGGCATACGCGATCGTTTTCGCATCGGATGTCACGACCACATCAGCTCCTGCATCGAGCGCGTCGCGTCCTTGGCGGGGCGCGACCATGTTCACGTGTATATGAGGTTCTGCCCGCGACGTCCGAGGCAGCAGATCGAGAGTCGTGTCCGTCGCGTCGGCTATCCCGTACAGTCCAGTCGGTGCAGGCCACGGTATGGTTGGATAGGCCGATCTGATCTCCACCGGACCAGTGTTCCGCCCGGCGCTCTCGGTTGATCCGTCCCCGGCGACGCTAACGCTTGATTCGGCATTGCTGCACGGCGCTGAGCGTTTCGCGCCGTACAGCAGCGGGAAGATGAGCTGCTCAGCGTTGGAATGAGGCGTTGGGGCGTCTTCCGACCGCAGTGCGTCCGTAATAACGATACGCAGTGACTCCGGTGTGACTGCCGGCGCGGGGACCAGTGCCTCACAGGGCGCCCGCCCCGCGCTCGACTTCGGCGACGGCGTGCTTTCCGGCCGGTGCGAGCAGCCCGCGACACACAGCGCGGCACTCCCGATGACCGAGATTCCAGGAAGCTGGTATAACCGGAAACCTTTCGAGCGCTGCATCCGTGCTTCTACCCCGATCTGCCCTTCTTTTGGACGCTGCAAGTAGCGGTCTGGTATTAGGCTGGGATTAAGGTTGCGTTTGGAAAGGAGAGAACGCTTCAACGGCGGGGTCAGGGAACGGCAACGACGACCCCGCAACGACAACCCGGGCGGCCTGAAGGCCGCCCCTACATGTCGGCGCGGAGCGCAAGCGATGGAGTGGCATCCTGCATTCGCCTGCGCAGGTCGACGAATCCGATGGCATCGCCGCCCGCAGCAACCTGTAGGGGTGGCTTTAGGCCACCCGCCGTTGTGATTGGCAGTCGCAGATCCCCGACCCGGCGTTCAGCCGCTACGGCGCATTCCCCGCCCCCTTGAAGCGCACCACGTCGTTCCGCTTCATCCCGGTCCCGTCGGTGATCTGACCGACGGCATACTGTGGTGCGACACTGACGATGGTCACGCCGCCGACCCGCGTATCCGGAGTGCCCAGCGAGAGATGGGTCTCAGGATCAACGAGTGCCTCGCCCTGGTTGTACACGTCAAAGGTCATTCCGGTCGCGATGCCCTGTGTCGCGCCAGCATTGATATAGACCTGTGTGCCGCGCACATCGACCACGCGCCCGCTCCACGAGATTCTCTGCATCCCCTCGACGATGCCGGCAACGGCGTTGGCGATTGCCGATCGCGACGCTTGGCCGAGGGGGGTCTGCGCCGATCCGCCCGCGCCAATGTTCTGGTCCATTGTCTGAAAATTGGCTGCGAGGCCCGTCGCGCTTGCCTTCCCTTCGCCACGCACGGAGGACACGACCTGGCCCGTATTCGCATCGACGAGTCGCAAGTCGATGGCAACCTGCGCCGTCACTCGGCTGATCGACGCGCCGACTTGGCCCGTCACGGATTTCAGCACGTTGAGTCCACCGCCTACTGACGATTGGTTCTCCGAGTACTCCGTGATGTCGCCGAAGATCAGCACCTGTGCGCCGAGCACCTTTCCAGCTTGCGCTGCCGACGCGGGGTCGACCCGGCCCGATGCCCCGAAGTTCTGCTCGTTGAGCACCTGGTCGACCTTCGACCGCTCGAGCACGACGAACTGCGTTTGCTGGGTGAGCGCCGTGGTCAGCATCTCGGTGAGCCCCAACGCCAAGCTGGGCGGTGGGGGGATCGAACCCGGTGGCATGGCCTGGGCCATTTGCGGCTGCGGGGACATCTGTGGCTGCTGGATCATCTGGACCGGCTGCGGCGGGATGACGTTCGTCACCGCGGTACTCATTACCGGAATCCCGCCCACAGCGGTGGGCGGTGGTGGGAGGGGCGTGCCCACCGGCGCCCCTTGAATGGGCGTCCCGACCGGCACGCCGCCGGGAGCGACGATCGGTGTGCCCGGTGGCACTCCGACGGCCCCGGTGATGGGGACGCCCGGCTGCATCACGGGCGCGCCCGCCATCGGAGCGCCCATCACCGGCGCCCCCATCATCGGCGCGCCCATCATTGGCGCGCCCATCTGCCCCTGTACTGCGGACGCGGTGAGGTCCATCACTCCGATCCGCAGCTTGGGTCCTCGCCACATACCCGGTCCCTGGCCGCTCGAGGGCATCCCGGACACGGCGCTGCTTTGGGCACCGACATACGACGGCGGCGCGGTCATGACTGCCAGTGCGAAAACCGCGATCGGGGTCCACCTGGTCATGTAGCACTCCTGGTACCGAGAGCAGAAAAGCGCGCCCTGACACGTATCACGCCCACCTCATGTGACACGGCTGGTAGGGCCGAAAAATCTCACCGCGGCCAAATTGTCCGCGCCCACGCGCAGCCAGCGCGCGTGACGCCCCGTCACTCCGACTCGTCGGTTGCAGATGCGAGATCGCGCTCCGAGCGCACGCGCGATGCCGTCTGCCGGTCAGATTCTGTGGACGATCGTGCTGTTCATCATGGCGGCCGGTACCGCACCCGGCGTTATCGGCTCTGGTCTGCTGGACGCGCAGCAGCCACGCGCTGGCGGGCGACCCTCGCTCGCCCAGGAAACCGGCCAGTTCTCCAGCGGGGGGACGATCGTCTGGCTCCGCGTTGAGGAAGACGGTTCTGTGCTGGTGTTCGCCGCGAAGGGGTTTCGGTCGGCCTTCGCGCATCCGTCCGTACTCACCGCTGACGAGACCGACCATTGGGCGGACGCGCTGGCTACCTTCATCGCCGCTGACAGCGCCGCCGGCGGTCGTGGAGGCGGAGATAGCGCGATGATCCGCGTGTCGTTTGCGGGAGGGGATCTCACGCTCGAGGAACAAACCCTCGGCCAGGCGTTGGCGCTGGTCGCGCGGTTTGGGGCTGCGGGGCCCGCGCCCGTGTCGACAGTGTACCACGCGATCGGGCTGCGCCCGCTCATCCCCACCCTTCGCCAGACAGCGCAAATCGCGAGGAAGGTCCAGGCCACACGCCGGGCGGAGGTTGCGACAGCGACGCCACCGGCTCCGCCGGTCAGCCCGGCACCAGCCGCGGGGCCTGCGGCCCCGGCTGGGTCCCCTACTACGACACTTGCGGCTGAGCACACGGGTGGGAGCCCGCCCTCTTCTCCCGCGCCGGCCAGCGCCGCTGCGGCGAAGCCCTCGACGGCCGCCGCGACGACGACCCCTATTGCCCCCGCACACCAAACCGCTGCCGCGGTGCCAACCACTCCGAAGCCGCCCATCCCACCGCCGCCGGCCCCCGTGGTGAGCGCGCCCACGAAGCCTACACTCGTCGTCCCTGTGTCACTCGGCGCGGACTCACTCGCGAAGGTGCACACAGTCACACATTCGCCCATCTCCGCAAAAGTCGAGACTCCCGGATCCGGCGCGACTCATTTGCCAAGTGCGCCCCGCGACAGCGCAAGCACGCGAATCGCACGCAGTCTCGCAAACGCGCCGGACTCGCGAATCGAGTACTCGGCCGGACAACCTCTTTCGCTCCGCATTGGCCCTGGCTCAGACCCGCACAGCGCCACCGCGGGCACCGACAGCGCTCGATCGGCTCCTTCGTCTACGGGTGGCGGTTCGTCGTCGAAGGGGTCTGGGTCGGCGGGCAAAGACGGCAAGCCCTCCGCGCACCCCGACCCGGACAGCCCGGGTGACTCTATCGCGGAGACTGCGCTCAGCACCGAGGGACGTCTGCCCCCGTCCGTGTTGGGCGATGTCATCCGACAGCGGCAGCAACTCCTTCAGTTCTGCTATACGGAGTTCGGGTTGCGAAAGGATCCGGCGCTCGCCGGCCAGATCCAAGTGCGGATGGTCATTCAAAGCGACGGCACTGTCTCCGAGGTCACTGTCCCGCAGCATCACTGGTCGGGACATGGCTCGGACCAGGTGGAATCGTGCATCCGGGAGCGAGTCCTTCACTGGCAGTTCCCCACAGCCCAACGGGGGAGCACGCACGAGATCCAGCTCATATTTGGACGTTAGACGCTACACGTTAGACGTTGGATGAAAAAACCTCGACGTCCAACGTCTAACGTCTCAGGTCCGACAACGCGCAGCGCTGGCCGTCGACCGGCTGCCGGCACTACTATCCCTGCATGCCCAAACTCCCCCGTGTCGTATCTGTCATTGCTGCTGGCCTTGTGACTGCCGCAGCGATCGCCAACGGCCAAGAGAGCGGTGTCGCGACTCCGCCAGGCGCGGCGGCCGTGCGCACGGCGTATGAGAAGCACGCCTATCGCATTCCGATGCGCGACGGGGTGCATTTGTACACAGTCGTGTACACGCCGCGGGATACGACCCAGTCGTATCCCTTCATGATGGATCGGACGCCGTACAGTGTCGCACCGTATGGCGACACGACGTTTCCGGCGGGGCTTGGGCCATCACCTGCATTCATGCGCGACGGGTACATCTTCGTGTACCAAGACGCCCGCGGCCGATACATGTCGGAAGGGACGTACGTGTACATGACGCCGCACATCGACCATCCCCACGGCTCGCAGGACACCGACGAGTCGACCGACGCGTACGACACAATCGAGTGGCTGCTCAAGAACGTGCCTCACAACAACGGGCGCGTGGGGATCTGGGGCATTTCTGCGCCCGGCTTCCTCACTGCAGCTTCGATGATCGACGCGCATCCCGCCCTCAAGGCGGCGTCTCCGCAGGCGCCACTCATTGACTGGTTCATGGGCGACGATCGCCACCACAACGGAGCGCTGATGCTCGCGCAGACGTTCCGATTCCTGTCGTCGTTTGACCGGCCCCGCCCCGGTCCCGTGACGACGTACGGACCGGCGCCAACCTACGGCACACAAGATGGCTACAACTTCTTTTTCAACATGGGTCCAGTCGCCAACGCCGATGTGAAGTACTTCCACAACACGGCCGTGTTCTGGGACTCGATCATGAAGCACGACACGTATGACGCGTTCTGGCAGACGCGAAGCTTGGCGCCCCACCTGCATCATCTGCCCCCAGGGGTGCTGTACGTCGGGGGGTGGTACGACGCCGAGGATCCGTACGGTCCGCTCGAGGCGTTCAGAGCCACCCAGAAGCAGGCGCCCGAGTCGAAAAGCACGCTCGTGATGGGACCGTGGTGTCACGGCTGCTGGGCGCGAGACGCGGGCGACAAGTTCGGTGCGATCCCGTTCGGCCAGCAGACGGGTGCCTTCTACCGAGATTCGATCGAGCTGCCATTCTTCGCCTGCCACTTGAAGGATCGCTGCGGCTCGGCACTCCCCAAGGCCATCGTGTTCGAGACTGGGACGAACCAATGGCGACGCTTCGATGCGTGGCCTCCACCGACGGCTCGTCCGATGACGTTCTACTTGCGCGGCGGTGGTGTGCTTGCGCCGACGCCGCCCATCGCGGGCGACAAGCCAGACGCTTACGTCAGTGACCCGAGACATCCAGTCCCCTACACGACGGCGACCTCGTTCGGATATTACCGCGAGTACACGATCGAGGACCAACGCTTCGCATCCGCACGGCCCGACGTACTCGTGTATCAAACCCCGGGCATGACCGACCCGTTGACGCTTGCCGGTCCGATCACCGTCAAGCTGAGCGTCGCCTCATCAGGAACCGACTCAGACTGGATCGTCAAGTTGATCGACGTCTACCCCGATTCCGCCGCGGATCCCCCGGGGCTCCCGCCGGGCGTGCACCTGTCGGGGTACCAGCAACTCATCCGTGGCGATGTCATGCGAGGGAAGTTCCGCCACAGCTTCACCGCCCCGACACCACTGGTCCCCAACCAACCGACGACCGTGTCCTTCACCATTCAGGACGTATTCCACACCCTGAAACCGGGTCACCGACTGATGGTGCAAGTGCAGAGCACGTGGTTTCCGCTCGTCGATCGCAACCCGCAAACCTTTACGGATATCAACACAGCAACTGATAGTGCCTTCCACGTCGCCACGGAACGCGTCTATCACTCGCCGTCACTGGTGTCGAGCATCACCGTGCCTGTGCTGGCCAACCCGGTCGTGCAGTAACCTCAGCCTTCTCCTTTCTCGGCTGCTGGGGCGGCCGAGGCACGATTTTCTCAGTCGTTGGGCTCAGTTAACTCACCCCCCTTCACGCCTGAGGTCGATATGCGCCGTCCCATCGCGTCACTACTTGCCGTTGCTGGTGGGCTCGCTGTTGGAACAGTCGCGGCTGCCAGCACGGCCCCGCGGGTTCACGCGATGAGCCCAGTCACGCCCGTCGCCCGTGACACCGTCACCGGGTGCCTCGAGAAGGGCACCTCGAGCACCGTGTACAAGTTGGTCGAGAAGGGCGGACAGTCGATGATGGTGAAGAGCTCGGCGGTGAGCCTCGGCGGCCACGTCGGGCATGAGGTGACGCTCACCACGAGTGGCATGGCCATGGCCAACGACACGACGCCGGCGACGGTAACCAAGATGAAGATGGTCAGCACGAAGTGCCCGATGTGAGGAACAGCAGGGGTTAGGGATTAGGAACTAGACGGTCGGGATGAAATGGGCGGCCTGAAGGCCGCCCCTACATGTCGGTAGGGCGGCGAGATTTTCACCGCCCTACCGATTTTCATTGATTGGCGTTCGCGAATTCGGGGTCAGATGCCGCCCGCAGCAACATGTAGGGGCGGCTTTCAGGCCGCCCATCGCATGCGGTTTGCCAAGTCCCGACTCCCGAGTCCCGCCAGATGCCGTCCCTCACCTCACATAGGATGCCCCGTTGATATCGATGGTCGCGCCGGTCGCATGGCGGGCCAGTCCTGACGCCAGGAAGGCGACGATGTTCGCCACTTCCTCCGGCGGCGCAAGTGCGCCCATCGGGATGTCTCGGGTGAGCGCGTCGATCCCGCGAGACACGATCGCCGGTCGCGCCATCTCGGTCAGGACCCAACCGGGCGCAACCGCGTAGGCGACGATGCCGTCCCGAGCGTAGCCCCGCGCGATGCTCTTCGTCAACGAGACGACCGCGCCCTTCGACGCTGCGTAGTGGAACATGTTTGGATCATCGCCGCGAAAGGCCGCTCGGCTGGCGATGTTGATGATGGTGCCGCCGCCGCGTCCGCGGAAATGCAGAATGGCCTCTCGACAGAGATCCGCCACTGCGAGGACGTTGATACGGAACGTCTGTTGCCACGCGTCGGTCCATGCCGTTGCGTCTTCAATACCGGCGTCGAGAGCGACGGCGGCATTGTTGACCAACACGTCGATATGGCCCTGCCACGCGAGCGCGTCTTTCCAGACACGCGCACCGGCGCCGACTTGGTCGAGGTCTCCCTGGACGAGGTGGCAGCGGTCGGCGCCCACGGATGCGGCGACGGCGGCCGCGGCGTCGCGCTGCTTTCCGTAGTGCAGTACAACGTTCGCCCCCGCGCGTGCCACGACTCGCACGATCGCGGCGCCGATCCCCCGCGAGCCGCCGGTGACGAGGATGGTCTTGTTAGTCAGGTCGATCATGAAAGGCTAGAGGTTGGACGTTGGACGTTGGACGCTGGAAAACAAACCTGAAGGCTGGCCCGGCGCATCCAGCAGGACTCAAAGTTTGTTCTCTAACGTCCAACGTCCAGCCTTTCCCAACGTCCAGCCTTCCGCGTCTAGCCCCTAGATAGATTCCTTGCCATGCGCGCCACAACCACCCCGACATCGCTGACGGCGAGGGCGCGATGACCTCGGCGCCGGCGGCGAGCTTGGGACGGCGTGTGGCGGTGCCCCGATCCCTGCGGATCATTGGCGTCCCGCTCGACTTGGGGGCGAGCCGCCGTGGGGTGGATATGGGGCCCTCTGCTCTCCGCATTGCGCGACTGGTCGAACGGCTTCGCGCGCTTGGACATGAAGTGGACGACGTGGGGAACCTGATCGTGTCCCAGCGCGAGCAACTGGCGGATTGCGGCCCCGAATCGATCCCGGCGATCGCGACCGTCTGCCGACAGCTGGCCCAGGTGACCGCCGATGCTGTGCGAGCCGGCGTCACACCACTTGTGCTTGGAGGGGACCACTCGCTTGCCATGGGGTCTGTGGCCGGGGTCGCCACCGCGCTCGCGGAGCGGCAGCAGCGAGTTGGCGTCATCTGGTTGGACGCGCATGGCGACATCAACACGCCGACGTCGAGCACGAGCGGCAATGTTCACGGCATGCCCGTCGCGCACCTCGTCGGGTTGGGCGACCCGCGCCTCTCGGCGATCACGCATTCCCCGCCCGCCGTGGACGCGAAACACCTGGTCATGGTGGGGCTGCGTGATCTCGATCCGCCGGAACGGAAGCACATCCGCGACCTCGGCATTGCCGCCTACACCATGCGCGAGATCGACGAGCGCGGTCTGATGAGCGTGATGGCGAATGCGATCGCCATTGCCGGACGGGGAACAGGTGGCATCCACGTCTCGTGCGATCCCGATTGGATCGATCCCGTCGACGCGCCCGGAGTGGGAACGCCGGTTCGTGGCGGCGCCACGTTCCGCGAGGCGCACCTCGCACTCGAAATGGTCGCCGACTCGGGGCGGCTGGTGTCGATGGACATGGTCGAGATCAATCCGGTACTGGACGATCGCAACCAAACCGCGACGCTCGCGGTCGACCTCGTCGTCAGCGCATTCGGCGCCAGAATCCTCTGAGGTCGTCACAGACGTCTGCGACCTCCGATCTCTTCACCTCTTTCCGATCCCACGATGCGTACACATGTCACCGTCCTGCAGGTGCTGATGTCTGCCGCACTCGTGCCGTTCGCCGTGCACGGTCAGTCACCTGCCGCCCCGCGGCCCATGCTCGCCCCGAGTTCCTTTGCATCGGTCGAGGTGCACGTCAACTCACGCCCGGTCGGCCGCCAGTGGTTTGCTGAGGACGCTGGGTACAGTGGCCCGGCGCGGATCGCAATCACCTACGGACAGCCCCACGCCCGCGGCCGCGCGGTCGAAGGTGGGCTGATTCCCAAGGACAAAGTCTGGCGCTTTGGCGCCAACATGGCGGCTGCACTGCACACCGACGTCGATTTGACTTTGGGCTCCCTCCATGTACCGCACGGGGATTACACGCTGTATCTCCTCAACGGCAGTGATGGCTGGCACCTCATCGTAAGCCGCGAGACGTCCCAGTGGGGCACCGACTACGATGCGTCCAAGGATTTCGGCCGGACCGCGCTCACGCACCGCGCTTTGGCCGAGCCGATGGACAGCTTCACCGTTTATCTGGTCCCCTCGTGGCTTCCCGGACGCACCGAGGGCGACACGAGCCTCCATGGCAAGCTCATTGTCATGTGGGGATCGAGTGCGCTGTCGACGGATTGGCAGGTCGAGGGCGCGGGCATCGGAACGTCGTGAGGGGCTAGAGCGTTAGACGTTAGACGTTGGACGTTGGACGTTGGACGTTGGAGACAAATCTCGAGGCCAGCCGCGGGTGCACGCAGCTGGCCTCGAGGTTTGTTAACGTCCAACGTCCAACGTCTACCCCCTACTTGATCCTAAACACCGCCACCTGCGGCTGGAGGGACGCTGGAAAACTCGTGCCGCTCGGCTGGCTGAACACGACGCTCACTGGGCTCGAGCCCGACGTTGTCAGCTGATAGAAGCTGACCGTTCCGGGGACCATCGAACCGGAGAGCGCGCTTGGCGGCGCGAGATTCTGCACAACGATCGGGAACGGGTTATCGATGCCCGTCGCCGCACCCATTGGGTTGACATGTGGTGTAGAGGCGGTCGTACAGCTGTCGCAAGTTGTAGGACACATACCGATTCGCCGCCGGGATCGATGCGCGGGCGACGCCGGGGATGCTGTCCGTGTAGAGGGCGAGGCCGAAGTTCGCGAACATCTGTGCGAACGGGATCCCCGTAGCGTGGGCGAGGTTGGCGGTGCCGGTGATGTTGCTCTGATCGAGCCGCGCGTACACCGTGGAGTCGAACTGGTCTCCGACGTAGCGCAGCAGAAGCCAGTCGCCTGCGCGCCAGGCGAGACAGCAATCCGCATCCGTGTGCAGCGTGAGGGAGGCGGTATCGGGCGCCGTCAGATAGTTGTAGGAATCGTTGAGCTGCTCCGAGATGAACGGCTCTGCGGAGTCCGGGAACAACTGGCCCGCTGACGTCCGGTCGCTCGGCGGCGGATACTTCACGTCATAGTATCGCGCGCCCAGCTCGGTCGCGACGATGCTCTCCCCTTCGTCCAGCCATCCTTCTTCCGGCTGCCCGTGGTGAATGAGCACATGCTGCCCGTTGTTGATCATGTGTTGCAGCTCGTGCAGGAATGTACCGGGCGTGACTGACTCGACGTCGCTCACGCTGTGGGCGCAGCTGAAGGTTCCGAGTGAATCGGGGACCAATTGATAGAAGATCTCGCCCGCGTTGGAGTTGCCGTCCGACGGGTCATCGAGATCCAATGAGTTGAAGAACCCGGCCACGTACCCTTCCGTCGCACATTCCGACTTGGGCGTCAGTCCGTTGACGATCTGCGTCAGCAGCATGATGACGTGCCCGTTGCCATCGATGTCCGTCGGTGGGCCGTAGGTATTGAGGTCCAGCGGATACAGCAGTTGATCGGCGTACTGGCCGAACTTTTGGAGTTGCGCGGCTGTGAAACCGCCGGGCGCCTTGGGCGCGGCGGTATCCAGGTACACGTAGACGTTGGTGCCCGTGTACGAGAGCCGCGCGACGCTGGTCTTGTAGGTGGTGCCGGAGGAGTCAGCAACCACTCGGAAACTCCGGATGCTGGGCGGTGGCCCGCCGCCTCTGACCTTGGTGGGAGCAGGAGGCCGCGCCGATAGGGCACCCATCAGATCCGACGCGCGTTTGCGTCCTGCCGCCAGCATGCGGAGGTCGAACGCGGCCTGGCGCTGGTTCGACACGCTCGCGTTGTGGAGCAGTGGAGCTGCCATCGCAGTACGACTCGCCATGGGCGCTGGCTTGAGGTTCGGCGTGCCGAATCGGCCGAGCGCATAGGTCTGGAAGGAATAGGGCACATCACCGGTGGCGAACTCGGGGACGACGAGATAGGTCGCCGCGCCGCCGGCCAGAGTAAAGCCATTGCCGCCATTCGAGCAGTCGAAGGTGACCGCCTGGAGGGGAGCGATCGTGACGGTATCCGATGGGGAGCACGCCGTGGTGACCGTGACACTGGGTCCCGTGGGTCTCGATGACCCGCCGCACCCCGCGATCGCAGCAAGGCAAACGAACAATCCGAGTTGCTGTGTGCACCGCACGTTCGTTCTCCCCGCCATTGGTGAGCGCCTCTCGCTGCTACTACGTGTTTGCCGCCGCCGACGCTTGGTCGCCCGATTTGGAGCATCCTCCCATAACAGGCACGACTCCACTGGCCGACGCGCTCAGGCGAACCGCTCGACGCCAGCGGTCCGGCAGTGGACGACTCAGGTGGGCCCAAGGCAGCGCCCTCAGTTCAGCTTGGCGCCATCACGCGCGCGCGCGTCGTCACGGACGCTCGCTTGGTCACGCCCCTCTTGACTGAGATCCGACGTGTACAGGAGCGTGCAAGCGTCCCAAAATATGACACATGGTGGGCGATCCAAGCGCCGATCGAGAGCGACGCCTGACGACTGCAATGTTGCCTCACTGCCACAGTTGCATCTGCGGCGACCGGTTCTTACCGTCCCAACCCCTCGCATAGCACGTGCAGTCTCGGGTGGGCGATGCGAGGCAGCCATCCATTTGCAGCACGACCAAAGGATTCCGGGAGACGAGTGTCGTTGCTAGCACGCCTCCGCACCGACGTGCGCCGCCGGATCACGCGTTACTTGGGGACAGCCCCAATTGCCGTCTGCGAGTGCAACGCCTGGGACAACTTCCTGATTCAGGCGATGTACCCCAACGCCACCCGTATCCCGATCCGTCCCGGCGAGGCCGCCGCACCGGTGGCGAAGGCCATCGGGCGCGCGGCCCGCGTGGTGCTGATGCATATCGATGCGAGCCGCACCGATGACTTCCTCGATGAGGAAGCGGCGCTGTACGAGGGCCTCGCCGCGCGAGGAGTGGTCACGCTGAATAGCCGCGCGACCGACCTGCGGAAGCGGACACTGCACGAGCGGTGCGCCGAGTTCGACCTGCCATCGGCAGCGGCATCCCGTGCAGGACCGGGTGACGAACGGGTCATCATCAAGACGACGCTCAACGCCGCCGGGGTCCCGGAGCGGCGGCTGGCCGCGCGTGGCGGGCGGACTGCGGAGCGGTTCACCCGTGACCTGAATGCGGAGATGTCCGATCCACAGGGGTATCGCGTCTGTCGACGCGACGAGGTGCCTGAGGCTGCATGGTTCGATCGCACCTTGGCGATCGAGCGATACCTCGACAACCCGGAGGGTGCCTTCTACCGGGTGTACGGCGTTGGCCCTGCAATGGTGGTCGCACAGATTTGGACGGACCTCACGATCAAGAAGCTGCTCTCTCCCGCTCGCCGCCGAGAGTATTCCTTTTTCTGGACTATTGGAGGCGAGCACATCCCACTTGGCGACGTGACGGCTGAAGTCGCACGGGCGGCCAGCGTCGCTCACCGCACCGCGGTCGCGATGCAGGTCGACTTCCACGGAACGGATTGCGTGATGGACACTGAGGGCGCGATCGTCCCAATCGACGTCAACAAGACACCGTTTTGGGGAGAGGCAGGCCCGCGGCCGGGCGTGCTGGAACACCTGCGGCTGGGACTCGAGCATCTCCAGTCCGGAGCGACAGGCTGGTAGCGGCCGCTCCGCGTCCGTAAAAAGAGCTGCGGAGTCCAACCCGGCATCCGTCCTCGTTACAGATCCTTTCGTTTCGCTTCCGCGGCGGCGTTCGTCAGAAAGGGCGTCAGAGCAGGTCGGTCACGTCGCACGGCAGGGGAGATCAGGGCCTACGACGCGTGAACGGCCAAACACCTCTCCACTCGCTCGGGAGCGCTTCATGCGTCGTTCTGTGGCGGCCTTCGTCGCCGCTGGTCTGTCCGCGATTACGATCGTCGGCTGCAGTCTGGCTGGCTCCTCCGCGCCAAGCACGGCGCCCACGGCGGCGGATGCCGCGCTGGTGGATGAGGGCGTTGAGGCGTCGCTCGAGTCGTCCATCAGTGACTTCCTCGGGGGCATCAACCCGCCCGTCCAAAATGCCAGCCGGGTCGGCACGCCAGCGGCGGCGCCGCTGCTGCGCCTGGCCCACGTCCCGTTCGATCTCGTCCGAAGCACCCGCGTGCATCGGGTCCGCACGGGGATCGCGAGCAGGGGGAGCTTGCCGCCATGCATCACCCTCACGCCGGCCAACCCTGCGGACCAGGATGCCGATGGCATTCCGGACACGGTTACCATGACCGCCGGCGCGAACTGCACGTTCACGCAAGACAGCCTGACCTTCTCGATTTCCGGCTCTCTCACCGAAGGTGATCCGACGCCCACGACGCCGGACGCCGATTACATGGCCACGGTGAACAATCTCGTGATCGGCCTGAGCTCGGGGGCGGATTCCGCCAGCATCGGGCTCAATGGCGGGACCACGGTCACGGAGACGGCTGGCTCGCTGTCGCAGAGCAACCAGAATGACGCTGACGCTGGCGAGCACCGGAACCGATACGGTCAACGCGTCGTATGCGCAGAACTGGATGGCGACGTTCACCTACAGCGGCAGCGAGCTGCTCGGCAGCGGATCGCTCCCGCCGGGCACGCTGACCGTTACCGGCACGACCAACTACACGGGCAATGGCAAGTCGTTCGCGCTGGCGGTCTCGACACCAACCGCGCTGACCTACGACCCGACGTGCACTACAGCATCGCAACTCACCGCTGGCGTGCTGCAGGCCTCCTTCAACGGCTCGAAGGGATCGGCCTATATCACGATCACGTGGAGCGGCTGCCAGGATCCGACGGTCAACTTCGTGGCTGGGCTGTGAGAAGCTAGACGTTAGACGTTAGACGTTGGAAGCAAACCTCGAGGCCAGCTCAGATGCACCGCGGCTGGCCTCGAGGTTTGTCTCTAACGTCCAACGTCTAACGTCAAACGTCCCGCCCTTCCCCATCCATACCCCCCAAGGGTATATTGCGGGCATGTCCTCCTCTCTCACGTTCCCCGTGACTGGCATGAGCTGCGCGTCGTGCCAGGCGCACGTGCAGCGGGCGTTGGCGCAGGAACCGGGAGTCGTCGACGCGGTCGTCAATCTCGTGACCGGGACCGCGCGCGTGGATTTCGATCCGGCCGTCACGTCTCGGGATCGACTGGTCGAGGCGGTCCGTGCGACCGGCTACGGGGCCGAGCTCCCGGTTGACCATCGATCCGCGACGGAGGAGCTGGTCGATCAGAGCCGCACGCACGACGCGGCGATCGCTGCACTTCGCCGCCAGGTCGTGGTCAGCGTTCTAGCCGGCGTCGTCGCCATGGTAGCATCGGTACCGCTCATGTTGCGCGCCGAGGCCCACGGGGTGCGCGACGTCGACCCGTTCATGCGGTGGACGATGCGAGTATTCGGGCCGGTTGCCGAGCGAGTGCCCGGGCTTGCCGCCGTTCCAGACGGTGTCGTGAGCTACGGGCTGCTAGCCCTGACGCTGTTCGTCATGGCATGGGCCGGTCGCCGGTTCTACGTCGGTGCGTGGGCGGCCGCCCGGCGGGGGACGGCCAACATGAACACGCTGGTGGCCCTGGGGACTGGCGCGGCATTTCTCTACTCCGCCGTTGCGACGGTCGTGCCGCAGTTCTTCATCGCGCACCATGTGGCTCCGGACGTCTATTACGAAGCCGTGATCATGATCATCGCGCTCGTGCTCGCCGGCAACCTGCTCGAGGCGGGCGCCACGCGGCACACGACAGCCGCGCTGCGTCATCTGATCATGCTGCAGCCGCCGAGCGCGCGTGTCATCGACGACGCTGGCGAGCACGATCTGGCGGTCGAGTCGCTGCGACCGGGAGCCATCGTTGTCGTGAGGCCCGGCGAGCGCGTCCCCGTGGATGGCCAGATCATCAGCGGCGCCAGTTTCGTCGACGAATCGATGCTGACGGGCGAGTCGATGCCGGTGGAGAAGGGCGTGGGCTCCCGGGTCATCGGTGGCACCGTCAATCGCACCGGCGTCTTCCGATATCGCGCGACCACCCTCGGGGCTGACGGCACACTGGCGCACATCGTCCAGCTCATGCGCGAAGCACAGAATACACGCGCGCCGATCCAGCAGCTGGCCGATCGCGTCAGCGCGGTGTTTGTGCCCGTGGTCGTCGTGATTGCGGGACTGACTGCCGCCGTGTGGCTGGTGGCAGGCGGTCCGGGAGGAATTGTCCGCGCCGTCGCGGCGGCGGTCGCGGTCCTGGTCATCGCGTGCCCCTGCGCCATGGGCCTTGCGGTGCCAACGGCGCTCATGGTTGCCACGGGTAAAGGCGCGGAGATGGGCGTGCTCATCAAAGGCTCCGAGGCACTGCAGCGGACGAGCGCCCTCGACACGGTGGTCCTCGACAAGACGGGGACCATCACGGAAGGCCGCCCGACGGTGACGGACATCGAGTTGGTCGATGTGGATGTACCGATCGCGGCCGGAGCGCACGTCGCCTCACGGGCCGGTGAGATCGCGGTGCTGCACCCAGAGCGAAACGCGTCGTGGATCGCGGAGACATCGCCCGCGGATGCGCTGCTCGCGATGGTGGCAGGCGTTGAACACGCCTCCGAGCACCCGCTCGCGGAAGCGATTGTGCACGCCGCGCAAGCGCGAGGCCTTTCCCTGCCTGTCGTCGATCAGTTTGAGGCGCTGCCAGGCCGCGGAGCGCTCGGGATCGTCGACGGTCGATCGGTGGTCGTTGGCAATCGCGCATTGTTGGCGGAGTGGGCGATCGACGCAGCGCCGCTCGCGCCTCGCGCAGACGAGTTGGCCGCTGCGGGGCGCACCGTCGTGTACGCGGCAATCGATGGCGCGCTTCGCGGCCTGATCGCGATCGCGGATCCCGTTCGCGACAGCTCCAGGCGAGCGGTCGACGAGCTGCGACAGCTGGGGCTCCTGGTGGTCATGCTGAGCGGTGATACGGAGCGCGCCGCGCGCGCCGTGGCTCGCGAGGTGGGCATCGATCGGGTGGTGGCGGGCGTGCTGCCGGACGGAAAGGTGGCCGCCATCAAGCGCCTGCAGGACGCACATCACGCGGTAGCGATGGTGGGAGATGGCATCAATGACGCCCCGGCGCTGGCGCAGGCGGACGTCGGCATCGCCATCGGCAGCGCCGCGGACGTTTCGCTGGAGGCGTGTGACGTGGCCCTCATGCGCAACGATCTCCTGGGCGTCGGCGATGCGATCCGCTTGAGCCGACGCGCGATGCGAACGATGCGACAGAACCTCTTCTGGGCGCTCGTTTATAACCTGGTCGGGATCCCGATTGCGGCGGGCGTCCTCTACCCCACATTTGGCATCCTGCTCAGCCCGATCCTGGCCAGTAGCGCGATGGCCTTCAGCTCGGTGAGTGTGGTGTCCAACAGCCTCCGGCTGCGAGGGTTCCGTGGCACTGCGTAAAGCCATCGGCGTCGACGCCACCAGCAAGGAGCGGAACCTCACGCGTCTCCGTCGGATCGAGGGACAGGTGCGCGGGCTGCAGAAGATGGTTGAGGAGGATCGCTACTGCGCCGAAGTGCTCACCCAGATCTCCGCGGTACACGAAGCGTTGCGCGCGGTCGGTCGAGAGTTGATGCGCAATCACCTCAAGCACTGCGCCACGCGCGCGATTCGCGACACACCGCGGGCAGCCGACGCCATGTACGACGAGCTCGTGGAGATGATGGAGCAGTATCGAGGATGATCCGCGTTCGCACGATCCTCGCCTTCGCCATCGCGCTGGCGTGCGCGACCTGTAGCCCATCGGCCAGGCCCGTCTCCATCTCGATCTCCGTGCCGGCCTCGCTGCATGCCGATCCGATCACGGGCCGCGCATACGTGATGATCAGCGCCGACTCAGCCGACAGCGCCCACGACCCGCGGTTGGCAGCCGATGACTTCACGGCGAGCATCCCGCTGTTCGGTACGGACGTCCAGAGCCTCGCACCAGGCAGCTCCGCGCTCATTTCCGATACGACCCTCGGTTATCCCGTTGCATCGCTTCGGGACATCCCCGCAGGCGACTACTACGTGCAGGCGATCGTCGTCCCCTACACCCGGTTTCACCGATCCGATGGCCACACCATCTGGGCGCACATGGACCAGTGGGAGGGGCAGCATTTCGGGGTGTCGCCCGGCACGCTGATCAGCACGGTCCAGCGCGTTCATCTCGACCCAGCGGGCGGGTACAATGTCTCGGTCGCGGTCTCGCGCGCGCTCCCGCCCATTGCGCTGCCTCCGGACTCGAAGTGGGTCAAACACATCAAGATCCAGAGCGACCTGCTGACCAAATTCTGGGGCCAGCCGGTGTTTCTGGGTGCGACAGTCCTGTTGCCAGCGGGATACGACACGCACCCGGACGTGCGGTATCCCGTGATCTACGAACAAGGACACTTCAACCTCCGGCCCCCGCTCGACTTCGACAGCGTGCAGGCGCCGATCCCGGAACCGTTCCACGAGCTGCTGACCTCGTACAACCTGAAACCTGGGTACGATCTCTACCGTGCGTGGAGCGGATCTGGCTTCCCGCGCGTGATCGCGGTCACCTTCCAACACCCGACACCGTACTTCGACGACTCCTACGCGGTGAACTCGGCGAACAACGGCCCGTACGGCGACGCGATCATGACGGAGCTCATCCCGTACCTCGAAACGCATTTCCGGGTCATCCCGCACGCGTACGCCCGTGTGCTGACCGGGGGTTCGACCGGCGGGTGGGAGTCGCTCGCCTTGCAGCTCTACCATCCCGACTTCTTTGGCGGCACGTGGACGCTCTATCCCGACCCCATCGACTTCGATCACTACGGGCTGGTCAACGCATATCGGGATACCAACGCGTTCACCGTGAGTCGGGAGGGGCAGCCATCGTTTTCGCCCATCAATCGGTGGTTCCACGCGGAACGCTACCTCATGCGCGGGAACGATGGGCAGCCGCTCATCACCATGCGCGATTTCAGCCGGTTCGAGGACGTCCTGGGCAGCCACGGACGTTCGGGAGAGCAGCTGGAGATCTGGGAAGCCGTGTACGGACCGGTGGGTTCCGACGGCTACCCGGCTCCCCTCTGGGACAAGCGGACGGGCCATATCAACCACGACGTCGCGAACTACATGCGCGACCGCGGGTACGACCTGACCGCCTATGCTCGCCAGCACTGGGCGCAAATCGGTCCGTCGCTCACTGACAAGATCCACATCGACGTGGGCGACATGGACAATTTCTACCTGAACCTCGGCGTGTACGACTTCGAGGCCTTCCTCGACTCGGCACAGCATCCGCACGTTGCCGGCCTGTTCCGCTTCGGCCGCCCCGAGAAAGGGCACGGGTGGCAGCACACCGATGCAGCTGACCTCGTTCGCGAGATGGCCGATGCGGTCGCGAAGCACGCACCGCCAGGCGAGCGTGCGCCCTGGCGATATTGAACACTGGAAACAGGGATCAGGGGCGACCAATCAAGACGGTCGGCAACTTGCAGCGCGGCGTACGCATGAAACGCGCGGTTGCGGTTCTGGCTGGCGCAGCGTGCATCGCGGGCGCGATGGCGTGTCACGGGCCGTTCGCGCGCAGGCGACGTCCTCCGCCCACGCCACCAGAGCAGGCACCGACGGTCGTCGCGGCACCGATGCAGTCCGACGGAGCCTGGATCGACTCCGTCACCAGGTCATGGTCCGCTGCCGCCGGACAGCGATCCTCCGACTCGACGGTGAAGGTCGCGAACGTACGACGCGCGCCGGAACCGTCGTCTACGACTCAGACAACAACGCGCGCCGCCGTGACCGCGACCTCCTACGCGGAGGCCGCGTCCATGTCCGCCGGGATGTCTCGCGCAGCGGACGACAACGCGCCGCTGGTGATCCTCATCGCGATCGGCGCCGTCGGATTGCTCGTCGCCATCGAAGCCGGACGCGCGGCACTGCGAGCGTAACGACGAGCGCTACACGCCGCCGTACCATTCGTACCCCTGATCGCTCCAGTAGCCGCCGTTGCGCGTCGGCATGAAGACGATGCGGGTGAGGTACTTCGTGTTCTTGTAACCGAGCTTCACGGGCGAATGCACCCGCGCGGGCGCACCGTGGGCGGCGCCGAGCATGTGACCGTCCAGTCCGTAGGCAATTAGCGTCTGCGGGTGTGTGGCACTCTCGATGTCCCAACTCTCGTGATAGTCCTTGTCAAAGGACTGAAAATCGACGTACTGCGCCGCCGGCGATGCTCGAGCGATCGCCGCGAGATCGCGCAGACGCACGCCAGTCCACGAAGCGACCGCCGTCCATCCCTCGACGCAGTAGTGATCGACGCGCTGAGTCGTCCGCGGAAGCCGCATCAAGTCATCGAGTGTCAGGCGCAGCGGGTGACCGACCAGCCCACCCACCTCGAGGGCCCATGGCCCTTGCGTCGTCTCATCCCACATCGGGATGGCGTCGGAGATGTAGTAGACGGGCAGGGCGCTGCCAGCCTCGCGCCAGCGAGCTCGCGGCCGATCGCGTGAGCCCTCACGAAATAGGCGACGCTCCAGTCGCTCGTTGCTTCGCTCGGCGAAGCGCAGAATGCCCTGCGCGTCACGAGGTCCATAGCTGTTGCACGCCGCGAGTAGCGCGGCCGATACCGCGCCGCCGCCCAGCAGCAGAAATCGCCGCCGATCGATGCGGTCACTCGGACTCGAGGACACGCCGCGTTCGGGCTCTCGATCCAGCACGTCCCGAATGCGCCGCTCGAGCTCACGCGCATCGCTCACGGTTCACCCCGCGGCGGGCCGGGGGCCGGCGGCTCCCCTGCCGTGGACACCGGCACGGGGGTGGTCGCTGCCGCATCCGGAATCGCCAAGCCCGAAGCCTGGCCATTCTTTGCCCAGTGCGGGAGCACGTGATACAACGGGCGCGCATTGCGGATTTCGGGCGAGTAGGCCTCGTTGTACCGCCCCGTAATCATCGACGGCAGGGAGTACGGATCGACCGCAAACACCATGAAGACGTGAGCAGCAGCGACCGCAAGCAGCGCGACCATCCCAAGGAAATGCCAGTACCGCGCCCACACGTAGCCGCCAAACACGGCGGTGAGCGGCCCGAGTTGAACGGGCTTCCAAATGGCAATTCCCGTCAGAACGATGATCGCGCCGATCCACGGCATCGCGAAATACGCGGTTTTTTGTAGCGCGTTGTGTTTGCGCTGGTGCGGATGTCGCGCTCGGAGGAAGAGATAGAAGCGAACCATTTGCCAGGCGTCGCGAACGTCGCCGTGGCGCGGCACAAGGTCTCGCCACTCGCCGTGCAAATAGACGAAGCCGACGTAGACCAGACCATTGATCAACAACACCCACATCATCGCGAAGTGCCAATTGCGGGCTCCCCCGAGCCAGCCGCCAAACGTCAGCCAGGCGGGAATCGGGTGCCCTTCGAACGGATAGCAGCAGAAGGTGTCGCCCTTACGATGAAACGCCGGATACGCGTCGAAGATCCGAAGGCCGGATCCGGCCATGATCAGGATCGCGACGACCGCGACCCAGTGAGTGACGCGCACGATCCAGTGGTGGCGCAGCACCACGTGCCCAGGTTCGAGCGCTGGCGCTGCGGCCGCTGGCGATTCGACGGTACGTGGCGGATCTGTGGGAAGAGGGGCGTGCGAGGCTGGAGATGCCTCGGAGGTCACTTCTTCGCCTCTGCCTTCCCGAAGAGCGCGAGATATTGCTCGTAACCTTCGGCTGCCAGGCTGTCAACGGGAATGAAGCGCATCGCGGCGGAATTCATGCAGTAGCGAAGGCCGGTCGGCGCTGGACCATCGTCGAAGACGTGACCGAGATGCGAGTTGGCGTGTTTCGAGCGCACCTCGGTGCGGGACATGAGCAACGAGTTGTCCGATCGCGTGGTCACGTTGCTCGCGTCGAGCGGTCTGGTAAAACTCGGCCATCCGGTGCCCGACTCGAACTTGTCTTTGGAGCTGAACAGCGGCTCCCCCGACACGATGTCGACGTAGATGCCGTCGGCGTGATTGTCCCAATACTCGTTCCGAAACGGCGGCTCCGTCCCTTCGTGCTGCGTCACCTGGTACTCCTCCGGCGTCAGCTTGCGCTGGAGGTCTGTATCGCTCGGCTTGTGGAAGTGCTTCCAATCCATCGAAGTCTTCTCCGCCTGTGAAGTAGCTGCTGGCTGTGATGACGACGAGCCGGCGGTCGCCGGCGGGTTGGTATCTGGGGTGCTCGTTGCTCCAAGCGCCGCGAGGCGGGCCGGCGCCACGGCAAGCCCGGCTGAGCGCCGTACGGCCGCTGTCATGACACCAGTGAGGGCAACGGCGATTCCGACTGCACCCACTGCCCGCGTCAGGCTGCCCAAGTCGCGTCGGCCGTCCCGCATACGCGTCGACTTCCGTTTCATGCCGCCTCCCGTCGTCCAGATTGCACACCCTGGCCGCGCATCGCGCTGACACGACTGCTCCGCCCAGAAGATGGCGACGACCGCCAGATCGGTTCCTGAAACTTAGCCGGACTCCCGCCCGGCCAAGGGCCTCGGGGTACCCTCGGGCCCGGCGCCGCTCCACACCCCGTCGTCCGACGGCAGCATGGCCAGGCGCCGGTCATAGGCGGTAACGATGTGACCGCGCGTGATCAGGCCAAGGATGCGGCCACTGCTGGGATCGACTACGGGCAACGCCCCGACGCCCCGGACGCCCATTTGCCGGACCGCCTCGTAGAGCGAATCGCTGGGAGCCACAACCTCTGACGGCTCCGCCACATCCACCGCGCGGATGAGCGGACCCGCGCCGTTGCCCTCAGCCGCGAGCCGGCCCAGGGCCGACACGGTGATGACCCCCACCAGTCGTTGTTCAGGATCGACGACAGGGAAGCACGGCTGATCGCCAGCGCCGAGGTACTGGAGCAACACCGGGAGTGGTGCTGCCTCGGAAATGACCCGTGGCGAAGGCTCGTAGGCGTCCCGGACCAGAAGCCCTGCGAGCACATCGCGATCGGCCCCTTGCACGATCGATTCGCCGCGGCGGCGCAGCCAGCCGCTGTACAATGAATCGCGCTCGAATCGCCGCGCGACGGCGTGAGCGAGTACGACCGTGATCATCAACGGGAGCACGAGCCCGTAGTCGTTGGTCATCTCGAAGACGAGGAGCACGCCAGTGATCGGCGCATCGGTCGCGCCGGCGATGAGGCCACCCATCCCGACGAGCGCGTACGCTGGGGGACTCACCCCAAGCGACGGCGCCACGTGGGCGAGAAGGGCGCCGAATCCGCCGCCCGTTGCGGCTCCGATGTAGAGGGATGGTGTGAACACGCCACCTGAACCACCCCCAGTGAGCGTGATGGCGGTCGCGAAGATCTTCCCGAGCGCCAGCGCGAGCAGCGCATACCATGCGAGGCGCCCAAACATCTCGGCGTGCAGCGCCAGATGCCCGTACCCAACCAGCAGTCCGCCGGACACCCACACGAGCAGACCAACCAGGGCACCGGACAGCCAGGCCAACCAGCCGCCCGAAAGTCGTTTGCGGGCCCATTGATGCGCGCGATCCGCAGCGAAATAGACGCGCACGTAGAGCACCGAGACGAGACCGGTGAGAATCCCGAGACCCGGGTACAGCACCAGCACCTCGCCCACGGATCCGAAGCCGTACTGCTGCGGAATGGGGAACGCGGGATGGTTGCCGAAGAACATCCGCGAGACCACTGCCGCCACGACGCTCGCGACCACGACCGGCGAGAAGGACGCGACCGACAGGGACCCGAGAATCTCCTCGAGCGCGAAGAAGGCGCCGGCGAGTGGGGCGTTGAAGGCCGCGCTGATGGCGGCGCCGCTCGCACACCCGACGAAGAGACTCACACGCTCCGGTGTAAAGCGAAACGCACGCCCGAGCCACGAACCGATCGCGGCTCCGAGGACGACGACAGGTCCCTCGCTCCCTGCGGACCCGCCGCCGCCGATCGTAATGGCACTCGCCAGCGTACGCGCCAGTGCCGGCCGCACGGGCACATTGCCGCCTCTGCGGACGACCGCGAGTTGCACGTCGGGCACGTTCATACCGTCGTGCCCGCCGGCGAGGCGCCGCATGACTAGCCACGCGAGGGCAATGCTGGCACCGGTGATGATCGGTCGATACGCGAGCCGCGCAGTTTGTGGGAGGGCGACGGCCGACCACCGGAAGAATGCGGCGAAGGCGAGGTCGATGGCCCGATAGAACAAAACAACGCCGAGCGCGGTCAGCACCCCGATGGCGACGGCGAACCCCAGCAGAATGGCGTTCTCGCTGAGTCCGCGTCGATTGAACCAGCGGACGAACCTGGCCCACGCCGCCGAAATCATGTACTGAACGATTCGCAGTTGCCTGCCGAACGTCCCGGCCGGCTCGCGTCCCTGCGCTCCTGTCCCGACCACCGCGCCGTCGCGGCGATCCGTCGTCTCGGGGTCAGAGCCCACCGCGTGCCCAGGCATGCAGGAAATCTATTGGGCCAAACGATGCGGCCGAAATGTATTGGCTCAAATCTATTCCGGCCGGCGCCCCCAGCAGCCTCGAGCCTCTGGAATCAGGAGAGGGAACGGAGCCGCCGGCTTGTCTCAGCGGGCGACGCGCTTGGCGCGTCCCTTCGGCGGCTCCTCAAAGAGCATGGCGCCCTGTCCATTCGCGAGTCCCATCTCGGCCACGAGCCGGCTCAGGCCGCGCGCGAGTGATTCCCGCTCGGTCGCAGGCATGCGCTGGAGCGCGGTGATCACGCCCGCCTGCGGGGGCAGGGGCGCGCGTTGCAGCAGGGCGCGACCGGCGTCGGTCAACTCGATCGTGACCCGCCGCGCGTCGAGCGCCGAGCGTTGTCGGCGGATGAGTCGCCGACGGCGCAGGCGCTCCACGACCGGGGAGGCCGAGCTTTGGTCGGTGTAGGTACGGTCCGCCAGCTCGTTAAGTGATGCGACCGGGCCGCCCTCATGCAATGCGCGCAAGATGAAAAGCTCTGCGGAGCTGACGCCGACGGTGTCGTGCGCGCGATTCGCGCTGAGGCGCAGTGCACGCACGAGGCGGCGAACGGCTTCGAGTGCCCCGCCAACACTGGCCTCACTCCGACTCGACTCGCGACTCCGCTCCAGTGTCCGTGGGTGTTTCATGGACACGAAAGTAAAGAACAACCGCGTCAAGGATCAGGGGTCAGGGGATCGCGGCCGCAGACCCCTGATCGCCATTTTTAACTTGCCCTTCCGACATCCGGGCCCCGTATTGAATCCCGCATGCCATGGTCTTCAACTCGCCCGCACGCCCCGCCGCCGACAGGACCGGCGCAGAGGGAGTCGCCTGTGGCGGGCGGTTCCGATTCGACATTGGCGGCGCTCGAGAGCGTAATCACGCGCTTCGCGCGGTTGCTGCATCACGTGGCAACGCGGCACGGGTTGGTGAGCGATGACGTCGACGAGGTCGTCCAGGAAGTTCGTGTGCGCCTGTGGCGCGCTCGACAGGAAAGTGAGACAATCGCGGGCTTGGGCACGTCTTACATCTACCGGACGGCGTTATCGGCGGCACTCGAAGTCGTGCGTCGCAAGCGCGGGTCGGGTAGGGTCACATCGCTGGCAGAATCTCGAGACGAGCGAGGCGAACATGCAGCGTTGGCCTCAACGGAATCCGATGAGCGGGGTCCCGAGCACACGCTCGCACGTGCGGAATTCGCCTCGGCGGTGGCAGCGGCCATGCTCGAACTAGCCGATGCGCGACGGACGGCCGTGCGGCTACATCTCGTCGGATACTCGCGCGACGAGATTGCCGGCATGACTGGCTGGTCGGCAGCGAAGGCGCGAAACTTGATCTATCGCGGGCTCGCGGATCTGCGGGCGGCGCTCCTGCGACGCGGCATTAGCCCTGGTGAACTCGGATGACCGGACCTGATAGTCGGCTGCGTGCTGCCTATGTCGCCCGTGCGGCGGACGCACCCTCGACGCCCCATCCGGCGCCGGAGGCAATTGCCGTCGCGGTCGAACGCAGTGGGACGGAGGCGGACCGACTCGCAGTGCTCGATCACATAGCCAGTTGCGCCGACTGCCGAGCCGAGTTCGAGCTGCTCCGCGCGACGCAGACCGCGGCCCGTCAGCTCGTGCCGGCAACGTGGCGAGTGCAAGGCATTGGGCTCGCAGCTGCGGCGGCCGTGGTGGTCGCGGTCGCGCTCGCGGTCGCCCGCTCCTCGGCGGTGCACCTGAGCGCCGCTGCACCCGACCGCGGAGCGACGCAAGGGAGCCGTCCGCACACGATCACGCTCATCGCGCCGATTGGGTCCGCTGCGTCCACGGCTCTACGCTTCGTGTGGCACCGCGTGCCGACCGCTGGGAGCTACCACTTCGAGGTGCTGGATGACTCAGGTGGCGTCGTCGTGCGCGCCGACACGCGTGATACCACATTCACGGCGGACGCGCTCACGTCCGGCCGCGCCTATCGGTGGTGGGTGCAGGCCAAAGTCGAGGGTGAGACCTGGCAGTCGGAGTTCGCTGCCATCCAGGTGTTATACCCAGGACGGTAGCCCGGGCCCAGGCTCGCGCTCAGCGTGCGGCCTCCAATTGGCGGACCCAGGACGGCACGCGATCCGCAGCCGGTACCCGCAGCGGCACGCGCGTCAGCGGATCTCCGATCAGGATGAAGGCGGCCCACTCGCGTTCGGGGCGCCCGGCCTGTCGCGCCGTGAGCTCGGCACGACGCACCGCGTCTGCGACCGGTAAGCCATCGGCGAGCGCTCGGTACACGGCGTAGACGAGCGGAACGGCGTTCCGGTCGTTGAGGCCCCATTGGGTCGCTAGCACGCTGTGCGCACCGGCCTCGAGCAGCGGGCCGGTGAAGCCGCGCACACCTTCGCCAGTGACGACCGCGCCGCGCGCGGTGCGGCACGCCGACAGGACCACGAGATCCGCCGTCAGATGGAGCGCCGCGAGGTCGCTCGGCCCGACGTATCCCGACTGTCCACCGCCCGGCGCCAGCGCAAGCGCGCTCCGCGCGGGGACCTCTTCGTCGACCACAGCGTGCGTCGCAAAATGAATGACCGAGAACGCATTGAGCGGCGTGTGTTCGAGAAATGCCGCGCTTGCATTGCCGCGCAAGCGTACCGTCGCCTCCTCTCCGAACGCGCCGACCATCGCTGCCTCGTCAGCGGTCCAGGGGAGTCGAGGCAACTGCCCGGTCGTAACGAGTGCCGATGCCGCATCTCGGTCGAATGCGAAGCCGGTGTCCCGCCACACGGTCGCGGGTGTCGCGCGCGCAGCCATCGCGGCACTGCCACGATCGACTCTGAGGGGATCGCTTCCATTGCCGATGACGTCCGGCAGCACCGGGTCGCCGAACGCGAGCACCGTCAGGGTGCGCGCGGCCGCTCGGGAGCGGTGCCATTCGTTGACCGCGACCGTCGCCGATGGAGCGAGCGCGACGGCGAAACGGTCGATCAGGGAAGAGCCGTCCGGGAGACGCAGTGTGCTGAAGGGGACTCGATGCAACGCGCCATTGGGCACGACGACAAGACGGTGAATCGGCCGCGGGAGGCGGACGAGATCGGGCAGGAGCGCCGCGCCGAGTGCGCGCTCCGCAGCGGACGCCGGCACTCCCTGATCCACGAGGGCGTTCAAGCGGTCGATGGTTTCCGTCAGGGAATCGACGGGTGGGACCAATGTCGCGATGGCACGCTGTCGCGTCACAATGAAGAGCGACGTCCGCGCCGTGCCGGCGCCGGCGACGTACTCCACGAGAGCGGTGCTGTCATCGGGGAGCGCGCGCTGCAGTGCCGGAAACCCGATTGTCTGCCCCTGAGCCAACCCCACGCTCGACCGATTCGCGGGGTCGATCCGCGGTCGCCCGCGTCCGAGCGCCTCCATCCGCAACAGTTGATCTGCCAGCTCTCGTCCACGCTGTCGCTCGGCGAGCGCGAATCCCTCCGCGGCCCGGTGCGACCAGACCGCCGCAGCGATCACCTCGGCGCTCGTCCCTCCAGGTATTTCCTCAGTTGCCGAGAAAGCCAAAACGCGGAGCCCTGCATCGTCGAGCGTGGCGCGCCAGCTGTCCACCTCGTCGTCGGCGCGTCCCAGGAACGCCAGCGCCCGCGTGGTGTCGCCGGTTCGCAGCCATGCGACAGCCATGTCTTGCTCTATCTCGGATCGGAACAGGTGCTGCGTCGAGTCGAGCGCGCGCTCGGCGACGGCGAGCTGCCGGAGCGCCATCCGCGGCCGGCCCCGGTCGAGCGAGATACGACCCTCGAACCACGGCAGCGTCAACGTCCACGCCCGCGCGCGATCCGCCGTGAGCAGCTGTCGCGCCGTCCGTATTTCGTGCTCGGCCGCATCCCAGCGCTGCTCCCGAACGTCGATCGCCGCCAGGCCGATGCGCGCACCAAGCACGTCCTCCAACTTGCCGTGGCGCTCCGCTGCCTCGAGGGCGCTCACCGTGCCACTCCGCGCAGCGGCCGTGTCGCCGACGGCGAGTGCTCGCCTGCCCGCATCACGGCGCAGGATACCGAGGCCGGAGGAGTCCCCAATGGCCGATAGTGCAGCGTACGAGTGCATCGCGTGTCGCCGGGCGTCCGGAGCATCGCCGAGTTCGTCCGCCAGGGCGGCGAGATTCAGCTCAGACCATCCGACCCCGGCCGGATATTTCTGTACGGTGGATTCGTCGACAGCGGCCAGGAGGTCCCGCTCCGCAGGTCCGTAGTAGCCCTCATTGAGCTCGGCGAAGCCTCGCCACTGCAGCGCTGCCGCATGCGTGCTATGGTCGCGGCTCTGCGCGGACAGCGCGATCACTTCGCCCAATCGCTGAATGGCTTCATTGATGCGCCCACTCGCGGTGAGATCCTGCACGGCACTGAACTCGCACTGCGCGGCCCCTCGCAAGTCACCCGCGCGGCGCGTTAGCATGGCGCCCGAGTCAGCTGCCTCGAGCGCGCCGGGCTGGTGGGCGGCGGTGAGCATTGTTGCGTGCGCGCAGTCCCAGCCGCCTCGCAACGCACTCTCCCGCGGCGGAATCAGCGAATCGGCCCGCGCGAGATGTGCGGAGGCGGTCGGCCGATGTGCCCGCGTTTCGAGCCACGCGAGCTGGATCAGGCTCAGCGCCTCACCCGCGGAGTCGTCGAGTGCTCGCATCGCTGTGGCGGCGTCCGCAAAGCTCCGCGCAGCGTCGGCCCAACGTCCGAGGGAGTAGAAGAGCGATCCGTCCCCCCACAACGCGTACGCCGCCACGCGGGCGGCTTGGTGGTCCTGAGCGCTTTCCTCTTCGAGACGCCGGAACCCCTGCGCTGCGTCCGCCGAGTCGTTGGTGAGGAGGGCGACCATGGCGACACCGAAGCGAGCGAGCCTGTCTTTGGAGTCACGACTCGCCCGCGCCCGCCAGCGGGCAGCCACGGCCGGCCCGCTGTCGTCGGAGATCGCTCGCTCAGCTTGCTCGACTATCCGGTTCGGGCTTTCGGTGGCGGGGTTCGTGTCCTGTGCGGGCACATCGTGCGGCACCGCCAGGGCTATGGCAGCGGCCGCGAACCAGACCAGGTGTTTCCATTGGGGGTACTCGGCGGCCGGCTGTGGGGTCCGCCCGAGCTTGATGCTGGCCGTCCCTGCCATGGAATGACTATAAGGCTCAGGCTGGGAGGGGGCTAGAAGGGAAACTGACCCCTGATCGCGCCGTTGTGATTACGGCCAGTCGGCAAACAGCGTATCGACAGGTCCGCCAACACAATAGGCGTAGAACCCGTCGTCGCAGCGGGTGAATTGGCCAAATGTGGCGGCGGCGTGTTTACCCCAATGGGGGCGACTGCCGTCGATGTCGGTGAAGCCGTATTCGTCGCTCAGGTCCCAGCTGCTAAAGACTCGGCCTGCCTTGGTCGAGACCTTGGGGTCAGCCGCAAGCGCAGCGACCGCCCGGCCCACGAAATACGGGGTCTCCGAGGCGAGGAAATTCGGGTCCTGTTTGCCGCCGTCCTGCCAAGTGGCCTCCGTGACGCCAAACCGCTCGAGCATCGCCTCGGAGCGCAGGAAACCTGGAGTGAGGGCCAGGGCTGTGATCGGCCGCCGTCGGAGCTCCCGTGCCATGGTGAAGGCCAATCGGATCACCGAGGTCTTCACGAGGTCATAGAAGATGTTGCCCCGGTACCAGAAGCCGTCCCCGTCGGTGATCTCGACGATGAGTCCGGGCCCTGGACTGTCGAGCATGAGCGGCACGGCCTGCCGGCTCGTAATAATGTGTGAAGCAACGGCCTGGCGCAGCAAGAGCAGCCCCTTATCGAGCGACACCTGCCAGAATGTCTTCCCGAACTCGGTGAGCTCGTCGCCGCCCCAGACGTCGTTGACCAGGATGTCCAAGCGTCCGTGGTCCTTCCGGACGCGCGCAACGAGCGCCGCGACCTGCTCGGGCTGCGTGTGATCGGTCTGCACCGCCACGCCGTGACCCCCGCGGACGGAAACGAGATCAGCCGTTTCATTGATCGTCTCCGGCCGGTCCCCGGTCGCCGGGTGCCCCCGGACGCTCCGGCCCGAACAGTACACGGTCGCTCCGGCCTCGCCCAACATCGCCGCAATCCCACGCCCCGCGCCGCGCGTTGCCCCAGCGACGACGGCAACCTTCCCACTCAGTAGCGGCATAAGGCCATCAAGTTATGGGGGAATAAATAATAAGTCAACGTCCGTTTACTAATTACGCCGCCCTTAATGCCCGCCGCGCTGGACCGTTGTCCCCTCGAAATTCTCGGTCGAGACGTCCTTGCCCGCGGCAAGAGTGCGAACGTAGGCGACGAGCGCCCAGACTTGGGATTCCGGGATACGGCCGCCCCATGCCGCCATTCCGTCAGGCCGACCCTCCTCGATCGACTCGTACACGTCGCCAGCAGTCGAGCCAAAGTGCCACCGTCCGTCTTGCAGGCTCGGACCCGTCCCGCCGGACCCCTCCGACCCGTGACAGTCGGCACAGTTGTACGACACGAACAGCGCCTTGCCTTCCTCGACGGCTTTGGGGTCGCGCTCCCGAGGATTGACCAGGGTGATCTGGCGACGCGCGATCGGCAGCCCGAGTTGCACGTGATCGGGATGCGCGATGAGCGACGGCGACTCCTGCGCCGCCCCTTGGTCGGTGCGGTACGAGCTGACCCTCTCGGTGGGCCGCATGGCACTGGCCGCGCTGACCCCCGCCACGATGACGACAACGCCCGTCAGAATCGCTCGAGTCCTATCGATAGCCACGCGCTCCTCCTTGGCTGCTACTGGCCGTCGAGCCCGTAGACGAATACCGCGCCGCCCAGGCTCGTGTACCGCGCCAGGTCCGGCAACGTCGTGCTGCGCTCGCGGACGTCGTACGGCGCGTCTGACGCCACATCACCACCAATGAGCCACCCCATGTCGCCACCGATGCCAGCATAGACCGCGACGTACTGCCGACCGTCAGGTCCTCGGTAGGTCATCGGGTTGCCGACGATCCCCGAGCTGACTTTCGTGGACCAGAGCGGCGATCCAGTGCGCGCATCGACGGCCTTGAACCACCCATCGAGCGTCCCGTAGAACACCACATTGCCGGCGGTCGCCAACGCCCCGCTCCAGACTGGGAAGGGCTCTTTGATGCCCCACACCTTGTGACCCGTCGTGGCATCCCACGCGATGAATTCACCACGGTAGCCCCCCGGGCCACCGCTCTCGGGCGCGTCGGCCCCGATATATGGCGTCCCGGCGATGTACGTCGGGCGACGGCCAGTGAAGTCCATGCACAGGTTGTTCGTGGGCACGTAGAACAGCCCGGTGACAGGTGAGAAGGCGGCCGGCTGCTGATTCTTTCCGCCCTCGAGGCTGGGGCAGATGTCGCGCGTCGTCCGCCCGGCGCCAGTCACCTTGTCGGGGTTCACCCGCGGCCGCCCGGTCGTGAGGTCGATCCCGCTCGCCCAGTTCACCGGGACATACGACGCCGCCACCAACACCTCGCCCGTTTGGCGGTCGATCGTGTAGGCGAACCCATTCCGATCGAAGTGCACGAGGACCCGACGCGTAGCGCCGTGGATCGGAAGATCCGCGAGGATGTTCTCATTGACCGCGTCGTAATCCCACAGGTCATGCGGCGTGACCTGGAACGCCCACCTCAGCTCTCCGGTGTCGGGGTCTCGCGCAAGAATGGAGCTCGTGTACTTGTTGTCGCCTGGGCGCATCTCGCCGATCCACGGTCCCGGATTGCTGGTCCCGTAGTACAGCAGATTGAGCGCGGGGTCGTACGTCAGCCATCCCCACACTGCACCGCCACCGTGTACCCAGCCCCCCGTCGGCCAACTGGTCGCCGCCAGGTCGCGGCCACGGTCCGATTGGTAGAAGGGCTGAAATCGGGGACCGATCTTCACCTCGCTGTCCGGGCCGAGGTTGTACGCGCGCCACCGCTCGCGACCGGTCTTGGCGTCGAGTGCAGCGATCCAGCCGCGCACGCCCATCTCGCCCCCGCTGGGCCCCACAATCACGTTGCCATGCACCACCAGCGGGGCCATCGTCATGGTCTCGCCTCGATTCACATCGGCGACATGGGCGCGCCAGCGCTCCACCCCAGTGACCGCGTCGACCGCCACCGTGTGGCCGTCCAGCAAGTTGTAATACAGGGTACCGTCCGCGTACGCGGCGCCTCGGTTCACCACGTCGCAGCACGCTTCGGCCTTCGCCGCCTCCGAGTTGTCCGGCCGGAACTTCCACCGCAGTGGCGCACCAGGCTTCGTGAGATCGAATGCGTAGGCCACGTTCGGATACGGCGTCACCACGTACATCGAGGACCCGATCACAAGGGGCGCTCCTTCGTGGCCACGGAGAACGCCAGTCGAGAACGTCCAGGTCAGCGTGAGCCGCGCAACGGTCGCTGGCGTGATATCGGTGAGTGCGCTGAAGCGACTCCCGGCGTAGTCCTTCGCCGGCATCGGCCACTCGCCCGGCGCACCGTCGACCGATGTACCGATCCTGGTGCCATCTACGGTGGGCACAGCCGGCGCGCCTCGCCCGTCTGGGCCACAGCCGATCGCGCCCAGGATGCCGATCGCCACGCACGCCACGATCCCCGCACCTATCGGAGGCATCCGGCGAGGATAGCGCGGACCGAGGGGGATGTCGAGGAGGGAGCCCGAGGACGCCCGGATCCGACACTGATCCGCCGTTCTGGTCAGCCTACTTTCTTCGGCTCCGGCAGCGGGATAACCGGCACATGCCCACGCCGATACACCAGGATCGTGCGCCGGAACTCGATTACGACGGAGCCGTCCTGGGTGAACCCTGTCGTCTTGATCTCCACGATCCCCATGTTGGGGCGTGATTTGGATTCGCGCGTCTGGACGACCTCCGACTGCGCATACAGCGTGTCGCCCTCGAACAGGGGCGCGGGCAACCGAACATCCGACCACCCCAGATTAACGCCGTACTGAGAGACATCGGCCACCGACAAGCCCGTCACGATGGCCAGCGTCAGCGTCGAGTCTACCAGCGGCCGTTTGAACTCGGTCTGCGCAGCGTAGTGCGCGTCAAAGTGGATCGGATTCGTGTTGACCGTGAGGAGTGTGAACCACGCGTTGTCGGTGGTCGTCACGGTGCGTCCCAAGGGATGACGCAGCACCACGCCGACGGTGAAGTCCTCGAAGCAACGGCCGGTCATGGGAATAGTGATAGGGTTGGAGGTGAGGGCGTCATCCAGCCAATTCTTTCAGAATCTCATCCGTGTGCTCGCCGAGGGCAGGCACGCTGCCCATGCGCGCAGGCGCACCGCCGAGGTTGTGGGGCGGACGAAGCGCGGGAATCGGCCCGCCTGGCGTGGCCACGGTGGCCCATCGCCCGCGAGCCGCCAGCTGCGGATGTGCCGCGACCTCGGGCACGTCATTTACGACGCCGGTGGGGATGTCGGCACGTTCGAGCGCGAGCGCCATGGCGGCGCGTGTCGAGGTGCCGAAATGGTCATCGATGATCCGCTCGAGCGTGGCACGGTGCGCGAGACGCTGGGCGTTGGTGGCGAATCGCGGGTCCTCCGCAAGCGCGGGGGCGGCAAGCACCTGGTCACAGAATCGCCGCCACTCACGATCGGTCTGCACCGCCAGCATGACGGCGCCATCAGCGCACCGGTACGCACCGTACGGCACGATCATGTTGTGCCGCAGTCCGGCGCGCATCGGAACCGCCCCCGTTCCCTGCCACACGTACAGGGGCGGGCTCACCCACTCGGTCAAGCACTCGAGCATCGAAATATCGATGCGCTCTCCACGACGGGTTCGATGTCGCTGAATGAGTGCAGCGAGGATCGACGAATAGGCGTAGAGGCCTGCGGCGATGTCCGCCACTGACACCCCCACCTTCACCGGCGCGTCCGCTACGCCCGTGAGCGCCACAACGCCCGACTCGGCCTGGACGAGCATGTCATAGGCCTTCTTCTCGCGAAACGGGCCATCGAGGCCGTACCCGGAGATGCCGCACCAGATGAGGCCGGGATTCCGAGCCGACACCGCATCGTAGCCGAACCCCAGGCGATCGATCGCTCCGGGAGTGAGGTTGTGGACCAGCACATCCGCGCGGTCGATGAGTCGATCGCAGATTGCGCGCGCGTCCTTGCGCTTGAGGTCGAGCACCACGCTGCGCTTGCCCCGGTTCAGCCAGACGAAGTACGCCGATTGACCGCGAATGGCGCTGTCGTATGCGCGCGCGAGGTCGCCGCCGTCGGGCCGCTCGACCTTCACCACGTCCGCACCGAGGTCCGCGAGCTGCCGTGTGCAGAACGGCGCCGCGACCGCCTGCTCCAGTGCGACGACACGCACGCCGCTCAGTGGTAAATCGACTCCCTCCGTCTCGTGCGCCGACGGCCCCCGTCGACTGGCACCGTGACCTGTCGCGGCCCGCGTGCGCGCCGCCGATCGCTTCCGAGGCGCACGGGCCATCAGAACGATCTCGGCAAGCCGAGCACGTGCTCGGCGAGATACGACAGGATCAGGTTGGTCGAGACCGGCGCGACTTGATACAGGCGCGTCTCGCGAAACTTTCGCTCGACTTCGTATTCGGCCGCAAACCCGAATCCACCGTGCGTCTGTAGGCACACGTTTGCCGCCTCCCAGGATGCGTCCGCGGCCAGCAGCTTCGCCATGTTCGCCTCGGCTCCGCAGCGCTCCCCCGCGTCGAACAGCGCGGCCGCCTCGTACCGCATCAGGTCGGCGGCGCGCACGTTGGCGTATGCACGCGCGATGGGAAACTGGACGCCTTGGTTCTGACCGATCGGCCGGCCGAATACAACACGCTCCGACGCGTAGCGGCGCGCCTTCTCCACGAACCAGTAGCCGTCTCCGATGCACTCTGCGGCAATGAGGATGCGCTCGGCATTCATGCCATCGAGGATGTAGCGAAAACCGGCCCCCTCGACGCCGATCAGGTTCGCGGCAGGGACGGCGAAATCCTCGAAGAAGACCTCGTTGGTCTCATGGTTGACCATGTTCGCGATCGGGCGCACCACCAGGCCACGGCTCGCCGCATCATGCAGATCGACGAGAAACACGGACAGCCCGTCGGTCCGCTTCTTGACCTCCGCTAAAGGCGTGGTCCGGGCCAGCAACAGCATGAGATCCGAGTGCTGGACGCGCGAGATCCACACCTTCTGACCGCGCACGATGTAGTGATCACCCTGTCGCGTCGCGACGGTCTTGATCTGCGTCGTGTCCGTCCCGGTCGTCGGCTCTGTCACCGCAAATGACTGCAACCGCCACTCGCCGGAGGCGATCCGCGGCAAATAGTGTTGCTTCTGTTGATCGGACCCGTGGCGCAGCAACGTGCCCATGATGTACATCTGCGCGTGGCAGGCTCCGGAATTCGCGCCCGAGCGGTTGATCTCTTCGAGGATCACGGACGCCTCCGTCACACCGAGTCCGCCTCCCCCGTACTCGGTCGGGATCAGTGCCGCGAGCCAGCCGGCGTCGGTAAGCGCCCGCACGAAGGCATCGGGGTATGCGCCCTCCTGTTCGACGCGAATCCAGTACGCGCGGTCGAACCGACCGCAGAGCTCCCGGATCGCCTCGCGGTACTCTGCGAAGCGCTGCGCGCGCGGATTGATGTCGGCCGTCAGCTCGGTCATGCACGACTCGGCTTCGTCACCGGGACGATGTCGCGCAGCGTCGTGGCCATGTCGGTCGACGTGGGAATCTGCGCGACGGCGTCGGCGACATGGCGTGCGACGCTGGTCCCGAATCGCGAGGCCACCAGGTCGTGCATCTTGCTTTCGAGCGCGGCCGTCGTGACCGCATTTTCCGGATGCCCTCGGGGATGGTCGCAGGCCACCCGAAGAACGACGCCGCTGTCCAGCGTGACCGCGAGGCGGGCGGACCAGGCCCCGGGGTAGCGCGCCGTGAGATCCTCGCGCACGGTGATCCGCGTGCGCGCGAGGAGCGATCGAGTCGCCACGTCCCGGACCCCGTCCGGCGTGAAGCGGCTCTCCGCGAACTGATCGAGCATCACACGCCCCTCGAGCAGCGCGGTTGCGACGACGTAGGCCAGGCTGAACTTCGCTTGATAGGGGGTGCGGGGGTGCGGCTCCTGCACGATAGCGAACCCCGGACCGTACGTCTCGATCTCGATGGCGGCGATGCCGATCGGGGCATCCCCTGGAAAGCGCGGATCCGCACGCAGGCTCATCGCTGCGTCGATGGCCGTGTGCGTGTGCGCGCAGCAGGAATGCATTTTGTAGCCGTTCTCGGTGATCTTCCATCGCTCACCGAGACCGTCGGTGATCCGGCTCGCGTCGTAGGCTTCGGTCGTCGCCGCGAAGAAGCCGCGTGGGCCTTCGAGGATGCGGGTCGCGCCGGTGAACCCCATCCGGGCGAGGTCGGCACCAACGACGCCGTTCAGCGCGGCCTTGCCGGGATGCAGATGCTTGCTCATGGCGCCGTCGGCGTTGAACTCCCAGAGACCCGCCGCCTGCGTGCCGGCAGCGCCGAGAGCGTCGCGCATCTGGACCGCCGTGAGACCCAGGATTGCGCCCGCGGCCGCGGCCGCGCCGAACGTCCCCACCGTTCCCGTCGGATGCCAATAGCGGTAGTGGCTCGGATTGACCGCTTCACCGATGCGCAAGGCGGCTTCATACCCAAGCGCCACCGCGAGCGTAAACCGAGACCCCTCGACGTGCTCGCGTTCGGACACGGCCAGCGCCGCGGAGATCACTGGCGCCGCCGCATGCACGGTCGAGCCTTTGTGAATGTCGTCCAGCTCGAGCATGTGCGCCGCGACGCCGTTGGCGAGTGCCGCCCCGGCAGCAGACGCACGCCCGGCAGCGATCACCGTCGCCTCGCTCGACTCGCCAAGGCCCGCCACGAGACGCTGACACATGCGAGCCGGCGGCTCGACGGCGCCGGCGATCGCGCAACCGATCCAGTCCACGGTGGCACGATGCACGTGCTCCTGTACCGCCGCGGGCAGGTCCGCGATCGTCGCCGCTGCCAGCATGTCGGCCAGCCGTTGCGTGACCAAATCGGGGTGCGTCGCCTTCATCGACACCCCCCGTCCGAGTGCGTCACCGACGGCGCTCACCCGCGCAGCGCCCGCATCGTCGCTCCGTACGTCTCCGCCGCGACTCGTGCCGCGATCAAGACCGGGCCGGGGTCGGCCTTCGTCTGCGCGAGCGCCTCGACCAGAGTCGTCTCGTTGTCCGCCTCACGCACCGTCACACCGAAGCCGGCTCCGACGGCTCGCCAGTCGGTGCGCCCCATCATGACACCGTTGGGTTCGTATCCCCGCTGTTCCTGCTTGACCTTGATCAGGCTGAGCGCCGCATCGTCGAAGACGATGACGCGGATGGGCAAGCGTTCGCGAGCCGCCGTCAGGAGCTCGGCCACGCACATGAGGAGCCCGCCGTCGCCGGTCAGCGCGATGGTCGGACGACCGCGATCGAGGAGAGCGGCGCCGATTGCGGCCGGCACAGCGAAGCCCATCGTGGCAAGTCCGTTGGAGATGAGCACGCCCATTGGCTCACTCGCCGGCCACAACGACATCACCGGGAACATGTGGGCGCCCGCGTCGACCGTGATACGCGCCGTGGGATAGGCATCCGCGACGAGATCCACAACGCGGTGCGGCAGAAGGCCCGGTGCGTCGCCCTGCCGCATACACGCCCTCTGACTCTCGGCCAGCTGGCCGACCTCGGTCGAATCCCAGTCACTGGGCGTGCTCAACTGCGCATCGACCATGGCGAGACCACGGCCGAGCTCACCGACGATCTCGTGACGAAGCGGCAGCTGCTGCTGATGCAGCGCCCACTCATTGATCGCCACGATGGGCTGCGCACACCGCCAGGGTCGCGGTAGGAGTTCCACCGGGTCGAGCCCGACGGCCAGGAATACATCGGCGCGCTCGAGGACCTCGCGCTCCAGTGCGCCGTTCGTCAAGACGCCGGCAAACCACGGGTGCCGATCGGGCACGACACCCTTCGCCTTGTAGGTCACTAGCGCAGGTATTCCGACACGCGATGCGAGTTCACGGAGGTGCGAAGCCAGCGTGGGAGAGCGCGCGCCCAGGCCAATCAGCAGGACAGGCCGGCGCGCGCTCCGGAGCAGGTGCGCGATATCAGCGGGGAGCGGGTCGAGTGTCCGGGTGGGACGAGGGGCCGGTCGGATTTCGCGATCGCTGTCGCTGACCGCGGCGGAGGTGAACTCGACGGCGAGATCGAGATGCACGGGACCCGAGGGTGGGGTCGTGACAGAGTCCAACGCCGCCTGCAGCGCTCGAACGCCAGTCGCCGGCGTCGGACGGCCGCTCCATTTCACCATCGATGAGAAAATGGCGCCGTGGGAAAGCGTCTGATGTTCCATGACCGCGGCCATCTCCTCGGTGCGGCAATCCGTGATCACCATGAGCGGCACACGATCGAGGTGCGCGTTCGCGACGCCATTGACCATCGAGGCAGCACCAGGACCCAAGGTCGCAAGGCATGCTCCGGGGGCGCCGCTCAGCTCGGCTTGCGCCGTGGCCATGAAGGCCGACGCCGACTCTGTGTGGGCGAGAGAAAATGGCAGGCGTGCCCGTGTTGCGGCCTGGATCAGATCGGAGTTACTGCCGCCGCCGGGCATACCGAACAGCCGGCGCACGCCGATGGCCACCAGCGCGTCGACGACGGCGTCCGCCCAGGTCGCGCCGAGGGCTCGGTGCACAGGGCGGGACGTACTGCGCGCGTGCGCGTGCGCCGCCACGACCTCGGCGCCAGCACCGGTCATTACCTGCCCCTCATCCCGCGAGCCCATCACACGTGCCTGAGGTGCGCAGACGCCGCGGCGAACGTATGGCCCTCGCGGAGCGCATCCGCAAACCGCGTATCCTTGACAGTCAACTCTTCCGCGATCGCGAGCGCGTCTGCAACGCGTGCGGACGGGATGCACACCACGCCGGTCTCGTCCCCCACGACGTAGTCGCCCGGCATGACGGGGATGCCGTCGAGCATGACGGGCACGTTGATGGCGTCGATGCGCACGCGTCCGCGTCCCGACGTTGGCGTGACGTGCCGGCTCGCGACCCAGAGGCCGGTGGCCCGCACATCCGCCAGATCTCGGCAGCCGCCGTCGATCACGATGGCGGCGACGCCTTGCTGTGTGGCGGCCTGTGCGACGAGTCCGCCACAGCTCGAGATCGCCGCGCCGCCGATGTCGATGACGATCACGGAGTGCGTACCCGCGGCCTCGAGAAACGCGCTTGGCTTGAACGCGGTCGGCGGATAGGCGCCCAGCTCGCCCGGCACCTCTCGAACCGTGACGGCAGTGCCCGCGATGGAGCCGCTGCCGCTGCGGATCGCGAGGGCCGCGGCGACGCCGGGGATGCCGAGTTGGTCGAGGGCGTCACTCCACGTGCTGGTGGCTATCGCGCGGCACCGCGCGAGGAGATCGGATGGCATGAACGGAAGGGTCGGTAGTGGGGCGAAGGTAGGCGAACGACCGGGACGGGGAAAACAGCAGATGAATAATTACCGCCCAAACCGGCTCGTCGTCTATCTCTCGACACCGGCGCACATGGTACCGCGCGCCCCAGAGCCGCTTCCCCGGGCCCGCCAATGCGCCGACTCTGCCGTGCCGGTCATTCTCGTAGCCACCGCCGGACTCGTCGGCGCCTGCCAAACTGTCGCACCTGGTCAGCCGGGTAGTAGTGGCTCCGATGTCGCCGCCGAAGCTGGCCCCGCGGTCGCCACCACGCGCAACCGGCTCCTCGACGCGAGTTGGCTGCAACCCGGCACGGACACCATGCTCATGTCACGCGCCGGCGAGGTCCATCCGGTATCGAGCCTCGAATCCGGCGATGGACCTGTCGTCGGCATGACCATCGAGACGATGCGTCGCCGGACGCTTGCCGGTGGACGGACGGTATTGGAAGTGTCTTTTGAAGAGCGCGACACGGTGGGGATCGTCGCGCGCACTACAACCCAAGTCGATGCAACCTCCCTGTTGCCGCTCCGCCAGCGGGCCGAGCTGGATGCGGGTCAGGTCGTGATCCTGCTGTACACCGGGGCGCACCTCCTCGGGGTCGACTCGGCACCGGGCCGGCCACCGCACTACTTCGCGGCGCCGCTGGCCGACACGATGTACAGCTCGGGCGCGATCGATCTACTGTTGCGCGCGCTCCCCCTAGCACCCGGGTTCCACGCATCATTGCCGATCTACTTCCCGGCAGATGATTACGGGGGTCCGCTGCCGGTGCGCGTCCTGGGGCAGGAACGCATCACGACACGCGCCGGACGCTCAACCGACTGTTGGCTGGTTGGGGCCGATTTCCCTGGTGGGATTACGGAGCGCTTTTGGATCGAGGTGCGCTCGCACGCGATCCTCCGGATCCTGGCTCACGACGGCGAGACGTCCCTCGTGAGATACGATCGGTAGCTGGTCCAGCGGCCGCGTTGTCGACCGCTTCGCGCAGCTCGCTCGCCATGAATGGCTTCGCGACAAAGGCGTACGCCTCGTCGAGCTGGCCGTTCGAGATGAGGTGCGCGCGCGGGTACCCCGACATGTACACGACCCGCACGCCCGCGTGCATGTCCCGAATGCGGTCGGCCAGCACAATCCCGCCGATACCTGGCATGATGACATCCGTGAGCAGGACGTCGATCTCGTCCTCACTCGCAAGCGCGAGCGCCCGCTCCTCCGACTCTGCGGCGATCACGCGGTAGCCTGCGTCGTGGAGGACGCGGACGGCCATCGTCCGCAACGCGTCCTCGTCTTCAACCACCAGCACCATCGCCGGTAACGAGGAACTCGCTGAAGGCACCGGTCGTCTTTCAACGTGGTGCGCACCATCGCGGGCGGGCCTCACAGCCCGGCGGTCCGAGTCCGAGCGACCGCTGCCGTCGGCGCTGCCCACCGAGGCGGCTTCTGACTCGTCGACGGCCTTGATGTCGATCCCGGAGTTCTCTTCCGGAGGCGGCGCCGCGGGGAGATAGACGTGCATTGTCGTCCCGTGCCCCATCTCACTGTACACCCAGATGTATCCCTCGGACTGTTTGATGATCCCGTAGACCGTGGAGAGACCGAGCCCGGTTCCCTTGCCAACGGGCTTCGTCGTGAAGAATGGCTCGAAGATCCGCTCGCGGACTTCGGGGGCGATGCCCATGCCGGTGTCACTGATGGAGAGCCGGACATAGCGCCCCGGAGACAGTGCGACGTTCGGATGGCGCTTCCCATCTGCCGCTCCCAACGCGACCAGCGTGGTTTCCATTGCGAGAGCGCCACCCCGAGGCATCGCATCGCGCGCGTTGACGGCGAGGTTCATGATCACGAGCTCGAGTTGGCTGCGATCGACACGCGCCCAACAGGGCTCGGGCAGTGCGAGCGCCACGCGCATATCCGCCGCAAGCAGCGGGCGGAGGAGTCGCTCCATGTCTCGCACGACACTGCTGACGTTGACCACCTCCGGCCGCAGCAGTTGGCGGCGGCCGAACGCCAGCATATGTCGAGTCAGATCACCCCCGCGTCGTGCAGCGCGCATGATCTCGTCCGCGTTCTCTCGCCCTTCCGCGCTTGGCGGCAATGTGCCCGCGAGCAGCTCGGCGTGGCCCAGCACCGCCGCCAGCAGATTGTTGAACTCGTGCGCGACGCCGCCGGCGAGACGTCCCAGTGCCTCGAGGCGCTGCGTGTGCCGGAGGCGCGCTTCGAGCCGGGTTCGCTCGGTCACATCGGTGACGATCACCAGCCGGGCATCGCGTCCATCGACCGAGATCGGATGTGACGTGATTTCGACGTCGAGGAGCGATCCATCGTGCCGTCGATGACGCCAGGTGCCAGCGTGTTTGTGCGGGCCAGGAGCCGCGACGGCAGCGTGTGCCGGATCGCCGTCCTCCGGAACGCTGATATCCGCGACGGTCACCGCGAGCAACTCATCGCGGGTGTACCCGTACTCTCGCACCGTCGCGTCGTTGACTGCGAGGAACCGAAGCGATTCCGTTTCGTAGACGTACATGGGACGAGGGCTCGCCCAGAACAACAGACGGTGGCGGGCATCGCCTCGCGCGAGGAGTGAGACGAGCGTCCGCATCAGGTAGGCGAAGGCGATCAACGCCGCCGATCCCAAGATCCACGCGGCGATGCGGGCCGAGGGTGGCAGGACGACGCCCGGCCCTTCCCCAAATGGATCGGGTTGCAGGTACGGGCTCGCCGTGGTGGCGAGAAGCGCGCCGTAGGCGGCCACGGCCCACCCGGTAACCCATATCGCCACGCTCGGCGACAGTGCTCCCGCGGCGATCGCAACGATGAACATGTACGCGGCGACCCCGCTGCGTTGGGCGACGCCCGTCAAGTGCAGGATCACGGTGATCCAGGCGATGTCCGCTGCCAACAGCACAGCCCGCGGGCGGTCGCCGTTTCGACGATGACGCAACACGCGCTCGGCGACGACGGCGGTCCCCAGCCACAATCCCAGCGAAATGAACGTGGCAGCTTCCGCGCGCTCGCGTCCGGCCGAGATCAGCAACGTCAGGCCGAGGAAGGTGGCCAACGCCCAGACACGCGCGCGGTCGGACCGCCGAAGCCACTCGGTGGTCGCGGCGTCGCCGGTGATCATCTCGAAGGGAGGGAGGGACATAAGCTGCGGCTGAACTGTACGGGCGCGGCACTACCCGTTTAGAAGGACGGGTAGCGGGCACGCGAGGGAACGGGTGTCTTCTGAACGGCGGCGTTAGGGATCAGGGGCCGCGGGATGAGAGACGACAACCGCAACGACACAAAGGGCGGCCTGAAGGCCGCCCCTACATGTTGCTGCGGACAGTGTCAGAATCGAATTCGCCGACGCGCAACGGAAAGGTCAGTAGTGCGCTGCGGCATTTGTCGCCCAGGCCGACATGTAGGGGCGAGCTTCAGCCCGCCGGTCGTTGTCCGCCGCGATCGCTGTTCCCCAGACCCGAAACCCGTCACCCGCCTTCTTAGTCCCCCACCCCCAGCTCCGGATCACCCGGCGCATGCCCTCCTAGCCACCGAACAATGCGCGGACCGACCAAATAGCCCGCAATCCCGACGAGCAACCCGGCGCCTGCATCGATGGTGTAGTGAAAGCCACCGTAGACTGTGCCCAGGGCCAGAGCGGGGACGATCAGCGCGAGCAACCAGAACACGCGACGCGCCAGGCGCCAGGCCAGGAGCCAGATCACAACCGCCACGGCGACGTGGGAGCTGGGGAAGGCCGCACCTTTCGATGCCCAATGCTCGAGCACCTGCTGCACGACCCCAGGGAAGAACAGATTCATGTGCGCATACGAGGGGTGGGGGCGGCGGTACCACGGGCCGGCTACGGGGAACAGGATGAAGCAGACGTAACAGACATAGAACGTGCCAAGAACCACGGCGAGCACATATCGAAACTCCCGACGACGCCCTCGCAGATAGAGCGCGCCTCCGAGCAGGGGAAGCAACACGTAGTACGCGACGTAGCTGAAATGCAGGTACTCGACGAACGGCCCCCAGGGCAGATATTCGCGCAACGCGATTCCCGGTCGGCCGAAGAGCGCCTGGTCAACTGCGGAGATTGTCCCGTCGTGGTAGCCCGTGCTGATCAGCCGGTCGAGACGACCGACTTCCGCGTACAGGAGCGGCAGCGCCAGCACCGGCAACCAGTCGCGTAGGGCATCGATCCATCGGCGTGGCGGCAACCGCGGGATCACAAACACAATCACCGCCACCGCAACCGCGTGGGTCGCGATCACTGGCCACCAGTCGGACAACGAGCCGAACACGGCTCCCAAGAGTCCGGTCACCACGAGGTACGTCGCCGTCAGCACCTCGTGGGGACGTAGCCGACGATCGTCGGCCGGCACCGCTATCGGTTGAGTCACGATATCCATGGTAACACAAGCAAGGACGAGGTATTAGGGGCGAACAAAAGCCGGGATCGCCCCGCATCTCCGCTTTATCTTAACTGCAATGCCTCGCGTTCCCGACCTCCACGACGCGTTGGGTGAGTTGGACCGCATGGCCCGGACGGAGCGCCGAGCCGCGATGGCGACCCTTGTGTCCACTGAGGGGACGACTCCACAGAAGTCTGGCGCAACAATGTGGGTGGGGGAGGGCGGTCGGATCCTCGGCTCAGTCACCATCGGGGGGTGCGTCGACGCCCAGGTGGTGGCGTCGTCTGACGAGGTGCTCAGAACGGATCGCCCCGCGCTCCTGTCGATGACCCTGCGCGACGAAGAAGGGTGGGATCTCGGCCTCACCTGCGGTGGCACGCTGCGCGTGCTGGTGGAGCCGGTCCGGCTGGACGCCGATGCCAATGCCATCACGGCTGGCTATCAGGCGGTCCGCCGCGCCATCGCCGCTGGCCAACGTGTCGTGTTGGTCGCCCAGCTCCCGGGCACCTCCGGACGCCTCGTCGTGCACGAGGACGGCAGCAGCACTGGCACCCTGGGCAGTGGGGCTCTCGACGCCGCTGCTCGCGCTGAGGCCCTGGCTGTTCTCGTTCGTGGCGTGTCGTCCACGGTGCGTATCGCGGCGGAGGGATCGGACGCGGAGCTCTTCTTCGGGCTGTACGCACCGCCGCCGCGCCTTCTGGTGTTTGGTGCGACGCACGTGGCTATGCCGCTCGTATCGTACGGGACTGTTCTCGGGTGGCGCGCGACGGTGATCGACGCCCGCGAGCGCTTCGCGACGCGAGAGCGCTTTCCCGATGCGGAGGAGCTGCTCGTGGGCAACGTTGCGACCCTCGCGGAGCGGCAGCGATACGATGCCTCGACGTTTGTCGTGATCGTGGCCCACGATTACAAGTTCGAGCTTCCGATCTTGCGGACGGTGCTCACGAAGGAGCCTGCGTACGTTGGCCTCCTCGCTGGACGCGGCCGGGCCCGCGCGCTCCGGGAGTTTCTCGCCGCCGACGGCATCGATCCGGCCACCTTTGACCGCATACACATTCCGATTGGACTCGATATCGGCGCTCAAACCGGGCCAGAAATCGCGCTGGCGATCGCCGCGCAAATCGTCGCCGTCCGCAAGGGCGTCCCATAGCGCAGCCGATCGATCATGCGCCTCCACTGCGTCACCCGCGAGTCGAACGGCGATACGAATATCACCCCACGTGCGGGCTGGATCCTTGCGCACGATGTCCATTCAGGCACGGAATCGCGATGGGTGAAGGGACGTGTCCTCTCGGCCAGCGATGTCGCCCATTCTCGACTCTCTCGCGTGGCAGGAGTTGCACTTCATCGAACCCGAAGCTGGAGAAGTACACGAAGCCGAGGCGGGCCTGCGCATCGCGCACGCGGCGGCGGGATCGGGCGTCGATGTTGGCCCGCTCGGTGGCGGCCATTGGCCGCTCGTCGCGACCCGCCGCGGGCTACTCCGCGTGGCAGTCAATCCGCTGGCGACGGTCAACGACGTCGCTGGAGCGTGCGTGTACACGCGACTCGACGCGCAGGTGGTGGATACCGGAGCCGTTGTGGCGCGAGCCAAGGTGACGCCGCTGGTGCTGCGTGCGGACGCAGTGGCCGCGGCGGAGCGCGTTGCACGGAGCTGCGGCGGCCTCGTGCGGGTCGCTGCCTTCGTCCCGGCGACGATTGGCGTCGTGGTGCAGGAACGATTGGCGGCAGACGCCTCGTCACGGCCGATGGATGCGCTTCGGGACAAGTTGAGCTGGTTCGGCTCGCAGGTGCTATCGCCAATCTTCGTGGCCCCGACCACGGCGGCCATCGAACACGCGATTACGGCGGTCGCGCAAGCGGGCGCGACCATCATCGTTATCGCTGGGGCGAAATCGCTCGACCCGCTCGATCCCGCGTTTCGCGCTCTCGACCGTCTCGGCGCCAGCCTCGACCGCTACGGCGTCCCCGTGCATCCCGGGAGTATGTTCTGGCTCGCGCATTGGGGCAGGCGCACGATCCTTGGTTTGCCGACCTGCGGTCTGTTCTCGCAGGTCACGAGCTTTGACGTGATCGTCCCACGCATCCTCAGCGGCGAATCGATTGATTCGCATACGTTGAGCGGGCTCGGGCACGGAGGATTGCTGTAACGGCAGGGGTCAGGGACCAGGGTCAGGGGTTAGGGAGAACTGTAGCAAGACACCGAAGCAAGACGCCGAGGCCAGTCGCCAGCACCGCGATTGGCCTCATGTGTTGTTCCCTGACCCCCGATCCCTGAGCCCTGGCCCCTGCTCTTGGTATCCACTTTGCGGCCGCCCTCTCACGCGCACAATCAATCCGTCACCACAGACACGGAGACGCCATGTCTACCCCCGATCCATCGAGCAATCGTCCATCGACGCCAGGCGGCACTGCACCCGGCGCCGCGAGCAACCCCGGAACGGGTAGCGCGCAATCCGCGCCGACCCGTGCAAGCGCGGGATCGGGCAGCGCTCAAAGCGATCGTGATATCGGGATCGCAACAAGCCGGGAGCGGAGCACCGCACAAGAAACCGGCGGCCGGAGCTCACAGGCCGCCGCGGTGTCGAAGCAAGACCAGGCAGCAGGAGGCGGCATCAGAGGTTCGCTGAGTCCGTTCGCGCTGATGCGACGCCTCTCGGAGGACATGGATCGGATATTCGGCGACTACAGTGGACTCGGCTTGTTTCCATCCCGGGGTGCGGCCGGAGGACTGAGCACCTTCCTGTCGGGCGTCGAGACGCCACGGTGGGTGCCGACGGTCGACGTGTTCCAGCGCGGCGACGACCTCGTCGTTCATGCGGAGCTGCCGGGCATCAAGCGCGATGACATTGACGTCGAATTCAGCGAAGGGAGGTTGACGCTCTCCGGCCAACGCGAGCAGCACAGCGAGGAAGGCCGGGGCGACACGTATCGCTCGGAGCGCAGCTTCGGCTCCTTCTACCGCGCGATCCCGCTCCCCGAGGAAGCCGATGCAGACCACGCGCAAGCCCGTTTCCAGGACGGCGTGCTCGAGGTCACGATCCCGATTCCGAAACGGGCGCAGGCCAAGGCGCGCAAGATAGAGGTGAAGGGCTAGACGCTAAGACGCTTGACGCTGGACGCTGGAGAACAACCCTCGAGGGCCAGCTACATGTACCGTAACTGACCCTCGCGGTTAGTCTGCTAGCGTCCAGCGTCTAACGTCCAGCATCTTCGCCGTGCGCGTCAGCCGACCGCTTCCACAGCACCCACGCCAGCAGCAGAGCACCGCAGGTGACGCCCATGTCGGCGACATTGAACGTCCAGAACCGACGGTCGCCGAGCCCGATGTCGATGAAGTCGACGACACCGCGTGCCGAACGGATTCGGTCCACCAGATTGCCGAGCGCGCCGCCGGCGATGAGCGCGATTGCGCCCGCCTGCAGGCGATCCTCGTTGCCCGCGGACTGGTAGACGACGGCCAGGGTCGCGAGCGCGATCAGCGCCAGGAGCGTGAAGCCCCAGCGCGAGGCGCTACCGAGGCTCATGCTGAATGCGGCCCCCGGGTTGTAGGCGAGCGTGAAGCGCACGACTTCCCCGAGGACGTTGTGCGGAAGATAGGGCGGCACGAGATGGCCGACCGCCAACTCCTTCGTCGTGCAATCCCCCACCAGCAAGGCGAGCATGACAGGCCAAAAGGTGGCGGCTTTGCGGGTCACGAGAGAAAATTAATGGCATGAAAGAACCGCGGCGCACAACGCTGATCGAATCCGCCCGTCTCTCGGAACGCCTCGGGGCGGATGTCGTGCTGGCAAGTGAGGCGTTCCAGTGGACTGGCAGCTTCAAATACCGGGCGGCGTCCAACGTCGTTCGCTCGGTGCCCAATCCGGCGATCATCACGGCGAGCTCCGGCAACTTCGGGCAGGCGATTGCCTACGCCTGCCAGCTCGCGGGCAAGCAATGCACGGTGGTGATGCCGGCGAATGCCGCGCGAGTGAAGATCGAGGCGGTCCGGAGCTACGGCGCCACGGTGGATCTGATCGACACGACCGTCGTTCGCCGTGAGGCGCGGGTGGCTTCACTGGCGGCCGCGCAACCGGGCGCGTACGTCGCCAGCGCCTACGATGACCCGTTGGTGATCGAAGGCAATGCCAGTCTCGGACGTGAGCTGGCGGCGATCAATAGCGCGGCGGAGGGGCGGGACGACGATGGGTCGCCCGGCCGGCGTCCGACTCAGTCGCGTCGTTTTGACGCCATTCTGACGCCGGTCGGAGGCGGTGGCCTGAGCGCGGGTGTCGTCACCGGCCTGCGTGCAGTCGGAGACGCAACCGGGGTATGGGCCGTCGAGCCGGCGCTCGCCAACGATTTCGTCCGCTCCCTCGCCGCCGGCCACATCGTCGCCCATGAGCAGGAGCCGCAGACGATTGCTGACGGTGTGCGGACGCGAAGCGTCGGCGCGCATAATTGGGCCGTCCTTCGCTCAGGCGTTGCCGGGGCGATCGAGGTGAGTGAGGATCACATTGCCGAGGCGGTCCGGCTGTGCTTTCAGCTGGCTAACGTCAAAGCTGAGCCGACTGGGGCGGTTCCGGTGGCTGGCCTGCTCGCGGACCCGAGCCGCTTTCGGGGCAAAAGGGTGTGCTGCGTCGTGAGTGGCGGGAACGTAGATCCTGGGGTGTTTGTGGAACTACTGGACGCTAGACGCTAGACGCTGGAGACAAACCTCGAGGCCAGCTGCATGCACCGCGGCTGGCCTCGAGTTTTTTTCCAACGTCCAACGTCTAGCGTCCAGCGTCTAGCCCCTCACATCCCCATACTCAGGTCGCCGCACGAGACGATCGTCTTCATGTCGTTCGCCGACGCGTGCACATTGACGTGGTAATCACCGGTGGTCGGCGCCGCGGCGCTGAGGTTGGCCGTCGACGTGCCAGAGCCGTCGGCACCTGCGGTGACTGGCTTGTACGCGGAGCCAGATCCAAACACGCCGCCGCCGGCCGCGCCGCATTTTCCGGTGTGCACGTGCCACGGATACGCGGTGCCAGCCTTGCCGCCCGTGATCGAAATCATGGCGACTGAGCTCGCCCCACCTGTCCCGGGCGCCAGTGACGCGGTCCCCTTGATCGTACCACCATTTTGCGCACTCAACGTGGCTGTCCACTTCATCCCCTGTGCGGCCCTCGCACTCGCCGGCTTCGACGCTGTCCACGCCCCGCCGACCGCCAGCCCCCCGAGCACAGCCGCAACTGCGATAGCTGATCGCACGCTCATGAGCAAACACCTCCACGCCGTTAAAAGTGAACCGATCACCAGAGGTAGAGCGGATCCGGTACGACCGTGCGCCGATGCATGAGCTTGGGACGAGGCGCTTGCGCCGGTATCGGCCCGCCGCGGCTAAGCTGCGCCGCGCGAGAAACGTATGGGGGGCTGGTCTGGAGCGGTAGGCAGCGGACGAGACGCTAGACGCTCGACGCTAGACGCTGGAGCACGAACCTCAAGGCCAGAGACGGTCCGCTTGCTGCCCTCTAGCTTTGTCTCCAGCGTCCAGCGTCTACCGTCCCTAGTTTGCCACTATGCCTCAGCCCGAGCTCCTTGAGACCTTTCCAAATCCGTATCCGGGACGGGAATACGAGGTCCACATGACGTGTGAGGAGTTCACGTCGTTGTGTCCCCTGGGTGGCGTCGAAAGCGACGCGGCCGAGCTCGCACTTCTCAAGGGCGGGGCGCCCGACTTCGGTACGATCGCGATCACCTATATCCCCGACCGTCTGTGCGTCGAGCTCAAGAGTCTCAAGCTGTATCTGTGGAGCTATCGCAACGACGGGATCTTCTACGAGCGTGTCGTCAACCGCATCCTCGATGACTTGCACGGCAAGCTGGCGCCGCGATGGATCGAGGTGGTCGGGGACTTCAACGTACGCGGGGGGATAAAGTCGCTGGTGCGGGCGGCGATGGGGAAGCGCTGAACGACAAGGGTCAGGGGTCAGGGATTACGACGGCCTGTAACAACCGGGCGGGCTGAAGCCCGCCCCTACATGTCGGCGTGGAGGTAGCGTTTCCGAGCGTCCCCCATGACTCATGACCGTGTCGACACATTCAGAACCCGCACCGTCCGCAGCAACATGTAGGGGCGGCCTTCAGGCCGCCCGCCCACGGGACCCGGTCATGCGGGCCGTTGTCGTTTCCAGACCCTGACCCCTGACCCCTGCCGTTATCAATCCTCCCGCAACCTCTTCGACGCGTCTTCCAAGATTCGGCGCTCGTCCTTCGTCAGGCTGTCGAGTCCGAATTGCGAGATCTTGTCGAGGAGCGCGTTGATCTCCTCGCCCCGCCGTGTACGGGGCTGGTTGCGCGGCGCCTGGACCGCCGCGGGACGTTTCGCAACAGCGGCCTTGCTCTTCGCTACAATTTCGTCGACCTCGCGCCTCGGTTCGCGCCCGCGTGGGAGCCCACGCGGAATCGGACGGGGGGGCTCCTCGGGAACATCGGGCGCGCCGGCTACCCGCTGCCTGAAGCGCTCGAGCGCGTTCGATGGGGGCGTGTGCAGGTAGAGCCAACCCGTGATGAGCCCACCGAGGTGTGCGAAGTGGGCGACGCCCGGCGCGCCCCCGCCGTACGTCGACACACCCAATACGAGATCGATGAGGATACAGCCCGCAACGAGCCACTTCGCCTTGACCGGGACGACAAACCAGAGGAGGAATTCATCGTCCGGCCACCGCACGGCGTACGCGAGCATCACACCATAGATCGCGGCGGACGCACCGACGAGGATGCTGTCGCGATTCAACAGCGACTGCGCCAGACACCCGCCGAGACCACAAATCAGATAGTAGCGTACAAAGGCGCCTGAACCCCACGCCCGCTCGACACGCGGTCCGAACACCCACAGGAACAGCATGTTGCCGGCGATGTGCCAGAAGCCGGCATGCACAAACATGTAGGTGAAGACCGTCCAAATACTGCCAGCCGCGAGATCGTGAAACTTGAACCCGAGCCAGCGCTCCATGTCGGCCTGACCGACGAGCGTAACCTGCAGGAAGTAGATCAGGACGTTGAGCCCGATCAACCACTGCACCGCCGGTGTCAGTCGCGGTCGGTCCTCGTGCGTCTCGGCGGATGAGAAGGACATGGGCTCGCAGCAGGTGGTTCAGAGCGCTCAGTCGCGGCGCGTCAGCCGGCGACCGCCATCCGTAAGTGTAACATACGGGCGCTTTGCGCCCGAAACTGGAGAGGGGAGAACGCTCGTTTACGCTGCAGATCCTGAGCCAATGTCTCCCCTCAAATCTGCAGGCCTCGTGATCGGGTGCTGATACCCGTCCGGCGACGAGCCGAGCGGTACGCACGTAACGACGGCCGCTCACGCGGCCGTTGTTGTCACCCTCTCCTCTCCCTCTCTCCTTTTTACGATGCGCGTAGTGCTTCGTTGACAATCCGCTCACACAACTCGCCAAACCCCATCCCCCGGGCTGCGGCCGCCTGTGGAATGAGACTCGTACCCGTGAGTCCCGGAAGGGTATTCGCCTCGAGGCAAAAGGGGATCCCATCGGGTGACAGGCGGAAATCGATGCGCGCGTAGCCACGAAGCTTGAGGGCCGCGAATGCTCGCAACGCCTGATCCTGAACGAGCGCCGACTCTCCGGCAGTCAACTTTGCGGGGAACTCCTCGCGTGCCATGCCGACAGTGTACTTGCACTCGTAGTCGTAAACGTCGTGCGCCGGGAAGATCTCGCCGACCGGCAGTGCCTCGTCGCCCAGCACGCCGACGGTCAGCTCCCGACCAGGCACGTAGCGCTCGATCATGACCTCATCGTCGTACTGGAACGCCTGCGTAACGGCGGTCTGGAGCGTAGCACGCTCGTGGACGACTGCGAGTCCAACGGTCGATCCTTGCTTCGATGGTTTGACGACCGCCGGCCAGCCGAGCGTTTGCTCGACGACTTCATCCCGGACCGGAGCCATGGTCCAATCGGCGGTCGTCACGCCGGCGGCCCGAAACAGTGTCTTCGAGAGGTCCTTGTCCATCGCCAACGCACTGGCCAACGGGCCACTGCCCGTGTAGGGCACTCCGACGAGGTCCAGCATGGCCTGGATGGTGCCGTCTTCGCCGCGCCCACCGTGCAGCGCCAGGAATACGACATCGGCCTCACGAATCGCTGGCAAGAGCACGAGATCGGGGGACAGTTCGCGTCGCTGCGAGCCACTTAGGCCCGCGAGCTCTTCCAATGACGGCGGCGCCCGGCGCACACCAGCGGCCCGCAACGCCAACTCGGCCGACGCCCCCAATAATCCCGTCACGGGATCGACCGCCTTCACGACGTGCCCCGATGAGCGCAGCGAGTCGATGACCCGGAAGCCACTCGCGAGCGACACATCCCGCTCAGCGGAGGCACCGCCCAACAGGACTGTGATCTTCAAGATCGCGCCATGAGGAAGTGCAGCAGGTCCGACCGAGTCACGATGCCACGAACGGTCGTCCCCCCAGGATCGGTGACCAGCACCGCGGGGCTCATCTTGGACAGCAATTTGACGACCGAGTCGGCCGATCGGTTCGCATCCACGATCGGGAACGGCGCTTCCATCACATCACTCACGGTCGCATCGAGCACCTTGGGATCCGCCAGGCTCTTCGCCGACAGTGCCCAGTCGGAAATCGAGCCCACGCACCGTTCGCGGTCCATCACAGGCAACTGCGACACATCGTGCAAGCTCATGAGGCGCAGCGCCTGTCGCACAGTCGATCCCGGGGCCGCCCCGACTACCGCGGGCTCGCTCGAGTCCTTGCCTCGCAGGACCTCGGACAGCGTCACGCGATCGGCCTCCAGCATCTGGTTCTCACGCATCCACTCGTCGTTGTACAGCTTCGACAGATACCGCTCCCCCGTGTCGCAGAGGAACGTCACGATGCATGCGGACGGATCATTGATGCGGCGCGCGAGTTCGAGCGCGACGTGGGCGATGAGGCCCGAAGAGCCTCCGACGAAGAGCCCCTCTTCGCGGGTCAACCGCCGCGCCATCGAGAAGCTGTCTCGATCGCTGACCGTGTGGAATTCGTCGACGATCGCCAGATCGAGCGTTCCGGGAACCTTGTCTTGCCCGACGCCTTCGACCTTGTACGGCGTGCCCTCGACCGCGCCCTTCCCGTGCGTGCGCCATTTCTCGGCGAGGATCGACCCCTGGGGGTCGCCCAGGATCACACGAATCGCAGGGTTCTGCTCCTTGAGGTAGCGACCAACTCCGGTGGCCGTGCCGCCCGTGCCGGCCGCTGCCACGAAGTGGGTGATCCGCCCCTCAGTCTGCTCCCAGAGCTCGGGACCGGTCGTCTCATAGTGCGCGTCCGGATTGGCAGCGTTGTAGAACTGGTCCGCCAGGATGGCGTTGGGTGTCTCCGACGCGATGCGCCGCGCCATCACCACGTAGTTGTCCGGGTGGTCAGGCGGGACCGCCGTCGGTGTGACGATCACCTGCGCCCCAAACGCTTTGAGAAGCCGGACTTTTTCCTGAGACATCTTGTCCGGCATTGTGAAGATGCACTTGTAGCCTTTCAGCGCGGCGGCGATCGCGAGACCGACACCAGTGTTGCCGCTCGTGCCCTCGACAATCGTGCCACCGCGCCGTAGACGACCCTCGCGCTCCGCGCGCTCGATGATCGGGACGCCGATCCGGTCCTTGACCGAGCCGCCGGGATTGAAGAATTCGGCCTTGCCGTACACTGGCGTACGAATACCACGCGTCACGCGGTGCAGACGAATCAGCGGTGTCCAGCCGATCGTTTCGAGGACGCTGTCGTAGGGACGCGTATGCCGCGACTGCGACGGGAGAGCGAGGTGATCCACAGCCGGCGCCTTCGCGCGAGCGCGCTTCGATCGTTGCGGCGTTCGCTGATTCGACCGCGAGCCGCCGCGCGTCGACCGACTCCCGGTTCCGTTCCGCGCCACACTACCTCCTTGCGCTGTCGCGTTGCTGGCTACGCCCGAGCGGCACCTGCACGCTGGCGTTCGCGCGTGCCGCAACGCTGTCGACGCCGCGGTGCAGCACGCTGTCTCCGGGCACTGGCGCCCCTTGGGGATGCCGGAAGTAAATGGGAAAGAGAATGGATACGGCCATCGGTGCTCCCTGCCGCCGTGCTGGACTGAAGCGCAAATCTTTGACTCCCGCGACCGCTGCGGAGTCGAATGCAGCCTCACCGGACGACTCCGCAACAACGGTCGATTCCGGACGCACGCGGCCAGTCGAATCAATGAAAATCCGCAGCGTGACGTTGCCTTGCGCTTTCTTGCCGTAGAGTGCGGGCGGGTAATGCACCGGCACATCGTGACTGAGCATGACGGGGAGCACGTCGGGTCGCGCCGGCTGGGCGGACTGCAGAGCCTCCACCAGTTTCTTTGCGTCCTCTTTGGTGACGCACGCTGCGACCCCCACGACGACAACGCCCAGCCCCGCGATACGCGTGACGCATTGCAGTACGCCGCTGGCCCGCCCTCGGTGTCCGGTTCCCATCGCTCGCCCCAAAGCTGCTGCTCGACGCGCCGGCACGATCACGATGAGCCGTGGACCGTTTCTCGACCGTCGATCGCCGGAGCTCCGCTCACCGGGGCGGATGCAGCCGCCGTGTAGGCTTCGATCGGCGGACAGGCACACACCAGCGTACGATCACCGAAGGCCGCGTCGATACGACCAACGGAGGGCCAGAACTTGTGCGTGCGGGTCCAGGCTGCCGGAAACGCGGCGGTCTCCCGACCATACGGACGATTCCACTCGTTTGCGGCGACCTGTGCGAGCGTGTGCGGGGCGCGCTTGAGCACATTGTCCGCGCGGCTCGCACGACCTTCCTCGATCTCCCGAATCTCGCCGCGGATCGCGATCATCGCCTCGCAGAACCGATCGAGCTCGCCTCGTGACTCGCTCTCGGTTGGTTCCACCATGAGGGTTCCGGCAACCGGGAACGAGACCGTCGGCGCGTGGAAGCCGTAGTCCATGAGTCGCTTGGCAATATCCTCGACCTCCACGCCCGCCGAAGCCTTGTAGGGCCGACAGTCGAGAATGCACTCGTGCGCGACGAGGCCGTGCGTGCCTTTGTACAGGACGGGAAAGTGCGCATCGAGTCGATGCGCGATGTAGTTGGCGTTGAGGATCGCGATCTTGCTCGCCTCGGTCAGCCCGTCACGCCCCATCATCTGCATGTACATGTAGGAGATCGGCAGGATACTGGCGCTCCCCCACGGGGCGGCCGACACGGGGCCGATCGCTTCCACGCCGCCGCCGACGTCGGTCAGCGGATGCGCCGGGAGGAAGGGCGCGAGGTGCGGCGCCACCGCGATCGGGCCCATGCCCGGTCCGCCGCCGCCATGCGGGATGCAGAAGGTTTTGTGCAGATTGATGTGACAGACATCCGCGCCCATGTCGCCCGGTCGACACAGTCCGACCATGGCGTTCATGTTTGCCCCATCGAGATAGACCTGGCCTCCCGCAGCGTGCACGATCGAGCAGACGTCGCGAATGCTCTCCTCGAAGACACCGTGGGTCGACGGATAGGTGATCATCAGGGCGGCCAGCTCCTGTCGGTGCTGCTCGGCCTTGACGCGGAGGTCGGTGAGATCCACGTTGCCCCGCGCGTCGGTTTTCACCACGACGACTCGCAGCCCCGCCATGACGGCGCTCGCGGGATTGGTGCCGTGCGCGGACTGCGGGATCAGACACACGGCGCGCGTCCGACCCTCACCCCGGGCTTCGTGGTAGCGACGAATCACGAGCAGTCCAGCATACTCGCCTTGTGAGCCCGCGTTCGGCTGCAGCGAAATGCCAGGGAGGCCGGTGATTTCGCCCAGAGCCGACTCCAACCTCTCGAAGAGAACCGAATATCCGTTCGTCTGCTCAGCTGGCGCGAAGGGATGGATTTGCGAGATCTCACGCCACGTGACCGGGAACATCTCCGCCGTCGCGTTGAGCTTCATCGTGCACGAGCCGAGTGGGATCATCGACGTCGTGAGCGAGAGATCACGGGCCTCCAATCGGCGGATAAAGCGGAGCATCTCCGTTTCAGAGTGGTAGCTGTTGAAGACGGGATGCGTGAGATAGGGCGTATGCCGCGCCACCGGCTCCGCAAACCTGTCGGTGACCGTTCGCGCTAGCTCCTCAGGTGTGAATGGCGCAGGCTCGCCGCCGTTGAAGACGGTGAAGAGATCCGCGAGGTCGTCGAGTGTGGTCGTTTCCTGGATCGAGACACCGACCGAGGGAGGCCCATCCTCGTCCGCGAAGACGCGCACGTTGATGTGTTGCGCCCGCGCCTCCCGCAGGAGCTCGCTCAGCTTCCGCCGTCGCAGCTCCACTCGCACGGTATCGAAGAACGTGTCGTGAGCGACGCCATAGCCAAGTCGGCGAACCCCTTCCGCAAACGTGCTGGCCAGCCGATGAATGCGAGCCGCGATGCGACGAAGGCCCTCGGGGCCATGCCACACGGCATACATCCCCGCCATGACCGCGAGCAGGACTTCCGCCGTGCAGATGTTGCTGGTCGCCTTCTCACGTCGGATGTGCTGTTCTCGCGTTTGCAGTGCCATTCTGAGCGCCGGTCGCCCGTCGACGTCCCGTGACACGCCGATCACACGGCCCGGGACCTGGCGCGTGAACTCTTCCCGGCACGCGAAGAACGCCGCGTGTGGTCCGCCAAAGCCCAACGGGACGCCAAAGCGCTGACTGCTCCCCACAGCGATGTCGGCACCCCACGCGCCAGGAGGTGCGAGCAGGGTAAGGCTCAAGAGGTCAGCGGCGGCGATCAACAGCGCCGATTCGCCGAGGGTCGAGCGAAGGGATGCGTAGTCGTAGATCGCTCCATCACTCGCAGGATACTGCACGAGCGCGCCGAACACGGTCGGACCAAACGCGAAGGAGCGGTGGTCTCCGACGACGACGCCGATCCCTCGGGCTTTGGCGCGGGTCCGCACGACCTCGATGGTCTGCGGATGACAGTCGTGCGAGACAAAGAACAGCGAGCGATCGGCCGAGCCGCGTGCCGCCCACGCGACGCCCATCGCTTCCGCCGCCGCGGTCGCCTCGTCCAACAACGATGCATTGCTCACCGCGAGACCGGTGAGATCACACACCATGGTCTGGTAATTCAACAGGGCCTCGAGGCGCCCCTGGGCCACCTCCGCTTGATACGGCGTGTACGCCGTGTACCAACCGGGGTTTTCCAGGATGTTGCGCTGGATCACGGGCGGCGTAAGGCAGTCGTTGTACCCCAGCCCGATGAAGGAGCGGAACACTTCGTTGCGACCCGCGACGCGCCGGAAGTCAGCTAATGCCTCGAGCTCACTCTGGCCTGTCCCGAGCGCGAGCGGCCGGCGGAGCCGGATGCTCTCCGGTATCGTCGCGTCGATTACCGCGTCCACGGAGTCGTAACCCATTACGCGCGCCATCGCGGTCGCGTCGACAGCGGTCGGCCCGATATGGCGCGAGACAAAGCTGTGATGGTCTGTCAACGGAGCACGACCTGGCTCCGGGGAAAGTTCGGTCATGTGCGATAGCCTCTTCGAAGAGCGCTGTGACCGCTCACTTGTGACTGCCCTTGGTGTAAAACGGCGTTCGGGCGACGGTTGCCGTCGCCGGTTTTGCGCGTACGTCGATTTCGATCGTGGTGCCAGGTGCCGAGTCTGCTGTCGGCAGGTAGCAAGTGCCGATCCCGATGCCCAACACGGGACTCACGGTGCCGCTCCGCACCGTGCCCGACGCTCGTCCGTCGTGCGACACCGGGTATCCGGGCCGTGGAAATGTGCGACCCTCCGTCGTGAATCCAACGAGCTTGCGTGGCACGCCTGCGGCGCGTTGCGCCATGAGCGCGTCGCGTCCGACGAACTCGCCTTTGTTCACCTTGACGAGCCAGCCGAGGTTGGCCTCGAGCGGCGTCACCGTGTCGTCGATGTCGTTGCCGTAGAGCGCCATCCCCATCTCGAGCCGGAGGGAGTCTCGGGCGCCAAGCCCGGCCGGCGTGACCGCCGGCATGCCTGCTTCCGAACGCGTGAGCGCCTGCCAGAGACGAACGGCGTCGGCCGCGGGCACGTACAACTCGAATCCATCCTCGCCTGTGTATCCCGTGCGCGAGATCGTCGCCGATACACCGGCAACGGTTCCGAGCGCGAAATGATAGTACCCGATCGCATCGAGGTTGGTCGCGGTGAGTGAACCGAGGACGCGTACTGCCTCCGGCCCCTGTAAGGCCAGCAGCGCCACCTGATCGCTGACATCGGTCATCTGGCACGCGAACCCGCGTTCGGCCCGGGCCGCGTCCAACAGCCGCCAATCCTTCTCGCGGTTGGACGCGTTGACCACCAGCATGACGTGGTCCGCGTAGCGGTACACGAGACAGTCATCCTCGATTGTACCACGCGAGTTGAGAATCGTGGAGTAGTGAACCTGGCCGATGGCGAGCGCACCGACGTTGTTCGTGGTCACGTAATCCACAAACGCGAGCGCCTGAGGCCCACGAACCTCGAATTCGCCCATGTGGCTCACGTCGAACAGCCCGACCCGCGTCCGAACCGCCATGTGCTCGGCCGTAATGCCCGTCGGATACTGGACGGGCATGAGATAGCCGGCAAACGGCACCATCTTGGCGCCGAGTGCGATGTGAACGTCCGTCAGCGGGGTGCGGCGAAGCGATTCAGGCGCCGCGTGGGCGGGCGCGGAAGTGCTGGCCGTGAAGGTGTCGGACATGGAGGCTGCCGGGGTTCGGGTTCCGGGGTCAGAGACAAACATCGAAATATGCCGCGGGCGCTGCGCGCCCGAGAGAGTTGACCGACAGAAAGTAGAAAGTAGACACCAACAACCGTCCTCGTCCCTAGGCCTCGGGGGCCGGAGGTTCCGGTGCCCCGCTTCCCTCGTGTCGCAGTCTTGGGGGGTTCGCGAACAAGCCCAATTGCTCACGCGGAACTTGGCGACGCAGCCCGCGCGAGTGCCCCGGTCCTGCAGTGACGCGGGACGCCGCCAATTGCTCGGCTTCGAGCAGTGCGAGGACGCTCCGGGCGCGAGCGAGCACCGTGTCGGGCAGCCCGGCCAGCCGTCCGACCTCGATGCCGTAGGAGCGATCGGCGCCGCCGGGCTCCATGCGGTGCAGGAACAGGACACGCTCGCCGACCTCGCGGACCGCGACATTGAAGTTGCGGACTGCGCTGAGGTCATCGGCCAGCTGCGTGAGCTCATGATAGTGCGTCGCGAAGATCGTCTTCGAGCCCAGCACGTTGTGGATGTGCTCGGTGACCGCCCACGCGATGGACACGCCGTCGTACGTCGAGGTCCCGCGGCCGATCTCATCCAGAAGCACCAGACTGCGCGCTGTCGCCGTGCGCAGGATCGCGCTCGTCTCCGCCATTTCCACCATGAACGTCGACTGTCCACGCACGAGGTTATCGCTCGCCCCGACGCGGGTGAAGAGCCGATCGACGATCCCGATCGTTGCGACGGTCGCCGGAACAAAGCTCCCAATCTGCGCCATGAGGACGATGAGCCCGATCTGTCGCAGCAGGGTCGACTTCCCCGCCATGTTGGGACCTGTCAGCACGATCACGCGCGCGGACTGGGTCAACGATGCGTCGTTGGGGATGAACTGCTCGCGCGGCATCATGCGTTCGACGACGGGGTGGCGGCCGCCGCGAATCTCGAGCGCATACTCTTCTGTGATCGTCGGTCGAGTGTAGCGCTCGCGCTGCGCGACCTGGGCGAACGACGCGAGGACGTCGAGCTCCGCTACGAGTCGCGCCACGCGTTGCAGTCGGGCCGCCCCGCGTCCCGCGGCGTCCCGAAGTCCTTCGAACAGCTCGCGCTCGCGTGCCTCGATGCGCTCGGCGGCCGTCAGCACCCGCTCCTCGTACTCTTTCAGCGCGGGGGTCACATAGCGCTCGGCGCCCGTGAGCGTCTGTCGTCGCTGGTAGTCGGCCGGGATCGCCGCCCGGTGCGCATTGGTGATCTCGATGTAATAGCCGAAGACGCGATTGTAGCCAATCTTGAGCGATGAAATCCCCGTCCGCTGGCGCTCGGCAGCCTGCATGGCCGCAATCTGGTCTCGACCACCATCGCGCAACGCCCGAAGCTCGTCCAGCATGGTGTCCACCCCGACGGCGATCGCGGGCTCGTCGCCGATCGTCACGGGCGGACGCTCCACCAAAGCATGGCGAATGGGATCCCCGAGATCAGCGCAATCATCCCAAGCGGTGAGGTAATTGGCGAAGGCCATTTCACCGATTTCACCCGGGCCGCGACCAACGCGGCTGACGGCCTCTGCCACCTGGCTCAGGCGTGCAATCGAATCACCGAGTGCCCGCAACTCGCGAGGGGTCGCGCGTTGAGCGGCTGCCTTGCCGGCCAGGCGCTCCAGATCGCGAACGCCATCCAGTGCAGCGCGGAGCGCTGCGCGAGCGAGGGGATCGCCAACGAGCGCCGCAACGCGTGTCAGCCGCTGGTCGATCGCCGCGCGGTCAGTCAGCGGTGCCAGGAGCCACTGTCGCAGGAGCCGAGCTCCCATTGGTGTCAACGTATCGTCGAGCACATCCAGCAGTGTGCCGTCCTGGTCACCGCCGCGAAGCGATTCGACGAGCTCCAGGTTCCGACGGGTCATGTCGTCCAGCGGGACGATGCCCTCGGGTCGCTCGATGATCGGCGGCGCGAGATGCGGGAGGCCGGCCGGCTGTAGCTCGCGCAGGTACCGCAGCAAGGCGCCGGCCGCGCCGATCGCGACCGCGTCGGTCTCGCCCACGCCGAGCCCCTCCAGCGACGCCACGCTGAACTGACGTGTGAGCGCGTCGGCTGCCAACGCGGGGTCGAACTCCCAGCCTTCACGCTCGGTCAGAAGCAGCCGATCGGTTAGGACTTCCGCCGGGAGTGTGCTGCCGCGGGCAAGCAGTAATTCACGCGGGGCGAGCCGCGCAAACACGGCCGTCGCGTCTGCGACAGCGACCGTGGTGAGTCGGAGCTCGCCCGTCGAGAGATCGCATCCCGCGATGCCCACCATTGGCGGCCGATCGGGCGCCGCGGTGCGCGCCTTCTCTCGCGGGTGCGGGGGAGCCACGGCGACCGCGCAGAGAAAGTTGTTGCGCATCGGCTCCAGCAGCTCGTCGGCGAACGCTGCGCCCGGGGTGACCGTCTCTACGACTTCCCGTCGCACGACGCCTTTGGCGAGCTTGGGATCTTCCACCTGGTCGCAGACCGCGACCCGAAACCCTTGTTGGATCAGGCGGCGGACGTACTCACTCACCGCTTTGACCGGTACCCCGGCAAGGGGGACGGCGGCTGCGCCGCCGTTGTTCCGCGCCGTCAGCGTGAGACCCAGGGCCCGCGCTCCCACCTCCGCGTCCTCGAAGAACATCTCGTAGAAGTCGCCCATGCGAAACAACAGGATGGCGTCCTGGTGCCGAGCCTTGATCTCCCGGTACTGCTGCATGAGGGGTGTGGCGGGCAACACGGCAGGGGGCAGAAAACTAGGGGTTGAGGTGCGGGGGTCAGGTCCGACGGAACATGGGCGGTGAGCCAGCAAATCTACGGTCGCACAAGGGCGTCCGGAGAGCCCGCGAGTTTGGCCGCCGCCGGGTAGGGGTGACGCATGCGGTGCCCGGGGCACAGGAGCACCCGCAAACCCAGTCACGGCGCGCCGCCAGTCACGGCGTGCCAGGGGCGTGATCCGTCGTTGATGTGTGCGTGCGGGCGTCTATCCGCAGAACCTTGGCTGCACGTCCCCAATACGCGTCGTCGAAGCCCAGAGCCTGCTTGATCCGCAGGTCGCGCCGCAACTGGTTCCGCTCGGCCATGAGCGCGCGGGCTGCTCGCCAACCATGTCGCCACGGGCGCGGGTACGCGGGGACTGGCCAATCACTGCCATGCACGAGTTTGGCTCTCACAACCTCGTCGCGGAGGAGTGCATTGTAGGCCCCCCAACGATTGGGCAGGCTCAACGCTGCCGTGTCGCCGTACAGTCGCTCGTGTTCGTGTGCGAGCCGCATGAACTGGTCGAGGTACGTGCCCTCGCCGGGTACTCTGCCGGTCCCGCAGTGTGCGGCGATGACCGTTACGCCTCGCTCCAGGGCCGGGACGAGACGCGCGGGAGCGGCGACGGTGCGGTCGAGCTTAGGCAGCACGTGCTCCCACCCCGTATGGCTGAGCAACGGCAGACGGAAATGTGCCAGCGCCTCGTAGGCCGGCACGCACAACGGATCGGCGGGATCGAATCGATGGGTGATCGGCAACCACTTGCACAGCACGGCACCTGCCTTCACACAGCGCTCAATCTCTTGGGCGGCGTCGCGCCGGTAGGGATGAACGGACGCCCCAAAGCGGATCTTGGAGTGTTTAGCCGCGAGGGCCGCCACGTAGTCGTTCGCCACGTAGAAATGCGTGGCCGCCTCATCAGCCCGTCCGTCGCGGGCATAGACGCGATCGAACGCGAGGACGACGGCTGCATCCACCTCCGGCGCACCAGCCAGTGTGTCGAGCAGCGTGTGCTCCAGCGCCTGCTCGGTGGCTGCGTCGTCAGCATCGGCGGAGAGTCCGAGCTGTCGGCGGAGGATGCGGAACGCGAGACTCGCGCGCGCGCGCTCGGAGACGCGACCATGGCCCGGGAGCAATGCAGCCGTGTGAACGTGGCAGTCGAGAAGCAAGGGATCGGGGACCAGGAGTCAGGGGTCAGGGGACGACAACAACGTTACGTTCGCGGCGGTCCCGTGCACGAACCACCCTTGGCCGTTGCCATTCAAAGGGCGGATACCGACCTTTGGCCCCACGATGGCGACCATCGCCCCGGCGCCCATGCAAAATCACGAGCGCGACGCGCCGCCCCGCGCGGCGTGGATGGCGCTGGCCGTCCTCACGCTCATCAACCTGTTCAACTACATCGATCGGTTCGTCGTCCCAGCGGTGCAGGAAAGCATCAAGCACTCCGCGTTGCAGCCATCCGACCTCCAGATCGGATTCCTGGCGACCGCGTTCCTCTGGGTCTACATGCTCACCGCCCCCGTCTTTGGCTTCTATGGGAGCCGTCCCTGGCGGCTCCGTTTGGTTGCCGTGGGCATTGCGTTGTGGAGCCTCGCGACGGCTGCCGCTGGGCTGGCGCAGAACTACGAATCGTTGCTTGGCGCCCGCGCGACCGTCGGAATCGGCGAGGCAGCGTACTCGGCGATCGCCCCCGCGGTCCTGGCGGACTATTTCCCCGAACGACTGCGCGGGCGCGTCTTTGGGGTGTTCTACGCCGCCATCCCGGTCGGTGCGGCGCTCGGGTTCCTGATCGGGGGGTATGTCGATCACCGCGCCGGCTGGCGCGCCGCATTCTTCGTCGTCGGGTTACCCGGCCTCGTGGTCGCCGCCCTGACGCTAATGCTGCGCAACCCCGCGCCAGGCGCGCACGACACCCGCGAGGCAAATGTCGGGATGTACTCCGCGGCACCCGCCAGTGTGCAGGGTTTGGGGGCGTATCGTTCGCTCACCCACAACCGCGAATACATCCTCACGGTGCTCGGGTATGCCGCGTACACGTTCGCGTTCGGCGGCATCAGCATCTGGATGGTGACATTCTTGATCCGGGTACGCGGCCTCGACGCGGTCACCGCCAACAAGTGGCTGGGACTGATCGTCGTCATTACCGGATTCGTGGGGACTTTTCTTGGCGGCGTGATCGGGGACGCACTCGAGCGACGCATCCGACATGGCTATCTCTGGCTCAGCGCGCTTTCGATGCTCGTTGCGACGCCGCTCGTGTACGTGGCGCTCACGGCATCGTCACCGGCGGTGTTTTGGACGGCCCTGGCCATGGCCGATTTCCTGCTCTTCCTCTCGACGAGCCCGATCAACGCGGTGATCGTCGCGGACGTCGCCCCGGCGGCGCGAGCGGCCGCGATGGCCGCATCGATTCTGACGATTCATGCACTGGGTGACGGCATCTCGCCGACCATCATCGGGTGGGTGTCAGATCGAGCGACGCTGGCGCGCGCCGTCCTCATCATCCCAGTGGGCGTCTTGGTTTCCGCCGCCATCTGGACCTGGGCGGCAGTCCGAAATCCCGATGCTACTCCGTCATCTCGGCCGGCGTCACGAACCCCGTGATGCCTTTACTCTTGAGTGACCCCGCAGCCGAATCGGCCTGAGTCTCGGTCGCGAATCGACCGACACGGACGCGGAACGGCGCGCTGCTGCCATAGATCCGCGCGACGAAGCCACGCGCTCGCAGGTGTTCGACCAATGCCTGTGCCGCGCTTTCGGTCTGATAGGCAGCCACTTGCACGGTGAAGCCTGGCGTCCGCACTCGTCGCGTCGTGGCGGTGGCGCCAGCCGTCGATGCGGCAGGCACACCGGCGTGGCTCGCTGCCTTGGTGGGCGGTGCAGCGCCCCGCGCGGCTGCGGCCTTCACCGCCGAGTCCGTGCGGTGGGACGGCGTGGCGGCGGTTTTACGCGCGCTGTCGGCCGCAGCACTCGACGCGGCACCGCCGCCCGCGGATGCGCACCGTTTCGTGTTGTAATCGATCCGGTTGCGGAGCTCGACATCAGTCGAGGGCGCCGCCGTGCTTGCGGCAGTGAGTGCGACACACGCTCGTGCCGTATCCTGCAAGTCGAAGTAGGCCAGCCCCACTTGCAGCTGGGTGCGCGCAAATGCGGTCCCTGTCTGATTCGGCAGCTGTTCGCGCGTGAGACGCGCGAGGTGCGCCGCCGCCTGTTGGCGATCACCGCGCGCCAACTCGAGCTGCGCGAGGCGAAGGAGCGCATCGGCAGCCTGCGGGGATCCCGCGTATTCCACGATGACGCGGCGGTAGTCGGTCTCCGCGCTGTCGGCATTTGTCGCAAGCGTGGCGCGCGTGTACAGGATCGACGCGTATGTCGGTGACGTCGGCGGCGTCGACGTCAACAACGAATCGACGAGTGTCCGGGCGGCGGTCGTCTGCCCCTGTGCCACGAGCAAGCGCACGCGCTGCACGGCAGTATCGGCTGGCGGACTGCTCGCGCCGCCAGTATCGCGTGCCTGGCCAGGTGCCGCCCCGCCCCCGGCATCCGCGGCGGGGGGCGCGGCGATGCCGTGGGTGGTGTCGCGAGGCGTTGTGGGCTGTGCGCTATCGCCTCGTGTCGCACGAGCGCTGTCGGTCCCCTGCGCGTACAGGGAAGACGCGATCGCTCCGGCAACCGCCGTGGCGACCAGACCCGCACACAGTCGGATCCGCACTGCGCGGCACCAGTGTTGCCGTGGGCGTGGGCGCCGTCGTGCGGTCGGTGCCTGCATGCGACTCACGCGGCCGCTCCCTCGTGACGCACCGCGGCGGAGTGCTCGACATCGACGCACATCGCAAGCACGAGGGCGGCGATCGCCTGTTCGTCGCTTGTCATACGCGTCTCCTTCAACGCGGTATCGGCGAGTGTCAACGCGTCCAGCGCGTGGTCCAGCGCTTGCGGCGTCCAGAGATCGACAGCACGCACCCAGGTTGCGACCGCTTCACCCCAGGGGCGCATCGGGCTCGCGCCGGTTTCCTTGAGCAGCGCAAAAAACTCTGGTGCCAGACGGTTGCGTGACACACCTTGTTCGCGCTTCGCGCGGCCCCACGCAAGCGCGAGCGTCTGCGTGGCCAAGGCCATGACCGTGCCGACGGCGCTCGATTTCGGTTGCGCCAGCACCGGCTCTACCAGCGCAAGCGCGCCCTTGGCATCGCGCTCGGCCACGCGGTCGAGCAAGTCACCCGACGTCTCGCCGCGGCGGACACCCACGACCGCGGTCACTGCTGCGTCATCGATCTGGACTGGTCCCCCCTGACCTGGCTCGCGGGTGGCGGCGGCAGTGCCGCGCGCGTAGCTGGCGAGCTTGTCCAGTTCGGAGGCGAGTGCGCCCAGATCAGTCCCGACCGCTTCGTGCAGCAGTGTGGCGGCCTCTGGCGTGATTGGCACGCCGAGCTCGTTAGCGCGGTGCGCGATCCATCTGGGTAGGCGATCGCCGGTGAGGACTGGGAATTCCACGGCCACGGTGCGCTCGCTCAACGTCCGGTCGACTTTCTCGCCCCCGACTCCGACGAGCAGGAGCAGCAAATCCATTGCCGGACGGTCCAGATACCGCTCGAGCTCCTTGCGAGCATCCTTTTTCAACGCGTGCACATCCCGGATGGCCACGGCTCGCCGCGATCCGGCGAGTGGTGGCGTCTCGAGTAGCGCGACGATCGACTCTGCGTCGAGATCCTGAGCACGGCGCACGTCGAGGTCAAACGCGCGACAGCCTGGCTCTACCGCCGCTGCGAGCGCTGCCGACATGGCGTCTTCCTTCCGGAAATCATCGTCCCCATGGAGATAGTACACCGCCGCAAACGACCGAGCCGTCACGGCCTTCCGGAAGACGTGCTCGCTGGCAGTGGGCATGAAAGGAAACTACAAGGCCCGGAGTTCCTCCGCACAGCGTCCACGCACTGCACAGCCGGCGCACCGCGCGGGAATCCGGTGGCTGCGATGCACCTCGGCCGCTCGCCGCGCCGCACGGACACCTTCCGCAGCTGCGAGACATCGCCACCTGAGGTCTCGAGTGAGCGCGACGCGGAACTCCGCGGATCGATAGCGGACAAGGCCATAGCCGGCAAACTCGCGCCCATACGTCGATTCAGTCAGGAGCATGTACGCCCCGATCTGCAGCAGATCCGCCTCGAACAGCGTCGCAGACTCACGGGTCGGCTTGACCTCGACCGGGTAGATCCGTCCGCGGGCGCGCTCGCGGAGCAGGTAATCTGGGCGCCCTCGAAGCCGGGATATGGGAGCCTCGAGCAGAACCGACGGCTCTACGCCAACATCCGACGCCACGATGGGCGCGCCCGTGCGAACGCCAGTCGCCGTGCCAATGCGACGCGCCCCGACGAGGAGCGCGAGCGCCACCACCACCAGACCAATCGCGAGCAGGATCACGACTCGGTGTCTCGCCGCTACCGACTCGCCACCCACATCAGGCCCGCTGCCCCGACCAACAGCACGATTGCCAGTCGGACCAGCCAACGTTGGGCTGCCACCCGGCGGCCATGCAATTGGTGCTGCGATTGGCCGATCTCGAGCCGCTCAGTGCCCGCGCCCGTGCGGTCGAAGTGCCGCACCCGCTCGAGCCAGTACGCGCGCGCGCAGTAGGTGTAGGCGGCGATGTCGCTCGGGGAAACCCAGTCGTTGGAGGGGGACATAGGGGAGTAGACGCTGGACGTTAGACGCTGGACGCTTGAAAACAAATCGAGGGCCAGCCGCTTGCACCGCGACTGGCCCTCGAGGTTTGTGCTAGCGTCTAACGTCCAGCGTCTAACGTCCAGCGTCTAACGTCCGTCCTTTTCTATCTCTCCAAATTCGTCAGCTTCATCGGAGACCCCAACGCGGTTGGCGCGTGCGCTGCCAGGGCCGCGGCGGGCCACACGGGCATGCCAGCTGAGACGGAGGCGGCGAACGCAGGATCGGTGAGGGAACTCCACGGATCCCTGGGGTCGAGACGAGGCACGCCAGCATCGCGCAGGAGGGTCGCCGCGCCCGCGCCGACAATCGTCCTGACGCGCTCGGGCCGCGAACGGGGCGCGGCCGCGGCAACCACCACTGGCGAGAACGTCAACATAGGCGCAGCGGACAGAGTCGACACCGACGCCGACATGTGGCCGCCTACCCCCAACACCGCGAAGACGGCAAGGCCAGCGGCGAGCAAGCCTGCCCCCGCGACCGCAAAGGTGCGAGCGCCACGGCCGCCGTATCCCGCCGTCTGTGCGCGGGCACGCTGCTCCCTTCGCTCTGCGCGCAAACGCACTTGGAGACGACCTGCGAATTCGGCCGACGGCTCGATGCCCGGCATATTGCGGAACAACAACAGCGCGCGTCGAATCGTCGCATCATGGGTCGCGCACGCGATGCACTCCGCAACATGTCGCTGCATCGTTACGAGCTCCTCGTCAGCAACGAGCCCGTCTACGAATTGCGCGTGGTTCTCCCGAAAGGTCCTGCAGTCCATAGCGTGCCCAGAGCACCTGAGGTAGTGACGCGGGAGAATACACGGGATGCTAGGGCTAGTTCCAGGGGGCGGGCGGGGCTTTGGCTTGAAGCCTGAACGGCGGGTCTGGGGTTTAGGGTTTGGGGTCTGGGGAACAAACACGAAGGGCCGGTTGCGACGCGCCGCAACCAGCCCCCGCAGTTTGTCTTCCCAAACCCCAAACCCCAGACCCGCAGTTCGGCCTTACTTCAGCCCCGGCCCAATAATCTCCGCAAACGACGTCCGTGCCCGATTGAGCCGCGATTTCACGGTGCCGAGGTTACAGGCGGTGATCTCGGCGATTTCCTCGTACGACTTGCCCTCGAGCTCGCGGAGCACGAAGACTTGGCGGTGATGCGCCGGCAGGCGCGCGACCGAGGCCTCGACCAACTCGCGCAGGTGCCGCTTCCGATACAAGTCGTCGGGGCGCGAACCGTGGTCCTCGAACTGGACCGGCCGCTCGTCGTCGTCCCACGTCTTCTTGATGGCCTGGAACAACACCAAAGGATTCCGCGACCGATTCCGCAACTCGTTCTTGGCCAGGTTCGACGCGATGGTATAGACCCAGGTCGAGAACTTCTTCGACCGGTCGAACCGATGGAGGTGGCGGTACACCCGGATGAACACCTCCTGCACCAGATCTTCGGCCCGTTCGCGATCGCCGATCGTCCGATACACGAAGTTGAGCAACCGGACCTGATACCGCTCAACCAACTCTTCGAACGCCCGCTCCTCGCCCCCCAGAAACGCTTCGACCACCCCGGCATCGTCTTGCGTCCGCAGTGACTCCCGTAGCCGATGAGCCCCGCCGCCGGACGTAGTAGTCCGAGGCGCAGCCTCCTCACGAAAGCGTTCTGTGGGCGGTACCTGGGAAGTCGCTCGCTTCAGCGCGACGTCAGCCATGTTCGCCTCGTATCCCTCTTCGAGTAATCAGGCCGTACGGACCCGTTGTCCGAGCACACGACCTCGCACGCCGCATGCCTTGGGAAACGCGGTGACGTTGCGGCGTACATGTGGTTGTGCGGCTGCTACTTACGCCGCTTGACCGACGCCGACAATATACCGAACCTTCATCGAGATGTCTACTTCCGGCTACACTCAGCTTATCCATCCTGAGACACCTGGCCGTCGCAAGGCATCGAACCGGCCGCAAAAGACCCCGTCGAATCACGAAGCATTCGTGACGCGACAACCGCTAGCTCCCACTAGGTATGACACGGGGTGCTCCGATAATGGTTGACCTCGGACGAGCCCCCTGACAGGCGCCCGTGGCCGCCCTGCGCCCCCAGAAAGGAGCGAACGGGCAGGGAGTTTGTTGACACCAGGAGGCGGCGCCTCCCTGGGATTGAGACGCCGATCCAAGTGTTTTCACACATCCAAGGCCGCTGCGCCCTTGTCGTTTTGGTAGTTTGTCGCGTGCCAAGCGCGCACGGCGTTCGTTGGTTCGCACAAAACGACTACGAGCAACTCGTCCTCCCTCACCTCCGGCGGATGGGGCTGGACATCGCGACGACTGGCATCGAGCCCGCCGCGGTCGCCCTCTCCATGAATCACGACCTGGCCGGCGCTGCCTGGCGGTATGCGCGGCGGACCCGGGTGCCGCTACTGACGTATGTGTGGGACCTACCCCCGTTTCGGCTTGGCGAAGGGAGGGCCGATTACGTACTGTCGGTGCGGGGTCACCTCCTGCGTCTCCCGCGCCTCAGGGGCCGCTACACAACTCGCCGCGGCTACTATAGTCGCCTCCGGTATGCCGCGCGACACGCCGAAGCCGTTTGGACCCCGAGCTCCGCATCGGCCGCCGACGTCGCGCGGCGATTCGGCGTGGCGGCCGTGCCAGTGCCGTACTGCTTCAACTCCGACCTGTTCACGCCATCGCTTCGAGTGGAGCGAGACGCTCTGAGGCGGCCGGATCATCCGACGGTCCTCTTGTCGGTGTCTCGGTTGACCGCGCCCAAGAACCATGAGGCGGTGCTGCGTGCGGCCGCCCGGCTGCGGGCTTGCGTCGAGCTCATCGGGCGCGGCCCGGTGCAACCTCAGCTGGAGGCACTTGCTCAGCGCCTCGGAGTTGCATGCCAGATACGAAGCGGCTTGGCCACGGCCGACCTCATCGCCACCTACCGTCGCGCTTCCGTCGTTGTCTGCCCCAGCCGCTTCGAGGGGCTGGGCCTGACGGGTATCGAGGCCGCGATGTGTGGCGTCCCCGTCGTCGCCTCCGACATTCCGGCGCACCGCGAGTTTCTCGGCCCGGCCGCGCATTTCTTCACGCTCGACGACGACGACAGCCTCGCGACGGCGCTCGAGCACGCGCTCTCCAGTGGTCCACCGCCCGTGGCGCACTTCGCTTCGTTGACGATCGAGGCTGCGGCACAACGCTTCTTCGACCGACTGCAACATCACCTGTGAGCCAATCAGCGCGAGCCGGAGACCCGATGACCGTGCTCCACGTGGACACGGAGCGCGGGTGGCGAGGCGGGGAACGTCAGGTCCTGTGGTTGGCACAAGCGCTGGACCCGTCGCGCCATCGATCGGTGATCGGCGCGCGTCCGGGCGAGGCGTTGGCGACACGCGCTGATGCGTGCGGCATCCCGGTCATACCCCTTCGACCCGCGGGGGAATTCGACCTGCTCGCCGCGTGGCGGCTTCGATCCGCGGTGCGACGCAATGGAGTCGCAGTCGTACACGCCCATACCGCCCACGCAGTCGCCATCGCGGTACTCGCGACCATTGGCACCGCTGTCCGCGTCGTCGTGACGCGCCGAGTGGATTTTCCACTTGGCTACACCGCCGCAAGCCGATGGAAATACGATCGCGCGGACGCACTGATCGCGATCTCGCGCGCGGTCGCGGAGGTGATGGTTGCCAGTGGCATCGCGCGACCGCGCATCACGGTGATCCCGAGCGGCGTCGATCTCGCCCGCCGGGTCGACCGCGCGTCGGATGATGTCCTGGCCGCGATTGGCGTGCCGAGGGGGGCGCCGCTGGTCGTGCAAGTCGCGCAATTGGTGCCCCACAAGGACCCACTCACGTTCGTCGACGCGATCGCAGCGGCGCGTGCGCGCGTACCCGACATCCAGGCGCTCCTCGTCGGGGACGGCCCGCTGCGCGACGCAGCACACGCCGCGATTGACCGGCTTGGGCTCGCCGGCTCGTTGCACCTGACAGGGTACCGGACCGACGCAGATGCGCTCCTCGCCGCCGCCGACATCGTCGCACTGAGCTCGCGCGAGGAGGGGCTTGGGACGGTCCTGCTGGACGCTCTCTCGCTTGGCAAGCCGATCGCAGCTACCACGGCCGGCGGCATCCCGGAGATCGTCACAGCGGACTGTGGGCGCCTCACACCCGTTGGTGACAGCCGCGCCCTTGGCGATGCGATCGGCTCACTTCTGAACGAGGTGCGCACCGACCCGACGCGCCGAGCCGACTACGCTATGGCGGCCCGCGCCAGGGCGGAAACGTTCAGCATCGCACGCACGGCGGAGCGGACGGCGGAAGTGTACGAGAGAGTGCTGAAGGGCCGGGTGACGGGTGACGGGTGATGGGTGACGGACCAACCACGGCGACGAACAACCACCGGGCGGCCTGAAGGCCGCCCCTACATGTTGCTGCGGGCAGCGTCAAATCCGGATTCGCCGACCGGCACTGCAATCGTCGCCGCGGCGCTCCGGAGAGTCACCGTCCATACTGACATGTAGGGGCGGGCTTCAGTCCGCCCGATTGTCGCAGGTCGTCGTCTTTTGACCAATCACGGGCTCCACTCTTCGCCCGACAACAGATACCCGACCCGCTGATCAAACGTGTGATACTCGCGCACGCGGACTTCGCCGGATGCACGGACGCGTTCGCGCTCCGCGTCATGCGCGAGGTAAAACCGGGCTCTCGCGGCGCACTCCTCTGCATTCTCATACCAGGCGCAGTGTCGTCCGTCCTCCAACAGTTGATCCAAACCCGGCGAGCGGCGACCCAGGTAAAACCCGCCGCCCAACATCATCATCCAGATCCGATCCGACGTGTAGTACGTCGCGCCCTCCGCGCGCGCAGGATTGATCCCGAGCACGACGCCGCTCGAAGAGCACACCCGTGAGAGGTCGCGACCGAAGACTGGCCGGCCGCCCCAGTCAAGGCGGCCTCGGTAGCCCTGCCACCCACCACCCCAGACACGAACGCGCACCGACGACCCGAGGGCATCGGCGAGCGTGACGAGAAACTCGGCGCGCTCCGGGGCAAATCCGGCGCCTCCGTGCCGAATGCCTGGTCCAGTCCCGATGAACGCGATGTCTGCACCGAAACGTGATTCTGGTCGCACCGATCGGATGTCGCGGTCCGCCGCTGACGGGAGGAGCTTTGCATTCAGCCCCATCGCACGCCATTGGCGCTCAAACCCGGTGACGAAGAATGTTCCGACCTGCCGGCCCACGCTGATGGTGTGCGAGATGTCCGCCAAATGCTCGTCGCGATACCATTGCGGGTCCTGATACCAGAGGGCGCTCGGTCGGTCCCGTACGAGCGCCGCCACCGTCTCCATCGTCAGCCCGAGCGCCTTGCTGAAGAAGATGAAATCGGGACGGAATCGTCGCGTCGCGGCGAGCACCCACTTCTGCGTGAGCGTGACGCCAATGTTGCGACGGAGTCGACGGTCGTCGATCAGCAGTGTGCGGTGGCCGGCTCGTCGGAATGCGCGCTCGACGCCTCGCTCGATACGCTCGGTCCGGTGACTGCCGAGAACCAGGACGCGCAAGCGTGTCGTGTCAGCGCCCGGCCACGAAACCCGCTGCGTACAGCAGAGACACGACGGTCTTGGCGTCGCGGATCTCTCCCTGCCGCACCAGCTCCAGGGCGCGCGCGAGGGACGTCGGTTCGACCGTCAGGAATTCGTCCGCCTCGGTCGCCGCCTGACCACGCGTCACGCCGGTAGCGATGAAGAGATGAATGAGCTCATCGGTGAATCCCGGGGTCGTGTACAGCGTCGTGAGCGGCGCCAGAACCTCGGCCTCGCATCCGGTCTCCTCTCGCAACTCGCGCCGGGCGCAGGCAATGGGCAGCTCTCCCGGCTCGAGCCGTCCCGCCGGTACCTCGTAGAGGTAGCCATCTGCCGCATATCGATACTGCTTGATGAGCAGGAGCTGCGGATCGTCGCCGCGCGGATCGGTCAGAAAGGGCAGGACGGCACTCGCTCCGGGGTGCCGGATCATCTCGAGCTCGCCGACGGAGCCGTCGGGGAATCGGACCTGGTCGAGATCGAGGTTGAAGATGCGGCCCGTATAAATCCGCTGTGATCCGACCCGAGCATTGCTCACGTGATTCGATCTCCGTGGTCATCGTAGACCGTCACCGGCCCGAATCCGATCTCCTCCAGCGGACCGCGGACGGCCGCCGGATCGCCCACAACGACAAGCTGCAGTCGCTCGGGATGGATGTGCTCACGCGCCGCCGTGAGAACCTCGGCCGCCGTCACCGCACGCACGTTTGCGCGATAGCTATCGTAGTAGTCCGGGCTCAGATCGTAGACAATGAGATTGGCAAGCGCAGCGGCGATCGCTGTCGTGGTCTCGTAGCGGATGGGGAAGATCCCATCCAGGTAGCTCGTCGCCAACGACAGCTCGCTTGGCGTTACGGTCTCCGCCCGCATTCGATCGATCTCAGCCAGCACCTCGCGTACCGCAGCGGCGGTCACCTCGCGCCCGACGGCCGCGTCCACGGAGAACGGCCCGGCCCAGCGGCGCCACTCGTATCCCGAGTGCGCGCCATACGTGTATCCGTGCGCCTCGCGCAGATTGAGATTGATGCGCGAGGAGAACAGGCCGCCCAGCAACGCGTTCATCACCGTCACCGAGAAGAAATCGGGCGACGTCCGTGCGAGTCCGACGTGCCCGAGCCGAAGCTCCGACTGGGGCGAGCCCGTCTTGGTGACGATGTGCACCGCGCGGCCCGACGGGGGGCTTCGGTCGGGCACGAGGGCTCCCTGCTGACCCAGGCCTCGCCACTTCCCGAACGTCGCGTCCACCAGGCGTTCGACCTCGGCGGCGCGGACATCCCCCACGACCAGAACGGTCACAGCAGCCGGGTGGTAGCGCGCCCCGTAAAACGCGGCGACCGCATCGCGGGACAGACTGCCAACCGACTTCTCCGTGCCACCCTCAGGAAGCGCGTACCGCGCGTCGGACGCATAGACCACCCGGTCCAGCGCCTCGTCGGCCAGCCCACGCGGCTCCGCACGGATCTGCAGGAGCTCTGCGAGGCGCTCGCCCTTGAGACGTGCGATCTCGTCGGTCGGCAGGAGCGGTGCCATCAACACATCGCCCAAGAGCGACACCGCATCGGCCAGGCGCGATGTCATGACAGTCAGGCGAACGGTCGCGGCATCCCAGTCCGCGCGAGACTCGATGCCGGTGCCCAGTCGCTCCGCGTAGTCGGCGAGCGCCGCGCCATCGCGCTTGCCCGCGCCCTCACTCAGGGCGCGAGCGGTGAGTAGCGCCAATCCCTCCTCACCAGGCGGGTCGGCGACCGCGCCCGCATTGATCGTCGCGAGCAGTGTGACGACGGGCAGCTTCTCGACTGGGGCAACGACCAGGCGCAACCCATTGGACAACGACCGTCGCTCGAACCTCGGGAACGCGTACGGCCGCGGATCTCCCGGCGTGGGGCGGGGTCGCTCGAGTGTCCCGGCACGCGCGGTCGACCCGGCCACGTTGGACCCGTTCACCGAGACCCGCGCCTCACGCATCTGCACCCACGGTCGCCGCCAGCTCGGCCGCCTCCGGCACGGGATCTCGTGGCACATACACGAGACTGACGCGATTGTCCGCGCCCAACCACTCCCGTGCGAAAGCCGAGACGCGCTCGTGCGTCACGGCACGGTACCGATCGACGTGTGTATTGACCAAACCGGGATCACCGAAGTATGTGGCGAATTGCGACAACTTGTCAGCTCGCTCCGACGCGGACTGCAGTGAGACGGTAAAATCCGTCTCGATCAGCGCGAGCGCACGCTCGACTTCTGCGGCAGTCGCGCCGTCGCGCTGCAGCCGATCGATCTCGGACCCAACTTCGGACTCGATGCGCTCAGCACTGACGCCCGGCCTCGCCGTCACGTCGACGATCAGCAGGTCACTGCCTTTCGCGAGATCGAACGTGAACGCCGTCGCCTCGGCGGCCACCTGACGCTCTCGCACCAGCGCGCGATGCAGCCGACTGCCTCGTCTCATCCCCAACACCGCCGCACACACTCCCGCGGTGTAGCCAAGGTCGGTGCCGAATGGCGGGATGCGGAAGGCGAGGTACAGCCGCGGCAACCGGACGTCATCGGCGACGACTTCTCGGCGGGACGTGCCAAATCGCGGCGGCACCTCCATGGGTGGCAGGGGTGGGCGCGCACCACCGCGCGGAATCGCACCGAAATAGTACTCGACCAACCGGCGCGCCTCTGCCACCTCGACATCGCCGGCCAGGGAGAGCACCGCGTTGTCCGGGGCGTAGTAGGTCGAGAAGAAGGCGACCACGTCGTCCAAACTCGCGGCTGTGAGGTCCTCCATCGACCCGATCAGCGAGTGGTGGAAGGGATGGTCCGGCGGGAAGGCCAGCTCGGGCAGCTTTTCCCACCAGGTGCCGTACGGCTGATTGTCGACGGACCAGCGTCGCTCGTTCTTCACCACGTCGCGCTGGGTATCGAGCTTCTGCTGCGTCATGGCAGGCAGGAGTTGCCCCATTCGATCTGCCTCGAGCCACAACGCGAGCGCAAGCTGGTTGGACGGGACCGTCTCGAAGTAGTTGGTGCGGTCGAGCCACGTGGACCCGTTGAGCGTCCCACCCGCTCGCGCGATCAGCTCGAAGTGCTCGTTGGCCTGGACGTGGGCTGATCCCTGAAACAGCATGTGCTCGAACAAATGCGCGAAGCCAGTCCGGCCAGCCCGTTCATTCGCCGATCCGACATGATACCAAAGGTTGACCGCGACGATCGGCGCTGTGTGGTCTTCCGAGACCGTGACGAAGAGGCCGTTGGCGAGCCGAAACGTCTCGACGGGGAGATGCAAAAGGGCGGGGATTAGGGGTTAGGGGTCAGGGGTTAGGGACCGACAGCTAACCATGGACTGGACCCGTACCGCAGCATCTGCGCCCATAAAGTAACTGGGGTGCGTGTGCCGCGACCCTCTGGCACGCTGGTCGCGTGGACGCTCGACCCCAATTGGCTCACCCGGGCGCCGGCGCCCCTTGACACCCTACCAGGTGGGGGCATTCTCCCAAACTCGACGAGCTACCCGCGATCGTCGCGGGATCGCCCTCGCGGGGTGTGCGTCCGCGCCCCACGAGGGCTGCTCATTTGGCTGGGCCGGTGCCGCGCCCGCGCCGGTCTCTGCGATTGTCCCCCCACCCAAAATGGACGGAGGCAGGATCCATGGCAGCGGATTTCTTTCTCGGCGAGTCGCTGGTCGGCGACGGCAATGAAGTTGCCCACATCGACCTCATCATCGGTGCCAAGAGCGGGCATGCGGGCGCAGCGTTCGCGAATGCGTTGACGAATAACAAGGACGGCTTCACCACGCTCCTCGCCGTCGTGACGCCCAACCTGCCAGCCAAGCCCGACACGATCCTGTACAACAAAGTGACCATCAAGGGCGCCAAACAAGCCGTTCAGATGTTCGGACCGGCTCAAGCCGCGGTCGCGCGCGCGGTCGTGGACTCGGTATCCAGTGGCGTCATCCCGCGAGACAAAGTCGAGGATTACTGCATCTGCGTCGGCGTGTTCATTCATTGGGACGCCAAGGATGACAAGAAGATCTTCGACTACAACTACCGGGCGACGAAGGAGTCGATCGAGCGCGCCCTCAAGCGTCTGCCGACCGTCGACACCGTCATCCAGGGCGCCAAGACCGCGCACCATCCGTTCGCGGGCGGTGCGGACAAGTAGCTTGGCGTCGGCGGATTCGAGCGGCTCGCGATTGTAGGAGTCAGACCAAAATGGCGGGGTCAGGGATCAGGGGTCAGGAGTCAGGGAACAAATCTCGAGGCGAGATGCACCGCAGCGTCACCGGCCTTGCAGTTTGTTCCCTGACCCCTGACCCCTGATCCCTAAACCCGCCCTTCAGTCTCAACGACCTCCCACGGGCTCAGCTCGGGCTCGCCGAACATGAAGAAGCTCCTCCTCCAACTCGACTCGTCCCGGCACGCGAGTGTCTTCGACCAGGTCGTCGCGTACGACGCCGGCGCCGACGAGATCATGAGCACATCGGGCGTTACACCGGCAGATGTCCGCGACCTGGTCTATGGCTGCATCTTCACGCGGGGCCCCAAGGACCTGAAGAACACCGCGATCTTCATCGGCGGAACGGATATGGCAGTCGGAGACGCAATGCTCGACGCGGTTCGAAAGACGTTCTTCGGCCCGATGCGTGTCTCCGCGATGCTCGATTCGAACGGCTCCAACACCACCGCGGTTGCAGCGGTTGTGAAGATCATGGAAGCCGTTGGAGGCGCGGTCGCTGGCCAACGGATTGTGGTCACCGCGGGCACGGGACCCGTCGGCAGACGAGCGGCCGGGCTGCTCGCCAAGCGCGGCGCCGAGGTGCACATCACGTCGCGGCGCCGGGAAGACGCCGACCGGGCACGTCAAACGATCCTCCAGCGCTTCGGCGGGAATGTGCATGCAGACTGTCTGACCGACGCCGACGGCGCCGCCGCTTGCCTGGACGGTGCTCGCGTCCTCCTGAATTGTGGACCCGTCGGCGTGCAGCTGGTGCCCCGCAGCGCGTGGGCGAATCGGCGGGGTCTCGAGGTTGCTGTCGATCTCAACGCCGTCCCACCCGCCGGCATCGAAGGCATCCAGCCAACCGACGACGGCGCCACGCACGATGGCGTGCGATGCATCGGCGCCCTCGCTGTCGGCAAACTCAAGATGAAGATCCACAAGGCCTGCATCGCGCGCCTCTTCGAAGTGAGCGACGCGATGTTGGACGCGGAGGAGATATTTGAACTACAGGGGTCGGGGACCAGGGATCAGGGGTCAGGGAACTAACCGTGAAGCTGTTCGCGTCCTGCGACCTTCCTTGAACGTCTGTCGTGGTTCCCTGACCCCTGGTCCCTGACCCCTGGTCCCGCCGTTGCGCTGTTTAGGCCTCGATCCCGGCACGCTCTCCATTGATCTCTGTGGGATCGATGATGGACAGCTGGTCGTTGATGAGAGCGTGCCGACTCGCTCGGCGTTGGCCGATCCCGACGGCTTCATCGCGCGCATCGCCAGACTTGGGCACTTCCACTGCATCGTCGGTCCTTCGGGGTATGGGCTGCCGCTCACGGCGGGGGCAGAGCTCTCGGAGGAGGGGATCCGCCTCGCGTTGCTGTCGCCGACGGGCGAGGCGGGGGGCATCGGCGGGCTCGGGCGCCTCCTGCGTGCGCTCGCCAGCTCCTCGCTCCCGATCATGTTCACGCCTGGAGTCATGCATTTGCCCACGGTGCCCGCACACCGGAAGCTCAATCGCGTGGACCTCGGAACTGCAGACAAGGTGTGCGCCGCCGCGCTGGCGATCGACGATCAGTCGCAGCGCCAGCGCCTGTCGCTGACTGACACGTCCTTCATTCTCCTGGAGCTGGGTGGTGCGTTTACAGCCGCGATTGCCGTCGCTGGCGGTCGTATCATCGACGGGATCGGCGGCTCTTCCGGCCCAATCGGCGCGAAGGCGTCCGGCGCCCTCGACGCGGAAGTCGCGGTGCTGGCCGGACAGGTGACCAAGAAGATGGTATTCAGCGGCGGAGTCGCCGATGTGGTTGGCGAGCCCGAGTCGGACATCGATGCGGTTGCGCACGCCACCACGGCACGAGGCCAGCTCGCCTGGGACGCCTTCGTGGAGGGAGCCTGTAAGGCGGTGGCGGCGCTGCGAGTGACGTTGCCGCGCCCCGCGGAGATCCTGCTGTCGGGCAGACTGGCACGGTCTAGTGTCGTCTCCCGAGCTCTGTCGGAGCGTCTTGGGGATGTCGCGCCAGTGGTGCCACTCAACGGCTTTGCGCACGTCGCCAAACAGGCCGCGCAAGGCGCAGCTCTGGTTGCTGATGGCTTGGCCGGCGGCCGTCACGCACGGCTGGTCGATCTCCTCCAGCTGCGCGGCGCCTCGGGCTCCGTCCTCGATTGGCTATACGTCGTGACGCCGGAGCGCGCCCGGGCCAGGCTCGGGCTCGGACACCCCGGGGCGGCGGCCGAGGAGACGGACGAAAGGTGACAGGAGAGAGGAGACCCGACGCCACTTGACCAGGCTGAGTAAGGACGTTCTGATCGCCGGCGTGAGCGTGCGTGGCTTGACGGAATCAGCGGTGCGAGCCGGATACAGGGTCACCGCAGTCGATGCGTTCAGCGATCTCGATCTCCAAGCCGTCGCGACCGACGTGCGCCGAGTGGTTCCGTATAGCGCGGCCGCGGCGGCGGACGCATCACGTGACCTCGATGCGGGCGCGGTGTGTTACGTATCGAACTTCGAGAATCATCCGGCTGCGCTTCGCCGCTTGCAGCGCGGCCGCACGCTATGGGGCAATCCGCCGCAGGTGCTCGCGCGCGCGCGCGATCCTGCGGCCCTTGCCGAGGTGGTCCGCGCGGCTGGGTTGCCGGCTGCGCTCGTCCGCAAGCGTCCGCCGCGCCCCGTCGCCGGCTCGTCGATCTCACGATGGTTGCTCAAGCCGCGTGCGTCAGGGGGCGGGCACGGCATCGTCCCCTGGTCCCCCGGCCTCGCGGTGCCGCGGTCCTGCGTCCTGCAGGAGCGCATAGCCGGCCGCGCGGCCTCCGTCCTCTTCGCAGCCGATGGCGAGCGCGCGATCGTCCTCGGGGTCACCCGCCAACTCGTCGGCGAGCGCCGCTTTGGATCACACGGGTTTCGCTACTGCGGTTCGCTCCTCGCGCCGCCAGAGGATACAGAGTGGGGAGCGAGCTCGCCGCTTGCCGAGCGTGGCGCGCAACTCGCCGCGGTGCTGACACGCGCATTCGGGCTCGTCGGAGTCAACGGCGTGGATGTTATCGTGCATCGGGCCCGGGTGATTCCCATCGAGATCAATCCGCGACACACCGCTGCCATGGAGCTTTTCGAGCGCCGCGACGGCCTCTCGATCTTCCGCACACACGTCGCGGGCTGTACCGGCACGCTGTCAGCGCTCATCAAACCCGCATCCGTCAGTGCAGCAGCCGGCAAGGCAATCGTGTTCGCACGGCGCGACGTCGTGACACCATCGGCCGACCACTGGCTCGCCGACACCGACGTGCGAGATGTGCCACCAGCCGGCCTCTCCGTTCGGAGAGGCGCCCCGATCTGCACCGTGTTCGCGATCGCGCCGACGATGAGCGAGTGCTACGAGGCGCTCGCGGCGCGTGCCGCCAGGATCCACGACGAGACTGAGCGTCGGTAACGTATATTCCCAGCGCCCACCTTCGGACGCTCCCAGTGGCTGACGACTCGCGCCTGACGCCCGACCGAACGGTCGAGCATGCCACCTGCCTCGGATGCGGCTGCGCTTGCGACGACATTACCGTTGTCGCCCGCTCGGGGCGCATCGCAGAAGCGCGCAACGCATGCGCGCTGGGACTCGAGTGGTTCGGGACCGGAGTCATACCGGCACGCATCGTGTCACGGTCCGGCCGCGAGACGATCGCGGATGCGATCAGCGAGGCGGCGCAACTCCTCCGCGGCGCTCGTCGACCACTCGTGTACATCGCCACGGAGCTGTCGTGCGAATCGCAGCGTGTGGCGATCGCGATCGCCGATGTCCTCGGTGCCGCACTCGACAGCATCACAACGGCGACGGCGGGGGACGGCATCCTGGCGGCTCAACGGCGCGGCCGCGTCACCGCGACACTCGGTGAGATCCGAAACCGGGCGGACACCGTCGTGTTCTGGGGAGTGGACCCGGCCACGCGATATCCTCGATTTACATCGCGCTACACGCCGCAACCGATCGGCCTCTATGTCCCGCTGGGACGCGCAGGCCGGCAGGTGATCGCAGTCGATATCGGAGGGGACCACGGGCCTTCCGACGCCGACGCACGCGTGAGCTTCGCGACAGATGAGGAGGTAGCGGGGCTCACGCTCGCACGCGCGGCGGTCACCGGGGCGCTCGAGGCCGATGGCGGAGACGACTCGCTCGAAGCGCGCGCGGCTCGCCTCGCCGGTCTCGTGCGCACCGGCCGCTACGCTACGATCGTCGCCGACAGCGAACCGGCGGCAGCTCGGGACCCGCAACGCAGCGAGTCACTCATCCTCTTGGTTGAGGCACTCAACCGGTCGATGCGCTGCGCGCTCAGCACGCTACGGGGCGGCGGGAATCGGTCGGGGGCGGACGCTGTCATGACGTGGCAGACCGGCTTCCCGATGGCGGTTGATTTCTCCAGAGGGGCTCCGAGCTATCGGCCCGATCGCGCCGCCGCGGCGCTGCTCGAGAGCGGCGAGGTCGACGTCGCGGTCGTCGTAGGGGCGGCGCGGGCCGTGCCTCCCGCCGTCGCACGCGGACTCGCCAACGGCGTGTCGTGCGTCGCGATCGGACCACGCGCCTCCGACAGCTCCTATCCGGTCGCGGTTGCGATCGACACGGGCATTGCCGGTATCCACGAACGGGGCAGTGCCTTGCGGATGGATGACGTCTCGCTTCCGCTTCGTCCCGCACTGGAATCGGATCTCGTGTCGGCGGTCTACGAGCGTGCGGCAGCGGGATCTGATGTGGCGATGGGTGACGCGCTCGCGCGGAGCGGCCGGCCTCAGGACGGCTACCTCGCCCTCCGCGCCTTGCTTGCAGCGATCGCGCGCCCCGAATACGGGATAGGCACGGCGGCGCGGTCCTGATGTCCGCGCTGCGCATCGTCGGGGGAACCGTGCACGATCCAGCCAACGGGGTCGACGGCGCGGTCCGTGATATCTGCGTGCACGATGGACGCATCGTCCCGGCGGTGAGCGCCGAGGCGCCGCGTCTCGACGCGCGCGGACTCGTCGTCATGGCCGGTGGCGTGGACATGCACGCCCATATCGCGTCGGCCAGCGTCAACCAGGCCCGCCGCCTCATGCCCGAGGACCACGCCCACCATCCGGCCAACGCGCCCACACTCGCGTCTGATGGCAATGGCGAGATCGTGATTCCCCGCTCCGGCACTGCTGGCGTAGTGCCGACGACGTTCACGACGGGCTATCGCTATGCAGGGCTTGGGTACACCACGGTGTTCGATGCTGCGGTGGCGGCCATCAGCGCGCGCGAGACCCATGCGCAATTGGATGACACGCCGATTGTCGACACAGGCTGTTTCATCCTGATGGGCAACGACGCGTTCCTGCATCGGCTGATCGCGGCGAGGGAGCATGAGCAAGCGCGCGCGTATGCCGCGTGGCTCCTCTCCGCCGCCAAGGGCTACGCGATCAAGATTGTCAACCCGGGCGGCGTCGAGCTGTGGAAGCGCAACGTCCGCCACGTCGAATCCCTGGACGTCCCGGTCGGAGATGCCGCCGTGACACCGCGGGCGATTCTCGAAACGCTCGCGGACGCTGCCGCCGACCTCGAGCTGCCGCACCCGGTGCACGTGCACTGCAACAAGTTGGGTGTGGCCGGCAACGTCGCGATGACGCTGGACAGCATGCGCGCCATCGACGGTCGTCGCGCGCATTTCACCCACTTGCAGTTTCACAGCTACGGCGGGGCACGCGGCCAATGGGCGTCGGGGGCTCGACAACTCACCGACTATCTCGCGACGCACCCGGAGCTCAGCGGCGACGTGGGGCAGGTGATGTTTGGCCCCGCATGCACGGTGACGGCCGACGGCCCGGTGGAGTACCTGCTCCACGCGAGCAGCGGGCGCAAATGGACCAACGTCGACATTGAGGTGGAGACGGGATGCGGCATCGTCCCGTACACCTACCGCGATCGAGCCGCCGTGAGCGCGCTGCAGTGGGCCATTGGTCTCGAGCTGTTCCTGCTGTCGAGCGACCCGTGGCGGCTCGTGCTGTCGACCGATCATCCCAATGGCGGGTCGTTCACGAGCTATCCGGAGCTGATCCATCTCCTGATGGATCGGACCTATCGTGACGAACGGCTCAAGGCTGCCAATCCCAAGATGCTCGCTGGCAGTGCCATCGCCGACGGGCTCGCGCGCGAGTATTCGCTCAACGAGATCGCAATCATTACTCGCGCTGGTCCCGCGCGGCTGCTCGGCCTCTCCACCAAAGGACATCTCGGCCCCGGCGCCGACGCGGACATCACCATTTACGCGCCAGACGCCGATCGCACACGGATGTTCTCGACCCCCCGTTACGTGCTGAAGGCAGGTGTACTGGTCGTCGACGACGGACAACTGCGCCGAGCGCCCCGGGGGCAACGACACACGGTGCGGCCGGCGTTTGACCCCAGCATCGAGCGGCCTATCCGTGAATTCATGGAACGGTACCTGACAGTGTCTTTCGAGAACTACGGCGCATGAGCGCGACTCGCACGAGCGACTCCACCGACCCGACGCCGTCGGGGGGCGATCCCGCCCCCGCATCGATTCGTGGAGTCCACATTGACGACACCTTCGCCGAAGCGTTCCCGATGCGCGGGGCGCGGATCGTCATTACTGCCGCGACGATGCGCTGGGCGCGCCAGGCCGCAACAACGATGACAGGGTTCGCAACATCCGTCATCGGGTGCAAGTGCGAGGCGGGCATCGAATCCGAGTTGGCGAACGAAGAGACGCCCGACGGCCGCCCCGGCGTGAGTGTCTTGTTGTTCGCCACGGACACCGCGGGGCTCCAGGCGCGTCTCATCGAGAGGGTCGGCCAGACTGTGCTCACATGTCCCACGACGGCGTGCTTCGATGGCTTGCCCGGTACGGCGGAGCGCCTGAGCATCGGCCGTGCCCTGCGTGTCTTCGGCGACGGCTATCAGGCGAGCAAGGTGATCGGCGGTCGCCGCTACTGGCGGATCCCCGTGATGGAGGGTGAGTTCGTAATCGAGGAAACCTTTGGCCGTGCGAGCGGCATCGGCGGCGGCAACTTCCTCGTCCTCGGGGAGACCGAGGAGACGGCGCTCGCGGCGGCGGAGGCGTCCGTCGAGGCCATGAAGGGGATGCGAGGCGTGATTCTCCCCTTTCCCGGGGGCATCGTCCGGAGCGGCAGCAAAGTGGGCTCGAAGCGCTACAAGAAACTCGTGGCGACGACCAACGATGCGTTTGCGCCCACGCTGCGCCCGCTGACCACGAGCGATCTGCCGGACGGGGTGAATGCCGTATTCGAGATCGTGCTCGATGGGCTCGACTTCGGCTCGATTGCCGCAGCCATGCGCCTTGGCATCGACGCGGCGTGTCGTCCCGGAGTCCACACCATCACAGCCGGCAACTACGGCGGCAAGTTGGGTCCCCACCACTTCTTCTTGCGCCGCATCATGGCCGCACATGTCTGACCGGATCACCCTCAGGCTCAAGGCGGCGCCGGACGCGCGGGTGATGGCCGACGTCGTGGCGCCCGACCGGTTCGGTACACTGTCCAATCGGGAGATCGGAGCGCTCCCGGTCTGGCTGTCGCGCGCGACGGGCGACGGGAAGGAGATGCCGCGTCATGCGGCGCCACTCGGTGAGCTGTTCGACATCCGTGGGGAGCGCGCCTCGACCGTGCAGGTATCCGGTGATCTCCGCACAGTCGATCGCTTGGGGGCAGACATGGGCGGCGGCATCCTCACGATCGAAGGGGACGCAGGCGTGGGCGTCGGCTACATGATGCGGGGCGGCGCGATCAACCTGTCGGGCTCAGCCGGTTCCGATGCCGGTCTCGCCATGGCGGGAGGCACGCTGACGATTGGCGGCAGTGCAGGCGACCGGCTCGGAGGGCCTCTGCCCGGCGCCTCGCGCGGAATGACAGGCGGCGAGATATTCGTCCACGGTAGCGCGGGGCGCGAAGCGGCCGGCGCGGTGCGGCGCGGCCTGGTCGTTGTCGGTGGCGACACGGTTGACGCCGGTCGGGCGATGATCGCAGGCACATTGGTTGTCGGAGGTGCGATTACGGGCACCATCGGCCAATGGAACAAACGGGGATCGATCATCACCATTGGCGGGGCAACCGTGCCGCTTACATATCGTTACGCGTGCACATATCGCCCGCCCTACCTTCGGGTGCTATTTCAGTATCTTCGGTCGCGCGCCGTACCGATCGACGCCCGGATCGCCACAGGGCGCTACGCACGGTATTGCGGCGATATCTCGCAGCTGGGCAAGGGCGAGCTACTGATCTGGGCCGGCAACACCAGCCACTGACCCTGCAGCCAGGTGTGGCACGCGCCTGACACGTAGGAGCAATTCCAGCATGACGACGATCAGCCACGCTCCGACGACCGACGACTTTGCGATGAACGATCGCGCGTGGCGGGCCGCAGACGACATGTGTGCCCGCTCCACCGAGCTCGGGATAGAGACGATCCGACTCGAGAACGACGCCCGTGTCATCGACGCAGGCATCGAGGCGCGCGGTGGCCTCGGTGCGGGCCTCGCCGTCGCCCGCATTTGCATGGGGGGTCTGGGCCACGTGTCCTATCAACCCGTGACCATTGGCGAGGAAATCTTCCCGGGTGTGCAGGTGTGGACAGACCATCCTGCGATCAGCTGCATGGCTTCACAGTACGCTGGGTGGGCCGTAAAGGTGGGTGACTTCTTTGGCATGGGATCTGGGCCCCTCCGCGCGCAGGCCCGGGTCGAGCACCAGTTGTTCACCAAGCTCGGGTACACGGAGGCCGCCAGTCGGGGAGTCCTGGTACTCGAGACTCGCCGCATGCCGACGGAGCAGGTGGCTGCGTGGATCGCGCAGCGATCGGGTCTCGACCCGTCGCAGGTGACCCTGGTCGTCGCGCCAACCGCAAGCATCGCCGGATGCGTGCAGATTGCTGCACGATCCCTGGAGACTGGCCTGCACAAGATGGACTCACTCGGCTTCGACGTGACTCGCGTCGTCGGTGGCGTCGGCACGGCGCCCGTCCCACCCGTTCCTGCCGACGATATCGTGGCGATCGGGCGGACGAACGACTGCATCCTCTATGGCGCTCAGGCGCGGTACGCCGTCGACGCGAGCGACGCGGAGCTCGCGTCGCTGGCAGAACGGCTGCCTGCGGCGGCGTCGCGCGACTATGGCACGCCGTTCCATGAGATCTTCGCTCGTTACAACAATGACTTCTACAAAATCGATCCGTTGCTCTTCAGCCCGGCCGAAGTCTGGCTGACCAGTTGCGGGAGCGGTCGCACATTTCATGCTGGCCGGCTCAATCTGGACGTGCTGAAGCGATCGCTATTCGCGTAGCCGCCACGCGTGCACGTCACGATTCTCAGCGCCCGCGAAGGGTGGCACACCAACGAGTTGCGTCGCGCGCTCAACGATCGTGGCGTCGACTCCGCCGTACGCGCCTACGACAGCCTCGTGGCGCACATCGGGCACCGGCCTCGCGAGTCTGCAGGTCCACCGCTCGGCATCCAGGCCGATGCGGTGCTCGCACGTATCATCCCCAACGGATCGTTGGAGCAGATCATTTTCCGAGTGGACGCGCTCCACTGGCTCGAGGATCGCGGCACCCTCGTGATGAACTCTCCGCGCGCCATCGAGCGGTCAGTCGACAAGTTCTACACATTGGCGCTGCTCGAACAGGCTGGCATCCCCACGCCGGAGACAGTCGTCTGCGAGCGCAGCGAGGACGCGATCGTCGCGTTTCGGTCGATGAGGGACGTGATCGTGAAGCCGCTGTTCGGGTCGATGGGCCTGGGCATGGTGCGACTGGCTGACGAAGAGACCGCGTGGCGCGTCTTCCGCGCGCTCGACGCGATCCGCGGCGTGTACTATCTGCAACGCACGATCGATCACGGCGGCCGCGACGTGCGCGCCTTTGTCGTCGGCGGCCGTGTCATCGGCGCCATTGAGCGCCACGCATCAGATCGCGGGCCCGTCTGGCGAACGAACTTCTCCCGCGGCGGGCGCGCCAGCCCTTTTACGCTTGCCGAGCGATGGGCCGACCTCGCGGTGTGCGCCGCCAACGTGGTGGGCGCGGACTACGCCGGTGTGGATCTGCTCCCTGACCGCGACGGGACCGTGACCGTCCTCGAGGTGAATGGGATTCCGGGGTGGCAGGGGATGCAGACGGCGACGGGGATCGATGTGGCCGGCGCGATCGTGGGGCATCTGCTCCGGCGCCTCGAGGCAGGCTTATAGATGGCGCTCGCCGCCGACGCCGTCGCCACTGCGGGCCAACTCGCGTGCTTGCTCGAGGTCAGCGCGTCGAAACCGGGCAACGTCTCACCCGCTCGACAATTTCGCGACACGCGGTACGAGCACTTTCTCGCCAGTGCCGCCGCGATCGGCCCGGCGCTGATGCGCGCTGGCGAGCGGCCCATCGGGCCGACGGTGCTCGCCGCAGTCGAGGAAACCGCCCGGTGGACGCCGTCGAACACGAACCTCGGCATCATCCTGCTCTTCGCCCCGCTCGCGCGAGCGGCGATCGTGGGCGAGGCCGGCACGCTGCGCGATGCCGTCGAAGTCGCCGTCGCGGCGACGACGATCGCCGACGCACGCACCGTGTACGCCGCCATCCGACTCGCGCGCGCGGGCGGCCTGGGGCGCGCCGATGCGCAGGATGTCAGCGAGGAGCCGACGGCGACGCTGCGCGAGGTGATGTCCCTCGCCGCCGGGCGGGACGCGATCGCACGAGAGTACGCGACGGGGTTCGCGACGACCTTCGACCTGGCGGCCCCGACGCTGCGGTCAGCTCGCGAGAGTAACCTGACGTGGGAGGACGCCACGGTTGAGCTGTATCTCACGCTACTCGCGCGACATCCCGACACGCTGATTGCGCGCAAGGAGGGGGTCGAAGTGGCTCGCGATGTAAGCGAGCAGGCCGCCCGCGTCGTCGTGGCCGGCGGCGTGCGCACGGCGGCCGGCAGACGCGAGATCGAAGCGCTCGACCTCGCGCTGCGCGATCCGCACAACGCGCTGAATCCGGGCACCACCGCGGACCTCACGGCGGCGGCCCTGTTCGTCGTGCTGATGGAAGGGCACCGGCGCTAGCGCGAGCGGGCTCACCGGCCAAACTCGCGCTATCTGGTCTCGGTCGGATCTGGTGGGTTCAGGCGGTCGCGATACACGGCGGATTGGCCGAAGCTCTCCTCCACCTCGACCTCGATCGCGACGACCCGAGCGACGTCGGGCAATTCTGTGCGCAGTCGGCCCGCGAGATACTGGGCGAGCATTTCCACGGTCGTGTTGGGGACCGGCAGCAACGCACAATCGTGGCGCGGGAAGACGTAGCGCGGAGCGCCCATGTACGCGACCGAGATCGCATTGCCGTGCTCCGCCACAGTCAGTTTCGGATTGGTGAGTGGCAACAGCACCCGGTGATCGATCTCGTCACACAACCGGCGCGTGACAGTCTTGAGCACCGAGAAATCGACGACGTACCAGCCGTCGGGATCCAGATCCCCGTCCAGCGTGATCGCGACCCGATAGTTGTGACCATGCAAGGACTCACACCGGTGACCCGCGAACGTAATGAAGTGGGCCGACGAAAAGACCAGGTAGTCTTTGCTGACGTGGACCCGGTATGAGGTGTGTTGGGGCATGCCTACTTCCCTCCCTTGCATTCGACGCCCTCCGGGACCGCGTTCCCACACGCAATCGCGTCATTCATCCCCGAGGCCAGCACGCCGCAGGCCGTTGTCTGGGCGTTGCGGGTGGCTTCACTGCGCGACGCGGCGGACGCGGTCGCGCAATTGCGGCCGCCTTTGTACGCCACGCACACTCGGCATTCGCTGCGTTGCGACGCGAGCGTGGACCACAGGAGATATCCGAAGAACGCCAGGACGATCACGACTCCGGCCAGCGCTCGCTTGTTGCGCATGCCGGATAGTATAAAGGCAGGGACGGCCGGGTCAGGGGGGGGTGGGAACGGCCGGGTGACGGGTGACGGGTACCTGCAACGTCCACTGAAAAAACCGGGCGGGCTAAAGCCCGCCCCTACATGTTGCTGCGGGCAGCGTCAAATCCGGATTCGTCGACCGACGCCGGCAATCGTCGCCGCACCGCTCCGGAGAGTCACTGTCCATACCGACATGTAGGGGCGGCCTTCAGGCCGCCCAGGTTGTCGTCGCGATTGTTGTAGTTTTACCCGTTACCCGGCCTTTCTCACTGGCTAGGCTTCATGGCAGGGTTCAGAGCGCCAGCGCGCTGTCCCTGCTCGAGCTGGGTCGCGAGCGTCGGCGGTGTGACGTACTCGGATGGATAGTAGAATCGAAAGGCGCGCTGATCGCACTGCAACACGGCGAATTGGTCGCCCCGGCGAATCAGCTTTTCGAGATCGCCACGGCTGGGCTGGCAGCTGTAGGCGTTGAGGCCACCGGACATGCACGTCGACACGTCGTCACCCATACAGGTGGTCGGCGTATGGACGTGCAGTTCGGGCATCCCCGCGGGGCAGTTGAAGTCGATTGACATCGGTCCTGCGTTGCTGGCATCGGCGGGCTCGATCCCGAACACACGAAACACCGTGTCGTCCTGGATGGGCGCTGACTTGGAGATGTGGTGCACCCCGTACGACCAGTCCCTTACGCAGTAGGCCCGCTCGACCTGTCGAGGCGCTTCAGTCCAGGCGGTTTCCAGCACCTGCCTGGGACCATCCATCACCACACCCAATCGCACGGTCTGTGCGCCGAGCGCCGACGCGGTTGCCGCGACAGCCACTCCTACCACTGCTTTCGCCAGCCAACTCCCTGTGCGCCCCATTTTCGCCCGCCCTGCGGCCGCGCCGCTCATTCCAGGCCTGACGACTCCCTGTTTTCACCTTCCGTGCCCAGTGCCTCGCGGCAGATCACCGTCATGCCGATTCATCGAGGCCACATTCTTTCGAACGCATGAGCTCGCAAAACGCAACTTGCACGGGCACACTGTGTTGCCGATCACACCGAGCCGAGGCCTGGGGGCCGGTGCAGCGCGGTACCAACCAGGGCGGCGTCGCATCCAACGGCTGCCAAACGGTCGATGTCGCGCCCGTCACGGACTCCCCCTCCCGCGATCAGCTCGACGGTTGGACAGGCCCCGCGAACCTTCTCTATGAGCGACACCGCCGGTCCCCCGCCCCCTCCCACGCGGGCGAGATCCAGCACAAGCACCGATTTGATCCCGCAGGCCTGCGCCTCCCGCGCGATGGTGATCGGCTCGACTCCGACAAGCGCACCATCCGGCCGGGTAAGGACCTGCTCGCTGCGCACGTCCAGACTGAAAACGACGCCCGACGGACCGACGGCATCGACGATGCGCCCGAGCTCCTCGAGCGATGTCAGCGTCTCCAGTCCGACAACCACGCGCTGTGCGCCCGTTGCCAGGACCGCGGTGGCCGAGCCGATCGACGATACGCCGGCGTCGACCATCAGGGGGATACCCACGGCGGCGATGACGCGCACCGTTTCGGACAGCTGACCGCCATTCGTGATGCGGTCCAGATCGGCCACGTATATTTCCCGCAGTCCGAGCAGATCTCGGTACGCGCGGGTCAACGCGGTCGCGTCTCCGCTCTGATCATCGGATAGCAGCGCGCTGTGCACGGGCTCGTACAGCTCCCGCGAGCCGCCTCGAGCGTGGACTGCCTTGCCGCCCTTGAGATCGATCACGCCAATAACGCGCACGACGGGAATATGAACACAGAGCGCGCGGTCGTCGGGTGGGACATCGGGGGTGTGAATACGAAGGTCGCACGCCTATCCGTCGGGGAGCGAGACCTGTTGCGAGCTGGACCCGCCAACTCCCCGGATTTTGCCACCGCGATCCGTCCCTTTGAGATCCAACGGGACCCCGCCGCCCTGTCATCGCTGCTGACGTCGCTCGCTGGCGCTATCGGCGCTGGCGATTCGGACGTGCACGCCGTCACAATGACGGCCGAGCTGTCCCAGATGTTCCGGCGCAAACGCGATGGCGTCGATTTCATCCTCGACGCCGTGGTGCGCTCCTTTCCGCGTTCCGAGGTGAGCGTCTACACGACGGGCGGCGCCTTTGTGTCTCCCGGCGACGCCAGGGCAAGACCCATGGCCGTCGCCGCGGCAAATTGGTCGGCGACCGCGCGCGCCGTCGCCTCCGTAGTCGAGAACGCGATACTCGTCGACATTGGGACGACAACGACCGACATCATTCCGATCGTCGATGGCACGGTGAGGGCCGAGGGGTGGACGGATCCCGACCGACTTCGCACGGGCGAGCTCCTGTACCTGGGCGCGGTCCGCACACCCGTCGAAGCGATCACGCACGTCGTGCCGCTCACAGATTCGGAAGCTGGCGTCAGTGCGGAGGCGTTTGCGCTCGCGGGCGACGTCTATCTGTGGCGCCGCCTGCTTCCGGAGTCTGCCTACTCCGTACCGACGCCCGACGGCCGCCCCGCGTCGCGGGCCGCCGCGGGTGAGCGGCTCGCTCGTGTCGTCTGCGGAGACCGCGAGCTGCTGGATGACGCGGCAATCGACCACATTGCCGCCGCGATCGCCAGACATCAACGCGAGCGCACGGCGACCGCGATCGCGCGTGTCGCCTCACGTCATCCCGCAATCGAGACCGCTATCGTGATGGGAGTCGGTGATTTCATCGCCGCCGATGCGGCAGCCGGCGCGGGACTCCGGGTGAGACACCTTGCCAACGAGTGGGGCGTGGATGCCGCCCACGTTGCCCCCGCGGTGGCAGTTGCCTTGCTCCGCGCTCGAGCGGACACGGTATGAGGGATTCGTGTGTCGAAACAGTCATCAAGGTCGGCGGCGCCCTGATCGAGGATCCCGCATCCTTTGCCTGCCTGGTACACGCCCTCGAGTCACTCGCCGCACGGCACCGCGACGGCCCTCCGCTGCTGGTCGTGCCCGGCGGAGGCCCGTTCGCGGACACGGTCCGAGAGGTCGATTGGCAGCTGGCCGCGGGAGATGATGCCGCGCATTGGATGGCGATCCTGGGTATGGATCAGCATGCGCACTTGCTGGTAGCTCGAACGCCTGTCGCTGCCCTCGTCGAGTCCGCCGATGAGGCCCGATTGGTCCATGAGGCCCACCGCCTACCCGTGCTGGCCCCGTACCGCTGGCTGCGGGCGCGCGATCCCCTGCCGCATTCGTGGTCCGTCACGAGCGACAGCATTGCGGCGTGGATCGCGATCGAGCTTGGCGCGGCAGAGCTGCTGCTGGTGAAAGCGACGACCGGTCCTGCGGACGCCGTCACAGATACGTACTTCCACACGGTCCTCGAAGCTGGCGCGAAGGCCGGACGCAACGTGCGCGTAACGGTGACTGGACCCCGGGCGCTCGTCGCTCGAGCATGGGAAACGGCCGAGAAGACCGGAGGAACTTGACCGAACGTGGCGCCAGCCGGCACCTTCTCGCTTGGTCCCGGTACTACTTGGACGTGCTGCGACCAGGCCCGCTCGGACGCAAGAACCTGATCGTGCGGCAAACCGTAGTGAAGAAGTGAAGACGAGCGATCGACGACTATGACCGACGGGCTGAAAGACACACTGCAACGAACGCTGGGCAGCGCCTACGTGCTCGATCGCGAGCTCGGCGGCGGGGGGATGAGCCGCGTCTTCCTCGCACGCGAGACAGCGCTCGATCGTACCGTCGTGATCAAGGTGTTGCCACCCGAGCTGGCGGCGGGCGTCAACATCGACCGCTTCCGGCGCGAGATCGTGCTCGCGGCGCGCCTGCAGCATCCACACATCGTCCCGCTGCTGACAGCGGGCGAGACGGACGGCCTGCCCTACTTCACCATGCCGTTCGTCGAGGGCGAGTCGCTCCGCGTCGCTGTCGATCGCTCCGGTGAGTTGCCGATCCAGACCGCGATCCGATACCTGCGTGAAGTGGCGTCCGCGTTGGCGTACGCACACACCAACGGCGTCGTGCATCGAGACATCAAGCCGGACAATATCCTGATTTCCGGCGGCGCCGCCATGGTCACGGATTTCGGCGTGGCCAAGGCACTCAGTGCCGCGGTCACGCCCAACCCCACCGGACAACTGACCGGACTCGGCATCGCGCTCGGGACACCAGCGTACATGGCGCCCGAGCAAGCCGCCGCTGATCCGACCACCGATGCGCGGGCGGACATTTATTCGTTTGGGGCGATGGCGTACGAGATGTTGACTGGCCAGCCTCCCTTTGCCGGCAGGCCGACGCAGGCGCTGATGGCAGCGCATGCCGTGGAAGCTCCTGAACCAGTCGAGCGCAGACGGCCAGCGGTTCCCGCGGCGTTCGCGGCTCTGGTGATGCGCTGCCTCGAGAAGCGGCCCGCCGATCGCCCTCAGTCGGCGTCAGAGATCGTTCAGACGCTCGACACCATGCCGGTCACGCCAGTCACTTCCTCCGCGTACCCGGCATACGGCGGCGCGGCGGTACCGGCTGCGCGAGCCAATGCTGCGCGAGCCACGCGGCTGCCGCGCGCACTGATCGCGGCACTTGCGGTCGTCGGCGCGGTCTCGATCGTGGGCGCGACGCTCGCGATCGTTCGCAGTCGCGGAGCTGCACACGAGAAGCACTCCGAGCCCAAGATCGTCGTCCTCCCGTTCCAGAACGAGGGCCCTCCCTCGGACGCGTATTTCGCCGACGGACTGACGGAGGCAATCACAAACCGCCTGGCGAGCCTTCACCATCTCGGTGTGATCGATCCGCGCAGCGCGAATCAATACAAGGATACGAAGGCGACACCACGGCAAATCGGACGCGATCTGGGGGTACAATACCTCCTCGAAGGCACCGTGCGGTGGGCGTCGAACTCATCCGGCGCCCCGGAAGTCCAGATCAGCCCGACGCTCGTCGACGCGGCCGATGAGACGACCAAGCTGGCGCCTGGGCCGTACGTGGTGCAGCCCTCCGACGTCTTTCAAGTGCAAACCGATGTGGCGACAAAGGTCGCGGATGCGTTGGGACTCGTGCTCGAGCAACACGACGAGATGGCACTAACGAGGAGAATGACACACGTGCCCGCCGCGTACGATGCCTATCTTCGTGGCCGCCACTACGACACCGAACAGGACTCAGCGCACACTCTCTCACCAGAGCTGTTGCAGCGATCCATCCAGGAGTACCAAGAGGCTGCCAAGCTCGACCCGAAGTTCGCGCAGGCGCTGGCACTGCTCGGCGGCGACGAAGTGGTGTGGGCTCTTCTCGACCTGTCCGACACGACACGGCAGGTGGCGGCGAAACGGGCGCTCGATTCCGCGCTGCGCCTCGATCCCAACCTCGCGGATGGACATCTGGAGCGGGCGCAGTATCTGCTCGCGTTCGAGCACAACCAGCGCGAGGCGTATGACGAATTCGTCCGTGCGCAGGCCGAGCGTCCAAACGACGCAGAGCTTCTGCAGCACTTGGGTGACGCCCAAATTCAGGTCGGCCGAGTGGACGAGGGCATCGCCAATCTGGAGCGCGCGGTGCAACTGGACCCGAAGTCCGCCGACGCGCTGGCAGCCGTGGCAAATCGGACGTATCAGTACCGACGGTACGACGAAGCGAAGAATTACGCCGAGCGTCTGATTGCCGTGGCGCCGCATGACTGGTCTGGCTACACGACTTTGATGCGCATCGCCTTCGAAGGCTACGGCGACACGGTCGCGGCTCGAAAGGCCCTCGATCGCGAGCGGGCCGCAATTCCGCAGACGAACGTGCAGATGTTCGTGAACGAGGTCGGAACTCAGGGCGCCAGCGATTGGCCACGGCTCGAATCATTGCAGCTGGCGGACCTGCGGCCCCAGCAGTTTTTCGACACCGCGAATTTCTATCTCGGCAAGATGGATCTCTACGAGCGCGAGCGTCGCGCCTCGTTGGAGAAAGCCTACGCCGATAGCGCGCTGCGCTTCGTGCATCGCCACGCGTTTACCGGCCCGCTCGAAGAGGTCGGGCACCGCGTCATGGCTGTGGTGGGCGCTGCCGCGGGCCGGCGCAATGTAGCCGAGCAAGGTATCGCTGCGATCCAACAGGACGCCACGATGCCCGACAATCCGGCCCCCCAGACTGCAGACGAGGCCGAAGCGCTTGCGGACGCATACAACCACCTGGGGGACGTCAAGAACGCAGTTGCACAAGTCATCCGGATGCTGCAGCTGCCGACTGGCAAGTCGGCGGCGTACTTTCGTGCCGATCCGGAATGGGACGGGCTGCGGACCAACCCTGCCTTCCAGCGCGCGCTGCTCGGAGCCAGCGCGAATCCTGATTCGGGACCGTCTACGGGGGCGAGTCGCCCCTGACGGCGCGCACAAGAGCCCGGACCCGCTCCACCGCGATGCTGCCGCATCGGCCGCCAGAGCACGCGGCACCCCGGACACCCATGATGTCGGCCCCGCAGTCGCGAGCTGCTGACACGTCATCAACGCCAAGCGAGCCGGCGAGCGTCACGAAAAGACCGGCTGCGTGTGCCGCCGTCACCCAAGCCGCAACCCGGCTGGGCGCCATGACGTCGAACAGCGAGCGGCCGTCTTTGCGCGCCGTGTCCAGCAAGAGCCCCGCAGCGCCCGACTGGATGGCGGTGTCCACGACGAGGTCGGGGGGACACCTGGCCGCAGAAAGCAGATCGCCGTAAAGACCAAGCACCACGTCGAAGGGCCAAGTCGTTTCGGCGTGGCCGCAGAGCTCAACAGCAAGGACACGGTCGACGGCCGTCAGATCCTCGCAAAGTGGGGTTCGCGGATCGACACCCACTTTCGCTACGGTGACGCCGGCTCGCGCCGCAGCACACGCCGCGGCCTGGATCGCGATCGCAGGGTGATCGGTGCCCAGATCGCCGAGGGCGGCGCTCACCGGCCGCCTGCCAGCCACGGCCCTCGCGATCGCGGCGAGTGCATCGGCAGTCACGGGCCCCAGCGCACCCTGCGCCGGATCCTTGGCGTCGACGATGTCGGCCCCCGCGTCGACCGCGACTGCCGCCTCGTCCGCGTTGCGGACGCTGATCAGGAGACGCATGGGGGGAAACAATAGACGCTGGACGCTAGACGCTAGACGCTGGAGAACTAACCGGGGGTCTGGCGCCGTGCACTGTGACAGGCCCTTGTGTTTAGTTCTAGCGTCTAGCGTCCAGCGTCTAATACTCAACGTCCAGCGTCTAGCCTGCCATACCTGCCATGCCTGCCATACCTAACGCGCCTCCCTTTTCCCTCGCCGGTCTCACCGTTCTCGTGACCGGTGCGTCGAGTGGCATCGGCCGCGCCATCGGCGTCGCGGCCGCGGCTGCCGGTGCCGACGTCGCGCTCACGTTCGCGCACGACGAAGCCGGAGGCCAGGAAACGGCAGCGATGATTCGTCGGTCAGGCCGACGCGCAACCGTCACACGACTCGACCTGGCGGACGGCGCGCTGGTCGAGCACAGCCTGCACGAGCTCACGCGTGCATTCGACCGTGACCTCGGCAAGATCGACGTGTGGATCAACAATGCCGGCGCCGACATCCTGACCGGACCTGGCGCGGATCTCCCTGCGACCGCTAAGCTCGATCTCCTGTTGGCCGTCGACCTGCGAGGAACAATCATCGCGTCGTGGCATGCAGCGCGCACCCTCGAAGCACAGCCGGCGGGCGGTCTCATCATCAACATGAGCTGGGACCATGTGCTCACAGGCATGGAAGGCCGGAACCCGCAGATGTTTGCGGCTGTGAAGGGAGGCGTGCTTGCCTTCAGCAAGTCTCTCGCGCGCTCTGTTGCGCCGAAGGTCCGCGTCAATGTGCTCGCCCCGGGCTGGATCGACACGGCGTTTGCGAGCGAGCTGGACGAGACTCGCCGCCACTCGGTCGCCGCAGCCACGCCACTTGGGCGCTGGGGAACTCCCGACGACGTCGCAGCTGCCGCAGTGTATCTGGCCTCGCCCGCCGCGGCCTTTCTGACAGGCCAGACTATCTTTGTGAACGGTGGGGTGGTCATGGGCTAGACGTTAGGCGCTGGACGCTGGAACAACTTCGAGGGCCAGCGACGGCGGACTTAGTTGACTTCACGTTTGTCCTCCAACGTCTAGCGTCCAACGTCCAACGTCCAACGTCCAGCGTCCAAGGCCTAGCGTCGAGCGTCCAACGTCTAACGTCCAGGGTTCCCTCCATGTCTAAACTCGAACTGACGCTCACCGAGCAGGAAATCGAGACCAAGCTCGCGACGTTGCCGGGCTGGTACTATGAGGACGGATGGATCCGCCGCTACTACAAGACAGACGGATGGCCGATCACGCTCATGCTCGTGAATGCCATCGCGTTCGTCGCCGAGGCGGCCAACCATCACCCTGACCTGAGCGTCACCTGGGCGCGGGTCGGCGTGAAGCTCCAGACACACAGCGCCGGCGGCATCACCGACAAAGACTTCGATCTTGCCCGCAAGATCGAAGAGAGCGTCCTGTGGCGTCCGGCTGTCGGTGGCGCGCTCGAGGGCAATCCAAAGAAGTTCGTACAGAGCGGCGATCGGCGCTGACCGGCCTTCCCATGTCCGCGGCCGGCCCGCGCCATGTGCTCTTCGTCACGGGCCGGCTCGCCGAGCCGGCGTTGCGAGCGACGTTGGCCGAGATGGCGCCATCGTTCAGCTACTCGGTTGCGGTCCTCAAGATCACGGTCGCCGCGCTGATGACGACGACATGGATCGGCCGCTTTCTCGAGGTGCCGAGCGAGGTCGATCTCGTGATGATCCCCGGCCTGTGCGAGGGCGACCTCGCCCCGCTCGCCGAGCGCATCATCGCGACTGCCGGTCCGGACACGCAGGTTGTCCGCGGTCCGAAGGACCTGCGTGAGATCCCCGAGTACTTCGGGCGGGCGCCGCTCGTGGCTGGGTATGGGGAGTGGAACATCGAGATCGTCGCCGAGATCAACAACGCGCCGCGTCTCGAGCCGAAGCAGGTCATGGACATGGCGCAGTACTTTCACGCCTCGGGGGCGGACGTCATCGATATCGGGTGCACGCCCGGTCTGACGTTTCCCGGTCTGGGCGACATCGTGCGCGAGCTCGTCGCGGCTGGGATGCGCGTGAGTGTCGACTCCTTCGATGTCGATGAGATCCGCCGGGCCGTCGAGGCGGGGGCCCGTCTCGTGTTCAGTGTCAATGATACCAACCTTGCTGTCGCACGCGATCTTGCAGGCACCGGCACGCGCGCCGTCGTGATCCCGAGCTTCGGCGGGGGCATCGAGACGCTCGACCCAAGCATCGCAGCGCTCGAGCGCTGGGGCGTCGAGTACTTCATCGACCCGATCATCGAGCCAATCGGCTTCGGCTTCGCAGCGTCGATCGAGCGATACGCCGAAGTGCATCGCCGCTATCCGGGTGCCGCTCTGCTCATGGGCATCGGCAACATCAGCGAGCTCACCGCCGCCGACACGACCGGCGTACACGCTCTCCTCATCGCCATCTGTCAGGAGCTGGGCGTTCGCGCTGTGCTCACGACTGAGGTGATCCCGTGGGCACGAGGCGCGGTTCGTGAAATCGACATCGCACGGCGTCTCATGCATTACGCGGTGACGAAGCGGAGCGTACCCAAGCACATCGACGACCGGCTGGTGACGGTGAAGGACCCGGCGATCCTCGCCTACTCCGAGGCGGAGTTGCGGGCGCTGCAGGCATCGATCACCGACGCGAATTTTCGCATTTTTACCGACCGCGACACCATTACGGTGCTCAACAGCGAGCGCTTCGTCCGCGGCACAGACATCCACGAGATCTTTTCGCAGCTCGCAGTCGGCGAGGCGACCCACGCGTTCTACCTGGGAAAGGAGTTGGCGAAAGCGAAGCTCGCGATCACGCTGGGAAAGACATACCGCCAGGAGGGGTCGCTGGCGTGGGGATACCTCACGCCGGTCGAGGATCCACGTCGCGAACACCTCCGCGTGACCGCACGACGAACGCGGACGGAGCCGGAGTCGTAACGCCCGTGCGAGGCTTGCTCGAAGTCGAGGAGCTCACGCTCCTCCCTGATCCCCTCGAGGCCCTCGATCGCGTGCACGACCTGCCGTACGCGTTGCTGCTCGATAGCGCAATCGATCCGCTTCGGCTTGGGCGGTACTCGTTTCTGATGGCCGACCCTTCAACGGTCGTGGTCGCGAAGGATGGGCGGACGGTGGTGAAGAGCAGAACGGCGGGGTTAGGGGTTGGGGATCGGGGCTCAGGGAAGCGCCACAGCCGGGTGACCGATGACGAGTTCCGGGTGACGGGGCCCGACAACGGCGCGGGACAAACCGGTGACGACCCGCTGCTGATCGTGCGCGGACTGTTGGAGCCGTTCCGCGCAGAGGCGGTCCCGGAACTGCCTCCGTTTCAGGGAGGGGCGGCCGGGTATGTCGGGTACGACTACGGGGCGTGGCTCGAGCGGCTCCCGAGACCGCTCCACGATGACCTGAACATCCCCGACGTCGTGCTCGGGCTCTACGACTGGGTCGTGTCGTGGGACCATCGTGCCGCCCGCGCGTGGATCCTGTCGACTGGCGCCCCAGAGACGGATCCCGATGCACGCCGCGCGCGGGCCCGCGAACGACTGGCCATGGTGCGTCACCGCCTCGCAGGCGATGGGATGGTCGCCGCAGAGCGGCCGGCTGCAGACCCCGCACCGGCGAACGCGATGCCGCGGGCCGCAAGCGGCGGTGACCGGCAACAGCCTCCTGTTTTCCCCGTGCCCGGCCACCGCGGGCTCGTGTCCTCGTTTTCGCATCACGGCTACCTGGAGGCAGTCGCGCGCGTGCGCGAGTACATCCTGGCCGGTGACATCTTCCAGGCCAACCTCTCCCAGCGATTCGAGGCCGCGCTCACCGTGGACGCGATCTCGCTCTACCGCCATCTGCGCACGCTCAACCCGGCACCCTTTGCGGCCTATTTCGAGACGCCACAGTTCGCCATCGTCAGCGCCTCACCGGAACGATTCATTCGCGTCGATGCCGCCGGCAACGTCGAGACGCGGCCGATCAAGGGCACGACTCCGCGCGGGATCGGCCCAGAGCACGATGCGCACCTGGGCCGAGCCCTCACCGAGAGTGAGAAGGATCGCGCGGAAAATCTGATGATCGTCGACCTGCTGAGGAACGACCTTTCGAAAGCGTGCCGTCCGGGGTCGGTTCGGGTGCCGGAGCTGTTCACCCTCGAGCACTATTCCACCGTGCACCACCTCGTGTCGACCGTGGTTGGTCAGTTGGCCGATGGCAACGACGCAATCGATCTCCTGCGCGCAGCATTCCCCGGTGGCTCGATTACCGGTGCGCCCAAGGTGCGGGCGATGGAGATCATTGCCGAGCTCGAGCCGTCGCGGCGCGGCGTGTATTGCGGCGCGCTCGGGTACGTGAGCGGCACCGGTGCCGCAGACACCAGCATCGTCATCCGGACGTACCTGGTCCGCGACGGCCGCGCGTACTTCTCCGCTGGCGGCGGGATCGTCGCCGACTCCGAGCCCGAAGCGGAGTATCATGAGACGCTGGACAAAGCTCGCGCGCTGATCGGCGCGCTCGACTATGATCCTGCTCATCGATAACTACGACTCGTTCGTCTTCAACCTCGCACGATACGTCCGCGAGTTGGGGGAAGACGCGGTCGTGCGCCGGCATGACGCAATGACCCTGGACGAGATCGCGGCCCTGCACCCGACGCACATCATCCTGTCGCCCGGTCCATGCACGCCGGCGGAAGCCGGCATTTCGACATCGGTGGTACAACGATTCGGGGCGACGGTACCGCTTCTGGGTGTGTGCCTTGGGCATCAATGCATTGGCGCGGCCTACGGCGGTCGCATCGTCCGCGCCGGACACCCGATGCACGGCAAGGTGTCGCGCGTCACGCATGACGGCACGAGCATTTTCTCCGGCCTGCCCTCGCCGCTGCACACGACACGCTATCACTCGCTGGTCATCGATCGCTCGACCATCCCCGACAGCCTCCGCATCACTGCGACGAGCGATGACGGAGAAATCATGGCGGTCGAGCACCGCACGCATCCGGTCACAGGCGTGCAGTTTCATCCCGAGTCCGCCCTCACGGAGTACGGCTACGCCATGCTCGACACGTTCCTGCACGGTTGGCTCGGGCAACAGGACCCACGCCGCGCAACGCTCCCGGATCGGGCTGACGGTCGGCGGTCGGCCGCGGGGACAGCCCGCGCCGGCCGCGGTGACGACCCTGGACTCGACACGGTGCCGCCGCCCGTCACCATCGTGCGCTGAGGGTTCATGCCACGCACCGACCAACCGGCTGACCTCCCGCCGCTCTGCTGGGTCAACGGCCTGCCGGTCGACCCACAAACTCCGGCGATATCCGTCATGGATCGTGGTTTTACACTCGCCGACGGATGCTTCGAGACGATGCGGGCATACTCAGGCACCATCTTCCGCCTCGATGCACATCTCGCCCGACTGGCGTCGACGGCAGAGCGGCTCGGCCTCCCGATTCCCGCACATCTCGGATGCGGCGCTCTCGGACGCCGTGCGCGAGCTCCGCAGGGCACGAGCGGATCGGTCCGTGCGACTGACCGTGACGCGAGGTCCCGGTGCCGGCGTCGCACCTCGCGGAGACGCGCACCCGACCACGGTGCTGCTGGTCGATCGACTTGGGCCGCTCCCGACGGCGCAGCAGGGATTGCGCGTACGCATCGCCGACGGACGTCGGAACGAATACTCGCCGACGGCGGGACTCAAGACCCTGGCCTACACAGATGCCGTGGTCGCGCTATCAGCCGCCCGCGCCCGAGGCGCCGATGACGCGTTGCTCCTCGACACCGCCGGGCACCTCTCCGAAGGCAGCTCGAGCAACATCTTCCTGGTGACGCGCGGGGTCGTTCATACCCCACCCGCTCGATGTGGTGTCTTGCTCGGCATTACGCGAGCGACGGTGCTCGACATTCTCGCGAGGCTCGCGATCGGCGTGGACGAATCCCCGGTGTCGCCTGTCGCAATGGCCGACGCCGACGAGATGTTTCTCACGAGCTCCCTTCGTGAGATTGCCCCTGTGACGGCGGTCGATGAGACGGCGATCGGCGACGGAGCCATCGGGCCGCTCACCATTCGCGTTCAGAAGGCGTTCCGACAACTGGTGGCGGACGAAGTGGCCGACGGATGTCTCATCGCATGATCATCGAATCGATCATCACCACGATGGACCCGGAGGGCTCGATCAACTTCGCGCCGATGGGGGTCGAGTGGGGCGAGGAGCGCATCGTCATCAAGCCGTTCCTCGAGACGACAACATTTCGCAATGTGCGCGCCACCGGGGTGGCCGTGGTCAATCTCACGGACGACGTGTTGCTGTTCGCGCAGGCCGCCATCTCCAACCCGCAATATGCGTCGTTCCCGGCCAGCGTCGTTCGGGGAGTAGTGCTGGACGCGGCATGCTCCTGGCGCGAGCTCGAAGTACGATCGATCGATGCAACGCCGCCACGCTCTCGGATCGAGACGACGGTCGTCCACCAAGGCGCGCGGCGGGAGTTCATCGGGTTCAATCGCGCCCGCAATGCGATTCTCGAGGCGGCGATCCTGGCCACACGGTTGCACCTCATCCCGCGGTCCGAGATCGACGCCGCGTTTGCTCGACTGCAGACCATCGTCGACAAGACCGCCGGAGCTCGCGAGCGCGAGGCGATGGCGCTCCTGACCGAGTACGTGCGGACCTCACCAGTTGGTCCTGCATGACAGAACGCGACACGGTCCACGCGAGCGTCACGATCGACGCGCCGGCACGTGTGCACCTCGGCATGCTCGATCTCGGTGGATCGCTCGGCCGTCACTACGGTGGGATCGGCGTGGGAGTGCAGCCGCCCACGGTGCGACTGACCGCATCCGGCGCGCATGATATCGTCGTGGTTGCAGACGCGGGGCAGATCGATGCGGCAAGCACCGTCGACGAGGCCCGTGGCGTGGCGGCGCACGCCGTCGAACGCGTGCTCCGACACTACCGGATCACGGAGCGCGCACACATCAGGCTGCACCAGGTACTCCCCGCCCACCGCGGTCTCGGGTCCGGGACGCAAGTCGCGCTCGCCGCGGCACGGGCGGTGGCCCACTTGTATGGCCTGCCATGCGACGCCCGCGGGCTCGCCGTGGTCCTTGGGCGAGCCCGGCGGTCCGCAATTGGGACCTACGTCTTCGAGCATGGCGGCTTCATTGTCGAAGGCGGGCGCCAGCCTGGTGTCGACCGACCGGCACCACTCCTCGCCCGCCTGGCGATTCCCGAGCCGTGGCGGTGTGTGCTGGCGTTGCCGCCCGGTGAGCCAGGCCTCAGCGGGGCCGCCGAAGCGGCGGCGTTCGCCGGACTTCCAATGCCACCGGTGCACGAGGCGGAACGTGTCGCACACCTGGTGCTCATGGCACTCCTGCCGGCGCTCGCTGACGGGGACCTCGTTGGGTTTGGCGAGGCATTGACTGAGATTCAATCCATCAACGGGCGGTGGTTCAGTGCCGCACAGGGTGGCGCCTACGCGGGCGGCGCGAGCACGGCGATTGTCGAATGCCTCGCCGCCTGGGGTGCGCCCGGCGTCGGACAGAGCTCGTGGGGCCCGGCCGTCTACGCGATTGTGCCCGATCCCGACACCAGCGCCGCGCTCGTGCGCCGACTCGCCAGTCGTTTCCCGTCCGCCATCCTCTTCGATGCGGGTTTCAGCGCGGACGGTGCACGTATCGAGGCTACGACGTAACGGCCTTTCCCCGTCGCTTCGTCCCGTCGCTCTTCCGCCCCATCACCTGGACCAACGCGGCAAACACGGTGGGATCGAGGAGTCGGCCCACGTAGTTCCGCAGGTGGCGCAACGCGTCCGGTGGGCTCAACGGCTCACGGTAGGATCGACGAGACGTCAGGGCGACGAAGGCGTCCGCCGCTGTCAGGATGCGGCCTCCGATCGAGATGGCCTCCCGCTCAACCGCACGCGGGTACCCGCTGCCGTCGAAGTGCTCGTGGTGATCGCGCACATAGTCCAGGACGGGACCAAGGTGGTCCAGTGGACTCAGGATCTCGAGGCCGATCCGCACGTGATCCTGGACATGATCGTACTCGTCGGGCGTGAGTGGTCCCGGCTTGTGGAGGACGCTCTCGCGCGTGCCGATTTTCCCGACGTCCGCCAATCGAGCCGCCAGGCTCACGGCGTCGACCATGTCGGCATCGAGGCCGAGGGCGCGGGCGATGTCGGCGGCGACCGAAGCCATTCGCTGGGAGTGCCCTTTGAGGTACGGATCGCGTGCTTCCATGGCGCGGACCAGGGCTTCCGCCATGCCGACATTGCGCTGGTGCAGCGACGCCTTCTCGCGCTCGAGCGCAGCGGTTCGCGTCGTGACGGCTTCCTGGATCGCGGCGGTGGTGCGGCGTTGCGTGGTTTCCCGCTCGGCCAGGGCTCGAGCGACTGTCGACTCGAGGGCAGCCCGGTCGATCGGCTTGGTGAGGTACTCGGCGGCGCCCGCCCGGAGCGCTGCGAGGGCAGTCGCCGCGTCGTCGACCGCCGAGATCACGATGAGCATGACCTGGGGATCGAGAGCGCGCGCGTGCCGCAATACGGTGAGCCCGTCGATGCCCGGCATCCGCACGTCACAGAGTACAGCGGCGAACTGCTCGCGACCGAGGGCCTCGATCGCTGCCTCCCCGGACGCGGCGGTATCGACGGTATGCCCCGCGCGACCGAGGATCTGTGCGAACGTCCGACGAATGTCCTCGTCGTCGTCGACGACGAGCAGCGGAAGCAGCGATTGGGGTGAGGCGAGATCGGGGGCTGGCGCGGTAGGCAAGGTACTCTGGGGACGAATAGGGCCCCGCGCGGGGCACGCAGAACAAGGCGTCAGGTGCGAGGGACCAGGTCCCAGGAACGACAACCACACAGCGGGCGGGCTAAAGCCCGCCCCTACATGTTGCTGCGGACGGCGTCACCTGCGGATTCGTCGACGGTCGATGTCAGGCGCCGGTAGGGCACCCCAGAGTTTCACCGTTCATGCCGACATGTAGGGGCGGGCTTCAGCCCGCCCACCCTATGCCGGGGACGTACGTATATGTTGTCCCCGGACCCTGATCCCGCCGTCAAGGGCCCTTCACAATGACCACCCCATACGGCCTTTCGCCGACGGGGATCGTCCGCACCACCTTCTTGTGCAGGACGTCGACTACGCTGATCTGATTGGATTTGCCATCTGCCGTATAGAGCGTGTTGCCATCAGCCGTGAGCGCAACTCCCCACGGGCGCTGGCCGACCGGAATCGTGTCGGTGACGGCCATGGCTGGTAGACTGAAGACCGACACCCGGTTGGCGCGGCCATTGGCGAAATAGACCGTCCGGCTATCGGGCGAAATCGCGACGCCAGTCGGCCGGGTGCTATCGCCGACTGGGACGGTCTTGAGCGGTACGTTCCGGGGGAGATCGACGACCGTGACCGATCCACCGGACTCCGACGTCACGACCGCCCACGCGCCGTCCGAGGAAAATGCGACGAAGCGTGGGCGCGCGCCGACGGGGAAGACCGTCTGCTGCCTTCCGGTGTGGGCGTCGAGGACGACGACGTTGCTCGAGGTCTCGTTGGTGACGTAGACGTACTGTCCGTCCGGCGTCACGAGCACCCCTTCGGGCTCCTTCCCGACGGGTACGCTGAAAACTTCCCTCTTGGTCGCGATGTCAACGGCCGTCGCTTTGCCCGGGTCCTCGTTGGACACGTAGAAGGTCTTCCCATCCGGCGACACCGCCACTTGCTCAGGGTCACCACCCGCCGGGATTTTATCGGTTTCGCGGCGTGTAGTGACGTCGATGACCCCCACCGCATTGTCGCGCCCCAAGGCGACGTACAGCGTCTTCCTGTCCGGGCTCAGCGCGATGCCTCGCGGACGATTCCCGACCGGAATCGTCTGGACGACCGAATCCGTCGCCCCGTCGACGACGGAAATCGTGTTGGCGCCTTCGTTGCTCACCAACAGCGTCACGTGTTGCGTCGGCGACTGGGCGCTAGCGACGCTGGTCGATTCTGTCGTCTGCGAGGTCGCCGCGCTGCGTGACGACTCTCCCGTACACGCCGCGATCGCTAATGCGATCGAGAGAGAAGTGAGGGGTGAGGAGAAACGAGAGTGGATTGGAAGGCGCGAGAGCGATCGGGTCATGTCAGGTAGTCTACGAATTGGCGGGCGGGCCCGGCCAGGTGGTGTCCTGCCCGACGGCCGCAGGCAGCACGGTCGAGTCACGGTTGGCGCCGGGCTTGATGTGCGGTCGGCCCGGCGCGAGTCCGGCAAGAGCGCGCGCACGCAGGTAATTCCAGACATCCTCCTTCTGCTCGGGCGACAGCAGGTTCCCCCACGTCGGCATGCCCTTGGCCGGACGGCCATGAGTCACGGTCTCGAAGAAAGCACGATGATTAATCAGCCCGTCCGGACCTACGGACTTGATGAGGGCGGGCGCAAAGCTGCTCCCGACTGCGTCCTCTCCATGGCAACGGGCGCAATAGACCTCGAACATCTTCCATCCATTGTACACGACCGCATTCACCGCGTGGTGGTCGATGCTGTCTGCCCGAACGGCGACGCATGCGTCGCCGCTACATTGTCGATCGATCACGAGGCTCCCGGGAGCACTCGCGGCCGACACCGTAACGGCAGCGAGCACGGCGATGCCGATGGCGCCGAGCCGATTCCTGGCCGGTTGTTGTGTCACTGGGACGTGTTCGTCAGCGGCAGCAGCGGGACACCGAAATCGTGCAGGATGGCGTCGATATCCGCGCGCCGCCGGTCGAGCGCGGCATTCAGCGTGTCGCGCAGCCCTGGATCGGCACGCCGGACGCCGATTGCCATCGCGCTCGAGAAGGGGAAACCGGTTACTCGATCTGTGTCCGGCAGGATGGCGATATCGAGCGGGACACTGGATTGCTTCGCGAAGTAGCCCGCAACCGGACCCCACACGAGCGCCACATTGATCGTCCCCTTGACCACGGCCTCCACGATGTCGCCCGGCCGTTGCTCGGCGTTGTAGAAGGTTGGGAAGCCGACGATATGCTGGTTGATCCCACGTGCGCCGAGCGCGTGCGCCGGGGGCGTGTTCTCGTAATTGTCTCCCATGGTGTTGACGCCGATCGTCAGCGACTTGAGTATCGAGTCATTGAGCGATGCGATCCGGAGATGGCGGTCGCGACGCGTCAATGCCACGTACGCCGTCCGGTAGTAAGGCCTGGTCTGCAGGACGAGGTCATAGCCTTGGGGGGTGCCGATGATGATGTCGCATTGGTAGGCGCCGAGGGTCATCCGCACGAATCCGCGGCGTGACGGCCACCATACGTAGGACAGGCTGTCGCCGAGGTCTTTGGCCAGGACCGTGGCGATCTTGTTCTCGAACCCCTGTTGCTGCTCGTTCGAGAACGGGAGGTTGTCGGGGTCGGAGCACACGCGGAACGCGTGCGGTGCCCGCGGCGACCCGAGGGCGTCCGCTTGCGCGCTCAGCGAAGACGCCGCGCACAGCGACGCGACAATCGCCGCACACCGAAAGCAGAGACTGTTGAGCGAGTGCGACACGCGTGTCCTCATCCTCCGTGTTCCTGCCCCGACCCACGAAAGCCGTGACGCAATGGGTGCCGCTCAAGCCATCGGGCGGCACCCGATTCGACGTCCTGTTGCAACCTTCCTCCCAGGGGTCGCCGGAGCGACCCCTGGCCACCTGCTTATCGTCCCTTGGCCGCGGCGGCGTGGCTCGCGGCGCCCGCGTTATCCAGCGCGAAAACGGTGAGCACGCCGCCCTGGGTGGAGAACCCGCCGGCGTCGCCAAACGCACCGAGGGCGCCGAGTCCCGCGGTCGGGTCTTCGGCACCGATACCAGCAGCGACGCCGATCCCCGCCCATCCGCCGATCCCTGAAAGCACCGCGACGTACTGCCTGCCATCAGGCCCGACGTAGGTCATTGGGTTGCCGATGATGCCGGAGGGGGTCTTGAACTTCCACAACTGCTTGCCCGTTCGCGCGTCCACCGCTTTGAGCCACCCTTCCATCGTGCCGTAGAACACGAGGTCGCCGGCGGTGGCGAGGGCACCACCGTATGCAGCGAGTCCCTCTTTGTCGTCCCACACCTTCTTGCCGGTCGTCGCGTCCCAGGCAATGAAGTCGCCGCGATTGCCGCCGGGGCCCGGGAACATGCGCACGATCGCGCCGACGTACGCCTGGCCGGCCTGATACTTCACGTCCACGCCCTCGTAGTCCATGCAGATGTTGTTGGTCGGGACGTAGAAGAGTTTCGTCTTCGGCGAGTACGCCGACGGTTGCTGGTCCTTGAACCCGATCGCGGCTGGGCAGATGCCTTCAGTGTTGCCCTTGGCCGTCGTCCGCTTGGTCGCGTCTTCGACCGGGCGCCCGGTGGTCAAGTCGATGCTCTTGGCCCAGTTGACCGGGCCGAATGGCTGCGCGACGAGCACCTTGCCGTTCGTCCGATCCACCGTGTAGCCGAACCCGTTCCGATCGAAGTGCACGAGCACCTTGGTGGGTTTGCCGTTGAAGGTGAGCTCCGCGAGGTTCATCTCGTTGACCCCGTCGTAGTCCCACGCATCGTGCGGCGTCATTTGGTACGCCCACTTCGCGACGCCGGTCTCCGGGTTGCGAGCCCAGATCGTCATCGACCACTTGTTGTCGCCGGGTCGTTGATCGGGATTCCAGGTTCCTGGGTTTCCCGAGCCGTAGTAGAACAGATTGAGCTCAGGGTCGTAGGAGTACCATCCCCACGTGGTGCCCCCGCCGCGCATCCACTGGTCACCCTGCCAGGTGGAGACACCGAGGTCTTTCCCCTTCATTGACTCATAGTTCTCGTTCGGGACCCCCTCGATCTTGACGTCGGCGTCAGGGCCCGTGCTATAAGCGCGCCACAGCTCATGTCCGTCCAGGGCGTCGAAGGCCGTTACGCGCCCGCGCACGCCGAACTCACCTCCGGAGATGCCGGTGATGACGACGTTGCGGACTACAAGAGGGGCGTTGGTCATCGTCTCGCCCTTCCGGAAGTTGGCGCTGTTGACCTGGTACACCTTCTTCCCGGTCTTCGCGTCGAGCGCGAGCAGATCACCTTGGAGCAACTCGATGTACAAGATCCCCGCCGGATGGTCGGCGGTCGGCGGATGGAACGCGAGTCCCCGATTGACGACGTCGCAGCACGCGACGGCGATCGCGGAGTCGTTTTGACTCGGCGTGTACTGCCAGATCTGCGGTGCGCCGTCCTTCGTGAGGTCGAGCGCGTACACCTTATTCGGGAACGATGACGAGAGGTACATCGCGCTGCCGATGACCAGCGGATTCCCTTCCTGTCCGCGCAGCGTGCCGACGGAGAAGCTCCACGCCGGAACCAGATGAGTGACGTTGGCGGTCGTGATCTGGGTCAGCGGACTGTACCGATTGAGATCGTACGTCCGACCAGTCATGACCCATTGACTGGGATTCTGGGTCATGGCCCCAAGATCCTGCGCCGCACCGGGCGCGCTGGCCGCGAGTGTCGCGGCGAGCAGCGCGCCGATTTGTGTCGGGCGTGCGTACTGAATCATGAGAGCCGCCTTTGAAAGAGTAAGTGACCGATCCGCTTGGGGTCGCCGAGCGTGATTTGCCGAGAGCGCTTCGCGCGGCAGACCCGGTGGGCTTCGCTCTGTGCCGATGGCGCTGGCATGCAGCGGCAGCGTCGAGCGCACGAACGACGCCGACGGTGGAACCCGTCTGCCGGTCATGGTATCACCCACGAGCCTGGGGTCGGTCTGTGCGTTGCACACCTGCGCCTCTCTCGAATCCGGGCCCTAGAAGAACAACATAAAGCCGGTCGACAACTGACTGGCCGTAATCGACTCCGCAGGGTTCAGCTGGCCGCCCTGGTTCTTCGATTGCGTCCAGTCGTATTCGCCGACCCAGCGCAGCGCCTTGGTCCACTGGTATGTCAGGATCGCTGCGCCGTCGACGTTGTACTTGAGCAAGAGCGGGCCGTTCACCGGGTCGAGCTTGTCCTGGCTGGTCTCGTTCAACCAGCCACCACCGAAGCTGCCGCCGATGCTCCATTGGGGCGTGAACTTGAGCACGACTTGCACGTACCCACCATACGACGTGCGGGCGTTTCCGCTGGCGTCGGTCGCCAGCGCCGTCGTGAGCAGCAGCGTCGAACCGATACCTTTGCCGTAGTATCCCGCCCCCACGATGGAGACGGCGGACACCGTGAGCTTCACGCCGGCGTCCCCGCCGGCCGACGTTACCGACTGCCCGCCACTCGCCGAGTCATAGGTCTCCTGCCACAGGCCGCCCAGCCAGAGCATGAGCTGGTCCGCGGTGGCCCCGGCCGGTGGCGGCGTGCCGCCCAAGTTGTTTGTCCAGGTGAGCTCGGACTCCAGCCGTGGCGTCCTGTTATAGATGAAAGCCGATGTCCCCGCGCCCGCGCCGCCGACGGCGCTCGGGTCGAAGAGGCCGATATCCCACACGACCGAGTTCGTCGAGGGCGTGCTATACGTGATCTGGGGGACGAAGTTCGGGTACACGTAGCCGTAGCCGATGCGGCCCAGGGTCGTTCCACCGTTGCCGATGTTGCCGCCCGTTGCTCCAGTCCCGAACAGCGTCATGTCCTGCAGAATATTTTGGCGGTCGAACAAGCCGATCTCGCGGCCGGCGAGGATCTGTCCCCACGTCCCGCTGGCCGTGAGGTAGACCTGCCGCATGTCGATCTGTGCACCGGCCTGCGTGCCATTCCCGAAGTTGTCGTGAATGTTGCCGAGTGCTCCGCCGCCGTTCTGGATCTCCGGAGCGAATCCGAAGTGGACGTCCAAATTGACGCCACCCTCCTTGCCTTTGGCATCGAAGGTGGCGAACGCCGGGAGGAGGCCGGTTCGGATTCGCGGATTGGTTCCCTCGACCGGCGTTAGTCCTCCGTTGATCGTCTTGCCCGAGTCGCCCACGTTCGAGAGCTGGTAGACGAGAAAGGCGTTGACGTTGCCCGAAAAACCGAAGCTCCAGCCGTTGCTCATTTGCATCGTGAGCGCTTGGGCGCTGACGGCGGCGGGCACGATGAGTGTGCTCACCATTGCCAGCAGGGCTGCCATCCCTACGACAGCGAATCGCTTCATGTCGACTCCTGTTCGTTGAGAGTACACGAGACGGGATTGGCCTATGCAGCTGTCATTGGTCGGAGGCGCGCGCGTAGCGTTCCACGCCAAGGTCCGTCTACACGCCCTGTGTTGAATGGGGTGGACGACAAAAATCGGCCGGCGGTTGTCCGCGCGTTCCGTCTGATGCATAGAGCGACCGGGTGGTATTCGTCACACGCCGGTCCGCTGGGCAGGCGTTACGGGGCCTCGCACCAGGGTAGAGTCGCGAAACTTCGGTGAGCGACTGCGCTCTGTCCTCGGTATCCGACTCAGGCGCAAACTTGAATTTGCAACGGTCGCCAGAGAGCGCAAGTACGGGGACGGGCGGTGACGCGCCACATAGAGAGGAGAGGGCCTGAAAGGAGAAAGGAGACAAGGGGCGAACTATGGGTGCCCACCCATTGCCGAGGCCGGCTGCTGTCGTGGTCTCCTTTCTCCTTTCAGGCCCTCTCCTCTCTATGTGCCGCGTCAGCGCCCGTCGTCTCGCGCTGGAAAATGACGGTCAGGCGCTCGCCGCCAGCTGCACCGCCTGGGCCTGCCGCGCTTTGCGCGATCAGCGCTGGCTCCCATCCGCCGCGGATCCGTTCATTCAACAAGTCCGTGAGAGCGTCCTCGTCGTCCTGCATATGGTGCGTGAGACGCAGCATCACGGCTTGGTATTCTTTCATGGGCGCAAATAGTATAGGCGAGGAGAGTTGGTTGTTAGGGCTCGACGCTAGACGCTGGACGCTAGCGTCTAGCCCTACGCAAACCACTCCCTCGGCGACTGGCCCTGCTGATGCGCCGCCTCGATGACCCATTGCTGAGTCCGGCCATCGACGACTTCCTCCGGGACCCGCGCAAACCATTGGGCGGCGGCCCCGGCGTCCCCGATGCGGCGCCAGAGCTCGCCGATCAGATACGTAATGACGCAGCGCTCGTCCCGGGCCACCCCATCAAAGGACGACAGCGCTCGCTCGAACATCCACGCGGCTTTGCGTCGGAAGAATCGCTCGGCTTCCGTGTCGCCTTCGTCCACACAGCACCACGCGGCTCGCAAATAGAAGTCCGCGATGTAGCGGGGCTCCATTGATTGCCACTCGGCCACTTTTGCGGCGGCCTCATACTTCGCCGATCCTGCGACTTGCGGCGGCTCGCCAGGCTGGTGTGGCCCCGACGACTGCACGGTCGCGCACGCCAGCGTTGGCGCCAGCTCGTTCCAGACGTGCTCCTTCAGCACCGCGCTGGGCTCGACTCCTTCACTGAAGTCTCGTTCGGCACCCGAGTAGCCGCAGCGGTTGCACATGTGGACCAGATACGGTAGTGGCTGCGTCCCGGCTGCACGTTCGTGGAAATCTGTTCGCTTCCCGCCGAATGCGTTCGTCGCGACTACAGATTGTGAGACGAACCGCGTGTCGCACACCGGACACTGCAGCTCGATGCGTTGCAGCGTCGTCATCGCCCTGCCTCTTCAGTCCCAATCAGCTGGCGGCGAAGAGGGGGAAGTTCCATGCCAAGCGCCCCTGCGGGGCGCTAGAGAGGGGAAAGGCGAAAGGAGAAAGGAGACCAAGGACAATCGGCCTTAGGTCCCCTTTTTCCTCTCGCCTTTCTCCTTTCTGCGAGCGCTACGCGCTCGCCGCGGCTGCGTTGCTGGCGCCGGTGAGCTCTGCTGCACTGGCGCGGACCGACCATGCGAGCCCGTGGGCCGCAATCGCCGCTTCGACCATTCGCGCGCCCAGGAAGTAGCCGCTCCGCTCTGGCAGGATATGGCGCTCGACCGTGCGCGCCTGGTCGCTGACGCCCCCGGAGAGATACCGGAGTCGCAACCCGAGGCCCGTTCGGTCCAGATCGCCGGCGGTCACCCGCTGCAGGACCGGCTCGAGCTCACGGATGCGTGCATACTGTCGCCGCCCGTACCCGAAATACTCCCACGCCGCATGCCCGGGACTGATCGCCCGTGACGTCTGCACGGCGAGCCCCTCGTTGAGCATCAACTCACGCAGCGGAGCCTGTCGTCCCGTTTCCCAATACGAGTAGTTGCCGCCGGATTCGGTGACGAGCTTCGCCATCTCGCTGCGCGACGTCGGCGACGTATACCGAATGGCGTGCGCAAATTCGTGCGCCAGCCATAACGGAATGAGCTCGGAATCGAGACCCAGTCCCTGCGTCTCGGGATTCGCTACACCGGTGAAGTGCTCGAGACACACGAACGCCACGCCGCGTCCGTCGACGACCAACTCGCCCGCGTTCGCCGCGCCGACGCCCACCATGAGCACGATGTCGACCGGGACATTGGCCGCCAGTAGCTCCGCGCACTGCGTTTCCGTCGCGCGCGCAAGCGCCACCACATTGCTTCGCTCGAGCATCGCTGCCAGATCCGGTCGGTCCGCCAGTGCAGTCGCGCGCACGACATTGAGGAAGTGCGGACCGTCGGGATCGAGCGCGTAGTTTCGCCAGTAGGCGTCGAGGAGTGGGCGGTGAGCGTCGAAGTAGCGAAGGTAGGCGGCGATCCGATCGGTGCTGTTGAGTACTGAAAGAAAGTCTGGAAGAAGATTGATGAGCATCAACAGCCAAGGCGCGGGTGGCGGCGCGGGATCTGTTGGGGCGGGAAGATAATTGTTCCCGGAAAATCGGGTAGAGGGAAAAAAATATTTTTTTTGCGCGCGCTCGCATCGATGCGTCACGTTGCCCGACGATGTGGAAGATCGGATGTTCTCCACACGGCCGCTTCGCGGCCGAGAGAGGAGAACCACAGAAAGTAGAAAGTAGACAAGAGCGCTTCGAAGCGTGGCCGCGTCGGTCGAGAGAACGAGGCATGCAAGAGAAAGCGGACGAAGGCGGAGGGCCTCATCTCACGCATCCGCTTGCAGTTCTACTTTCAAATTTGTGATGTGCTCGGGAAGGTGGCCGGTCAGTACGAGAGCGGGCAGCGTCACGAGGCGCTTTGTCTACTTTCTACTTTCTGTGGTTCTCCTCTCTCGGCCGCGAAGCGGCCGCGCTACTTGCCGACGCAGAACTCCCCGAACACGCGTTCCAGCACCTCGTCGACGTCGATGGCGCCGATGATGTCCTCTAGCGCGGTCGCTGCGGCGCGCACGTGCACCGCCGCAACAACCGCGGGAAGCGTGCACGCGGTCCACGCCTCTCGAAAGGCCGCGAGCTCCGCGGCCGCGCGCTCGAGCGCGCGCCGCTGGCGCACGCGCGTGATGATCGGCGCGTCGACGGCTGGCGCGCCGTGTTGTGCAACCACGGCATGGACGGCGGCTGCCATCACGGCGTGAAGGCCTCGCCCCGATTCGGCACTGGTCTCGATGACGCGGAGTTCCGCTCGCGCCGCATCCCGGAGCTCGCCCTCGTCGAGGGCGGTCGCCGCACCCTCGTCGCCATCCGAAGACGCCGCGTCGGTCCAGCCGCCTGCGGCGTCGATTGAGCCTGCCGACTCGGCAGCCACGTTGGCACGCACAGGTCGGGGGACAGCCGTCTGAAGGGCGGCGGTCCCCCGTTGATCGCATTTTGTTCGCACGCCGACAACGGGCGCCGCGGTGTGCGGGCGCACCCGCGTCACGGTGTCGAGGATACTCGCCACGGTTTCCCCGCACGCGAGCACGACATGCGCTTCGGCGAGCGAGCGGCGACTGACTTCGATGCCGAGTTGCTCCACGGCATCGATGGTGTCACGCAGACCGGCGGTGTCGACAAGGCGGAGCGGGAATGGCGCATTTGCCGGCTCGACGAGCGCCTCCACGGCATCGCGAGTCGTGCCTGGCACGTCGCTCACGATCGACCGCGCCCGCCCAAGCAATGCGTTGAAGAGCGAGGATTTGCCGACGTTGGGCGGACCCGCGATCACGACCACGGCGCCGTGTCGGATCAATTCACCGGTGGGCGAGGTCGCGAGCAACCCAGTCACCTGATCTGCCGCCCGGCGCGTGGCGGCGAGGACACGATCACTGGAGATCGGCCCATCATCCTCTTCGGGGAAGTCGATGTCGTAGGCCACGAGCGCCTCGACCTCGAGCACGGCATCGTGCAGCTCCCGGACGCGACGCGAGAGGCCCCCGTCAAGCTGAACCATGGCCGCCCGTTGCATTGAAGCGCTGCGGGCATCGATGAGATCCCCCACGGCCTCGGCCTGCGCCAGATCCATCTTGCCGTTGAGTAGCGCACGCCGCGTGAACTCGCCCGGCAGGGCCGGCCGCGCTCCAGCTGCAACGAGTGCCGCGACGATAGATGTCGGCACCATCACGCCACCGTGTGTCGCCAGCTCGACGACATCTTCGCCCGTGTAGGAGCGCGGCGCGATGTAGGTCGTGACGACCGGTCGGTCCAGCACCACTCCCGCAGTATCGACCACTACGCAGAGTCGTGCCCGACCCGGCTCGAGAGGCCACGGCCGCACGACCGCCCCCGCGATCGCCCGTGCCTCCGTCCCGCTCAGGCGCACGACCGCAATTGCACCACGGCCGGGTGGAGTGGAGACAGCGACGATGGTGTCGGGGAGAAGCACGAAACTGCGGGTCTGGGGTTTGGGGTCTAGGGTTTGGGGTGACTCCAACATCCGCTGCAAACACCGGGCGGGCTGAAGCCCGCCCCTACATGTTGCTGCGGGCAACGTCAAATCCGGATTTGTCGACCGACACCGGCAATCGTCGCCGCGGCGCTCCGCAGAGTCACCGTCCACACCGACATGTAGGGACGGCCTTCAGGCCGCCCAGCGTTGTCGTCGCGATTGTTGTATTAACCCTAACCCGTCACCGGTCAGTTCAGCCTCTTTGCTCCTTCATCCCCTGGCTTCGCGCCGCGAGCTTCGGCGGGGTCTTCTTCGCCCCTTGCGCTCCGGTCTTGGACTGCGCGCCGGCGGTCCCGGCGCCGCCGGCCTTGGCGCGCTCGTTCGACAAATACCACTGTTGCGGGACGGTGGCGAGGTTCTGGACGAAGTAGTAGAGGTTCAGTCCTCCCGCGATGTTCCAGAAAAAGAAGGTCATCACGGCGGGCATCATGTACGACATCATCTTGGTCTGTGGATTCGGCGGCATCCGGCGCATGCTGATCCACGACACGAAGAAGGAGGTCAGGCCCATGAGGACGGGCATGATATAGTAAGGATCCTTCACGGAGATGTCGTGCATCCACAGGAAGGGAACACCCCGGAATTCGATCGTCGTCCGGAAAACGAAGTAGAGAGCGCCGAAGATCGGCCACGGGAGCAGCATGGGCAGGCACCCGGCGATCGGGCTCCAGGGACTCATCCCATGCTCCTTGTAGACGCGCATCAGCTCCTGCTGCATGCGAGCCTGGTCGCTCTTGTACTTGGTCTGAACCGCTTGAATCTCGGGCTGCACCGCCTGGAGCTTGAGACTCGTCCTGATCGCCCGCTGGTTGAGCGGCCAGAGCACCACCCGGGTCAGGACGCCGAGGATGATGAGAATCCATCCGTAGTTGATGTGCAGCAGATCGCGCATGCCAAGAATCGCGACCACTACCAGCGTCACGAACGGCTGGAAGATGATGTGGAAGAATCCGCCGTACGGATTGAGATTCTCGAATCCGCGTCCCAGGGCGCGCAGCCTGCGATAGTCCTGCGGTCCCGCATACATCAGGAATGCGAACGTCGCCGCCTCAGAGGCAGACGCGCCGGCTACAGCACCTGGCGGCGCCGCTGAAAGCGGGAGGAGGACCGCGGCCGCTGCTTGCTTCTCGACACCACCAACCTTTGGCGCGCCGATGAGGTGCATCTCCGCGAACTGGTGCGTACGAGAGGTGTCTTGCGAGAGAAGCCCGATGAGGAAGTACTTGTCTTTGGCCGCCACCCACGACAGCGGCCCCGGGATCAACTCGGGTTTGTCCGGTTGGAGTCGAGAGAACGCCACGCTGGATGCGTCTTCCCGAAGCGTCTTGTACGAGTACGCGAGCTGGCGGATGTCGTCGGCCGTGTCGGCCTCGAAGGAGGGGAACCCGGTCGGCAGCGAGATGAGCAGGTAGCCCGCTGGCGAACCCTCCAAACCGACGACCGTTCCCGCGACGCGGCTGAGGTAACCGTCGCCGTTGAATGCATAGGTGATCGCCACGTGCAATGTGCCGCCCGCGGGCCGCGGCACATCACCTTGAAACTCTACGGTCGGTACGCCATGCGACGTGGACACCGTCCCTCGAAACGGAACGCCGTCGAGCGCAATGGTGTCGCGAGGCGTGACGATCGCGTAGCTCAAGAGCGCTTCGCCTGCCTGACCAAGCCGGACGAGCGGGGACGCAGATAGCTGGGCAACGTTGCGGACCGTCGCATGATAGTCCCGCATCGTGACCGTCACGGGCGCCGCGCCAATGCTGGCAAATGCCACTGTCGCGGTGGGTGTCGTCACCGTGAGCGTTTCGGGCTTGGCCGGGGGAACGGCGGGAGCCCCGCCACTCAGTTGCAACGCGGCGACCGGCGGGGCGGCGGCTCGCATGGCCGACGGACTTGGCACAGCGCCGGGCGGTGCCGTCGCGGCACCGGATGCCGTCGTCCCCTGCGGTGCAGTCGCAGCGGAATCGGCCGCGGCCGATCGACGCGGTGATTTCGGCGGCGGAAACAGCCACTGGTAGGCGAACAAGAACGCCGCAATCAACGCGAGCGCGAGGACCCAGCGGCGTGTCTGGGTCATGGGGTCTACAGACTGATCAGGGGACGGGATCGTAGCCCCCGGCGTGGAAGGGGTGACACCGCGCGATCCGCCGGACGGCGAGCCAGCTCCCGCGCCACGCTCCATACCGCTGGAGCGCTTCCAAAGCGTACGCTGAACAAGATGGATAATAACGACAGGACGCAGGCAACAGAGGAGACAGGCCCACCTGGTACAACCTGACCAGCCAGATCAGCGGTCGACCGATGACGTGCGACATGCCCTTGCGGGGCTCGGGCGACGGAACGGGCGGAGCGCCGGGTGCTGCCACGGCCGTCACTCGCCGGGCTCGGCGGCGAGGCGCCGCCCGACAACTGTCGCTACGAAGTCCATGCGCGTCGTCAGTTCAGCCATGGTCATCCGGTACGCCGCCGGTAGTGCGCGCACCACAACATCCGCAGCGCGAACGCCGTGCAGGCGCTCCCGCCAGAGCGGCAGCACCTGTAGACGCACCAACTCGCGCAGCCGGCGTTTGAGCCGGTTCCGATCGACAGCCGTGTGCTTGTATCGAGGCACAATCAGTCCGATGCGCGCCAGCTTGCGGTCGGTGACCACCGCACGCACGTCGAAATCCTCAACGCGAATCCGAGTGCCCCTGAGGCGCACGCCTTGAAGTTCCGCCGACCGAGTGAGCCGGTCCGCGCGCGTAAACCGACTACGCGCCCGAATACTTGCTCGGGAGTCGCACCGTCAACCGCTTCCGTCCTTTCTTGCGTCGGCGGCTGAGCACTTCTCGCCCCCAGCGAGTGGCCATCCGTGTTCGGAAGCCGTGGGTCTTGATCCGGCGCTTATTACGCGGGCGATATGTGGGTTTCCCCATGGTTCACTACTCCAAGTATCATCGGCTAACGGCAGAACATCGTTGGCGGGCTCGGGATGTTACCTTGATGGCACCGGGCGCCGATCAGCACGTTCCGTGGCATTTCGTGTTGCAGAGCCTCGAAAGCTATGGGGCCACGAGACATGGATCAAGTTGAACGTGAACCCCTCACTCACAAGCGATTGACTTTGTCACAGGTGCGGTCCATCTTCGCCGCCCCTCACGATTTTCGATGCCCGACGTAGCCTACCCATCCAACTCTCTTACCCCCGCAGAAGCCTGGTCGCGCCTGCTCGACCGCGCGCGGCAAGACTTCACCGAACAGACGTTTCGCACCTGGCTAGAGCCGACTGAAGCGCTGCGTTTCGACGGGGCCACAATCGTGGTCGGCGCGCCAGATCAGTTTGCCGCTGATTGGAACGACTCGAAGCATTCGCAGTTGCTGTCGGCATACGGCCCAATCGCATTGGGCCGGCCAGTCACCGTCGTGTTCAAGGTCCACGAAGAACGCAAGCTTCGACCACAGATGGATCTGTTCGTCGCGCCCCCCGCCACTCAGCGCCCCGCGATCCAGAACGGGGCGAACGTCGCGCCGCTGAGCGAGCGGTACACCTTCGAGCACTTCGTCATCGGCAAGTCCAACGAGCTTGCCGCTGCCGCGGCGCAAGCCGTCTCGCAAGCGCCGGGCAAGGCGTACAACCCGCTCTTCCTCTACGGCGACACGGGGCTCGGCAAAACTCACCTCATGCAGGCGGTCGCGCACGAGGTGTTGAGCCGCACTCCCGATGCCCGCATCACGTATGTCGGAACCGAACAGTTCACGAATGAGCTCGTGACGTCGATTCAGGTACGCGCCACCAACGACTTCCGTCGGCGCTATCGCGAGACGGACATGCTGCTCATCGATGACGTCCAGTTCCTCAAGGGGAAGGAAGCGACACAGGACGAGTTCTTCCACACCTTCAATGCGCTCTACGAGGCCGGCCGTCAGATCATCCTGACGAGCGATCGCCCGCCAAGCGAGATCCCGGGACTGGAAGCGCGTCTCGTGAGTCGCTTCGAATGGGGGATGGTCGCCGACATCGAGGCGCCGGACCTCGAGCATCGCATCGCGATCCTGCAACACAAAGCGCAGCTGGATCACCTCGAGCACACGATTCCCGAAGACGTCATTCGGTTCATCGCCGAGCATGTCCGGTCGAGCATCCGTGAGCTCGAGGGCTCAATTATCAAACTGCTGGCGTATGCCTCCCTGGGTCACCGGGCGATCACTGTCCAAGTGGCGAGCGAAGCACTCCGAGATAAGCTGCGGGCTGCGGGTGACGACGTGCGACTCCAGGGTGACGACGGCGAGCGGAGTGCTGGCCTCAGCGTGCCGACCATTCAGGATGCGGCCGCCCGTGAGTGGGGCGTGACATCCGAGGGACTCAAGTCGAAGACGCGCACAAAAGCGCTCACGACTCCGCGGCAGGTCGCGATGTACCTCTGCCGTGAGCTCCTGTCCCTGCAACTCGTCGAGATCGGGAACGCGTTCGGTGGCCGCGATCACTCAACTGTCATTCATAGCCTCGATCGCGTCGCGACCGAGGTTGGCCGCGACACCCAGTTCGCTCGCCGTGTGGAAAACCTGCGTTCAACGCTGGGAAAACTGCGGAAATAAACATCTGTATGTTCACAGCGTTTCCGGACTGGGGTACGCGTCCTCGTGGAAAGTGCCAGTCGATGTGGATAGTCGGGCCGATTCCCACAGCTTTCGACATGGCCAGACTAGGCAAAGACCTGCAGCGATCATAAGTTACCGCGACTTTGCACACGATCCACAGCCTCTACTACGACTACTATCATTTAGATCTTAAGTAAAAGGGTAGTAGAAGCACCACACGATTTGTGGAGCACTGGTGTGCGACGGTGGCCGCCGAGTCCGGAAAGCATGCGCCGGTCCAAGGACCAAGTGTTTCGGCCACGGTAACTGTGCTCGGAGACGTGTGTACCGATTGCCCTCGGTCAACGGGACGACACGAGCGAGAGGGGCCGCTCACCCGGCGTGAATGCACGGGATCGAGTTGCCAACTGTAACCGCCGCTGGGGTAGGAATGCGCCTGACGATTACGCGGGAAAAGCTACAAGAGGGGCTCACGGCCGTCGGGGCTAGTGTCCCCAGCAAGACGACGCTGCCGGTGCTGGCGAACATCCTACTCGAGACCACTGACCGCGGCATTCGGCTGTCGGGGACCGATCTGGACATCGCGGTCAGCACCGAGGTAAGCGCGGACGTCGAGATCGCGGGCGCCGTCACTATCCCGGCCAAGAAGCTGACGGAGATCGCGCGTGAGCTGGTGCCAGCTCCCGTGAAGATCGCGGCGGCGGGCGAGCAGCGCATCACGATCGACTGTGGTCGTTCGCGCTTCAAGTTGCTCGGTATTCCGCGCGACGAGTTTCCGAGTTTCCCGGCTGTCCGGTTCACGGACGGATGGCGCATCAAGTCCGGAGATCTGCAGAAGCTCATTCAGCACACGTCCTTCGCGGTGTCGACCGAGGAGAGTCGTCCGATTCTCAACGGCGTGTTGTGGGAGCTGCGGCCGGATCACATGCGGATGGTGGCGACGAATGGGCATCGCTTGGCCAAGATGGATCAGCCACTCGCTGCTGGTGCTGCGGCGTCGAGCGACCTCATCGTACCACCGAAAGCGCTGGAGCAGGTACGGCGCCTCTATCCGGCCGAGGAGGAACTGGAGATCGCTCGCGGTGACAACCATCTCGGTTTCCGCTCGCCGGTCACCTCCGTCTTTACGCGCCTGATCGAGGGGCCGTATCCGAACTACGAGCAGGTGATCCCTCGCGACAACGACCGCATTGCGACGGTGGACAAGAGCGCGTTGACCGGTGCGCTGCGCCGGATGGCGATCGTCGCGTCCGACCAAACCCACCGGATCCGGATGTCCCTCAACGCCGGCTCGGTCAAGTTCAGCGTGCAGACCCCCGATCTCGGCGAGGCCCAGGACGAGCTGCCAATCCGATACACTGGCGATCCGCTCGACATCGGCTTCAACGCCGCATACCTGCTCGAGATCCTGCGATACATGCCGACCGACGAAGTGAAGATGACTTTCAAGGCTCCCGAGCGCGCGGCGACGATCGAGCCAGATGGGTGGTCCGATCCCGCGAAATATCTCTGCTTGGTGATGCCCTTACGGTTGGTGGATTAGTTGGGCATAACGGCGGGTATGGGGTATGGGGTTTGGGGGGAACAGCAACCAACGGCACGACAACAGCGGGCGGGCTAAAGCCCGCCTCTACATGTCGGCGCGGACGGTGAACCGCCGGAGTGCTCTGCCGACGTCGTAGAACCGGGTCGACGAATTCCGTTCAGGAGCCGCCCGCAGCAACATGTAGGGGCGGCCTTAAGGCCGCCCGTTTGGGTCGTGGCCAGTCGTTGTTTTTCCCCAAACCCCAAACCCCAGACCCCAAACCCGCCTTATATTTCCCCCCAGACGCCGCCGGTCGGACGGTCGCGACACGGAGGCCGAACAGTTCGGTCGACGGATCGAGGAAAGTCCGGGCTCCACAGGGCAGGCTGCCAGGTAACGCCTGGGCACGAGGAGGCATGGCAACATGACTCGCGTGACTGACAGTGCCACAGAAAACACACCGCCGATGGCCCTCGAGCGATCGAGGGATCAGGTAAGGGTGAAAAGGTGGGGTAAGAGCACCACCGCACTCGCGGCAACGCGGGTGGCAGGGTAAACCACAGTCGGAGCAAGGCCAAGTATGCGGCGAGGGGTGGCCCGCCCCGATCAAGACGCCGCGGGTAGGCTGCTAGAGGGTGCGGGCGACCGCATCCCGAGAGAAATGACCGTCCGGACATGGGAACGCAGTCAGCATCTTGTGTCCGACAGAACCCGGCTTATAGACCGGCGGCCGGAAATTGAGGGTGCGGTGTTTCGTCGTGCTTCCCTTCTCTTCACGCTTGCTACAGCTGCGGCGATTGCCGCGGCTGTAGTCGCGTGCGTACCGCGACCCGCTGGCGGCCCAGCCCCCGCGGCCGGCGCGCCGCGGCCGGCACCGGCATCCGCGTCGCGCCTTCCGCCTCGTTACGCGCCAGGCCACTTCGTCTACGATGTCGAAAGCGTCGGTGTCGTCTCTTCACCGCGCGATACGGCTGCGCACCCGGACACCGTGAGGACGCACTCGACGGTGACATATGACGCGAATTGGGAGGGGCCGCTCCTGCGCGTCGCCGGCCAGGTCCGGTACAGCGTTCTGGTCAGCGCGCGCGTTCAGGCCGCCGCGAGCACTGCGAGCCGGTCCTCGGCCGCGCCCACGTCACCGAGCGCCGAATCGCCAGCAACAGCACCTTCGGTACCGCGCAGCGGTGCGGACACCGGGGCGGCGGACGTCAAGGTCGCGTTCTTCGACGCGCGAATCGATACGCTCGCGGGCGCTGTTCACCGTCCGGGCGACTCCGCGGCAGTGCCGGGTTGTCCGCCGCCGGGCCCCGCCGAAGCGGATGAGACACTTGCAACGGATCGGCCCCGGTCCTTTGTGGCTGGCACGCAATGGACCGACACGCTGACACGGGCGTCGTGCCTGGGCGGCATTCCCCTGACCACGCGAACGATTCGGGTTGGCACGGTCGGAGCGGTGACACCCGACCCAACGACCGGCGCGCCCTCCATCATGGTGAGCTACACCAAAAGCGAGTCGTGGGACGGCGAAGCGCGCCGCCACGCCGACCTCGTGACCATTCACGCCACTGGCAGCGGCACGATCCAGCAATACTACGAGCAAGCGACCGGCGTGCTTCTCTCGAGTCATACCGCCACCGTCTTCGACATCGACGCCACGATCGATGGCAGGCCGCAATACATGCATCAGCCGGCCGAGTGGAGCGCGAAAATAGTCCGGACGAAATAGCCTCTAGCGTCCAGCCCTCGCTGACGCCCCTCTGACTCTCCGTCCGCATGGTACTGGCCATGCGCACCCGCATGCTCGTTTCGACAATGCTGACCGCATCAGAGCGCCGTCGCGTGGATGCGGTTGGAACCGGTGCGTACGAGCTGGCGCATTGGGATTCGATCGACGAAGTCATGACGGATGTACGTGGCCGCAGCGCGCGGGCCGTCGTCATCTCAGTCGCCTGCTGCCAGTCGAACAACACGCCTCGCATTGAGGGTCGACTGACCCGAATAGTCCGAGATTTTCCGGGCGTCACGGCGCTGGCACTGTTGAGTGAAGCGGCGGACGGGGCGCCGTCGGCAATGCTATTGCTCGGTCGCAGCGGCGTCCGCACCGTCGTCGACACCCGAGCTTCCGACGGGTGGCGTACGCTCCGCGATGCGCTCGCCGAACGGTCCTCCGCTGCGGATATCGTGACCACGGCGATCTCGCAGATGGGAGAGGATCTGCTTGGTGCGAGCGACGATTGTCGGCGCTTCTTCACGACGGTGTTCGCCGTGGGCGAATCGGTGGTGCGTGTCCAGCAGCTCGGCCGCCTATTCGCGGTGGAACCGTCGACGTTGATTAGTCGATTCGCTCGCGCCGGCTTGCCGTCGCCGAAGATCTATCTGTCCTGGGCACGTCTCGTCAAAGCGGCCGCGCTGCTCGAAAATCCCGGGGTGTCCTTCGCGGCGGCAGCGACGGCGCTCGAATACTCATCGCCCCAGGCTCTGAGCCGGCACCTGTTGCGCCACCTCGGCCTCACCGTCCCAGCATTTCGGCACAGCTATGACGGGCGCCGGATGCTGAATCGGTTCAGAGCCGAGCTCGTACAGAGGTACATTGGCGTATTGGCCGCGTTTTCGCCGTTGCGGGAGCCTCGCCGCCCGTCCGGCACATAGGACGGCCATCAGGCCGTTCCTGTATGCGGTTCGCCGGATGGTGTCGCGCTACTGTCGCAGCGGTCACGCCCGGAACCCGACGCCGGCCAACCCGTCACCAGTTACCCGACCTTCAACAGTTTCAGCACCTCGCTCGCCCTCACCAGCACCTCCACCTGTAACCCATCCGCCTCGAGCGCCTCCCGTCCCCCTTCCTCACGGTCGACGAGGGCGAGGACGCCGGCGACGTCTCCGCCGGCGGCGCGAACAGCTTCGACGGCACGACGGGCCGAGCCACCCGTCGTGATCACATCCTCCACGATCGCGACCCGATCGCCGCTCTCGAATGGTCCTTCGATGAGCTTCCCGGTTCCGTGTGCCTTGGCTTCCTTGCGGACGGTGAATGCGCGGATCAGCCGGGTGGGGCTCTCGAGCGCGCTCGCATAGCTGATGGCATACGCGATCGGGTCAGCGCCCAACGTCAAGCCGCCAACGGCGGCCACCTCTCGACCCCAGGCACTCGCGCGGATGCTGCTGAGGCCAGCGGGTCCGATCAGTGCCAGGCCCTCAGGGTGCATGGTCGTCAACCGAGCGTCGATATAGAGGTTCGAGCGCCGCCCGGAGGCGAGGGTAAAGTCGCCATGCCGCGCTGATCGCGAGGCCAGCAACTCCGTGAGGCGGATCAGGCGATCGTGTTGGGACGAAGGCATGGGGGATTAGACGCTGGACGTTAGACGCTAGACGCTAGACGCTGGAACTAACACAAAAGCCAGCCGCCGTGCACGGCGACAAATTCTCGGTTAGTTCTCTAACGTCCAGCGTCTAGCGTCTAATCCCCCATGCCCTCCCCGATCCGCTTCTCCACACTGGTCGTGACAGCCGTCGCCGCGTTCGTGATCGCGTTGCTGTATCTCGCCGATCGCGCACTCGCGGCGTCGGGTGGCGACCGGACCATGCGGGTCGGGCTTTGGGCATTGGGAATCCTCTCGCTCGTCGTGCTCGCGGTGTCCATCGCGCACGAACGGCGATTGACGCGTCGCGTGGCGGAACGGTCCAGTGAACTGGAACGGCTGTCCGCGGAGTTGCTGCGTGCGAATCGAGCCAAGAGCGAGTTCCTGGCCAATGTCTCACATGAGCTGCGTACCCCGCTCAATGCGATCGTCGGTTTCGTCGATCTCATGCGCGATGGTTTCTACGGCGAGTTGACGCCGCGGCAGGCCGCGCCGGTGCACCGCATCGAGGCCTCGGCGAATCATCTACGGGAGCTCGTGGATCAAATCCTCGACTTGGCGAAGATGGCCGCCGGCCGCCTCGAGGTGCACCCGGAGTTGGTCGACCTGCGCCCGTTCATCCTCGATGTCGCTGCGGACGTCGAGCCGTTGGCAAATGAGAAAGGACTGTCGGTGTCGCTGGGTGTGGGCCCTCTCCTGCCACGGCTCCGGACCGACCCGACGCACCTCAGGCAGATTCTCGTGAACTTGCTGGGCAACGCGGTCAAGTTCACCCCTGCGGGCTCCATCGCACTGCGAGCGCGTGTCGTGTCGGCGACCGAGGTGCCGGCGACCGTCCAGAGGCCGGCGATGCTCCCAGCCCGGATTAGCGATGCCCCGGCCGCGTCCGGGAGTGCGACTGGGACCGCAAGCGCATGGGCGGCAATCCAGGTGAGTGACACCGGGATCGGCATTGCGGCGATCGATCAGGAGCGGATCTTTGAGGAGTTCCAGCAAGTCAACGCTGGCGCACGTGGCGACGCCGGGAAACGGGGCACGGGCCTCGGCCTCACCATCTCACGTCGACTCGCACGCTTCCTCGGTGGCGACATCTCCCTCGAAAGCGACCTTGGCAAAGGGTCAACGTTTACCGTCTGGTTACCTGTCGACGCGGTCGACTTGAATCCGCAGACCAGAACGGCGCGGCCAGGGGTCGGGGATCAGGGGTCAGGGGCGGACGCAGCCGCGCCCGAGAAGGGAGATCCGCAGAAAGTACAAAGTAGACCTGTTTAGGGCACCGGTCGTTGTCTACTTTCTACCTTCTGGCCAGCTACCGTGTCGGGCGCATCGCGTCCGTTCCCTCGTCCCTCTAGTTTCCCCTCGTGCCGCGAGAGCAGCTCTCAGGAAAGACGCTGGCGGGTTACACGCTTGGCGACATGGTCGGCGAGGGCGGCACGGCGGCCGTTTTTCGGGCGACCCACCCGCAGCACGGGGCCGTCGCGTTCAAGCTGCTCCGCGAGAAGCTACGCGATGACAAGACCGCGGTGACGCGCTTCGTCCGCGAGGCCAACTACGGCGCTCGGGTCACCCACCCCAACGTCGTCCGCACGATCGAGATTGGGCAGGCCGGCCCCGGGCTCCACTTCTTGGCGATCGAGTGGGCCAGTGGCGAGCTGCTCGAGCGTTATGCGAAGCGCAACGCGCCGCTGCCCCTCGATGAGGTCGTCGAGATCGTCGGGCAGATTGCCAACGCCGTACACGCCGCGCACGCGGCGGGCATCATCCATCGCGATCTCAAGCCCGACAACGTGATGTACGATGCGACCTCGCGACGCGTGAAGCTGCTCGACTTCGGGATCGCGGCAGACACCGACATGGCCGCGGAAGATCGCTTGACGCGGGCGGGATTCTTCGTCGGCACGCTCATGTATGTCGCGCCGGAAGCGTTGTCGGGTGAGATGGTGACGCCCGCGGCGGATCAGTACAGCCTCGCGACGATCACCTACTATCTCCTGACGGGCTGCTTGCCATTCGTCGCCAAGTCACAGCGCGAGATGTTCACCCAGCTACTCACGCAGCCGCCGACCCCGCTGAACAAGGCGCGGCCCGGGCTCACCTTCCCGCCCCCTGTCGAAGAAGTGGTGATGCGCGGTTTGGCGAAGCAGCCGGCGGGACGTTATGCCGACGTCGAGGCATTCGCCGGTGCGTTTCGGGATGCCGTCGCCGCGAGTACGCGCGCGCCCGGTGCGAAGACCGGGCTCTTTTCACGAATGAAGGGCGTGTTGGGCGGCAAGAAAGCGTAGCGAACCACGTTGTTGTGGCCGGTGCTGAACGGCCAGTTCGCGACCAGATACCTTTCCTCCATGGCTAGCCCGTCGACCCCGGTGTCTCCTCGGCTCTTTCTAGTCGATGGCTATGCGCTGATTTACCGCGCGTTCTACGCACTCATTTCCCGCCCGCTCACCACCGCCCGTGGCGAGAATACGTCGGCCGCGTGGGGCGTCGTCAACTTCCTCCAGCGGCTGCGCTCGACCCATCGCCCTGACTTCCTCGGTTGGGTCCATGACTCGGGGAGGTCGTTCCGGCACCAGCGGTATCCGGCGTACAAGGCCACGCGCCAGAAGCTGTCCGAGGAACTGCAGTCTGATTTCGATCGCGGTATGGAGCGAATCCGCTCCATACTCGAAGCGAGCCGGATCCCCAACATCACGCTCGAGGGCTATGAGGCCGACGATGTGATCGGGACGTTGGCGCGCCAGGCGGTCGAACGCGGGGTGAACGTGATCATCGTCTCGGGCGACAAGGATTTCCAGCAACTCGTCCGGCCGGGCATCTGGCTCCTCAACCCCGGCCGCGGCGGTCCGGCCAATGTCGAAGAGCATTGGGTCAGCGTGGAGAACGCTGAGGAACGACTCGGCGTCCCGCCTCAACTCGTAACCGACTACCTGGCGATGGTAGGCGACAGCTCGGACAACGTGCCGGGCGTCCCGGGTGTCGGCGAGAAGACAGCACGCGAGCTCGTTCAGACGTACGGCCCACTCGAATCGATCATCGCGCACGCCGCTGAGCTCACCAAGAAGCGCCCGCGGGAGGCCCTGCAGCAGTACGCTGACCGCGCGGTGCTTTCCAAGGAATTAGTGACTATACGAGACGATCTGCCCGTCACACTCGATCTCGAGTCCCTGCGCGTCCGCGAGCCTGACACACTCCAGCTTCGTGAGATCTACATCGAGCTGGAGTTCCACACCCTGGCACGGGACCTCGCCGTTACCGAGGTCCAAACAAAAGCGCCTATCGAGACTAAGTATCGTACTGTTGACACGGTCGCCGACGTGCAGGCCCTGGTGCGACGGGCGCGCGGGCTCGGCCATTTCGCCCTCGATACTCAAGTCGTCGTCGAGCCCGACTCTCCACTCGCGGTCGATCCCCTTCGCTCGTCGCTTGTCGGGCTGTCGATTGCCCTTGCACCAGGTGAGGCCTACTACCTGCCATTGGCGCATCGCGACCCGACCTCGATCGTCGGGAGCGAGGTCGAGCCAATTGCGGCCGCTCGATTAATCGAGGGGCCCGAGGGGCTCGCCTTCGAAGAGGACGGCGATCCGGAAGCCAGAGTCGGGGTCGTCGCCGGCACGGGAGAGCTGGACCTGGGGGTGGGGTCAGGTCCCGCGCCGGCACCTTCGCGGCGCCGAGGACGTCCGGCGTCCGCGGATGCTGGCGAGGTGTCGGATGCGGACGACGATGACGATCGGGGCGGCGCGGCGCCCGCGCGTGCAGCTGGTGTCTCGGTCGCTGCCGAGAGGATCGCGAGGGGCGGGCTTGCCCCCGTTCGCAACCTGCCGTCCTTGGCTGAGCCGGAGATGCGGCCTCTGCGCGAACTGCTCGAGGATCGCTCGGTCCGCAAGACGGCGCAGAATTCGAAGTTCGATGTGCTGGCGCTGCGGCGTGCGGGGGTCCGGCTGGCGGGGCTCGACTTCGATCCGATGGTTGCGAGCTATGTGCTCAACCCGGGGCGCCGCTCGCATGGGCTGGATGTGCTGGCGCTCGAGTTTCTGGACCATCGGGTGACGACATACGCCGACCTCTGCGGCAAGGGGAGGGGAGAGATCCCGTACGATCAGGTCCCCGTCGATTGCGCGCGAGACTACTCGTGCGAGAACGCCGACATGGCGCTTCGTCTCCGCGCCGTCTTCGAGCCGGAGCTCGAGGCTCACGCGCTGATGCCTCTCTTTCGCGACATCGAGGTGCCGCTGATGGATGTGCTGGCCGAGATGGAGTGGACCGGTGTGGCGATCGACGTGGAGTGGTTCCGATCGCTCAAGGCGCGGTTCCAGCGCGAGCGCGAGCGCGTCGAGCGCGAGATCTACGCCGCCGCCGGTGAGGAATTCAACATCAACTCCAACCCGCAACTCCGAACCATCCTCTTCGACAAGCTCCAGCTTCCGGTGCGCAAGCGGACCGCAAGCGGGCCCTCGACCGACGCGAGTGTGCTGCAAGAGTTGGCGGAGGCGGGGCACCCGCTGCCGGAGCTGCTGCTCGAGTATCGCGAGCTGTTCAAGCTGGAAGGGACGTATCTCGATGCATTGCCGGCGCTGATCCTGCCTGCAGACGGGCGAGTGCATACGTCCTTCAATCAAACGGTCGCCTCGACGGGTCGCTTGTCGTCGAGCGACCCGAACCTGCAGAACATCCCGATCCGTCGAGAGCTGGGCCGTGACATCCGGCGCGGCTTCATCCCGCGCGGCGGATGGCATCTGCTCGCGGCCGACTACTCGCAGATCGAACTTCGCCTACTGGCGCACCTGTCGGGCGATCCGGTCTTCGTCGACGCGTTCCGGTCGGGCGGCGACATCCACCGGCAGACCGCGTCGATTATCTTCGGGACTCCCGTCGAGGACGTGACGCCCGAGATGCGTGCGTTGGCAAAAACCATCAACTTCGCCACGATCTATGGGCAAGGCGCGCACGCGCTGTCGCGGCAGCTCAAGATCGAGTACGCCGAGGCCCGCGCATTCATCGCGACGTACTTCGAGCGGTTTCAAGGGGTGCGCGCGTTTCTCGATGCGATGATCGACCAGGGGCGAGAGCGTGGCTACGTGCAAACCATTTTTGGGCGCCGCCGCTACATCCCCGAGCTGCGCGACCGCAACTTCAACATTCGGGCATTTGGGGAGCGGACGGCGCAGAACTCGCCGATCCAGGGTTCGGCTGCGGACCTCATCAAGATCGCCATGATCCGCATTGCAGACCGCTTGCGCGAAGAGCGCTTCTCCGGCCGCATGCTCCTGCAGGTGCACGACGAGTTGGTCTTCGAGGCGCCTCCAGAGGAGCTCGAACCGCTGCGTCACCTCGTCGTAAGCGAGATGGAAAATGCCGCGGAGCTCTCTGTTCCCCTTCTCGTTGACGTGGGCATCGGTCGGGATTGGCTCGAGACGAAGGGATGAAGGGCTAGAGGCCGGACGCTGGACGCTGGAACACACCTCGAGGGCCGGACACGCTGCATTTAGCTGGCTGTCAAGATTTGTTTCTAACGTCCAGCGTCTAGCGTCCAGCGTCTAGCTTCTTAGCATCTAACCTCTGACCCCAGTAGTTTCGTAGCTTAATTCCCCATGCGAAGCCGGCATGCTGTTGTCCTTTTCGCGATCGTCGCGTGTGCGGCGACGGCCTGTGAGCGGACACGTTCCGGGCCGCAATCGTCGACCGCGACGCCTGGGGGAGGAAACTCGCCGGCGCCCGCGGCAGCCGGTCGCACGACCGTCCGTTGGAACGACACGATCGCTGGACGAAACCTGTTTGTTGCCGGTGCGAATCCGACGGAAGCGATCGACGTCATGCCACGGTTTACCGATAGCACGGTCGTCGAGGCGCCGGCCGTGGACACGGTTCTGACCGGCCATCCCGATGTCGACTTGTTCGCGCGGCACGGACGGGTGGGGACGGCAAAGCTGTCCGCGCAGGCTGACGGCAATTTCTCCGGTAGCTGCACCACGTGGCCGACGGCGCACGTCAACACGACGGATGGGCCCCCGCCGGACTGGTCGGTTGCCTTCACCGTTGGCCATGCGACGGCGTTGCCGATGGATTCCGTGCCCGTACTGAGCGAGGCGGACTCGGCCAAGCGTGCGGCGGACGTTGCGCGTGTCGCGTCGGCCCTGGCCAACGACACCGCGCAGTCATTTCGTGGTGTCCCGTTTTCCCTGCGCGACGCGCACCGATTTACCCTCCCCTCCGGGGACACCGTGATCGCGGCGGAAGTGGTCCGGCGGCTCAACCAGGAGGCGAACCCGGAGGAGGAGCACATTCTGATCGTCATGGAGCGCGATACCGCACCAGGACCGAATCGCGGTCCTCCGCCGTACGTGGCCGTGTACTCCGAGCGTACCTCCGGCCCCGAGGATGACGTGGAAACCGATGAAGTCCTTGCCGGAGTGCTCCTGGGTCGCGGCCCGCGCGCCGTTCCGACGATCGTACTCGCACGCGACTATGGGGACGGCAACTCGTACACCCTCATCCAGCGAACCGCGCCGCATCAGTGGCGGGCGCGATGGAGTAGTGCATACGTGGGGTGTTAGACGTCTAGCCTTTCATATCGCTCTCCCAAGCGCGGCCGGCGCCTGCCCCCTGCGCATGAGCGCTAGGGCGATCAACGTCGCCGCGTAGGGCATGGCGAGGAAGACCTGGTAGGGGGCATGCCAGCCCATCGCTTGAAAGGCGTACTGCAAAGCGCTCACGGAACCGAAGGCGAGTGCGGCGATGGCAGCACCGAGCGGGTGCCAGTGACCAAGTGCCACGATCGCGATCGCGATGAAGCCGCGGCCCGCGGTCATACCTTCGGCGAAGGTGCCGACCTGGGCGAGTACCAGCATGCCGCCGGCAATGCCGCCGAGGATGCCGCCCACGATGCTGGCGGCGACCTGCGTGGTGCGGGGCGAAATGCCGGCGGCGCGTGCCGCGTCCGGGTTTTGCCCCACGGCTCGGAGAGCGAGGCCCGCGTGCGTCCGGTACATCCACCACCAGAGGATCGGTACCAGCAGATAGGCTGCGTAGGTCACGGCCGGCTGGTCGAAGAGCGCTGGGCCCAGAACTGGGATGCGTGAGAGTCCGGGGAGTGCGGTCGGATGCATTGTCGGGATCGACAACGCCGTACCTGTTGGACCGTACACCCATTGATAAACGGTGCCGGTCAGTCCCAATCCAAAGAGCGTGATCGCCGTGCCCGTCACGATTTGATCGGCGCGCATCACCGAGGCGAACACCGCAAACAGGGCAGCGAGGGCGGCTCCTGAGACAGCGGCGACGACGAAGCCGCCGCTCACGCCGCCCACTCCCGCGCCCAGTAGCGCTCCGAGCGCGCCCACGATCATGATGCCCTCGAGGCCCACGTTGATGACGCCGGCCTGCTCGGCCAGCGTCTCTCCCAGTGCAGCGAGCAGCAGCGGAGTGGCTGTCCGAATCGTGGCCGCGAGGAACTCGGTCGCGAACGACATTCTTATCGGGGACTTCCGTCCCGCGCCGCGCTCTCGGCGGTCACGCGGCGCCTGGCTTGTGCGGCCAGCACGGCGAGGACCAGCGTTGCCTCGACGAGCGTGGCGACGACCGCCGGTACGCCGGCGTCCCGCTGCATGCCAGCTGCCCCAGCTTCGAGCGCACCGAAAAGAATGCTGGTCGCAATGACGCCAAGTGGCCTGAGGCCGGCGAGGAGGGCGACAGCAATTGCCGTGTAGCCGTACCCCGGGGAGATGTTGTCGAAGAGCGAGAACGTCACGCCGGTGACCTCGACCGCGCCAGCGATGCCGGCGAGCGCACCACTCACGAGAAACACGCGCGTCGTGACTGCGGGGACGTCGATGCGGCCGGCGCTGGCTGCGGCCCACGGATTGGCGCCGACGGCGCGCATACGAAAGCCGCCTGCGGTCGCGCGGACGATCCATGCGGCGGCGATCGCCAGCAGCAGCGCGAGCGCGAACCCGGCATGGAGGCGACTCCCGGGGACGAGTTTGGGGAGGCGCCAGCCCGCGGCCAGCTCAGAGCTCTGCGGATAGATACGCGATGGCTCCTGAAGCGGCCCGCGAACGAGGTACGCGACCGCATCCAACGCGATGAAGTTGAGCATCAGCGTGCTGATCACTTCGAGGACGCCAAATCGACGTCGCAACCAGGCGGCGATCCCCGCCCAGGCGGCGCCCACCCCCGCACCCGCGGCGAGCGTCAACGGAATGCCCACGAACCGTTGGGCCGTGTCTGGCCACGCGGCACCGAGCCACCCAATGGTAGCTGCGGCGGTCGCACCGGCGAGAAACTGGCCATCCGCCCCGATGTTGAAAACGCCGGCGCGAAACGCCAGTGCGACCGCGAGACCCGTCAGCACAAGTGGCGTCGCGCGGACGAGCGTCGCAGACACGATTGCGTATTCGGATCCGAGCGACCCGCGCCAGAACGCGGCGAGGGCGTGGAGGAGCATGGGGCGGAAAAGAGGGGCGAGAGGACGGAAAAGACAAGAGCGCTTCTCTTGACAACGCGTGGAAAAGTGAGACTATAGCCCCCCATCACCGGTATCAGACGTCCGCTCGCCCGCATCAAGCGTGTGGCACTGGTATCCGGGATCGGGACGCGTACGGCCGGCGCTCTTCGGATGGAGGGCGCTGCGACGGTGTGCTACGAGTCGCACGCGCGTGGGCGCGGGCTGTCGTCGGTCCTCCGGGATCGACGAGGCGTATTCTTGGACCCCGGACATGGGGGGAGGGCCTCGTGAGAACGAATTTCGTACGAAGGTATCTATGGCTGCTGGCGATCGCGGTCGGGCTCTGGCCCCCGACCCGCGCCGCTGCGCAGGGAGGCGGCAACCACCTCGTGACCGGCCGCGTAACGCGCGCCTCGGGCGACGGCATCCCGGCGGCGACCGTGCTCATTACAGGCACGCAGCGCGGGACCCAGACGGACAATGACGGCTATTTCAAGCTGTCCATGCCAGGCACGCCGACCGCGATCACCATCCGATCGATCGGGTTCCTGCCGAAGAACGTCACGGTAGGCGCGACCGACGAGAAGCTCTCGATCGCGCTGGTCGACGATCCGGCGAAGCTCGAGCAGGTCGTCGTGACGGGTCTCGCGACCGGCGTCGAGAAGCGTGCGGCGCCGACGTCGACGGTCGCTGTCGACAGCCAGTCGATCGCCCGCGCAGCGTCCCCGACAGTGGACATGGCGCTTCAGGGCAAGGTGCCCGGCGCGCAGATCGAGACCAACTCGGGCGCCCCCGGCGGTGGCGTGCAGGTGCAAATCCGCGGCGTGAACACCGTGATCGGTGCCTCCGACCCATTGTTCGTCGTCGACGGCGTCATCTACAGCAACGCGACGGTGCCGAGCGGTCTCTATACGATCTCCAAGAGCGGTAGCGTCAGCGGATCGGGACCGGCCCAGGACGACGCAGCCAACCGCATGGCCGATCTCGATCCGGCGGACATTGCGTCGATCGAAATCTTGAAGAGCGCGGCGGCTTCCTCGATCTACGGATCGAAGGCGGCCAATGGCGTGGTCATCATTACGACGAAGCGTGGCGCGGCTGGCAAGCCGAAATTCGACATCACCCAGGGCACGGGCTTCTCGCACCTCCTGCGGGGACCCGGCGAGCGTGCCTTCACCGTCGCGAGTGCCGACTCGGCGTTTGGTGCCGGCGTTGTCGCTCCGTACATAACGCCGGGTGGCGGGTTGCAGTACTTCAACCACCTCGACGAGGTCGCTGGCGAGACGCCGATCAACTATCAGACGACCCTCGATGTGAACGGTGGGAACGAGAGCACGCGCTACTACGGCTCGGTGGACGTCAACTCCGACGGCGGGATCATGAAGAACACCGATGCGACCCGTCAGTCAGGCCGCGTCAACCTCGACCAGCACATTGCGAAGCACCTGGAGGCGAATTTCAACGTCAATTACACGCACAACATTGAGGATCGCGGCGTCGCCAACAACGACAACTCGGGCGCGAGCGTGCCATATGCGCTGGCGTATATCCCGAGCTTCATTCCGATCAATCCGCTCAACGGCGTGTACCCGCACCCGGCACTGACGTACATTGGCGCCAATCCGCTGCAGACGGAACAGTACGTGACCAATCGTGAAGAGATCAGCCGTTTCACTGGCGGCGGCCACGCCACGTACGATGCGCTGCAGACCGATCGCAACAGCCTGCAGTTCGTCGGGGCGGCTGGTATCGACTACTTCAATGATGCGACGACTGCCATTGCTCCCTCGTTCTTGTACTTCGAGCAGGCGCAGACACTACCAGGCGTCTCGACGGTCGGCTCGGGCATCAGTCAACAGTACAACTGGAACCTGAACGCGATCCACACCTACACGGATCCGCTATTCAAGGCCACGACGTCACTGGGAACGTCCGTCGAGGACCGAATTCTCAACCTCAACTCGACGTCGACGACTGGACTGGTCGGCTCGACGACCGAGATCGACAACGGTGTCGCCACGACACCGTACCAGAACAACGCGCACGAGCGAACGGAGGCGGCGTACGGGCAGGAGCAGTTTACGACGCTCAAGGACAGGCTCCTGTTCGAGCTGGGCGTGCGCGCTGAGCGCAGTAGTTCGAACGGCAATGCGGACAAGTTCTTCTACTATCCGAAGTATGCGGCGTCCTATCAGATGCCCATCCCCGACGGATGGCTGGGCGGCACCACGATGAAGCTGCGCGCCGCCTACGGGATGACCGGCAACCAACCGTTGTTCGGCCAGAAATTCACGTTGCTCAACGTGCCGTGTATCGCGGGGGCGTGTGGTACCGCGGTCGACGGTGGCACCGGGACGGCCATCTTTGGGAACCCCGAGATCCGGCCTGAAACGACTCGTGAGACAGAGCTCGGCACGGACCTCACCTTCTGGGGTGACCGAGCCGACATGGAGTTCACCTATTATCACCGTATCACGAGCGACCTGCTTCTCCCCCGCACGCCGGCGCCGTCCACTGGTTACGCCGAGATCATCGCTAACGGCGGCGACTTCATGAACGAGGGCATCGAGATCGGCGGCAACATCACGCCGATACGGATGCGGAACTTCAGCTGGACCTTCACCACCAACTTCCAGACGCTGCACAACACAGTGCTCTCATTGCCAGCGGGTATCACGAGCTTCCGTCCCTTCGGGGCTGGATTCGGCCTGGCATACGGCGAGTTCCTCGTGCAGACCGGCCGGCCGATCACCCAGATCATCGGGCAGACCAGCTTCGACGCCAGCGGGAACCCTGTCGTCACCGAGATGGGCCAGTACAACCCGGACTACCGCTGGTCGTTCGGCAATACGTTCCAGCTTCCTCTCCACCTCAACGCCTACATGCTCTGGGACTGGTCGAAGGGTGGCGTGGAGGAGAACCAGACATACTCGCTTTACTCGTGCAATGGTCTCGATCCGAACATGAACAACGCTGGCGGCCAGCAGGCGTTTGTGGACTGCGGCACTGGTATCGCCACGCCGTTCGTGACGAGCATGACATTCGTCAAGCTGCGCGAGCTCCGCATTTCATACGACCTGCCCCTCGCCGCAGCACACTCGTTCTTCGGTTCCGAGTCACTGCGACTCAGCGTGTCAGGCAGAAATCTGATCATGTGGACGCCGTACTTCGGCTACGATCCAGAGGTCAGCAACTATGGGCAGGAGGCCATCACGCGTGGAGTCGATCTCGGCCAGTACCCGCCGTCCCGCACCTTCCTCTTCACCGTCTCGGCGAGGTTTTAATCATGTCGCGCAATGAAATTCGGACGCGCGGCATCGAGAGAGCCGGCCTGCGTCTCACCCCGCGCCTCGTTCTGGCCGCGTCCCTCGCGGCAGGAGTTGGAGCGACTGCGTGTTACAACTTCAACATCAGCGATCCCAACGGCCCTACGCTCCAGGGGCTGACGGGCGCCCCCACAATGATCAGCGTCGACGCGGCGGTCACGGGTGCGTTCGCCCGTGCGCGCGCCAACACGCCATCGCTCATTTGGTTTGTTGGCTCGATGGGGCGCGAAGGCATCAATCTGTCTGGCAACAACCAGCCGGATTACTCCGAACCCTATTACGGACCGCTCTCCGGTGGCGGGGATGCCGCCGGGGAATGGGGCGCGTACTACGCCGCGATCCGTGACGCCAACATCGTCATCGACGCAGCGCCCAAGGCCCCCGACATGTCGACCGCGCAACAGTCGCTGGCCATAGGTGTCGCGCAGGCGCTCAAGGCGTTGATGTTCATGTACGTCGTCGAGACCCACGCCGATCTGGGCGCGCCGGTCGATGTGGACCGTCCCGCCAACGCACCAGTTCCGGACTTCGTGAACGAAGACGCAGTGTACGCGACGATTCTGGCGACGCTCGACTCATCACTTGCCAATCTCGCGAGCGGCTCGTCGACGAACTTCACATTCCCCATGCCGCCGGGCTTTAGCACTGTTGCGTCGACTCCCGCGGGCTTCGCGCAGTTTGTCGAAGCGTTAGAGGCCAAGGCGCTGTGCCTCCGGGCAACGGCGGCGATCACCGATGCGAAGGGCGGCGGCAGTCCGGGGGCTGCACCGGGTTATTACACCGCTGCGCTGGCCGATATCAAGAAGTCGTTCTACGTGGCCAACAGTTTTGGTGCTGGTCAGCCTTCGGTCTTGTTCGACTACAGCAGCAACCCTGGTGACTCGCCGAATACACTGTCTGACCCGATCACCGGCGTGACGTTCTTCGCGGACACGTTCAACCTCACGGATGCGCAGCTGCAGAAGCCCGGAGTGCTCGACCAGCGTGCGCTCAACAAGATCGTGTCGATCTCGACCGTCACTGGCGCGACGCCGCAGATTCTGGGCGGCATCCCGCAGCTGCCAGGCTGGTTGAAGTTCACGATCTATTTGAACAACGGCTCGGTGAATACGGCAGCGCAGATTCCGATCATCAAGAACGAAGAGTTGGCGCTGCTCAAGGCAGAGGCGGAAATCGGCACGGGCGACTTTGCCGACGCGATAGCCGACTTAAACAGCGTCCGCCAAGGCGTCGGTGGCCTCCCGGCATACTCGGGGCCGATGACCCAAGCGGGGCTGACGACGGAACTCCTGTACAACCGCCGCTACTCTCTACTTTGGGAGCAAGGCGCCCGATGGATCGACGCGCGTCGTTTCGGCCAGCTCGGCACGATCGAGCCTGGTTGGAACCCGGCGAACTACACGGGATTCCCGCCGCCAGTAGTTCCGTCACGGATGCCGATTCCGTACACCGAGTGTGAAGCACGCAACCTCGGGCAGGTGTGCAGCCCGTTGGGAACGTGAACGGCTAGGGGTTAGACGCTAGACGTTGGACGTTAGGAGAAGAACCTCGAGGGCCTGTCACAGTGTACCGTGACAGGCCCTCGAACTGCACTCGGACCCGGATGACGGTTGGGTGGCCATCGACCACATCGTGCCGGATCCACGGCAATGCACCCACGCCGACGCCGGTGCATTGGGCGCGCGGGATGGAGGGCGACGCATTGCGTCGCCCCTACAGTCCCAACATTGCGCGGCCGATGGCCTCTCGATCGCCGGCCACCTCGCGCACGGTCCCCTGGCTGACGACCAGGACGCGGTCGGCGAGCGACAGCACCTCGTCGAGGTCGCTGGCGTACAGCGCGATCGCCGTCCCACCGTTGCGGGCCGCGCGAAGACGCAGGTGCACGGCCGCCGTCGCCTGGATATCGAGGCCCCGCGTTGGGTTCTCGGCGACGAGGGCGACCGCGGCACCCCGGTCGGCGCCAGACAGCTCGCGCGCGAGCACGACCTTTTGCTGGTTCCCCCCCGACAGCGTGCCCACGGGGGTGCCGCCGCTCTCGGCGCGAATATCGTAGTCGGCCAAGTCCCCACGCGTCCGCTCGCGCACTGCGCGCCAGGGCATCAAGCCGCGGCGAGTGCCGACATCGCGCAACCCGACGTTCTCAAAGATGGCGAAATCGAGGATCAACCCGTCCCGTTGCCGATCCTCCGGAATGAAGCCGACGTTCTCCGGTGCGACGAGTCGGCCGCTCGCGATGGGGAGCCGGCCGGCGATCGCGCGCAACAGCTCATGCTGACCCTGGCCTTCGACAGCGGCAATCCCGACGATCTCGCCGGCCCGGATCGCGAAGGAGGCGTCCGTGATCCGCGTTGTGCCGCGAGTGTCCGCGACCGATAGATGGTCGGCCCTCACGACGGCCGCCGATGCGTCCTCCGGTGCCAGCCGACGCTGGGCACCGACAAGCGCTGGGCGAGTCGAATCGTTGGGCTCTCCGGGCGGCCGACCCGGGAGCTCGGATGCGAGTCGCCCGCCGCCCGCCGGCGTCCCCAACATGGCGCTCGCGAGATCTGCTTCGGTTGTCGATCGGGCAGCCGTCGCGAGAACGGTGCGACCGTGGCGCAGGACCGTGATGTCGTCGGCGACGCCCAGTGCCTCGCGCAACTTGTGCGTGATGAGCACGACGGCGTGCCCAGCGTCTGCAAATTGCCGGAGCCACGCCAGCAGTGTGGCAGCCGTAGACGGCGCAAGCACGGCGGTTGGCTCGTCGAGTATGAGCGTGCGCACGTCGCGGGCGAGTGCCTTGACGATCTCGACGCGCTGCTGCGCCTCGACTGAAAGGTCGTCCACCCGAGCGTCCGGATCGAGTGCCAGGCCCGTGTCGTTGGCGAGTGCACGTACGCGCGCGGCACTCGCACGCGCGTCGTACCGACCCCGCCCGCCGAGCGCCACATTTTCCGTGACCGTCATCGCCGGCACGAGCGCGTAGTGCTGATGCACCATGCCGATCCCAACCCGGATCGCATTGGCGCTCGAACGGAACCGGCGTTGGGGTCCATCGACAAGCACCCGTCCAGCGTCCGGTCGCAGCATCCCGTACGCGACGCGCATGAGGGTGGTCTTCCCCGCGCCATTTTCGCCGAGCAACGCGTGCACGGTGCCGCGCCGGACGACGATGCTCGCACCATCTAGTGCAAGCACGCCGCGGAAGCGTTTGACAATGTGTTGCAATGAGAGCACGTCGGCGACGCTCTCGCGATGGTTCATGGCTTCAAAAGGCCGGGCGACAGGTGACGGGTGAGGGGTAACGGGAACTACGCATCAATCGGGACGACAACGCTGGGCGGCCTGAAGGCCGCCCCTACATGTCGGTGTGGATGGTGACGCTCCAGAGCGCTGTGCCGACGATTGCAGGTGCCGGTCGACGAACCCTGATTTGACGCCGCCCGCAGCAACATGTAGGGGCGGGCTTCAGCCCGCCCGGGTCTCGCCGAGGACGTTGCAGTTCCCGTCACCCGGACCGTCACCCACCCCCCGGCTCTCACGTCCCCGTCGGTGCCGCGATGAAATCCCACGGAATGCCAAACTGTTGCCCCACACGTTCCGCCAACGCGCGAACGCCGAGTGTTTCGGTCGCGTAGTGTCCGGCGTAGATGATCACGAGTCCGCGTTCCGGGGCATCCACGGCCGTCCAATGCGGCCCTTCGCCCACGATGAGCGTGTCGAGCGCGAGGCGTGCCGCCTGGTCAAGTGTGTCGGCGCTGGCGCCCGCGCCGGTGCAGACGCCCCACGTGCGCGTGCGTCGACCGTCCTCGAACGCGCTCGCGCGCGTGTCGCCACCTTGCTGCTGCGCAAACGCTCGCGCGCGCGCGACGAGGTCGGCCGTCGCGACGTCCGCGGTCCCCCGCACGCCGATCGGCACGGTTTCGAATCGCGCAAACTCACCGGTCGGCTGCAGGCCGAGCTCCTGCGCCAACAGCACATTGTTGCCCAGTGTCGGGTGCCGGTCGAGCGGGAGATGGGAGGAATACACGGCGAGGTCGTGTGCGATCAACGTGCGAGCGCGCCGAAAGAAGCGCCCAACCACCGGTTGCAGGCCGCTCCAGAACAACCCATGATGGACGAGAAGTAGTTGCGCGCCCGCCGCGGCGGCCCCATCGATCGCACGTTGCGATGCGTCGACGGCCGCGGCCACGCGCGCGACCTGCCCGCTGTTCTCGAACTGCAACCCGTTCAGCGCCGGCGGATAGTCCGGCGTGTGCTGCGTGTCGAGCAGATCGTTGAGATAGTCGACGATCGCGGAGAGTGGCGGCACAAGTGCGAGAGACTAGGGGTCAGGGGTCACTGCTTGACCGCCGCCGAGTCGTGCGTCTGCGCGCTTGGTTGTTGCGCTCCGGCACTCGCCGGCACCGCCGAGTCGTGCACGGCGGCTCCGCGCGTACCAGTGTCGGCCGCGGGCGCCGTTGCGGCAACCGTCGTGTCCGGTCCGAGATCGATGTGCGGGGTGTGACCCATCACGAAACTCCGTTGCACGGAGTCCACCGCGACACGCGCCGCAGAGGGGATACCGGGCCCGATCGCCGGGTTAATCACGAGCTTGATCACTTGCTGCTGCACGCCGAGCTTGATCACGCGGGGAATGAAGAGTCCGTCGCGAATCTCTGCGGCGACCGTCAACAGCGCGTGCGGCAAGTCGATCACGACGCTGCCCAGCGTGACGGCCGGCGCGACACTGTTCTGATCTGAGTTGGAGCCTATGACCCATACGCCCTTCGAGTCCTTGGCCGCCTGAAACACGCCCAATCCAGCGGCGTCCGCGTTCTGGAAGATGACGTCGGCACCCTGATTGATCTGCGCGAGCGCCTGCTCTTTCGCCGCGCTGGCATCGTCCCAGTTCCCGACGTACGAGCTCAAGACTCGAATACCCGAGTTGACTGAGCGCGCCCCCGCGACGAAGCCGGCAAACCCGCGCCGCACGGGCGGCAGCTCGGTGCCACCAATCGTGCCGATGACATTGGTCTTCGTCATCATGCCTGCCAGAATCCCGGCGATGTAGGCCCCGTCTTCGAACTGAAAGTCGATGCCGGCCCAGTTCGCGCCGGTCTTGTCGCCCGACGTGGTGATGAACACCGTGCGCGGATAGTCCGGAGCGACGCGCCTGACCGCGTCTTGATACTCAAAGCCGTTCGCAAAGACGACGTTATACGCCTCGGCCCCGTACTGCCGAAAATTCTCGTCGAATTCGGCCGGCGTCTTGGTCTGCACGTTACTCACGTCCGCCGCGAGACTGTCCTTGATCCGCAGCAGCCCCTGATAGGCCGCCGCGTTCCACGCCTGGTCCGTGATGGGCCCTGGCGTGAGGAGCGCGACCTTGAACTGCGGGCCAACGGCCGCTGGAGCTCGGTCACTGCGCAGCCGATGCGAATGCGCACCCGGCGCTTCTCCACATCCGCACAGCGTTATGCACACCACAATGTGGAGAACCCTGGTCAGGCGCATGCGAATCGGCGAACTGCGGCCCGCGACCGACGGCCTTACCAGCGGCGGAAGGTGCACACGAGGCATCGCGCGTTCGATGCCCGAACGCCTTTCGGCGTTACCCGCGAGTTGCAGAACCGCATCCGCCGATAGTCTGGCTCCAGAGCGTGCGGTCCAATGGCGATCGTTGCTTGGTAATTTGGCGCCAGAAATGCAACACTATCAGCGCACCATCGCAACTTGTGCAGGTTTCTGCTCCTGTCTAGTGCCGGCTGGCTGCCGTCCGGTCTCGTCCATTCGGACGGAGCCGTTGATCCGGCCGCCTTCGAGAACGATGATCGACTTCGTGTAGATGTCGCCGTTTACGGCCGAGGTCCCCTGGACCTCCACGCGCTCCGACGCGGTGATCGTTCCGTCGATCCTCCCGCCCACCACAACTTCCCGCGCGTTCACATCACCCTTGACCTCGCCTTGGCGTCCTACGAGGACCTGGCGCGCGCCGCGGATCGTCCCTTCGATGCTGCCCTCGATCTTGATCACACCGCTGGTCTCGATGTCGCCTTGCACCTTCATTCCGAACGCGATGATCGAGAGGGCGGCTTCTGCCGGTGAGTTGCCCTTGGGCTGCTCGGGCTTCTCGGGAGAGTCTTTGGTGAACATGGCCATGGCAGTCCAATCCTCGGCGAATAATGGTCGTGGGAAAGACGAAGCACCACCGGGACGCGATACGATCCGGTGAGCACAGCCGTGACGCGGGGTCAGCGGATCGGCAACCCTCAGGGATGCGGGTAGATCGGCAACCCTGCCGCGTGCGGGTAGAACGTCAGCCCGACTGCCCCGATGATCGACGTACCATTTGTCGTGAGGCTGACCGCCGGGGTCGGTGAGCCACTCGCGGTCAACTGGCTCGCTGTGTACTGAACGATTGTCTCGGAGCTCGTAGCCACACCATGGGCCACCCACAAATTGCTGCTGTTGTCGAACGCCAGCCCGTCCGGACCGTTGCAAAAGGGCGGAGGTCCCTGGTTCGGAAATATGCAGGGTGTGGCGCCGTCGAGGATGATGACATTGGGTGTCTGCGCACCGCCCGCGGCAAGTTGGGCGGCCGTGTACTCGGCGATCGTGTCCGCGTCGTTGGTGAGCCAAAGATTCCCGGTGACGTCGAACGCGATCGACGATACGAACTGAAGGCCCGGACCTGTGAGAGTGACGGCGGGAGTCTGTGCGCCACCCTTGGAGATTTGACTCGGCGTGAACTCTTGCAGGTTGCCGGGCAGCGTATCGACGTGCGGGATGGAACCGGTCCAGCTGCTCACCCACATATTGCCGTGTGCATCGAAGGCGATGCCTTCCGGCTGAAAGAATGCCATGGTTGACGTCAGCTTGATCGCTGGTGCCGGGGCCCCACTGGCGGCCAGTTGCTGAGGGCTGTAAGCGACCACATTGGCGTTGCCTACGTTCACGATCCACAGGTACCCGGATGCGTCGAACGCCATCGAGAATGCCAGGTTGAGCGAGCTGTCGACCGGTTGGATCGTGATAGCAGGCGACGGCGCACCGCTCGTCCCGATTTGCGCCGGACTGAAGCCCACGAGAGTGTCCTGGTTGAGCACCCACATCACGCCGGCCGTGTCAAACGCCGCGTACTCTGGCAGAAACAGCGAACCGTTGTTCGGCGAGATCGTGATAGCTGGCGCTGGAGTCCCACTCACGCCAAGAACCGAGGAGTCGAAGGCCACGACCGAGAAATCAGTTGTCGCATTTGTCGCCCATAGGTGACCCGAGCCGGGTGCCTGAGCGTAGCTCACCTTCACTTCGACCGTCACGTTCGCAGACACCGGCACCGGACTACCGGTGATCGTCGGTGTGTACAGGATGCTCACGATCGGCGCGGTGGTGGGGACCTTGGCGCCCGCGACGGTATAGGTGCCAGTCGGCAGATCGGTGAGCGTGGTAGTCGCCGACAACACCTTCACATAGCTGTTTGGGCCGGAAACCGTCACCGACGGCTTGATCCCCGCCGGGGCGGTGATGGCGACGGTGAGACTGCCGGTGCTCGGGCCCGTAGTCGAATGGTTACTGCTGCCGCACGCGAGAAGCGCGTACGTCACGGTACCGCCGGCGATCAATCGACTGGCCAACTGGTAAAGCCAGCGCATAACGACCTCTCGAGTACTCCCAGAACATGCCGCATGAGCAAGATCAATGCAACGGGAGCCAGGGAGCTTGTGGCGGGAAGGCTATGCCGGTCGGGAGAGCGAGTGAGAGTTCGTGATTGGTCAGTGTCGTCGTCGGGGTGGGGCAGGCGCCCGCCTTGACCAGTGATCGCCACGCTCAGGCTGCCGGTCGTCGCGCCGCCTCGACATATCAGTTCGACGGCAGCCCGGGCGCGTGTGGCGAGAAAGTGATCCAGTTCGGGAGGTACATCGATGTATGGGTGCCGGTCCCCGTCGCGCTGATAGTGACCGCGGCCGTCGGTGACCCACTCGTGGCCAGCTGATTGGGCATGAAGCGGAGCAAGCGGCTCCTCTGCACGTCAGCCATCCAGAGCGCGCCGCTGTTGTCGAACGCCATCGGCCCTGGCTCCTGGATGGCAGAGGGTACGATGACGACTGCGGGAGTCGGCGCGCCGATCGACGTCAGCTGGCTGGGTGTGTATTCCGTCAGTGTGTCCGTCAGGTTGGCGACCCAGAGATCGCCCTGCGCGTCGAACGCGATCCCGAGGTTGTTGGTCGTGCCCCTCGCGCCCGTCAGCCCCGCGAAGGGGATTGGCCGACCGGTCGCCTGGAGTTGACTCGGGCTGAACGCGGCGACGGTGCTATCGCCGTAATTCGCGACCCAGAGATTTCCGTGCGTGTCGAACGTCATCGAGAAGGGGCGGCTGATCGAGCCGAACGCGGAACTCAAAACGACGGGGGGCGTGACACTGCCGCTGGCCAAGAGCTCTGCCGCCGTGAACTCGAGGATCGTCCCGTTGGTCTGGTCAGAGACCCAGAGATTGCCGCTGTTGTCGAGTGCAAGCGCCGACGCCTCGGACAGCGCACTGCTCGTGAGCTTGACCGACGGCGCCGCTTTGGTGCTGTGGGCGATCTGCGCGGACGAATAGTAGTAGAGCGTGTCGCCGCCGTCCGCGAACCAGATGCCACCCGTCTGATCGACGACGAGCGTGGTGGCTCCCTGGATTGGCCCGACCGAGCTGTCCGTGCCGACGATGACACTGGGTGCGGGCGCACCGGTCGTGCGCAGCTGCGCCGAGGTGTAGCCGCTGATCGAGTAGCCGAGTGTGCTCGCAACCCAGAGCACGCCCGAGCTGCTCCATGGCTGTGCGTAGGTCACGGTGGCGGTCGCAGCGCCATTAGCGGTAACCGAAGCGGGACTGCCAGTGACAGTTCCGGCATAGGCGATACTCACGATGGAGTCGACAGTAAGGCCAGTACTCGCGGTGATCGTGTAGCTTCCCGTCGCGAGACTCGTGAGCGTTTGCGACGAGCTCAGTGTCTTGCTGTACCCGGACGGTCCGGTGATCGTGACCGTCGGCGTGACGCCAGTCGGGACCGTCACTGCGATCGCGAGGCTTCCCGTCGTGTTGCCACCGCCCCCGCCGCCACCGCTCGGTGCCGTCGTGCTCGAGCAGGCGAGGCCGACGCACGCGACGGCGACCCACAGCAAAACACGCGCGCCGTGGGCGACGCATTGTGCCCCTCTGTGGCGCGGCACCGCGAGCGCGGTGTCGTGTCGGACCGCTATAGGCGAGCAGCGGGGCGTCCCCAGATCGTCACAGACGCGTGTGTCTGTGATCAGTGTCGCGATAGTGCTCAATGGATTGGCAGGTTGGTGGTGTGGGGCGAGAAGGCGATCACGCCTGGCCTGTGACCAATCAAACACACACGTTTCTGCCGTCAGGACTCGCGCGGTCGAAGCGGCGCAACCAGGTGTGAGGGGCGCGCGCTTTAGCGCCCGCGCGCGCCTTACTGTGGTTCCGCTTGCGTGCTTGGTGAGGCGCCGGAGTCGGGGGGGTTCGCGTGCGCCGAATCGGTGGTGGTGTCGGCGACCGGACGGCGACGTCGGCGGTGCAGCGGAGGGGCTGGGGCATCAGGTTGCGTCGGATCTGCGACGGCGGTCGCCGCGTCCGGTGCGACCTCGACGCCACCGGTCGTCTCGGGACCGACAGCAGCGCGCGCGCCTGCCACGCCGACGCCCGGAGCATCCATGTCCGGCGAAACCGGGGTGCCGAGCCGCGGTGTCGTCGCCGGCATCGGCGTAAGCGATCGCGGTATCGTTGCCGCGCCGACTTGTGCGTTCGAGTCAGCGCCCATCATCGCGCGCACCTGGTCGTACCGCTGCTGCAACTGTCCGAGCGAGCGCTCGAGTGAATCGAGTCGCGCCGCGGCGTGTTCCATGCGCGACACGCGCCGCATCAACGCGGGCACGCGTGCGGCTTGGGTGACGAGGACCAACAATACGGCGAGCGAGGTCGCCAGCGTAATCTTGCCGGCGCGGGAAACCAGAAAGCGCAGCAGTCGGACACGCCGCGGCCCCAACACGATCATGCGACTCTGCAGCCCGCTCTCACGCTGCACGTGGATGATCATCGACCCCGCGTGCGGCGTATAGATATTTCCGTAGCCGAGCGCGGGTGGCCCGTGTGATTCGAGTGTTGGACTGTCACTCGGCGACGCGGGCCCTTTCGTTGTGTCGCGTTGTTCGCCCGCGTCGCTTTCGGTCATAACCTCTCTCCGGTCCGTCCTAGAATGAGCTCGAGTACGCGCTCGAGATCCTCGTTGGAATAAAAGAGTATCGAGAGGTGTCCTCGGTCACGCGCGGTCAGCGAGAGCCGCACATCGGTCTGCAGATACCGCCGGAGTTGGTCCTCGATCCCCTTGCCATGGGCATCCAGTCGCTTAGAGGCCTTAGTGGCGCGCTTACGTCGCTTTGCTGGCGCGCTGGTGTCCTCAGAAAGTGCCTCAACTTCGCGAACCGTGAGGCCTTTGCTGAGGATTTCGCGTGCGAGGGACGTCGTATCGTTCGTGGGCCCCAGGGCAAGGAGTGCTCGGCCGTGGCCAACGGAGAGTTGGCCGTCGCGAATCATGCCGCGCACAGGGGCGGGGAGGTTGAGCAGTCGGAGCGTATTCGCGATCGTCGACCGGTCTTTGCCAACGGCGTCGGCGATTTCTTGCTGCGTCAGGGCAAAGGACTGGAGCAGCTGCGCGTAACCCTCCGCCTCCTCGATCGGGTTGAGGTCGCTCCGCTGCAAATTCTCAACGAGCGCGAGGGTGAGGGCGGTCCGGTCATCCACATCCCGGACAATCGCCGGGATCTCGGACCACCCCAGGTGGGTCGCCGCGCGCAGGCGCCGCTCGCCAGCCAGGAGCTCATAGCGTGCTCCCGCGCCAGTCGCGCCGGGTCGCGCACCGTCGCGGAAGGGACGCACCGCAATCGGCTGCAGGAGTCCCGATGCCTTGAGGCTGGCCGCCAGTTCGGCGAGCTCAGCGGGATCGAACGCCTTGCGCGGCTGGAACGTGCTCGGCTGAATATGTGCGATCGGGATCCGCTGGACGGATTCCGCGGTGGGATCGGCTACTGTCGTGACTGGAGCGGTCTGCGAGAGCAGGGCTCCCAGGCCGCGGCCCAGGCGTCTCGACGGGTCTGGCGGAGTCATGCTGATGCTCTGCGTCGGGGACACGAGATCTGCGAAGACTCGGAGCGAGCGGAGTGCCGACTCGGTCCAGACGGGGGAAGCGTGCTGCAATGTTTCACGTGAAACATTGTGGCGTCCGGTCGCGGAGGTTCCACGCCAAACTGAGTGAGGGTCGGTTGCTGTGTTTCACGTGAAACGTGTCGCCGACTTGGCGACGGCGGTTCACGTGGATTGGTCGGCCGTCGGGGGAGCGTTGACTCCGTGTTTCACGTGAAACATCTCCCCGTCGGGGGTGCTCGCGCTCGGCGCCTCGAGGGTCTCCACCGCAGCGTGGTCTGCGGTCATTTCTTGGGCCGGGTTGTTGGCCATGTGGTCAGCCGCGGCGGATGCGGCGCTGTCCCTGTGATCGGCGGTTGCTGACGGCATGGTCGTGTCCGCCGGGAGCGCCAGGCTGTCGGCCGCCACCGGGAGCGAGGTCGAGTCGTCGGTTGGCCTGGTCCCAAAGTGGGTCGCCTCGTCGCGTGCAATGACAGGCGCGGCGCTTGGCTCCGGGCGGATCCGCCGTGTGGTGCGTGCAGCGGCGCGGTGCCGGCCGAGGAGCTCTTGGGCGACGCTCATGTACGCTTGGGCGCCGGCCGACGTGACGTCGTACAGGATGATCGGTTTCCCGAAGCTCGGCGCCTCGGCGAGGCGGACGTTGCGGGGGATGACGGCGTCGTAGACTTTCGGCCCGAAGTATTCGCGCGCGTCCGCGGCGACCTGGCGAGACAGGTTCAACCGGGCGTCGTACATCGTGAGCAGCACCCCATCGATCGACAGCTGCGGATTCACGCTTTGCTGCACGAGATGGACGGTGTTGAGGAGCTGGGAGAGACCCTCGAGGGCGTAGTACTCGCATTGCAGCGGAATGATGAGCGCGTCCGCTGCGGCGAGCATGTTGACGGTGATGAGCCCCAGTGAAGGCGGGCAGTCGATGAGGATGTAGTCGTATTCGGCCGCGACCGGTACGAGGGCATCGCGCATCGCCTGGTCGCGCCGCGGACGCGTAATCAGCTCAACCTCCGCCCCCGCGAGGTCAGGGGTGGCGGGCAGCACGTCGAGGTGCCGAAACTGCACGCTGCGGTGTCTGACGTCGGTGGCGGCGGCGCCGCCGAGCAGCAGGTCGTAGACGGTCGCGTCGAATGCGTCACGCGCGAGGCCAATCCCGCTGGTCGCGTTGCCCTGTGGGTCGCCGTCGATCAACAGTGTACGTTGCTCGGCGACAGCCAGGCTGGCCGCGAGGTTGACCGCGGTCGTCGTCTTGCCGACGCCGCCCTTTTGGTTCGCGATGGCAAGAATGTGTGTCACGTCTCGGGGGACCAGGGGCCGAGGGACGAGGGACGCCAGACACGAGGGCGGGAGCGCCGGCCTTCGTGCGCGTCCGGGTGAATATAGGCGGGCGTGTGATTAGTTGCTGTTACAAACTAATGTTCAACGCGGTGTCAGGGGCTGGGGTTCAGGGAAAAAACCGCTCTGCCAGTAGCGGCGAATAGCGGGCTGCCTCATGATTTATTCCCGGGTCCCCGACCCCTGACCCCTGACCCCTGTCGTTCTGCGCTACATAGGCAACAAGACCAAGCTCCTCCCCTTCATCGCAGAACTGCTGGATCGCAAACGGATCCAGCCGGTGCGAGCCTTCGACGCGTTCTCGGGGACGGCGGCTGTTGGTCGATTCCTCAAGGCGCGCGGGGCCTGCGTCGCGAGCTGTGACCTCATGGGATTCAGCTACGCGTTTCAGCGCGCGTACGTCGTCGCCGATGCTTATCCGCGGTTCGGCGCGCTCGCGGATGATCCCGACGTGAGACGCGTTCGCGCGCGACCGGATTTCAAAGCGCGCGTCGCCCAGCGAGTCGGTACCCGGATGGCCGCCGCCGCAGCGGCCGCCGCGAGCACCGCACCACCGTCAGTGACGCGGCCGATGGACGAGGTCCTGGTGTACCTCGATAGCTATCTCGATCCGCACGAGTCCTTCATCTCGCGCCATTTCGCGGCCCCGGATGGCTCAAGTGGGCCCGATGAGCTGCCAGCCTCTGCCAACTGTGAACCCGCGACATTACGCCATCATACGGACAGTCACGCGACAGTACAGCGCATGTACTTCACTTTGCGCGTCGCCCGTCGCATCGACGCGATCCGCGAGCGGCTGCATGAGTGGCGGGGTACTGGAGCGGTGTCCGACGAAGAGTTCTATCTCTTGCTGGCCGCGTTGCTGGAAGCAGCTGACGCGGTCGCCAACACCGCGGGGATCTACGCCGCGTACATCAAGCAGTGGCAGCCCAACGCGCTCCGCGACCTCAAGCTGCGTGTGCCCTGGATCGTGTCATGCGCGCATCGACCTGGAGCTCGTTCCAACCGACCGTGCGAGGCCTATCGAGGCGATGTCTCCGAGATCGCGCCGCGAGCCGGTCGGTTCGATCTGCTGTACCTGGACCCGCCGTACAACACACGTCAATACAGCGGCTACTACCACATCCCCGAGCTCGTTGCGCGTGGCTGGTTCGACGGACCGGTCGTGCTGCGCGGCAAGACCGGTCTGCCGCTCGACGGCAACATCAAGTCGGCGTGGTCCACGCGTGGCCAATGCGTCGCGGCACTCGAACAGTTGATCGAGACCGTCGATGCAGACCACGTGGTTCTGAGCTACAACAGCGAGGGCATCATTCCCGACGCCGACATCGAGCGCATTTTCCGCCGCGCGGGCCGCCCGCGCTCCTTCGCGCGTGTGGCCCGTGAGTATCAGCGCTACCGCTCAGACAATCCAAGTCCAACCCGGCGCTACAAGGCGCACTCAGTGCGAGAGCAGTTGTACTATGTGCGGCTCGGGCGCGCGAGCGCCCGAGCAGACGTTAGACGGTAGACGACTGAACGGCGGGGTCGGGGATCGGGGGTCAGGGATCAGGGAAACAAACCGCAAGGTTGCACATGGCGCGCGCAACCGGCCGACGGGTTAGTCCCCTGACCCCTGACCCCTGATCCCCGACCCCGCCTTTCTGGACCTTTCCACCTCGACCACCAAATTCTGCAAATCACTCGGGCTCACGCCTGGAATGCGTGATGCTTGGGCGAGACTCGCGGGGCGCCGCGCCAACAGCTTCTGGCGGGCCTCGTAGGTCAGCGACTGCATCTCGGCGTACGGCAGGTCATCTGCGAGTGTCAACTCGCCCATCCGCCGCATCCGGTCGGCTTGGATACGTTCTCGCTCGAAATAGCCCTCGTATTTGATCTCCAGCTCCGCGGTGACGACGGCGTCTCGCGGCAGCGCGACACCGACACCCGCGGCAGCGAAGAGTGCATCGAGGGCGACACCCTGGCGACGGGCGAGATCCACGATGCGGACCGACTGCGCGACCGGCGCGCTCTTCGCCGCATCGAGCAGAGCCGACACCTGATCCGGCCGCACCGATGTCGCCCGGGCCAGCGCCCGGGCTTCGCCTTCGGCGGCGAGCCGTCGGTCGACCACTGCGGACTCGCCGGCATCGTACAGGCCGAGCGACGTCGCCGTCGGCGCGAGGCGCGCGATTGCATTGTCCTGTCGGACCGTCAGGCGAAATTCGGAGCGTGATGTGAACAACCGGTAGGGCTCGTCAACGCCGCGCGTGACGAGGTCGTCGACCAGCACCCCAATGTAGGACGTCTCGCGCCCCAGCACTATCGGCGTTCGTCCCTGCACAGCGAGTGCCGCATTCAACCCCGCGATGGCACCCTGGCCAGCGGCTTCCTCGTAGCCAGTCGTTCCGTTGATCTGACCCGCGAAATACAGTCCCTGAATTGCACGAACGGCGAGGGTCGCGTCGAGCTGCGTCGGCGGATAGTAATCGTACTCGATCGCGTACCCGGCGCGTGTCATACGGACGTTCTCGAGGCCGCGAATCGTTCGCAGAATCGATAGCTGCACCGGCGCGGGGAGTGACGTCGAGAGGCCGTTCACGTAGAGTTCCGCGGTGTCGTGTCCCTCGGGCTCCAGGAAGATCTGGTGTCGCTCGGCCGCAGGAAACTTGACGATCTTGTCCTCGACGGACGGGCAGTACCGCGGGCCGCGTGAGGCAATCGCACCCCCATACATCGCGGACTCGCCGATGTGATCGGCGATGATGTGCTTGCCTTCCTCCTCGAGAAACGTGATCCAGCACGGGAGCTGTGCGGGATGACGAGTCCCCGTTGCCCCTGAGCGCGGCGTCGGCCAGAAATGCGACCACGAGTAGTCGAACTGCTCGATCTCGCTCTGCTGCCGGTCGAGCGAGCGAAAGTCGACCGACCGTCCATCGATGCGCGGGGGCGTTCCGGTCTTGAATCGGCTCACCGTGAGACCAAGCGCCTCGAGCTGCTCGGACAAATGGGTCGTCGGCGCCTCGCCCGCTCGTCCCCCTCCCATCTGTCGGTCGACGCCGATGTGAATTCGTCCCCGACCGAATGTCCCCGACGTCACCACCACGGCGCGCGCACCGAAGCGACGTCCCTCGATCGTCTCGATGCCAGCAACCCGCGGACGCCCGTTGTCGCCCGACTCGTCGAGGATCAGTCGCGCGACGGTTCCCTGAATGGGCGAGAGACCTGCACGCTGCTCGATGAGCGAGCGCACGGCGCGTCGATAAAGGCCGCGATCGCATTGACCTCGCGGGGCCCATACGGCCGGCCCCTTGCTGCGATTGAGCATCCGGAACTGCAGCATCGCGAGATCCGTGGCGCGTCCCATGATGCCACCAAGAGCATCGACTTCGCGAACCACTGTGCCTTTGGCTACCCCGCCGATCGCGGGGTTGCACGACATCTGCCCGATGCTCTCGAGTGCGCTCGTGATGAGCCCGACCCGCGCCCCAAGCCGGGCCGCCGCGACAGCCGCTTCGGTCCCTGCGTGACCGCCACCGACGACGATGACGTCGAAGGAGGCTTCGAGGTGAGGGGAGGAGCTAGACAAAGCGGGTGACGGGCGGGTGACGGGTGACGGGTGACGGCAATTTACCTCGAAGGCCACTGACGGATCGCCAGCCACTGGCCTTCTGGTTTGTTCACCCGTCACCCGCTACCCGTCACCCGGCCGTTAAAAAATGTCATAATGCATCGTTACGAAGACGGAGAGGGGCTGGCCGGGGGTGATGAAGTACCCGGATTCCAACTCGCGATACTGGGTGTTCAGCAGGTTGCGGATACCCACCTCGAGGTGGGCGTTATCCGCGACACGCACGCCGCCGCTGGTGTAGAAGAGGGCGAAGGCGGGCCGGGTGAGCCCGGGTGTCTCCTCGAACGGTGTGTATCGTCCTTGGAGGTTCGTGCCCAACCGCCACTGCCAGATCGCGTGTGGTGGAGCGACCTGGATGGCTACGTCGCCAACGTACGTCGACGTATTGAACACGGGCTGGCCCGAGTAGTCGATCCCAACGTCCGAATCGTAGTACTTCGTGTACTTGGCATCGACGACAGTGAGACTGCTCGTCAGCAATACGGCGGGGGTGACGACGAGGTGTCCGGTCAGATCCACACCGCGCCGCTTGCTGGGTCCGCCGCTGATCGTCGTCACGCCGTTGTACGTCTGCGTATTGCTCAGGTCCATGCGGAAGACCGCCGCTTCGAGCGCCCATGGGCCGCGCCCCATTTTGACTCCCGCTTCGTAGTCCCAGAGCGTGATGAAGGGGACAGTCGGGTCGAATATGACGCCATCGGCCTGACGCCATCCGCGTGAGATATTCGCGTAGACGCCCATCCATGGCGTGAGGCGCAGCAAGACACCGGTCTTTGGTGAGAAGATCCCCTTGCTGCGCTGGACATTGGCGTATGGACCGAGCGAGTAGTACGGCGCGGCCGGCAGAGAGTCGTAGTTATAGGCGGACGGCGTGTGTGCGTAGCTCGATAACTGGTCGACGCGCCCTCCGAGGTCGAAGCGAAGATATCGTGTGAGATCGAAACTCGACTGCACGAAAAGGCCGCCGGATGATTGGTGCGCCTGCGTCAAGCCGAATGGCACCGAGTCCGTCCGAAACTTGCTGCCGTATTCGCCCCAGTTCTCGTAGTCCGAATAGTCGTAGCGTCCTTCGCCGCCAGCGGTGATGTTGACGTGGGTCGTCGTGTACGTTATGGCGGACGTCGCACCGCCACCGTAGCGACCATCGTACTCCCTCGTCTCGACACCGCTCCCCTCCAACAGTCCGCCCAGTCCCGGCGGCGTGCTGAGCCAGAAGTTCCACGTATCCTCGATCCCGTAGAGGGTTGTGCGCCACTCGAGGTCGGGGTTGAACAGGGTGCGCATGCTCGCGCGCTCCTGCCCGCGACGTTTGAAGCCACCGTCCCCGAAGTTCGACACGATGTTGTAGTGGCGGGCCAGGTACGATGCCGTGTCGAGGAAACCCGGCGAGTTGTACGTCGTGGCATACAACTCCAACCCAAAGTCCAGGGTCGTGTTTCGCGAGATCTCGTGCTCGAGTCGTCCGTGGAGCTGGCCGATCTGATTCTCGCCGTGCGGCCGCCACCCGTCCTCGTGGGTCGCACGGATGCCGAGCATCCCCGTCGTGTTGCCGTGGTCGAACCCCGTGAGCAGCACACCCTCATAATTGCCGTAGCTGCCGGCGGAAACATCGAGTTGCGTGTTGTCGATCCGATCCAGCGTGCGGACGTTGACGACGCCTGAGAAGGCGAAGTTGCCATATAACGCACTCGTCGGACCTTTGATCACGTCGATGCCGCTCACAGCTTCCGGAAAGATCGTTGTGAAATCGTTATAGCCTTCCGCATGGCCATTCACGGGCTCGTTGATTGGAACCCCGTCCACCCACAACGCAATGTCGGTCGAGTGGTCAGAGCTGAAGCCGCGGATCGACATGTCGGATGCGAACCCTGGTCCCTGTCCCTGCTCATGCGCTTCCAGCCCCGCTGTCTCTCGCAGCAATTCCCATGGAGAGTTCGATGGCGTCTGCGCGATTACCGAGGGCGTCACGCGTACGACGTCGATCGGCTCGGAGGCCTGGACCGGAGTCGACGTGATCGTGACGGCGCCGAGTCGGACGGCGATGCGCGCCAGCGAATCGCGCCGGGCGGCGCGGACGCTGTCGGCGTGCGTCATCCGTCGATGAGCTGGCGTGCCGGCCATCGAGTCGACGTACGCTGCGGCCGCGGCGCTGTCTGCCGACGTCGTCACACCGCCGCCGCCGGTGTGGCGACCGGTGTCGGCCGTCGTCGTGGCCTGCGCGCGCAATGTGCCTGCCGTCCCCGCGACGAGGATCAACGCCAGTAGTCTGCTTCTATGTCCAGCCGTGGCGCCGCCACGGCTGGGGCGCCCCCAATTGCCTTGCACTGTGGTATCCTCCGCGCGAGTGAAACGAGCGCAGGCACTTTGCCTGGCTCGGGGGCGGCCGGATCGGCGCGCCTCAGTCGCAGAGACCCCTGGGTCGGGGTCAGGCGCGGAGTGTTGGCGGGCCCAGCGGAGGTGGGAGGGTGACGTCAGGCGCCGCGCGTGGCGCGAGCTCGCGTGTGGCCACGGGCGCCATTACCGGCGCTTCGGCCACCACGACCGGCGCCGGCACGATCGGGGCTGCCGCCAGCGTCACAGTCGCCGTGACGCAGCACATCCCGGTGCAGGTGCAGTCGTCGTGCGAGTTGCCGTGCTGGCTGCCGTGCTGGCTGCCGTGCTGAGCGGGTGAGCCCGCGTAGCCGGGGCCATGCGTGCTAGTCCGGTCGCAATCCGTTCCGGCCTGGTGCGCCCCAGCGGCCATCTGCATCCCGTGCAGGGGGCACAGCTGCAAAGCAACGCCGGACACCGACAAGGTGAACCATACCCCGATCACCGTCGCTACCGCGCGCCGCCACCGTGATTGCATGGGTCGAATGTAACACCGGACCGTCGAGGGAACAGAGGAGGACGGGATTCCGAAACGGCGACACATGCCGGCGAGCCGAACCCCGTTCTCTGCCCGGTCCGGCCGCAACGTTCGTCTCGTGCGGCGCGTCAGTACCGCGTTGGCCCGCGTGCGCGTGGCGCCCCTACTCGTTACAATGCGCTCGATGCCTGTCCGTCCGCTCCGCCTCCGGTTCTTAGCGCTCGTTGTCGCGCTGGTCCAGCTGATTGGACCGGCGGCGGCGTCGCTCGCCGACGCGGAGCTGGAAGCGGCGTCAGTCGCACCACAGGCCGCGTCGCACATCGAGTCACACCGCCGTCCGGAGTGCGCGCACGTACACCCGGACGATTGCGCGCTCTGTCAGTACTTATCGGCTGGCGGAAAGGAGCCAACTCCTCCAACGATTCCAGCGCCCGCAGCCGCCGCGGGCGTTCCCGCTCCAGCGCCGGCAGACACGCCCGCGCCAACGTGGATCGGCGCGCTCCCCCGCACCCGAGCACCACCGGCGTTTGCGTCGCCGGAGGCGCGGGCGCTATCACGGCCAGGAGAGCAGACCTTCAGAAGTAGGAAGCAGACGTAGACGGTACGGGCGCGTCGACCGAACGGTCGCCAGTCGTTCTCTACTCTCTACTTTCAGATTTTCTACTCTCTCGGGCGCCGCCAGGCGCCCGCCCCCTCCGGAAAGGCGGAGTTCACCGCTGGCGCACGGCGTTTTGCCGTGCCACGCCCGCTTCGAGGCATCGGGGATGTTTCTCGACTCGCCCTCCTTTCTGACGAGGACGCAACCGTGTTTCATATTGGCATCGCGCTCGCGCTGCTAGGCACGCCACACATCGATGGCGCACGCTCTCCTGTATCGACGACCGCCGTGTCGGCCGACCTCGCTGGCACCGTCACCGACAGCACCAATGGCGCCCCGCTCCCGGGGGTGGAAATCGCTGTCCAGCACGCGACGACCATTGTCGCGAACACCACGACCGACGCGTTCGGTCGCTACATCATGCACAGCGTGCCAGCAGGCACCTACACCGTCACCGCCCACTTTATCGGCTACCGGGCGAAAGGCACGGAGGTGACGGTTGCGAGTGCCACCGTACACGTGAACTTCAAGCTCTTCCCGGCGGCAGCCGCGCTCGAGGCGGTTCAAGTAACGGCGCAGGCGCCGGTGGCGGTCAACACCCAGACCGGCGATCAGACGTATAGCCAGAACGAAGCGACCGCCGCCCCGTCCACCACCACGTCGGCGCTGATCCAGCAGTCGATTGCCGGCGCCGCCCGTGCGCCCACTGGCGAAGTGCACATCCGCGGTCAGCACGCGGAATACACGTACTACATCGACAACGTGCCGGTCCCACCGGGCATCGCGGGTTCGCTCAATGAGCTGTTCAGTCCCGAGGTCGTACAACAGATCGATTTCCAAACCGGCGGCTGGGACGCGGAGTACGGCGGGCGCCAGGCAGCGATCATCAACATCGAGACGCGAATTCCATCAGGCCCGTTCCACGGGGAGCTCTCGACGTACGGCGGCTCCTACGGCTCACTCGGACAGGCGCTCACCATGAGCGGGAATTCCGGACGGCTCGGGATGTTCATCTCGGGGCAAGCGCAAGGCAGCGACATGCGCCAGGATCCGATCGTTGGCGACGCCGGCGGTGACGCACCAGTGAATTATCACAACAGCGGCCAGGATTACTACGGGTTCGGCAAGCTGCAGTACTCGGCGGGGCCGCGGGATCTCATCTCGCTCGACGCCAACTACTCGATGACGCACTTCGACGTGCCGTATGACTCGGCAGTCCAGACTCTGAACGATCATCAGACCGACGTCAACGGCTTCCTCAACTTCGCCTACCATCACCGCTTCGGCGAAGGCGTAGGCACCGACGAAGCAAGCCAGTCGCCGGAGTTGTTCATCGGGCCGTACTTCCGCACCGGTTCACTGACCTATCGACCTGGCGAGTCGGACTCGCCATCGTTTATCGATGCGAATGACCCCACGCACACGCCGCGCGATGTCTCCGAGGACCGGAACTTCGACATTCTGGGTGTGAAGGCTGACTTCTCCTTCCCGATGATTACCGGGAAGATGGACGGGAAGGTCGGCACGACGTACTCACACACCTTCGGCCACGAGGACTTCGAGCTCCTCGATCCACGAGGTGCCGAGGCTCCGATTGCATCGAACTCAGGGCTCGACGGATACGACTTCGGAACGTACGCAGAGATGAACGCACGGCCGGTCGAGTGGTTCGAGCTTCGGACCGGGTTGCGCTTCGATAGCCATGTGGAGCCCTTCGCGCCAAACCAGACCCAGGTCAGTCCAAGAATTCGCCTCAACTTCTACCCTGATGAGGCGAACACCTTCTACCTCTATTTCGGTCGGCTCTTCATGCCGACGAACATTGAGGACCTCCGAGACATCACCTCGGCGTCCCAGGACGGCATTGCGACGAGCCCGACGCTCCCGGAGCGTGACTCATTCATCGAGGGAGCGTTTCTGCATCGCTTCCCGCTGGGGATCGTCACCAAGCTGTCGGCCTTCCACAAGGAAAGCACGCCCGGTATCGACGATAACACGGTCCCGGGATCGACGATCACGACCGACGTCAACATCGGCCACATCTGGGTGACGGGCATCGAGGGCGTGATCGAGGTGCGGCCAAGCGGGCCACTCACCGGCTACGTGAATCTCGCACTCAACCACGCGTACGGGATCGGTCCAATCACTGGCGGGTTCTTCCCGATTCAGACACCGCAGACCTATTTCGACCTGGATCACGACCAGCGGCTGTCGTCGGTGTGGAATCTGATGTACAGCCAACACCGCTTCGTCGTCAGCGCGACCGGCATCTACGGAAGTGGGCTGACGAATGGTTACGCGCCCGACACGGTGCACGCCTACAACTCCGACACGCCGGGGTCACCGAACTTTCAGCCTGGGTACAACACCTACTGCACAGGCCTCTTCTGTTTCAACCGCGCGTTCAAAGTGGCACCCAGCTACATCCAGAACCTGAGCCTGGGCTACTTCTTCTACGCTGGCCGCACGAGCGTCAAGCCCGAGGTCTATTTCACCAACCTCTTCAACAACAACTACATCTTGAAGGGCGCGTTCTTCAGCAGCGAAGCCATCGGCCGGCCATTCACCGTGCAGTTCAGAGTGACGCTCGGTGTGTAGCGCCTTTATGCAGCCAAGTCGTCACGGCGCTCCGCGGGCGGGACCTGCAGTGTCGCGACACCAGGGAGCCAGCGGTCCCGCAGGGCCAGCGTCGGGATCTCGATCAGGCGGGCCATGGCGACACCCGTGAGCAGCGACGCGCCCAGGTACACGAGCAACGCTACGATGCCGCCCTCGTGAGCGCCCAGCGTCCGGACAATGGCGGGGACCGCCCACTTCTTGACGGCGAGGTGCCAGAGATAAATCGAATAGGAGTAGACGCCGATCCACGCCAGCACGGAGGCAGCCCGGTGCGGGACGGGCGTGCAACCGTCAACGACCCGTCGCCAAGATCCAACCGTCCTGGGCTGGGCTTTCGCGTCGTGCGTGGCATGCGCGTTCGCCTCCGGGGCCGGGCGCAGTGCCAGCATCAGGACCGCGCCGAAGCCGATATAGAGGAGTGTGAACCCCGCCGTTTCCATGAAGGGATCGGTCGCTGGCAGGAAGCAGGGCGGTGCGAGGCAGACGATGCTCGTGAGCACGAGGAGCGGTTGATGTGCGCGCACCCACGCCCACACCGACTGACCGCGCGACCAGACCAGGTACTCGAGTAGCACGCCGAAGAGCAGGCTGTCGAGTCTCAGATGTGTCGGGTAGAGATGATGGGCAAAGTAGGGCTTGCCGTATCGCGCCGTCGCGATGCGCAATACAAGCTCCGTGAGCGCGACCGCCGCGAATATCGGGACGATTACGAAGAATGGATCTCGCCCGCCCCGGGACTCGGTCCCCCGGGTCGAGCGGGCGGCGTCGCGCCGCACGAGGACCGCAACGAGCAGCGCGAGGAGGAGATAGAAGTGCTCTTCCACCGCCAGCGTCCAGGTGTGGTCCCACAACCCGGGGATGTAGTTCTGCACGAACGAGGCGTCAGCGAGGAACTGGCGGGTGCCAACCGTACCAGTCGCGATCGAGGTCGAGATCAGGAAGATGTAAAAGGCGGGGTAAATCCGAAGTCCCCGTCGGACGAGGAACCGCCCCGCGTGGACCTCGCCCAGGCGGCCGTACTCGCGGAATAACAGGCCCGAGACGAGAAAGCCGCTCAAGACGAAAAAGAGATCGACGCCGATCCAGCCTGTTCGAAGCCAGAGAACGAGCGCACTCTGTGCCACAAAGGGAACGTCGAGCGGCACTCCGCCCATGTGGCGGCCGAGCACGAGCACAACGGCTACGCCTCGCAGCACGTCGAGTTGGCGAATGCGGGTTGGGCTGGTGCGCACACTGGAGGGACTAAAGAGCCGGGTTACGGGTTACGGTGTGGCGGGCGGCGGACGCTTTAGCGCCCGCCGCCCGTCACCCGATCTCTTTCACTCCCTCACACCCAGGCCCTTCGTCCGCGCGGTCTCGGCCAGCAGGCCCTCATCCCTCGGCGTGAGTGGGCCATGGCGCAGCATTCCGCTCCAGCCGCACTCCATGCACCAGCTCGAGCGAAGTGATGGGATGAGGCGATTCCAGCGTCCGGTCTGCACCCGCGCCGTAGCGGCGTCGCAATTGGGGCAACGGTCGCCGCGGGGGATGATGTAGAAAAACACAACCGTCGCGGCGAGGGCGCGGAGCAGGAACAGCCCGCCGAACACCAGGATGAAGATGGTAGCGTCGGACATCTGCTCCTCCCGGGGCATCGACCGATCCAACACCCCCCGACGACGCGGGCGGCAGAGGGCGAGACATGCCTCGCTCCTACAAGCCGCCCTGCACCTGCACCGGCATGTGCCGTGCCGCGCTGGTGCGGCCGCACACCAATCAATCTATAGGCGCGCTTCCACGTGAGCCCATGGCTCGACGAACGCCACCCCATTCTCAATGCGTTCGATGACGACCTCGCTGCCGACTTCCAGACGAGTCCCGTCCAGGGCAGTCGCGCCGGTCGTGAACGAGACGCCACCCGACGCATAGGTTACCGTGCCAGACGCGCCCCGATCGGTGACGCCGATCACGCGGGCGAGTGCACCCTGCATGAGATACCGTTCATCGGTCACCTCTGCCTTCGCTGCGGGAATTGCCCACGCCGCAATCAGCAGCAGGATCCCGACGGCCCCGGCCGCCCCGGCGACGGAGGCGATCACCAGATCGACCGCCACGCCCAGCCCGGTGAGTCGCGCGAGGAGGTAGCCGGTCAATCCAAACGCTGTGGCGAACCCGGCGGCGGTCGGGAGATTGAGGGCGAAGCGCCGCCCGGAGGTCGCGTTCGGATCGAGCGGAGAGCGCGACTTCGCCGGGCGTTCCACGCCGTGCAGCATGGCGCGGACGCCAAGCAACAACCCGAGCAAGAACGAGGCAGCATAGGCGTATCGCATCAGGCGCCCAGGTATTGGTGGAACCACTGCAACGTACGCGGCCATGCGTCGCGCGCGGCGTCGGCGTTTGCCGTCCCCTGCGTGTCGTGGGCGTCGTCCTGCGCGCGGAGGAAGCCGTGACCGGCGCCGTCGTAGATCTTGAACGCGTACGTCTTGTGCAGGCGCTCCATGGCCGAATCCGTGCCGGGGACCGTTGATGAGATGCGGGCGTCGTTGCCGCCATACAGGCCGAGCACGGGATCACGCGCACTGCCCAACTGCGTCGAGTCCGGAGTCGGTCCGTAGTAGACGACCGTGGCCTTGAGTGCGGGACCGCCGGCGACCGCGGGCTGGTGGACGGCGTGGGCGAAGGAGGTGCCCCCGCCCCAGCAGAATCCGACCGTTGCGTAGACGGGGAGCGCACTCGGCAGGCGCGTGGCGTAGGCGGCGGCGGCATCGAGATCGCGTTGGACGTCGGCCGCTTGAAGCGCGCGCACCGCGCGCACCCCCTCATCGGGAATCATCGTGTCCGGGGCCTGTGGCGGCAGGTTGCGGTGAATGAGGTCGGGGACGATCGCGATATAGCCATCTGCCGCGATCTGATCACCGACCGCTTTGATCCATGTACTCATCCCGAAAATCTCGTGGATAACCACGACCACGGGCACCTTGTGGTTTACTTGTGGATAGAACACCCACGCCCGGATGCTGTCGCCCGGCACGCCGGGTGTCGGAATCATCACGTACTCGCGATGCCGCGGTGATTTGGCGAGTTGCTCAGCTGCGCTGGCCGCCGATGGTGGAAGCGCGGCAACGGTCCCGATGCCACTCGAGCTCGTGGCGGCTGGTCCGACATGTCGGACGGCGTCGAGTTCGGTGACGAGCACGTGGCGTCGAGCGACGGCTCCGCCCGCCACAACAGCAAGGATGACCGCGAGCGTGGTGCGCATAGTGTACGGGTAAGGGGTTGGGCAGTAAGGATAGCCAAAAGCGGGGGTGAGAAGTTAGACGCGTCCAACCCTTGCAATGCCTCTTCGCCGGCCCTAAGATATATCGAAGATATATCGCACGTAATTACTTTACGGAGGGGACGGGCGATGTTCAGAGACTGGGAACGGCAAGGATGCTCACCGCGCGGGAGTCGGGACTCGTGGGGTTGGGGCTTTGGAGGAGGCGGCCCGTGGGGCGCCGGATTCTGGGGCGGACCTGGTGGGAAAGGGGGCGGACGGTGGGGCGGGTTCCGCTCGCGCATGTTCGAGCAGGGCGATCTCAAGTACGTGATTCTGCAGCTCCTCAGCGAGAAGCCGCGCCACGGCTATGAGATCATCAAGGCACTCGAAGATCGGTTGGGCGGCGCCTACTCGCCCAGCCCGGGCGCGGTGTATCCGACGCTCACGATGCTGGAGGATCTAGGCTACGCCCATGGGACCGCGGAGGAGGGTGGGAAGAAGATCTACGAGATCACAGCGGAGGGCCGAGCCTACCTCGAGGCAAACAAGGGTGCCGTCGACGAGATCTTCGACCGCATTGCCGGCTTTGCGACGAGCTTTTTCGGACCGCAGATGGTCGAGGTCCATCAGGCGTTCAAGTCGGTTGCTCGTGCGACCTACGCCACCGCGACGCGGCTAAAAGATCCGGTGCAGCTGCACCGCATCCGGGAGATACTCGAAAAAGCGGCCAGTGAGGTGGAGAAGGTGGGGGGAGAGACGAAGGTCTGAACGGCCGGGTTCCGGGTCTCGGGTTCCGGAACAAAATCGAAAGGCCAGTCACACCGCTGCGACTGGCCTTAGCGGTTTGTGCCACCCGGAACCCGGAACCCGGAACCCGGTCGTTTCCACCTCTCGTGTGAGAAGCGCCCGACACTAGATTTTTCCGCTCCACCGTTTCATCCGGAGCGACCTTGTCCATCGCCGAGCTGCCCGTCGGCACGCGCACATCCGGCACGCCGCCGGCCAATGCGGTCTCCAGTGTAGCGCGGGAGCGTCTCGCGCTCGAGGGGCTCGACTACCCGATCGCGCCCGAGGCGAACCGGCTCGCCTACATGCTGGGCGGGCTCACGCTTGCCGGTATCCTGCTGCTCATCGCCACCGGGATCGTGCTGGACCAGTTCTACAACCCCGATCCGGTCGCTGCGCACGACAGCGTCGTGTACATCATGACGAAGGTGCCGCTGGGGTACTGGATCCGCGGTCTCCACTACTGGGGCGCCAGCATTGTGTTGGTGACTGTGTTCTTTCACCTGTGCTGGGTGTTCTGGCGTCGCAGCTACGTCAAACCGCGCGAGATGACTTGGTGGGCCGGGGTCGCCCTCGCGATTGTGCTGTTCGCCATGGCTTTCACCGGCACCGTGCTGCGAGGGGATGAGGAGGGGGCTGAGGCGTTGGCGCACGCTGTGGCGGGTGCGAAGATCTCGGGGCCGCTCGGCGCACCCATGAGTCCCGACTTTGCCCAGAGCACGAACCTCATCAGCCGGATGCACAGCGCGCACGTGAGCTTGTTGCCGATCCTGCTGCTCGCGCTCGTCGCGCTGCACTTCTGGCTCATCCGCATGATCGGCATCAATTCGCCGCAGCCGAAGACGAGCCGCTTCTCCGAGCACTTGCCCAAACTCACGGGCTATGCACTGCTCCTCGTGGGACTCGCCGGCATCCTCGCGGTCGTGTTCCCTCCGCACATCGGGTATCCGGCAGTGGCGGGCTACGAAGTCACCAAACCGTACTGGCCGTTCCTCTGGATCTATGTCGTCGAAAACACCATGGGGATGACGGGCATGATCTTCGCTCCCATCGTGATATTCGGTTTTCTCTTTCTCGTGCCGCTCATCGACCGGCCTCGAGAGGGTCGACCCCGCCCCCGCCTCGTCACGGCCTTCGCGCTGCTCATTCTCGTCTTCTATGTCGGCGGCATCATCTACGGATTCTTCGCCCCGCAGATGTCCCATCTTGGAATGAAAATGTGAGTGCAACGGATGAGACGTTAGACGTTGGACGCTGGAGACAAAAGGCCAGCCACGGCGCGTTTAGCTCGCCCCGAGGTTTGTTATCCAGCGTCTAACCTCCAATGTCTCACATCTCCCGATCCTCGACTCCAGCTCGCCCTTCTATGCGCCTTCCCCATCTCGTTGCCGCTGTCGCCGCAGCCGGCGTTGGACTAGTTCTCTCGCCCACGTCTCCCGCGTCGGCGCACGAAACGGGAGCTATTCACGTATCGAGTCATCAGGTGGCCATCGGCGGTTCCGTCGATGTGCGCGGCGAAAAACTGCCCAAGAGCTCTGCGCTCAACCTCGAGTTGCGGGGGGTACTGGACAACTTCCCCGTGGGCGCCGTGCATACGGACACTGCGGGCGCGTTCCAGATGTCGCTGATGGTGCCGAAGAACGTGCCAGCCGGTCCCTACACACTCGTCGTGATCGCGTCGGACGGTGACGTCACCGCGCGTGCCGATCTCGTCGTGGGCGCTGTCACGACGGCGGCTACCACCGCCGGGGGTTCCGCGAAGGACACCGGCATGGCCGGTATGCCGGGCATGGGTGGCGGCTCAGACGAGCGTGCGAATCCCGCCGCTATGTCGATCGCGCATACCACCACGGCGGCCGAGTGGGTCGTGATTTGGGGAGTGATCCTGGTGTGCGTGATCGCAGGGTTGGCGCTAGTGATGCGGAGCAAGGCGGCGACGCTGCAACACGGGCTCGGCGACTAGCCGCCCAGCTTCTTCACCTCCGCGGCGTCCGCGTCGCGCAGCCGCTGGGCCATCGTCTTGATCTGGGCGTTTGTGAGCTGCGACATGTACTTGTCGATCATCTGAATCGCCTGGTCATCGAGCTGCACCACATTGGCGCGGAAGGCGCTGTCGTAGGCCGCACCTGATTGCTTGCCGAGCGCCGCCGCGCGGGCCGAGTCGGCGTGCGACGCCTTCGGCGTGTACGCGTCGTTGAGCATGCCGAGTGCGGCGTGGATGTGGTCCATTTGATCGTCGTGCAGCTTATCGACGCCCTGCGCGTCGGTCTTGGACGGGAACGTCCCCGGCCGATGCATCGTCTCGTGTGCGAGGAGCGCGACGCCCTGATTGAGATTGGCCACACCCTGCAGAAGCTGCTGATCGGGCGTCGCGCCCGATGGAGTTTGCGCGCGGGCTGACCCGACTCCAACGACGAGCGACAGCACGACGCTACCGACGATGCGACGACTCATTCGGACCCTCGATGAGATGTTGGGAAGGCGAAAGCGACTGACGACCCGCGACGCGTGTGCTCAGACGAGTGCCGCGTCCAATTCGATCGGAACGCTCTTGAGTGCGCCTGACACTGGACAGGTCTCCTTCGTGGTCTGGGCAGCTTTCTGGAACGCGTCTGCCGCAATGCCCGGTACGGACGCGCGCACCGTCAGCTTCAAGGTCGTGATCTTGAACGCATCACCGACCTTGTCAATCGTACACGAGCTGGCCGCCTCGATGCGCGTTGCCGGTGTCCCTGCCCGCTCCAGGCCAGCGCTCAACGCCATTGCGTAGCACGCGGCCTCTGCGGCGGCGAGCAGTTCCTCTGGATTCGATCCCTTCACCGTTCCAAAGCGCGTGCTGAAGGAGTATGGCACGTCGAGCGCCCCACTCTCCGTTTTCACCGTCCCCTTGCCCTGCTGTAGCCCCCCTTCCCATACGGCAGTCGCGCGACGCGTCGGCATGGTCTCATGCTCCAGTGTTTGTCGTGAGAAGCGAAAGATTCCCCAGCCCGGCCCCAGCCGCTAGATAGGGCCGGGTGGAAACGGCCACGACCCTTAACAACGGCGGGTAGGGGCGACGCAGTGCGTCGCCCTACGGTGCGGCGATGCGACCCACAATCCGTCGGACGCCCCAAAATGCACGCGCGGGCGGCGTTCGCCGTTCGCCAACGACGGGCGACGCATTGCGTCGCCCCTACCCGCCGAATGGCAGGCGTAGTTGCCGTCGCCCGTCATGCGTCACCCGCCCCTCCAACGTCCCAGCCCACCCTGTCCGATTTTGGGACGAGGGGTCCCGGTCACGCACAAAATCGACCCGCTGGAGCGGCCGCTGCCGTTGCATAAAGCCTTCGGCGGCAAACGCTTGCAAAGCAGTATCGGGCTGGCCTGCCTTTTCCCTATACTACAGTCGTGGACATTGCCAGAGAACGACCCAAACGCACGAAGCGCTACGTGCTCGCCGGAGCGGGCCTCGTGGCGCTCGTCTTCGTCACGATCGCCGTCAGCCGACTCGAGTCGCGGCCGCCCTCCGTCGAAGCAGGCACGCTTATGGTCGACACGGTGCGCCGCGGCACGATGCTGCGACAGGTGCGCGCACCGGGCACTCTCGAGCCGGAGCAGGTCCGATTCATCTCTGCCCTGACGGCGGGGCGCATCGAGGCGTTGCCGCTCAGGCCTGGTGCGAGGGTCATGCCTAGCACCGAGCTGTTGGTGCTGAGCAATCCCGACGTGCAGCTCGAGGCGCTGACCGCACAGCAGCAGCTCGCGGCCGCGCAATCGCAGCTGATCACGAATGGGACCCAGCTCTCCAACGAGCAGCTGACTGCGCAAAGCACACTCGCCACGGCAGTGCGAGACTCGGCGAATGCGGCTCGCCAGTCAGTGGCACTGGCGGCGCTCGACAAGAAGGGATTTTCGTCGCGGATGGAAGTCGACAGCTCGGCGGACCGCATTCGCGAGGCGAATGCGCGTGTCGCCGCGGCACGCGACCAAGTCAAGATGCTCACGAATGGCATCGACCAGCAGGTCGAGGTGCAGAAACGGCAAATCGACCGTCTGAAGGCGATTGTCGAGTTTCAGAACCAGCGCGTCGCTTCAATGCACGTGGTCGCGGGCGACAGCGGAATACTTCAAGAGCTGCCGTGGGAGCTCGGGCAGTGGGTGACGCCAGGTCAGGTGCTGGCCAAGGTCGCGCAGCCAGGGCACCTCAAGGCGGTGCTCAAGGTGCCTGAGACCCAGGCAAAGGACGTGACGATTGGGCAGTCGGTCGACGTAGACACCCGGAACGGGGTGGTGACGGGGAAGGTGATGCGCATCGACCCGGTGGTGCTCAATGGTACCGTGAACGTCGATGTGACCCTACCGGCCGCGCTCCCACCAGGGGCTCGGCCCGACCTGAGTGTCGACGGAACGATCCAGATTGAGCGCCTGGACGATGTCCTCTATGTAGGACGACCTGCGTTCGCGCAAACCGATGCGACCGTCGGGTTGTTTAAGGTAGAGGCGGATGGTCACACCGCTGTCCGCCAGCCTGTGAACTTTGGCCGCGCATCGGTCACGACGATCGAGGTCCGCGGCGGGTTGAAGGTTGGAGACAAGGTGATCATCTCAGACATGTCTGCGTGGGACAACGTCAACAAGGTGCGTATCGAATGACGACCGCAACATCACGGACTCCGTCGCCGCTCACACCGAGCAGCGGCGCCGCTCCCCTCATCCGCCTCGACGGAATTACCAAGGTGTTCTACACCGACGAGATGGAGACACATGCATTGGACGAGGTGCATCTCGAGATCCGCGAAGGCGAATACGTCGCCATCGGCGGTCCGTCGGGATGTGGCAAGACGACGCTGCTGTCGATTCTCGGGTTGCTCGACACGCCGACCGGCGGGGTGTATACACTCGCGGGTCAGGGCGTCGGGACGCTGTCGGCGGCCGATCGTGCGCGCGTTCGCAATCGACAGATCGGTTTCATCTTTCAAGCGTTCAATCTGATCGGCGACCTCACGGTCTACGAGAACGTCGAGTTGCCGCTGACCTATCGCGGCATGCCATCGGCAGAGCGTCGGGAGCGTGTGCAAAAAGCGCTCGAGCGTGTCGGGATGGCGCACCGCACGAAACACTACCCGGCCCAGCTCTCGGGTGGTCAGCAGCAGCGCGTCGCAGTGGCGAGGGCCGTGGCCGGTGATCCGTTGATCCTCCTCGCAGACGAGCCCACTGGAAACCTCGACTCGCAGAACGGAGAGGCGGTCATGGGCCTCCTCCGTGAGTTGCACGAGGGCGGTGCGACGATCTGCATGGTGACGCACGATCCGCGTTTCGCCCGCCATGCGGAACGCACGATCCATCTCTTCGACGGCCGCGTCGTCGAGGAGGAGGAAGGCGCGCGGCGCGCAGCTGATTCCGCCACACTGGGACAGAGCGGATTCGGGGTCGCATGATCCGGAAGGACCGGTCGACGCTCTGGGATGGTGCCTGGGGCGACGTACGGTATGCAGTGCGGTCGTTGCGCAACGCGCCGGCGTTCACCACGATCGCCCTTTTGTGTCTGGCGATCGGCATCGGTGCGAACACAACGATGTTCGGCGTGGCCGAGCATCTCTTTCTCAAGCCGCCAGCGGGCATTCAGGACCCGGGTCGCGTCGTCCGATTGTATCTGGAGCGGCGCATGCCTGGCGCTCCGTCTCCGGTGGCGGCGCCGGGATCATACCCGGACTACACGGACCTCCGCGGTGCGACCAAGCGCACGCTCAAGGACGTCGCGGCGTACACCGCCGGTGAGTTCAGTTTTGGTGTCGGGCCCACGGCGCGCCAGTGGGACGGCCAGTACGTCACCGCGGGGTACTTCGGCATCCTCGGTACTCGTCCGGAGCTCGGGCGCTTCTTCCTGGCCGACGAGGACAGCATCGCCGGTGCACACCCGGTCGCTGTCATCAGTTACGGGTGCTGGCAGCGCGATTTTGGCGGCGACCCGCGGGTTATCGGCCGAGCCATCCAGCTCGATGCGCGTCCCTACACTATCGTCGGCGTAACGCAGCGGGGCTTTTCGGGCTTCGACCTCAACCCGGTCGAGGTGTGGTTACCGTTCGCCCAGATACACGGCTTTTTCGGCCCGGAGATCTTGCCGGAGCGCCACGCGATCTGGCTGAGCTTCGTGGCTCGGCTGGCACCGGGCGTCGCGGCTCATGACGCGGAGCTCGAGGCAACCGGGATCAAACGCCGGGTGGACGCGGTCGCTGCTCGCGATCTCGACCCGAATGTGCGTGTGATCGCGGCGCCGTTGCTGGCTGCGTTGGGACCGCAGCGCGGTCCGTCTGCGACCATTGCACTCTGGGTCTCTGGTGCGGTTGCCTTTGTTCTTCTCATTGCGTGCGCGAACGTCGCAAACCTCCTGCTCGCTCGTGGCGCGAGCCGCGAGCGCGAGTTCGCCGTCCGTCTGTCGCTCGGCGCGCGCCGATCGCAGCTCGTTCGGCAACTCCTGATCGAGAGCTTCCTGCTCGCATCGGTCGGCGCCGTGCTGGGGGCGGTGCTCAGCGTGTTGGGAGCGGGAAGTGTCAAGCTGCTTTCATTGCCGGCAGCCGGCCTCGATCTTTTCGCACTCGCGTTTACAGGCGCGATCGCTCTTGTCACGGCTCTGGCGGCTGGTCTCGCACCGGCATTGCTCACAACTCGCGCGAGCGTCCTCGGTTCACTCGCCAGTGCGACTGGTCGACTGAGCCGGCGCCCGGCGATTCTCCAGGCCGGACTGCTCGCGTTGCAAGCGGCGTTGTCACTCGTGGTGCTCGCCGGCGCGGGGTTGTTCGTTCGTTCGCTTCGCAACGCGCGCGCAGTCGACCTGGGGATTGATGCCACGCACATCGTCGTAACGACGATTGGTCTGGACCAGGCGGGTTACGACTCGGCGGCTCGCGCGGAGTTCTACAACCGGGCCGTCGAGCGTCTGTCCGCGCTGCCGGGAGTGGTCGGCGCCAGCTACGTCGGCCTCCCGCCGTTCCAGGGCATGATGGGATTGCATGTATCCCTGCCGGGACAAGACACGACTCACCAGGACGGTCGGCCCTTCATGATAAACTTCGCGGCGCCGGACATCGTCCGCGTCGATGGCGCCCGTCTCCTGCAGGGCCGCGACCTCTCGGCAGCAGATCGCGCGGGGACGCTCCCGGTCGCCGTTGTCAACGAGACCATGGCGCGACGGCTGTGGCCAACACAGAACGCCATCGGCCAGTGCTTCCTCATCTCTGGGCCGGGAGGATCGGGGCGGCCGTCGTGCAGGTACGTGGTGGGCATCATGGCCGACGGTAAGTATGAGGAGCTCGCGGAACCGCCGACCGCGTACTTCGTGGTGCCGTACGCGCAGCGCAATCCCGGTATGCCGCCGACACTCATCGTTCGTACGTCGGGCGATCCCCACCAGGTCATTCCGCAGGTACGGAGGACGCTGGCCGAGCTCGCGCCAAACCTTCCGTACATTGATGTGCATGCGCTCGCCGATGTGCTCGATCCGCAGTTCAAGCCGTATCGCATCGGGGCCGTGCTGTTCACGCTCTTCGGGATCGTCGCGCTGGCGCTCGCGGCGGTTGGCCTGTACGGCGTGGTTTCCTACGTCGTGGCGCAGCGCAGCCGCGAGGCCGGGATTCGACTGGCGCTTGGTGCACACGCCACTGATGTGATCGCCCTCATGCTCAAACAGGGCGTGATGCCCGCGGTCGCTGGCGGGGTAGTGGGATTGGCGGGCGCATTCATCGTCACACGGTTCGTTGCGAGCCAGCTGTTTGGCGTGAGTCCCACCGACCCGCTCACCTTCGCGAGCGTCGCGGTCCTCCTGACCCTGGTGTCTGTGGTTGCCTGCTACGTTCCCGCCCGGCGCGCGGCCCGCGTCGATCCTGTCACGACGCTGAGGACCGAATGATTTTTTCCCGCCGAACTGCAACCCGCGAGGTGCCGGAGGGCGCCGTCGGCGTCGGCCCGGCTGCCGCGCCGCTCGTCACCGATGGTCCGCTCGTCTCGATGCGGAACCTCGAGCGGTTTTACGAAGCCGGGGGCACGCGGACGTACGTACTCCGCAACATCACGCTCGACATTGCGCTCGGCGACTTCGTCTCGATCATGGGTCCGTCGGGCGCGGGGAAGTCCACGCTGCTCAACGTGCTCGGCATGCTCGACAGCGGCTGGACCGGTGAATACACACTCGCCGGCCAGGCAGTGCATCGCCTGCCCCACAAGGGCCGGATCGCACTCGGTCGCCGGCACATTGGCTTCGTCTTCCAGCAGTACCATCTGCTGGACGAGCTCACGGTGGCAGAGAACCTCGAGGTGCCGCTGTCGTATCGCGATGTCCCCAAGGCGGAGCGCCAGGCACTGGTCGCGGACGCGCTCGATCGATTTGGCATCGTCGGGAAGAAAGACCTGTATCCTCGACAGCTCTCGGGTGGGCAACAGCAACTCGTCGGCATCGCGCGCGCTGTGATTGCGCGACCCGCCGTGATTCTGGCCGATGAGCCGACGGGCAATCTGCACTCGAGTCAGGGGCGCGAGATCATGACCATGTTCCGCGATCTCAACGCCAAGGGGACGACCATCGTCCAGGTGACTCACTCGGAAGAAAACGCCGCGGTGGGCAAGCGCATCGTACAGCTGCGTGACGGGTGGATGACCTGATGGTGTCCGGCGCGCGAAGGTCCGCGCGTCGCCTGGGCGACGGCATTGGGGCAGACCTTCGTCACGCCGTGCGGGCGCTGGCGCGCGCGCCGATCTATACGGTCACGGCAATCCTGACGCTCGCCCTGGGCATTGGGGCGACTACGGCCGCGTACAGCGTCGTCGGGAACGTATTGCTCAAGCCACTGCCGTACGCCGGACCCGCACAGCTCGTGAACGTATGGTCCGCGGCGCCGCAATTCGACAAGATCCCACCGTCGTACCCCGACTTTGTCGACTTTCGTGAGCAAAGCGGTGCCTTCGCCGGCATGGCCTTCGAGACCGGTGGCCCGGTGATGGTGCGCCGTCACGATGGTGCGTTCCAACTGCTTGCGGCGATGGTCACTGAGGATTTCTTCCCGCTGTTGCGAGCGCGACCGGTTCTCGGGCGCACGCTTGTCGCGGGAGACTTCGTTCCGGGCGCTGAGCCGGTCGCTGTCCTGAGCTATGGCGAGTGGACATCGAATTTCGGAAGCGACACGCATGTCATAGGGCGCAGCCTCGACTCCGATGTTGGCAGTTATTCCATAGTGGGCGTTCTCGATCGCGGGCAAGCATACCCGGAGTGGCTGCCAGGGCTACGCTCGGACGTGTATCTGCCGCTCAACACCGTGGCGCACATGCAGGGTGCGCTCCAAAAACGCGGGAACCATGCTGATTCCCGCACGATCGCGCGGTTGCCCCCCGGCGTGACGATCGAGGAGGCACGACGCCGTCTCACCGTGGTCGCCGCTCGTTTAGCGGCGGCGTACCCCGCATCCGATTCGGGACTTGTGGGGAACGTGACGTCGATGCGCGATGCAGTGGTCGGCGACGTCCGACCAGCGCTCGGCGTACTCGCCGGTGCGGTATTGCTGATATTCCTCCTCGCCACGAGTGACGTCGCGAACTTGTCGCTCGTACGCGGGCTGGCGCGGTCGCGTGAGCTTGGAGTCCGGACCGCGATGGGGGCGGGCTACGGGCGATTGATGCGTTACCTGCTCGCCGAGAGCGTGATTATCGCGACAGTCGCAACCGGCATCGGTATCGCCGTCGCGTTCGCCGCCGTTCGGCTGTTCATCGCGACCTCGCCCGGTGACATACCTCGCTTGGACGAAATAACCGTCGACAATCCAGCCATCATGGTCGCGGTCGTCGCCGCAGTCACGTCTGTCATTCTTTGCGGCCTCGTGCCTCTCCTGACACTGCGGCCGACCCAACTCGTCGGCACGCTCAAGAGTGGGGGTCGGGGGACGAGCGGCACGACACGGGGACTTCGTCTGCGAGGCGGCATCGTCGTAGGTCAGCTGGCCATCTCGATGGTCTTGATCGTCGGTGCCGGGCTGCTGGTTCGGAGCTTCAGCAATCTCCGACACGTCGACGTCGGATTCGATCCGGGCCATCTCGTTGTTTGGCGTATGGGCGGCGCTCGAACGCCCGAGATGGCGGACCCGGTCAAGCGCTTTGAGCGGTTCAAGCGCGAACTGGCTGCTGCGAGAGTTCCTGGGGTGGTGGGCGGCGCGTTGGTGAACCACGCGCCGATCGGCCCCGCAGGTGTCCCCTCCTCGGTTGGGGTCGATGGCAGGGATCCGGCCGCTGATACCGTGGGCGTTGGGTATGTCACGGTCACGCCGCGGTACTTCGCCACGATGCACATCCCGCTGCTACGCGGACGGGATTTCACCGATGCGGACATGACCCCGGACGCCGCAGTCGCGGTCATCACGCGCGCCATGGCGCGCCGCTATTGGCCGGATGGCACCGATCCGATCGACCATCCGCTCACCGTGTTGAACGGCTCCGTATACGACCCCGATTTTCAAAAGCCAATCGCGGTGAGGGTCATTGGCATCGTCGGCGACGTGAGACGCAATCTGACCAGCGACCAACCCGATCCGCTCATCTACATGCCGTACACACGACCGGTTTGGGGCGCCGCAGACGTGATCCTCCGCACCGCAGGGCCTCCAGCCGCTCTCATCCCGGCGATTCGTCGAGCGGTGGCAGCGGCCGACCCCGACGTCACGGTCACCGGTATGGTCACTGCCCAGCAGGATCTGGCTGACCAGACTGCGCGCCAGCGATTCACCACCTCGGTGCTGGGGAGCTTTTCGATGGTGGCGCTGCTCCTTGCTTCCATTGGACTGTATGGCGTCCTGGCATACATGGTCTCACAGCGCGTGCCTGAAATTGGGATCCGCGTGGCGCTCGGGGCACAGCGTCGCCAGATCGTACACCTCATCGTCCAGAACGCGCTGGGACTCGCGACGATTGGAGTGGTGATTGGCGTCGCCGGAGCCGTCATTCTCGCCAGGGCGATGCGCTCGTTGCTCTTTGGCATAGCGCCGCTGGACCCCGTCACGTTCATCGGCAGTCACGTTATTGCTAGGCACGGTGGCAGCGCTCGCCAGCTATCTCCCCGCGCGGCGCGCTGGCAGCGTGGATCCCGTCATCGCGCTACGGGGCCAATGATCATGTGCGCGCGACGCAACGGCGGCGCGAAGTCGAACATTTTGGCGACGCCAACGCCGGGCGACGCATGGCGCCGCGCGCGCTGCCGCGCCCGAGACAGTGCGAAGCAGGCGTAGACGTAGACATACAGCAGCACAGGTAGACAGACTATGACCGCGACACTTCCAATGACGCCAACGCCATGACGACGACGATGACGCGGCTAGCGCGGATTCTCGTCGCGGACGATCAGCCCGACATCCTCGAGGCGCTGCAGCTCCTGCTCAAAGGCGAGGGCTACGACGTCGAGACGGCGCTCTCGCCGGCCGGAATCCTGCTCGCCGTGCAGCACCATGATTTCGACGCCGCGCTCATCGATCTGAACTACGCGCGCGACACGACCTCGGGTCAGGAGGGGCTCGACCTGCTCGCCCGGATTCGGGCGATCGATGCGACCTTGCCCGTTTCGGTCATGACGGCGTGGGGCAGCGTCGACGGCGCCGTCGAGGCGATGCGGCGTGGGGCGTACGACTATGTCGAGAAGCCGTGGGACAACACGCGACTGTTGCTCACCCTGCGCCGGCAGATCGAGATGGGCCGGGCGCTGCGTGCTGGGCCGGCAGCTGCAGACCGAGATCGATACGCTTGCAAGGGACGTCCGGCCGGCCGCTCCTGATCGCGGAGTCGCCGCGCATGCGGCCGGTGCTCGATCTCATGGCCCGCATCGGCCCGTCGGACGCCAACGTCCTGATCACCGGCGAGCACGGGACTGGCAAGGAGCTGGTCGCGCAGTGGCTGCACGCCGCGTCCGTACGGGCGCCCAAGCCGTTCACCGCAGTCAACCTCGGCGGACTTTCGGAAGGCCTCTTCGAGAGTGAGCTCTTCGGCCACGTGCGCGGCGCATTCACCGACGCCAAGACCGACCGCGCCGGACGTTTCGAGCTGGCCGATGGCGGCTCGCTCTTCCTGGACGAGATCGCCAACATCTCGCTCTCGCAACAAGCGAAGCTGCTGCGCGTGCTGCAGACGCGCGAGGTCGAACGCGTCGGATCGTCGCGCATGAAGCGTGTGGACGTGCGCATCCTTGCGGCCACTAACGCCGACCTCCGCGACGAAGTCGTCGGCGGTCGGTTCCGCGAAGATCTGCTCTTCCGCATCAACACCATCGAGATCCCACTGCCGCCGCTGCGGGATCGGCGCGAGGACATTCTGCCCCTCGCCCGCCACTTCCTCGAGCGGCATGCGTTGCGCTACGGACGGCGAGGCCTCACCCTCGAGGCAGGCGCCGCACAGGCCCTGCTCACCCACAGCTGGCCCGGCAACGTCCGGGAGCTCGATCACGCAGTGGAGCGCGGCGTGTTGTTGGCGCAGGGCGCAACCGTGCGAGCGGGTGACTTGGGTCTCCGGCCTCCGGGGCCTCCAGCCCGTCTCGAAGACCTCACGCTCGCTGAAGCCGAGCGTGCGATCATCGAGCGCGCGCTGGCGCGGTTTGGCGGCAACGTCAGTCAGGCTGCCAAGGCCCTCGGTCTGAGTCGCAGCGCGCTGTATCGCCGTCTCGAGGGTACCAATCAGACTTGAACGGGCCGAACGGCGGGGGTGACCCCGCCGTTCCTGCTCCGCACTACCTTCTCCTTTGTGACCAATAGCGATCGGGCGTCATGAACGAGACGGACAGCCCACGCCTGCGGCTCTGGGATCGGGTGCGCCATGAGCAGCGCGTCGTCGCACTGGCGCTCGTGCCCGCGCTGCCGAGCATGGTCGTCGTGGCAATCGCATTACAGCGAGCGGGGGTCGCGCCCGCGGTACGCTGGGTGACACTCGGGGCGCTCGGCGCATGCTGGATCGGCGGCGCGTGGCTCGTGCGGTCGACGGTCGTGCGCCCGCTCCAGACTCTCGCCAACGCTGTCGCGTCGCTGCGGGAGGGCGACTACACGATTCGCGTCTTTGGCGCTCGCCCGGACGATCCACTGGGACTCGCACTGCTCGAAACGAACATGCTCAGTGAGCTCTTGCGGGTCAATCGCCTCGGTGAGATGGAAGCGACGGCTCTCTTGCGGACGGTGATGGCGGAAATCGACGTGGCGATCTTCGTCTTCGACGAGGAGGATCGGCTCCGCCTGATCAACCGCGCGGGGGAACGGCTGCTAGCACTCCCGGGAGAACGCCTTCTGGGGCGCGAGGCTGCCGCGCTGCAGTTGGCGCCAGTCCTGACCGGCGAGGTGCCGCGTGTCGAGGACGTGACCTGGCCTGGCGGCGGCGGCCGGTGGGGCGTGCGACGCACACGTGTCCGACAAGGCGGCCGCTCTCACACGCTCCTGGTCCTCACGGATCTCAGTCGAACGCTACGCGAGGAGCAACTCGTCGCGTGGCAGCGCATCGTGCGTGTGCTGAGCCACGAGATCAACAACTCGATGGCGCCGATCCAATCCATCGCCCAAACCCTGCGTGCGTTGGTGGCGCGCGATCCCGCGCCGCCCGATCTGGGCGCCGATGTCTCTCGTGGTCTCGGCGTCATCGCGGCACGCTCTGAGGCACTGGGGCGACTCATGTCGTCGTACGCGCGGCTCGCAAAGCTGCCGCCGCCAAACCGCGCGCCAGTCGAGGTCGAGGCGTGGGTCCGCCGAACCGCGACACTCGAGACACGTCTGAGCGTTGCCCTGTCGCCGGGTCCGCCGCTGACCATCTCGGCGGACGCCGATCAACTCGACCAGCTCCTCATCAACCTCGTCCGCAATGCAGCCGACGCTGCGCTGGAGACTAGTGGCGGCGTCACCCTCTCGTGGTCCGCAATCGATGACGGCGCTGAGGTCCGCGTGGTCGACGACGGTCCGGGGCTCGCCGGGACCGCGAACCTGTTCGTGCCGTTCTACACGACCAAGCCGCACGGCTCGGGTATCGGTCTCGTCCTGTGCCGCCAGATCGCCGAGGCGCATGGCGGCACACTGACGCTCGCGGACAGGCGGGGTGCGCGAGGGTGCGTGGCGGTGGTGAGGATTAGGGGCTAGACGCTAGACGCTGGAGAACAACCCTCCAGGTCCTGCCACTGTGCACTAGCCTGCACTCAAGGTTTGTCTCCAGCGTCAGCGTCCAGCGTCTATCGTTCTCACACTCTCCTCCAGAAACTCGCCAACCACCCACTCCCCCCAGTAGAACGGCCGCCACGGCGGACCGCTGATGAATCCCACGTGGCCGCCCCGCGAGACGAATTCCACCATGAGGGCTGGTGTCCGCTCTGCAATGGCGCGGACTTCATCAAGCACCGCCGCAGGGAGAAAGGGATCGTCGAAGGCACTCAGGAGCAGCGTCGGCACGCGAATTCGCGACAGGAATCTCAGCGCGCTCGATCGCGCGTAGTAGTCGTCCGCTCCAGCGAACCCATGCAACGGCCCGGTCACCAGGTCATCGAAATCGTACAATGTCCGCACGCCGGCGACGCGTGCGGGGTCGGCAATGTCGGGAAACCGCGACAACTTCTCGAAGGTTTTCCGCTTCAGCGAGCGGAGAAAATGCGCTTGGTAGACCCGCGCGAACCCGCGCTGGATGTGTCGGGATCCGCGCGCCAGATCGAACGGCACCGACACGGCAGCGGCTCCACGAATGCGCGGTGATGCGGCATCTCCCTGCTCGCCGAGCCACTTGAGGAGGACATTGCCGCCGAGTGAGTAGCCCACCAGCACTATCGGCGCCCGGGGATGATTTGCCAAGACACGTTCGACGACGAACCCCAGGTCTCCCGTCTCACCCGAGTGGTAGAATTGGCGCGTTCGGTTCGGCGCATCGCCACACGAGCGGAACAACAGCAAGTACGCGCCCCAACCACGTCGGCGCGCCTCAGCCAGTGCACCCCTGGCATAGTGCGACCGCGCAGTCCCTTCAAGACCGTGGAGCACGACTAGCTGCGGCGCCTCGGGCGAGTGCGCGGTCAGCCGATGGACTTCCACCACATCGCCGTCCGGCGTGTCCCATTGCTCGGTCCGCGTAGCCACTGCGGGGATGCGCCGGACGAACCGCGGCCAGAGCGTGCGGGCATGTCGATTGGGAAGCCACCAGGAAGGGCGGTAGGGCGGCAAGGGGCTCGAGACGAAGGAAGACGGAGTGCGTCACCAGGGGGATAGGGGAAGTTAGATAACAGACGGCTTCTTGCCGTTCCCGCACGCTCACGCGCGAGTCTGCTAGTATTAGCGCCGGCCTTTCACAGATGGGATACGAGAGTCATGCCGACTGTCCTTCGACCCCGCACGGCAACGGAGCTCGTCGATGCGGCGTTTCAGTTGCTGCGCCGGCACTACCTCCAATTCGTGTCGATCGCGGCCGTGTTTCTGATTCCCGTGATCGTCCTCGAGGTAACGGCGATGGCGCCGCAACGCGCGACCATGCCGTCGCCCGGCTACTTCGCTGCCTTCTTCGTCGTCGCCATTCTTGCTCTCCTCAGCACGGCGGCTGTAACGGTTGGCGTGTCGGACAGCTATGTGCACGACCGGGTCGATGTGCTGTACGCGATACGGCGGGTCCTCGCGCGCCTGCTGCCGATTCTCGGCGGCACGTTCGCCACGATCATCACCGTTTTCGCCGTCATGCTGGTCCTGGTCATGGTGTTCGCGTTCCTCGCTACCGGTATGACCGCGACGATGGGCGGACGCGTTGGCGGGGCCGCTACGATCGCGGGAGGCGCCGTAGGGCTCGCGGGCGTTGTCCTGGGGTTCCTCTCGACATATGCGCGCATTTTCGCCGTTCCCATGGTGATTGTGTTGGAGGGCACGACCGTAGGTAATGCCTTCTCGCGGTCGATGGCGCTGACCGAGGGGGCGGTCTGGCGCATCATGGGGGTGTTCGTACTGGTGTTCTTTATCTTCGCCGCGCTCTTCGCCCTGCTGTTGGGACTGGGCGCCGCGCTGACGGTGCAGTATCCCGGTCTCATGACCGCGTACACCATCCTCACCGGCACCATTAACGTGTTCGTGTATCCGGTCTACACCGTGTTCGTGACGCTGTTGTACTACGATTTGCGGATTCGCCGGGACGGCTATGACCTCGAGGTCATGAGCAAGGAGCTGACGGGCACGTCGGCCCCAGCACGGGCGTCCAACGTCTAGCGTCTAGCGTCTATTTTCCCTGCATGGAAGTGCAGATCTTCGGGACGAAGCGGAGCGCGGACACGCGCAAAGCATTGCGGTTCTTTGCCGAGCGCCGGGTGCGGGTGCATTTCGTCGACCTGGCCGAACGGGCCGCATCGCTCGGGGAGTTGAAACGCTTCGCACAGAAGTTCGGGGTGGGCGCGCTCATCGATCGGGAGGGCAAGCGATTCGCCGAGCTGGGGCTCGGCGCAGCGCGCCAGTCCGACGAGCGCTGGTTGGCACGCTTGGCCGAGGAACCGGCGTTGTTGCGTGCGCCCATGGTGCGGTGGCAGCAACGTTTGACCCTCGGTCTCGATGAGTCTGCCTGGAAGGATTGGATCACGACTGATCAGGCGAGCGAGCGGCCGTGACCCTTTTGTCCCTGGCCAACGTCGCAGTGGAGTTTGGCGCGACGACCCTGCTGCAGGACGTGACCGTCACGGTTGCAGTCGGCGACAAATGGGGCATCGTGGGCCGCAACGGAACGGGCAAGACCACCCTCTTCCGCCTCCTGACCGGCGCACTCGCCCCTACGAGCGGGCAAGTCTCGCGTGTCGCGGGGACCCGTATCTCGCTGCTGGAACAGCATCGCGACTTCGGAGCCGCCACGACAGTCTGGGAGGCGGCGGCGGGTGAGTTCGCGGAGTTGCTGGCGCTCGAGCGGGCGCTCGCCGACCAGGCCGCAGCGCTCGAGACCGATGCGAGCGAAGCTGCATTGGCGCGCTACGGCCACGATCTCGAGCGCTTCGAGCGAGAGGGCGGCTACACCATCGCGCCACGGGTCGATGCCGTCCTGCACGGGCTGGGCTTCGAGCCGATGGAGGCACGCTCGCGCGGGCTCGCGACCCTGTCAGGGGGCGAGCGTGGTCGCCTCGGGCTTGCGCGGCAGCTCGTGAGCCCGGCCAATGTCCTGTTGCTCGACGAGCCGACCAATCACCTCGATCTCGAGACGACGCAGTGGCTCGAGCAGTACCTCCAGGAAACGGCCGCGACCGTGCTCCTCATCAGCCACGATCGCGCGTTCCTGGCAGCCGTCGTCGATCACGTGCTGCATGTGGACGAAGGCACGGCCACGCCGTACACCGGCGGCTATGCGTCGTTCGTGATGCAGCATGGCGAACGCCTCCTCACGCGAGAACGTGCAGCCGACCGCCAGCGCCGCCAAGTCGCCAAGGAAGAGGAGTACATTCGACGCAACATCGCCGGTCAGAACAGCCGACAGGCCAAGGGTCGGCGAACCCGATTGGCTCGGCTGCCGCGTCTCAGCGCGCCGCCCAGCAGTGAGGATGCGATGGCGGTCGTATTCGAGCCTCGCGAGCGGGGGGGCGATCAGGTGCTCGATGCGCGGGCCGTCCGTATCGAGATCGATGGCCGGCCTCTCGTCCGCGGCTTCGACGGTCAGATCATGCGCGGCGACCGCATCGGATTCATCGGACCGAACGGCGCGGGGAAATCGACGCTCTTGGAGACGATTGTCGGCGCGCGCGCGCCGACAGATGGCGTCCTCCGGCTCGGTGGCTCCATATCGGTCGGGTACTATCGCCAGGATCTCGCTCAGGTCCCGCTTGGTGAGACCCTCTACGAGATCATCAATGCGCTGCGTCCGTTGTGGACGCGTGGCCAGATCCAGGGACACCTGGCGCGGTTCGGCTTCAGCGGGGACGAGGTGCAGCGTCGCGCCGACACACTGTCGGGCGGCGAACGAGCGCGTGTCGCGCTTGCCATGATGATGCTCTCCGGCGCCAATCTGCTCATCTTCGACGAGCCGACCAACCATCTCGATGTCGAATCGATCGAGGCGTTGGAGGATGCCGTCGAGCGCTATGGCGGCACGGTGCTGTTGGTCAGCCACGATCGTGCCCTCCTCCGCTCGCTCGTGACGCGCGTGTGGGTCCTCCACGACGAGCGCATCACCTGCTTCGATGGTCCCTTCGCTGAATGGGAGGTCGCCAGCGAGGAGCGCGCGCACGCGGCGGCGGTCGCTGCGTCGGAGGAAGAGGCGTTACGCCGTGTGCGGGAGCATCGGCGCACCGAGCGCAGACAGGACGTGCGTACCGAATCGCGCGCGGCGCGCCGCGCCGCGGAACAGGCGCTGGCGGACGTCATGTCGCGCGTGGCTGTCGCCGAAGCAGACGTCGCGCGCATCACCGCCGCACTCGCCGAGCCCTCCCTCTACACGACTCCAGACGGCGTGACCGAGAGTGTCGAACTAGGCATTGCGCTCGAGCGCGCCCGACGCTCGCTGGATGCAGCGTTGGAAGCGTGGGCGGCGGCGGAGGGTGAGCACGGCGAGCTGAGTATTGGAGGCTGACTGGCGGGTCCCGGGCCAGGGGTCAACGGTGCGGTCGCGGGTGCCCCCCCGCCGTCACGCCACAAGCGTCAGCAAATCGTACAACGCGTGCGTCCACGCCGTGATACCGAAGCCACGCGTAACATAGAGCGCGCTGAAAGCCAGGCCCCCGATGAAACGAAACATGAACGAGTCGAGCCGAAGCGGATCGCCGTAGGGTCCAACGTAGTGAAATGTCGCGAAGATCAGGGCTGAGCACACGACCGCGACGGTCGCAGAGAGGACCGGACGGAGACTGAAGATGCGACGGGCGATGACCGCGATCAGGGAGACCAGCAAGACTCGAAAGACCAGCTCTTCGTACACACCGGCCCCGAGCGCGAGCATGACTTTGGTCGCGGTTGGCGCAGTCTCGATCGATCCGCCGGGTGGTATCGCTCCGCCAGGGCCCAAGTGATGGGTCACCCATGGTACGACCCACGAAAGCGGTCCACCGCTCGCGTATCCGACGATGAGATCTGCGGCGCTCCTGGACGCGACTACGCCGAGCAAATGCGACACGAGCGAACCAATCACCGTACCGAAGCAGAGCGCAAGCAAGCCGGCCTCGAGCAACATCGCGGCAAACACCCAACCCCGGAGCGGCGTCCGGGCGGCGCGAAGGTCGCGCGCGATGTACCATGCACTCAGGCCGATCACGCTCACCCCGAAGATCAGCGGGGCATAGGTCCGACCCGCGACGGTCAGGAACAGTTCGCGGAGGAGGACGTCGGCTCCGTTTCGGAGCTCCGCCGTCCGCCCCGTTGACAGAAAAGCCGCGAGCGCCTCGTACGCAATGAGGAGGGGGATCGCGATCAGAACGCTATACCGGGGTGCTCGGCTCGCCTCCCAATACGTCGTCAATTGTGAGGGCGTTGAGACCCGGCGGGCTGATCGAGCCATATTTGATAAAGATGATGTGCCTCGCTCAACTCTGACCAGACGTGTGTCTCCGGTATCTCTTGCCGCTCATCTGCGCGGTGCAGGGGCAAGTCATCTGCCAGGTGCCTCGCGATTCCGTGCCGACGTATGCATCACCCGCGCTGAAGGCATTGGTTGAGCGAGCATCACGTCGAAATACCGTCGTTCCGCCGGGTCTCGAGTCGTATCAAGTGATCGCCGAGAGCGAGCTGTCACTAGTCGTCCGCCAGCCTGATGGCACCGAGGGGGCAACGCAGGTCGAGGAGATCGAGAGTCGGGCCCGGTGGGCGCGGACGGGCGCCTTCGCGCAGCACCTCATCGGCTACCGCTCGCAACTCTCCGGGCTCAACATCTCGGCCCTCGCGTTCATCAAGCAGGCGTGGATCGTCCCTGTACTCTACGGCAATCGCCTCGGTTTGTTTCTTGGGCGTGATTCCACCCGCACGGCTCGGCGGGCCATCGCGCGCGACACGGCGGTCCGCGTGGTGCATCCGTTTGCCGTGGATCGGGACTCGGTGTACCGGTTTGCGGGTGGCGACACGGCGCTCAAACTGTCCGTCCTCGGACGCACAATCCCGGTGGCCGTGGTACACGTGACGCCGCGCCCCGGACTGCCTGCTCGCACCGTTGTGTTTCGCGGCGATGTGTACGTGGACATGGAGGGTGCCGCGATCGTGCGATTGCGTGGTGCTTTCGAGACGGTCGGTGGGCATCGACGTCTCTCCGCCAGCCTGCAGAGTGTCGCGTACCGCACCGCGGCGTTCATCGACTTGACGAATCGCCAGGTCGCGGGCCACTACTGGCTGCCCGATGTCCAGCGCATCGAGGGTGAGGTGTCGTCGCCGTTCCTTGGCGATGCGCGGTCCATTTTCCGGATCGTCACCCACTTCCGCCCCTACACCCTGAACGATACGACGGCGGCCACCGCGTTGGTCGGTGGTGGGCAGCCTGCCACAGGGAATCCGGGAGCCGGATCGAGGCAGCGCATCGACAGTGTGGCAAGCGATACGGCGCTGGCGACCGACACACTGCGCGCGCTCCCCCATGTCCTGTCGATCGCCCCGAGCGACAGTTTGCTCGGCTTCTCAGACTGGCAACGACCCATTGGGCTCGCCACTCGCGCCGTACAGGACTCCGACTTCAACGACGTGGCGCCGAATCAGTGGCGGACGAGCGGGCCACCACAGGTCGAATTCGGCACCCAGCGACTGGGCGAGTTCGTGCATTTCGACCGTGTCGAAGGGCTGTTTACCGGCGTTGGGGCGAGCATCCACTTTCGGGATGCCGCCCCCGGACTCACGGTCCGCGCCAACGCGGGGTGGGCGTGGACCGAGGGGACGGCCCGCGGGGGCGCGAGCGCGGAGTGGCAGCATTCGCCGTGGTTGGTTGGTGTGCAGGCATCGCGGTATCTGGACATCACAAACGATTTCACCACCGTCTTTACGAGCGGCCCGTTCCTGGAAGCGCTCTTCCTGCAGGACAACTACGACTACGTCGACCGGAGAAGCGCCACCATCTATGCACTGCGCGAGTGGCTGACGCCCGCCGGGGGCAGCCGGTTCCTCGTGCATCTCGAGGCGGGCCCGGGTAACGACGCAGGCGTGCGGGCGCTGCTGACTCACGGGATCTTTGCACCTTCCGTCTTCATGAGCGATTCGCTCTTCCGTCCGAATCGCAATGTGTTGCCCGGGTCGTATTTCCAGAGTGCCGTGACCCTCGACTTCAATCCGGGCATCGATGCCGGCTTCGTCGGAGAAGGGATCGGCGCCCGCTTGCGCGTTCAGGCCGCAGTCGGCCAGCTCGCCTGGGATCGTGGCGAAGCGCGGGTCTCCGCCCGGCGCACGTGGGGGCCATTCACCCTCCTCGGGCGCGTCGATGCCGCCGTCGTGGAGGGGGCCGTCATTCCGCCGCAGCAGTTGTTGGAGATCGGCTCGGTCGAAGGGCTGCTTGCGTACGACTACAAACAGTTCGCCGGCAACGAAGCAGCGATCTGGCAGGGCGAGGGCCAGTTCGCGCTCCCCTTCTGGCACGCCCCGCTTCGCGTGGGCGGATTCTTCTTCCCGAGCCCGTCGCCGGCGTTGGCCCTCGGACTGCAGAGCGGGTGGACAGATGTGACGACACTCGCGGCGCGGCGAGCTTTGGTGGCGCTTGGCGATCGCGTCGATCCCAAGACTGACGTCGTCCTCGTCAATCCATTCGGGATGACGATCCCGGTCTCGTCACCGACAGTGGGGATCCCGACCTCGCTGAATGTGCTGGTCCGCTTCTTCGGCGGGGCCGCCGGGGTCGGGATTACCCGGTCGCTGGCGCCGGGGGCCCGTTTTGAGCCCGTATTTCGGTTGGGGGCAGCGTTGTAGGCGCGGGCGCGGTGCGGTTTCGCCGAACAACGGGCGACGCATTGCGTCGCCCCTACCCGCCGCGAACCAGCGTCGTGGTCATACCGGACACCTGCCGGTTAGCTCTCTCTAGAACTCTCCCACGAACCCGATCTCCGGTTCGAGCTGTTGCCCGAACTTCTGTGCGACGGCTTCCTGCGCGATGCCGATGAGCGCGCGGACGTCGGCTGCGGTGGCGAAGCCGAGGTTGACCATGATGTTGGCGTGGATCGGTGAGATCTGCGCGCCGCCGTGTTGATGCCCCTTCAAACCTGCTTGCTCGATCAGCCGGCCGGCGCCGACCCCTGCGATCTTCTTGAAGATCGAGCCTGCGCTCGGGTAGTACTCGAGCCATGGGTGCTTGGCGCCGCGCCAACTCAGGTTCTCTTGCATGATGCGGTGCATCTCGCCGGGGTCACCGTGCGTCAGCTGGAAAACGACGCTCAGCACGATATCGGGTCGCGTGTGCAACGCGCTGCTATCGTAGGCGAACGCCATGGCCGCCCGATCCGCAATGATCTGTGAGCCGAATTCGGTCAGCAGCACGCAGGAATGAAAGACTTCCTCGATGAAGACCGTACGCTCGCGCGCGGGTGCGGGGGAGAGGAAGTGCAGATTCTGCCAAATGGCCCCTCCCACTGTGCTCGGAATGCCGACGTAATGCTCGAGCCCGGACCAACCACGGGCCACCGCTTCCCGGATGAGGTGCGCCACGACCGCGCCGCTCTCGACCCACAATCGTCCATCATCGTGGAACGTGAAGTGACCTGCGGTGTTTCGTATGACGAGCCCGCGGACGCCGCGGTCGCCGACGAGGATGTTCGCGCCGAGCCCGAGCACGAAGAAGGGCACGCCGAGCGCGCGCGCCGCGGCGACCGCATTTGCGAGCGCATCGGCCGATGTGGCATCGTACAGGAGGTCCGCCGGCCCACCGATCTTGAACGTCGTGTACGGCGCTAATGGCTCGTCGCGCCGCAGCCGGCCGGGGCCCAACCGCGCCGCCAGGGCTTCGAGCGCGTCTTCCGAGAGAGTTGTCGCCATGATCTGCAAGGGAATGTGCCGCGGCGTCGAGTCCCCCACAACGCGCCGGGCTGGACACTGGAGGGTACGGCTCGACCGCCTAAGCGCCGACGCGCGGGCGTATGTCGCGGTCACGGGCGTCGCCGCCGTCGTGGCGGTCGCCGTCATCTCGTTCATGGCTGACGGACTGCGCGCACAAGGAACGCTGTCTCCGGCCTCCGGCGGTGCACCAACCGTGACGCACGCGCCGCACGGCACGGGCGCCGCCTCGACGCGCGCCAGCGGGGCGGGGGCGCCGCCCACGGAGCGGGCGCTGCTCGAGCGGGCGACGCACAGCCGCCAGCTAGGGAACGGGTTGGAGGTGGTCGTGGTCCAGAACCGTGGTGTGCCGCTGGCAACGATCGAGATCGATGTGCGGAACGGATCCTTTACGCAGACGCCCGATTACGCCGGCCTGGCACACATGTACGAGCACATGTTCTTCCAGGCTAACGAGAGCTACCCGCAGCCCGAGGCGTTTCTCGATCGGACCGCAGAGCTCGGAGCCGTCTTCAACGGACGGACCGAGGAAGAGAGTGTCAGCTACTACCTCACCCTGCCGTCTGACAGTCTCGCGGGGGGCCTGCGGTTCATCGCGGCCGCCCTGCGTACGCCGCTCTTTCGCTCCGATGAGCTCGCGCGCGAGAAGGAAGTGGTGATCGGGGAGTACGATCGACAGGAAGCGAACCCCTTCTTCGCATTGATCCAAACGATGGGCCAGAAGCTGTGGCCAGGCAATTGGAGCCGGAAGAATGTGATCGGCGACCGCGACGTCGTCCATCGCGTCACGCCCGAGCAGATGCGGGAGATCCAGCATCGCTACTATGTCCCGAACAACGCCGCGTTGATCGTGACCGGCGACGTCGATACAGCCCGGGTGTTCGCCCTGGCGCAGCAGCTCTACGGCGATTGGCCGCGTGCGCCAGACCCGTTCGTCGCGCACCCGATCCCGCCGATCCCGGCACTCACGGGCAACGACGCCGTGATCATCGAGTCCCCGGTGGGCGCTGTGAGCGTCGTCGTGCAGTGGCAGGGCCCGAGCGTCGCTGCTGACCCGGGCGCAACGTATGCCGCGGACGTGTTCTCCGACGCACTCAATCAGCCGGGCTCCACGTTTCAGCAGCGCCTCGTCGATGCAGGGTTGTTCCAATCCATCGACGTCAACTACTACACGCTGAACCACACGGGGCCCATCACCATCAGCGGCCAGACGACCGCGGACAAGCTGCGCGCCGCGCTCGCCGGCCTCGATCACGAGATCGCGCGATTCGACAGCGTCGGGTATGTGTCGACAGAGGAACTGGCGGAGGTCAAGGCGAGGCGTGCGGTCAACTCCGCCTTTGGGCGTGAACGGGGGTCGGGCTATGCGCATACCGTCGGATTCTGGTGGAGCGTCGCGAACCTTGAGTACTACTTCGGATACGTGGACAACATGGCGGCGCGCACGCCACAAGATCTCGCGGCGTATGCTCGCCGGTACATCGTGGGGCAGCCCCACGTGACCGGTGTGTTGATCGCGCCCGCCGACCGAGCGGCGGTCGGCCTCACGGAAGCCGAGCTCAAAGGCGCGATCCAATGACTCGGGCGTGGCGCATGGGAACTGTCATGGCGGCGCTCATCGGCTGGCCGTCCGCCGGGCGCACACCGCAGCGGGAGGTCGTGGACACGACACGCTTTGTCGTCGATGGCATCCCGGTCATCCTCCGCCGTGTCGTGACCAACGATGTGGTGTCCGCCAACGTCTATCTGCTTGGCGGTGCACGCCAGGTGACGGACGAGACAGCGGGAATCGAGCCCTTCCTGCTGGACGTGTCCGAGCGCGGAACGGTGCACTACCCGCGGTCTGTGTTGCGGCGGACGATGGCGCGCCTCGGCACAACCATCGTGGTCGAGCCGCAGCTCGACTGGACGGTCGTCGGTGTCCGGGCCACGTCGGCCACCTTCGACTCCACCTGGGCAATCCTGGCCGATCGCCTCACGGCGCCGCGACTCGACTCGGCCGACGTCGAGATCATCCGAGAACAGTATCTGTCCGCCGTGCGACAGCGCGACGACAACGCCGATGCACTCGTCGAGTGGCTCGCGGACAGCTCGGCCTTCGTGGGCAGCCCCTATGGTCGGTCGCTCGTCGGTACCGAGCGCTCGATCGACGCGATCTCGCGATCGAGTCTCCGGCAGTATCTGGCGACCCAGATGGTGCGCTCGCGCATGCTGATCGTGATCGTGGGCAACATCGATGCGCCGCACGTCCAGCGACTGGTACATGCCTCTCTCGCGCGACTCCCAGCAGGCACATATCACTGGACGATCCCTGCCGCGCTGCCGCCCATCGCAACCAGCCTCGTGGTCCGCGCACGCGCGCTGCCGACGAACTACATCCTCGGCTACTTTCACGGTCCGCCCGCGACGAGTGCGGACTACCAGGCGTTGCGGCTGGCGACTTCCGCGCTTTCAGGACAGCTCTTCGCGGAGATCCGCACTCGACGGAATCTGTCTTACGCAGTCAACGCGCCATTTCTCGACCGCGCGGTGTCCGCGGGCGGCTTGTACGTCACGACGACGGAGCCAGACACCGTCCTGAATCTCATGCGGAGCAACATCATTCTGCTCCAAGCGAACCTCGTCGATCCTGCGGCGCTGGATCACCTCGTCCAGCAGTTCATCACGGAGTACTTCCTCGACAACGAGACCGACGCCGATCAGGCCAATTTTCTGGCGCGTGCCGAGCTCTATCAGGGCGACTACCGCCAGGCCGATCGGTTTGTCGACGAGCTTCGCCGCGTCACCCCGGCCGACATCCAACGTGTCGCGCAGACGTACATGCGGGACGTGGCCTTCGCGTACGTCGGGGATACGACGCGAGTGTCGAAGACGGCGGTGGAGGTGTTTTGAGGTTGTAATCCCCCCGTCAGGTCGGCCCCCTATCTTGGCTGGGGCGTGGGTTTCCGTCCTCCCTCAAGCCCGGGTATGTCAATGCGCTCGCGACCGTCTCGCCTCGCCCTCACGTCCAAAGCGCTGCTGCGCTGCGTCCACTCCTCCGTGACACCAACGATCACGCGTCAGGGCCGCCTCGTGCTGCTGGCCGCGGGCGTGGCGTGCCTGATCGCGGGGCCGCTCACGCGGACGGCGCTCGCGCAGGACCCCGGGTACTCGGTGACGAAACGGTATCAGATCGGCGGGGATGGCGGCTGGGACTATCTCGCGTTCGATACCGCGGCGCACCGGCTGTTCATTACTCGCGGAACCCACGTGCTGGTCGTGAATCCCGACAACGGGGCGGTGATCGGCGACATTCCGAACACACCGCACGTACACGGCGTCGCGCTGGCCTACGACCTTGGGCGTGGATTCATCACGGCCGCAGGGGATACGGCCATCCACATCTTCGATCTCAAGACGTTACAGCCCATCGGCACCGTTCGAGCTGACCCCGACGACGATGCGATGCTGTACGATCCTGCCACCCACTACGCCGTGAGCATGAACGGCGACGCACACTCGGCGTCGGTCGTCGACGGGCGCACGGGCAAACTCGTGGGGCGCGTCGCCCTTCCGGGCGGGCCGGAATTCGGCGTGTCAGACAATCACGGGACGGTGTATGCGAACATCGAGGACAAGAGCCTGCTCGTCGCGATCGACCTGAAAACGCTCAAGATCGTTCGCCAGTGGTCCCTGGCTCCCTGTGAGAGCCCATCCGGACTCGCGATCGATCGTGAGCACCATCGCTTGTTCAGCGGGTGCCACAATCAGGTGATGGCAATCTCCGACGCGGAGGCTGGCAAGGTCATCACGACGGTCCCGATCGGTGCCCGCGTCGATGCCAATCGCTTCGACGCCGGCACAGGGCTGGCGTTCAGCTCCAACGGTGATGGGACGCTCACCGTCGTTCACGAAGACGCGGCCGACAAATACACCGTGTTGGGCACCCTCAAGACCGAGCTGGGCGCGCGCACCATGGCGCTCGATACCAAGACGCATACGATCTATCTGGTCACCGCGCAGTTTCAGCCCGCGCAGGGCAACCAGCGCCCTCAGCCCGTGCCGGGCAGCTTCGTGGTGTTGGTGGCGGAAAAGAAGTGAGGAGCTGAAAGGTGGCCAGGGGTCAGGGATTACAACGGCGTTTGTGATCCGGCGGTAAAGGCGACGCATGGCGTCGCCCCTACTAGTATCCCGCCGGCACACTGATGCTCCCCTCGCCGGTCATCACAGTATTGCCTCCGACGCGGACGCGGATGGTGCGGCCGTCCCGTTTGTCGGCCGAGATGTCGATGATGCTCGGCCGACCCATCGCCACGCCCTGGTCGACCTGCCAGTTGAACGTGCCGTCGCGAGCGGGGGCGGCATCGGCCAGGGACGCCGCGAGCGCGGCGGCGGCGGACCCCGTGGCCGGATCCTCTTCGACGCCGACTGATGGGCCGAACATGCGGGCGTAGACGCGCTCCCCCAGTCCCCCCCGCCAGCGAAGATGAAGATGTCCGATGCCCACGAGCGGGCGAAGTGGGCTGCCCATGGGCCACGCGCGAGCGTCGCGCGATCGACGGCGTCGCGGTTGCCGAGGCGAACGAAGCAAAAGGGTAGCCCCACGCTTGCGAACCACGCGTCCACGACCGCCTCGTTCGGGAGCGATAATGCAGCGGCCGCCGCGGTCAGCGACGGCGCCCCTGCGGGACGCTCGAGGCCCCGTTCCAGCGTGAATCGGCAGGAGAGCACGCCACCCCGTGTGGCAACATTGACCGGAACCGGCCCGATGCCTTCGCCGAGGATGATGGTCGTTTGGCCGTCCCGCATCTGGACCAGTCCCCGATGAGCGATCACTGCTGCGGTCCCGACCGTCGGATGGCCGGCGAACGGTACCTCTCGGTGCGGTGTGAAGATGCGCACCCGCCGGGTGTGCGCCGGATCTTCAGGCGGCAACAGAAACGTCGACTCGGAGAAGTTGATTTCGCGGGCGAGCGCTTGCATTGCGCGAGTCGACAAGCCCTGCCCATCGAGAAAAACCGCCAGCTGATTGCCACCAAAGGCGGTCGATGTGAACACGTCGGCGATGATGAATTGGTGTGGCACGCTATGAGCCTATGGGTGAGGTTACGTGTTTGACACCGAAGTGCGGGTCCGCGGGCGCGCCCCGGCTCTCCCTGTTCCCGCTTTTCTCAGTACCTCGCGGACCTGCTCTGCCAGCGTGGCATTCGTGGCGACGCTGCTGCCCCCTAGAGCGGTCGGGGCGCCGTCCCAGTCGGTAAATGCGCCGCCGGCCTCGGTGATCACGGGGGCGAGCGCCGCGGTGTCCCAGGGATGCATGATCGCGTCGACCATTGCCTCCGCGCGGCCGGTGGCCACGAGCAGATAGCCGTAGGCGTCGCCCCACGTCCGGGCCACACCGGCGCGCTCGGCCAGTCGGCGCCAGGCCTGGAGACGAGGGGATACCTTGGATGGCGCGGCTCCGCCGGCGGGTGTGCGGGTGCGGGTCGATCCCGAGGAGCGTCCCGAAGTCGAATGGTGCCGGATCGCGGTCGGCGAGCCGGCGCTCGCCACGGCCTCGGTTGCCAGGACGGTCGCGTGCTCGAGCCGCGCTTCCTGAGAGACACGGCAACGTGCGCCGTTCCACCAGGTACCGCATCCTGTCGCGGCAGCCACCAGCTCACCCGCCGCAGCGCAGTAGATGGCCCCGGCGAGAACCCTCTCACCCTCCGCCACCGCGATGAGGGTGCCCCACAACGGGACGCCGCGCACGAAGCTCTTGGTACCATCAATCGGATCAATAAACCACCGACGGGCCGCGGCTGGCCGCACGACCCCAAGCTCCTCGCCGACGATGCCGTCATCCGGGAACCGGTGCTCGATCCACTCTCGTGCCGTCGATTCCGCCGCACGATCAGCCGCGGTCACGGGCGAGCCATCGGGCTTGACCTCGATGGCCAGCGCCGATCGGCGGGCCTGATCGAAGTAGGACAGGGCGACATCGCCTGCGGCGCGCGCCACCTCCGCGACCGCGCTCAGCAATGCATCCGGACTATCGGCCTCTAGCGGTGCCGCCTGGCCCTGGCGTCGTTTCATTCCTCGAACTCGGTAGCGGCAATCCGTGCGTCGATCGCTCCGGTGTAGAGCGCCATCCCCACGATCGCCCCGGCGAGTCCCCGCTCAGCCAGGGCTCGAAGCTCGGGGAGGGATGCAATCCCGCCAGCCGCATAGACCGGGAACGGTGTAGCCTCGACCACGTCTTCCATGAGCGGCAAGTCCGATCCTGTGAGCGTGCCCTGACGGTGAACGGCCGTGACAATGAGGCCCGCGAGGGGTAACGATGCGAGCTCTCGTAAGGCGTCGAAGATGTCGCTTCCGGGCGTGTGCTGCCAGCCACGCGTCACCACACGGCGATCTCGCACGTCCGCCGCGACGAGCAACTCATTGGGGAGATGTGTCGCGACCTCTTCGAGCCACGACGGGTCCTCGAGCGCCCGCGTGCCAATGACCACACTGCTCGCGCCACTCTCGAGCAGCCATTCGATCCGTTCTTCAGTGCGAACGCCTCCGCCGATCTGAACGTCCATGTGTGTCGTCGCCAGTATCTGCTGGATGACGCGATCGTTCGACCCGTGACCGGCGACGGCGTCGAGATCGACGATGTGCAATCGTCGAAAACCGGCTTGCTCCCACTCGCGGGCGACTGTAGGGGGATCAGCGATCCGGACGCGCTCCTCTCCCGGGTCGCCGCGGACCTGCAGCGCGCACGCGCCGCCGAGCAGCGGCAGCGAAGGAACGACGATCACGTGCGCTGCCCCACAGCGTTGGTGCCGTCGCGCATTGTAGCGCACAAACCATTGTTGTCACTCACGGGTCTGTCTCGGCAGGAAGCGAGCGTCCAACGTCCAACGTCGAACGTCCATGTCGTTCTGTGATTGCCCTCCATATCGCAGGTCGGTAGTTTGAGCGATCCGTGCGCGAGGTGGGTGCGTGCCATCATCGACGGTACATTGTGACCGATGCGGGGGTTGTCCAGGATGCGGTGTTCGTGGGCGATGCTGGCGGCCGGTGTGACGGCGCTTGCCGCGTGCGGCGGCGGTGACAAAACGTCCGGCGGCGCTGCCGCGAGGCCCGCGCCCGGCACAGCCGCGCCGGCCAACTCTGCCGCGGTTGCCCCGACAGCCGCTCCTGCGCCCGCAGCGACCAGCGTGGCATCGCCACTGCCCATCACAGGCAAGACGGTGGTCGTGAAGATGATCGGTGACGAGAAAGGGTACCGCTTCGAGCCGGCAAACCTCACCATCAAGGTCGGTGACGGCATCAGGTTCGTCAACGTGAGCCAGGGCCCGCACAACGTCGCATTCGGCGCGGTGCCGGACCCGTCAAAGGCACAACTCGACGCGAACATGCCGGCGCAGACGAGCACAGGGCCCGCTGCGAAGATGGCTCCACTCGATGGTCCGCTCCTCATGACGCCGAACGAGCGCTACACGGTATCGTTCGCGGGTGTGAAGCCTGGCGTCTACGATTTCAACTGCACGCCCCACCTGGCGCTTGGCATGCAGGGCCAGGTGACCGTCCAATAGGACGTAGCGGGCGCGATATCCGGTTGGCGGGCCGCGTGCGGTGTGCAGCGGCTGCTAGCTGAACTCTGACTGTAGCTCCGACACTCCTACCCGACCTCGAACCGTCGGCCCCGACGACGGCGACGGTGACGCAGTGGCTGGCGGCGCGCGCGCGCAATGCGCTCCGTCGTCCGCTGCGGATCATCGGGGTGAGTTCGACGGCCTTCATCGCTGCGCTGTTGACGCTGATCCTGATTCCCCACGAGGCCACGCGCCGAGCGGAGCGGATGCTCGACCAGACACGCACGAGGCCGGACACCGCCGCGATGCTGCGGCGGATCGACCAGTTGCGCCTCGAGACCACCGACGCCGAACGAGCGCTCGGGCGAGACCGAGCCCGCAGGCAGGCGCATGAACAGGCTGTGCGCGAATCATTGCTGGCGTGGCACGGATACCCCGAAGGAGCCACCCGCCGCGACTCGCTCGTCTCGGACCGCGTCGAGCTCGCATCGCTCCTCGCGCGCGCCACCCGATCACCGCTGCCGACTTCGTATCGTGGATTGGGCGCCGCCCGCGCGCTCGAGAAGAACGTCCACGTCCGCTCGCTCCTCGACTCGCTGGCTGTTCTCAGTCGTGCCCGCGACGCGATCTCGTCGGGTGGACGGTCGGACCCGGTCTACCTCGCTCTCACGGCGCGCTTGACCTCGATTGGCCGAGCGATGGAGACCATCGCGGCGGCCCGCCTCGCCACACTCGATGCCGATGTCGCGAAGCTGCCACCTCCCCCGCCGTCACGAGTCGGGGTCGACACGATGCCAGCCCGGATGCGCGTCGATTCGGTGCGGCGGGTGGCGGCCCGCGCCGCCCTGGCGCTCGCCGGAGCGCGTCGGCTGGATGTGACACTGGACGCGCAAGCTGACCGCGCGCGATCACTCGCAGCGGGGAACGCACCCCCGCTCGCGTTGATGGCGGCCGCGCTCGTGTTGGGGCTGGCCGTCGGCTTTGCCGTCACATTCGGCGGAGAGTTGTCCACGCCGCGGGTATCCGATGCGCGTGAGGCCAGCCGAGTGGCGGGGGTGTCGACGTTGGCGACGGTCGTGCCTCGCGTCCCTGACCCGCAACGCATGCGGCGACGGACGGATCGCGACGTCTCGACATTGGTCGATGTCAATTCGGAGAGCTACCGATACGTGTATCTGAGCGTTACTGGCCACGACGCAGCCTCCGCGCTCGGATTTCCGTTGGTCGCGGTGACGGGCGATGAGGCCGAGGTGGTCGGGACGGTCGCGACGAACATTGCGGTCGCGAGCGCGCACGATTCGCGGACCACATTGCTGATCGATGCGGATACCGACGCGTCGGTCGTTGCCGGCATTCTGGGGGTACGTCGAGCGCCGGGAGTGGCGGACGTCCTGGGGGGAGTCGCGGACTGGAGTGGCATCGTGGTGACCGCGGTGGTCGGTCGCGACCAAACGCTCAACGTCATGCCGGCGGGCACTGTGCAGGACTCATCCAAGGACGTGCGTGGCGCCGGCGACGAGCTTCGGCCGGCCGTGCTGGTCGAAGATGGGACAGACCAAGAGGCGGTTCCCTGGACCGCGGAGGCAGAGGAGCTGCGTGCTGAGCTCATTCGGCTCGGTCGTCGATACGACCTCGTGGTGGTCGCTGCGCCGGCGGGGGCCGCGCAAGTCGGTCCCGACAGCATCTTGCCAGTTCGCGACGCGCTGGTCTGTGCGCGCGTTGCATATACACCGCTCGCCCGTCTCGCCGCCGCCGTCGCGACCTTGCGGGAATCACGGCTGCGGGTGCGGGGAATCGTGCTCTGGGATGCCGATGTGCCGCCACGCCTGACCGAGAGCTAGACCACTCTTCTATTTTCCCCATGTTTGCCGACACTGTGCTGCAGCTCGAGCGAGTCTACCTCGAGCGACTGATGCTTTGGGGTGCCGCCAGTATCGTCGCTGGCACGGCCGTGCTCGCTGCACTCGCCGTGTGGCGCGCCCGCTCTGTGATGCTCTCGTACTTCGCGTGGCAGACGATGCTGTGGGGATGCGGCGCGCTCCTGGTTGGGGCGGTTCGTTGGCGGGCGATCCCGCTGCGCGACCTGGCTGCCGCGACGCGCCTCGATCGATTTCTCTGGTTCGATGCCGGTCTTGCTGCCGGCGTCGTGGTGATGGGTGTCGCGCTGTCGTTCACCGCACTGAAGCTCGGTCCCCGACAGGGTCTTCTGGGGGCCGCCCTCGCGGTGATTGTGCAGGGGACGGCCTTGTTCGCGATTCACGCGCGATTGATGGTGGCGCTGCAGGTGTAAAGGGCCTGGACGCTGGACGCTAGACGCTAGACGCTAGAGACAAACCTCGAGGGGCCAGCTAGATGCACCGTGGCTGGCCTTGAGTTTCTGTCCAGCGTCCAGCCCCTAGTTGCCCCCGAACCCTCCGTCCCCTCATCCTTCCTTCCATGCCGCGAATCGTGGGGTATTCGGATCGGGTGAATCATGCGTTCGCGTTTGCGGCGAAGCACCACGACCGCCAGGTGCGCAAGGGCACAGCGCTCCCGTACCTCACCCATCCGGCGAACGTCGCGGTCATCCTCACGCGCTACGGCTGCAGCGAGGCCACGGTGCTTGGAGGGATCCTCCATGATGTCGTCGAGGACAGCGTCCGCGATGGCTATACACGGGAGGACTTGATGGAGCGAATCGGCTCGAAGTTCGGGAACGACGTGCTCTCAGCTGTGCTGTCGGTGACGGAGCGAAAGGTCGACGACGACGGCGTCGACCTTTCGTGGGAGGAGCGCAAGGACGACTATCTCGACCGATTGGGAGAGGCCAGCGAGTCAGCCCACTGGATTTGTGCAGCCGACAAGTTGCACAACGCGAGCGCGATCCTCGCTGATCTCAACCGGACCGCGTTTCCGGAGACCGTTTGGGGACGGTTTGCCCGTGGCCCTGACGTGATGGCCGGCTGGTATCGGCGCGTGTTGAATCGGTTGCAGGCGGTCGGCTTCGATGCGGCGATCATGGATGAGCTGGGCGAAGTGGTCGTCGCGCTCGAGTCCGAGGCGACGAAGGCCACTGCCGGTGCGAGGAGCTAGCGTGCGCCGCCTCGTCGTTGTCGCTAGTCTGTGCGCACTGCCCTCGGTGGCGTGGGTTGCGGGCGCGCAATTGGCCAATCGCCCTTCGGGTCCGAACCCCGATCAACGCGCGAGCGTGCCGGATTTGGCCGGCACCTGGGTGCTTGACAAGCAGAAGAGCGACTTCGGGCTGTTGCCAACGCCGACCTCGGACACCTCGACCTACACACGAGTCGGAAGTGTTTATCAGATCGTGGAAGTCAATGCGACGGACACGGGGGCTTCGCACATCACCTACTCGTGGCCGGTGGGCTCGGGAGAGGCCACGGCCGATCTTCCCGATTTGGAGGCCAGCATGCAAACGCGTGTCACGCTACACGGTGACACGGCGATGTTCGTTTCGCAGCTCAAACACGCCGGAAAGGCCATCGAGATCGAGTCCGGCCGCGAGTATCTCTCGCCCGACGGGAAGGTCCGCACTCGTGAATATGACCTGCAAAGTCTGGTGAACCCGGACGAAGATTTGCAGCACGTGGTGGCGGTTTTCAGGCGGCAGTGACCATGGGCCGAATGACGGTACTTCGCATCCTCGTTCTGCTCCTCCTCCCGATTGGCGAGATCGCGGCCCAGCCGAGCGACCTCTCAGGCCGGTGGGTGCTCAACCTCTCGAAAAGCTCCTTCGGGAATTCGCCTGCGCCGACGATGGACTCACTAATCATCACGCGGTCTGGCGGGATGTATCATGTGGATGAAAACACGATCTCGCCCGAAGGCCCTTCACATATGACGTTCGAGTTCCCGGTCGGCGACGGCGAAGTCACGAACAGCGTGGCGCCGCAAAACGGACAACCGGCAAGCTCCATCCACGCGGTCTTCACGATGCATGGGGATACGACCACCAGCACCGGAGAGATCACCGTCGCAGGTCAGAAGGTGGCGACGCAGGCGAGCCGCGAGTATCTCACGCCGGACAAGAGGTCGTACGTCCGCGACGTCAACCTGCAGTTGAGCATGGGCGGCGGCATTCCAGTGCATTTCATCGCGGTGTATGACAGGAAATAGACGTTAGACGTTAGACGCTGGAACAAACCTCGAGGGCCAGCCGCAGTGCATTGGGCTGGCCCTCGAGGTTTTTTCTAGCGTCCAGCGTCGAGCGTCTAGCGTCTATCTCCTACCTACTTCTTCCCGCCCTTTGCTGCCTCCACCACTATCTCCGTCGTCCCGAGCGATTTATCCCAGATGACCTTGATACCGCACGCTTGGAGACTGTCTTCGAGCTCTTCCTGGCGGGCCTTTGAGGCGACATCCGGGTTGTCGGGCGACACGCGAACTGTCGATCCCTTCGGGATGAGCCGGTCCTCGGCGCGCTCGATCAAGTCATCGATCGAGGCGATTGGCTTGGGTGCCGCGGTGGGCGCGGGTACCGATTTTGGGGCCGCTCCGCCAGTTGGCGCGGGGGTGGGCGACGAGGGCGCAGATTTGCCAGCGGTCGCGCCGGCCGGGTTGGCGGGCTTCGATACAGGGTCGGCCACTGGGCCTCCAATGGGCGGAAAAGTGGACCTGCGAATCGCGTTCGACTCTGAGGACGGTGTCGGCAAGGGAACCGCAACGTGGCCGGCGCTTCGCGCTGGAGGGACGAGACCTACAGAGAGTAGAAGGTGAACACCAGCGGCGGACCTCGAGTCTCGAAGCGCAGTTTGTCCACTTTCTACTTTCTGTGGTTCTACTTTCTCGGACGCGCAGCGTCCGCGGCCCACCGCAGCTCATCCAAGCAGCGGTGCAGTCGTGGCAGGGTGTCGCCGATGGACGGGACGGCAATGAGTGCCTGACCCCGGGGCCATCGCAGCAGCATGGCATTCTTGGGCTGCATGCGGGCGACCCGCGCGAGTTGGCCTTGCGGCAGCGCGACGGACACCGCGGTCACCTCCCGCACGGTCCCCAAATCGGTGGTCGCAAGACGGGGTGGCACCGGCCGAGCCCGGAGCCAGGTCCGCTGGCGCGACCGCGTCGAGGCAGGAATCGACTCGACGACGCCGGCGATCCCGCTCGGATCGGGGTGGTCATGGGGACTCGACAGCAGCACGCCCTTGGGCCCGAAGTAGAGGACCGCACCGGCGGCAGTCTTCAACAGGGTTCCCTCCGACCGCGCGCGGACTTCCGCCACGACGTTCGCCGACGGATCATTGGTCAACAGGACGACGCAGGGCAGATAGTGGGTGTAGCCAGGCTCTACGCGTGCAGGAGCCGAGGCCGCGCGCTCATAGAGTTGGTCAAGCGCGGCGATGCGCCGTTGCGTGATCGGGTTGACTTCCATCCGGCTGAGAAGCAATCCAGCGAGCGTCCCCGCGCAGATCGCGAGCTCGGCTTGGAGGACGGTGTGGCAATGGAGCGTGGCGATGACCTCTCGCCAATTCATGATGAGAAGGAGTCCGAGCCCGACGCTGACCGCGACGGCGATGACAAACCAGGAAAGCCTCGTCGCGGCAGCCCCACGGGGGCCGGCTTCGCGGGGCTCGAACGGCGCCAAACACTGCATGAGCGGCCGACGCACGAACGTGCTCCCGCGTAACACGCCATTTCGCGCGTCGCTGCGTCGTAGCGTGGCGCTACGCAGGAGGCGCGCGCAGATGTAGCCGGCGCGTCGTTGGCGACTCGTCGAGTGATGGGCTTCGGCCCGTTGACGCGGTCGGGTGCCCGGCGCCCGTAGCGGTGTGCCTGCCAATTCGTCTGTCCTGTATGGCAGCAGGGTGACGTTGTTCGGCCAACAGCTCGCTACGGATCCCACGATGCAGATCGTCGACCAGTCATCGGATCATCTCGTCCTCCGCCAAGGCGCGTGGAGCGCGCGCCTGTTCGGCATGGCGTTCGGCGTGTTCGGAGCAGTCGTGCTCGCCGGGTTGATCTGGGGCGGGCACTCGAAGGACCACGGCATCTGGGTCGCGTGGGTGGTCTGTGGGAGCTTCACAATCGTGGGGACGGCCATCGCCGTGACCGCGTCCAGTCGGCAGATCGTTTTTGACCGCACTCGGAAGGTCGTCCAGTTGATTCGAATGGGTGCTGTCACCGCCTCCAAAGCAACCGAATTGCAGTTCTCTGAGGTCCGTGACATTGCGCTCGAATCGAATTCCATCATCGACGGACCCAGTCGGGGAGGCTCCGCATACCGAATCGTCTTCGTCTTGCGCGACGGATCCCGTCTCCCATGGACGACGATGTTGACCAGTGACGTCGGCACCCAGGCCGCTTGCGCGGCCGCCGCGCGGGCTTTCGGGGGATGGGACGCAGCCGCCGCGCGCAGTGGCGCGGCGCCCACCGAGATCGCTCGCCCGACACCTGCTCCCGGCGTTGTGCCGATCCGTGCCACGCCACGCGGCGTGACAAACGTGGTTCCACCAACTCGCTCGCCCGCTCTACAGAATCTGGGATGTGTGATGGCCATTCTGGGCCTTTTCGCGGCCGCAGGCGCCGCAGGCGTCGTCGTGGAGCTCGAGCGCCTCGCGACATGGCGGGCCGTGCCCGCCGTCGTCCTGGAATCGCACATCGATGCGGTCCGGGGATCCAAAGGCGGAACGAGCTACAGACCCGCGGTGGCGTACACGTATCGGGTCGAAGGCATCAGCTACACGTCTGCATCGGTCACGATCATTCCCGAGTCGCGGAGCTGGACCTGGGCCTCTGACATCTCGCATCGTTTTCGACCCGGTCAGCGTGTGACCGCGTACGTCGATCCCGGCAACCCCAGTAAGGCGTACCTCGTGAATGCGTTCAGCGGGACTCCGCTCGTCTTCGTCATCATCCCGCTGGCGTTCGCCGCCATCGTCTCGGCTAGTGTGCGCTGGCAGCGACGCCAGACATCGATTGCTTCGGCGGTGGCGGTGCCCATCATTCCGCCGCGTCTCCCCAGCCAGTCACGCGCGGCGTAAGCGGCATGCGGGCGATCCTCGAGCAGGCCCCTGACGGATCGGAAGCACATTGGCGAACCAGACGATCGGTCGCGGCCAGCATCGTCGCCGCGACCGCGGCACTGGGCTACGCGAATGCACTTGGGAACGGATTCGCGCTGGACGACAATGATGTGATCGCCCGCAATCCTCTCGTCCACTCGCTGTCAGGCGTTGTGCGATCGTTCGCACACAGCTACTGGCCAGAGGCCACCAAGGCCGGGCAATACCGCCCGCTCACGATCGCGTCGTTTGCGGTCGATTGGTCGCTCTCGCACGGTTCCCCCGTATGGCTGCATGCTGTCAATGTTGGCTGGCACGTCCTCGTGTGCCTGCTCATCTGGCGGCTGTTGGCGACAATGCTCGCGCCCGGCGCTGCGATCGTCGGCGCACTGGTGTTCGCGGTCCACCCCGTGCACGTCGAAGCGGTCGCCAATCTGGTGGGCCGGAGCGAGTTGATGTGCACGGCCTTCGTGCTCGCGGCGCTGCTCGCGCACCGCCGCGGTCGCTGGGTGGCGATCCTGCTGTACGCCGCTGCCCTCGCGTCCAAGGAAACGGGGATCACGTTCTTGGGGCTCGCCGCCGCCGCCGATCTGGTGCTGGGGTGGGGCGGCGTCGACCCGGCGACCCACGCGGCCGACATGACAGCGTCCACCGCGCGACCGCTCCCACGACGAGCACTGTACGCCGCGTACGCTACCGTCACGGCGCTGTACGGAGCGATCCTTCTACTCGTCTTCAGCGGCAGGCCGATGGTGCGGATCGCCGCGCCCTGGACGCACAGCTCACTGGGGGCGCGCTGGTTGACCGCAATCGGCGACGCCACCGAGTATCTCCGTCTGATGGTGGTCCCGGCTCGCCTGCACGTCGACTACATGCCACAGGTGATCACGATCGCGCACGGATTGACCGTTCGGGTCTTGCTGGGTCTTGTGATCATCGCTGCATCGACTGTGCTCGCCGTACGGGCGCGGCGCACTGCGCCGGCCATCGCTTTCGCAGTCGCGGCGTTCGTGATCGCGGTGGCTCCGGTCGCGAACGTGTTTTTCCCGTCGGGCATCGTGGTCGCCGAGCGTACGTTGTACCTGCCCAGTCTGGCCGTCGCCATTGCCGTGGGGTGGCTGTGGGAGCGCCGACCGATGACGCGGGCGCGCGCGGCCTGGCCGGCCCTGGCGGCCGCCCTCATCGCGGCATGCGCCGCCCGCAGCTGGACACGAACGCCGATCTGGCGAGATAACAAGACGGCGATTGTCGCGTCGCTGCACGACGAGCCCGAGTCGTATCGGGCGCACGAGCGCGTCGCCGACGTGTTCGAGCGCGAGGGCGACACGACGACCGCGCTGCGCGAGTACCAGATCGCCCGAGCGCTGTACAACCAAGACCCGTACCTGTATCAAGCGGCGGCGTGGATGCTGGTGAGGCGGGGCGACTCCGGCGCTCGTGCAGCGGAGCGCCTGCTGGACAGCGCGCGATTGATCGAGCCGGGTGCATACCCGGATCTCATGCGGCACGCCTGGCTGCAGTACGCCGCGGGCGACTATCGCGGGACGATAGCGCTGGCGCGCCGGGCCTACCTGCTCGACCGCGACTCCGTCGAGGCGATCATGGTATTGACCCAGGCGGCGCAGCGCGTCGACGACGTCCACGACGCCGACGCGGCCTATCGGTTGGCGCTGAGTGATCACCCGCGTGACCGGTTACTACGGCGCAGCTATGTGACCATGCTGACGGCGATCGGGGACACGGCCGCGGCGCGGGCAGCGAGCCGAGAGGCTAGACGTTAGACGCTGGACGCTGGACGCTGGACGCTGGACGCTGGACGCTGGACGCTGGACGCTGGACGCTGGACGCTGGACGCTGGACGCTGGACGCTGGACGCTGGACGCTGGACGCTGGCGAAAAACTCGAGCACGAGACTCGGTGCACCGCAAGTGGCCCTCGGAATTTGCTCGTCCAGCGTCCAGCGTCTAACGTCCAGCGTCTAACGTCAACGTCTACCGTCCAACGCCTACCCCTCCCGTCACCCGTTCCTCCCAGCTGGTCCGCGGTCTCAGCGCCGTCGACGCGACGGGGCTGGTGGTCGGGGTCGTCATCGGCACCGGCGTGTTTCTCAAAGGCGCGATCATCACACAGCTGGTCGGTACGCCGACGCTGGTGTTGGCCGCGTGGATCGTCGCTGGGCTCCTGTCGCTGACCGGCGCGCTCACCTACGCGGAGCTCGGCGCCATGCTGCCCGAGACGGGCGGCGAGTACGTGTTTCTGCGCGCCGCCTACGGGCGCGCCGTCGCATTCCAGTACGGCTGGATGCGCGTGATCGTCGGCGGCAGCACGCTCGCGGCGGTCGCGACATCGTTCGCGACGTTCTCCGGATCGTTGGTGGACCTCGGAGGAGATTGGCTCGCAGTCGATCGGCAGCTGACGGGTCACGCGATCCACTGGGCCATCGGCGTCCGGCAGCTCGTCGCCTTGTCCGTGATCGGGGCCGTTGCCATCCTCAACAGCATCGGCGTCAAGGCGAGCGGTCGGACGCAAACCGTGCTCGCGCTGATCAAGGTATCGGCCGTCGCGCTCATCATCGTGGGAGTGTTCACGATGTCGACGACCGGCGACTGGACTCATTTTCGAGAGACCGCGCCCCGACTCCCCGCGGTGGCATCCGGTCTCAGCAAACCCGCGGCGTTCGGCGCCGCCGTTGTTGGCGCCATGTGGGCCTACACCGGATGGAGCTACCTGCCCATCAGCGCGGGCGAGATTCAAAACCCGCAGCGCAATCTGCCCAGGGCGATCATCGGCGGGACGCTCGTGGTGATGACGCTCTACATCGGCGTCAACGCCGCCTACTTCTACGCTCTGTCCCCGAGTGCGATCATCACGGCCAACTCGACGGCCTATCCAGCGGCACCCGCAGTCGCAACCAAGGCGGTGGCGACGTTTCTCGGTGGTAACGCCGGCAAGGCCGTGACCGTGATATTCATGATCTCCGCCTTGGGCACGCTCAACGCCTCGATGCTCTACACGCCCCGGGTGTCGTTTGCCATGGCTCGCGACGGGCAGTTCTTCGCAATCTTTGGCGTGCTTGGCCGCCGATCACACGTGCCCGTGTACGGAATCGCGGCGGTGGTCATCTTCGCCGCCTTCCTTGCCCTGAGCGGGACCTACGATCAGCTGACGGACTTCGCCGTCTTCGCGTACGCCATCTTCTTCGTGCTCACTGCGGTGGGACTCTTTGTGCTTCGCCGCACGATGCCGAATGCGGTTCGACCCTACCGCACATTCGGATACCCGTGGGTGCCGCTCGCGTTTGCCGTGACGAGCGCGTGGCTCGTGATCAACATGATACAAACAAGCCCTCTCGTGGCATGGCTCGCGCTCAGCCTGCTCGCGTGTGGCGTGCCCGCGTATCTCGCGTTCCGCCACCGAGCGGCTGGACGCGACCCTGCGGTCGCGCGTGATCCATCGGAGGTGCTCGGGGAGTAAGGCCCGCCGTGCTGCGTCACAGTCGCTCAAGCGAACGGATCTGGACCGTGCATGGTCGCGTGCACGCTACCGTACGCGAAACAACGCAATCGATCCGCGCGCTCGCGGCCGCGGCGGGCACACCGCGTGCGTACCTCTCAGCGCGCGCAGCTCGCGAGCGCAGGGCTGGGCGAGCATCGGCACTCGTGATCAATGAGACGCAGACGAGAGGGAGGGAGTTATGGCTGACAATCGCAGCGGACAAGGTTCCGGCGGGAAAGGTGAGCGCGAGGACGAACAGAACCGAATGGGCGCATCCAAGCCAGGGCAGCAGGGCGGCACACCGGGACGCAGCGGTGGCGCTGGCGGGTCGAGTGGGTCCGGTGGGTCGAGTGGTGGATCCTCAGGTGGCAGTGGGGCGCCTGGCGGTGGCGGCGGACGCTCCGGTGGGTCGAGCGGCGGGATGAGTGGAACGGGCGGCGGATCGCAAGCTGGTTCTCGCGGCGGAACGCAAGGCGGATCGGGTTCGATGCAGGACCGCGATCCCGACCTCGATGACGAGGATATCAGCGATCAAGATCGCGGACGCAGTGGCGGGCCCGGCTCGCAAAAAAAGTAGGGGAAGGCTAGAACTGCGGGGTCAGGGGCCAGGGGCCGGGGAACAAACATAGAGGGCCAGTTCCGGTGCACCGTGACCGGTCTCTCGGTTTGTTCACTGACCCCTGACCCCTGATTCCTGACCCCGCCGTTCGCCCTTCAGTACTTCCAACTCATGTCCGCGCCCTGGGGCGCGGTGGATTGCACGCGCGCGGACATCCCGGGGAGTACACGATGATAGAAGGTCTCGCCGGGGCTGGACGACGCGCCGGTGTAGCAGTGTGGCTGGCGGCGCCCGATGTCCCAGGTTGCGTCGGAGTGCGGGTTGGTGGACTGATCGAGGAAATCCTTCATCAAGAATGCGGCTTCTTCGAGGTAGTAACTGTCCTCGTCGCCGACATAGAAGTGCAGCTTGCCTTGCAGCTTCGGGCCGAGCGTCGACCAATCGCGCTGCAGGATGTGATTGAGGTCGAAGTGATCGCGCCAGTAGTCGATGACGCCTTTGTCGATTCGGCCGGTCCATTTGTCGTACAAAAGCCGCGGATATCCGTCGTCGCCCATCGGGCCGAACACATCCATGAAGATGTCCATCTGATCGCCTGAGCGCCCGCGCGACCCGTAGACAGCTTCCAGATGGCTGGCGTCCATCTGGTTCATGATGCTCTGATTGTCAGGCGTTCGCTCCCACCCGCGCACATCGGTGCGCTTCCACGAGGCGTTCGGCCGGAATGCATTGGAGTCGTCGTAGATGTTCACGAGCTGGAAGTAATGAAAGTCGACCGGGTCGGGGCACGCGGTCCAAGTGCCGTTGAGCGAGTCGGGGTACAGGATCTGCCAGGCAATTGATTCCCATCCGCCAGTTGAGCCGCCGAAGGTGACGCGCGCCCACGGCTGTCCAATCGCGCGGAATTGCTTCTCGACCCGGGGCACGAGCTCGCCCCACAACGCATCGCCGTACGGTCCATTGTTCGCCGAATTGACTGCGTACGAGTCGTCGTAGTACGGCGTGGGATGCTGGAAGCCAACGATCAAGAACTTGGGCAGCTTCCCGCTCGTCCAATCCTGTGTAAACCGGTACGCCTGCTCCTGCCGCGCTCGCAGACGACCGGTCGCCGACGGATCCGGAGGATTCTCCCGCCACTGTGAGAACGTCGGCTGGAAGTGATCCTGGTAGTAGGCAACCGGGTAGTGCGCGCCCGGGTGCTCATCGTAGCCCGCCGGCAGCAGCACGTACGCACCCAGGTAGATATCATGTCCCCACCACGCGCTCAGCTTGTCGGAGCGGAACTTGATATGCTTGATGTACTTCGTGTCCTCCGGCGGCACGATGGGCGGCATGTGCTGACTCAGCGCGATGCGAACGGTGCCGGTTGACCGGCCGATCGTCACCTGCTGCGGTGTGCTCATGAGATTGCCGGGCGACCGGTTCCAGTGCTGGCCTTCCCATTGATCCATATGGGCCTTGATGACATGGCCATCGGCGCGGTGGAACGTGGTGTACACGTTGAGCACGGCCTGCACCCAATACGTACCCGGGGGGATCTCGCGCACGCTCTCGACCGGCCACCCTCGCGTCGTCGCGTCGATGACCGCCGCCTGACCGGGCCGAAGCGCCTCGACGTCGACGCCGAACATGGGCTCTGATGTCAGCCCGCGCCCGACCTGGAATCGCGGTTCCTGATCGTTCGTGCGCGCGATGATGAGCAGCAGTCGTCCGTCGACAGGGTTTGCCTCGAGGGATGCCGGCACGGTTACGGCGAATCGCAGGCCGGTCGATCGTTGATTGGCCTGTGCCGACGCGCGCGCGGACGCCAGCGCGACGAGGAGACCGACAACGAAGGCGCCGTGGCTCGCGGCGCGAGTGAAGACAGAATGCAGCCGATGAGTGGTAGGTTTCATGCGCGATAATCTGAGAAACGCCAAGGGGAGATGGAAGCATGACGCAGAAACGCTCGCTGCTCCCGGACGACATCGAACGGTATACCGCCGTCGACATGGTGCACGAATCGCCGGTAATGCGTGCACTGCGGGCCGAAACATCCAAGTTGCCGCGCGGCGGGATGCAGATCGGCGCGGACCAGGGCGCGTTCATGGCGCTGCTCGTGCATTTGATCGGCGCTCGGCGGTGCCTCGAGATCGGCACGTTCACCGGCTACAGCGCCCTCGTGGTCGCCGCGGCGCTCCCGCCGGACGGGCGCCTCATCGCATGTGACGTGAGCGAAGAGTGGACGAGTATCGCTCGCCGGTACTGGGCCAAAGCGGGCGTCGCGGACCGCATCGAGCTGCGGCTCGGGCCGGCCCGCGACACACTCGCGGCGCTCACTCGGGACGGGGCCAGCGGGTCGTTCGACTTCGCCTTCATCGACGCCGACAAGACAACGTACGACGCGTATTATGAGAGTTGTCTGACGCTCGTTCGCGTCGGTGGCCTCATTCTCCTCGACAATGCCCTGCAGAATGGCGCGGTTGTCGATCCGTCGGCGCACGAAGCGGATACCGATGCGATCCGCGCTATCAATCAGAAGGTTCGTGACGATCCCCGGGTGGAGTCGGTGCTGCTGACGGTCGGGGACGGCGTGTTGATGGCTCGAAAGCAATAGCACCAAACGCCGGAACCAGTCGTGTAGTAGTACTGGCAGAAGACAGGAGTGCGTCAATCATCCGCGGCCGGGCGCAGTGCCCGGCTGCGGCTCACGACAACGGGCGGCCTTCAGCCGACCCGACATCACCGGTGGGGTACGTGTATGAAAGCGATTCGCGCAATGCTGGTTCTCTGTATGGCTGTCACTCTCTCAGCGGGCGTAGCGCTGGCCCAGGATGGCGGCGGGCCTGGTGCGAACGCCCCGGGTCGATGGGGCGGGGGAGGTCGGGGCGGGCAATTCGACGGACGAGGCGGCCCTGGGATGCGTGGACGGGGCATGCGCAACATGCGTATGCACCGACGCGGAATGCACCGGATGCACGATCCGGTCGGCAGATTGCTCGAGCATCAGACCGCGTTGCACTTGAGCGTCGCCCAGGTCAACAACATCATCGCGATCGACAACAAGCTGCACGCTGATAACAAGCCACTCGCCGAGCGCCTGATGGCGATGCGCGCCGGCATGCGTCGCAACGGGTCGCGTGCGCAGGGCGAGGCTGGCGCGGGCGGCGCTCCGATGCGGCCATCGGCGGCTCAGCGCGACTCCGTCATGGGCATCATGCAGACCATGCGCGAGAACACGTGGCGGGCAACCGCTGCCGCCAACGCCGTGCTGACGGCGGACCAGCTCAACACGGCTGGCAACTTCGATCGTGCCGCGCACCGCAACATGATGTGGCGCATGGCCCCACCGGGCGGCAATCGGGGACCTGGCGCGCCGAAGGGGTAAGAGCGGGGGATTTACGACTCGGGAACCAACCTCACTGAGGGCCAGCGGCGGTGATCCGACACTGGCCCCTCAGTGTTTCTCCGAATCTCATTCGGCCTTTCTTCGGTCTCGCCGTTAACGCTCAGCTCGCTCTGTCGTCCACCTTACCGAAGAGGTCTTGAGCGTCCATCGCTTCGGGGGGTACCATGCTTGGGAAAGCCTTCTACGCGGCCTCGATCGCCGCCACCGTCGGTCTCGTCTTTCTGCCATCGAGCGGCGCAGCCCAGGATCCGCAGGCCCCGCCTCCGGGGACCTACCAGGACCGCGAGCAGAACCAACAGGATCGCATCGCGAACGGCGTCCAGAGCGGACAGTTGACGGCCGGCGAGACGAAGTCCCTCGAGGGCCAGGAGGCCACGGTCAACTCGCAGGCACGCGCCGACCGAGCCGCGGATGATGGCCACCTCACGGCGGCCGACCGCTCGCAACTCAATGGCGAGCAGAACCATTTGAGCAAAGAGATCTACACGGATAAGCACAATGCAGCGACCGCGCACTATGGCAACAACGAGGTTGGGCAACGTCGCCTGAATCAGCAGAACCGAATCGCGAACGGCATTCGCAGCGGGAAGCTGTCAGCTGGCCAAGCCGCCCATCTCGAAGGACATGAGCAGCACATCAACCAGCAGATCCATGCGGATCGGTCCGCTAACGGTGGCAAGTTGACCGGCGTGGAGAAGGGCCAGATCAACCACGAGCAGAACAAGACGAGCCACGCGATCTATCGGGATAAGCACAAGTAACTGGAGGGCGGGATCAGGGATCGGGGATCAGGGGTCCGGAACAAACACTCAGGGCCGGTCGCGGTGTAAAGCGGCTGGCCCTCGGTGTTTGTTGTAGGTCCCTGACCCCTCACCCCTGACCCCTGACCCCTGATGTCTGGTCCCTGATCCCTGAGCCCTGGTCCTCGTTACCTTTCCTAGCCTCGCCGTAGGAGGGCCAAACCATGGAGCGGGTCGAGCTCGAGGTCTTCAACCAGGACCGCAACATGGCGGTCGTGCGACTGCCAGGACGTCGAACTCCGGGGTCTGTCGTTCCTGCGGACGCACTTCGACACTTGTGTTTCCTGGCCGAGTCCGTGGTGGACCGCGTGCGCGAGGATCACGATCGCGAGTTGTCGGACGATGCCCAGGAGCTGTGCGAGCTGCTCATGCTCCGACTCCGCGTGTTCGAAGAGGCAACGCGCGACCTGACGTATTCACCGACAGGTGCCTTCCCGAAATTTCGGTAGCGATCGGCCCGCATCGGTCGACGGCGATCTGACCATGAACGGTCCGTTCGCCGAGCGTTGAGATCGACGCGATGGGGTTTCAGGATCTTTTCTCCGCGCAGGCCGCGACGTACGCGGCCATCCGTCCCGACTATCCGCCCGCCCTGTTCGACTTCCTCGCGTCGATCGTTGAGCGACGCAGGCTCGCATGGGACTGCGCTACCGGCAACGGGCAAGCGGCGCTGGCGCTGGCGGCCTTCTTCGAGCGGGTCATCGCAACCGACGCGAGCGCGGAGCAACTCGCGCATGCGCGCGCGCATCCGCGAATCGAGTACCGAGTGGCGACGGCCGAAGCCAGTGGTCTCCCGGGCGCAACAGTCGATCTGGTCACGGTCGCGCAGGCGCTGCACTGGTTCGACCGCGAACGCTTCTACGCAGAAGCGAAGCGGGTGCTCGTGCCCCGTGGTGTGCTCGCAGTCTGGAGCTATGGCGACCCGGTGATACCGGATGACAGGGCAGTCGATGCCGCACTCCAGCACTTCAATCTGGTCACGCTCGGCCCGTACTGGCCCGCCGGCCGCGGACTCGTGGGCGCCGCGATGCGGCAGCTCCCGTTTCCCTTTGTGGAGACGCCGGCTCCGCCGATCGATATCGTCCGCCTATGGACGCTCGATGAGCTCGCGCAATACCTCCGCTCCTGGTCATCGTGCGCCGCGTATCTCAAGCGCCACGGCGCCGATCCCGTGTCGCCGTTCCTGGAGAGCCTGGCGCCCCTGTGGGGAGATCGCGGGACCCGTCACGAGCTGCGGTGGGCGGTGACGGCGAGAGTGGGGAGGGATGTTGGACGTTAGACGCTGGACGCTATAAAAACAAACCTCATGGGCCAGCCGCAGCGCATCTAGGTCGCCCCCGAGGTTTCTTCTCCAGCGTCTAGCGTCCAGCGTCTAGCGCCTGTAGCACTGCCCTGGCAATCTTCTCTCCCCCACGGCCGGACGGCTCGATCTCGTTCGCGTAGTCTTCCGGCTCGTCGCAGACCGTTCGCAACTCCACGATGGGCATGGACGCGGCCCCGGCGGCGCGAATGATGGCGTCATTGAACACGCACAGCGCGGTCGAAGCGATTTGCTGCAAGTGTGTGTCGCCGAAGTTGCCGTTGTAGATCGTACACACCACAGCGTGCATCTTGCGCGCGCGGACTTTGCGCAGCATGTCGACGTACCGGCGCTCGAATCGCGAGGCGACGTGCGCCACCTTCCAGAGCGCTTCCGCGACCGTCCCGGCCCGCTCCGTGAGGATCCCAGCATCCCGGAGCGCGTCATTGCCACCGGCGGACAGCGCAAGGTGGGTCGTATCGCTCGGGAGATGCATCAGCTGTCGACCGATCTCGTCGATCGTACTGCCATCCTGTGCCAGCAGCGAGACGCGCCAGCCTGGCGGAGCATGCGCCTCGAACGCGTGGATGGCGGCACGTCCGGCAACCACGTAGCTCGCGTTGTCGAAGACGGAGTCGCCGAGGAGAACGAGGTGCGGCATCAACTACAGAGGCCTGGGGCCAGAGAACGACAACGGCGCACGACCGGGTCCGACGGTGGGCGGCCTGAAGGCCGCCCCTACATGTCGGTGCATAGTCGGATTCGGGAGTGCTCGACCAATGTTTCCCTTCGCGCGTCGACGAATTGTTGTCGCGGGCGTCCGCAGCAACATGTAGGGGCGGGCTTCAGCCCGCCCGGTCGTTGTTGGAAGGTCGTCGTCGTTCCCGACCCCCGACCCCTGATCTCTGGCCCCGCAGGTTTGCCTACCTGGGCAACAAATACCGCACGCCGAACTGGAAGGGGAAAAACGGCGCGTCGCCTAGGCCGAACGGAGCGCTCAGTGCGATCTGATAGCGCAGCTCGAAGAAGAGCTGGACGGGATTGACGGGATAGCGGATGCCAGCGCCGAAGTTGAGGCCGAATCCGGTACTCGACTCGGAGCAGGAGTAAAACGGCGCCTGGCCGCAGAGGTCGAAGGTCGAGGAGACGTGATAGAGGCCGATGCCGGCCAGGCCATAAACCTGTAGCGCCGAGTGCGTGTCGAAGTCGTACAGGCCGTTGGCCGCGAATCGCCACACGCTCGAGCTGCCACTCGTCCCGCTGTAGCCGAAGTCCGAGTATCCGATCTCGCCGCGGAAGTAAATCTTGCCGGTCGAAGCCGGTCGGTATTCGACCGCTCCCATCACATCGAGGCCGGTGTTGAGGCCTGTGCCAAAATCTCCGACCGGCACCGAAAATCCGAGGGACCCATCAAGGGCCCACTGCCCTGGCAGGATGTGCCCATTGGGTGGTGGCGGCGCTGGTTGTATGCCCTGCGCGAGCGCCGGGCTGGCGATAGCGAGTGTGCACACGGCAACAACAAGAGCGTTCACGATGCGCGATGTCATGGGTGTCTGCTCCTCGTTCCTCATTGGTTGGTCACTCTGGTCGTCGGCTCGCGGTCCTCGACGGTCCTCTTTGTCGCGTCGGCCGACGGCGTTCACTCCTCCATCCTCTATGCACGATTGATGCGAGCGCGACGGACGAGCTCGAAGACCTGCGCCATGATGGTAGCGCATCTTGCCTGCAGATTGCACCGCCAGGCTGCGGGTTGCGAAGGGGGACGATCCAAAGCGCCAGACGGTCAGAGCCGGGATGTGTGGCGCCGACCGGGCGAAGGGCGGGCCGATCGTGGGCCGTCCGTCCACCGCTGGGACCCGGTTGCCGCCGCACGGTTCCACGCGCGCCGGGACGTCGTCGCGTATTTTCGTTACCACGTGCCTATTCGTATTCTCTTGACGGCCGCGGCGCTCGCCACGGCCTCGGTCGCCGCTGCCCAGCAAACGGGTGTCCCCGCAGACACGACCGCGACGGTCGTCACATCTGTCCGTGGTTCGGGCTCAGAACCGCCGCCAGGGCCGGGTGCTGCAGTTGGGGTTGCGCGGGCGACCGGAGCGGTGTACGACGGTCGCGCCAACCACCTCGCTGCCCGGATCCCGCGGCTGGCCGCCGACATCCCCGTCGACGGCACGCTGGCCGCGCCGGTGTGGCAACAGGCCGCCCTGCTCACCGGTTTCTCGGAGTACTTCCCGATTGACGGGCGGCCAGCCAGCGATTCGACCGAGGTGCTGGTCTGGTACAGCCCGTCGGCGATCTACTTCGGGATCCGTGCGTTCGAGGCCCACGGTCGGGTGCATGCGACGCTCGCCAACCGAGATCAGATCGACGGCGATGACAATGTCGAGATCATCCTCACGCCGTTCGTCCACGGGCGGCATGCGATTCTTTTTGGCGTCAATCCATTTGGGGTCCAGGAGGATGGCACGATCACGGAAGGCGTCCTCGCCACGGGCTACAACGTTGCCGCAACGGGACCGCCGCCAGTGGATCTCAGCGCGGACTATGTCTACGAATCGAAGGGGCAGCTGACGCCGTACGGCTATGAGATCGAGGTGCGGATCCCGTTTCGCAGCCTGAAGTTCCAGCAGAAGGATCCTCAAGATTGGGGGATCAATATCGTCCGCAACGTGCAGCATTCGGCGGAGATGGATACGTGGGTACCGACGCGTATTGCGTCGGCATCCTTCCTCGCGCAGTCGGGCACGCTGGTCGGACTGACGGGCCTGCAGGCGGGCCTCGTGCTGGATCTCAACCCGATCGTGACGGAGAAAACGCTCGGCAACCCGCCGGTGACCGCCACGCCCGGGTGGCAGTACAACGTCGAGCGGCCGCAGGTGGGTGGCAACGTGCGCTATGGCGTCACCAACAACCTGGTCCTCGACGGCACGTTCCGTCCCGACTTCGCGGAAGTCGAGTCGGATGTGACGCAGCTGTCGTACGACCCACGCCAAGCCATCCAGTATCCGGAGAAGCGGCCCTTCTTCCTCGACGGCATCGACCAGTTCAGCGTGCCGAACAACCTGATCTACACTCGGCAGGTCGTCGCGCCGATCGGCGCGGCCAAGCTGACCGGCAAGATCGGCGACCTCAATGTGGCGTATCTGGGCGCGCTCGACGACGAAGGCAACCCGTTCGCAGGCGGTGGCGGCCATCCGTTGTTCAACGTGCTCCGGGCGCTAACGGATCTCGGTGAAGCATCGCAGATCGGCTTCACCTTCACGGACAAGGAAGACGGCGGCTCCTTCAACCGCGTCGCGGGCATCGACACGCGATTCACATGGAACAAGATCTACTCGCTGGCGCTGCAGGGTGCGGCGAGCGTCGAGCGTACCAACACGCCGTTTATCGCGGACACGCTCCCCGCCGCGACGTCGCACGGTGCGGGCCCGCTGTGGGACGCCCACTTCATTCGCGCAGGACGCAGCCTGGGATTGAACTACGACATCAATGGCATCGACCCCGAGTGGCTGCCAGGCGCCGGGTTCGTGAGCCGCGCGGGCATCGTGAATCTGACTGCCGACAGTCGGTACACGTTCTATTTCCGGCCCGGTCTCTTTCTCCAGACCTTCACGCCCGATTTCACCTTCGTGAACATCTGGACCTACCGCAATTTCACCGACGGCGGCCCGACCGAGGATCGCAAGTTCCATTTCACGGGGCTTGCCACGCTTTTCGGCGGCTGGCAGCTGACCGCCGGGATCTTCCTCGAGCATTTCGGCTACGACCCACAGCTCTACCAGTACTACTATCTCGCCCACATCTCTGGCCACGATACGACATTCTCGCATTTCGTCGGCACGTCGCAAATCCCCAACACCGACTGCTCGGTTGCCGTACAGAGTCCGGCGTTCGCGCACGTCGACTTCAAGATCAACTACGTCACCTGCCGCGACGAGAACTTCTTCGAGTGGGCATCCGCAAACATCTACGACGTGGGGCTCACCGTCGATTGGCGGCCAACGCCGCAGCTGCGGGCGCAATTCCTCTACAACGCGCAGGTCTATCAGCGGCGCAGCGACCATTCGGTGGTCGGACAAACACGGATCCCGCGGCTCGACATCGAGTACCAGATCTCGCGCCCGATTTTCTTCCGCCTCGTGGGGCAGTACGACGCGCAGTACGTGGACAATCTGCGGGATGCTTCTCGCACCGAGCTTCCCATTTACATCGAGGACCCCAACACCGGTATCCTCTCGCCAGCCGTGCGGACGACGACGAACACGTTCGAGGTGCAGGGGTTGTTCGCCTACCAGCCGGTGCCCGGCACGGTCGTCTTTGCCGGGTACGGGAACAACCTCACCGAGCCCGTCTCCTTCCATTTCCTGACGCTCACCCGGTCGGCCGACAGCTTCTTCGTGAAGTTCAGTTACCTGTTCAGGATGTGAGGGGCTGGACGCTGGACGGCTGGACGCTAGACGCTGGACGGTAGACGCTGGACGGTAGAGACAAACCTCAAAGCCGGCCACGGTGCATCAAGCCGGCGTCGAGGTTTGTCTCCAGCGTCCAGCGTCTGGCGTCTAACGTCCATAACCTATAAATCCATCTCACCGGCACTGCGAGCCTGCGAATGGCCGACGCCATGGATCCGAAAGAGCGCGCACACAGCCCTCCAGCGGTGAAGGGCCACCCACCGCCTCCGCCAGTCGAGCCGCTCGGTCCTCGGCCTGCCGAACCCTGGAGCGGGCCGTTGGGTCGCACATCGCAGTCGGCAATTCCGCTGCCGCCGGCAGTGACGGCGATCTACGGGCTCGTGCGCCAGACGAGCCAACACTCGGTGCGAGAAACGGCACGGCGACTCACGGCGCTCGTGCAAGGACGTGGCTTCGACATCCTGGGGGACATTGATTTCGCCGGGGATGCAGGACGGGCGGGACTGTCTATGCGGCCAATGCGCCAGATCGTGTTTGGGAACGCCCGGACGGGGACGCGGCTCGTCGCTGCGGCCCCGACGGTCGCTCTCGACCTGCCGCTGCGCGTCCTGATCTTCGAAGACGCCGCGGGCGCGGTCTGGCTTGCATACAACGACGCGGAATATCTTCGGGAGCGGCACCAGCTCCCGGACGCTCTCGTGACCAACATCGGTGTTCTGCCCGAGCTCGTCGCACGCGCCGTCAGCGCCGAGCCGGTCGAGCCCGGACCCGTTTCCAAGGACCCTTGATTCTCGTCCCGGGTAGCAAAGGCGGCGTAGATTCCGCTTGTTCTGCTGCGGGGGCCGGGCCTCACGGACTGAGGTCGCTCGCCTGTGGCCGAACGGCGAACACTCCAACGGGGGGTGGGACAGCTATGCGGATACGGCGTATGGTGTGGGGCGCGGTGTTCACGGCTGCAGCGCTGATTCCGGCGATTCGACCTGCCAACGCTCAGGACATTGGCCAGGTCGGGCTCGTGTTTGGAGCCGGCGGCACGTTCCGCGGCAACTTGCCAGACGGGACGGCCTACAACGGTCTGGGATATAACATTGTCGCCGGATTTTCGGTCTCGATGCCGGTGCTGCCTGTGTCGGTTCGGGTCGAAGGGATGTACAACCAGTTCTCGACGCTTCTCAGCGTCTATCAGAATCGCGTGTACAGCGCAACGGCAAACGCTGTGTACACGTTTCCGATCCCGATCATTCATCCATATCTGATCGGTGGAGGGGGTTACTACCACCTGACGGGGCAAGCTTTCAATCCGCAGGCCGCGCCGGGCGATCCCACGGAGATCCAGTACCTGATGAATGGATTTGGCATCAACGGCGGGCTGGGCCTCCGGTCCGGGTTTGGCATGTTCGGCTTCTTCGCGGAATGGCGCTACCACTACATCTTCGCAGGCGTTGAGCAAACACCTGGCGGCCATACGTCGTTCGCGCCGTTCACCTTCGGGATGACCATCTAGCGCCTCCGCGTTGAGAACGGCCCGCGCAACGCGCGCGGGCCGTTCTGGCTCGTCACTCGTGTGTCCCTTGCCTCGTCCTCCTAAGGCAATGGGATTTTTTCTTTCTTGGCCGGGTCGATGTGCCGGGCCACCGGGCCCCCCAGCCGACGCCGCGGGGCGTCGCGTGGGGAGCCGCCCCGCAGGGGGTCGCCTGAGCGCCGAGAGGCCCACCACCGCTGCGCCGCGCGGGCCGAGGCGTTCGGCACTGCTCGTCGCCGCATTGGCGATGGCGAGCTGGCCGTCAGGCTGGCCCCACTTGGCCACTCCTCAGACACCGGCTGGGCGATCCCCCGCTCCGCAGGCTGCGCCGCCCTCCCCCAGGACGCCGCAGTCTTTGGCGCCAGGCGAGCCCGCCACGCACGGTACGTCCCTCGGATTCCCCGATGGGGCGCGCTACACGGTGCAACACTTCGGCGATCGTTTCGGCCTGGGCGTCGCGGCGGTCAACGGTCTGGCACAGGATCGATCGGGCGCGCTCTGGATCGCGACGCAGACTGGTGTGTTCAGGTACGATGGTTCGCGGGTCCAGCAGATGACAGGAACCGACGCCTTGGTCGGTCACTACGTAGATGACATGCTGGTCGGACCGGACAGCTCCCTGTGGTTCAAGGGGTTTCTGGGGATCGCACACTACACGGGCGGCCGGTTCGTTCCGCTCCGCCTGCCACGCTCGGTGCACGGTATCAACCGATCGAGCCAGGCATTCGCGATCGACCGGGCCGGCAACGCGTATGTCGCGTCTGAGCAGGGGATTGTCTTCATCCCACGCGACCCGGCCCAACCGGTACAGGTCCTGGATGCTACACGCGGACTGCCGGGCGAAGCAGGGATGCTGGTGCTCGGTCCCGACGACGTGGTGTGGTTCACCGCCGGTCGACGGCTTGGTCACTTCCAGCCTGGATCAACCACGTTCACGATCGACTCGACCATCGTGTTACCTGAAGGTCCGTACCTCGGATTGATCTTCGATACGGCGCACGAGCTGTGGCTGCGCACTGCGCCGCACGTCGCCCGCATTGATGTTGCGCACCACACCGTCACATTTGATGATGCTGGTGTCGCGCCGGCGAACCCTGTGTTCGGCAAGCCGAGTCTCGATCGCGAGGGGCATGTGTTGATCCCGTCGGTGGCGGGCCTGTTCTGGCGCGATCGGGATCGGTGGCGGTGCATCTCCGAAACGCAGGGTCTCACGGGCAACGGCGTCCAAATCGCCCTCGAGGACCGGGAAGGCGCCTTGTGGTTGGGCGAGTTTGGAACTGGTCTCGATCGCGTGGTCGGCATGCGCAATTGGGCTGCCTGGACGACTGCTGAGGGTTTACCGGCGAACACGACCTGGTCGACCGTACGCGATCGTTTCGGGCGGCTCTGGGTCGGGACGTCGCAGGGGATCGGCGTGTGGGATCCGGCGCATCATCGTTGGCTTCGCCCGCGTGACCGTGCGGGTAACGCCGATCAGGAGGTTGACCAACTGGCCGTCGCGCACGACGGATCGATCTGGGCAATGTCGCCGACAGGCGGGCTCATTCGGATTGATCCCGTGACACTGCACATGGTCACCTCACGCGCCTTCGATCAGAAACCCTACTTGTACGAGGCAGTGGCTCCGGACGGAACGATCTGGGCGACGACGCGCTACAAGCTCGTGCGATTCGATCCTCGATTCGCGGCGCCCCATCCCATTGTCGTGCCGTTGCCAGACGCGATGCAGGCTCAGGTCTGGTACATGCACTTTGCGCCCAACGGCGTGCTCTGGGCGACGGGCAACGGAACGGTGGCTCGCTTCGACGGCGCGAAGTGGAGGGTGTTCACGGCGGTCGATGGCATCGCGGGCAGGGCGGTGACGAGCATCGTTGCACTCGACGATCGGGACGTCTGGGTGGGGTACAACGACGTGCCGCAGGTCACACACCTGAAGCTGGACGCGCGGGGTGCCGTGCGCGCACAGCAATATCCGTGGGAGCTCGCGGTCGTCGCCGCCGACTCGAAGGGGCGTGTGTGGTTCAACGGTCGGAACGGCCTGTCGGTCGTCGCGCCCGATGGTGATCTCCGCACACTGAATCACTCGGACGGGCTCATCTGGGACGACGTCGGTCCCGATGGTGTACGCGAGGAGGACGACGGCAGCTTCATGATCGCGACGTCACGAGGGCTGGCCCGATTTGCGCCGGACGCGGAGCTGACGCATCCGGCGGCGCCCGGTGTCGCGATCACCAGCGCGTCGCTCGGGGGCCGCGAGCAACGCCTCGACACACCCGGCGAAGTCGCGCACGATGCGGGTACACTCGATGTCTCGTTCACGCCACTCACGCTGAGCAACCCGGACCAAGTCGAGTGCCAGCACCGACTCGCGCCATTCGAGACCGCCTTCACGCTCGCGAGCGCGCGCGACATCCGGTATCCGGCGCTGCCTCCGGGGCACTACGAGCTTCTCATCATGTGCCGGCGGGAGTCATCGGGGTGGACGCAGGTGCCGGCCTCCTTTCGATTTGTCATCGCGCCAGCATGGTGGGACACTTGGATGGCGCGACTCGCGGAGGGGGCGATCGCGTGGGCTCTCATCTGGGGTCTGATACGGTTGCGCACCCGCGCGCTCGAAATGCGGCGGCGGGAGCTCGAGCAGGCGGTCGCCGCGCGTAACGCGGAGCTCGTGGACAAGAATCGTGAGCTGCACGAGATGTCGCTCACCGATCCCCTGACCCGACTCCGCAATCGGCGGTACTTCCAGGAGATCATCGAAGGCGAAGTCGCTCACGTCCGACGAGCGTGGAGCGCGAGTCCCGGCGGCGTCCGGCCAGAATATGGCGGCGAATTATTGCTGCTCATGGTCGACATCGACGCCTTCAAAGTCGTGAACGACGTGTACGGGCACGCGGTCGGTGATCGCCTACTGCAGGCTTTTGCGGATCGTCTGTCGCGGTGGATGCGTACTTCCGACGTGCTCATTCGATGGGGCGGCGAAGAGTTTTTGATGATCTGCCGCGGCACCGACCGCTCCTCCGGAGTCTTGCTGGCCAAGCGCATCATCGAAGAGGTGTGCGCGGAGCCGTTCGACCTCGGCGCCGGGATTCGGCTCTACAAAACCTGCTCGGTCGGTTGGGCGCCGTTCCCCTGGATCAGCGGCGCGGGAGACCCGTTGACGATGGAGAACGTGATCGAGCTGGCGGATCACGCGCTGTATCTCGCGAAAGACTTCGGCCGGAACCAGTGTGTGGGCCTCCTGCCGACACCAGCGGCGATCCGCGTGTTCACGGCGATTCGGATGGAAACGCTACGTGGCTACCCGGCGGAACTGATCGATGTGGTGAGGGCAACGCCCGGCCCGATGCGGCGGGCGGGCTAGCGCACGCGGCGGGCGCTAACGCGCCCGAGAAAGTAGACCTCTAGAGAGTAGAAAGTAGACCGGGCGGTCCTCGTCTACTTTCTGTGCTTCTACTCTCTCCGGCGCTTTGCGCCCGGGGGGTCACTGTGCTACTTCTGGTGCACACCTTCCCCCTCTCCCGCCAATGCCCATCATCGACTTCCACGACCACTACTATCCACCTGCCTATCTCGACGCGTTGCGCGCGGGCCCAAGTGTGGTGCGTATCACCACGGACAGCCACGGGAATCCCTGCCTGCACTACCCGGGCGACTACAACGTCGCGGTTCCCGGCCACCGGGACATCGACTATCGCGAGCAGGTCCTGATCGAGCACGGCGTCGACACGCAAGTGATCTCCCTGACCACCCCTGGCACCCACGTCGAAACGCCGCCGGTCGCGCTCCGACTCTCGCGCGTGGTCAATGATGCGTTCGCCGAGGTCGTGCGAACCAAACGAGGCCGGTTCGCCGCGCTGGCCACTCTGCCGCTCAACGATCCGGCGGCCGCGGCGGCGGAGTTCGATCGGGCGACCACCGCTCTCGGATTCCGAGGCGCCATGCTCTTCAGCAACGTCAACGGCGTCATGCTGAGCGACCAACGGTTCTGGCCGCTGTACGAAATCGCCAACGACCGCGAGGCGATTCTGCACATACATCCGACGAATCCGATCAACGTCGACCAGATGCGCGAGTATTGGTTGATGCCGCTCGTCGGCTTCCTCTTCGACACGACGCTGGCAGCGTCAAGCCTCGTGTTCAGCGGCGTCGCCGAACGCTTCCCGCGCATCCGCTGGGTACTCGGGCATCTCGGTGGCGCCATCCCGTATCTCGTCGAGCGGTTGGACCGCGGCTTTCACGCGTTCAGCGAGTGCCGCGTGCACATTGACCGGCCGCCGAGCGACTACCTGCGCGATTTTTACTACGACACCGTGAATTTCGACGTCCGTGCGCTCCAGCTCGGGGTCGCCTTTGCCGGCGCCGACCACGTGCTTGCGGGGAGCGACTATCCGCACCAGATCGGGAGCATACCTCTCATGCTCCAGAGTCTGAAGGCGCTGCCGATACCGGACCCCGATCGAGCCGCCATCCTCGGCGGCAACGCGTCTCGCCTACTGCGTCTGTAGGCGAGATGCCGCGCGTGCGCCACGCGGAGCTCACCGTCCGGGCCGTGGCGCTCGGCGCCGTTCTCGGCGTCGTCTTTGGGCTGGTTACCGTCTACATCGCGCTGCGCGTCGGTCTCAACTTCAGCGCGTCGATTCCCATTGCCGTCATCGCCATCACGCTGTTCAAGCGCCTTGGCCGGCCGTCGGTGCTCGAGCAGAACATTGTCCAAACCGTCGGATCAGCGGGCGAGTCCATCGCCGCCGGGGCGGTCTACACCTTCCCGGCCCTCCTTTTCCTCGGCTACCAGCTCGAGCTGTGGCGCATTTTCTGGTTGGCGCTCGTTGGCGGGATCCTCGGCGTGCTCTTCATGGTGCCGCTCCGGCGGCACCTCGTCGTCGAAGAGCACGGTCGACTCACCTACCCCGAGGGAACCGCGTGCGCGGACATCCTGATCGCCGGCGAACGCGGGGGCACGTTCGCGCGCCCGGTGTTCCTCGGGCTTGCGGTCGGAGCGCTCTACAAGCTTGCCGTGAGCGCGCTGCACCTCTCCCGATCGATGCTCGAATGGGCGATCCCCGGCCTGCGAGGTGCGGCGCTGAGCCTCGATCTCTCGCCGGAGTTGCTCGGCATTGGCGCCTTGATCGGTCTGCCGGTCGCGCGCGTGATCTTCGCGGGGTCGATCATGTCGGCGGTTGTGCTGATTCCGTTGATCTACTTCTTCGGAGCGCAGCTCTCGACACCGATCTATCCCTCGACCATTCCCATTGCGCAAATGAGCCCCGGCGACATCTGGTCGAGCTACATTCGCTACATCGGAGCCGGCGGCGTGATCACTGGCGGCGTCCGACTCGTCGTAGAAGCGCTGCCGACCGTCTGGCGATCGCTGCGCCGGCACAAGGCGACGCAGGTGTCGCCCCTACCCGGCGTGGGCCAGTCCGGCGCGCCTCCGGGAGCAGGCGGGGCGACTGAGACCACGAACTCACAGGACGCGGACCTCGGCGCTCGGACCGTCGTGGGAGGGACCGTTGCCATGTTGGGCGTACTCGGCGCCCTGCTCGTGTGGAGGCTTGGCGCGCACGCCGCCAGCGCAGGCGTCGCGGTGATGCTCGTCGCGGTCTTTGGCTTCTTCTTCGTCGTCGTGTCTGCGCGCATCACCGGCATCATGGGCTCGTCGGCGAATCCAATCTCGGGCATCACCATCGCCGTCCTGATGTTGACGTGCCTGCTGTTCGTCGCCGCTGGTTGGACCGGGCACGCGTACGAAATCATTGCGATCAGCATCGGCGCGGTCGTCTGCATCGCCGCATCGAACGCCGGCACCACCGCACAAGACCTCAAGACGGGGTACCTCGTCGGGGCGTCACCCCGCCTCCAGCAACTCGGTTTGCTGGTGGGCGTCCTAACGTCGGTACTGCTCATTGGCTTTACGCTGATGTGGCTCAACGACACGCAGCGAATCGGGTCGGCGCTGCTGCCGGCGCCGCAGGCGCAGGTCATGTCGATCCTCGTGGACGGCTTGCTCAACGACCGGATGCGCTGGCCGCTGTTGCTCGCCGGAGTGGTGATCGCCTTCGTGCTCGAGCTCACCGGCGTGCGGTCATTGCCATTTGCGGTCGGCATGTACTTACCGCTCTCTGCGACGGCGACCCTCCTCGTGGGTGCCGGCATTGCCGCAGGGGCCGGCCCCAAAACGGCCACTGGACTGGAGGACCCCTTCCGGCCTGGTGTGCTCTACAGCTCGGGCCTCATCGCCGGCGGCGCGATCTGCGCGATCGCCATCGCCGTGCTCGCCAGCACTGGCGGTCTTGATCGAATGGACCTCGGTACACGCCTCGGGTGGGGCGTTCTGCAATCGCCCGTGTGGGCATTGCTGACGTTCGGGGGATTGTGCGCGGTGTCGTGGCGAATGGCGCGCGCGGCGCCGTAAGACGCGACGTCGTCTCGGACCGCCGACGTGCGCCCAACGGGCAGGACATTGACCGGATCGCGACACTAACATAGACTGTCTATGTGACGATGACGCCGCATGAGCCGATCCCGCCTGGCACCCTCGACATGGTCATTCTCAAGACGCTGTCGGGAGGCGGTCCGATGCACGGATTCGAAATCGCCAGCGCCATCCAGCGGACATCACAGGATGTGCTTCAGGTCGAGGAGGGGTCGCTGTATCCGGCGCTTCAGCGGATACTCATTAAGGGATGGATCATTGGAGAATGGAGCAGGACGGCTGGCAACAGGCGCGCGCGGTATTACCGCCTGACACCGGCAGGCAAGAAACAACTGGCCGATGCAATCGAGTCGTATCGCCGAGTGTCGTTCGCGATCGCGCGCATTCTGCGCCCGGCCTAGGAGTGAGAGTGCCGTCACCTGGTGAGCTGTGGCGTCGCCTCCAATTCTGGGTCCACCGCGACCAGTTCAGTGCCGATCTCGATGAGGAGATGCGGCTGCACACCGACCTTCGTGCCGAGCAGCTGCGTGCGAGCGAGCATTGACTGACGAGGGGGCGGTGCTGGCCGCTCGGCGGCGGTTTGGCAACGCAACCCAACTCAAGGAAATCAGTCGAGAGCTGTGGAGTGGGCGGTGGGCCGAGGATTTCGTGCAGGACGTTCGCTTCGCGCTCCGACAGCTGCGCAAGGCGCCAAGCTTCACCGCGGTTGCCGTACTGAGCCTCGCGCTCGGTATCGGCGCCAACACGGCCATCTTCACACTTGTCAACGCCGTCCTCCTCAAGTCGCTCCCCATTCGTGATCCGGCCGGCTTGCTTCTGCTCGGCGACGCGCGGGGGGAGGGCGTCGGGACGGCGCAAGCGCGGTCCTTCTGGGTCTACTCGGTCGATCTCTACCGACACCTCGACGCACTGGATCTCTTTGATGGCCTGGCGGCCGTTCAGAGCGGCGATCAGACGCGGGTGAGCGTGCGACGTGCAAATTGGACGGAGGCCCAGCCGGCTCGAGCGACGCTCGTGTCGGGCAACTATTTCAGCGTGCTCGGTGTCCCTGCCGCACTCGGCCGGACCTTTGCTCCATCGGACGATTCGGCATTGGCGCCACCGGTCGCGGTGATCAGCTTCGAGTACTGGAAGCGTGTGTTCGGCGACAACCCCGCCGCGATCGGGTCGACACTCGACGTGAGCGGCGTGGCGGTCACGGTCATTGGCGTTGCGCCGCCCGGATTCTTCGGCGAGAAGCTGCGAGCGGATCCGCCGGGCATTCTGGCTTCCGATCGCGGTCCAACCGCTGCTGGATCCGCAGCGCAACCTGGTCAACTCGCCCGACGCTCACTGGCTGTACCTCATCGGCCGTCTCAAACCAAATGTGTCCATCGCCCGGGCGCAGGTTCGCCTCACCGCCGCGCTGCGAAACTGGCGCTTCGCCCGGGAAGGCTCGGCCATCTCCGACGAGGACCGGCAGCAAATCCTGGCGAACTACATCGAGCTCACGCCGGCGGGTGGTGGTGTTGCCGGGATGAAGCGCGAGTATGGCCACAGCCTCGAGATTCTATTCGCGATCACACTGACGGTGCTCATCGTCGCCTGTGCCAACATTGCCGCGCTCCTGCTCGCACGCGGCTCGAGCCGCCGGGGGGAACGACTGCTTCGTCTCGCGCTCGGAGGCGGTCGCGGGCGTCTGATGCGGCAGTCACTGGCGGAAAGCCTCACCCTGGGCCTCCTCGGCGGAGGGCTGGCACTGGTGATTGCGGGCGTTGGCACGAAGCTCCTCGTCGCCGCGGCCTTTCGGGGAGCGGACTTCGTCCCGATCCAGGTCGCGCCGGACCTCCGGGTGCTCGCGTTTACACTGGCGCTGTCCGTGGTCGCCGTGGTGCTGTTCGGTGTCTTGCCGACCCTGCACATTGGGACCGAAATTGCTCACGGCATGAAGGGCGCGACCGCGCCCGACGAGTGGTCGGGGCACCGTCGCGCCCGACTCGGACTGGGCGCTGCTCTGATCATTGGCGAAGCCGCCCTGTCAGTGGTTGTGCTCACGTGCGCCGGCGCCTTTGTGCGCAGCCTGGAGAACCTGGCACAGCAACAGTTCGGATTCGACCGTGCACACGTGCTGACGATCAACGTCGATCCCGAACGCGCTGGCTACGACCACCAGCAACTGGCACCGCTGTACCGGGAGATGGAGCAACGGCTCAACGCGCTTCCCGGCGTGACGAGCGCCAGTTTCTCGACCTACAGTCCCCTCAACGAGTGCTGTACGTCATTCTCGATTGCAATCGACGGCTACATCCACAAGCCGGACGAGGAACCCCATGCCCGGATCGATCGGGCGTCGACACGCTACTTCCAGACGATCGGAACGCAGCTCATCCGTGGCCGCACATTCGATGCGCGCGACACACCCGATGCCCCGCCCGTGGCCGTGGTGAGCGAGGCCTTTGTCCGACGCTATTTCTCCCACGATGATCCTATCGGCAAGCGTTTCGGTTTTGGCGGGGGCGCGGACAAGGCCAGGGATCTGGAGATTGTCGGCGTCGTCGAGGACGCGAAGTACGATGACATCCGCGAAGATCCTTTCCCCACCGCCTTCCTGCCGCTCCTGCAGGCGCCGCACAATCCGATCGGCGTCTTGACGGAAACCGATTTCGCCGACGTCATTGAAATCCGGGCGATAGGCCGGCCGGACGCCCTTGCGAGCGAAGTCCGTTCCGCACTCACCGGTATCGACCCCAAACTCAGCGTCATGCACGTCGCGACCGTGGCGGATCATCTCAGCAACGCGCTCAGCCAAGATGATGTCGTTGCCGCGCTCGCGACGTTCTTCGGGCTACTCGCGCTCGTGCTCACGAGCGTGGGTCTCTATGGGCTGACCGCCTTCGGTGTGTCACGACGTGCGAGCGAAATCGGTCTGCGGATGGCGCTGGGGGCGCGACGCGGCGTCGTGACGGGCATGGTGCTCGAGCGCGTCCTCGTGCAGGGCGCCATCGGTGTGCTGCTCGGCATCCCCATCGCGTTCATCGCCAGCCGCGTGATCGCGAGCCAGCTCTATGGGGTGAGTCCGACGGACCCCCGAAACTCCGCCCTGGCGGCCGCAGGCCTCATCCTCTGCATCACGATCGCCGGTCTCATCCCCGCGCGCCGCGCAGCCCGCATCGATCCGATTGTGGCGTTGAGGGCAGAATAGCCCCTATACCTGCGCCCTATGATATATGCGCAGCTCGGGTATGATCGTGTCCGGATCTTGCTTGATGCAGAACACGACGGCCTGAGAGACGGGCGCGGGATCCAACCAGTCGAGTCCGAGATGCCAGACCTCGGATTCTTCGGCCATGGGCGTGAGAATCATGCCGGGCGTCAACGCGGTCACACGAATGCGCGTCTTCTTGAGGTCCTTGGCGACGGACTCGGAGAATCCCAGGAGTCCCCACTTCGACGCGCAGTAGGCCGAGCTGTCTTCCTCGCCCTTCTTCCCCGACCCGGACGAAATGAAAATGATCACGCCCTCGCCGCGTGCGCGCATGTCCTGCGCGAGCACCTCGCGCGTGAACAAGAACGGCCCCTTGAGGTTCGTGTTGTGCACGCGGTCCCAGAGCTCGGTCGACGCGTCCCACACGGGCGCGATCTGCCGGATGCCCGCGTTATTCACGAGCACGTCGATCCGATCCCACCGGCGCCGTACCTCGCCGATCACGTGCTTGACCGACTTCTCGTCGCCGACATCCGCTGGGAACGCGAGCGTTTCGACGCTGTGCCGTTGCGCGATATCCGCCATGGCGCGCACCAATTCCTCGCTCCGGATGTCGACGCCCGCGACGCGCATGCCTTCGCGCGCGAGATCTTCGGCGATCACGAGGCCGAGGCCGCGGGCCGCGCCCGTGACGATGGCCGTCCGATTCTTGAGGTCAGTCGGCATTCGGCCTAGCGATCACACGTTGGCGTGAGACTTCTCGGTATCGAAATACTCGCGCACCCACACGATCTTCCCGCCCGCGAGGTCGATGACGAAGACGCCGGTGTTGCTGTAGTTCCGGCCGCTCTTGGGCTCGAGGTGGCTGCGCCACTCCACCACGACGGCCCCCTGCCGCTGGTCTTCGTACATGTGCACGACCTCGAACCGGACCGAGTGAAATGCGGGGAAGACTCCGGTGCGAAAGTACTCGATGATCTTCTGCGACCCAACGAGGTCGGCCCCAAAATCCGATCCCGGCGCTGAGTGCTTCGCCTCCGCGTCGAGCAGCGGGCGCAAGGCGTCCGCGTCCATGGCGTTGTACGCGTCGATCAGGCGCTGCACGATATCGGTATTCAACTCGTTCCCCCCAGGATGGCGGTCGCCTCGATCTCGACGCGCGCGCGGTCCTCGAGGAGTCCCGCGACCTCGACGACGGTCATCGCCGGGAAATGCCGGCCGATGATGTCTCGATACGCGGCGCCCAGGGGTTCCTGCGCGGCGAGATATTCCCGTTTGTCGACGACGTACCAGGTCATGCGGACGATGTCGCTCGGCGCCCCGCCCGCCTCGCGAACGAGGGACGCGATGGTGGTGAGCGCCTGGCGCGTCTGCGACACCAGGTCGTCACCGACGAGGCGGCCCTGCGCGTCCCACCCGATGATGCCGCTCAGGCACACGACCCGACCTTCTGCGACGACGCCGTAGGCATAGCCCTTGGGCCGCGGCCATCCGGGTGGATGCAGCAACTCGCGAGCCGGCCGCTGGTCGCGCCCGCTCGGCGCTGGGTCAGACCGACCGCCTGCCGGCGCCGCTGATCGGGGGTCAGTCGGCCGCATGAAACGGCGCGATGCGTTTGCGCAGGTCGTCAGGGATCGGTGTGGCCCGCATGGAGCCCGGATCGGTCAGCACCACCACCATCTCGGCGCGGACGCGGTCTTGATCGTTGGGCCCACGGAGCACGATCGCCAGGCGAAGCGAGCTGGTGCCGATCGCGCGGACGCTGAGATGCGCGGTGAGCTGGTCACCGATCCGGCTGGGTGCCAGATAATCGACCTCCAGGCGGACGGTCGGCAGTCCCCACCCACGCCCCGTATGGATGTCGGCGAACGTGAATCCGAGCTCGTCGCGACACCAGTCCTCAACGAGGTCGTTGAACATCACCAGATACCGCGGAAAGAACACGATGCCCGCGGGATCGCAGTGCGCGAACCGAATCCGGATGTCCGATCGGTAGACCTGTCCAGCGCTCGATCGCTTCCGCGCCGTTCGCGCCTCAGCCACTCGCGGCCTCGTGGTCTCGATACGCTTGCAGGACGCCACGCCCGATGATCAACTGCTGTACCTCACTTGCGCCCTCATAAATGCGCAACGGACGAATTTCACGGTACAATCGTTCCACAGGCTCCTCGCTCATGACACCCAACGCGCCACACATCTGCACCGCCGCGTCGATCACCTGCTGCGCGGTCTCCGTGGCGGTCAATTTCGCCATCGCGGCTTCCACGGTGACGCGCTGCCCTCGATCGCGGAGCCACGCAGCGCGATAGGTGAGGAGCGCGGCGGCGTCGATGCCCGTTACCATCGCGGACACCTTGCCCTGTGTCAATTGGAAGTCGCCCAACGTCTGGCCGAACATCCGGCGCGACGTCGCGCGCTGGAGCGCCTCGTGCAGCGCCCGGCGGGCAAAGCCGAGCGCTGCCGCGGCGACCGAGATGCGGAACACGTCGAGTGTGGCCATGGCAATCGCGAACCCGCGCCCGGCTTCACCCAACAGCTGCGTCGCCGGGATCCGACATTCCGTAAACGTCAGGCGTGCCAGCGGGTGCGGTGCCATCACTTCGATCCGTTCGGCGCATGTGAAGCCCGGCGTCTCCGCGTCGATCACGAATGCAGAAATGCCCTTGGCGCCCGGCGCCTCACCCGTTCGGGCGAACACGACGTAGATGTCCGCGATGCCTCCGTTCGAGATCCACGTCTTTTCGCCGTCGAGCACGTACTCGTCGCCCACGCGTCGCGCTCGGCACTCCAGTGCAGCGACGTCGGAGCCGGCCTGCGGCTCGGACAGCGCAAACGCCGGAATCGTGGTCCCGCTCGCCACGCCCGGGAGATACCGCTCCCGCTGCGCGTCGGTGCCAAACAGGGTGATCGCGCCGGACCCGAGGCCCTGCATGGCGAATGCAAAATCGGCGAGCCCCGAATACCAGGCGAGCGTTTCGCGCGCGAGGGACACGGTGCGCGTATCGATTCGGTCGGCCACGCCACCATAAGCCGTCCCGCCAACGGTGTGTTTGAGCCACCCGGCTTCACCGAGGCGATGGACCAACGAGCGGCATGCCGCATCGATGTCCGCCGGCCGCGCCGGGTCGGCATGGGCGCGCGCCCATTCGTCGAGTCGCTCGGCGAATGCCCGGTGGTGCGGCTCGAAGAATGGCCACTCGAGATGCTCTCGGCCGTGCATGATTCAGTTTCCCTCGAATACCGGCTTCTGCTTCGCCACAAACGCGTGATAGGCGCGGTGAAAATCGTTCGTGGCCATGCAAATGGCCTGTGCCTGCGCCTCGGCGTCGATCGCATCGTCGATGCTCATGCTCCACTCGTGGTGCAGCATGCGCTTGGTCATCGCGTGGGCGAAGGTGGGGCCGGCCGCCAGTTCCGCGGCGATGGCATGCGCTTCACCGAGCAGGCTTGCGGGCTCGCACAGCCGATTCACAAATCCCCATCGCTCGGCTTCGGTGCCGCTCATGCTGCGACCGGTATACAGCAGCTCCGCCGCGCGCCCGGAGCCAATGAGACGGGGCAGCAGCGCGCACGCCCCCATGTCACACCCAGCAAGTCCGACGCGCGTAAACAGGAACGCGGTCTGGCTGCGCGCGGTGCCGAAGCGCAGGTCGGACGCGAGCGCCAGGATCGCTCCGGCGCCTGCGCACACGCCATTGATCGCGGCGACGATGGGCTGCGGCGCTCCCCGCATCGCCTTGACGAGATCGCCCGTCATCCGCGTGAACGCGAGCAGGCCTGGCATGTCGAGCTTCGTCAACGGGCCGATGATCTCATGTACATCGCCGCCGGAGCAGAAGTTCTCGCCCGACCCCGCGATCACGATCGCTCGGACGTCTTCCGCATACGGCATCGCGCGGAACAGGTCTCGCAATTCCGCGTACGAATCGAACGTCAGCGGATTCTTGCGCTGTGGTCGGTCGAGCGTAATCGTGGCCACGGCGTTGCTGACGCTGTAACGAAAGTGCCGGCTCTGATATTCAGCGAGCGTTGTGCGGTTGCCGGGTAGCGAGTGGGGTTCCCCTGGCAGGAAGCGGGTCATGGGACGGTTGGTGGGCTTGGAGATTGGTTGCTCATGTCATTTCACCGCCAGAGACAGCGATCGCTTGGCCGGTGACTGCTTCGCTCCCGGGGAGACAGAGCCAGACGACCGCGTTGGCGACTTCGTCGGGACGAATGGGTCGTTGCTGGGGGTTGTGCGCCAACAGATCGGCCATGGCTTGCTCCCGCGTGCGGCCAGTTTTCGTGACGATCGCGGTGACCGCGTCCGTCAGCATATCGGTCTCCGTAAAGCCGGGACAGACCGCGTTGACCGTCACGCCTGTGGTGGCCAGCTCGACACCGAGGGCTCGTGTGAGGCCGACCAGGCCGTGCTTGGATGCACAGTAGGCCGACACGTAGCGATAGCCGACGAGTCCAGCGGTGCTTGCGATGTTCACGATGCGTCCCCACCCGGCCGCGGTCATTTCGGCCACGACCGCCAGAGTTGCGTGGAAGGCGCCGTCGAGGTTCACAGCCATGAGCCGGCGCCACAGCGCGAGATCCGTTTTGCGAATGGGCGCCGAACCGGCCTGCCCGGCGTTATTGACCAGGATCTGAATCGGCCCGAATCGGGCTCGCGCCTGGTCGAAGGCGCGCGCGAGCACCTCGGCATCCGTCACATCGCCCGGCACCGCATGCAGGCGCCGTGGATCTCCCAGCGACTGGATCGCCGTTCGCAGCGCGCTCTCATCTCGGCCGACGATCGTCACACGCGCGCCGTGTGTCGACAGTGCGCGCGTGATGGCCGCGCCAATACCACGCCCGCCGCCGGTCACGATCGCGTGTTTCCCCTCCAGCCCTCCTGGTGGACTGCTCGTGGGCGCTGTCACACCTGGAGCGCCAACTGTGCCGACCGCGCGGCATTGCGCTCGAGCTGCAGCTTGCCGGCGAGGTACGGGGATGGCCACCACAGATCGGCGTATCCCTGCTTGGCGGCCTCGTGGAGGGTCCACGCAGGATCGGCGAGGTGCGGCCGCGCCACCGCGCAGAGGTCCGCACGTCCCGCGGCGATGATGGTGTTCACGTGATCGCCTTCGAAGATATTGCCCACTGCTATCGTCGACACGCCGACCTCGTTCCGGATGCGATCGGACAGCGGGACTTGAAACATGCGGCCATACACCGGTCGCTCAGCCTTGCTGACCTGGCCCGACGAGCAGTCGATCACATCCGCGCCGGCCGCCTTGAAGAGTCGAGCCACGTCGGATGCGTCGTTCGGGGAAATGCCGCCCGGCACCCAGTCGTTGGCCGAGATTCGCACACTCATCGGTCGGTCATCGGGCCATACTTCGCGCATCGCGCCGAACACGGCGAGCGGGAACCGGCATCGATTCTCCAGAGACCCGCCGAAGCAGTCGGTGCGCTGATTGGTGAGCGGCGAGATGAACGCGGACAACAGGTACCCGTGGGCGCAGTGCAGCTCGAGCCAGTCGAATCCCGCCGCCGCAGCGCGTCGCGTGGCGGCGACGAAGTCCGAGAGGATGCGGTCGAGATCGTCCGCGCTCGCTTCGCGCGGCGTCTGCGACACGCCCTCGATATACGGCAGCGGCGACGCAGAGATCAGCGGCCAGTTGTCCTGTGGGAGGGGCTGGTCGATGCCTTCCCAGCCCAGTCGAGTCGACCCCTTCCGTCCCGAGTGCCCCAGCTGGATCGCGATCTTGGCATCTGTATGCGTGTGGACGTAGTCCACGATCCGCTTCCACGCCGCGCCCTGCGCGTCGGTCCACAAGCCCAGGCAGCCCGGCGTGATCCGCGCATCGGGCGACACACAGGTCATCTCCGTGAACACCATGGCGGCCCCGCCCATGGCGCGCGCGCCAAAGTGCACGAGATGGAAATCGTTCGGCAGACCATCGGTCGCCATGTAGGTCGCCATTGGTGAGCAGAGCACGCGATTCTTAAGTGAGACTGCCCGCGCTGTGAAGGGTGTGAACATTGGCGGGATCGCGTGGTCGACACCGGAGCGGGCGGCGAACCAGGACTCGACGGTCCGGACGTAGCACGAATCGCGGACCCGCAGATTGTCGTGACCGATCCGTTGGCTGCCGGTGAGCAGGCTGTAGGCGAACTGCTCCGGCTCCAACTGCACGTACCGCTCGATGTGCTCGAACCACTCCATCCGATTTCGGGCGGCGCTCTGCAGCTTGAGCGCTTCGGTCTCGCGCTCGCCCTGGTACTGAGCCAGTGCCGACGCGACGTCCCCCGTGCGCTGGCTCAGCACCCGCGCCAGCGCCATCGCATCCTCCATGGCCAGCTTGGTGCCCGACCCGATGCTGAAGTGCGCGGTGTGCGCGGCATCGCCGATCAGCACGATGTTGTCGTGGTGCCAGCGTTCGCAGAGCACGCGCTGGAAGCGGAGCCAGGCGGCCGAGCCCCTGAGATGACGGGCATTCGAGACCAGCGAACCATCGTCGAGTCGGTCCTTGAACAGCTGCTCGCAGAACGCGACGGACGCCGAGGTGTCCATCTGCTCGATCCCCGCGCGCTGCCAGGTCCGCTCGGGCGTCTCGACGATGAACGTCGACCACTCCTCGTCGAATCGATACGCGTGGAGAATGAACCAGCCCCAAGGCGTCTCGCGGAAATCAAACGTGAAGGCGTCGAGCTGGCGCCGGCTGCCGAGCCAGATGAACCGGTTCGGTCGCACATCGATATTGGGACGAAAGATGTCCGAATACGCCTTCCGCGTCGCGGAGAACACGCCGTCGGCGGCCACAACCAGGTCGTAGCGTCTGGCATACGCGGCCGGATCGGCGACATCGGTCTCGAACACCAGCTCCACGCCCAGGTCGGCAGCGCGACGTTGCAGGATGTCGAGGAGTCGCAGTCGCGCGATACCGCAAAACCCGTGGCCGCTCGACGTGAACTTCCGCCCTTTGAAGAACACGTCGATGTCATCCCAATGGCGAAAGGCACGCGTGATCTCGCCGTGCGTCTTCGGGTCGGCATCCTTGAAGCCGTCCATCGTCTTGTCGGAGAACACCACACCCCAGCCAAAGGTGCTGTCGGCGCGATTGCGCTCGACGACGGTGATCTCCGCTCGTGGATCCGCCTTTCTTCGCCAGGATCGCGAAGTACAGGCCGGCTGGTCCGCCACCGACGCAGACGATCTTCATGTGCCCGGCGGGACGTCGCACAGCGCCTTGGCCAGCCTCTCTCCCGTGTCGTCCGCGAGAGCGGCGTCCTGCAGGGCGCGGAGGCGCGACGCCGCATCCGTGCGGCCTCGTAGCGCGGGTACGGCGGCCATCACCGCATCAAAATTCTTCAGGCCGCGCGCATGTGTGTCGCCGTAGCCCTTGAGTAGCCGCGGGCATGCGGCGACGGCGAGTGCGAGCTCGTACTCTCGTTCCGCCAGCGCGGGCACCTGCGCGAGCCACGCGTCGATCGCGACCTGCTCGCGACCGAACCGCAAGGATCGCCGGCGACCCGGTCGCAAGCTGGCGATCGCGTAGAGCTGGAGGTACCCGTGCAGCGACGTGGTAGGTACGACCTTGCCGCGGCGCGTCAATCGATCGATTACGGCTCCTGCCCAGCGCGAGCGAAGCAGCCATCGACCGATGCCTGCCGGCAGAATGTCGCTCATCTCCTCGATGCGCGGATGAAGAAAGTCGTTGATGCGTACCAGCTGGGCGGGCCTCGCTCGAGACTCACGCTCGACGCGCTCGAATCGGCTCCGCCGAATCTTCAGGTCCGCGACGCGAATCGCGTCCTCGTAGGCCATCCAGAGCGCCAGGTGGCGTCCCGTCTCGCGCAGCAGCGCACATTCCCCATTCCGATGTGCGTCGACCTCGCGGATCGGCTCGAGGCGGTCGAGGTACTGCGTGGCATACCGGACATCCTGATAATCGGCAAGTCGCGTGATGCCGGCGAACAGAATGTCGTGCGCTGCCTCGGGGAAGCCTCGTTGTAAACGAGACGCCAGCGAATACAGCCGCGGCCCGACAGGCGGCTCGGCGGTGGTCGCGGGTGCTGGAGCAGTCACTGCCGGCTGCGCAGTGGTCTGTGAGGCCATGGCGAACCCTGCCCCGAAAGCCGCCAGACTGGCGGTCACCCCGACTCCGCCACGGCGAATCCCCTCCTCGTACTGCTCGCGCGAGAAGGGCAGCACGTTGGTCGCGGCCAGGGCGCCGAACAGCGCCGCGCTGATGACACTCCGCGTCTCTTCCGCGATCTGCGCGAAGTCACCTTGTACGAATCGCTTCGCGGCTGCCGCCCCCGCCTCGATGAGCGCTGCGCTGTCGACGCGGCCGTCTGCCATCGCGGTGCGCTCGGTCATCGAGTAGACGCGATTGGTCGACGCGATCAGCGTCGTGCGATCAGAGGTCACGAGTCCGCGTTGCACGGCGCGGCCGGCCTCCATGAGCTCGGATGCGATGACGACGTCGACCTCGCCCGGCACGGGCATGAGCGACAGTACAGGCGGCCGGCCGGCTTTTGCGACCGCCGCCTCGGGGAAGATCTCCAGGTAGTAAATCGTCGCACCGGTGCGCTGGGCGACACCGGGGACCGACGTCGTCTGCGCGTAGTAGCCGGCATGCTCGGCGACATCCACGATCCAATCCGCCAACACGCCACCCCCTTCGCCTCCCATTGCGAGAATGGCGACCGTGGTGGCGCGTGGCCGCTCCGCCTGAGGCGGAGCGGCCACGAGAGAGGAGGACTCCTGAGAGGAGAGAGGAGACGTAACTACAGGGGTTAGGGTAGAGGCGGTTCTAATGGTTACGGAGGCCTGGGCAACCACTACGTCGGTCGCCCACTGATTTTGCTACTAACCGTCATCCGAAAACCCCCGCCAAACGGCGGTCGATGCGACGCTGCAGGATGCGAATCACGGCCTGTCTGACACGGCCCGCGAAGCGTTCCCAGAGGCTCGGGTTGGAAATGATGTCGGTGCGATAGAACGACGGGCAGAGGACTGCGGCGTGCGCGACCTCTCCACACAGACCACAGCCGACGCAGCTGTCGATCACCGTCGCGACCGGGTCCTGGCGGAGCGGGTCGGGGTTGGGCGCGACCGTCAGCGACGGACAGCCGGAGAGCCGGATGCACGAGTGGTCACCGGTGCAGGTATCCGGGTCGACGCCGAATCGCTCGCGCACGACGCGTACGCCCTCTTGCGCTGCTTTCGCGAGCTGTGGCTTGACGCGGCGCTGCTTGTTCAGCATGCACTCGCTTTGCGCGACGATCACCTTCGGCCCGCGCTCCTTGGTCGTGAGCGCCTCTCGCAGGGTGTCGCGCATCTTCGCGACGTCGTAGGTGTTCGTGATCGTGCGGACCCACTTGACTCCCACGCCGCGCACGGCATCGGCGATCGACAGCCGTGTCGTGCGAATGGGATTCGTGGCGGCCGAGGACAGGATGTCCTGCCCGCCGGTGGCGGCGGTGTAGGTGTTGTCGACGACGATCAAAACATTGTCGCTCTGATTGAAGACGGCATTGCCAACGCCGCTCGTGAGCCCATTGTGCCAGAACCCCCCGTCGCCCATCACGGCGAGCGTGCGGCGATTGGTCGTCTTGGTGTTGAGGGCGGCGGCCCCGGCCCAGCCCAGTCCGTACCCCATTGTCGTCGCGCCGATGTTGAACGGCGGCAGAATCGAGAACAGGTGGCATCCGATGTCGCAGCTGACATGGTGCTGGCCAATCTCGCGCTCCACGAGCTTCATCGCAGCGAAAATCGGTCGCTCAGGGCACCCCGTACAGAACGACGGCGGGCGGGCATGCACCTGTGCCCCGACGTTCAGAGTGGCGGCGCCCGGCGCAGGCGTGGGGGCTGGGGCGGGGCGAACGATGGATGGCAGCTTCGCGCGATCGAGCAGGTTTGGCGCGTACCGGTCCACGAACGCGAAGACGCCCTTGGTAACCGTGGCGCCGGTGTACTCGCCCGCCATCGGCAGCATGTCCTTGCCGTGCAACGTCGTGTCCATCCCCGCCTTCCGCAGGATGGCGTGCAAGTTCTGCTCGATGAAGTCGGGCTGTCCCTCTTCGATCACCAGCACCCCGCGCTTACCGGCGCAGAACCGCTGGACTTCAGCCTCGACGAGCGGATAGGTGACGTTCAGGACGTACAGCGGGATCCTGGAGTCGCCGAACGCGTCGGAGAGACCGAGCAACTCCAGCGACCGGATGGTCGCGTTGTACATCCCGCCCTGCAACATGATGCCGAAGTCACGGGCGTCGGCCGCGAAGAACTCGTTGAGCGCATGATCCTGGATGAACTGCTGCGCCGCAGGCCAGCGCGTGCGGATCTTCTCCTGCTCGTGGAGAAAGCTCGCAGGTGGCAACACGATGCGCGTGACATCGCGAACTGGATGCTCGATGGCATCCTTGAGCGTGAAGGTGGGCCGGACGTTGTTCTTGGCGGCGAACTGGCCGTGCACATGGCACGCCCGGATGCGGAGCTCGAGCATGACCGGTGTGTTGGTTGCCTCGGACAGGGCGAATCCTTCTTCAACCGCCCGCACGATCAGGGCAGATTCGGCCGCGGATCGAGCAGCCACATCTGCGACTTCATCGCGAACGCGTGGGAGCGCTCCTGCATGATGCTCGAGCCGTCGCCGTAATCCTCGCCGACGATGATGAGCGCCCCGCCGGTGACGCCACCCGACGCCAGGTTCGCAAGCGCATCAGAGGCGACGTTGGTACCCACCGTCGACTTGAAGGTGACGGCGCCGCGCAGGGGATAGTTGACCGACGCCGCGAGTGTGGCTGCCGCTGTCGCCTCCGAGGCGCTGTGCTCGAAATGCACCCCCAACTCCTCGAGGATGTCGTTGGCGTCGGTGAGGACGTCCATGAGGTGCGAGATCGGCGCGCCCTGATAGCCGGCCACGTATGACACGCCGGACTGGAGCAGCGCCTTGGTGACCGCGAGAATGCCCTCGCCGCGGAAGGTCTCGCCCTCGCCGAGGTACAGCTTCTGGACTTCCTTCGTAAAGGACCGCTCGGCCATGGTGGCGAGGGGCTAAAGGGAAGGACGAGAGCGGGTTTGGGCCTACCTAATTAGTAAGTCCCGGGACTGAGCGGCGAGAGGTGTGGGCGACGGATAAAGGCAAACGGGCGACGGGTGACGGGAACGACAACATATCGTGAGGCGAAGGTAATTGTAGAGCTCGGTTGACAAGCCAGTGCACGTCGCGTTTTCCCCGTCACCGTCACCCGTCACCCGTCACCCGTCACCCGTCACCCGTCACCCCCCTCACGCCTGCCCAACCAGTGCCAGGACCCGGCACGGGCTCCCGGAGCCGCGAACGATCTTGAGCGGTGGCGTGATCAGAATCGCGCCTTTCGGCGGCAGTTTGTCGAGGTTCGTGAGGCTGGCCAGCCCGAACTTGTTGCTGCCATGCATGATGCTGTGACAGGGGAACGGCGGATTGAACGTGAAAGCCTGGCCGGCGTCAGTCCCGACGCCCTCGGAGCCCCAGCCGATGACGTTGCGCTCACGCGCGAGGAAAGGGACGAGGTCGGGGTGCGGGCCCGGTACGTGGGCACCGTCCTCTTTCATGTTGAGAAATGCTGATGGATCGCGTCGCTTCGACCAGTCGGTGCGCATCAGCACCCACGATCCGGCCTCGATGCGACCGTGTGTCTTCTCCCATCCCTCGATGTGCTGAATCGTGAGCAGAAAATCGGCATTCTTGGCGACTTCCTTCGACACATCCACCACGCAGGCAGGGGCGACGAACTTCTCGGCTGGGATCGAGTCGGTGGCGTTGCTCGGGTAGTCCTTCCCGGTGACCCAGTGGATTGGCGCGTCGAAATGCGTGCCGGTGTGCTCGCCGCACGAGAAGTTGTTCCAGTACCAGGCCGGTCCGCGGCTATCGTACTTCGAGATCTCTTCGATCTCGAACGGCCAGCTCTTCCCGAAGTCCGGTGGCAATTGGATGACCGGTGTCGTGGGGTCCAGCGGCTGCGTGAGATCGATGACGCGGATCGCGCCGCTCGCAATCGCAGTTGCGAATTGGGTGAGTAGGTCTGGCACGGTGGTAGGGATTGGGGTTGAACCTGAAGGGGCGGGATCAGGGATCAGGGGGCGGGCGCTAAGGCGCTCAAGAAAGGAGAAGTACAGAAAGGAGAAAGGAGACTACGACGCACTGGCCCAGGCGGGTAGGGGCCACGCATGCGTCGCCCACGGTCACCGCCCGCGCGAGGCACGTCCGTCAACGTATTCCGACGACCCCCCTCACCGCCTCGATCAATTTGCCCGAGTCATACCCGACGCCTCCCTTGAACACGATGTCCACGTTCTCGATGTCGGCGATGTGGGTCGATGGGTCGCCTCGGATCACCACGAGGTCTGCCTGTTTCCCGGGTGCGATCGTGCCGAAGTGGTCGGCCTGGCCGAGGAACTGGGCGCCGTTGGCGGTCGCAATCCGAATCGCTTCAAGGGGCGTAAACCCCGCCTCGACCAGGAGCTCGACCTCGCGCTGGTCGCCGTAGCCGGCGAGCACACCGCCGATGCCCGTGGGATCCGGCCCGGCGAGGAGCAGGCCGCCGGCCTTCACAAAGGCGAGCTCGAACGCCTCCTCTTTCGCGAGGAGGCTCGCCCACGGGAGGGGGCGACCGTTCCATGGCGGCGTGCCGCGCGCTCGCATGGTCAGGTAGCTGAGGCGCGACTCGGCGGACATCGCATCGAGTACGCGGCGCTGGAGCGGCGGGCGATCGGGCACGGTGAGCTCGAACACCGGCAATGTGGACGTGACGGCCACGTGACGCGCGACGAGATCGTGAATCAGGGAATCGGCTCTCGGACCGGGCACGTCGGTGTTGAGCCAGCTGCCGAAAATCGCGGCTCCCCCGGGGCAGGTGTCGGGCTGTTTGCCCGGCACGAACTCGGCGTCCGTGCCGACGGGACCGTGCTCGAAGTCATCGATGCCAAGGGCCATGGCCTCACGCCATCCGACGGAGCACAGGTGGCCCGTGACCTTGATGCCACGCCGGTGGGCCTCGGCGATCGCGGCGCCGAGGTCCCCCCGCGTGATATGCATATATGCCTTGAAAGAGGTCGCGCCGGCGTCGGCCCAGAAGTCGACCATCTTCCGTGCGTCCTCAGGCCCCGTGAGCTCGTGCATCTGCGGGAACTGCGTTCCCTTCCCTTCGAGGTATGGGGACGAGATGTACATGGTCGGCCCTGGCGCGCGACCGTCATCGATCTGCGTTTTCAGGTTGAGGTCCATGTACGGTTCCATGCTGCCCGTCGTGCGAATCGTCGTCACACCGGCCGCGAGATAGAGGCGCGGAAAGGAGAAGGCCTGCTCCGCCGCCGTCTGGCCGGGCGGCGCGGATCGTCCCAGGCTGTCGCGGTCCAGCGAGTGCGTGTAGAACATGTGGTCGTGCATCCCCACGAGGCCGGGGATGACGGAGTAACCCCGCAGGTCGAGCACCTGCGCGCCGGCCGGTGTCGCCAACCCCGCCGGGCCCACTGCGGTGATGGATCCGCGTGTGAGCACCAGGGTCTCATCGTCGCGGGCCGGTGCCCCGGTCCCATCGATGACCCGGACATGCGTCAGCACGACGATCGGTGTGTCGACACGGACGAATTTGCGGACGTCGGGCGAGAGTCCTTGCGCGGCGGCGCCGCGAGGCGCGACCCCCGCGACCAGGGCGCATCCCACCAGTCGGCGAACCGTTCTGGAGAGCATTGGCATGGTGGCGGAAGGTACGAACTGCCGGGACCAGCGGTTAGGGACCAGGGCTTTGGGAGAAGAACAGAGGCAGGGACGTTGTCCTCGGCCCTCACGGCTCGTAACGTCCACCCACGCGTTTTGTTGTCCCTACTTCTAACCCCTAACCCCCTATCCCTGCCGTGCTGACCGAAACCCAATTGGCTGAGGTCCGTTCACATTTCCCGATCCTGCGGCAGAAGACCTACCTGTACAACTGCTCGCAGGGAGCGATGTCCGATGCGTCCGAAGAGGGCATGCGACGTTTTGCCGCGAGTTGGCGGACGGCGGTCGCGCCCTGGGACGAGTGGATCGAGGCGTACGAGGATCTGCGACGGCTGTTCGCGCGGTTCATCAACGCCGAGCCGGATGAAGTGGCGATCGTGACGAGCGCGTCGGCCGGGATCAACCCGATAGCGACCGCGGTGCAATTCAACGGGCGCGACCAGGTCGTGATGAGTGAGTACGAATTCCCGACCATGGGGCAGATCTGGCTCGCACAGCAGCCGCGCGGCGCCAAGGTGCAGTTCCTCAAGGGCAGCCACAACACGCTGCCGACGGAGTGTTACGAGCGCGCGATCAACGAGCGCACCGCTATCGTCCCGCTGGCCCACGTGTCGTTCATCAATGGCATGCGGTCGGACGTGGGCGCGATCACACGGCTCGCGCACGACCGTGGCGCGCTGCTCTTTCTCGATGATTTCCAGGACGCCGGCACGAGGCCGGTCGACGTGAAGGCGACGAACGTAGATTTCTACGTCACCGGCACCTTGAAGTACCTCCTGGGTCCACCGGGGGTGGCGTTCCTCTACGTGCGGCGGGGACTCATCGAGTCGCTCTCGCCGACCGTGACGAGCTGGATGGCGCAGCAGAACATGTTCGCGTACGACACGCTGCATCTCGACCCCGCCTCGACGGCCCGTCGATTCGAGGGCGGCTCGCCATCGATCCCGAACATCTTCCTGGCACGACCCGCGCTCGAGCTGCTCACGCGCATCGGGATGGAGAACGTGGCGGCGCAAGTCGAGCGGCTGTCCCGGTTGTTCTTCGACGGCGCTCGCGCGCTCGGCATCGACTGCAAGACGCCGGCGTCCACGGTCGGTCCGCTGGTCGTGCTCCGCTCGCATGACACGCGCGCGATGGTTGCCAAGTTGGCCGAGCGAGGGGTGATCGTGTCGGCCCGACATGACGGGGTCCGCTTCGCGTTTCATGTGTACAACAACACGGCGGACGTCGACGCCACGCTGGCGGCGCTCGAGGACAACATCGACCTGATGGTGCGAGCATGAAGGTCCTCACGGGCGGCTGTCGAGTCTACGAGCCCGGTGATGGTGAGGTCGTGTCGGCCGGTCCGTGGACCGCCCGGACGGTGATGTGTCGGGCGAGCGGAACGACGCTGATCACGCAGATGATCAACGACTACGCGGTCGGGACATCTCCGTCAGTCGTGAATCCCCGGGCGGAGGAAGTGCTCTACGTCGTGCAAGGGACGGGGACCTGTCACCTCGGCGGATTCGCTTACGCGCTCGAGCCCGGCGTCGGCGTGTTCGTCCCTCCCGGGACGGACTATCACATCGAGAATCGTGGTCCGGACGCATTGCGTCTCGTGAGCGCGTGCTGCCCGGAGGACTCCGGCCGCCACGTGAGCGAGACGCGGACGAGCCCGCGTGCCGGCGAGGCGCCCAAGCGTAGTGTGCGCGCGGAGGAACGTGAGCCGATTCGTGCGGGCAAGGACCGGGTGTTCCGGTATCTGGTGCACACCGATGTCGGCTGCGAGTCGGTCACGCAGTTTGTCGGGTTGATTCCGAAGAGTCGTGCGCCGTTCCACCGGCACACCTATGAGGAAGGGATCTACATCCTCGAGGGCAATGGCATGCTCCACTTGCGCGGTCAGCGGCATGTGACGGAGTTCGGTGCTGGCTCGAGCATCTATTTCCCCGTCGGCGTGGTGCACTGTCTGGAGAACCCGGGCCCGGCGCCGATCCGCGTGCTCGGAGTATTTCATCCGTCAGGTAGTCCTGGCGCCGCGTACGAAGATGACTGAGGAGGCGCCCGGCGCGCGGGCGCCGGACGCGATCGAGCGCGGCGAGGAGCTGTCGCGCGCGCTGACGACCGGCCAGCTCAGTATGATCGCCATCGGTGGGGCGATCGGCACCGGCCTTTTCCTCGGCAGTTCGCTGGCGGTCCACATGGCAGGGCCAGCCGTGCTGATCACGTACCTGATTGGCGCGGTGATCGCACTGCTGTTCATGGGCGCATTGTCGGAGATGGCGGTTGCCCACCCGGCTCCAGGCTCATTTGGCGTGTACGCCGAGATGTACGTGAATCCGTGGGCGGGATTCGTGGTGCGCTACACGTATTGGGCGTGTCAGGTCATCGCGATTGGTGGCGAAGCGGTCGCGATCGCTATCTACTGTCAATGGTGGTTTCCGCACACGCCACAGTGGTTATGGGTGTCCGTGTTCGGCGCGGCCCTGTTGTTTGTGAATGCCAGCAGTGTGGGCAGTTTCGGCGGCGTCGAGTACTGGCTCTCGATGATCAAGGTCGTCGCCATCGTGCTGTTCATTGCGCTGGGTTTCGCGTTGCTCACGGGGATCGGGCATCGCCCAGCCATTGGCCTCACGAACCTCACGGCACACGGGGGCTTTTTCGCGAAGGGCGGACCGCCGGTCTGGACCGCGATCGTCTTCGTCATTTTCAGCTTCATTGGGACGGAGGTCGTCGCCGTGACTGCGGGCGAGGCCAAGGACCCGTCGCGAGCGGTGCCGCGGGCGATGCGTCAGGTTGTGGGTCGCCTGATCGTGTTCTATCTGGGCGCGATGTTCGTACTCGTGGCGATCGTCCCGTGGACCGAGATCCAGCCGGGCGCCGACGTGACGGCGAGTCCATTCGTCAATGTCTTCCGCCTCATCGGGATCCCGTCGGCGGCGAACCTGGTGAACTTCGTCGTGATCACGGCTGCTGCATCGAGCATCAACTGCAACCTATATCTCACCTCGCGCATGCTGTTCTCACTCGCTCGCGGTGGGTTCGCGCCCGCTTCATGGGGCCGCGTTTCCAAGCGAGGCGTCCCGCTCGTCGCACTGCTGGTCTCGGCCGCCGGTCTCATCATCGCCGTTGCGGTCGCACTCAGGTACCCCGATACGGCGTACGTCGTCTTGTTTGGCGTTGCGCTGTTCGGTGCACTGTTCGTCTGGCTGATGATCTTCATCACCCATCTCTACTTCCGCCGGCGCTGGGTCGCGTTGGGCCGTCCGCGACTGCCGGTGCACATGATCGGTTATCCGTACACCTCGATCCTGGGGGCCGCGGCCATTGTGGCGATCATGATCACGACCTGGTTCGTGGATGGGATGCGTCCAGCGCTTCTCTGGGGCCTTCCCTGGCTGGGAGTCGTGAGCCTGGTGTACCTGCTCGTGCGGTCCAGGCGCGCGGGCGCCCGCCGCCCCGTGTCGGAGACGGCGAACGACGCCCCCTTGGAGGCGACTGGGCGCTGAGGCGGCCGCCGCGGGCGCGCTCGACCGTGGACGGGCGGTGCCGCGATTGCGGGCGACGCATGCGTCGCCCCTACCCGCCGTAGGCCAGTCCGTGGTGTTTGGACCGAGCAGTCGCGGCGTTGAGTAACTTTCCACCGTACCTGCGCTGGGGGCTCTAGTGGACCGCGAGCAGTTCTACGCAACGATGAATGGCGAGGGGACGCTCGACTACGAGCTCTACCTCAACACCAAGGCACTGCTCTCGTGCCAGAAGGATTTCCACGAGTTCTGCAACCGCGACGAGTTGCAGTTTCAGATCGTGCATCAGGTCGAAGAGCTGTGGATGAAGCTCATCGGCTACACGCTGCTCGACGTCGATGACTACCTGCAGCAGGAGAACACGAATCGCGTGCTCACGCTGATGCACCGGGTGCGCATTGCGCTGCGCCTCATGACGGAGCAGCTGTCGCTGCTGGAGACGATGTCGCCCAAGGAGTATCAGGAGATCCGTGTGCAGCTGGGGAACGGCAGCGGACAGGAGTCGCCCGGGTTCCGGACGATTCTCAAGATGCCCGCGCAGCTGTGGAAATCGTTCCGCACGAGCTACCTCGAGCGGCACGACCTCACGGTCGAGAAGATCTACAACTCCGAGTACTCACACTCCGACGCCTATGTCGTCGCCGAGGCGCTTGCGGAATTCGATGAGCTGTTCCAGCGATTCCGGTACTGTCACGTGCAATTGATCAACCGTACGATCGGGCTCGGCGCCAAGTCGCTCAAGGGTCGTCCCGTCGACCGGATGCTCGAGGGCGTCAAGACCTATTTCTTCCCCGAGCTCTGGGAGATCCGCAACCAGATGACGGACGCGTGGGGCACGTCGTACGGGGTGGTGCGGGAGTCGTTGGGCGCGCATTGACGACCGGAGTGCGGTCGGCGCATGGATGGTGGGCGGCCTGAAGGCCGCCCCTACATGTCGGCGTGGCCATTACCGAGAACGAGTCGTACGGCTGTCGGGGAAACGTCGGCGCCGTTGGCCAGGGAGTTCGGCGGTCGGCGCGTGGATGGTGGGCGGCCTGAAGGCGGCCCCTACATGTCGGCGTGGCCATTACCGAGAACGAGTCGTACGGCTGTCGGGGAAACGTCGGCGCCGTTGGCCAGGGAGTTCGGCGGTCGGCGCGTGGAGGGTGGGCGGCCTAAAGGCCGCCCCTACATGTCGGCGTGGCCATTACCGAGAACGAATCGTACGGCTGTCGGGGAAACGTCGGCGCCGTTGGCCAGGGAGTTCGGCGGTCGGCGCATGGATGGTGGGCGGCCTAAAGGCCGCCCCTACATGTCGGCGTGCCGTTTCCGGGAACGGAGCGCCTTTGTCGACTTGAGCCTCATCCCTTAGCGCAACGTTTGACGTTGCGATGACGCGGGAGCGCCATCTGGCGGCATGCCGCGATTGTTCTTGCGAAGGCCGAGAAATCCCAGTCTGCGACTGCCGGGCCGGGTATACGCGCGCAACGGATCGTACCTTGTGACCACCGTTGTTCGGACCCGTGCAGACGTGCTGAGCGTCGTGAAAGGCGGCACCATTCATCTCACGGCTGCAGGTGAGGCCACGGCCGAGGCGCTGGGTATTGTCGTTGAGCGACACTGGTCGATCGCGGTAGACCGTTATGTGATCATGCCGGACCACGTTCACGTCATTTTGTCGATGACAGCTGGTGAATCGATCACCCTTGGGCAGGTCGTTGGCGCATTCAAGGGTCTCGCTGCGAAACGCATCAACGTCGCCTGGAGCCGGGCTGGTCCATTCTGGCAGCGCGGTTTCCATGATCGCGTAATCCGAAACGCCACGGAATTAGCTGCTTGTCGGCGCTACATCGCAAACAATCCCCGTCGCTGGCTGGCGCCAGACAATGGACTGCGCGCCGACATGTAGGGGCGGCCTTCAGGCCACCCCCGATGTGCGATCACAATAAGGCTGCTGCTATCCCGGCGCATCCCGCGGCCACCGTGCGATGCGGGGCGGTGCGTTACGACGTATATGGTGCGCCATCAGGCGGCCCAGGGTGGACGCTGGCGACGCGCACGGGTCTGCGCTTCGCGGTACCGGCGCAACCTGCTCTGATACGCCGTCACACCTGCCAGGCTCGCGGCCGCGATCGGGCGACTTTGCCACGGTCCATTCCTCACCCGCCCGAGCGAGGTGGCGCCACTATCCAGCACGAAAAACTGGGGGAGCCACCCGGTGTTGACGTACGTCGGGGTCACGTCTGCCAGCGTATCCACACCACCTGGCTGCAGGATCCAGCTATCGATCGTGTCCTTGGCGGCGATCGTATCGCTCACATCTATGAAGCACGCATTGGTCGACGTACACGGCATGGGAAACCACGTCACGACATAGTCGGATTGCGAGGTCCATAATGAGCTGCCGCACTGACGAACCCACGACTGTCCATCGGAAAGTGGGAGGACGAGCTGGAATATCGTTGGAGGGAGACCGTGGAGGATCGAGTTCCCTACGCCGAGTCCGATCTGCACGACGCCGGGACAAGTACCACTCCACGACATTGAGTCGGAGACCCAGACATTACTGACCTGCACGGGAGCCGGGGCGCCTGAAGGCGGATTGGTATTGCCTGGTGTCCATGCCCCGTGAGAGAAGGTAAACCCCAGGCCAGCAGTATCGAACGGAACGCCCGGCAACGGCCCCAAATACAAAACCAGATCGCTGTCGCGGAGATAGCCGGTAACGTTTGGACACGGTGGGCCGATGTCCGCATCGCAGATCGCGATCGAATCCTTGAAGATCGCACCGGTTGCGGCCGCGGCTTGTCCTTCTTCGCTCCACCACGAGACGCCGCCGTACGTGAAACTCACGTAGTAGCCGGGGCTGACAATTTGCACGCTGTCGCCGTGCTGCGTGACGTTCAGGACGTTGGCTGACTGGTAGTAGTTCGTCGTGTCGAACCACGTGCCCGAGATGCTGGCTACGTGTGGCCCGGTTGACGAACCGCACGCGCTGACGACCCACAGCAAGCTGCCAACCGATACCGGGGACAGGGCTGAACGCATCCGACCTCCGACGCCGAGGACCGTGCGCACTCCGGCGGATCGGCCCAAACATACGTTACAGCCGAGGTCGTTAGCCAGATGTTTCTAGAAAGTTCTTCGCGCGTCCGTGCCGGCAACAGCAACCCTGCCCCGCTGACCGGTGACTCCTGCTACGCACCCACGGTCGAGCGTTGCTGATCGACCACGTCCGAAAGGGGCGCCACTGCCTCCTTCTTGCCGAACCGCGCGACCAACACGGTCGCGGCGAGATCGCCCGTCACGTTGAGAATCGTCGCGAACAGGTCAGGAATCGCGTCGATCGCGATGAGGATGCCCAGGCCTTCGATCGGGAGGCCGATCGCAAGGAAGAGCGGCGCCAGCATCAGAAACGCTCCGCGCGGGACCCCGGGCGCGGCAAAGGCCAGGAACACGCCGGCGGCTGCGACCGTGGCGATGTCGCGCACGTGAAGCGGGATGCCGTAGAACCACGCCACGAACAGCGCGCCCATCGTCCACGACAAGGGCGCCGCGAACTTGAACACCGATACGGCGAGCGGCAACACGAACCCCGAAACTGCCGGTTCGACGGCAAGGTCCCGTTCGACGCTCTCCACCATGGCCGGCAACGATGCGATCGAGGAGCTCGAGCTGAACCCAATGAGCTGCGCGGGGAGTGCGGCCCGGGCAAACTGTGCGATGGGCACGCGCGCGATCAACGCGACGGCCGGATACGTCGCCAACGACGCCACAAGATGGGCGATCGAGTATGAAACGATATAGACGCCGATCGTACCGGCGAGCGCCACACCGCCGCGCGCGGCGATGGGCAGCAGCAGTGCGAACACGCCTATCGGCGCAACCGCGACGACCCAGCCGACGAGGACCAGCATTGCGTCGCGCAACGCCTCGAACCAGCCGGCGAGCCGGTCGCGAGCATCGGGGGGACTTTTCGCGATTGCGAGCGCGAGCAGGACGGAGAACACGATCAGCGGGATCATGGCGCCGTTCGCCGCCGCTGCGATCGGGTTGGTCGGCACCAATGACACCAACCACGACGCGAAGGTCTGAGCGCCGCCCGCCGCCGTGAGGTCGCTCGCGGCTTGAGCCGCACCCGCTGGCAATGCGGGCCGGATCGGCAACCGAGCAAGCACGCTCCCGAAGATCGTGGCGACAATCGGTACGATGATCGTGGCAATCCCCACGAGCAGCAGCCCGAACACGGCAATGGTGCGGCCCCCGATGCGGCCGATCGCGCTCAGCCCCGAGGTGGTTGCAATGCCGGTAATGAGCAGCGCCACGACGAGCGGGATCACGGTCATCCGAATCGCGTTGACCCAGAGGGCCCCGACCGGCGCGATTGCGTCGGCGGCGCTGAGCAATGACGCACTGCCTGAGGCAGCGATCGCCGCTCCGAGTACGAGGGCCAATACGAGCGCGATGAGCACGCGTTTGCTGTCTTTCATTGATCCATCCTACATCATGAGGTCGCCGCCATTGATGTCGAACGCGGCGCCGGTGATGTAGCCGGCGGCATCCGAGGCGGCGAAGCAAATCAGATCGGCGACTTCCCGTGCGGTGCCCAGCCGAGGGACTGGATACGCGGCGGCCAAGCGGTTGAGCTGCTCCGGCGTGGCCGTCTCGCGCGTCAGCTCGGTATCGATCATACCGGGACAGACCGCGTTGACGGTGATGCCGAATTTGCCCAGCTCCTTGGCCGCCGCTCTGGTCAGGCCGAGGAGGCCGGTTTTCGATGCCGTGTAATGCGCGCCCCCCAGCGTGCTGACCATGCGTCCGGCGGTGGACGAGATGTTGATGATGCGGCCAAACCCCTGTGCCTGCATCGCCGGCAGCACCGCTTTGATCAGCAAGAACGGCGCGGTGAGGTTCACCTCGAGCGCGCGCCGCCACTCGTCCGCGGACAGCTGCGCGAAGCGCGTTGGCAGCGCCACGGCTGCGTTATTCACCAGGATGTCGATCCTGCCGAAGCGCTCCAAGGTGCGGGCAACGAGTCCGTCGATGACGCCCGCCTCGGCCAGATCGCCCGGAAGCGGGATCGCTCGCTCGCCGAGCGCCGTCGATACCGCTGCGGCGCGCGCCTGATCCCGGACGTGCACACCAACGGCCGCGCCGCGCTCGTAGAGTCGCTGAGCGGCGGCACGGCCGAGGCCTCGCGCCGCGCCCGTCACGATAGCGACGCGTCCGTCGAAGTCTCGGAGCGGTGTCGGAGAGGACAGGGTCTGGTGGGGTCGAAGAGGCGGCGAATATGAAGGGAAAACCACGGTGCCGTAAGGCGACAGTCGACTACCGGGGCCTCGACTTTCATCGCTCACGCAGTTCATTTGGACATTGGATGCGCTCCTCTTCTCCGCAATCGAACCGACCACCCACCGACACTCGAACCTCGAAGCATTCTGCGTCATGGGTAGTGCAGGCAGGCAGCGGGAACGGCCGCGCGGGCCGACAGGCGACGGGGACGCGCCGCGGCCAACACCCCGCTGGATGCGGATCACGCAGCGCGTCGGCGGCGGACTCCTGATCCTCGTGCTCGTCGCCGGGCTCTGGTGGATAGTGGGCGGGCGACGTCGTTCTTCGAGCGACTCGAGGGCCTGTCAGAGCACGGTGGAGGAAGAGTGGGTCCGTGGCGGCGCCGAGTGCCTACACTTCGAGGAATACCGGAGCGCGTCCCTCACGGCTAATCCAGATCTCGTCGTCGTGCTGCACGGCGACTCGCCGTTCGAGCGGCCGGAGTATCAGTACGCGGTCGCGCGGCGCATTACGGGCGATATCGAGAACGTCATCGCCATTGGCTTGCTTCGGCCGGGCTATACGGACCGCGACGGCCACCGGTCCAGCGGGATTCGCGGGCGCGCGATCGGTGACAACTACACCGCGCACGACGTCGACGCGATCGCCGCGGCGATCGGGGCGCTGGCCGACACGTACCTCCCCGGCCGCGTGTTTCTTGTCGGCCACTCGGGTGGCGCCGCGATCGTCGCGGACATCATTGGCCGACATCCCAAGCTTGTCACTGGTGGAGCGATCCTCGTGTCGTGTCCCTGTGACGTGCCCGCATGGCGGCGTCACATGGACTCCGTCCAGCACGACCCCATCTGGCGCGTCCCCGTGGAGAGCCTCTCGCCGATCGACCTCACCGACCGAGTCGATTCTCATACCGTCGTCCGCGTCGTCGTGGGCTCGGCCGACAACACCACGCCGCCCCAACTCAGCCGCGAGTACGTGCAACGTCTCCGGGCCGCCGGCGACGCCCACGTGGATCTGGTCGAGATCCCAGGCGCACCGCATGACGTGCTGCTGGATCAGAGGGTGTTGCAGGAGATCGGGGCCGTGATTGGGCGGTGACGCTGAAACCTGCTGGTCTGGGGTTAGGGGTCTCGGGGTTTAGGCGCCTACAACAGCACTCGAAGGGCAATCGCTGCGCACCGTTGACCAGCCTGTCCTGCGTGTTTTGGTCGCACCAGACGGATTTGGGGCGGATGTAGGGTAAACCGCAGGGGTCAGGGGTCCGGAACAAACTGCGAGGGCTGGTCACGGCGTACTGTGATCAGCCCTCCAGATTCTCTGAGTCCCCAGACCCAACAACCCAGAACGAGGAACCCGATCTTTGCGACTACAGCAGGCGTGTAACCCCGTGTAACTTTTCCGCCTACGTATGGTTCACTTCGCATTGGTGGGCGCTCGGCGCCGCGATTCACTCCCGTCCTTTCATTGTTTCTGGCTGCCGCTCCTCGGCGTTGCCGCGATGGGGGTGGCCTGTCACAGCTCCACGGCGCCTACCGCCGCCACAACGGGTACACTCATCACGACGGTCGTTGTACCGCCGGGCACCACCGCGAGTGCGGTCGTCGGCGGTCCGCCCGGCAGTGGCTATGCCGTGTTCGTTCCGATCAACGCGAGCGGAATCGATACACTCACCCTCCTGGGCACTGGGACGTATACGCTGTCGGACCCGATAGCGACCGCGACCGACCCCATTGTGACGCCGTTTTACGTTGGAACGGTGAGTGGGACGCCGGTCACCCTGAACGATGCCGATACGGCGCGGATGGGCGCGACGTTCGCGCGGGTCGCCGGGACCGGCCGCGCGTGGATTGGCAGTACCAACGGCGGTTCGGCGATCTCTGCCGGCTACACGAGCACCGAGCTGACCACGGCCGCTGCAGCGAGCACGACGCTGTCGATCACGGGGCCGTATCAAGTGCTCGATATCAATAGCAATCTCTGGGTTGCCGACTCGACATCGACCACGCTGACGGAATACACCCCGACTTCGCTCGCGGCGAGTGGGACCCCGTCAGCAGTAGTCGCCATCACGAGCACCGCGCTCAACGGACCCGTTGGCATGGTGTTCGACCGGAACGGCGATCTCTGGATCTCCAACGCCAACAGCAACACGATCACGGAGTTCGTAGCGAGTCAGCTCACCGCCAGCGGCGCGGTAACGCCGGCTGTGACGCTGAGTGGTGCGGCCATCGGCAATCCCGGGCGCATCACCTTCGATGTTTACGGGAACCTCTGGGTACCGAATACCGCGTTGAACACGGTCGCCGAGTTTTCGCCGAGCCAGCTCGGCGCGAGCGGGAGTCCCACGCCTGCGGTCACGCTCACGGCGACGAACGGCTCGATCGCCGGCCCGCGAGCGATCATCTTCGATGAGCAAGGCAACCTCTGGGTCGCCAACTCGACGGGCAACTCATTCGTCAAATTCGGCAATGCCCAGCAGACCGCGAGCGGTAGCCCGACACCGGCCGAGATTCTCACCGTCCCCGCTGGCGTCGGCGCCCCGGCGGGGTTCGCGTTCGACAACAGCGGCGATCTCTGGGCCTTCGGGTCGGCGAGCTCCAGTGTCATCGAGTACTCTGCGGCGCAGATCACCGTGGGCGGCGCGAGTCAGCCCAGCTTCACGATCTCGGTCGCCAGCAACCCGGTCAGCCTGGTGTTCAATCCCCCACCGGACGGCGTGCCACTCGTCGGTCCCCAGTGGGAACGGGTGAAGCCATTCGTGGCGCCGACTGGCAGGCGGGTGATGCGGATTCGGCGGTAAGGCTTACGGCTGCTTCACATATACATGCCGGTGGTGCGTCGCCTTCGCGGATCCGGAGGTTGCGTCGTACTGGTCGCGCAGCGATTGGCCTGACGGCGAGACCACGAGTCGGCCGCGCTCCGTCGAGACGGTCTGCCCGTTGTTCAGGACGTCCACGGTGTACAGGACGCTGTCCGCCATCAGGTGAATGGTGCACAACATGACCGTCGTCGGGCTGAGTGTCGTCGACGCCCCGCCGGGTGCGCAATCGAAGGTCGACGTGCCCGGTCCTTTTCCATCGTCCGAGGTCGCGACGAGATGGAAGCCGTTCGGCTGAGGTGAGAACACCAGGCTCTCGCTCTTGGGCAGGCCGTGATCATCCGATCCGTTCGTCGTATCCATGACCCAACTGCCCATCAACTTCGCCGGTGCAGTGGTCTGGGCCGAGAGAGGGCCGGCGGTTGCGACAACGGCTAGGGTGATGGCGACACGACGAGCGAGCGAACGGTATGGCATCCACGGGTCCTGGATAGAGGAGACGTGAACCTAGTGCGTTAGACGCTAGACGCTAGACGCTGGACGCTAGAAGACAAACCTCGGGGCCGGCGATGTGCACTGCTACTGGCCCCGAGGTTTCTTTCCAGCATCCAGCGTCCAGCGTCTATCTTATCGCAAAATGATTCAAGCCATTCGGCGGCGTGAAGTTCAGCACGGGAGTTGGCGAGCCACTGACGGTGAGCTGGGAGAGGCGATACGCAAACATCCCCTCGCCGGGAGTGCCAAACGCGTTCCCGCCGACGTAGAGGACGTCGCCCGGATCGATGGCAATGTCGGCTATGCCGGCCAGCGTTGCCCCGGTAATGGTGACCGAGGGACCAGGGTTTGCGCCGGCTGTGAGCGATGCCGCGGTGAACTCCGTCACGCTGGTGGCAGCGGCGTTCGCGGTCCAGAGATCTCCTGCTGAATCGAACGCCATACCCGGCCCATATCCGGCGGGATTCGACCCAGTCTGAACCAACGTCAGTGCTGGCGCCGGCGTGCCACCACCCTGTAGCGCTATGGTCGTAAACTTCGCGACGACGTACGCGGGCACGCTGTCGGCGGCGGGGCCACCAGGAAGGGTGCGCGGAACAGCCGACACCCACACGTTGCCCTGTTGATCGACTGCGAGGCCCACGGGAGACCACGTCGCGCCGGCAGCGGTGATGCCGCTCAGTGAGATGGTATCAGCCGGGGGGCCGCTGGTCGTCAGCTCAATGCCCGTGTACTCGAGCAACGCGGCTGCCGAGCTGTCGACCACCAGGAGAGAGCCCTTCGCATCGAACGCGAGGCCCCGCGGTGCGTGTGCGCCAGACAGCGTGACCATTGGCGTCTGTCGGCCGTTCTGGTTGATTTGCGAGCGGACGTACTCGATGACGCTTCCAGAGTCGTGGCGGCCGCCGACCGACATCCACAGGTTGCCGTTCCCATCGAACGCCAGAGAGCTGGGCCTCTGCAAGTTCGTACCAAAGGGTGGGCCTGAGATCGTATCATTCACGGTGATCGTGTCCAGCAACAGGCGCGGTCGAACCCCCGACGGTGGATAGGCCGCCAGTCGGCCGCGCGCACTGACATGCGACGCGCCGATCAGATACGTCGCGATGTCTCCGATGCCGATCGTCCACGGCGTGTCGGCGCTGGCGACGTTGAACGCGAACGTGTCGACCAAGTGAGGGTGCGAGCCGGATCCTCCTCCTCCCGTGGCCGGTTCGGTGGTCGATGTGTGAGAACACGCAGTCGATGCCGCCGCGACTGCGACCGCGGCAAATGTCATCGTCGTGAGGCGGTACAGCCAACGAGTCATCGGCGCACCACTCGCTTCGGGCGTGTGCGTTTGCGCGCGCGGGCCGGGGTCCGGGCGCGACGAGCCGCCTTCGGCGACGCTGCGCGCGCCGGCTTGCTCACCGTGAGCTGCGCCGCGAGTACGGCGCCATTGGGCGATCCGAGGCCACTGCAGGCATCCCAACCAGCGCCCGCGCTGTATCCCACGTTCTTGTGCGTCTGGTAGCTCACACGGTTGTCTCCGACCGTCACGTCGTGCAATGCGCCTGTCGCCATGGGGACCGCGTAGATCTGCGGGTTGAGAAACCCCACGCGTCCACCAAGCTTCTGGTTGAGTCGTGCGACCAACGCGGCCCACAACGGTGCCACCGCGCTCGTACCGCCGACGACGAACGACGTTCCATCGACGAGAACGTTGTAGCCCGATGCGGGATCACCGTTGCCTGTCACGTCGGGCACGCCGCGCCCTTTGTAGCCCTGGGGATTGAGGGACGGAGGCACCTGCGCTGCATTTTGATAAGCAGGCAATGGAAATGCGCCGCTCACTCCGCCCCCGCTCGCGCCGAACGAGCCGTCGGGTCCCGCGTCGGCCGACGTGTCCGCCGCGTGCTGGTTCCAGACCGATTCCGCGGAAATCGCCCCCGCCGTGGCGACCAGGCGCGTGCCGCCGCACGCCAACGCGAACGGACTCGCGGCCGGAAAGTCGACGTGCGCAAGGCCGTCCCACGCTTTCGGACCCATGTCCGCGGCGCCGTTGTCCCCGGCCGCGATGCACACGGTGACGCCCAGCATCGCCGCGGACTGTAGCACCTGATCGAACTGCGTTTGGAAGGCATCTCCGGGACCTGCCTCCGGCCCTCCCCAGCTGATCGAGATCACCGACGGGTCATTCGCGTCATCGTGTACAGCCTTCGTGATGGCATCCAGGAATCCTTTCGATGTGCGACTGTTGGGCGCGAAGTACACCACAATCTTCGCTCCGGGCGCTACCGCGGCGATCACCTCGATGTCGAGACCGACCTCGCCGTCGTCACTGCCCGGATCCCCGCTCGGCGAATTGGTCGCGCCGTCCACGGAGACCGGTATCACGGTCGGAGAACTCAACCCGAGCCCTCCCAGGTACGCCTGCAGGTCCTGCGCGCGATAGCCACCGCCAAGCTCGATGATGCCCACGGTCTGCCCCGTGCCGTCGACTCCCACGGGGTAGTTGTACAACTTCGCCACGTCCGGCGGATTGAACGGCTGCGCGCCATTGGCCTGTCGCGCTGTCGATCGCGCGATGCGGAAGTGCCGTCTCGCAACGGGGCGATTGTCCAAGCCGAAGATCCCTTCCACGACAGGTGCGAGGTCGCTCGGCACCCGAATCGAGCCGACGCGACCTCGATACGTCCCGCCGGGATACTCGTACGTGTGGAGATCGACGTGGAATGCCTTGTTGAACTCGGCGACGGTGCCAGAGAGCATCACGCTGCGTCGTGGCGCACTCGCGCGCACGACGGTCAAATGGTGCGCACTCGCAAAGCGACGGACGCGGGCAATGTCCTTGGGATCCGCGCCGTAGCGGGCGTTGTAGGCCTGTCGAGTCAGGATGGGTGCTGGATCGGTGGACGGCTGCAGCAACGATGTCGCGTCCGGGAGTGGCGTGCGAGGACGCAGTCGCACAGTCACCTCGAGTCGTTCGTCGGCCGGCGCCGGCGCCACGACGCGAGCATTGGGGAGCGGTTGCTTCGCGCTGCCACGGAGGGGGACGGTTTTCTTTGATGGCATGGGGGCTGGACGCTAGACGCTGGACGTGCTGGACGCTGGAGAACAAACCTCGGGGACAGCCAGCTACGCTGCCACTGGCCCCGAGGTTTGTCTCTAACGTCTAACGTCTAGCGTCCAACGTCTAGCCCCTCACACTACGTTGTATTCGCTCTCGCCGTACTCGCCCTCACCAAAAGTGCGCCACCGCACGGGTGCGATGTCGACGGAGTGGGCGCGGCCGTCCAGGATCTCTTCTGCCATGACGAGGCCCGCGGCCGGACCGTGCATCAGCCCATGGCCGCTGAACCCCGTGCAGGCGTAGAGATTATCGAGCTGAGGCAATCGACCGAGGATGGGTTGATCGTCAGGGGTGACCTCGTAGAGGCCCGCCCACTCGCTCGCGATCTGTGCATCCGCGAGCAGTGGCAGTCGGCGAATGGCTGCAGCGACATGGGTCTCGCGCCAGGCTTCGTCGACGGAGGTGTCGAATCCCGGGGGCTCATTGTGGTTCGACATGCCGGTCAGGATGCCGCCACTCTCGTAATGAAAGTAGAGTGATTGGCCGAAATCGATGAGGAAGGGCAGGGTACGGGTGATGCCCGCAATGGGGGCCGTGACCGCGATCTGCCGCCGGATCGCCCGCACCGGAATGTCGAGCCCGAGACACCGGCCCACGACGCCGGACCACGGTCCGGCCGCAAGGAGGAATGCTGCACCGCTCACCTCGCCGATCGTGGTCTCGAGCGAGACGATGCGGCCGCCCTGTGTGCGCGCGCCGGTCACTCGGGCGCCCGTTCGCACGGCGACACCTGCGCGGCTCGCTCCTCTTGCGTAGCCATGGAGCACGCCGCTCGGATCGACCAGGCCATCGCGATCGTAGAACGTCGCCGCGATGATGCCGGTCACATCGCATTGCGGCGCGAGGCGCGTGACGTCATCCGGCGTCAACCAGCGTGTCGCGACGCCGTGCGCGTGCTGCAGTGCGACGTTTCGCTCGAATGCGGCGACATCGTCTGCTGCATCGATCAGGAACAGATAGCCGCACAAATTGAGCGCGACCGACTGCTCGAATTCCTCCTCGAACCGCTCGAGCATCGCCAGGCTCACCTTCGACAGCTCGATGTTGACCGACGTCGAGAACTGGTGCCGGAAACCACCGGCGTTGAGTCCGGTGGACCCGGTGCCGAGCATCTCTTCCGCCTCGAGGACGGTGACCCGCACCCCGCGCCTTGCCACCTGGTAAGCGCAGCTCATGCCCATGACCCCGCCGCCGATGACGACGAGATCTGCGGATGGGGCTGTTGGAACCCTTGGGGTCATCGGGTGGATAAGGTGGGCGACGCCGGGACTCGGGATCGGGAAAGGCAACCCGGTTAGAGACACGTTATTGTAAGCGGCCGCGATTTGCTCCGGGGACCCCCGATCCCAAACGCACTATCTTTCGCTACGTACAGAGCGTCTACAGAGCGTCTCCTTAGAGGAGCGTACCATGCTTCTTCCGATCCTACGCCTGGTTGTTGCCTCATTGACATTCACTCCCTCGGCCACCGTCTTAACGAGCGGCCCTGAGCCCGCGGTCCGAGTGCCCGAGCCCATCGTCGATGCGCCGTTGGCGCCCACGGCGGGCAAGGAGACCGCGGTGCTGTCCGGAGGGTGCTTCTGGGGAATCCAGGCAGTGTTCGAACACGTGAAGGGCGTCATCAAAGTGACGTCGGGATTCTCGGGCGGCGACGCCGTGTCGCCCTCATATCAAGAGGTCAGCACCGGGGCGACGGGCCACGCTGAGTCGGTGCAGATCGTGTACGATCCGTCGCAAATCTCGTATGGCCAGCTGCTGAAGGTGTTCTTCTCGGTGGGCCACGATCCGACACAACTAAATCGGCAAGGCCCCGATGTGGGCACGCAATATCGCTCGGCGATCTGGTTCTCATCGCCTGAGCAGGAACGCATCGCCAAGGCGTATGTCGACCAACTAACGAAAGCGAACGTGTTCCCTGCTCGCATCGTGACGGAGGTCTCGCCGTTGAAGGCGTTCTACACGGCCGAGGACTATCACCAGGATTACTACGTGCACCACCCGGCCTCGCTGTACATCATTATCAACGACAAGCCGAAGGTGGAGCACCTCAAGAGCGAGTGGCCGGGGTTGTGGGTGGAGTACAAGGGCTGAACGGCGGGGTCAGGTGTCAGGGGTCGGGGGAACTAACTCAGAAGGCCAGTCGCAGTTCACGGCGACTGGCCTTTCGATTTGCTCCTGATCCCTGATCCCCGACCCCGCCGTTTGCCGTCCCGCTACTCCGGCCCAATCCTCGGTAGCCGGGGCAAGACCGAATCCCAGCTGTCCGTCAGCGCGGCGCGAATCAGCTTGTCTTGGGCTTCGGCGGTGAAGTCCGCGAATACGGGGTCGCGGCGCATGCGGGCGGCCACGCGCTCGCGACGGATGCGCTCGGCTCGCGACACGTTGCGCGGGACTTGGGGCTCTTCGCTCTCGTCGGCGCGTTTGCGCCAGACGAACTCCATGCTATTGAACAGATTCCCCATCCGGTTGGCTCGCAGGGTTACGGTACAGGGGCGCGGCCGATCGATGTACCGCGCGCGTGTGGTGCGGGGAGCCCCAAATAAAGCGTCGGGCGCACTGCGGGGCTGTGACATGTGTCACACGCAATGCCGGGTCTCTACCGGGGTGCAGGAGTTGATCGCTCCCTCGTGGGCGTAACACCTGTTTGGGGTGGACACGACGGCGGTAACCCTCGGAGACAGAGAGGCTTGGGTTGACTTACCTCTCACGGGGCGGGAAGCTATCGGTTGCATCGGAACACCACGCGCCTGCAGTGGGGGGCGCCCAGCAGGGAATGTGAACATGTCCGAAGGGATCCTGGTTGATCGCCGCGAGTTTCTTGGCTCGGCTGCGCTCGCTTCTGCCGGGTTGGCGAGCGCTGGTCTCGTAGCGGCGACCGGCTGCAGCATCAGCGAAATGCCGAATGCGGCGGTCCGGACCCCAGGCGCTGCGAACACGCAACGCGACCTCGACAACAACATCTACACCCGACTGCTCGGCGTGCGCCCGCATCTGGGCGCGCATGAGCACATTTCGCGGCTCGGCGGCGGTCGGATGCCGCCTGAAGTGCTCTCGGCCATGACCGAGGCGAACGACTATTTCGTCGACATGGTCGAGCTCAACGACGCTGCCGGCCGTCGCGCCGCGGAGCTTCTGGGCGCCGAGGCCGCGATGATCACGTGTGGCGGGTTCTCCGCGCTACTCCTTGGCGCCGCGGCATGTCTGACAGGGACGGACAAGGACAAGGCCGAGTTGCTGCCGCACCCCACGTGGCCCCGGTGCGAATGCCTGATCCAAAGTGCCCAGCGATTCGACTACGATCGAGCCTACCGCTCGGCTGGAGCGACGATCGTCGAAGCCAAGACGCGCGAGGACCTCGAAGCGCATCTCAGCGATCGGACGGCAATGATCGCCGGTTTGAGCATCGCCGAACGACAGGGCGTCTTCGCGCCCCCCTTCGAGATCCACCGGGCTCCGCCTCCCGACGCACACCTCGTCAAGCCGGAGGAGCTGATCGCGATCGGCAACAAGGCGGGCGTACCGGTCCTCATCGACATGGCATCCGATCTCCCGCCGTGGGGGAACGTCCACCGCTTCCTCTCGGCCGGAGCGGACCTCGTCGTGCTGAGCGGTGGCAAGTGCATTAGTGGCCCGCAAGCCACCGGCATCCTGCTCGGAAAACGCTCGCTGATCGAGGCCGCCCGGCTCAATGCCAGCCCGAATGACAATGTGGGTCGAGGCATGAAGGTCGGCAAAGAGGAAATCGTCGGGCTCATCGTCGCGCTCGAGCGATTCGTCCAACAGGACCACGCGGCCGAGACGGAGCGATGGAACGAACGCGCGCGACGGATCGTGGCTCGCCTGCAGGGCGTGCCGGGACTGACCGCGACCTACGCGCTCAACACGGCGGGGTTCGGGGACGCTGATCTCCGCTGGGACGAACGGCACATCCCGCTCACACGCGAGACGCTGCGTGAGCGGCTCTTGCAGGGATCTCCGCGCGTGCAACTCGAAGTCATTCTCACACAGGACCCCGGCACGACCGTCTGGCACGCGACAGCGCGTACGCGCGTGCTGCGAGATGGCGAGGAGCTGCTCGTGGCGCGTCGCCTGCGTGAGGTGTTCCTCGGAGCAGTGGAGCAACGCAACGCCTGACTCCGGTGGCATCGTGAGAGCAGCAGACGACGCCCTCCTGGTCCCGTATCCGTCGCTCAGCAGCGACCGCGTCGGCGTGCGCCCACCCGGATTTCGACTGCCCGATGACACGCACATTGGGGGTGTCACACTCCAGATTGCAGACCTCGACCGCTCCCTGGCGTTCTACCGCGACGTGATCGGCTTTCACGTCCTCGGCCGGTCCGACGACTCGGGTCAACGATCAGCGGTGCTTGGCGCTCGCGCGGATGGTCGCCCCCTGCTAGAACTTCGTGAGAAGGCCTCGGTGCGGCCTATCCCACCGCGGGGCCGCATTGGTATCTACCACTTTGCGGTGCTCTTGCCGAGCCGTGGCGATCTGGGGCGGTTCCTCCGGCACGCCGCAGCGGTTCGGGCGCACGTCAATGCTGCCGACCATTTCTTCAGTGAGGCGACCTATCTGACCGATCCCGACGGGATCACCGTCGAGGTCTACCGCGATCGACCGCGCCGCGAATGGGTCGTGAACGGGACCGGCGAGTTGGTCGGTCCGACCGAACCTCTCGACATCGACGCCGTGCTCCGGGAAGGCGGGCCCCATCCGTACTCAGGTCTGCCAGCGGGAACGACGATTGGCCACATGCACTTCTACGTCGGCGACCTCCCGCGCGCGGAATCGTTCTATCACGCCGGGCTCGGATTCAGCAAAGTGAATTGGACCGCCTTCCCTGGCATCTTGTTCGTCTCGGCCGGCGGATACCATCACCACGTCGCACTGAACACGTTTGCCGCGAACACGACTCCGGCCGGTGCTGACGACGCCGGGCTGCTGCGATGGCAGCTCCTGCTTCCCGACGACGCGGCGGTCGCTGCTGCAGCGGAGAACCTGCGGCGCTCAGGGGCCGATGTCGTGCCATCCGTCGATGGGTATGTGACCCGGGATCCGTGGGGATTGGCGGTGGAGCTGCGGAAGGCCGGGTAGCGGCCACACAACCGTTTCTCCCATCCCGCGCCGCTCGTCCTGCTTGCACAGCAAACGGGGAATTCCAATGCGGCGGCACGAGCAGCGATTGTACGCGTTCCTGGCCATTGTCACGACAGCGATTGTCGTGGCCTGCGGTTCGAGCAGCGGCGGCAGCGCGACGGGGCCGTCGGGCGGCACTCCGACCAACATCGCAAAAGTCAGCGGCGACAGCCAAACGGGCGCATACGAGGCGACGATCCCCAAGCCGTTGGTGGTCAAAGTCACGGACTCGGTGGGCCAGTCGGTCACCGGCACTTCGGTGTCATGGTTGACGACGATGTTTGGCGGATCGCAGCAGCAGAACATCACGACGACGAACGCGAGCGGTCAGGCCCAGTTCTCGCCGGTTCTGAGCGGCTTGCCCGGTGCGTACACGGTGAGCGCTGCTATCAACGGTCACAGCGTCACGTTTAGCGGATCGTCCTTCATCGTGCTCGCGAACGGTGCAGCCAATCTCTCCGCTGGGCTGTTCGCCAGCTGCGGGCTGACGAGCCAGGGTGCGGCGTTTTGTTGGGGTAACAGTCTCAGTGGCTTGCTTGGCAATGGCACAACGACCGCGCACACGGGTCCGGTCCCGGTATCGGGCAACCACACCTTCACTCAGATCAGCGCCGGGATCTTTGTAGCGTGTGGTGTCGCGACCGGCGGCGCGCTGTACTGCTGGGGAGATCCGAGCTACGGGAACTTCGGAAACGGAACGGCCCCGGGCGGTTCCCCGTACACGACGCCGGTCAGCGCCGGTAGCGGCATGACCTTCACTTCGGTCAGCGTCGGCTGGGGCAATAGCTGCGGCATGTCGAGCGGCGTGGCGTACTGCTGGGGACCCAACGGCCAGGGGGCTGACGGCACCGGCGATACCGTCCATCGCTGGGCGCCCGCCAAGGTTAGTGTCCCGAGCGGAGTGACTTTCAAATCGGTTGCCGCCGGGTCTCAATACGCGTGCGCGCTCAGCACGGCCGGTGCAGCATACTGTTGGGGAAGCAACTCCGAAGGTGCGTTGGGGATCGGCAGTAGCTCGCCGGCGTGGACCGACTCGGCGAAACTCGTCGCGGGCGGCCAGGTCTTTACTTCACTCGCAGTCGGAACGATCGCTGTCTGCGGCTTGGCCAGCGGCGGCACGGTCTACTGTTGGGGCTCCGAAGTCAACGGCAACGGAACGACCAGCACGGAATACACCCCCACCGCAGTGCAGATGTCCGGACTCACCTTCACCGCGATCTCGATGTTCGGTCCGCACGCGTGCGGGCTGACTGCGTCGGGCGCGGCGTACTGCTGGGGCGCCAATGATCACGGCGCCCTCGGGTCGGGATCGTTCTCGTCGAGCGGGGCCACGCCGACCATCGTGGTCGGTGGGCTGACGTTCAAAACGATCATGGCGGGTGGCACGTCCACCTGCGGCTATACGACGAACAACGTGATGTACTGTTGGGGCAGCAACACCGCTCAACAACTTGGACTGAGTGCGACGGCGGACTCGATGTATGATTCGCCGCAGCCGGTGCCGGGAATGGGGGGCGGAGGCTGAACTGCGGGTCTGGGGTTTGGGGTTTGGGGTCGGCGAACGACAACCGCAACGACAACAACGGGCGACGCAATGCGTCGCCCCTACCGGTCCAAAGGCCGGTCACTGTGCACCGTGACCGGCCTTTGAATTTGTTCCTGACCCCTGATCCCGCCGTTCAGGTCCTACTCATCCACCGCTTGCGGTACCCTTGCCAGCCAGGCCCTTGATCGACGCTGCGAGATCTCGCACACGCCCAGCGTCCTGCGCGCCCTTCGCGTCGCCGTCGACGCGCTTGGCGAGCTTCTCCAGTGCGCTCTTTTGCTGGGCGCCCTGCATCTGCTCGGCTTTGTCGAGATCACCCCGGATCGACGAGATCCGATCGCCGGACAGGCCCTGCATGCGCTCGAGCTGATCCAGGTACGCACGCGAGACCACGAACGCCGCTGGCCACATCAGCTTCTGCTGGTCAGACGGATTGGACGTCGTGAACTTCACCAACCCAGCCGCATCGATCTCATTCTGCGACAGGAACTGGCTCGGCTTGAGCGCGAAGATGTCGAGACCACGCGCGATCTCGGAGCCGTAGATGTGGCCATTGTACCAGTACGCCGACCAGTAGCCCGCGAGGTACAGCGTGTTGACGTCGAGTGGGCCGCGGTCGAAATACGCGATCTCCTTCGCGTGCGCCGGGTCGGTGAAGTCGAACACGGAGAGCCCGCCCTGATACCACGCCTGCACCGCGATGTTGCGGCCCGGGACCGGGATCAACGATCCGTTGTGCGCGACGCAATTCTCGGTCGCGGTCTGCGGCGCGGGCATCTTGTAGTACCCTTCGAGCTTCAGCGTCCTGTCGGGCATCACGCTGAAGATCGCATCACCGCCCCACTTGATCGGGTCGTTCGCCCGGCAGCGAGGTGCAACGCCACCGCCCCACTCGTCCGTGAAGATCACTTCCTTGCCATCGTTGCTGAAGGTGGCCGAGTGGAAGTACGCGAAGTTCGGATCGCTGACCTCCGCGATGCGCTTCGGCGCCGCAGGATTGTGAATGTCGAGCAAAATGCCGTTGCCCGAGCATGCCCCGGCAGCCAGGCCGGTCGCGGGATACACTGTGATGTCGTGGCACTGGTCTGTGAGCCCCTGCTCCTGCACGCCTTTGAGCGAGTCGCCCTCGCTCCCCTTGTTCAGACCATTGATCGCACCGGTCTTGGCATCGGCGAAGATGCGTGGCTCGGCCACGACCTTGGCGTCCTGCGGTGCGTTCAGGGGCACCTTGATGACTTCGATTCGGAATCGCGCCGTGTTCGGGTTCTGCTCCGCCGTGCCGCCCGAGCATCCGGCGAGCTCGGCGCCCGGCCGGACCGGTGCGGTCCCCTGCACGTACACGTAGAGCACGTTCTTGTCGACCGGGTCGGGGAGGAGCGTGTGGGTGTGCGAGCCCCGACAGGTTTGCACGGCCGCTATTTGCTTGGGGTGCGTGATGTCGCTGATGTCGAAAATCCGAACACCGCGGAATCGGTCCGGGCTCACTGAATCCTTGACGCCCTGCGTCCCGCAGTCGACGCGCCCGTCCTCGGTTTCGACGGACACGAACATCAAATTGCCATAGATCGACGGATCACCCTGGCCGCCCGGGCAGACGACCGTCGTCTTCAGCGTGGGATGTCCGATATCCGACACGTCCCAGATCTGAATCCCGTGAAAGTTGCCCTGGAAGATGTAGTTCCCACTAAAGGCCAGATCGGAGTTGATAACGGTCCAGTCACCCAGGTTGCTCGGGTTCGAGAATCCGGTCGGCCGATCGACGTGTGCAACCATGTCCAGGTTGCTGATGGCCGAACCCGCTTCGATCCAGTGGCCACCCGCAAGGCCGACCCGCGGGTCACTGGAGTTTGCCATTTGCGCGCCGGCTACTGCGGCGCACGTGAGCGCGCCAATGGCGACGCCGAGCGGTCGCATCACCGCTCCCGTCGATCGTGTGCGCGAACGCCAAGTCATTGATCTGCCTCTCCTCTCGAATCTCGTGGTGGAAGTGCTAGTGATGTCGTTCGACCTGTCACGTACCGGTACAACATGCTCCGCACCGGGAGCGGTCAGGACTTGTGGCCTTGGGTATTGATAGTGGCCAGCACGGCCTGCATGCGTTTGATCTCTGCGCGCTGATCGGCGTCCGCATCCGCCGCAAAGGTGAAGACGTCGGGTCCTTGCGCCGCGCCCGCCGTGCCGAGGAGCGACTTGACCATCGCGAGCGCGCCTTCGTGATGGTGGATCATGCCCACGAGAAACAGCGTGTCGAACTGCGTGTCCTTGGCATTGGCGAGCTGCCTCATCTGCTCCGGCGTCAACATGCCCGGCATCATCATCGTCCCGCCTGACATGTGCATGCCGGGCATATCGGCTCCGGGCATGTGTGCGACGTTGTCGGCATCCACTGTCGGCACGACATCATGATGGTCGGTCAGCCAGCGCTGCATGAGCGCGATCTCGTCCGTCTGAGAGATCTTGATGCGCTCACCGATCATCTGCAGCTCGGGGCGGCTCGTATGTGTGGGGATCAGTGCGACCATCGCCAGCGCCTGCGCATGGTGTGCGATCATGCCTTGCATGAACTGCACGTCCGCCGTGTCGTATCGGCTCGTCGGGGCTTGCGCACGCGCGGCCTGGTGGGTCGCCGCGAGCACGAGTGCCAGCCCTGCGATCGAGCCCATCCAGCGAAGCCATCGGCGGGACAGCCTCGCCACCGGCTGCGCGAGGCCACGGCCGTGGCGCGATGTCGGAGAGGTCTGCATAGAACTTCTGTCTACAGGGGAGGACTAATCGGGCTACGGAGTGGAGAAGCTACCGCGACGTACAGTACTTGGCAAAGACTTGCGGATGCCCCGACGCGGACGTGGTGCGGGCGGCGATGGAGGGCGACGCATGCGTCGCCCCTACCCGCCGGAGCATCGTTCATGTGGGTGTCCCAAGTGGTGCGTCTGGCACGGACGGCGACCCCGGCGCGCGGTCCGTTTGCACCGGCGACGGGCTTAAATACCGACAGCGACGCCGAGGTAGTAGCTGCGGGCCGGCGGGTACGGTGTCGGCTCGAAGCCGACGGCGGAGAGGTTGCCAAACTCGCCTGCCTGTGGATCCAGACCCTTGTAGCTGAAGGTCGACCAGAGGTCGTAGGCACTGAGGTTGAGGCGGACGCTGGTCAACCGGCCGAACCCCACGCGAGCGACGACTCGAGTCGGCAGCGAGTAGGTGAGGACCACCTGGCGTAAGGTGAAGTATGTCGCTGACTCCGTGAATGGCATCCCTCCCGCTTCGAGCGACGTTTGTTGTCGAGCCGCCAGCGCCGAGTCCGCGGTGAGGGTGCTGAAAGCGAAATAGTACCCCAGTAGGTCAGTGGCAGTCCCGCCGCGGCTCCAGTCAGCGAGGGCGAAGATGCGGACATTGTGAAAGCTGACGGCGTTGCCAAGAGACATCTCGTAGCTTGGCATGATGTCTCCCACCTGCAGCGGCAAGCCATTGGCCGCCGCTCGATTCGGATTGACCAGCTCCGTGAGCGAGCGACCGACGACGACGAGATTGTCGCCCAGGCCATAGTTCGGTCCCGTAAAGAACTGGCCGGTCGCCAGCGCGTCGACGACGCTGTAGTTGCGATAGAAGGTGGTTGTCGAGGTCCACGTGAGGCCATTCGCCATCTGGACCGGCGTTGCCTGTACCTCGAGCTCGGCCCCGTAGTTGCTGAATGCGCCGCCGTTGAAGAAGACGGGCCCGAACTGCTGGTTGACGGCCGACTCGACTACGAGATCGCTAATCCGCTTCTGGTACACGGTGGCGGATAGCTGTGCGCGAGCGTGGAACATGGGCATGTCGAAACCGAGCTCCGTCTCGCGCTCGACCTCCGGCTTGAACTGCGGTGTCTCGCTCGCTCCGGGGTAGACGCCATTGCTACCGCTGATAGTCGTCGGCTGATATGGCGCGAACGTCGCGCCGTACGGTGCCAGGTTGCCGGACGTTCCGTAGGCGACGCGGAACTTGACTTCGTCCGCAATCGCGAACGGGTGCGGAATGCGGTAGGACGCGGAATAGCGCGGGTACGGGTAAAACTCCTTCGTATTGCCGTTCAAGGTCGAATTTTCGGCAGTCACACCGGCAGTGAGCGCGAGCTTCGACGCGAGGGTGATGAGCTGCTCCTGCGCGTAGTAGGCGTGCTGAAGCGTGTGCGTCTCCTGGAAGAATTCGCTCTCCACCGTGCCAGTCGTCGGACTATTGATCCCGGTCAGCAGGTTCTGCTCGATCGTCACCGGGTTGGTGTTTGCCTCACGGTCCGTACCGTATCCGACTGTCGTGGTCGCATCGATCCAGTTGCCAGCGTAATGATGCGTGAGATGCCCAGCGTAGTTCGAGTAGCTGATTCGGCCGACGTTCGTGACTGACAGACCGGGCAGCGTTTGACTCTCTTGCGACTCTAGATTCGGTGGCACCAACAGCCGGTCGTGCAGGTCGGCACGATCGGCGCCGCCCGTGGCCTGGATCTCGACACTCTGGTGTGTCGAGCGCCAAACGGTCAGCCCGATGGAACCCCCAGCGATGAATCGGCTGGTGTTGAGCGGCGCCGAGATCCCGAGCGCGTCTGCAAACGGGTTTGACGGGCCGAAGGGGTTGTGCGGCCAGGCGCCGTTCGGATCCGGCTGGTCGAGGGCCACGAACCCAGGCGTGTACGTCATCACCTCGTACGGGTTCGCGGCCGCGTATCCCTGGCGCGTCACGTCGCTCACGTAATTCAGATTCGCCGTGGCAAAGAACCGGGACCCGATGTGTTGCGTGATGTTGCCCCGCACCGACTGCTTGTCATCGCCGGTGTTGAGCAACACGCCATTGTCGTACTTCGAGAGTGCGGACACATAGTACTGTGTGCCGCCCAGCATCCCGCTGGCACTCACGCTCCCCAGATAGGCCATCCGCGTGTTGCCGAAAAGCTGCCTCTGATAGTTCTCCGGACCGGCATACATGCCGCGAATGAGCGCGTCATCCGCGGCAGTGGCCTGAGCGGTCGAGTCGTGTGTCACGTCCCCGAGATACCACGCCTGCGCGCTCTGGAGCGTCGGGAACTGCCGAACAGGAACCTCATTCGCGAGGGAGTAATGGCCAATTTGGCCGTCGATCTCCCAGTGCGGTTCGCTGTGCGTCCCTCGTTTGGTCGTGATGATCACGGCGCCGGCGGCCGCCTTCGAGCCGTAGATGGACGTGGCTGCCGCGCCCTTGAGTATCTCGATGCGCGCGATGTCACCGGGGTCGATGTCGGCGATCCGATTGATCCCGTTGCCCTCTGGGAAGCCGCCGTTGGCCAGCGGGTTCGCGCCCAGCTGATTGATCAGCAACACACCATCCATCACGTAGAGCGGGGAGGCGGCATCGTAGACGGTCGTAGGCCCCCGGAGCTGCAACTGCATCCCCTCGCCAGGGGCATCGCTCGTGCTGGACTCGATCGTCGCGCCCGGGACCGCACCTTCGATCAATGTTTCGAGACGCGGCGGGGGAGGTTGTATCGTGTCCTGCGTCACTACACCGCCAATGGCAACAGCGGCGTTCTGGGATGACACGGTCGTCACGAGTCCACTCACCGCGTCGGTTTGGAAATGCAGGACGTCCTTGGTGAGGATGATGGAGTAATCGGTTTTACCAGTAGTGATTGGGACCTGGGCCGTGAGAAACCCCGAGCGGCGAACGACGAACGACGTGGCATCCGTTGGCACGGCGATCGCGAATTGACCGTCGCGATTCGTGTGTGCCGCGATCGTGGTTCCGCTGACGCTGATCGTTGCGTCGGCGATCGGTGCGGTGGCTGTTGCGTCGATCACTCGCCCCATGACGCGCAGGGCGGATGGCTCATGCGCCGTCGCCCCTTGCGCGTGGACGACCGTGACGCGCCCGGTCAGCGCGATCAGACAGGTGATTCGAATCAGCTTCATAGTGCCGTCTCTCGACGAACCCCGCCCATCGTGGTCTCGCAATCGTTTGCGCAAACATCCGCGTACGGGCTCAACTACTAGCGCTGAGCTCGCTCGGCGTCAACGAGAGGCCAATCACGTGCCGGTGACCGGGCGACGGAAATGCGTCAACCTGTCCGGGCGGAGGAATGTGGTGCGGGCCGCGACGCATTGCGCCGCCCCTACCCGCGTATGGCCAGACAGCGCGGACGGCCGTAATCATGGGCGACGCATGGCGTCGCCCCTACGTCAGCGTGACCGGTGCGGGCGGTGTGGGTGCCAGGCGATCCTGGCGTGGGTGTCGGTGGCGGCGGAAAACGGCGCGCATCGCATCGCCATCGGGCGTGCCCTTCACGGGATGCACCGCGAGGATGCCGCGCTCGACCAACGATTCGGCACTGACGGGGACCGGCGGAAGAAACTGAAGCCACACAGTCGCCGGCGCAGGGGGCGCGCTGTCGAGATCGATCAGGCTGTGCCCGACCGACCGCACGCCGAGGCCGAGGAGCACGTCCATCTGGACCGTGAGCGCTCGGAACCGCGGCGGCACCGCGAGGAACCCGGACCTGGCGAGGGCGCGGAGTGTGTCGCCGTGGATGGCGGCGAGTGCGCCGAGCACGTGCTCACCGAAGACATATCCGTTGCGTCTCGCGCTCGGCAGGAAGCGCGCCCAGTACGGCAACCCGACGCGCAGCGAGCGCCAAGTCTTGTGGGGCCCGACCGGCAACAAGAGATCGACGAGCATGTTCCGCCTGATGTGGCCGAAGACACGGGGGCGTCCCCCAGCGCCGACCCGGTAGGCGCCGACGATGCCCGGCCCGTGATCCGTGAATCGCCGGCGGATGCGCTCGAGCAGGTCGCCGCCGAGCAGGCACGTGTCGGGATCGATCTTGATCGCCATGTCGAGGCTCGGCTCTTCGCGCGCGATCGCCGCGAGCAGCGCGTAGAACGAGCTGGCGATGCCGCGGTAGCCGTGCGGGATGGCGTTGCGGAGCAGATGGCCGCCGTTCGTCGCGATCCAGCGCGCCAGGAGATCGTAGGTGCCATCGAACGTGCAATCGTCGAGGACCCACCGGCTCGCGTCGGGGAAGAACGTCGCGACGCTTTCCAGTGCGTCGAGCGCCATGCGTCCTTCGCCGGGCCCCACTGCCATCCCGAATGCCACGCCGACCGAGCTCGCATTACCTCGATAGACAGCCTGGGGGAATTCCGGCAGCGACAAAGGCCGGTCGGTTGCTGAGGCCGCGACATGTGGGGCCGTCGACGCCTCACCGAAGTGTTGCGCCGGCGTCACATGTGCTGCCGTCAGGCCATGCGCGTTGGGCTCCTTCACCCGCATCGCTGCCGCCCCGATGGAATCGGCGAGGTGAACCTGAAAGAGTCAGGCCAGCGCGCCCACCGGCGCGAGATTTCGTACACGACCAAAGAACTACGGGGGTCAGGGATCAGGGGTCAGGGGTCGGGGACCTGCAGGAACGTGTGATGGTCAGCTTGCGCTCCGTGGGTTTCTGGAGATTCTACATCCGTGGAAATACGAGCAACCGGGTCCACGGAAAGGACTGGTCGGCAGGCCGGCCAGCACGTCCACCTGCAAGACCTGGCGGTCGATCCCTACCCGATCCTGGCGCGTCTGCGGGCGCTGGAGCCCGTCTCGTGGGTCGACGAGGCGCGGATGTGGTTCGTGACGCGACGCGCGGATGTCGTGCAGGTGCTTCGCGAGCCCGACCTGTTTCGCACCGACTCGCCGCATTCCACCATTCGCGACACCTTCGGCGAGCAGATGTTGAGTGCTGAGGGCGAGCGGCATCGCCGATACAAGAGTCACTGCAACGCCCCGTTCAACGCCCGATCAGTCAGGGAGCACGGCGTGCCGCTGACCGAGGCCAAGGTGACCGAGCTCGTCGAGGCGGTTGCCAGCAGGCGTGAGATCGAGTTGCGCGCGGCCCTCACGAGTGAGCTCGCCGTCTACCTGGTCGCGACCGTGCTTGGCGTCCCGCGCGAGCTGCATGCGCCGATTCGCGAATGGTACGACGCGTTCGCGGCGGCGCTCGCCAATTTTTCCTGGGATCCAACGATCCGCGCACGAGGCCATGCGGCGGTGCAGGAGTTTCGCGGCGCGGTCTTGCCGCTCGTGCACCAAATGGCGACGGGCAGCGACCCATCGTTGCTCGGGACGTTGAGCCGCGAGACCGCGGATCGCCTCACCGATGATGAGATCGTCGCGAACGCGCTGATCGTGTTCTTCGGCGGCATTGAGACGACGGAGTCGACGATCCTGAATGTCGTGTGGTCGCTCCTGCGGCATCCCAATGCGCTCGAGGCCGTTCGTGCCGATCGCGCGCTGCTGTCGCACGCCATTGAGGAGGCGTTGCGCTGGGAGCCGGCGGTGCAGTCTTGCACGCGACACGTGGCCCGCCCTGTCGAGCTGGGTGGTGTCACGCTCGCCGCGGGCGACATCGTCCAGTGCATGCTGGGCGCGGCGAACCGCGACCCCGAGTACTTCGAGGCACCCGACCTCTTCAACCTCCACCGTGCCAACGCGGCTGACCACGTCTCGTTTGGGTCAGGCAAGCATTTCTGTCTCGGTGCATCACTCGCGCGGGCGGAGGTCCGGGTGGTGTTGGAGACGTTGCTGGATCGCTTTCCGAAACTGCGAGGTGATCCCGCCCGTCCGAGTGAACCGTATGGGTACGAATTCAGATCCCCGAGGACGGTGTGGGTGTTGGTGTAGGACATCGACCCGCGACCGGACGGATGATAGGTTCGAGTTGTGGCACAGCCTGACGAAGAGCCGGTGGTCTCGCGTCGGGCCCTGGTCGTAGGGGCCTTGGGCGCCGCGACGGCGGCGTTGAGTCGAGTGTTGCCGGGCGAGGTGCTCTCCGAGCTCGGTGAGCGGACGCCGGTCGGTGCTCCGCCCGCGCCTCCTCTGCCGGAGGCGACGCGTGCACCCGGGCCCGGGACGAGTGCCGTGGGGACCCGCGCGCCATCGGTCCATCTGGCGCGAGCGCCGGCGGGCAGGGTGGCGGGAGAATCATTTACCCCCCTCCAGGACCTGCACGGGATCATCACGCCGTCCGACTTGCACTATGAGCGTCATCATGCCGGCGTCCCCGCGATCGATCCGGATCGGTACCGGCTCTTGCTTCACGGACTCGTCGACCGTCCGCTCATCTTCACCCTGGCCGAGCTGCAGCGATTTCCGTCCGCGTCCCACATCTATTTCATCGAGTGCTCTGGCAACGGGCGCGCGGCCTATCGCGCGATGTCGCCGCAGACCACGCCGCAGCAGATCGACGGCCTCACGAGTACGAGCGAATGGACCGGTGTGCCACTCGCCACGCTGCTGCGCGAGGTGGGTCTCCAGTCGGGTGCCCGGTGGCTGCTCGCGGAAGGCGGGGACGCGGCGCTGATGACGCGGAGCATCCCCCTGTCGAAAGCTCTCAATGACGCCCTCGTCGCGTATGCGCAGAACGGCGAGCCGCTGCGACCGGAGCAGGGATTTCCGGTGCGCCTCGTGCTTCCCGGCTGGGAGGGTAACACCAACATCAAGTGGTTGCGGCGGATCAAAGTCGGCGATGCGCCGTTCATGACACGCGAGGAAACCTCCCGCTATACGGATGCGTTGCGCGGCGACGAGGCACGCCAGTTCAGCTTCGTCATGGACGCGAAGTCCATCATTACCTTCCCCGCCTACCCGACCGTGCTGAGTGGCCGCGGCTGGTGGGAGATCCGTGGTATCGCGTGGACGGGCCGCGGACGGATCACCAGTGTCGACGTGAGCACGGACGGCGGCGCGACCTGGACGCCGGCAATGTTGCAGGGGCCGGTGCTTCCGCTGGCGCATGCGCGCTTCCGGCACCTGTGGGAGTGGCGCGGGCAGTCCACGACCCTCATGAGCCGCGCGACAGATGAGACGGGATACGTACAGCCCACCCTCGCCAAGCTGCGAGCCGTGCGTGGACCCGGGACGAACTACCATCTCAACAGCATCCGCGCGTGGGATGTCGATGCGACGGGTCGCGTCACCTTTGCCGCCCGTGTCTGATCGCGCGCGCCGCTCGAACGGCGGCCGAGTGCGTCGCCGCGCGTTGCTGCTCGTCGCAGTGAGCGGCGCCGTCGCCGCTTGTGGCCAGTCCTCGGCGGCCGTGCGGTCCACTGATGCCGCGCCCGCGCGGTTCGGATTCGGCGAAGCCGCGAGCAGTGACGACATCGCCCGATGGAACACGGATGTCGATGCGTCGGGCCGTGGACTGCCGCACGACAGTGGGACGGCCGCCCAAGGTGCGGCGATCTACGCGACGCAGTGCGCGGTCTGCCATGGCGCCGACGGCGTACACGGCGCGATTCCCCCGGCACCCGCTCTCGTGGGTCGGATTCCCGGCGATGCATTTCCATTTGCGACGGATACGACGGCGGTCGCGACCGTCGGCAACTACTGGCCGTACGCCACGACGCTCTACGACTACATCGCCCGGGCCATGCCCTTCCCGTCGCCCGGTTCGCTCACTCCGCATCAGACCTATGCGCTCACGGCGTTCATCCTGGTCCAGAACCACATCGTGCCACGCAACACCGTGCTGAACGCGAGGACGCTGCCGCTCGTGCGGATGCCTGCCCAGGGGCGATTCGTTCCCGACGACCGGAGTGGGGGGCGGGAGGTGAGGTGAGGGGCAAATGCAGGGACACGGCAACGGTGGGGTCAGAGATCAGGGACCAGGGGTCGAGAACAACGACCAAACGCCACGGCAACGACGGGCGACGCAATGCGTCGCCCCTACCGGTCCGAGGCCGGTCTCAGTGCACCGTCACTGACCCTTCGATTGGGTCCCTGGCCCCTCACCCCTGGCCCCGCAGTTACCGTCCGTCGTTTCCCCGCCCACTCGCCGAATGCTTGTCACGTACCACAATTTCATCTTCTCTCCATTCTTCATCGAGGTTCTGACGTGCGCTCGTTTGTGTCTCGCGCTGTGCTGGCGCTTGGATCCCTTGCGGTGACCGCGTCGGTGGCCGCCGCACAAACTCCCGACCTGTACGGTGCCATGCGGTGGCGGCAAATCGGGCCACCGCGCGCGGGGCGTGCGCGGGCGCTTGCTGGAGTCGCGAGCCAGCCCAACGTCTTCTACATCGGATTCGACGACGGCGGCGTCTGGCGGTCCACTGACTACGGCGCCAACTGGGTGCCGCTTTTCGACCATGAGCCGACCGGCTCCATCGGCGCGATCGCGGTGGCCCCCTCGGATCCGAACATCATCTACGTCGGCACGGGTGGCGGGATCATTCGGCCCGATCTGGCGATCGGCGATGGCGTGTATAAGTCGACCGACGGCGGCAAGACGTGGGTCCACCTCGGACTCGACGACAGCCAGATGATCGCGATGATCGACGTCGACGCGTCTGATCCGAACCGGTTGTTCGTCGCGGCGCTGGGACATCCATACGGACCCAACGCCGAGCGCGGCATCTTTCGCTCGACCGACGGCGGCAAGACGTTCCAGAAGGTGCTGTACAAGGACGAGTACACGAGCGGCAACGACGTCCACATCGATCCGAGTAATCCCAACGTCATCTACGCCGCGCTGTGGCAGCAGCAGCAGAGCTTCATCGAGGGCGGGTCATTCGGCGGCACGAGCGGCGGGATCTTCAAGTCGACCGATGGCGGAACAAACTGGAAGCAGCTGACCGACGGACTGCCCGCCGGGGTGATGCAGGCAAACCTGACCATCGCGGCCAGCAACCCGCAGGTGGTCTACGCGATGATCGCCGCAGCGGCGCCTGCAGGTGGTCCGCCACGTCCACAGGGCGTCATCGGCTTCTACAAGTCCACCGACGGCGGCGCACACTGGCGGCTCGCGATTCACGATGCGAATGCCACCGACTCTGCCCATGCGCGACAGCCCGATCCGCGTCCGCTGGGCCGCATCGGCGGCGGCGACCTCCCGACGATCACCGTCGATCCGAAGAACGAGAACGTCGTCTACAGCTGATCGACCGTGTTCTGGCGGACCGAAGATGCGGGGCCTGACCTGGTCCGCCGTGCGCGGCGCGCCCGGCGGCGACGACTACCAGAAGACCTGGATCAACCCTCGGAATCCCGACATTCTGCTGGTGGTGGCGACCAGGGCGGCGTGGTCTCCGCCAATCGCGGCGAATCGTGGAGCAACTGGTACACGCAGCCGACGGCCGCGATGTATCACGTCACCACCGACAACGCGTTCCCCTATCGCGTCTGCAGCGGCCAGCAGGACTCGGGCTCGGCGTGCGTCGAGAGCCGGTCAATGGATGGCGAAATCACCTTCCACGACTGGCATCCCGTCGACATCCAGGAGTACGGCATAGCGGCGCCGGATCCCGAAGACCCGGACCTCGTGTACGGCAGCATGCGCAACAACGTGTCGCTCTACAACCGCAAGACCGGGCAGACGACGTTCGTCGGTCCCGACATGACCGGTGGAACTCCGCCTCGCACCGCGAACGCGAAGACCGTCAACTACAATCGCAACGTCCGCACGATGCCGATCGCCTGGTCGCCGATCGACCCGACGGTGCTCTTTTACGCCTCGGACGCCGTGTGGAAGAGCGTCGACCATGCCCACCACTGGACGCGCATCAGCCGCGATCTCGCGCGGCAGACCTGGGACGTTCCTGCCAACGCGGGCAAGTACGCCGCCGATGTGAAGCCGGCGCCCGCAGGGTACGATCACCGCGCTCGCGCCGTCGACCAGGAGCGCGCGGGTGCTCTGGGCCGGCACGGATGACGGCAACATCCAGGTGACCACCGACGGCGGCGCGAAGTGGACCAACGTCACGCCGCCAGGCATCAAGCCGTGGACGCGCATCTTCAACATGGATGCGGGCCACTTCGATGCGATGACGGCGTACGCCGCCGCCAACACGCTGCGCCTCGACGACATGAACCCGCACTTCTGGCGCACGCACGACGGCGGCAAGACGTGGACCGAGATCGACAACGGCATCGCGCCGGGCGCGGTCGCCAACTCCATTCGCGAAGACCCGCGCAAGGGGTTGCTCTACGCCGCCACCGATACGCAGGTGTGGGTCTCGTTCGACGACGGCGATCACTGGGAGTCGCTGCGACTCAACATGCCGGCCATCTCGGTGCGCGATCTGCAAGTGAAGGACGACAGCACCTGTCTCTGCTCCGATCTCGTTGCCGGCACGCATGGTCGCGGATTCTGGATCCTCGACGACGTGACGCCGCTCCGCCAGGCGGCAGCAGCACGCGCCGCCGCAGGGGCGTATCTGTTCAAGCCCGTCACCGCGGTCCGCGTCCGATTCGGCACCAACGATCCGACGCCGTGGCCGCCCGAGGTCACGGCAGGCGAGAATCCACCGCCCGGCGCGAATCATCGACTACTACCTGGCGAGCCCGCCCTCGGGGCCTGTGACCATCGACATCCTGGACTCGGCCGGGCGCGTGGTCCGCACGTACTCGAGCGCTGACCCGGTGCGGCATCCCGACCCCGCCCTCGACTCGGCGGCGTACAATCGACTGTGCCAGCAGACCCCGACGGCGCGCGATTGCGGTCTGCCGCTCTACTGGCCGGCACCGCCGACGATCGTCTCGACGGAGCCGGGCATGCACCGATTGAGTTGGGACCTCCACTTCGCGCCGATTCCTGGCGACAGCGATGGTCCGGCGGGCGGAGACGCGGCAGTCGGTGCGGTGCCGCACCGGACGCTTCCGCTCGTCAACGCACCCTGGGCGCCACGGGGCCGCTACACCGTGCGCCTGACCGTCGACGGCAAGCGCATGACGCAACCGCTCGTCCTGCGATTGGATCCGCGCGTGAAGACGTCAGCCGCAGGCCTCGCACAGCTCGCATCGCTGTCACAGGCGATGTATGACGGAGCGCTGGCGGCGCACGCGAGGTTCCTGCAGGCACGTGCGCTCATCGGCAAGCTCGATGGGGCCGCTGGAGAGGGCGTCGCTACCTTCCGAGCGGCGGTCGATTCCGTTGCCCCGGTACCGGTGCGGCGGCAGCCCGGCTTTGGCTTCGGGCCCCCAGCACCTCCGGGTCCCCCAACGCTCACGAGCACGAGCGCGGCGATGATGGCCGCCGCCATGGCGATGCAGGGTGCCGATGTCGCGCCTACTGCGCGCGAGATCGCTGCTTGCGACAAGGCGCGCGGAGACTATCAGACGGCGCTCGCGCGGTGGACCGCGCTCGAGACCAAGGGGCTGGCCGCGTTCAATGCGAAACGGAAGGCGGCCGGGCAGGCGGAGGTGCGCGGGGACTGAGCAGCGGGGGTCTGGGGTTTGGGGTCTGGGGTCTGGGGTGACTGCGACAAAACGCGAGGGCCAGTCACAGCGCACCGTGACTGGCCCTTTGGGTTTGTTGCGGGTACCCCAGACCCCAAATCGGCCGTTTCGCCTTACCGCCGCGCCTTGCTCGCCTTATGCACCCCGACCGTGATGTGCGACGACGTCACGTCAAAGCTTCCGCCACCCGATGTCGGCGAGGCGGTGACCCAGGCGGTGAGCACGCTTTCCTGGCCGAGCGTGGCAATGGTCGTTACGCCGAAGCACCAAGTCGAGCCGTTGGCCAGGCCCGTGACGACGTACCCCTCGGAGACGGTCGAGCCCTCGAGGCCGAAGCCGGCCGCGCCCGTGGGGCAGTTCGCCGTATTGTTCGTCACGACCGCGGGCTCGGAATACACGCGATAGTAAGAGAACTCGGACGGGTTACTGAGCCGAGCATCCGCCGACCAGGTGAGCTCGACGCCGGAGTCGATGGCCACCGCCGTCAGACCGTCAGGCGGCGGCAGCACCTGTTGGGTGTTGACGGTGATGGGGGAAGTCCCGCTGCTGACATCCCCGTTCGCGTCCGACGACGCGACGTAATACTCGTTCGCAGGCGTGCCAGGAACGAAGTAGCTCGTCTCTCCGGTAGCGGCGACCTCCCCCCAACCCCCGCCGACAACCGCGCCAAACACGACGTAGTTGGTCACGTTCGGATCGGTCGCCGCGCCCCATTTGAGCAGGATCCCGGCCGGGACGCCGGGCGAGCTCGGGCTCGGCAACAGCAAGTATGTGAGGCTATCGGGGTTACCGAGCGTCACTGTCGATGAACTGAGGTTGTCGACGCCGTTCGAACAGCCCGCGACCAACGCCGCGAGCACGCCGATGGCGCTCATTGACTGTCTAATCCGCATCAGTGCTCCAGTAGGATATGGCTTCCGCTTCAAAAACTACGGTGGCGGCCCGCTGATTGTTGGGCACGGCCGGTGAGGCAAGGGTTAGGCGTTCGGGATCAGGGGGTCGGGCTTTTCCCCATACGACTAGGAGCGAATGACCACCGATTGCATGGACAAGCAGGGGGTGACGCCGATCCCGGCCCTACGGAAATAAGGGCGACGCATGCGTCGCCCCTACGGAGCGAGTAACCCCGGATTACATGGACAGGCGGCGGCTATCGAACCCGGCCTTACGGAGCCAGAGGGCGACGCATTGCGTCGCCCCTACCCGTGTATGCACGGATTCCGTGCGGTCGGCGTGATAGTGGCGTTCTAATGCGATCGCCGGATGCGGGCGAAGGCGCCACCCGCGATGGGCAGGCTCGATGACGCGGGGTTGAACGCGAGGGTCGAAGGCGGACTCGCGACGGACACGACCACAGCGGGTGGGACGGTATCACCAACGGCCAGTTGGACGCCTGTGTAGCCCAGTACGGCCCCGCCCGTGGTGCTATTGGTCCAGAGGTCGCCGCTGTTGTCGAAGGCGATCGCGGTCGGCGAGCCGGTCGATGCCGGCGGAATCAGGAACTCAAATGGAACCGCCGGGCCGCTCGCCACGAGCTCCGATGGGCTGAAGGCAACGAGACTGCTCCCGACGGAGTTCGCGACCCAGAGATCGCCCGATGCGTCGAATGCGACGCCACTCGGCCCGTTGAGTGATCCACTGTCCGAGGTCAGCGTGACCGCTGGCAGTGGCGTGCCACTCACAGCCAGGCTGGACGACGCAATGGCCACGACGGTGCTGGTGAGCGTATTGGGTACCCACAGATTTCCCGCGGTATCGAACTGGATGCGAGCGGGTCCGTCGAATGCGATCCCGCTGATCACAACGGCCGGTTTCTGGTTGCCGCCGGCGCGCAGTTGGTTGGTAAAGAAACCCACCACCGTGTTCCCGTCGAAGTTCGAGACCCAGAGCGTGCCCGTGTGATCGAAGGCCAGGCCGACGGGGCCCCGAAGCGCGGCGCTGGTGATCGTCACCGTGGGAGTTGGCGTGCCACTCGCCGCGAGTTGATCCGCGGAGTACCCCGTGAGCGTGTTTGTGCTCGAATCGGCAACCCACAGATTGCCGCCCGCATCGAACGCGCCGTATTGGCCAGCGACAGCGAGTGAGACGGTGGCAGCGCCGCTGTCCAAGTTGGCGCCCGCGTACGCGGCGGCCACGGCGTGTCCGGTCGGCCCACCGACTACCCAGAGGTGGCCAGAGCCGGGCCGCAGCGCAAAAGTGATCGAGATGACCGCCTTTCCGCCTGTCGCGAGCGTCGCCGGACTGCCTTTCACCGTGCCGGCGTAGAAGGCCGTGGTGACCGGGCCCACCACGACCGCGCTTGCGCTCGCGACGGTGTACGTGCCGGCTGGGACGAAGAGCGTGGTGTCAACCCTCGTCACGACTGCCGTGTCACCGCTTGCTCCGGTGACGACGACGAGCGGCGTGGCGCCGTTGGTGGGTTTGACGGTGATGACCAGTGTCCCGCTGTTGTTGGCGTTGGGCGCGGTGCTCGACTTGCAGCCATGCGCCGCGAGCAACAGGCCAACGAGGCCGGCAACTCGACTTGCCCGCGCGGTCGGGCGCCGGGACCGCTGCGACGGAAATCGAGTCGCTCCGGCGGCGACGCTCACGTGTGAGACAGACACTTCAGGTGAATGTAGACGCTGGACGTTAGACGCTGCAATGTCCCGCACCGGTGTTTTTCAAAGACGCACTGAGGCCAGTCCCGCGCGATCCCGAGACTGGCCTCATCAGTCAATGTCTTGCAGTCAGCGCGCGAGGGCGCGCGTGGTGCCGACTTTACGCCGCAGGCTTCTTCTGAGCCGTCGGTGGCAGGAGTCCATTCAATCGAAGGTAGATAGCCGACTGACTGTAATGGTCCTGCCAATCTGCTGCGGTAATCATCTCCATCTCGGCTCTCGTCATGGTGCGGCCGCCGAAGAACGGCAGCTGCTCGCCCAGCTTCGAGTCGTCGACGTTGGCCAGCGCCTGGTTGCAGAAGTCAAAGGTTTCCTTGAGCCGGCCGACGAGTGCGTCCTTGGCTGCCGCTGAGTCAACCTTGGACCGCTCGGGCGCCTTTACGCCGGCGATCGTGCCGCAGAAAAAGTCGTTACCCTGCGCGAGATGGACGACGATTTTTCCAAAACTCATTTGCGCTGGGGTGGGCTTATACCCGTACTTGTCGGCGGGAAACTCCTCGGCCGCTGCGGTCAGATTCTTGGCCGCGTTTGCCTCTTGCTTCCGGAGGGCATCAGCAAGCGGTGCAGACTGAGCCGCAGCCAGGCTCGGCAGGAGTGCAACGACGGCAAGGGTCAGAGCTGAGGTGTGCGCTCGCACGAGATTCTACCTGTTGGAGGGAGACTGGACGTTGGCTAAGTGTGTGTCGCTTGTCCAGTCCTTAAGAGACAGGGGTCAGGGATCTGGGGTCAGGGAACAAAACGATAGGCTAGTCGGAGCGCACTACGAGTTGCCAACTGTGTTGTTCCCTGACCCCTGACCCCTGACCCCCGCAGTTATTGCTTGACTTTTTCCGCGCATCGCGCAGCGGAGGTGACCGTCAATCGGTCGCCACGCTCGAGACGGCCGGGCCGGGTGTGCAGGGCGTTCTGGCCGAATAACACCTTGCCGTCGCGGGTCCGGTATTCGCTGAGCGTCCTGGTTGGCTCCTTCCCCCTGACGCCGCGGTCGGGATCGACGGCGGGAATCGAGCACCGTGCGCAGGGCTTCACGATGTCGAACGCGATCCGCGGGCCCTCGAGGCGACACCAGTCGTCCTCGGCGTGCGGCACCGCGACCGACAGGAGGATGTTGGGTCGAAACCGATTGACGCCAACGGGCGGCTCTCCTTTCGCCGCTAGGCGCCGATTGAGCTGATCGATCGATCCGGTGCCGAGCACCAGCGCGGGGAACGCATCAGCGAAGGCGACCGTCCGGCCGGCTGGAGCGTACGTGAGGTCGACCTGCCGCTGGGTGTCATCAGGCATGGTGACCAGCGAGCACGGGTAGCGCAGGAACGTCGTGAACCAGCGGTCGACTTCCGCGTCGACGCGCTGCACGGCAACGGCGTCCTCGAAGAGGCCCGCGACCAATCGCTCCCCCGATGGCGGATGTTGACCGTTGCGCGGGAGCGTCAGCGTCGGCATACCGGGCGCATCGACGACCAGGGCGTCCGCGTCGAGCGCGACCTGGATCAAGGCCATCCGAGCGATGCGGCGCTGAGACAGGAATTGAGCGTCTCGGTCGATGAGCATCCACCGACGATCGCCGCTCGCACCACGCGCGTCGAACTCGAGCGCCGACACCGAGATGCCGCGCGCCGACTTGATCGGATAGATGTAGAGGTCAGCGACGGTGGTGAAGAGAGACATTAGACGCTAGACGCTGGACGCTGGACGCTGGACGCTGGAGACTAACATAGTGGGCAGGTCACGGTGCACCGCACCCGGCTCCCCGGTTGGTTCCAGCGCCTAGCGTCTAACGTCCAACGTCTAGCCCCTCACCATGCCCTCCTTCACCTGGTCATCCGAAGAAATCCGACGCGTCGGCTACCGTGTCGTCGACTTGATCGCTGCGCACCTCACGGAGCTTCCGCAGCGTCCGGTCTTTCGTCCGTTTCCAGAGTCGCTGGCGGGCGAGCTCGTGGCCACGCCGCTGCCCACCGCGGGCGAGAGCGCCGATGCGATCCTCGACCGCTTTGTGCACGAGGTCGACCCGTATCCGTTCGGAAACGGACATCCGCGATTCTACGGCTGGGTCAACTCGCCGCCTGTGCCGCTCGGGATCTTCGCCGATGCACTTGCGGCCGCCATGAATCCGAGCGTCGCTGGCGGCAACCACGCCGCGGTCTGGGTCGAACGTCAGGTTCTCGAGTGGTTCAAGCAGCTGCTAGCCTTCCCTGCCACGAGTACCGGCGTACTGGTGAGCGGTGCGTCGACTGCGGCGCTCACGGCACTTGCTGTGGCTCGGCACAGTGCCTTTGCCCGTCACGGCCGCGATGTGCGCGCGGAGGGCGTCGCGGCCGCGGGGCGCGAGGGCCGGCCGCTGCGACCCGTCGTCTACCGCAGCGCCGAGGGTCATGGCTGTCACCAGAAGGCGGTCGAGCTTCTGGGACACGGCCATGCCAACCTCCGGATCGTGCCGACCGATGCCGCACTCCGCATGATGCCCGCGGCGCTCGATGCGATGCTGACCGCCGACGCAGGGGCGGGGCACGTTCCCATGGCGGTGATCGCGAGCGCCGGCACAGTGAACACCGGAGCGATCGACCCCCTCGATGTCATCGCCGATGTTTGTGCACGCCACCACGTGTGGTTGCACGTCGATGCGGCATACGGCGGGCCCGCGATGCTCACGAGCGCGTATCGCGCGTCACTCGCTCCGATCGCACGCGCCGACAGCGTCGCAGTCGATCCGCACAAGTGGTTGTACGTGCCGGTGGACGCCGGCCTCGTGCTCGTCAGGGACGCGCAAGCCATGCGCGACGCCTTCAGCCTGGTGCCGCCGTATCTGCGCACCGATGACGACCGACATGGTGTGCAGGGACCACCGTGGCTGAGCGAGTACAGCACCGAGCAAACGCGCCCATTTCGCGCGCTCAAGGTGTGGGCGGCGCTGCGCTATTTCGGGACCGACGGATACCGGGCCCTCATCGAGCACGATCTCAGCCTCGCGCGCTATCTGGCCGAGCGCGTGCGGCAGCGCGACGACCTCGAGCTCTGGGAGCCTCAAGGGCTCAGCGTCGTGTGCTTTCGGGCGGTGCCCAGGGAGTTGCGCGGCGCGGACGATCAGATCGACGCAGTCAATCGCGCGGCGGTCCGCCGAGTGCAGCTCGGGGGCCGCGCTTTTCTCTCGAGCACGATGCTTGGCGGCCACTTCTGGCTGCGCGCCTGTTTCGTCAATCCTCGCGCGACCGAGACCGACGTCGATACGCTGCTGGAGGAGGTCTCTCAGTCCGTGCGGGCGATGCTGCCGAACACGTCCGTCGCGAAAGCCCGGAGCCCCGGAGCGCCCGCGTAGCCCAGGTGCGGCAGCCCGAAGACGTCTTCTACCCAGCGAAGCAAGGCATAGTGGTTGTACGGCGTCGTACTCACGGTGCCGCCCCGGATGAACGGCGACAGCATCACGGCTCCGACGCGACCGCCGCCGGGTCCGTCGCCGCCTGGCGGCTTCGGGGCGCCGGGTAGTCCCCGCTCGCCGCAGCAGGCGGCCGACGTGTCAGGCTCGGTCGCGCTTGCGGCTTCGTCGAACGTGATGATCAATACGCCATTGGCCTTGAACGCCGCCGACCCCGTGATGATCGGCACCCAGTGTCGAAGGAACCGGTCCGCCTGCATGAGACCACCTGGCGAGTTATCCATGCACGGCTCGTCGTGCGCGTCATTGCAGAGATTTGGCGTGATGAAAGCGTAGTTCGGCGTCGTGGCGGTCGTCGCCAGATCGGTGGCCAAATGCTCGAGCCCAACGACGTGCGACGTACAGCGAGACGGGTCGTCGACCACCGTTCGGAAGAACACGAACGGGTTGTGCCACATGGCGTATTGATCATTCGGTGTACGCTTCGCCGTCTGTGTCGGATCAGCCGCGCCGATCGCCGGGTGTCCGCACGCACCGCCGTCGCGCCCAGGATCTCGTCCCAAATCCTCCATGTATCCGCGCCAGCTGAATCCGGCAGCGTCCAGCTGATCGCCGATCATGTGGACCATGCGCGGGTACAGGCATCCTGTGCCGAGCGCTTGCCCGTCCGCGTCGAGTGTGGGCTGCGTCAGCTGAAACGGGACGTACATCGGGCAGTCGAGCTGCGTGGCTTCGTTCGGCGCCTGGCCGCTCACCAATGCGACATAGTTGTCGAGGCTCATGTGCCCGATGCCGAAATAATTCTTCAGCAACGCGCCCTGGGCGGGGAGCGTCCGCCCCAGATACGGCGCAGGCGCGTGGGCTCCGAACGTGCCCTCGAAGGACTGGTTTTCCAGCACGATCACGAACACGTGCCGGACCGGCGGCACCGGTGCGGTGGTCGTGTGTGCGCCCGGTGTCATGACGCCGAGTGCGAGTGCGGCAGCAACGGGGCGGACTCCGCGCCACGTGTGGTACCGGGTCACGCGTCTCATCAGCGTACACTCTCCAAGGCCTGATCCAGGTCGGCAATGAGATCCTCGGGGTCCTCGATGCCGACCGAGTACCGGACGAGACCTTCTGGAATGCCGAGCGCCGCGCGTTCGGCGGCCGTGGTCTCGACGTGGCTCGTGGTCGCTGGAGGACCCGCGACGGTTTCCACGGATCCGAGATTCGCCGCGAGGTGTGCCCGCTCGAGCTTTGGGAGGAAGGTGCGGACGGCCGCGTACCCACCCGTCAACATGAAGCTCAGCACACCGCCGTATCCGCGCATCTGTCGCGCCGCCACATCGTGGTGTCGGTGCGCGGCAAGACCCGGATAGAAGACCGCTCCCACCGCCGGATGTCGAGCCAGATGCTCGGCGATGCGGAGCGCGCTCGCGTTTTGCTGACGGATCCGCAGGTGCAGTGTCTTCAGTCCACGCAACAGCAAGTATGCCGCCGAGGGGTGCAGCGTCGCGCCCGTGATCTCGCGATAGTGATAGATGCGGTGCACGAGATCGGATCCGCCGCAGATGACGCCGCCGAGCGCATCGGCGTGGCCGCCGAGGAACTTGGTCGCGCTGTGGACCACGATGTCGGCGCCGAGCGTCAGGGGGCTCTGATTGATTGGTGTGGCGAAGGTGTTGTCGACCACGACGAACGCACCGACCCGATGTGCCGCGGCCGCGAGACGCTGGATGTCGATCACCTTGAGTGTCGGATTGGTTGGCGACTCGAGGTAGAGCACACGACAGCCGGTCGACACGGCACGTTCGATAGCGTCGTAATCTTCCGTCTCGCAGAGTGTCGTACAGATCTGATACCGCGGCAGAAACTCGGTGAAGAGCTTGGCCGTGCCGCCGTAGGTGTCCTTGATCGACACCACGCGGTCGCCCGGCGCGAGCAGGGTGAACAGCGTATTGCTGATGGCGGCCATCCCGGTCGCGAAGCTCGTGGCCGCCTCTGCGCCTTCGAGCAAGCGTACCTTGTGCTCGAACGCCTGGACCGTCGGGTTGGTGTTGCGGCTGTAGATGTGACCGGGCGCTTCCCCCAACGCGACCTGCTTCCACGTATCGAGATCGTGGTATCCGAACGCGACACTATGGACGACCGGGACCTGGGTGGCCCCTTGGCAGAGCGACTCTTCCTCGCCGCCCCACACCGCGATGGTGTCGAGGGAGGGGGGTCGTGACGGTGATGTCATGTGGTGCTCCCGCAGTACAGCGTCGCCGTTTCGGCCAGTATCCGTGTGAGGTTGTGTACGGTGTCCAGGTCCACCCACTCCTCGTCCGCGTGGGCACCGGCACCTTCTGGACCGATCACCACCGTATCGGCGCCGGCGGCACCGAGAAGCGCGGAATCCATCCACCACGACTGGCCGACTCGCCGCGGTGAGCGTCCGAGGCAGCTCTGAACGCCCCGGTCGACGGCCGTCGCAAGCGCGGATCCGGAGGGCGTCTCGAACCAATCCCGAACCAGAAGGGTTTTCGCCGTCGCATGGAACGTCGGGTCTGCGGCCTGGAGGGGCTCGATCAGCTCGCGCATCTCCGAGTCGACCTGCGCCGCCGTCTCGCCGGGAATCGTGCGGCGCTCGATGCCCAGCTTACACGATGCGGCGTACGTGCTGAGACCCGTCCCGCCCTGCAGCGTCGCCGCGTGCACCGACGGACTCCCGAGTAGTGCGTGCGGTGGCCGTCGCCGCAGCGACTGCTCGAGTTGTTCGAGTCGCGATAGAACGCGACCCATCCGAAGGTTGGCGTCCACGCCCAGCTCGGGCCGGCTTCCATGCGCGGCGCGGCCCAGCGTCTCGATCTCGACCCAGATGAAGCCTTTGTGCGCCACGCACAGGTCGAGCGCCGTCGCCTCGGTGACGATCGCGCCATTGACCCGGTAGTGCGCGAGCACGTCCTGCATGCCGATGCTCGAGTGTTCCTCGTCGGCGACGGCTGCCACGATGACGTCGCCGGCCGGCACCGCATCCGCATCGATCAACGCCTTGACGGCGCCGATGCTCGCTGCGAGTCCGCCCTTCATATCGAAGGTACCGCGCCCGTACATCCGACCGTCGCGCACGGCGCCGGAGAACGGCTCGGGCATGCCGTCAACGCCGACGGTGTCCTGGTGAGCGTTGAGCATCAACGACCGTCCGCCGCCGCGCCCACGCAAGCGTCCGACGACGCTCGGCCGGCCGGGGGTGGAGGCCACGACGCCGACCTCGAGGCCGAGGCCGCGCAGCACGTGCGCGACGTACTCGGCGATCGCCGACTCGCCGGGTGCACCGCTCACGAGTGTCGGGTTGATGGAGTTGATCTGGACGAGCTCTCGCAGCGTCCGAGTCACGAATTCGGTGTCGATGTGCAAGAGCGGGGGGCTAGAGGCGGCGGGCGCTTGCGCGCCCGAGAGAGTCGACACACAGAAAGTGGAAAGTAGACAGGCGACGCGGGATATGCCTCGTCCTGGCGGAGGCTCCTCGTTGGCCTGCTATAGAACCCGGGCTCCCTGGTCCTACCGATCGCAGCGCGCGGCGGTAGTTTCCCGTCGATCACGTCCCCTTTTTCAACGGGAACCCATGCCTACTGATATCACACCAGGAGCGGTGCTGGCCGCGACGACGGTCGCGCCGGGCGCGACAGCCGGGGCACGGGCCACCGTGAGCCGTGGCGCGATGACGCCGGCCGAGGCGCGCCGACGCACGATCCTCGGAATTGTGACCTATGTGCTGCTCACCGCCGGATTGAGCGCGATCCTCTGGCGCATCATGATCCAGCAGCACTCGTTGGCGGATCCGCGCGGACGGCCGCTCGTGCTGTACCTGATGTGGTGCCCGGCCACCGCGGGAATCCTGACGCGACTCCTGTTTCAGCGCACGCTCCGCGGGGTCGGGTGGCGTCTGCCGGCGGCGAAGTACGGATGGGCCGGATACTGGATCCCGATCGCCTACGCGTCGGTCGTTTACCTGCCGCTCTGGGCGTTGGGGCTCGGGGACTTTGGCGTCGTTCCAGCCGCAATGGGCCGGATCGCCTCGCAACTGCATCTGCCGCTCAGCGTGCAGAGCGCGTCGATTGGCGGAGTGCTGACGTACATCCTGGTCGTCGGCACCGTCGGCTTGATCCCAAGCTGCGTGTCAGCGCTCGGCGAAGAGCTGGGCTGGCGGGGATTCCTTGTCCCGGAGCTGGCCAAGGTGACCTCATTCGCCAAGGTGGGGTTGATCAGCGGTGCGATCTGGGCGGCGTGGCATATGCCACTCATCATCGGTGCGGACTATCACGGTGCCAATCCGGTGTGGTTTTCGGTGATCTGCTTCGCGGTTGGCGTCGTGGGCATTGGCGTGCTCTTCGCCTGGATGCGCCTCAAGTCCGGGAGCGTGTGGCCGTGCATGCTCCTGCACGCGAGTCACAACCTCTTCATCCAGGCGATCTTCGATCCGCTCACGCGACACACGCCTTTCACGAACTACGCGATCGGGGAGTTCGGCGCCGGATTTGCGATTGTGGCCAGCGTGGTGGCGTATCTGTGCTGGAGAGATCGGCGATCACTGCCGACGTAGCGGCGGGATCAGGGACTCGGGACGAGAATGCCTCGAAGGGACTTGCTCACGGCGGCGGAGGCCGCGGCGCTGCTGCACTTGCACGTCAAACGCGTGCAGCTACTCGCGCGGCAGGGTCAGATCCCGGCGATCCGCCATGGCCGGCGATGGCTCTTTCAGCGCAGCCATTTGATGCGAGGGCGTCAGCCGCGCAGTGATGCGATCGCGCGCACCGCGGTCGATCTCAGCGCACGGAATCAACTCGTGGGTCGGGTGCGCTCCGTCGTCAGCGACGGCCTCATGGCCGAAGTGGCGATGGCGATCGCTCCGCAGGAGCTCATCGCGGTGATTACGCGGCAGTCGGCCGACCGGCTCGGCCTCGCGCCGGGCGTCGAGGCGGTGGCCGTGGTCAAATCGACTGAAGTGATGATCGGGATGCGATCGACCCCGGCGCCATCAGGGGCGCGCCAGAGGCGACGTAACGGGCGCTAACGCATCGAGGATCCGGAACTCGGGATCCAGGAACGACGCTGACGAATCGTCACGCCGCATTCACGAGAGCGGGAAGATGTCGACACGACGGCCGGGGCGATCGTTGGCCTGTCGCATTTCGCGCGTGTGATCGTTGCACAGGTTGCGCTGGTCGACGATCGCGTCCTTCCCGGTGTCGACCACCATCACCAGCGCCCGGGCGGGCGCCCCACACCGGGTCTCGGGGGTGGGCTCGCGCCGGGCACCCGACCAGTCGCACACGGGCCCTGCAGCAAAGTGCTCCATGGACCATCCTCGACCGAATGAGAACAAGGGACGGACGGGCTGAACGGATCTGCATCCTGCATCTGCATGCTAACCGGCGTGACGCGCTGTGGGGCACCGCATCGCCTTAGGAAATCCCGTGCCCATCGCTGCGCAGGAGGGCCGTTGGGATTGTCACCACATACCTTCGTCGCTATCGCAGCACCGTGCCACGTACGCATGGCATGGCTCGGCCGCCATTCCGTCGAGTCCCGAGTGCCAGGTGAGACGGTGATCGTTCCGAGCTGGCGGGTGCGTCCAGCCCCCGCGTACCGGGGCCATATACACATCCTATTGGCTCGTTCGCCTCAAAGTATTGGCTTTTGCCGCTGAAAACGCGCTAGGTGGAGCGGGCGCTAGCGCATTTGCGCGCAGATCGCGCGAGGTCGAGGCCCGACAAGGCTGTCCAGCGTGCGAGCGCTCCTCCTGGGTCCGAGAGGGAAGCCATGTGCTGCCAGATGAAGTCGACCGCCGACCGAACGAATCTCCGCATCCGCGGCGCCTGCGCGTACATCCTCCTTTCGGCGATGTTGGCGTGCGGTGGCCACAAGCAGGGAAAGACGCCACAGCAGAGTGCTGACGCCCAGCTCGCCGCACTGCCGGCGGCAGCACCGGGGGGAGGATCGTCCAACAGTGGATTCAAGGACCTGCCAAGCGCGACAGAAGCAGACGGCGTCTCTGCGATACAGCACGCGTGCCTCGCCGATGAAACTGAGCCTGACAGCGTGCCCAATCTGCAGCCGTGGACGCCCGGCCGCGCATCAGTCGGCGACACCGTGCCATTGCGTGTCGGATTGAACGTGATAACGGCCATCGCGACGCCGGATGGGGACTACGAGTCCGTCAAGACGGTGACTGACCTCACCGGGAATCTGGTGTCGCTCGACCTGTCGGCGATGGTGCCCAAGTACGACGTCTTGGCCAAGAAAACCGTCCCGACGCCGACCGCCTCGCGACGGAACGTCCTCCGAGCGGATCAGGATACCGCATGTGGCTTCGCGCCAGTCTTCCTTTCCAGACCGACGACGGAGCCGCCCGAGACCGATACGGGTACGACGGGCATCACCTTCTCCGCACGGCTCCTCGCCGCCATCAAGACCGGACACAGGGTCTATGTGCGGGTCATGATGCCGGACTTTGGGGACCTCGAGGACCGCGGACACTGGATCCGTCGTGTCGAGCCGCATCCTGTTGGCGTTCCGGTCATTTTGAATGACCAGCCCGTCGTGCTGCCCGCCGTGCATGCGCAGTGCGATACGATCAGAACGCCAACCATCGCGCGAAACGGCGCCGAGATCCGCCACGTCGACTGCGAGTACTTCATCCTCGATGATCCGAAAGATCCGATTGTCCTCACCTGGAGGACGATGGATTTGCAGAAGGACACCACGCTCGATGGGGTGCCCGATTCGGTGCTGCGTGGCACGAACAAGACCGGGTTCCGGACGGTCAAAGGCATACTGCAACTCGATACGACACAACTCCAGGTCGTGCATATCGCTGATGCCGATGTCGAAATCGCTGGCAGTGCAGGTGGAGGAGGTGGCGGTGGAGGAGGTGGTGGCGATCTTGGGCTGGCTGCTGGTGGCGGCGCTGCCGGCGGGGCCGGGGGCAACGGCTCGGGCGGCGGTGGCGGCGGCGGTGGTGGTGGTGGTGGTGGTGGAGGCGGTGGCGCGGGCGCAGGCGCGGGCGGATCGGCCGCTGCAGGGAGTGGCGGCGCCGCGGGTGGTGGCGGCAGTGGCGGTAGCGGCGGTGGCGGTGGCGGTGGCAGTGGTAGCGGCGGCGGTGGTGGGGCAGGTGCAGCCGCCAGCGAGCAGCGCATGGAGCAGGCTTTGAAGCGCGACCGGAAGGTCCTCGTGTACGGGATCTACTTCGATTTCGCACAGGCCAAGATCAAGAAGCAGTCCGGTCCTGTGCTGCATGAGATCGCAGATCTCATGCACAAGAATCCCGACTGGACGCTCGCGATCAACGGCTACACTGACAGCATCGGGGGCGATGTCTACAACCTCGCGCTGTCCAAGCGTCGTGCGGCAGCGGTCCGGGACACGCTGATCAGCGGCTTTCAGATCGCGACCAAGCGCCTGACGTCGAACGGATTTGGCTCGGCATCGCCTGTCGATTCGAACTCGACGCTGGTTGGTCGCGCGCGCAACCGGCGGGTGGAGTTGGTGAGGTAGTAGGGACTAAAACGGCGGGGTCAGGGGTCAGGGGTCAGGGGTCAGGGAACGACAACCGCAACGACAACGACGGGCGACGCAATGCGTCGCCCCTACCGGTCCAAGGCGGGCATTGTGCACAGTGAACCAGACCTTTCGGTCTGTTCCCCTGACCCCTGACCCCTAACCCCGCCGTTGTTTTTGCTACACCGCTTGCGCTGCCCGTGGCGCGGTCGCCAGCCATCCCGCAAATCCGGCAATACCCACGCATGTGGCGGCGAGCCACATGGGGGCGGCGGGGAATGGGTGGGGGAGTTGCAGGGACCAGGTGAAGGTCTGGGTGAAGAGCAGCGGTCCGATCATCATGCCGACGCCCCGCAGGCTGCTCAGCGCGCCTTGGAGTTGGCCTTGCTCGGTGCTGTCGACGTGACGGGTTGCGAGTGCCTGCAGCGATGGGCTGGCGATGCCACTCAGCGAGACGAACGGGATCCCGCAGAGGAACGCGTTCCCCGCGGCCGCGATGGCGAACACGGAGAAGGCGGTCGTCATGCACGCATATCCCAACGCGAGTGAGCGACGTTCGCCGAGTCGCGCGACGACCGGGCCGACGAGGAAGGCGGACACGATCGTGGTGCACACGCCGATGGCCGCGAGCGAAATCCCGATCTGTCGTTCGTTCCAGGTGTATCGGTACTCGGTGTACAGCACGTAGAGACTCGGCAACACTTCGTGGGCGACGTAATAGAGAAATGCGGCGACGCCGAGTCCCAGGAGTGCGGCGCGCGACCGGAGAAACGCGATCGCTCCGAACGGGTGGGCCATGCGCCATTCCACGCGGCCCCGCCGCTCTCGGGGGAGCGACTCGGGCAGAATGAAAAACCCGTAGGCGAAATTCGCCAGACTCAACGCGGCGGCGACCCAGAACGGCAGGCGGAGATCGATAGCGCCGAGGAGTCCGCCCACGGCCGGCCCGATGACGAACCCGAGGCCGAACGCTGCGCCGAGCATGCCGAAACGCGCCGCGCGCTGGTCGGCTGGGGTCACGTCAGCCACATACGCTGTTGCCGTCGGGTAGCTCGATGAGGTGATGCCCGACAGCACTCGGCCGAGAAACAGCCAGCCGACCGACGGCGCGACGGCCATCACGAGGTAGTCGAGCCCGAGACCAAGGTTCGACAGCAGGATCACCGGTCGGCGCCCAAAGCGATCGGAGAGCGTGCCGATCGTCGGTGAGCAGAGGAACTGCATCAGCGCCCAGGCAAAGCCGAACCATCCGGTGATGGTCGACGCCCGCGCGATCGATCCGCCCTCGAACGACACGATGAGCGTCGGCAGGACCGGCACGATGATGCCGAGCGCCAACATGTCGAGGGCGACGGTGACGAAAATGAACGCAAACGCGGCGCGTCCGGCGCTCCGCGGAGCAAAGCCTGGATTCACTCGGTGATCGCTCGCGATCGGCGCGGCGGCGTCATTCGACGTCGGCCGCCAGGCTCACACGAGTGCCGCAGCAAATGCCCGCGCGCTCTGGAACCGGTCGGCCGGAATCGGTGAGAGCCCTCGTGCGACCGCACGCGCGATGTGCTCGGGCACGCTTGGTCGTCGCGACTGGAGCGATGGCGGCGCGGTGCTCTGTTGTTTCGCGATGATGGCCTGCGCGGTGGCGCCAGTGAAGGGCGGCTCGCCCGCCAGCATCTCGAACAACACCGCGGCCAACGAGTAGATATCGCTCCTGGCATCCACGTCGGGCGCTCCGCCAGCCTGCTCGGGCGACATGTACGCCGGCGTACCCAGGATCACGCCGGGCGCGGTCAAGCCCGACTCTCCCGCGCGGCTCACGGCCCGCGCGATGCCGAAGTTCGTTACGAGTGCGTGCCCGGCGGCGAGCAGGATGTTGTCCGGCGTGATGTCCCGGTGCACCACGGACTGGCCGTGGGCGTACGCGAGCGCGTCGGCGATTTCCCGCGCGATCGTGAGCGCATCGTCGAGGGGTAGCTGCCGCTCGCGGCCCAACCGAGTCCGGAGCGACTCGCCTTCGACGAATGGCATCGTGTAATAGAGCAGCTCGGCATCACCGCCCGCCGCCAGGGCGGGAACTATGTGCGGATGAGTCAGGCGCGCGGCGAACTGCACCTCCTGACGGAATCGCTCTGCGCTGACACCGGCCGCGAGTCCACGCGGGAGCGCCTTGACGACGACGCGCCGGGCCAGCGCGGTCTCCGTTGCGGCGAACACTCGCGAGTTACGTCCCCCCAACTGTTGGTCGATCGTGTAGTTGGCGCCGAGCGACGTCTGCAGGGCCTCGCGCAACTCGGCTCGATCCCCCGAGTGGTCCGTCTCGCGGACCGCACCGACGGCGTGATCCGCTTCGCGAAGCGTCCGTCTCGCATGGGCCAGAAACTTCTCGCCGGCCGGCGTCAACTGCATGCCGCGCGGTGTGCGCTCGAACAACTGTGCGCCCAGCTCGCGCTCGAGATCATGGATCTGAGCGGACAGCGACGGTTGCGAGACGTTGAGGCGGCCGGCCGCGCGCCCGACGTGGCGTTCCTCGGCAACGGCGACGAAGTAGCGCAGGTGACGCAGCTCCAAGCCACAATCCTCGTGTAGACTGCGCCGATCGGATGCTCGCGATCAAGGTATACGAGCCAGGCGTTGGGGGTTAGTGGTCAAGAATGGCCGACGACAGCGGGGCGGGTATGCGGCGATGCCACGCAGTCATAGCGCGCCGCTATCGTGTTGATCCGCCCAAAGTATTGGACGCTCCGAGCCGTCCGGCCTAGCATCGTGGACGTGCGTTCCCCGAAACTGCGATTGACGCCGCCAGGGCGCCGAGTCCGATGGCTGACACACATTATCCTCCTGTCGACGCTGGCGGCACGTCCGAGCACGACCGGAGCCGGTGCCACGCTCCATGGACTCTGGGTTTGGAAGAGTGCATCTGTCTTCGCCGCACCGCGCGCGGCGGAGACGTTGCGGGACTTTTGCCAGGCGAACGCGGTGACCGAGGTCTATGTCTCGGTGGGCAGTCGCGACCTCCCCTCGGAGGAGAGCGAGCTCATGCACGCAATCGAGGTACTGCATCGATCCGGCGTGCGTGTCGAGGCGCTGTTGTCGAGCACCGATGCGGACGAGCCGGGCAAGCCGCGCGACAAACTTCTGGAGCACGTCCAGGCGATCGTGCAGTTCAACCGCGAACATGCCACACAGCGGTTCGACGGCATTCACCTCGACATCGAGCCGCAGCAACGACCGGAGAACAAGGGAGCGGGCAATCTACGGTTTCTTCCGGGGCTGGCAGAGGCGTATCGCGCCGTGCGTGCGATGGCCGGTCCCGCTCACCTGACGGTCAACGGCGACATTCAGAACAAGCTGTTGAAGGGGAGTGTCGCAGATCGGCGGATGCTGCTGTCGGCGCTTCCACGGTTCACACTGATGTTGTACGAGCTCAGTAGCCCCGCTGACGGCACGCCCGCGGACGCACAGGCGGAGAAGCTCCGACAAGCGAGCCGTGCATATCTGGAGATGGCCTATCAGGGGTTGGACGCGGCCGATCTGGGCGTCATGGCCATCGCGCTGCGAACGCCTGACTACGGCGAGCGGCTTCCCGCGATGCTGGCCGTGCTAGATGAAACGAACCACTCGAACACGCACTACGCCGGGTGGGCGCGCCACTCCTACAACGACTACCTCGCGGAAGCCGCAGGCGTCAGGTGAGTTGATCTTCGGATCCGTCCGCCTCATCCAGCTCGTGCGTGAGGAGGTATTCCGGGTACATCGCGAGGAAGACCTTCTCATGGCCTCGTGCGGTGAGCCAGGTGAGGAAGCGGCGTCGTTGGTCGACGGCCCGTTGCCAGGCGGCGGTGCGCTCGGGGCTCGTGCAGATCCGCGTCTCGCTCCATCGCAGCGCCTCGAGTGCGTCGGCCACCAGGGTTCTCAGGGTCTCGATCTCGACAAACAGCTGCAACGGTTGGATGGGCGTCACACCAAATGCGGGGAACGGGCCCTCGTCCGTCTCGAGCTTGGTGGAGTCGTCGAGGCCAGCGGCGCCCGGTGGCTGACGCTTCACCTCGTCCATGACTCGTTGGAGAAACGGAGATGCGATTGCGCATCCCACAATGTCGGCCGCACGGGCGGTCTCAGCGGTGACAAAGCGCACAGTGCGCGGTCTTGCGTGGTCGAGCATCACAATGCGCACCCCGACCGTCACGACGCGCGCGTTCCGGGACGCGTAGAGAGGAAAGAGGAGTGAGGAGAAAGGAGACGACGCGCGCGTTCCGGGACGCGTAGAAAGGAGTGAGGAGAAAGTAGACACCGGTACACAAATGGTTGTCCGGGTCTCGGAGCGCGAGCTCTATGGCGTGCGGAGCGGAGGGGTGTGCACGCGGACGCCGACGGCGGGGGACGAAGAGTCTTGGATCGGGGATCCCGTTGCGGCGTTGCTGGGTGCCGCTCGGTGTGGGGCGACTCGGACACCGGTCGCGGGGGTATTCGTGTCGTTCCCGACCTGTAGCGGTGCGACAGCGGCCGGCGCCTGGAGCAGCGCGGCGCCTGCGACGGCGGCCTGGTAGGCCTGCAGCGAGAGCGTCGCGGTTGCCGCACGCGCTCGGACTGGGTCGTATGGGCTCGGGCCTGGTTCGCTCGCGCGCGGCGCCGCGTGCGCGCGGGCTTCGGTCACGTGCCACGCCGGCGTGGCCAGCGCAGGAAGCGCGAGCGAGTCGTCGAAATGCGCGGGCGTGACGGGCTCGAGCGACGCAAGGGCCGCTGCAGCAACGGGCATTGCGACGGTGTCGATCGTCACGCTGTCTGCTGACGCTTGGGCAGGCGTGTCCATTGCGACGTCACCACGCGTCGAGGACCAGCGCACGATCCCGTGATGACCGGACATCGCCGCGGCCAGGCCTGCGGTGACGATCCCGGCGCAGCACGCCGCGGTGATCCATCGGACGCGCTGTCGGCGGCGTTCCTGCGCAGCGTCGCGCGCACGCGATTCTCGGAATGCGACGGGGCGCAATTCCTGCCGCGCAGCGACGCCGCTCGGTCTCTGCGCCTCGTGGCGGGCCGCCATGGCGACCGTCGGTACCGCTGCCGGATCGGCAGGCGCCGCGGCAGTGACGTCCTCACGCTCGTCCCACGGCGTGGCGAGTGTCCACTCCGCACTCGGGAACCCGTCAGCCTGGCGCGACGGGGCAGCTTGGCTCGATGCCGATTGCGCGGCGGGCTCGATCGCCTCCAGAAAGTCGGCCACCGATGGCCAGCGCTCCTCGCGATTTTTGCAGAGCGCGCGCTCGATCGCATCAACGACGCGCCTGGGCACGTCGCTCGCGTATGTCTCGAGGGGTGGCAGCGCGACGTGCTTCTGGCGATACATCACGTCGTCGAGTGACGTGCCGCTCCACGGTCGGACGCCCACGAGCATTTCCCACGCGACTAGGCCGAGGCTGTATGTGTCCGACCTGCCGTCCAACTCGAGGCCGTCCACCTGCTCGGGGGACATGTAGACCGGTGTCCCGACCGTCATCCCGGCGGGAGTCACGCGTCTGGAATCGCCGAGTGCGCAGGCGATGCCAAAGTCGCCAAGGAGCGCGCGTCCGGTGCCACGCTCGAGGACGATGTTTTCCGGTTTGACGTCCCGGTGGACGACGTCGAGCTCGTGAGCGAACGCGAGCGCGCTGCCAATCTCGCGCACGATGCGCAGGGCCGCGTCGATCGGGAGGGCGCCGGCGCGATCGAGGCGCGAGCGGAGCGACTCGCCGTCAATGAACGGCATGGTGAAATACGGCACTCCGAGCACTGTGCCGATCGTGAAGATCGGAACGATGTGCGGGTGGTGGAGGCGCGCGGCGGTGACCGCCTCGCGGCGGAACTCGGCCTCCTGCTCACCTCCGGGTACGCCTGGCGTCAGCATCTTGATGACGACACGCCGCCCCAGCGCCGTTTCGGAGCCGACGAACACGCGATTCGTCGACCCGGCGCGCAACTCGCGCTCGAGCACGAACGTGCCCCTGAGCGCGGCTTCGACGCGCTCGCGCCAATTGTCAGCCGCGTGGTACGGCCAAGGGTTCGTCACATGCAGCCTGCGCTTTTCGCGCGGCCATATGGCAGTCGCGGATCCGGACGTGCCAAAGCCATTACCGATTGTACCGCCGTCACGGGTCAACGGTCCACCCCTACCTTCGGCGAATCGTCGAGCTCGGCGTTGCCTAGTCGCCCGATGACGGCCTTCGGCCCCGCGATTGCAGAGGGGGCTCGCGATGGCTGATCAATCCGTTCCTCCCGGCGATCGCCGGGCGGACACGCCAACTCGTCGCGAACCCTCGACGCAGCCGACTGAGCCGCCCACGCAGGAGATCCGGGCGGCGCTCGTCGAAGCGGTTTGCGATGGGACCCATCAGCCGTTCACGGACGAGGCGATCGCCGCGCAACGCGACGCGACCGATCGGCTGCACCGCCTGGTCGACGCGTATGTGGGCCACTTGCGCGACCGGGGGATTCCGCCCGAGCGAGCCGTTGGTTTCATGAAGGCCCTCATTCGCGACACGGATATTCCCTGCCGCCGGCCACTGCTCACGCTCGAGAGTGACATCACGCACTGGTGCATCGACGCGTACTACTCGGACCGCGGGGAGGGGGGTCCAGGGCGCTAGCGCAGTGCGCGGCGATGACCCGTCGCGGAGAGTGGACAGAGGGCTCCGTTCGGCACAGCTTCTCCTGCATACTAGCCATTCGAGCGGCGCGCGGTGTCCAAGCACCGGGTGTCACCCGTCTCGCTCGGCGCACACGTGTCACGTATCTCCTTCGTCTCTCTCCTTCCGACTCTGATGCTTCGCTTACTCTCCGTTGCCTCCACGACCTGTGCAGGTGCGCTCGTCGCAACGCTCTGGCTCGGCGCCGCCCCCGTGCGTGCGCTTGGCCAGGGCATGCCGATGACGCGATCGGCGCATCTCGCACAGTCAGCTCCGATCACCGGTGTCTCGTACGAGGTGACCGTCGATTCCGGGACGACCGCTGCCCGCTCGCTCGAGGTGGCGATGCATTTTCGCGTGACTGGGCCGGGACCCGTGGTGTTGGCGCTCCCTGCCTGGACGCCGGGCCACTATACCCTGCTGTGGTTTGCGCGTCGGCTCTCGAGCTTCACGCCGACGTCGGCCGATCGCCCGGTCGAGTGGCATCAGCTGGACTTTCAGACTTGGCAGCTCGATGGGCTCAAACCTGGCGCCACGGTGACCGTCGGGTTCGACTACCTCGCAGACACGAACGATCGCGCGGTTGCGTGGACCCGTCCTGATTTCGCGTTCTTCAACGGGACCAACCTGTTCATGTACCCGGTGGGTCAGGGGTTCAATTGGCCGGCAGAGGTGGACATCGAGATACCAAGTACTTGGCGGGTCGCGACCGGGATGACCGCCAGCGCGACGCGGCGCACGGGCGGGATGCATCACGACTACAACGTCGTGCACGTCTTCACGGCGTCCAACTACCACGACCTCGTCGACATGCCGTTTTTCGTCGGCAACTTCGATCTCGACAGCATTGCAGTAAGTGCGGTCGCTGGCGGGCCCAAGGACCATTGGGTCCGCGCAGCGAGTTACCCGGCCGGGCTCATTACGGGGCAGCGGATGACGCGGTGGCTCGACTGGCTCGCGCGGATCGCGCCCGCCCACGCGGCCGTCTTTCATGACATGCCGTGGAGCACGTACACGGTGCTGCAGGTGGCGGACCCGCATCCCAACGGCGGAGGCCTCGAGCACCAGGACTCACAGCTCGACGAGATCAGCCCCGACTGGATGGACCTCCCGCTGCTGCCGGGTCTCTACTCACACGAGATGTTCCATGCGTGGAACGTGAAGCGGCTCCGTCCCGCCGACATGGTGCCGTACCGATACGACGACGCGCAGCCCACCGAGTGGCTGTGGGAGTCCGAGGGCGTCACGGATTACTACGGGGCGCTGGGAACCGTTCGCAGCGGCATCGTGGATTCGACCGGGTTCTTCAGCGCAATGGCCGGTGCCATGACGTCGGTTGCCGCTGCGCCGCGCACGGCGGTGACCGATGCGTCACTGCGGCCGTGGATCGATCCGACCGATGGGTCGGGCGGGCTGTATTACCCTAAAGGCTCGAACATTGGGTTCATGCTCGACATCCTGATTCGGGATGCGAGTGACGACCGCCATTCGCTCGACGACGTGATGCGGTCGCTCTACCAGTCGACGTACAAGCAACACCGCGGGTATACGGCGACCGATTGGTGGTCCGCGGTGTCGGCCGCGGCCGTCCCGCACCCGATGCATTTCTCCATCGCGGAGCTCCGCCGGCGATTCATCGAGGGACGCGATCCGATCCCGTGGGACACGATCCTTCCGCTCGCCGGCTTGCGGACCGCGCAGGACACGATGCAGGTGGTGCGATTGGGTGTGTCGACGGCGCCCGACTCTCAGGGAGGTGTCCGGGTCATGTACGTCGCGCCGCACAGCGCGGCCGACACAGCTGGCATCAAGACGGGCGACCGCATCACGCAACTCGGGGACGTAGCGATCCAGGACCCTTCATCCTTCGAGGCATTCCGTCGTCGCTACGCGAGCGCCAGCGGCACCACGATCTCGGCGTCGGTGATCCGTGGCGGGGCCAGGTCCACACCGGCGGCGCCACCACAGACGCTCACGCTCGACGTGCCGATCCGCACCGCGCGCGAGACGACGATCCGCGTCGAACCCGATCCTGCCGCGTCGCCCAAGGCCGCGCGGGTCAGGCACGGGATTTTGACGGGAACCACGGGCGCGACGGGCGCATAGCGCCCGTCACCCCATGGATGTCGCCCGCAGGTAGTGACAACCCCCTTCTTCCGCGCGGATCACGCCGAAGATACCCGAGGGGACGAGCGTAACGCCTGGGACGAGCGCGGCCTTGCATTCGCTCTGCACGGCTTCGACCGGTTGGTTGGTGCGAGTGGCGATCGTGCTCGAGAAGTGCATGAGCGCCATGTTGCAGGCGAGGACAATGGCGCCGCGACCGATGAGCGCATCGAGGGTGCCGTCGGGCCACACCATTGAATACTTGTCGCCCGGCTTCGCATTCATGAACGGGTTGCGCTGGGTCCACTTGCCGGTCGTCGGGTCCTTGAGCTTCTCGTCCTTTCCGATGAAGTCGTACTTCGCCCAGATGGTATCGCCCAACGCCATTGGGATCCCGTGATGGCGAATCACGATGACGGCGCGGAGATCGGCGTCCTTGAGGTCGTAGACCTCTCCGAAATTGGTGTAGAACATCCGGGCGTGATGGAAGACGGTGCCATCACCGATCTGGGGACTGTCGAACACTTGCCGGTGCTCGCCGGTCAATCGCTCGGTCCACGACAGGTCCCAACTCTGTTTCGCGGGCGGTGTGCTGTGTGTGGCCGTGGCGACTGCCGCCGTGGTGGCGCCAGCGCTCTGAGGGCGCGCCGGCGCGGGCGCCTGCGCGACAGGTTGCGCCTTGCCGCATGACGCCGTGGCTAGTGCAGCGGCACCGACTACGAGTTGGCCGAGGAAGTTGCGGCGATCGGGTTCGTCTGACTGGGAAGGGGACATGGTTGTAAAGCTCAACGGCGGGGTCAATTGTCAGGGGCTAGGGATCAGGGAAGTACACACAAAGTAAGGCTTAACGGCGAGGTCAGGGCTTAAGGAAACAACACGCAACTGCCAACCGCCGCGACAACAACGGGCGACGCACAGCGTCGCCCCTACCGGCCCAAGGCCAGCCACGGTGCGCGCGGTCGGCTTTACGATTTGTTCCCTGACCCAAATCCGTGACCCTTCGGTGTCATCCGTGCGTTCCCGCGTGGGCGCGCTTGATCCGCGCCGCGAGCATCTCCCCGATCCCGATCGCGACGAGGCCGATGATGAGGTGCAGGACGCGGATGTAGACGTGCCGTGGGCCGGGCCACATGCCTGTCTGCAGCATGCCGAAGAGGAGGACGATGAACCCCCACACAACCGCGCGGTACGCGAGACCCGCCCCAACTCGCGCGCGGAACCCGAGCGCCGCGAGGCACCAGAGCGACAGGACGAAGAGCACTCCCAGCGCTGCGTGCGGTTGCGCGAGATCGCCGCGGCCGGTCCAGATGAGCGCGCCAAGGATGATCAACAGGAGGCCGGTCAGCCGGAGAGCCAGCAGCGTGATGCGGAGCGTACGTGCCATGGGGACCGGCTCCTGGGCGAGCGGTGCGGGGGGTGGGGTGAGCGGCGGGTGAGCGAGACGACGGGACCGGCGCGCGTGTGATGCGCTCGATCCGAGCCTCGTGGCGCTCCAGTACGTGCTAGGCCTTGGCGTTCGTGGCCGCGGTGTGGATCGCGGCGCGAATGCGCACGTAGGTCCCGCAGCGGCAGATGTTGCCGCGCATGGCCCGATCGATGTCCGCGTCGCTTGGTTGCGGCGTTTGGGCCAACAGCGATGCGGCCTGCATGATCTGGCCGCTCTGGCAATAGCCGCACTGCGGCACGTTGTGCGTCCGCCAGGCGTGCTGCACCGGGTGACTGCCGTCAGGGCTCAGTCCCTCGATCGTGGTAATGTGCTTGCCTGCTGCGGCTGCGACGGGGGTTTGGCATCCCCGTATGGCGACGCCGTCGAGATGGACCGTGCAGGCGCCGCACGCGCCGATCCCGCAGCCGAATTTCGTCCCCGTGAGCCCGAGCTCATCGCGGACGTACCACAACACGGGCATCGTCGCGTCGCCCGCGAATTCCTTGGTATTCCCGTTCACCGTGAGCCGAATCACGCCCAACCCTCCGCGATATCCGCTTCCCAACTAACCACGGAGTGCCAAGGCTTGCAACCCGGCGGGCCTGGAGGGACCGGTGGTCGGGGCTGGGGCCCCGCCACAACGAACAACGCAGCGGACAAGGTCCGGTTTTTCGGGAAGGGGATCTGCTGCCGAGCTCGAGCGTCGGATGCTGGGATTCGCGACAACCCCCCAACGTCGAAGGGGTCTCGTGCGAAAGGATAAGCAGGAGACATTGGGTCGGCACGAAGTCGGGCACGTCGGCACGACGGTCCGTGCCTGTCCGCATCGACCACCAGACCTGGAGAGCTTCCGATGTTGTTCAATCACCGACGGACCGACCCGTTGCTGGCCGTAGTTACGTCAGCACTCGTTGCGCTTGCCGTCGCGGCCGCACTACCCGTCATCGCGCAGGCGCAAGCGCCAGCCGGTCAGGGAATGGGAGGCGGCGGAGGGGGGCGCGGGCGCATGATGGCGGCGATGTTCGAAGGGATCACGCTGAGCGACGCGCAGCAGAAAACGGTCGACTCGATTCGAACGTCATATCAGCCACAAATGCAGCAACTGCGGTCCCAAGGCCCGGGCAGCCGCCCGCAGATGCGCGACCTCATGAAGAAAGAGACCGCAGACTTCCGTGGCGTTCTCACACCGGACCAGCAGGGCGCCTTCGACAAGAACGTCGTCGCAATGCAGGCGCGGATGCAGGGTGGGGGCGGGCAGGGCGGTGGTGGAGGAAATCCGCAGTAAAGCCAACGGCGGGATCGGGGGTCCGGGGTCAGGGGTCAGGGGTCAGGAACGACAACTCGCAACGACAAGGACGGGCGACGCAATGCGTCGCCCCTACCGGTCCAAATGCCGGCCACTGTGAATCGTGACCGGCCTCTGTGTTTGTTCCCTGATCCTGACCCCTATCCCGGCCTCTCTAATCCTTCGGTCCACCGAACCGCCCGCGGGGACCGGGGCCACCGGGGCCGCGGAGGCTGTCACGATGGGCTCGGATCGCGACGAGCTTCTGGCGCTGCTCGGGCGTCAGCACGCGATCGACGGCAGCGCGGGTGGAGTCCATAAGGGCGTGCATGTGGACGCCGATCGAGTCAACGAGCGCGCGGCGCTTGGCCATCTGCTGCGAGAGGATGGAGTCGACCTGCGTCTTCTGCGCCGGCGTGAGTGCGAGCTCCGATTCGATATGTTGCCGGACGACATCACGCGGTGCGCCCGGTCGGCCGCCGGGTGCCCGTCCGACGAAGGCTGCGCGGCCGCCGTGACCACGCAGCAGCAACCCGCGGTCCACGGCGACGCCCAGGACGAGTCCCGTTACGAGCGCGAGCGCGACGACGAGCGCGGCCACGAGCCGCGGGGCGCCGGCAGGGGGTGAGGCCTCAGGGCCGCGCGGACTGGTCATTGTCCGTCGACCACCGCCGAGAACAGCGAATCGCGCGTGATCGGACCGGCCTCGGTGAACGCGGCTTCGGTCGCCGGCGATCCAAGCATGACCGCATCGGCACCGTCGGCCGTGGCCGTCATCTCGGCCGTGCTCGCGTTGTCAGTCATGGGTGACGCCGCGGGGTTCGCGATCACGAGCGCCGTCGCCACTGCGATCATCGCGACCGCTGCCGCCACCGCGGGGCGTGCCCATCCGGCAGTGATTTCCCACCACGCTCGCACACGCCAACGCAGCACGCCCGCGCGTCCGGCGAGTGTGCGCCGGCGCTGGAGCTCCGCGTCGGCCGCGGAGACGATGCGCGCTGCGACCGCATCCCAATCGACGGCATTATATGGTGGCCGGCTCGCGTACGTCCGGACCAGCGTCGAGACTGGGTCCACCTCGCCGATCCGGGCGGTCACCGGCTGCTCATGCGCGTCGTGTGATCGATCGTTTGGCATATACGGTCACCTCTCGGAGTCCGGCCGGCGGCGCACGGAGCGGCCCTGCGCTTGGCTCGTCGGACTGTGGGGTTGTTCGTTGGATGTTACGTCCTCTGCGTCGGGAGCGGGTTCAGGCTGAGGCCCGACGAGCGACGCCAGGAGGCGGCGCAGCTTGCGGCGGGCTGCCATCAGGTGCCACCGAACGGTCACGGGCGAGAGCTCGAGCGTGGCCGCGACATCGGCCGGGGAATATCCCTCGATGTCGATCAACTGCACGGCAAGTCGTTGTCGCTCTGGCAACAACGTGAGTGCTTCTCGCACACGTTCCCGGATCTCGCGGCGCTCGGCCGCGCGGTCCGGCGCCGCCGACGGCGCTGCCTCGATCGTCTCGACAGGCTCGACCCAGCCACGGACCAACCGGGTGCGCGCGCGTCGTGCGCTGCGAGCATGGTTCAGCACCACTCGTGAGATCCACGGACCGAACGGCCGGGTCGCATCGAACGTGTCCAATCGGGCCAGCGCCGCGATGAAGGCCTGCTGGACGGCATCTTCCGCGTCCTCGCGATGCTGCAACACATGATACGCGATCCCGAACGCGTTGCGCATGTGCCGATTGACCAGTCCCGAAAACGCCGCGACGTCTCCGGCACGCACGCGCGCGACGAGCGCTGCGTCGCTCTCCGTTGCCGACGTGCCGGAGATGTCCCGCTCGTCCGTCTGCTCGCCGCTCAGTGTGGTACGAGGCGCTGAGCCGTCGAGAGCACGAGGAGACCGACCTGTACCGCGTCGAGGTGTCAGAGTCCGAGTCGTCAGATGGGAGTGTGTTCGCTTACCCCTCACTACTCCATACACGGGCTGGCCGTTGGAGTTCGTCGGCCACGCCGCGACCCGCTTGCGGGTCACGCGCATCGGTCCGGTCGCCCCAACAAGCGCAGGCGACGCATGCGCCCCTACTCCGCGCGCGGTCATCGTTGCACGCCGAGCGCGACGCGCGCGCTCGCCACGAGGTAGGCGCCGATCGCGAGCGGGACCGCGATGAGCGCGATGCCGCTGTATTGAATGATGTCGACGGCCACGAGGAGCCACGCGGTTCGTGGCGGCAAGCGGCGCAGGGCGGGGAGTGGAAGCAGCATGGTACTAGCAATACCACGTGCAGGGGCGAGTCGTTTGGTGCGGCGACTGAACTGCGGGGTCAGGGTCAGGGGTCAGGCACGGCAACCGCAACGACAACAACGGGCGACGCAATGCGTCGCCCCTACCGGTCCAAGGCCGGTCGCAGTGCACCGTGACCGTCTTCTCGATGTGTTCCCTGGCCCCTGATCCCCGATCCCGCCGTTCAGCTTTCCGCTATCGCGCCTGGCTTCAACTGGTCCGCAATCGGCAGTGAGCGAATCCGGCGGCCCGTGGCGGCGAAGATCGCGTTGCAGAGTGCGGGCGCCGTGGGCGGCAGGCCGGGCTCGCCGATGCCGGCAGGTTTGGCCGTGCTTGGCACGAGGTGCACGCGAATCTCGTGGGGCGCTTCATCCATCCGAAGGACCTGGTACCGATCGAAGTTCGACTGGTCGGTGCGACCGCCGGTGAAGGTGATCTCGCTGTGCAGCGCGTTGCCCAATCCCATGATCGTCGCGCCTTCGATCTGTGAGACCGCGCGTTCGGGATGCGCGACGAAGCCCGCATCGACGGCGACGTCGACACGTGGAATCGTGATCGCACCGTCCGGACGCACCTCGACCTGCACGACGGACGCGACGTAGGTCAGGAAGCTGCGGTGGACCGCGATGCCGCGGCCTTGTCCTGCGCTCAGTGGCTGACCCCATCCCGACTGTTGCGCCGCGAGCTCCACGACGCCGCGGAATCGCGCCGTATCGATCGGATAGTCCTCGAACGACGCATTGTAGTTCGACGGTTTACCCGTGATGCCGGCGTGCGCCATGTCGACGACGTGGTCGGGCCCGAGCAAGTCGAGAATGAAGTCCTTCGGGTCGCGGTGCGCCGCGTGCGCGAGCTCGTCGATGAACGATGCGATCGCGAAGCCGTGGGGAATGTTGATGACCGACCGGAGCCATCCGATGCGTGTGTGTGCCGTGGCCGGCCCCGCTTCCCCTCGCAGATTCGCGATCGCGTACGGGAAATCGGTCACGCCCATCCCGAGCTCGCCCTCATCCTGATACAACACGTTCTGCTGAAACGTCGAGTTGATCGCGGGCAGTGCCGACCGATGGAGCCAGGCGACGACCTTGCCGTTGGCGTCGAGTCCGGCCTCGAGGCGCTCGACCGCGACGGCGTGATAGTAGTCGTGTTGCAGATCGTCTTCGCGGGTCCACAGCACCTTGACGGGTGCGCCGACGGCGCGGGAGAGAAGCGCGGCCTCGACGATGAAGTCGTGCATCGATTTTCGTCCGAACGCGCCGCCCAGCAACGTGACGTGGAGGGTGACCTTGTCGGCCGGCATGCCGAGCGCCTTCGCGACCACGTCGCGCGCGCCTTGGGGCGACTGCGAGGGCGCCCACACTTCGCAGCCCGCCGCGGTCACCGACGCCAGCGCGGCGGGCGGTTCCATCGAGGCATGCGCCAGGTGGGGGATGTAGTACTCGGCGCTGAGCCGTTGCGCGGCACGCTCGAGCGCAGCGGCCGCGTTGCCCTGGGTTCGGGCCACCTTGCCGGCCGAGCGCACTGAACGCTCCAGCGCCGTTCGGTATGTCGCGCTGGTGTACGCGGCGTTGGGGCCGTCGCGCCAGGTGAGCTTGAGTGCGTCGCGTCCCTTGATGGCCGCCCAGCTGTTGCTGGCGACGACGGCCACGCCGCCCAGTGGCGACATCCCGGACGGCGGCGCGGTGAAGGGAATCCGCACGATGCGCTCCACGCCGGGCACTGCACGAGCCGCGCGATCGTCGATGCGCGTGAGTCTGCCGCCATACACGGGTGGCCGAGCAATGACGGCGAACTTCATCCCGGCCAAATGCTGGTCGATGCCATAGCGCGCGTGTCCGACCGTCATGTCCGTCAGATCGACCATGGGGACGCCCTTGCCGATCAACCGGAACTCAGACGGCTGCTTGAGTCGCAGCTGCTCCTTCGCCGGGGCGGTGAGTGTGCGCGCCGTGGCGACGAGATCCTTGTAGTCGATCGAGCGCCCGCTGGCTGTATGAATCACATGGTGCTGGTTGGCTCGCACATCGGCGACCGGCACGTTCCACTGCTGCGCGGCAGCCTGCTCCAGCATCGTGCGCGCGGTGGCCCCCGCCTCGCGGAATGGCTGCATGAAGCCGCGAATGCTCCACGAGCCGTCGGTGTCCTGATTGCCGTAGCGTTTGTCATCGCCCGGGGCCTGCTCGACGTGGACGCGAGACCAGTCCGCTTCGAGCTCGTCGGCGAGGATCATCGCCAGCGTCGTCTTCGAGCCCTGGCCCATCTCGGATCGGTGGACGATGGCGGTGACATCGCCGTCATTGGCGATGCGGAGATACACGGCCGGGGCAAAGGATGGCGCAGTGGACGCAGGGTCCGACGTCCCGCCGGTCTGGGCGCCTCCCGCTGCGTAGCGATCAGAGAAGCGGCGGCAGCCGGTTGCGGTGATGACCAGCACGAGCCCGCCGGCCGCGAGGTCCTGCAAGAACTCCCGCCGGTCCATCGATGTCGATGACATTGATCCTCTCCAGTAGCGAGCCTGAGGCCCGTTCCTCGCTACAAAGTGTACCGGTGACCGGTGAACGTGCCAGTTGCCACACGTGGTTGCCGCCCATCCAACCGTCGCCGTCCTCTGCCGTGGGCGATCTCCCTGCCCTGCCGCCCTCCGCGCCGCGGATCCTCATCGTCATGCCGGACCAGTGGCCGCGCGCGCTGGTGCGGGCTGCGTTGCGGGAAGCCGGCTACGATGCCATTGGCACCCGGACCCTCGCCGGGGCCCTTGCCTACCCTGCCCACGCTCCCGGTCGTGGTCCGGTGCGTGGGCTCGTGGTGGATTGGAGCGCCATCGAGCGCGCGCCGGACGCGGTGACCGGCGCGGTGCTCGCGGAGCTGCGCGGCCGCCATGGCGCGGTCCCCGTCGTGTTGCTCGCGTCCGCGGTTCACGGTGATCCGCCGGGGTCGTGGACGCGCGTCATCCGGCGACCGTTTTCCGTCGGGGATGTCGTGCAGGCCGTACTGGACCTGGTGCGAGGAGCAGAAGCGGCGCGCCTCGGGATTCGGGACCCAGAATCCAGGTAACCGACGGCAGACGGCGGGGCGTTCGTGAGAGTCTTCGCGCGCTCAGGTCGTGTAACTGATTGACCACCCGCTTTCAACCCGTGACAGCAGGAGGACCGATGTCTGCCCGGCCGCCGTTGTTCATGCTTGCGTTGGTTGTCGTGTTTGTACCGTCGGTGGGACGTGATGTGGCGGCTCAGGTCCGAGCCCCGATGGCCCTGCCGCCAGGGACCTCGGCCACAGTTCAGCCCATGGTGGACCCGGCGACAGGGGCCCACACCACGCTGAGCATCAGTTGGGGCGATGTGTCGAGCGCCGCGCAGCCCCTCGCGGTCAACGTGATGTCGTGGTCGTGGGGCGCGAGCACGACTCCCGCGGTTGGCGATCGGATGGCAGCGCAGTCCGACGGCCGCCAACTCAGCGTGATCGTCCCCGGCGCCGCGGCTGGAACGTTCAGACGAGTGCAGCAAGCCACTCAAACGGGTCGAGCCATGGAACTGACGTTGACGAGCGTCGCTGCCAACGGACGGTCGGCCACGTGCCTTCTGCATCACGCGATGCTGAGCCAATGGTCCCCAGTCGCCTCGTCGGGGAACGCGACGATCAGCTTTCGCGCGACGTTCGTGAGCACGGGCTACCAGTGCACGACAGCGTGAGAATGGCGCACTCGAGCCGCGCTCGCCGCGCGGTCCGGGCGCGGTGAGAGCCGTCTGGCAAAGTTGCCGGTGTGAGACTGTTCGCCCTCTCATGCCGTGTAACTGGCAGTGTTACGGTTCTGCACCCGTGACAAGCCGGGCAGCGGCAAGGGGTCACGCTCAACTCACTACGATAGGAGGCACAATGCGTTCAGGCCCGCTCTCGGTCTCATGGATGACCGGGATCATTCTTCTTGGCACCGCAGCGACGCTGGCCGCGCAGGCGCCCACTCTCGCCCGACCTCTTCAGCGTCCCGTGGCCCTGCCGATTGCGATGACGGCGGGGACCGGGGCGTATGCCACGTCGTTCATGCCGAACACCAGGGTCGGTCAGACCGCGGTGCCGCTGGGGAATGCGACGAGCGTGACGTTCACCGATCCGTCGGCTGGAACTGGGCAGAGTGGTATGGCCGTGCAACACACTGGCGGTACCGTGCAGATCCAGTTCGCACCGAACGATCAACTTGCTTCAAACGCGGTGTTTCAAGGCTGTGCATTCGACCGGCTGCGTGATGGCCAAGTTCACGATCCAGACAGCGGTCCAACAGAACATCATGACGTGGGTGATGGAGAACGTGGCCGTCACCCAGTTGCAGCTGAGCTCCAACGTCACGGCGACGATGAAATATGAGAAGCTCATGGTGACCACGCAGCAAGTGAACTCCGCCAATGCTGGGGCGACTACTCCGGCGAAGGCGACTTACAACGTCATCCAGGCTGCGCCATTGCAGTGAGGAGCTGAACAGCGCGGGGCATAACTGCGGATTAGGCGATAGGGGACGACAACCGCAACGACAAAGGGGCGGGCTGAAGCCCGCCCCTACATGTCGGCGTCAACGGCGAGCTTGCGACAGGCTGGCGATTTGGTCCCGGGTCCTGACTCCGCCGTTGAGCTCTAGCTCTGGACCTCAGCGGCTCCGTACCGCTTGGCGACGTAGTCCTCGAGAATCTCGAGAAACTCGGGGACGATGCTGTCGCCACGCAGCGTGACCGCGAGCTTGCCGTCGACGTAGACGGGCGCCTTGGGTTCCTCGAACGTGCCGGGGAGCGAGATGCCGATGTTCGCGTGCTTCGACTCGCCGGGTCCGTTGACGACGCAGCCCATGACCGCGACGCGCATGTCGGCGACGCCTGGATATTTCGCTCGCCAGATGGGCATTTGCTCCCGCAGATAGGTCTGGATGTCTTCCGCCATGTGCTGGAAGAACGTCGACGTCGTCCGCCCGCATCCGGGACACGCGGTCACCTGCGGGGCGAAGCTGCGCAGTCCCGAGCGACTGCAGGATTTGCTGTGCGACCAGCACCTCTTCCGTGCGGTCGCCACCGGGCTTGGGTGTCAGTGAGACACGGATCGTGTCGCCGATGCCTTCGGCGAGCAGAATCGAGAGGCCGGCGGTGCTCGCGACGACGCCTTTGGTGCCAAGGCCTGCCTCGGTCAGCCCGAGGTGCAGCGGATAGTCGCACCGGGCGGCGAGGCGGCGGTACACGTCGACGAGATCGCGAACGACCGAGACCTTGGCGGAGATCACGATGCGATCGTGGCCGAGGCCTGTCTCTTCGGCGAGGGTGGCGGACCGCAGCGCGCTCTGGAGCATGGCCTCGATGTACACATCGCGCGCGTCGAGCGGCTCGGCCTGCCGCGCGTTCTCGTCCATCAGCGTGGTGAGCAGATCCTGATCGAGCGATCCCCAGTTCACGCCGATGCGGACCGGCTTGCCGTTCGCCATCGCCATCTCGATGATGGCGCGAAAGTTTTCGTCCCGCCGTTTCCCACCGACATTGCCGGGATTGATGCGGTATTTCGCGAGCGCCCGCGCGCACTCCGGGTACTTGGCGAGTAGCAGGTGGCCGTTGTAGTGAAAGTCTCCGACGATCGGCACCGGCTGTCCTGCGTCCGCGATGCGCTGCGCGATCTCGGGCACCGCCGCCGCTGCCTCGTCGTTGTTGACCGTGATCCGGACGAGCTGCGAACCCGCGCGTGCCAGCGCCACCACCTGCTCTGCCGTGCCCGCTGCGTCGGCAGTGTCGGTGTTGGTCATCGACTGCACCACGATGGGGTGCGCGGATCCGATGGGCACGCCACCGACGTCGGCGGTGACGGTAGTGCGGCGGAGGAGCAAAAGAGCGGGGGTCAGGGGTCAGGGGCCAGGGGTCAGGGAACACCGACTACCAAAAGCTATCGGCAGCGATGAAGCGAGCATCAGTCCGGTGCTGGGTTCGCGGGAGTTGCGCTTTCCGTCAAATCAAATACAACCATGCCCGGATATCAGGCACGGCCTCTACGGTTCTCCCCTGGTACCTGACCCCTGAAACCTGACCCCTTGCCCCTCGTATTGCTCGGCAGCCCAGGGGCTGGCATCATTCTGGCTAGCCTGCAGTTGGCGGCCACTCGTACCGGACTCTCTCGCAGGGCTTGTTCAGAGAGTTGCGTCGGCGCTCCCTCCTTCCCGATCTCCCGCCAATGCCCGACCCACTCGACATGCCGCCCCGCGCGATCAACACCGCGGATGTATCGGCCCAGCCGGCCCCGCCCAAACGCCACCGTCGCCACTGGGGGCTCATCGCCCTGCTCGTGCTCGTCATCATCCCCGCAGCCGTGTTTGCGCTCTTCACCTGGTCCGCGCTGTCCTTCGTGTACTCACGAGGTGAGCGGTCAGGGTTCGTGCAGAAGCTCGCGAAGAAAGGGTGGATCTGCCCGACGTGGGAAGGGGAGCTGGCCCAGGCCAACCTTCCGGGGTCGATGCCGCAGATCTTCTACTTTACGGTCCGCAGCGATTCGGTTGCCGATGTCATCACGAAGTCGATGGGCAAGCGCGTGTCCCTGGCGTACCAGCAACACCGCGGTGTGCCGACGACGTGTTGGGGCGATACGGAGTACTTTGTCGTCGGTGTGGCAGAGTAGGGGCAGACGGCAGTTTTTGACCGTCATTCGGCGTCTCGCCGAGTCTTGCGTCCAAGACTTGGCGCACCTATATTCGCCGCTTACAAGCCCGGAATCCGTCTAAGGCTTGGGGTTCAAGGCGGGAGACCCAGAGTTCCCGCGAGTCAAGAGGCTGTCTGGGCTCGGGGTGTCCCGATGACCTGGCGCGGTCTCAATTTGCAGGAGTTCGGAATGCGCACGACCGGGAAAGTGAAGTGGTTCAACGACGCGAAGGGCTTCGGGTTCATCACTCCGGACAACGGACAGAAGGACTGCTTCGTGCATTACAGCGCGATTCAGGGGTCCGGTTTCAAGTCCCTGGCCGAGGGTGACGTCGTGGAGTTCGACATTGTGCAGGGTCAGAAGGGCCCGGCCGCCGAGAACGTGACGAAAGCCGGCGGCGCCCGCTAAGCAGTTCGCGTAGCGAGCCACACGTACGACAACAACGGTCGTACGCAGGAGCGGGGCGCTTCCACAAGAAGCGCCCCGCTTGTTTTTGGACGGGCGCGCGGTGGGTCGCCCTACCGGTCTAACCTCTCAACGATCGCGGTACGCCCAAGACGGGCGACGCATGCGTCGCCCCTACCCGCCGAGGGCCGGATCGTGGTTTTCCCCGAATGTCGTGATCGTGTACGGAGGGCGACGCGAGGCGTCGCCCCTACCGGTCCATGGCTAGATCGTGCGGTCGCGGCACGGCGACGCAGGGCGTCGCCCCTACCGGTCTACGGCTGGATCGTGCGGTGACGGCAACTAGCTACCTTCTCTTAGCTCATGCCAAGGCCTCGCACCGCTACCGACGCTGAGATCCTCGAAGGGGCGATTCGCGCGATTTCGCGGGTCGGGCCCGGACGACTGACGCTGACAGAGGTCGGTCGGGAGGTGGGCTTGTCGCCCGCTACGCTGTTGCAGCGGTTCGGCTCCAAGCGCGGCCTCTTGCTGGCACTCGCTGAATATGGCGCCACGTCGATCGACGACTGCTTCGCCGCGGCCCGCCGCGCAACGGGCACGCCCCTTGACGCGCTCCTGGTGGCGGCGACGGACATGGCCCGGCAGGTCGAATCTCCCGAAGCCCTCGCCAATCACCTGGCCTTCCTCCAGATCGATTTGAGCGATCCCGCGTTCCATACACTCGCACTCTCGGGAGCGCAGCGCTCGCTCGCCGGATACGAGGTCCTCCTGCGAGAGGCGATCTCGATCGGCGAGCTCGCGCCGAGCGACGTCGGGCAGCTCGCTCGTGCCATCCAAGCCATGACGGGCGGTTCGCTCATCAACTGGGCCATTCACCGCGAGGGCCAGCTGCTGGACTGGCTTCGGGCCGATCTCGAGGCGCTGTTGGGTCCCCACCGCCGGGTGGCGGCGGCCACGCTCGAACGTCCCAACCGACCCGGCCCGCGCGCGAGGCATCGTCCAAACGTGCCACCTGCATCAGGCCTTTCGAGCAATCACGCCGCCGCATCACCCGAAGCGCCACCGGCCATGCCTCACGCCCGGGGGCCGGGCGAGCCCGTAGGGCCGCGACGGCGGAGCGACCCATGAGCCGTGGACTTTGGCCGACGAACGCACACGCGTTACTGTTGAGGTACCTTCGCTGGTTTCGCTCAATGCATCGTCTCTGTACAACTCTTGGCATCCTGGCCGCGGCCCTAACGGTCGCGTGCTTGGACTCTACGACGCCGTCCGGTCCGCAGAGCCAGACGCCATACGCGGTCGTCTATGGCCACATTGGAGCCCCCAAGTTCACCGTGAACATCACGGTGTACATCCTCGCGTACGGCGATAGCGCGCAGGCGGTTGCCGGCGGATCCGCGGGGTACCTCGGGTCGTTTCCTCAAGGCGTCGATACCTCGAACGACTATGTCGCGGCGGTGCCTGCGACCGCGCCAGGGACGTACTACCTGGACGTGTTGGCGACTGGTCAGGGCAAGTCCGGGTTCGTCTCGTCGGTCGATACGATTCGTGGCATCCGCGCCCACTTCGATTCGATCGGCGGGGCCATGCCGCACGATAGCATCCCGGTGAATGACAGTTTGCCGTGAACGGCAAACGGCGGGATTAGGGGTCAGGGGCGGGGGAACGGCGGATAAGGGTCAGGGGTCAGGGAACGACAACCCCAACGCAACAACGGGCGACGCAATGCGTCGCCCCTACCGGTCCGAGGCCGGTCGCGGTGCGCTGCGATCGGCCTTTCGATTGTTCCCTGACCCCTGACCCCTGCCCCTGACCCCTGCCCCGCCGTTCGCCCTTCAGTCTCTGCCCCGGAGCCGAATCGCGGACACGACGGCCGCGGCCACCAGGACCCCTACCAACACCATCCCCCAGCCTGCGTTGAACGGGATCTGTGGGCGGGCGGCGCCCAAGGCCGCGGCGACGAAGGCTGCGGTTGCGACCGAGATGATGACCCAATCGATCCAGTTGCGGTCCTTCACCTGATCCAACGCGGGCTGTCCGAGACGGCGAAGCAAGGCATAGCGCTCGTCGACACCATAGCGTGCCGTCTCGCGCGTGGCGGCGGCCTGCCAGGCCTGGAGCTCACCTCGATCGGCGCTCGCCAGGGCGATCATGCCAGCTGCGAGGGCCATGACGAGCGAACCGCCCACGACCTGGATCAGGGTGCCGACAGGTGCGGCGCGCAGTTCACCGAATACCAGAACGCCCCACAAGAGTCCCCACAGCTGGTTCGTGTTGGAAAGGGGGATGCCGCGGCTAATGCCGACGTACTTCGCCGCATACTGCTGGAATAGGTCGCCGATCACCCAGACGAAGCCGCCCAGAAGCAACCACAGGAGCGCGGGACGTGCCCGCACGAGTGTGTGCAGCAGGCTGCCCCACCCGCCGGAGTCGCCGTGCGCGAGGAGGGCCATTGTCCCGAGCTCGCCCACAGTGAAGAAGGTCAAGAACGACAGCGGGCTGAGGCCGGTGATGTACGCCTTCCGATAGGGGATGTACATCGTGCCCCACAGCAGGGCGGCAGTGAAAGCCGCGATGATACCGCGCGTGGCGTGACCGCCGGCGACCGTGCCCGTCGAGGCGGCAGCGACGACCGCCGCGGCGACACACATCAGGACCGCGCCGCCAATGACGGCGAGCCGTCGTGCATGGGCCGTCCCGCGCAACTCATTGAAGAAGACGACACCCCACAGCAGCCCGATCAAGCTGTTCATGTTCCACAGCGGGAACGCGACGCTGAGGCCCACGTCTCGAATGGCAAACACCGTCAGCGTGTTCGCGACCGCCCACAGACACCCCCCGAGCACTCCCCAGACGATGAGATGCGGCGCCTGTTGCACGTCAGCCCGGACGTACCCCATCCCGCGGACGAGTGCGGGGATGCTCCAGCGGCCGAGGAACACGCCCAGCACCATGCAGAGCGAGACGAGGATGGGCGACAGGCCCGCGGCCACGAGTTTGGTGGGGGCTTCCGCCGCTCCCAGCCAGACGCCGGCGGTGAGACCTGACCACACGCCGGCCGCATGGAGTTGCCGGATTCGAGCGTCTATCCCTGGCTCATCCACTGTCACGACGGCCATTCAGCGGACCCACTGGAGCACGAGGAGCCCGACGCCCAGCGCAATCACAGGGACCCATAGTTGCGGGTCGCGCAGCATGGCGACGATGAGCACCCGACGTCGGGATCGAGGCCCGGCTTGCGATCTCTTCGGTGGGTTCTGCGTCATGCCCGGGCGCCGCCAGTGGGCGTCGGACGGACGTGGCGCGCGCGGTCCGCTGTCGCGTTCATGGCAAGGGAACTTGCGCGCGAGTCCCCGAGCGACAAGGGGGTTGCCAATCGGCCAGGGTTGACCAACCTTTTTCACACTTCCTTCACCACCCCATTCCGGGATCCCGCTATGCCCAAGTTCGTCATCGAGCGCGAGCTCGCCGGTGCAGGCAAACTGACACAGCAGGAGTTGCAAGGCATCTCGGCCTCGTCGAATAAGGTGCTGCACGACATGACCACCGAGGGCAAGGACGTGCAGTGGGTCGAGAGCTACGTCACGGGCGACAAGCTGTTCTGCGTCTACAATGCGGCGAACGCCGATGCGATCCTCGAACATGCGAAGCGCGGCGGATTTCCTGCGAACGCCGTCCATCGCGTCACGCGAGTGATCGACCCCACAACTGGGGAAGCGACGGCCTGACAACGAGTTACGACTCGTTTTCTCGATCGTCCACCTCTCGGCCCGAAGAGCGGGGCCGAGATGGACAGAAGCGGCCTAGGTCGGACAAGAAGACCATGAGCTCGGCGGCCTAGTTCGCCCACGCGCCGCCGGGCCGCGCCCCGCTAGCCGAGATCCACTATCTAGCCGGAGGCGCGATGTCACCCCTCGAGACGGTTGCCGACCGCACATGGCTGGCGGCGGTCATCGCTTTGGCACTCGGCTGCGGCAGCCCCGCGGGGTCAACCGGGCCAGGGTCGGGATCGGGCGGCGGATCGGGGATTTCGATTGCCAAGGTCAGCGGGGATAGCCAGACCGCCACCCTCGGCACCGCGCTCGCCAACCCCATCATCGTGCGCGTCACCGATGCCCGCGGCAATCCGGATTCCGGCGTAACCGTGACGTGGCTAGCCGGGCCAGGATCGGGAGGCGTGAGCCCCACGACGATCGTGACGGATGGCCAGGGGCACGCGAGCACCCAGTGGACCGTCGACACGACATTCATTGGCAACGCATTGGCTGCGACCGTCGGAACTCAGGGGGCGTCGTTCGTCGCTTTTGGGAACGGCAGCGGTTCCCTCGGCGGCCGGCAATTTTTTCCGGCTGACAACGCCTGGAACGCCGACGTGTCGGCGATGCCGGTCGACTCGAACTCGAACACGCTCATTGCGAGCTGCGGCGCTTCGAGCCCGTTGCATCCGGATTTTGGTACTGTGTGGGACGGCGCGCCGAACGGGATTCCGTACGTGGTGGTCCACGGCACGCAGCCACTCGTGCCGGTGAGCTTCAACTATGCCTCTGAGAGCGACCCCGGCCCCTATCCCATCCCGCCGTACGCGCCGATCGAAGGTGGGCCGAGCGGGACCGGCGACCGGCACGTGCTCATCGTCGACATTGACCATTGGAAGCTGTACGAGATGTTTGACGCGGTGCCGGTGAACGGTGGTGCCAGTTGGACTGCCGGATCCGGCGCGGTCTTCAATCTCGCATCGGACTCGCTGCGCCCTGCGGGCTGGACATCGGCCGATGCCGCCGGGCTCCCAATCCTGGCGGGCCTCGTGCGCTACGACGAGGTCGTGCTACACGGCGCGATCACGCATGCGCTGCGCTTCACCTGCCCGACCACGCGGCACGCCTACGTCGCTCCAGCTCGGCATTATGCGAGCTCCGACACGAGTAGCAGCCTGCCGCCCATGGGTATGCGCGTGCGCCTCAAGGCGAGCGTCAACATCGCCGGATTCCCCGCCCACGTGCAGGTCATTCTCAAAGCGCTGCAGAAATACGGCATGTTCCTGGCCGATAACGGCTCCGCGTTCTTCGTCAGCGGCGCACCCGACCCGCGGTGGAGTGACGACGAGCTGCACGCGATGACGCAGCTCCAGGGGAGTGATTTTGAGGTGGTGAAAATGGGGACGGTGGTGACGCACTGAGGGGTGGGGGCCAGGGCTCGGGGAACGGCAACCCCCGCCGCGACAACGACGGGCGACGCAATGCGTCGCCCCTACCGGTCCGGGGGCAGCCGCGGGGCGCGGTCGGCTTTATGATTTGTTCCCCGACCCGAGCCCCACGGACCCCTGGTCCCGGCCCAGGTCACCTAAGTTCCCTGCATGCTCCTCCACGCCATTGGGGCTGCCCTCATCGCGATCCCGCCCGGCGGAGCTGACAGTTCAGCGCGCGCGGTCGTGGCGCATGCGCTGCGAGCGGTCGAGGGGGATAGTGCGAGCGTTGTGGAAGCGCGGTGGGCGAAGGCGGTCGCGGCAGACCCGGGCGACCGACTCTCGGCACTCGGCCTGGCGACCATCGCGCGGTTCACCTACCGATACGATGACGCCGACGCGGCGCTGACGGCGCTGATGCCAGTCGCATCGAGCGCGCGCCAGGCGGGTGTCTCGGGTGCCGATGCCGTATCGGTCTACGCGGCGTTGGGCCTCGGCTGGTCGTATGACGCCCGGGGATTGCAGGCCCGCGCGGACAGTGCGTTTGTCCGTGCCCGAGTCATGGCTCGCTCGATCCCGGATCGCACAGCGGAGAGCGAGGCGCTCGTCGGGAGATCGGTCAATCGCGCGGCGCAGCTCGGGATCTCCATCGGCAACGCGTTGCTCGATACCGCGGCGCGCGTGATCCCTCCCCACGTGAGCGACCTCGAGGCTGCCATCGCCGTGCGCCGGGCGCTCTTTGCCACCGTGCTGTCCCATCCGGACGCAGCCACGCGCGCGCGGGCGGCCGCGGTGCTCGCGCACCGCGCCGGTGAACCGCGCGAGGAGGCGCGTGCGCTACGCGCCCTCGCGCTTGGCCTCGAGTTGAGCGCTGCGTACGACTCGAGCGCGGTCGTGTTAACCACGGTCGAGCGGATCGAGCGTCGGGTGCACGACCGCGCAACGCTGGCCGAGACGCTGATGCGCCACGGAGACATTTTCCACAACCGCGGCGACATCGGGCCGTACAAGGAATACGTGCTCGCCGCGCAAGCCGAGGCGGATGCATCGCACAATCTGTACGCGCTCGCGTCTGCGAATGTCGGCCTCGCGTCCGTGGCGCTCCTGCTCAACGATCTCGTGAGTGCGGGGACCTACCTCGATCGCGCGACGGCGCTGTACGACACGATGCAGGATGAGAGCGGGCGGGCGCTCGTGCGCACGTACCGCGCGGATCTCGCCGTCGATGCGGGGCAGTGGTCGGTCGCCCGCGATCTGGCGCAGCAAGCCCGCGACTTCGACCACAAGATCGGGGACCCGGCGGAGTTCGAGGAGTGGCGAGACCTTGTCGCGATCGATATTCGTGCCGGCGATCTGCCGGCCGCCGAGCGCTCGCTGGTGGCTGCGGAAGCGTTATCTCGGGCGCGTCGGCAACCGCGGTGGTACGCGAGTCTGGATGTCGATCGGGGCCGGCTCGCGCTCGCCGAGGATCGGCCAGCGGCTGCAGGTGCGGCCTTCACGCGGTACCTGCAGACCCTCGATACCGCGGAGCATGTCATGCGATATGCCGCGCGGGCATTTCTGGCGGAGACCGAAGCGCGCCAAGGTCTCTTGGACCGAACGGATCTCGAGATGACGGCCGCGGAGGACGAGCTCGACGCCTGGCGCGGCACGCTCACCGACCGCGCGCTGCGGCCGTACGTCTTTCAGGTTGGAGCGACCGAAGCGAACGACCGCGACGCCGCGACCGCGACGGTGCTTGCCGTGCTGGCGGCGCAGCGTCCGTCGGTCGCGTTTGCGCTGGCCGAGCGACGTCGCGCGCGCGATCTGGCGAATCGGCTGGTCCGCCTCGCCGCGCTGCGCGACGCGGCGGTGGACACGTCGTCGGACGCGGCAGCGAAGCCGCCGGGCAGCCTGACCCGGAGCGGGGACGTTGCCGCGCGCGCCACTGGCGAACAGGGTGAGGCGGACTCGGTGGCGGCCGTGCTGCCGGATCGCCATACGGCCTTCGTGGAATTCGTCACCGGTGCCTATGGTGCACCCACCACCGTGTTCGTCATCGCGCAGTCTCCGGTCCGGTCGCCGCTTGGGCTGCGTTCTGCGGTGTTGCAGGCGTACACGGCTCCCAGTGCGGACTCGTTGTTGGGCCCGATCGAGCGGTTCGTGGCGTTGCTCGAGGGCGGCGATGATGCAGTCGCGCTGTCGACCACGATCGGCCGATCGCTTCTGGGTGTCGCCCTGCGCGAGCTCGGACCCGACGTGACGCATCTCATCATCGTGCCCGACGGCCCGATCTATCGTGTTCCCTTCGACGCGCTCCGCACCTCGGATGGAGAACCGCTGGCGGCGAAGTATGCGATCACGATCGCTCCGTCGGCCGCCGTACTGCGAGCTCTCTGGCGGCGACCGCACCCGGCCGGCGGGGATCGGCGGCCGCCACGACTGCTCGCGCTGGGGGATCCCGCGTTTCCAGTGCTGCCGGGGGGTGCCGAGCGCACATCGGTCAATCCGTATCGCGACGTGGCCGATTCGAACGGTGGCCTCGAGCGCCTCAGCGCGTCCGCGGAGGAGGCGCGGCTCGTGGCCCGGTACGCGCCGTCCGCCGACGTCCGGTTGCGAGAGGCGGCGAGCGCCGCGTACCTGCTGCATGCGCCACTCGATGGGTATCGCGTGATTCATGTCGCGACTCACGCGCTCGTCGATGAGCGGAGTGTGGCGCGGACCGCGTTGGTGCTCGCGGCGGGGAGTGGAGAATCCGGCTTCGTGACGCCGATGCAACTGGCGTCACTGCGCCTCGACGCCGATCTGGTGGTGTTGTCGGGGTGCCGCACCGCGGGCGGGGTCGTGATCGACGGCGATGGGGTGCAGGGGCTGACCGTGCCTCTGCTCGCTGCCGGAGCGCGCTCGGTCGTGGCGACGCAGTGGCGAGTGGGCGACCGGGCGATTGTGCCGATCGTGGCCGCGTTCTACGCCGCGATGGCCCGCGGTCTCCCGGTGGGGGACGCGCTCGAGTCCGCGAAGCGCGACGCGATCGCGCGCGGTGTGCGAACTGCAGACTGGGCGGCGTTTACGGTCGTTGGCGATCCGCTCGCGCGCCCTCCCCTCCGCAGCCCGGGACCCACCACGCAGACCGTCGTCGCGTGGTGCGTCCTGATCCTCCTGGGTGTCGTGACCGGGATTGTCGCGGTACGCACCAACCAGCGCCGTGTCGTGCGCCCGTTCGCAACCCGTCGTCGTTAGCTTCGTCGTGGTCTCCGCTCGCCTTTAGAGGGGCGGCACCACGCCGCCTGCGCGGCCCACGGCACCACGAACGGCGTCGAATCGGCCAGCTCCCACAGTCAATCGACGATCATTTATGGACACGATCATTGGCGTCGACATCGGCGGGACAAAGACTGCGATCGTAGAATCGACGGTGACGGGCGACACCTTGCAGCGGGTGAGCCACCCGACGGAGGGGGCGCGCCCGTTCGCGGACACATTTCCCGCGCTTGCTGGGTTGATCGATGAGACGCTGCAGACGGCCCGTGCGGCGGGTCGGACGCCCAAGGCGATCAGTATCGTCTCGCCGGGACCGCTTCGGGCAATCGAGGGGGTGATCATCAATCCGCCCAACCTCCCGGGCTGGCATAATCTGAGACTCAAGGACGCGGTCGAGGCCCGGTTCCCGGGGCTGCCCGTGTATCTCGACCACGATGCCAAGGCGGGGGCGCTGGCCGAGTTCTGGTTTGGGGCTGGGCGCATCCGGGCGGGCCTCGAGCACATGATTTTCCTGGTTTACGGTACCGGGATGGGTGCCGGGATCATCGTGCACGGGAAGATCCTGCGGGGGGCGAGCGAGACTGCGGGTGAGCTGGCGACGCTACGTGTCGCTCCCCCGGACGACGCTCGTGTGAAGGCAGGCGGCGGGTGGGAGGAGTACGCGTCGGGCCGGGGACTGACGCTGCTGGCGCACCGCATGTTCCCGGCGCGCTGGCCGACCACCCCCGAGATCCGCACGATCGTGGATGCGGCGCTGGCGGGCGACCCTGACGCGGTCGAGGTGGTCACGGAGTCCGCGCGGTGGTTGGGGTCCGGGATGGCCACGCTCGTCGATGTGTTGAATCCCCAGCTTGTCGTGCTTGGCTCGCTCGGTGTCGTACTGGGCGACCTGGTGCTCGGGCCCGCCCGCGAGGCGCTGCGGCGGTATGCGAGACCCGCGGCGGTGGCGGCGTGCCAGGTGGTGCCGGCCGCGCTCGGTGAGCGATTGAGCTCCGTACAGTCGATCATGCCGGCGCTGGCGCATCAATAGGGGAGGACAGGAAAGAGGGGAGGACAGGAAAGCAAACGGCGGGGTCAGCGGTCGGGCGTCAGGGGTCAGGGAACGACAACCGCAACGACAACGACGGGCGACGCACTGCGTCGCCCCTACCGGTCCAAGGTCGGTCGCGGTGCGCAGCCACTGGCCCTTCGATTTGTTCCTGGTCCCTGACCCCCCAACCCCTGGCCCCGCAGTTGAGTTGGCACGTCTGTCATAAAACGGATCGCCGGCCCGTTCATTTACCGGTGGGGCACTTACGGCCCGGGGTCGCGAGGGCGAATCAATGCGTGGGTGGCTTCGCCCTGTCGCATCTCGAACGTGTGTCAGCTTTAGCGACGACCTGCACGCGACGTATTATTTGGGACGCTTGATGCGGATGTACCCGACCGGGGAGGCCTTCCCCGGTGCCAGCAAGAGGATGGTGTGATGTTTGGATCGAAGTCCGTGCGAACCAGATCGAATGTGCGGGTGCGGCAGCCGAGGGCGACGCATGCGTGGCCCCTGCGTATCGCGTTCCTGTCGGGCGTTGTGTGCCTGATGGCCGTCGGCGCCCCGCGGCGGGCAGACGCGCAGTACTTCGGTCAGAACAAGGTCAATTATCAGACCTTCAAGTGGTCGACGCTGCACACCGAGCATTTCGACATCTACTACTACCCGGCCGAATCGCTGGCGGTCGAGGATGCCGCCCGGATGGCCGAGCGCTGGTACGTGCGCCACTCCCTGGCGATGCGGGACACGTTCACCAAGAAACCCATCGTGCTGTACGCGGACGACCCCGCATTCCAGCAAAACAACGTGGTCGGGTATCTGCCGGAGGAAGTCGGCGGCGTCACCGAGCCATCTCGAAGCCGCGCGCTCCTGCCGTTCACCGGCGCGTACTGGGACGACAACCACGTGCTGGGGCACGAGTTGGTGCACGTGTTCCAGTTCGACGTCGCCGGGGCGCAACGCGGGGGGCTGAGTAACGTCGAGCGGCTGCCGCAGTGGTCGATCGAGGGAATGGCGGAGTACCTGTCGCTCGGCCGGTACGACCCCAACACCACGATGTTCCTGCGGGACGCGGCGCTGCGGAACGACCTGCCGCGGATCAAGAAGCTGAACAGCCCCAAGTACTTCGCCTATCGCTACGGTGAGGCGATGTGGGCCTTCATCGGCGGGACGTTCGGGGACAGCGTGATCCCGACGATTTATCGCGCCTCGCTGCGATCGGGGCTCGAGCCGGCGGTCCGGGCCGTGCTGGGCATTACGACTGACTCCCTGTCGAAGCTGTGGATCGCGTCGATCAAGACCCAGCTGCTCGCGGACGCCAAGACCAGGACAATGCCGGAGCTGCTCGGGAAGCAGCCCTTCGGCAGGCTCACGCTCAACACCTTCGACCTCGCGCCAGTGCTGAGCCCTGATGGATCCAAGATCTCGCTCATTCGGTTTCGCGGGCTGCCGTTCCAGGACCTGCTCGTGGCCGACGCGAAGACGGGGAAGGTGCTGCACCATCTCACGAGCCCGAACTCGAACCCACATTTCGACGTGCTGTCGTGGACCAATTCGTCCGGCTCCTGGTCCCCTGACAGTAAGCGCATGGCGGTGCCCGCGTTCGAGAACGGCCGCGTCGAGATCGAGATCTTCAACGTGGACAAGGGCCTCGACGAACGCCACATCCGCCTCCCGGGCGTCGGGCAGGTCTTGGGCATGGCGTGGAGCCCGGACGGGGCGCAGCTCGCGGTGTCCGGCATGTCGGGGGGATGGAGCGACCTGTACCTGTACGACCTGCGGACGAAGGTGACCAAGCAGTTCGAGCACAATCGGTACGCGCATCTGCAGCCGGCGTGGTCGCCTGATGGGCACTCGCTGGCCTTCATGACCGACAGCGGCGCGCCGACGAACATGGATCTGCTGGAGTTTCGGCCATTCCAGATCGCGGTCATGGATATGACCCAGCCGGATCATCCATCGCGGTTGCTCCCGCTATTCGGCGGGCGCGCGAAGAACATCAGCCCACAGTTCAGTAGCGACGGGCAGTCGCTGTTCTTCGTTGCCGACCCCGATGGCATTTCGGACGTCTACCGAGTCAACCTGGCGACGGGCGCGATCACGCGGGTGACGCGCGTGGCGACGGCGATCACGGGCTTGACCTATGAGTCGCCGGCTCTGTCCGTGGCTCGGCAGACCGGACGACTCGCGTTCGACGTATTCCGGGGACCGGGTCAGAGCTACTCGATCCACACTCTCGAGGCGAGCGACGCGACGGGGGCCGGCGTCAACCAGGTGGTCGACACGTCGTCGACGCAGGGGCTGCAGCCGCCGGCCGTGCCGGATGTCATCACGGAGCGGATCGCCAACGCTCGACTGGGGTTGCCGGTGCAGCGCGAGTTCGCAGTCTCACCGTATCGGCCGACGTTCCAGCTCGATGGCATTGCGACGGCGGGGGTCGGTGTCGCCTTTGGCGGTCCTTTTGGGACGGGTGCCGGTGGTGGCGTCGCGCTCCAGTTCGGCGACGAGCTGGAGGACCACATCATCGCCGCAACGATCCAGGCCTCGGGACAGGTCCAGGACATCGGTGGCCAGGCCGCCTACATCAACCTGGGGCATCGCTGGAACTATGGCGTGGCGATCTCGCACCTCCCGTACCTGCAGTTGGGGACCGCGGCGTTCGACACGGTCCTCGTCAGCTCCAACGGGACGAAGACGCCCGCGACGCTGCTGCAGGAACAGTATCTGTACACCTACTACGAGCAGCTGAACCTGTTCGGGCAGTATCCGCTCTCGATGACTCGGCGGTTCGAGCTGGCGGGCGGATTCACGTACATCCACTACGGCTTACGCGCTGACGAGTACATCCAGGAGCAAAACGGGTCGGTGTATTTCGTCGGGCAGCAGGTGCCGCTCCCGACGCCGCCGGGGTTCAGCCTGTTCCAGACGTCGGCGGCCTACGTGGTCGACTACTCGAACTTCGGCTTTACCTCGCCGATCGCGGGCGGACGTTACCGCCTGGAGGTCGACCCGTACTTTGGCACACTGAATTTCTTCGCGGAGAACGTCGACTATCGTCGCTACTTCTTCGCCAATCCGATCACGCTGGCGTTCCGCATCAACCAATACGGGCGCTGGGGGAAGGACGCGGAAGACCCGCGCCTGTCGCCCCTGTACATCGGCGACCCCTATTTCATCCGCGGCTACGACATCACCACGTTCAACGCCTCGGAGTGCCCGTCGTTGTTCACGGGCGTCGGTTCGTGTCCGCTGTTGAACCGTTTGCTCGGCAGTCGCATGGCGGTCGGGAACATCGAGCTCCGCATCCCGTTGCTCGGCGTGCCGCAATTCGGCCTGATCAACTTCCCCTACCTGCCGACCGAGATTGCGCCCTTCCTGGACGGTGGCTTGGCGTGGTCGAGCACGAGCCACATCGAGCTGACGTTGAATCCGAACGACCAGCGCAACATCCCGGTGTTCAGCGCAGGGGTGGCCGCGCGCGTCAACATTTTGGGCTACCTCGTCGGCGAGTTCTACGTGGCGCGTCCATTCCAGCGGCCGGGAGTGGGGAACCAGTATGGGTTTGTCCTGTTGCCGGGCTGGTAAGGGTAAGGCAAACTGCGGCGGTCAGGGGTCAGGGGTCAGGGAACGACAACCGCAACGACAACAACGGGCGACGCAATGCGTCGCCCCTACCGGTCCAAGGCCACCCACGGTGCGCGCGGTCGCCCTAACGATTTGTTGACCTGACCCCCGGGCCCGTGATCACTGACCCCGCGGTCAAAGTTTCAGCGGGACCCTGCCCCGCGCAGGCGTGTATTTTTCCCCACATGCCGCCTCCAACTCACCGTTTGCGAGCCTGGCTGGTCCCGGCGCTGGCGCTGACGTGCGCGGGGGGTGTGGCGCTCGGGGCGCAGCAGCCTGCGCCGCGGTCCGGAACGATCGTGGGTGTGGTGATCGACAGCTTGCACAACACCCCGCTGACGCACGCGGACGTGCAGATCGAGGGGACGGCGCGCGTGGCGCGCACGGACGCGGACGGCAACTTCCATTTCGATTCGGTCACTGCGGGGCCAGTCCGGCTGGGGGTATTTCACCCGCTGCTCGATTCGCTCGGCGCGGGGGTGGCGTCGCCGCCACTGACAGTCCGGGCTGGCGATACCCTGCTGGTGACACTCGCGACGCCGTCGGCGACCGTGCTCGCGGAGTCGGCGTGCCGCGACGTGGTGCGTCCAGGCGGCGTGCACACCCCTGACTCCCAAGGTCCGGCGGAGATCATCGGACGCGTGCTCGATGCGGATACGGACCGGCCGATCAGCAACGTCGAGGTCTCGGTCAATTGGCTGGAGATCCAGGTCGGCCAACAAGTCGGGTTCCATCGCGATCGCCACACGCGCGACGCGATGACGAGTCTCGGCGGACAATTCCGCTTGTGCTATCTGCCGTTGGATCTCAATGGCAGCCTGCACGCGGTGCGCCGCGACGGTGGTGCGGCTGCGGCAGCGTCGGACGTGAGTCGTCCGGTCCGGATTCAAGGGAACCTGATCACCCTGATCACCCTGCATATGGCCGCCTTGGCGGCGCCCACGATCGCGTCGTTGGCTGCGACCGCGACCGTGCCCGATAGCCAGGCGGGCAAGGCGACGGGTGCGACCCCACCCGCGTCAACGGCGGTGCGCCGAGCGGATCTGACGCATCGGTACGTGGTAGGCTCGGCGCAGCTCACGGGACACGTGATGAACCCGTTGACCACGCAGCCGGTCGTTGGTGCACACGTGTTCGTGGTCGGGGCGTCGGATTCAGCGGTGACGAGCAGCGGCGGAGACTTCGCGCTGCGGCAGTTGCCGTCGGGCACCCGCATCCTGGTCGTCCGCGAGGTGGGGTACGAGCCGGTGACGATGCCCGTCGAGCTGACCAGTCGAGCGCCGCTGCACATCACCGTGCAGTTCAACGCCCGCACGGTGCGAGCACTCCCGCCGGTCGTCATCTCCGCGCGCTACGATTCGGGGCTCAAGCGTGTCGGATTCGACGCGCGGAAGACCTCGGGGATGGGGACATTCTGGACGGCGGACGTGATCGATTCGCACAAGGCGAACGAGTTCCACGACCTTTTCGGCACGTTTACCGGCGTCATGATCGACTACAACGAACAGGGACGGGCGTCGCTCATGGCCTCGCGGGCGGCGGGCTCCTGCATCGGCTACGCGACGGGGTCGAACGGTGAGCCGACCCCGACGGTTGGTGAGAACTGTGGGCCGTGTCTGACCTATGTCATTGATGGCACACCGTACGACGAGCTGGAAGAAGGGGACATGGACACGTACATCCGCCCCAGCGAGATCGGCGCGATCGAGATTTACCTGCCGAGCCAGGTGCCGCACTCGCTCCCGGGTGTCATCAAGCCCGACTGTGTGAACATCGTCGTCTGGTCCAAGGCCAAGCTCGGCATCTGAACCACGGAACGGCCCAGCGGCTCGCACGGGCCTTGCTTTACTCCGATCGTGACTGCATCAGCGCCACCTTATCGGAGAACGCACTCCATGTCCATTCGTCGTGCACTGCAGGCCGCGGCCGTCGCCGCTTGCTTCAGCGTCCCGCTCAGTTCCGCGCGCGCCCAACTCACCTTTAGTGCCGGCGGCGGTGCCACATGGCCCCTGAGCACCCTCGGCAACTCGTACAAAACCGGATACAACGTGCTGGCCTCGCTGGGGATCGGGATGCCCACCTGGCCGGTCAACCTCCGGGTCGACGGGATGTTCAACCGAGATGCAATCGTCGCCGGGCGTGTCCGCTGGGACGCTCCAGATGTGGACACTCAACGCGAACGTCGTGTGGAACATCACGCAGGGGAAAGGCGTTACGCCCTACCTGATCGGGGGCGTCGGGTACTACAACGATAGTTATGACATTTCGGTCAACAACTCGAGTGTCAGTGCCGGCGGCAACATTCACAACAACGCCTTCGGTATCAACGGCGGCGCGGGGTTCCGATTCGGCCTCTCGTCGCTGTCGCTCTTCGTCGAGTCCCGCTACCACTACGCGTTCCAGTCGGCGTTCAATCCGCAGTTCATTCCGCTGACGGTGGGAATAACGTTCTAAGAGCGGGTCTGGGGTTTGGGGTCTAGGGTCTAGGGTAACAACAACCGCCAAATACGACGGCAACAGCGGGCGACGCGATGCGTCGCCCCCACCGGTCCAAGGCCGATCACGATGCGCTGTGATCGGCCTTTCGGTTAGGTCCCTCGCCGGGTTTTCCCCGTCATCCGTCACGCGTCACCCGGCCTTCATCACCCTACCAACATCTGCCCGCGGGAAACCGTATTACTTCCCGCATGCACTTCACTCGAGCTCGGATTCCGGCGGGGGTATGGGCGACCGCGGTGGCTGCGGTGTTCCTCCCCGCGGCGGCAGGCGCCCAGGTGGGATCGACCACCGACATCATCACCGGCAAAGTCAGTGGACCTCCGCCGGGGAATCAGCCGATCGTCGGCGCCCAGGTCATCGTCACGTCGATCGATACGCACATCAGTCGGTCGCGTATCACGAACAGTGACGGCCGGTACACGGTCGTTTTCCCCGATGGCGGTGGTGAGTATCGGGTGGAGATCAAGGCCATCGGATTCAGCCCGTCGGAGGCGGTGATCCAGCGACAGGCCGATGAGGATCGGCTGGTCGCGAACATTTCGCTGTCGAGCGCGGTCCATACGCTCGCGACCGTGACGACAACCGGTCGGCGGCCTACCGGGCCAGATCCGGCGAACGCCGGCAGCACCGGGATGACGCTCACACCGTCGCAGATCTACAAGCTGCCGATCGACGGGACCGATCTCGCGACGCTCGCCACTCTGTCCCCTGGCGTCGTCGGCATGGGCGCGACGGACACGAGTGCCACCGCGTTTTCAGTCGCGGGCCAGCGGCAGACACTCAACGCGACGACGGTCGATGGCTTGAGCTTCGCCGGCGCGTCGGTGCCGACGGAAGCGGTGCGGAACATCCGCGTGGTGACGAACAGCTACGACGTGTCGCGGGGCCAGTTCACCGGTGGCCAGATCGCGACGACCACACGGGGTGGCACCAACGATGTCGCGGGGTCGTTCGGACTCACCCTGCGCAACAACAACTTGGCTTTCGCGACCGGCGGGGTTCCGCCCACTTTTGGCCAGTTGCGGAACCAGTATCAGCTCAGCGGCGGGTTAGGGGGGCCGATCGTGCGCGACCGCGTGTTCTCATTCACCGCGGTCATGGTCAACCATCGATACGACAACCTGGTCTCGTTGCTCAACGCTGGACCGTCAACACTCAATCCCCTCGGCATCTCGCAGGACACGGCTGCCGCGTTCGTGAACCAGGTCAGCAAACTCGGTTTGCCCCTGACGACTGCCTCGGTACCGGCCGTTCGCGGGGTGACCAACGTCGTCGCCTTCCAGCGCTTCGACTGGTTGATCTCGGACGACGAGACACTGACGCTGCGGGGTGACTACCGGGCGACCGCGCAGGACGGCAGCCGCGTGTCGGTATTCTCCATCCCGACCTCGGGCACGGCGAATGCCACGGGGGCGGGCGGGTTGATGCTGGCGCTGACGTCCCATCTTGGCGATGCGACGATCAACGATCTGCGGACGTACGTGACGCACCAGCAGACGAGCCTCGATCCGTATCTGCGCCTGCCGAACGGACGGGTGACGATCGTGCCCGAGCTCGCGGACAGCGATGCGACGGACCAGCTGGGCTATGGCGTGTCGTCGCTCACCTTCGGCGGCAGCTCCGCGTTGCCGCAGAGCACCTTCAACGACTACATCGAGTCGACGGACGAGCTCTCGATCATTCCCGGCCAGGGGTCGCATCGGATCAAGCTGGGCGGCCTCCTGAACATCGCGCGCTTCGGCCAGACGATCACGCCCAATCAGGAAGGCGTTTGGACGTACAACACCTTCGGGCAATTCCTGGCCGACTCGCCGGCGACGTACACGCGGGAATTCAACATCCAGAACACCAATGCGCGCTCGCTCAACGCGGCGGCCTACCTCGGCGACGCGTGGCGTTCGGGGCCATTGCAGGTCACGTACGGCGCGCGGCTCGAGGCGTCCGAGTATGGCGGCGCGCCCGCGTACAACGAGGCGATCGATACGCTGTTTCATCGGAACACCAACGACTGGCCATCGGAGCTGCATGCCAGCCCGCGCGTCGGCTTCACGTGGTTCGTCGGCCAGGGCAGCGGTGGTGGCGGTCGAGGTGGTGGTGGGGGTGGCGGGGGTGGGGGCGGCGGAGGCCGAACGCCGGCATTCATGATCGTGCGCGGTGGCTTCGGCGAGTTCCGGGCGCCGCCGCCGCAATCGCTCTTCTCCTCGCTGCAGTCGCAAAACGGCATTGCGGAGACGCAGCTGGTGTGCGTGGGACCGCAAGTCCCGCTCCCGGATTGGAGTGGCTACTATGACGGCGCGGATGCCCCGTCGACGTGCAATGGCGGGGCGTTCCCTGCCGACACTCTGGGACTCGGCGCGCGCAACGCGGTGACGACCTTTGCGCCGGACTTCGAGGCGCCGCGTGCGTGGCGCGGGTCGCTTGGCGTGCAGCGGCGGCTTTTCCAGCGCATCACGGTCTCCGTCGACGGGACCTATGCGCGGGGCGTCGCACTCTTTGGCGTGAGCGACCTCAATCTCGACACGGTGCCCAAGTTCCGCCTGGCGAACGAGGGCAACCGGCCCGTCTACGCGTTCCCGGGCGAGATCGCGCCGGGGACGGGCGGGGCGGCGTTCGGTGCGTCACGGCTGTACTCCCAATACGGGCAGGTGCTGTCGCTCAACTCCAACCTGCAGTCGGATACGCGCCAGGTCACGGCGAGCGTGAACGGGTTCACCGATCGCGGGATGCTGTACTCGTTGGCGTATACCTATTCCCGTGTGCGGGACCAGTCGAGCTTCGCGGGCGGGTCGGCCGTGTACGGGTTCGCGGCGCCGACGACGGCGGGGAACCCCAACGTCGTGCCGTTCGGCACGAGTGACCTGCAGCGCGAGCACCAGTTCGTCGGAACGGTCACGTATCCACTCAGCCCGCTGGTGGAAATCACGGCGGTGGCGCAACTCCTCTCAGGGGCGCCGTACACACCGATGGTGAATGGTGATGTCAACGGCGACGGCTCGAACGACGACCGTGCGTTCGTATTCGATCCGTCGAGCCCGGCGACGAATCCGGCGGTCGCGGCGGCGATGCGCACGCTGCTCGCGTCCGGGCCCGGCCGCGACTGTCTGGCATCGCAGCTCGGACAGATTGCGGCAAGAAACAGCTGCTTCGGACCGTGGTCGGAATCGCTCAACTGGCAAGTCAACATCCGGCCAGCAGCGTTGGGCCTCGATCGCCGCCTGACGATCCAGGTCCAGGTGGTCAACACGCTGGCCGGTCTCGATCTGCTGTTCCATGGTCCGAACCACCTCGAGGGATGGGGGCAGCCGTACGCTCCGGACCGCACGCTGCTCACGATCACCGGGTTCAACTCGGCGACCAACGAATACACCTACGCGGTGAATACGCACTTCGGCCATCAGGGCGCGCTCCAGGCGTACGGTCAGCCGTTCCTGTTCGTGCTCGGTGGACGCCTCAACGTCGGGCCGGCGGATGCTGTGCAGCAGCTGCGCGGGTTCTTCGGTGGTGGGCGGGGTGGTGGCGGCGGTGGTGGCGGACCAGGCGGGGCGGGTGGCGCCAATGCCAATACCGGGCGCCAGGATCTCCCGGACCAGATCGTCGATCGGTTCACGTCGCGGCTTCCCAACCCGTTCGATCAGATCATCGCGTTGAAGGATTCGCTGGCGTTGACGAATGATCAGCTGACGAAGCTGCAGGGCTCGTCGCAGGCCTTCCACACGCGCGTCGACTCGATCGCTGGGAACGCGCGGACGCAGCTGAACAAACTCGGCGCCAACATCGATGCGACGACGATGTTTGGCATCATGCGGCGCGAGTTCGGGGTGGTACGGGATGTGATGCGGCGCGCGCTCGACGAGGCGCAACAGGAGTTGACACCCGAACAATGGGCCAAGCTACCCGACAGTATCCGCACGCCGCAGCAAGGCGGTCGCGGCGGGCGTGGCGGCCCCGGCGGAGGCAGGCCACCCGGACAGTGAGCGTTTTAGAGGAGCCGGGAGTAGTAGACGATGGAGGGTTGGCGCATCCGCAGTGCAAGGTCGGGTGTCAGGGACGACAGGTGCGACCGAAGAAGCAATTGGGACGGCTGCGCGTGACGGGCGTCTTTGGCACAGGTGCCGGATGGCAAGTCAGGTGAGCGAGCGTGCGCGTTCCCACGGCCTCGTGCTCGCGGGATTCCTCTAGCCGTACGCGGCGAGCCAGCGCCGAACTGGCCGCCCTTGCCATTCGGTGCTTTACTGCGGGGTGTTCAAGCGCCCGTCTCTTCCGCTTTCATGCCACCCGCATCATGCTTGGCGATCCCTCACCCGTGAGTGCGCATGTGGTTGTCATCGGGTGGATCGGCGCGATCCGCCTGCGTTCTGCTCATCTCGATCATCCTAGGTGGCGTCGCGTGCACGCCGACGCCTGCACCGACGGCGAGTCCGCATCCGGCACCGGCCGCGTTTGCCTTTCGACCGCTCGTGTGCGACTCGCTGCCAACGTCGCGGGACTCGGTTACCGACACGCTCTACATGACCATTGCGGCGCCCGTGCATACGCGCCCGCTGCCACCGCAGTACGTCGAGCGCGTGCTCGACGCGTTGCGCGAGGCGTTCATCATGCCCCGCCCTGTTGCGCTGCCGGTGTTCGTGTCACCCGGACGCGGGGTGGCGACTGACACGGGCCTGGTGGTGCCGCCGCCGGGGCTCAGGCCCGCGGTTGCTGCGGAAGTCGAGTTCACGCTCGGTGATACCGGATCGATCGTCGGGCGCGTGAGCACGGCGTCGCTCTCGCCGGCGATCGATCGTGCCCTGGCCGACGCGCCGCGTCGCGCCGACTCGTTGCATTTGATCGGTCCATTGTGGGGTCCGCAGAACCCTGGTGGCCCGGTGAAGTTTTTCGTCACGGTCCTCTCGATGCGTCCGCAGGTGCCGCTCTGGACGCCGCTCCTGGCGGTGAGAGTCCCGCAATGGCGCGATGGGCGCAGTGCGCAGCCGGCGTCGGACGAGGCGACCGCGACGCCTGCGGCGACACGTGTGCAAGGCAACGTCCACGGTGAAGACGTCGTGCTGCAGGTCGTGATCGACGAAGGGGGACACCCCATCCTCGGGACCCTGCGGCTGGTCGAAGCACACTATCGCGAGTTCGCCCGCGCGGCAGTCAATCGATTGGAGGGCGCCTCCTATCGCGCGGCATCGATTGGCGGGTGTGCGGTCAAGGGGATCGCGGAGTTGCGCTATAGTTTTCCTGTGGGGGGTTGAGAGGCAGAGGGCGAGCCTCGGGAGTCACGGGAGGCGACGAGATTTTGCGGTCCGGCGGGTAGGGGCGACGCAATGCGTCGCCCGCCGTTGACGGTACCGTGTATTGCGTGCCGCGCGGCGGTGTTCGGTGCGCCGACAAAATCATGGGGCGGATCGCCGCCCCACAGGGCGACGCATTGCGTCGCCCCTACCCGCCGTTGCCACACGCCGTGGTCGTCCCCCTGATCTCCAATCCACCATTCAGTCGCTACACCAAACTCTCCTTCAAATAATTCAGTCGCCTCACACAGAGCGGATCCGCGCCCGGCATGAGCACCAGCGCTATCGTTGGGTCGAGGCGTCGGATCTCGTCGGGGGAGAGGAGCGCGCGGGCGCGCTCGCTGGTGCTCCAGGTGTCGCGGCAATCCGCGTGATCGAAAACACTGTGCGAGTCGGCGCGTGATCGGGATGCGGTCGTGGTCTGCACGGTGGTGGGGCCGAGCATGTCCGAGAGGTATCGCGCGGTCTCGAGATCGTTCGTACCAAAGGCCTGGACGACGCCGGCGTTGGCGACGAAGGTGGGCCAGGTCGCGGGATACAGCGCGCGCAGTTGCGAGAGGTCCTGCGCGAGCAGCCAGCAGGTCACCCCGTAGCCACGTGCAAGGGCGACGGCGCGTTCGAGGGGTGGCATTGGCCCGAGGGTCGGAAACTCGTCCAGCAGGAAGAGCACGCGCTCATCGTGGGTGACCCGTCGCGCGCCGGCGCGGATGACCTCGTGCAGGGCGCATCCCACGAGGAGACGGAGCCACCGTCGGCAGGAGTCGATGCGGTCGGGAGGAAGGACCAGGTAGAGTGAGAGTTGCGACCTCGTGAGGTCGCGAAACGAGAACGTCGAGCATTCGAGTGCGCGGGCGATGTGGCGGCTGTCGAGGAAGTGAGCCTGGCTTTGGGCCTGTGCCAGGATGCCCGAGCGGACGCGGTCGCCCTTTTGTCGGACGCGCGACGCGGCTCGTGCGACGGCGCCGCAGGCCACGGTGCTCTGGCCCATGGCTGTCCAGAGCTGGGTCATGGCGCGCGGTGGGAGCGAGAGATACTCCCACACCGTGCTGAGGGTGCGACGGCTGGGCGACGCATCCGAGGCCGCGTGCAGAATGAGTCCCGTGAGTAGGGCCTTGGCTTCCTCGGACCAGAACACGCTGTCGCCGGACTCGTGCGGCTCGCGGATCATGATGAGCTCCGCGAGTGCCGCGGCGTCGTCGACTGCGGTGGGACCGATGGGGTCGAGGCCATCCAGCGGGTTGAACGAGTCGGTGCCGCCGACGAGCGCGTAGGGGTCGAGCGCGAGGACTCGGTGGCCGAGCGTTCGGCGGCGGAGTGCGGTGACGGCGAAGTTCTCACCCTTGGGGTCCGTGACGAGCACGGAGCCGGTGTACGTGAGCAGGTTGGGGATGACGCAGCCGACGCCTTTGCCCGCGCCGGTCGGCGCGAGGGTGAGCAGGTGGGCGTCGCCTGTATATCGCAGCAGGCGACCGAGGCCCGTGTCGTGCCGACCAATCAGGAGACCGGTGGCGCTCTGGCGCATCGTGGTGGGCGGGCTCCCCCACTGCGCGGTCCCATGTGCAGTGGACGGCGGCAGCCGCGGGGTGCGTCGTCGGGATCCGAGGAGTCGCGCGGCGAGCCACGCGGTCGTGGCGGTCAGCAGCGTGGCGCCGACCGCGAGGTTGAGTGCGACGGCGGCCGTCTCGGACGGGTGATCGTGGGTCAGGTGGCGGACCAGTCGTGCAGCAGCGACGACCGGCGCGGCGAGGAGCAGCAACCAGACGAGCGGCCGCGCGAGCGCGCGGAGCATGAGGAAGGCGAGCATCAGACACCGATCCCGGTTGTGGCATCCCGGCGGGGCTGCCAGCGTCCGAAGGCTCGGGGGCCGAGACAGATCGGGCAGCCATTTTTGCCACCGTGGTGCGGGACTGCCTGGTGTAGTCGGCGCTCAAAGGCGAGCGTGACGTGGTCCCACGTGCGCGCGACGAAGATTTCGATCCCGGCGTTGAACACCGCTTCCACGAGCGGCGAGCCGTAGCCGCTGCGGTGCTCGCGGATCCTGATTTCGACCCGTCGACTGAAGCCAATGTAGTGGCGGGCGTGGTAGTACGGCCGACTGAAGTGGAGCAGGTAGACCGTGCCCACGCGTGGCTGTTTCGACTCGCCGGCGAGGTGGTACACCGCGTGTCTCATCTGGCCTCCGTCCAGGGCTGCAGGCGGATTCGCCTGCGGCGGTTTGCGTCCAGCGGCCAGCGTGTGTCAGGCGACTCCCGCGGGCCACCGACAGGGCAGGGAAGAGCGTCCGTGCGGGAGAGAACATATAATTAGTTATATACTCTTGTCAAGGGTCGGTGTTCGTATAAAGTGTTATATATCAGAGTGTTATGGTGCCGCGAGCCGCCGGATGACCAATGCGACTGGGGCCCTTCCCTGCCCCGAGGGCTCTTATTGTTGAGCTCGATAGGGCAGGGGGCGGGCGGCGGGCGCTCAAGCGCCCGAGAGAGGAGAAAAGCAGAAAGGAGAAAGGAGACGACGGCTCTCAGGTGGGCCGGTCGCCTAGGGTGCGCGGTCTGAAGGTGGGCGGCCTGAAGGCCGCCCCTACATGTCGGTTGGACGGCGGTGCTGTGGAGCGCTCCGTCCGGCCTGACCCCAGACCTAACTACGCTTTGCTTTGGGTCTACCTGTAGCTCGGCTCAGCGCCCGCGGTGTCGGGCGGTGCGCTCACCGACGAGGTCGTTGACCACCCGCTCAACGGCTTCGCGCCGGCGGTAGGCCCAGTACTCGGGTCCGGCCAATTCCTCCGGCCAGAGCTCGACGGTCTCGCTCACTCGCCACGCTTCGCCGTCGTCCGACGGCTCCCAGCCGCCGGGCTCGGTGTCCTTGCCCTGGTCCGCCACGATCCACGCTCCAGCTCGTTGGTCCCCATTTCGAGACGACTGCCAGGTGGGGAGGGAACAGCGGCGCAGGACGGAACCAAGGCAACGGCTGGGCCTACTCGCGTGACGCGTGTCGGAGAACCAAGCGAGGAGGACGGAGGGCGGAGATCATCCCTTCCAGGCGGCGCCGGGGGTGCCGTGCTCGAACCGGTACTCCAGGAGCCGATCGACTTCCAACACCGCGGCCTGGCCATTCTTGTAGATCGGCCGGCGGTAGCGCACTTCGTCGAATACTGGGACCAGCGGCAGGATCTCGCGGAAGGTCATCGTGACACTGAGCTCGGAGATCGGCGGCACGACCCGGTTCGGCTCCGTGAGGCGGAAAACGGCCCGGCGCACGACGTAGCGATCCTCATCGAGATATACCGATCCTTCGAGATCGGGCGTGTGAATCGAGGCCGCCGGCCGAAAGTCGAGACGGATCGTCGGGATGTCGCTCGTCGTGTCTTCCCCCACGTATTCGAAACAGTGCATCCGCTGGAAGGTGGAGTCGCCCAGGTAGCCGAAGGTCGGCAGGGGCATGTACTGCTGCGACCCGCCCCGTGGCGACGCCTCCCGAATGACGACGGCCCCGACTTTGTATGGCCGACTCTCCATCTCCTGGACCTCGTACCGCACCGTATCGAGAGCGACCGTCTCCTCGTAGCCTGCCCCGTTCCGACTCACCTGCCATTCTTCCCGTGTGAACGCGAATGGGTACTCGTCAATCAACAGACGGTAACGGTCGACGTTCTTCTCGAGCTCGCCGAACAGCGCCGCTAGACGCGGGTCGATGGACGAATCGGGGATCCCAGGCGTCAGACACTTGGTCGATCGCTCGCCCTCGACTGTTACAGCCGGTAGATGCAGCGCAATCACCGCCAGGGCGATCCGCAGGCGTTTGATGGGCGTCCGCGGCGACACAAGCAGCACAGTATCGCGCGGCCCAAATCCGATCTGCCGGACCCGCAGCCTGTAGGAACCCGGCGCTAGCGGGCCTACGACAAACGCGCCGCCCGCGTCGGCGAACCGCTTGCGGTTTCCCGGCTCTACGATCACCGTCGCGTACGCCAGCGGCTCTCCACCCACGGCCGCCACCACATCGCCGGCGATCGTGACGCTGTCAGCCGGAGACGACGGGGCGGGCGATGCGCCGGCACTGCCCTGTTGCGCGCGGGCGATCGACGCGACGCCCAAGATGGCGAGACCAGAGCACACGAGCCAACGCGCCACCCGCGACTGGCCGCGCTGCCGGAGCGCCGAGGCAGCCGGTTGGGTCCTGCGGCTTCGCGTCAGTACACCCATGCCTTCAACAGAGCAGTTTGCGGCATGGCGCGCAATGGCGTGCGGGCGACAACAACGGGGTCAGGGGCCAGGGGAGAACAACGTCCCGCGTTCACGGGACGACAGCGGAGGGGGGCGGCGCACCATGCCGCGTGGCGGAGTCCGCCCGAGCCTGCGGCGCGTGGGCCGCCGCATCGCGTCGTTTCGCGAGGGAGTCGGGAGAGAGGGGTGCGTCTCCCCCGTGCGCCGTCTTGTGCGTCGCCGCGCCAGGCGCGTGGTGCGTCGTGTCCGTGTCGATCCGTGCGACAATGGAAGGCGGGTCCATGGGCCTGGCGGCGAGCTTGAACGCTCCCGACCCAACGGTCGCAGCGACGATTCCCAGGACCGCCGCGAACCCTACGAGCTCGAATCCGACGGATCGCAGAAGACTTGCTCTCGGCTCTCGGTCTTGCGCGGACGCATTGCCGAGCTCGACTGTTGGATGGCCAGTCATCGCCACTCGGGTCCGCGCGCGAACGCGTGCTGCGCTGGGACCTCCACCGCGGCCCTGCCCAGCCGGCCGTCCCATTGGTCGCTCGTGACGCACGCCGCCCAACGCTCGCAAGAGGCGCGCTTGGGAGCCGTCCGCTCGTCCCGGAATCTCGACGGTGGACGGGCGTGCGCCTCGGTTGAATCGCGGCACGCCCCCTCGCGGGCGACGTACGGTGTCGCCCCTACTGCGCGCGGTTCGGCCCGGTCCTCGCTGACATGGTACCGAGGCCCGCAGGCACGGCATTCGGCGAAACCCAGAGACTGCCAGAATCGTAGTCACCGGTGGGTACGCCGACTGCACTACGGCACCCAGCTCACCCGTGTGAGGAGACGCACATGGCTCCGCTCATCAAAGGCGCTATTCTCGGCATCATTGGCGCGGTCGTGCTCGCACCGATCGCATTGGTCCTCGCGCTGTTCGGCATCCCGCTCTTCGTGGCTGGCGCGATCGTCCTGGGTGCGGTGCTGGCCATCCCCCTCATCATCGTCGCCGTACTCAGCATCCCCTTCATTGCCGTGCTTGGGGTCCTGGGCCTCGTCGTCGCGGTCGCCTTCATCGCCGCCATCAAGATCGCGATCTGGGTCGTGCTGCCGGTCGTGATCGTGGGGTTGTTGCTCGGGTGGTTGGTGCGGACGAGCCGCGAACGCGCGCAGGCTTGAACGGCGGACGGCAGACGGCGGGAAAGGGTGAGGGGAACGGCAACCAACCGCGGCGACAACGACGGGCGACGCAATGCGTCGCCCCTACCGGTCCAAGGCCGGCCGCGGTGCGTGCAGGTGGGCTCGAGGTTCGTCTTCTAGCGTCCAGCGTCTAGCGTCCAAGGTCTAGCTAACCTCCAACACCTCCTGCACCTCCGGCCGCCCATAGGTGGCCGATCCCACGAGGACGCGCAGGTTCGGTCTGATCTGAACTGGCGCGCCGGTGTGGGTGTGGCCGCAGAGCACCAGCAGGTCACGGTCGGGGTGCGCCTCCATGACGCGCACGAAGACCTCTCCGACGGCGGCGGCGCAGAAGTGCGGCAGCCAATCGGGATCGGCGATGCGTCCCTGGTACCAACTGGCCTCCGGGAACGGCGGGACGTGCGTCAGCGCAATGACGTGGCGGTGGTCGGCCAGCGCGGCGGGGAGCACGCGGGCGAAGTGCGCCGCGGCCTCATCGCCCAGGCGCTCGAGTGCCACGCGCCTGTCGGCTGGCGTGAGGCCTGTCAGCTCTCGAATCAGTCGATAGTCGTTGAGCAGCACGCGTGAGGACGCGTAGTCGCCACAGCGCCCGTCGGCCCATCCATCATGTCCGACGAGCGCGGTGGCGCCGGCGACCGGGACCACACCGGCCCGAGACATCCAGGTGAGATGCGTGGCCTGCGCGACGAGCGTATCGACCGCGGCGCGCACGTCGGCAATGCTGCCGTGGTAGAAGTCGTGGTTACCCAGCACGAAGTAGATGGGCATCGGTAGTACCCGATCGAGTGCGCGGAGGTACCGCTCGATGCTCGTGGCCTGGGCAATGTCGCCCGTAAGCAGCAGGCCGTCCGGCGCCAGCGCGATGATGCCTTCACAGAACGCGGCGACGACGTCCACCGTCGCGAACTCGAAGTGGACGTCGGTGGCCCAGGCGAGGCGAGACATGCGGGGAAAAGTGCGGGGATCAGGGATCAGGGATCAGGGATCAGGGGTTTGGGGTGTGGGGTCTGGGAACGACAACCACCGCCGCAACAACAACGGGCGACGCAATGCGTCGCCCCTACCGGTCCATGGCCAGCCGCGGTGCGCGCGGTCGGCTTGACGATTTGTTCCTGACCCACTCAGACCCCAGACCTCCAGACCCCGCCGCCGTGCTTCTCCAGCACACGTCTTGCGGCTCTCCAGGGCAGCACCGATATAGGAGTCGGGAATGTCTGCGCGGGGTGAACCGGACGGCGATCTGACGACGTGGGTCTGTGTGACCTGCGGAAACGAGCTGTACTCACGGGGCGGGGAAACTGGCCGCCTCGTGTGTCCACGGTGTGGCGGTGCCGTCTTTCGCCCGTTCGATTCTCCCTCCGCGCGCGACGAGGTCGCTCGGGATTTTCTCGAGTCGACCGCTCGACATCTCGACCTGGGCGACGCCGACCCGGACACTGGCCCCGGCGATCGCCGCGAATTGGACCATCCGTGACGGGAACACTCAGCGACGGCTGACGGAGCGGAACGGGAGAATCTCATGTCCGATGAATGGGTCACGCAGGGACAATTCCAGGACACGGGGACCTACCCCGCTCAAGTGGACCCGGGGGCGGGGGCTGCCAATGCGGAGTGGCCCAAGCCGCGAGGCGAGTCGATCGATCTCATCACCGTCTCGCGGGAATTTGGTGCCGGCGGGAGCGACCTGGCACGTGCGCTCGGCGCGAAGCTGCAGTGGTCCGTCCTGGACCGCGAGCTCGTCCAAGCGGTGGCGACACGCCTCCAGCTCGATCCGCGGCACGTCGAACCGTTCGACGAACGCACGTCGAACTGGCTTGCCCGGCTCGTGGCGTCGACCCTCTTGATGACTCCGCCGGAGCAGCATGTCGATCTCGACAGCAACACCGTCGTCCACCCCGACGCGGTCGCCGAGGCCGCTCGCGCCGCCATTCTGGCGGCGGTGCAGTCGCCGCCGCTCATCGTCGTGGGGCACGGCGCGCAGTGTCTGCTCCGGCATCGGCCGGGCACTTTGCACGTGCGGCTCGTCGCATCGATGGATCAGCGCGTCGACCGTATTTGTCGGCGCGAGACGTGCGACCGAGTCGCCGCCGCGCAGCTCGCGCGGCGCATGGACGAGGTACGCCGGGCATATGTGCGCCGCCACTACCACGTTGACCTGCGCGATCCGCTGCTGTACGACCTGCAGCTCAACACCAGCACCATCCCCATCGACGCGTGTGTCGACATGATCGCGGGACTCGTGATGCGGGAACCGGCGCGAGCGGTCGCGCGCTAGAGAGAGTTGAGGATCAGAGGGCCGGTCACTGTGCACAGTGACCGGCCTCTCGACTTGTTCCGTGACCCCTTGCCGTTGTCTCCTTTCTCCTTTCTGCGCTTCTCCTCTCTACTGGCGCGATAGCGCCAGTCAGCCCACTGCCACCACCCACTCATTCCCGCGCGGAGTCTCGCGCGCGGGCGCGAGTGCTGCACGCGCGGCCTCGAGCTGGTGGCGAACGGCGTCCGGGCCGGTACCGCCTTCGACATTGCGCCGTTCGACGGACCGTTCGGGCGACAGGGCATCGACGACGTCTGCGCGGAAGGCCGCGTGGGCTGCGGTAAACATATCCAGCGGCAGCTCGTGCAGCTCCACCCCGGCCAACTCGGCTGCGCGGATGAGCGACCCCACCGCCGCGTGCGCCTCGCGGAAGGTGACGCCCTTTCGCACGAGATAGTCCGCCACGTCGGTCGCCATGAGGCCGCCATCCAATGCGGCATGCATCCGCGCCGGCAGGAACGTCATGTCGCCGAGTGCGCCGGCGACCGCGGGGAGGACGAGCTGCAGCGTGTCGACCGCGTCGAACAGCGCGCGCTTGTCTTCCTGGAGGTCCTTGTTGTAGCCGGTCGGCAGTCCTTTGATGGTGACGAGGAGCGTCGTGAGATCGCCGAGTGCACGTCCGCTGGAGGCACGCGTCAGCTCCAACACGTCCGGGTTCCGCTTCTGCGGCATCATGCTCGATCCCGTCGTGTAGGCCTCGCCGAACCGCACGAACCCGAATTCCGCTGTTCCGAAGAGAATGAAATCTTCAGCGAGCCGCGAGAGGTGCGTTGCGAGCAGCGTCGCGGCGAAGAGCAGCTCCGCGACGAAATCGCGATCGCTCACGGCGTCCACGCTGTTGGCGGACAATCCCGAGAAGCCCAGGCTCTCCTTGAGGAGAACGCGCGAGATCGGATACGCGCATCCTGCGACCGCGCCCGATCCGAGCGGGAGCGCTGCGAGCGCGCCTCGCCCTGCTGCAGTCAAACGCGCGCGATCCCGCTCGAGTGGCCAGAAGTGGCCCAGCAGCCAGTGTGCGACCGAGACGGGCTGCGCGCGCTGCAGGTGGGTGTACGCAGGCATGAGAGTGTCCTCGTACTCCGCGGCCCGATCGAGCAATGCATGCTGCACGCCCCGCACGCCGGCATCGAGCGAGGCCACCGCGTCGGCGCACCAGAGTCGCGTCGCGGTGGCGACCTGGTCGTTCCGACTGCGGCCCGTGTGCAGTCGCGCGCCCAATTCGCCGACGACCTCGGTGAGCATGCGATCGATCATCGTATGCACGTCCTCATCGCTCGACTCGGCGAGCGCGCCTGCCTCGAGACGCTGTCCCACCACCTCCAATCCGGCCTCGAGGCGTTGGCTTTCCGCCAACGTCAGCACGCCGGCGTCCCACAGCGCGACGGCCCACGCCTTGGGAGAGGCGAATGTCGAAGGGCCACAGTCGGAAGTCCGTCCCGATCGAGCGGTTCAACGCTTCGAGCGCCGGTGCGCTCGCGTTTGCGAAGCGGCCGCCCCAGAGGCGGTGCGCGCGTGCGCGGGCCGGCGAGGCCGGCGTGTCGGTCGTGGTCGGCGGGCCGTCGGCGGGCGTCATGCGACCCCCACTGGTTCGTCGGCGCCGGCCAACGTCACTTCATCGACGAGCGTCGCGGCGCCGTTCGTGTGCGCTGACGCTGGCACGACTTCCGCAGGCGCGCCGTTGGTCGCGGCATCCGCTTGGCGCGCGCTGTCGGCCCGCTCACGCGCCTTGAGCGCCGCCACGCGGTGCGACAGACCGAACAGACGAATGAATCCCGCCGCGTCCGCCTGCTGATAGACATCGTCGGCGCCAAACGTGACGAAGCGCTCGTCGTAGAGGGCGCACGGACTTGTCCGACCCGCGACGGCCACGTTGCCCTTGTACAACGACAGCGTGATCGTGCCCGTGACGTTGCGCTGGGTGACAGTCACCAGCGCATCGTACGCCTCGCGCTCCGTCGTCCACCAGCGACCCTCGTACACGAGGTCCGCGTACCGCGTCGCAACGACATCCTTGGCCGCGAGAGTCCGCCGATCGAGCGTGAGCTGCTCGAGCTCACTGTGCGCCGTATACAGCAGCGTCCCGCCCGGCGTCTCGTAGACACCGCGCGACTTCATCCCGACGAGGCGATCCTCCACGAGATCGATGCGTCCGACGCCGTGCCGTCCCCCGATCTGATTGAGCGTCGCCACGAGCGTCACCGGATCGAGTGTCACCCCATTGACCGATGTGGGCGTCCCCTCGTCGAACCCGATCGTGACGCGCTCCGGCTCATCGGGCGCGCACGCAGGCGACGTGGTCAGCTGAAACACGTCCTCGGCCGGCGCCCAGTTCGGGTCTTCGAGTCCGCCGCCTTCGTGCGAGAGGTGCCACAGGTTGCGGTCGCGGGAGTAGATCTTCTCGATCGTCGCAGTGACGGGCACGCGGTGTCCCGCGGCATAGGCGAGCGCGTCTTCCCGACTGCGGATGTCCCACTCGCGCCACGGTGCGATGATCGTGAGGTCCGGTGCGAATGCCGCGTACGTGAGCTCGAACCGCACCTGATCGTTGCCCTTGCCCGTGCATCCGTGCGCGAGCGCGTCTGCACCGATGCGCCGAGCGACCTCGACCTGCCGGCGGGCGATCAGCGGGCGAGCCATCGCAGTGCCGAGCAGATACTTCCGTCCGTAGACCGCGCCAGCGCGCAGCGTAGGCCAGATATACTCCTCGACGAACTCCTGTCTCAGATCCTCGACAAAGCATTCATCGGCACCCGAGGCGAGCGCCTTGGCGCGCACCCCCGTGAGCTCATCGCCCTGTCCAATGTCTGCGGCCACGCAGATGACGCGGGCTCCCGGATAGTGCTCCTTGAGCCACGGCACGATGACGGAGGTATCGAGCCCGCCCGAGTAGGCAAGCACGATTGTCGAAACCCCGCGAGACGGCGGGTGACTAGCTGACATGGCAGGCTCCACGGATAGTTATGCGATGCGAATGCATAAATAAACGGGTGGTGTGCATGGAGGTCAATAGGACGGGCGCTGCGCGCCCGAGAAAGTAGAAGCACAGAAAGTAGAAAGTAGACAAGGACCGCCTACTCCACTCCGCTTTAGCGCCCGTTCAGGCCCCCTCATTCATGAGCCCGGCGACGCGCCGGCCCAGCCGTTCGCGCGCGGCCACGGAGCGACAGACGATGAGGATCGTGTCGTCGCCGGCGATGGTACCGAGGATGTCGCCCAGGTGTTCGCCGTCGATGGCGCGGGCGATGGTCTGGGCGCTGCCCGGCGGGGTGCGCACGACGAGGAGCTCCGAGACGCCGTCGAGGGACGTGACGAGCTGTGGGACGAGCGTCTCCAGCGAGGGCTGGCCGCCATTGACGGGGCCGCCACCACTTTCGGCGCGGGCGTAGCGCACGCCGTCGCCGGTGGGGACGCGCGCGAGCCGTAGCTCGTGCACGTCGCGCGAGAGGGTGGATTGCGTGACTTCCAGCCCTCGCTGCCGGAGGAGGCGGCGCAGGTCCTCCTGCGTCGCGACCGGACGTCCGTCGATCAGCTCGAGAATGACCGCGTGTCGCTCGCGTTTCCCTGCCATGGGGACGGAAGCTACAGGAGTACGCTGCCGGTGCCAGACCGTTGCAAACGGCCGCGGCTCCTCGGGCCAAGGTGCGCGCGGCGATGGAGGGCGACGCAGCCGTCACCCGCTACCCGCCCTTCCAAAAAACGACGCAAAACCGCGCGGAAAACGCTTGACGCAGGGGGCGCGGAATATTATGCATTCCCAATGCATAAACTCCCCGTCGGCGTCTTGGGGGCCAGTGGCTATGCCGGACGCACGCTGTGTGCGCTCGCGCTGGCGCACGACCGGCTCGAGCTGGCGTGGGCGGCGGCAGGCGAACGGCGGGGTGAGGCTGCGCACATCGAGAATCGGCGGATTCAGTTCATCGGCATCGATGATGCGCCGTTGGGTGATGCCGCGCTCGTGTTCAGCGCGTTGCCCCACGGCGCGTCGGCGCCGTGGGTCGCGCGCGCGCAGGCTGCCGGGGCGCGGGTCGTCGACCTGTCGGCCGATCTGCGACCGGGCGCGACGCCGGCTCGCGATCAGGCGACACCGCATGAGTCGGACGCGCTACGTGCGCGCGCCACGTACGGGCTGACCGAGCTCGCGCGCGCCCAAGTGCGGGACGCCGACGTTGTGGCGAACCCGGGGTGCTATGCCACCGCGGTGCTGCTGGCGCTTTTGCCACTGCTCGCGCGTGATCTCATCGCGCCCGGGGCCACCGTCGCCATCAATGCCGCAAGCGGTGTCACTGGCGCGGGAGATAGTCCACGACGCGATCTCCTTTTTGCCGAAGTGACCGAGAACTTTCGAGCCTACGCGGTCGGCAACGACCACCGGCATCTGGCAGAGATGCGGGCGATCTGCGCGCGCTTTGGTGCGGATATCGATCTGATCTTCACGCCCCACCTGCTGCCCGTCGCGCGCGGGATTCTGGCGACGATCACGGTGCCACTGCGCGAGACTGTCGGCGATCCGCTGGCGCTGTGGCGCTCGCACTACGGCAGCGAGCGGTTCATCGAGGTGGTCGCCGAGCCGCCGTCGCTGCGCGAGGTCGTGCATCGCAATACCGCGCGGATCTCGGTGACGCGCGCCGCGGGTGTCCGTCAGCCGACCCTCATCATCACGGCGGCGATCGACAATCTGCTCAAGGGCGCAGCTGGCCAGGCCCTGCAAAACGCCAACGTGCTTCTCGGTTTCGAGGAGTCGGTCGGACTTCCCGCATGACGCGATCGCGCGTGGGCACCGTGATCAAGGTGGGCGGCCGCGCCCAGCGGGACCCGCGGCTCGCTGCGGCGCTGGCGGTGTACTGGGCGCAGTGGCGAGCTGGGTCCACGGTTGGCGACGTGTGCTGTCTGGTGCATGGCGGAGGCGACGAGGTGACGGCGCTCCAGCGTGCTGCCGGTATCGAGCCGACGTTCATCGGTGGGCGACGGATCACCCGAGCAGACGATATCGATCGGTTGCGCATGGCGCTGTCGGGCCTCGCCAACAAGCGACTCGTTGCAGCGCTCACGCAGATCGGGGTCCGCGCGCTGGGCCTCTCGGGCGAGGATGGCCCGCTGCTCACGGCCGACGTGCTCGCTGACGGGGCACTGGGTGCCGTCGGCGCGGTGCGGAGCGTGGACACATCGCTCCTGGCCACGTTGGTTGCGGCCGGCTATCTCCCGGTCATCGCGCCGGTCGCCGCCGCGCGCGCATGCAAGAGCAACGTCGAATGGCCGAGCGGGCTTGCCGACGCCAGGCCCGCGGCGCTCAACATCAATGGCGACGACGCGGCCACCGCCATCGCGCTCGCGATCGGTGCATCGGAGCTGCTGTTCGTGTCGGATGTCGCCGGCGTGCGCATCGATGGGGAGCGCGTGCCCCAGATGACGCCTGCTGTGGCCGACGAGGCGATTGCGCGGGGCGAGATCGCGGGCGGAATGGTCGCCAAGGTGCGAGCTGCGCTGGCCGCCATCGAGGGGGGCGCGACGCAGGTCCGGATCGGCGCGCTCGACATCCTCACCGGGATCGACGGCGGCACGCTCGTCGTGCGGCAGCGTGATGCACTGACGGACGCGCCGCATGCGGCGCAAGGGGCGGCCGCATGACGACGAGCATCGCGCTGCCCGTCCTCGACTCTTCGCGCGGCAGCGCGGGTGCGAGCGTGTTGCCGGCGGGTCCGTCCGGCGGCCACGAGCATGCGCCGTACACGGCATTGGTCGGCACATACGCTCGGGCGCCGATCACGATTGTCGATGGGGAAGGCGCGGAGTTGATCGATGAGGCGGGGCGGCACTACCTCGACTTCACGAGCGGCATTGCCGTCAACGCCCTGGGCTACGGCGACGCAGGTCTTCGCGCAGCGCTGCACGCCGCCGCGGACGGCTTGGTGCATACCTCCAACCTGTTCCACACGGCGCCGGGTGCGGAGCTCGCGCAGTGGCTGGTGGACCATTCGTTCGCCGATCGCGTCTTCCTGTGCAACTCGGGCGCCGAGGCGAACGAAGGGGCGTTCAAGTTTGCGCGGCGGTGGGGCCGCGGCGTCGGTGGCCCGGCGAAGCACGAGATCGTCGCGCTGCGCGGAAGCTTTCACGGGCGGCTATTCGGATCGCTCGCAGCGACTGACCGGCCGTCCTACCGCGCGCCCTTCCGGCCGCTGGCCGGCGGAGTGTGGGTGGCCGAGCGAGATCTGGCGGAGCTCGACGGCGCGCTGCTTGATGAGAACGTCGCGGCGCTCGTCGTCGAGCCCGTGCAGGGCGAAGGCGGCGTGCGCGTGCTCGACCCCGGCTTTCTGCGGGAGCTGCGCGCGCTCACGCGCGAGCGCCGGATCGCGCTCATCTTCGACGAGATTCAATGTGGCCTCGGCCGCACGGGGCGATTGTTCGCCCACGAGCATGCCGGCGTCCTGCCCGACATCATGACATTGGCCAAGCCGCTCGGCGGTGGGTTGCCCATCGGTGCAGTCCTCATGAGCGCGGAGATCGCGTCGGCGGTCACGCCCGGGGATCACGGCAGCACGTTTGGCGGCGGGCCCTTCGTGACATCGATCGCGCGCTATGTCGTCGAGCGCCTCGCGGACCCGGCCCTGTTGGCCTCCGTCCGCGCGCACGGCGTGTGGCTGGGTCACGCGCTCGCGCGACTCGCTGATGAACCGACCGGGGTGCGAGGGATCCGCGGCGCCGGCTTGATCTGGGGCATCGACGTCCGCGAGCAGGCATCGGCGGTCATCGGTCGTGCCCGTGCGCTCGGCCTCCTCGTGCTCTCGGCGGGTGATCACACCATCCGTCTGCTCCCTCCGCTCACGATCTCGCGTGATCAGCTGTCGCTGGGCGTGTCGCTTCTCGCCCAAGCGATCGCGAACCGTTGATCGCGTCCGCTCGCGCCTCGCTTCCTTCACCGCCTCCTGCCATGTCGCGTCCAATCATTCGACCTGCCCGTCTGAGCGATGTCCCCGACATCGCCGCGCTCATCAATGCGTTTGCGGCGCAGCAGGTAATGCTTCCCAAGTCGACGGAGTCGATTGCGCTCGCGCTCGACGACTTCGTAGTGGCGACGGATGCGCGCGGCCATCTGCTCGGATGCGCGGCGGTGCGCGAGTACTCGCCGTCGTTGGCCGAAGTGGCGTCGGTCGCGGTCGCGCCCGAGGCGCATGGACTTGGCATTGGCGGCTCGCTCGTGCGTCGAGTCGAGCGGTTGGCGCATGCGCGTGGCATCTCCGAGCTCTTTGCGCTCACCACAACGGCGCCGTTCTTTCATTCGCTGGGCTATCGGGTCGTCGATCGGGCGCTGTTCCCTGAAAAGATCCGACGGGACTGCACGAGCTGCCCGCGACGCTCGCAGTGCGTTGAGGTGTGTGTGTATAGGGCCTTGGCCAGCGAGGCGGTGCGGGCGGCGTGATTGGGTGACCCACAGGACTTAGAGGTTAGACGCTAGACGCTGGACGCTCGAAAACAAACCCCAGGGGCCAGCTGGATGCGCCTAGGTTGGTCGTCGAGGTATGTTCTCCAGCGTCCAGCGTCCAGCGTCCAGCGTCTAACGTCTAGCCTTTCCCCATGCCCCGTCGAGGTAATCGCCCGCGCAAGCGCGGTCGTGGCGCGTCGCCACGTGGTGCGAGTCCGGGCGGATCGATCCGAGGCAGCGACGAGACTGGGCAGCGGGTGTCCGGGGCGTTGCCGGGGGCGCGGAAGGGGCCGCGTGCGTTGGGACGGTCGACTCGTGCCGAGACGCCGGTGTTTGCGCTCGACGAAGCGCGATACGGCCGCGACCGGATCCTGGATCTTCACGCCTCCCTGCCAACGGGCGCCGATGCCGTGCGGCGCGTCGACGCATGGCTACGTGAACGGCAGGCGGCGAAGGCTGGCGAGGTGCTGGTGATCACCGGTCGCGGGCGTGGGAGCTTGGACGGAGTGCCGGTCGTGCGCGAGGCCATCGTCCGCCTGTTGCCGACGCTGCGTCGTGCAGGGGTGATCATCGATGCGCGCGAGCATGGGGAGGGCGCGTTCGTCGTCCGATTGGCGCCACTGCAAGCCCTCGTCGATGCTCCACGCCGCCGCCGCCCGTCCGCCCCGACTCCGGTCAGCGATCCGCGGGCATTGAGCGGACTCGATGCCGAGATCCGCGCGCTCCTTCGCCGCCTGGCGATCGCCGCACTCGTGTCGGTCGGTGTGCGGACGCCGTCGGACGCGTTCATCGGCGAAGAGATGATGCGCCAGTTCAAGATTCTCGCGGCGACCGTCCCGGGCGACGACGAGCGCGAGTCCGCGTTGCGCGCGGTGCTCGTGCGGGCGTTGGAGGAGTACGAGGGCTGAAACGGCGGGGTCTGGGGTCTGGGGTTTGGGGTCTGGGACGACAACCGCAACGACAACAACGGGCGACGCAATGCGTCGCCCCTACCGGTCCAAGGCTGGTCACTGTGCACCGTGATCGGCGTTTCTGTGTGTTCCCTGACCCCCGACCCCGACCCCGACCCCCGACCCCTGATCCCTGGTCCTCTCTTACTCCCGAACAGCCGCCAGAGCCGGAGCGATCGCTCCACCGTCGGCCCAGCCGAGGTCCGTCGATGCCGCGATCGCGCCAGGACGCACGAAGACGCGGCCGTCGATGCGTTCCGCGGCGCCACTGGCGATGAATCGGTTCAACACGAGGGAGACGGATTCGCGCGTCGCGCCGACGAGCTCACACAACACGCGATAGTGCGCCGCATCGAGCACCACCTGGCCAGTGGCGTCGACGAACGTGTGCTGGCGAGCCATGCGTGCGAGTGTCACGACCAGGCGTTGCTCGACGCTCAGCGTCGCGAGCTCGCGCAGTTTCTCGAGCAACGTCGCGTGTTCCGCCATGATCTGCGCGGTGAGCGCGAGCGCGAATGATGGCTGCTCGCGGACGAACGCGCGGTACTGCACGGCGCTCAAGTGCAGCGTCTCGGTTTCGGCATCGGAGCGCGCTTCGGTGACGTAGCGTGCCGGCGGCGGTTTCGCGGCCGCCAACCCCTCGCCACCAAACGTCGCGCCGGGGACCACGATCGTCGGGATGTAGCCGCGGCCAGCTTTCACGCGACTCCGCAGGACGATGCGACCGTCGACTACGACAAACACGCCGTCAGCCGGCGCACCCCGCTGGTACACGTTGAATCCGGTCGGCCAGGTCGCTCGCGCGGCATACTTCGCGATGGCGTCCAACGTGTCGTGCGACAAGCACGCCGTCTCGTACATGGCGGTTTCCCCCGCGCAAGACGTCAAGTGCTGAGACACTCAGTCACTTTGACGTGTCATTCCTTCCAATGGCCGAGCAGGCATCATCCGCAATGTCCGGGCCCGCTGGACATCGCCTGATGAGGCAGCTTGCTTTGACGATATCGCAGTGTGGTGTTTGGTCTTCCGTCGTGTGCTTCGGGTCGGGTTCTCTCCCGGCCTGTCGGGGCGCACACGAATCGTCAGCCGGGCTTCCATGGTTCACAACCCGTCGGTCCCGAACGCGGCACGGGCTGCACCAGCCGGGATCGCCGAACCATCATGGCGGGCGACGCATCCGTCGTCCCTCCACCGGCTTTGCGTTTGACGTCGCCGACCGACACGAGCCCTCCGGGCCCCGGCCCGCATCACGACGCACCAACGCCGTTCATCATCATTGGCGCGGATGCGTTTCTTGCTGCGCGCCCGGCGACGCCCGTGCAGGTGGCACACGCGTGCCGTGCGGCGGGCTACGTCGCCGCGGTGCCGGCGACGTGGGGCGATGAGCTCATTGCCGAAGCGTGCGCGCGCAAGCTGGCGACGCGCACGCTGCCAAGCGCGATTTTTTGTTCGTGTCGGCGCGTTCGCGATCGTCTGCTCGGGCCCGGCCCGGATCTCCTGCCATTCCTGGTGTCGTACGTCTCGCCGCCGGTCGCGACTGCGCGGTATCTCCGTGGACTGTACGGAGATGCTCCGCTCGACATCACGTATGTCGGTGCGTGTCCCTCGGCATCAGCCGGCGGCGCGATCGACCGCCAGATTCGGCCGGAGGAGTTTTTTGCCGCCCTTACCGCCAGGGGCATCGTCCCCGCGCAAGAGCCACTCGTCTTCAACTCCATCCTGGCGCCCGATCGTCGGCGCTGTCACTCCCTCCCGGGCGGCCTGCCGATCGACGGCATTCTCCAGAAGGCGGAACCAGCGGCCAGCGCGTCTGCCTCGGCGAACGCCTCGATTCCCGCCGCGCTCATCCCGCGTTCCGTCGTGGAGGTTCGGGAGATCGAATACGCGGCCGAGCTCGCTCAGTATCTGATCATGGCTGCGCCGGTGCTCCTCGACCTCGCCCCGCGACTCGGCTGCGTGTGCAGCGGCGCCATTGCGGGCGTCCCCGTCTCGCAAGCTCGAGCGGCCGTTATCGCACTCGAACCGCCCCGCTCGCCGACTCCGGTCGTGGAGCAGGACGTGCCGGTGTCGGTCGAGCTCGACGTGGGCGACGACGACCCGCGCAACGCGATGGTGCTCGCGGACGAACTCGCACCTGACGGTGCTCGTAGAGAGGGGAGAGGCGAGAGGAGAAAGGAGACGACGACGGGCGCTGTGCGCCCGTAGAAAGGAGAAAGGAGAAAGGAGACCACGACACTGGCGGTCTCCTTTCTCCTTTCTCCTATCTCCTCTCTACCGCGAAGCGCCCTGGTGCAAAGCGGTTGTGGCGTCCTTGAGTGCGGCGGCGGCCGCGTCGAATCGGCTCGCGAGATCGGTGATTTCGCGGCCCGTCAGGGCGGCGTCGCCAGCGCGAATGGCCTCGGCCACCGAGGGTAGCGCGATATTGGCGTAGCCGTTGTCTTCGTCGGCGGCGTAGATCAGGCTCCGGAACCAGGGGCGGGTCCGTAGTCCGGCCGGCCTGGTGAGCGCGCGCTCCACGCGGATCAGCGCCTGATTTGTGGCACGCAACGTTGCGCTCGACGGCGGGGTGCTGCGGCCGATCGGAAGGACATTGGGCGGCGCGGGGTGTCCGCTCGTCGCGGATCCCACGGTCGTCGAGAGCGCGTGCGGCCCGGACGTGCCGAGCGCGCTGTCACGCGCGAGCGCGAATGCCGCCGCGGCGTGCTCCATCCCATTGATCGCGGCGGTGAGCGGCGCGGTCGAGGCCGACCATCCCTTGGCCTTGATGGACTCATCGAGACCCGTGACGTAGCGGCGCATCGTGCGTGCGTACTCGACGTAGTCGAAGGGTACGACGTCGGCGTTCGCCAAACGCAGCAACAGGGCTGCACCGATCCGCGCGGCCGTCGCGTGATGGACGAACCCGGGGTCGCCGAATCGGGATTCCCAGGCATAATCATCATACGCCGAGTGGTAGACGCCACCGGCGCCGCCGAAGCCGTACTCCAGAATCGGAATGCCGAGGTGGTTGGCGAAGCCAGCGAAGTCGGACCCACCGCCGGGATCCCCGAACTTCGGGCCGAGGCTGTCCGCGGTGCTGGCACTCGAACGCCACCCGTCGAACACGCTGCGCGGCGCCGCCCCGGTCTCGGGCAGGGGCACCGTGCGCGTGACATCGCGCATGACCGCGCGCAGTGACGGGGAGCCGCCGGCCCCGAAGTTGGGGCCAGCCGCGGACACATCGAGGTTGAGGTACGCGATCGCGTCACGCGTCAATCGCAGGGAGTCATCCTCGACGTACTCTGTCGATCCGACCAGACCCCACTCTTCGGCGTCCCACGTCGCAAAGATGACCGTGCGTTTCGGGCGATGACCCGCGCGGGCCTCGTCGGCCAGGGCCCGCGCCGCTTCGAGCACGCTGACCGTCCCGCTCACATTGTCGGAGGCGCCGGGTCCCCAGGCGTCGCGGTGGCCGCCGACCATGACGATCTCGTCGGGGAATTCGGTCCCGCGCAGGATGCCGAACGTGTCCCAGATCGTGTGGTAAGCCTCCTGGCCCGACTGCATCTCGACGGAGACACGTGCCCGCGTCGGGCCGGCCCCGATGTGATAGCGGAACGGCAAGCCGCCCTGCCAACTCTGGGGGAGCGGAGCGACCCGGGTGGAAGCGATGGGCGACGCGCTCGAACCCGTGCCACGCACGTCGGCGAGCAACAGCGCGGCGTTGTGATAGCCGATCGGCACGACCGGGATGTGGGGCACGGCCATGTCCGACGGCTCCACGCGACGTGCGCCCGCTGTGCTGGGGTATCCCGGGGTACTGGGGTCCCCGTCCTGATTCATGATGCTGCCGCGCTGGACGCCTTGCGCGGGGCGCATCGGTCCCTCGGGATACACATCGCCGCGCGTGAAGCCATCGTCGGCGGGGTCGCTATAGATCAGCAACGCCGCCGCGCCGTGGCGCTCCGCCTCACGAGCCTTGATCCCGCGGAAGGAGCGGCCGTACCGCGCCACCACGATCTTGCCCTTCACGGAGACGCCCACCGAGTCGAGGTGGGCATAGTCCTCGATCAGTCCGTAGTTGACGTAGACGACCTCGCCGCTCGCGTTGCCGCTGGCGCTGTAGGCGTTGAAGGCCGGCACCTGGGGAAATGCACTCGACGTGGAATCGCCGGGGACCGGTCCTTCGGACAACGTCAGCTCGGTGGAGTCACCGCCCGGATTCAGGCGCCAGACATGGATCGCCTTGGGTTGCGGCATGTAGACGTCGTACGCGCGGACCTCGGTCTCGAGTCCCCACTTCTTGAGCTGGGCGATGACAAAGTCGCGGGTGCGAGCCTGGCCCGGCGTGCCCGCCATGTGCGGCTCGTAGGAGAGAAAGTGCGAGAAGCTGTCGGCCTGGGCGGGCGACGGGATGGTGATCGCGCGCGCCTCTTCCGAGGCTTCTGCCGCGGCGTCCGCGGGCGTGTACCCGACTCCGGGCTGGCCCGTTGTGGGCGACTGGGGGGCTTGGGCGGGAGCACGAAGTCCCAGGGCGAGGCTGACGGCCAGACCGGCAGCGCCGGCCCAAGACGGGCGGATGTGCATGGACGACAAGGGTTGGGGTTGGGATTGGGGGGTGGGGACGAACGGCGGGGCCGGGGTCAGGGATCAGGGGTCACGGGAACGGCAACACGGGCCGCGAACGCGCAGCTGCGAGCCGGGTGCAGATAGAAACTAGCTCACGTGCGCGGGTGACCGTCAGGGCGCGGGGGCGGCGGCAGCCCCCGTGACTCACATCGAGAGCGGACAAACACGCCCAACTGATGTGCAACAATGCGCACGTGCAGCGATATCAGACAGCTCATCTCCTTGCCCAATTGCAGTGTTATGCGGATCTTGGATGTCGAGCCCGCTGTTCTTCCCACCCTCCGGGAGCTTCACTCATGGCGACCAAGCGCAAATCGTCCCGTAAGACCAAACGGTCCGCGGCACGTCGTGGATCTGCGAAGAAGGGGGCGCGGAAGCGCCCAGCGAAGCGCGGTGCGAAGCGTGGCGCAAAGCGCGGAGCAAAGCGCTCAGCGGCGCGCAAGGCAACAGCGAAGAAGCGTCGGCCAGCGGCCAAGCGCAAAGCTGCACCGAAGCGCAAAGCTGCACCGAAGCGCAAAGCCGCACCGAAGCGCAAAGCAGCGCCCAAGGCCGCTGCGCCGAAGAGTGCACCATTGATGACGACGCGCGCGTCGACAATGGCGGGCGACGTCCGCAACGAGATGCACAAGCTCGGCGAGATGGCAGGCGGCATGATGGACCGCATCACGCATCATCAACCGAGTGCAGCGCCTTCGACGTCCGGCAGTCCGGTCATGCCAAAGCCAGCCGCGCCGCCGCCGCGTCCCACATCTGCTCCGCCGGCACCGCGTCCCACGTCTGCTCCGCCGGCACCGCGTCCCGCAGCGCCGCCGCCGGCACCGCGCCCAGCCGCGCCGCCGCAACCGCCGCGGCCTGCTGCCGCACCGCAGCCGCCGCGCCCGGGGAATGCGCCGAAGCCAGGTGGTGGAGGGCCAAGTGGTGGTGGAAGCACCGGACCTGGGGGAATGCCCTGAACTGCGGGTCTGGGGTTTAGGGTTTGGGGTTTGGGGTAACTGCAAAAGAACCGAGGGCCACCGACGGATCACCGTCGCTGGCCCTCGGTGTTATTGCGTTACCCTAAACCCCAACCCCCCAACCCCGTACGTCAGACGTTCTTCACTTCCGCGACGAGCTTCGTCAAACTCGCCTTCGCATCGCCAAACAGCATGCTGGTTTTCTGATCGTAGAACAACTCGTTCTCGATTCCAGCGAAGCCGGGGTTCATGCCGCGCTTGAGGACGATGATGCTCTTGGCGTGATCAGCGTTGAGGATTGGCATGCCGTAGATCGGGCTCGCGCGGTCAGTCCGCGCTGCGGGATTGACGACGTCATTGGCGCCGATGACGAGTGCGACATCGGCGTGATCGAACTCCGCGTTGATCTCCTCCATGTCGTACAGGCGCTCGTAGGGCACATTCGCTTCGGCCAACAAAACGTTCATGTGTCCCGGCATGCGACCGGCGACGGGGTGAATCGCGTACTTCACCGTGCCGCCGCGCTTTTCGATCTGCTCCGCGAGCTCGCGCACCTGGTGCTGGGATTGGGCGACGGCCATGCCGTAGCCCGGAACGATGATGACTTCGCCGGCGTAAGCGAGTCGCATCGCGGCGTCCTCCGCACTAATCGGGTGGACGGTGAGGCCGGTCGCCGTCTTGGTCGCCGATGCCGACTGCGGGCGTGCCGAACGCGCCGAACAGGACGTTGGCGAACGACCGATTCATCGCCTTGCTCATCAGGATGGACAGGAGGAAGCCCGAGGCGCCGCCGAGCGCGCCGGCGATGATCAAGACGTTGTTGCCGATGGCGAATCCGGTCGCGGCGGACGCGAGGCCCGCGTACGAATTGAGCAGGGAGATCACCACCGGCATGTCCGCGCCGCCGATCGGAAGCACCATGGAGACGCCGATCAGCAGCGACAACCCGAGCATCGCGTAGAAGAGTGGCGGATGCGTGGGCGTCACGACCAGGTAGCCGAAGATCGCGAGCGTCACGGCAAACAGCGACAGGTTCAGCGCATTCTGTCCCCTGAACGTGAATGGCCGATCAATGACGATGCCCTGCAGCTTGCCGAACGCCATGAAGCTGCCGGTGACGGTGAGCGACCCGAGCAGTGTCTCGAATCCGAGTGCCAGTCATGATGCCGGAGGACACATGGCCGGCGGCATTGTAGTACTCGGCGACGCCGACCAACGTCGCGGCAATCGCGCCGAACATGTGTGATACCGCAATCGCCTGCGGGATGGCGGTCATCTGCACCATCGCGCCCAGCGGATACCCGAGCACGGCGCCGGCGATCAGCCCGACGGCGATCCAGCGGAAATCGATGATGTTGTGGTTGAACAGGGTGCCGATGATCGCCAACAACATCCCGACCATGGCCTGCTGCATGCCGCGACGCGCGCCTTCGGCGCGCGTCATACTGCGCATGCCTAGGATGAACAGGATGGACGCGGCGAGGTACGTCGACTCGATGAAGACCGTGCGTAGCATTGTTCAGTCGGCTCCGGGTGCGCGCCCGTTGCCGGCGACGGCGTCGGGCGAGAGGCCGGATGCGGCGGCTGGCGCGGCCGGCGGCGTCTTCTGCTTCGGCCGGAACATGTTCAGCATCCGGTCGGTCATGAGGAACCCGCCAACGATGTTGATCATCGCGGCGGTGACCGCGAGGACGCCGAGGATGGTGCTGATCATCGTCTGATGCGCGCCCGCTTCCACCAGGGCGCCGACGATCGAGATGCCGCAGATCGCGTTGGTGGCCGACAGGAGCGGCGTATGCACGAGGGGCGGGACCTTGGTCACGATCTGGTAGCCCAGGAAGCCAGCCAACACGAAGACCGACAGCTCGGTCATCGTGATGGTCAGCTGCACGAGACTCATACTCGACATGCCATATCCTCCTGCGGTCGGTGGGTCTACTGAGCGGCCGAGGGTTGAGGGCTTACACCTGGCGCGCCGACGAGCATCGCGCTCACAATCTCGTCGGTCGGATCGATTTTCAGGGCCCCATCGGTGATCAGGTGGCGCAGCAGCGTGACGACGTTGCGGCTGAACATTCTGGCTGGCATGAAACGGCACCGTGCTGGCCAGGTTGATGGGCCCGATGATCCGCACGCCGCCGACTTCGACGGTCTCGCCTGGGCGCGTGAGCTCGCAATTGCCGCCGGTTTCGGACGCCAGGTCGACGATGACGGACCCTGGTCGCATGCGCTTGACCATGTCGGCCGTCAGGAGTCGCGGTGCCGGCCGGCCGGGGACCTGCGCCGTCGTGATGACGGCATCCATGTCGGCCACGTGGCGCGCGATCGCGTCGGCCGTGCGGCGTTGCTGATCGGCGGTTTGCTCGCGAGCATAGCCGCCCGCGCCTTCTCCGTCCTGGCTCAGGGCATCCGCCGCGACGAAGGTGGCGCCCAGACTCTGGACTTGTTCGCGCGCGACCGCGCGCACGTCGAACGCACTCACGACTGCGCCCAGGCGGCGGGCGGTCGCGATGGCCTGCAGTCCTGCGACGCCGGCGCCCAGGACGAAGACCTTGGCCGGCGCGAGCGAGCCGGCGGCGGTGGTGAGCATGGGGAAGAGGCGCGGCAGCTCGGCGGCGGTGAGCAGGACCGCTTTGTATCCCGCGACGGTACTCTGCGACGACAGCACGTCCATTGATTGGGCGCGCGTGATGCGCGGCACGCGTTCCAGCGCCAACAGGGTGATGCCGCTCTGCGTGAGCGCGGAACCGAGGTCGGCAACCGGGGTGTTCGCGAGCAACGACACGATGACGGCGCCGCTATGGAGCGCGCCGATTTCCTGCGCCGTCGGCGGTTGCACTTTGGCGAGGACGTCCACGTCCTGCAGCACCTGCGCGGCGTCGTCCAACAGCGTCGCACCGGCGTCCGCGTAAGCCTCGTCGGTGACGTACGCGGCGCGTCCAGCGCCGCGTTGCACGCGGACGGCGCATCCGGCGCGCACGAGCGTGCGCACGCCATCGGGGACCAGGGCAACTCGCCGTTCGCGGTGCGTGGTCTCCGTCAGAATTCCGATCTGTATGGTCACGTTGGTGGTTAGCTCACTGAGTCACGCTGGCCGCGCCGTGCGGGCTCGCGCTGTCGAGGGGAGGTGCTCGTCCAACCATTCGCCCACGCACGTAGAGACTGCGGCGTGTCCGTGATCGACGGTGATCACGTGTCCCCCGTCGTCGATCCACACCAGTCGTTTCTCCGTGGCTCCGAGGCGTTGCATGGCGCGCTCGGCGACCAAGGGCGTGGTGCGGTTGTCAGCGTGTGATTGCACGAGCAGTGTCGGAAGGCTGATCGCGGGGAGCGCAGTCCACGCGGCGTGCGCGATCTTCCCGAGTTCGTGAATGAGCCGAGGAGTCGTGGCGCCGTACGCCAGGCTGCGTGCTCGCTCGGCGGGGTCGAGGATCGAAAACCCCCCGCCCGCGCTGAGGTACGGCATCAACGCACCCACGAGCGGGTATCCGGCGGCGGCTAATCGAACCCATCCTGGGAGAGCAAGGTAAGGGGCGAGCAGCGCGAGGCAGCAGGTGGACCCCTGGTCGGCGCTCGCGCCCCCGGTGCCGCTGGCCCGCCCGGGCGGCGTCTCGGCCGCCAGCAGGGCGGCCAGGGCGGCACCCATGGACAGACCGACCAGGGCGACGACGCTGTGCGTCCGGCGGAGCGCCGCGAATTCTTGCCGCGCACCCCCCAACCAGTCGTCCGCGCTCGTCCGCGCCCACGCCTCAATGGTGCGCCCGTGGCCCGGCAGCAGCGGTGCACGGACCGACCACCCGCGTTGATGCAGGCTGGCGGCGAGATACGTGAGCGTTTGGGGTGTATCGCCAAATCCGTGGAGCAGCAAGGCCGCGGGCGAAGCGGCGAGCGGCGATGGCAGATCGATGGCCTCCGCTCCCCGGATCACCCCGTCCGGCCCGACGGGGAGCCGTGCCAGCACCCGGGCCTCGAACGCCCGTTTCGCGGCCGCACGAGCCCCGACCGCCGCTCCCAGGGCGGCGACGGTAACGACAGCGGGCGCGAGGCCTCGGTCAGACACGGCGGTCGCGGGCGCGGCGCGCCGGAGAAAGGAGCGAGATGAGGGGAGGGCGGGGGGAAGGCACAGGACAGACCTTAAAGAAACATCGTCACGCGGCGATCTCTACTGCGACGACCAAGCCAGACAGCCGTCAGGGCGCTGCGCGTCGCGGGCGTGTGATGCCAGCGACGGACGCGCCCGGGCCACCTCGTCAATTTCTGCGATCCTCGCGATGTGGACGAAAGGCTCTGGGGCCGCCAGCCGTCCAGGGCTGTATCTTTTCACTATGGCTGCTGATGACATCCTGACGACGCCAGCCGTCCGCGCTCCACCGTTTCCGACAAACGTCGACTGGATAAATACGGGCGGACGAGCGCTCACGTTGGATGAGTTCCGGGGCAGAGTCGTCCTGCTCGACTTCTGGACGTACGGCTGAATCAACTGTCTGCACGTACTCCCGCAGTTGCGGGAGCTCGAGCACAAGTTCCCGCAGGACGTCGCGGTGATCGGCGTACACAGCGGGAAGTACATCACGGAGCGTGAGACCCCTCGCATCCGCGAAGCGGTGCGACGACTTGATCTCGCGCATCCCGTCGTCAACGACCGACAGTACCGTATCTGGCGTGCGTTCGCGGTGCGTGCCTGGCCCACACTAGTGCTGATCGACCCCGCGGGCAGAGTGCTCGGCGCGCATGCGGGCGAGTTCACGGCCGCCATGCTGGAGCCACTGATCGAACGGTTGATCAGCGCGGAACCCGTCGGGCTGGACGAGAGCCGCGTGCCGGTCACGTTCCCGCTCGATGACAGCGCGATCCCGCCCGGCATGTTGCGATACCCCGGCAAGGTCACCGTGTCGGGTGAGCGGATGGCGATCGCCGACACTGGGCATCATCGCGTGCTCGTTGGCCGGCTCACGCCCGGAGATGAGAACCGGGGGTGGCGATTGACGGATGCGCGCGCGTTTGGCGACGGCGTGCCTGGCCTCGTCGACGGCGCTGCGCCGCGGTTCTTCTCGCCGAACGGTCTCGCCTTTGTGGGGGACACCGTGTTCGTGGCGGACACCGAGAATCACGCCGTGCGCGCGATCGATATCAGTGCGGGAGTCGTGCGGACCGTCGCCGGGACGGGGCACCAGTTGCGCACGCGTCGGGAGCGGGGGGCCGGCGCGCTGTCATCCCCGTGGGATGTCGCCGTGCTCGACGGGACGGTGTACATCGCGATGGCGGGCACTCACCAGCTCTGGGCGCTGCGTGGTGAGGAAGCGCACGCCGGCGCGGAGGTCGCCGCGGGCACGGGCGCCGAAGACATCACGGATGGCCCCGCGGGTGACGCGCTGTTGGCGCAACCCATGGGCATCACGACGGCGAGCGATGGGGACCGACTCTATTTCGTGGACGCGGAATCGAGCGCGGCACGCTCCTTCATCCCCGACGAGCGGCGCGCGGGGCGCGCGGTCGGCGAGGTGCACACGATCGTCGGGACGGGACTGTTCGATTTTGGTGACAAGGACGGTGTCGGCGATGCCGTCCGATTACAACATCCGCAGGGCATCGCCGCGCATCCGAGCGGCCGGCTGCTCGTGGCGGACTCCTACAACGACGCGGTGAAGTGGGTCGATCCGGTCACGCGGCGCGTTGACACCTGGTTGCGTGGTCTGCATGAGCCCGGCGGTATTGCGTACGACCCCGTCCATCGTGCGGTGTGTGTCGCGGACACCAACGCGCACGCCGTCCTCGTGGTCGACGAGCTGACGCGGGACCCCCGGCCCCTCGAGATCGACTGACGGCGTCGGCGTGCTTGGCGACGCGGTTCAGTCGTCTGGTATTTGGGCGTCGAAGGGGTCACGGGCGCCGTGCAATCGCTGCCGGGACCGTGTATGTTTTATGTATGCGTCGGCCGGCACGCTCGTGTCGGCTTGGCGCGTGGCGTAGCTCACAGCGTGACTCACTTTGGAGTAACTGACATGCCGGGATTCGGCAGTTGGGCGTCACATTGGTGGATTCCCGTGCTGTTCGTGCTGGTGGCGGGTCACTTCACCAACGTGTGCGTGACGCTCTTCCTGCATCGGGCGCAGACGCATCGCAGCGTCGTGTTTCACTCCGTCGCCGCCGTGCCGATGCGCATTTGGCTGTGGCTGACGACGTCGATCGTGACAAAGGAGTGGGTGGCGTGCCATCGAAAGCACCACGCCTATGCAGATCGCGAGGGGGACCCGCACAGTCCACTGATCGAAGGCTTGCGCAACATCGTGATCAAGGGCGCTTTCTACTACCGCAACGCGGTTCGCCAACCGGGCATCCTCGAGAAGTACGGCAAGGGAACACCCAATGACTGGCTGGAGCGGCACCTGCTCGAGCCGCGCAACGTCCTGGGCATCTTTCTGATGTTGGCGATCGACCTCTACCTGTTTGGTTTCTTCGTCGGCGCGCTGGTGTGGGGCATCCAGATGATCTGGATCCCGTTCTGGGCGGCGGGGATCATCAACGGCGTCGGGCACGCGCTCGGCTACCGGAACTTCGAGGTCAAAGACGAGAGTCGGAACATCTCGCCCGTGGCGATCTGGCTCGGTGGTGAGGAACTGCACAACAACCACCACGCCGACCCCCACTCTGCCAAGTTCGCCGCGAAGTGGTACGAGTTCGACATCGGGTGGGTGTACATCAAACTGCTGTCTTGGATCCGGTTGGCGAAGGTGAAGTACGCGAGGGCGTGAACGGCGGGGTCAGGGGTCAGGGGTCAGGGAACGACAACCGCAACGACAACAACGGGCGACGCAATGCGTCGCCCCTACCGGTCCAAGGCCGGTCACTATGCACTGTGACCGGCCTTTCGATTTTGTTCCCCGATCCCTGGCCCCTGACCCTTGGCCCCGCCGTTCAGTCTCCGCGCCCTACTCATCACGAGCCGCTACCTTTCATCCGCATGTCTGACATCACCTGCTCCCGCTGCGGCCAGACGCGTGCGGCGTTTGCGCGTGCGCCGTTCCCTGGCCCGATTGGTGCCCGGATCGTGGGCGAGATCTGTCAGGATTGCTGGGCCCAGTGGGTCCGCCAGCAGACCATGCTCATCAATCACTATGGCCTCAACGTGATGGATCCGCAGGCGCGCGCGTTTCTGACGAAGAATCTCGAGGCGTTCCTCTTCAAGACCGGTCACGAAGAGGATGTGGACACATCGAAGCAAGGCACGATCAACTGGTAAGCGAAGCGTTAGACGCTAGACGTTGGACCTTGGAAAACAACCTCGATGGGCGACGAGGTGCGGCGGGCGGTTGGCCGGCGCTGGAAGGAGAGAGGAGACACCAGTTGAGGTGGAGCGGAATTTTGTCTCCTATTGGCGCGTGAGCCGTCCTTTACCTGATATGCGTTTGAGACGGACGTTCGTGAGCTCGATGCGACAGGGTCGCTCGAGAGTCACCTGTGCGGGCCTCGCCGCTCTGACGGCACTCGCACCTGCGGCATGCACCAGCCACCACAAAGGACCCGGTACGCCACCGACGCCGGTCGGGGGGCCGACCGCTCTCGCGCGGCCGCCTCGCGCGGGCTGGTCCGACTCCGTGCTGGCGACGCTGACGCTGCGGCAGAAGGCGGCGCAGATGGTGTGGCCCAACCTGTTCGGTGACTATGTCACGACCGATGCGCTGGCGTGGCGAAGGCTGAGGCACGCGGTGGCAGACGATGGCGTCGGCGGGCTCCTGATGTCAGTCGGGTCGCCCGACGAGATCGCGCTCAAGCTCAACGCGCTGCAGCGCCTCGCGCCGCTCCCGCTGCTCGTATCGAGCGACCTCGAGTACGGGGCCGGGATGCGCGCGCGCGGCGGGTACTTCGTCCCCAACGCGATTGATCTGGGTGGGGCGACGGTGTTTCCGCCACAGATGGCTTTTGGGGCGACGGGGGACACGTCGTTGGCGTACGAGGAAGGTCGGATCACGGCGATCGAGGGACGCGCACTCGGGATCCACATCGACTTTGCGCCGGTTCTCGACGTCAACAACAATCCGAATAACCCGGTCATCAACACCCGGTCGTACGGGGAAGACCCGCGTATGGTCGCGGCGTTCGGGCGCGCGTTCATACGCGGCGTCCAGGAACACGGGATGATCGCGACGGGGAAGCATTTCCCCGGGCACGGCGACACGGACGTCAACTCGCATCTGGGCCTGCCCGTCGTCAGTGCGTCGCGGGCGCGGCTCGACAGCGTCGAGCTGGTCCCGTTCGAGGCGGCGATTGCGTCGCACGTCGGAGCCATGATGACGTTTCATGGCTCCATGCCCGCGCTCGATTCGACGGGCACGCCCGGCACGTTGTCGAGCCCCGTTCTCACCGGTCTCCTGCGGCACCAGCTGGGCTTCTCGGGGCTCGTCGTGTCCGACGCCATGGACATGCGTGCGCTCCTGGACCACTTCGGCACCGACGAGTCCATCAAGGGTGCCGTCGCGGCCGGTGCCGATGTGTTGATCCAGGTGGTCGATGTCGACCAGGCGATCGACGCGATCGTGGCGGGGGTCACGGAGCGCCGCTACTCCGAGGGCCGGGTCGACAGCGCGGTCAAGCGCATCCTCGATCTCAAGGCGGCGATGGGTCTCGATCGGCACCGCCTCGTCGACGTGGATTCAGTACGCGCCGTCGTCGGTGACTCGGCCAACAAGGCGTTTGCGCAGACGGTCGCCAATCGATCCATCACGCTCGTGAAGGATTCGCTCCACTCGGTGCCGTTGACGATTCCGCTTAGCGCGCGCGTGTTGAGCGTGACGATCGCGCATCGCCCCGACCTGGCGGCGGGGGTGGCCTTCGCGACGGAGCTGCGGAAGAGCTTCCGGGACACGCGCATGGAATTCATTGATGCTGATGACCCGGGCGACAAGCCATTGCGCGTGCTGGAGGAGGCGGATTCGGCTGCCGTGACCGTCGTCGGCGTGTACATTGGGCAGAGCGACCATGCAACGACCCTGAATGCTCCGGCGCTGATCACGAGCTTCGTCACGCAACTGGCGACTCGCCACACGCGACCCGTCGTGATCGCGTTCGGCAACCCCTACTTCCTCACGCAGGTCCCCGCGATCCCGACGTACCTGGTGGCGTGGGGTGGTCTCCCGGTTTCGCAGGTGGCGGCGGCTGACGCGCTCGCGGGAGTGAATAGCATTGTCGGGCGGTTGCCGGTCTCGATCGGGGGCTTTGGGGCGGGGCAAGGGTTGGCGGCCAGGTAGGTCAGGGGTCGGGGTTCAGGGGTCAGGGGCCAGGGAACAACAACCGCGACGACAACGACGGGCGACGCAACGCGTCGCCCCTACCGGTCCTTGGCCGGTTTCGTTGGCCGGGCCCTTACGGCGGGCGACGCAATGTGTCGCCCCTACCGGTCCGAGGCCGGTCACAGTGCGACGTGGCCGGCTTTTCGAGTTCCCCTGACCCCTGAGCCCTGGTCCCTGACCCCAGGCCCCTGGTCCTTGACCCCTCCGTTTAGCCCTCCGTTACCCCCGGCCCCGTAACTCGTCCTTCTCCAGATGTACTCCATCCTCGTACGTGCGGGTGCATTGGGGCTGCTCGCGGGTGTGCTGGCCGGGACTGGGAGCACTGCGAGCGCGCAGGGACGGCGGGACGGCAGCGCGTCTGTCGCCGCGGCTGCGCACGCCCCTGCATTGCATGTGGCGGCGACGCGGGCGGTGGTGGAGGGCCCTGACATTGTCCGGAGTGCGCGCCAGTTCCTCGGCGCTCCGTATCGGTTGGGCGGTACGACACCGCGCGCGTTCGACTGTTCAGGGTTTGTCCGGTATGTGTTTGCCCTTCATGGCGTGGTTCTTCCTCGTACAGCGCACGAGCAGGCGGCGATGGGCGAGGCGCCACTTCCTGGCGACTCGCTCGAGCAGGGGGATCTGCTCTTCTTCTGGGGCGGACATGGTGCGCAGCACATTGCGATCTACATGGGCGGCGACTCGATCATTCATGCCTCGAGCACCAACCATCACGTGCGGATCGATCGGCTGACCGGCGGCCCGCGCGGGCATCGCACGTGGTTCAATCAGCGGCTCATCGCGGTGCGGCGTGTGCTGCCCGCGCAGGGGGTGGCTTACCTGCCAGGGGCTGAGCCAACCTTCTCCTTCATTGCTGGCCCGAACGCCCAATGGTGACCCGATGAGAGTCCCTCGACCGCTATATCGGCGTCCGCTGCCAGGCGGTGGCTATGTCGCCATCGAATCGACGTCCGATTCGGATGACGCCGAGGTGCGCGCCTCGCTGCTCGTGGAGCGCCGGGCCGATCCGGTGCGGCGCATTGGTCACGCGCCGCCCATTGTCGCCGAGGCGATTGACCGGGACCCGCAGCGCGCGCTGGCGGTGCTCGTGGAGATCGCGACGAACAACGTAGAGGTCGCGAAGTACCTGAAGCGGTGGCAGTCGAGGATGAAGAGCTAGGGGATCGGGGGCACGGCATCGGCAAACGGCTAAAAGGACGGGCGGGCTGAAGCCCGCCCCTACATGTCGGCGTGAATGGTCACCTTTCGGAGCGTCCCCGACGATCGATGAGCATGTCGACGAGTTCGAAACCAGCACCGTGTGCAGCAACATGTAGGGGCGGCCTTCAGGCCGCCCTTTTCTTGCGGTCGCAGCCGTCGTTCCCCTGACCCCGCAGTTCAGGCCCACCTTGACTTTAGTCTCGCTCTGCCACTAACTGCCCCACGTGCCCGATCGCGTCGCGTCGGCGGCGCCGCGCCGCTCCGGTTATTCCGTCGATGTCGTACTGCTGACTCCGCTTGACCGGCATCTGGCGGTGTTGCTTCAGCGCTCGCCTGAGGGGGCTCTGGAGCGCTGGGCGATGCCGTGGAGTGTGGCGCGGGCGTCGGAGGTGACGCTCGATGACGTGGCGTTGCGGGTGGCGCGGTCGGCGTTGCCGGCGGCGCCGTTGTGGCTCGAGCAGGTCGGGGCGTTTGCCGATGGTCGGCGCCACCCGTCGGAAGTCGACTTGTCGGTTGCGTTCGTCGGCGCGGTACCGGTGGGGACGTTGTCGTCGGCTGGGGGTGACGCGGTGTGGTTTCCGGTGGCGGAGCTTCCGCCGCTCGCGCCGCGGCAGCGCGCGATTGTAGCGGCCGCACTGACAGTTGTGCGGGAGCGCGTCGACTACACCCCCGTCGCATTTCGCATGCTGCCGAGTACGTTTACACTGAGCGAGCTCCAGCGGATCTACGAGATCCTGCTGGGGCAGAAGCTGCACAAGGCCAGTTTTCGGCGGTCTCTCGAGTCGGCCGCGATGGTCGAAGGGACTGACGAATGGCGTCGGGATGGGCGCGGCCGGCCGGCCCAATTATTCCGGTACGCGCCTAAACGAAGATACGGGCGTAGACGTAGGGTGTTTGGGGGGGAACGAACCCTGCTGTAGTTTCGCCGTGTCCAATCGATCACAGTCCGCGGGGAACGGCGTGACTCGACCGAGCCCTGTAACGTCCCTGTCTCGCTACCCGCGTAGACTTGCGGGTCGGCGGCTTGAAGCTGCAAGGTGTACTCATAAGCCCGGTGGAGGCGTCGCATGCTGGCATATCTCGAGGAGTTGTGCACGGCGTTGCTCGCCCACGACGCGATTGCGATCCACCGGCTGTTGGCGCATCCACTCGCTCGCTCACTCCCGCGTCAGGTGCGCGAGGAGGCGATCGCGATCAGTCGAGCGAGTCCGTCGAGTCTCCGAGCACCCATTCAGGCGCTGCGCTTCTACCACCAGACGCTGCAGCTGGGGGAGAGCGAGGCGGGCCCGGACCCAGCGGGCGGAGAGTCGGGCGAGGCCGATGCGGACGCGCACATGGCGGCCCTCGATATGGACACGCTTCGCCGTCCGGCGGACGATGTCCGCGGCATCGCGCGTGACGGACAACGTTCGCAAATCGAGTTGCCGCTCGTGACCGGGAAGTCCTGCGTCGCGGCGTGACTTGATAGCGAACGAGCCGATATAGGAAAAGTCGAGGGCTAGTGACGCAGTGCTGTCACTAGCCCTCGGTGTTTCTTTGTCGTGTTGATGCTTGCGGCCTCGTTTACCCTTGCTTCGTCACGTCGGACGCTTGTGGGCCCTTCTGGCCCTGAACGATTTCGAATTCGACGCGGTCACCCTCGGCAAGCGACTTGAACCCGCTGCCTTGGATTGCACTGAAGTGCACGAAGACATCCGGTCCGCCCTCGCGGGAGATGAATCCATAGCCCTTCGCATCATTGAACCACTTCACGGTGCCTTGTAGCCGTGCCATTGCAACGCCCTCTCCCCCGACCGGGGCTAACTGTGATGCTTCGCGAACTAAGCGGGCGACGCATGCGTCGCCCCTACTAAAACGAACAACAACTCACTCAACGAACTACAGGGATGGCAAGATAAACGGGGCCGAGCGGCAACTGTACAGAAGCTGTGCTGCAGGCCCGCAAATTCTGTGCACGGCACCAGTGCCACGCGCCGGAGCAGGTAGAGACTCAGAGAGTAGAACGCAGATCGCGGCGGACTCGGCCATGCTCGCGAGGCGATGCGCATCGGAGTGAATGTGCTACGGCTCGCTGGCAAAGCGAGCGGCGGGGTGACGGGTACTGCAACAACACGGAGGGCCAGTCGCGGTCGGTCGCGACTGGCCCTCTGTGTTGTTCTGTATGTGTACATTCTGCGTGCACATTGGAGGACGGCGCGCGCGCGTGGCGCTCCGCATGTCCGGAAGCGTGCGCTACGCGGCTCCCGCGATATAGCGTGCGAAGCGACCGCAGCGCGTGCAACGCAGCGTCACGTGGCACTTCGGCGGAGGCGGCACACGGTTGGGATCGCGCTCGATTGGCCCGGAGCACGACGGACAGCTCAGCGGCGACCCCGTGCGGTCACTGGCGATGAGATGCAGAGCCTGGGCGGGATTGTATGTATTCGGACGTGGCTTGCGCATGTGTCCTCCAAGTGTGCTCCCAGGCGCGAAGGGCTTGCGCACCGGTTGCACCGAAACGTAACTCGGCCCGTCGCCGACTTGCCCAGGCGGCCTCCAACAGGCCCCGAAGGGCCTCGGGAGAGTGCGGCCAATGGGTTATACCGTGCCCGAGCCTGGATGTTTCAGGGACAGGGATAGGGGTCAGGGTTAGGGGAACAAATTGCCACGGCCAGCCGCGGCGTGCAGTGATCTGGCTGACGGTGTTGGTTGCCGTTCCCTGACCCCTCGTCCCTGACCCCCGACCCCGCCGTTTGAGGTCCGACCCCTAAGCCGCGCTTAGCCTACAGCGTGTAACCACATGGGCTCACGCCACATACACGATCTCGCCCTCGGCATCTATGCCCATTCGTGCTCCTGGCCGCAGACGCCGCACACCTTCGTCACGTGCCAGCGCTCGCCGAACTCGGTGCGCTGGTCGGTGCTGGCGGGCTTGATCGTTAAACGTTTGTAGTTGTACTCGCCGCAGTTCTCACACGCGTGGGCGCGCGCGATGCGCTCGGCGCGGTCCTTCGTGACCGGTCGCGGCGATCCTTTCAAGTGCCGCCTTCTCCGGACGACCGATCGGAGCCGGATCCGATCGCCCCTTTCGGGCGGGTGCTCGTGCCCAGGGGTGCCGAACCGGTCTGAGAGCCCGGAGCGGGCCGCTGTTGGTTCGAGAGGCCGCGCGGCGCGTCGCGTTTGGGGCCGGCGCTGTCCTTGAGGAGCGAGCGTAGGCTGCCGAGCGCACCCAGGACACCAGATGCTTCCGCCGGCAGGAAAAGGGTCGTCGCCGGACCCTGAGCGACCGCGGGAAGGGCCTCGAAATAGCGCAAGGCCAGGAGGTACGCGGCCGCCTCTGTTGCCTGTCCGGCCGGAAGCGCCGCCGCGATCCGGCCAATCGTCTCAGCTTCGGCCTGCGCCATGGCCAGTCGCCCTTCGGCCATGCCCTGCGCGCGCAGCACGGCCGATTCTCGAACGCCCTCGGCCTCCAGGATCGCGGCGCGTTTGCCCGCCTCCGCCTGCGTCACGGCGGCGCGCCGCTCGCGTTCCGCGCGCATCTGGAGCTCCATCGACTGCTGGATCTCGCGCGGCGGCTCGATCGACTGCAGCTCCACGCGTGTCACGTCGACGCCCCATCCAATCGATGCCTCTTCGATGACATCGCGCATCCGCTTGTTGATCGTGTCGCGCGAGACGAGTGTTTGATCGAGCTCCATCTCGCCGACGATGTTGCGCAACGTGGTGCGCGTCAGCGTCTCGAGCGCAAAGGGGAGATTCTGCACTGCGTACGTCGCCTTCTGCGGATCCGACACGCGGTAGTAGATCACCGCATCGATGTCGATCGTCACGTTGTCCTTCGTGATCACCGACTGGCTGGGGAAACTCAGGACCTGTTCCCGCAGGTCGATGCGTGACGTCGATCCCGCTGTGACACGCTTCACTCCGTTGACGTCGGTGTCGAACATCCGCACGTCGATGGTGCGGGGGCGATCGACGAACGGCAGCAGGATGTTGAGCCCCGAGCGCGCGACTCGATTGAAGCGGCCGAGTCGTTCAATGACCATCACCTCGGCTTGCCCGACGATCTTGATCGCGCTCGAGAGGGTGTACAGCCCCGCGACGATCAGGATGAGGAGAACAATGAGACCGGCCATGGCAGTGGGGGAGAGATTGGGTAGGAAGCTAGCGGAAAGACAAAGTGACGGGTAACGGTGACGGGTGAAAACGCAGAGGGCCAGTCGCAGCGCACCGCGACTGGCCCTCTCTGTTGTTGCAGTTACCCGTTACCCGTCACCCTTCACCCGTCACCCTCCTCAGTTGGTCTTCGCGCTGTACACCTGCTGGGCTTCGGTGAAGAGGTCCTTTTCGGACTGCGCGTGTTGCATAAGCTCGACCGCCTTGCGCAGCTGTACGTCCAGGTCCATGTCGCGCCGCTTCTCAGCGGAGTCGCCGAAGGCGGTCCGGGCCACGCGCGCACCGATCAGACGGTCGACGTAGCCGGAAACCGAGTCGTACTGCTGGCGGCTCACGTTGACCTTGGCCGTTGTCAGCCGTTTGAAGAAGTCGTCGCGCCACTCTGGCTGGATGGTAAACGACGGCGACTTGACCTTGGTCTTGAGATCCAGGGCAAGGCTCGCCAGCGCCTGGTACACTTCCGGCGACTTGGCGGCGATGATCTTGTTGAACGCCTGCTCCTGGGTCGTGAAGGTATCGGGCTTCACGACGACGTCGGGCGTGATGGCGCCACCACCGTACACCGTCCGGCCGGCATCCGACTTGAACGCCGGGCGCGCCTTACGGGCTGAGTCCGTCTCGGCCGAGTCGGGCGTCACCTCGACGAACTCGCCGTCGGGCAGGAGCTTGCGCTCCTTCTGGATGGACCGCCCGCTGGGTGTGTACCACTTGGCGGTGGTCATCTTGAGCGCGTAGCCGCCATCGAGCGGGAAGAGGGTTTGCACGAGGCCCTTCCCGAATGATGTCGTGCCGACGATGAGCGCCCGGTCGTGGTCCTGGAGCGCACCGGCGACGATCTCCGAGGCGCTCGCACTGCCACCATTCTGCAACACGACCAGCGGTGTGGATGCGAGCAGCGGCTTGTCCTTCGTCACGAAGGTTTGGGTCGGCGAGCCACGACCGCGCACGCTCACCACTTCATTGCCTTCCTTGAGGAACACATTGCTCACGGCGAACGCCTGATCGAGAATCCCGCCCGGATCATCGCGCAAATCGAGAATGACGCCCTTCGCGCCCTCCGTCATGACGAGCCGGCGCAGCGCCGCCTCGAGATCCTCGGCTGCGTCTTCGTTGAACTGTCCGAGGGGCACGTACGCGATCTTGTTGTCGAGCATGATCGCAAACGGGATCGCAGGGACGTGAATAATCGCGCGGGTGAAGCGGTACTCGATCGGGGTCGGGACGCCAGCGCGCTCGAACTTGACCGTGACCTTGGTGCTCGGCTTGCCGAGCAGCGAGTCAGAGACCTGTCCCAGCTTCCACCCGCGAGTGGACGCCGACTCGATCTGGGTGATGCGGTCGCCCTCCATGACGCCCGCCTCTTCGGCCGGCGTGTGCGGAAAGACGTGGATGACGGCGATACCGCCCTCCAGCTCGCCGATCTCCATCCCGATGCCGCCATAGCGGCCGCCGGTGCGGCGCTGGAACTCAGTCGCGCGCTTGGGCGTGTACAACTCCGTGTACGGGTCATTGAGCTCGTGCACCAGCCCCTGGGCCGCTTTCTCGTACAACGACGACGCGTCGAGCGTGTCGACGAACTTTTCGTTGACGAGTTTCATTACCTCTTCAAAGACGAGACTGCTGTCGCCGGCCACTCGGGACTGAATCGCGAACCCACCCGCGATCAGCGGTACGAGTACGAGTGAGCCAAGTGCCAGAGTGCGAAGGCGGGGGCGACGAAAGGAAGGCATGCGAAGTATGGACAAGGTGACAGTACGCGGCCTGCGCGAGATGGAGCTGCGCAAACAAAAAGGGACTGCCAGCGGCGCGACTTGACCCGCACAGCGCGGGCCGCAGTCACATGCGCGGCCGGCAACCCCTGGGCTACCTTCTACATACTCGAAGGCGATCCGGGAGTTCCCGCACCTGAGGTCGTTCCTTCCTCCTGGCCGCCGGCCCAGAGCGACTTCCACGTCATTCTCGCGGCCCTTTCGATAGCCTTTCTGCGTGATTTTGATACCCGCCGGCGAGATGGCGACCGTGTAGGGCTGTCCGTCCATCTCGAGCTCTCGCTTGATCGTCTTGTCGAGTTTGGTTGCCATGATTTGTTACCGGGTGGGGGCGTCGTGTTTTGTACGTCAGGTGATGATGGTGTCGTTGGGGCGAATGCGTAGCCCCAGGCATTTGTCGGACGGTGCGGAAGAGCGACGCGGTGTGTCGCCCCTGCCGGTCCTAGGCAGGCCGGTCGTTGTCTACTTTCTCCGTTCTCCGTCTCCTTTCTACGGGCGCGAAGCGCCCGTTCCGGTCAGGGTAGCTCATAGTGGACGACCCATGCGCGTCTTTGTTGCCGGATGACGGCCTCCCGTACAACGCCGGCTGCTTTCAGCATTGCATGTGCCGGTTCGAGTACGCGCTGCAGGTGAGAGGGGTACCGTTGCGAGAGAGGAAGCTGTTCCGCCAACGCGTCGAGCGCAACGTTCCAAACGAACCGAGTGGTCGGTCGCGCGTGCGGCGAATGGTCGGCAACGGCTTCCACTGTGCTGCTCTGCCGGGCTCTGGCACCGTTTTCCACGTCGTGAGCTGAGGCGCGTGCCACGGTCGCGTCGGGTTCGACGGCGCCGTCAGCGGCCTCGTCGGGCGCATCGACGGCGGTGCCGTGACCATTCTCCTCTTCGGCTTGCACCGCGGCGATCAGCCGATAGAGTCGTCGTGCCGTTGGCGATGGCAACTCGAAATACCGCGTTGCCGACAGCGTGGTGGTGTACCCAGCCCCGATATTCGCGCGAACGGCAGGCGACAGGGTGACGTGCGCCTCTCCGGGCTCGTTGGCCGACAGTGTTGCAAAGAGCGCGAGCTGGTCGCGGTCGACTGCGCGCCGGCGATCGATGGCAACGGCGGTGAGCAGGGTCAGTCGGTCATCGACATAGCGGCCTGTGGGCCGCGACGTCGTGAGCGGCGGTTCGCCGGCGGTGGCGGCGAAATAGGCGCCGGTCGATTCGAGGATGCTTCGTTCGAGCCGCGCGAGCGCGCCGCGCAGCTGGCCGTACGTTCGGCCATCGACCCGACGTCCCATGGCGCGCAGGAACGCGTGGAGCGTGAAGCTCACGGTGCCATTGGCAGGGGAGCCGGCTTCGAAATACCGGTGGAGCAGCTCGACGTAGACATCCTGGTCGAATGTGCCTGGCACGCGGTCGCCAGGGGTGGGCAGCACCCGCCACCGGCTCCCCCTCGGATGCGGGGGTCGTGGGGCGTACGTAACGGCGTTCTCTTCCGTGGAGTCGCTCAGCCGAAAGAGGGGCAGGAGCTCCAGCGCCCGATCGAGAAGAACCGGACGGAGCGCCCGGCCGTGAGCGTCCCGGCGCGGGAGGGAGGGAGAGGGGGAGTCGGAGGGGGAGAGTGGGGAGTCGCTCAGTCGCTTAACCTGATGACCTGGTCAGTAATCGCGCGCGCATCAGCCGAGCAGAGGAACAGCACCGTCTTCGCTACTGTTTCGCGCTCGACATAGCGGACGTTGGTTCCCATGTCGCGCAGATTGTCTGCAGTGCGGACGACGACAGGCGCGAGGGCGTTGGAACGAATGCCGCGCGAGCGGCCCTCGTCGGCCATGGCGTGCATGAGGCCGACCACGCCGGCCTTGGCGGCCGCATACGCGCTCATGTTCGAGGCCCGTCCGCCCGCCAGCACACTGGCCGACGTGAAGTAGACCACCGAGCCGCCGTCCTTGATCAGCGGAACGAAGGCGTTGGAGGCGACCCACGCGGTGGTCAGGTTCACGGCGATCTGGCGTTGCAGCATGGTCACATCCGCTTTGCCGAGGGGTCCGCTCATTGCGAATCCGCCGGCCACGTTGACGAGCGCATTGATCTGGGGCGTCGCCGTCGCCACTCGGGCGGCGACCGCCGCGACTTCGGCCGGATTGGTCAGATCACAGGCATAGCCGCTGGCGCGAGCGCCGCTGGCTGTCAGCGCCGCCGCCCGGGCGGCGACGGCGTCCGCTGTCCGGTCGAGCAGGGCGAGTGTGGCGCCCTCGGCGGCGAACGCCTGGGCGATCGCCTCACCGACTTGGCCTTCGTGTCCGACGCCGGTGATCACGATTGTGGCGGTGGCAAAGCGCATGGGTCGACCCTCCATTTTCCAACTACTCGCTGCGTCGCCCGAGCGCTGCGCGTACTGCTTCCCGCATTGCCGTCAGGGCGGCGTCGCGCGCGAGTGGCGAATCGTCGCGCACGTGGAGCTCGATCCCATCGGCGACCGGGAGCCGACGCCACCGGACCGGGGCGTCATTGTCGTGCGCGACCGCGGCCGCGGCTCCGGCGCCGAGCGCGGGCGCGAGGGCCTGTGCGACCCGTCGCTCGAGGGCATTGCCGGTCACGCCCAGGAACTCCTGCTTGATCGCTTCGAGCGTATGTCCCTCGCGTTGCCGGATCTTGATGGCGAGCAACTGCAACAAGTGCCGGTAGACATACGTCGCGGCGGTACCGGTGCCTTCGGGCCGGTCGAGCAGCCCGTTGGCGACATAGAACCGAATGGCCCGGGCGCTTGGGGCCGCTCGAGCGGACGCGTTGGTGGGGCGCAGACCGGCTGCGTCGACGAGTGCGGTCGCGTGCGCTGCCAACCCTCGGGCGTTCCAGGGTGCATAGCTCGCGTGGACTCGCAGCAGCGTCACGGGCGACTCCGCCATGGGGCAATCTTAGCAGTGTTGGGCTGATGTCGCGATAGTGCCGCGGGCGCTAAAGCGCCCGAGAAAGGAGAACGCCGGAAAGGAGAAAGGAGACAACCGCAACGACAACCGCGGGCGACGCAATGCGTCGCCCCTACCGGTCCACGGCGGCGCACAGTGCTGGTGTCGCGACACTGGCGGTGGCGCCAAACAGCGGAATCGGGATTCGGGAGGGCACAAACGGGCCGGTCGCAGTACCCCCGCGACCGGCCCTTTCTGGTTGGTGCCCGAGTCTCAAATCCCGAGTTCCGAATCCCGGCCGTTAGTGCTTCTTCTTCGCTTTCGCTGCCTTCTTCTTGCTGCTGCCGCCAGACTTGGCCTTCGCGTGGGCGACCGGCTTCTTCTTGGCGGCGGGCCGGCTGGCTTTCTTGGGAGCGGCTTTCTTGGCGGCGGCCTTCTTAACGGCGGGGGGAGCCTTTCGGGCGGCGTGACTGGCGCCGGCGTGGGCTGCCGCGTGTCCTGTGCTCGGATGTGCAGCGCTCTTGGCGGCGGGTTGTGCGGCGGGGCTGCTGGCGCCGGCTGCCGGCCGCGACGTGGAGCCCGGCGGCCGGCCTCGTTGGCCACGGCCGCGGAGGCTTCCGCCGAACAGATCGCCTTCCTCCTCTTCCTCGACGTCGATGACCTCGACAGCGGTGATGCCCTCTTCGCCGTCCTCGTCGTCGTCGCCCTCATCCTCGGTGCTGTCCCAGAGGTCGTCGCTGGCGTCCTTGGTTACTGCCCAGCCGCCATCCTCTTCGTCGTCGTCGTCGTACGAGGCTCCCCCCCCTCCTCCACCGTAGCCCAAGTCCTCCCCCTCGTCGTCGCGATCGGAGAAGTGCAGCTCTACGTCGGACCCCTCCCGCAGCCTGTCACCGCGCGGCATGACCCCTCCATGAAATTTTAGGACGTCATCTACTGAATCGAGCTCGCGCTGCACACCCCATGCCCGAGGCTGCCTGCGCGCGCGTAGCTGATGAACCTCAAGATGCCGAACCCGCTGAATACACTCTGCGCGACGTGGCGTCAAGCGGACCGCTCGGCAACATTTCCTGCAATGCCAAGAGTTCTCGTCGCGTTCTACAGCCGAACCGGCCACACGGCTCTGCTCGCGGATGCGATCGCCGAAGGCGCGCGCGCCGTCCCATCGACGTCCGTGACGGTTCGCCGCGTCGTCGACGTCGCGCCCGAGCACGTCATCGCTGCACAACCGAAATGGAAAGAGAGTCGAGACCGGCTCGCGGCGCAGTACGAGACGCTCAGCGGCGTGCAGGAGTTCGTGGAGCATGATGCGTTGATCCTTGGGACGCCGACGCGGTTTGGGGTCATATCGGCGGAGCTCAAACTCGTACTCGACCAAGCGGGTGCGCTGTGGGCCAAGGGGGCCTTCGTCGACAAAGTCGGTGCAGCGTTCACGACCGTGCAAACGCCGCACGGCGGTCATGAGACCACATTGTTCTCGATGATGACCGTCATGGCCAATCTGGGGATGATCCTCGTCCCGCCCGGATACACCGACCGCGCCGTGTTCACGGCCGGGAGCCCATATGGCGCCACGAGCACGACCGGCACGGGCGGCGCGACGGAGGCCGATCTCACGGTCGCCCGGGTGCAGGGGGCGCGGGTGGCACGCGTGACATCGTGGTTGCTAGCGGGGAAATCGTTGTAGGCTGAACTGCGGGTTTGGGGTCTGGGGTCTTCCCTGACCCCGCAGTTCAGCCTTGCACCACCGTCTCCCCTGACGCCCGCTTTTTTAGAACCGTCGTCAACGCTTCGTACACGCGCGGGTCCAGCAGGTCGCCCGCCTGAGCGGCGAGATAGTCGACGGTCTCGCGCGGTCGGCGGGCCGGGCGGTAGGCGCGCGTGGAGGTCAGCGCGTCGTAGGCATCCGCTGCGGCCAAGATGCGACCACCGATCGAGATCGATTCGCCGGCCTTGCCACGCGGATAGCCCTGGCCGTCCCAGTGCTCGTGATGATCGGCCACGAAGTCGATCGCGGGACCCAGATACTTGAGCGGCGCGAGGATGTCGAGCGCGATGCGAACGTGCTCTTTCACGTGGTCGAACTCTTCGCGCGTCAACGGACCGGGTTTGTTCAGCACGGACTCCTGGATCCCGATCTTCCCGATATCGTGTATGCGCGCGGCGATCCGCACGTGCGCAATGGTCTGCTTGTCGAGGTGCAGCTCCTCCGCGATCGAGCCCGCGAGGTCGGAGACTCGCTGTGAGTGGCCGCGCAGATAGACGTCTTTCGCCTCCATCGCGTTCACCAATGCTTCGACCGTTGCGACAGACATTGCGCCGAGCGACTGCTTCTCGCGCTCGAGCTCCTCGGTGCGCGCAGTCACTTCCTCCTTGATCAAGCGATCGACCGTTCGCCGATCGATCTCGAGCTCGCGGCGATGCAGGGCTCGCTCGATGGCTTGCTGCAACTCCACCAACTCGACGGGCTTGAGCAGGTAGTCCATCGCGCCGGTCGCGAGCACAGTGGCTGCGGTCGGCGCATCGTTGACGCCGGTCAACATCATGATGGCGAGATCGCGATCGATCTCGAGGGCGCGCGGCACGACGTCGAGGCCGGAGAGGCCCGGCATGCGCACGTCGCACAGCATCACGGAGAATCGAGTGCGCCGGAGCGCCTCGAGGGCGGCGTGGCCGGAGCTCGCGGTCTCCACTTCGTAGCCGCGTGTGCCCAGATACCGCGCCAAAGCCCGCGTAATGAGCTCTTCATCATCGACTACGAGCACACGCGGGGCCGACGGGTCGCGCTCGACGGGCTGCGATTGCAACGAGTCCCGAGGGGGCGGAACGGAACCTGGTCGAAGCGGTCGGTCGCTGGATCTATCGGTCGACATGCGGAGGTTTCGTGGGCGATGGTGTCGGCGCGCCACGCGGTGTCTCCCCGGTCGGCGCGGTGGGAGCCGCGTGTCTCGGGGCGTCTGTTGCAGGCGCGGTCGTGAGCTGGGCGGCGGCGCCAGACGGGCGCGCAACCGCTGCGGATGGGGGTGCCAGGACCCGTCCATTAGTACTCGCGACGTACTCCGGAAGTGCCACGGTGAATGTCGTGCCAACGGCCGGTGTGCTTTGCACGTCGATCGTGCCGCCGTGCGATTGGATGATCGTGTGGCTCACGCTCAGGCCCAAGCCCGTCCCCACCCCGGCGGGCTTGGTGGTGAAGAAGGGCTCGAAGATATGCGGGAGGACGTCGGGCGTCATGCCCGTCCCGGTATCCATCACGTCGATGACGACGCGCGGAATCCCGCCCACGGTTTGCCGCGTGGTGCGAATCGTGAGCACACGGGTCGGGGCGCGGTGCATGGCGTATTCCGCATTCACCACGAGGTTGAGCATCACCTGCTGCAACCGTTGATCGTCTCCGATCGCCGTCGGCGGCACCGGGTCGAGCTCGGTGCGAACTTCGATGCCCGTTGACTGCAGCGAGTATGCGCGGAGCCGCACGGTATGCTGGACGAGGGCATTGAGATCGACCGCGATGAGTCGCGGCCCGGTCTTGCGCGAGAAGGTCAGCAACTCGCGAATCACGCCCACCGCGCGGTCGGCCTCGCGTTTGATCTCTCGTACGGATTCGCTTTGCTCCTCCGAAAGCGGATCCTCGAGGAGCAGCTGCGCGAAGGTCGAGATGCCGGTCAGCGGATTGTTCAACTCGTGCGCGACGCCAGCCACGAGCTCGCCAAGCGCCGCGAGTTTTTCCGTCTGATGCATCGACTCCTTCAACGCCCCCTCGCGATCACGGCTGGCGCGTTCGGCTTCCGCGAGCTGGGCATTGCGGATCGCGACCGCTACCTGCGTCGCGAAGTCGGTCAGGAGGTGGCGTTCGGCATCGTCGAAGCCGTGCCGCGTGAGGAAGCGGAGGACGAGCACACCGTGTTGCGCCCCGTCGCTCGGCAGCGGGAGAAATGCGATCGACCGCATGCGTGCCGCGCGATAGGCCAGGAGCTCCGTCGGATTGAGCGTGTGATACAGCGACTCGGCATCCGACACGTAGACCGGCACGCCCGATGTGGTGACCTCGCCCGCGGCCATGGACCAGAACCGATTGGGGGTCCAGTTGATGATCCCCGTGCCGACGCCTTCGGTGTGCGCGAGATCGACGCGACGTGTGGTCGGGTTGGCGAGGAACACGCTGAATCCATCGGCGCCGAGTGCGGTGCAGGCCACGCGTGAGATGCCGGCCATGACCGCTTCGGGCGTCGGGTTGACGGCCAGTGCGCGCGCGGAGGCCGCGAGGACGTTGGCATGACGGGCCATGTACGCGGCCGCGCGATAGAGGCGCGCGTTCTCGACGGCGATCGCCGCATGGTCGGCCAGGCTCTGCAGGATCGACTGGTCGCGCTCATCGAAGTCGCGACTCTCGTTACCGAACGCGGCGATCACCCCGATCGCGCGGCCGCCGACGATGAGCGGCACTGCGACGCCATTGGGACGGCCTTCGCCGAGCGTGTCGTCACGTGCGGCCGGCGTGCGCTGCCAGACATCCGCGTACGACCGCAGGTCCGACGTCCGCACGCCTGCCAGGAGCTCGATCGCCCGCTGCGCGAACTGGCCGGCCGGATCGACGGTGGTGCCGACGGCATCCGCTGCGTCGCCGACGGCAGCCACGATCGACAGGCCGGCGGGTTCGACGAGCATCACGCGCGCGCCGCGCGCGTGGGAGAGCCGAGCGGCGTGACGAGCAAGCAGGGATACGACGCGTTCGAGCTCCAGCGACTGATTCATCTCGCGCACCACGTGGGACAGGCACGCCTCATCGAGGGCCGCTGTTTCCGCGTGCCGACAGCCAGTGACCTGGGCGAGTGCGATGGCGCCGAAATCGGCGAGGCGCTGCAGCACCATGGTGTCACTCGTGGTAAAGCCACCGCGCTCGCTATTGAGGACGAGCAGGAACCCGCACGGCTCATGCCCGGCGACGAGCGGGGCGATGGCGACGTGGCGGGGGCTGAAGGGTGTCAAGAAATGCACGTCCACGCGTGCATCGCCCTGGACCTGATTCACCAGGACTGCCTGCCCCCGGGTCAACGCGTCCTGGGCTAGCGAGCCGGCGAGCGGCGCCTGAAACCCGACCATCGGGACCAGCGACCCAGCCGCCGCCTCGACCCGGAACTGGTCGCCGTCAATGCGAGCGACGACCGCGCCTTCGGCGCCGAGCAACGTCAGGCCATTGTTGGCGAGGAGCGCCATCGCGGCACTGAGGTCGGTGCCCGTCGCGGCAAGGCGTCGCGCCACATGACTGAGCGCGTCGCTGGCATGCATGGCTTCCGCACTCACCGTCGCCGCGGAGGACACAGGCGTCAGCGGTCGCGCCGCGCGGTCGCGGCGAACGGATTGCGCGTACGGGGTCACGAAACAAGGACGCCCGCGGGGAAACGCCTGTAACGGCAAGGGATCAGGGATCAGGGGTCAGGGGTCAGGGAAGGAAACGAAAGGCCAGCCACGGTGCACCGTGGCTGGCCCTCAGGTTGGTTCCCTGACCCCTGATCCCTGATCCCTTGTTTCTAGTCCGCAAACTCCACCCGAGCCGGGCCCGGTACTATGCCGCTCGCGACGCCACGGGCGAGGAGCTCGCGCACGGCTTGGCGTCCGCGGTCGCCGTAGTCGAGGGTCCATTCATTCACATACATCCCGACGAACGTGTCGGCTTTCGTACGGTCCAGGCCACGCGCGTATTGCATCGCGTGGTCGAGCGCCTGGCTGCGGTGGGCGAGGCCGTAGGCTATGCTCTCGCGCAGGTGGCGGGAGACCTGGGCCATGAGGGCGGGTCCCAGATCCTTGCGGATCACGTTGCCGCCCAACGGTAGCGGCAACCCCGTCTCGCCGTACCACCACTCGCCCATGTCGGCGACCAGGTGCAGGCCGCGGTCGCGGTACGTCAGCTGGCCTTCATGGATGAGGAGGCCAAGCTCGGCTTCCCCGTTGACGACCGCATCTTCGATTTGGTCGAATGGCGTCGGAACGGCGATGAAGTCGGGCTCATACAGCGACAGCACCAGATACGCGGTCGTCAGCGGGCCAGGGATCGCGATCCGCCGTCCCCGCACATCGGCTCGGCGCAGGGGCTCCCGCGCGACGAGCCGCGGTCCGTATCGGTCTCCCATTGAATGCCCCGTGCGGCAGCAGTGCGTAGGAGTCAATCAGGTACGCGTACGCGTGGATCGAGACGGCGGTCACGTCCAACTCGGCGCGACGCGCGCGCTGGTTGAGAGTCTCGATGTCCTGTAATTCGTGAACGTACTGCACGCCCTCGGTATCGACTTTGCCTTCCGCCAACGCGTAGAACATGAACGCGTCGTCGGAGTCCGGACTGTGCGCGAGGCGGACGACGCGCGCGGTCATGGGCTTCCGAGCCCCAGCTGGCGAGCTTCCGTCAGCGCCGTATCAATGTCGTGCCGGTGCCGCTCGTACTCGGGCAAGTTCTTCGCCTGCTCGGCTTTGGCGGCTCCGACCAGGCGCCGATAGTACGATCGAGCTTCGGTCGTCTGGCGCGCGTCGACTGCGACTCGCGCTGCCAGGGTGAGACCGAGGAGGTGCGTCGGACTGGCACGCAGGATCGTGTCGGCCTCCGCGCGAGCCAGCGTTGCCGCGCCCGTCACCTCGCCGATCCGACCGAGATCGTAATGCTGATCCAGGTCCAACGGACCGAGCATCTCGATACGCGGCCAGCACCATGGGTGCGAAGAAGTCGACGCTGTCACGCTTGCCTTCCTCGTCCAGTCGCATGACACGGTCGAACAGCCGGTCCGCCCGCTCGCGGGGCGACAGATTCGAGATGTCTGGCGCGCGGATCGCGCCGCCTTCGGCTACCGGGCCGCCTGCGGAGGCGTCCGGCGGCGCCTCGGCGCTCGCGGCCTGGTCTGTCGCCGGCGTGTCCTGCGCGGGTCCGCCGCCGATGCTTCGTCCGGCGATGAACGCGATGAGGGCGACGATCGCGAGCGCGGCGATCCCCAACGGCAGGAACCCGACGAGCGATTTGGAGCCGGTGATGAGTGGCGCCGGCGTGCCCGCTGCTGTCCCGCATCGATGGCAGAACTTCGCGCCGGGCTCGAGTTGCGCGCGACACACGGCGCAGACGCCGCCCTCGAGCGACGCGCCGCATTCGACACAAAAGCGCCCCGTGGGCACGACGGCGCTGCAGCTCGGACAGGGACGCGTCGACGCCGAGCCCGGAGTATCAACAGTAGGATTGGACGATGAAGCAGGTGTCATGCTGGACATCGGCGAAAGGTATGGAGCGATCGGAGACTGCACTATACTTGGCACCATGAGTCCAGGGGCGAGCCGCCGGCCGGGCGGCCGGGCCGCCGTGCGCAACGCGGTCTCGTCGGCCGGGGCGACGAAAGCCGACATTCTCGAGCTGGCGACCGCGCACAAGGTGCGCTACCTGCGGCTGCAGTTCACGGACATCCTCGGTGTCAACAAGAATGTCGAGATCCCCGCGTCGCAGTTCGAGAAGGCGATCGAGGGCGACATCATGTTCGACGGGTCCTCGATCGAGGGCTTCGTACGGACCGAGGAGTCGGACATGTTGCTCCGGCCCGATCTCTCGACGTTTCAGGTTTTTCCGTGGGGCGACGCCGACAACCGGATCGCGCGGCTGATCTGCGACATCACGACGCCGGACGGCACGCCATTCCCCGGTGATCCGCGCGGCGTGCTCAAACGGTGCGTCGCTCGGGCTGCGGCCCTTGGCTTCACGATGAACGCCGGGATGGAAGCGGAGTTCTTCATGTTCCGCCGCGGAAGCGACGGGCAGCCGACGACAGTCACACAGGATGTCGGGGGGTACTTCGACCTGGCCCCGGTCGATCTCGGAGAGGATGCCCGCCGCGCGGTCGTCGAGGTGCTCGAAGGGATGGGCTTCGAGGTGGAAGCCGCGCACCACGAGGTCGCGCACGGCCAGCACGAGATCGACTTCCGCTACGCCGACGCGCTCCGGACGGCGGACAACATCGCCACGTTCCGCTTCGTGGTTCGGCACGTGGCCCAGCAGTTCGGTCTCCTCGCGTCGTTCATGCCGAAGCCGATCTACGGGCAGAACGGCAGTGGGATGCACACGCATCAGTCCCTGTTTCGCGGGACCGAGAATGCCTTCTGGGATCCCGACGCGGAGTGGCAGCTGTCACGGACCGCGCTGCATTACATCGGCGGGATGCTGCGACACGCGCGCGGGATGTGTGCCATCACCAACCCGCTCGTCAACTCCTACAAGCGGCTGGTCCCCGGGTACGAGGCACCGGTGAACGTCGCCTGGTCGATGCGGAACGTGTCGCCGATGATCCGCATTCCCGATCGGCGAGGCCCAGGCACTCGCGTGGAGTGCCGTATGCCGGATCCCGCGGCGAATCCCTATCTCGCACTCGCGGTGATGCTCGCGGCCGGCCTGGACGGCATCGAGACGCAGGCCGAGTGGCGTGAGCCGGTCAACACGAGCATCTGGGACATGTCGTTCCGCGAGAAACGCCGGCTCCGCATCGATGACCTCCCACAGAATCTCGAGGAGGCCTGCCGCGAGCTGGAGAAAGACGACACGATCATGGCGGCGCTCGGCGATCATATCGCGAACCAATATCTGGCGGCCAAGCGGCAGGAGTGGCAGGAGTACTCCGCTCAGGTGAGTTCGTGGGAGTTGGGGCGGTATTTGGGGAAGTACTGAGAGGCAGGGGTCAGGGGTCAGGGGTCCTTCGACGGGGCAGTGACGCCAATGCGGCTGATTCGTTAGCGTTTTGGTCTCATGTCTTACGTCGATAAGAATCTCATTCAGGGTGAGTCCGTGGTGTACCGCGGCTCGCTTGCCCCCCTTCCGTATGGATGGGTGGTGCCGCCGGCGGCGCTCGCGATTGCCGCGGCCGTGTTTCGAAACTATTTCCCGGTGGGCCATCACTGGCTCGCCGCGGGCATCCTGGCCGTCGCGGCGGTGGTCGTGTGGCTGTGGGCGCGGATTCGCGTGCATTCAGCAGAATTTGCGGTCACGAATCGCCGAGTGATGATCAAGCTCGGCGTGCTGCAGCGGCGCACGGTCGAGACCATGTTGAGCAAAGTCGAGGGGGTCGGGGTGCACCAGGATCTCACTGGTCGCATCTGCAATTATGGAACGGTCACGGTCACCGGCACTGGCGGCACGCGAGAGTCGTTCGAGAACATCGCTGACCCGCTCGAGTTCCGGCGTCAGATCCAGAGCCAGCTTGCCCGGATGGACGACGAGCGATTGGCTACGGCGCGCGCGAGTCAGGGAGCGCCGAGGTGACAACGCCCGCTGGTACGCCAGCGGGCCTCGGTGAGCGTCTGGCAGTCGGGGTCGTGACCCGCGAGCGGTACGAGACTGGACTGACGTTCACCGATTTCCTGGCTTCCGCACGGGCAAACGCCGACCTGTGGCGCGCCGTGTACGCGCGGGCCCAGGTCAGCGACGCAGAGGTCGCGCGCGTCATCGCGGCCGGGCGGCAGTGGCATCTGCTGGTCCTGGTCGAGGACTGGTGTGGCGACGGGGTGAATACTGTGCCCGTGATGGCGAGACTTACGGAACGTGCGCCCAACGTCGACCTGCGCATCCTGCCCCGGGATGCGAATCTCGACCTCATGGACACCCATCTGACCGCGGGCGCACGGTCCATTCCGATCGTCTTGATCCTGGACGCCGCGTACCAGGAACAGGGGTTCTGGGGTCCGCGTCCCCGCGAGCTGCAGACGTGGGTCATGACCGAGGGGCGGCCGCTCGACAAGGAGAGCCGTTACCGCGAAGTGCGCCGCTGGTACGCGCGCGACCACGGGGCGAGCACGGTGCGGGAGATCGTGGATGTGATCGCCGCGGCATCGTAGGGGTGGCTGAACGGCGGCGCCAGGGTCCAGGGGTCAGGGTCCAGGGGTCAGGGGACAACAACGGCCAATACCACGGCAACGGCGGGCGACGCAATGCGTCGCCCCTACCGGTCCGAGGCCGATCAGGGTGCGCTGCAACCGGCCTTTCGATTTGTTCCCTGACCCCTGACCCCTGACCCCTGACCCCTGACCCCTGACCCCTGACCCTGCCCTTTGCCCCGGCCCTGTTATCCGCGGGTCCGCCGTTCGTCGGGTAGTGGGATCCTCTTGGCACCACGCACTTTCACTCCCGCGCAATGGCCACACCTCAGGGGGCCGCAACTTCCCCGAGACAAGCGACCCTGACGCCCGCGATCATCATCCTCGGCGCGGACGCGCTCTTGGCTGCCCGTCCGGCAACGCCGGGGCAGCTGGTGAACGCGTGCTACGCCGCGGGCTACAGCGCGGTGATCCCCTCGAGCTGGGGGGATGAGCTTGTCGCATCGGGCTGCTTGCGCGAGATCGCGGCGCGCGGACAGGGGTCGGTCGTGCTGTGCGCCTGCCCGCGCGTGGGGGAGCGCATGCGCCGCATCGAGAGCCTGTTGCCGCACCTCCTGCCGCTCGCATCGCCGCCGGTCGCGGCTGCGCGATACCTCCGGGCGCGCGCGGGCCACCACGGCGTACACATCACGTATGTCGGCGATTGCCCCGGTGGTGGGGATGCATCCATCGATCGGCACGCGACACCGGGTGCGTTACTGCGAAGCCTCACCAAGCGCGGGATCAATGTCGCGGCGCAGCCCCGTGAGGTCGAGGAACGCTTGCTGCGCGATGCCCGCCGATTCTACTCGCTTCCGGGCGGCGCACCGGCTCCTAACTGGCTGTATGTCGAGAAGCGCGGCTACACGTTGATCGAGCCCAGCGGACGCGACTTCCTCGCGGAAGTCGCATTCCGCGTGTCGAAGCGGGAGCGGCGGGTGGTGGATCTCGCGCCGCGCCTTGGGTGCGCGTGCAGTGGTGTGGTCGTCGGCCAGCCCTGGACTGAAGCGCGCGACAAAGTCGCCGCCGTCGAACCACCGCGCGCAGTGCACGAGGTGTTGGATCATGACGTCCCGGTGGACCTGTCGGCTCCGCTCGAGCCCTGGACGGGGTCTGCCGTCGGTGGCGAGCCCACCGTCGCGATTCCGCTCGAGGCCCTCGCGGCCTTGTACGACTCGGATGCCAAGGCCTCCACCGTCCGGACGGCCGCGCCGCCTCCGATCCCAGTGCGACGAACGTCGGGATCCAAGTCCGCCGAGCCCACGACGCCGACCCGAGCCCCTGACGGCGCGCCGCGACTCTCACCAACGGCGGTCAAGGCGGCCACGGATCCTCCGGCACTGGAGACCGTGCCCTCCGGGGCCGAGACCGACACACCAAGCGAGCCCGAGGCCCACAACGCTGCGGCTCTCGAGCGCCCGGCCAGCCGCCGTCCCAGTCGCGAGCCGGCCACGCCGGTACTACGAGCGTGGCGCCCCTCGGGCGAGACTGATGTGGACGCGACCGATGCCGACCAGCCGCTCCCATCCACCGGGGAGCCGGCGCTCGACCATGCGTTGGCGGTGGCTGGCGCGGGCGGACAGCGCTCAGTCAACAGCGCCGCCGTCTGGCCGCTTCGCTCGGAGTACTCGGGCGCACGTCAGCTACTCGTCGTCGCCGCGTGTCTCGTGCTCGCGGCGTGTGCGACGGCCGCCGTCAGTATGCTGATGCTCGGACGGTCGCCGTTCGGTCACCGGGGATCTCAGTCGGCGGCAACGCATCCTGCCGCCATCCACGCTCCTGGCTCTGCGGCGGTCGCGCCAACGGATAACACTGCGCTGGCGGACACCGCGTCCTCGGGCACCGACACTGCGTCAATGGACACCGCCGGCGCGATGCCGGAGACACCTGACCTGCCGCGTCTGCCGATTGGTGCGGCGCCTGACGGGCGTCTTTCGCCGTCGGCCGAAGCGATGCACACCGGGCCGCCACTGGGACGAAATCCCGCGCCTGTCTTTACGCCCGGCGCCGCTCCGATCCCGCGCGGGGACCAACCCGTCATCGATCGACCGCCCAGTGGTGGCGTGCCCTATTCCCAGGCGCTCAATCGCCCCCCGACGCCGCCCGCCAACTCCCGCGCCGGCCGCTCGACCGACAGCGTGCTCGCGATTCGAGCGGAGATTGCACGGCGCCGCCATCGCGTGGACTCTTTGCGCGTGCTACTCGATTCGCTGGCGAGGCGTGCGAAAGTGGACAGCGTTACCAACGGGCCGCAAGGGTCGACGCGACGATAGCTGTCTGAACTCCCGGTGCGCGCCGCGCGTGACCATCTTTGGTCAGCGTCCGGGGATAGTTGCCCAGCACGGCAGGTCATGCAACTGATCCGCGGCCATTGGTTGCTCGGTCTCATTCGCCGCCATCGGTGCCTTCCGTCCCGCGAGTCAAGAGTCTGGCGTACCGTCAGTGCTGAGGGCGCACCGTGTGCTGGGAGTATTGTGTCTCGCGGCGACCGCCGCCGTGGGCGCATTGCCACTCGGTCCGCTTCCTCCGCTCGGACGGTTACTGGATCCGGTCCACGGCGTCTGGGGCGTTGCGCGCAGCGCGGAACTTCCTCGGACGGCTGGCGGGCGCGTTCCCGGTCTGCGGGGGGACGTCGACGTCCGGTACGACAGTCGCGGGGTGCCACACATCTTCGCGACATCGGAGGATGACGCCTACCGCGCACTCGGATACGTGGTCGCGCGAGACCGGTTGTTTCAGATCGAGCTACAGGTACGAGCCGGTGCCGGGACGTTGAGCGAACTGATCGGCAAGCCGGGCGTCGACGCTGACCGACGGACGCGGCGACTTGGGTTGCCGCGCGCGGCAGACGAGGCGTTCCGCAAGGTGGACAGTGCGTCGTCGCTCGCGCATGTGCTGCGCGCGTATGGGGATGGTGTCAACGCGTGGATCGCGGACATGAGGCCGAGTGACCTGCCGATCGAGTACCGGCTGCTGAACCGCCGCCCGACGCCGTGGACGCCCGTCGATGCGTTCTATCTACTCGGCCGGATGTCACTCACGCTGGCGTCCAACGATCCCGGACTCGACCGACTTCGCCTCGCGGCGCTCGTGGGCGACACGGTCGCGCGGGTGTTGCTCCCCCTGCACAGCCCTCTGCAGCAGCCGATCGTCCCGACTGGGCGAGCCGACGCGCACTTTCTGGCCGGGCGGTTTCCCACGCTGGCGCCACCTCGAGCCATCGTCGACTCTGGCGCCACCGAAGCGTTGGACATGGGTCCCCTCGAGTCTTCCGCTGGAGCGAGAGGTCTCGGCAGCAACAACTGGGCGGTGTCGCCCCGGCGCACGCGATCCGGGTTTGCGCTGCTCGCGGGCGACCCGCACCTGGACCTCACACTTCCATCGATCTGGTACGAAGTCCACCTCGTCGTCCCAGGGCGACTGGATGTGGCTGGTGTGACGATTACTGGCGGGCCGGGGGTGATCATCGGGTTCACGCGCGACGTCGCCTGGACATTCACGAACACCGGCGCCGATGTGCTCGATCTCTATGCGGAAACCGTCGACGACTCGGTGCATCCGCGCCGCTATCAGCTCGACGGGGGGTGGCGACCACTTGCGGTGTACGTCGAGCACTATCGCGATCAGCACGGCGTCGAGATTGCGGCGGATACCCTGCTGGCTACGCATCGAGGCCCGATGCGCCGGATCGGCGGGCGTTGGCTGTCGATGCGATGGACCGCACTCGAGTCGGGTGGCGCGCTGCCGGCGTTGCTCGACGCGCCGCACGCCACTTCGGTCGCGGGGTGGCTTCGGAGCATGGCGAGCTACGACGTTCCCGCGCAGAACATGTTGGTGGCCGACCGGGCGGGCTCGATCGCGATGCGCTCCACGGGGACATTTCCGCTGCGCCCGGGTGATGGGCGCGGCGACGTCGTGCGCGACGGCTCGACGTCCGCCAGTGATTGGCGCGGCGTGCTCCCGCTCGATGAGTACCCCACTGCCATCGATCCGTCGCAAGGGTATCTCGCGTCGGCCAACCAGGAGCCGATCGATCCGTCGAGCTCCGCTCCCAACCGCGCGGTGTATTTCGGAGCCGATTGGCCGCCTCCCTGGCGAGCGATCAACATCAACAGGCTGCTGCGAGCAAGTGCGACGGTCGGTCCCGACGACATGCGGCGCTGGCAAACGGATGCGGGCAGTTCGCGCGCCGATTTCTTCCTGCCGTTCTTCCTGTCGGCTGCGCATCGTGAAGACAGCGCCGGCCGCGGGACCCCGACATTGCACGAGGCTACGCGACTCCTGTCCGAGTGGAGCGGCCGGTACGCCCGCTCGAATGAGCGCGCCGTGCTCTTCGAAGCTGCCTTGCACGGAATGGTCATGCGCGTGGGTGACGCGATCGTCGTGCTGCCGTCGCGGCTGCGCCGGCGGGGCGTCGTGTCGGGCATGGTCCTGGCGGAACTGCTGCACGACTCGACGGCCACATGGTGGCCCGCGATCGTGGCGAGATCGGGTTTGCCGAACCGCGATGCGATGCTCGCCGCTAGTCTCGTGGCGGGATACGACAGCACCGTGCAGCGGTATGGGCCACCAGCGGAGGGGGGCTGGCGTTGGGACCACGTGCAGCACGCGAACATCTTCCACTTGCTGCACATCCCCGCGTTCTCGCGCCTCGATCTGCCCATGCAGGGCGGCCCTGAAACGCTCAACCCCTCCTCAGGTGCCGGCACCGAAGGCGCGAGTTGGCGGATGGTCGTGCAACTCGGTCCCGAGGTGCACGCGTGGGCCGTGTACCCGGGCGGCCAGTCCGGCAATCCGGTCAGCTCGCGTTACGCGGATCGGTTGTCGCTTTGGCTCTCTGGCTCACTCGATCCGGTGCGCTTCCCGCGCCACGCCAGCGACCTGGCCGAAGCGGACCTCCGGTCCGTCCTGACGCTGAGGCCGTCACGATGAGCACCCCGGCCCTCCCCAGGCGGCGCGTCGAACTCGCTCCGCCGGCTGTGTGCGCGGGACTTACGCTCTGTTTCGGCGTCGCGACGTGGGTTGTCGGGTGGTGGGGTGTCCCGGTCGTCGGGTTGGCGTGGGGTATCTGGTCGAGCAAGAACACGAAGCCGCCGGTGGCGGCCGGACTCACGGCGGCGACGTGCGCCGTCGTCGCCTGGGCGGCACTGCTCGCCTGGATCGCGGCACTTGGGCCGCTCCCGCTGCTCGCCCGGACGCTCGGCACGGTCGCCGGCGTTCCCGGCGCGGTCCTGGTCGCGATGACGCTCGTGTTCGCCGGCCTACTCGCGTGGAGCGCAACGACCGCCGCGCGGTCGTAGAGAGGAGTAAGGAGAAAGGAGAGAGGAGACGACAACGGCCGCTGCGCGGCCGTAGAAAGGGGAGAGGAGAAAGGGGAGAGGAGAAAGGAGAAAGAAGAAAGAAGAAAGAAGAGTCCTAAACCGGGGCGCGACGGCCGGTGATGAGCCGGACGAGGGCCACCAGAATACAGGCGCCGATGATTGCGACCGCGATCGTGTAGATGGTGCCGCCTTGACCGGCGAAACCGAGTGCGGACATGACATACCCGCCGATGACCGCGCCGACGATGCCGATGATGATGTCGAGCAACGGTCCGAAGCCCGATCCGCGCATGATCTTCCCAGTTGCCCAACCGGCGATGAGTCCCACGATGATCCACCAGAGTAGCATCGCTCACTCCTGCGGGCGCTGCGCGCCCGAGAAAGTAGACCTTCAGAAAGTAGAAAGTAGACAACTCCCGTCTGCTTTCCGCCCCTGTTTCCTTTCCCAGAAAGCAAAGCGCATGCCCGCGAGGCAGTTGGCACGCAGACCCGGCGTGCGGCCGTCTTCTACTCTCTACTTTCTGTCGTTCTACTTTCTCGGGCGCGGAGCGCCCGCGGTGTAGGCGCGTGTCGCCCCCGGCCTTAGTGTTCCCCTATGGCAAGCGACGCCTTCGAGGCGCTGCATCCGGTTGTCCGCAAGTGGTTTTCGGACGCGGTCGGCGAGCCGAGTCCTCCGCAGACCCGGGGTTGGCCAGCGATCGCGAGCGGGGACCACACGCTCATCCTCGCGCCGACTGGGACGGGGAAGACGCTCGCCGCATTCTTGTGGGAGCTCAACGCACTGATCGTCGAAGGGCAGCGCGCCGCGTTGCCGAACGCGGTACAGATCCTGTACATCTCGCCCCTCAAAGCGCTTGGCAATGACATCCACAAAAACCTCGAGCGGCCGTTGGCCGAGCTCGCGCGTCGCTTCGAGGAGGCCGGAGAGCCATTTCCGACGATTCGCGTCGCGGTGCGGAGTGGGGACACGACGCCGTCGGCCCGAGCCCGGATGCTGCGCGTCACGCCGCACATCCTCATCACGACGCCGGAGTCCCTCAACATCCTGCTGACGACCGTGCGAGGGCGGACGCTCTTCCCGGGTGTCCGGGCAGTCATCGTGGATGAGATCCATGCCGTTGCGGGAACGAAGCGCGGGGTCCACCTGTCGCTCACGCTGGAGCGGCTCGACGACTTGTGCCTGGCAGCCGGCGGCGACGCGCCGCAGCGGATCGGGCTGTCCGCAACCCAACGGCCACTCGACGAGATCGCGCGGTTCCTCGGTGGATGCGAGCGGATGCCCGGTGCGGCAGAGGAGGAGCCGCCGCGGTTTCGACCCGTGCGGATCGTGGACTGCGGGCTCGTCAAGCCCATGGAGCTCGCGGTGCGCTCGCCCGTGCCGGACCTGGCCCACGTGCAGGAGTCCGTCTGGCCGGCGGTGGCGGCGTTGACGGTGGACGCCATGCAGCGGGCCCGCACGACGCTCGTCTTCGTCAACAATCGGGCGCAAGCCGAGAAGATGGCCGGGCGGCTGAACGACACGGCTGGCGCGCCGGTGGCGCGGCCATACCATGGCTCGCTGTCGCGCGAGCGTCGGCTGGAGCTGGAGCGCGCACTGAAGGCGGGGGAGTTGCCCGCATTGGTCACCACCAGTTCCCTCGAGTTGGGGATCGACATCGGTTCCGTCGACCTGGTCCTGCAACTGCAGAGCCCGAAGCGTGTGGCTACTGGCCTGCAGCGCGTGGGCCGCGCCGGACACACGGTGCGCGACGTGAGTCGCGGCGTCCTTGTGCCCACCTTTCGCGACGACTTGATCGAGTGCGCTGCGGTCGCGGCGTCCATGCTCGCTGGCGAGGTTGAAGCCACGCGGGTGCCGCAAAACGCGCTCGACGTCCTCGCGCAGTCGATCGTCGCGATCGCCTCGGTGGAGGAGACGACGGCGGACGCGCTGTTCGATCTTGTTCGACGTGCGTATCCCTACCATCGCCTGACCCGGTCTGCGTTCGACGAGACGCTGGCGATGCTGGCCGGCAAGTATCCCTCGGATCTCGCGGCCGAACTCGAGCCGCGGCTGAGCTGGGACCGCGTGTCGGGTCGCGTGGCCGGGTCGCGCGCCAGCCGGATGACCGCAGTCATTTCGGGCGGGACCATCCCCGACCGCGGCCTGTATACGGTCAACCTTCCGGATCGGACGCGACTTGGCGAGCTCGACGAGGAGTTCGTGCACGAGTCACGCGTGGGAGATGTCTTTCAACTCGGGTCGGCGACCTGGCGAATCGGCGCGATCGAGCACGATCGCATCGTTGTGACCCCCGCGCCTGGACGACCGGCGCGCATGCCCTTCTGGCACGGTGAGTTCATGACGCGGAGCGTGGATCTTTCCCGCCGCGTCGGCCAACTCCGGCGCGAGGTCGCGTCGGACCTGCTCGGAGACGAAGCGCTCGAGACGGTGTACCGCTGCGATGCCGCCAGCATCCGGAGCCTGCGGGAGTACATCGGGACGCAGCGTGTGGCGACGGGCGTCGTGCCGGACGATCAGACGCTCGTCATCGAGCACTTTCGGGACGAACTCGGCGGCGTGCGGGTGGTGCTGCACTCGATCTTCGGCGGCCGAGTCAATGCGCCGTGGGGGATGGCACTCGCCCACCGGATGCGTGAGTTGTTGGGGGACGGCGTCGAGCTGCAGGTACAGACGAGCGATGATGGGATCATGCTGCGCCTGCCCGACCTCGGTCGTGCCCCGCCTGTGCATGCGCTCGTGGAATTGACCGCCGCCGACGTGGAGCGGCGCGTCATCGAAGAGGTTGGAGGCTCGGCGCTGTTTGGCGCGCGCTTCCGGATGAACGCCGCGCGTGCGCTGCTCCTGCCGCGCGGGTCGCCGCGGCGCCGGATGCCGCTCTGGCTGCAGCGACTGAAGGCGCTGGATCTACTGGACGTCGTGCGTCAATTCCCCAGCTTCCCGATCCTGGTCGAGACCTATCGCGAGGTCCTCCAGGATGCGTTCGATCTGCCGGCGGTGGCCGACGTCGTTCAGGCTATCGTCGACCGGCGGATCGCGGTGCGCGTGGTCGAGACGGACCGGCCTTCGCCGTTTGCCACTGGTCTGCAGTTCGGGTTCGTGATGGACTGGTTGTACGCCGACGACACCCCACGTGCCGAGCGCGCCGCGACGAGATTGTCACTCGATCGCGAGATGCTCGACGAGCTGATGGGCGCCGAGGGGGCGGAGGCCGACGAAGCGACCGCGCGTGCTCTGGACGACGTCGTGGCTCGCCGGCAGGGCACGGCACCGCGACGCCAGGCGCGGGACGTCGACGAGCTCACCGTCCTGCTCGAGCGCGCAGGAGATCTGTCGCCCGATGAGCTGCGCGCGCGTGTGGCGGCGCCGTCGGATTGGGTGCGCGGGATGGATCCCCTCGATGCTCTGCTCGCGAGCGGGCGCGTGGCCGTCCTGCGAATGCCGACACCGATTGCAGCGGACCGCGTCGTGCTGCTCGAGATGCGCGCGCGCTACGAGGCTGCTGTGGGTGGCGACCCGGCGGCACGCCGGGAGATCCTCGCGCGGTATCTCGCGAGCGCCGGCGCGGTGACCGTGCACGAGCTGGAGGCCCGATACGGATGGCCGGCCAGCTGGATCGAAGGGCGGCTCGAGGACTGGCAGCGCGCGGGTAAGATGGTGCGTGGCCGGTTTCGGCCAGGGGTCGAGGCGCCGCAGTGGTGTGCGCGCCGTCTGCTCGAGCACGCACGGCGCCGCGCGCTCAGTGCACTGCGCGCGGAGATCCAGCCGGTCGACCGCGCAACGTTCATGGCATTTCTCCTGCGCTGGCAGCACGTCGATCCGCGCGATCGCCTGTCTGGCGAGTCCGGCGTCGCCGCGGTCATCCAGCAGCTCGCGGGACTCACCCGACCTGCTGCCGGGTGGGAGCGCGATTACCTGCCGGTGCGTGTCGAGGGCTACGACATCGCGTGGCTGTCGCGGCTCACGAGTGGCGGATCGATCGTCTGGGTCGCGTCACCGCGGCCGGATGGCGGGGACGGTGCGGCGGCCACGCTTTCTGGTGTTCGATTCTTCGAGCGCGGGACCGGGCCCGTGTGGCTCACGCTCGACGAGGCGCCGCCGCTCAGCGAGCCGGCGACCGCCGTGCGAGACGCGCTCCTGCGGCAGGGCGCGTCATTCATTGGAGACGTGCAGACGGCCGCCGCACTCGGTCCGCTTGCCGTACGCGATGCGCTCCGCGAGCTCGTTGCCGCAGGCGTCGTGACCAACGATACGGTGGAAGCGTTGCGAGCGGTCATCCAGACCAGACCACTGCCGGCACGACGTCACGAGCCCGACCCGACCCGATGGCTGCCGGCCGATTTCACGCGTTCGGCCGGTCGCATCGTGCAACGGCGTATCAACGTCACGCGCTTGCCGCGGTGGCGCCGGCCGGATCGTCCCAATCCCGCCGGTGATGCCAATTGGGTGGGCCGCTGGTCGCTGGTTGCTCAGCGCGGAGGGGCGGACCATCCACCGGAGGATGTCCACGCCGCGAGCATCGCGCACCAATGGCTGGTGCGTTACGGCGTGGTCACGCGGGATTGGTGGCGACGCGAGCGACCCCCGGTCAGCTGGCGGGCCATCTACCGCGAGCTCAAGCGACTGGAGTACCGAGGGGAGGTGCGCCGCGGCTACTTCGTCGAGGGGCTGGGCGGCGCACAGTTCGCGCTGAGCGACGCTGTCGAGCAGCTCCGCGCCGCGCGCACGGATCCCGACGCGCCATTCATCGCCCTGACTACGAGCGATCCTGCGAACGTGTACGCGCTCCCGCGGTCGCCGCTGGAGACGCCCACGGATGCCGATGCGATTGTGCGGCCGCGCGGATCCGGCGCGGTGCTCGTCACACGACGCGGCGTGGTGCTGCTCGCTGCCGAAGGGCGCGGCCGACGTCTTCGCCTGTCACCTGACCTGGATGATGAGTCCCTGCGCGGCGCGCTGGTCGCGCTCCGGGATTATCTCGTTCGGGAAACGGGGCCGCATCCGCGCCGGCTTCGCACGGTCGACACGGTGGACGGCGGGGCGGCAGCGTCGAACCCACGCATCGCGGTGTTCCGGCAACTCGGGTTTCGGCTTGGCGGGCTGGGGCTTGAATGGCCCGAGCGCTGAGGCGCTCGGGGCATTCAAGAGAAAGTCGAACTGCAGAAAGTAGAAAGTAGACCATAACGAAGCCACGATCAGTTAGGATGTCGAGGTGCTGCCAATCCCGACCCCTTGATCCTCTGGTGTATGCCTTCCAAGGCTGAACAGCGGGGCCAGGGGTCCGGGGTCCGGGGTCCGGGGTCAGGGGTCAGGGAACGACAACGGCAACGACAACAACGGGCGACGCAATGCGTCGCCCCTACCGGCCCAAGGCCGGACGCGGCGCATCGTGATCAGCCTTTCGATTTGTTCCCTGACCCCTGACCCCTGGCCCGCTGTTCAGCCGTGCGGCCTTTCACCGCGCGCCAACCGCGCATCGATTGCCTCCAGCGTCGGCTCCACATCGGCGACGGCGTCGATGACGTAGTCGGCGCGCGCGGCACGGAGACGATCGCGGGCGAGCGCCAAGAGCGCGGCCTGGCGGTCGGCGGCCAGTGCGTGCCAGTCGCGCTCAGAGAGGCCGATCTCATTTCCTGTGCGGGCGACGCCAATCGTCCACAGGCCGGCGTTGCGGCCTTCGTCGATGTCGGCCTCGGTGTCACCGATCTTCACCAGGGTCCAGAGCGGGTAGACGCGCATCCGCACCGCGGCTTCGTAGCACATCCATGGCATGGGCCGGCCTCCACCGACGTCCTCCGGGGCGAGGGCACAGTCGGGCGCGAGGCCCTGCGTGCGTGCCTGCTGCAACACGTAGTCGAGCATGGCGCGGCTGTAGCCTGTCGTCGATCCGATCTTGAGGCCGCGTGCGCGCAGGCGCGCAATCGTGTCGCTCACGCCTGTGATCACATCCGAGTGCGCCGTGAGGCTCTCCATCTGCTGCGGGATGAAACTGGCGTACAGGGCGTCGACATCGGCGTCCAGGTGCCTGGCCTGTGCAATCGCACGAATGTGCTCCTTCTTGGGCAACCCCATGGGTGCACGAATCTCGGCCGGTGTGACGGCGATGCCGGCCGCTGCGAAGGCGCGTTGCATCGCGATGACCGGCGCGAGGCTGCCGTGATCGACGATCGTGCCCGCCCAATCCAGGATGATGCCCGTGAGGTGCGAGAATCTGTCGGTCATTGGAAGGTCCGCTCCGCGAGGCCAAATGACAGCGTCATGCCGGCGCCACCGACCCCGGTGACGATGCGGACGCCCGGCGTTGGCTCGCGCGTGATCACCGGGTACTCGGGGTGCCACGCATAGATGCCGTGCCAGCGCTCGGCCAGCCGCCACTCGGGCAGCTGCAAGTATGTGCGGACCTCATCGAGGATGAGCGCATCGATCTCGGCACGATCGAACACGCCGGGCGCGTCGCCGTATTCATGCGAGTCGCCCAGTGTGATCGCGCCGTCAGCGGTTTGGGCAACGAGCGTGTGGATGTGCCACTGATCATACGCGGGCCGCTCGGCGGCGATCCGGGCGCGCAGCGCGTCCAGACTCTTGCAGGCGCGGAACGCTTTGTAGAACCGCAATGTCAGTCCGGCGGCGAGCGCCGGGCCGAGCTGCCACCCGGCTGGCTGTGGCGCGGTTCGCATCATCTGCAGCTTGCAGCGGGTCAATCCGCTCGCGGCAAAGATCTCGGGATACAGCGTCTCGAAATCGTCGCCGGAGCACACGACGACGGAGTCCGCCTCCCAGGTGCCTCGCGACGTCTCGATGCGAGGGAGGTCGATGCCCACCACCGGACACGCGAACTGCACGTCGGCGCCCAAGTCGCGGAGGACGGCGGGCAGTGCGCCGACGATGCGGCGTGGGTCCACGGTGAGCTCGGTGTCGCTCCAGAGACCGCCAAGCAGTCCGGTGGACCGCACGGCGGCAGTGCGCTCCGCGATCGCGCGGGGCGACTCGAGCGTGCAATGATAGCCGAGGTCTGGCGCGAGCTCTGCGAATTCCTGCAGGACATCCAGCTCGTCGCGGCGGTATGCGAGGTGGAGCGATCCCGTCGGGAGGTAGGGCAACCCGGTTTCGCGCAGCATGTCGATCCACAGGGCGCGACTGCGGAGCGCGAGGTCGTGCATCTCACCAGCGGGCTGACCGATCGGCCAGATCGTGCCGAAATTTCGGACGGACGCCCCGGACGCCATGGGATGCCGCTCGAAGAGCGCCACGGACCGGCCCCGTTTCGCGGCGAGATAGGCGTGTGCCAGACCGAGGATGCCCCCGCCCACGACGGCGAGCTGAACGCGACGCGGTGGCGCGCTCATGGAGAACGAGTCGGTGACGGCTTCGATCCCGGCGGGACGCGGACCTGTGCGGAGTCGTGACGGCCCGTTCCGGACATGGGCGGAAACTTAGTGGCGGTTGAGCTTGACATGAGATCTTGGCCGCTCAACGTCCAGAGGACCCGCGTTGTGCGTCGTGAAGGCGCGTCCGTCGAGCCGCATTGGCGGGGGCGTTCGTACTCCTCCCATCCCGTTCATTGCAGGAGGTGGCCCGTGGCCCCGTCAGAACGCACGAGCGCATTTGGTGATCGAGAGAGCACGTCCCCGCTGCCGTCTCAGGCCTCGATGGGAGCGAGATCGACCGAGGCGAAGCGGAGCGCGCAGGATGAGGCCGCCGACATGGGCATGCTCGCGGCGATCGCGTCGAACCGGCAACTGGTGCATCACCTGGTGGAGTGTTGGAATGCGCGGGATTTCGACAGCTACGAGGCCGTGTTGGCCGACGATGTCGACGTCGAGCTCATCCCATTCGAGACCACGTTGCGCGGTGCGCGTACGGCGCGGGCCCATGCGGAGAGCCAGGCCACGGCGTTCCCCGACGGCAAGGTTGTCATCACGGCGATGCGCGCCGATGGGGACGGCACAGTCCTCGAGTTCGTCGGGCGCGGTACGCACACCGGCCCGCTCGTGACGCCGACCGGTACGATCCCGCCGACCGGCCGGGGCGGGGAGTTGCGCTATTGCTTCGTGTACGATATCGAGAACGGTCGCATCCGGCGCATGCGCCAGTACTATGACGCGGCGACGTTGATGAGGGTGTTGGGACTGCTAGACGCTGGACGCTAGACGCTGGACGCTGGAAGGAAACCTCGGGGCCAGCGGCGGTGCACTGCGCTGGCCCCGAGGTTTGTCTCTAGCGTCCAGAGTCCAGCGTCTAGCGTCCAGCCTCAATGTTCATGCTTCAACTCCACCACCATCACCTCAATCGGCTTGTCGCCGGCGTTCACATCGACGTGCAGCGTGTTGGGCGGGTTGGCGGGCAGCCAGTAGGCTTTACCGGTTTCCCACACGTGCGTCTCCGTCGGGCCGTTCTGCACCTCGATCTTCATCGTGCCGCCGTTGAGGGCGACGATCACGCGGGGATGATCGTGGCGATGCAGGGTCAGGGGCGAGTTGGGGACGACCAGTGATCGCCAGACCTTCACATTGTCGTTCTCGAATTGCGGGAAGCGCTGGGATTGTGGTCCGGGTTGCTGCGCGTGCATCGCTCCAAATCCGACAGCGACGACCGCGAGACCGGCGATCGCGCCACTCATCCATGCTTTCACAAGCACCCCCGGATCGCGCTGGCGCGCGATAGAAAGGAGAAGTACAGAAAGGAGAAAGGAGACATCGGCCTCTCAAACATCGTCATCAGCGGCGAGTTACGCGAGAGCGGTGACCTCCGATGCCACTTCGATCTCGAGGTGAGGTGCGCCTTCGTCGTTGTGAACGTGCAGGGTCAACGCGCGCAGTGCGCGGACGATCGCCGTGTGGCCGGAGAACGCGTCGGGCGGGAACGTGGTCGCGACCGCGATGGCGCGCATGCCCCCGGCCTGCGCGGCCTCGACACCGAGGGGTGCGTCCTCGACGACGATACAGTCGTGCGGCGCGCGGCCCAGGCGGGCGGCTGCGGCGAGATACCCTTCGGGATCTGGCTTGCCGGAGCGCACCTCATCGGCGCAGACCATCACGGCCGGCACCGGGAGTCCGACATACCGCAGCCGGTGCACGGCCACCGCGCGCACCCCGGATGTAACGACGGCCCAACGGTCGGGCGGGAGGCCGTCGAGCAACTCGCGCGCGCCTTTCACCTCGCAGATGCCGGCTGTCACCCGGGCCTCTGCGGCGACCAGCGTCGCCATTTCGGTAGCCGGGTTCAGGTGCGGCGCCGCGATTCGCACGATCTCGAGCGCGCGCCGGCCGTGGGCCAGGCCCAGCACACCGGCGGGGTCGAGACCATGCTGTGCAGACCATTGCCGCCACATCTCTTCGATGCACGCTGTCGAGTCGACCAGGACACCGTCCAAATCGAACAGCAGCGCCTCGCACGCGAGGCGTGTCATGTGGCCATCAGTCAGGCCGGGCAACCCAATCACCGGTTGAACGCAGCGTCTCCGTCTAAACGTTGGCGACCGTCTCGCGGCTGGCCAGTCTACCATGGTCGCAGTGGTCGTGCCAACGATCGAGCAGCGCACCGACCGGGTGAGGAGTGACGGGTGACGGTGATGGGTCGCTTTCGTCGCGGCCACGTCGAGGCGAGATCAGGACTCCCATGCGCGTCTTTGCCCCGTTCGTACGACCCGCCATCGCCTAGCGCGCCCGGCCTGTCCGCAGTACCGTTGCAGGCCCAATCATCGGCACCCGGTCTCGGCGACGACTCAACCCCACCGACGAGGAAGGCGTATGCGCAGGCACACAGGATGGTTACGTGTTGGACTGGCGGCCGGCCTGATGGCGGCGGCATTGGGCGCGGTGGCCCAACACCCCGGCGCCCCGCCGCCACCCGATGGCGGCCTGCCCGACAAGGTTGGCGGCAGCTCGAACGTGCATCTCGTTTCGCACGTCCCGCTCGGCGGTTATTTCCGTGTGACGGATGCAGATCTGGAGCAGGAGCTGTCGCGGCCGTACGCGTATGTCGCCCAGTCGCGCGAACGGGCCGGGTTCTCCGATCATCGACCTGCACGATCTCAACAACGTGAAGGTGCTGTACCGCTGGCAGATCGAGAACGTGAGCCTGCACCGGGGACTCGGCGGGCTCCGCGCCAAGTACTTCAAGCTGCACGGGCGGTACTACGTCGCCGTATGCATCCAGTTCGCGCAGGGCACGCCGGACGCCGACCTCGGCGCGATCATCTTCGATGTCACGGGCTTGCCGGACACGAGCAAGGTCAAAGTCGTGGCGCGCATCCGCGCACCGGAGACCCCGGGCGGATTCCACAACCTGTTCGCGTACAAGCACTCGGACGGGCGCGTGCTGCTGTTCACGACGACGACATCGAACGTCGCGAACGTCTACGACATGGACAAGGTGCTCGCGGGCGATACGGACCACCAGCTGATCGGCACGGTCCCCGTCCCGCCCAACAACGCGCGCGGCGAGGTGCTGCCCGGATTTGCCAACGTGCAGATCCTGCTGCAAGGATACCACGACTTCTACGTGGGCTACGATCCGGCGACGTGCGCAGGACAAGTTCTACGGCGCGGGCGGTGGCGGGTACTACGTCTACGATGTCACGCAAGCCGGAAGAGCCGAAGCTCATCACCTCGATCGTCGGACCTGCCGGGATCGCGTGGGGCCACACGTTCACGCCGACGCCCGACGGCAACTTCGCGGTGACGGAGACGGAGTATCAGTGGGCGCCGCTGCGTATCTTCGATCTCCGCCCGGGGCTCGAGGGCAAGGTGCAGGCGATCACGCAGCCTGTGGCGGTGTGGAATGCGGACTGGAACGATCTCGCCCACAACCACGAAGTCCGCTGGCCGTACGTGTTCGTGTCGGCCTACGAGGACGGGCTGCAGATCTTCAACATGCAGGATCCGGCGCACCCGAGGACCAAGGGCTGGTACTACACCTGTGAGTGCACGCACAACTCGGGCTATGGCGGCACGCCGGATTTCTCCGGTCAGAGCGTGTACAACGGCGCGTTCGGGGTGATGGTGCGAAACACCGACGGGCTCATCATGATCACGGACTCCAACACCGGCGCCTGGTTCTTCAAGCTCGATGGGTTCAACGGCTGGAATGGCGAAGATTGGGGGATGCCGAACATCTCGAGCGCGCAGGACTGGGATCATGGGCCGCCGGGTGCGAGACCGGTGGCCGGCAAGACAGCCGCGCAGCCGTGACGCCAAGGGCGGGTCTGGGGTTTGGGGTTTGGGATTTGGGGTAACTGCAACCGCAACGACAACAGCGGGCGACGCAATGCGTCGCCCCTACCGGTCCGAGGCCGGTCACAGCGCACCGTGACCGGCCTTTCGATTTGTATCGCGCCTGATCGCGCATAGTCGCCAGAGCGGTCGAGCGAGTAACGCAGCGACGGCAGACAGCGACTGCCCGTGCCTTGTGCCCATCACTGCGCAAGCACATGATGGGAGCGCGCGCTCCGGTGCGGGGGCGATCGCTTTACACTCGACCCCAGACGACCATGTCTTCCGGCATCGCGGTAGCGGTCCCCGCGACAGGAGCCGACACCCAGGGCGACTCGGAGCTGGCACGCGCGACGATGCGTCGCGTCAGCCAGCGGCTCCTCCCGTTCTTGTTCACCCTCTACATCGTCAACTATCTCGATCGGTCCAACGTCGCGCTCGCGGCGTTGACGATGAACCGCGACCTCAAGTTCAGCGCGACCGTGTACGGGTTCGGCGCGAGCGTGTTCTTCGTCGGCTACTGTCTCTTCGATGTTCCGAGCAATCTGATCCTCGCTCGGGTGGGCGCGCGACGTTGGATCGGACGCATCATGATCAGCTGGGGTGTGATCGCGACGGCGATGATGTTTGTCCGAACGCCGATCCAGTTCTACGTGCTCCGATTCATCCTGGGCGCTGCGGAAGCGGGCTTCCTCCCCGGGATCATGTACTACCTCGGTGGTTGGTTTCCTGCAGCGCACCGCGCCCGAGCCGTCGCCCGGTTCATGATGGCGGTTCCGCTCTCCTTTGCTGTGGGTGGCGCGCTCGGCGGGTTGCTCCTGGGGCTCAACGGGGCGTTTCGCCTGCAGGGCTGGCAGTGGCTCTTCCTGATCGAGGGCATCCCCGCGGTGCTCCTCGGGATCGCGGTCTTGATATATCTGCCCGACCGGATCGATGATGCGCGGTGGCTTTCGGATGAGCAGCGGCTCTGGCTTACCCAGCGGATCTCGAGCGAACACACCGGAGAGCGCGGCACGTGGCGGCAGGATCTTGGGCGAGTCCTCAGCAACCCGATCATCTATCTCGTCGCGGTGGTGTGGTTTTGCGTCCTGCTCAGTGGGTATGTGTATTTCTTCTGGGCACCCATCGTCATCCGCGACGCACTCCATTCGACGAACCTCGTCACCGGCTTGATCATCAGCGCGGTCGGCGTGCTCGCCGCCATTGGGATGCTCGTCGGTGGCGCGAGCTCCGACCGGGCCAACGAGCGGTTTTTTCATCCCGCGCTGAGCGCGGTGCTCATCGCGACGGGCTACGCGAGCGCTGCGCTGTTGCCGCGTCCGTGGGGGCCGGTGGTGGGCCTCGCGATTGCGTCGATTGCGCAATGCTCCGTCTTCGGCCCCTTCTGGTGCATTCCGCCGATGATCTTGAGTGGGACCGCGGCTGCTGCCGGCATTGCGCTCGTGAGTGTCGCCGGCAACTTCGGTGGTATTCTCGGACCTGCAATCGCCGGCAAGCTCAAAGACACCACCGGCGGCATGAGCATCACCTTTTTCGGGGTGGCCGGTCTCGCGCTCTGCGCCGCTGGAGTCCTGCTCCTCTTGCGCAGCCTCGGACTCTCATCGAAAAGTCGGGATTCTCTCGCGTGATTTGACGCGATCCCCGGGGATGGTGCCGCGCGGTGTCGGACACCACCGGATCGGCGCGGGCAGTCCGCGGGCGACGCATGGCGTCGCCCCCACCCGCGGGGGGTCGGACGCTAACGGCGAGGCCAGGGGTCGGGCGGCAAAAGGCGGGGTCAGGGAACGACAACCGCAACCACACCAACGGGCGACGCACAGCGTCGCCCCTACCGGTCCAAGGCCGGTCACGGTGCGCTGTGACCGGCCTTGCAGGTTTTCCCCTGACCCCTGACCCAGTAGTTAGAGGTTAATTCGACGCCGTTGCCAGGGTTCGGACTTGGGTCGCGAGCGTACGGACCTTCGCGGGGTCGCCAGCGCTCGACGCATCACCGTCCAACTGCGTCGCGAGCTGGGTCAATGCACTGCTGCGCGCTGCACCGGACGCTTGCTCGGCACTCGCAAGCGACTGGCGGACACTCGCGACCTTGTCGGCCGAGAGGCCGTTGGATCGAGCGAGCTGGTCGACGTACGCGCGAGCTACGACGAAACTCGCCGGCCACGCGAGCTTGGGCTGCCCCTGCGTGTTGAACACATCGAAGTGGACGAGCTTGGCCGCGTCGATCTCGTTCTGCGAGAGCAAGGCGCTGGGCTTGAGCTCCATAATGTCCAGGCCACGCGCGATCTCGGAGCTGATGACGTACCCGTTGTACCAGTACGCTGACCAGCTGCCGCCCATCTCCATGCGGGTCGCATCGATCGGACCGCGGTCGAAGAAGGCGATCTCGATTGGCCTCTTGGGATTCGTCCAATCGAACACCGACACGCCGCCCTGATACCACGCCTGCACCATGATGTCGCGGCCAGGCACCGGGATGAGCGAGCCATTGTGCGCGACACAGTTCTCCTCAGGGGTCTGCGGTGCCGGCAGCTTGTAGTAGCCCTGGAACACCATCTTCCGATTCTCGATCGTGAAGATCGCGTCCGCTCCCCACGCGCGCGGGTCGGTCGCTCGGCACTTGGGTGCGCCGCCGCCGCCCCACTCGTCGGAGAACAGGATCTTGGTGCCGTCGTTGTTGAGCGTGGCCGAGTGCCAGAAGGAGAAGTTGGAGTCGGCCACGGCATCGATGCGCACCGGATGGGCGGGATCACTGATGTCGAGGAGCAGTCCGTGTCCCTGGCAGGCGCCGCCGGCCAGACCGATCTCCGGATACACGGTGATGTCGTGGCAGCTGGTGCCGAGGACGCGCGGGCCACCACCACCGCCGCCGAACATCTTGGTGACCATCGCCTGGATGTTCTGGTGCAGATACGCACTGTCCTCGTGCGTCGGCGCGCCAGTGCCGCCGCGTTTCGCGACCGCGGAGTCCAGCAGGGTCTTCACGAACTGGTCCGGCACGATCATCTGGTCGCCGCCCATCGTGATGACGTAGCCACCCTTCGCCTTTGCCGTCTGGACATCGGCGACATCCTGCGGCGCCAGACCATGCGACGGGACCTGTGGCAAGCCCTCGAAGATGCGGGGCGAGCTCACGATGGCGGCCTGCTCGGGATGTGCGAGCGGGACCTTGATGACCTCGATGCGGAACAACGCCGAGTTGGGATCCTTGTCCGGATCCCCGCCCACGCAGCCAGCCAGCTCGCTCGGCGACCGGATGACGGACGAGCCCGAGATGTAGATGTAGATGTTGTCGGGGTCCTTCGGGTCAGCCAGGAGCGTATGCGTGTGCGATCCCCGGCACGTCTGGACGTTGGCGATGTTCTTCGGGTGCATGATGTCGCTGATGTCCCAGATACGGACGCCGCGGATGCGCTCCTTGCTCACCGTGTCCTTGGGCGCCTCGGTGCCGCAATCCAGGCGCGCGGTCGGTGCCTCAGCCGATTCAAACAGGAGGTTCTTGTAGACCGACACATCGCTCTGCGATGCCGGGCAGATGTACGCGGTCTTCAACGTGGGGTGGACCGGGTTGGAGATGTCCCAGACCTGGAACCCCTCGTAGCTCCCCTGAATCACGTAGTTGCCGAGGAACGCCAGGTCCGAGTTGGTCTTGCCATTGAAATCCGGCGTGGGGCGCGAGTTGGACACGAGGTGCATGTTCCACTCGGCCTCGCCTGCGTCGAACTTCCCGGCTTTGAGGCCGACGCGCGGGTCAGGGTTGGGCGCGATCGACGAGCGGTCGCAGTTGTCGACGGCGCAGAGGTCCGATCCCGCGGTATTTGCCTTGTTCGCAGCGCCCGACGGCGCCACGCTTCCTGTCGACGCATTCGGATGCGCGCACGCCGTCGCGATCACGGCCGCGATCGCGACCGAGAGCGCTCGCGCAGCGGTGCCGGCGGTCGGTCGCCGCATCCAGCGACTAGCCGGATACAGGGATGTCATGGTTGCTTCCTTCTCATTGGGGGTTTGGAGCACGATGGACGTCCGACAAACATGGGGGGACGGGCGCTGACGCGCCACGACGGGCGCTGACGCGCCACGACGGGCGCTGACGCGCCAGCGTAGAAAGGAGAAAGGAGAGAGGAGAGAGGGGACTATCTGCCAAACAGTTGGAGTGGGCTAGTCGGTCGCCGCGACGAGGGCCAGGGTGAGCGGATCAATGCGAAGCTGATCGAGACGCGGGATCTGGCCTCGAGACCAGCGACGCAGCGCGGCGACCGACCAGATGGCCGATGCGATGCCGACGAGACCTCACCGCGGTCAAGCGACCGACACCTGTCTGGGCTGAAGGGTTTGCTGCGGGCGCTTCGCGCCCCGAGAAAGGAGGCTGAAGAAAAGGAGATCACTAAACGGCGGGGTCAGGGGTCACGGGTCAGGGAACGGCAACCGACGCCCCGGTTCAAGAACGCTACGGACGGCGAGCTGTGCTTGCCGCGCGGTCGGAATGACCGACCGTGACGTCCGTTCCGGACAGGGAGTCTCGAAGGCACACGCTCCTCTTGTTTGTCTCCATCGAACCATCTCCAGGTGGTGCGCCATGTGCCGTTCCCTCGAAGCCTCGAAATGCCTGGCTGTCGGAGTGATGATCGGTGTGTTCCCTCTCCTCGCGGGGTGCGGCAGCAAGGCGGGCGGGTCTGCCGGTCCCGCTCCAACCGGGACGCTCGCGATCACGATTACCACGCCGACGGGCGTGACGGGCGCAGTGTCCGTCACCGGGCCGCAAGCGTTTCACAAGACGCTTTCCGCGTCGCAGACATTTACAGAAGTGCCGGTGGGCGCGTACACGGTCACGGCGGACTCCGTCGTCACGCCGGACTCGGTGATCGGCACCCGCACGGACACCGCGAATTTCGTCTCGGCCAGCGTCACCGTGACCTTGAACGACACCGGCCGCAGCGCCGTGACGTATGCGCTCGAGCAGCTGCGCGGCGTGATGCTCGTATCCAACGACGGCGGCACGAGCCTCTACGCCTACGGATCGAACGTGCTGCGGTCGAGCGGCGCGCCGACTCCGGCCGATACGATCGGCGGGTTGACGAAGCCCGATGGGATGGCATTCGACGCGGCGGGCAACCTGTGGGTGGCGAATGAGTCCTCCCATAAGATCGACATGTACAGTCCGGCGCAGCTCGCGGCCGGCGGCGACCCCACGCCTGCGCGCACACTGACCGCCAGTGTGGACTCGTTCGCACTCGGACTCCGCTTCGATGCGAGCGGGAACCTCTGGCTGCTGTCGCTGGGGACGCTACAGGCCTTCACTCCGACGCAGCTCGCTGCCGGTGGTACGCAGACCGGCTCGATCAAGATCACGTCCGGTTCGCTGGCGTACCCGGCGGACATTGTGTTCGACAGCAGTGGCAACGCGTGGGTCTCGGAGTCGTACAACAACCAGATCCTCAGGTTCTCCGCGACCGAGTTGGCGAGCTCGGGGGCCCGGACGCCGACCGTCATCATATCGGCGCACGCAGGGTCACTCAATGTGCCGGCCGGGTTGGCGGTCGATGCCGCGGGAAACTTGTGGGTCGCCAATTACGGCGGCGGGACCATCATCGCCTACGCACCGACCCAACTTGCCGCGAGCGGGAGCCCCACGCCGTCGATCACGCTCAATCTCGGGGCGGCGCTGCCTTGGGGACTCGCCTGGGACCAGCGGGGCAGCCTCTGGTACGGCGATTTCGGCAACCATCAAGTCGGCGGGCTCCTGGCCTCGCAGCTCGCCGCGAGCGGGACACCGACGCCGCACGTCACGCTCACCGGCAGTTTCCCGGCGTACGTCCTGTTCAATGCGTCGATGCCGGTCCCGGGGAACGGCCTTTCAGCCGCGCGCGTGCGGTCGCACGCCGTGGTCGCTCCGCAGGCGGTCGTGGCTCGACGCGGCGGGCCGCGGGTGCCTGGGCTCACCGACTAACCCTGGCGTAGCACCAGAACGTGAGAAGGGGCGACGCGGTGCGTCGCCCCTTCGTGCGTAGACACATTGTGGCCATGCCAGAGGGCGACGCATGCGTAGCCCCTACCCGCCGGGGAGTGACCCCGGGCGCGGATGCTTGACACTCGGGGCGGGAACGGTACATTTGCGCCGACTCCAACATCAGGGTCGACGAATGAGGCAGGCATACCGCATCGCCCTGCTGGCCGGTGTTGCAGGCACCATTGGGTGTACGGGACATCCGGTCCCGCGCTTCGAGGTCAGTTTCCCGGCCACGCTCAGCGCGCATCCGATCACAGGACATGTCTTCGTGAGCGTGTACGCGCGGGACGACGTCGAGCCGCGGGTTGCGGCGTTTCAATCGGCCCGTGATTTCGTCGCGCGCGTGCCTTTCTTTGCCGTGGACGTCGATTCGCTACAGCCAGGGCAGGCGGCGATCGTCGGCACCGGCGCGAGCAGTTATCCGCTCCAGAGCCTGCGCAACCTGCCGGCGGGCGACTATTACGTGCAGGCCGTGCTCAACGTGTACACGCAATACCATCGCGCCGATGGCCACACGATTTGGGCACGACAGGGCGACTGGGATGGCCAACGATGGGCGTACGCTCCCGGCAACCTCGTGAGCCAGCCGGTCAAGGTGCGCCTCGATCCGGCGGCCGGGTTCGACGTCAAACTGGCGCTGGACCACGCGCTGCCGCCGGTCGACCTCCCGTCCGACACGAAGTGGGTCAAGCACTTCAAGATGCCAAGCCCGATGCTCACCAAGTGGTGGGGTGGCGTGCCGCAGTATCTCGGCGCCACCGTGCTGCTACCCAAGGGATACGACGAGCATCCGGGTACGCACTATCCGGTGCTCTATCTGCAGGATCATTTCAATCTGGAGCCGCCCTACGGCTTCACCGAGGATTCGGCGCCCCAGCGGGGACGCACGGTCGAAGTCGTCCTGGAGCCGCCCAATCCCCGGTCCAATGTCGAGTCCGCGCACCCGTGGTCAGGAGGCGGGAAGCGGGAGAGCGGATACGAATTTTACAAGTCGTGGGTGTCGGACCGATTCCCGCGAATGATCGTCGTGCTGTTCCAGCATCCCACGCAGTTCTTCGACGACTCGTACGCGGTCAACTCCGTGAATGACGGGCCGTACGGCGACGCGATCATTCAGGAGCTGATCCCGGAGGTCGAGCGGCGCTACCGCATCATCGCGAAGCCGTACGCGCGCGTCCTGAGCGGCGGGTCGACCGGTGGATGGGAGTCGCTCGCGCTGCAGCTCTACCATCCGGACTTCTTCGGCGGCACGTGGACGTTCTATCCGGATCCCATTGATTTCCGCCGGTACCAACTGGTCGACATCTACGCGGACTCGAGCTACTACACCCAGCCCAACGCGGCGCCGGGCGCACCCGAGCGTATGCTGCAAATGAATTCCCCTGACGGTCAGCCGATGGCGACGACCCGCGCCATGGAGCAGATGGAGTATGCCTCGGGGACCCACAGCCGATCCGGCTGGCAGTTCGATGTGTGGAATGTGGTCTACGGGCCGATCGGCGATGATGGCTACCCGAAGCGGTTGTTCGATCCCAAGACGGGCCTCATCGATCGCTCGGTCGCGAATTACATGCGAGACAACGGGTATGATCTCCGCTACTACGTGCACCAGAACTGGGCCAAGATCGGGCCCAGCCTCGTCGGCAAGCTGCACCTCCTGTGCGGGGACATGGACGACTTCTATCTGGCGTTCGCCGTATACATGATGCAGGACGAGCTCGAGGGCCAGACACATCCGAAGTACGGCGGAGATTTCCGATTCGGGCGCCCGATGAAGGGCCACGGATGGTCGCCGATGACAAATGCCGACTTGCTTCGCGAGATGGCTTCGCACATTGCGCGGAACGCACCGCCGGGCGCGCCGACGGCAGCCTGGCTCAACGGAGATTAATCCGCTCATGACATCCTCCCACGTTCGTCTCCTGATCGGACCGATCGCGGTGCTCGCGCTCACGTCGGCGTGGGCCCCGCCCCGCGCGTCGATGGCATCCGCGCCGCCACCCGCAGTGGCGATCGTGCGCGCCACGCTCATCAATCCCAATGCCCCGCCTGTACCGGATGCGGTCGTGGTGTTCAAGGATGGGCGTGTCTCCTGCGCTGGGGGGCGTGCGACCTGCGCGATTCCCGCGGGCGCTACCGTGCGGGATGCAGCGGGTGGCTTCATCGGGCCGGGGCTCATCGATGCACACGTCCACTACTCGCAGACCGGATGGGTGGACGGGCGGCCGGACGCGGGCGACCTGCGCGCGCGCTATCCCTACGACTCGGTCGTCGCGTCGCTGCGGGACCATCCGGAGCGGTTCGATCGCGCCTATCTCTGCTCGGGCGTGACGAGCGTGTTCGACGTCGGCGGCTATCCGTGGACGCTGTCCATGGCACGCCGGCACGAGGACATGACGACGGCGCCTCGCATGCGCGCCGCGGGTCCGTTGATGTCGACGATCGATTTCTGGCTCAACCTGCCGTTCGAGCGCCAGTTCGTGTACATGAGCAGCGACTCCGCCGCGCGCACGGGCGTGCGTGCGCTCGCGCGCATGGGAGCGTCCGCCATCAAGGTCTGGTACATCCAGGTGCCCGACTCGATACAGGGGACGATGCAGCACCGTCTGACCGTCGTGGGCGAGGAAGCGCGACGGGTGGGGCTGCCGATGATCGTGCACGCGACCGAGCTGGCGCGCGCCAAGGAGGCGCTCGCCGCCGGGGCGCATGTGCTGGTCCACAACGTGGACGACGCACCGGTCGACAGCGAGTTCATCGCGCTGGCAAAGAAGAACGGTGCGATGGTCATCCCGACGCTCACCGTACTCTATGGCTACGAGGATGTGTTTCGCGGCCGGTCACCCGCGGCGCGTTACCCGCTGGACTGCGTGGATCGCACCACGCGCGCCCACCTGGAGAGTGCGCTTCCCGACAGCATGCGCCCACCGGCCGCGCGCCTCGATCGGCTGGCCGCGACGCCGGTCCGGAGTGCGCACAACCTCGCGGCGCTCGTCGCGGCCGGCATACCGATCGCCATGGGGACAGACGCGGGGAATCCAGGGACAGCGGCCGGCCCAAGCGTGTACGCCGAGATGGAGGCCATGCAGGCGGCCGGCATGACCGCCGCGGCGGTGTTCGCGTCGGCGACGATCGGCGGAGCACGCGCGATGGGTCGAGACCACGAGCTAGGGTCGCTCGAGGCGAACAAGCTTGCCGACGCCGTAGTCTTCGACGCTGACCCGACCGCCGACATCGCGAACGCTCGCCGAGTGCGGCTCGTGATCCGGGGTGGGGCCGTGTATACGCGCGCGCAGTTGTTGCCGGCGCCATGAGCAAGTAGCGCGGCCGCTATTTTCTCCATCCGTTGGTCCTGCCGTGCTCGCGCGGCTCACAATCCCGTCTTCTTCCCGACGCATTCGCCGATGACTCTGACGTCCAAGCACTGGTTCTTCCCTCCATCCTCGGCTCACTTCGCCGCGGGTTTCGTTGTGTTGCTGACTGGCTTGGTGAGCGCCGCCGCACCGCTGGTTGCCCAAACACCGCGCGACACCGGCGCGACGCTCATTCATGCGAGCCGGGTGTTCGACAGCGAGCACGGCACGATGTCGGGGCCGGAGGACATTCTCGTACGGCATGGCGTGATCGATTCGGTTGCGCCGCACCTGGTCGCGCCCGCCGGTGCGCACGTGATCGACCTCCACGGACTCTCCCTGCTGCCCGGGCTGATCGACGTCCATACGCATCTGCTGTACCTCGAAGGGGTGGGGCCCGGGCTCACGATGGAGGGCACCAAAGCCGTCATCATGGAGGGGACGCCACTGCGCGCGCTCCATGGTGCGGCGCGAGCCCGAACCTTCCTGGCCGCGGGCATCACGACGGTACGGGACGTGGGCAATTCCGGGCAGTTCGGCGACGTGGCGCTGCGCACGGCCATCGAGGACGGCAGCGTCGACGGCCCACGCATGATCACGGCAGGGCCGGGCCTCGCCTCCGAGGGCGGACAGTTTCCTGGCTTGCAACAGGGCTACCACGGGATCGCAGAGGAAGAGTACCGCATTGTGCGGAGCCCGGATGATGCGGCGCAAGCCGTGGCGGAGAACGCGAACTACGGTGCGCAGGTCATCAAGATCTACTCGAACAACACCCCCAATCGCGGCTTCCTATCGCTCGAAGAGATGCAGGCGATCGTCCGGGAGGCCCAACTTCTCGGGCTGCGCGTCGCCGCTCATGCGACATTGGATGACGCGGTGTGGCGTGCCACGACGGCCGGCGTCACGAGTGTGGAGCACGCCTATCAGGTCGCCGACTCGACCCTCGCGCTGATGGCGCGCAAGGGCACGTTTCTCGTCCCGACCGATCTCGATAGTGCGACGCTGAATCGGTACATGTCACTACTCGACCCATCTGGCAACCGACCGACATCGGCACAGCTAGGAAAGTTCCTGGAATCGGAGCACGACCGGCTCCGGCGGGCGATGAAGGCGGGCGTACCGATCGCCGCGGGCTCCGACAACTACCTCGACCTCCACATGCCACAAGGCGCGGCGGCGAAGCACAACCTGTACGCCTACGCCGAAGCCGGGATGCCGCTCGTGCAGGTCCTGCAGGCGGCGACTGCGAATGCGGCGCGACTCCTCGGACGTGAGGGCAAACTCGGCGTGATCAAAAAGGGCGCATTGGCCGATTTCCTGGCCGTGGCCGATGATCCGACGACCGACATCAAAGCGCTCGAGCGCGTGCGCTTCGTGATGAAAGAGGGAACCGTGTACGTCAACAGCGCGGGCCATTGACCACGCGCAACGCGAGGCCCAGATGCCAGCATCCGACGACAGTGCGCACGTCCCGGTGTTTCCCCCGGCGATCTATCTGGTCGCGGTCGCCGTGGGGCTGCTCCTGCAGTGGCTGGCCCCGCTGTCAGTCGGCGCGAGTTGGCGTTCCGGCGGCGGCTGGCTTGGGTATGCGCTCATCGCCGCCGGCCTGTCCCTCATGGCGAGCTCCGTCGCGTTGTTCTTCCGGGCCGGTACCACGCCGAATCCGACACGTCCGACGACGACACTGGTGCTGCGCGGTCCCTACCGGTTCACGCGGAATCCGATGTACGTGGGCCTGACGCTGGCCACCGCGGGGATCGGGCTGGCTGCCCACACGCTGTGGCCGGTGCTCACGGCGGTCGCGGCCGCAGTCGTGACCCACCGCGTCGTGATTGCGCGTGAGGAGCGGTACCTCGAACAGAAGTTCGGCGCGCCGTATCTCGCATACACAAAGCAGGTGCGGCGCTGGCTCTGACAAGACGCCATGCGGATGTCGTGGCCACGGGCACCGGCTGTCGTCCTGACGGCTCGAATCGGCGTCGAGTGCACGCTCAGCACACGCTCGCCTCGGCCGCCGGCTCCTCTCGCCATTGGACGCGGTCGGGCATGTGGGCACTGACGATCAGGCGGACCGCATGCATATCCGCCTCAGTCGCAATCGCGTGTGTCGGCAGGAAGTACGCGCAGTTCTTCGCGTAGTAGAACAACAGGAATTCGGGGGTCTCTACCACGCGTTCAATCGCGTCCCAGCTCACCGTCGTCGTCGTCATCGGCCCGCGCGCGGTGAGCCCCTCGGACCGAATCTCGAAGGTCCACTCGCCGCGGATGGCCGGCACTTTCATGTGTCGGCGGGCCGCGATCCACTGGGAAAAGGGGATGAGCGCAAAACCCCACAGCATCAGGAACACCGTATACGGTGCCCACTCCGCGATGGCCAGGGCGATGGACGCGTGGTGGCGGGAGGCACGAAGGATCGCGATCACCTGTGTGAGCGCTGCCAGCAGGACGCAGCTCCACTGGTATATCCGGGCCCCTCGCGATCGCCGCGACAGAGCGCGCTGGACGCGGTACCGATCGCGTTGCGTCATTGTAAAGGGGAACGCAAGCGCTGTCGTGTCGGTGGCCGTCATAGGTTGGCCTGTGGCCGCCTGGCGGCCAAGCGCGGAGAGTAGAGCGCTAAAAGAGGAGGTTCGAGCGCTCCAGGGCTCGCAAATGTTGGTGTAATTGCTCCTGGAGGCAAGCGCCATCATCGCGAGCACACGGTGACGGCGGCTGGCTGCCGACTGTGTGATCCTTACGTGCGAGGCACTGAGTCATTTCCATGCGAACGATCGGGCGGCCGCTGGCGATCCTAGGGCTCTTGTGTGGCGTCGCAGCGGTGCTCCGCCTGCACCATTCTGGCAGCGCAAAGCTATTGGCTCGACGAAGCGCTGTCGTTGAGCATGGCCCGAATGTCCTGGGCCGCATTCACGCACATGATGCGATCAAGCGAAGCCAACATGGTGCTGTACTACGAGCTGCTTCGCGGGTGGGTGCGCATTGGTGGAGAAGGGGAGGCGTGGGTGCGACTCCTGTCGTGCGCCGCGGGCGTGCTGACTCTCCCGGCGATGTACCTCACTGGCGTGCGCCTCTTCGACCGGACGACGGCGCTCGTGGCGTGCGCCATACTTGCCTTGAACACCGCCCACGTCTGGGCATCGCAGGAAGCGCGTGGCTATGCGCTGGTCGTCCTCCTGACGACGATGTCGTGGTGGCTGCTGCTCCGCGCAGCCGCACAGCGGCCGGGTCGCGGCGCCATTGTGGCCTGGGCGCTCTATGTCGTGGCCGCAACACTCTCGGTGTACGCTCACTTCTACGCGGCGCTGGTGGTGGCGGCCCAGGGGATTGTCCTGCTGTTCGTGCCCATGCCTGAATGGCGGCCCGCTTCGAGCGAGGCGCCGGTAATTGCTCGCGTGCCGACCCGCGTCGTGGTTGCATGCGGCGTTGCGTTCGCCGGATTGTTATGGCCGCTCGCGCTGTTCGTGGCGCAGCCCCATCACAACCTCGACTGGATCTCGTACGGAGGTAGCGGGCTTGCTGCCAGGTTGCAGGTGGTTGGCCAGTCGATCATCGACCCGACATTGAGCCAGGGACTGCTGGAACTGTGCGTGCTCTTCTTCGCCGGCCCGGTCACGGTACTCGGATCGTGGCGGCGCCGCGAGGTACCGGACGCGTCGTGGCGATGGGCGCTGCCGCTCGTCTGGTTCTTCGTGCCGCTGGCAATCCCGATCTGTGTGTCGCTCGCGCTCCGTCCCGTCGTCGAACCTCGATACCTGGCGATTTGCCTGCCGCCGCTCGTTCTCCTCGCAGCCGGAGCGCTCACACGACTGTGGCGGCGGCGTTACGCGTGGGCTGTATTCGCTCTCTTGGTCGCCGCCCAGGTGCGGAGCCTGAGCTGGTACTACCGCGGACTGGAGAATGAAGATTGGCGCCGCACGACGGCGTACGTGCTGAGCCACGCGCGACCGGGCGACTACGTGGTGTTTGTCGCTTCCTACGTCAGAGCCCCGTTCGATCTGTATCGTCGGCTCGATGAGCCCGTCGCCAGCCCCACCGCGCCGCCGATCGAGTTGCCTGCCTGGCGCACGCCCGTGGAGACGGCCGCGGCGGTTCGGGCTCATGCCACGCGCGTGTGGGTCGTACTCAGTCACAATGCGACCACCAGGTGCCAAGACGCCGTGGACGACTATCTCCGTCGGCGGTTCGCTACGATGGACTCGCTCGCCTTCCATTTCGTGCAGGTGCGGCTGTACGACCATCCGCTCTCAACCGGCGACAGCACAGGAGCGCCATTGAGCGACGTGCAACAGGCCTGCTCGGGAACCGGGTGACTGGGCGGGCGCTAAAGCGCCCGAGAGATGGCGCGGGAGGCAGCCTCCCCAGTAACGTGCTAACTTGATGCGGTCTACTGGAGCGCACCGACGTCAGCGCACACGCGGAGCCCGCCCCATGCGTGTCAGGTTCCATGAGGTCCATCCGATCGAGTGCAGGCGGCCGCCGAGGTGCGTGTGCGTTGCCGCCGTCGTCGCATTGACCGCCCTCGTCGTGTCGGCGGGGGTTCGAGTCGAGGCGCAGACGACTGCTGTCCCGGCCCGCGCCGTCGCGATCCCCTCGATCGCGTCGCTCGTTCCGGCCAAGGTCGCCTATGACGCCGACCGTGAGCTCCTGACGATCGAGTTGCCGCCGACTGACCTGCCCGCGGCCACCTCTCAGATGGAGGGAATGGTCTCCTCGCCAATCTATCTGGCTGTCATGCCGGCCAGCTGCACGGCGTACAGCGCGCGAGCGGTCGTCGTGGGTGCACACGGGGAACAGCTCCCGCAGACCTTCCTGCACCACTTCGATCTGACGGACCCCGATCACCGCGACCTGTTCATCCCGTTCGCGCTGCACATCCTTGCCGTCAGCAAGGAGACGCCGGCGATGGTGTTGCCGCGTCTCGTCTTTGGGTTGCCCATCTCGAAAGGCTCTCGACTGATCGCCTGGGACATGCTCCACAATCCCAACGTGGCGGCTTACCCAGGCGTGCGCGCTCGGCTCGAGTTCGGCTGCCGGCCCACGGGGGGGATGTTTGGCTCCCTCTTCCCGCTCTTTCGTGGTTTCCCGATGACGCTCGATGTGCTGGCCGCCGTCGGCAGGCGGGCGTACAGCCTCAAATCATTCGACCTGCCCCCGGGGCGGTCATCCAAGAGTATCGAAGGGAGTCCCACCATCCCTGGCACGATCGTCGGCCTCGGTGGTCATCTGCACGACTACGGCACTGCGCTCGATTTCATGGACGCCACGACCGGCGAGGTCCTCTGGCACGTCGTCCCGCAACGTGACTCTGCCGGACATGTGCTCAACCTGCCGATCACGATGTTCTACAACTGGCATCGACTCGGTTTGCACATCACACCCGGGCACCGTTATCGGCTGACGGCCTCCTACGACAATCCGACCGGGCACGTGATTCCGGCCGGCGGGATGGGAGTCATTGGAGGCATGTTCATCCCGGACCATCCCGATCGCTGGCCGGTCGTCGATCCGACGAACGACGCCTATGTGCAGGACATGATCGAGTCGTTCGGGATTGGTGCACCGCCGGACATGAGCGGGATGCGGATGGCGTCGCACTAATCGCCGGCGGACACTCGGAGCTCGGGTGGGCGGCGCTCACGCATTGCGCGGATGTCGCCCGCGACGGCGAGGCCGGCAAGGCTCAACGAGAGAATCGCGAGTGTGATCCATTCCCAGAGCGACCAGCTGAGGTAGACGGGGACGCCCTGGTCTCGCCATACCAGCCCCACCCAGTGGAGCTGCTTGTACATGTGAAACACGTAGGCGTCCGCGAACAGGGCGATGACGATCGGAATGATGATCACGCCGGCCGACAACATCGCATACGCAGTCCGCTGGAGTGGCGAGATTCGCGTATTCCGCTCGACACTCGAGTGGGCGAGCTGAAACATCAGGCGGGCGAGTCCGGCGCTGAGACCCGCAAACGCGAACGTCGACGTGATCTGATGCTCGAACGGCAGCCCGGGGATCTTGAGGGGCAGCAGCCCCGCACACGCCATCATCGCTCCACCAATGCCGAGCTCGTAGAGACCGACAGGGCGTCTGGCGAGGACCGAGCGGCTCCATCCCCTGACTAGGCCCAGTGACCAAATGACGACCGAGAGCCCGCACAGCACGACGGCGGCCTTGGCCCACGCCTCTCCGCCCGGATCGTCGCGCGGCGAGAGCAGGCCCGTGAGCGGCATGTACCGCCAATCGAATTCAGTCGGATACAGTCGGATCGCCACGAGATTGCATACCCAAAACGCGGCGAGTCCCAACACGATCGCCACGCTTCCGACCGAGAATGGGAATCCGACGGCCTGGGGTACCGCGACCTGCCGACGTACGACTTCCGTCCTCGGCAGTGATGGTCGAACGTTGGTGGCGATCGGCGAGCTCTAGATTGCGAGGGTTGAAGCTCAACAGTATGCGCGGGCTGAACAATACGGCTGGCGCAACCGGGCGCGAGTGGCGGAAACAATTCTTAGCGCTGGTACTGACTGGATCCGCGTGGGAAAGGCAAAACCGGGATGTGAGAGTTGGGAACGGCACGACGGCGACGGCGCCCAGGTTGGCTAACGGCCCCACCCCGACAAGCGCCAGCGGACAACGAAGCGGGCGGCGGTCGCTACTCAACTGGCCGGATCGGGCGGCGCAGCGACTGGTTGCTTCGACTCGCAGAGCGTCGACCGCACGTCGGACTGCACTCGACCCACGCTCTCCTGCTTGAACCGGCGCCGATACAGGACCATCACGGAGTCGATACCCGCATCGAGAGCTGGTATAGCCAGGTGAACGACCGTCACGACCTTCGTCGATTCGGCGACCGACGCATTGTCGACAACGTAGCGTCCCGTTGCATCGGTTTCGGTCGACCCCGTCGGAATCCAGCGGCGAAAGGCGTCGTCGACAAATGCTCGCCAGTCACTCTGCGATACCACGGCGCTGTCAGGGCGAGCCGCACCTGCAATGTTGCGGCCGAAGTACAGCACGTCGGCGACACAGTGCGGAGATGCCGGCGCCGGCTGCAGGTGGTGTGTGCAGGCGCTGCTCATCAGGCAGCCGAACGCAACGAGGGCCCGCCGCATCGACTAATGCTACATTGCAGGTCAAGTCGGTCGCACGACAAACGTGGACGATCACGGGCCGTGCGGACGGTGATGTAGGGCGACGCAATGCGTCGCCCCTACCGGTCCAGGGCCAGACGGATAGCGTGGCGACGGACCCCGTGCGTGCGGGTGGGCGGCCGACACAATGCGCCGTCCGCCGTTCGGCACGACGACGTTGGCGATCACGGGGTCGTGCGGACGGTGATGTAGGGCGACGCAATGCGTCGCCCCTACCGGTCCAGGGCCAGGCGGGTAGCGTGGCGACGGACCCCGTGCGTACGGGTGGGCAACCGACGTATTGCGTCGCTCCCTACGACGGCAATGCGGTTTGGCGACCTGCCCTGAGCGTCCACCTCAGTGGATTCTCCGCGATGTATTGCCGGATCGTGGACAATGCCGCTGCATTGCCGATGACGTGTTCGTGGTATCCGCGTTGCCAGACGGGGAGTCCGGGTGTCCCTCGCAGCACGTTAATTCGTTTCGTCGTGACCGATTTGAATGAGCCAATGATGGCTCCCAGCGACCTGGCAGGCGGACCTGCCGGGCATTTCCTGTGTCGTACCTGAGCTCTTGGTGTGACATGCGTGGCTCGCCAAGCCGCCAGTGCGACCCGGCGTGAAGGAGGCGTGCCGGCTAAGGCGACAATGCCGTGCAAGTGATCTGGCATCACCACCCACGCATCCAGAGAAGCCATCGCAATGTGCTCCGTCATAGAACGCCACGCCGACGCGACGACCTCTCCTACGCTGCTTAGCCGAACAAGCCCGTCCTGCACTTCACCGAACAGGCACTCGCGTTCATGTGCGCAAATGGTGACGAAATACATTCCGGCCGAAGCGTAATCGTACCCCGGCAACCTGACGGAGCGTCGGCGTCGGTCTCGATGGGTGTGTCGGGTCATTCGGCCTAGATGGTGTCCGGTGTTCGTCACCGGACCGTCATTGGACCGGTAGGGGCGACGCATTGCGTCGCCCGTCGTTCGGCATGACGACGTTGACGATCACGGGGTCGTGCGGACGGTGATGCAGGGCGACGCAATGCGTCGCCCCTACCGGTCCAGGGCCAGGTGCGTGGTGTGGTGCAGCAGCCCTGTGCGTGCGGGTGGGCGGCCGACACCATGCGTCGTCCGCCGTCGGCATGACGACGTTGACGATCACGGGGTCGTGCGGACGGTGATGCAGGGCGACGCAATGCGTCGCCCCTACCGGTCCAGGGCCGGGTGGGTGGTGTGGCGCGCGACCCTGTGCGTGCGGGTGGCCGGCCGACACCATGCGTCGTCCGCCGCCGGCGTGACGGCGTTGACGATCACGGGGTCGTGCGGACGGTGATGCAGGGCGACGCAATGCGTCGCCCCTACCGGTCCGAGGCCAGGTGCGTGGTGTGGTGCAGCAGCCCTGTGCGTGCGGGTGGGCGGCCGACACCATGCGTCGTCCGCTGCCGGCGCGACGACGTTGACGATCACGGGGGTGTGCGGACGGTGATGCAGGGCGACGCAATGCGTCGCCCCTACCGGTCCAGGGCCAGACGGGTAGGTGGCGACGGACCCCGTGCGTGCGGGTGGGCGGCCGACACCATGCGTCGCCCCTACCGGTCCAGGGCCTGCCCGTCGCGATGAGGAGCGTCTTGCAACGCCTTGATACGCTCGGCGGCGCGGTCCTGGACGCGGCGATAGAGGCTGTTGCCGTGTGCGTCGATCGCGACGATGAGGGGGCCAAAGGCCTTGACCCGAAATCGCCACAGGCATTCGGGCATCAGATCTTCCCACCAGACCTGCTCGATCGCTTCGATCTGCAACGTCTCGAGCGCGGCGGCGCCACCGACGATCGCGAGATAGACGGCTCCGGCCCGGGCCATCGCATCGACGCTGCCCTGCAGCAGTCCGCCCTTCCCGACGATCGCGCGGACGCCGTATCGCTCGAGCAAGCCTGGAACGAAGCGATCCATGCGCGCGCTGGTCGTCGTGCCGATCGAGATCTTCTCGTAGGTCCCGTCAGCCAACTTGCGAACGCCGGGCGCGGTGTGGAGGCAGACCGCGCCGGTCAGATCGGTCGGCGGGTCGACGCCTTCGTCGAAGATCCGAATCTGCGTCGCGTCTCGCAGCCCATAGATGATGCCGTCGATGGACACCGTGTCCTCGAGCTGCAACTGCCGGACGTCCGCCTCGTTGAGCGGGGTGCGGAGATTAGTGTGCGTCATCGGAGAATGTCACGGTGCCGTCCGGCGCGATGATCGCGGCCGAGCGCTCGCCGCGCCAGCATTGAATGTTGACGGCAACGGGGTTCTGGCTGATGTGCGTGTGCGCCCACTCGATGTGCACCGCCATGGCGGTCGTTGCCCCGCCCAGACCTTGCGGACCAATGCCGGTCTGGTTGATCTCGGAGAGGAGCTCGCGCTCCAGCTGCGCGACATCGGGATCGGGATTGACAGACCCGACCAGCCGGAAGGTGCTGGCGTCCTTGGCGAGATGCATCGCGACGTCCGAAGTGCCACCGAGTCCGACGCCAACGATCATGGGCGGACACGGCCGCGCGCCGGATTCGAAGATGCACTGCAGCACGAACTGCTTCACGCCGCGTCGCCCCTCCGCCGGGTTCAGCATCCGCAGAAAGCTCGTGTTTTCCGAGCCGGAGCCTTTGGGCGCCATGCAGATCTCGATACGATTCGACCCCGGAACGAAATCCAGCGTCACGACGGGAATCCCTTCGCCGGAGTTGGTCCCGGTGTGCTTGCGCGTCAGGGGATGCACCGTGTTGGACCGGAGCGGGTACTCCGCAGTCGCCCGCTCGCATCCTTTGCGCAGATGCTCCTTCAGGCGCGCGACATCGATCGTCACGCCGCTGCCGAGGCGGACTTTGAACATCGGGAGCCCGGTGTCCTGACACACAATGGTGTCATGATCGTCGGCCGTCTGAATGTTCTCGAGAATCGTCAGCATCACCCGTTCGGCGGTCCGATTCCCCTCCGTCCGCTCGGCGCGCAGCGAGCTGGCCAGCGCGCGGCGCACATCCGGTGGGATGTGCTTGAGCGCACGGATGTAGAGGTCGCGGGCGGTCGTCTCAATGCAATCGTAAATCGTGTCCATGAGTCATCGCCCCAGGGTCTCAGACCGGTGCCAGGCGCGTGAACCGGACTGGTTCGCAGTGGACCGTCAGTTCATCGCCCGTGGGCGTCAGCACCACGTTCTTGAGCCAGGCCGCATCGGGTGATGGATAATCCAGTCTATAATGTGCCCCGCGACTCTCGGTGCGCGCGAGCGCGCCTGCGGTCACCATCTGGCCAACTTCGACCAGGTTGGTCGCATCCATGAGCGCATTCCACGCCGGATTGGATGCAGCCGCGCCAGCCACTGTGATTCGAGCAGCGCGCGACCGCAGCTCGACCAGCTCAGCGAGCGCCAACCTGAGGCCGGAGGCGTCCCGCACGAGGCCGACCCGTTCCCACATCACCTCTTCCAAGTGCTTCCGCAGCTCGAATGGGCGCTCCGTTGCTGCCGACGCCAGGGGCCGCGTCCATCGCTTGCTCAGCGCACTGAGCTGTGTGCTCGAGACGGCCGGCACCGCGTGGCGACCGATGTAGTCGACCATGCTGTCACCGGCACATCCGCCGAACACCACAGAATCCGCCACGCCGTTGCCACCCAGTCTGTTCGCGCCGTGCACGCCACCCGCGTCCTCGCCAGCCGCGAACAGCCCCTCGAGACGCGTGCGGCAGTCAACGTCGATCGTGATGCCGCCCATCTGGAAATGTGCGCTTGGAGAGACCTCGACGCGATCGTGCAGCAGGTCGAACCCGTAGTCGGCACAGCGCTCGACCATACCGGGGAAGCTCGCCAAGAGAAATTCCTCGCCCAAGTGGCGCGCATCGATGTAGACACCGCCGCTCGGCGTCCCACGGCCCGCAGCGATCTCGAGGTAGCTGGAGCGCGAGACGACGTCGCGCGTCGCCCGTTCCAGACGCTGCGGATCGTAGCGTTGCATGAACCGCTCACCCTGTCCGTTGTACAGGTGTGCACCGGCGCCGCGCAGCCCCTCCTCGAGCAGACCGCCGGTCGCGATGGACGTGCCCACCAGCAGCCCGGTCGGGTGGAACTGCATCATCTCCATATCCACGAACGTCGCGCCGGCCCGCCGAGCCATCGCCATGCCGTCGCCCGACTTCTCCAACGATGGCGATGCGATCCGGTACATCGTCGCGCCTCCGCCGGTGGCCACGAGCGTGGCGCTTGCCCGAGCGGCGATGAGCCGACCGCCGCGGATATCGAGGAGCAGCGCGCCGCCGACTCTTCCTTCATGCGTGAGCAAGTCCAGTCCTCTGCACTCCTGGAGGATCTGGATACCGCTCTCCAGGATGTAGTCTCGCAGGTTGGACATGATCTCGATGCCCGTGAGATCGCCCTTGTGCACCGTGCGGTCAAATGATTGACCCGCAAACGGCTTCTGATGAATCGTGCCATCGGCGTTGCGATCGAAGATGCACCCGACCTTGTTTTCCAGCTCCACGATCCGCCGCGGCGCCTCCTGCACCAGGCGCCAGGCCAGTTCCTGATCATTGAGGTACGCCCCACCCTGGATCGTGTCGCGGAAATGGCGTTCGAGGGAGTCACGCGGATCGAGCACCGCGTTGTAGCCGCCCTGTACCATCCGGGTGCATCCGCTCTGCCCGAGCAGTCCCTTGACAGCGATCACGATGCTGAGCGACGGCGCGCGTTCGTGTGCGTGGAGCGCCGCAAGGAGGCCAGCGCCACCCGCTCCGATGATGAGGATGTCGGCGTCCAACGTGTCGATAGGCAGGGTGGCCATCAGAGCCTGCTGAACGCCTGGACGCCCCACCACAGCCACAGCGCACCGACCGCCACGAGCGTGACGGTGACGACGCGGACGGCACGTGGCCCGACCCGGCCGTAATCGAGCACGATCGTGCGCAGACCATGCAAGCCGTGAACGAGTGCGATCGCCAGGAAGGCGATGTCGATGGCCTGCCACATCGGATTGGCGATGCGTCCAATGATGGCCTCGTAGCTCAGGTCGCCGCGCAAGAGCGTGGCCGACCGGAAGTGCTCCACCCAGAAATGCGCGATCAGCAGCGGCACGAGCAGCGCGCCGGTGACCCGCTGTGTGTACCACCAGACCGCGTTCCGAGATGATGGCACCGCGTCAGTCCTTCAGCACGGAAAACAAGAACAGCGGAATCGCGCCCGCCAGGAAAACCAGTGTCCCGATGCCGACCGTCCAGATCCAGAAGAGCTGCCGTTGGCGTTTGAGTCCGACGCCCACGTCGAGCAGTGTGATGCGGACGCCGTTGAGGGCGTGGAGAATCACCGTGCCGAGGAGCGCGATCTCGAGGAGCTTGAAGAACGGGCTCCTGAACTGGCCGAGTGCGCGGTTGAACGCGACTGGGCCGCCGCTGAGCTCGTGCACGGTGCGGACGTGCACGAACAGGTAGAACAGCAGGAGCAGGCCGCTGACTCGCTGGATCACCTGGGCCACCATGCCGCTGAACTGCCAGCGGTATTTGCGCACGACGCTGACGGCCGTGGCCTGAGTTGCGAACGTCATGGCTTCTTGAGTGCGGCCGGAAACAGCATGGCTCGTTTGAGGCGAACGATCGTGTCGGTCAAGTCGATGTTCTTCGGGCACGCCGCGGTGCAGTTGAATTGCGTATGGCATCGCCAAATGCCCGCTCGCTCGCGATCGAGGACCTCGAGCCGTTCGTCGGCCGCATCATCGCGCGGATCCATGATGCGAAGAAAAGCCTTGTTGATCGCCGCGGGCCCAAGGTAGTCGGCGTTGGTGCTCGCGATACCGCACGCGCCGTAACAGACACCGCACGTAATACAGTCGCGCTTCCCCGCTGTCTCACGGGCGTGTGCCGATGCGGCCGGGATGCGCGCGAGCTCCGGAGAGTCTCTGTTCGACGAATGCAGTGCCGGTTTGATCCTTTTCCAGTGCTCGAAAAAGGGCTCGAGCGACACCACGAGGTCCTTGATCACCGGCAAGTGGGGGAGCGGAGCGACCGTGACGGTCGAGGACTGCAGCCTTGCGACCCGGGTCTTGCAGGCCAGCCTCGGCACCGAGTTGATCGTCATGGCGCACGTACCGCACATGCCGACTCGGCAGGCGCATCGAAATGACAGCGACGGATCCTGACTCCACTGGATGCGAAAGAGTGCATCCAGGACGGTCATGCGCTCTTCCAAGGCCACCGCGAACGTGGCGACTCGTGCGGGGACGTCATCAACGGCCGAGCGAGACACCTGCAGCTCGTACGTTCGCATCTGGCTAACCGTCACAGCGAGTGCCTGGGACCTCGGATGGCGTGGGAAGTACGGTCGCGAGCGATGGCAGTACGGACCCGTCCATGTGGGCTATCGTCAACATACTCCGCCGGCGACGATGCTGAACCCTGCCGGCGCCGTGCAGGCCGCCCCAGCATGACTACCAGTTTCCTGAACGCCGCCCCGACACGTCATCCCGCGCCTTCGGCCGTACAATGATGGCGGGGCTCGAGCTGACCGTTCGGGGGCCTCAGGGATCGAGCTAACAGTTTGAGGCAATTTGACCTAGGCCCGGACGATGTGGCCTGCCTCTCACTTCCGTCGTCGAATATGAGTCGACTCTCGAGGGTTGCGCTTTGCCCCGAGAGGGCGCGACTGCAATGACGCCGTGTCATGCCAGCCGGGACGCTACTCGCGGCCGATGCGCGGCACCCACACGTACGGTGGTTCGACGGACAAGGAGCATCCATGAACGCCAGCGGCCGCACGATTCTCTCGTTGAAGGCGGGTCTGTTCGGGACTAGCCTGCTCGTCGCTCTGACGGCAATCCCAGCAGCCCTGACAGCTCAAAAGACCGCAGTCCCCGTGGGCCTGAAAGCTTCAAAAACGAATCAGCCACTCCCCAACGTCGCCGTGATCCCGGCGCCGCCGATTCTGCACCACGGCATCGTACAGCCAGCCGGAGCTGGCGCAGCTGCGGCCGCGGACGCCGATGATGTGCGTCAAGACGCGACTGACCCCAGGCACGCCCACGACGGGGCGACCGGCCAGGATCTGGTATGGGACCCGGATAAGAAGTCTTGGGTTGATACCAAGAGTGGCCAAAATCTGGGCTTCAACGGCATGCAGACGAGCGACGGGACAATTATTCCGGCGCCGCCCGTGCTGCACCACGGCGTCGTCCAGCCGGCGGTGGTCGGCGTCAACGCTCGCGCTGACGCAGATGACGTCCACCAATACGAGGGTGACCCAGATCACGCGTACGACCGCACGACGCATCAAAGCCTGTATTGGGACCCGAAGAGGCCGTCGTGGGTCGAAGTCATTTCGGGGCACAGCCTGGGTTTCGATGGTGCCCCGCTCACGGGAGCGGCGCCGACGAGCGTAGCCACTCAGGCGGCGAGCGCCCCTGCGCAAGCGGCGTCACCTGCGCAACCGGTGGCGCCTGCGGTCGCTCCGGCGGCGGCACCTGGGGTCACTCCGGCGGCACCTGCGGTCACTCCGGCGCCGGCACCCGTGGTCGCTCAGAAAAAGGCCGATGCTTCCGCTGCGACGCACCGCGCCGCTCCGGTTGGCCCGCAGGGGAACTACAGCTCCGAGTTCACGATCGGCTGGGCGGCCGGCATGACCTGGAGCAAGGCGACGGGCCTTCTGGCTGGGGCGAACCCACAGACGATCACGACCGTCGCGATCCCGTCCGCGCAGTACCTCGTTCAGTGGAACGCCGCGCGGAAGCTATCGCTCGGATTCTACCTTGGCGGCACGTACCTCAAGCAGGCGTCGACCTCATCGGAGTACGGCCCATCGACTCCTGGTATCTCCAGCACGTCCGTCAACTTCGGGCTGGAGCCCGACATCTACTTTCTCGGTGGCAACCGCTCCAGCGATGTCCGGTTGTTCCTGGGACCGGGCCTGTGGTACAACTATTCGCAACTGGGCGGGGCAAGCGCGAGCGCATATGCGCATCAGTTCGCGGCGTCGGGCATGCTTGGCGCCGAGCTTCCCATCTGGCGCGAGGGGCGCATGCGCGCCGGGTTGGTGTACGGCCACGACTTCCAGAACACGGATGAGAATCTGCCGGCCGCGAACTACTACGCCTTCAACCTCGGCCTCATGTTCGACGCGCCGGGCGGTGCGGAGGACAACTACGCCAATTACGAGGACAACTTCCTCCCGGCGTTCTCCATTCGCTATGGCTCCGAGCTCGGCTTCACGAGCAATGGTGCAATGAACGGCGCGTCAGTGCCCAACGAGTACACGTTCGCGCTGCCGACGCAGACGGTGGGCGGGTACGCCGGTCTCGGGTCCACGCGACAGCTGCGGATCGGCAGTGACCTCGACTTCACCCGCGTGTCGGCCAGCGGCGCCAGCGTGACGTACGTGGGTCTGGAGCCGGGCCTCGAGTACTACCTGCTGCCGCACGCGTACAGGGGCTGGGATGTGCGGGTGCGCGGCTTCGGCGTGCTGCAGTACGAGTCGGCCGATGCGTCGGCCGGCGGGTACGGCGCCAGCACACACGGGTGGCTCACGGGCTATGGGGCCGAGGGGATGTTGACCCACCATTTCTTCGGACCGCAGCTAATCGGGTTCGGCCTCAGCTACGCGCACACGGGCGACAACACGTCGCTCGAGGAACCGTCGCAGAACGCGCTCAACCTCAAGATCACGATCGACTCCCGGCTGTTCTAGCACGGAGCGCGGGCGCCGCGTGCGCTAATGCGCCCGAGAGAGTAGAAAGTAGAAAGTAGAGAGTAGACGACACCCCAGCCGCGTTTTTGTGGCGGGCCGTGCGTCTACTTTCTACTTTCTGTACATCTACTTTCTCGGGCGCTTTAGCGCCCGCAGGGATCGACCAATGGACCGTGCCAGAGCGCGTACGACCGCCGGCCTGCTACTGCTCACGTTGGGCGCGGGCGCTGCGTGTGGGACCGGTCGCCCACAGGCCGCGGCCCTGGCCGTGGCCATGCAGGGCGCGACCGATTGGCTGGTGAGGGACCTCAAGCCCCGGTCACATGGCAGCTTCGCGATCGGCGCAAAGAATTTTGCTGACAAGCTTCGGTACGACGAATTGGTCGTCATACCGCTGGATCGGCTCCTCGCGATCGGCGAGACCAATCTTGCGAAGGATCGACAAGCGTTCGTCGCGACGGCGCAGGCTGTCGCTCCCGGCAAGACGCCGGAGCAAGCCATGCTGTCGCTCGAATCCGACCATCCGACGGTTGCGAGTCTCATCCCCGATGCCCGCGCGACGCTGGCTGGCACCCGAGAGTTCCTGGTCGTGCATCAGATCGTCGATCTGCCGTCGGATGCCATGCCGATCGTCAAGGAGACGCCGCCCTACGCGCGGAACGGCAGCACCGCGTCGTTGGATGCCCCTGGTCCGTATGAGACCAAGGCGACGGAAGCTTTTTATTACGTGACGCCGCCCGAGCGCACGTGGGATGCGCGGCACGTGGAAGAGCACCTCCGGCAATTCAACCGACCAGTGCTCGAGAACACCACGGTCCACGAAGCCTTCCCGGGACACTATGTGCAGGCGCTCTTTGCGGGGCAGGTGCCGACGAAGGTGCGGAAGCTGGTATTCCCCGGGTCCAACGTCGAGGGATGGGCGCACTACGGCGAGCAGATGATGCTCGAGGAGGGGTGGGGGAACGGGGATCCGAAAGCCAAGCTGGCGCAGTTGTCGGATGCGTTGCTTCGCGACTGCCGCTACGTGGTCGGCATCAAGGAACACACCCAGGGGCTCTCGGTGCCCCAGGGCGCGAGCGAGTACTTCGTCAAGCAGTGTTTCCAGGAGCCGGCCAACGCGTTCGAGGAAGCGCGCCGCGGCGCGTACAACCCCACCTATCTCTATTACACGCTTGGCAAGCTCGAGATCTACAAGCTGCGTGCGGACTATCAGCGGGCGAAGGGGTCAGCGTATACGCTGCGCGGCTTCCACGATGAGTTCATGCGGCAGGGCAACTTGCCACTGCCGCTCATGCGCCGTGTGATGCTGCCCGGCGATACGGCGTCGACGTTGTGAAACGCGGGCGGCGGGTGACGTCGTACTGATGGCCTGCGCGGGCCGCAACGGCGGGCGACGCATGCGTCGCCCCTACCCGCAAGATGCTGGTCCGTGGTGAAGCCGCAACGGCGGCCGCCGCCCCTACGCGCGTAGCGCCCGCGCCGCCTCGACGCGTGCGGCGCGACTGGCCGGAATCCAGGATGCCGCGAGCGCGACGATGCTCACGAGGACGATCATGCCGATGAACGTCACGGGGTCACCCGCGCCCACGCCATAGAACAGGCCGGCCAACATCCGGGTGACGGCCAATGCGGTGGCACCGCCAATGATGACACCGGCCGCCGTGAGCGCGCCGCCCTCGCGCAGCACGAGCCCAACGATGTCGTGTCGCCGTGCGCCCAACGCGATCCGCAGGCTCAGCTCCTGTCCGCGCTGTGCGACGAGGAACGAGATCACGCCGTAGAGGCCACACGCTGACAGGATAAGGGCGGCGGCGCCAAAGGCGCCGACGAGAAAGAGCGCCAGCCGGCGGCCGGCCACTGAGGACGCGACGATCGCATCCATCGTCCGGACTCGCGGCGGGACGTCGGGTCGAAGCGTGCGCACGGTTGCCTGCGCGGTCTTCGCCATCAGCGCGGGGTTACCCGTGCCGGCGAGTACCACGTCCATGCGCTGGGAGTACACGGGGCGTTGGAGATAATCCGCGTAGAACATGAGGAGCGGCGGGGTCTCGAGGCCCGCCTCGCGCACGTCACCGACGATGCCGATGATCATGAAAGGGCGGGGGTCGCCATCGATCCCGAATTGGATCCACTTCCCGAATGGGACTCCGGCCCGGCCATCGAGCCTTCGCAAAAGAAGCGCTGATCACAGCCACATTGGTGGGCGCGTCCGGTCGGTCGCGCTCATCGAAGAGGCGCCCGTCGAGCAGCGGAATGTGCATGGCGGCGAAGTAGCCACGGCTTGCCACGCGGAATTCCGCGTTTCCGGCTCGGGTGTGGTCCTTCCAGAGCGTCGTCAGGTCGTGGGCGGTGAGCTTCTCATCGGGGGAGCGCAGCTCGATGTACGTGCCGTCTGCGGCGTTGAAGGCGTCGAGGGGGATGCCATTGGCTGCGCCCACGGCCGCCACGCCGGGCAGGCCACTGAGTCGTGCGAGCAGCTCGCGGTAGAACTGGGTGCGCCGCACCTCGGAGGCGGAATCACTCGCGGCGATCGAGAGGTCGAGCACCACTCTGCCTTCACTCCGGAATCCGGGGTCCACTGCGAGCAGGGCGACGAAGCCGCGGCCGAGGAGCCCAGCTGCAATCAGCAGCACGACGGTCATCGCGACCTGGCCGATCACGAGGACCTGGCGGAGTCGCGTCGACGACAGCGCCGCGGAGTTCGCATGTCCAGACGCGGCGATCGTTTCCCGCACATCGTTTCGCGCGACACGCCAGCTCGCGAGGACGGCGAGCACCACCGCGGTGCCAAGGACCATCACTGCGGCAAACACGAGAACCACTGGGTCGAGGTGCACGTCGCTGGCACGTGGAAGCCGCGCGGGGTCGATGGCGAGCAGGGCTCGAGTGCCGATCGCGGCGAGCACGACGCCGAATGTGCCGCCGGTGCCAGCCAGGAGAAGAGATTCCGAAAGACACTGGCGAATGAGCCGCGCGGGCGAGGCGCCGAGCGCGATCCGCACGGCGAACTCACCCTGCAGCGTCGTCAGTCGCGCCACGAGGAGGTTCGCGACGTTGGCCCACGCGATGACCAGCAGCACGACCGAGGCCGCGAGCAGGACCAGGAGTGTCGGTCGGGCTGCGGCGACCATTTGCTCCCGGAGTGGTATGACCGCAACGTCCTCCATCATGGTTTCCGACCCGTACTGCGCTGCGAGGGCGCGCGCGACCGCGGTGGCCTCGCGCCGCACAGCGGATAGGCTCGCCGCCGCCCGAAGGCGCCCGATCACCTTGAAGTTGTGTGCGGTGCGGCTCGGCAGATGAGGGAACGCGAGCTCGCGCGAGACCCAGATATCGGTCGCAGCGGGGAGGTCGAGAATCGGCTGCATGACGCCGATGACGGTGTACGTGCGATCGCCAATCGTCAGCCGCTTGCCGATTGCATCGCGACGGCCCCCGAACGCGCGTTGCCAGAACCCCGAGCTCAGGAGCGCAGCCGGTGTCCCTCCCTCGCGCTGTTCCTCCGGCACGAAACTGCGACCAAGGATCGGTCGGACGCTGAGGACGCCGAAGAAGTCGCGCGAAACGAGAACGAGCGATGCCCGAACGGCTGTGATGTCGCCCGAGACCGATTCCGAAATTGGATTGGAGAACTCAGCGAGGCCGGTGTAGCTCCGTGCCTGCGCACGCAGGTCGTCGAAGTTCGGATCGGCGAACTGCGTCCGATGGCCCGCTCGATTGACCTCCGACAGCTGAACGATCCGGTCCGCGTCCGGGTAGGGCAGCGGTCGGAGCAGCACACCGCGGACGACAGTGAAAATGGCGGTCGCCGCCCCGATGCCCAGCATGAGAACGAGCACCGCGGTCGCGACGAACCCGGGTGTCCGGCGAAACCGTCGTGTTGCGATGCGCAGGTCCTGTCCCCAGCCTGCCAGCCACACATCCGTGCGAGCCATCGAAAGGCCTCCAGTCTGTACGAGAGGAGCGCAGGTCCACTCACGCCGGGTCGTCGAGGTTCTGACACCCGTCGGCAAGAACCGGTTTCGTCAGAGGCGCCGACCCAGGGGTGAGGTCATCCCACCGTGGCGGGCTGCGGCCAGAGAATAGGCGCGCGTGGCGGACGCGGTACGGCTGCCACAGATTCTACCCAAAACCATCGTGTACATCCCGCGAACACTCGCCCGTTGCCAGGGCTTGGTCCGGGTGCGAGGCTACTAGTACATCCGAGCAAGGGAGCCGGGCCCATTTCCAGATCAGAGGCGACCGTTCGGCCAGCGAGCCGTTGTGTCGCGCCGCCGTCAGCGGCGCGGGCGTCCGTCCGGCGGTCCCGCGGCCAGCGGGTGGCTCGGGCTGCTTTGGTCGCGCTGTGCGTCGTGTCAGGCGCGTCCCGCGGCTACGCGCAGTCCGGATCGGCTGGCTCTGGGACAGCGATCACGCTCGCGGGACGCGCGGTTCGGCCGGATGGCGCGCCCATCGCGCATGTATTGATCTCCCTCTACGGCACATCCGACAGTGCGGTGACGCGTGACGATGGCGGGTTCGTCCTGCACGTGCCCAAGGCGGGGGCGTACATGGTGGGCGCGCGCGGACTGGGCCTTGGAGAGAAACGTTTCGCGGTGACTCTCGCAGCTGGCGCGACGCAAGCGCTGACGATTACGATGGTGCCGTTCGTCCCGATTTTGCCGCGGGTCGTCACGACGGCCGAGGAGCGAGCCGCGTATTCGAGTGTCGGATTTGATCAGCGCAGGCGCGCGGGCGTCGGCCAGTTCCTGACCTACGCACAGATCCAGCGCAAGCGCCCGTCGAGTTTCACGCAGTTGCTGCAGGGGATGCGCGGCCTCATGATGTCGCAGGGTCCGCTGCAATCGCACACACCCGGGATGGGCATCAGCGGTGCGGAGGGCGCGGGGAGTTGTGTGTCCTACGTGGTGGATGGCAGTCCGCAACAGCAGATGGCGGGTAGCCGCCAAACCAACGAGCAACAGGGCGGCGAGTCGCCCGACAACCTGATCGATGTCTCGCAGGTCGGCGCTGTGGAGGTCTACAGCGCGGCGGAACGGCCAGCCGGTTTTGGGGGGATGGAAGACAACACGGCGTTGCCGACGCCGCCAGACCGCGCCCAGCCCAACACTCAGGAGAGTGGTGCCAATCAGGGCCAGGCGACCACACAAGGGACCCCAGCCCCAACCAGCACCCTCCCGCGGCAGCCGTGTGGCCTCGTCATGGTGTGGACCCGATCACGCTTGGGGCTTTCCGAGACAAACCCCGACGCAGCGCCTGCCGCCTCCGCGCAGACGACGGCCCCGCACGACATTACCAAGGGTGTCGCGGCGTTCGCGCACGGCTCGTGCAACCCACCGGGTGCGGCGGACACCATGGCGTTGCTCGTGTACGCGGGCGTCCAGGGCGCGACTCCGCGTGCCATGTCCGACTCGGCGTGGTCTGTGTATCGAGACCAGATGCTGGCGGGACTTGCGCGTGAGTCCGATCTGCCGAGCGAGGCGCTCTTGCCGACGTTTGGGCTTCCCGCGACGCTCGGCGCTGCGCAGGGCATCCCAATGGGCAAATTGCGTGGCCGACTCGACGTCGCTCCGCTGCTTTCCACGGTGCTGTCGCTTACGCTCGACACGACCGGTGCGATCGTGGATGTACACGTCGCGGCCTCCACGTTGTCCGGAGCCACGGATACGAGCGCGATGGCCATGATCGAGCAGGCCGCGGCAGCCCATGCGTTCCCACGGGTCGCGGGCCAGCAGGCTCCGTCGGACTCGATCCAGCTGTACCTGGTCATTGAAGGGGCCGAACCCTCATCTGGTGGGCAGGGGGCGGTGCTGGGTCAACTCGAGGTCCCCGTCTGGCGACTGTCGCGGCCGGCGCAGCTCGTGTCCGGCGGGCCGCGAGCGGACCACAAGGGTGGTGGCGCCCGCGACAGCATTACGGTCACGATGGTCGTCGACTCGACTGGCCAGGTCGCGAACGGCACTGCGCAGTTCGTGATGGCTGAACGAGTGCCGGGCTCGCTGGCTGCCGAGTCGCAGACGCACGTCCTCCAGATGCTCCCGGCGCTGCGTTTCGAGCCGGCGATGATCGGGTCGTGCCGTGTGAGCTCGCTCGTGACCCAGTCTTTCGCGACGACCGACGCGACGGCGCATCAGCCGTAGCGCGATCGGTCCACCGTACGTGCTCGGGGGCGAGCCCGGGGGCAATGGCCCTCGTCCTTGATACATCAATGGGTGTTGATGTATTTTGGGGTAATGGACGCTGGACGCTGGAGAACTAACGCGAGGGTTGGCCACGGTGCGGGCAGCTGGCCTTTCTTGCGGCTGACCCATCAAGAAGTCTTTATACGATGGAGGTGGTTATGAGATCGGGCGAAAGTGAGACCACAGCGGCAACGGCCGCGGGAGATGTCAGTGGCGTTGTCCGAGAGAAGTACGGGCGCGCCGCTTTGCAGGTGGCCGCCGGGGAGCGGGCGAGCTGCTGCGGGCCGACGTGCTGCGGCGCTTCGGCCTCCGAGTCGCCGGGCCCGGACCTCGATCCCATCACGTCGAACCTGTACGCGGAGACCGAGACTGCGACTCTTCCGCAGGAAGCGGTGCTCGCCTCGCTGGGTTGCGGGAATCCCACCGCGCTCGCGACGCTTGCGCCGGGCGAGATCGTGCTCGACCTCGGCTCGGGCGGAGGGATTGACGTCTTGCTGTCGGCCAAGCGCGTGGGACCGACCGGGAAGGCGTACGGCCTCGACATGACCGACGAGATGCTCGCGCTGGCGCGAGAGAATGCGGCCCGCGCGGGCGCCGCCAATGTCGAGTTTCTGAAGGGGCAGATCGAAGCGATTCCACTGCCTGACGCGTCAGTCGACGTCATCATCTCGAACTGCGTGATCAACCTCTCGGGCGACAAACGGCGTGTGCTGACCGAAGCTTTCCGCGTGTTGAAGCCCGGTGGGCGGTTCGCCGTCTCTGACGTGGTCGTGCGGGGCGAGATGCCCGATGCCGTCCGGCAGAGTCTCGAGCTCTGGGTCGGATGCATCGCCGGCGCGCTGCGCGAGGACGAGTTTCTGTCGATCCTGTGCGACGCGGGGTTCGTCGATCCTTCTATCGAGCCAACTCGCGTCTATGACATCGACGACGCGCGGGCCTTTCTCGCGAGCGTCGGGCTGGACGCTGATGTCGTCGCGCGAGAGGTGTCCGGGCGAATCCTGAGCGCGTTCGTGCGGGCTCGGAAACCGAGTGACAACGAGATCTAGCCCTGGTGGTTGTGCACACCGATGCGGCGGACCCGCCTACGGGCGTGCCAGCAGCCTATCGGTCGGGCGTGGATGAGTCCGAGGCGACGACCGCTTTCGCGACGAGCTCTTGGTAGAGGTAGCCGATCACGTATTCGGGGGCGGTTTCGATCTTGAGCTCCCCGTTCGCCTCGAGTTCTTTCACTGCACTGGCGAGTGCTCGCCACAGCGGAGTGTATTTGTACTCGTCGTAGGATCGGGGCATGACCCACCCTCACGTGGAGAAGCGCACCGGGTGACCGGACGTGCGCCAGCCGGGCGGGCATGTCCAATCACAACCTTCCTCTCAATTGTACACGGTTGCCACGGCTGAGCGCGGTGTCCTTGGCGCTGTTCGGCCGAGGAGCGTAGCTTCGGACGATCACTCCGGGGCTTGCCGGGCACGGGCCCACGACGTCTCATCGTACGTATGCCGGGCTACAACCGCGTCCGAGGGATCGCCTGGCCGGTCACCTTTTCGGTGGACGATGGTCACCGGTTCACCGTTCCGCGACCGATCGACGGGCCGGCCGGCTTGGCCCTTCGGTGCCATGTGGACGGCGGCCGAGCCGGCGTCTATGAAATCGGCCCGTGGTATAACGAGCAGTCAGCCGGCGCGATCATCGGCCGCACGATGCGGTGGTGGATTGAGCGCACGGGTGTCGGTGTGAGCATCGCGCGGAGGCGGCTCGAGTGAGGTTAGACGCTGGACGCTGGACGCTGGACGCTGGACGCTGGACGCTGGACGCTAGACGCTGGACGCTAAAGACCAACCTCGAGGCCAGACACATGCACCTTGGCTGGCCTCGAGGTGTCTCTTAGCGTCTCGCGTCCCACGCCTAGCGTCTCTCGTCCAGCAGTTGAACATTGAGGCGCTTGCAGGAGGCTCGCGATCATGACAAAGACCGGACAGATCAAAGCGCACACCGGCGACACCCGGTCGCCGTCCGCCGCCGCGCGACATTGATGAGTATTTGGCGCGCGTTCCGGAACCAGCGCGCACCACCCTGACCAAGGTTCGCGCGGCCATTCGATCTGCCGTCCCCCCGGAGGCGACCGAAACGATCAGCTATCGCTTGCCGGCGTTCAAGTACAAGAGAATTGTGGTGTGGTTCGCGGCATTCTCGGATCATTGCAGCTTGTTCCCCACTCGCGCGATCATTGATGCGTTTCGGCACGACCTGCAGCGGTTCGCCGTCGCCAAAGGCACCATCCAATTCCCTCTGAACAGACCGTTACCCGCGGCGCTCATTCGGAAGATCGTCAAGGCGCGGATCACCCAAATCGAAAACAAGAAATAGCCAGCTGACAACGGCCGGAGGCTAGTCATGGCAGGTCTAAGTTGGGTGCGCGTGTCTCGCGGCGTGTTGGCCGCGCTGCTGATTGCACCTGTCGCCGCGCTGGCGCAAGGCGGCAAAGCCGCGCCCAAGACGGCGGAGGGTCCAAAGACAAAGCCGATCGTGGCGGCGGTGGATGTGCGTGTGCCCATTGCGCCAACCGCATTCCGGGCGGATGGGAAATGGCACGTGGTCTATGAGCTCCACCTGAACAACATGGACCGGTGGCCGTATCGGTTAACGAAAGTGGAAGTGGTGTCCGCTGACTCGACCAGCCACTCGCTCGTGGCGTACACGGGGGCGGGTCTGGATTCGGCGGTTGGGCGGCCGGGTCAGCCTGCAGTCGTGGAGAAAACGGCACTGGGTCCCGGCTCGATGGCCGTCGTCTACATCTGGGCGACGGTGGCTTCGGCCGATGCGGTGCCACAGGCGATCCGGCAGCGGTTGACCTTCAAGATCGGCACCTATCCAGAGGAGATCACTCTGCAAACCGGACTCACTCCGGTCGGGCGAGAGGCCGTGACGATCGGTCCGCCGTTGCAAGGCGATCACTGGCAAGCAGCCAACGGGCCGTCCAACACCTCGGGTCATCGGCGGGCGCTGATTCCGATTGACGGACACGCCACGATCTCACAGCGCATGGCGATCGATTGGGTGAGGCTGCGCGACGATGGCAAGACGTTTCACGGTGATGAGAAGGACAACAAGAGCTATTACGCATATGGCAGCGATGCGCTCGCAGTGGCGGACGGTGTGGTCACGGAAGTGAAGGACGGCATTCCGCAAAACATTCCTGGCGAGAATTCGCGGGCCGTCCCGATCACGCTCGAGACGGTCGGCGGGAACCATGTGATTCTCGATATTGGAGGCGGCCACTACGCATTCTACGCGCACCTACAGCCGGGATCTTTGCGCGTGAAGCTCGGGGACAAGGTCCGGCGCGGGCAGGTACTCGGGCTCGTCGGGAATTCAGGTAACTCGACGGAGCCGCACTTGCATTTTCACGTCGAGGATGGCAATTCGCCGTTAGGGGCGGAAGGGCTGCCCTATGCGATGTCAGCGTTCGAGGTGGTTGGTCGTGGCGACGGGTGGAAGCCGGCGGACGCCAAGGGACCGGCCGAGGCGCACGTGAACGAGATCCCGCTGGAGAATGAAGTCGTGAACTTCCCGTCGAGTCCGTAGCGATTTCGGCCCGCACAGCGGGCCGAAATAGAAAGGAGCGACACAGAAAGGAGAAAGGAGAGACGGACATTGGGCGGCGTGGATGGTCTGTGCGCCACCCGGCCGCGCTCCTCGGTCACCTTTCTCCTTTCTCCTTCCAGACTAACGACGCGCGTGAACTACACGGCGGTCTGCATCTTGTCGTAGTCTTTCCACTCTGGCTTCACTTCGACAACATACATCTCGTTGCCATTTGGGTCCTGGAAATGGGCTGCCTTGATCTGCTCGTCGTCTCCGATCGGGCCTACGAACTTCACACCCTTGGCCTGCATCCCCGTTACGGCTTGCTGGATGGGCTCGGACACCTCGAAACCGATCGTGATTGAACCCCGTATCCCGGCGGGCGAGTCTTTCGAGGCGGGGTGCAAACCGACGGTCAGCCCATTGTCAGTCTTGAGCGTCGTCCATTCGTCGCCGAACCGATACATCAATTTCATGCCGAGAATGCCCGTGTAGAACTGAACGGCGCGGTCCATATTCGAGACGAAAATCGTCACGACGGCCATAGCTCCCCCTTGGAGGGCATGATTGAAACGACGCTAGGCCAGTCAGCGCATTCGCACAAGTGCCATTTTGCGGACGAGATGGTACCAATGTGGCGCGCCGCTTTTCAGGACGGCGAAGGAAACGCTCTGTATATGTACAACTCTCGCCACGGGATTTGAGTCAGAGAACTTGCCGCAGGACCACCTGCCTCGCCGTCTTGGACCGATCACCGCAGTCGTGGGTCGAACAGGCGCGGGCCGTAATCGAACCGGCGAATGGCATTCGTTGCGCATGGCGCCGGAGGGGGCGACGCAGGCGTCTCGCCGTTGACAGACATCCCAGCAGTCGCCTCCGACCATAGCCTGGCCGCCGTGACGTGGCGGTCAACACGTAAGGCCATTGCCGCCGTGATGTCGCCATTCCCGGCGTCATGTAGCGGCGACGCCTGCGTCGCCCGCTGGGGTCGACCCCCAATCGTCGGTCGAATAGGCGAAGCGGCCGGAATCGAACCTGGTCGGGCCGTATTGGTTGCGAGTTGATTCGAACGCGGCCACCGTGGCAGCGATGCCCGATCGCCACGTGCGCGTGCGATAGCGGCACGTGTCGACGAGCTTGCCTGTAGGGTCGCGCTGCGTTTGCGTGAAGGGCAACCGATCAGCGGCGTCGGCGCCGTGGTCTTCCGGCGGGTCCGGAGCCTCCCCGCGTCGAGTTTCTGCTGCGGTGGCCTAATGCTTGCGCTCGTTCGGCTCCGGGTTCGCAACGCGCCGAGCATCTCAGACTGCTTCTCTGAGCCTTGGTCGCGGCGATGTTGTGACTGCGCGGCACCGCTCGTCACGGGTCCGCCTGGCCGTTTGGCCAGCAGACCGAGTCCCAGGCGCGTCGGGGTGGACGCAGGAGAATCCGGTCATGCGCTCGCCGAAGCAGAGGCTCTCGTGGGTCGACCACGACGGACAGGTGAGAGCGCTGTTCCAGCCGAGTCGGACGCAGGTCCTCCAGAAGTGCGCGAGGTTCGTGCGCAAGCCACCCCGCGAGCAATTACAGCGGGTGCAGTCCTATTTGGCGGACTCGAATTGGTATTGGAAAGTCCGCAGTCCGGGGAGGGACCGGACAGCGTACGTGATCGGGCTGTTCGGCACTGGGCGGTTCTACATCAACGCGCTGCTGCAGCAGCACATCGGACCACGGGCGAAGTACTTCCGGCATGCGATCCGCTTTCGCCCAAGCCCGACGTCCATGATTTACAGCGGGCACGCCACCATCAAGCACATCTCCCGCGCGCAGGCAGTGCCGGCGGTGACGAGTGTGATCCTGAAGGCGGTGAGATCGAGATCTGCCGACTTGATCTTCATCTATCGGCATCCCCTCGATTCGTTGTTGACGAATTGGGTTTGGTGGCGCACGTACATGCGGGACAGGAGAATGATTTCCGGTATCTCGTCGGTGTATGGCAGCAGTGGCGATCTCTGTGCCGATGTCGAGCGGAATTTCTCGGAGCTCGAGGCCTTTGCCGGTGGCGAGCCTGCGTTTTTTGCCACGTGCCCGGGGACGCCATTTCTCTCGTTCCAGGAATTCGTCGAGGAGACCGAGCTCTTTATCCAATCCGCAACGCTGTCATTGCGACTCGAGGACTTCGCGATCGATCCGAACAGAGAGTTCGCGAAGATCGCCGACGTGATGTCGGCTGAGGTCGATGTCGGCCGCCTCGCGCTCGATCGTCCGAGATCCAAGCCATATGGCCACCTGGCCGTCGTGGAAGCCGTGCCGCAATTCAGAAGGTTCATCGGCGAGCTGGATTCGGAGACGAAGCGGCGGGTCGCGGCGATCGGCTACGATCTGGGCGCGCTGTCGGACGCAATGCCCAACCGGTCGCTCACTTCGTCGGTCGCTCTCCCCTCAGACACCACGCGGCCCACGGTCGCCATAGCTCACGGACCGGACGCGGGCTAGCAGCGGCCTGCTGGCGCGTGCGACCATATGAATGCAGCGATGAAGCTCATCGGCGTCGCACTCGCGGCCGCGGCGTGCTCGAACGGAGCCGCGTCCGGCAGCGGTTTGGGCTCGACCCAGAACGATTTCAAGGTCATCCGGCATGTGATCGTGATCATGCAGGAGAATCGCTCGTTCGATCATTATTTCGGCACGTATCCCGGCGCCGATGGCATTCCGATGCAAAATGGCGTACCGAGCGTGTGCGTGCCCAATCCGGCCACGGGGCAGTGCATGCGGCCATTCCACGACAGCGCTGATGTCAACCTCGGCGGACCGCACGCTGCCAGTAATGCGCAAGGCGACATTGATGGTGGTCGGATGGATGGGTTCATCGCGCAAGAGGAGGAAGCGCAGCACGGTTGCGCCAACCCGTACAACCCATCGTGCGCTGGGACCGGTCCACCCGATGTGATGGGTTATCACGACAACCACGAGATCCCCAACTACTGGTCCTATGCACAGCACTTCGTGCTCCAGGATCACCTGTTCGAACCCAATGCGTCGTGGAGCTTGCCCGCGCACCTATTCATGGTGTCCGAGTGGTCGGCTCGCTGCAGCATTCTCAATGACTCCGCGAGTTGTCAGAACGCGCTGGAGAGCCCAGCCGGCTCTATCGTGCAACCACCCGGCGGAGCCTACGCATGGACGGATCTGACGTACTTGCTCCATCGGGCGGGCGTGAGCTGGAAGTATTACGTCTCGGAAGGCACACAGCCCGACTGCGACGACGACGCGATGACGTGCGCAGCGAAACCCCAAAAGGCGGGGTGGGCGAGCTTCTTCAATCCCCTGCCGTACTTCACCACCGTCGCGCGAGACGGGGAACTGGGTAACATCCAGACCATCGACCATTTCTTTGCCGACTTGCGCGCCAACAATCTCCCGGCTGTGACCTGGATCGTGCCGAACGACGATTCGAGCGAGCACCCGCCGGCGCGCGTGAGCGTGGGCCAAGCATACGTGACGGGTCTCATCAACGCGGTGATGCAAAGTCCGACTTGGAATTCCAGCGTCATCTTTCTCGCCTGGGATGACTGGGGCGGCTTCTACGACCACGTCGTGCCTCCACTGGTCGACGTCAATGGGTACGGGCTCCGAGTGCCGGCGCTCGTCATCAGCCCGTACGCAAGGCACGGCTACATCGATCATCAGATCTTGAGTTTTGATGCGTACGCCAAGTTCATTGAGGATGTGTTCCTCAGTGGGCAACGGCTTGATCCAGCGACGGACGGCCGCTGGGATCCGCGCCCGACTGTGCGCGAGCTCGTCCCGGTTCTGGGAGACCTGCGGAACGACTTCGACTTCTCGCAGGCCCCGCGCCCACCGCTTGTATTGCCGATTGCGCCCACGGCCGCGTCACAGTCAACGATCGCGCCGAGCCCCAACGACGCACACGGCGCCGCGTCACCGAACTGATTGTTGTGCGCTGCCTGCTCAAGGAGTGCGATGGGCGCCCAATGCTGAAGCTCCACGTGTCGATGCTGGCCGAGGCCGGAGTCGGAGCCTGAAAGCGGTGAGATCGAGATCTCTGGTTACGCTGCGCTACTGGATTGGTGTCATCGGTGGCTGTGCGACAAGCCGCTGGAATTGCGGGTCGCCTTTGAGCGGCGTCCACGTCGGATCGATCCGAAGCCACGCGGGCGAGATGTAATACGGCATTGCGAGCAGCGAGTCGAGCTGGCCGACCGCGTGCGGATGATCGCTGACCGCGACGTAGATCCAGGCCAGCACCCGCCGGGCGTGGGGGATAGCGGTGAATCCGTCACCCGTCGCCCCGTAGGTCCGACGATGCCACGGCGGATGCTGCCCGGATGAGAGTGCTCGAAGCTAACGGTGTACGCCGCCACTGGGCCAATGGGGCCGACAGCAAGGCATGCCGTCCCCCCGCCATCGCCAAGTGTGTCCACAGAGCCAGCGACGTTGCCCTTTAGGGCTCGCGTGGCGTCCTTGCACAAGCACCGTTCCGATGCTGAACATTTGCGCGACGAGCGCAACGCCGACGATCCACCATCCGCGCAAAACGACTGATCGTCGTTCCCGGAGGACCGAAATCATTCGGCCGACCGGCGCGAACGACGGGCGCGCCGGTCGGTCACCGACTGGGCTGGGCCGCTGGAACGACGCGTGCCGGCTCGGCTCCCAGCTTCGCCAGGCGCCGCCGGACGTCGGCGACGACGGGTTGAAGGTCCGGGTCCGCATCCTTCCACAACGCGAGGAACTGCTGATAATTCGCCACTGCGTGGGCGATGTCGCCTCGGTTCTCGTACAACTCGCCCAAGCGCTTGTAACCGAGCGACCGGAAGAGCGGATCCCTTGGCTGGTACCGCCGCAGGTAGACAGCCTCGTAGCGCTCGTACAAGACGATCGCCGAGTCGCGATTCCCCGCTTCGTCGTAGGCGCGAGCGCCATTGAGCGGGTAACAGGTCCCACAGATGACGGGATAGCCGTCGGAGGCCGTATCGGCACGCGCGAACTCGTTGAGCGCGTCCTGGGGACGGTGCTCGGCCAACGCGATCTCGCCGAGTGCGGCGTGCATCTGCGGCTCATTGTCCCGCAGCGTTGCCGTGTCCTTCACGTCGGCCGCATACTCCCCAAGAATCGCTCGCGCGCGGTCGGGACGTGCAGCCAGTGCATAGAGCTCGGCGATCTCAAAATACGGACGGTCGAGCACCGCCACGGAGTGCAGCGGTACGCGCGACAGGAGCGCGTCGAGTCGAGCCGCACCGCGCGCCGGCTGGGCTCGGAGCGTGATGTCCAGCGCGACCGCGGTCACCGAGTCGTCAAGGGGCGGCTGCGGGACGCCACGCGTCTCCTCCGTGCGACGGGCGTCGGCGGTGGCGCGGGCCCATACCGAAGGCTGGCCGCGAAGTAGCGCAACCTGGGACTGGAGGAACTCTCCGAAGGACCGCAGCTCGGGTCTCGGGCTCGCGCGGTCCCGAGCGAGAGCCGTGTCTATCGCGTCCAGTCGATTCTGAGCGTAGAGGACCGTGAACCCGAACCCGGGGCCCTGGATCGCGTCGGGGTACCGCTCGCGAAGCGTCGCGAGATCCCGCTGCGCGCCCGCCGTATTGCCGGCACCGAGTTCGGCCTCGATGATGTTGCCCAGTTCGAGAGACCCCGTGTTTCCTGCGGCCACCGCCCGCCGGAATAGCGTATCGGCGGCCGCGTACTGCCGGCGCTGGAGATCGATGTCGCCGAGATTGTTGAGGGCGACGTAGTTCTGCGGATCGACGGCGAGCAGCGCCCGGTATGCGGCGGCCGCTTTTCCGCGATCGCGCCCCGGGCCGCGGCCGAAATAGGCGGCCTCCGCCAGGTAGCGCTCGCGCTCGGTCAGCCGATCGCGATAGAGATAAGCTTTGCTGAGTGCACTGTCGATGCTGGCCTGCGGCAGCCCGAAATTGGACATGGTGATCCCGAGCGCGCGGTACGCCATAGCGAACGAGGTGTCGAGGGCGACGGCCTCGCGCAAGCTCGCGATCGACGCATTGCCGTTACCCGCGAAGTTGTTCTGTCGGATGCCTTCCTGGTATTTCCGGAGTGCTGGAAGTGATGCTGTCGTGACCTGTTCGAGCGGCGGGTCAGCGTGCACGCTCTTGAGGGACTCGCCGATCTTGGCCCGAAGGCGCCGAGCGAGACGATCGAGGGTCGGCAGCAGCTGACTGGGCCCGTCGGCCGCATCGTGAAACGAGGCGAGCTCTGTCCCGGCGGCAGACAGCAGGCGCAAGGTCAGGAGATAGCCTGGATTGAGCGGTGTGATCGTGCCGTCGACGATGCCTTTCGCCCCGTCTCTGGCCGCGATATCCTGCGCCACCGGGACATCGATCCGCGTGGTTGCTGGACGCTGCATGAGACGCAGCGCACCGCCGACATCGGCCGGAGTGAGCAGCGTGATCACCGGCGACTCACTCAGATCGGTGCGCACCGCCTCGCTTGCGGCGCCAGCGAGTGTGGAGTCACTGCCGGCGCCCTTGAAGTCGGTGACGAGGAGCCGGTCGCGGGCGTGGATCTTCCCTGATCCGAGCAGCGAGCCAGCGGGACCAACGCCCATCGCCCAACTCATCATGTAGCCGACGACGAGGAGGGTGAGTACTGCGAGGGCGATTGCTCCTCCCACTGCCGTTTTTCGCCAGCTCACGTGCGGGCTCGCCTTGAGGGCGAGGGTCGCGAGCGTCGAGGCCGGCGCGGGCGTCCCACCAGGCGTCAGCATCGGCGTCGTCGTCAGCGCGCGGTGGACGGTGCGCTGGACGTAACCGGTGAACAGGATTGCCGGGAGCCCGAGCAGCATGACGATGATGGCGCCCGGGAAGACCCAATCGGGCAACCCGATCTCATTGGTTGCGATCCTGGCTGCAAGGGCGACGATCAAGAAGGCCGCGCCCCAGATGAATAAGGCGTTGCGCAGGGTGGCTCGGCCGCCCAGCAGGAGCGCTGGGGCGGGTCTGCTCGAGCCACTCGTCGTGACAGTGTCGAGTGCTTGGACGAGAGCCGCAGCGGTCTGGGGCCGGTCGTCGGCGTTCTTCTCGAGACAGCGCGTGACGACGTCGGCGAGCGCTGGCGGCACATCTGGTCGGACGCTCTCGATCGGCGCTGGCCGCTCGCTGAGCTGCGCGGCCAGGAGCCGCTGCGGCGTTCGCCCGGCAAAGGGCGGCTGACCGGCCAGCAGCTCGTAGGCGAGGATGCCGAAGGCGTAGATGTCCGCGCGGTGGTCCGTCGCCGGATCGGCCGCGGCCTGCTCGGGAGCCATGTACGCCGGTGTCCCGAGCGACACGCCGGCTTGGGTCAGCGTAGCGCCCGGCGCCAGCGTCTTCGATGCGGAGAGCGCCTTGGCGATGCCGAAGTCTGTGACGACCGCCGCATTACCGGCGAGGAGGACGTTGTCGGGCTTGATGTCCCGGTGGACCACCTCGCGAGCATGGGCGTACTCGAGGGCCTTGGCGACGTCGCTCAGGATCGAGACGGCCTCCCCGATCGCGAGGGGTCCGCCTTGGGTCAGTCGCTTACGCAGCGACTGCCCTTCCACGAAGGGCATGGTGAAGTACGGCAGTCCGTCCGCCTCGCCCGAGTGCAGCACGGGTACGATGTGCGGGTGCTGCAGTCGAGCCGCGAGCCGGATTTCGCGACGAAAGCGATCGATATTGACGCCGGCTGTGAGCTCGGGCGAGAGCAGCTTCACGACGACCATGCGGCCCAGCGCCGTATCCTCGGCCACGAAGACCCGACTCATCCCACCGCCGCCGAGCTCACGGTCGATGATGTAGGCCGAGCCCAGGGTCTTCTGGAGTTGTTCGCGCAATACGTCCGTCATGCTCCTCGTGTGCTATCGGTACAGCAGGGCCGGCGTACAATACCGACCGGTCGCGTCCTCGGCTACGCGCACGGCCCCTACCCGCAAGCGGCCAGTGCGCGGTAGGATCCCCTGGCGCTGACGTGATCGACGAGCGCGAGATGGCCCAGGGCGCCGGCACGCGCGAACGAGGTGCGCGACTAGCGCGCCGCCTCGTAGAAGCTCTGTCCTGGCCTTCTCATAGCCGGCGGGAATTCCTGAAGCAACCAGAGATTCCCATCCGGATCGCTGAATTCCACGTACTTCACGCTCTTGAAGTCCGTCACCGGGCCAACGGCGATCCCTCGCGTGGCGAGCGCATTGCGGGCCGCTGCGATGTCTGCTACGACGAGATGAATGCCTTTGATCGAGCCGGGTTGCATATCGTTGATCTTTTGCATCCCCGTCCCGAACACGATCGAGCACGCGGATTCCGGGGGGGTGAACTGAACGACTCGCATGCCGTCGGCCGGTCGGACATCAACCTCGAGCTTGAAACCGGCCTTCTCGTAGAACGCCTTGGCGCGATCCACATCCGATACCGGGATCGGCACGAGCTCCAGCTTCATGGCGGGCCCTTTGGGGCTTGGCGACATCAACGCCTCCACGGTTGCGAGTTGATGCGAACGTGGCCGCACGCCATGTGCCAGTGGAAGCCTCGGAGGTCGGACCTGAGAGAACGTTGGGTTATGGGTTTTCCTCCCGTCCGGCGTACACAACGCTCCCTGCGCGGTCGCAGCGTCTGAGCTCGTCCGCTGTGGTGGGAGTCGGTTTTTCGGTTGCCAACACCGATATGCAGCGCATGTGATTTTCGAAACCCGGCGCTGAGAAGATGAACACCTCACTGACAGGCTCGGCGCCGATGTTCTTGATCGTCACGCATGCGCTCTCCCGTTGCCTCGAGGTTTTTTCACCGCGGTATTCGAACGATCTACGGCGCGGGTCACAGCCTACCTGGCCAGTTGATCCTTGGCGTGCGGGCGACCTCGGCCTGAAGGCCGACGGGGCGCTGCTTACTCGATCTCGCCGGGCCTGCGCTTGTGGTGCTTGGCCTCGGCTCGTCTGTGAGCGTCAGCATCGGCGGCGTCCGCGATCCGCTCGCGTTTACGCAGCGTCCTCCGGACATGCCAGTACCCCACGACCACCACGATGGCCATCACTGCCCAGACGTACCAGAGCCAGCGCCCCGCTAGCGAAGGAAAGGCGATTTGAGACACGGTCCCTCGAGACTGTTCATGATCACGCGACGCGACTTCGATCGAAACGTACATAATGGGGCACGCGATGTCGCCATGGAACCGCGCGCGCGGTAACCGGAAATGGGCCGTAGTCCACGGGCGACGCATGGCGTCGCCCCTACCCGGTCGGGGCAGGATCACGTGCAGCACCGTCCTTCGCCGCCCCGCCGTCACGGTGCCATTGTTGGGGGGCACATCGACGCGCGCGCCGCGTGCGGCGCACCGGACCGCGGCTACTCGGCGCGGAGCGCTTCTACGGGGTCGACGGCAACGGCACGCCGAGCGGGAAGGAAAGCCGCAGCCAGTGCAGCGACAGCCAGCAGCGCCGCGACACAACCCAGTGTCAGTCCGTCCCATGGCTGCACGGCATACAGCAGGCTGCGCAAGAGATGCGACGCGCCCACCGAACAGACGAGTCCCAGGGCCAAACCGATGCCCGTGAGTGATCCGGCCTGACGCAGTACGAGACCGTACACGGCGCTGCGCTGAGCACCGAGCGCGATGCGTACTCCTATTTCCCGAGTTCGCTGGCTCACCGAATACGCTATAGTGCCGTACAATCCAATCACACCCAAAGCCAGCGCCGCCGCAGCAAACCCTCCGACCAACCACGCGGCGAACCGATGCAGGAGCGCAGTCTGCGTAGCGTCAATCCGGTCGTCCATCGTCGCTTCGTCCGTGACGGCGATGTTCGCGTTGATCTGATGCAATGTCCTTAGCACAGATGCTAGCAACGCGTCGGGATCCTGCCGTGTGCGGACAGCAAGACTGAAGCTACGGTCATGTGTCTGCTCGATGGGGAAATACTCCGCGGGCCAGGTCGCAACGTCCAACGGCACTTCGTGGACATCTCCGACTTCGCCGACGATCTCCCACACCGTCGGGCGCCCACCTTCGGTATTGGCGATCCTCTGACCAATCGGGTTCCTGTTCTGGAAATACCTTCGCGCCAACGCCTCATTGATGATGGCCACGCCTGGCTTGGACGCATCATCGTTGTCCGTAAAGAACCTGCCGCGAACCAGGGTGGCGCCGAGCGCGGGAAGATATCCCGCGGTGACGTGGCGCTCGTCAACCTCATCCTGCTCGCTCGGGGTCGGTCTGCCGACAACCTGGATGGCATCAGTGGCGCAATTGCATTCGGCGGGAAGCACGCTCGTCATACCGGCCGATTGCACGCCCGGCAACGCTGAGACGCGGCGCACGATCTCCTGGTAGAGCGCAGTGATCTGCGTGTCAGTCTGGTAAATGGTGCCGGGGGCCGTCACCTCTGCCGTGACGAGGTGGGTCGGATCAAACCCCAAGGGCACATGCAGCAGACGATAGAGGCTCTTACTGAGAAGTCCCGCGCCGGTCAGGAGGACCACTGCTGTTACTAGCTCGACAATGACGAGGTTCGATCCGAGCCGCTGCCAGAACAGGCTCGCCGAACCGCGGCCGCCTTCAGCAAGCCCGGCCCGCACTTTCTGAAGCGACAGCCGGAATATGGGCGTGGCGGTGGCTATCAATGCTGCAAGCAGGCCGATGGACACGGCAAAAAGGCACGTGTGCAGATTCAACCCTACGTCGCCGAGGAACGGCATGTTGGCCGCCAAGTTCTTGGGGACGAGAGCGGCCAAGAGCTGCATCACTCCGGCAGCGGAGACCAAACCGGCCAACGTTCCAACGGCGGCGAGTACGAGCCCCTCGGTGACGAATTGCTGCACCAAACGGGCTGGCGAGGCACCCAGTGCGCCCCTAACCGCCACCTCCCTCCTCCTGGTCTCCGCACGAACAAGGAACAAGCTGCCAACGTTCACGCAGGCGATCAGGAGAAGGAGCCCGGCGCCGCCCAGAAGAATCAACAGGATTGGCCGGACATCGCCGACGATGACCTCGGCGAGAGGAACGATCGAAGCGTTCAGCTTGCGCTCCGTCAAGCCGTACTCGTGCTGCAGCTCGTGCGCAATGGCGTTCATGTCCGCCAGCGCAGAGGGAATCGTCACGCCATTACGCAGCCTACCGATTCCCCAAAACGAATAAAAATCCCGCGAGTGTTCGTGCGGGCTGAGGACGTTGATGGGCACCCAAAATTCCGCATTGCCGGCTGGCGCGAAGACGAAGGATCGTGGCAGGACACCGATGATCGTGTACGCTGAACCGTCCAGATCCACGGCTCGACCTATTGCACTGGGTTGTCCGCCGAAGCGATCGAGCCACGCGCGATAACTGAGCAGCAGGACGTTGGGTCCGTCCACTCGGTCCTCGCCTGGAGAGAAGTCGCGGCCCAGTATCGGATTCGCGCCGAGGGTCCGGAAGAAGCCTCCGCTCACCTGCTCCGCCTGGACGGATTGTGCGCCGGAGGGAGTGCCCAGGAGGTAGGCTGTCCCGTTGTAGACATCGAGCGAGCTAAAGGACTTGTTCAGCCGCTGCCAGTCGAGAAAATCCGGATACGAGACTTGCCAGCGCGGGAACGTCGCGTTGCTCTGATTCACCGACATGAGGCGGCTGGCATGCGCGTACGGGAGCGGCTCCAAGAGAGCCGCATCGACGAACGCGAAGATCGCCACGCTTACGCCGATCCCCCCAGCCAGTGTGAGAACGGCAGTCGCGCCGAATCCGGGATTTTTCAGGAGGTCGCGGACAGCGACCTTGAGATCGCGTCCCGCATTGTCGAGCCACGCCGCAGCGGGTCTCATACGCAAGCGTCTTGCAGGTGGTGTCGCATCCGAGTCCCCTCGACCGGGTGGTGTCGTCCCCCGCGCCCTGACCGCCCAAGACTGCCGTTGCCAGGTTCCGAGCCGCGTGCGTCGCTGGTGCGAGGGCGTGGCAGCCTATGCCATGCTGTGCGTTATGCGACACCGGCAACCGGCGATCCGTTTGCTTGAGTGTCCGCTTCCGGCACGGTGTTGTCCGCATCTGGACAGCTGGCCGAGCACTCGAGTGACGTGTGAGCGTTCGCCACGGAGCGCTTCGCGGATGGCGTTGTCCCCAAATCGGCCGTAGGTGTTGCCGAGGCGGCCATTGTAGCTCGGTGGCACCGCGGGCATCGCCACGCTTTGCGCGTGAGCCATTGTGACTGTCGTCGCCACGAAAGCGGCGGCCAGGAAAGCGCGGAACTGTCGTAGGAGTGCTGTGCTTCGATGCAGCCCAAACTGAGCGGCTCGGGTCGCTTCACCGGCGCGAACGAAGCACGGTAGGGATGGCAAGTCGGTGCTGATGCGCATCTTCATCTAGGACGCTTGACCCGGCGTGTTTTGCACGCGGGGGCGGCGAAGGCTTCTAGTCGGCTTAGAAGGCTTCCGTCGCGTCGCGCGACCCGCGGTCTGCACGGCGCTGCATTGCACTATGAAAATGAGGCGCTGACTGAGTCCACGTCGGCGCCTCGTTGCGTTGATCTGCACCACGTCGCGCGCCAATGTGGCCAGAAACGTGGCCGGGGAAATGGGCGCCGCAGTCCAGGCACCCGTCGCCACTCGGTCCTATGGGACCGCTATCGTCGGTGGCTGGGCGAGTAGGCGCTTGAACCGTGCGTTGCCCCTGAGCGATGCCCAGGTTGGGTCGATCCGAAGCCAAGCGGCTGACATGTAGTTCGGCTTCGCCAGCAGCGATTCGAGTTCATCGAGCGCGTGCGGATCATTGCCGACCCTGACGTAGATTTGTGCCAGCAATAGTTTCGCCGAGGGGATATTGAAGTACTGGTCATGGGTCGCTTGGGCCAGTGCAAAACCGTTCTCTCCGTCCCGCACTGCGGCCGCGCGCTGCCCGAGATAGGCGAGAGCCAGTCCACGCTGCAGCTGCCGCATGGGGGCATCCGGTGTGCCCTGGAGATCGGTGTCGTACGCCACCCGTGCCGAATCGGCGCAGCGACGGGCCATTGCGGTGTCACCGGCCAACGAATAAAGCTGCGCGCGAGTGAGCCCCCGCGAACCACGGTCGTTATCGAAGGCGGAGGGCGGGAGTGTCAACACCAGTGCACGGTCGGAAGGATCTAGCGCCCACGAGAGATCCCAGCCGCTGGCCATGTCGGCCACGAGCGCAGATCGGTCGAGCGTGGGAGGAATCTCTTGCAGACCGGCGCGAGCGCCACTCAGGTCGCCCTCGGCGAGCAGACTGATAGCGCGATACGAAATGAGGCCCAGATCCCCGGGCGCGAATGTGAGTCCGCGCTCGGCCTCGGCTCGGGCTTCCGGATACCGGCGAAGCCAGAGTAGCACTAAACTCAGGCGGCCCGCTGCGTCCGCCGAGCGCGGATCGAGTGCTGCCCCCTGACGGGCATGGCCCAGGGCCTCTGCCCAGCGGCCGCTGCTCTCTTCGGCCAACGCGAGTTCACCGTTCGCCTCAGATGACGAGGGAGCGAGCCGGAGCGCGGTTTCAAGCGCTGTCCGTGCAGCCACGGCGTCGTTCTGGACGATAAGACTGTACGCACCGCGCGCGACATATCCTCCAGGCTCCTTAGGCGCGAGGACAATGGCCCGATCGGCGGCTCCTCGCGCGGCGTCGGCGTCTGCCCGGGTCGGGACCGTGTTTGCATAGAGGCCTGTGTGGAGTCTCGATATGCGCGCCCACGCTGCGGCAAAGCTCGAGTCGAGGGCAACGGCTTGCTCGGCGGCAGCAAGGGCCCGTCGGAATGTCAGTGGGTCGGTCCCGTTGAGCGCAATGCTACGCAAGTACGCGTCGTAGGCCGCCAGGTTCTGTGTGGGACGGACGGCGAGCTGCGTCTGGGCCGGTGAACTGAGGACCAGCCCCAGCTTGTCAGCCACCAGTGTCGCAACCGCCGTCTGCACTTCGAAAACGTCGGCCAACGTCGTGTCGTACGACTGCTGCCACTTGGTCTCCGGCACGGCCCCGGCTCGGACCTCGACCAGTTCCGGACTCACTCGGACTCGACGCATCCCGCTGGCACTCTGTTCCCACTGAATGTGCCCGGTGAGCAAATAGTGAACGCCGAGCTCGCGGCTGATCTGGTCCTCGGACTTTGGCGTGTGGCGGTACTGGTTTGAGCTGGACGCAGCGATGAGCCGGAGTCCGCTAAGCGCGGATAGCTTGCTCCGGATCTCATCGGTGATACCGTCAGCGAAGTAGCCGTTCGCCGTGTCGCCGTCGGTATCGAAGGGAAGTACGGCAAGGCCGACCGGCCCCGCCTCGGCGGCTGACGCGGCGCCGCGCTCGCCGTGGCGCCAGGCAAAGAAGAGTCCGGCACCGATGCAGATCCCGAGACCAAGCACCGCGGTGCGCACCGGGAACCGACCAGTCGGACGGGGCGACGACGCGGGAGCCGTCGCAGTCGGCACGTCCATCGCCTGAGCGAAATCGGCGGCTGTCGCGTAGCGGTCGGCCGGTACGGGGGCGAGCGACTTCGTGAGTGCCGCGTCCACGCCTGGCGGCACCGCGGGTCTGATCCGGCGCACCGACGGGATATCGCCGCTCACCCGCTTGGCGAGTAACGCCTGCGTCGTGGCGCCGCTATACGGTGGCTCGCCGGCCAACATCTCATAGAGCACACAGCCAAGCGCGTACACGTCGGTGCGCGCGTCCAGCGTGCGATCTCCAGTGGCCTGCTCGGGACTCATGTAGATCGGCGTCCCCAGCGCCACACCGCTCTCCGTCAGGGTCGGCCCCGCGCCCGCGGCCCGCGACCCACTTGCGACGAGCGTGCGAGCCACGCCAAAGTCCGCCACGAGCGCATGACTGCGCGAGAGCAGGATGTTCTCAGGCTTGATGTCGCGGTGGATCACCCCCTGCTGGTGTGCGTACTCGAGCGCATCGGCAACTTCGCGCGTGATCCGGAGTGCGTCTTCAAGCGCGAGTTGCCTCTCTCGCGTCAGACGAGCACGGAGCGATTCGCCCTCAACGTATGGCATCGTGAACCAGAGCTGGCCGTTCGGCGTCTCGCCGGAGTCCAAGACGGTCAGGATGTGCGGGTGCTGCAGCTTGGACGCGATGGCGATCTCGCGGCGGAAGCGCTCGGGCCCGAAGGAGGCGGCGAGCTCGGGGTCGAGGACCTTGAGGGCAACGGGGCGGTGGTGCTTGGTGTCGGTGGCGAGGTACACAGTCGCCATGCCGCCCCGGCCCACCTCCCGCTCGAGCGTATACGCCATCCCGAGTGCTGTCTGTAGTTGGTCCTGTGCATCCGACGATGCCACGAGCGATGCCGCCTGGATGAGAATGGTGGAAGCTACGGCGCACGCTCCGGCGAGGCCAACGGGGCTGGCGGGCCTGTGCGCTCGGTCGCCGATTCTTGGTCAGCGCAATAGAAGTGTCCGGCGTCATCTCCTCGACACTTCTGCTGCGTCCAGCCATGCGGCTTAGGTGACCGTCGCCGCCGCAGCCGCGGTCGCGGGGGTCCGCCAAGCAGACCAGAGCAGCGTCGCCGACGTATACAGTACGACGGCGAAGACGAGCCAATTCAAGACGGTGAGCGGCAGTGATTTAATGAAGAAAGCCGCAATCAGCACCGCGGGAATTCCTCCCACGGCAAGGCCGATCGCCGCACGTCGGTCGTACCTGCGCGCGCGAACGAAAGGGAGGCTGCCGATCGGCATCAGAAACGCGCAGGATCCCATCATGATCGGGAACGCGGCGACCGGATTCATGCCGAGGAGACTGACGAGTGTGAGACAGGGCGCGTACAGCCCGATCCCAACCATGTTCAAACTGCCAAGAACGAAGTTGCCCGCTACGGCGAGGGCGAGTGTAGCGCCCGTCAGGCCGAGTAAATCGCCGCCGCCGGGCAAGAGATGGAGGCTTCGCCCAAGGATCACCGCGGCAGCAATGAGAAGGGCCGCGCCCATGGCCCACTGAATCGTGCGGCGTGGCAGGCGGGCCACGATGCCGGCCCCGATGCGGGCGCCGAGGGTGGCGGAAATGATCATCGCGATGAGCGTCACCGGCTCGACCTTGACTGCGGCGATGAAGATGACCGCTTGCGTGATCACGGGTAGTGTGTGCCCGACGTTCAGTGTGCCGGGGATATCCTCATCCGGAACCAAGCCGCCGAGGCGGTAAGCCGCTGTCGTCGTGGCAAATGACCCGATCCCGAGGGTGTCGAAGAGGTTGGTGACGAAACCAATGGTGTACAGCGCTCCCGGTGGCGCGCTCGGCGTCGCGCCCGCACCTTCGGCGCCGGCCTCGGTGCGCTGCTGGCGCACAATCGCCCACCATCGCCCCACGAAGCCCACGCCCAGGACCACGAGCAAAACCCAGATGACGCCGACCAAAGCGCTCATGCGGACACGCTCCTATGCGAGCTGATGGTGGCAGGGCAACGCACGGGACATTGTAAGCCGCTACGAATGTACTGGCTTGCCGACCCTTGACGACAATTTTGGAGGATCTCAACATGGCTGGTGAGCGCGGCAAAACTAATTGCCCTACCACAATCCCGGGAGAAAGACCAATGTCCCGTACAACCTTCGTCACGGCCTTGATCGCCACGGTGCTTGCGGCGGGCGTCCAGCCGATGCAGGCCCAGGGAGTTCAATCCGTCCGGCCTGACGAGATCAAATGGACCCAACATCCCGCGCTACCCACGGGCGCCATGCGTGCCGTGGTTTATGGAGACCCGACCAAGGCCGGTCTCTACGTCACGCGTCTCCGGTCTCCGGCAGGGCTCAAGGTGATGCCGCACACGCATCCGGAGGATCGCATCTATACGGTCCTCTCCGGCACGCTCTACATTGGCTACGGGGATGCATTCGACGAGGCCAAGCTCCAGGCCTACCCGAAGGGAAGTGTCATTTATCTCCCCGCGAAGTTGAGCCACTTCCAGTACGCCAGGTCCGACGGGTACGAGATCCAGATCAGCGGCATCGGTCCCACCGACCTCACATTCTTGAATCCGTCGGATGACCTGCGACGCCACTGACGTGTCGGGATCCTCGTTGAGGAGTCGCGTGGAACGCGAGCGGGCGAGCGTCAATGTGACGGCGTTTACCGATTTGGCGCGGCCGACCTCGCAGGCGAGGCAGGATCTTGACGCGTTGCCACGGCCTTGTTCGGATATGGCGGGGCCGGTGGGACCGGGACCGGGTGCTCCTTGATTTCTCGCTGCAGCTCCGCGATCCCCGCCCGCAGCTGAGCGTCATCGCCCGCATAGGTCGCATGCGGCAGATTGTCAACGACAGAGTCAGGATCGACGCCGTGTCCCTCGATCAGCCAGGCGCCTTCCGGACCATAGACACCATCCTCGGCAGCGGTCGCGATCCCGCGATCCACCAGGAAATTCGAAGCCGAGAGCCAGATCTCACCACCCCACGTACGGGTGCCGATCACTTTCCCGAGGCCGAGGCGTCGGAATCCCTCCGAGAACGCCTCGCCATCCGATGATGTCCACTCGTCGACCAGCACCAACATGTGCCCGCGGAACGCGTACTGCATGTTCCAATACGGATCACCGACTCGCGATTGCCAATAAAACCACGCCTTTCGCAGCAAGCGCTCGAGGACCCAGCTGTCGACGTCGCCACCGAAGTTGTGGCGCATGTCGATGATCAGACCATCGCGATTGAAGATCGGGTAGTAATCGCGGGCAAATTGCGCCATGTCGGGCGCCACCATCGAACGGAGATGGACATATCCGATGTGTCCGCCGCTGGCCGAATCGACGATCAATCGGCGCGCGTATTCCCACTCGTTGTAGCGTCGATCGGATTCGCCAGCCTGCGAGTCAGGAACAACGATGACGCTCCGCTCCGCACCATCTGCGGTCGAGCGAACGCGCAACAACACCTGCTTCCCCGCTTGATCTCGCAACAAGGCTCCGATGTCCGGCGCCGACAGTGCCGCCACGCCGTTGACGTCGGTGATCGTCTCGCCCTCTTTGACCTCAACGCCAGGTCGAGCGAGCGGCGCCGCCTGGTTCGGCAAATCCGGATCCGTTCGCTCGATGTGGACTACACGATACCCTCCGGCGCGTGGATCTGGAGCGAATGTGGCGCCCAGGGCTCCTATCGCGATGTGATCCTGTCCCTGACGCGCGTCGCCGCCAAACACGAAGATGTGCAGAGCGGACAACTCCGCGACCATTTGGCCGAGGATGTCGCTGAGCTCTTCGCGATCCGCCACCCGGTCCACGAGCGGGAGGTATTTGGCGCGCATCGCGGACCAGTCCAGGCCATGCATGTGACGGTCATAGAAGTAGTCGCGCTCCAATCGCCACGCTTCGAGGTACATCTGCCGCCACTCGTCTCGCGGGCTGAAGTGGAGCTTCCAGTCCTTGAGGGCGAGCGTAAGCTTGGCCAGCGAATCGGGGGCAGGAGCCTTCGCGCTGGCGTCGATGACGAGGAAGTCCTTCGGTGTGCGCACGAGCAGCTTCTTCCCATCGAGCGACAATTCATACGAGACCACACCGTCGAGGAATGTCTGCTGGTGCGGCTTGTCATTCTCGATGGGGAAGCTCAGGAGCGAGAACGTCGTGTCCGCTGCTCCCGTTGCCGAGTCACGAGCAGACACCTCGTGTGCGAGGAAGTAGAGACGCTTGCCGTCGGTGGAGAGCGCGTCGTAGTTGCCGGGCCGGATCGGCACCTCGACAATGCGTCGCATGATGCCGTCCAGTACGACCGTCACCGCGACTGGTGCGGGCGCCGCTTTCGACACGCCTTTGGCGGGCGGCGCGTGCCCCTTGGCGGCCGCAGTGTCGCCAGCTCGATTGGTCGAATCGCCCTCTTGCTGCGATTGCGGATGCAATTCGTCCGCTGGCTCGAACGGTGACCGGAGTCCGGGATGAAGCGCGAGCGCGTAGATCTTGTCGCCGTGGTCGAAGAACGGCTCGGGCGCGCGCGGGCCCCAAGGGCCATCGACGAGCGAGACCAGATTCCGATCAGACAAAAAGTAGAGCCACGCGCCGTCTCGGCCCCACGCGGGGCTTCGACTGTTGTATCGGTCCGATGTGACCAGCGTGACGGTGCCCTTGTCGATGCCATACAGGGCGATCTGCGTAAACGTGTTCACGGCTGGCTCGACAAACGCGAGCCAGCGCGAGTCCGGCGACCAGCGCAACTCACCCAAATCGGCCGTGCGGGAAACGGCGATCCTGACATCCTTGCCCGTCGCCCGGTCGAACAGCCAGAGCTCGTAGTTCTTGTCGTAGAACGCGATGAAACGCCCATCCGGCGATGGCACACCATCCCAGCGCAAGACCGTCGCGTCGCGCGTCAGCCGCGCCGGCGTACCGAGCCCGTTCGTGCTCAGCGACCAGAATTCGAGCTCGCCGGTACTGTCACTCAGTGCGAGGAGCGATTTACCATCGGCGAAGAAGCGTGCATTACGATAGCGAACGTGCTTGGTCGGCGTGACCTCGACAAGCCGCCCGTCGCCGGCGGGCGCCACGAATACCTGTCCACGCGCCGTCAACGCCACGCGATCACCGCTCGGCGACAGGTGCGCCGACGAGATCCAGTCCGGCGCGCTCTCGACCCAGCGCTCACGCGTCTGATCGAAGTCCGATGTCAGCCGGATCGACACCGGCGCGTCGGTCCCCGAGCCGACGTCGTAGATCCAGACATCGGCTCCCATCTGGTACGCGATCCGTCCGTCTGACAGCGACGCCGACAGGATGTCGAAATCGCCATGGTGTGTGAGCTGCTGCAACGAGCCGCCGTCGCCGGTCATGGACCAGAGATTCATCGTCCCATCGCGATCGCTCAGGAAGAAGACTCGTCCCTGCCACCACATGGGATTCTTGCTGGTGCCCGGGTAGTCTCGCGTGAGCGGCACGGCCTCGCTGGCACCCTTGGCGAACTTCCAGATTTGTTGAGCCGTGCCGCCCCGATAGCGCCGCGTATGGCTGCCCTGGAACTCCAGACGCGTGAAGTACAGCACGCCGTCGGCGTCGTACGCGCCGTCGGCCGCCTCGCTGAGCGGCACCCTTTCGCGATGCCCGGAGGAGACGTCAATCGTTGCGAGCTGGGCCTCGCTGAGCGGCGATTCGGCCGCTGTCGAGTACAGCACTTTGCCGTCGGATGTCCAGCCAACGACGATCGGTCCCCCGCGTGATGCCCCACCCTGGAACGTGCGACGCACCGGTGTGCCACCTGCCAGGGGCATCGTGTAGACCTCGGCGGCTCCTTCGTATTCCGCGCAGAACGCGACGAGGGATCCATCGGGCGAGATCGCCGCGTGCGTTTCCTGCCCTGGATGACTCGTCAGCCGTTCGGCGACGCCTCCCTCAGTCGACACGCGCCACAAATCGCCTTCGGCGGTGAATACCAGCGTGTGCCCGTGGATCGCCGGGAATCGGTAGTAGCCGATCGGTGCCGCGGATGCTGCGCTATTTGCGCCCGCCGAAGGTGGCGATTGGGCGAGCACGACCGGTGCGCGCACGGTGCATGAGACCGCGACGCCAACGGCGAGAGCCACAGTGACCGGCAGTCGCGAATGCAGACGCAGACGTGGATGCATGGGTAGCCGAGTCGTTGGTGCTTGCCAGCACCGATTCTATCGGGAGGGTAGAGATACTTCTGCCGACGTTGGGAAGCTAGTCCGGACCGTTGGCCTGGAGGGACGCCTGGATGCTGCAGGTGACTACGTACTACGAAAGCTGGGGACCGGGGAAGAACCGCGTGCGGGCGCGCAGGCGTACGAAGCCGGCATTGCGCTGGACTCACTCGACGCGACTGCCGTTCGAGACCTGGCCATGGTCTGGGTGATCATGCCTACGGCAACTGTCTGCCATGCGAGGCGTTATGCGACACCGGCGACCAGCGATTCGTTTGCCGGCGTCTCCGCCTCCGACGCGGCGTTGGTCGCATCAGGGGACAGTGATGCGAGCCCCTGGACTGAATCGCCACGCTTTAGATCAAAGGCGGTTTTGCAGGCACGGGGCGTCGACATTAGCTCCTGCTGCCTTCAGATTTGCGGCGACACAGCATCCGTCGTCGTCGAGGGCGCCGGTGCTCGGGCTCAGAACGGCGTCGAGCCAACTTGAGGTACTCATGTCGAAACGGACTCCCACACTGACTATGATGGCCCTTCTGGGCATTGCCATATGTGCCCGCGGACAGGCGACCGGCGCCACGGCGACTGGCACGACGCCGACGACGGGCGAGGATGTGATTCGGCGGATGCACGACAGATACGCCTCGAGCTGGTACTCGACGCTGTCGTTCACGGAGATCTCCGAGCAGCGCGGCCCGGACGGGAAAATGACCACCGAGAAATGGTGGGAGGAGGCGAAGCTGCCGGGCAGGCTGCGGATCGACGTCGGGTATCCGGCATCCGACACGGTGCACCCGCGCCGCATCATTTTGTTCGCGAGCGACAGCACCTACGTCGCAGCGCCCGGTCAGCCGGCTCGGCGGTCGAAGCGTCTCAACCTTTTCTTGATATTGGGATTCGACGTCTACAAGCAACCGGTGGAGCGCACGATCGAGGAGCTCAAGGGCGAGGGTTTCGACCTCTCCCGCGTGCACCAGGGCACGTGGCGTGGGCGCCCGGTCTATGTTGTCGGTGCGGCCGAGGGGGACACCACATCGAAGCAATTTTGGGTGGATCGCGAGCGCGACCTGTTCGTGCGGATGCTGGAGCCGTCGGGCACGGCAGGCGGCGGCACGAGCGACGCATGGTTCGCCCAGTACCGCCCGTTTGGCGGCGGGTGGGTCGGCACCGAGGTGGGCGTGCGCGACGAGCGTGGGATGCTGCTTCACGAGATCTACTCCGACATCAAACCGAACGACAACCTGCCGGACGCGTGGTTCGATCCGTCGCGCCTGCGGTAGGCCGACGCGAGGGTTGAGCCACTATTCCATCGCGTGCGCTTACGGTGCCTGCGAGCTGTCGCGGGCCAGCGTAAAGTCGTATTCGAGCGCGATGGTATCCGCCACGCTTAGGACGATGGGGACGCGCGGCTGCGTCAGGCCAAACTCCTCGAACGTGAAGCGTGTGGACGCGGTGCCCGTGACATGACCGCGTTGTCCAGCGTGAGTCCGCCGGTGATCTCCTGGGTCTCGCCAACTGCATCGTTCGGAAGGTCATGCCCCATGAGCTGCTCGCGGACACGGTAGCGAGCATCATTGCCTGTGGGCGCGACCGAGAAGTGAATGGCGGCACGCGGAGCTGTCTGCTGACTCGGCGCAATGGAGTTGCCGCGTAGGCGTACGGCCGCTGCGGCCGTCGTTCCATTCCGTTCAGCCTTCGGTGGGGCGCCTGCGGTGAGCGCAGCACCAGCCAGCGCAATCACGGCGAGGGGCGCTACACACAGCGTGCTTCGCGTTCTGAAAGTCATGCGTGAACTGTAACCACCGCTCTGGCCCTTCGGCGAGCGTTCGCTGATGCCGTGATCAACGTTTGTTGAGCAAGCACCGGATCACAGCGGGATCGATGCGGCGAGTGCCAGGCCCGACGGGCGGCCTGGCAGCTGGAATGCTAACAAGCCGGCGGGCAGACTCTGGCGCACGCTGGTTATCGACCGATATTTCGGGTGTGGAAAGCGCGCCCCCTCCAGATCTACAGAATGCCCTTCGCGCCCACTATACGCTGGAGCGCGAGTTGGGGCGTGGTGGAATGGCGACCGTCTACCTGGCGCGTGATACGAAGCATGGGCGGCAGGTTGCGCTCAAGGTCCTGCATCAGGATCTGGCTGCCTCCCTCGGACCTGAGCGCTTTCGCCGAGAGATCAGCTTTGCCGCCGCGCTGCAGCATCCCCACATCCTGACGGTACTCGACTCCGGCGAGACGGACGCTGGAGACCTGTGGTTCACGATGCCGTACGTGGAGGGAGAATCGCTGCGCGAGCGCCTCCGTCGGCAAGCGCAGCTCAGTCTGGAGGATGCGGTCCGCATCACACGCGAGGTTGCTCTGGCGCTGGACTTTGCGCACAAGCGCGGGATCGTGCATCGCGATGTGAAGCCGGAGAACATTTTGCTCACATCCGACGGGCAGGCCCTCCTCGCTGACTTCGGCATCGCGCGCGCTCTCTCCTCGAGCGCCTCGGGAACGACGCTCACCGCGACCGGGGTCGTCGTCGGCACTGCCGCGTATATGAGTCCCGAACAAGCGAGCGGTGAGCGCACGCTTGGCCCCGCGTCAGACGTCTACTCGCTCGGCGCGGTGTGCTATGAGATGCTCGCCGGCGAGCCGCCGTTCACCGGGCCGACTGCGCAGGCGGTCATTGCGAAGATGATGTCGAGCCCGGCGCCATCGGTGCGACGCATTCGCGCATCCGTCCCCGAGGCCGTCGACCTCGCGCTGCAGCGTGCGCTCGCGCCGGTGCCAGCCGATCGATGGGGAACTCCCGGAGAGTTTGCCAAGGCGCTCGAGGCAGCCGAGCGGTCGTCCGCGCGCAGGTCATCATCGCGTGCGACGCCTGCCAGGGCTGAGCAACCAGCCAAGATCCAGGCATCGCGTGTCCCGATTGCCGCGCTGGCTCTCGTTCTCGGTTTGCTCATCGGCGGCGGGGCGTTGTTCGCGTGGCGAACGCACGCGGGCACGGTGGAGACCCCGGCTGGCGCCATCCGGCTGGCAGTTCTGCCCTTCGACAATCTCGGTGATTCGGCCGATGCGTACTTTGCCGATGGTGTGACCGACGCCGTACGCGGGAAGCTGACGAGCCTTCCGGGGCTCGAGGTGATCGGCTCAGTGACCTCGTCACAGTATCGGCATACGACCAAGTCGCCGCGCGACATCGCGCAAGAGTTGGGTGTGCGATACCTCTTGCTCGGCAAGGTGCGGTGGGCAAAAGGACCAGGTGGGACGAGTCGGGTGCAAGTCAGTCCGGAGCTCATGGACGTGGCGACGGCGGCCGACAAATGGGCGCAGCCGTTCGATGCGCCACTCACCGACGTGTTCCAGGTGCAGGGTGATATCGCAAGCAAGGTGGCCAATGCGCTGCAAGTGGCGCTTACGCCGGCCGCGCAGCAGACGCTGACCGCCCGACCCACGAACGACCTGTCGGCCTACGATGCGTACCTGCGTGCCCTCGACATTGGGGCGAGCGGTAACGCGCCCGCTGTGTTACGGCGCGCGATTGTCGCGGACAGGGAGGCAACCAGCCGCGACTCGACGTTCGCGCTGGCGTGGTCGCACATGGGCGTGATGTACACGCTGCTGTACACAAACAGCGTCCCCGAGCCGGCCATCGCTGACTCAGCCGATGTGGCCACCGCTCGAGCGCTCGCGTTGGCGCCGGACCTACCTGACGTACATGCGGCTCGCTCTCTGTACTACGCCTTCGTGCACGATGACAACGCGCGCGGACTCGCCGAGGCCGATGCCGCACTGGCGCGGTCGCCGAACAACACCGATTTGCTCCGTCGGACCGCGCAGATCCAGTCGTCCCTCGGCCAGTGGAGCGAGGCCCTCGCGCGCGCCCAGCAAGCGCAGCGACTCGATCCTCAAAACCCACGAAATCTCACGCTGCTGTGCGAGCTCGAACGGTGGCAGCGGATGTACACCGAGGCGGCTCTGTCCTGTGGGCGCCGCCTCGCGCAGGCGCCCGAGAACCTGGCCGTCATTGAGGGAAGCGCGATGCTCGCGTTGGAACAGGGCGACCTCACAGGTGCGCAGCGCATCATTCACTCGGTGCCCCCGACCGTCGATCAGGCCGCGCTCGTGGCATACCTCGGCAACTTCTGGGATCTCTATTGGGTGCTCGACAGCGCCCAGCAGGCGCGCCTGCTCACGCTCGGTCCCGATGCCTTCGACGGGGACAAGGCGACGCAGGCCAGTGTCCGCGCTCAGCTCTACTGGCTGCGGGGCGATCGGGCGCGCGCACGCGTGTATGCGGACACCGCCCGAATCGGATTTGAGGCACAGCTCCGCGCCATCCCGAACGACGAGCAGCGGCACATGTTCCTAGCCCTGGCGCTGGCATACCTCGGTCGATCGAGCGAGGCAGTGCGCGAAGCCGAACGCAGCATCGCGCTCAAGCCCATCGCGAAAGACGCGCGTACCGGCACCTATGACACGTACCTCCTGGCGCGCGTCTATCTGGTGGCCGGGCAGCCGGAGAAGGCCATCGACATCCTCCAACAGCTTCTCAGCATCCCGTTCTATGTGTCGCGCGGCTGGCTGAAGGTCGATCCCACGTGGTCCGCGCTTCGCGGCGACCCGAGATTCGAGCAGCTGATCGCTGGCGCGTAAGGGCCCCGGTGCTGGTCTGCCACGACGACAAGCAGAAGCCGCGGGCGTTGGTAACCTCAGCGGAGCTCCGCCGATGTGCAATCTGAACGGGGGGCACGACCACGGCGGCGTTGGGTTCCTGGTAGACACGCCCGAGATCCGCGCGCTCATCCAGGAGACACAGCAAGAGATGGCTCGCGTAGCCGACGACGCTACGCGCGTCGAGTTGCTCAAGCCAGCCTTCGCCCGATTGCTGGCCGCCGGCGACTGGCTGCCCGAGCGCTTTGCTCGCCCGGATGACGGGAGCCGCATGGGTGACGGCGTCGGGCAGTACGCTCTCTACCGGGCCGTGGACGGTTCGCTCTGCCTGTTTTCCCTCGTGGTACCGCCCGGCGTAGCGACACCGGTACATGATCACCTCGCGTGGGGCCTGGTCGGCGTGTACCGCGGCCAGCAAGACGAGACGATCTATCGTCGCCTCGACGATGGAAGCGATTCAGGACGGGCGAGCCTCGAGGTCGCCAAGCAACAGGTACTCAGTCGCGGCGGCTTCTACGCGCTGCTGCCACCCAAGGACGATATTCACTACGTGAGGACGGTGTCCGCAGCGGCCTCAATCTCGATCCATCTCCTGGCCAACGACACGGCTTGTGTTTGGCGGCACAAGTTCGATCCGCGCTCGGGCGAGGTGACGCCCTTCCGATCCGGGTGGACGAACGCGCCCTGTGAGGCGGAGCACTCGGCTGCGCAGCGTTAGGGGCGACAAAACGGCGAGCTTGGGGTGATCTGGTGATCGGTCGCCCGCTCGCGGCGGAAGCCGGCAGCGAGCTAGAATTCGGTACCGAACTGTCCACCGGGCTGTCCAAACGGAGCGGTAGTAGTAAGGCAGGGTAGTGCTAAGTTTCGTAGTCGCAAGACATTCTGGCGCGGTAGCCAAGTGGTAAGGCAGCGGTCTGCAAATTCTTTCTCGGGCGTTGCAGGAGCTCGTAGGTGATTGGTTTTCATAGTGAAACGGGGTGCGGAGGCTGGGCCACTTCCGCACCCCGTTGCACGTTCTTCCACCTGGTTGTTGCGAAAGTGGCCCAGGAAGTGGCCCAAGGTTTTCGCAACGGTCATCCGAAAATCAGCACGCCGACCACGACGAGCGTTGCCATGATGGAGCGCTGGATTAAGAGCGCGAGATCGAAAATGAGGGCATGGACTCAGTCGCCAGCCGGGACCGGCAGCGCAAGCGAACTGGGCACCGCCGTCCTCATCTTCTGCGCGAGCCAGGTCTGAAGATCATCCAAGTAGGTGTAGAACACCGGGGTCATGTAGAGCGTGACGATCTGCGAGATCGCAAGCCCACCGACCACGACGATGCCCAGGTCCTGACGCGAGGCGCCGGTCGCCCCCACCCCGATGGCGATCGGCAAGCTGCCCATGATCGCCGCGGCCGTGGTCATCATGATGGGCCGGAAGCGGATGCTGGCGGCCTCGATGATGGACTCGGCCGCCGACTTTTGCGTGCTGCGCTCTGTCGCGATCGCGAAGTCGATCATCAGGATCGCGTTCTTCTTCACGATGCCGATCAGCATGATCATCCCGACGAACCCGTAGATGTTGAGCTCGTTGTGCGTGACCAGGAGCGCGATGAGCGCGCCGACGGCGGCGAAGGGAATGCCCGAGAGGATCGTAATGGGATGAATGAAGCTCTCGTACAGGATCCCGAGCACGACGTAAATCACGAATATCGAGAGCGCGAGCAGGATGATGAGGCCCTCCTGTGAGGACTGGAACGCTCCGGCCGTGCCGCCGAAGGCCGCGCTGATCGTCGGGCTGAGGACCTGCCGGGCTTGGTCCTGCACCAGCCCCACCGCCTCGCTCAGTGCCACGTTGGGTGCCACGTTGAACGAGATAGTGACCGACGGCAGCTGCCCCGAGTGGTTGATGCTCAGTGGGCCCACGGTGCGCTGGAGCCGTGCGATCGTCGAGAGCGGGACGATGTTGCCGGTAGCCGGCGCGCGAATGTAGAGCTGGTTCAAGTCGGCTTCATCGCGCTCGTACTGCGGCATCGACTCCATCACGACCCAGTATTCGTTGGTCGGCGTGTAGATAGTCGACACCTGGCGCGACCCGTACGCATCGTACAGGGTGTGCTCGAGCTGGCTCGCCGTGATCCCCAACGCCGAAGCACGGTCGCGGTCGATGAGGACGGTTACTGTTGGGTTTTTAATCTGGAGGTCGGTGGTCACTCCCACCAGCTGATGCATGTGCTGCAATCGCGCCTGCATGGCCAGAGCCGCCTGGTCTAGCGCGCCTAGGTCCGGTCCGTACAGCGTGAATTGGTAAAGGCTCTTCGACATGCGCCCGCCGATCCGGATCAGCGGCTCGGGCTGGATGAACGTCGTGATCCCCGGGACCGTATTGGTCGTGCGCATAAGCTCTGCGACGGCTGCGTCAGTGCTCACACGCCGATCGTGTGGTCCCTTCCCGAGTGGCTTCAGGAAGGCGAAGACGCGACCCTGGTTGGCCGAGCCCTGCGAGCCGACCGAGGGCAGGATCGCCTGGATGTTCGGGTCCTTGAGCAGGATGGCATCAACTTTCTGCTGGAGCGGCACGATGGCGTCGTAGGAGATCCCCTCGGCCCCTTCGGTCGTCACTATGAGCCACCCCGTGTCGTCGCTCGGCAGAAATCCCTTCGGGATGATGCTGAAAAGCACGACCATGATGACGAGCGTGAGCGCGGAAAGCCCGAGCGTGAGGGGCCGGCGGCGCATGATCCAGACGAGGCTCCGCTCGTAGGTGTGCAGTGCGGCGTTGAACGCGTTCTCCGACCACCGGTAGAGCCGCCCGCGCTCGGCCGACTTCACCGGACTCAGGAAGCGGCTGCACAGCATCGGCGTCAGCGTCAGCGAGATGCAGCCGGAGACCAGGATCGCCACGGCGATCGTGACGCCAAACTCGTGGAAGAGCATCCCGAGGATCCCGCCCATGAACATGATCGGGATGAAGACGGCCGAGAGCGAGGTCGTCATGGTGACGATGGTGGAACCCACCTCGGCGGCGCCATCGAGGGCCGCCTGCATGCGCGGCTTGCCCATCTCCATGTGGCGGACGATGTTCTCGAGCACGACGATGGCATCATCGACGACGAAGCCCACGGCGAGGGTGAGCGCCATGAGGGAGAGATTGTCGATGCTGTAGCGGAGCAGGTACATCACCGAGAAGGTGCCGATAATGGACATCGGCAGGGCGAGGCTCGGGATGATCGTCGCCGACACGTTGCGCAGAAAGACGAAGATGACCAGTACCACCAGCACCAGCGCGACGACGAACGCGAACTTCACGTCGTGCACGCCGCGCTCTATATAGTCCGCGCGGTCCTCGACCACGATCAGACTGATGTCGGGCGGGATCTGGCCGCGGATCTCATCGAGGACGTTCTGCACGTCGCGCGTCACCTCGACGGTGTTCGTCCCAGGCTGGCGCATGACCGCCAGCATGATGCCAAGCTGGTTGTTGTACCAGGAGATCGTCCGGTTGTTCTGCACGTCGTCCGTCACGCTCGCCACGTCGCGCAGGTACACGGGCGCGCTATTGCGATAGGCGACGATGACCTTCTGGAACTGGGCGGCGTTGTAGAGGTTGCCCGTGGCCTGGACCGTGATGGCCTGATTGGCCCCCCACATGACGCCGGTCGGCAGGTTGACGTTCTGCGCGTTCACGGCCGCGGTAACCTGGTCGACGCCGATCCCGCGCGCCGCCAACGCCTGCGGGTTCAGCCCGATGCGCACTGCATACTTCTGCTGCCCCCAGACGCTGACCTCCGACACCCCATCGACCATGGAGATGCGTTGCGCGATGGTGGTCTCGCCGACTTCGTCGACCACCGACAGCGGCTCGACGTTGGACGTCAACACCATGAACAGCACCGGCGCAGCCGCCGGATTCTGACGGAAGAACGACGGCGGGATGATCCCAGTCGGCAGGTTGACCAGCGCCTGCGAGATCCCTGCCTCGATGTCCTGAGCCGCCGCGTTGATGTCGCGATCAATGTTGAACTGGACGGTGATCGACGTGGACCCCAGGATACTGGACGAGGTCATGTTGTCGATGCCCGCGATCGTCGAGAACTGCTTCTCGAGCGGCGTCGCGACGGCCGCCGCCATCGTCTCCGGACTCGCCCCGGGCAGCGTCGCGCGGACGTTGATCGTGGGGTAGTCGACTGTGGGCAGATCGCTCACGGGCAACTTCGTGTACGCGATCGTCCCAAAGACCAGGACGCCCAGCATGACGAGCGTCGTCATGACCGGACGCCGGATGAAGAGACTGGGGACGTTCATCCCGAGCCACTCGACGCGCCAGGGGCTGCAACACTCCCCGGCTCCGCGGCGGTGGCCGTTGCTGCCCCGGAGCCGGTCCCCATGCTCCGCCGGCCCCTGTGGCCGGTGCCGACCGGCGGCCCTGTCCGCCCGCTAATCGGCGCGGCGATCGTGGTGCACTGCAGGTTGATCCGGGCTTGTTCCAGGACTGCGCTGTCGGCCTTGGTCGCGACCGCACTCGATCCCGCCTGCGCAATGTACTGGTCGGCTTCCTCTTGAGTGGCGTAATCCTTCTTCACGAGCGCCGTGTAGCGCACGGCCTCCGCCTGCGCGTCTCTCGAGGTGGCGAGATCACGCGCCAGCGCACGCTGTAGGAGGACCGTGCAGTTTCGCATCGCGAGTTCAAGCTAGCAAAGAAAGCGGCGCGAGGTCATGAGTCTTTGCCGCCGCCGCGTCGGTTCCCGCCACGATGGTGGTGACGGTGCCGACGTGTCGGGGAGCAGGAGCGGGGCGAGCGTTCGTACGTTGGTGAGAGAATCCCGGCCGGCCGGATGTGCGACGCCGGTTACCCCGACCCAGGCCACGGGCGATGCATGGCGTCGCCCCTAGCCGGTGCGGCAAGCATGGCGCGCCCCAACGGGCCGTTGCACTTTCCTGCACTGCGTTGGCGCAAGAGTGGCCCACGGCGTGGCCCATGGATTCTCGCCAGCATCGCGCGTCCCTGCTGGTTATCGGTCGCGCGCCAGATGCGGCACATCGCCTTTACCTATGACATCGGATCAGCAGATCGAAGGTGAACCGGACGCGATGACGCCACAGACGCGGCACCCGGTGGCCGAGGACGAGTTCAGACGCGCCACTCGCACCAACCACGCGCAGGTATTCAGCCTCTGTGGCGAACTTGTGTCGCTGCTTGAAGAGGCGATTGCCCGTGTCCAAGAGAGTAATCGGATACCTCGAATCCGTGAACATCTCACAGGGCGTAGGTGTGATCCGTGACTCTATTGTCTGGGACAACCTCCGGCGCGCCCATCCTCTGCTCAAAGGTCCATCTGCCGCAAGCGACTCCTCCGCTGTGGACTGGAAGCGCGAGATGCTCGTCGTCATCAGCTATGGAGGCGTGGATGCCGAAACGGACCCCGGGTTCAACCGCGCCGAACTTCGAGGCGGTTACCTCGTCATCGTCCTCGGTCCAGATAGCTTGCTCGGGTCAAAGAAGGTCTTCCTCGACGCGATCTCTTTCCCGGCTGTTGTGGCTATTCCTCGCATGGCACTGCCCATCCACTTTGAAAGCCGCGTGGGCGACGCAACGATTCCCGCTTGGGTCGATTGGAGTACGGTGAAGTAGTTCTTTGTCCCTGCGCTCCTGGTAAGTCTTTCTGACGGTACCGGTGCGGCTCAGCAAAAAGGCACTTTGGACATTTCGCGAAGTATCAAAAACGAGGCAGGGGTCACCATCCTAGGGCACCATTGGCCATTCGCGGGGCCTCCGACTTCATTCGCCCTGTTCGGGGAGAGTCAGCGCGGGTCCGCCGGCATACCCTGGACTTCTGCCCACCCGTCGTGCGAAAGCTGGAGACGGACGCGCCTCGGCGATCCGGCGGTCGGCAGCAGAACGAAAGCATCCCAGCCGTTCTGGAGCACCATGGCAACGAGGTCAATGAGCGCATCGCGCTCCGAGGCAGCGAAGCTTTGAGCCGGTGCGACATCGATTGACCGTTTTTCCCGGATCGAACGCCAGGCGCTCGCGCCGCGACGGTACGTGTTGTCTAATCCGCTCCAGAACTCCGGGCCCTGCGTCAGGCGCTAGTTCGTGGTCGACACACCATTCCCAGATCTCGTTGCGCTCAAGGAACCGCATTCGGCGACAGGTCCGTAGAGTTGGTTATGTTTGTGTCGGCGCGCACAGCACGTCGCCAGCCCGTTTCTAGATTTGGCACCCTGTTTGGCACCCTGGACCATAACTCGTGAGGACACGAACTTAGTAAGTTGTTCCGCTTCAACGTTGTCGGCGCGGTAGCCAAGTGGTAAGGCAGCGGTCTGCAAAACCGCTATTCGCCGGTTCGATTCCGGCCCGCGCCTCTCTCTAAGCCGATACTCGATCACGTTTTGCCGTCAGCGCCGCCTCACAGGCGGCGCGACTTGTATCAGAACTGCTAGCGTTCGGCGCAGTGCAGGCGACACCCTCGATCCAAATGCGCTGGCAGCGGTATGCGAGACTCGCACGTGTCATCGGGAGCCATGAGCGCAAGGGCAACGTCGTGGGGTGTCTTGCTAGTCGCCACGTTCCTTGCCGTGGCCAGTGTTATTCTCGTTGCCGTTGGATTAGCGCTTCTATTCCCGGGATCGGTAATGGAGGTGATATGGCTCGCGTACCCACCACGGCGCGGCATTCTCATGCCCTATCACGCATCCCTAGGGCCTGGATTTCTGGGGCTTGCCGTCGTGATGGCTGCGGCAAGCGTCGGGTGCTTCCTGCAGCGGAGGTGGGGCTGGCGGCTCGCCGTGACGATCTTCGCGGTGAATGGCCTTAGTGATGCCGGGCAGTTGATCGTAGGCCACGTCGTAGAGGGCGCGATCGGTGTGGTGGTCGCCGGAGCAATCCTGTTTTATCTGATGCGCGCTAGCGTCAGGGCTGAATACCGCCCTTAGCCTGGGTGGGCGGTCGTCGGGCTCCGCAACGTGGCTGTCATCGGTGCCAGAGCGTTGCACTTCGACGACTTCGGTCGGCGTTTGTCGGAGGCTGTCCGCCGCCCTGCTTTATTTCTCGTTCAAGTATTGCGCGGAGAGCTTCACATCACCGTGCTCCTCGGCCCAGTAGATCGTCACGATGTACCAGCGCGTCCCATCGTAGAACAGCTGGAAACTGTTCATGCCACGCTCAACCGGCTGAGGGTCGTGCATTTTCCGACCAGATGCGTACGCGCTGAAGACCTGGGTCACGGCACCAAAGGTTTGAACCGTGCGGCCGATCTCCCATTCCCAGTTCGCGTGAGTCAACATGTATTTGGTGCTCTCTCGCGCGTACTCCGGCACTGAGAGAACCTCGAGATGGACACGACCGGCGGAATCTGGCAACCCTGTCGGGATGAGACGCGCCCCGGGCACGAAGAGCGAGCGAAGGCGCCGATTGTCGTGAGGTCCCGCGGGGCCTGAGTTGGCCTCGTACGCCGCGTTCATGATCGCATCCACCGATTTCACGTCCTCCGGGCGCGCTGGGGGAGGCATCGTATCAGAGCCTTCAGCCGTCTGAGCTGATAGGAACCGCGGGGAGCTGGCAACCAACAGGCCAATTGTCGCGAGGGCGATCCGGGTGCGTCGATGCCGTCGGGTTGTTGAGTGTGGCATGCCACGACAATACACCGAGCCTGCAATGTCGCAAGTTGCATGGGAGCCTGTGCGGGAAGTGGCAGGCCGGAGACATTGCACGCGCCATCATTTCCCAAAATTCACGACAAGCCCACTGAGCTCGGTGCTCCCGAACTCAGTAGGCTTGGGGTCGTGATTTCCTATTTTCGAAGCGGAGTCGCCACGAAGGTCAGTTGTTGACCGGTGCTCGGCACCGTCAGGTACCCAGTGATCTGACCTGCATCGTTGATGCCTTGCGCGCTCTCGAGGAGATTGGGATATCCGGCCGGCATCAGCGTCTGTAGGTCCGTCATCTTTCCCTGCTGCCAGATGAACGCACGCGTCCCGCTCGCGCCGATCGAGATGCCGACCACCTGGCCCCGGCTGTTGATGTCGAGCGCTTCGGACAGGATATCGCCCGGGAGGGTGTTGAGATCCTTGATGCCCGCTTCCTGCGTCCAGATGAAGGCGTGGAAATTTGGCGCCCCGCTCGCGTCGCCGGTCATGTCGGCAAATCCAACGACGACGCCGTCGTTGTTGAGTGCCATCGCCGTGTTCCACGCTATCCCACCAAGACCGCCGATGTCGATCACGCGTCCCTGATCCCACATGACGGCGCGACGCGCGCTGAAGCGGCCGACGGCGATGTCACAGCGGCCAGAGATGCCGACGACTTGGTCCCGGTCGTTGATCGCGGTCGCGGCCGAGGCCGAATCGCCAGACAGGGGGCGGAGCTGGTGGACCCACCCGCTCTCAGGATCCCATGAGACCGCGCGGAACTGCAGCGTCTGAGGCGATGCGCAGGTGGGGTCGTGCACGGGTGTCTCTGCCCAGCCCACGACATGGCCCCAGTTGTTCACTCCGGTAGCGAAGCTGTTGTCGCCACCCAGTGTGGGCATCGGCGTCATACGTCCATCGCTCCATGCGAAGCCACGACATACGTGACCGGTTGGCGCCCCCGGGAAAAATGCCGCGCAACTCCAGCTCTCTCCCAGCGGCTGCAACTCCGCGGTTTCGGCGACGCCAGCGGCCAGGCCAGCGTCGTTCAGCCCGGGCCACAGAATGCCGCTATTCGGTCCGCCGAGCGTGCCGAGATCCTGGGTGGCTCCGTCGTACCACAGCGTCGCGTGTTGCACCGCGTTGCCGGCGAGGGTGGCGTATCCCCCGATTACGCCGTGCTCATTGATAGCGTCCCCGGCGGCCTGCGTGCCGCTCAGGACAGGCAGTGTGATGATGTCGTATCGGTCCGGGCCCATCGATTCATCGGCCGCTCGCTCTTGCAACGTGCCGCCGCCGGCGGCGGCCGGCTGCGTGATCTCTGCTCCGCGGCCACAACCCGCGAGTACGGCGGCCAGGAGCACCAACGACGTTCGGCGCATGCACCCCTCCATGAGAATGCGGGACGCGGCATCATGATGAGGCGTCGCACCGAGTGCTTGTCGGATTCGGACTTCAAATTCCCAAAAGAATGGAGTGCCGCATATGCACGCCATGGCCGCCACAGCTCAGCTTGCGCGTGGTGCACGCTGCCATCCGACGACGGAAACGCATCGGGCCAGTGCAGCGCGCGCATGACGATGGTCCTCGCAAGCCCGTCGTCGATTCCGGGGATCGTCATCAGCGTGCATCGCGCAGCGCTCACGTCGGCGCCGGGCTCGAGTCGGAGCGCTACGTCCACGACCGCTCGCGCCACGCCTTCGACCGACGCGGCGAGCAATGGCGGCGCGCCGAGTGCGCGCAGGCGTGCGGCCCCCGCGCGCACGACGGCTCTGGCGCGTGGCGCGAGATGTGTGAGGCCAGGTGTGTTTGTGGCGAATGGCTCGCCGAGATCTTCGACCACCCGTTGCGCGAGACCATTCGGACCAGTACGCAGCAGGAGCGCGAGCGCGACCTCGAAGCCGTCGAATGCTCCAGGTGCGCGGAGGCCCGGCTGCCGAGCGACTGATTCCGCCAAACCGTTTTGCGAGAGGTGCGCATCGACCACTTTCGGCTCGGCGTCGAGGTCGAACAGCCGTCTCAGTCGTGCGAGGAGCGGCATGAGCGCTGGCAGGAGTGACGGCGAGATGTCGACGTTGAGGTGCGGCTTCGACCCGCACGCGTTCTCTACGAACACGAGGCCACTCCGCTTCTCGAGGCGAACGGTGCGGGCGAATCGTCCGTCGCCGACGATTTCTGCGCCAGGGAGTGAACACGCGTCGAGGAGTCCGATCAGGGCGTCCCAGGCCAGCGGCGCGCGGTAGGCGAGTGTGAGACGAACGAGATCACTGGAGTCTCGAGCCGGCATGGGTGTGTCGCCGCCGCGTCGCAGCGCCGTCGGACTCAGTCGATAGCGGTCACGAAAAACGCCGTTAAAACGCCGCAGGCTCTGAAAGCCGCTCGCGAACGCGATCTGTGTCACTGGCAGTGACGTGTCGACCAGCAGCTGCTTGGCGAGCAGCAACCGGCACGTTTGCGCCAGGCCGATGGGCGAGACGCCGATTGCGCGTTCGACTGCACGCCGGAGGTGCCGCTCGCTCACGCCGAGCTCCGCCGCGAGCTTCGCAACGCTTCGCCCGTTCAGGGCACCCGCGGCGATGCGGTCGGCGGCCGCCGCGGCGAGGCGCGGCAGCGCGTCCATTTGCGCCCTACCCGGTGCCAGCTCCGGTCGGCACCGGAGACACGGTCGAAACCCGGCGTGCTCGGCGGACGCGGCAGATGCGAAGAATCGGCGCCGATCCGGCGTGGCGAACCGCGATGGACACACCGGTCGGCAGTACACGCCCGTCGACGTGATCCCGACGTAAAAAATGCCGTCGAAGCGCGGATCTCGTGCGGCCATCGCGCGCTGGCAGACGTCGGCACTCGGCAAATGTTGCGGCGCGGACACCCGGGAAATGTCCTTGCCGCCCCTTGTCCAGGCTCGCCGAATTCGGACTCCAATTTGGGGGCTAGACGTTGGACGTTAGACGTTGGACGTTGGATGCTGGAGCCTGGAGCTGGACGTTAGACCTTTGGAACAAGAATCTGAGGCTCCGGGGCCTCTAAAAGGGGGCCCACGGGCGCGTGGTCCATCGAGTATCTTTTAATGTTCCCAAACGAGCGGGTCTGCGAACCCGCTGCTGCGTCCGTGGTGGTAGGGCTCGTGCTGCGAGTGACCGCGTGAGACGGGCGTACGCCAACCAACCCGCAAAACGAGCGGGCGGGAAGTGTCAGTCGACCTGAGAGTCGACCCGAACGGCAGCTGGACGTCATCACCTTGCACGCGGGTTGCACCGAAAGTGCGGTCGCTCAACTCATCGATCAAGGAGACCACATGCTCGAGCCTCAACGAACCATTCGGTTTGGCCAGACGCATCGTCGCACGGGCCTCCGACGCCGCTTCATCATTGCGCAAGTTGACCATGCCGCGTCGAGCGATGCCGACGGCGGCGACGAGAGCACCGCGGAGAACGGCGGGATGTGCACCTGGCACTATAAGGTGAGGATCGGAGAGAACGGAGTCTGGTCCGCGTTTCGGCCATTCGACGTGCTGACGACCGCGACGGACGAAGAGATCAGGGCGGCGGCAAAGGACCACCTGGCTGGCAGGATCGGCGGGTCCCCATCGGAAAGGCCAACGACCTGATCCTGGCCGCAACAAATCAATCGCTCTTGATGGGTTCAATGGCGACTGATATGTTGCTGCCACATGCCTGCGGCAAGCACGGCCAATCTCTCATCGATCACACGCCAGTTTCGAGCGCTGGCTGACCCGACGCGGCTGCGGATTGTGGACCTGCTCCGCGGCGGCGAGCGGTGCGTCTGTGAGTTGACGGATGCGCTCGAGACCGGGCAGTCGCTCCTCTCGTTCCATCTGAAGACGATGAAAGACGCCGGACTCGTGACGGACCGCCGAGAGGGACGGTGGGCATACTACGCACTCAATCCGGACGCGTTTGCCCAACTCGAGGCATTCGTGGGTGGTTTGCCGTCGACACGATTAATGGTACTCGCGGCGCGCTGCTGCGAGTGAAAGGGGCGCGCGGCACAATCGGCGCGCCTCTCTCAGACCTAACGCATCAATGACACTTTATGCGATGGGGCGGGTGACATTGGCGCAGCGAAGGGATGGCAATGATCCGGCCGTGGTTACTGTCAAGACGGCAAGTGCGCGCATGCTCAACGCGCTCGGCGCGCCGGTCGCCGAGGACGGCGTGCGGCGTGCGCGTGGGCCACGTGTAGCGGCGGAAGCCGTTGGGACGTTCATGCTCGTCGCCATCGGGGCGGGTGCGGCGGCGGTCGACGTCTGGTCGAAGGGCGCCGTGTCTCACGTTGGCGTCGCGCTCGCGTTTGGCACCGTGATCCTCGGTGCTGTGTACGCGGTCGGTCATGTGTCGGGCGCGCATCTCAACCCGGCTGTCACCACCGGCTTCTGGCTCGCCGGCCGGTTCCCCCTGGCCAATGTCCTCCCGTACATCGGCGCGCAGCTCGCGGGTGCGACGGTCGCCGGCTTGGGTATCAAGGCTGTCCTGGGCACCGCGGCAGCCGGCGCAGTCACGGTGCCGGCCGTCGCGGTCCTGCCAGCCACCGGCACCGAGGTCGTGCTGACCTTCATCCTAATGCTGGTCGTGATGGCGGTCGCGACCGATTCGCGAGTCGTCGGGGCAGTTGGTGGATTCGCCGTTGGTTCGATCGTCGCAGCCGATGCGCTCGCTGCGGGACCGCTGACCGGCGCCAGTATGAACCCAGCGCGTTCGTTCGGTCCGGCGGTCGCTACCGGGATTTGGACTGCCCACTGGATCTACTGGGTTGCGCCGCTGGTGGGTGCAGCCCTCGCCGTCTTCACGTACGACTACCTTCGTCAGGGAACTGCCCATGACCACCGCATCCGCGGGCGAGCCAACACGCCCCCGCCGAGTGCTGTTTCTGTGCACCGGCAACTCGGCCCGGAGCCAGATGGCCGAGGCTCTGCTCAATTTCAAGGGGAAGGGACGCTTCCACGCTGAGAGCGCAGGCTCGCAGCCCGCAGCCCGAGTGAATCCGTTAGCGGTTGAGGCGCTCACGCACGCTCACATTCCGTGGGCGGGGCACGCACCGCGCAGCTTCGACGGACTCGAACGCGAGCCCTGGGATTTCGTGATCACCGTCTGCGATCGAGCCAAGGAGGCTTGTCCCTATTTCCCGGGTCAGCCGATCATCGCGCACTGGGGGATGGAAGACCCGGCCGAGGCCCGCGGGTCTGATGAGGAGAAGGCCCGCGCGTTCTACCTCGCACTCCGGACACTGGCGGCGCGCATCGACCTCTTGCTGGCCCTGCCGATCGACAAACTGCAGCGCCTTGCGCTCGAAACCGGGGTGCGGGCGATTGGACAGGCGGTGCCGGAGACGGCAGTGCCGGCGCCGTAACCCGTCCCCGTCCACGGTGTTGGATCAATGCCGGTGAAACCACGGTTCCGGCCAGCGCGTAGGCCCTGGTCATGACGACAACGGCTCTGGCCGGACCCGCCACGGGCGCCAAGTGGATCAACGCGAGCATCCTCGTCGGCTCGGCGATCTTCATCTTCGCGCTGGCGGTGTCGGCGTTCTTCGAGCCAGAGTGGCGCGTGCTCCATGTCCTGCAGGCGTTGATCTACGTCGCGGTGGTCGTGCTCACGCGCCGGAAGAGCGCGTGGGGATTCGGGGCGGGCGTGTTCATCGCGGTCTTCTGGAACGTGCTCGTGCTCTTCCGCTCATCCGTCGGTCCGGAAGGAGTGCAGGTGATGGAAACCCTCATTCGCACCGGCCAAGCCACGCGACCCGACATCCTCATCCAGCTCTTCGCGGCCTTCGGTCACCTGCTGATCATCGTTGCGTGCCTCGTCGGGTTCCTGCGAACACGGCCGGCTGCGCGCCAGTGGAACCAGTTCTTTGCCGGTGGTGCGCTGGCGGTCGGCTACCTGCTCCTGATGGCCTTCACACTAGGGCCGCCAGAGGCTGCGCAGCACATCAAACAGGCGTTCGGACTGTAAGGGCCCACGGCGCAACGGGCGGCATCAGCGCGGCACTTCGCTCATGAGCGCCAACAGGTTGTCTTCCGAATCTCGGAAGAACGTCATCCATAGATCGTAGGTCGGCATCGGGGCGATGACGTGGGGCTCGTCCACGAAACGCGCGCCACCAGCCGCCAGTCGTGCGCGTGTCGCTTGAATGTCGGCGACCCTGAAGTACAGGATCGAGCTCGGGTGATCGAACTCCGGCTTCTCCGGCTTATCCAGCATGAGGCGCACGCCCCCGCAGTCGAAGAAGGAGAGCTGGCCCGCCCGGAACAGGTGCCGGAGACCCAGTACGTCGCGGTAGAACGCCGTCGCACGGTCGACGTCGTGCGCGGTGATCGCGATCTGACCGATCTGCGCGAGTGCGGTGTCGTTCGGGATGGTGGCGGGCGCGGGCATTGGATCCTCGCGATGCCTCGGGCGCTGCGCGCCCGAGAAAGTAGACCTACAGAAAGTAGAAAGTAGACAACGGCCTGAGACATCTCGCAAATCTGCCCTCTCCTCGTCTACTTTCTACTTTCGGCATTTCGACTCTCTCGGGCGTGCAGCGGCCGCCCCCCTGCCTCTCGCTTTCATGCCTTTCGACCACATGCATGAGCTGCTCGCGGGCTACATCGCACGCGGCGAGATCGCTGGCCTAGTGGCGCTCGTCGCACACAAGGGCAACGTGCATGTCTGGCAATCGGCTCGCGAGGCGATCGCGTCATGAGACCGGCAACCTCGGCCGTCGTCCGGCATGACGATCACGGGGCCGTGCGGACGGTGATGCAGGGCGACGCAATGCGTCGCCCCTACCGGTCCGGGGCCAGGCAACTGGTGTGGCGACGGACCCTGTGCGTGCGGATAGGCGTCGACGATCACGGGGCCGTGCGGACGGTGATGCAGGGCGACGCAATGCGTCGCCCCTACCGGTCCAGGGCCAGGCAGCTGGTGTGGCGACGGACCCTGTGCGTGCGGATAGGCGTCGACGATCACCGGGCCGTGCGGACGGTGATGCAGGGCGACGCAATGCGTCGCCCCTACCGGTCCAGGGCCAGGCAGCTGGTGTGGCGACGGACCCTGTGCGTGCGGATAGGCGTCGACGATCACCGGGCCGTGCGGACGGTGATGCAGGGCGACGCAATGCGTCGCCCCTACCGGTCCAGGGCCGCGCAGCTGGTGTGGCGACGGACCCTGTGCGTGCGGATAGGCGTCGACGATCACGGGGCCGTGCCGACGGTGATGCAGGGCGACGCAATGCGTCGCCTCTACCGGGGGAACCTCGCTGTTCGTGAGTCGATTACTGCGACACTCACCACATGTCCCACTGTGCAGATCGAGGCACCGCATGAGTAAATACGGCATCCTGGGCTCTGGCTTGGTCGGTCAGACTCTCGCCATCGGCCTCCGAGACAAGGGGCACAGCGTCAAAATCGGGTGCCGCGACGGCGGCAAGCTCGCGAGCTTCACCAAATCCACCGGCGTCGCGAGCGGGACGTTTGCCGACGTGGCGCGCTGGGCCGAGCATCTCGTGCTATGTGTCAAAGGCACCGGCGCCGTCGACGCCGTTCGCGACACGGGCGTCGCGAACCTGCGTGGCAAGCTGGTGATCGATACGACGAACCCGATTACCGATGAGCCGCCCGAGGACGGTGTGCTCCGCTTGTTCACGGGACCGAACTCGTCCCTCATGGAGCAGTTGCAGACGACCTATCCCGAGGTGCGTTTCGTCAAGGCTTTCAACAGCGTCGGCGCCGCGCTGATGGTGAACCCGCGCTTCAGTGCGCGACCCACCATGTTCTATTGCGGCAATGACGCGGACGCGAAGGCGATCGTGCGCAGCTTGCTCGAGCAGTGTGGGTGGGAGCCGGCCGACATGGGGACCGCACGCGCCGCTCGAGCGATCGAGCCACTCGTACAGCTATGGTGCATCCCGGGCTTCCGCGAGAACCGGTGGGCGGACCACGCGTTCCACGTATTGAGCAACGAGGCGAGTAAGACCTAGGGGCGGGCGCGTCGCGCCCGAGAGAGGAGCGGGCCAGAAAGGAGAATGGAGACAACCGAGATGTTCCTCCGACCATGAGCCAACCATCGGGCAAGCGCGCATTCCTCGCACTCTCTGCGGTGGCGTTCGCCATCTGCTTTCTCGTGTCGGAGTATGGCCGCGCGAAGCATTCTGCGGTGGCTCGGCGGCTGGCCGCCGCTCCTGTTCGTGTTCACCGTGCCGCCCGAGTACCGTTTCCGATTTGGGTCGCGCGCCTGGGCGCGCGATGTGTTCATTGCCATGACCACAGTCACCTGTACGGGGCTGGCGATCGGCGTCATTGTCGAAACGCTGGTCGTGCGCTCTCGTGTCGCGGCGGCTGCGGCCCCCCTGCCGGCACTGCCGGCCGCGCTCGTCGAGTTGATCCCGGTCGTCGTGCTGGGCGGCCTGCTCTTCGGGGCGCTTTCCCTCTTCAGCGCCTGGGGACTGTTCAGCGTGTTCTATCGTCCCGAAGGGCGCGGCCGCTTCGCGGCCGAGAAAGGGGAGAAGAGCGCGGAGAAGGGAGACAACTCAGGGGCCGACTAGCGGCGGCTCCGCGCGGGTCGGGGGCTCTGGCTCGTGAGGTACTTGCCAAACACCAACTTGTCATCGCCTGGACGGTAAAAGTCGGTGAGACGGGCGAGCAACAAGTATCCGCACCGTTCGTAGAACCGCACTGTCGGGTGGTACTTGTCCAGGGATGACGTCTCGATCAGCACGAGGCGTCCGCGTCGGCGAGTGACCTCGGCCTCCGCATAATCGACGAGGGCCCGTCCGACGCCGCGGCCCTGCGTGCCCGGGTCGACTGCAATCCAATAGAGGTCGTACGTGCCATCGGTGAGTGGCACGGGGCCGAAGCAGACATACCCGAGGACCGCCTGCGATCGCGGGTCAGTCGCCACAAAGCAGAGGTAGTCGCTCGGCTCCCCGCGGGCCAGCCATTCGTCGATCAACTCGAGCGCGGTGGACACCTCCACCGGAGTGAAGAAGCCCGTCTGCTCGAGAATATGGTGCACGGCCTCGCGGTCGTCGGGCTCCAGCGCTCTGAGTGCGACGCTGCTGCGCGCGCGGTCGATCACTCCCATCCCTCGGCTGCGAGTGCGGCGTGAAGCAGATGGGGGTGTCGCCGGCAGTGGAGCTCGATCTTGCTGGCCGAGTCATGGGCTGCGTCGTAGGTCATGCCCTTGGCCATCAGATTGCGTTCGTGCAACTCGTGCAGGATCACGTAGCCGATTTCCTCCTCCACGACATCGTCGTCGATCCACACTTGTCCGTGCGGCACGAACTCGTAGACGTACTCATGGCCGCCTTCCGTGAATTCGATGTCGAAAACGGATCGGACGAGGCGACCATCGACGATCCACACCGCGGTTCCATCGCCCAATTCCTTCCGAAGCCGCACGTGCACGCGGTCGGCCTCCGGCAACGACCGCTGAGGGGCGACGTGGCGGAGGTCGGTGGTGTGCTCGCGCAACCGATACTCCGCATCGCAGGCGAGTTGGCGGGCCTCGTCATAACTCTTTCCCTCAACCATGGTCCGTCGCTCGACGACCGCGTGTGCGATGAAAAACCGCTGCTCATCGGGATGCGCCTCGCGGTCCAGCCAGATCTCATCGATCGGGATCTCTTCAACCGAGAAGTGATGCCCGAAGTTGCTGAACTCTTCGTCGATGTTCTTGCGGACGTACGCGCCATCCACGATCCAGATCTTCACGCCGAGGCGCGCGCCCACGTAGTGGAGGTATGGCGGCCCCGATGCGCTCGGGCCGCGCGCCCGCTCGCGTGCGCCCACGACGGCGTGCGGCGCCACAGTCGTTTTCGGCGCTGCGGGGCGTTTCGCCGCGGTCTTCGCGGGTGCGTTCCGAGCCGATTTCTTCGTGCGTGCGGTCGTCTTCTTGGGGCGCGACGCCGACGTTTTCGACGCGCGCTTCTTGCCCGTTGCCATGGCGGATTCTCGTTACGGGACTGCTGAGGGTACACGGGGGTACCGTTTGGCGCTACCATGGCGACCCGCGAGACAGGGGTCGGATGGCAAACGCCGGGATCAGGGGTCAGGGGTCAGGGGTCAGGGAAGAAAACGCGGAGGCAGGGGCGGTGTTGGTTCATTGATGTCGTCGTTCGGGCCGGCCACGCAGGGCGACGCAATGCGTCGCCCCTACCGGTCCAAGGCAGGGCGCCGTGCACGGTGACCGCATGTCGTTTTGTTCCCCTGACCCCTGACCCCTGACCCCTGATCCCGCCGTTCAGGTCTCCGCTCTACTGCGTCGTCGCCCCCAGATACTTCCCAAACCAGCCCAGCGTCCGCGTCATCAGGTCCGCGGCGTGTGTGGGCTGGCGGATGCCGTGGCCTTCGTCGGCGTACACAATGAGTTCTGCCGGCGCGCCGGCGTGCTGCAAGCCGCGCCAGAACTCGAACGATTGCGGCGCGGGGCACTCGGCGTCTCGCTCGCCCGCCACGATCAGCGTCGGCGTGCGCGCTGCGTTGATGAAGCTGATCGGTGCGCTTCGCGCATAGACGGCCGGATCGTCGTACACCGTGGCGCCACCGAAATACGCCAGCATCCATCGATTGATGCCGTTCTCGCCCGCGTAGCTCAGCCAGTTCGACAAACCGGCGACGGACACGGCGGCGCGGAACCGGGTCGTCTGCGTTACCGCCCACATCGTCATGTACCCGCCGTAGCTGCCGCCGGTGATGCCGAGCCGTTGGCTGTCGACCGGGAAGCGACTGACGATCGTGTCGATGCCGCTCATGATGTCGCGGAGATCGCCGTACCCCAAGTCCTTCACGTTTCCGCGAGTGAAGGCCTCGCCGGCGCCGTAGCTGCCGCGCGGATTGGGCAGGAACACGTAGTATCCCGCCTGCGACAGCCGCGCGTCGAGCGATCCAGGGGAAGACCAGAAAGGACGCGAGGCGGCCGCCGGGCCGCCATGCACCGCCACGATCATCGGATACCGGCGCCCGGGCTCGACTTGCTGCGGTGCCAGCAGGATGCCCTCGATCGCCAGTCCGTCGTTGTGCCAAGTCACATGCTCGGCTTTCCCCCACGCGGGTGTGATGCCGTCGTTCACGTGGGTCAGCTGCGCCGGCCGACCGGGAGGACCGACCCACAGCTCTGGCGGTTGAGCCAGTGATTCTCGCGTCATCGCCACGAGGGCCCCATCGCGCGTCGCAGAGACATGCGGGAGATAGCCGCCGGTGGAGACGGCGTCATCCGTCGTCCAGAGCGGCGCGACGGCGCCCGTCGTCATATCGACGGTCGCGATCTCGGACCCGCCGTGCGCCCACGATGTGACCAGAACCGTGTGGGATCCGGTCCACGCGAACGTCGCGGCGGACACTGGGAGCGTCGGCGTGACGTCGCGCGGGGTGCCGCCGGTCGCCGGCGCGACATACAGGTCGCCGCCAATGACGCCTTCGTCGCTCATCAAGCCACCGATAAAGGCGATCTGCCCGCCGTCGGGCGACCACTGCGGCTCGGCCATCTGCAGCGCGGGCCGGGCAATCTCGCGAAGTGCGCCCGCTGGTGAGATCGCGACGAGGCGGGCGGCGTACCAATTGTTGTTGCCAGATCCGTCTGCGGCTGTGGCGGCGAGCTCACTGCCGTTGGGAGCCCACTGGAACTCGAACACGTACAAGTCATGCGGGGAGATGACGCGCAGCGCGCCCGACCGTGTGTCGACCAGTGCCAGGTGTTGGCGATCCACGAAATTGTCGATGGCGCCCGTGTCGCGCGGTGTCGCCTCGGTTGGTCCGTTCGCCTCCTCGTTGGGCGCGGAATACAGCACGGCGATCTGGCTGCCATCGGGAGACAGCTCGGGCTCCTGCACGCTGCCAGCGACTCTGGCGACCAACCGGGGCGTCGCGGCGCCTGGTGCAACCAAATAGATGCCCGTCGTGTCCGCGCGACCGCTGGCGGCGAGGAACGCGAGCGTCCGTCCGTCGCGTGACCAGCTGGGCGCGTGCGCGCCTCGCACGTCGACCGTGACCGCACTTGCCAGGCCACGCGCGCGGTCCATGATCACCAATCCGGGGGCCGACGCGGATCCCGCGGACGTCACGCCAACCCATGCGAGATATTTGCCATCTGGCGACACAGCGACGTCGCCGAACCGGTGGGCCGGGGCGCTGGCCGCGCGTTGCGCGCTGGCTCGTGGGGCACCGGCGGCGAGCCCGGCGAAGGTGAGCGCGCACAGCACCACGGACGGGAGAGCCTTCATGATTTGGACCTCATCTCAATGTGCGTGTTTCATCCTCGCTGCGACGCCGAGGAGTACGACTGCGATGACCTGGGTCACCACGGAGAATTCGACAAGCGCCATCGGCGCGCGGCTGTACAGCACGCCCATGAGGGCACTCCCGGCGAACCATGCCACGCCAAACGTGGCGTCGAACAACCCGTATGCGCCAGCGCGGCGTTCGGTCGGTGTCATGTCAGCGACGGCTGCGCGCACCGTTGCGTCCTGCACGCCCATGCCGACTCCCCACAGCGCGACTCCCACGGCCGCAGCGGTTGCACCCCCGAGGAACGCGAGTGGCGCGGCAGCGGCGGGCAACAAGCAGGCAGCAGCGACGACGATCAATCCCAGCCGGTCGTAGACTCGTCCGACGAGCGGGGCGGCGATGGCTGCGGCGGCCATGGCGACCGCGTACAGCAGGGGCACGCTCGGGGCGCTGACCACGGCGTCCTTGGCGAAATGGAAGGCGATGAGCGGGAAGTCGACTGTGCCGGCCGCAAGGAATGCTCCGGCAGCGACGTACATACGAAATGCACGTGTCGTCCCGGCGGTCTCGGGTAGCGCTGGCCGCTTGACTTCGAGTGTGTGAGGCGCGGGATAGAGGCGCTGCGCAATGAGCAGGGCGAGGAGCGCAAGCGACGCCGGGATGACCAGCATCCCGAACGCGAACGAATACCCGGCGTGTCGGGCGAGGGCCCATGCGACGAGCAGCGGGCCCACGACGGCGCCCGTCTGGTCCAACGCTTCGCGCAGGCCGAATGCCCATCCACGACCGATCACCGAGGCCGCGTGTGAGAGCATGGCATCGCCGGACGGTTTGCGAAGCGCGCGTCCCGCGCGCTCGACCACGACCAGGAGAGCGGCGACCTGCCAGTTCCCCGCGAATGCGAGGAGCGGTACGGCCAGCAGATTCACGGCGTAGCCGACGATCGTCACGGTCCAGTAGCGATGGGTCCGGTCGGCGAGGAGTCCCGACGGGAGGCGCAAGGCGTACCCGATCAATTCGCCAATCCCGCTCACGGAGCTGACGACCACGGCACTCGCGCCCAGGAGGCCCAAGAAGGGCCCCACGGCGCTCCGCGCGGCTTCGTAGGTCATGTCCGCGAAGAGGCTGACGACGCCGAGCAGCAGGACGAACCTGAGTGCGGCGCGCGCTTGCTCGCGTCGCGGGCCCTCGGTCGACGTGCGCGTGCCCTGTGCGTCCGGTGCGGTCATCGATCGCCTGTGGGGAACGAGAGCGGTGTAAGGATCGGCCGCTCAGCCTCGCTACGCGCGGTCCGTCCGCTCCACGATCGTCGCCACGCCCTGGCCGCCACCGATGCAGAGTGTCACGAGCCCGACTGCGAGGTCGCGTCGCTCCAACTCATCGAGGATGGTGCCCAAGAGGATCGCGCCGGTTGCGCCGAGGGGGTGGCCCAAGGCGATCGCGCCACCGTTGACGTTGACGCGGTCCGCATCGACCCGCAGTGCGCGCATCGTCTGGATTGGCACGACGGCAAACGCTTCATTGATCTCCCAGAGATCGATGTCGGGGATCGTCATGCCCGCGGCGGCGAGCGCTTTGCGCGAGACGGCGGCCGGGGCGGTCAGCATGATGAGCGGCTCGGAGCCCAGCGTCGCCATCGCCCGGATCCGCGCGCGAGGGCGGAGTCCGTGTGCGCGCACGTACTCCTTCGATGCGATCAGCACCGCCGCGGCGCCATCGACAATGCCGCTGGAATTGCCGGCGGTGTGGACGTGTTGGATCGGGCCGGCGTCGGGATAGCGGGCCTCTGCGATCTGGTCCAGGGTCTCGCCGTGTGGACCGACAGCTGTCGCCCCCAGCTCGGCGAACGCGGGCGGCAGTGCGCCGAGCGCCTCCATCGTGGTGGAAGGTCGGAGGTACTCGTCCCGATCGAGTGCGAGGGTACCCGTCGTCGGGTCTTTGACGGGGAACAGACTCTTCCCGAAGCGACACTCGCGCTGCGCGACGGCCGCACGGCGCTGCGATTCGAGCGCGAAGGCATCGAGGGTCTCGCGCGCGATCCGCTCCCGGGTGGCGATCAAGTCGGCGCTAATGCCTTGCGGCACCTGGAACACACGCTGGCGCAGGTGCGTGTTGCCGCCATCGGTGCCGCCGCCGTCGGCACCAATGGGCACGCGCGACATGCTCTCGACGCCGCCACCGACCGTGACCTGCTGGACCCCGGCGAGGACGCCCATGGCGGCGAAGTTCACAGCCTGCAGCCCGGATGCGCAGAAGCGGTTGATCGTGGTGCCCGACACCTCGTCGGGCCAGCCGGCTGCGAGCACGGCATTGCGCGCGAGGTTGGCGCCCTGTTCGCCGACCTGTGACACGCAGCCGATCACCACATCGTCGACATCACCAGGCGAGACGCCGCTGCGCTCGACGAGGCGATTGAGCGTCTGGGCGAGCAGCTCTTGGGGGTGGATCTCTGTGAGCGCCCCTTTCCCCCGCTTCCCTTTGCCGCGCGGCGTCCGCACGGCGTCGACGATGTATGCGTCGGACATGGTGACTCCGGGCTGAGAAGGGAAAGCTAACGCGCATTATGACGGCAAACGGCGGGATCGGGTGTCAGGGGTCAGGCGCCGGGGAACGACAACGGCAACGACACCAACGGGCGACGCAATGCGTCGCCCCTACCGGTCCAAGGCTGGTCGCGGCGCACCGTGATCAGCCTTTCGATTTGTTCCCTGACCCCTGACCCCGCCGTTTGCCGACCCCGCCGTTACCGTCCCGGTCTGCCTCCGTGCGGCAGAGGCGCGGGGGCGACCGGGCCAGTGCCGAGGCCGGCCTGGAACTTCCCGGCGATGGCATTGGCGAGGTTCTGGAGCGCCTCGACGTATGCGGCGCGGTCGCCTGGGAGCGGGACCGCCGCTTCGCCGCGCCAGAGCAGCGCTTTGGTCTTCGAGTTGATCACGTCGACGACGAGAATGCCCTGCGACGGGGACTGCGACGCCTGCAGCACAGCTGGCGAGTCGTGCCACCAGGTGTAGGGAGCGAAGGGGTACGAGTACTTGAAGACCGACGTATCGAATGGCAGGTGCTCGCCGACGTAATACGCGACTGCGAAATCCGGGGCTGCCGTGTCGGCGAAGTATCCCCGCGCCTGGAAGGCGAGCAGCAGCTCGAAGCCGATCGTGTGAAGCGTCGTCGGATTCCGGACGACCGCGTCGGAGGAAGCGGATGCGTTGGTCGCGCCTTGCGGTTGCAGGACGGTGAAGTTCCGGAGGCGAATGACATGCGCGTCGGGGGCAACGGCTGTCTCGACGGGGGGGCGATGGCTGCACGCGCTCGCGAGGAGCGCGAGGGCGCCGATCCACACCGGGAGTCGTGGCTGGCGACGCGGGTGCGTCGCGGCGAGCGTCGCAAGACGTGTACGCATGAGTGTGCCTATGCTAACGCAGGATACGGCCCGCCGCCACGCAGGACGGCAAGGGCGGCTCGACATCTCTGTGGGGGTCGTTTGTCGCATTGTCACGAATGGCGAACGGCGGGATTAGGAGTCAGGGGTCAGGGAAACAAAAAACGCGAGGCCGGTCACAGTCCGACGTGACTGGCCTCGTGGTTTGGTACCCTGGTCCCTGACGCCTGATCCCTGACCGCGCCGTTCGGGCTAGCCGGTGAACGCCGGCGGCGCTCCGTCTCGTGCTGCGAGTATCGGTTGCCGCTTCACTGATGCACGGCATTCGTGGCGATCGAGGCGGTCGATTGCTGGCAGTGAGGTGAGCACATGGACACGCGCCATGTGCGCCGGATGGACGCTCGCGTCGAGGACCACGAGGAAGTGCCACGACACGGCGCGCAACGACCGGACATTCGACGGGGGTCGAGACCGTGTCGGCTCGACTGATGGGGAGCATCGTGCGCGGCACGATGGCAATGCTGTCAGCGCCGTCACCGCTCGGGACGACGTATTGGTAGTCGAGAAATGGCCGGCGTCCATCGCGCAGCACATGCCGCACGAGTGCGACTGGCGTCGAGTCGTTTCGCTGTTCCCAGAGGACATACTCGCCGGAGCCGTGTGGCGCGCCGCTGTCGGCCGCGAAGAACCACGTGACCGTCAGGTCGTGATCGTGTGCCGAGCCATCGAGGTCGGATGTGAGGCACGCGCCGATCGCGGTGTGCACGGCGATACTGGGTTCAGTCGGCCGACCGCCAGGGGTTGCACGGCGGACGACGTCCTGGATGTCCGGCGCGTCGTCGGTGAGGCTCGTGCGGTACGAGAGCGTGCTGGCGTCGGCAAAAATGACCGAGGGAGCGAGATTGGCGAGACGCACTGGGGTGCCGCGCGCGCGACGGGTCGCGTCCGGGGCGTGCGTGGACGCCGTACTGCGTCGCGACGCGTGGGGCGCCAGCCGGACGGACAAGGCGACCGCTCCGGCGATGAGTGATGCCAATCCCATCATCATCGCCCACGCCGTCAGCGCGAGCCGACTCACGACGTGAGTACGAACGACCGACTTCAGTCGAGCAACCTGCGAAAGACGCCGAAGCATCGAGGGCTGCGAGGCGAACGGTGAACCGACCGAGTGACTGCCACCACCACCGTCGAGCTGACGGGTCGCGCGCTCGGATCCGCGGTGGTGCCAGCCACATCCGCGGTTTTGCCCAATTGCGAATCCCAGGCCACGCCGGGGCATCCGCCAAGGCTCATCGTGCAAACGAGTTACGCGGGGCGTTTCAGACGGAGTTGCGGCGGTGATGCGGAGAAGCCACGCGGCATTGCGGGGGCGATGCGACGACCCCGGCGGTTCGCGCCCGAGAACAGAGCGCGATGAACGGCGACGGGTGGCGTCGCCCCTACGGCAAATGGCGGGCGACGCAGGGCGTCGCCCCTACCCCGCACGGAAACGCGTGGTCACACCTGCAGAACAATCTTGCCCACGTGGCCGCCCTCCTCGAGGAGTCGGTGTGCGGCGGCCGCCTCGGCGAGCGGAAACGTGCGGTAGATGATCGGTCGAATCGTCCCGTTGTCGAGGATGGGCCACACGTGCCTCTCGAGATCCATGGCAATCGCCCCCTTTTCCGCGATCGACCGGGGGCGCAGCGTCGATCCCGTGATGGTCAGCCGCTTGGTCATCACGATGCGCAGATCGACTTCGACGCGGCTCGCCGTCAGGAACGCGATTTGGACGAGTCGTCCTTCGACGGTGAGGACCGCGAGATTGCGCTCGACGTACGCGCCGCCGACCATGTCGAGCACGACGTCGACACCCCGACCTCCTGTCGCCTCACGCACCGCTGCGACGAAGTCGGTGTCGTGGTAGTTGACAGCCAGTTCCGCTCCCAGCTTCACGCACGCGTCGCATCGGGCGGCGGAGCCGGCCGTCGCGAAGACGCGTGCGCCGCGTGCGCGCGCGAGTTGAATGGCGGTCGTGCCGATCCCGCTTGCGCCGCCGTGAATCAGAACGGATTCGCCCGCGGCCAGGCGTCCGCGCTGGAACAGGTTGGTCCACACCGTGAAAAACGTCTCCGGGATCGCAGCGGCTTCGACCAGTGACAACCCGTGCGGCACCGGCAGGCACTGCTCTGCCGGCGCGGCGCAGTATTCGGCGTAGCCGCCGCCTGACACCAACGCGCAGACGCGATCACCGATTCGCCAACGCCGCACCTGCGATCCCACGGCAACGACATCGCCGGCGACATCCAGACCGAGGATCGGCGACGCACCCGGCGGTGGCGGGTACTTGCCTTGGCGCTGCAACAGATCCGGGCGATTGACACTCGCTGCCGCCACTCGAACGAGGACCTCGTCATCGCGTGGCCGCGGTGTCGGTCCCGTCGTGATGCGCAGCACGTCCGGCGGGCCGGGATGCTCACACTCAATGAACTGCATGGTGTCAGGAACGGTGGCGGACACAGCGCCTCGGTGAGATGGTGATGCATGGCGTCCGGTGCAGATCAACGCTCGTGTATCCGGTCCTGCGTCTGCGCTGCAGCGGCGAACGCGAGCGTAGCGGCACACGACACAAGCAGTCTCGTCGATCAGAGCGGATCCCGTCAACCGTCGATGCGCTCCGGCGCTCTCGCACGGAATTCGCTTTGGTGTAGGGGGCGCGCATGCGCGTGCAGTGAGCCAATGCGCGGCTCACCCGCGACTTCAACCGTAATCGAGAGTCGGTTGGAGTGTGCGGTACCGTGCGAACGAACACAACTCTCGGGAGCCGGAGCATCGATGTGGCGGTATTGGTTGAGCAGTGCGGCGCTCGTGGTCATGGCGACCGGGTGTCACCATTCGGTCGAAGTCAATCCAGCGCCATCGATTCCCGTGTCGGCGCGTTGGACCGCAACACTGGCGAGTCCAAAGGATCTGCGCGGGGCGGTCGAGATCCATGGGTCCGCATGGATGGCCCCGCCGGCCGTTGGTGATACGGGGCGAGCACTCATCTCGATCGCGATCGCGAACGCGGCGCCTGGGGGCGTCCATCCGTGGGCGGTGCATGAGGGGACGTGTGGCAACGATCGCGGGGTGTACGGCTCGGACCGCGCCTACCCTCCGCTCAAAGTAGGCAATGACGGGACCGCGACGGCCAAGACGCAGCAGACGCTGCCGCCACCGAAAGCGGGCGACTACTTCGTCGAGGTCCTGGCCGCGCCGAGCAACACGGGGATGGTGATTGCGTGCGGGAATATGGCAGCGCCGCAAGGCTAACGCGCTGGCGCGTTAGCCTTGAGAGAGGAGTGAGGGGAGAGGAGAAAGGAGATGAACGGCAAAGGAAAGGACGAAGGGCTGGGACAGGTCCCAGCCCTTCGTCTTTGTCTACTTTCTACTTTCTGTGCTTCTACTCTCTGCGTAACGCCTTCGGCGTTACGCCGCCCAGTCCCTGAGCATGTCGGCGGCGCCACCGTCGCGCAGGGCAGCGAGTGCGCGGTCGCGGAGCTGGCGGACGCGCTCACGCGTGACACCGAGCATGCGGCCGATCTCGTCCAACGTCTTCGGCTCGCCGGACTCGAGGCCATAGTACAGTACGAGTACCCGGCGATCGCGCGGCGGCAGGGGTGCCAGCGCACGACGGACCGCCTCGCGACGCGACTCTTCCTCGAGCGTACCGGGGAGGCGGTCGTCGCCGTCCTCGGTTTCGGCCCGAATCACGCTGGCGAGTGTGCGCGAGCGGCCATCGCCACCCGCGGAGCCGTCGAGTGGGTCGTCGAGCGACCGTTCGGGCTGTACGAGCCCGAGCAGGCTCTCGACGATCTCGGGGCTCAGGTTGCAGGCCTCACCGATCTCCTCGTTGGTCGGCTCGCGGCGCAGCGTTCCGCGGAGGATGCTCTGCGCCTTGACGGCCTTGGACAGGTCGCCGGCCCGACCGAGGGGCAACCGCACCGAGCGTCCCTTGGTGGTGATGGACGCGTGCAGTGCCTGGCGAATCCACCAGACCGCGTAGCTGATGAAGTTGACCCCCACGTCGGGGTCATACTTGTCGGCGGCGCGACAGAGGCCCGCATTGGCTTCGCCGACGAGGTCCTCGAGGGCGAGACCGCGATGCTGGTATTTCTTGGCAATCGAAAACGCGAAGCGCAGGTTCGCATTAATCAACTCGGCGCGCGCAGCGGCGCGGTCGCGCGCCGGCAGGGCCGAGTTGCGCATCCGCCGCGCGATGTCCTTCTGGGCGGCAGCCGACAATACGGGCATACGCCCGAGCTCTGCAATGTAGAGATCGAGCAGCTCCTGTCCTTCAGCCCCGCCGATCGCAGGCTGTGTCCCCGCCCTTGTTCGACTGCGCCGGGTGGGTCGCTCAGCCTTGGTCGTCACGTCCATTCCACTCCTCCGCTGCATACAGTATCAATCAGGCGACTCTGGGAGATCAATCAGGCGACTCTGGGAGAACACACGGGGCGGCCCCCAAAGCGGCCGCCCCACAAACTGCTCGGCTCGCTACCTGCTCTCGTTACGCGACCAGCCTCGGTTGCCACCGTGCGACCGATCGTGGCGGGGTCAACGCGAACACCTGCTCAGTCCCCGCCGGAACAAAGTCGACCGACCCTCCATCCAAAAGCGGTGCAGAAAACGGGTCAACGTAGACGCGAGCCCCGTGTTGTTCGATCACGTAATCGGTTTCGGCGGCTTGCGCCTCGACCCCGAAGCGATATTCCACTCCATCACGCCCGCGATGCGCACTGATCCGTAGCCCGCCGCCCTCGCCACCCATTCCGGCGGCTGAGAGCGCATGCTTGATCGCCTCGCAACTGCGAGGTGTCAACGCGAGGGTGACCGCGAAGTGCTGCATGATCACTCTGTCCATACGGCTTAGATAGTCCGTTTCGTTGCAATAAGTTCCCCTGTCACGTGAGGTCGCCTCACGTAAACATCTGGTGGACATCGGGCAACGTGCAATTGGCGTTTGGGATAGGGTGCGGCAGGGCCATCTGGGGCGCCGCCAGCCTCAACAATAATACGCAACTGAGGCCGGCCCCGCGAGGGGGAACTGCCGGCATCGCAGACGTCGAAGCTTGGCTAGCTTTGGCGTATGACAACGTCCCGGGTACAGAGCGCGGCGGCGGGTGTGACCGAGCCGCGCACCGCAGGGGCCGCGCCCAGTGCCCCGCCCAGCGAGGGGTTGTGGGTCGGTGGAGAGCGGCGCAGGGCGAAGCGCAGTTTCACGGTCTACAATCCCGCCACGCTCGAGCCGGTTGCGACGGTCGCTGACGCCGATCGCGAGGATGTGCGCGGTGCGATAGACGATGCGAGCCGGGCGCTGCCAGCGTGGTCCGATACGCCGGCGCTCGAGCGCGCGCGCGTTCTTCGACGAGCGGAAGCGCTGATGCTCGAGCAGTCTGGCAGCCTGGCTCGGACGCTTACCCTCGAGGGCGGCAAGCCGTTCGCCGAGGCGCGCGGCGAGATCGCCTATGCAGCGAGCTTCCTGGGTTGGGCCGCGGGCGAGGCCGAGCGCATTTACGGGCGCGTGATTCCGGCGTCGGTCCCTGGCAAGCGATTGCTCACGCTCCGCCAGCCGGTCGGAGTCGTTGCGGCGATCACGCCGTGGAATTTCCCGGCCGCGATGGTCACAAGAAAAGTGGGGCCTGCAATTGCCGCGGGATGCACCGTGGTGTTGAAGCCTGCGGAACAGACCCCGCTCACGGCACTCCGGATCGCGGCGATCCTTGGTGATGCCGGACTGCCCCCGGGCGTGCTCAACGTCGTGCCCACGCACGATCCCGTGCCCGCGGGCGCCGAGATGTTGCAGCACCCCGCGGTGCGGAAGATCACGTTCACGGGCTCGACGGAAGTCGGCAAGCATCTGGCCCGCGAGGCGGCGGCCTCGGTCAAGCGCGTCTCACTCGAGCTGGGAGGCCACGCGCCGTTCATCGTGTTTGCCGACGCGGACATTGAGGCGGCCGCGCGTGGCGCGATCACATCCAAGTTCCGGAACGCGGGCCAGACCTGCGTGTGCGCGAACCGATTCTACGTACATGCGTCGGTCCTCGAGCCATTTCTGCAAGCGTTGGCGCCGCAGATCCGCGCGCTTCGGGTCGGCGATGGTCTCACCGAAGGGGTGCAGATCGGCCCACTCATCGATGCGGCCGCAGTAGAGAAGGTCGACGCGCACGTGCGCGACGCGGTCGCGTCCGGGGCGCAAGTCGTCGTCGGGGGCGACCGTCCAGCGGACCATGAGCGCGGGCACTTCTTCGCTCCGACGCTCCTGGCCGGTGTGCACGACGGGATGCGTGTCATGCGCGAGGAGACCTTTGGCCCAGTCGCGCCGGTCACCAGCTTCGCGACAGAGGACGAAGTGGTGCAGCGCGCGAACGCGACCAAGTACGGGCTCGCGGCGTACGCCTACACCAACGACCTCTCGCGCGCGTGGCGAGTCGCCGAGCGTCTCGAGTTCGGCATCGTCGGGATCAACGACCCGCTTCCGTCGACGGCACAGGCCCCGTTCGGCGGTTTCAAAGAATCCGGCCTCGGTCGAGAAGGCGGGCCGGAGGGGATGGATGCGTTCTTGGAGACGAAGTTTGTGAGTACGGGGTTGAGGGGCTGACCTGCGGGGTCTGGGACCCCTGACCCCTGACCCCTTAACTCAGGGCTTCCCCGCCACCACCCGTATCTCGACCGCGTAGGCTGGGCCGGCGAGCGCCGCCTCGACGCAGGCACGCGTCGGTGGCTTGCCCGGGGTCACCCAGGTATCCCACACCTCATTCATCTCGGCGTATGACGAGATCTCGGCCAGCCAGATAGTGGCCTGCAGGATGTTGGACTTGTCGGTGCCAGCTTCAGCGAGGAACTGGTCGATCCGGGCCAAGATTTCTCGGGTCTGCTCGGCGACCGATCCGCCGGCGGTCCGATTGGCTACCTGGCCAGCCAGGTACACGGTGTCCCCGTGAATGATCATTTGGCTCATCCGGGGCCCGACATGACGATGCTCGATAGTAGACATGGGTGGAGGGGAATCTAAAAGGCTCGACGCTGGACGTTAGACGCTGGACGCTAGACGTTAGACGTTGGACGTCGGAGAGAAACCTCGAGGCCAGGCACGCTGCATCTAGCTGGCCTCGAGGTTTGTCTCTAGCGTCCAGCGTCCAGCGTCTGCCGTCCTACGCTCCAACCTCGCCTTACCCTATGTGGACTTCGCTCATTCGCCAGGTCATGCAGGACGTCCACTTTGATGTGGCGCTGTTCATCTCCCTCATCGGGAAGATTGCGTTAGCCTGGGTGCTGACGTTCCCGATCAGCGTCGAGCGGGCGCGTGACGACCGCAGCGCGGGGTTGCGGACGTTCCCCGTCGTTGCCGCGGCGTCCTGCTCGCTCGTTCTCCTCGCGGGCCAGGTGTTCGGCATCTCGTCCGATCAACAGACACACATCTTGCAAGGCCTGGTGACCGGGATCGGATTCATCGGTGGCGGCGCGATCGTCCGGCTCGGGGGGAACCGCGTGCGCGGTACGGCGACCGCCGCCGCGATCTGGTCGACGGGCATTCTGGGCGCTGCGGTCGGCTATGGGCGGTTCGAGATCGCGGTGGCGCTGAGCGGCTTTACCAGCCTGACGTTGTATTTCATCACCAAGTACGAGTCGCGACACGGGCTGCGCGATCCGAATACCGGAGAACCGACCGCCGCTTCGCGGCGGTAGAAAGGAGAAAGGAGATAACAACTCGACCGGGGCAGCGATCGATGTGTGCAAACGCGGCGCCGGCGGTGGTGTGGGGCGCGCTCGAGCGGGAGTTCGTCACGGCAGTCGAAACGGTGTCCGTGGGCGGGTGGGAGGTCGAAATCCTGCGTCCGCGGAACCCCGATGATCTCATCAGCGAAGCTGATTTCGTGCGCGATGAGCGGCTGCCGTATTGGGCTGACATCTGGCCGTCGGCGCGCGTGCTCGCCACTGTATTGGCGGAGACTCCCCTCCCGGCAGCGGAGCCGCGGCCCCGTCTGCTCGAGCTCGGATGCGGTCTGGGGCTAGCGACCATCGCCGCGTTGCGCGCCGGCTACGCGGTGACAGCCACCGACTATTATGAAGCCGCATTGCGTTTTACGATCGCCAACGCGTGGCATGCGTTGCATTGCGTGCCCGATACGCGGCTGGTCGACTGGCGCACATTCCCCTCCGACTTCGGACAGTTTGATCGGGTGATCGCGGCGGACGTGCTCTACGAGCAGCACTACGCGCCGCTCATCGCCTTCGCAATTCTGCAGACGTTGGCGCCGGGCGGGATCGCGACGATCGCCGATCCGGGGCGGGTGGCGGCGCCGGCGTTTCTCGAGAGTTTATCGGCCCACGGTCTCGCGCTCGCGAATACCGAGATCCGTCCGTACGACGAAGGGGCTGTGCATCAGCAGATCTCGTTGTACACTGTCCGACGCACGATGGGGGATGCGCTAAAGCGCCCGAGAGAGTAGAAGCACAGAAAGTAGAAAGTAGACGGAACGACAGGCATCAGGGTTAGCGAACTACAACGGAGGCGAGAGATGCTGCGATCGCGTGCGACACTTGTGCGCTGTGTGGGCTCCTTCCTGTCTTCAGCCGCGATCCTCGCGGCGTGTGCTTGCAGTGGTGGCGAAAAGTCGTCGACAGCGACCAGCGCGGCTGCGACGACGGCGTGTGACACGACGTTGACACTGCCGGCGGGATTCTGCGCCACGGTTTTTGCCGACACCATTGGCCACGGGCGCCACATCGCGGTCGCTCCCAATGGCGACGTCTACGTCAACACAACCCCGTCACGCGGGCAGAACGGTCCGCCTCCACACCCGGGCGGGGTGATCGTGGCGCTCCGCGACACGAATCACAGTGGGCATGCGAGCATCATCGCCCGCTTCGGTTCGGACGGGACGCAGCCGCACACGGGGGGCACCGGAATCGCGGTGTACGGTGGATATGTGTACGCCGAGGACGGCTCCAACATCGTCCGCTACAAGCTGGAGCCAGGCGCGCTCGTGCCTGACACGACGACCGAAGTCGTTCTGAGCGGCATGCCCATTGAGCACGGCCACACGATGCACCCCTTCCTCATCGACTCGACCGGGGCATTGTACGTGGACATGGGCAGCGCCTCGAACTCCTGCCAAGCGAAGGACCGGGCGCTGCAGGCGCCCGGCGTGAAGCCGTGCCCCGAGTTGTCGACGCGCGCCGGTGTCTGGAAGTACGATGCCAAGAAGACGGGCCAGGCGTTCTCGGCCAAGGCGCGCTTCGCCACCGGATTGCGCAACGCCGAGGGGTACTCGATCAATCCTGCGGACGGGAAGCTGTACGTGACGCAGCATGGCCGCGATCAGCTGGGAGAGAACTGGCCCAAGGAGTACACCATGGCGCAAAGCGCCGAGCTGCCGGCGGAAGAAGTGGTGCAGGTGGTGCGGGGGGGCGATTACGGGTGGCCGTACTGCTACTTCGATGGTCAGCAAGGCAAGCTGGTGCTCGCGCCGGAGTACGGGGGCAACGGCAAGACGGTCGGCCTCTGCGCCCGCAAGCGTGCGCCGGTCGGCTGGTACCCCGGACATTGGGCACCCGACGACATGCATTTCTATCGCGGCACGCAATTCCCCGCGCATTACCAGGGCGGCGCGTTCATCGCGTTTCACGGCTCGTGGAATCGTGCGCCGTTGCCGCAGGGTGGCTACAACATCACCTTCGTGCCGTGGTCAGCGCACCCGGACAGCACACACGAGACGTTCGCCGATGGATTCGCGGGAAAGGTGATGCAGCCGGACAAGGCCGACCATCGGCCGGTTGGCCTCGCCGAAGGGCCCGACGGCTCACTCTACGTCACGGATGACCAGAACGGCCGAGTGTGGAAGGTGACGTATAAGGGATCCTAAGAACGGTGTCAGGGATCAGGGGTCAGGGGTCAGGGAACAAAGCGCGGAGGCTGGAGCGGTGTTGGTGCACCGATTTGTCGTCGTTCGGCCCGGCCACGGCGGGCGACGCAATGCGTCGCCCCTACCGGTCCAGGGCAGGTCACGGTGCAGGGGGACCTGCCTTTCCTTTGGTTCCCCTGATCCGTGACCCCTGATCCCTGACCCCGCCGTTCGCAGTTGGCCCCTCACGCCCTCCCAATCAGCACCGCGCACAGGCCGCCGTGTTGGGCGACGTTGACGACGTCGGCGCGCGACGCGCGCGCCATCATGGCAAGGCCATCGCGGCTGGCGAAGAACCCGAGGACGGTGAACACGTGGACCAGCCGCGTGTCACCGTCGTCGGCGATCCGATACTCTCGGTCGAAGATCGGGACGAGCGTCTGCGTCACCCACTGGTCGCTGCCGCCCAGTGCGCGCTCGAGCGTCGCATCCCAGACCGCCTCGGTCACGCTCGGGCCGATCACCACGTCATCGCCCCCGTAGCCGCGGCTCGGTTTGAGGACGAGGTGCTCACGCTGGCGCCGGATCCACGGCACCAGCTCGGCCGAGCGTCCGTTGGGCAACTCGGTGCGGCGCTCCGCGACCACGCGCGTCCATGCGACATGTCGATGAAAGAGCTGGCGCTCGTCCGCCGTGAAGTACCGGTCCGCGTACTGCGGTGACGTCAGGATCTCGAAGCTGCTTTTGTGATCCAGCTCTCCCGCGATCGACGACACGACGCGATTCTGCCGGAACAACACGCGCATCGGCTCGATGTCCACCCCTTCGGACTCCAGCTCGAGGAGGTCTGCCACGGCGTAGTCGCGATACGCGATGTCGATCGGCGAGCCGCTGTAGCAGACGTCGCCGCCTTTGAGCTCCAACTCCGCCGGATCCGCGTGCGTGATCCGCAGGCCGTATTCCCGACGCAGGTATTCGGCCAGTGCCTGTTGCTCTTCGGGGCCGCTTCCGGCGTACTTCGGCTCGACGAGACACAGGTGCTGCACGCGCCGCCCGATCGAGCGGCCATGATCGAGCACCGTCTGCAACAGCAGCTCACGCACGTCCTGCCCGCGCTCGAGCGTCAGGCCGGGCTCGGTGGCCGCCAGAATGGGCACGACGAGATCGGTGACGATACGGTCGCACGTCGGCACCATGTGCAGGCCGCCGACTCCCGTGAGATTCGGCTCGAGAAACCGGATCGAGTCCTGCCACTCGGGTCCTGCGAAGTCGGCGATGGCGTCGAGTCGGCCAAACACCGGATTCGACACGTGCAGGCTCGGACCCAGGCACTCCCACAACCACCGCTCTTCGCCCCCCGTCAGGGGGAGCAGAGCGCGCACGCCCGCGTCTCCGCGATAGAACTCGATGATGCGCTTCAGTGCGTTCTGGACGGCGAGCGTGACCGCGTGCACGTACTGCACTTGCTCGGGCACGACCACGATGGGGTACGGGAATACGCGAACCGTCTCTGGTTCGCCGTCCCGCAGGTATGTCAGTCGTCCACGCTCCGCCTCCGCGTGCAACGCGGTGTCCAGTCGCTTGAGCGCGCGCGGGGAGATGCGCGCGAGCGCCGCCTGGACGAGGGCATCCAGCGCACGGTCGCTCAGGCCGATCGCTTCAGCGGGCGATCGCACGCTGCGGCGCGCGCGGGGCGCACTCCCGGTCGGGGTAGGAAGCCTGCGCCATGATGGCTAGTTTGCGGCGCGTACCGCGCTCGCACCAGACCGGCCGCCCCTGGCCCCGGGTGCGCGCGCCGCGTTGGTGAGGCACGAGTCCCGCATGGATGCCGAATCGGCCTACGTCGAATTGATCGGTCGCGCACGAGAACAGGCGATCATCGCGTCATGCGTGGATCTGCTGTCGTGGGATGAGGAGACCTACGTGCCCGCGGCCGGCCTCGCACACCGAAGCGATCAGTCGGCCTGGTTGACGACGCAGTTGCACGGGCGCGCAACCGACCCACGTACGCGGGAGCTGCTGGAGATCGTCGAGGCCTCGCCGCTCGTGCGGGACCCCGAATCCCCCGAGGCGGCCAATGTGCGGGAGATTCGCCGGACCTTTGATCGCGAGGCGCGGATCCCGCTTGCGATCGCGGAGGAGCTGTCGCGCGTCACGACCCTGGCGCAGCAGGAGTGGGTCATCGCGCGGGCGGACGACGACTTCGCGCGCTTTCGTCCGTGGCTCGAGCGCATTGTCGCTCTGCGTCGGGCGGAAGCGGACGCGATCGGCTACGTCGACGAGCCGTACGATGCGCTGCTCGACGAGTATGAGCCGGGTGCGACGACGCGCGACATCTGCCGGCTGTATGACGGCATTCGGGTCGAGCTCGTGCCGCTGGTCGCTGCGGTGACGTCGTCGTCCCGTCAGCCCCGCCGAGACGCGTTCCAGGCGACGTACCCGATCGAGCAGCAGCACGCGGTCATGGCGTCGATCGCAGCGGCGATCGGGTTCGATTTTTCGGCGGGGCGACTCGACACGAGTGCCCACCCCTTCGCGATCCACATTGGTCCCGGCGACTGCCGACTCACCCTTCGCTACGATACGCAGGACGTGACGGCCGCGCTCTACGGCATTCTGCACGAGGGTGGTCATGGCCTGTACGATCAGGGGCTCGACCCGCGCGAGTTCGGCACTCCACTCGGCGAAGCGGCGTCCCACGGGCTGCACGAAGCCCAGGCGCGACTCTGGGAGAATCGTGTCGGGCGAAGCCACGCCTTCTGGCACTACTGTCTGCCGGTGCTTCGCGATGCGTTTCCCAGCGCGTTGGGCGGGTTGTCGACGGCAGAGGCCTACTTCGCCGCGAACGCGGTCGCGCCGTCTACCAACCGGGTACGGGCCGATGAGCTCACGTACCACCTGCACGTGCTCGTGCGATTCGAGCTCGAGCGGCAGCTCATCTCCGGTACGCTCGCGGCGCGCGATGTCCCCGAGGCGTGGAACGCGCTGTACACGCAATACCTGGGCGTGGCTCCGGCCACCGATGCGGAGGGATGCCTCCAGGACATTCACTGGGCGGCCGGGTCGATCGGCTACTTCCCTGGCTACACCCTCGGGGATGTGTACAGCGCGCAGCTGTACGCTGCGGCGGAGCGTGCGATTGGTGATCTCGACGTGGCGATGGCTCGCGGCGAGTTTGGCGCGTTGCGCGACTGGCTCCGCGCGAACGTGCACCGGCATGGCCACAGCCTCAGCGCGCCGGCTCTGGTGCAACGTGCAACCGGCGAGCCGCCGAACGTTGCGATCCTGGTGAGTGTGCTGCGAGCGAAGTATGGGGAGTTGTACGGGCTCTGAACCCTGATCCCGCTTTTCCCTTACGCTGCCCGGTGTGCGCCGCCCGAGCCATCGGCGAGCTCGAGAACGGTCGCGTCCGGTTGAGCATCCAGGATCGTGCGCGCCAACGCCATCACTTGATCGGCGTATTCACGCGCTGGACCGGCCAAGTCCGGCGCCAATGCGGCCAGGTCTGATCGATACTCGCCGAGCACGCCGCGCTGGGCGGCGCTCAGCGTTCCGTTCGCGATGTAGCGTTCGGCCAGGCGGGCTATGGCGTTGTCCAGGAGCAGCAGCTCAGCGTGATCCAGGTGGTGCGTCACAGCGGGCCGCGGGGAGGCAACAGCCGTCTGATTCATGGGGCCAGTCCAAGTGAGAGTAAGCAGCGGACTCGTGTGTAGCAGCTGGGGTGACGCGGGTGAGGGCTAACGCAAGCGTCAGGCCAGCGTCGACACGAGGAATAACGGACACATCAGCAATTAGGTTGCAACTCCATTTTCCAGCGTTTCGAACCCCGACGCTGAACGGCGGTTCCACCAATGCGCCGAATTTTTCTCATCTTTAGCGGCCTCATCCTCTCGCTCCTCCCGACCGTCGTGGCGGGGCTCGAGGCGCTTCAAACCGCTGGGGAGGCTCGAGTTGCGCGGGCGTTGCCGAGTGCGCACGGTACTCCAGTCGAGTTCGGCACCGTTGCGCTGTCGATCCTCCCCGGCGCTCGACGCGAGCGGGGTGCCCATCGGAATGCCGCCGCCGATGGCAGCCCCAGATCTCTCGGCCGGGCATCTCAGGATCGTGCCGTCACGGTGGTCGCTGCCTGCTGGTCGGATGTCGACTGTCACGCGCGCAGAAGTTGATTGGCCTTGCGGTGTCGATTCGCCGGACGGCGTCGGGCTACTGGAAGGCGAAAGTTGCGGGCGGCCTGCGACCGTCGACATCAGCACTCACGTCGCGGTGGACGACACGACGCTGACGGCGAGCGGCGGCGGCACCAGTTACGCGTTGTAGACGACACTCGATCCACTCGACGTGAATCAGGCGCTGACCGCGACGACCACGATGGCGAACGTGCTGAGAGCGAGGAGGCAAGCATGATCAGAAAACTCAAATCCGGTGAGTATCGTCTGTATTCGAAGAAGCGGAACCCGAAGACGGGAAAGCGGCGCAACCTCGGCACGTTCAAGACACGGAAGGCGGCTGAACAGCATGAGCGGGCGGTGCAGTTCTTCAAGAGAGCCTGACGTTCTGAATCCCGAATCCCGGATTTTCACTAACTTTCCGCCATGACTCCCTGGGTGCTGCGGCTCATTGTCCTGAACGTCGTTGTGTTCGTTGCACAGCAGCTGTACCCGCCGCTCACCCAGATGCTGTGGTTCGTGCCCGCGTTCATCCTCGTGCGCCCGTGGACGACGATCACGTATCTGTTCGTGCACGGGGGGTGGCTGCACATCCTCTTCAACATGCTGGCGCTCTTCTGGTTCGGGCCGCGCGTCGAAGAGCGGTTGGGGGGGCGATCGTTTCTGACGCTGTACTTCATCAGTGGCATCGCGGGCGCACTGCTCTCGTTTGCGATCCCGGCGACTCGCATGGTGCCGATCGTTGGTGCGTCGGGGGCGATCATGGGTGTGATGGTCGCGTTTGCGCGGTATTGGCCGCGCGTGCGCTTCTACCTCTACGGCGTCGTGCCGGTCGAGGCGTGGCTGTTGATCCTGCTTTACGTCATCTCGGGATCTCAGCGGTGCGTTCGGGATCGGTGGCGCAGGGGTTGCCCACTTCGCGCACCTTGGGGGCGCGGCCGCCGGGTTTCTCTATCTGACCGTCCACGCGTGGCGATCGCCGGCGCGACAATGGCGGCGTCAGGTCGGGCCCACGGCGCAGCCGCGCGTGTTCGGCGACGGCGATCAACTACGGCGATGGCGTGAGATCCGTCTCGACGATCTGCATCCCGTCAATCGCGACGAGATCGTGCGGTTGCTCGCCAAGGTGGATCAAACGGGCGTGCGCAGTCTCACTCCCGAAGAACGGGCGACGCTCGACCGGTTTGCCGGCGCGGCGTGAAGCAAGAAGTTCGGATGCAGTAGGCGAGTACAGCGGAGCTCGGTAGGTTGTGTCGCGCTGAGTGGAGCCTCCGCGCGAGTGCCATCCGCGCTATACTGCAACGGCAACTGGCGATCTGTAGGGCCGGCGTGGTCTCTGAGCCCCGAAAGCGCACACTCACCCGTTGACCGTTCGGTACGATTTCGATGACGGATCCTCGCCTTCCATCCGAAAAACGCCCCAGTCCGCCGGTCGAGCGGGGCACTTTTGAAGAGTTGCAGCGCGCGCTCGACCCGCACCGGGATGAGGAGCGGCACAGCGTCGAGCAAGAGGTGGCTGCTCGACTGCGGGGGCGCGGCGTGGGGCTCACGGGGCGTGAGTCACCGAGCGAGATGGCGGATCTCCTCGACGCGGTCGACCAGTTCGAGTCTGCGGTGGAGGCGCAGGGCGGTGACCTGTTCATCGATACCCCGACCGCGCGGCACCTCAGCCGAGTCGAGCAGCCCGACGATCCTGCGTACGTGCTGCCGGCGCGCGGGCCGGAGGAATCCGTGGCCAGTTACATCGATCGCATCGCCGAGGCCGCTGAGCGGCTTCGCTAGTGCACCGGCGGCTCACGGACGGCGTTGTCGCGAAGGTTGCCGGAACGGTGACACGGGGATACCGGCACGACGTTCCGCCGGACGGTGAGGAGGCTGGTCGCGAGGACTCGGTCCAGCGCGCCGCCTTGCGGGTTCACTCGGCCGTGAAGCACCTTGGGGCCATGGTTGTCGCGCCGCGCCGGGGGATTCAGTTCTTCCTACGGTTGCCCGGGCTCGCTGGGGCGGGTGTCGTTGCATTCGCGATCGCCGTGCTGACGGTCTGGGCGATCGGAGGGCCACTTGTGCTCGCGTGGAGCCGTAGTGGCCTGGTGGTATGGCCGCTCACGGGCGTCGGCCTGCTGCTCGCCGGTGCGTCGCTGTGGTTTGGGCGTGATCGCTCGCTGCCCACCTGGTCGCTGGTGCTTTCGCGCGTGCTCGCCTGCGCGGTCATCGTGTTCGCCAGCGTTTTCACGTACGAGATCGTGACCGGGCGCAGCATCGGCGTCGATCTCCTGCTGTTCGGTCAAGCGCTGCAGGCGGTCGGGCCGGCGTTCGCTCCCGGACGCCCGGCGGCCAACGCAACGATTCCGCTGCTGCTCCTTGGGCTGTCGCTGGCGACGTTGGACATCGAGTTGAAGCGCGGGCGTCGCCCCGCGCAGTGGGCGGCTACGATCGCGCTGCTCGTCACCTTCACCGCGATCGTCGGGTATGTGAACGGGGCGGCGCATCTGTACAACATTGCCCACATCGGCGGCATGTCGATCTTCACGGCGGTTGCAGTCGCCGCGCTCAGCGTGGGAACGATCTTCGCCCGCCGGACCGCGGGCCTCGCCGCGATTCTCATCGACGACGCGGCGGGCGGCGTCCTGGCCCGCCGACTGCTGCCGGCGGCAGTCCTCCTGCCGATCGTGCTGGGCTGGATCTGGCTATGGGGGCAGCGCGCAGATCTCTGGGACCGGGCGGATGGCCCGTCGCTCTTCGTGGTCGCGAGCAGCGTGGCGCTCGTCTGGCTCGTGGCCCGGAGCGCACGTGTGGTGCATGCGACCGACGTACAACGCGCCCGGCTCCTCGTCCGCGAACAGGCCGCGCGCCGCGACGCCGAGAGCGCGAACCGTTCAAAGGGCGATTTCCTGGCGGTCATGTCGCACGAGCTGCGGACGCCGCTCAGCGCCATCATCGGATACCAGGAGCTGCTGGCCGACGGGATCACGGGCCCGGTGACGGAAGCGCAACAACAACAGCTCGGGCGCATCAAGGTCAGCGCGCGGCATCTCCTGCAGCTGATCGACGAGATCCTGACCTACTCGCGCGCGGAAGCGGGGAAAGAAGAAGTCCGTTACGAGGTCGCGAGGGTCAACAACGTCCTGGATGAAGCGGCCGCGCTGATCGAGCCTCTGGCTGCGGAGAAAGGCGTGACGTTCACGGTGGGGCGACTCGATCCCCAGCTCGTGGTCCATACCGATCCGCACAAAGTCCGGCAGATCCTCGTCAACCTGCTGTCAAACGCGGTCAAATTCACGGACGCGGGCGGCAGTGTATGGCTGCGGGCACGGTTGGTCGATCGTGGCCTCGAGCTCACGATAGGCGACACGGGCATCGGCATTTCCGCCGAGTTCCTCGACCGCATCTTCGATCCCTTCTGGCAGGTCGAGCAGAAGGCGACGCGGCGCGCCGGCGGCACGGGTCTCGGCCTATCGGTGTCGCGGCGGCTGGCGCGTCTCATGGACGGCGACATCGTGGTGAGTAGTGTCGTCGGACGAGGCAGCGTTTTCAGCGTGACGCTGCCCGCGCGCATCGCGACGCAAACCACCTCCGGGCGATGGGTGGTGTGGGGGAGCGCGGATCGCGTCGTGGAGGGGAACAGGGCCGGGGCCGTGCAGGAAGCGGCGGTGAGCTCATAGGAGCGAGACGTCCAGCGTCTAGCGTCTCGCTCTACCCACAACTCCCTTTGCTCGGCTGCGGGCCATCGGTGCGACCGAGCTTCGATAGCGCGCACGCCAGTTGGTCTTGGGCGCGCTGGTCGGTCGGGTCGGCGGCTACGGCTCGCACGAAGAAGCGGCGGGCGAGCTCGTAGGCGCCGGCCCGGTACGCTCTGTCACCGGCGTCCCGCATGGCTGTCGCGTCGAGGCGGGGCGGCAGCGCGGGCGATTTGCCGGCTGCCACTGCGCTTCGGCGGACACTGACCGCTTTGACGACGCCAGTGAGGCACAGGAGCACGACGAGCACGCTGGCAACGAGACGCCAGGGTCTCGTGCTGCGGCCGCGTCGCGCCGGCGCTGGCGGCTTCCGTCGCGCAGTCGGTGCTTGGGCGGCCGGACCGCGCGCGTCGCCGCGTGCCCCCTCGACGACGGTGGCGGCCGACCTCGCCGGAGCCGGCTGCACCTCCAAAGCTCCGCGAGGTGCGACCTGAGTTGCGGGGACGGTGTGCGACGTCGCTGCGATCGGTTGCGTTGGCGCGGCCTGCCGCGCGCCGGTTCGCGGAACTGCAGCGGGGCCGGGTGCCGCTGGAGCGGGTGCGGCAGGCGCAACGTCTGCTGGGGGGGCCGTGAGGGCGGGGACGGTGTGACCGGCTCCTGCGACGGGCGCCGCAGCCTTCGGGGCGGCGAGGGCGCGAAGTCTTGCTTCTCCCGCCGCGCGCTCGGCCGCAGGGAACGGGATGCTCTCGAGCGTGGCGACGAGATCGTTGGTCGACTGAAACCGTTCGGCGGGATCTTTCGCGAGCAGCCGGAGGACCGCGGCCGTGAGTGCGGCGGGGGTATCCGGGCGCGACATGCTGATGTCGGGCGGCGGCGTGAACCAGTGGTGTTGCAGGATCTCGGGGAGTGAGTCGCCGTCGAACGGCACCGAACCGGTGAGCAATTGGTACGCGACGACGCCGAGCGAGTACTGGTCCGACTGCGGACCGACGGCTTTGCCCGAGCACTGCTCGGGGCTCATGAAGTGCGGGGTGCCGATCATGACGCCGGTCGCCGTCAGCGTCGACGACTCGACCGCCCGCGCAATGCCGAAATCGGACACCACGACGCGTCCATCGCGATCGATGAGGATGTTCGCGCCTTTAATATCGCGGTGGACGATGCGGTGGTCGTGTGCGAAAGCGAGGGCTCGCGCGGCCGCCCGCAGCACCGTCAGGATGACCGCAAGGGGGAGCGGTCCGGTGTCCGCGACGACTGCATCGAGGGAACGTCCGTCGATGAACTTCATCGCCATATACAGCACGCCGCCCGCCTGGGCGACGCGATACACCGGGATGATGTTCGGGTGATCGAGCGAGGCCGCGAGCCTTGCCTCGCGCTTGAACCGGTCTGCGACCGTCGCGACCGGCGCGAGCTCCGGCGGCAGCACCTTGAGCGCGACCGGTCGGTCGAGCTCCTTGTCGCGTGCCTTGAACACCACTGCCATCCCGCCGCGCCCGAGCTCGTGCTCGACGTCGTACTCTGCCGCCAGGGCGCGGCGCACGGAGCTGAGAAGTTGCTCGTCCCCGCTCGCTGTCAGCGTGAGCGTGCCCGCGGCCGCCGCGGCCGGGTCTGTCACGCGCACGCCACATCCGACACAAAAGCGAGAGTTTGCAGAAACCAGGGTGCCGCATTGGGCGCAATACATGGCACCTTGGGGACTTGGGGAACGGTGGGCGCGTCACGTGGTGCAGACGGTGACGGCGGGTGCCGCATGGCGTCGGCCCTACCCGCCGATCAGTGGGTTTGTGCGGTCAGGGCTGGGCTGGCGTGGTCCCGGTCTGGTTTCTCGTGGGTGCGCGAGGGCGCGCGCGACGGCCCAGGTCGTGCGGATGAGGAGCGCCACGCCGATGACAGCGGCCACGTCGGCCAGGTTGAATACGAGCTCGTGCCCGTGGGCACTGCGCACGGCAATGAAATCCGGGACGCCCTCGGGAGAGGAGATCAGGCTGACGAGATTGCCAGTTGCGGCGCCGGTGATGAGCCCCAGCATCACGGGAGACCAGTGGTCGATGACGGCGAGTGCTCGGCAGAGGGAGAGGCACAACAGGAGCGCGACGGCGGTCAGCACAAGGTTGATGTGCCACGTATAGGGGCCGAGCGACACGCCAAACGCGGACTGGTCGTTGAGAATGACCCTGAGGCGGACAGCCTGGTGGATGAGGGGGATCGACACATCGCCCTGGGTGCCCAGGACGAAGCTCGCGATCTGCTTGGTCGCGAGGTCGATCACGGCCACCGCGGTCGCTGTTGCGGCCAGAATGGCGACCGGGGAGGCAGGCCGGGACAGGGTCGTCCGCCACGATGCCAGCACCCCGGGGTTGCCAGTGGCTGCGGCCGGCGTCGGCACTGGCGGGGCTGTGGGCCGAACGTCGGCGGGTTGCGGCATGCAGGCAGGCCCAGCAGCACGTTACGTACCTGCAGCGCCAAACCGTAAATTCCCACGGGGCCGCGACTTGCCGGCCTCATCAATCACAGCGTAGCGTGGAGACGACAGTTTTGTTATGGCGTTGAGCAAACCGGTGCCCGACACGCAGCCGTTCGAGATCCGCACTTCCTCGATCCATGGGCTGGGGGCCTACGCGGCGCGCCCGATCCGGAAGGGCGACCGCCTGGGGGAGTACGTGGGGGAGCGGATTTCCCAAGCCGAGGGCGATCGCCGGTACGACGATGAGGCGATGGCGCAGCATCACACCTTTCTATTCACGGTGACTTCCCGGACGGTGATCGACGCGGCGATCGGAGGCAACGACACCCGCTTCATCAACCACTCCTGTGCACCGAACTGCGAGGCCGTCATCGAGCAGGGCCGGGTCTTCATCGATGCGCTGCGACCGATCCCGGTGGGGTCGGAGCTGTTTTACGACTATGCATACGAGCGAGCCGACGACGCCGGCCCCGAAGATGAGGCCCTCTATCCCTGCCGGTGCGGCACATCCGCCTGTCGGGGCACGATCCTCGCGCCCCCGCCGCGGCGGAAGTCTCGGCGACGCTCGCCGGCGCCTGCGCGCACGCGCAAGCGGAAGGCGTCCGCCCGACAATAAGCTCGGCTCGCACCTCCCGGCTCGTCCCCTCCGACCACTCTCTTCTCTCCCTCAGGCGTCATGCGCTGCGTGTTGACTGCTGGGATGGCTGCCGGGCTCTTTGCCGCGGCGTGCGCATCACAATCCCGCAACGCGCCGGTTGCGGCGGCTCCCACGCCGATCGTGAGTCACGGGCCCGTCCCCGTCACGCGACTGCCCTCACTCGACTCGGGTGTCGCGGACGCGATGGACAGTCCTTTCTTCACGATGAACCGGTCGGACTGGCCGGGGCCGAACGTGTACCGAGACGCCTCGGGCGCGCCTGGCCCGCAGTACTGGCAGCAGCGCGCGGACTACAGCATCGTCGCGACCGCTCGACACGGCGGCCAAGACGCTCAGCGGTACCGTGACGGTGCATTACACCAACAACTCGCCCGACACGCTGCGTTCGGTGTGGATGCAGCTGGACCAGAACCTCTTTCGGCGCGGGAGTGCGGGGTCCTTCCTCTTTCCCGGCGATAGCCGGAACAGCGGCGCTGGCTTCGACGGCGGCTACGTCCTGGGGACGATCACCGCCGATGGCAAGGCCGTCACGCCATTCGTCGACGGCACGATGATGCGACTCGATCTGCTAGAGCCGCTCCCGGCTCGCGGCGGGCAGCTCACGGTCGTCGTGCAATACCGGTTTCTCATCCCCGAACACGGTTCGGATCGCATGGGGCGGGACGGGCCACTGTACGAGTTCGCCCAGTGGTATCCGCGGATGGTGGTGTACGACGACGTCCGCGGATGGAATACGGACCAGTATCTCGGGCAGGGGGAGTTCTACCTCGAGTACGGCGACATCGACTACAGCGTGACGGTGCCCGCGGGCTACACGGTCGGTGGCAGCGGCGTGCTCGAGAACGCGGCGGAGGTCCTGACGAGCGTCGAGCGGGACCGCCTGGCCCAGGCCGCGCACGATACGGCAGTTGTCGGGATCATCACGGCGGACGAAGCCAAGAGCGCCAAGGGGCGGGTGCGTGCCGGGCACGAAGACGTGGCACTTCCGTGCGCAGAACGTGCGCGACGTCGCGTGGGGTGGCGCTCCGGACTTCCGCTGGGATGCTGCCTGGAGCGGACCCCTCGCGGGACGCGAGGCTGGCGCGTTGTGCCAGTCGTACTACGAGGAGCCGAAGGCCGGTCGCGAGTGGGAGCACGTCGCGGAGAACACGCAGTGGACGCTGCGCATGTACTCGGCGCTGATCGGGGCCTACCCCTATCCCCAAGCGTCCTCGGTGGCCGGCCCCGTATCGGGGATGGAATATCCGATGTTCGTGATGGTCGAATACACGCAGCGCGGTGCGCCGGGCGATGTCTTTCGCACGAACGATCACGAGCACGGCCACGAGTGGTTCCCGATGGTTGTCGGGTCGAATGAGCGGCGCTTCGCATGGATGGACGAGGGCATCAACACGTACATGAACGCGTTCTCGCAGGAGCGGCGCTACGGCACCGATCCGCGCAAGTGGCCGCCTGGGATGGACAACTGGGCCAGCTTCCTCGCGATCTGGGAGCAGACCGCGGCGGCGGGTATTGATGCACCGCTCATGACACGTCCGGATCACATCGACGAAGTGGCGCTGGCCAACGACGCGTACGAGAAGCCGGCTGCCGTGCTGCTGGCGTTGCGTGACCATGTCGTCGCGCGCGACGCGTTCGATCGGGCGATGCGGGAATACTTCCGGCGCTGGTCGTACAAGCATCCGACGCCGGGCGATTTCTTTCGAACGATCGAGAACGTGACGGGCGCCGACCTGGCGTGGCTCTGGCGCGGATACTTCTACACCACCGCGCGGCTCGACGTCGGCATCGACAGCATTCAGAATGCGCGGATCAATGGGGCATGACACCGCGGCCAGGGCGACGGCGGTCGTCACACTGCGTCGATACTCGCGGCTCGTCTTCCCGGTGTCGCTGCGGCTGAAGCTCGCCAACGGCTCAACCCAGGATGTGCACCTGCCCGTCGACCTGTGGGCGCGCGGCATGTCCATCGACGTCGAGATCCCCGTCGCTGCCCGCGTGGTCGGCGCGCGTCTGTGGCCGAACCGCGCGGCGGTTCCCGACATGCGACCGTCCGACGATACCTGGGGCGACGCACCACTCGGCGATCCACCCGGTCCGGCGACGGATGGCGGACTGGCACCGCCGATCGTCCCTCGATAATTTGCCGCCCGGAGGCTCTGACATGGCTGACACCAATCGATCGAACGGCGGCCGCTACATCCCCTACCCGGGCAACCGGGGCTGGGGCGTGGCTGCGTTCATCTCGATCTTGACGGTTGCTCTCTACGTGACTGCGTACGCGATCCACAAGGCGACGTATCGGGACCCGCGGCTGCCGACGACCATTCCGGCCGACGTGGTGGGAAGTCGGGACGATGCGAGGGGCTGAACTGCGGGTCTAGGGTCGTTGGGGTCTGGGGTGGAAACTGAACGGCGGGTTTGGGGTCTGGGGTCACTACAACAAACGCGACGGCCAGTCACGGGGCACCGTGATTGGCCGATTCTGTTTGTCGCAGTTCCCCACCCCAAACCCCAAACCCGCCGTTATGCCTTACCCACATCCATCCCCATCACATGGTACCCCTTGTCCACGTACACCGTGGAGCCCGTGATGCCGGCGCCGAGGGGGCTGGCGAGGAACGCGGCGGTATAGGCGACGTCGGCGGGTTGGACCGGCTCGGGGAGCGGCGAGTTGGCGGCGCAGTGTTGGACCATGCGCTCGATGATGCCGATGGCGCTCGCGGCTCGTGAGGCGAGGGGGCCCGCGGAGATCGTGTTGATGCGGACGCCAAAACGTCGGCCCGCTTCGAAGGCCAACACGCGCGTGTCGCTTTCCAGCGCCGCCTTGGCGGACGACATGCCGCCGCCGTACCCGGGGATGACGCGCTCGCTCGCCATGTAGGTGAGTGACAGGACGGATGCACCGGGACGGAGGAGCGGGCCGAGACGCGCGACGAGGGCGACGAGGGAAAAGGCGCTCACGTTCACAGCTGCGAGGTATCCGGCTCGGCTCGTGTCGAGCAGGGGCTTGGTCACGTCAGGCCCGTTCGCGAGCGAGTGCACGAGAATATCGAGCGAGCGATCACCGAAATCTGTCCTCCAGCGGTCGGCAAGTCCGGCGACCGAGAAGTCACCCACCTCCTTGTACCGTTTGCTCGTGCGCAGATCTTCTGGTGCGTCCGCCAGCGTATCGAAGGCCGCGTCGAACGGATAGATCCGCTCGAACGTGAGCAACGACCCGTCAGGCAGCCGCCGGGCGGCGTCCATTTTCCCGCGCTCGAGCAGGTTCCTGAAAATCGTGAGCGCTGGAGGCCATGTCGCTACGCTGACCGTCGCGCCCGCGCTCGCCAGCGCCTTGGCGATCGCAAACCCGTACCCCGCGTCGTCGGCCACGCCTGCAATGAGCGCGCGTTTTCCCGTGAGATCGATCGTCAGCATGGCGGATGATGTGAATGTTGGCTTACGAACAGAAGGGGGCGGGGCGGGCGCTTACGCGCCCGAGAAAGGAGAACCCCAGAAAGGAGAAAGGAGACAACGCCTAGCATCTGCGCGGACGCACCGCCGGGACGAGGACTGAGCGGTACTCGTCTGTTTGGTGCCCAGTCTCTTGGTGTTGGTGCTCTGGGAGCAGGTATACGCCAGGTGTTATCTCTCCTCCTTATGCTAGCCTGTCGGCCCCCCTCGCTGTCTCCTTTCTCCTCTCTCCTTTCTCCGCACTACGAGCCGCCTCGCGGCGAGTCCTGTGGCGCTTCCTAGCCCTCGACTACCGCTGGATGCCCCGACGGTCGAGCAGCCGCCGGGTCTGTCGCCGGTTGAGCCGGCGCCGGGCGGCGTGGGCGTGGTCCCGGTCGGTTCGGGGCCATCGTTCGCGCGCGGACTCTGGCGCATCGCGTCGGCGGACGTATCGAGCGGCAACCAGGTCCAGCTGCTCCGAGATGGGGATCACACCTTCGCGACGATGCTCGAGCTCATCGACGGCGCGCGGGAGTCGGTCGCGGTCGAGGCGTACATCTTCCGGGGCGATGAGGTCGGTCGGCGGTTCGCCGATGCACTCATGGCTGCGGCGGCGCGCGGTATCAGCGTGCGCCTGCTCGTCGACTGGGTCGGGCGGATGGGCACCCCGCGCTCGTTCTTCACGCAGAATGCGACCTCGCGGCGTCGACGTCTCGATCTTCAATCCGCCATCGCTCACACGACGCTGGCTGGGGCTCGTGCCACGCGATCACCGCAAGCTCCTGGTCGTCGACGGCGCGGCCGGTGTCACCGGGGGGCATCGGCATTGGCAACGAGTGGCGCACGGGCGTGCTCAAGCGGCGTCGGTCGCCGTGGCGGGACACGGCGGTGCGCATTGACGGCCCAGCCGCTCGCGACCTGAGCGAGCGCGTTCGACCACATGTGGCACCGCAGCCATGGTCAGGAGCGGCGCGGGGCGCATCGCTACGTCACGCGGCAGGTCGCGCGGCGCACACCTCGATCCGTCCACGGACGCGCCGGCACTGGTCGGGATCATCGAGGGCGAGCCCGGGCGCTTCCGCGTCGCGCGCGCACTGCAGATGCAAGCCGTGTCGGCCGAACGCTCGATCTGGATCGCGAGCGCCTACTTCGTCCCGTCCTACAGCGAGGTGGAAGCGCTGAACGGCGCCGCGCGCGATGGCGTCGATGTCCGCGTTTTGGTGCCCAGCCGCTACGACCATCCGTGGATCCGGCTGTTGACGCGTCAGTTCTACCGTCGCCTGCTCATGAACGGGGTGCGGATCTGGGAGTGGACGGGCGAAATGATGCATGCCAAGACGACGGTGACCGACGGCCGCTGGATCCGCGTCGGATCGACCGACTTCAATCCGCTGGGTGTGGCGATCAACTTCGAGCTGGACGCGGTGATCGAAGATCCGAAGACGGGCGCCGAAGCCGAAGCGATGTTCGAGGCGGACATCAGCCTTTCTCGCGAGATTCGCCTTGCGCGAATGACGCCCGGCTCGACCAGCACGCGGTCGATGACGAGTACGGTGAGTGGCGACGACCGGCGGGCATCTTCGTGCTGGCGCCGATCGCGGGCCCGACGGCGGCGGTCATCCACGACCTGCAGGAGCGGCACGATCCCAAGCTCGCCGCTTCGTTCCCGCCGCATATCACGCTCGCGGGCTCATCTGGTGTCGGACCGATTCGCGCGGGTACGCCGCGCCAGGCGCTGGAGCGTGCGCTCGGGCCGATCGTCGACGATACGCGAGCCCCTTACCCTGGCGCTGGGCCGGCCGCATCGCTTCATGCAGACCGACATCATCAGCCTGCCGCTCGACCCGCATGGGCCGCTGCGCATCCTGCACGACCGGATCGCGCAATCAGGCCTCGTATTCGGGCCCGTGCGCTTCACGTTCACTCCTCACGTCACGCTCAACCTCTATCGCACGCTGACGGCGGACGCGCGGCGTGCCCTGCTGGCGGTGGATCTCGCCGAGCCGGCACACTTGGACCGGCTGACGCTATCGGTTGCGGATGAGGCGGGGCGGCCGGCGACGATGTTGGAATTGCGATTTAGGGGGCGGTGAGGGAGGGCGACGCAATGCGTCGCCCCCACCCGCCGCAGGGGGAATCGGTGCGGGCGGTGCAGGAGGGCGACGCAATGCGTCGCCCCTACCGGTCCATGCGTGTTACGGCTGCAGGGTGAGGACGGCCGCGCTTGCGGCCGGGAGCGAGATCGCGTAGACGCCGTTTTGCGTGTACACGGCTTCCTGCGTCCCGGGCTTCCACACGCCGGTCGAGCTCACGCTGCTGCCGGCGAAGGTGATGCCCGACGTGGCAGTCAGTGATGGACCGGTGAGGCGGAGCGTGCCGGCGTGCGTGTATGAGCGGCCCGGGGTGACGCGGACTTGCACGGCGGTCGAGGGCTCGCGGTTGATCGCCGTGATGCGGAGCGTGCCGTCGGAGGCCACCGTCGCGTGGACGGCCACGTTCCAGTGCGTGGTGACTGCGACGGGGATGGTCTGTCCCTGTGCGGCGGAGTGGAACACCAGCATCGCGTAATAGAGGGGGCGCGCGGTGTAGTTACCGGGGGTGCCGTCGATCGGCTGGTAGGTACCGCCGCTCAGCGAACCGTGGAAGTTCACACCGGTTGCCCCGTTTTCGGCCAACGTGAACATGTGCTCGATTCCCCACAGGCTCGCCGCGAACACGTTGCTGACGCCTGGTGCGCCGCCGGCTGCGACCGAATTCGATTCCGTGATGCGAAGCGGGACTTGCCCACCAAGCGCCTGGTAGAGCTCCACGACGTCGCTGCTCACTCGATTGGTCGTCAGCGAGTCCAAGAGATTGGTGATGGACGGATAGTAGTTGGTGCCCGACTGGGCGCCGTTCCATTCGGGATAGATGTGATGCGATCCGAGGGCGAGCCGCGACGCTTGGCTACTGACAAAGCCTGGAAGCCAGCCGAGTGCGGTCACGCAGCATCCATCGAGGCCGACGAACTTGACGCCGGGCGTGCGCGCCTGAATCGCATTGGCGTAGCTGGTCCACTGGCTCTGCATCTGCGTCCAGTCCCAGCTGCTGGAGCGGAATCCATCCGACACGTACTGATCGGGCTCGTTGCCGATGGAGACGCCAAGGAGTGACTTTCCCCCGGCGGCGGCCAGCGCCTGGACTTCGGCGGCCGCGGTGTCCGGCTGCAAGTTCGCGAGGTTGACGGTGTAGATGACCGGCCAGTTGGTTGCGCGCGAAAACGCGAAGAGCGTGGTGAAGTCGGCGTTGATGATGACCGGCGCGCCGTCGGTGCGCGCGACGCGCGTGGTGGGGTTCCACCAGTGCTCATCGGCCGTGATGCCGCCGATGCGGAGCACGCCCGGTCCGAGGTTGACGAGGAACTGCTCGAGTGCCGGATCGGCGAGGCGCGGGTTGTTGATTGCGTCCCAGATCTCGAGGCTCAATCCCTCGAAGTTCGGGGCGATCGCGAAGCCGGGCCGGCTGATGTTGGGCGTCACCAGCACCGTGTCCGCCTCCGTGGGTGGCGGTGTGGCCGCGCTGGTGGGTGGCGGTGGTGGTTGCGGGGGCGGCCTGAAGCCGAGGGCACCCGACGGGCCAGTGGTATCGGAGGCTGCACCGACAAAGCACGCGGTGGTGACTGCGGTCACGAGGCACGCGTAAACCTTGGCTGCGCACCGCCGGGAAGCCGCGCGAGGACGCTGCGCGGCCGGTCCTGGGATCGTCCCGGTCATGGTGGTCCCTCTCGGCTGGGGCGGGCTCACTGCTGAGCTCGCCGTCAAGCCCGGGACGACTCACCCTAACCGAGCGCTACAATTCTGTAACTGACTGGCAGATTGCGAGTTGGGAGTAGGTCAAATGTTCCGGAATGGGCCTTTTTGAGGGGCGATCTGTCTGGTGTTTGAACGGCAAACAGCGGGGGTCAGGGACCCGGGGTCTGGGGTCTGGGGTCTGGGACCAACAACCGCAACGACAACGACGGGCGACGCAAGGCGTCGCCCCTACCGGTCCAAGGCGGGTCGTGCGGTCACGCCGACGGGCGACGCATGCGTCGCCCCTACCCGCCAAGGGACGGATCGCGGTCTTCCCCGACCCCTGACCCCGCTGTTTGGCGTGCGGCCGTTCAGTCAACGCCAGGAGCCCATTAGCATTCTGCCGATTATGGCTCCCCAATTCATCTACGTCATGAAGGGTCTGCGCAAAGTCGTCCCGCCGTCGCGGGAGATCTTGCGCGACATTTGGCTGTCCTTCTATCCGGGCGCAAAGATCGGCGTGCTGGGCGCAAATGGCGCCGGGAAGTCCTCGCTCCTGCGGATCATGGCGGGTGTCGACCAGGACTTTCAGGGCGAGGCCTGGCCGCATGCGGGCACGCGCATCGGCTTTCTGTCGCAGGAGCCGCAGCTGGACGCGTCGAAGGACGTGCGCGGCAATGTCGAGGAGGCGGTGCGCGCAACGCGCGACCTCGTGCGGCGCTACGAGGAGATCTCGGCTGCGGTTCGCCGAGCCGATGTCGCGACGCCGAGATGACGAAGCTGCTCGACGAGCAGGCGGCGGTGCAGGAGCGCATCGAGGCCACGCAACGCGTGGGAGCTCGATCGCAAGATCGAGATCGCGATGGACGCGCTGCGACTGCCGCCGGGCGACGCCGATGTGTCGCGTCTCTCGGGCGGTGAGCGCCGTCGCGTCGCGCTCTGCCGTGTGCTGCTCGAGGAGCCCGACATGCTGCTGCTGGATGAGCCGACGAACCATCTCGACGCCGAGAGCGTGGCGTGGCTGGAGCGGCACCTTGCCGAGTTTCCGGGGACGGTCGTCGCGGTGACGCACGACCGGTATTTCCTCGACAACGTCGCCGGCTGGATCCTGGAGCTCGATCGCGGGCACGGGATCCCGTACGAGGGGAACTACAGCGCGTGGCTCGAGCAGAAGCGCACGCGGCTCGCGCAGGAGGAGAAGCAGGCATCGGCCCGCCAGCGGACGCTCGAGCGCGAGCTCGAGTGGGTGCGGATGGCGCCGCGCGCCCGGCAGGCGAAGTCCAAGGCTCGCGTGCAGCGATACGAGGATCTCGCGAAAGCCGACACGGCCGAGCGTGTGATGCAGAACGAGATCGTGATTCCGCCACCGCCGCGCCTGGGCAACGAAGTCGTGACTGCGACGGATCTCAAGAAGGGCTTCGGCGACACGCTGCTGTTCGACGGGCTGTCGTTCGCGCTGCCGCGTGGCGGCATTGTGGGAGTCATCGGCCCGAACGGCGCGGGCAAGACGACGCTCTTCCGACTGATCGTCGGGGAGGAGAAGCCCGATAGCGGTACGCTCACGATCGGCGAGACCGTGCAGCTCGCGTACGTGGATCAGAGCCGCGACCCTCGACGGCGCGCGATCAGTGTGGGAGGAGGTGAGCGGTGGGCACGAGACGATGCTCGTCGGCAAGCGCGAGATGAACACGCGCGCGTATCTCGCGAGCTTCAACTTCCGCGGTGCGGATCAGCAGAAGAAAGTGCAGCGACCTCTCGGGTGGGGAGCGCAATCGGCTGCACCTCGCCAAACTGCTCAAGAGCGGCGGCAACCTCCTGCTGCTCGACGAGCCGACGAACGATCTCGACGTCGACACGCTGCGCGCGCTGGAAGAGGCGCTGCTGGATTTCGCCGGATGCGCCGTCGTCATCACGCACGACCGCTGGTTTCTCGACCGCATCGCGACGCACATTCTCGCGTTTGAGGGCGACAGCGAGGTCGTCTGGTTCGAAGGCAACTACCGGGCGTACGCCGAGGACTTCCATCGACGCAAGGGCGTGGATGCGGACCGGCCGCATCGAATAGCGTATAAGAGGCTGGTAAGGGCGTGAACGGCTGAACGGCGGGGTCAGGGGTCAGGGGTCGGGGGTCAGGGAACAAACCGAAAGGCGAGTCGCGGTGAGCGGCAGCTGGCTGTGCGTTTGGTTCCCTGGGCCCTGACCCCCCTGACCCCCGACCTTAGATCCCCCTCACAGTCGACTTGATCGTCTGCTGGATCGGCACGCTTTGGACGGCGGGCCGGTTGGGCTTGTACTGTTGCAGCTGCGTGGTCTGGGTGGACGTGTTGCGCAGGAAGACGCCGGCGACCGTCACATAGTCGGTTGCGCGGATGGTGCCGTCGCCCGTGAGCCCGACGGTGTCGGTGGGCGCCGCTGCGGTGCCGGCGATCGTGATATTGCCGATCCGATCGATCCGCCAGGCGCGCTGGCCGTCGACCGTCGTGTCCGCGGCGATCCTGGAGCTCACGATCGCCACCGTCTTCGTTTCGAAGCCGCCGACTTGGACTGGCGTCGTCGTGGTATCACTCCACACAGCGCCCGGCGCGATGTCGCCACTCGGGAACGGCACCAGGAATCGTTGGAATGACCGATAGAGGGACGGCAGAGGGTTGTTCGCGTGGGCGGGCGGCTCGAAGCGATAGATCCTGCCTTGGGGCGAAATGAGCCCGATGAGCTTCGCGCCCTTGTAGGCCGAGATGTCCGCAGGCGGCGCATTGAGATCCGACGTGACCGCGACGGAATCGATCGTGAGCATGAGGGCGAGTGTATCCCGTGCACGCCGCGCCAGCGTCAACGTGACGGCCATTGTTGTCGTGGTGCTGAACTCGAACGGCGCGCGCCCGCCCGCCTGATTCTGCGAGCGCGAGACGACGGTCGTGAGCTCGTATCGCCGGGTGCCGGGCGCATAGGTAAAGGCCCCCGCCGGCTCGGCGCGGGCCGATCGTGTCGAGGGCGATTGTGCGCGGCTCGGCGATCCGGCAGCGCTCGCGGCGACTGCGGTGCACAGCGCCGCACGGATCAGCCCAGGGTGGGAACGGGCGGCGGGCCTTCGGATCATGACTCGGATACCCTCCGATTGGCGAGGCTCCGGCGGTCCTTATTCTTGACCAACGTGATTGCGCACGGAAGGCGACCCATGCGTCGCCCCTACCCCACGCTCGGCCGCGCGAGCGGCCGTTGCATAGAGAACATAATGTTTCCCGTGCTGGCACGGCGCTGCCCGCTGGCCCGGCGGGTCTCAACCCGTCAATATGCAGGGAACCCGTTCCGGACCGTGCACGGTTCCATCCCCCATGCCGCAATCGATGCTGGCGAGAGAGCCCGAGTCGGCGAGGCCGCCGAGCGATGGTCCAGCGGGCGCAGTCGCCCCGGGGCAATGGCCGAGCACGCCCCTCGACGAAGGGTTGGTGGCCGCGCTTCCGGGAGAACCGCTCGCCCAGCTACGGGATCGGGCGGAACGGCAACTCAACACGGTGCGCGCGCTGGTGTTGGCGCTGCTCGCAACCGCGGCACTGGCGTACGCACCCGAACTGACCCCCACGCTCCGGCTGGTCAACCTCTCGTTGCTCGTGCCGATGCTGATCTGGACGCTCGGCCAGTATCTGCTCTGGTACCGCCGGCCGAGACTGCCGGGGTGGCTCACGATCGCGAATCCCATCGTCGACATCACCGCGGTAACCGCGAGCATGGCGGGATACGCGATCGCCGACTCGGCCGCGCTCGGGCTCAAGGCGCCCATGTACCTCGCATACTTCGTCATTCTCGCGGCGCGCCCGATCACCTCCTCCACGCGGCGGGCCGCGGCCGTCGCCGCGCTCACTGTTGGCCAGTACGCGCTGCTGCTCGCGTTCGTCCTGGGCACGCATTGGGTGGAGCTGACGGCGAGTCCACTGGCGGCCGTCTCGGGCACGGCGATCGCGCCGCTCGACGAGGGTGCGAAGCTGCTCCTCCTGGCTGTCGCCGGCGCTGTCGCGACCTATGCGACGACGTGGCAGGAACGACTCGTTCGCTCCTACTTCCACGCCTCGCACGAGCGTGACCGCCTGGAGGCGCGACTGGCGCGCGCGCAGCTCGAGGGACTCAAGCATCAGCTGCAGCCGCACTTTCTGTTCAACGCGCTCAACACGATCAGTGCCCTCATTCCCGGCGATCCGCGCGCGGCCCAGCGCACGATCCACGGGCTCGGCGAGCTCTTGCGGTTGTCGCTGACGCGATCGGGCGATCACGAGGTGCGTCTCGAGCGCGAGCTCGAGCTTCTGGGCCACTACGTGGCGATCCAGCGTTTGCGCTTCCAGGATCGGCTCGCCGTTCACGTCGAGGCCGCTCCGGATGTGCGACAAGCCATTGTGCCCAACCTGCTCCTGCAGCCGCTCGTGGAGAACGCCATTCGTCACGGACTCGGGCCACGGGCCGCGGGGGGCACGGTCGCGGTCGACATTGTACGGACGGGTCCCGACCTTCGGATCCGCGTGACGGACGATGGGGTCGGCTCGGAGCTGAGCCCGACCGGGTCGCTCGCGCGAGAGGGCGTGGGGCTGGGGAACACACGCGCACGGTTGCAGTATTTGTACGGATCGCGCCAACGGCTGCAGGTCTCGACCGCTCCTGGAGCTGGCTTCATGGTTGAAATCGACGTCCCGTACCGGGAATGACTGAACGCATCGCGGCGCCGAGCCCGGCGTCCACGCGCGCGCCGGCCAAGGCGGCAAGCGATCACCGGCTGCGCGTCCTGATCGTTGACGACGAGCCGCTGGCGCGCGCGCGTCTCCGCGAGCTGCTGCAGGACGAAAGCGATCTCATGATCGTCGGCGAGTGCGGCAATGGCGCCGACGCTGTCACGCGCATCACTGGTGACGAGCCTGATCTCGTGCTGCTGGACATCCAGATGCCGGAGATCGACGGGTTCGGTGTCCTCCGCGCGATCGGGACAGATCGCATGCCCGCAGTCATTTTCGTGACGGCATCCGACGCGCACGCGGTCCGTGCGTTCGAAGTGCACGCGGTCGACTACGTCCTCAAACCCGTCGATCGTGATCGCCTGATGGAGGCCATCGGCCGCGCCAAACATTGACTCGGCGAGACGGCCGATCGCGACGAAGACCACGATGTGCGCTCCCGGCTGGCCGCGCTGGTCGCGGAAGTGTCTGCGGCCGTCGCCACGACTGCGGGAGCGGCGCGCGGCGGCGTGGCGCGGTTGGCGATCAAAGGCGATGGCCGGGTGATATTCGTGCGAACCGCGGACGTCGACTGGATCGAGGCGATGGACAATTACGTCCGGCTCCACGTCGGGCGTGAGACGCACATCATGCGCGAGACGCTGACCCACCTCGAGCACCGATTGCCAGCGCAGTCGTTTCTCCGCATCCATCGATCCACGATTGTCAACGTCGAGCGGATCCGTGAGGTGCAGCCGTGGTTCGCTGGCGATTACGTCCTGATTCTTGGCGACGGCACGAAGTTGACAACGGGGAGGCGGTACCGGGCGGCAGTCCAAGCACTGCTCGACCGCGCCCTGTAGCGAGGGCGGGTTCGCCCCCCGATGGTAGTCATTCACCCCACGATCGCTGCGAGGCGCGGCGATCGCGCCTAGGTTGACCCGACACAGGAATCGAACGACGCGTTGCACGACCGGGGTTCGTCGAGGGGACGACCACCGGGCCGCGGCGCCGGGTCCTGTGCTCATTTCGCATGGAGCGTGTGGCATGACACACTCGAAACGGCGCCTGGTGTTGAGCTCGGCCTTCGGCGCACTCGCCCTGGCGGCGTGCAGTGGTGGCGGCAGCAGCATGGGCCCAAGCCTCCCGCTCGGCGGACGGAGTAGCACCATCGTTGCGTCCGGATCGTCGGGCTCCAACAACGGATTCGGGAACACGAGTGGTGGCCAGTACTACTACAGCCCCTCACCCGACACGGTCAGTGCGGGCACCCAGGTGACGTTCTCGTTTCTCGATGTGGCGCACACCGTGATTTTCGACAGCGGACCGGTGACGCTCGCAAACATTGAGGCGACGAGCAACGCGGACTCCGTCCGTACGTTCACCAAGGCGGGTACCTATACGTGGCACTGCAACATTCATCCGTACATGCACGGCACGCTGGTGGCGCAATGAGGTTGGTCGCCGTGCACGCAGTCGGCGCCGTAGTCCTGAGCGCGATTCCTGCGACCGCGTTTGCGCAGTGTTTTCCGCCGACCAACAGCAACGAGGCGTTGTTGTTGGCGCACTACGAGGCGCCCCTCAACTTCGCCGCGCTCGACCTACCGACGGTCCTCGCGCCGTGGCACGTCGCGCTGACGGGCGAGCTGACGGGGGTGCCTGCGCCGAGCGCGTCGATCAGTCAGACGAGCTTCTGCTACGAGTCGAAGCAAGAGGGCACGCACCTCTCGCCGGTCCTGCCGCGGCTCCGTGTGGCGCTGGGCCTGCCGGCGGGATTCGGCATCGAGCTCAGTTATCTCCCGCCGATCACGATCGATGAAGCGCAACCGAACATTTTCAACTTCGCCCTCACGTACGCGGACTACCTCGTCGCGCCGTCGGAGAGTGGGCCGACCGTGACGATCGGCGGCCGCTTCTTCGGGACACTCGGGCGCGTCGTCGGGCCGATCACGTGCCCCTCGAGCGCGTTGCAGCAGACCGACGCCAACGAGCCGTGCTACGGGACCCAGGAGTCGTCCGACACCTTCTATCCCAACGCAATCGGCGCGAATGCGACGGTCGGCGTGGCGAACCATCACGGGCTCGGTGGTTTCGCCGGCCTCGGTTACAACTGGATGGACCCGCATTTCCGTGTCGGGTTCACCAATCTGGACGACGCGACTGATCACACGTTGGTCGAGGTCTCCCTGCATTGCGTGGCCCTTTTCGGCGGGATCAGCGTGCCCATCGTGAGCGGCCTGGATGCGGCGGCCGAAGTGTACTCGGTGCCCACGGATCTCACGACATGGCGCCTGTCAATTCGCTACGTCATCCCGTAACGCGACGAGGATTGGTGCAGCAACCGAGTGGGCGGTCCGATTCGATGACGCACGCGCCGCGCTCCGATCGCGCCGTGCGTGCGGCCGGGACTCGATCGCCGGAGCGGGTGATTCCATGGCTTCGCTGGTTGCTCGTCCTGGTGTTTGTGGGCGCAGGGGCGGGGAAGCTCGCGGGGGTGTCCCCGGCCGTCACGCTGTTTGCCATGGTCGGCCTGGGGCAGTGGTTCCGGTATGCGGTCGGGCTGTACGAGCTGGCCGGGGCGGCCTTACTCGCGTATCCGCGGACGACCGTCGCGGGCACCGTGGCCCTGAGCGCACTCATGCTCGGCGCGGGCGCGACCGAGATCCTGATCCTCGACCGACCGCCGCTCTCGTCCGGGGCGACGCTGGTGGGGCTGGTCCTGCTCGCTGGGCTCGTACGAACGGCCGATCGCAGCGCCACGCGTTTCCCTTGACCCTCCCCGCCGCCTCAAGTAGGCTACGCCCATGCTCAATCGGCCGCTCTCTTGAGGCGGCCGTTTTTGTCTAGACGAGTGCAGATGTTGGAGCAGCGGCGAGAGACGCGCGCTCGTTCGTACGACCCGTCTGTTTTTTGCAGGCCGCCCAATTCCGGATTCTCCGTGGAGACTCACCGATGGCACCCGCAACCATGACGCCCCGCGCTTCCCCGACGATCACCGCCGGCGCAGTCGACCCGACGATTGCGGCCAAGGGATATGTGCATCCCGACGTGCTCGTCACGACTACGTGGCTCGCGCAGCACCTCGATGATCCACACATCCGCGTGCTCGAAAGCGACGAGGATGTGCTGTTGTACGACTCCGGGCACATTCCCGGCGCCCAGAAGATCGATTGGCACGAGGATCTCAACGATCCCGTCGTGCGCGACTACCTCTCCGTCGCCCAGTTCCAGGCGCTGCTCCGCCGGCTCGGCATCGACGACACGACCACGGTCGTGTTCTATGGGGACAAGAACAACTGGTGGGCGGCGTACGCCTTCTGGGTCTTTCAACTGTTTGGCTTCAACAACGTCGCGCTGCTCGATGGGGGCCGCAGCAAGTGGGAATCCGAATCGCGGCCGATGACGACGGACGTCCCGCGCTATCCGGCGACGCGATTCGTGGCGGGCGAGCGATCCGATGAGCCCATTCGCGCGTTCAGCCCCGACGTGCGCCGCCATCTGGGCGCACACGGCCAGCTCGTGGACGTGCGGTCACCGCAGGAGTACACCGGTGAGCGGCTGCATATGCCGGATTACCCGCAGGAGGGCACACTACGCGGCGGACACATTCCCAGCGCGAAGAGCGTTCCGTGGGCTCGTGCCGCCAACCCGGACGGCACGTTCAAGACCGCGCCGGAGCTACGCGCGATCTATGAGACGGAGCAGGGACTCAAGGCCAGCGACGACGTGATCGCGTACTGCCGCATCGGGGAGCGATCGTCACACACGTGGTTTGTCCTCACGTACTTGCTGGGATATGACCGTGTGCGGAACTACGATGGCAGCTGGACGGAGTGGGGCAACACGGTCCGCGCGCCCATTGCACGCGGGCAGGAGCCGGGTGGAGGCTAGCGCGTCGCGCGCGTCGCGTCCCCAGACAGGAGAACTGCAGAACGGAGAAAGGAGACTACCTTTTGAAGGCGTGATGCATGCAGTCCGGTTCATCTCCCCTCCTCTGTCTCCTCTCTCGTGCGTCGGGGGCCACGCGCCTCCGCCGCGCCGCGTGATCTTACCTCGCGGCGTCCGCGCATGGCTCGCTGGCGCCCTCATCGGGCGTGTGCTGCTCACGGCGGGAGTGGTCGAGGGGCAGGCCGTCGCGCCGCCGTCCGCCGGGCCGAACGCCGCGAGCTTCGACACGACCGCTCAGGCCGCCCAGCCGCCGGCTGCACACCCGCTTTCGCTGGCGGAAGCAGTCCGGATCGCGGTACTGAAAAGCGAGGCAGTCGGGATCGCGCAAGCCGGCATCATGCGGGCGCGCGGGCAAGTCCAACAGGCCCGCTCGGGATGGTTCCCGCAGCTGTCGATCGCTGGCGCGTATACCCGCACGCTGTTGACGCAGTACTCCGCGTTCAACCGCGTCTTTGGGGGCAGCACCACGTCCGAGCCGAGTCCCTCGACGCTGCAGGCGTTGTGCACGCCGCGGCTCGATACGCTCGCGACGCCGGGAGAGCGACAGGCGGCGTTCAATGCTGCACAATCGTGTCCCAGCGGCGTGAACGGCATCAACTTCAGCAGCGTCGGGTTCGGCGCCCTCAATCAATACAGCCTCGGTCTCAACTTCTCGCAGACCATCTTCAGCGGCCAGGTCCTCGCGCAGAACCAGGCTGCATCCTCGCCCCGTCGCTCAGCCGAGATCGAGGTGCGGGCGCAGACGGCCCAGGTCACGTACGACGTGACGCAAGCGTACTACGACGCAGCGCTCGCCGACCGGCTCGTGACGATCGCCGAGTCCACGTTGGTCGAAGCGGATCAGACCTACCGGCAGGCGCAGGTCGGGACACATGTCGGGACGCAGAGCGATTTCGACCTGCTGCAATCACAGGTCACTCGGAACAATCAAGTCCCTGTCGTGATCCAGCGTCGCGGCGATCGCGACATTGCGTACTACCGGCTCAAGCAACTGCTCAAGCTTCCACTCGACGCGGCGGTGACCCTGACGACCGACGTCGAGGACTCCACTGCGGCTCCGGATGGCGTGCACCTGGTGTCACTCGCGACGAGCGTCGGTCCGAACGGCGTCGTGACCACGACGGACACGATCGCGCAGCCGCTCGACACGGCAGTCGCCCGCCGCTCGGCCGTGCGCGAACAAGTGGAGACGGTCAAGGAGGAGGCGGCGCTGCGCCGGCTGGCGGTGTCGGAGCGACTGCCGACCCTCTCACTGAGCTCCTTTTACCAGCGGATTGCGTATCCGGTCGGCATTCCGTCGCTGCCGGACTTTCTCACCAACTGGAATGTGGCTCTGGGCTTCACCGTACCCGTGTTCACGGGAGGGCACATCAACGGGGACATCCTGGTGGCGCGCGCAAATCTCATCGAGGCGCAGGCGCGTTTGCAGCAGACCCGTGAGCTGGCTGCGCTGGACGCACGTACGGCCATTGCGAACCTGCGACAGTCGGACGCGGCGTGGCGTGCGACGGTGGGGACGGTGAGTCAGGCGGCGCGGGCGTACCAGATCGCCGAGTTGCGGTATCGGGAGGGGATCTCGACGCAGACCGAGCTCACGAATCAGCGGCTGGCGCAGGAGCAGGCGCTCGCCAACCGGGCGCAGGCTGCGCGGAACCTGCAAGTCGCGCGGATCTATCTCGCGCTCATCGCCGACCTGCCACTGAGCAACACGTCGCAAGCCGGAGCGAGCGCGGCCCAGAGCGCTTCGCAGGGGAGCCCGTCGAGCACGACGTCGCCGCAGCAAGGCGCGCCGCCGCAGGGCGCGCCGCCCACCGTGCCGGGCGCGCCAGGCGCTCCGGGCGCGCCCGGGGTGCCGGGTGCACCGGGGTCGGCTACTCCTACGCCGGCGACGATGACGAGCACCGGTACGCCTGGAAATTCCGTACAATGAGGGCGACGCGTCAACGGCGGGCGACGCATGCATCGCCCCTCCATTTGGCGTGCCTGGCGGCGATCGTCGCGTGTAGTCGCGGGTCGGCTGCGGGGTCGGGGGTGCAGCCGCCGACGCAGATTGGACCCGAGAACATTGCGGTTGTCACCGAAGGTGTGTTGCGGACCGGGCCGGTGATCTCCGGCACGCTCGCGCCGGTACGGAACGCGCAGCTGCGCACGCAGGTCAGCGGATCCGTCGTGCGGATCGATGCGGAACAGGGGCAGCACGTGTCCAACGGGCAGGTGCTCGCGGAGATCGACGCCGCGGGGCTGCGCGACGCCGAGCTCTCGGCGCGGTCCGCCGTGACGTCCGCGCAGACGGCCGCCGACTACGCGGCACGCCAGGCCCAGCGCTACGACACGTTGTACAAGGCGGGTGCCGTCTCGAGCAGCGACATCGAGACGGTCGTGCAGCAGAACGCGCAGGCACAGGCGGCATTGGCCGACGCGCGGGCGCGGCTGGTGACCGCCGAGAAGCAGCTCGGGCTACACGATCATCCGCGCGCCGTTTGCCGGGGTCGTCGCGGACCGCGACGTGAGTGCGGGTGACGTCGTCCAGGTGGGGACGCTGGTGTTCACCGTCGTCGACCCGTCGCAACTGCAACTGGAAGCTTCGGTGCCGGCGGATCAGATCGCGGCGGTGCGCGTCGGCCAGCCGGTCACATTCTCGTTGAATGGATATGGCGAACGCAGCTTTCGCGGCACGGTGCTGCGCATCAGCCCGATCGCGGACCCCAGTACGCGGCAGATCGCAGGTCTACGCGACGTTGCCCAATCCGAACAACGCGCTCGTCGCGGGACTCTTTGCCAGCGGTCGCATCGTGAGCGACAGCGCGCACGGGCTGATGGTGTCCATCGCGGCGATCGACACCCGCAACTTGCAGCCGGTCGTGGAGCGCGTGCGCCAGGGGCGGGTGGAACGGGTGGACGTCCAGCTCGGCATGCGAGACGGCCAGGCGAACCGTGTCCAGATCGTCGCGGGCGTCGCCGCGGGCGACACGCTCCTGCGCGGCGCCGCGCAGGCGATCGATCCGGGGACGCCGGTCCGGGTGACACCGGTGACCGATACGACGACGGCGGAGCGGTAGGCTGTGTTCATCTCCGACTTCGCGATTCGGCGGCCGATGGTCACGATCGTGGTCATGTTCGCGCTCGTGCTCTTCGGCGTTGTCTCGCTGTTTCAATCTCGATGTCGACGAGTTCCCGGACATCGACCAGCCGATCGTGATGGTGGTCGTGCCCTATCCGGGCGCCTCGCCGGGCCAGGTCGAGCGCGAAGTCGTCGACCGCATGGAAGAGCAGTTCAACGCGATCAGCGGGATCGATGAGATCCGCTCGATGTCGACCGATGGCTTTGCGCAGATCATCCTGCAGTTCGTTTTCAGCGAAGAGCGCGGATCAAGCCGCGCAGGATGTCCGCGACGCCATCTCCGGAGATCCGGGACAATCTGCCGGCCGAGATGAAAGAGCCGATCATCAAGAAGCTCGACCCCGACGAGCTGCCGATCGTGTCGCTCGCGCTCACCTCCCAGACGATGACGCCGGCCGAGCTGACGATCCTCGCCGATCCCGGGATCACGAAGGAGCTGCGTGGCATCGTCGGGGTGGCGCAGGTCAACGTGTCGGGCGGCGTCGCGCGCACCATTGCGGTGAACGTGCGGCCGCCCGATCTCGCGGCGGCGCACGTGGCGGTCGCCGACGTGGTCAACGCGCTCAACTCGCAGAACCTCGCCGCGCCGGTCGGCAGCATCACGGGCGACCTGACGGAGAAGCAGATCCGCCTGGTCGGCCGGCTGCAGACGCCGCAGGATTTTCTCCAGCTCGTGGTAGCCAATCGAAGCGGGCAGCTCGTGCGATTCGGCCAGGTAGCGGACGTGCAAGGACACGACGGTCGAGGCGCGGTCGCTCGCGTTTCTCAATGATCAGCCGGGCATCGGACTCGACATCACCAAGACCAGAGGGACGAGCACGGCACGGGTGGCCGACGACATCAAGGCGCAGGTGGTCGCGATCCAGCGCACGCTGCCGGCGGGCGTGAAGCTGGCGATCGTGAAGGATGCCGGCGAGCGCGTGCGCAACTCCGTCCGCAACGTCGAGGAGGCGCTCATCGAGGGCGCGTTGCTCACCGTCCTCGTCGTCTTCCTCTTCCTGAACAGCTGGCGCTCGACCGTGATCACGGGGCTCGCGCTCCCCGTGTCGACGCTCGCCGCATTCATCGCGGTGTGGGCCTGGGGGTTCACGCTCAACACGATGTCGCTGCTCGGGCTCTCGCTCGCGATCGGCATCCTGATCGATGATGCGATCGTCGTCCGGGAGAACATCGTGCGGCACATCGAGCTGGGCAAAGACCACGTCGACGGCGTCGCACACGGGCACCGACGAGATCGGCCTCGCCGTCGCCGCGACGACCTTCTCGATCGTCGCCGTGTTCGTGCCGGTCGCGTTCATGAACGGCATCGCGGGCCAGTGGTTCAAGCCCTTTGCGCTGACCATTGCGTGCGCGGTCCTCGTGTCCCTGTTCGTGTCGTTCTCGCTCGACCCGATGCTCTCCGCCTACTGGCCGGACCCCCAGCTCGAGGACGCACGAGCTGCGCAATCCGGTCGCGCGAGCCCTGTCCCGGTTCAACACGTGGTTCGATCGGCAGGCGGACGCCTACAAAGGGTTGATCGCCTGGGCGCTCGACCATCGCTGGGTCATGGTGGGGCTGGCCGTCTGCTCGTTCGCCGGCGCCATTGGCCTGCAGCAGTGGATCGGAGGCTTCGGGTTCATCCCGGACAGCGACCGCTCGGAGTTCGACATCCAGGTGCAGACGCCGCCGGGCTCGAATCTCGACTACATGCGGATCAAGCTGGAGGAGCTGGGGCGCATCGTGCGGTCGCACAAGGAAGTGGCGTACACGTACTCGACGGTCGGAGACGCGGCGGGGTCGGGCGCCGTGGACGTGGCGGACCTCTACGTCCGGCTGCGTTCCCAAGGCGCAGCGACGACAGAGCCAGAACGAGGTCTCCAACCTCGTGCGCGACGAGGTGAAGCGCGTCGCGGGGGTCACGGCCTGGGTGTTCTCGAACGGGTTCGGCGACAACCGGAAGCAGATCTTGGCGGATGTCCGCGGCAACGACCTGGCCGAGGTCCACGCGGTTCGCCGAGCGACTGCTGCCGGTCGTGGACAGCGTGCCGGGCGCAGCGGACGTCGGGCTCTCGAGCAAGGGGCAGCGGCCGGAGCTCGAGGTCGATCTCAATCGTGGGCTCGCTGGCACGCTCGGCGTCACGGTTGGACAAGTCGCGCAGTCGCTCCGTCCTGCGTTTGCCGGCGTCCACGCGGGCGACTGGGTCGATCCAACGGGCAAGACGCGGGACGTCACTGTGCGGCTGGCGCCGGAGTTCCGCACGAACGCCGCCGATCTGGAACAACTGCCGCTCGTGCTCGCGCCCGGGATGTCGCTGCCGTTGGGGACGAACCTGGGGCAGCTGACGACGATCCCGCTCGGGCAGGTCGCGACCATCAACACGACACTTGGTCCCGCGGAGATCGACCACCTCGATCGAGACGAAGTGGTGACGGTCGGCGCCAATCCGGTTGGCGCGCCGTTGGGTGCGGTCTCCTCGGAGATCCAGAAGCGGTTGGGCAAGATTCCGTGGCCGCCAGGTGTCCGCATCACCTATGGCGGTCAAGTGAAGGACCAGGCCACCGTCTACAACAGCATCGGGATCGCGCTCGGTCGTGGCCGTGACGCTCATGTACCTGATCCTGGTGGTGCAGTTCGGATCGTTCCTCGATCCGCTGGCCATCATGCTGTCGCTCCCGCTGTCGCTGATCGGCGTGGTGCTCGCGCTGATCGTGACGAGGCAGACGCTCAACATCATGAGCCTGATCGGCGTGATCCTGCTCATGGGCATCGTCGCGAAGAACGCGATTCTGCTCATCGACTTCGCGAAGTGGTCGCGCGAGGAGCGCGGGCTGTCGACGCGGGAGGCGCTCATCGAGGCTGGACGTATTCGGTTGCGTCCGATCCTCATGACAACGGTCGCGCTCATCGCCGGCATGATCCCCGTTGCGCTGGGCGTCGGAGAGGGCGCGGACTTCCGTGCGCCGCTGGGCGATGCGGTGATCGGCGGTGTGGTCACGTCGACGATCTTGACGCTGCTCGTCATCCCCACGTTCTACGAGATTCTGGACGAGTGGCGCGATCGGTTGCTCGCGCGACTCCGGGTCCGCGCCTCGCCGGACGCGCACGCATCGGCATCGGGTGGTTCAAGCCGCGGCGATGTCGCGGGGATGCCGATGCCCGGGGGCGCCCCGGGGGACTGAGCGCCCAGGGGCAATAGCTTTCGCCGATGTCGTCGATCCTCGACCTACTCACATCGTTCTGGGCGTACGTCTCGCTCGGAGCGCTCAGCAACGTGATCGAGGAGATCTCGCCGATCACGGGCGGCATCGCGGCGCACGAGCAGCATCTCGCGACTCGTGTGGGTGGCCCTGAGCTGCGCCATTGGGACGTGGGTCGGCGGGCTCGGGCTATACTTTCTGGGCCGCTGGCGCGGCGTGTGGCTCCGGAAGCGGTGGCCGAGGCTGCGTCGGCCACTCGCGCGGACGCTGATGGGTGTCCGCCGCGCCCCATGGCGCTCCTCGCTGGCCGTGCGGTATGCGTACGGGCTGCGACTGACGCTGCCGATCGCGTGCGGCGCCGCGCACGTGCCACTCGCCGAGTACCTCGCAGGCAGCGGCATCAGCTCCTTCACCTGGGCCAGCCTCTTCACGGTGCTGGGGTGGGTGTTCGGTCGGTCGGCCGACCTCGTGATGCGGCATGTACGCCGTTACGAGGATGTCATCGCGCTCGCGCTGGCCGGTCTCGTTGGCGTGCTCGTGCTGCTCTACGTCAGTCGAGCCGGCCAGCGCATTGAGGATCCGGCCGTGCGCGCATTCGAGCGGGAGCTGGACGTGTTGAGCGGCGAGTATCCAGCGATCGACGATGACGATCAGCGGACGGGGACGAAGTGACGTTGGACGTCTAGCATCCCTTTCCTCGTGCCCCGTCCCTGGACCGCTGCTCTCCTGTCGTTCATCGCGCCGGGGGTGGGCCATCTGTACGCGGGGGCTCCGAGGCGCGGGGCGGCCGCCTGGTTCGCGAGTCGGCTGGTCGTGCTGTTCGCGGCGGGTGCCGTCATCGTCCTCGCGGGACACGTTGGCCTCGCGGCGTACGCGATCGTGTACATTGGTGTCCTCTCTGCCATCGCGGCGGACGCCGTCCGGGTCGTCCGCCGTCGGCCGGCAGCCGCGGGCTGGCGGTGGTATCAGCGCCCGGCGTCGATCCTCGTGGCCTGTGGCATCGTGTGGGTCGCGTCAGTCGCGTGGACCACCCTGGTCGAGAGCGCCATTGCGGATCGAGTCCGCGTGGACACCGACACCATGGCGCCGACGCTGCTAAAAGGGGACCGACTGTTCGTCGCACCGCGACGGAACACCCCGGTTCGCCGCGGCGATCTCATCGTGTACAAGCTGTGGGAGACACGCTACGTGAAACGCGTGGTCGGCGTCCCTGGCGACACGCTCGCCATGCATGCCGGCGTGCTGTCGCTCGATGGGCGACCGATGCTCGAGCCCTACGCCATCCATGCGGACGAAGGAGACATCCGGGATCGGCGATTCGATTGGCAGCGCCCGTACGCGGTCCTGTCGGACTCCGCGAGCTATTGGCCGACGCTGACGACGTGGGGTCCGCTGGTCGTGCCGCGAGCCTCCTACTTTGTGCTGGGCGACAATCGGGGCGAGACCATCGACAGTCGATACATTGGATTTGTCGCCGACAGCGACGTCCTCGGCCGACCGCGAACGATCTACTTCTCGCGCGATCGCACGACGGGGCGGATACGGTGGGGGCGGATTGGGTTGGCGGTGCAGGAGCCAGGGGTCAGGGGTCAGGGGTCAGGGGAACGGCAACCGCGAACGACAACAACGGGCGACGCCATGCGTCGCCCCTACCGGTCCGACGCCGGTAAGCGTGCACCGTGACCGGCCTTTCGATTTGTTCCCTGACCCCTGACCCCTGGTCCCTGATCCCTGCCGGTCAGCGTAATCGATGCGACGGCGGCGATGATGGTCACGGCGGCGATCGCGGTGCGAGGCGACAGGGGCTCGTGGTTGACGGCCCAGCCAAGAATGACGGCGACGATGGGATTCACGAACGCATAGGTCGCGGCGTGCTCGGTGGGCACGTTTCGCATGAGCCAGATATAGGCTGTAAAGCCGACCCACGAGCCGAACACGACGAGATAGGCGAAGCCGGCCCAGGACAGCGTGGAGACCTGGGCGAAGCTAAAGTGCTGGATCTCTCCTGTGGCACCGGCGACGACGAAGAGCACGGCGGCGCCGCACACCATTTGGAGGCCGGTGGCGAGCAGCGGTGACGGCGGCAGGGGTGCGTAGCGGCTGTAGAGCGAGCCGGACGCCCAGAACAACGAGCTGGCGATGAGCACGCACGCGGCCAGCGGGTCGACCCGACCGGCACCGGCCACTCCCTGAGGTCCGACGAGAATGGCGATGCCGATGGCGCCGAGGATGAGTCCACACACGACCCCTCGCGTGGGTCGATGGCCCCGCATCCACTCCATGAGCACGAGCCACACGGGCGTCGTCACGAGGAGCGACGCGGTGCCACTGGGGACGCGCGTCTCCGCCCAGACGACCGCCGTGTTGCCGATGGAGAGCAGCAGGACGCCCGCGATCGCCGCCGAGCGCAGCTGCCGCGCGCTGGGTCGCGGAGCACCTTGTATCGCGGCGACGGCGACGAAGACGAGTCCGGCGACGGTGAACCGCATCGCGCCCATGAGAAAGACGGGGATCGTGCGGATGGCGTACGCGATCCCGAGATACGTCGAGCCCCACGTGATGTAGACGGCGGCGAACGCGAGGATGACGGCTCGGCGCGCGGGGGCGGCTTTGCCGCCCCCGTCGGGTGGTGCTGACATCGGTCGAGGATCCGACACGACCTCGGCGGCGGAGCCGAGGCGCGGTGTCGTCACGCCGACGGCATGCGTGCCGGCTGGCCGTGCGAGCCCACTAGAGTGCGCCCTCGGGGACGCCTGTTGCTTCGCCAGTCAGCTCACCGATCGACTCGTGGGCGGCCTCGCCCATGAACGGGTAGCGGAAATCGCGAGGTGGCGCGAAGGTCTCCTTCACGGCACGCGCGCTGACCCAGCGGACGAGGTTCAACTTGGAGCCGGCCTTGTCGTTGGTTCCCGAGGCACGCGCGCCACCGAACGGTTGCTGACCGACGACCGCACCGGTTGGCTTGTCGTTGATGTAGAAGTTGCCGGCCGCGTTGCGGAGCGCTGCGGCGGCCTCGTGCGTCGCCGCGCGGTCGCGGGCGAACACGGCACCCGTCAAGGCGTAGGGCGACGTCTGGTCGACGAGCGCGAGCGTCTCGGTCCATTTGGCGTCGGGGTACGGGTGCACCGACACGACCGGACCGAAGATCTCCTCGCACAGAATGCGGGCGCTGGGATCGGGCGTCTCGACGAGCGTCGGCTCGATGAAATAGCCCACGTCATCGTGCGCATCGCCGCCGTGCACGATCGTGCCGGAGCGCTTGGCATCGGCAAGGTATCCGCTGATCTTGGCGAAAGCGCGCGCGTCGATGACCGCGCCCATGAAGTTGCGGAAGTCCATGATGTCACCGAAGCGGATCTCCTCCATCATGCTCGACGACCCGATCACGGACATCGGGCCACAGCGAGTGCGGTACGTAGACGCGGCTCGCCGCCGAGCACTTCTGACCCTGGTACTCGAACCCGCCACGCACGATCGCGACGGCGAGTGCCTGTGCATCGGCTGATGCATGGGCGACGATGAAATCCTTGCCCCCCGTTTCGCCGACGATGCGGGGATAGGAGCGATAGCGTCCCATGTTGCTCCCGATCGTCTGCCACATCGTGTTGAACACGGCGGTGCTGCCAGTGAAATGGACACCGGCGAGGTCGCGGTGCTCGAGGGCGACGGCCGAGATGGCTTGTGCATCGCCGGGCACGAAGTTGATGACACCCGGCGGCAGGCCGGCGTCCTCCAGTAGCCGCATCAGGTAGTAGGCCGACAACATCGCGCTCGATGCCGGCTTCCAGACCACGGTGTTGCCCATGAGGGCAGGCGCGGTCGGCAGGTTGCCCGCGATCGACGTGAAGTTGAACGGCGTCACCGCATACACGAACCCCTCGAGGGGCCGGTAGTCGAGCTGGTTCCACGCGCCGCTCGCCGGAGGGCTGATCGGTTGCTCCTGGTAGAGCTCCTGCGCGTAGTGGGGGTTGAAACGCCAGAAGTCGATCAGCTCCGCCGCCGCATCGATCTCGGCCTGATAGACCGTCTTGGACTGGCCTAGCATCGTCGCGGCGTTGAGCGTATCGCGATGCGAGGTCGCCAGCAGCTCGGCCGCCCGCAGAAAGACGGCGGCACGCTCCTCCCAGGGCCACTGGCTCCACTCGCGGCGCGCCTCCGCGGCGGCGCGGGCGGCACGCGTGACATCCTCCGGGCGCGCCTGGTGCCAATCGGCGAGCACATGGCGATGTTTGTGCGGCATCACGGCCTGGCGCATGTTGCCCGTGCGCACTTCGGTGCCGCCGATAATGAGTGGAATGTCGATGCGCTCGGTGGCCATGGCGGTCAGTCGCGCTCGAAGAGCGCGGCGCTCGCTGGACCCCGGTGCATAGGGACGAACGACCTCATTGACGGGCGCGGGAACGCGCCGCAAGCCGGCGAAGGTAGCCATACATGAAAGCTATTCGGTACCCGTCTACTTTCCACTTTTAGTGCTGTTCCCCTCTTGGGCGCGCAAACGCCCGCGGCGCCCGTGGTTCATCGCCGCGTTTCTACTCGCTGGCTGCTCGGCGGCACCCGTCCACTGGGTGGCCGAGGCGGAGCCGCTTGCGGGTGCTCAGGGGCCGCTCGACGCGCTGATCCTACGCGGCGAGGCGGGGGCCATGCGGGTGGTCGCGCAGGCGATCGCCGTTCCGGGCGGCGGTCTGCCGGCACTTGGCGCGGGGGCGTGTGTCAATTCTGTGCGGTGGGCGCGTGCAGGAGCGCACGATGTCGCGGTTGCCTGGTGGGTGGCGCGTTCGGACAGCAGCGTGGTGTTGCGGCTGGCGCGCTCGCGCGACGACGGCGCCCACTGGGATACGCCGCCTGCCGCAGATGCGCGCGACCGAGGCGTCCGCGGCTGTACTCGGCCGCCACCGGCGGTGGCACTCGATCCACTGAGTGGGTACACCCACCTCGCCTATTATGTCGAGCCAGACGCCGGCGCGGGCGTCTACTATGAACACCTGATGGATCTGCCTCGTACGGCCGCGAGCGGCCGTACGAGCGACACCGTGTCGATGTTCCACGCTCCCGTCGCACTGGTGTATGGCGAGGGGCTGGCTGAGACGAGTGTGGCTGGGCACGGCGATACCGTGGTGGTCGCCTACCAGGATCCCAACGTGCCGATCCCGCAGCTCATGCTCGCCGTCTCGGTGACGGCGGGGCACAGCTTTCAAGATCGGGTCGACGTGTCCGGCAGCGGCATCGCCGCATCGGCGCCGATCGTGGCGCTCGAGGACGATACCATCGCCGTCGCATGGCGCGCGGCGGCGCCGGTCCCTGTGAGCGCACAGCCCAGGACGCCGCGGAGCGGGGAGCGAGTGGTTCGCGTCGGGGTCATGCAGTGATGCGGACGGCGCGGCAGGGCGACACGTGCGTCGGCGCGACCGAGGGCATAATCGCGGACGGCGCCACAGGGCGGTGCATGCAGTGCCCGTACTCGCCGATCAGCGAGAGCGTGCACCCCGTGCACTTTCCGTCTTTCCCCTGTTCGCTCCGCTCTCGTCCCTCTGGCGCGCAGCGGCGCTTCCCTCTGGTTTCTTGTCTCTGGGCTCTGTACTTTGCACCGCGTCTGCGCCCACTCGTAGGCGCGTCGCTGACGGCCAGCGGCGCACGGGCGAGAAGGTACTGCCAAGGTCCCACTTCCCGAGGAGCGACATCCGATGGCCACCAAAAAGAAAAAGGCTGCGAAGAAGACCAAGCGTGCGGGCAAGAAGGCAGCAGCACGCCGCCCCGCAAAGAAGGCCGCATCCAAGCGGAAGCCGAATGCCGCATTCATGAAGCCGATGCAGCCCTCCGCGCAGCTGGCCGCCGTTGTCGGATCGCAACCCATGCCGCGCACCGAGGTGACGAAGAAGTTGTGGGGATACATCAAGCGGAAGGGACTGCAGGATTCGAAGGAGCGTCGCATGATCAACGCCGACGACCAACTCAAGGCGGTCTTCGGTGGCAAGACGCGGGTGTCGATGTTCGACATGACGAAGCTCGTCAGCCGCCACCTGAAGGACGCGTAGCTCTGTCCCACTCGGAGCGTCGCCGGTACACGCCGCAGCGGCGCCCGGCGACGTTGGCGAGGTCGGAGTTGCAATGATGGTGAGTCCGCCGCCTGGGCGGCGCGGCCAGCGCCCAGGTCAGTCGGCGGCCGATGGATCGAGCGCTGCGGCACGCGCAACGCCTGCGCGTGCTGCAGCGTCAGTGCGCCGTGCGCACGCGTGGGAAAATGCGAAATCGATCATCGGCGCGATCCTGATCTTTCTGTTCGTCCGCGTCTTCCTGGTCGAAGCGTATCGCATCCCGTCGAGCAGCATGGTGCCGACGCTGCTGGTCGGCGATTGGCTGTTCGTGAACAAGCTGGTGTATGGCCCGCATGTCCCCGTGCTCGACGTCAGCCTGCCGGGCTACGCGCAGCCCAAGCGACAGGACGTGGTGGTATTCGTCTCGCCGCCACAGCACGACATGGGCGACAGCACACCGACTCTCGTCAAGCGCCTCTGGGGACTGCCCGGTGACACGGTACTCATGCGGAACGGCGTGCTCTCCGTGAACGGCGTTTCGTATCCGCAGGGACCCGCCTTTGCAGGGAATGAAACCCATCCGGACGGGACCGACCCCGACTTCGCGTGGCAACGGACATTCGGCCTGACGAACACACGGTTCGGGTCGGCGCCGGCGGAGCCGTCGCACGACAATTGGGGGCCGTTGCTCGTCCCGCCCGAGCATTACTTCATGCTGGGCGATAACCGCTATGAGTCGAAAGACGGTCGCTACTGGGGCTTTGTACCGCGCAAGAACTTTCGGGGTCGCCCCCTCTTCGTGTATTACTCATACGATCCCGAGGCGGGCCTCGACTACTTCCGTATCTTCACCGAGATCCGCTGGGGCCGCATCGGGCATTGGATCCGTTAGGGTCCCGCTTTTGCACAGTAGCTCAGGCTGCCGGCACGGGCACTGGGCGTCCGGGAGGCCCGAATCACCGCACGCAGAGAGTAGACAGGGCCACGAGCGGGTCGTTTACGAGCTGGCGGCGGGGCCGGGGTTGCACAGTTGCGCTCAGCTACGGAGGTGGCATCCATGACCGACCGAACACTGGAGACTCACACCGCTCCGATCAATCTGCCGCTGACACTGTTTGGGATCGGTCTGGGTGCGGACGTGCTCGGCCGGATTGTCGGGAGCGCCAAGCTCCAGCAGGTGGCCCGGTACGTGATGCCCGCTGCGGCCGCGGCCGCCGCGTTCGCGGCGGCTGGCGGCTTCGGGGACACGCACGCGGCGCCCGAGCGAGGGCTGGCAGTCAGGTCGCGCCGACCGGGTTTCTCGACCGTGCCGATGGCGAGTGCGGCGGCGGTCCTGGCCGCGTGGCGATGGCGCCGCGGGCGGCCGAGCGTGCCGTATCTCGCTCTTGGGCTCGCGGCCATTGGGGCGGTTGCACGCAGCGGTAACGGCGCGCGCCGGTTCGAGCACGCCAGTAGCTCCGAGGGGGGAGAGGGTCCAGCAGGGCCGCGAGAGATGGCGACGGCGCAAGGTGCGGCTGCAGTGCGCACCGAAGCCGCGGATCGGCTGCGAGGACTTTGACGACCGCGAGCAGAGTCCTGGGTCACTCCACACGTTTTTCGGGGCGATGCTGGAGGGCGACGCAAGGCGTCGCCCCTACCGGCTGAGGGCACGTACCCGCCGCCGCTCTGGCTGGGTGCTCGCCGGTGCAGTACCTTAGCGCGACATGGTCGGCTACTTCCCGCGACAGACCATCGCCTGGAAGATCGAAGAGCCGGCGGCGTTCCGCGCGCTCACGCTGTCGCTCGTCGGGAGCGGCCTCCTCGCGGGTGTCGTCCTGCATCTCGTCCGCACTCTTGCCCTCGCGTACATCCCCGAGGGCCGGTGGATGCTGTTAACGATCCTCGATGCCGTCATTCTGCTCGCGCTCCTTGGCGCCGCGGCGGCGCACCTGGCGAATTTCCCGCTGCGGCATTGGATCTGGCGCGCGCCGAGTTTTGCGGCGATCGCGGCGATGGCCACGATCGCGACCAGTGCCGTGCTCGTCGCGCTGCACCGCGAGCGCGTCGGCTCGTCGCACGCGAACTGGCACGCCTGGCCCTCGATGGCAGCGGGCTTTCTCATTACGGATCTGATCTCCGTGTGTCTGTTTGCGGCGCTGCTCGCCGGGGTCGTGCAGGTCGTTCGGTCGGCGCTCGTCCGACACGAGCACCGGGAGTCGACCGTCGAAGCCATTCACGAGGGGCGCGTGGGCTGAGCCCGCGCGCGGACCGAGGGCAGGCGGCTGTCTCGTCCCAGTGAGGCGCCCGGTGCGAAGCCGGCGTCGCTCGCGCTCCGCGGGGCGCGTGAGCCACGGCGCGCGCACGTCCGCGTGCCGTGCAGCACATCGAATCTCGGTGCCGGATTCGACTGCATCGGGCTCGCCTTGGCGCGGTATCTCACGGCCGATTTCGTTCCCACACCTGGATCGGCGGGCTTACGCGTGGAGCGACGGGGGACGCTGCGGGCCCTGGAGGACCGGCCGGACACGCACGATCTCTTTCTGCGCGTGTTCCGCCGCACGCTCGAGATCATGGGCGCGGGGACGACGGACGGCACGCTGACGCTCGACTCGGAGATCCCCATCGGGCGTGGGCTTGGCTCGTCGGCCGCGGCCGTCGTCGGGGCGATCGCGCTCGCCATGGCGAGTCGCGATGTCGATGCGTCGACTGAGCGCGTGCTGCATCTCGCGCAGGAGCACGAGAGCCATCTCGACAATGTCGCACCCGCGCTGCTGGGCGGTCTCGTCGCCGTGGCGCGCGACGAGCACGATCGGCCGCACGCGTTTCAACTGCCGCTGTCGGAGCACGTTGGACTCGCGTTCGCGGCCCCGGGCGTCGAGCTCGAGACGCGGCAGGCGCGTGCGGCGCTGCCCGAGCGCGTCCCGCTGCGCGACGCCGTGCACAATCTCGGCGCGCTCGCCGCGCTCACGCGCGCGCTTGCGACCGGCGACCGTACGCTGCTCGACCTGGGCTTCAGCGACCGGCTCCACGTGCGTGTTCGCCTGGCGCTCATCCCTGGCGCCGACGCGGCCATCGACGCGGCGCGAGAGGCGGGGGCGTGGGGCGCGACCGTCTCCGGCGCCGGGTCCGGGCTGATCGCGGTCGGAGACCCGTCACGTGCGGGCGACATCGCGGACGCGATGGCGGGTGCGTTCCGCCGCGTGACGGGGCCGTACGGCGTCATCGCCTTCCCTCTCGAACCCGCCGGGCGCGGTCTGACGCATGGGTGATCTCCAGGCGGCAAGCCCCCGCGGCGGACGGCGCGGCGTCCTCGCCCGCTATGCGTCGTTTCTGCCAGTCACGCGTGCCACACCCGACCTGACGCTACTCGAGGGGGACACGCCGCTTCTCAGGACGCCGCGGCTCGCGCGGTGGGTCGGCGTCGATGAGCTCTGGGTGAAGTTCGAGGGGATGAATCCCACCGGTTCCTTCAAGGACCGCGGAATGGTTGTCGCGGTCGCGAAGGCGGCCGAGCGGGGCATCGACACGGTACTGTGCGCGTCGACGGGCAACACCGCGGCGAGCGCCGCCGCCTACGCGGCTCGCGCGGGGCTCAGGGCCGTCGTGCTGCTCCCACAGGGCGGCGTGGCCGGGGCGAAGGTCTCACAGGCGCTCGCCTACGGCGCCCGTGCGGTCATCGTGGATGGGAACTTCGACGCCGCGCTGGACGCCGCGCGACAGCTCACGGATCGACGTCCGATGGAGCTCGTCAACTCCGTCAATCCACACCGCATCGCCGGGCAGGCGACGGCCGCCTATGAGATCTGCGACACGCTCGGTGGCGCCCCCGACTTGCTTGCGCTGCCGGTTGGCAACGGCGGAAACATCTCGGCCTACTGGGCGGGCTTTCGGCGGTACCATCGCGACGGTCACATTGAGCACTTGCCAGTCATTCTGGGTGCCCAAGCGGCTGGCGCCGCGCCGCTCGTGCGCGGACGGCCGATCGACCACCCCGACACCATCGCGAGCGCGATCCGCATTGGCAGGCCCGCCAGCTGGCAGACGGCGGTCGCCGCGGCGCACGAGTCCGGGGGTGCGTTCGTGTCCGTCTCGGACGACGAGATCCTCACAGCGTACCGCGAAATCGGGCGGCTCGAGGGCATTTTCTGTGAGCCAGCCTCCGCCGCCGGCATCGCCGGGCTCCGGCGACGCGTCGCAGATGGGGCTACGCAGGCCGCGCAACGCTGCGTCTGCGTGTGTACTGGTCATGGCCTCAAGGACCCGCAGTACGCGCCGCAACTCGACGAGCGCGCGCCCGTCGTCCCGGCAACCGTCGACGCAGTGGAACGAGCGCTGGCGCAGTCGTAGAAGGGGGAAGGCGACCACCGCGACCGGCGGCCGGCGCGGGCCGGTTATGTTTCGGCGTAGTAGGCTCACACTTCTGAGGAGTTTCAGAATGTACGATGAACGTTTAGTCGCACCGATGCGCCGGGAGCTGACGCGGCTCGGAGTCGACGAGTTGCGCACGCCGGAGGCGGTCGACTCGACGCTCCGCGCATCGCGCGGGACAACCCTGGTCGTCGTCAACTCCGTGTGCGGATGCGCTGCGCGGAACGCGCGTCCCGCCGTCGCGATGGCGCTGCAGCACGCCGTCAAGCCCGACCGGCTGACGACCGTCTTTGCGGGCCAGGACGTCGACGCCACGCGCCAGGCGCGGAGCTATTTCATCGGCTATGCGCCGTCATCGCCGCAGATCGCGCTTCTCAAGGAAGGCCGGCTCGTGTTCATGCTGGAGCGCTACCAGATCGAAGGGCGGACGGCCGAGGCGATTGCCGGAGATCTGATGGGGGCGTTTGACCGATATTGCGCGCCGGTTGGTGCGGCGGAGGCGCGCGCGTAGGAGAAAGGGCGCGGCGCCCCTCGCCCCTCCATGAAAGGGCGAGGGCATGTCTCGCCCCTATCTCGCGGAGAGGCAGTAAAGGGCGAGGCAATGCCTCGCCCTTACACGATTGGAGTTCGCCCTTGCGTTTACTCATCGTCGAGGACGATCGCGAGCTGGCGCAGATCCTCGCGCAAGGATTTGGCGAGCACCACATCGAGGCGGTCGTCGCGGACAGCATTGCGGGGGGTCGCGAGCGAGCGGCGCTCGGGTCGTACGAGGTTATCCTGTTGGACGTGTTGTTGCCGGACGGGAGCGGCTTCGATCTGTGCGCCTCGCTGCGCGGGCGTGGGAGCACGACTCCGATCCTCATGCTGACGGCTCGCGATGCGATCGACGATCGGGTGCGCGGACTCGAGGCCGGCGCAGACGACTACCTGATCAAGCCGTTCGCATTTCGTGAGCTGCTCGCACGCGTGCGCGCGCTCGCACGGCGGCGGCCGGCCATCGCGCCGCAACGGGTGGCGTTGGCCGACCTGGAGGTCGACCTGTCGACTCGACATGTCACGCGGGGTGGGCGCTCGATTACGCTGACCGCGCGCGAGTTTGCCCTGCTCGAGTTCTTTGCGCGGCACGAGGGTATCGTGGTTGACCGGGCGGCCATCGCCGCGCATGTCTGGGACGACAATCACGATCCGTTCACCAACGTGCTCGAGGTGCTCGTACGCCGGCTGCGTCGCAAGATCGACGACGAGTTCGAGCCGAAACTGATCCATACGATTCGTGGCGCCGGATACCGGTTCGGTCTCTGACACGCCGACTGGCGTCGTGGCCTCCGAGGCTGGCGGTGGGCGCCGGTGCGCTAGTCCGCCCGACGCGGGGTGGGGGCGGCGCACCTGCTGGGCGGCGGCCCGACCATGCGACGCCGCGGCCCGGGCGGGCCGCGCTCGCGCGGCGCGCGCTGCTCGGGCTACGGCTGCGGCTGACGGCGTGGTACGTCGGGACGTTCGCGCTCATTCTCCTCATGCTCGGCACCGCGCTCTTCGCGGCGATCGCGCACCAGATCGCGGCGGATCTCGAGACGTCGCTGCACGCGGCGACGCGCGCGATCGCGCAGGCGACGGGGATCCGCGAGGTGGAGGCCGTATCGGCCAAGGGCGCTGCGGACGCGGTGCAAGAGCTGACCATTCCGGGGCGTGCGCTCTATCTGTTCGATTCGGCGGGCCGCCCGCTCACGCCCGCCCAGGCGGACTCCACGATCACGGCGGTCGCCGCGCTGGCCGCGACTGCGCAAGAAGGACAGGCCGATCGACATTTCAAGCGGACGAGTCGGGAACGAGGCGAGCGCGACTTCCAGGTGCATGCCGAGCGCTTCACGCTCGCGAGTGGCCATCGCTATGTCGCTGCGGCGGTCGCGGATCGGGTGGAGCTCGAGGATCGCTACGCGTCGCTCATCGCGGCGTTGGCCGGCGGTGCGGCTGCGGCGTTGCTCCTCGTTGCCGCGGGTGGCTGGTTCCTGGCGGGCAAGTCGACTGCGCCGATCGAGCGGACCATGGCGCAGATGCGGCAGTTCATGGCCGACGCCGCGCACGAGTTGCGCACGCCGGTCGCGGTGTTGCGGAGCCGTGCTGAAGTGGCGCTCCAGCGTGAGCGCGACCCGGCGGCGTACGCGGCGGCGTTGGAGGCGGTCGGTGTCGAGGCTGAACGGATCGGGAGTATCGTCGACGACCTGCTGACCCTCGCGCGGGCAGACGCGGGGGAGCGGCCCATCGTCCGTGAGCGCGTGTATCTCGACGACATGGCGCTCGACGCGGTCGACGGGGTGCGCGTGCTGGCCGAGCGGCGCGGCGTGGAGCTCGCGGTGCCTGAATTCGAGGAGGCCGCGGTCGAGGCGGACCCCCTGCTGCTACGCCAGCTGATCGTGATCGTGCTGGACAACGCGATCAAGTTCACGCCCGCCGGCGGGCGCGTGTCGCTGCGGGTGCGTGCCGACGGTGGCCGTTCGGCGCTGATTCTCGTGGAGGACACGGGGATCGGCATTCCGGCGGACGACCTCGCCCACATCTTCGATCGGTTCTATCGGGGGGGTGACGCGCGGGCGAGAGGCGACGGCGCGGGTCTGGGTCTATCGATCGCCCGATGGATCGCGGACGCGCATGGCGCGAGCATCGACGTCGTCTCGACCCCTGCTAGCGGGACGCAGGTGACGATTCGGTTTTCTCCCTCTCCCGTGCCCGGCCCCATGTAATGCTCCTGACAGCTACACCCGGCTAGCGTTCCCGCATGCTTCGAGGCGCTGTCGGCGCGGCACGTTGCGGGCGGTGGTTCGGTGTCGCGGCGCTCCTGATTGGCATTCCGGGGCGGGGGGCGCTCGCGCAGGGCGGGGCGGTTGCGACCGCCGGGAACGCAGCGGTGGCGGGCGAGAGTTCCAGCGCCGAAAGCTTCGTCCCCCTCACGCGGCTGGCCGCCATCGACACTGCGCTCATTCGCGGCGCGCGGCTGGCGCTGGCGCGGGCCGATTCGCTCATGGCGCGTGCGCTGCAGGGGACGGCGCATGAATATCCCAATCCCGTCGCGAATCTGACCTATACGCGCGACGAGCCACACTACCACGGCATCCTCAACTTCGCGTTCGACTATCCCTGGATCCGCGACGCCCGTGTGCGCGCGGCCGATGCGAACTACCGATCCGCGACCTATCGGTACGCCTTCGAGCGGGCGGCGGCCCAGTTCGAGGTCGACACGATGTACACGCGCGCACTCGCGGCGCTCGCGCATGCGCGCGTATCGGGCCGCAACGCCCTCGATGCGGACAGTCTCCGACGGCTCGCTGTCATCCGCCGGGAGTCGGGCGATGCCAGCGACATGGACGTGGAGCTGGCGAGCGTCAACGCTGGCCAGCAGATCAACGTTGCGGCGTCCGATTCACTCGCGGCACTCGGCGCGCTCCTGGATCTCCAGGCGATCGTCGGCCTGCCGGCCGATCGCCAGGTCGTCGCGCTGGCCGACACGCTCGAGGTGCCCGACACGAGTCAGCTCGCGTCCAATGCCGGCGGCGCATCGCTGCAATTCACGCGAAATGGCGGCGCACCGCGCCAGCCGACAGCTGCTGCGGCGTCGGGCGGAGTCCCGGGCTCGAGCGAGGTGCCGTTGCAGGTCGCCGCGGCCCAAGCCGCGCTCCAATCGGAGGAGTCGAACCTCTCGCTCGCCCGCGGCTCCGTGCTTGCGCAGCCGTCGTTCCAGGCTGGAGTCGAGTACGGGGACCCCACCCAGCCGTTCTTGTTGCCGACCTTCGGGGTCTCGATCCCGCTGCCGCTCTTCAATCGCAATGGCGGCGAGATTCAGTTGGCTACGGCGAGCCGCGACCGCGCGGTCGCGGAGCTCGACCTGGCCCGCCGTGAAGCCGCCGCGCAATCGGCGCAGGCGCGGCGGGAGTTGCATATCGCGCTGGCGCGCACCGAGCGAGACCGCGAGCTGTTGGCGGCGGCTCAACGCGTGGTGGCCGGCTCCTTGACCGCGTTTGCCGAAGGCGCCACGGCGCTGCCGAGCGTTCTCGAGGCGCAGCGCAGTGCCCGCGAGGCCTTAGGGCAGTACGTCGACGATCTCGCGGCCGCCAATATGGCGGCCGGCGAGGTGCGACTCTTCAAACTCAGCGCCACGTCGCGATGACTCACCGTCTCGTTCCATCGATCGCGTGCCTCGCCGCCGTCCTCGTCTCGGCGTGCGGACGCGGGAAGCCCGCCGAGGATGGCGCCGCCAAGGCCGCCACTCTCGCGACGGCATCAGCCGATTCGGACTCGACCCGCGAGAAGCCGGCGGGCGAAGACGCGGCCAAGGAAGAGGTGTCCAAGGGTGGAGAGGAGGATGCCGCTCCCGCACCCGTCGTGGGCGCGAAGACGGCCGCGGCGAGCCTGCAGCGCTTCGACGAGACGCTCGCCGTGATCGGATCCGTCAATCCGCGCCCGGGGCACTACGCGGAACTCTCGGCTCCCGGGCCGACTCGGGTGATGCACATCTACGTGGGGGCGGGGGATGTGGTCGCGTCGGGCGATCCGCTCGTGGAGTTCGACCGCGCCCCGTTCGACGCGGCGGCCGCGGGTGCGCACGCGGCGCTCCTGGTTGCGCAACGTGCCTATGATCGGGCGCAACGCCTGTCGGCCGCCGGCGTGGTGGCGCGCAAGGACGTGGACCAGGCGGCGGCGGATCTGGCGCAGGCGCAGACCACGGACGTGACTGCGCGGCGTTCTCAGGAGCTGGCGACCTTGCGTGCACCGCTCGCCGGCGTCGTGACCCATATGTCGGCGGTTCTCGGCGCATCGGTCGATGCGGGGGCGCCCGTCGTCGGCGTGGCTGATCCCGGCGCGCTCGATATCGTCCTCGGTGTGTCGCCGCGCGAGGCGCCTCGTGTGCGGCGCGGGGACTCTGTGGAGGTCACTGCGGGCCAGAGTGGACTCGTCGGTGAGCCGCTCGGGCACGGCGTGGTCGTCGCGGTGGGCGTGGCGCTCGACACCACCTCTCGCACCATCCCCGTCCGCGCGCACATCGCGCACCCGACCCGTGCGCTCATGATCGGTGAGACGGTGACCGGGCGAGTTACGACCGCAGTGCGCCAGCACGCGGTCACGGTTCCGGTGCAGGCGCTGGTACCGGATGGCGACGCGCTCAAGGTGTTCGTCGTCGGGCCAGACGGCATCGCGCACGCCCGTGCGGTCTCGGTCGGGGGACGGACCGAGACACTGGCGGAGATCACCGACGGCCTGCACGCAGGCGAGAGGGTCGTGACCGATGGCGCCTTTGGCGTCGAGGACAGCGCCAAGGTAGTCCCGATCAAATGAAACTCTTCGATGCGTTGGACTCCCAACGTCGATTCATCTACCTCCTCGTCGGCGTGTTGAGCGCGGCGGGGCTGTGGGCCGCAACGCGCCTCCCCTCGGCGATCTACCCGGAGCTCACCTTTCCGCGCGTGACGATCGTCGCGCAAGGCTCCACGCTCGGGGCGCGCCAGGTGGTCTTCAGCATCACGCGGCCGATCGAGGAAGCGGTGAGCGTCGTGCCGGGAGTCATTCGAGTCCAGACGCGATCGATTCGCGGCGCCGTCGAGACGAACATCACGTTCGCGCCGCGCACCGACATGATCTACGCGCTACAGCTCGTCCAGGCGCGCGTGAACGAAGTGCGCGCGGATTTGCCACCCGGCCTCGACATCGAGGTGGAGCGCCTCACGCCGTCGCTGTTCCCGATCCTGTCGTACAACCTCGAGGGCGGGGATGCCGCGACGTTGTACGATGTCGCGCGCTACCAGATCAAGCCGGTCGTCTCGCGCGTGCCGGGCGTGGGCCGGGTCGAGGTCCAGGGCACCGATGTGCGCGAGGTCGAAGTGGTCTGCGATCCCGATCGACTGGCCGGCCAGGGCATCTCCTACGACGATGTCGCGGCGGCGATCAAGCAGGCCACATCGGTCGATGCCGTCGGTCGACTGGCACAGAACTACAAGCAGTACCTCGTCGTCACGGATGCCGAAGCGCACAGCCCCGACGACATCGCCAATGTCGTGGTCACGCCGACGGCGGGCGCGGGGTTGCGCGTGCGGGACCTGTGCCGGGTGGGGATGGGGACGGAGGATCACACGCACGTGGTCGCCGGCGACGGGAAGCCGGCGGCGCTCATCAACGTCTCGCGTCAGATCGGCGGCAACACGGTCGCGGTCGCGGACAGCGTCGCGGGAGTGATGCGCGCGCTCGCGCCGACCCTTCCGCCAGGGTCGCATCTCAAGGCGGTCTACGACCAGGCGGCGCTCGTCCGCGACGCCGTCACTTCCGTCCGTGACGCGATGCTCGTCGGCGCGGCGCTTGCGATCGTGATCTTGCTGGTGTTTCTGCGCCATGGGGTGATCACGGCCATCAGCGCGACGTCGATCCCGCTGACACTGGCGATCACGGTGTTCGTCATGCGCCTGGTCGGGCAGACCTTCAACCTGATGACGCTGGGCGCGATGGCGATCGCCATTGGTCTTGTGATCGATGACGCGGTCGTGATCACGGAAAACATCGCCCGACATCTCGACGTTCAGCCCGGATCGCCGCTCGGCGGTGCGTGATGCCGTGCAGGAGCTGATCTGGCCTGTCACGACGTCGACGATCACGACCGTCGTCGTGTTCCTTCCCCTCGGTCTGCTCGAGGGTGTCGTCGGTCAGTTCTTCATTGCCTTGTCGATCACGCTGACGATCGCCGTGCTGGTGTCACTGGGGCTCGCGCTGACGATCATTCCGCTGCTCGCGGCCCGGTTCGTGACGGCGGCCGACGCCGAAGGTGCGCCTCGGGAGGCGCGGGGGGTGCTGGCTCGGGCCAGCCGATTCGTCGATGGCCTGGCTGACCGGTACGAGGCGGCGCTCGGCCGTGTCCTGCATCGGCCGTGGCTCGTCGTCGCGGCCGCCGCCCTGCTCGTTGTCGGCGGGATCGTCGCCTACCAGTTCGTCGGCACCGGGTTTCTGCCCGAGATGGATGAGGGCGCCTTTGTGCTCGACTACCTGAGTCCGGGCGGGACCGCGCTGGCGGAGACGGACCGCCAGGTGCACACGATCGAGCGCATCCTGATGTCGACGCCGGAGATCGTCGGCACATCGCGCCGGACGGGGGCCGAGCTCGGGCTGTTCGCGACCTTGCAGAACCGTGGTGACATCGTCGCCCGGCTCGCGCCGGCGAGCCAGCGGTCGCGCAGCACCGATCAAGTGATCGACGATGTGCGCGTGCAGGTCGCACGGGCCGTCCCCCGGCTGCACATCGAATTCGTGGAGATTCTCACCGACCTCATCAACGATCTGGAGGGCGCAGCACGGGCCGTCGAGATCAAGATGTACGGAGAGCAGCTCGACCAGCTCGAGACCTACGCGACGGCGCTTGCCGCGCCGATGCAAAAAGTTGACGGTCTGGCCGATCTGTACTCCGGTGTGAGTGAACCGTCGGCCGAGATGTATCTCCGGGTCAGTGGCCCCGAGGCGGCGCGCATCGGCATGACGCCGCAGCAGGTTGGGGCCGACGTGAGCGGATCGCTGTTGGGGGTGGATGCCGGTGAGATCCGGCTGGACGACCGCGCGATCGACGTGCGGGTCCGCGCGCCCGACTCGGTACGGTACGACGCATTGCGACTGGGTTCGCTCCCCGATCATGGGACAGGCGCGGCGTCCGACGCCGCTCAGCGCCGTCGCCTCGGTTCGGTCGTTGGACTCGCGGAGCGAGCTGACACGCGAGAATCAGCAGCAGATGATCACAATGACGGCGGACGTCGATCAACGCTCCTTGGGCGACGTGATGACCGACGTGAAGCGCGTGCTGGCCGCGCACCCGCCGCCGCCCGGCATTCGAGTCGAGCTCGGCGGTCAGTACGCTGGACAACAGGCGGCATTTCGTGCCTTGCTGGTCGTTCTTGCGCTCGCTGTGTGTGAGCGTCGTCGCCGTGATGGTGATTCAGTTCCAATCGTTCGTCGAGCCGCTCGTCATCGTGCTCGCGGCACCCATCTCCTTCGTCGGGGCGATCGTGCTACTACTGGTGACGCGGACGCCGTTCAACGTCTCGTCATACATGGGGCTGATCCTGCTGGTGGGGCTCATCGTGAAGAACGGCATCATCCTGCTCGACTTCACCCGCTTGCGGATGCGGACGGAGGGCGTTTCGCTGGAGGTGGCGATCCGCGAGGCGGCCCGGACGCGTCTCCGGCCGATCCTCATGACCACTCTCTGCACGCTGTTTGGTCTCCTGCCCTTGGCGCTGGGTCTCGGCGCCGGGAGCGAGCTGCAACGCCCGCTGGCGATCGCCGTGATCGGCGGCCTGGCGTTGTCGACTCCCATCACCCTGTTCGTCGTACCGACGCTGGTCGTCCGCGCACGGCGCGGGCGACCTGCCTAGAGAGTAGAACCACAGAAAGTAGAAAGTAGACAAAGGCCGACATCGCCCGCCGCCACCCGGAGGCGTTCGCCGGTGTCGTCTTTGTCTACTTTCTACTTTCTGGCTCGTTGCGACGGCCAACGGCCGTCCCAACGGCCCGGCATGCAGCGTGCAGCGTCATGCGGTCACTTACAAGGGGGTGACACGTGGAGCGTACCGAGCAGCAAGGCGGCAGGTCCGAGCGCGGCGCGATGGACGCCGGCAGGACTGGGGCGCAAGGTGGAGCTGAAGCAATCCAGGCCGGCAGCGCGGCGGGCGCCCCGCGGAGCGCGCGGGCTGAACCTCTACGCGACGCCAAGGACAAGATCAACGACACGAAGTCGTCGATCGCCGACAAGCTCGAAACGGGCGCCGGCTCGCTCCGCTCGCGTACGCGCGAGGGCGCGGAGCGCGTCGCCGCGGCCACGTCGGACCTGGGAGCCGCTGCGACGCAGCGCCTGCAGAACTACTCGGACACGGTGGCGACCCGAATGGAGCGGACCGCCGGGTGGCTGCGCCGCCGGGACGTCGGCGACTTTGGCGACAACGTCGTGCAGCAAGTGCAGAGGCATCCCGTTCGCACCCTGCTCATCGCCCTTGGCATAGGCTACCTCCTCGGTCGGTCGCTGTCGGACTAGCTACTCGGCCCGGGTGACAGGGGGAGCCAATGGACCGCGAAGTACAGCTCTCCAACGGCCAAACGAGCCCAACCGGCGGGCGTCGTGGACTAGGCGTTCTCCTTCGGGAGCTGGCGGAGGGTACAGCCGAGCTCGTGCGGCATGAGGCGCGCCTCATCCAAGTCGAGCTCGGCAACCTGGCCGGTCTCGCGGCGGGCGGCACCTTTCGCGTGGCAGCCGGGAGTGTACTGCTCCTGCTCGGCGGGTTGGCCATACTCGTCGGACTGGTGTTCCTGATTGGCGAACCATGGATAGTGGGCCGGTACTGGCTTGCGGCGCTGATCGTGTCCGTGCTCTCCGGGATCGTGGCCGCCATCGCAGCGTCGCGGGGGGCGCGGCTATTCTCGGTTGCGCGGTTACGGCCGGCGCAGACGCTCGAGACCCTCAAGGAGGACGCGGAATGGTTGACACGCCAGATGCAGTCCGACGCGACATCGAAGTAACTCGAGAGCGAATGTCGACCACCTTGGCTGAACTCGAGCAGAAAGTGAACGTGATGCAACAGATTCGCGATCATCCGTGGACTGCGCTCGGGATCGCGGTCGGCGCCGGTGCTGCACTCGGAGTGGCCAGCAACCGCTATCGGGGATCTGTCGAGACCATGCGGCCGCCGGGGGCGGACCGGAGCACGCTCAGTGAGGATTGGAGCAGGCCGGTGCTGCGGCAGCAGACGAGCCGCGTCGCCGGCGTGATCGACGGGATCATGGTGTATCTGCTGCGCGGCCTCCGGCAGGTCGCCGAGCAGCAGATCGACAGCGTGATCGGAGATCTGAGGTCGTCGCTCAGCAAGCCGCGGGTGGAGACCTGAGACGGTAAACGGCGGGATCAGGGGTCAGGGGTCAAGGGTCAGGGGCCAGGGAACGACAACCGCCAAATACGACGGCAACGGCGGGCGACGCAAGGCGTCGCCCCTACCGGTCCAAGGCCGGTCGCGGTGCAGGGCTGCCGGCCTTCCTTTGCTAACTCCCTGGCCCCTGACCCCTAGCTTCTCGCCACCCAGCGCGCCAGCTCGCGCAGGCTTGGTCGCTTGCCGTACATGAGCAGGCCGACGCGATAGATGCGGGCGGCGACCCATACGGCGGCGACGCAGCCGAGGGCGACGCCGCAGAGGGTGCCGGCGATCTCGTACCAGGGGACCTGGACGACGGTCATGCGGACCGGCATGAGGATGGGGGCACTGAAGGGGAACCACGATGCGAATCGTGCGAGCGCGCCGTTGGGCTCAACCAGGACTGGCGGAATCAGCACGACGGCGCAGATCACGACCATCGTCACCGGCAGCGCTGCCTGCTGGGCGTCATCCTGGTTGCTCACCATAGCCCCCATGGCGGCAAAGAGCGCGGCGTAGGCGAGGAAGCCGAGCGCGAGGAGCAACACCAGGGCGATGCCCGTGCCGAGCTCGATCGAAGGCAATGGAATCGCTGGCGAGTCCAGGCCGAATCGCGCCAGCACCACGTCGCGAAGGCGATAGACCACGGTCGACAGCACCGCCCACGCGGCGACCTGCGTGAGTGCCACTCCACTGACACCAATGACTTTGCCGGCGAGCAGTGTGTCAGGGGGCGCACTCGCGACCACTACTTCGGCCACGCGCGTCGATTTCTCGTCCACCACGCCCCGAAGAATGACATTGCCATAGATCACGATCATGGTGTAGAGCATGAACCCGAGCGTGTACGCCACGATTGCGCTCAGCAGCCCGGAGCCGCCACGTCCCCGGTCGGTGATCCGGTCGGCGGTCACTCGCGTCTGCAGAGCCGTCAACTGTTGGCTGCGCGCGGGCGACAGGCCTTCGCGCTCCAGCCGCTGCGCGAGAATCGCCCGGCGCACGATCTGCGTGAGGAAGTCGATGTCGCCGATGGCTGACGCGTTGCGTCCGGCGTAGTGCACGTCGCCGCCGGCCAGCGCCGCGCTGTCGAGCACGAGATATCCGATGCGCTCATGGTGCATGACCTCGCGTGTGGCGGAGTCCTCCGCCGCGGCGAGATCCTGCGGCTCGACCTGGCGGACGACCGCGCGCATCGTGTCGCCCTGGGGGCCGAGCCGGAGCACGCTCGCCACGCGGTGTCCGAGATCGGTGCCCGTCGCATCGAGCACGAGAATGTGCGAGATGTCCACCGAGGCATGCGCCTGATTGGTGAGTACCAGCGGCACGATGATGATCAACCCGAAGAACAGCGGTCCGGCGATCGTGGCGAAAAAGAACCAGCGGGACCGGATCCGCTCCATGTACTCGCGACGGGCGATGGCCCAGAATTTCTTCATCCGTGGCGTCCGCACGATCGCGTTTCGGGTTTCGGGTGACGGGTTCCGGGTGGCACAAACCGTATGAGCCAGCCAGTGCGTGTGAGAATCCGCTTCACGGTTTGCTCACCCGTGACCCGTAACCCGTCACCCGATGCCCCTCCCTCATTCCGTCAATCCTGGATCGGTCCATCGCGATTCCACTGTGTCGAGAAAAATCTGATGCAGCGACGGGTGACGGAGCTCGAAGCGCTCGAGGCGGGCGCCCGCGTCCAGCAGCCGTCGCAGCAATACCTGGGGGTCGGCTGAGCGAGCGAGCTCGATCTCGGCCGACCGATTGGACTGATCGATGCGGGCAACGAGCGTCCGATCTCGCAGCACGTCCAGCACGGTGGCGGATGGCACGACAGCGAAAGCAAGCGCGAGACCACGGCCGCCGTGCGTGGCACGCACGGTCGCGACGTCGCCGTCGAGGACCATCCGACCACCCGCGATGATGCAGACCGCATCGCACAGCTGTTGCGCGCTGTCCATGAGATGGGTGCTGAATATGACCGTTCGGCCGCGTTGTCGAAGCTCGAGGATCGTGTCCTTGAGCGCCTCCGCGTTGATCGGGTCGAGTCCGCTGAACGGCTCGTCGAGTATCAGGATCTCCGGGTCGTGCAGCAGGGTGCCAATGAACTGCACCTTCTGCTGCATCCCGCGCGACAGCTCATCGACCTTTGCGCTTCCCCAGTCATGCTCCGGCGTGCGGAGGCCGAAGCGGTCGAGCCATCCGTCGATGCGGCGGTCGGCCTCGGCGCCGCGCATCCCCTTCAGCTCAGCCAGGAAACGCAGGACGCGGCGCACCTGCATCTTCTTGTACAGTCCGCGTTCCTCGGGGAGATACCCGACCCGGTCGATCACGCCGGCGGCCGAGTTGGGCTCGCCGAACAAGCGAATGCCGCCCGAGTCTGGCTCGATGACGTTCAAGATCATGCGAATGGTCGTCGTCTTGCCCGCGCCGTTGGGGCCCAGCAGACCGTACACGGTGCCGGTCGGCACCGAGAGCGAGAGGTCGCTCACGGCCACGTGACCGTTGTACCGCTTCGAGACGTGCGAGAGCTCAATGGCGTCGGACATCAATTCCCTACTCGGGTCAACGACTTCCTCACTGCGCAGTGGCGTCGGGCGGTGCAGGAGGGCGACGTGCTGCGTTGCCCCGACCTCGCGCAAGACTGCTGGCGTACGGTAATATGCGACATGCCACCACTGAATGACGGCTTGCGGTATCGGGTCGCCACCGTGCTCGCCGCGCTGGTGGCCTCGTGCTTCCTGCTGTTCCTCGCTGTCCCGGTGCTCGGCCTGGTCGCGGCCGGTGGCGCGCACGGCCTCGCGGAGCTCGGGTCCGACGTGGAATTGCGCAATGCTCTCGTGCTCACGGCCGTCACCGCGACGACCGCGACCGTGCTCGGGGCGGTAGGTGGGACGCCGATTGCGTACTTCATCGCTCGTCGCGCGTTTCGGGGTCGTGCGCTGCTCGCGGCGGTGCTGGATCTGCCGCTCATGATCCCGCACCCCGTCGCGGGGATTGCCCTCCTCCTCGCCCTCGGCCGCCAGTCGCCGTTGGGGCGCGCGCTCCTCGCGATCGGGTTTCGCATCACGGGGTCTGCGGTCGGCATTGTCTGCGCCATGTTGTTCGTCTCCGCGCCACTGTTTCTGAGTGCGGCTCGTGAGACGTTTGCGCGAGTCGACCCCCGATATGAGGCCGTGGCGCGCACGCTTGGCGATCCCGCCTGGCGTGTGTTTCGTCGCGTGACACTCCCGCTCGCAAAGCGTGGGCTCGTCGCGGCCGCAGTCGTGATGTGGGCGCGCGCGATCAGCGAGTTTGGCGCGATCGTGATCCTGACTTACAATCCCAAAGTCGCGAGCGTGCTGAGCTACGATCGCTTCACGAGCTACGGTTTGCCGGAGGCACTGCCGGTCGCGGCCGTGCTGATCCTGCTGGCGCTGGTGCCATTGACGATACTCCGTGCGCTTCGCTACGAGCGGGGCGTTGGCCCGATTTGAGATTGACCGGCGCATGATGCCGCCGGTCGACGCCTGCGTCGCCCCAGCGACCGAGCCCTAGTCCGATGATCGACATCCAGGCACTGTCCTCTCGCGTCGGCTCGTTTGCGTTGCGAGAGATCACCTTCAGCGTGCCTGCCGCCGCGTACGGGATCGTCATCGGTCCGGCCGGCTCTGGAAAGACGACGCTGCTGGAGACGATCGGTGGGATCGTACCGGCGACCGGGGGCGTGATCCGGCTCGACGGGCGGGATGTCACCCGCCTCCCGCCGGAAGCTCGAGAAATTGGCCTCGTCTACCAGCAAGGCTACCTCTTCCCGCACCTCACGGTTGGACAGAACGTGGGATATGGGGCAGCCACGCCTTCTGAAGCGCGCGGCCTGGCGACGCGATTCGGGATCGAGGACCTGTGGGCGCGGGAGATCAGCTCGCTGAGTGGCGGCGAACGGCAGCTCGTGGCGCTTGCCCGTGCATTGGCAGGTCTGCCACGGGTGCTGCTCCTCGACGAGCCGTTCACCGCGCTCGATCCCCGCAGGCGCTCAGACGCCCGCCGGGAGGTGCGAGCGGTGGCGCGGGAGCACGGCATGACGGTGCTGCAGGTGACGCACGACTTCGCCGAGGCCGGCATGCTGGGCGACGTTGCGGTGTTGCTCGATGCGGGGCGCGTACTGCAGGCGGGACCACCCGAGGACGTTTTTCGCAAGCCGGCGTCCCCTTACATCGCAGAATTTCTCGGCGCCGAGAACGTCTTCGCCGGGACGGTCGTGCGGGCAGACTCGGGGCACGAGGACGCTGCCGAGGCGGAGTCGCCGCCGTCCGGGTATTACTCGCTCGAGTTTCGCGTGTCGGAGTCAGCGCTCACGCTGGCCGCCGTGGGGGACGCGCGGCCCGGTCCCGGCTGCGCGGTCTTGCGCGCCGAAGACGTCGTGCTGTCACGCGAGCCCAGTGGCACGTCTGCGCGCAACTGCTTCCGCGGGCGTGTGGTCGACATGTCGAAGCTGGGCGCGCTCACGCGTGTGACCGTCGCCTTTGGGGGCGTGCCGCTGGTTGCGGCGCTCACGACCCGATCCGTTCGCGAGCTTGGGCTGGTCGTCGGCGAGGAGGTCTATGCGTCGTTCAAGGCGACGGCGGTGCATATATGCTAGACGCTGGACGCTGGGCGCTGGAGGCTAGACGCTAGACGCTATGCGCTAGAGGCTAGACGCTGGACGTTGGAAAACAAACCTTGTGGGCAGGGGTGGCAGCGACGACCGCGCGACGTCGTGTCCGACGGTGGGCGGCCTGAAGGCCGCCCCTACATGTCGGATGGGCGGTGAGAGTCCGGAGCACGCCGCCTGCGGTTGCGTGAAGCGCGTTGCACCTCGCCTTAGGGCAGGTACTCCTGCGCCGCGCGCTTACCGAAATACATCCCGACGCCAGTGCCGACCATGCTCAGCATGAACGCGGTCATGAAGCCAAACGGGTGGCCGAGGTACCAGCCGGCGTAGCTGCCGATCGTGGCTCCAGCCCCAATGAACAATTTTTCCATCGTGCCCCCGTTGCTGCGGTCTCCTTGAAGGACGACGGAGGGCGAAGAAAGGTAGACGCTAGACGCTAGCGTCCAGCGTCTCGCTTTTCAGCGCCTGTGCCAGCGCCCGCCAGGCCAGGAGCGCGCAGGCAGCGCGTGCGGGGACGCGACGAATCACGCTGAACGCGGCGGCAGGGCCGAGTGCGGCGTCGTCGGCGCTCGCGGCGTCACCATTGACGAGCGCGCGCATCCGCGCGGCGAGCGCTTCGATCTCTGACAGCGTCGCGCCACGTACCAGGTCCGTCATCATCGACGCGGACGCCTGGGCGATCGAGCATCCGTCGCTCTGAAAGCGCGCCTCGCGCACGCGGGGGCCGGTCGCCGACTGCTCCACCGAGACCGACACCGTGACCGACTCGCCGCAGAGCGGGTTGTGAACGGATGCCTCGGCATCGGGGTGGTCGAGCACCCCCTTCCCATGGGGGTGTCGGAAGTGCGCGAGGATGCGGTCTTGATACAGCGCCTCGACCGCCGGGCGCGATGCAGCCGGCGCGGCGGGGCCGGCGTCGTCAGGTTTGCTCGGCCGCGACGGAGGCATGCGGAACGCTCGACAGGTCGGGGGTGAAGAGCGCTTGTGCTCGGCCCACCGCCGCCACGAGCGCGTCGACGTCGCTCGCGTCGTTGTACAGGAAGAACGACGCCCGGACCGTCGCCGGTATCCCGAACCGGCGCATCAGCGGCTGCGCGCAGTGGTGCCCTGCCCGAACGCAGACATGCTCACCGTCCAACACGGTCGCGATATCGTGTGCGATGGATGCCCTCCACGGTGAAGCTCACGACGCCGCTCCGCTCGCCCGCCGGCGGGCCGTAGAGACGGACGCCAGGAACGGAGCCGAGCTGCGCCATCGTGGCGGCGGTGAGCGCCTGCTCATGCTGGCGGACGGCGTCCATGCCGATGTCATTGAGATACGAGACTGCGGCGGCGAGGCCGACCGCCGCACCGACGTTGGGCGTGCCCGCTTCGAACTTGCGCGGGAGCGTGTTCCACGTCGTGCGCTCGTCGCCGACGAACTCGATCATATCGCCGCCAGTTTGGTACGGTGGCATCTGCTCCAGGAGCTCGCGGCGCGCGATCAACCCGCCAATGCCCGTCGGCGACCCCATCTTGTGGCCGCTGAAGGCGAAAAAGTCCGCACCGAGTGCGTCGACGTCGACTGCGAGATGCGGTGCGCTCTGTGCGCCATCGACCATCACCACCGCTCCGACAGAGTGGGCGAGGCGGACAATCTCGGCAATCGGCGAGATCGTGCCGAGTGCGTTCGAGACGTGGGCGATGGCGACGACGCGCGTACGTGGGGAGAGGATCGAGCGCAGGTGGTCGAGATCGACGTGGCCGTCGGGCGTCAGCTCCGCGATGCGGAAGCGCGCGCCGCGCTCCAGCGCCACCTGTTGCCATGGGACGAAATTGGCGTGGTGCTCGAGCCGCGTGACGACGATCTCGTCGCCGGGTCCGACGTGTGAGCGACCCCATGCTGCGGCGACGAGATTGATCGACTCGGTAGTGCCGCGGGTGAAGATGAGCCGGTCCTCGTCCTGGACGCCGAAGAATCGAGCGACGACGTGCCGCGCCGCGTGGTAGCGCTCCGTCGCGCGATTGGAGAGATCGTAGGCGCCGCGATGGGGATTGGCATAGTCCGATTCGTAAAACTCGCGCTCGGCGTCGAGGACGACCGCCGGCTTCTGCGCGGTCGCCGCGGAATCCAGATAGTGCAGCTCCGGGCGGCGGTGGAGCAGGGGAAAGTCGGCGCGACGGGTCATCGTGGTGCCACTCGAGGCCCGACCAGGACCACGCCGTCCTCGACGCGGACGGCGTACACCGGGACGTCGTCGATGGCCGGCGCGTGGCGAGCCGCGCCCGTGCGGCAGTCGAAACGTGCGCCGTGCCACACGCACTCGATCGTGCCGTCCGGTAACAGCTCGCCCGCGGACAACTCGTAGGCCTCGTGCGAGCAGCAGTCCTGCAGCGCACAGAATTCGCCGTCGACATTCATCAGCACGACCTGATCGCCGGTGGGTATCCGCACACTCAGCAGAGCCCCTGGTCGAATGTCAGCCGCGCGCGCGACCGGGTGAAAGGTCCCGTTGGTGGGCGCGGGATGCGACTCGGATCTCATGGCTCGCCGGTGGACGCCGCCCCGCGTCCAGTCTGGACGATCGCCTGGTGGAGCGCCGTCCGGAACGCGTGCCAGGCGAGCGTTGCACACTTGACCCGCTGCGGGAAGCGCGAGACACCGAACAGCGGGGCAAGTGGACGCAGCGCCGCAGGCGTCGCCACGTCCGGAGCTGGGGCCGACGCGCCGGTCAGCACGGCTTGGAACTGATCCATGAGCGCGACCGCGTCGTGCTGCGTCTGGCCCTTGACCACCGTCGTCATGATCGAGGCCGACGCGCGCGAGATCGCGCAGCCTTCTCCGATGAACCCGATGTCGGTGACGCGCTCGCCTTCGGTCTTGACCCACACCGTCACATCATCGCCGCACAGCGGGTTGTGGCCCTCGGCGTGCACGGCTGGTTCGGCCAGCGGTCCGTAGTTTCTCGGCTTCCGGTTGTGGTCGAGGATGACGCTCTGATAGAGCTCCCGCAGGTCGCTCACGTCGCCGCGGCCTAGGTCGCGACAGTCGCCGGCGCGTCGACGAACCGGACGCGCACCGCGTCCTGGAGGGCTTCACGGATGTTGGCATCGGCAATCCGCTGCAGCACATCAGCGGCGAACGCGTACGTCAGCAGTGTACGGGCCAGCTCCGCTGGCAGTCCCCGGCTCTCGAGATAGAACAACGCCACGTCATCGAGGCGACCGACGGTGGCACCGTGGGTGCATTTCACGTCGTCGGCGAAGATCTCGAGCTGGGGCTTCGTGTCGACCTGCGCGTCGGCTGACAAGAGCAGATTGTTATTGGTCTGCTTGCCGTCGGTCTTCTGTGCCTCGGGATGCACGTACACCTTGCCGTTGAACACGCCGTGCGCGGCGCCGTCGAGGATGCCCTTGTAGACCTCGTGGCTCGCGCAGTTCGGTGCCGCGTGCTCGATCCGTGTCTGGTGATCGACGTGCTGCGTGCCGTCGACGAGGTACAAGCCGTCGAGCGTGACCTCCGCGCCCGGGCCCGCGAGCGAGGTATAGATGTTCGCGCGAGACAGCGCCGCGCCCGTCGCAAACGAGAACGATGCGAAGCGGCTGTCGCGGGCCTGGTGGGCCTGCGCCAGTCCGACGTGGAAGGCTCGCGTGCTTTCCTGCTGGATGCGCACGTGCGCGAGCTGTGCGCCCTCGGCCAGGCGCAGCTCCGTGACCGCGTTGGTGAAATATGTAGCGTCGCCGAGCGCGACATAGCTCTCGACCACCGAGGCATGGGCGTTCGCGATCGAGCGAGACCAGCGTCCGCGGATATGAGACGCCGTTCGCCGCCTCGGGCGTCGACACGTAGAGGACGTGCAGCGGATCGGGCAGCGACACACAGGCGGGGACGTGCACGAACACGCCGTCGGTGAACAGCGCCGTGTTGAGGGCGGCGAAGGCGTTGCCGCCGAACTCGCCGATCGAGCGTCGAGATGGGTGTGCACGCCGACGCGTCCGATGCCAACACGTCCGCGAGGCGCGGAGACGCGCACGTGCGACGGGAGGCTCGTGGTCGACGAGAGCGTCGGCGCGAACTCGCCGTTCACGAACACGAGGCGGGGCCACTCCAGCTGACCGAACACAAACGCTTCGAGGTCCGACCACTGGACGTCGAGCGTCGGCCGACCGATCGGGATCGCCTCGCAGCGGGGTGAAATCGGCTTCGGCGATCGGGGCCACGCTCGTGAAGTGCCAGTCCTCGTCGCGCCGCGTCGGGAAGCCGAGCGCGCGGAAACGCTCGAATGCGGCGCGTCGGATGGCGAGCAGCCACGCGGGCTGCCCGTCTACGTCGTCGCGCGACGAGGCTGGCGAAATCGTCGACGTACGACTGGATCGCCACGTCTACGCCCCCGCCGTCGCGGGCTCGGTCAGCCAGTCGTAGCCGCGCGCCTCGAGCTCGACGGCGAGCTCCTTGCCGCCGGACCGGACGATGCGGCCGCCCGCGAGGACGTGGACGTAGTCGGGCACGATGTAGTTCAGCAGGCGCTGGTAGTGCGTGACGACGATGGTCGCGTTGTCGGGGCGCCGCAGAGAGTTGACGCCGTCGGCGACGACGCGAAGCGCGTCGATGTCGAGGCCGGAATCCGTCTCGTCCAGAATCGCGAGGCGGGGTGCGAGCACGGCCATCTGCAGGATCTCGTTCCGCTTCTTCTCGCCGCCGGAGAACCCGGCATTGACGGACCGATTGAGCATTGCGGGATCCATGTCGACGAGCTTGAGGCGGTCCTCGACGATCGCGAGAAAATCGAGCGGGTCCACCTCGTCGAGGCCCCTCGCCTTGCGCAGCTCGTTGTAGGCGGCGCGCAGGAAGTACGCGTTGGTGACGCCCGGGATCTCGACCGGATACTGGAACGCGAGGAAGAGCCCTTTCTGGGCGCGCTCCTCCGGGGCCATCGCGAGCAGATCTTCGCCGTCGTACGTGGCCGAACCAGCGGTGACTTCGTAACCCGGATGACCTGCCAGCACCTGGGCCAGCGTGCTCTTGCCGGAACCGTTGGGTCCCATGATGGCGTGGATTTCGCCGTCGTTGACGGTGAGGGAGATGCCACGGAGGATCTCGTTGTCGCCGATGCCGGCGTGAAGGTCGTTGATTGAGAGCAACAAGGTGGTCGTGGTTGAGATTTGGTCTTGCCCGAACGGCGGGGTCTAGGGGTCAGGGAACACAGCGCGGCGGTCAGGGCGGCGTTGGTCCAGTGATTGTCGGCGTTCGGGCCGGGCACACGGGCGACGCAATGCGTCGCCCCTACCGGTCCAACGCAGGTCACAGTGCACGATGACCTGCCTTTCGTCTTGTTCCCTGGTCCCTGACCCCTGACCCGCCCTTCATCCCACGCTGCCCTCGAGTGTGATCCCGAGGAGCTGCTGTGCCTCCAGCGCAAATTCCATCGGCAAGTTCTGAAACACTTCCTTGCAGAAGCCGCTGACGATCAGGGAGATCGCGTGCTCGGCGTTGAGGCCGCGCTGCTTGCAGTAGAAGATCTGGTCCTCGCCGATCTTGGATGTCGACGCCTCGTGCTCGACGGTGGCGGTGCGGTTGCCCACCTCGATATACGGGAACGTGTGGGCGCCGCACTGATTGCCGATGAGCATCGAGTCGCACTGTGTGTAGTTGCGTGCGCCTGCGGCACGCGGCAGGCACCTTCACCTGGCCGCGATAGCTGTTGTTGCCGCGGCCTGCGGAGATGCCCTTGGAGATGATCGTCGACTTCGTGTTGCGGCCCATGTGGATCATCTTCGTGCCGGTGTCGGCCTGCTGGCGATTGTTGACGACGGCGACGGAGTAGAACTCGCCGGTCGAGTCATCGCCCTGCAGGATGACGCTCGGATACTTCCAGGTGATCGCTGAGCCGGTCTCGACCTGTGTCCACGAGATCTTGGAGCGCGCACCGGCGGCTTTGCCGCGCTTGGTGACGAAGTTGAAGATGCCCCCGCGCCCCTCGGCGTCGCCGGCGTACCAGTTCTGCACGGTCGAGTACTTGATCGACGCATCCTCGAGCGCGATCAGCTCGACCACGGCGGCGTGCAGCTGGTTGGTGTCGCGGCGGGGGGCCGTGCATCCCTCGAGATAGCTGACCGACGCGCCCTTGTCGGCGATGATGAGCGTGCGCTCGAACTGGCCGGTTTCGGCGGCGTTGATCCGGAAATAGGTCGACAGCTCCATCGGGCATTGCACGCCCGGCGGCACGTAGCAGAACGAGCCGTCGCTGAAGACCGCGCCGTTGAGGGCGGCGAAGAAGTTGTCGCTGTAGGGGACCACCGAGCCGAGGTATTGGCGCACGAGCTCGGGATGCTCTCGCACGGCCTCGCCGAAGGAGCAGAAGATGATGCCGAGTTTGGCCAACTCGGTTTTCATCGTCGTGCCGACGGAGACGCTGTCGAAGATGGCGTCGACGGCGACGCCTGAGATCCGTTTCTGCTCTGTCAGCGAAATGCCGAGCCGCTCGTACGTCCGCAGCAACTCCGGGTCGACATCGTCCAGGCTGTCCAGCTGCTTGGAGGATTTGGGCGCGGAGTAGTAGCTGATCCCCTGGTAATCGATCGGCTCGTATTTGACGTTCGCCCAGTGTGGCTCGCGCATGGTCTGCCAGCGACGGAGCGCCTTGAGGCGCCAGTCGAGCAGAAATTCGGGCTCTCCCTTCTTCTCGGAGATGAGGCGCACGGTGGCCTCGTTGAGCCCGACCGGTAGCGTGTCGGCCTCAATATCCGTGACGAAGCCGTACTGGTACTCGCGATTGACCAGTGTTTCGATGGCGCTGCTCATGCCTGCTCCGCTTCCGGTGTCCGCGACCCCGAAGCCCGACTTTTCCCGCCTCGGCGGCATCGCGGCGCACTACCCTAGAGATTGGAATCCTAAGTGAAATTGTCGGCATTGTCAAAATGGCGGCGACAGCGTGACCGCGCAACGTATGTCGTGTCACGACAATTACTTCGCTGGCGGCGAGCGGCCGGCGTCCTGCCGCCACGACGTAAACAGTCGTTTCGTCCGATCGGCGTGTCACGGCCCCATTCGGGGCCGCCTCCGACCTGCTGACCGCGGCCTCACCGGTTCGTCCAACTAGTGGGACCATGACCTTCATCGAATTTGGGAGCGAGGCGCGGGCGCTCGGGCCCGGTGTGCTGACCGTCGGGAGCGCCCCGGGGGCCGGCTGGCGGATCGTTGGGCGGGGGCTCGACCCCGTCCACATCATGCTGTCCGCCCAGCCCGGCGGCCGTGCGCTGCTGATCCGCGGAGCGCCTGGGGCGGCCGTGCTGGTCAACGGGACCGAGCTCGTCGGGTCGCGGACCCTGCTCTCCTTCGGCGACCGCGTGGGGCTGGGTACGGCGGAGCTCTTTTATCGGCGGCTCGCGCATGGCGGCGACGCGCCGACGGGCTACCTCAGGGACGTCCGGCGTGGCCGCGTCTACCAGCTTCGCGACCGGAGCACGATCGGTCGCGATCTCGCGAGCACCGTCGTGGTCCACGAGCCGGACGTCTCGCGGCTCCACGCGGAGCTGATCCAGCGTGGTGAAGCGTATCTAATTGTCCCGCATGGTGTTAGCGTCACATCCGTCAACGGGACCCGCGTGTTGACGCCGACCGCCCTGCAGGAAGGCGACGAGATCGCGGTGGGGCGCACGATGCTGCGGTTCAGCACCGCCGTCCCATCGTCGACGGTCATTTCGCGCGAGGCATCGAACCGGCCGGCGGGCGCATTCGAGCGGGAGGCGCGTGCGGCGACGACCTTCATCGGGACGATCGAGGCGGCCGAGCAGCGATCGCGGGCGACGCGCCGCCGGCTCGTGCGGGCCGCGTCGATTGCGCTGGTCGCCATCGCGACTGCGGCGGTCATGGTCTCCTTCTATGCCGATGCCCACCCGCCGCGCCCGCAGAGTGCACGGGCACACGCACGACCGTCGCGGCGGTCGTCTCACGGTGCGTTGGCTAGTGGGAGTGCAGCGCGCGCAGGATCAACAAAGCCAGCAGCGCTCCCGTCGTCACCAGAGCAGCCGTGACCCAGGTGCCGCGCGACCCGGAGCCAGCGCTCTTGCTGGCGCCGGGTTCGTAGGAGCCCAAGGTCGGCGCCTCGACCGCACTCTGCAGGGCCCCTGATTGACGGGATCGCATCCCAGGTGCGGGAAGGTCCGCCTTGGTCACGATGCGCATGATTGCTGGCGGCGGCAGGGTCGTGAAGCGAAGCGTCGTGCCAGAGATCCGAACCAGGTCGCCTTCGGCGAGCTGTCGCGGATTGCCACCGACCAGGGCGCCGTTGACAGACGAACCCGCAGCGCCCATGGAGCGGACCGTGAAGGCGCGCTTGTCGGGTGTCGTACGAATCTCTGCGTGGAAGCGCGACACCGAGGGATCGCGAACGGCGATCTGGTTCAGAGGATCTCGCCCGATCGTCACCGGTTCGTCAGTCAGTGCGTAGGCGAGTCCGCCACGGATGTCGATGAGGTACGCGGTGGCGCCTGGCGCGGCGGCGGTTGCTGCAGCGCCATCGGGCGCGTCGAGGAACGTGAAGATGCCCGCACCCGCGATGATCTCGTCGCCCAGGCGCAGGACGTGGGGTCCGGTCAGCGTCTCGCCATTGACGTCGACATCGTGCGCCTGGTGGGGTGTGAGCACGACCGTACCAGCGCCATCGACGTTCACGGTGAAGTGGCGTGGCGCTAGGTTGATCGTCTGGAGGCGCCAGTTCGCGTCGCTGGCGCTCCCCACCAGCGTATCACCTGGTGGCAGCTCGTGTCTTACGCCGTCGTGTTCGAGGTACGGCATATTCTTCTGATGGCTATGCGGTGCTTGTCAAAACTGCGCACCTCGATGCGTCGCCCCGGGTTCTGGCGCTGGGGCCCCTCGGCAGTCCGACGATGTGGCGTGCCAGTCGTCACGGCGCTGGCGCTCGCGGCGGTCCTGGGCTGTCCAAATCTCCGGTCAAGAGCCTCGACCCCAGACGACAGCACCGAGACGGTGCCGGATACCATTAGCCGGCTGCTCGCCGATAGCCCGAGTGTGCTTCCGGACAGCCTGGCGATCGTGGCCGCCGCGCAACGGCGTCCCCCAGGCCCAGCCGCCGCCCTGCCCCCGTTCGTGCGGACGCGTCCGGCTCCGGCGCCCAAACTCACGCCGCTCGCCGATTCGGTTTCGCAGTTCCTCGTCTTCACTCCTATTGAGCAGACGTGGTTCCTGGCGGCGAAACGTGGGAAGCGGCTGCTCGTGGACATCGGTCGGGTCGACCTCGACGTGCAGCACGACAAGCGTCGTGCGACGGCGTTCCAGCAGGCGGTCAAGGCGCTCTCGCCACTCCCGATCGGCACGCCGGTGCGGATCCACCATGCGTGGGGGATGGAGGACGACAGCGTTGTCGGCTTCTCGAGCTGGAACAACCGCATCGTCGCGACGCTCCACCTATCACGGCAACTCGACTCGCTCGTGCGTCACGCGCCGGTGGCCTATGCGGCCGTGGAGCGCACCGATACCGCAAGCCCGCCGGATTCGGACAGCACGGCGCGTGCGGCAGACAGCGCGCGGGTCGGGCCGAGTGTCGCCGCGGCCCCGCGCACCGATACTGCCACCGCCGTGCGCACTGCGGCTCGGCCGACCTCGAGCGACAGCGTTGCGCGCCGTCCGACATCGGCCAATGCCGCGGGCGGTGACTCCGTGGCGCGGCAAGACAGCTGTGAGCGCGACAGCGTCGCGCCCGCGCTGCTCGTCCGTGCTGCCGCGGTGCGGGACTCCATCGACCTCTGGCTGCGCAGCCTGCCGCCGCCCCCCTACGATCGGCTCGTCAACACGCTCCGGTCACAATCCACCGAGGTGCGGGGGTGCTTCGGCAACGGCAACCGTCTCGCGGTCGCAGTCGACTTGCGCGCGGGCGCCTATGAATGGATTCGCGAGCGTGCGGTGCTCATCGACACACTGGGTCGCGTGACGAATCTGCGAGTGTACGACTACCGCTTCAAAGCGCACGACTTCCTTGCGGCGCTCGACCCCAATGCCAGCGGCACCGACGGCATCGTCGCCCGCGGCCTGACCCAGGGCGAGGGCGGGATCGTGATTCTCGCGCTCGAGCCCGGCTCGCACCTCACGCGGTGGGTTGGCGGCTTCGCCTGGGAGGCGAGATAGTCGACGGCGAGATACTTTTCGTGACGACACGGGTGCCAGCGACACATCGGCCGCTGGCTGAGAGAACACCGTCCGAACCTGACCCGGCTCGTACCGGCGTAGGGAGTCACGAATGCTCGCTCGCACACAGATGGCGGCCGCGCGGCGCGGCGAACTCACGTCCGCGATGGCGTTCGTCGCCGAACGCGAAGATCTCGATCCTGCACTCATTCGCGATGAGGTTGCCCGCGGCCGGCTGATCATACCGGCGAATGTGCACCACCTCGCCGGCTCACTGGAGCCAATGGCCATCGGTCACGTCTCGCGAGTGAAGATCAACGCGAACATCGGCACCTCGGCCGTCACGTCCAATCTGGACGAAGAGGTCGCCAAGCTGCGGATGGCGGTGCAGTACGGTGCCGACACGGTGATGGATCTCTCGACCGGCCGCGACATCGATCGCGTGCGAGAAGCCATCATCGCCGCGTCGCCCGTGCCCGTCGGCACGGTGCCCATCTACCAGGCTGTGTTAATGGGCAAAGAGCTCGAGGAGCTGACGGCGAACGACCTGCTGGATGTGATCGAGCACCAGGCGCGGCAGGGCGTGGACTACATGACGCTGCACGCAGGGATCCTGTTCGAGCATCTGCCGCTCGTGCACGGTCGTGTCACCGGCATCGTGTCACGGGGCGGGTCGCTCCACGCCGTGTGGATGATGCACCATCGCCGCCAGAACCCGCTGTACGAGCGGTATGACGACGTGCTGGAGATCCTGCGGCAGTACGACGTCACCATCTCGCTCGGCGATTCGCTGCGTCCCGGTTCCCTGCACGATGCGAGCGATCGCGCGCAGTTCGCGGAGCTCGACACACTTGGCGAGTTGACGCGCCGCGCGTGGGAGCGGGACGTCCAGGTCATGGTCGAGGGACCGGGCCACATCCCGATGCATCAGATCGAGATGAACGTGCGTCGCATGAAGGAGGTCTGCCAGGACGCGCCCTTCTACACCCTCGGGCCACTCGTGGTCGACATCTCACCGGGATACGACCACATCTCGAGCGCGATCGGCGCCGCGATGATCGGGTGGTATGGCGCCGACATGCTCTGCTACGTCACGCCGAAGGAACATCTCGGCCTGCCGAACGCCGAGGACGTGCGCCAGGGTGTGATTGCGTACAAGATCGCGGCGCATGCGGCCGACATCGCGCGTGGCCGTCCGGGGGCACGCGACCGCGACGATGCGCTGTCCCGTGCGCGGTACGCGTTCGACTGGAACGAGCAATTCCGACTTTCGCTCGATCCCGAGCGCGCCCGTGAGTACCATGACGAGACACTCCCGGCGGAGTACTTCAAGAGCGCGGAGTTCTGCGCAATGTGCGGTCCCAAGTTCTGCTCCATGCATCATTCGCGGACGATCGAGGAGGGCATTGCGGCGTTGGCGCGGGAAGCGGCGTTGAGGCAGAACGGCGGGGTCGGGGGTCAGGGGTCAGGGGTCGGGGAACAAAGCGCGGAGGCAGCAGGGGCGTTGGTCTCCTGAGATTGTTGCCATTGCAATGCGGTGGGCGGCCTGAAGGCCGCCCCTACATGTCGGCGTGGGTTCGGGTGTCGTTCCCCGACCCCTGACCCCTGACCCCGCAGTTTCGGCCCCTAGAGCGCCACCAGCTGCTCGTCGCGCGGTGACTCAGGGATCGCGCTGTCGTCCCTCGCCCGATCCTCATCGAATCGGCCGTACCTGATGCCGTGGCGGTCGCAGAGCTTCTGGACGACGCGGACGAGTCCTGCGCGGTACCTGGCGCCCACATCGGAATTGCGCGCAAAGGTCGCTCGGTAGCGGGCCGCGAGGTGTGGGAACTCGGACTCGATGAAGGGGAGGTACCGGCGGCGAGCTTCGGCCTGCAGTCGCAGCGCACCGGCGTTGACATGAGTCGCGCCGGCCCGGGCGACGGTCGCGATGAGTGTGTCGAGACCTGCTGGTGGATCGGTGATCCCGGGCAGGATCGGCATCACGTTGATGCCGACCTCGATGCCGGCGGCGCGCAGGCGGCTCAGGGCGCGCAGCCTGGCATCGGGCGTCGGGGCGCGCGGCTCGATGCGGCGCGCGAGATCGCGATCGAGCGTGATCAGCGACAGGTGAACCGTCAGGCGCGACCGGGTTGCGACGCGCGTGAGCACGTCAATGTCGCGCGTCACCAGGGCGCTCTTGGTGATGAGCACGATGCGCAGTCCGGCGAGCTCGGCCAGTGCCTCGAGCACACCCCGAGTGATCCTGAAATGGCGCTCGGCTGGCTGATAGGGGTCGGTCGCGGTCCCGATGATAAGGGGTTCGCCCCGCAACAGCCGGCCACTGCGTCCGTGCCGACCGCTGCCGGCCTGTGAGAGTGCGACGCGGACGAGGTCGGGCGCACGCTGCTTGACGTAGATGCGGCGCTCGAACGCGAGCCAGGAGGGCATGGCACTCGGTGGTTCCGGGGGCGGTGGGACGGGTGGCGCGCCGCCGTCACCCTGGACGGCGGGGCGTTGGTCGGCGTCCTCTCGCTCGGCTACGTAGCGGTGCGCGTACCGGGCGTAGCAGTACGCGCAGCCGAATGCACAGCCGACGTACGGGTTGAGCGACCAGTAGGGCATCCCCGTACTCTCGGGCGGGTTGAGGACTGAGCGTGCGGGACGCTCCAGGTAGACGATATCGGCTTGCCGGCCGAGTGTGCCGTGTCCGCCCTCGTGGGGTTCGCTGAAGAGTGCTGCTTGATGTTTATTTTGTGTCACGCACAGGGTCCGCCGCGGGGTGAGACTGGGCGTTCACCGATCTTTAATTTGCCGAACAAACACCGAAAGCGCAATTGCTCCCCGGACGTCCAAGCCCAGCGCGCACGCGGCGGTCGCTGGAGCGTCGTGGCGTGTGGCGCCACGCTGTTCGTCGCAGCGTGCGCGAGTAGCGGGGCGTTTCCACCGGCGACCGAACCGCCGCCGCACGCGGTGGGGCGGGCGATGGCGGCGATCGCCGAAGCGGTGGCGGCTGGCGCCGATTCGCTCGCGCCCGAGCCGCTCAAGATGGCGCGGCAGCACCTGGCGGCCGCGACGAGTGAGGAGCAGGCCAAGCACACCGACCGGTCGGCGCTCTTTGCCCGCGAAGCCATCGCCGATGCGTCGTACGCGCGCGCGGAGGCGGAGCGCGTCTCCGCAGACCATGCACGCGCGGCGGCGGCCGCGGAGGTCGATCAGCTGACGAGCACACCCGCGGGCGCTCGACAATGACCCGTGTCCGGACGATGGCGGTGGCGGCGCTGATTGCGACTGGGGTGCTGGGCGGATGTGCCTCGGTCACGCCGACTCCAGCGGCGCTGGTGCAGGCGCAAACGCTCTACGCCTCGCTGGAGGCGCAGCACGCGGAGCAGCGCGTGGAGGGGGATATGATCCGTGCACGCGCCTCGATCGACACGGCGCGCACGGCGGTGACGCAGGGGCAGAACGAGGTCTATGTCGACGGGATGGCCTCGATCGCGCTGCGCACGGTGCAGATCGCGGACGCGCGCTTCGGGCGCTCGGTGGCCGTGAGTGCGACGGACAGCTTGCAGAAGCTCCACCTGACTCGCCAGCTCGCGGCGGCGCAGGCGCGCCAAGCCGCGCTCGAAGCGGAACGGGCGGAAGCGGAGCAGCGCGCGGCCGCGGCGACGGCGCGGGCTGACTCGCTGCGCCACGCCGCCGACGCGGCGAACGCGCAGCTGGAGCAGGCGATGAGCCAGCTGCAGACGCTCGTCGTCGAGATGACCGACTTGAAGCAGACGGCGCGCGGGCTGGTGATCAGCCTCAGTGATATCCTGTTCGATCTGGGAGAGGCGACGCTCAAGCCCGGCGCCGATGCCAACGTGCGGAAGATCTCGGCGGTGCTCAAGCAATACCCCGACCACAAGATCTCCGTGGAGGGCTACACGGATTCGACGGGGAGCGAGTCGTTCAACCAGCAACTGTCAGAGAACCGAGCGCTCGCAGTCCGCAATGCGCTGGTCGCCGGTGGCCTGGACTCGACGGTCATCTCGGTCCACGGCTTTGGCAAGGCCGACCCCGTGGCAACCAACGCCACTCCCGACGGTCGCCAGCAAAACCGCCGGGTCGAGATCGTCGTGCTGGGCGCTGGCAAGCTCGCCGATCTGATGGACGCGCACGTGGGGACGGGCGGGGCGAGCCAGGCCCCGAGGAGTGGCGTCGACAGTACGGCGACCCAGACGCCGACGCATGACTCGGGGGGCCCGTCGGTCCGTACAGCGTCGACACCGGCGGCCAATGTCAACAGCCCCTCAGCCTCAGACTCGACCCGTCATCCCTGATCCGGTCGACGTGGTGGAGGGCGCGAAGGGACACCGGCGAATCCCTTGGCGCTGGATTGCCGCAGTTGCGACCGGTCTGCTCGCGGCCGGCACCGTCGCGATCGCGACAGCGTCACCGGGACCGGGCCTCGATCCAGACTCGCAACAATATCTCGGCGCCGCCATCTCGTTCGCGAGGATCGGTGCGTATCGTGTGCCGACGAGCAGCTGGACGGTTGCGGATACGACGGAGCCGCTAACCCACTTTCCGCCCGGGTTGCCGACGTTGCTTGCCGCGCCGATTGCGCTGGGTGCGCCGCCACTCAGCGCTGCCCGTCTCGTCATCGCCCTGGCGGCGTTCGCGACGTGGACCGGCCTCGTGCTGCTGACGACGGGCGTCGCGAGTGTTCGCACCAGCGTGCTCATCGCAGTGGCAGCCTTGTTCACGCCGGCGATCCTCAACGTCCATCTGTCCGTCCTGAGCGAGCCTGTGTTCTTCGCGGTGCTCGTGGCGGTGCTCGGAGGGCTCTGGGCCGGGACCCGCTCCCCTACGCTCTGGCCCGCGCTCTGGGTTGGACTCGCGACGGCTGCGGGGGGCATGCTGCGATACGCGGGAGCGTCGCTCGTTCTGGCAGCGGTGTGGTGGTTGTTCGTCGCCGGGCCGCAACAGATGCGGACACGCGAGCGTCTTGCCCGTGTCGCGCTGGCCGGCCTGCCAAGCGGCGTGGTGCTCGCGGCGTGGCTGCTTCGCTCGATTCGACTCGAAGGCGTGCAGGGAGTGCGCGCGTTCGGTACGTACGGCGGTCTGGGTGCGACCGGTCGCGAGGGCCTCGAGACTCTCGTCTCATGGGCGGTGCCTCTTGGCACCGGCGGATGGCGCTACGCAATCGCAGCCTTGCTCTTCATCGGCGCGATCATGCTGGGTCGTTCAGTGTGGCCACGTTTCTGCTCCACGGGTGGCTTTCTCGCGCTCCTGAACACGGTAGCCCTCGCGTACGCCGGCTTCATCTTCGCGTCGCGTATCGTCGCAGACCCGAATATTCCGTTCGACGAGCGCATCCTCTCACCGCTCTTGCTGCTCGCCGAGATCGCGTTGGGGCTCGCGATCGCCGCGTGGTGGCCGGAGCGCAGTCGGGCCGCCCGGTTTGCCGTGGGCTCAGTGGTGTTGCTGTGGTTCGCGGTTTCGGCGGGCGTCAGCATCTCCCGAATCGTGGTCGCGCGAGAGGACGGCAACGACTTCGCGGGGAGCGACTGGCGCGATTCTCCGACGATCGCCTGGGTGCGCGACAGCGCGGGCGGCGCGCATCGCACGCTCTACACCAATTGGCCGGCAGCGCTCTACTTCCAGGCGCAGCGCGCGTCCCACGATGTGCCCGAGACGCTCGACGGTCTCACGCTGCACCGCTTTCGGGATCGCCTCGCGCACACGCGCGGGGCGATGGTCGGCTTCTCGGTCGTCAGCCCCGATGTGGCGCCGCCCGATAGCATCGCGGCCCTCATGGGGCTGCGGTTGGTGGCGAGGTTTGATGATGGGGCGGTGTGGGAACTGCCTGGGGGCTGAACGGCGGGGATCAGCGGGACGACAGCGTGAAATTCCGGGAACGACACGAAAAAGAGGGCGGCCTAAAGGCCGCCCCTACATGTCGGATGGACGGTGCCATCTCGGGGTGCTCTACCGCGGTTGCCGGCTTCCGTCGGCGAACTCGAATCAGACGCCGCCCGCAGGAACATGTAGGGGCGGGCTTCAGCCCGCCCCCATTGTGCAGTCGTCGTTTGTCGTTGCGGATTCCCAGCGCCGACTCGCGATCCGCCAGGCGTTTTAGCTTCTCCGATTACCGCCGCCCAGGAGGCTGAGGATCGCGACGAACATGTTCAGGAGATCGAGATAGATGTTGATCGCGGCCGGGATGTAGTCGTCGGGGCCGTAGACGTTGCGCAGGCGCCACGTATCGACCACGAGCAATCCGGCGAACACGAGCACGATTGCGCCGGCCAGCCAGAGTGCCACGCCAGTGCTGTGCAGAACGAACGCGTTCAAGAGGCTGGCCAGGATGACGACGACCAGGCCGGTGAAGAAGAAGCCGAGCCACGCGCTGAAGTCGCGCCGGCTGACAAAGGCATAGACGGTGAGCGTCCCGAACGCAGCGCCGGTGAGTAATCCCGCTTGACCGATGATGCCCGGCTGGTTGTGCTCAGCCATGGCGAGAAACGGCGCGAGCCACAACCCTTCGAGGAACGTGAAAAGGAACGTGAAACCGATATTGATGGGGAACACGCGCGCTTGCCACTGCGCCATGAACAACGGGGCGAAGATGGCAACGAGCATGAGGAACGGGTGCGCCAGCACCGTTTGCATGATGCGCGGCTGGGACCACGCGGTGACGACACCGAGCGCGCTGAAGAGGATTCCGACAAAGACTACGCTATAGGTCCGGCGGATGAGCGTCAGGCGCTCGGCCCCGGTTCGGACGACTGCGCCCGCGGGGTACGGCATGGCGCCGTACCTGGTCCTGGGCTCTAGGAAAGCCATGCTGCGCTCCGAGAAGGGTGGTTCGACAGGGAAATATAAGGGGCAGGGTAACGGGTGATGGGTTACGGGTGACGGGGAACAACAACCGCCAAATACGACGGCAACGGCGGGCGACGCAAGGCGTCGCCCCTACCGGTCCAAGGCCGGTCGCGGTGCGCTGCGATCGGCCTTTCGGTTTGGTCGTTGGTCAGTATCTGCGTGTCACCCGTCACCCGTCACCCGTCACCCGTCACCCGTCACCCGTCACCCGTCACCCGTCACCCGTCACCCAGCCCTCGAACGTCCAGTCCCTACCCCTACCCTGCCGCTCCACTCTTCCGCAGTTCGATGCTGCCGTTCACGGTGTCGATCCGGAGCGGGATCCCGCCGCCGCCGATGGTCCCACGGAGGTGCCGCGGCTCGAGCGAGCCTTCCACGGAAATCGGAAAGTCGGAGCGCACTGAGCCATTGACGGTCGAGAGCTCGACATCGGCCTTGAGACTGGCCGGCAGGGAGACGTGCACGGAGCCGTTGACCGAGGAGTAGTCGAGGCGCGCCGCGTTGTTCAACTGCTGCATTGAAGCCTCCACACTCCCGTTCACACTGCTCGCTTCGACCGGACCGCCATCCGAGGTTGCATCGACGCGACCGTTGACGCTGGACGCATCCACGTCGCGAGTCGTGCCGCTCACCTCGACATCGCCGTTCACGGTCGAGGCGAGCACCTTGATGCCAGCTGGCACGAGCACGGTGAAGTCGACCTTGACGTCGTTGTCGTTGTCGTGCCATCCGTGGTGATGCGAGTGCGAATCGTATCCATGTTCGTCGCAGTGGCTAACATCATCCCACAGGGCGCACACGAGGACGTCGCCTTCGCCAGCGCCGGTGCGCTGCAGGACGAACCGAACGCGGTCCTCGTCGTCATGTCGCCAGGACTTGTGGCCGGTGATCTGGACGTCGTTGCCCGTCGCGCGCTCGACACGCACCGATCCCGATAGATCGCGAATGCGGACCCACCGGTCCGCATCGACGTGGCCCGACCAGCGAAAATCCGTCGTCGTGTCGGCGCGCGCGAGTCGTGCGAGCGCGCGTGCGGGCGTGGCCCATGCCAGGCGTGTCGGCCCTGCGAGGCCCCACCCTGCGCTCGTCACGAGGAGGGCTGCCCCCCAGATCCCCGCGGTCACCGTTCGTGAACGTCTCGCCATGTGCCTTGCCTGGTCTTCCCCGGCCCTGTGCCATGCCCGCTCTGTCTGTGCGCGGATCATCATGGTCTTACCCCGAGTGAGAGCGGGCGCCCGAGCGTCGGAGCTCGATGTCGCCGCTGAAGGTGGAGATGGTTACGTGCGCGCCACCGCGTCCCAACGTCGTATCGACGTGGTGTCGAGGAGGGCCGTTATCGCCACTGGGTTGAATCGTGAGCGGGAAGTCCGTCTCGATGTCGCCACTGAAGGTGTCGACAGAGAGCGACGCGCCCACATCGGCTGGGAGCTGGAGGTTGATATTGCCGGAGTGTGCCCGGAAGTCGTACGTCCCTGTGGGGTCCAGCGAGCCGCCGTACGAGAGGTCCCCGCTGACGGATTCGAGTCGCGCAACGCGAGAGCGACTCGCTGTGACGTACCCGTGCCCGCTCACCGAGGACAGCGTGATGTCGCCTGTCACGTCATCCAGGTCGACATCACCACTGACCGATCGGGCCCGCACGTCGCCCGTGATGGTCCGGGCCTGGACGTTGCCGGAGACGCTTTCCAGCGTGGCACCATGTGTTGCGTCGTCGACTACGACGTCGCCGCTGATCGACCGCGCCTCGACCTCTCCGTGCGTGCCGCGGGCATGCAAGTCGCCGGACGTGCTGTGCATGATGATTCGGGTGCCGATCGGTACGGTGAGGTCGTACTGCACGTCACTGTCATTGTGGTGCCGATGACCGCCGCGCCGAGCGTCCAGCAGGATGCGATCGGGTCCGTGCTCGAAATGCACCGGCATCTCGTCGTCGTCGCTCGTCACGTGGATGCGAGCCTCGGACCGGCTCCAGCCGGTGACGGTGATCTCTCCGGAGACGATGCTCAGATCGACGACCCCGCCGGAGTTGGCGAAGGGAACGGTGGTGTCGATCGCCGGCTGGTCGTCATTGTCGCCATCTACCATGTGCCGGTGCCTGTCAGGAGTCGATTCGTCCGACCGCTGGGCACCAGCTGGCAAGGCGGCCAGCGTGATCAGGCAGAAGAGCGTGAGCGTTACTGAGCGTCGTGTCATGGTTTCTCGCAGCATCTCGCGTGCGGTTAAGTACGGCTCGGAAGCAGCGCGACGGTCCGCAGCAGCTCGAGCTTGGTATTGAGGTCTCGGTCCAACTGATCGGCCAGGAACCCGTTGGCCGGGTCGTGCTTCAATGCCTGCTTGCTTTGTGCGATGGCGGTATCGATCACGGCGAGGTTGTGTTCGATCACGGCCACCGTCTTCGGATCCAACCGCGCACGCCGCTGCTCGAGAATCTGGTGCAGCGACGTGATCTGCGTGTCGTAGATGTACTCCGAGGTCTGCGCGACGGATCGCGCCGAGCCAACGCCGACAGGTGAGCTATCGACAGCGATCACACTCGATCCGTTCGAATGCTGCACCAGTGCGCGCGTCGCCATGTACGTGATGCCAGCGGTGGCGATAACGAGTCCGGCGGCCAGGGCCGAGACTTGCGCGGCGTACTGCGGTCCGAACCAGCGTCGCATTGCGGTGATGCGCGCAGTACCCGAGCGCGCTGCGGTCTGGGCAACCGGCGCATTCGGACGAAGCGGCCGAGCGTGATGCGATCCGCGCCTCGATGCCCTGCCAGAGATCGCGCGACGGGCGGAGGACCGGGAGTGCGCGCGCTTCCGCGCGGATCCCTCGCAGGTCGTGCACGAGCTCGCGGCAGGTCGCGCACGCTGCGACGTGTGCTGCCGCCTCGCGAGCCACGTCCGGTGCCAGCGTGTCGTCCAGATAATCGGGGAGGGTCGCCTCGAACGTTTCACAGCCGTCGACTGGCGTCTCCCGTCCAGTGTCGTCCCGCCGAATCATCATCGGTTGAGTGCCTCTCGAAGGAGCATGCGGGCCCGGTGCAGCTGAGCCTTGCTACCACCTGCGGTAATGCCGAGCATCTCGCCGATCTCTTCGTGTCGATAGCCCTCGACGTCGTGCAGCACGAACACTCGTCGTGCGCCGGGTGGGAGGCGGGCAATTGCCTGCTCGATGTCCATCCACTCCCCCGGTGCAAAGGCGATGGGTGTCGGCGCCTCCGCCCCGGTCTCGTCCTCACGCTCGTCCGTGCTGACGGGGACGTGGCGACGCATCCGGCTGTCCGCCTTGCGTGCGTTGAGTACGACGTTGACTGCCAGCCGGTGCACCCAGGTCGCGAAGCTGCTTTCGCCCCGAAACAGGCTGAGCTTCTCCCATGCCCGCACAAACGTGTCTTGTGTCAGTTCCTCTGCCATTGCTCGATCCGCTGTCATGCGCACGCACACCGAATACACCCGGTCCACATGCGCCCGGTACACCCGCTCGAATGCACGCCGGTCCCCCGCTGCGGCGAGCGCGATGTCGGCCGCCATACCGGCGTCGACAACGCCCCGCGCCGCGGCGCCCGCATCGGCTTGCCGGTTCGCGGCCCGTTCGTCCTGCGATTCAGCCTCAGGAGGCGCCACGGGCATTCGCAAATAGGGTCACAGGTCTCACGATATCAGATATCGGAAAGGGGCGGAACGTTTGAAAGGACAACGGCTAAAGACCGAACGGCGGGGCGGGGCGGGCGCTTTGCGCCCGAGAAAGGAGAGACGCGGAAAGGAGAGAGGAGAGGGCGTCGCCCCTACCGGTCTTTGGCCAGCTCGTCGTGGTTTCCGCCAACAATGGCATCGAGCCCACCGATGCGGTCGAGGACATACCGTGGGCGGGCTTGTTCGAGGGCCTCGCGGGTAAAGGCTCCCCAGAGCGCCGCGACCGTCGAGACCCCGGCGGCGTTGCCGGCGGCGATGTCGTGGGGGGAGTCGCCCACGAAGAACGCGCCGTCGGTACTCGCGTCGAGTTGCTCGAGGGCAAATCGGACGGGTTCGGGGTGGGGCTTGTTCCGTGGAGTGGATTCGACGCCGACGATCACGGGGAAATACGGGGCGAGACCGACGTGGGCAATCGACCGTCGGGCGAGCTCGCTGGGCTTGGAGGTGACGATCGCCAGCGGATGGCCGCGCAGCGACAACCGGTGCACCGCATCGAGCACGCCCGTATAACACGCAGTCAGTCGGTCGTGGTTGGCGTTCTGGTAGGTCCGGTATCGCCGCAGGAGTCGACTCACCTCGGTCTCATCCTCGACATAGGATCGGAATTGCGTCACGAGCGGCGTGCCGATTCCGGTGATCCACTCGGCTCGCGTCGGCTTGAGCTCGGGGCGCTCCGCGAACGCCTGCTCCATCGATTGCAGGATCAACTCGATCGAGTCGACGAGGGTGCCGTCCAAGTCGAAGAGGATCGGACTGGACAAAACGTCTAGCCCTTCGATGCAATTCGGGCTTCGCGAACCGTTCCGGGGCCCCACAGCACTTTGCCCGGACGGGCACCGGTGTGCTTGCCGTGGTCGATCACGACGGTCCCGTTGACGAGGACGTAATCGATGCCGCTCGGGGCGAGGTATGGGTGGGCGTACGTGGCCCGATCCTCGAGGCTGTCGTAGTCGAATATGGTGACGTCTGCCCAGCTGCCTTCCCGGATGACGCCGCGGTCGGCCAGCCGCATGCGGGTCGCGGGCCACGAAGTCATTTTGCGGACCGCTTCGGGCAACGTGAGCGTGTGGCGCTCGCGAACGTAGTGCGCGATGACGCGGGGGAAGTTGCCGTAGGCGCGGGGGTGCGGCAGGTCGAGCGTGTCCAGCACTCCGGGATGCACAGCCGCGCCTGCATCGCTGCCGATGCCGGTCCACGGGAAGCGCAACGCAGTCTCGATGTCGCCTTCGCTCATCATGAAGTAGAGCGCCGTCGTCCTCCCGCGCCCCTGGGCGACGAGATCGAACGCGGCGTCTGTTGGCGTCTTGTGCCAGGCGCGCGCGATGGCGGTGATCGACTGGCCATCGAAACGTGCGTTCGCGGGGTTGCGGGCGTCGGCGAGCACGATGTGATCCCAGCCGCCAGCGGTCTCGACGATGTTCCACCACCCAGGTGATCCCGTGATGATCTCGTGCGCGAGGCGTGCCCGGATCTTCGGGTTGGCCAGGCGCGCGCGCAGGGAATCCGCGCCGCCCTCGTGTGCCCATGCGGGAACGACCGCGTCGAGCCCCGTGCCGCCGGCGGTATAGACATACATGTCGGCTGAGACCTCGAGGCCCGCGCGGCGCGCGGAGTCAATCAGTACGCCGACCTTGGGCATGAGGACTCCCCACGCCGGCGCGTACGCGACCTTGAGATGGTAGACCTCAACGGGGAGGTGCGCTTCGCGCCCGATCTCGATCGCTTCGCGGATCGCGTCGAGCACCTCTTTCCCTTCTCCCCGGATGTGGCTCGCGTACATCCCGCCGTAGCGTCCCGCGACGGTGGCGAGCGCGATCAGCTCTGGAGTCTTGGTGTAGCTCATCGGCGGGTAGATCAGTGCCGTCGTCATCCCGAGCGCGCCCTGCTGCATGGCCGTCGCCATGAGCGCGCGCATCGAGTCCAGCTCTGCGGCAGTCGGGTCACGAGCCACTTCCCCGAGGAGGGCCATTCGGAGCTGGGCCTCGCTCACGTAGGTGCCGAAGTTGACGCTGATCCCCTGTCGCTCGAGGCGGTGGAAGTAGGCGGCGAGCGAGTCGATGCGGGTCGGCGGGCTATCCTCGCCCGCGATCGCCGTCGTGACGCCTTCCTGTAGCTTCGTCTCAGCCTTGCCGTTTTGCAGTAGGGCTCCGCCCGACTGATCCATCATGTCGATCCATCCGGGGGAGACGTATTTCCCATGCGCATCGATCTCGACGCGGCCGTGCTCCTTGATCTCGCCAATGCGCGCGAAACGGCCATCGCGAATGGCGACGTCCGCGGCGATCCACGGGTTGCCGGCGCCATCGAGCACGTGCCCGCCCCGAATGACGACATCGTAAATGGTGTCGCTGGCGTTGGTCGGTCGCGCGTGCTCACGCAGGGCCGGAGGGATCCGCTTGCTCGTGCCGCCTGCCGTCGTTGCAGACGCCAGGACCACTGCCGCTATCGATCGTCGGCACCACATAAATGCACAGGGGTTGGGGGTTCGGCGTTCGGGATTCGGACGGATGAGCGGCCACTACTCGTTCGATGGGGCAGAAGCGCGCAGAACCGCCCTGACAATCTTGACGCTGACACCCATCACATCGACAGGGGGAGAGCGTCCCTCATCTGCCATATTGCCCAAGGTCTTCCCGGGCGCCACAGAGCGGGCACAGCGCACTGGCACGCCTGGTGCCTTATTGTCCGGATGGCGGTGCTGAGCGGCGTCTCGCCCCTGTCGACTGGCTACACGCGACCCCTCTTTCTCGGGCTCAACCGATGACGGCACCACACGTTGTGCTGGTGGACCGACACGATCGGGAGATCGGCGTAGAGGAGAAGGTGCGCGCACACGTGCTCGGTCTTCTGCACCGCGCGGTGTCGGCCTTCGTCTTCAACACAGCGGGGGAGTTGCTGCTCCAACGGCGTGCCGCGAGGAAGTACCACTGTGGTGGCGCGTGGTCGAACACTGCCTGCGGGCACCCACAGGCGGGCGAGAGTCCCATCACCGCTGCATCGCGGCGTCTCCGTCAGGAGATGGGGATCGACTGTCCTTTGCACTTCGCCGGCGCCTTCCTGTATCGGCTGCCAGTCGGACAGGGGCTGATCGAGCACGAATACGACCACTTGTTCTGGGGCCAGAGCGACGAGCCGCCGGCGCCCGACCCTCACGAGGTCGAGGACTGGTGCTGGATGCCCCTCCACACGCTCGCCCATGACCTGCGGCGACGTCCGTTGCACTACAGTCCGTGGCTGCCTACTGCCTTCGCCCAACTCTGCCGCCGGCGGGGCTTTCCAGTCGGCGCAATGCATTTTTAGGGATGGAGGGCGACGCATTGCGTCGCCCCTACCCGCCGCCAACGGACATCGGGGCATGTTCCGCCTTTCGGCGTTCCTCACGTTTCTCTGCCGGTAGGCCACCCACGTCGACGCCGGGGCATCCGGTGCGGGATGGAGGGTGACGCATGGCGTCGCCCTTACCCGCCGCCAACGGGCATTGCGGCATGGTCTGCCTTTCGGCGCTTCTCACGTTTCACGATGCACCGCACACGATGAGTGCCCTCACGACGATCGCTCTGCCTGAGAGGGTGTGACTCCCGCGGAGGGCGTGGGCGTCACCAAAGGCGGCCACGGCGCGAAGCCACTGGGCGTCGGGTAAGGCGGCGCCAGCGAGTTGATCGAGCACCCATTCCGCTCCCGCACCGAAGGGTGCGGTGGCCGCCCGACGGGCGCGCTCGCCAAGCGCGAGGATCGAAGGGCGGGCGTGCAGCGGCGAACGCCGCGAGATCGCCGCAATGCGACGGAGCACGCGATGCCGCGACGCGACGTCTGCAACGGTCGAGAGCCCGACATCCTCGGTGGCGCACCGCTCGGACCACCATGCCCGGATCGCGCCGATCGCGTTGTGGCACGCCATCGCGTCCGTGGCAACGCGCGCACAGTTCGCAGATTGTGTAGCGGCGGCGACGGCGGCGACGGCGGCGACGGCGGCCGGCGCGTCCGACACGCCGGTGCCGGCCGAGGCCACAAGCAGGGGCCGGGCATCCACGACACATGCCGCCAGGAAGCCACGGGCGGGGCCTGTCACCGCCGCCCAGAGCGTCTCGTCGGGCGCCGGCGGAGCGTCGCTGGACGATCGTCGCCAAGTCGAGATGATCGCACGGACCGTCGCCAGATGCTCAGGCGGGCCCACCTGCGGTCCATCGCCCCGGGCCCGGCCCCACGACGCGGATATCTGCGGCACGATCGAGCCGACGATGCCGACCGCTCGTCCGGCAGCGTCCAGCTTCGCCTGCAGCCGCTGTTCGACCTGCAGCAGCGCTTCGCTGGCCGCAGGCGGCGCAAAGGCATACACGTGTACGGAGTCGTGCGGCGAGCCCAAACGCGCAATGCGCCCGATGCGTTGCTCGAGGCGGGCCGGCGTCCACGGCAGGTCGAGATGCACGACGACTGCGGCGGCCTGCAGGTCGACGCCCTCGCTCAGCAGGTCCGTGGTCAAGAGCAGCTGGATCCGCTCCGCGCGCGCGACGCGCTCCGCCGAGCCGGGCGCGAACTGTCGCAGGACCTCGGCCCGTCGCAACCTCCCGCTGGCGATCACACCGCCGCGGGCGCTGAGCGCGCAGATCGCCGCTTCAGTGCGCAATTGGCGGAACAACGCGTGCACCGTGTCTTCGAAGCTGGAAAATCCGACGACCCTCGCGTGCGGATGCGCGCGCATGATCGCCTGCAGGTGGTCGGCGCGACCCGCGTCGAGATCGGGCGCGTCGCTCAGTCGACGCAAGAGCTGACGCACTGCGCCGGCGTGCTCGCGCACGGCCGACAGGAGCATGGGTATATCGGGTGGACGGCTCGCGGCACGTCCCTGCTCCGATTCGCCCGGCGGCGCCGGCGTGAGGAGGTCCGGCAGCGCGAGCTGGATGGTTCCCTCGCCGACACACCACTCGCGGAGCGCGCGATAGGACGGATACGCGCCTTGTTCGAGCGACGCCTCGAGTGCCGCGGCCCGGTCCAATCGTCGCCGGAGGGCCGAGCGGAGCGCGCCGGCGCTCGAGGCCCACTGGCGGATGAGCCCCATCGCGGTCAATGCGTCGGCACACTCGCCGTCGCGCGGCGGGACCGGCGGGGGCAGCGCCACCAGCGCCTGCAGTGTCTCGGCGTCGTCATCGATGCGGACGATGTGCGGTCCGATGACGCGCGGCACCGACAGGGGCGAGTCCGGCGAGCGATGTCGGTGCGGTTCGGGTGTCTGTAGGGATCGTGCAGGTGCTGGCGAGCGGGCCGCGTCGTGGCCGCGGCGCACGACGTAGCGCGAGCGTTGGTCATCCGTGAGCGTCCACGCGTGCGCGCCGAGGAAGAGGCTCAAGATGCACGCCAAATCTTCCGTGCGGTTGTGAACGGGTGTCGCGGTCAGCAGGAGGACGCGTGCGCTCGTCGTTGCGCGGGCGAGTGCGTGATAGCGTCGTGTGTGCGGGTTGCGGAAATGGTGCGCTTCGTCGACGACGACGAGATCCGGTCGTCGATTCCCGCACGCGGCCTCGCCGCGCTCGCGGCTCAATTGCTCCATGGAAACGGTCCTGATCGTCACGCCGGTGTCGCGGGCGGAGCGATGCCATGCGTCGCGCAAGATCGCGGGACACACGACGAGCACGTCGCCTGCGCGTCTCGCGACCGCGAGCGCGACGTACGTCTTCCCCATGCCGACCGCGTCGGCGAGGACCGCTCCGCCATGAGTGTCGATCAAACCCGTCAGCTGTTCGAGCCCGTCGGCTTGGTGCGGGCGCAACGTCACCGACCCGATCTGCGGCGATGAATGGCAGCAACCGGATTGGGATACTTCCGCGGCCGAGCCGAGGCAGCAGTCGGCGATGGCTGCGCGCACGGTGTCCAGCGGTGCCAATCGAACCGTCATGTGCCGCTCCAGCTCAGGAGCGGATGGAGCGCATCGAGGTCCAGACCGTAAGCCGCGGCGACTGTCTCAGTGAGCTGCGCTTCAGAGGGCGGCGCCCCGTCGAGCGCGGCCGCCGCGAGCGGCGCCATCACGGATCGCGTCTCCTCCCACGGCTGCGGCAGCGGCAGGAGGCCCACCGTCCACCCCATGTAGCGCCGGTATCCCCCACGGGCCGGTTCGGCGAGGATGTTGAGCCACGCCGCGACGACCGCACTGTTCAGGAGCGCGGTCAGCGCGTGCGCATCCGCGAGGTCGGCAGCGCGCGCGACGTAGCAGCTATTGAGTGCGACGGTCGCGTCGCCGGCGGGGATGAGCGTCGCTCGTGGCGTCCGTCCGAGATCTGGCCAGACGACGCGCGGGTGCGTTGCCGATGCGCTCTCGGTGCGGAACAGGGCCCACCAGGGAAGCTGGCCGCGCGTGTCGCTCCGGGCAGCAAGCTGGTGCCGCCAGCGACCCAGCCAGCTCGCTGCGTGCGGCGGCAGGGCCGCGAGAGGCGGCGCGCGCTCGACGCCGCTGGCCTCGTGCGTCCAGATGATCCATTCCGGCTCGCGACACGCTCGTCGCTGACGGGCGCCGCATTGCGTCGCCCCTGCCCGCCCATCCAGGACCGTGGTGCGGACGGCGTCGGCCCGTGCCGGTTCAATGGCTGTTCGTGCGCCCGTCGGGCGGCCGCGGCCATCCGGCGGGTCGCACCGCATCCATCGACCAAGAGTTTCCCCACGGACCACCGGTCGGAGGAGACACCGCTCGACGCGGCCGGAGTGCGGCGTACGCCTGGCGTGGCCACGCGACGTGCGGATTGCGACGACCGTGTCATCGTCATCGCGGCTATCGTCGCCGCGTGCGCCGAGACTTACGACAAAGGCGTCGTTGCAGCCGCATTTGACTCCCAGCATTGGCGAGCCAAAGGCCGTGTCCGCGAGCGGGATGCCCGCGTGGGCGAGGGCATCGAAGGCGCCGCGGACTGCAGGTGGCACGAGCAACCACGGACTGCCCGGACTGGCGTCGAAACACAGCATCCTCACCGTCGTCGCCCAGCGATGCACTCCGACGCGAGTGTGCAGGGCGACCTCGACGTCTTCCGGACTGCTAGGCGGTGCGCCGCTCACGGCGCGTCGATCGATGCCACGGCCTCGCGGCCGGGTGGTGTCGTGTTGGAGCCGGGCTGGGCAACGCGGCGCAGGATGAGCAGCGAGGGGTACACCGCCGCATCGAACGCTCGACGGGCGCCAGACCAGTCCTCGATCCGGAGGAGCGAGGCACGATCCAGTATCAGCGACCGCACGCCGCCGCCCGCAAGACATCTCCACAGCTTCGCGGGCAGCAGGAGCGCGACGATCCCACGCGGCCTCGCGACGGTGAGCGCGCGCTCGACGAAGATCGCTGCCATGTCGACCTGGGTTCCGAAGCCTGGTCCGGATCGTCCGGCCGCCGCGCCGCGCAGCCACGCACCGTGACGACACACCACAAAGTCCCGTCGCAGGCGCTCGCGATCGACGATGGGCACAGCGTGTGGGCGCACCCACGGCGGATTCCCGAGCACGAGATCGAAGCCGCCAGCGTCGTCGACGTCGCCGAAGTGCGTTGCAAAGGCGAATGGGAGCGCCGCGCCACCGCGGAGCGCCTCGATCTGTGACCGCAACGCGCGTGCACGCTTGCGCAGTTCGGAGCGACGGGCCCGTTCACCCGCGCCGCCGGGCGCCGCCGCGCCGAACAGGTCGCGACCGCGAGCGAGCGTCACTGCGTCGATGCGCGCGCGCATGACCGAGGCCAACTCGCGGCGGAGTCCTTCGAGCGCGCGACTCCGCTCGACGCGTTCCAGCGTGCGCAGCATGGATCGTTTCCGCGCGCCCGTCGAGCGCGCGTAGCGCTCACGGAGCCGTCCGATCACGACTGCCGACCGCTGGTCCGCCGTGCCGGTGGGCCCGTGATGCGGCCCGCCGCCGAAAGCGCCGCCCGCGAGTGCGTCGCCCACGCGAACATTGCGGTCGAGGTTGGGCAGCGGCAACATTGCGCGAGGGTCGTCGTCGGGACTGTCGATCACGACAGCGAGCCAGAGCCGCAGCTCACAGAGCCAGACCGCGGTCGGATTGATGTCCACGCCAAAGATCGAGCGCGTCAGCACGTGCCGGCGCCGCTGGCTGACGGGCAGATCGGTGCCGACGCGGGCAGCGAGCGTGGCGAGCAGGTCGAGCATGTGCACGAGGAAGGCGCCGGACCCACATGCCGGATCGAGCACGCGCAAGCCGGAGAGTCGCTGGTGAACGGCCCCGTGGGCGGCCTCGCCCGCGGATTCGCCGCGCAGCAGCGCGGCGACCGCGGTCGGCGGTGCGGCCGCTGACGCGAGCGCGTGGACGAGTGCGTGCTCGGTGACCCGGGACACGAGCGCCTGTGGCGTATAATAGGCACCCGTGGCGTGACGCACGGAGGGCGCCATCAGCGCCTCGAACGAGCGTCCCAACATCTCGGGGTCGATGGCTGCTTCCGACCACGTGCTGCGGTCTTCTCGGGCCGTGAAGCGATAGTGGCCCAGCACGTCTCCCACGAACGCGCCCAGCGCCGCATCGGAGAACGCGACGCCGCGCAGTCGTCGCTCGAGGGCAGTCGGCGAGAACAGGCCCCCGTTGAGAAAGGGAATGTGCCCGAACCGGACGGCCGCCTGGGAGCGCTTGGAGAACGGCGTGTTGAGCGTGCCAAAGAACAGCGGACGGAGCACGCGCGCATGAAAGTCGCCGCCGCCCGCCATGCAGTCGGCGAAGATCCGCGCGAGAAACGCGCGATCTCGATCGAGCCACCCCTTGGCCTCGAGAAAGGCGAGGAACAGCAAGCGAGACGTGCAGAGCAGTGCGAGCTCGCGCCGTATATGCGGCGGAGGGCTCCGCACGCCGCTCGGGACGGTCGACGCAGATGCGAGCGCGTCAACCGCGCGGTTCAGCGCGAAGTAAAACCGCCGCGTGAGCGACTCGCGTCCCAGGAGATCGAGCCATCGCGCGTGCGTTCCAGCCGTGTCGGCACTGACCGCTGCCGCTAACGCGGCGAGGGTCTCGGCATCGCTGTCGACGACCGCGTCCGGATCGACGACCAGTGCGGCAATGCGGGGCGGCTGGCGCTCGCTCGACCAGGTCGCGAGGACGAGTTGTCGCGCGGCGTGGGATCCGTTCGACTTGGCGGGGTGAGGGTGCACGCCGAGGCCCTCCGCGCGCCCGCCCGCTCTCGCGATGCACAGCCATGCGAGGTGTGGGGCACGACGCGTCAGGCGCGCCGCGACGCGGGAGACCATCTCGTGCAGCACTCGCGGCGGTCCGTCCGGGGCGACGTCGATGAGCAATGCCCGCAGGGCGTCCGGTCCGCGAGCGACGTGCACTGCGATGGCGCAGGGATCGTCAGGGGGCGCGAGTCCGAGGGCCGCGCGATCGAGCGGCGCCATCGGCAGGGCCGGACCCTCGTAGCCGCACATCGCGGCGATCGCGACCAGCGCGTCGGATCCCTTTGCGGCCAGCACGTCCGCTGCCGCTTTGAGTGTGAGCACGCCGACACAGTCGCCGTGTGGCGTCGGCGACGCGTCATCGCGGGCGGTGTGCGAAGAGCGACCGTGGCGGCTTCAGATTAATTTGCCTTGGCTGGCTCTCGCGCTCGACGTCATCGCTCGCCCGCCCGCACGAGATTGCCCCAAGAGAGGCCAATGCCCGTCAAGACTGGTGCGCAGCTCATCAATGAGGCCAAGCAGCGGATCCGCGAGACATCAGTGTCGCAGGTGCGCGACATGCAGGCGCACGGCGCGCCGGTCGTTTATCTCGACGTCCGCGAGCAAAACGAGTGGAACCTCGGCCATCTGCCGCAAGCGACGTTCATTCCGCGCGGCACTTTGGAGACGACCGTCGAACAGCGCGTGCCCCGGGACGCGGCGGTCGTGGTCTATTGCGCGAGCGGCAACCGATCGGCGCTGGCGGCTCAGACGCTGCAGGAGATGGGGTACACCAACGTCTCGCACCTCGCGGGCGGATTCCGCGCGTGGGTCGAAGGGGGTGGAGACGTCGACGGGTGACCTGTGGCCGGCGGTCGTCCAGTCGACTCTCATCGGACTACGCGAAGGACTGCGCCACCGACGTCCCCCGGTCAGGGAATCGCCCGCGGGCGTGCCGCGGGCGGCGGTGGCACTCGTGCTTCGACCGGGGCACGCCGGGATCGAAATCCTTCTCATCAAGCGAGCCGAGCGGGAAGGAGACCCATGGAGCGGGCACGTGGCTCTGCCCGGCGGGCGGGAGGACCCGACAGACCGCACGCTGGAAGAGACGGCAATCCGCGAAACGCGAGAGGAGACGGGGCTCGATCTCGTCCAGAGAGGGGAGATCCTCGGCGCCCTGGAAGATTTGGAGCCGCGATCGATGCCCAGGAAGATTCTCGTGCGCCCATTCGTCGCGCTGCTGCGCGAGGACGCCCCGCTCGAGCTGAGCGACGAGGTCGCCGCGGCGTTCTGGGTGCCGCTGGGAGAATTGACCGCCCCGGGGGCGATCACGGAGTCGACGGTCCACGTCGGTGGTGCCGAGCGCAGGGTGACGAGCTTCCTGCACGGCGATTACGTCGTCTGGGGCATGACCGAGCGGATCCTTCGGCAGTTGCTGTCTGTGTTGCCCGGGGTATAACTAAGAATCGGGGGACGGGCGCTGCGCGCCACGTAGAAGGGAGAAAGGGGAAAGCGGAAAGGAGACACAAACGGCCAACCGCCGCGGCAACAACGGGCGACGTAATGCGTCGGCGAGGGGTGCGGGAACGGCAACCACCCGCCGCGACAACGACGGGCGACGCACTGCGTCGCCCCTACCGGTCCAAGGCCAGCCACGCTGCGCGCGGTCGGCGTTACGATTTGTTCCCTGATCCTGATCCTTGATCCCTGAATCCTGACCCCTGACTCCTGGTCCCTGAACCCGCAGGTTGCCTCATGTACAAGCGCATCCTCGTGGCACTCGAGCACTCGCCGGCGGACGCGTCGATCATCGACCACGTGCGTGGCCTGGCACGCCTGTGCAGTTCGGCGCTCGTACTCATCCACGTTGCGGACGGATGGGTGGCGCGGAACATCGAGCAACTGGTGCTGCGCGAGTCTCAGGAGATGCGCGACGATCGCGCGTATCTCGATCAGCTCGTGACGCAGCTCGCCAGTGAAGGCTTTTCGGCGGAGGCCGTTTTGGCTACGGGCGATCCGGCCGCTGAGATCGCTGCGGCCGCCGAGCGCGAGCATTGCTCACTCATCGCGATGTCGACCCACGGGCATCGGTTCCTGGCAGATCTCTGGCGGGGAAGCGTCGCGAACGAAGTGCGTCACCGGTCGCTGGTGCCCGTCCTGCTGGTGCGTGCCAATCGCCCTTCCGCTGGGAACGATGTTTGCCAGCCAAAGCCATCCAGCGTCGACGCGGGATGATCGTGGCAAGCAGCGACCTACGCATTCAGCAGGCGGCGGGCACACCGGCGACCCTGGTCGATCTGGTGCGCCGGCTAAGCGATGACTCGAAACGGCTGGCCGGGAACGAGATCCGGCTCGCCAAGCTCGAGAATGGCGGACAAGCTGCACGTCACCAGCCGAGGTGCCGCGTTGTTGGGTGTGGCGTTCGGTGCGGGTGCCGTTGCACTGTCGGCGCTGACCATCGGCATCGCGGCTGCGCTGACGCTGGCGGTCGGCAAGGTGTGGATTTCCGCCCTCATCACGGGGGGCGTCGAGCTGCTGGTCGGCTATCTCGTGGTGCGCGGCGGCACGCGCACCTTCGCCGCATTGTCGCGCGCAGTCCCGCGGGCGCTAAAGCGCCCGAGAGAGTAGAAGCACAGAAAGTAGAAAGTAGACGCAAAGCAGGGATTCGCCTGCTCTATCTTTCGAGCCATGTTGATGGCGTTGGCACTCGTGTGGCTCGTGCAGGCAGGCGGACCGCCGCGCACGATTGCGATCGATTCGCGCCTGGCGGCGGATGCGCACCTCCGAGTGGGTGATCGGGTGGTCATCGCAGGCCAGCCAGGCGACGCGGCGGCGGGGCGAGGCGATACGGTCGTCATCCGCGCGATCGTGCAACCGGGCACCGACCCGTCCGACGTAGCGCGCGACGACTATCGTGTCCGAGTCCATCTGACGGAGCTCCAACGACTGACGAACGCTGCCGACGAGGTCGACCGCTTCGCGATCCGAACCGTCGGTGGCGCCGCAACGGATCGGGCGCTGGCGGCAATCAATGGCGAGGCCTTTGGGTTTCACGCCTACCGGTCTCGCGACGTGGCGGTGGGGACGTCGAAGACGTTCCAGGTCGTCAGCCGGTTTCACAAGGCGATCGCGGTCATCACGGTCGTGGCGAGCGCGATCTTTCTCGTGTGCCTGCTCATCCTGAGAGTCGATGAGCGTCGGCATGATGTCGCGGCGCTTCGTCTGATCGGGATTTCGCGCGTGTCTGTCGTGACCTCCGTGGTCATGGAGGCAGCGTGTATCGCGCTGGTGGGGAGCGCCGTCGGCGTGGTAGTCGGGTGGGCCACATCGCTCTTCATCAACTGGCACTACCGTGGCGTGTATCGGACGCAACTGGCGTTTGCGCTGGTGACGCCTGACATCGTCGGCCTGGCGGTTTCACTCGCTGTGGTCCTGGGGCTCGTCGCCGGACTCGTCGCGAGCACGCGGCTCGCCCGCATGCCGCCACTCACGCTCTTTGGCCGATGATTGCGTCGCTGGCGATCGCCTCCCTGCGCCGTCACACGGCTCGGACGGCGCTGGCGGTCGCCGGCGTGGCAGTGGCGGCGGCGCTGCTGCTCGACATGGTCATGCTGTCGACCGGGATGCGGGAGTCGTTCCGCCGGTTCCTGTTGGTCCAGGGGTTCGATCTGCGGATCGCTCCCAAGGGGACGCTGCCGATGGATACCGAGGCCACCATCGGGCACGCGAGTGACATCCTCGCGGCGTTGCGGGCGAACCCCGACATCACCAGTGCGACGCCGGTGCTCGGTGCGCAGATCCATCTGCTGCTCGGCGGCCGAGCCGGCCTGACGACCTTTGCGGTGGGACTCGATCCCGCGACGCAGGCGGATTATCAGCTGGAGCAGGGGAACTCGCTCGCCGGGACCGATCGCGTGGTGGTCAACACGGCGTTCCTCTCGCGCGCGCACGCACGACTGGGCGACACGCTGGACGTCGCCACGGGTCTCGACTCGCAGTTGCGGACCTATGCCGGACGGCGACGGGTCGTGATCGCCGGCGTCGGTCGATTCTTCTACACGGCGGCCGACGAACCGGCGATGGCCATTCCGATCGCGACACTGCAGGCCATGGGTGGCGCACAGCGGGCCGATCGCGCCTCGCTGTTTCTCGCCAAGGTGCGCGACTCCGTGAATGCGGATTCCGTGGCCGCGTGGGTGGATCGCCGCTTCCCGAGCGTGTCCACGTTGTCGACGCCCGCGGCGTTGCGACAGGTCGACGAGCGACTCGGATACTTCGGGCAGCTCGCGCTCATCCTGGGGGCGGTGAGCTTCACGGTCGGCTTCCTCCTGGTCACCACCCTCGTGACGGTCTCCGTGAACGAACGACTCGGGGAGATCGCCGTCATGCGCGCGATCGGCGTGCGCCGGGTGCGCGTCGTGATCCAGATCGTGCTCGAGGCGCTCGTGCTGGCACTGTCCGGCACAGCCCTCGGACTCGGCCTGGGTCTCGTGACCGCGAGGTACCTCAATGCCATCCTCTCCGATTTCCCGGGGCTGCCAGCGGCGTTCCACTTCTTTCTTTTCCAGCCAGTGGATGCCTGGCGCACGCTGGCGCTGCTCGTGACGGCTGGCGTGCTCGCGGGGGCGTATCCGGCGTGGCGTGCATCGGCCCTCCCGATCGCGGCCACACTCCGCCGCGAGGCGATCGTATGACGGTATTCGGGCGCTCGATCCCACGCGCGGCGTGGCGCATGGACGATCGATCCGACGGTGCGATCGTCAAGGTGCGCAACCTGCGGCGCGAATACCGGATGGGAGACGAGGTGGTCCGCGCGGTGCGCGGCCTGTCGCTCGAGATCGCCGCGAACGAGCACGTGGCGATCGTCGGGCCGTCCGGCTGCGGGAAGTCGACGCTCCTCAATCTTCTGGGCGTCATCGACCGGCCAACGTCGGGCGACGTGCTCTTTCGCGGGCGCGACGTCGGCGCGCTGCCGGACCGCGAAGCGACGCTTTTTCGCCTCCACAACATCGGTTTCGTCTTTCAGCGGTTCTACTTGCTCGCAACGTTGACCGCTCGCGAGAACATCGAGTTGCCGCTAGCCGAGGCCGGGGTCAAATCCGCAGAACGCAGCGCACGCGCGCAGGAGCTGCTGGCGTACGTCGGTCTCTCCGATCGCGCTCGGCATCGGCCCGCGCAACTCTCCGGCGGCGAGCAGCAGCGCGTCGCCATTGCGCGCGCGTTGGCCAATCGTCCCGCGATTCTCCTCGCCGACGAGCCGACCGGCGAGCTGGACGCCGGTACCGGGAGGCAGATCATCGAGCTCTTTCGGCAGCTCCACGCCAATGGGACGACGATCGTCGTCGTGACCCATGACGACGAGCTGGCCGCAGCGGCCCAACGAGTCGTTCACATGCGCGATGGAGACATCGTCGGCGAATCCGGCACCGGCGTGCGACGTTCCGCATGTTGACCCTTCTGGCCGTTCGCAACTTTCTCTACAAGCCCTGGCGGTCGGCGCTGCTCTTCATCGGCTTCGGATTGGGCGTGGCCGTCATGATCGTACTGCTCGCCATCGGCGGAGCAATGGTGACTCAGGCGCAGGATGAGCGGTTGGTTGGCGGCGGCGACGTCACGGTGCTGCCCGATGGGATCGACGTGGAAGTGATGAAGACGGGTGGCCTCGGCGGCATGTTCTTCTCGATTCCCAACGCACGGTTCGTTGCTCTCCAGTTGCTCGCGTCCCCGCGGCTCGCACCGTTCGTGCGCGCGGTGGCGCCGCAAAGCGACGAGAAGCTGTTGTATCTCACGACCGCCGACGGCGAGGAACGCCCAGTCCGAGCGCTGGGCGACTTGCCGTCGGCCACCGCCGCCGTGGGTGCGGCGCCAGCACTCGCAGCGGGCCAGTGGACAGATGACGACATCGACCGCCGGTGGGCCCATCCAACGCCGGCCGAGCTGGAGGCGGACATCGACCACTTCCACGTGCCGCCCCCGGGGATCGCCAACCCGCAGAGCTGGGGCGAGTGGCACTACTTCAACATCGTGTCCGCTGACCGCCGGCAGTGGGTCTTCATCTCTTTCATTCTTGGCGGTGCGGTCGGACGAGGCGAATGGGGCGGGCAGGTGCTCGTAACGACGCACACCGCCCCCGCGGCCGACGCGCCGGCGCGAGAGCACCGGTACGTGGCGACGGCACCACCCGCGGGCATTCATTTCTCGACGACCTCTCCGGATCTCCAGATCGGTCCCTCGTCGGTGCGTTTGCTGGGCGACGGCCGGTACGCCGTGCGGGCGCACGCTCGGGATGCCGGAGGGGCGAGCATCGATGTCGACCTGACGATCACGCCGGCGCCGCGGGCCTACTTCCCTGGCGTGGATATCGCGACTGGGGATTTTGCTTCGGGGTATACCGTGCCCGCCCTCAAGGCCAATGGCAGTGGGCGGATCTGCGCCGGCGCGCGCTGCACCCGGTATGATGCCGCACAGGCGTACCACGACCACAATTGGGGCGTCTGGCGTGGTGTCACGTGGGAATGGGGGGCCGCGCGCGCCGGCAGCTTCGCGCTGCTCTTTGGCCGCGTACAGCCGCCAGATTCCCTCGGTGGAAACTCGCCGCTCTTCGTGTACCTGGTTGATTCGCTGGGGTTTCGCTCAGTCTTTCGCCCGTCGGCGATTGCCTACACTGACCACCGCACCATCGTCGTGGACGGGCGACGGGTGCGCGTGCCATCGGCGGCGCGACTCGCCGATGTCCGAGGGGCGGATACGCTGCGTGTGGACCTCACAGTCGAAGACGCCGTGGCGACCGATACCCGCCGGCCGCTCATCGAGCGTGGGGCAACGGCTGCCGCTCGCCGGCTCGTGCACCCCTATTTTGTCCAGATGAAGGGGCGCGCCCGGATCTCGGGGCGTATCGGGGGCGTGCCGTTGTCGGGAGAAGGGACGGGGTTTTTCGAAACGTATAGGTAAGGCGACTGCGGTATCAGGGGTCGGGGTCAGGGGTCAGGGAACCAACCGCAACGACACCAACGGGCGACGCAATGCGTCGCCCCTACCGGTCCAGGGCCGGTCACTGTGCGCCGAGCGGACCCTCGGTTTGTTCTCCAACATCCAACGTCACGTCCAGCCTTTCCCCAACCCTCACTTCCGCTGCTCCCGGCCCCTATACTGTGCCCATGGCCTCCCAGTCCTCGCGGTCGCGGTCGGCGAGTGCGTCCACTCGTGCGGAGCCCGGGCTCGTCCGGATCGGGACGCAGGGCTGGAACTACGCCGCGTGGCAGGGGCCATTCTATCCGCTCGACACACGGCAGGCGTCGTTTCTCTCCGTCTATGCGCGCGCATTCGACACGGTGGAGATCGACGCGACTTTCTACTCGACGCCATCACCGAGCACCGTCCGCAGCTGGGCGGGGAGCGTGCCTGCCGGCTTTGTCTTCGCGCTCAAGATGCCGCAGGAAGTGACGCACGAGCATCGGTTGCGCGACGCACAGGAGTTGGCAGAGCTCTTCTTCGATCGTGCGCGGATGCTCGGGTCGAAGCTCGGGCCCATTCTCTTCCAATTCGCGCCCGAGTTCGCGCCGACGGAGCTACCCGCGTTGGCCGCGTTCCTTCCGCGCTTGCCGCGCGATCTCGCGTTCGCCGTCGAGTTTCGCCACCGTGGATGGATTCATGACGGCGTCCTCGCGCTCTTGGCGGAGCACAACGTCGCGCTCGCGCTCACGGACACCCGGTTCATCCCGCGACGCGTCACCTTGTCGCTCGTCGAACGCCCGACCGCGGACTTCGCCTATGTCCGATGGCTGGGCCCCGACCGCGACCTCGTCGACCACACCCGTCTGCAGGTCGACCGATCGCGCGACCTCGCCGTGTGGGCCGACGCGATCCGCCGGCTGCAGGATCGCGTGAAGACGGTCTACGCCTACATGAGCAACTACTTCGCCGGTCATGCGCCGGCGTCGGCGCGGATGCTCCAGGACCTGCTGGGACAGTCGCCGGTTCCCCCCGAGCGGATGGGAGATCAGCTCACGCTGTTCTAGGCGGCACGACGATGTCGCGTCGCCGCGGCGCGATGAACAGTGCGTACCACGTGCCGACGATGATGGTGATGGCGAAAGAAAACCACTGGATCGCGTAGCTCAGATGCGGGCCTTCGTCGAGCGGTGGGGCCAGGAGGCGGGTTGGGGCGCGTGCGGCATGGCCTCCGTTCGCATCCGGCAATGCGTCGGCCGTCGCGTTCCCGCCGCTCTGCAACACCACGAGGTAGTCGGCTACCGGATGCCCCACGCGCTGCTCGATGGCGGCGCGGTCGAGCCACCGGTACTCGTCCGGATGGCCCGACGCCGACAAGGTCGCGGGGCCCTGGCCCGGCGCGAGGGCGACGAGGTATCCAGTCCCTGTCAGGTGGGTGGGCTCCTGCCACTGTGCAGCGTCGACGGACATTCCATCGGCGGCGTAGGCCCAGCCGCGATCCACGAGCACCGTCGTGTCTCCGAGCATGCCCGAGTCGGCGCGCATTGGCGTGATGAAGTTGACGCCAGGTGCGCCGTCCCGGACTCGGTCGATCAACAGCACCTCGTGTGAGAAGTCGAGCGTGCCGGCGAGTCGTACGCGCCGGTAGTGGCGCTCGCCGGTGTCGGGCGGCACTGCTGCCAACGCCATCGGGGGTGTGTCGAGGCGGGACGATACGACGGCATTGTATGCACGTCGCGTGGCCAGGCGGTGCAGCTGCCAGAAGCCCAGGCGGGCGCAGCAGATCGCGGCAACGGTCGCAATGAGCAGAAACACAATGTTCCGACGGGGCATCGCCGAAATTTACGCGGCGATCCACAAGCCCCAATGCATATTCGTCGACCGTTGCCGTATTTTTGCGGCATGACACGCATCGCTTTTCTCGGTTTGGGGGACATCGGCGGGCGCATGGCGCACCGCGTCGCCGCGGCGGGACTCGAGCTCTCGGTCTGGAATCGCACGCCGGCGCGCGCCGAACGATTTGAGGCCACAATCCCGCCGGGCGTGCCGACGCGCGTCACGGCGACTGCTGGGGAAGCCGCTCAGCGCGCGGACGTGATCATTACGTGCCTGTCGACGTCAGCCGACGTCGTTGCCCTGCTCGCGGACAACCCCACGCTGTTGTACGATGTGGCACCGCACGCGATATGGGTCGATTGCACGTCAGGCGATCCGCCGACGTCGCGCCGGATTGCGGCGGATCTGGCTCAGCGGGGCATCGCCTACATCGACGCGCCCGTGAGCGGCGGCACGAGCGGTGCTGAGCAAGGGACGCTCACGATCATGTGCGGCGGGGACGCGGCGGTGCTGGAACGGGTGCGACCCGTGCTGGCCACCTTCGGCAGCAAGATCGTTCACTGTGGGCCAGTCGGGGCGGGTGCCGCGGTCAAGGCGGTGAACAACGCACTCCTGGCGGTCGCGATCTGGTCGGCCGCCGAGGGGCTCGCGGGGCTGCGCAAAGCTGGAGTCGCGCCGCAGGTTGCGCTCGACGTGATCAACGCGTCGAGTGGTCGGTCGAACGCAACGATGAATCTGATCCCACAGCGCGTCCTCACACGGGCCTTTCCTCGCACGTTTCGACTGGCCCTTCTCGACAAAGATGTGGCGATCGCCGCCGCGTTTCTGCGGGACCAGAAGGTTCCCTCCCCGGTCGTGCAGCTGGCAGCCGAAATGATGCGACTGTCACACGCGGAGTTGGGCGAGGCGGCGGATCATGTCGAGGCGGTGCAGCTGATCGAGCGATGGGCCGGAGTCGAGATCGCATAAGCTCCCTGCCATGCCGGGCAGCGATCGCTGCCGCCGTCGCGACGGCCATACTAATGGTGGTCACGGTCCCCGGGTGGGCGCAGCAGCCGCAGGCGGGCAGCGCGGTCGACTCGACGCGGCGCGACAGTGCGCATGTCGACTCCCTGCGCCGGGCGACCCGGCGCCTGTCGGCGGTCGTCGTGACCGGCACGCGGTTGTCGGACGTCGATGAGCGCTCGCCTACACAGGTCGAGCGGATAGATCTGGCGCACACGGTGGCCGGTCCGGCGTCGCTTCCGCAGGGGCTGCAAGATCTCCCGGGCGTCAACATGTACGATGACCAGGGCAGCCCACTGCAGCCCGAGCTCGAGGTCCGCGGCTTTACGGTGTCGCCCGTCGTCGGGTCACCCCAGGGCGTCAGCGTGTTCCTCGACGGCATGCGCGTCAACGAACCCGATGCACAGGAAGTGAACTTCGACTTGCTGCCCATGGCGGCTGTCGACCGGGCAACGCTGGTGCGGGGATCCAACGTGTTGTTCGGACGGAACTCTCTGGGCGGCACGATCCTCTTGGCGACACGACGGGGCGGGGACACGCCGGAGGCGTCGGTGGAGTTGGGCGCGGGGTCGTTCGGCGAACAGATCGCGACGGTCACTGCGGGTGGCAAGGCTGGATCGCTCGACGGGTTCATCGCCGCGACGGGGATGAATGGCACCGGGTGGCGCGACGCCACATCGTCCAACACGCGGAACGTGTTTGCGACCATTGGGCACCAGTGGGGTGCCGCGCGTGATACCGGCGACATCGCGCTCAGCATCATGTACGGCCATGACCGACTGTACGAGGCCGGATCGCTGCCGCAGAGCTATCTGGCGATCGATCCCCGCATCAACTACACGCCCGGCGATTTCTTCGCGCCCGAGGCGTACGCCCTCAATCTCCGAGCGACGGAGTCAGTAGCCGGCGGGATCGTGCGCGGCACGGTGTTTGTACGCCGCAACAACTTCGAGCAATTCAACGCCAATGAGCCGCCACCGAACACGGACGGATTCATCTCCAACGCGTCGGGCGGGCTGACGGCGGAGTGGACGCGTCCGTTCCTGATCGGCGCCGTGCCGGTGGGGCTGACCGGGGGCGTGGAGTACGAGCGGGACAATGTGCACTTCCGTCTCGTCAACGTCGGGGGCGGCCGGCCGGACTCTATTGCCACGCTCGCCGACGTGCATCAAGAGAATGCCGGGGCCTACGTGCAGGCGATCGTGAGTGTATCGCCCGCCGTCGACGTGACGGCGGGTGCACGAGCGGACTACGTCCACATCCCCTTCGTCGACGACCTGAATGCCGCCAACGACGGGACGAGCTCCTACGATCGTCTCTCACCCGAGATCGGAGCCACGTATCGCATCACCGAGGATCTCAAGGTCTACGCGGCATTCAAGAGCGGCTTTCGTGCACCGGCGGCGCTGGAGCTCGCGTGCGCAAGCCCGACGGCGCCGTGCTCGCTCCCGTCGGCGCTCGGCTCCGACCCGCACCTGCAGCCCGTTTCGTCGCAAGACTTCGAGGGTGGACTGGATGTCGACCTCACCAACCGCACGCACCTCGACGTGGATCTGTTCTGGACCAACGTCTTGAACGACATCCAGTTCGCATCACCGAACCTGACGCAAGTCTACTTCGTGAACGTGCCACGCACGCGGCGAGCGGGCGTGGAGGCGTCGGGCCAGGTTGGGCTCCCGGATCGGCTCAGGCTCTTCGCGTCGTACAGCTATGTGGCTGCGACCTACCAGAGCACCATTCAGATCGAGACCGCTGACACTGCGCCGCGGCCGACGCGGCCGGGTGACATCTTTCCGTCGTCACCGCTGCACCGGGGCCGCCTGGGCATCGGCTGGACCAGGCTCTTTGGCCGAACCGTCGTCGATGTGCTCGCGGATGTGCGGGGATACTCTGGGCAGTATCTCCAGGGCGATGAGTCCAACCAGCGCCCCGAGGTACCGGGCTACGTGGTGGCGGGACTCGGCGGACAGGTGGCGTATCGATGGTTCGGCGTGGAGCTCGCCGTCGAGAATCTCTTGAACCGCCGGTATGACACGTACGGCATCGAAGCCGAGAATTCGCTGGGCCCGTATGGGGCGAACAGTCCACCGGCGAATCCCCCGGTCGTTCCATTCCTGACGCCTGGCCTGCCAATGCGTCTCACGCTGACGGTCAGTGCGAAGATGTGACGGCCCAACAGCGGGATCAGCGGTCAGGGGTCAGGGGTCAGGGGTCAGGAACAACTGCCACGACAACAGCGGGCGACGCAATGCGTCGCCCCTACCGGCCCTAGGCCAGTCGTGGTGCATGTCGACCGGCGTTTCGGTTATCGGGGAGCTAACGCCTAGGCCGGTGGTTGCGGATTGGTGACCGCTTTCGCGGTGGGTTCCCTCGCCCCTGGTCCCTGATCCCTGATCCCGCCGTTAGCGCCCTTCTTCGCCAACGCGCTCTGCACCGGATTGTACTGCGAGCCAGGATTCCACAGCACCCAGCCCTGGTAGCCGGCGTCGTAGACGGCGCGTTTTTGGGCGAGGACCTCGGCGGCGCCGTAGCGGGGCGCCCCGAGGGTGAAGGCCTGCAGCCAGGGGCGGACTTGCTGCCCGGTCAGACCGATCGTGGCGTCACGACGGTGGGCGGCCGAGATGGCGGCAAAGACCACCTGGTATGGGTCGCCGTTGGGGTGGGGCAGGTTGAACGATCCGGCCGGATAGTGCGACGGATACACCATGGGGAGCAGCACATCGACGGTGGGTGCGAGGGTCTCCCACTGCTGCCCCACCTCGAGCGTGCCTGACACGCTTGTCACCATGCCAAAAATGTCGGCAGTAGTCCGTACGCCAAGCTTGTGCAGCCGCTCGTGGGCCATCCTGAGGAACTCGGCCAGCACCGCGGCCTTCGGACCATCGTGCGCGCCCGGGAATACCTGGGTCGGGAGGCTCTTGTATGGCTCGGGGAAGCGGATGTAGTCGAACTGGACCTCATCGAAACCGAGGCGCGCCACTTCTTCCGCGGCATGCAGGTCGTACTCCCAGAGCGCGCGGTCGTACGGGTTGACCCACATCAAGCCTTTCTTGTCACGCCATGGCGACCCATCGGTCTTCCGAATCGTCCACGTTGGATTGAGGCGAGCGGCGACGGAATCCTTGAAGACCACGATGCGTGCGATGGCGGCGATATGGTGTGCGTGCAGCGTGTCGAGCAGGCCGGGCAGGTCCGGAATTGTGCCCGCGCGCCCGGCATTTCGTCGGATGAGTGTATCCGTAGACGCGTAGTTGATACCGAATTCGTCCTTGATGTCGATGACGAACGCATTGATCTCGGTCGAATCAGCCAACTCGATCAGCGAACGCATCTTTCGCGGACTTTGTGCCGCGAAGCGATTGACGTACAGTCCGCGAAGCACGTCCGGCGCCGAGTCGCCCGTGGTCGCCCGTGGTCGGAGACGGCGGCCGGGTGTCGCACGCGCGATCGTGGGGGGCGTGTGCGGCGCCGATGCGACGACCGCAGGCGGGGGCGTCGCGCTCGCACGCGCGCGGTTGGATGCTGTGGAGTTACCCGGAGCGGCGCTGCACGCCCAGAGAGAAAACGCCGTCAGCGCGACGGGTCGTCGCAATCGGGGAGCGAGCGGCAAGGCGGGCACGACGACAGTGAGCAGAGGGACGGCTGATGCAGAGTGTGTCTTGAAAACGGCGAAATCTAACCAACGAAGACTATATTCCCCCGTGATGCGTCACGAAGCGTCCCGGGCGACGGTGCGACGTCGCGGGTCAGGTGCCGGACTCGGCCTGCATCGGTCGTCAGCAGCGGTGGTCGGCGCGTTGATGCTCGTCTCGGGAACCGCGTGCCGCGCGAAACACATCGAGCATGCCGCCGCGCCGGCGCCAACGACTGAGTTCTTGCTCGCCGCCGGAGATTCGACCTTCTGGGTAACGACCGGCCCGCAGGGTGTGCGCGTCCGGGGCTCGCCGCTTCTTCTGGCCTATTACGGCGGACGGTTCTACGAGCTGTACGTCGCGGACGAAGATCATTCCTTCTACGACGCCGTGTTCACGACGCAGCGCATCTACCGGCGGGACTTGCTGACCGGCGACTCCGAGCCGGTCTTCAGAGATTCGACCGTCGCGATGGCGGCGCGCAGCTACTCTCGGACGCATCCCCACGACGCACCGCTCGCGCCGGACGCCGATGCTGCCGAAGACCCGACGACGTCGGTGACGGGCGAGGTCGACATCATCGATGTCGATGGTCCGTACGTGTCATACGAGTACCACGGCACATCGTCGACGAAGCGATTCCATGGGACGTCGCCGGATACCGGGGAGATCAGCGCGACCGAGCGCGAGACGGTCCGGCGGGGGGTCGTGGATCTGAGACTCGCGAAGGCAGCCACGCTCCGGGGCCTGTTCGGGCCCGTCGTCGCGGAAACCGCCATTGCCCGAGGGCGCCGCGCGTTCGCGGCGGCTGTCGACTCCGTGCGGGCCGCGAAGGCCGCGGGTGACGAGCGGGCGGGACGTGCTGCCGCGTCGCTGGGCGGGTTCCTATTCGATCCGCTGTCGTTCTCGATCCTCGATGTCGACCGTGACCCAGGGGTGCAGTTCTTCGCGCGGGGGACAGGGAGTGGCGAAGGTCTGACCTTGCCGGTGCCCCCGATCCGGTTGGTCGAGGGGGGTACCTCACCCTGGTGGCTGGCGGAACGAGCGAGCCTGCCATTCGGGGGAGCCGATTCGGCGAGCGATCACTGGACGCCTCGATCGGATGTCGAAATCATCGCCAGGTATGACACGGCCGGGGGTCCTGACCAGGGGCAGGGCGTCGTGCTCGTGTTGCGTCGATCGGGCGTGGCCAGCGGGGGACGGGACGGCGCGCATCGCGAGTGGCGCGTGGGTCGTTTTCCGGCGCCGACGCGCCGGATTTACTGGCTCGATACCCCGCCTGTGGATTCGGTGACTCGCCGCGCGCTCGTTCGCGCATTCGACGAGTCCGCGCTCTACGGTGACGACGCGCGCAGTGTGGCGCTCCCGACACCGTCTCATCGCGGCCGAAGCTACGGCGTCGCGTTCGTGTCGTTCAGGACGCGAACGCCTCGGTCACGTGGTGCGAGCGGTACACACGACTCCCCGACTGGTGACCGGGCCGCGCCCCGCCCCGTCGGACACGGGCGTCGCGGTCCCGCGGCGTCTCGCCCCTGATCCAGGCACGCATTCGACCCATGTCAGATTCGCACCTCCGGCCACGCGCCGTTCGTGAGTCCCAGCAGGAGACATCCGAACTCATGATGCCGCAGAACGCCAATTTGCTGGGCCATGTGTTTGGCGGTGTGATTCTCGGTATGATGGACAAGACGGCCGCGATTTCGGCCTTCCGGCACGCGCGGTCGGCGTGTGTCACTGCTTCGATCGACCGAGTCGATTTCCGCGAACCGATCCACGTCGGTGATCTCGTCGTGATGCAGGCCAGTGTGAACTTCGCCGGTCGCACGTCGATGGAGGTCGGCGTCCGCGTCGAGGCTGAGGACTTGATCACCGGCCGCCGCCGGCACACGAATTCGGCATACCTGACCTTCGTGGCGGTGGACCGCAACGGACGACCCATCGAAGTGCCGCCGCTCGTGCCAGAGACGCCGGAGGAGGTGCGGCGCTACGCTGCCGCGCAGGAGCGCCGGCGTCGCCGGCTCGAGGAACGCGCGGCCGAAGAGAGACGCTAGCGATGCCGCAATTCTTCACGCCGGAACTGGCCAACAGGACCCTGCCGCTGGTGCGGCGCATCGTCGAAGACATCGTCGTGCAATTCGGCCGCTGGCAGGCGCGGGTCCGCGAGTTCGAGCTGGTGTCCGTGTCGAACACTGTGGGCTCGCCCGATCCGCGCGCCGCGGAGCTCGAGCGCGAAGTGGCGGCACTCGCAGTGGAACTGGAGCACTTCCAGCAGGAGCTGGCGGCGCTGGGCGTCGAGTTCAAGGACTACGTTCAGGGCCTCGTCGACTTTCCGGCGCAGCGAGACGGGCGGACCGTCTATCTCTGCTGGCGGCTCGGAGAGCCTGCCGTGGAGTACTGGCATGAGATCGACGCCGGATACGCGGGGCGACAGCCGATAGGCCCGCGGGTGGCGGCGTGAAGGGCGAAAGGCTGGGTGACGGGCGGTGACGGGAACAACGTTCGGGCGGTGACGACGGGCGACGCATGGCGTCGCCCCTACCCGCCGATCAACACGCCTCGTCGGGGAACGGGACATCGATCTCCATGCCGTCACGAGCGACGATCGTGCCTGGGAATACGGCGCGGGCGTCGCGCTCGAGGTCTGACGTGTCGCGGGTGTAGCGGGCGGAGAGGTGGGTGAGCACGAGCTGGCGCACGCCGGCTCGTGCGGCGACGTCGGCGGCCTCGCGGGCGGTCGAGTGGCCGGTCTCCACGGCGCGCGCCGCCTCCTCCTCGGAGAACGTGGCTTCGTGCACCAGGAGATCGGCCCCGGTCGCGATTTCGACCGTCGTGTCGCAGGGCCGCGTGTCCCCGGTGAGGACCAACCGCCGACCGGGCCGTGAGGGGCCCACGAGGTCACTCGCCTCGATCACACGCCCGTCGGGGAGGGTGACGGGGTGCCCTTTGTGGAGTTGGCCCCAGAGGGGTCCTTCCGGGATGCCCAAGTCGCGGGCGCGATCGGGGTGGAATCGTCCGCGCCGGATCTCTTCGATCAGCGCATAGCCCAGGGCTGGGGTGCCCTGGTGCGAGACGGTGAAGGGGAGGATGGCGTAGCCCGCGCGGGCAATTGGCGTCCCGGGCTCGAGCTCGGTAATGGACACCGGGTACCCGAGGCGATCGCTATTGAAGACCTCGGCGCGATGTAGGACCTTGGTCACCCCCCGCGGTCCCCACACCCGCAAGACCTCGGTGCGGCCCTGCAGTTGCATCGTGCGCAGGAGCCCGATCACACCGAGTACATGATCGGTGTGGAAGTGCGTGAAGAAAATGTCGCCAAGCACGAACGAGATACCGTAGCGCATCATCTGGCGCTGCGTCCCTTCGCCACAGTCGAACATGAGCGTCTCGCCGTCACGTACAACAGCGATAGCCGAAACGTTGCGCTCGACCGTCGGCCGTGACGCCGCCGTACCCAGAAAGCGCACTGCGAGCGACATGGGCGAGGAATATAACGGCGCCTGGTCGGCGCCCGACCGCGTCTGGGGGCGCTCGATGGGCCTCCAATTGACGCGCGGGCATCCGATCTGTCAGGACGACTCGCGTCGTGCGTGCACGCTCATTATATCAGCAGGAGAGCGGTGCGAGCCTCGATCTCGCACGACCGCGCGGTCGAACCGCGGGTACGATGCGGGTCGTCCGGGTCGATTCCCCGCGCTGGGGTGTGCGAGAGGACACCGGTTGGTGGCGGATTTATTCATCGCTGCGGCGTTGGCGCAGCATTTGCCGCCACGTGTTCCCGAAGCCCAGTGGCGTCGAATCGACGTACAAGCCGGGGATCGCCACGATGCGAGGCGGCGTGGGACGCTGCCGGTCAGAGTGGCGAGCACGGGTTTGGTCTCGCTTTTGCGGGGCTAATTGTGGTCTCACGATCAGAAAAGGCATTAAGTCGCAGAGAGGGAGGGGAAATGGCGGATCGGATCAGCGCCGATACTGAGCGCGGGGTGGAGCAGATGGATGGGGGGCGGGGGCGGGTCGCTCAGACGCGAAGCGGCACGAGTAATCGTGGATTCGCGTCAATGGATCGAGCGCGGCAACGAGAAATCGCCAGCAAGGGCGGTCGTGCCGCGCATCAAAAAGGCACGGCTCACGAGTGGACGGCGGATGAAGCACGCGTCGCCGGACGGAAAGGTGGCGAGACCGTCAGCCGAGATCGTGAGCACATGGCGGCGATCGGCCGTGAAGGTGGTGGTGCGCGCAGCGCCAGCGCCCGACGGCGTGCCATTGCCCAGCGCAACGAGTCAGTGGTCGAAGATCGGAGCCGCGTTTCCCGCTCGACGCGGGGCGACGAGGCCGAAGCCGGCGGAGGGGCGGCCGCGAGCTAGCCGCCCCGATCTGACGCTCGCTCCGATTGGCCGCTCGTTGCTCACCCCATCTTGGGGTGAGTGATGGCAGCGCAAGCAGATCGGTCAATCGGGTGGCGGGCGGCATCAGCGCACACGATGCCGCCACACGGCGGCATAGATGTCAGACGTTACGCCCTGCGAGCGCCGTGGGGAGTTGGTTTCGTGCGCCATCGCAGCGGCATGATGCGAGGTGCACGAGGGGCGTTGAACGTCAAATCTGTGCAACGTCTGGCGTCCTGTGGTTACCTTGACTTCCCTACAGCCGTCTCTACGTTGCAGCGCTGGGGGCTGTAGCTCAGTTGGGAGAGCGCTGCAATCGCACTGCAGAGGTCAGGGGTTCGACTCCCCTCAGCTCCATGCTGATCTCACCCGCTGGTTCGCCAGCGTTGCGGCATAGATGTCGCGAAGGGGATCTTGCCCGCCGCCGCTCGGTAGGACGGAGAGTTCCAATGACGGCGCGCGTGGCATACCCCGGCGGGCGCAAAGGCGCCCGCAGAAAGTAGACCCGCAGAGAGTAGAAAGTAGACCGCGCGGTCCGTGTCTACTTTCGGTGCATCTACTCTCCCTGGCGCTTTAGCGCCCGCCGCCCGTCACCCAGCCCCTAGGGCTTTTTCGCTCCCGCTTCCACGTCACCCGCGACCGTCGCGGGCGACATGAGCGCGGCGTCGACGTCGTCGTGCAGTGCGCTGAACACCGCCGCCAAATACGCACTCTCCTGGATTTCAGCTGGCCCGGAGAACTCGCGAAAGGCGTGTGCGCCGATGCCGCCGAACCACCGCATGATCATGCTTTCCTGAACCGTCACGTCGCCCTCTCGCTCGAGGAGGGTGTGGTTCCCATCGGCGCTGGACACGGCCACGCGATACTGGGCGCCGTTTCCCTCGAAGGGGCGGCGCAGGGACCCTTTGACGAAGTGCGAGACGGCGAGCGGCAAGTGCCAACGCGGCTCCTGTCGGAACGTCAGTTGGGCGCCCAGCGACTGCGAGGTATGCGTAAGGGCGACGTTGCTCGTGAGTCCAGTCATGCCGATCGAGAAGAGCCAGACCTTGGTGTGAAAGTCCGAGACCAACATGAGGGAGTCGGGCATCGCCCGTGGTGGGCCCTCGATGGGCGCGAGGCGGCCATCACGATCACTGCGAAAGCGCATCCTGAGCCGATTCGCGCCGAGGTCGAGATCGAACCACTCTCCGCCGGCCGCATCGCGAACGACAGACCGCAAGCGCACCGGATTGAGATACGTCCGCAAATAGGTCGCAAACGCGGGATATTCGGCCTGCAGCCCGTCGGGATGTAGGCCGACTACGAGGTTGACGAGGGTCGTGCCGTCGTCGCTCGGCGTGCGCTGCAGGCTATCAACGGAGAACACCTTCGCCAACACCTCGCTCGACCTGGGGAACGCCGCGGCCGTCACTGCGTGTAGCGCGGTCTCCTCCGTTGCGGCCGGAGCGGCGAGCATGGAGCTCACGATCCGGCCGACATCCTCCGGCATCACCGCACCCAGTACCTGGTCGACAAAAGTCGACCACTCATACTGGTCGTGTCCCACGCGTGCCAGGCGAATCTCATCGCGCGAAGCCGCGAGCTCGCGCGGTGCTGCTGTCTCGTTCACCTGTGCGACGACATACCGATCGTGCGCGACGTGTCCCGTGAGCATCATCACGCGCACGCTGTCGCTCCGCAGGACATTCCAGAGCACCGAGTCGTCGAACACCTGCGAGGGTGTGAACACCGCCCGGTCGATGCGGGCGAGAGTGCCGGCTGCTTCCGGGCTGCGATCGACGTTGGTGAAGCGGCGGTGAAGACTCGTGAACAGGTCGTCCGCATGCGTCCGGGCCACCGCGCGCGACGACCCAAAGGCGGCTGGCGTGTCCTTGCACGCGCTTCCGCCGAGCCCTAGCCCGAGCACGATGCCGATGGCACGGGGCGTCAGGGGCCAATAAAACGACCAGCCCCGATGTGCCGGGGCCGGCCGTCGATTCCGTTCATAGAATGGCCGAAGCCTGACGACCCACCGCGCTGCCATTGCCCCTCCTGGGCTCGAACCAGGACTCTCCTGATCCCTCCACCACTTCGGCTTTCGCCGCCGCGCCGCCGGCGCGTTCGTGGCCCGGACTCTGTCTTGACCTTCACCCGCGGTGGTCAGGTCGCGCCCGTCGAGTCTCTACACCTTCCGGTCCGGTGGTCAGGCCCGGCTTGGCTCGGCGTTGGGATGTGACACCGTTCGCCGAATTTGAGCGCATTCACACACGTCGTTTCCGACGTGGTGTCCCGAAAACCCTCCAAGAGTCAGGCGTGTTGCCAGTTACACCAAGGGGCAGGTTGGGGAAGCTAAGTCGCTTCTGTGCCTCAGGGCAACACAGGGTTGGGGACTGAACTGCGGGGTCAGGGGTCAGGGGTCAGGGGAACGGCAACGGCAATTAGAACGGCGGGGTCAGGGGCCAGGGATCAGGGAACGACAACGCGAACGACAACGGCAACGGCGGGCGACGCAGTGCGTCGCCCCTACTGGTCCAAGGCCGGTCGCGACGCACTGTGATCGGCCGTTCGATTTGTTTCCTGACCCCCGGGCCCTGACCCCTGACCCCGCCTTTTTCAGTGCCTACTCAGGTTATAACCGACGGTTGCCCCGATCGCGGGCAGTGTCAGCACCGCTGCGGTGGAGATAATCCGGGGGATGGTACCGAGGTCCACGGCCCGGTTCAGGCGGACAATGAGGAAGCTGCCGACGCCGCCTGCGGCCGATCCGGCGAGCGCGCCCCAATACGTGCCGCGCGGGCCTGAACCCGCCCCTACAATAGTAGGACCGGCGGCCGCCCCAAGGGCGCCGCCGACGTAAGCGGCGCCGAGGGCGACCGAAGAGGCCCCGTCCTCGGACGCGTGAAACCAGTGCGTGGCGGCCCACCGGGCGGCCAATCCAGTGCCGACGAATCCGGCGCCCATGCCAAGCACCCCGACCGCCGTCTGGCCAACCGCTCGCCCGAACCCTACCGGTGGTGGCTGCTGCTGAGCCGAGAGGGGGGCGGCGATACAGAGCGCGACCGCGGCCGCGAAGCTCCAGGGCCGGGATCGCGCTCGCTGCTGACTACTGGCGACACACTCCATGCGGATCGGGCTTCGGCTTGTCCACGAGCGGGCGGTGGTCGAGATCTGCGAGCTGCACCGCGACATCGCGCACGAATGACGCCACATGCGCCAGGTGAACGTAGTCGATGTATTCCGGCTCATCGGTCACCTGATGGTAGTCGGAATGTTGGCCGGTCGTGAAGAACACGATTGGAATGCCGTAGCGGGCGTACTCGTAGTGGTCGCTCCGGCAATAGATGTTCTCCGGATGCCCGTTCGCATCGAATTGGTAATCGAAGACGAACGGTTCGGCCTCCGATTTGTTCACCGACTCGACCAGGTCGCCGAGCTCCGTCGAGAGGCGTCGCGATCCGACCAACTGCAAGTACCGTGGTCCGCCGCCGACGATGTCCGCAGAGTCGCCGCGACCGATCATGTCCATGTTGAGCTGCGCGACGATCGAATCTCGTGGGACCGTCGGATGGTCGGTGAAGTATTCAGATCCAAACAGGCCGAGCTCCTCGGCCGTGTGGGACACGAAGAGGATCGAGCGCTTCGGTCGGTGCTTGTCCGTCGCGAGATTCTCGGCGATCTCGAGCAGGGCGACTGTGCCGGATCCGTCGTCGTCTGCGCCGTTGTCAATCGAGTCGCGGCGCGCCGGATGCAGCCGGTGCAGCGAATCCACATTGATGTGGATGGTGGCGATCTTGGCCTGGTCGATCTGGGTGAACGGATCGACCGCGCCGAGCTTGTGCAGCGCCTGGTTGTACGCCCGAATGGAATCGTGATCGACCGGCGACGTGACCCCGAGATGATCGTTGTGCGCGCCGAGGGCGACGTACTCGTTCTTGAGCTTCGGGTCGCTGCCCGGCAGGATCGCAACAACGTTGCGGGCGGCCGCGGGCGTCTCGCTCGACACTGGCCCGCGCTCTACCGTCGCGCCGATATCGCCCACGGTCAGGCTGTCGAGTGGACGCGAGACGAACGCGCGCGCGGCCTCCGGCGTGACCAACACCAGCAGCGGACCGTGCGTCGTGTCCGCATCGGGGCGCCGAAGGACCGTCTGCGGTCGCGCGAGATAGTCGACCAACTGCGGCGGAAGCGCTTGCAGGCCCGGCAACACGATTCCGGAAGCCTTGGGGAGGGGCACCCGGCCGGACCGCTGCAAGCACATTGCTCGCGCCATCGGGTCCGCGGGCAAGTTGTACAGGACGACCGTGTGCGCGGTCTGGGCATCGGTGAGCCGGGTCGCACCCGAGTCGCACAGTTGTCCGCCATACACGACTTGCAACCCGTCGATTGCTTGGGTGGCGCGCCGGCTCACCGGCAGAAAGTCGCTTTTGAACGTCAACTGCTGGGTGCCAACCACCAGCGGTGCTGCCGTGTCGAACGCAAACGTGACGAGCGGGATATTCTGGAAATAGCTGCCGCTGTCACCGGCGGGCACAAGCTTGAGACGCTTGAATTCGGCGGCGATGTATGCGGTTGCCTTGAGGTCGCCGAGCGTGCCTGCGCGCCGGCCCTCCATCGAATCATTGGCGTAGACGTACAGCCTCGTCTCGAGATCCGCCACAGTGATCGCGGGATGCGTGGCCTGCGGCGGGTGCTTGAGTGGAAGGGGGTCTCCGGTCTGGGCGGCCACGGCCGCGGGGCACGCGAGGCACGCGACGCCGAACGTTTGCCACAGGCGGAGCGCGCGCCTCGGCCGGTTGGGAGACCGCGCGGCAAATGTGCGAAGCATACTGATGATTGCGGGGTCAGGATTGAAAGTGATGGCTGGTAGACATCGCGGCTCGGCTCGAGCGTTGCCACGAGCAGCCAGCCACTCGTCGCGCCAGACAAGCTAGCATCCTCTACCGCATCCCGCCGCGGCGCGGCAACTGGCTGGACGTGATGGGTAGCCAGTGACTACGTTGCTTTTTGTGGCGGCAAGCGTGCCCAGGACTGAGCCGCGGCTACCGGAGGGACCCACCCATGTCCGCCTCCCCTCGAGTGCAGTTCGCGTGGACAATCATCGTGCGCGGGGCTGTCGGTATCGCGCTGGCGATTCTCGCGTTTGTGATGCCGGCGGTGACTGCCGCGGCTCTGGGCACACTAGTCGGGGTGTACGCCTTGACTGACGGCGCGGTGACCGTCGCGTCCGCCACCCGGGCCAGCGGCACCGACATGCGGTCCTCGCTGTTCGTGATCGAGGGCGTGCTAGGGGTGGTCGCGGGGCTCACTGCATTCTTCACGCGTCACGATGCACCCCAACTCCTCGCCCCGTTGGTCGCCGCCTGGAGCATCACGGCCGGCGTGTTTCGGATCACGGCGGCCGTGCATGTCCATCATCCGACCCGCGAGTGGCTACTCTCCCTCAGCGGGGCCGTTGGCGTCGCGCTCGGGCTCGTGGTCTTGCAGTATCAGGACGCGGGTCCCGACAGCGTCGCGTGGGCGCTGGGTGTGTACGCCGCTTTCTCGGGCAGCATGCTCGCGGCGTGCGGAATCCGGTTGCGCCGCGGACCCGCGCCCGTGCCGGCGTGATTCTCGGCTCATGCGGACGGTGTCAGCCCGCAGGGCGACGCATGCGTCGCCCCTACCCGCCGCGGCCGTCGCATCGTGCGGACGGCGTTGCGCTCGATTGCAGGACGTCTGACGCGAGGGAACGCACGGAACTTCTCCTCATTACACGAGGTGTAACGGCATAATGGCAGAAGCGAAGCAAGCATCGGGGTCGAGCGACACGGCGGTGGCCGGTAGCGCAAAGACCGAAATCGCCCTCTTCGGCGCGGGTTGTTTTTGGGGAGTGGAAGCATTGTTTCGCTCCATACCAGGCGTGTTGAATGCACGCTCTGGGTATGCGGGCGGGTCCGTCCGCAACCCCACCTATGAGCAGGTGTGTACCGATCGCACGGGGCACGCCGAAGTCGTGGAGGTGAGCTTCGATCCGTCGCGGGTTTCCTACGATGAACTACTGCGCGTGTTTTGGGAGAACCACAATCCGACCACGCTGAACCGACAGGGACCTGATGTCGGCACGCAGTATCGGTCAGTGATCTTCTTCACCTCGCCGGAGCAGGAGCGCGCCGCGCGGGCCTCGCTCGCGGCACTCGAAGCGAGCGGCCGCTTTCATCGCCCCATCGTGACTGCCATCGAGCCCGCCCCACCGTTCTACGAGGCAGAGGAGTATCACCAGCGGTACCTCGAGAAGCGGGGGTTGGATAGCTGTCATGTCTGACCGCTAAGGCGGGTCTGGGGTTTGGGAACGACAACCGCAACGACAACAACGGGCGACGCAATGCGTCGCCCCTACCGGTCCATGGCCGGTCACCATGCGCCGTGATCGGCTTATGGGTTTGTCCGCTGATCGCTGACCCCACGGCGACGACCAGCGACGCAAGGCGTCGCGCCTACCGGCCCTGATCCCTGGTCCTCGACCCGCAGTTAGGTCTCCACGCCTAACTCGTTTCACCAAAACCGTTTCCCGGAGTAGCAGGCGCGCGTCCTCCCCCGTATGGCCCTCATGATACGCCGGTGGCTACGCGACTCCGCCAATGTGCTGGCAGTCGGGGTGACGGCGTATGCGGCATGGTATGCCCTGTACCTCGGCGCCGTGCCTCTCGACACCCTTGCTGGCCGATTGGTCCTCGTGTCGGGGTTTCTGCCGATCAACCTCGGGATCATCGCGATGACGTGGATCACCGCGTCGCGCATGCCTCGCGATGGGCACATGGGCCTGCGGCGCGCGCTCGAGCTGATCGGGTTGGGGTTTGTCGCTGGTCTCATCGGCACGCTGTTGCGGATCGCCTATGCGTATGGCTTGCACAAAGACCCGAGCAACACCTGGGTCAACCTGCCGATGCTTCTGCTGTATCCCTGCTGGTTGGCCGCGCTGCTGGCTCTGCCGCGCGCGAGACGGATCGAAGCGGAGCGGCGCAAGTTCCTCTACGACGCGACGACGATCCTGCTGGCGGTCGGACTGGTCGTCTGGTATTTCGTCGTCCTGCCGACGATGGCCAGCGGCCGGCCGGCGCTGGGGCAGTTTCTCCACGTTGGCTACGCCGCCGGTGACATCGCGATCGCGCTCGGACTAACGACGGTCTGGCTCCGGCCGCGCCGCCGGCGCGCCCGGTTTGTCGCGCTCGTGCTGAGCATCGCGGTCTTCGCCGGTGCAGACCTGTCGAGTGAGTTGGTGCACTCGAGTGGCTGGAGCCGGTTGATCTGGTGGGCGTTCGTGACTTCGTCGCTCTTGCTCGTATGGGCGTGTCAGCGATACGCCTTCGACCCGCCGGAGCCGGTGCGGGAAGGGCCAAGCGTCGGTCGCGGTCGCGTGCAGCCCTTCAGTCCGCTGCCGTATATCGCCCTGGTTGCCTGCTACGCGCTGCTGATCCGCGAAGCGCTCCGCCATACGAACGAGAATTGGACATCCCTGGCCGAGGGCACGCTACTCGTCACGCTCCTCATCGTGCTGCGTCAGCTGACGGCTGTGCGGGAGAACGCGCGGCTCGTCGCCGAAACTGCGGCGGTGGAGAACGAAGCCCGGTTCCGCGCCTTGGTCCAGCATTCCTCCGACGTGATCGCGATCGCCGGCGGCGACGGCGTCATTTCTTTCATCAGTCCGTCGGTCACCCGCTGGTTCGGCTACGAGCCTCGGGAACTGGAGGGCGCGCAGCTGATGTCCCTGTTGCACCCGGACGACGTGGCGCGGGGAGCGGCGGCACTGTCCACCACGACGCCTCCGGGCGCGTCGACCATACCGACAGAGTGGCGCATCCAACACCGAGATGGGCGGTGGTTGTCCGTCGAGGCGGTCGGCACGAATCTGCTCTTCGAGCCGACGGTGCGCGGCATCGTCCTCAACGCCCGGGACATCAGCGAACGCAAGGCGCTCGAGGCGCAGCTGACGCATCAGGCCTTCCATGACCCACTCACCGGACTGGCCAACCGCGCGCTCTTCTTCGATCGCGTCACGCACGCGCTCGAGCGCGGGTTGCGGCACGGGGAAGGCATGGCAGTCCTGTTTCTCGATCTCGACAACTTCAAGACCATCAACGACAGTCTGGGCCACGTCGCGGGCGACCGCCTGCTCGTCGCCGCAGCCGTGCGCCTGTCGGCCAGCGTTCGCGCGTCGGACACCGTTGCGCGACTCGGGGGCGACGAGTTCGCGGTGTTGATCGAGGATGCGAATGCCGCACTGGCCGGGTTGGCGGCGGATCGAATCACGGCAGCGCTCAGGGAGCCATTTGCGGTCGAAGGCAAGGAGGTGGTCGTCACCGCGAGCCTCGGCATCGCCGTGGCCACCGCGGGGATGACGGCCTCCGAACTGCTCCGCAATGCCGACATGGCCATGTACACCGCCAAGAGCCGCGGCAAGGCGAGGTCCGAACAGTTCGAGACACGCATGCACCGCGAGGCGCTCGACCGTCTCGAGCTCGAGGCCGATCTGCGCCGAGCGCTGGAGCGAGGGGAGCTGATGCTCCTGTATCAGCCGATCGTCTCGCTCGATCAGGCGCGCATCGCCGGGATGGAAGCGCTCATTCGCTGGAATCATCCGCGTCGTGGCTTGCTGTATCCCTCGCAGTTCATCCCGCTCGCCGAGGAGACGGGCCTCATTGCCGCACTTGGCGAATGGGTCATCTCGGAAGGATGTCGACAGGCGACGGAGTGGGATGCGCGCCTGCGCACGCCGACACCGCTCCTGCTCACGGTCAATGTCTCTGGGCAGCAGCTGCAACTCCCCAGCATCGTGGACGCGGTCCGTCGCGCGCTGGCGCAATCCGGACTCCGGCCCGAATGCCTCGTGCTCGAAATCACCGAGAGCGTGCTGATGCAGCGGACCGAGACCATGCTCGAGCGGCTGACGCAGCTCAAGGCGGTCGGTGTCCAGCTGGCGATCGACGATTTTGGGACGGGATACTCGTCGCTCAGCTACCTGCAACGGTTTCCCATCGACATTCTCAAGATCGCGAAGTCGTTCGTGGACGACATCGGCAGGGAGCGCGGTCAGCCCGCGCTCGCACGCGCGATCATCGCGCTCGCCGAAAACCTCGGGCTCACGACCATCGCCGAGGGTATCGAGGTGCGCGAGCAGTGGCAGGCCCTACGCGCGCTCGGCTGCGACCTCGGTCAGGGCTACTTCTTTGCTCGCCCCGTATCGGCCGAGGTCATGGAGCAGAGGATCGTCGACGGGATCGAGCCGTCCGTGCTGGCGGCGACTGCTGGTCGGCCGAGAGAGTAGGCGCTCGGTAGAACGTCGATATTTCTATTTCGTGCCGCGCGATTCCCGCAACAGGTCGCGGAGCGCTGCGGCGGAATTGCGTTTCTTCATGGCCTGAGCCCACAGATCGCCCCGACGAGCCACACGATCGGGGACCGTGCGCAGCGTGAAGGCGTGAGGGTCGAGTGTGCGCGTGAGCTCCGACCACTCGAGCGGTGTGGAGACCCGTGCGTCCGCCACTGCACGCACGCAGTACGCGGCTGCAACGGTCTTGCCCCGTGCGTTCTGCAAGTAGTCGAGATAGACCGTGTCAGTTCCGCGATCCCGTAATCCGCGGAGGATGGTTGCTTCGCGTGGGTGCGCTTGGGCGACGCGCGTCGCGATGTGCTGGGCGGCAGCGAGCGCGGTAGGCTCGGACGTCCTGGTCGGCAGCGGGATATAGATGTGAATGCCGCGAGAGCCCGACGTCTTCGCGATGCCGTGCAGCCCCGCCGCATCGAGAGCGGTTTTGACCCCGAGCGCGACCTCGACGATGCGCGCAAAAGGCACTGCCTCGCCGGGATCGAGGTCAATGATCGTATAGTCTGGATACTGGAGCGTGCGAATGCGCGCGTGCCACGGATCGACGCCAATGCATCCCAGTTGCACCGTGTACAGCAATGTCGCGAGGTCGCCGCCGATGAGCCGTGGGTGCGACGCGCCGTCCAGCACGACAGGCACGGATTCGACGCGCACCCCACGCGGCACGCGATCCGCGGTGGGCGCATTCTGCTGAAAGAAGAACGGGCCGGAGACGCCGTCTGGATATCGCTTGAGCGCAAGCGGCCGGTCGCGAATGACGGGCAGAATCTGGGCGGCCATGCGCGTGTAGTAGTCGACCAGGTCGCCCTTCGTATAGCCGTCGCGGGGGAAGAAGACCTTATCGAGATTCGTCAACGCCGGCGACGGGGAGACGGCCCGCGTGGACGGTTTCGCCGCCTCGCGACGGTTCACTTGCGCTGCCGCCGCGGGCGCGCGGTCGGCGTGCGCGCAGGGGACTTCCGGTGGCCCGCGATGGCTTCCATCGTGCGCCCGGTGGTGACCGAGGTCTCGTCCGTCGCGACGATATCGGATCCCGGCACGGCGTACGCGTCGCGATGCTTGATGAGCAACCACTGCGGCTTGGCGCTCGAGGCCCCGCGTCGCAAGCGCGTCCGAACCAGCACCCACGATCCGCGCAGCCGCTCACCGTAGAGCACGAACTTGAAGTCGCCACGCTCGTAGCCGTCGCGCAGGACTTCGACGTCCGATCGATCGTCCGCGGTCCGTGCACTCGCGTCCCGATCCGGGCCGTACGTGCCCCGGTCCCAGAGCATGACCGTGCCTCCGCCATACTCGCCCTGGGGAATCGTGCCTTCGAACGTGTTGTATTCAATTGGGTGATCTTCGACCTGCATGGCGAGGCGCTTGACGGTCGGGTCCAAACTCGGGCCCTTGGGCACGGCCCAGCTTTTCATGACGCCATCGAGCTCGAGGCGAAAATCGAAATGCAGCGTGCTCGCCGCGTGCTTCTGCACGACGAACGCGAGTGCGCCATGTTGCGAGGGCGATGGCGCTCCGCCCGCGGGCTCCTCCGTTCTGGCGAAGTCCCGTTTCTCGTGGTACTCCTCGAGGCGGTCGGCACCGCGCGTGGCTGTCGGGCGCTTGCGTCCAGCCATTGGAACCCTCGTGATCATCGGTGAAAGGCGGGCGACGCATGCGTCGCCCCTACCCGCGAGAGCGCTAACGCGCTCTAGAGAGGAGAAAGGGGAGAGGAGAAAGGAGGCTGCGGCGCATCGGGGTCGGGCCCGCTGTTTCTGTGAACAATCTGTGCCACCATGCGCTCGCCAAACAGGCGGCGACCCGACAAATTCCGCGATCGGATTTCCATCAGGGGGACAGCGAGGCGATGCGTGGGACGGGTAGCTGACCATTTTGCGGCGCACCAGCAAGCGGTGCGCGCGAGCGCAACGGAGGTGGAGGCGATTGCCGAGGCGGTGGGTCACGTGCTCGTGCGGGCGCTGGAGGGTGGGGGGACGGCGCTCGCCTTTGGCAACGGCGGGAGCGCGACCCAGGCGAGCCACTTCGCGGGCGAGCTGATCGGCCGGTATGTGCGGACGCGCCGTCCGCTCCGTGCCATCGCGCTCGTCGCGGACCCGGGCGCGGTGACCTGCATCGCCAACGACTTTGGCTACGCGGCCGTGTTCGAGCGCCAGGTGGACGCGCTGGCGCGGTCGGGCGATCTCGTGGTCGGGCTTACCACGAGCGGCACGTCCGAGAACGTCGTCCGCGGACTGGTCGCAGCGCGTCGGCGTGGTGCAACGACAGTGGCCCTGACCGGCCAGGCGGGACTAGTCGGCGCGGAGGTCGACCACCTGGTCCGCGTGCCAAGCGCCATTACGGCGCACATACAGGAAGTGCACCTCATGATTTTGCACGCGTGGTGCGGGATGGTGGATGAGGCGATAGGGGACGGGCGCTAAGGCGCCCGCTGCCGGTCACGCGGCTCTTGCCCGCAGCTTTCCCTGTCCTCCCGAGAGGTCAACAAAGTCCAATTGAGAGGTCCACTCGCACGGTTCAGCGAACTGTGCGGTACACGTATGTTTGTTTGTAACCGAAAAATCGACAATGACTTACACGGCAACGTGATCGTCTGCATGGGGAATCCACCGAGACGGACCGAGCCTTGCTTAGACATCCCGTAGCCGGAGGCGAAAAAAACAATGACGAGAAACTGGGTTACCTCTTGCTTGATCACGCTTACCGCAGCCATCGCATGGTCTGTCGTCGCACCCGATCGGGTGTTGGCAGATCCGCCGGCGCGCGTGGCGCGGCTCAACTATCTGACCGGGGCGATTTCGCTTCGACCGGCCGGCAGTGATCAGTGGGGCGCGGCGGTGCCGAACCGTCCGCTCACGACGGGCGACGCGATCTGGGCCGACACGAACTCGCGCGCCGAGTTGCACGCGGGGTCGACGGCGATCCGGGTGAACGCGCAGACCGAGCTCGACATCACATCGCTCGACGACAACACGATGCAGCTGCGGCTGGCGCAGGGTTCCGTGACGATTCGGGTCCGCCATCTGGACGATGGGCAGGTCTACGAGATCGACACGCCGAACGGCGCGATCTCGCTCGGTCGTGCTGGTGAGTATCGGATCGACGTCGGGCCGGATGGGGCGACGTCGGTCGTTGATGTCTGGTCGGGCAGTGCGGCAGTGACGTCGGCGGGATCATCGTTCGCCATCAACGCACATCAGCAGGCTTCGATCCGTGGTACGGACGCGCCGACGTACGATCTCGTCGACGCGCCGGCGTATGACCAGTGGGACGAGTGGTGCGTGGACCGCGATCACCACGAGGACAACTCGCAGTCGGTGCGCTATGTCGGGACCGAGATGACGGGTTCCGAGGACCTCGACGCGTACGGCCGCTGGGAAGTCGTTCCGGAGTACGGCAACGTCTGGATTCCCGCCGGTATGGGGGCCGGGTGGGCGCCGTACCACACGGGGCACTGGGTGTGGGTGGATCCGTGGGGGTGGACGTGGGTCGACGACGCGCCCTGGGGCTACGCGCCATACCACTACGGTCGCTGGGTCGACGTGGGCGGCGGCTGGGCGTGGGTGCCTGGCCAGATGGTGGCGCGGCCCGTGTACGCTCCCGCACTTGTCGCCTTTGTCGGGGCGCCGATGGCGCGCCCGGGCGTGAGCGTCGGGGTTGCATTTGGCGCTGGGGCGGCGGTCGCGTGGTTCGCGCTCGGTCCGCAGGAAGTCTATCGGCCAGCGTACGCTGTGAGCCCGGCTTACGTGCGCCAGGTTAACGTCACGAGCGTTACCAACGTCACAAACATTACCAACGTGACGAATGTGACCAACGTGACCAACGTGAGATACGTGAATCGGAACGTGCCAGGGGCCATGGTGGCGACTTCCACCACGGCGTTCACCAGTGCGCGTCCGGTGCAGTCGGCGTCCATTCAGGTGACCGACCAGATCCGTACCGCGCCGGTGATGGGTACGGCGCCGCAGGTTGTGCCGACGCGCGAAAGCTTGGCGCCGGTCCGAGAGGGAGGGTCAATCAGGACGCCACCCGCGTCGATCGTGAATCGCCCGGTGATGGCCAAGGTCGCGCCGCCGCCCGCGCCGGTCCCATTCGCGGCGAAGCAGGCGGCGCTCGAGGAGAACCACGGGCTTCCGCTCGCGCCGGCGCAAGAGTCGCAGATCCGCGCCAGCTCGCCGCACCTCGCGACCAACGCTGCGTTGGTGAGGCCGGCGACGGTTGCGCCGGCAGGTGGCGGACTCCACGCGGCGCGCGCCGGTATCACCAGTGCGACGCCGGCATCAGGCGGGACATCAGGATTCGTGGCCAGGCCAAACACGACCGTTGGTGCGGCTCGGGTGCCGCATCCGCCGACAACCACTGGCGAGCAATCGATGGCGGTCTCGCACGCGCCGTCGGTTGCGCAGCCATCCAGCTCGACCGCGGCGGCGCCTCACCGCGTGACGACGGGCGCTGCAGTGAACGCGGCGCCAACGCACGCCTCGGGCGGGACCGCGCCGGCCGGAGGTACCGTGGCCACGAAGAAAGCCGGCACCACTGGGCAGGGATCGAAGGGCGGCAAGGGCAATGGTAGCGGTACCAAGAAGGGGAGCGGTGAGGGCGAGAAGGGGGAGAAACATGCGTAGTCGGGCGCGGTCCTACTGACGGGCACGATCGACGTGGTTTGGGGGTATATATAGGGCGGGGACGGCCGCAGCCGCGGCCGTGAGAGTAGAACCACAGAAAGTAGAAAGTAGACGTCAAAGGATTGACCGAGGACCGGTAGATCAGGGGTTAACTGTCCAGGGTTAGGAACGACATCAAGCACACAAGCGTTACGGTTGAGATCTTCGTAGTAGTGGTAGAGAGGGAGCAGGCAAGAGTGCGGCAGAGGTTGAGGTTTCCGCGTAGTGGTATGCAGGGGCCATTTGAGCAGGTGAAGGAGGCGTCTTTATGATTTCGGCAATGCTGGCGGCAGTCCTGGCGAGTGCGGTTGGCGCTGTTCCGGCGCCCGCCGTCGGGTCCGTTGCGAGCGTTGTGAGCGCCGTGGGCGGGAGCGCGGCGCACACGGTGGATCCAGCGGACGACCCCGCCGTGCGAGTCACGCTGAACAGCCAAAACGTGTTCGACGTCGGCGATCACGCGCGCGTGCGCGTGCACGTGCGTGACGACTCGTACCTGGTCGTGTTGTACGCCGATCCGGCGGGCGCGGTGCGGATACTCTATCCGACGAACCCGGGCGACGATGACTTTGTGCGCGCCAATGCGGACGTTGCGGTGCAAGGGACCGGAATGGACGCGAGCTTCATCGTTGGCAGCACACGAGGCACGGGCACCGTGTACGCCGCGGTGTCCAAGGATCCGTTCCACTTCGACACATTCCGGAATGGGGCACAGTGGACGTTGGCCGCGTTGCCCGATACGGCTCGCAACATCAACGCCGAAGCGGTGCTCACGGATGTCGTGCAGCGGATGGCGGCGGCGGGCGGGCGCTTCGACTACGACCTGGTGACGTACAACGTCACGCCGCATCATGCCCACGACAACACGTACGCGAATGGGCAACCCGACGGTGGCGGATATGCGATGCCGCCCGATTGGGGGCCGTACGGGCCGTATGATGGCGCATACAACCCGTGGTACGGACCGGCGTACGGCTTTGCGCCATGGTGGGCCTACAACCCGTTCTACAGCCCCTGGTACTATGGGGCGGGATTCGGATTCGGCGTCGGCTTCGGCTTTGGATTCGGTGGCTGCTTCGGCTGTTATCCGGCGTTCTACGGCTATGCCCCGGGCTACTATCCAGGGTTCGTTCCCTTGCACCGGCCGGTGGTTGTGGCGCCGGTCGTGGTCGGGTATCGCCCGCGGGCGACGATCTTCGCGGCGCACACGCTCGTGCCGGCTCGGTTCGGTGGCGTCGGCTACGCCGCGCATACTGGTTTCGTCGCTCGGCCGGCGGTCTTCGCGAACGCACACTTGACGACGGCACCTGGCGGGATCGGGCACAGCACGTTGTACCGCAGTCCGGCTGCGGCGACCGTGTTCCACCAGACGCGCAGTACGGGGCCGGCGTTTACGCCTGGCATGGGACGGGTCGTGCCGAGCGGCGATCTCGCGCACGCGTACCGTGCGACGCCGGTGGGACCGGCCGAGCACATGAGCGCGGGTCGCCCGATGGGTGGCGCCCCAGTGGCGACGCGCGTCGGCGGTGCGGCTGGGGAGCCGATGATGCGCGGGCCGTCACCGGCCGAAGCGGTGCGCGCGCCGGCACGTGCGTACCGGGTGGAGCCACAGGAGCGATCGGGTGGTGAAGGCTACCAAGCGCCGCATGGCGGTGGGAATGAAGCGCCGCGTGGTAGTGAGGGCGGCGGCGGCCGAGCACCGCGCGGTGGTGGCGGCGGCTGGGGAGGCGGTGGCCGCAGCGGCGGCGGTGGTGGTGGTGGTGGTGGTGGCGGTGGTCACGCGCGGATGGCGTCGAATGGTGGTGGCCACATGGGTGGCGGCCACGGGGGCGGCGGTCATGGCGGCGGGCACCGCTGATCGATAGGGCGACGCTTGGCGTCGCCCCACGAAACGACGGCGACAAACGTCACGCAGCAATCGCCCCGGTCACGGTGACCGGGGCGATTTGCGTTTGCGGCGGTAGTTGCCGTTTCGTGACGTGATCATTGCATCCGCGGGCATCTCGTTACCCGCGCGTGACGGCTAACTGCGCACCGTCGGGCGAATATAGGAGCGCGGCGCGAGCAGCACGATGGCGCCGCATCCGAGGCCACCGTTTTTCGCTCCGGCGTGTCGACATGAATGCTCTTCCAGTCGCTGTGCCCACCAATAGCCGGCGCGCGTCCGATGCGACGGCACGTAGCAGTGCGCCGCGTGGCGCGTGGTCGTCGACGCACCGGCTCGCGCCTGTTGTCGCCGAGGGCGAGGCCGCGTGGGTCGCAGGCATTCGCGCGGGCGACGCTGGGGCATTCGAGGCGATGTTTCGCACCTATTACGCCCCGCTGCACGCGTTCGCGCGCGAGTTCGTGCACGATGCGGCGACGGTCGATGAGCTCGTGCAGGATGTGTTGTGCTGGGTGTGGCAGCACCGCGAGACCTGGGTCGTCGACAGCTCGCTCAAGACGTATCTATTCGGTGCGGTGCGCAATCGTGCGCTCAATCATGTGCGGCGGGAGCGGCTCGCCGAGCGATGGGAACGCATGACCGTCGCCGACCGACTCGCGCGTCCCGAGACGCTCTGCGCCGAACCGGCCGACGCGCGCGTGGTGGAAGATGATTTCACGCGTGCCCTGCGCAGCACCGTGGCGCGCCTGCCGGCGCGATGCCAAGAGGCGTATCGCCTGCGGTGGCTGCAGCAGCTGTCGTATCGAGAAGTCGCCCAGCAGATGGGGACGTCGGTGAAGACCGTCGAAATCCAGATCGCCAGGGCGCTGAAGATGCTGCGGCAGGGATTGGCGGAGTTTTTCTAGCGTCTAGCGTCTAGCCCCCCGTTACCCGCGAGGTCGAATAGGGGATCAGCCCGTGTCGCGTGCCTAGTGAGTAGATGCCTTCCATCGACACGTGACTGACGACTCGTCCCTCTGGCGTCTCCTCGATCGTTACCTCGCCGGCGAGCTGGGCTCGGCGGAGCGCGAGCGATTCGAGAGCTGGGTTGCACTCAGCCCCGAGCGACAGGCGTGGGTGGCCGCGGTCCGCAGGATCACGCGCGAGACCCCCCATATCAGCACGCGGTCGACCGTGGCGACCGATGCCGCCTGGCTGCGCGTGTCGCGCCGGCTGGGATTGCCCGGAAGCGCCGGGGGCGAGTGGCCTGCCACGTCCGGCGCAGCGGAGGCACGCGACGCCCGTAGCGGGTCCGGGTTGTCGAAGGCGCGGGCGCCGTGGGGGCGGCCGCAGCGGCGGTTCCGAGTGGGTGGGCGCCTGGTGTTCGCCGGGGCGCTGGCTGCGAGCGTCGCGCTGGTCACTGGCGTCGCGCTCATTCGCGAGCTGCCACGACACGCCGCACCAGCGCGTCGCTTCGACACCGCGACGGGCGAGCGCGAGACGGTCACGCTGTCGGATGGCACGCGATTCATGCTCGCGCCAGCGAGTGTCGTGACCGTGGACGGCGAGTACGGGCGGTCGGCGCGCGTCGTCACGCTCGATGGCGAGGCGTCGTTCACGGTGACACACGATGAGCGTCGGCCGTTCAGCGTCCGGACACCGTGGGCGACGGTGCGCGACGTCGGCACCCGCTTCGTCGTGCGCGCATACACCGACGATCGCCGCACACAAGTCGCGGTGCGCGAGGGCGCGGTGTCGCTCATCGTCCCCGGCACCGATGCGCCCACGGCAACCCTCCGACCCGACGGCGCTGCAACGATCGACAACCAGGGGCACGTGGCACTGCGGACGGCGCGCGATGACGACGGGCTGATCGCGTGGACGCGGGGGGACATCGTGTTCCGGGACACTCCGCTCGCCGATGCCGTGCGCGATCTGGGTCGGAGCTTCGACCTCGAGATCCGGATCGCCGATCCATCGCTCACACGGCTGCCCATCACGGCCACCTTCAGCGGCCAACCGGCGGACGTCGTGCTCGACGACATCACGGCCATCGTCGGTGCCCGCTATGAGCGGTCCGGGCGGGTGGTCGTGATCCGGCCCAGTCGGCCCAGTCGGCGCAGCCGGCGCGCTGACACGCTGCCGCGCGAGGGGCAGCCATGACCGTGCGTTTGGGGTCGCCCTCGACCGCTCTCTCCACCCGATCACGTTCGACTCACTCTCACCGAAGTCGCGAGGTTTAGTATGTCCTGGCGTAAGTGGTCCGCTGCAGCGCTCACTGTGCTCGTCGCGGGTGCCGCGGAAGGTGCCGTCACACCGCTCCGCGCGCAGATGGAGCTCGCGGTCGCGTCGTCGGCGCTGACGGCGGCACCGCCGGCGGGCAACGTGCTGGATCGGACGTTCTCGACCCACATCCAAAACCTGACATTGCGTGATGCGCTCCACATCATCGGTGATCTGACCGGGGCGAACTTCGCGTTCAGCGCGGCGGTCATCCCCGCGGATCGCCGGGTCACGCTGGATGCCACGAACATGACCGTGCGGGACGCCCTCGCTGCGCTGCTGGCGCACTTGTCGATCGCGGTCGTGCCCACAGGGGCGGGTGTCGTCCGCCTCGAGCCGAAAGCGGCAGCGCCGGCCGACAACGGCACGATCACCGGGCACGTTCGGGACTCGGCGGGCCGGCCTCTCGCAGGCGCGTCGGTGAGCATCGTCGGCAACCTGCGATACGGCGGCTACACGGGCTCGGACGGCTCGTACGTCATCCCCGACGTGCCGGTCGGCTCGTATCGGCTGTCGGTGCACTTCATTGGGTTCCGGACCGACACGGTGGCCGTCAGCGTCCGGGGTGGCCAGACGACGACGTCGGACATTGCACTCAAGGCCGTGCCGACAACACTCAATACCGTTGTGATCACCTCGCCGCGCCTCAACGAGACGGTGGCCGGTGCGCTGCAGGAGCAGAAGCAAGCCGACAACATCATGACGGTGATGTCAGGCGACCAGATCCGCGGACTCCCGAACTACAACGCCGCGGAGGCACTCGCCCGGCTACCTGGCGTGACGGCCGAGCGCGACGAGGGGGAGGGCAAGTACGTCGAGATCCGGGGGACGCCGCCCGACTTCCAGCACGTCACGATCGATGGTGCAGACGTGCCGGGCACGCTGGCGACCGACGTGCGCGCGGTGAAGCTCGACGACGTACCGGCGGACGTCCTGGGTGCCATTGAGGTCAACAAGACCTTGTCGGCCGACATTGACGCCGATGCGATCGGCGGCTCGGTGAACCTGGTCACGAAGGTGCCCGAAGGCACTCCACGAGGCTACATCTCGGGCCTCTACGGCTACCAAACGCTATTGAGCAACAACAACGGTCACGGAGACGTCAGTTATGGTGGCCGGCTCGGCACCGACCAGAAGTTTGGCTTTCTGGTGAGCGGCTCGATCGACCGGACCGACCGCGTAATCAACGACGTCGAGCCGTCGTACACGGGCGAAGTCCTGGACAACGGCACGGGTATGTACGAGGGCGTGCCGGGATCGACCTATACGCACGTGCAGGCCAGTCAGTGGAGTCAGCGTGAGTACAACTACTACCGAACACGCTACGGGTTGGCGCAGGACCTGGATTACCGATTTTCGCCGACCTCTTCGATCTATCTCAAAGGTCTGTGGAGTGCCTTCTTCGATGAGGCAAACCGCTGGGAGACGAATCTCGCAGCTGGGGGAGATCAACTGATCGCGGGCGTGCCGACGGCAACACAGGCGACGCTCAGCAACACTGTATCGAACCGTGGGCCGATCGAGCACACGTGGGGCTTCACCGGCGGCGGCAAGCAGAGTCTGGGCAACGTCCAGCTCACCTACGCGGCGAACTATGCGGGGTCGACCGCCAACCAGCACGCGCACTTCGAAGACGACTACGGTTTCAATCCGAGCAGCGGACCGGGCGCCGGCGGCACGTTCAACTACACGTACTCCGCCAACAATCTCATCCCACGCTACTCGTTGAACCCGGCGTTGTCAGAAGCCGCCGCCCTGCCGGCCAATTGGCAACTCGGCTCGCTCAACACGGACTACGAGCAGAACTCCGGCGCGATCGTCGGCGCCAAAGCCGACGCGCTCATCCCCTATGAAATCGGGACGTTACCGGCGTCATTCAAGTTCGGCGTGAAGATCGAAAATCAGCACAAAGGCTACCTGTCCTATCAGCCGAGCTATACGCCGAACAACAACCTGACGATGTCGCAGTTCCTGTCCAACTACAGAGACCCTGGATTCTACGGTAGCATCTGCGCGGGTTGCTATCAGCTGGCGCCGTTCGGGAGCCTCCCCGCTGTCAACCAGAACCTGGTGGGGAACCCGAGCGCGTGGACGTACCAGAACAGTGGTCTGTCTGACTCGGCTGCCACGTTTGCCGGGACCGAGGAGACGAATGCGGGCTATATCATGCAGACCGTAGATATCAGCAGGCTGCACGTGAACGCGGGACTGCGTGTCGAAAACACCAACGTCGGCTATGTCGGGTACGCGACTGTCGGTCCGGACAGTGCGCCGTCGATCTCGCCGGTCCGCGTGCATGGCAGCAGCAACTATACGGATCTGTTCCCGAGCTTGCAGCTCAAGTACGAAGTCGACGAGAATACGAATCTCCGGTTTGCCGTCACTCGCGGCATCGCGCGGCCCGACTACGCATCGCTGGCGCCGGATGTCAACGCAGTCGATGCGGTCAAGGACAACATCAACCAGGGCATCTCGCTCGGGAACCCGAGCCTAAAGCCGGAGCACGCGTGGAACTACGACCTCTTGGCCGAGCACTATCTCTCGTCGGTCGGTGTCCTGTCCGGTGGTCTCTTCTACAAGTCGATCAACGATTTCATCTTCAATCGGACGGAACTCTACAACGGTTCGATCACGCAGTATGACGGATACTACGCGTCGCAGCCACAGAACGGTCCGAGCGCGACCCTCTGGGGTGCGGAATTCGACTACATGCAGCACCTGACGTTCCTGCCCGGGGCGCTGCGGGGCCTTGGCTTCGACGTCAACTACACGCACGTCGAGTCGCGCGCGATCGTGCCGCAGGATACCGCTTCGGGAGATGTCGGGTACACAGATCCGAACACCGGCAAGTTCGTCAACCAATTCGCCGGCCAGCCGTTCCGACACGTGCCACTTCCCCGTCAGTTCCCCACGCTGTTCAACGTGTCGGTGCTGTACGACTACTCGTCGATCTCCGCGCGGCTCACCGGGCAGTACACGTCGGCGAGCATCTACCAGTACGGCTCGAACGGCACGAGCAACCCGCAGAACAGCGACACCTACAACTATGCACACTTCCAGATCGATGCCGCGGCGACGTGGAACGTTTTCGCACGCAGCGCGATCACACTGCAGGTGCTGGACATGAACAACGCAGTCTTCGGGTTCTTCACCGGAACCACGCGGCACCCCTGGAACAACCAACGGGAGTACTACGGGACCACCTTGTTCCTCGGCTATCGGCAGGGACTCTAACGCGCGCGCGGGTCTGGGGTCTGGGGTCTGGTAGGACGACAGTACGCGGGGGCCGGTGGCGATTGTCACCGGCCCTCGGGACCGCGCGCAGTTCACAAAGGCCGGTCCGTCAACACGTTCAGCTTGGAAGGCCGGAGGGACACACCGAAGGGCGTGACACATCCTAGACGGAAGCGTGGACCAGGCAAGGCAAGGTCGGTGCACGGCGTTGCCCTGGCGTGACCACGCCTCGGAGGAGGTGCCGGTAGCTTACGTACCGACCTCCAACTTGAATTTGGGACAGTTCCTCTCGAACTACAATGATCCAGGCTTCTATAGCGCTGTCTGCTCCGGTTGCTATCAGCTTGCGCCGTTCGGGAGCCTTCCCGCTGTGAACAAGAACTTGCTGGCCAACCCGGGGCTCTGGCAGTACCAGCCGCAAGGCGTTGCCGACTCGTCAGCGACTTTTGCCGGGACGGAGCAGACGACCGCCGCGTATGTCATGCAGAACTTGGACGTGAACGCCCTACACATCAACGTCGGCCTGCGCGTCGAGAACACAAATATTGGCTACGTAGGATATGCGGCAACCCAGGGCCCGTCAGATACGGCGACGCCCTACATCGCTGGTCGGGTCCACGGCACCAGTGCGTACACCGATCTGTTCCCGAGTCTGCAATTGAAATACGCACTCGACGAAAACACGAATCTCCGGCTCGCGGTGACGCGTGGCATTGCCCGGCCTGACTACGTCCAGCTCGCACCCGATATCATCGCGGATGGTGCCCAAGGAGGCGGGATCCAGACTCCTATCACCGAAGGCAATCCCAACCTCAAACCAGAGCACGCGTGGAATTACGATCTCTTGGGCGAACACTACCTCTCGAGCGTCGGCGTGATTTCTGCTGGGGCGTTCTACAAGAGCATTAATGATTTCATTTTCTATCGCATCGCTGCCTACAATGGGCCGCTCTCGGACGGCGAAGCCAACACCTACGTCGAGCAGCCGCAGAACGGACCGAGTGCAACGCTGTGGGGTGTGGAGTTCGACTACATGCAGCACTTCGCATTTCTTGCCTGGTGCGCTGCGTGGCCTCGGGTTCGACGTCAACTACACGCACGTCGAGTCACGCGCGATCGTCCCGCAGGACACGACCTTTGCGCTCAATGTCGGCTACACGATCCAGTGAACGGCGACTCGATCAACCAATTTGCTCACACACCGTACCGACACGCGGCGATCCCGCGTCAGTTCCCGAACATGTTCAACCTGTCGCTTCTGTACGACTACAGCCTCGATCTCGGCGCGGATTACGGGGCAGTATCAAGGGTCGAGCATCTACCAGTACGGCACGAACGGCACGAGCGATCCGACGAACGGCGACGTGTACAACTATCCGCACTTCCAGATCGACGGCTCGTTCGCATGGACGATCTTCGGTCGCAGTGCAGTGACGCTCCAAGCGGTCAACATCGAATAACGCGGTCTTCGGCTTTTTCACGGGCACGACGCTGCACCCGTGGAACAACCAGCGTGAGTATTACGGCACGACCGTCATGATCGGATACCGGCAGGGCTTTTAAGAGCGGGGTGAGGGCGCGGGCGCTGCGCGCCCGAGAGAGGAGAAGCACAGAAAGTAGCAAGTAGGGAACTGAACGGCGGGGCCAGGAAAAAGTGGGGCCGGTGGCCAATGCCACCGGCCCCCATTTCCTTGTGGCTGGGCGGATCGCGCTAAGATTCCTTCACTACCCCCGCGCCCGCGCGGCCGTTGCGCGAATCTTGCCTCATTCACGGGGCTGATGGGCACAGCAGCGACGTCTCGCGCGACGTTGTTCATGATGGTCGTCGGCCCTGGCGAGGGCGAGCTTGCGGCCGACACGCTCGACAGCATTCGGGCGTGCGAGCCGGCGGCGGGCATCTGGGTGCTCGATGACTGCACGACGGACGGCACGCACGACATTCTGACCGGGTGGGCGGCGGCTCATCCGGGGGCGCTCGTGCTGCGCAATCCCGAGCGGCGCGGGTACCGTGGGATCGCGACGTCGGTGTTCTCGCTGCTCGAGACGATCGCCTGCGAGCCGCGCGTACCGGAACTCATCATCAAGATAGATCCGGATACCTACCTCATCGCGCCGGGCGTCGCCGATCTCATGCGACGCCGGTTCGCCGCCGTCGGGCCCGGAGTCGTCGGGCCGTACCGCATTGGGGCCAACGGCGGAGCACGCACCTTTAGCCGGCTGCGCCGCAACATGCTGCTCGACTTGCTGCCGGTCGGCGTCCACAAGGATCGACGGTCCGTGCGGGTCGGCCTCCCGTTCTGGGCGTCTTACCTCCCGCTCGCCCGCCGCCACGGCTACGCGATGGGCGAGCACGTGCTGGGTGCGCTGAGCGGGATGCACGGCGACACGCTCCGGGCAATTCACGACTCAGGCTTCCTGGGTGCGATCCCGGATCGCTATCGCGCACTGACCGTTGAGGAAGACGTACTCTTGGGCCTCGCGACGAAGGCCGTCGGGCATCAACTCATCGACATCACGCAGGATCCCACGAAGGCCCGCGTCTGGATCCAGTTCCGCCCTCCAATTCCCCAGACTGCTTCTGCACTGCTCGAGCGCCAGATGCTGGCGGTCCATCCCCTGAAGGCTTCGCCGGAAGGCGAAGCGATGCGGTCGGCGCTTCGGGCGCGCCGCGGCGCCGCGGCCGCGAGCGCCGCGAGCCAGCCGGCGTAGCAGCGATTCGCGATCGGACGCCGGAGTGTGGGCAGAGCGCGCTCGTCGCGTCCACTTTGTGATCTCAATGCTGTCCTCGCGCGAGCGCGTGGCGGGCCCGAGACCGTATCCACTCTCGTTCGCTGCACGCATTGCGTCCCGCTCTCGCCCGAGCGCAGGCGTCCGCGCATTGGCCGAGTATGCAGTCGCCCTATGCAGACCTTCGTACCCATCGTGCACCGGTTTTGGAGCGACGGGGCGGATCACACGCTGCGTGGTCCCTGTCTTGCCTAACGGATTCGTCCGTGAGGTCCTCGGTCAAGAGTGAGGTGCATCACATTAGACCTTGGATGCAACAACGCAGTGTCGTACACCAGCGGTCATGAGCACGGTTGGGTGCGGGACTTGCGGCTCGTTGCGTATTCAGCGTCCGTGGTCCAGGGAGCAAGGACGAACGATGTCGAACAAGGGATCCATTTCCAACATGCGCGACGTCGACTCTAGTCGACGACGCCAGAACGCATCCGTTTTCGAATCCGGAGTGAGAAATCACGCGAACTCGACCCACGGCCGCTCGGAGAGCGACAAAGTGACTGAGTCGACGCGGCGACTGCCGACTGCGGTCGCGCTTTGTGTGGCAGGGGTGTTGGCTGTGGTGGCGTGTGCCCCCTCGAGCGTGGCCTCGCGGGGCGGCGTGGCGTCGCCCGCGCCGATGCCCGCGGCTGCCGGAAGCGCCCAGCAACCGGCGACGCTCGCTGCGGGCGGGCGCTCGACCACGGAGTCCGCACAGCTCGCGCAGCGACCACCTGATCCGCGCGACGTGCTGTACCCTGGCGATATCGTGCGACTCAAGATCTGGCGCGAGCCGGATCTCTCTGGCGACTACGACGTCAACGTGCACGGGGAGGCCGTCTTTCCGAAGATCGGCAGCATCCATGTCACCGACATGACGGTCGATTCGCTGCAGCGCCTGCTGATCGCGACGTACTCTGAATACCTCCGCGACCCCGCGATCGAGATCACGCCGCTCCGACGCGTTACCGTGCTTGGCGCCATCAAGAACCCGGGGCTGTATCCGGTCGATCCGACGATGTCGGTGGCCGACGCTATTGCGCTGGCAGGCGGGGCGACGCCGGACGGGAATCAGAAAAAGCTCGAGCTCATCCGTAACGGCAAAAAACAAAGCGTGGCGATCACGACGTCGGAGCAAATCGGAACGACGGAGATTCGTTCCGGCGACGAACTGTTCATCCCGGAGCGGAGCTGGATCGCTCGAAATGGATACATCGTCGGAGCCGTGATCGGCGCTGTCGCCATCTTGGGCACAACACTCATTTCGCTCAATCACGGATTCTGACTAAGCGATGAGCTCGCTCCGCGCACTCGCACGACATCGAACATGGATGGGCTTGGTGCTCCGAGGCACGGCCGATGCGATTGGAGCCTCATACATGCCCTCTTCTCCTCGATGTGACCATGCTTCCCACTAACGGCAACTCCCCGCACCCCCCGCAACTGCCCGCGGGCTTCGAGGCGCAGCGGGTCGCGATCTCGCTGCCAAACGATCATTTCGCCCATGTCGACCCCGCGACAATCAGCGGTCTCTGGGCGCTCGTGCGGCGCCACCGATTGCTGGTCGCCGCAAGTGTCATCGGGGTGACACTAGTGGTCGGGCTGTATACGATTTTCTCAACCCGCATCTACGAGGCGACGGCGTCGATTCGCCTGGAAGACACCAAGGTGGACTTGCCCAGTGTGCTCACGCGGCTTGGGCAGGATCGAGACGTGAGCACGGAGCAGGAAGCGTTGCAGAGTCGGATGCTCGCGGAGGGGGTCATCGACTCCCTCGGCCTGCGTGCGGTCACGACGCCCCTCAACACGCCGCGAACCTCGCTCTTCACGGCATTCAAAGTCGCGTCTGCCAATGACTCGGCCGACTACACTTTCCGCCGTCGGTTGCCCGATGGCGCCTACGTGATCCACGACGAGCTCAGCGATAAGGATGTAAGGGTCGTGCGACCTGGGGGGAGCGTCACGTTCCCGTCGTTCAGTGCGACGCTGGCGCCGACGCTCGCTCTCGAGAAGTTCACCGTGACGATCATGGGCGAGCTGGCGGCGGTCGAGGCATTTGGCAAGACGCTCAAGATCACCCGCCCCGATCGCGACGCGAATGTCCTCGAGATCGCCTATCGAGGACCGGACAAGGAGATCGTGAAGGCGGTGCCGGATGTACTGGCTGGGCTCTTCATCGTGGATCGGCAGGGATTGAGCACGGCGGAAGCGCGCGGGACAGCCAAGGTGCTTCGCGAGCAACTGGATAGCGTCGGCCGCGAGCTCAGTGTGTCGGAGTCCGCGCTCCAAACGTTCCGCGAGAAGAACAACGTCGTGAGCCTGCCCGACGAGGCGACCTCGGACGTGACGCATCTGGCGGAAACGCAGGCCGATCGGAACACGGTCGCGGCCGAGCGCGAGGCCCTGAGCACCGTGATGGCAAGCGTCACCGCAGAGGCCGCGAAGCAGCGGCCAGATCAACCGTCGCCGTACCAGCGCCTCATTGCATTCCCGACGCTGCTGCGGAACAACACGGCGTCGACGCTCCTCAGCTCACTGGCAACTGTCGAGGACGAACGGACCGCGCTCCTGCAGCGACGCATGCCGAACGATCCGGATATCAAGGTTCTCGACAACCGCGTGGACGACATTGAGCAGCAACTGCACGGGATCGCATCGACGTACCTGGAAGGCCTCACGGCCCAGATCACCGCTGACGACAGCGTGCTCCGCACCCAGGAAGCGTCGATGCGATCGATTCCTGCCAAGCAAGTGCAAATGGCGGAGTTGTCGCGCCAGCCGGACGTGCTTCAGGACATTTACACGACGCTGCAGACCCGTCTCAAAGAGGCGCAGGTCGCGGCAGCCGTGAAAGACCCCAGCGTCCATGTCATGGATCCCTCGGAGCTTGCGCGGAAGCCCGTGCGGCCGAGGCCGCTTCTCTATGGGCTCGCGGGGATCATCCTCGGCACGATGCTCGGGCTCGGTCTTGCCTTCATGCGCGAGAGCCGCGATCACGCGATTCACACGCGCGCGGACGTGCTGGCGGCGGCAGGGACTCCGGTTCTTGGCTTGATCCCGCGGATGACCGCGGCCGACCGCTTTCTCGCGCGGCTCCGCCTGGCCGAGGAATTGGGTCCACCGGGCGCGACACTCAAAGTGCCGCTTCGCGGCAAGGCGCGCGTCCTCGCGGAACGCGCAAACGGGAGCGGTGACGCGGTGGTCGTCACGGATCCAGCGGCGCGGAATGCGGTGGCCGAGGCGTACAGCACGCTCCAAACGAACCTTGCGTACATGCATCCCGACGCGAAGGTGCAGCTGCTCGTACTCACGAGCCCGCTGTCGGGCGATGGCAAGACGACCAGCGCGACGAATCTCGCCGTGACACTCGTGCAGCGGGGGCACAGCGTCGTGCTCATTGACGGTGACCTCCGTCGCGGCATCATCAATCGGATTTTCGGGGCGCAGCGAGAGCCCGGGTTGACCAACATTCTCGACGGGTCCGCGCCGCTCGAGTCGGCTGTGCGACGGGCCGACCTCGGTCGCGTGGGATCGCTGCACTACATCACGACCGGCACACTGCCGCACAACCCGGCGACGGTCCTGAGCAGTGCGGCGATGCTGGCGCTGCTCAACCGTCTCAGGGATCACTACGACACGATCATCATCGACTCGCCCCCGATCAATGTCGTGACCGACGGGGCGCTACTTGCAAAGTATGCCGATGGCGTCGTCATGGTCGTGCGATCGGGTGTGACCGCAGTTCAGGCGCTGACATTCGCAATGGAGCAGTTGCGGCATGTACGCGCACCGGTGTTGGGAGCCGTGCTCAACGATATCGATTTCCATCGCGAGGCGGCGTACGACGGTGCCTATCGGTTCTACGGGCACCGCGACCGCTACTACATGGCGGAGGCGTAGGTGAGGTGATCGCTCCACTCAGAACAGGTCCGGCATCGGACGTCGCGCAGGAGACGGGCGTCCCGGCAACTTCGAACGGCACCAGAGCTGCGGCAGCGAGCGGGTGGGCGGTCCCGAACGGTGATGGGTGGCTGGAGGGGACGGGTCGTCGGAACGGTCCTCGAGTCGCGCGGCGGCCGCGTGCGCCGCGTGCTGCGCAGCGGATGCTCGACGCCTGTCGGTACCTCGACGTCGTCGTCGTCCTGGCGGGCGTCTTTGGCGTCTTCGTGCTGACGAATGCGAGTCACGCTGGCGAGCGCGGGCTCCTTGCATTCCTCGACATGCGGGTCACGATCAAGAACCTCATCCTGGTCGGGTTGTTCGCGTGGGTGATGCACGCCAGTCTGACCGGATTCGGCCTGTACGATGAGCGTCGCCTCGGCACGCCGGTCCAGTACGCCGCGCGGCTCGTGGGCGCCTGTCTCGTCGGCGGGATCCCGCTCGTGCTGTTCCCGCTGGCCAGTAGCACTGGCGCGGTGAAGCCGGCGACCGTTGCGGGGTTTGTTGTCGTGGCGGCGGTCGGACTCGCTGCGCTTCGCTGGCTCGTCTGGCAGGCCGCCGCGCCACCGCCGGCTGCCGCCGTGCGGAATGTGCTCATCGTCGGTAGCGGGCCGCGGGCGCTGCGTCTCTATCGCGAGCTACACCAGCACGTGGGTGGGGCGGTGCACGTGTATGGGTTCGTCGACACGACGGATGACGAGCCCGCCGAAGAGATCAGGCGGCGTATGCTTGGCGACCTGGATGAGCTCGAGGACATCCTGGTGCGCCACGTCATCGACGACGTGCTGATCACGCTGCCGATCAAGTCGCGATACGTCGAGATCCAGGACACGATCGGGCTGTGTGAGCGACTCGGGATTCGCGCCGCGTATCTCGCGGACGTGTTTCAGTCGTCGCTGGCGCGGCCGACATTCGAGAGCACAGGTCGGTTCCAGGTCGTGCGCATGCACGTCGTGACCGATGACCAACGGCTGCTCATCAAGCGAACCATCGACCTCGTCGGCGGCGGAGTGGGGTTGCTCTGTGCGTCGCCCCTCATGGTGCTCATCGCTCTGGCGATCAGGCTCAGTAGCCCGGGACCGATCATCTTCAAACAGGAACGCTTCGGCCTGAACAAACGACGCTTCTCGATGTACAAGTTCCGCACGATGATCGCGGGGGCCGAGCACCTCCAGGAGGAGCTCGAGGAGCGCAACGAGGCAACCGGCCCGGTATTCAAGATTCGGGATGATCCGCGAGTGACGGCGCTGGGCCGCTTTCTCCGCCGGACCTCGCTGGATGAGTTGCCCCAACTGTTCAACGTGTTGCGGGGCGACATGTCGCTCGTTGGTCCGCGGCCCTTGCCGGTTCGTGATGTGCACCGGTTCTCGGAGTCGTGGCTCATGCGGCGATTCAGTGTGCCGCCGGGGATCACTGGGCTTTGGCAGGTCATGGGTCGGAGCGAGCTCGCATTCGATCGGTGGGTTGCGCTCGACCTCGAGTACATTGACGGGTGGTCGATCGGGCTGGACTTGCGGATTCTCGCGATGACGTTGCCTGCCGTCATTCGCGGTCGGGGCGCGGCGTAGCGGGTGGCAGGCGCGATCGATCGTGATGCGCGCAACCGTCGTGCGGTCGCGCAGCGATAGGCCATCGCTGACGGCGGCCGGGCTCTGGCGATGACGGAACTCTCTCGTCGCCGCCGTTTCGCGCACAACACGGCGTGGATGACGCTGGGCTATGGGGCTCGCGTCGGATTTCAGGCGCTGTATTTCGTCGTCGTCGCGCGCGCTCTCGGCGCCGATGGCCTTGGCGCGTTCGCGGGTGCCGTGGCGCTCGTCGCGATCGTGGCTCCGTTCGCGAGTCTGGGGGCGGGCAATCTGCTCGTGAAGCACGTGGCGCGCTCGCCGGACCGGTTCGCGCGGTACTGGGGGGGCGCCCTCTCGGTGACGCTGGCATCGGCTGGGGCACTCGCCGTTGGTGTCCTGCTGATCGCGCATCTGGCGCTGCCCCGAACGATCTCGCTCTCGCTCATCCTGAGCGTTGCGGTCTCGGACCTGGTGTTTGCGCGTATCATCGACATCAGCGGGCAAGCGTTCCAGGCGCACGAACGACTCTCACGCACTGCGCAGTTTCCCCTGCTTCTGTCGGGTCTTCGCACCGTGGCAGCCCTGGCGTTCGCCCTGCTGGGCCACCCGACTCCGGAGCGGTGGGCGGTCTGGTACGCAGCGAGCACGGGGGTGGCCGCCGTCGTCTCGCTGGTCATCACCAATCGCGAGCTGGGTCGACCAGCCATCGTGTTCGGGTATCCAGCCTCCGAACTCCGAGAGGGCGCGTACTTCGCCACGAGCCTGTCCGCCCAGAACATCTACAACGATATCGACAAGTGGATGCTCGCTCGGCTCTCCACGCTCGAGGCGACCGGCATTTACAGCGCCGCATACCGGCTGATCGACGTGTCGTTCGTGCCCATCCGGTCTGTGCTCGCCGCAGCCTATCCGCGCTTCTTCCAGCACGGGGCTCACGGCGCGCGGGCGGGCCTCAGCCTGGCGCGCCGACTGCTGCCGCTCGCCATGGCATACGCGGCGGTGGCCGGCGCGCTGCTCTTCCTGATGGCACCGATCCTCCCCCGGATCCTGGGTGCGAGCTTCGCGGCGAGTGTGGAGGCCACCCGGTGGTTGGCGATCCTGCCACTCCTGAAGTCGGTGCACTATTTCGCTGCCGACACGCTGACGGGAGCTGGGTATCAGGGTCGGCGGACGATCGCGCAGGTGACGGTCGCGGTCTTCAACATCCTCGTTAACATTCCGCTGATAGCGATGGCATCGTGGCGCGGGGCTGCGTGGTCGAGCATCGCGTCGGACGGATTGTTGGCCATTTTGATGTGGACGATTCTCTGGAGCGTCTGCCGCGAGGAGGATCGATCTCGCGCCGCGGCCGGCCCATCGACCGGCACGCTCCGCGCCGTGGCGGGAGGCGCCAGCTCATGACGGTCTGCGACACGGCGCCGCGGCGGCTGGGCTATCTCTCCGGAGCGCCGCGGGTCACGACGCGGCCGGACGCCGAGATCGGCGGTCCCCGGTCGCACATCCTCGGCGTGATGTCCGGGTTTCGCCGGATCGGCTGGTCTGTCGAGCCGTACATCGTCGGGGATCGCTCACCGGGGGTCGTCACGCGCGATGCGGGCAAGCTGCTGCGAAAGGGCGGGCAGTGGGCGCTGCTGGCCGACGTGGCGCGGATCGGGATGTCACCCGTCAACGCGCGCACTGCGTGGCGAGAGTTGGCGGGGCGTGTCGACTGGGTGTACGAGCGGTTTTCCGTTTTCCAATCTCTTGGCCGGGCGTTCGCGGAGGCGGGCGTGCCGTGGATCCTCGAGACCAACGAGATGCAGTCGGAGGAGGCCCGCGTCGACCGCAACAGCCTGGTGCTGACGTCGCTCGCGCGTCGCCACGAGCGGCAGGCCTACCTGGACTGCAGCATGCTGGTCTGCGTCAGCGAACCCCTGAAACAGCTCGTGACGACACGGCTCGGCATCCCGGCCGAGAAGATCGCGGTGGTCCCCAACGGCGTCGACACCGACTTCTTTCGCCCGCGGCCCGACGAACCCCGCAGGTTCGAGGGGTTCACCGTCGTCTACGCTGGCGGCATCGAACCCTGGCAGGGGATCGACCTGCTATTGCATGCGATCGCCGACCTGCGGCGTGAGGAGAATCTGCCCATCCATGCGGTGATTGCTGGCGACGGGCCAGTCCGACGCGACTGTGAGCGTCTCGTAGAGGGCTACGGACTTGGACCGTACGTGCGGTTCCTCGGCACGATATCGCGCGAGTCGGTGCCGCACGTGATCGCGAGCGGCGATGTCGGATACTCGGGACATACGGAATCGCAGGGGCGTGCCGTGTTTCGCTCGCCGCTCAAGCTTTACGAGTACATGGCGGTCGGGAAGCCGGTCCTCTCGTCCGCCGTCGCGGATGCGCGGCAGCTCGTGGTACCGAACGAGACTGGCTTCCTGTTCAAGTCCGACGATGTCGGTGGCCTCCGTGCTGCTCTGAGCCGTGCGGTCGCTGCACGCGATGCGCTGCCCGCGATGGGCGCCCGTGCGCGGCGGCTCGTCGAAGAGAGCCACAGCTGGACGGCGCGATGCCGTCTGATCGTGGAGTGCGCCGATCGGTTGGCGCTGCAGCTGACATGATGAAAAACAGGGGTTTGGGGTCTGGGGTTTGGGGTCTGGGGTCAGACGACAGGGGTCGGGGAACGGCTGTGCCGGTGCACGAGTTTCTCGGGCTGCGGATTGGCGCCTACGATATGGCGAGTCTCACCGCACGCGTGGCGCAGGCGGTTGCCAGCAACGAGCACATTGTGGTTGCGAACCACAATCTGCACAGCCTCTACCTGTGCGGGCGTGACGCCAAGCTGCGCGCGTTTCATGAACGGGCCGAAGTGACGCACGCCGACGGGATGTCCATCATTGCGCTGGCCCGATTGCTTGGTGTGCCGCTCACTCGAACGCACCGAGTCACGTATGTGGACTGGTTCGGGCCACTGATGCAGGAAGCTGCCACGCACGGCTGGCGTGTCTTTTCGGTCGGAGGGCGGCCTGGTGTGTTCGATCGGGCAGCCGCGCGGCTGCGGGTACGTCATCCCGGACTCCTGATTGCCGGTGCGCATGGGTACTTCGATCATGCGCCGGGCAGCGCGGATTCCGCGGCGGTGCTCGACCAGATCGGGCAGTTTGATCCGCAGGTGCTGGTGGTGGGGATGGGGATGCCGCGGCAGGAGCATTGGGTACACGATCATCGATCGGCGCTTCGAGCCAACGCGGTCCTCATGGCAGGCGCGGCGATGGATTACGTCGCGGGTGTCGTGCCGACGCCGCCGCGCGCGGCGGCTGCGGTGGGGTTCGAGTGGGCATGGCGCCTCGCCGCGGAGCCCACGCGGTTGTGGCGCCGCTATCTCATTGAGCCGTGGCATGTGTTGGGGATGGTGGTGGCCGAGCGCGTCGGGCGCCATCAGGGAGGTCGCCGATGACCGGCGCAAAGTGGACAGTCGATCGCACGGCCGGCGCGACTCGGCCGCTCGTGCTCGAACCATCGGGCGCGCAGCCGCGCGGGTCGTCGCGTGCGGCGCGTGCGTGGCTGGCCTATCCGATTCTGGTGCTGCTCTTCGCGTTCATGGGACCGTACTCGCTGCATCCTGCGGCCGCGACCGGCGATGATGCCGCCGTCGGGGCGTCCGCGGCGGCGGCCGCTTCTGGCGTCCAGGAAGGGACTCGCACACGACAGGCGGCGGTGGTGTTGCTCGCCGGCTTCGCCGCGCTGACGTTGAGTGCGGCACGCCGGCGACGCCGTCAGGCCACGGTTGCCTGGGCGCGGTCCGACATCGCGCCGGGCGTCATCGCGCCTCCTTGGATGGGGCAGATCTCGACTCCGGTGCTTCGGCTGCTTCGCTCGACGCCGGGCGCTGTGCCACCGTCACGCGGGAGTCGCGTACTACTCCTGGTGCTGATCGCGTACACGGGTCTCGCGACCGTGAGCGTGATGTGGGCAGACGACGCCGCCCTCGCTGCCAAGCGGGCGGTGGTGTTTCTCGTCCTCGCGTTCACGGCGTACGCGCTCGCGCAAGCGTGGTCGCTGCGTGAACTGCTCTATTTCTCCATCTTCGCGAGCACCACGTCGCTGGTGCTCGGCATTGGTGGTGCACTCGCCCGCGGGGACCTGCAGCCGTTCGCATCCGACTATCGCTTTGTCGGCTTCGCCAACCCCAACCTGCACGGCATTGAAGCCGCATGTCTCGTGATCGCAACGGCCACCGCGCTGCGCATGGGCCGTGGCCACCGCTTGCTGCTCGCGGGACTGCTCGTCTTCGGGCTGGGCATGCTGTTGCTCACGAAATCGCGGACCGCGCTCGTGGCGGTCATGTTGGTGGGCGCGGTGGCCGGGACCTTCACCGTGAAGCGACACCGGTTGGTGGTCATGGGTATCGGCGTAATCGCACTCATCTTCGCCGTCGTCGTGTTCCTGCCGGATACAGTCACCCATGCGCACAGCGCTGCCCTGCTCGGCCGGTCGGCCCAGAGCGATGATCCGGCAACGCTCAGCGGGCGGACGCTCCTGTGGGAAGATCTGTTGTATTTCGCTTCGGCGCGCCCATGGCTCGGGTACGGCTTCGACTCGTTCTGGACGCCCCAGCACATTGCCGAGGTCTCTCTGCGGCGCGGGTGGGTCATCACGCAATCCCATTCCGGGTACATTGAGACGCTGCTCAATGTGGGCTGGGTCGGCGCGAGTCTCTTCGTGCTCGTGTTGTTCGGTGGATTGATAACCGCCATCAAACGGTACCGTCATGCGCGCACGGCGCTGGCGCTGTTTGTCGTGGCGATGATGATCTGGTACATGACCAACCTGCTGGCGGAGGCCATTCCGGAGGCCCACTTCAGCACGCTCCTCATCATGGTCCTCCTCGCGCATCTCGCGCTCAGGACGGCAGCGCCCGACGACTCGCGTACGGGCGCGCTCACGCCGTCATAAGACGGGCCTTTCAGGCGACGATGCTGATCGACGCGTGGGCATTCCCGGAGGGCGATACGGTGCGGGCCGACGTCTGCATCGTCGGCGCCGGTGCCGCTGGCATTTCGATCGCGCGCGTCCTGCAGGACACGAGGCCTGGCGGACGCCCCCTGCAGATCGTGTTGCTCGAGAGCGGATCGTTCCAGCCGCACCGGGCCACACAGGCCCTCTATCAAGGGCGCAACGTCGGACGCGAATACTTCCCGCTCGACGGGTGTCGCGTTCGAACATTCGGTGGGAGCACGCAGCGCTGGGGCGGGTGGTGCCGTTCCCTGGACGATGACGATTTCCGGCAACGCGAGTGGGTGCCTGACAGCGGGTGGCCCATTCACAGCGTGATCTCACGCCCTACTATCGCGAAGCGCGGATGCTCTGCCACCTCGCCGTCAGTGAGGACGAGGTCGATCGCGGCCCCCCGCTCCCGCGTCGACCACGGGTGTCGGTCTCCGATCCGGCGCTCCGCACCATCGTGTATCAGTTCAGTCCACCGACTCGGTTCGGTCAGGCGTACCGTCAGGACCTGGCGGCGGCGGAGAATACGCACGTGGTGCTGTCCGCGAACGTCGTGCGCCTGGAGGGGGGCGTGCACGGTGGGCCGGTCACCGCCGCCGTAGTGCGAACACTCAAGGGCACTGGCTTCCGGGTCGAAGCCCGACGATTCATCCTCGCCGCCGGCGGCATTGAGAATGCCCGCCTTCTCCTGGCGTCACACGCCACGCGGTCGGCGGGATTGGGCAATGAGCACGATCTCGTTGGGCGGTACTTCATGGAGCACTTGCACGTGCGACTCGGGTGCTTCATGCCGACGGACTGCGATGCGAACCTCTCGTTCTACATCGAGGGTCGGCGCAGTGTCAGACGTCCGTTGGGCGCATTCACCCTCAGCCCGGACGCTCGGCGTGAGCGCGGACTCGCCGGCTTCAGCGCCGCCCTCTTGCCGCCAAACCGGCGCTCGGTCGCCGCTACGCTTCGGCGTCAGGCGAAACGGCGGCACCCATGGGGCTTGCACGCCGCGTCCATTGCGCGGGCCGGGGGTGTCGGATTCGCGCTCCGGGTGATCGACAAGGCCGTCCGCGACATTCGTGAAACGGGCCTGCTGACCTGGTATGGCCTGCCCGTCGGGCCCGGCCGAAACGTGTACGAGATCATGGGGCGCGGGGAGCAAACGCCATGGCGCGAGAGCCGCGTCATGATCGAGCGCACACAGGACGAGCTCGGGATGCCACGCGTCGCGCTCGACTGGCGCGTCAATCCCCGTGATCTCGAGAGCATGACGGCCAATCTCGAGGCGATCGGCGCCGTGCTGGCTCGGGCGGGTATCGGCACGGTGCATCTTCCCGACGACCCAGTCGGCGCGTGGGCTGCGCGCATCACGGGGAGTTGGCATCATATGGGCACGACGCGGATGCACCGCGATCCGCGACAGGGGGTCGTCGATGCGAATGGCCGCGTCCACTCGGTCCCCAATCTCTACGTGACGGGCAGTTCCGTCTTTCCAACTGGTGGATACGCGAACCCGACCATCACGATACTCGCTGTTGCGCTCCGTCTCGCGGATCACGTTGCACAATGTTTTGCGCGAGACTCGACCCTGTCACTCGATCGTAGAGATCTTCCAGCGCTGCCGTCTGTGTCCGCACGTTGAAGACGTCGGAGACGAGGGTGCGGCCTCGCGCACCCATGCGGGCCGCGAGGCTGGAGTCGCTCATGATGGTCAGCAGCGCCTCGCCGACGGCCATCTCATCGCCTTCCGGCACCAACAGGCCGGTCTCGCCGTGGATGACCGCCTCCGGCATCCCACCGTGTCGCGTGGCGACGACCGGCACGCCGCACGCTCCGGCTTCGTTGAGGACGAGTCCCAGGGCTTCCTGCTGGCCGTTGGCGGGCGTTTGACTCGTCAGGGCCACGACCGTCGCACGGACCATGAGCGCGCGGACGGCGTCGTGTGACAGTGCTCCGACGAATTGCACGCGGTGACCGACACCGTGCTCCGCGGCGATGCGCTTCAAGTCCGCCGTCAGGGGGCCCGTGCCCACCTGGATCAGGTCCACATCGGGACACGTGCCGGCGAGACGGGCAAACCCACGGATGAGCGTGCCGACCCCCTTTTGCTCCGTGTGCCGCGCGACCGACAGCACGAAACGCACGGCCCCGCGCTTCGGCAGCGGCTGGAACCGTTCGATATCGACTCCCACGTAGAGGCGGACGACACGATCGGCTGGGTATCCCTGTGCGAGGAGGCAGTCCCGGATGTAATCCGACACCGCGATGAACGTCGTTCCGTGGCGGCGGAGCGCGGCGCTCCGCGCGACGTAGCGCCAGGTCGTCAGGCTTGCGCGGGTGAGATACGACGATCGCGGCAAGGTGATATCCCACCCGTGAAATGTCGTGATGAGCGGAACGCCGAGGCGCTCGGCCAGCGGGAGCGCGTACGTGGCGTCTGGACCAAAGTGAGCATGCAGGAGGGTGATCGGCGGCCAGGTGCGTCGCGGACCGAACAGCCAGGGCGACGCGGTGGCGACGTACATTGCCCGCGCCATGCGCATCGCACCGGATGGGAGATGGCCGCCGACGGTCATCATGCCGGTGGGCTCACCGCTGTCGATCATTCTTGATCGCGTGATGATCGTCGGCTGGTAACGCGCGAGGGAGCGCGCCTGCTCACGGATGAACGTCTCCGAGACGACCGGGTACCGGAGCCGAAAGATCCCGACCTGTCGGCTGGTGCTGGAGTCCGTCACGGGTTGCCGATGGTGGTGGTGAGCGGTGCAGGCTCGCGCACGCACGCGATCAACTCGACTCCCGTCGATCGAAACGACGCTGCGGCATCGCGGTGATAGTGGTGGTCGCAGTAGTCGAGGAGCGGTGTGATTTCATCGGGTGTCGATCGACTGAGAAACATCCAGAAGCGGGGCGCGTCGTGCACGAGTCTCTGGAGATCGCCCCCGACATCCGCCGAGGTAATGGACCGGTCGCCTGCGGGATACGGAATGATGGTCGTCCCGGGAGGCGCATAGAACCGAAAGTCCTTTGCGGTGAAGGCGCGATGGGCCACGACGACCTCACTGCTGCCGGCGTGTGTCGTGAAGAACTGCCCCGCGCCGCGGTTGTCGTCGCGCGCATATTTGGGATCGACGTAGTACCCGTGCAGCGACACGGCGCTCAATGCGAGCAGACCGGCCCACCCCGCGAGGCGCACGCCGCCGCGAGGCAACGCATCGAGACCCATGGCGAGCACGATGATCACGGGGATGAAGGAGAGCACGGCGTAGCGAACGTTGAACGGGTGTACGGTGACCAGTGCGCCAGCGACCACGAATAGCAGCGGGAAGAGAAACCAGAGCGTCACCAGCCGTGCCACACGCGCGTTGCGGCGCGCGAGCGTGAGCGCACCCCAGATCATCAGGCCGCCGAGCAGCAGCGCGACGGGCACAACGGCTACCGCATACTGCGCGAGCACCGCGTGCCGATCCGCGGCGTGCAGCTCGCCGAGGCTTGGCCCGAAGGAGTAGCCCACGACGAAACTCCACAGCGTGTAGCCGAGCTGCAGGGGTGACAGGGCCCGTTCCGCGTCCGCTGAATTCGTGGGGGGGAAGGACAGGAGCCGGTAGACCGCGGGGATGCACAGCACCGCGACCCCGAGGAACGTCGCGATCCAGGCGCGACGCTGGGTGTCGAAGGCGATGCGTCGCGCTCGATCCCTTTCGTCAATGGAGTATTGCGGACGGTGCGAGAGGGCGACGCAATGCGTCGCCCCTACCGGCGGTTCGTCGGGCAGTGAGGAGCGCGCCGGGGCCCATCGCCACAACTCGGATGCCACGTACGCGGCGGCGAACAGCACGAATGCCAGCCCCACGGTATGGCAGTAAAGCGTCGCGGCCAGCGCGAGCGCCGTGGCTGCCTTCCACCAGTACGAGCTGGGATGGCGAATCGCGCGCTGTATGCAGGCCACGGCAATCAAGGAGAGGGCGAGCAGGGGCGCATATGGCCGAGCTTCCTGGCTGTACCAGACATGGAAGGGTGAGACGGCAATGCACGCAGCGGCTGCCAGCGCGACACGCGTGCCCAACCAGGTGCGGACCACGAGAAACAACAGAGGGATCGTGAGCACGCCGACGAGCACTGACGGCGCGCGCAGCGCAGTCTCGAATGTCCGGAGGGGCGTGCGTCCCCAGGGAGAGACTCGCGTTGGCCACAAGGTAGTACAGGGGCGGGATGTTGCTGTTCTCTACACGCTGGGTGACCACACGCCATGGCGTGCCGTACGCGCTGATGTAGGTAACGATCTCGTCATTCCAGAGGCTCTGATGCCCGAGCCGGTAGAGGCGCAGCCCGGCGCCGACGATGGTGAGAGCGGCGACGGCCGCCAACACCCCTCGGTGTGCCACCCGACTCGCCGTTCCTGCCGATTCGACATCCCGTCGTGCCTTCAGTCAAAGCCTCCTGGCCTGTGGAGTGGACGCAGTCGACCCTGGAACACCGATATCAATTAGCGGTGCCACCAGATCGATCCGGCATTTCCTGGCGCGCATTTCGCGATGCAAACTCGGGTGCAATTCATGGTCCAGACAACGGCCGACCCCGTTAGGGCGCTCCATATGGCGCCCGGCACCCAGGCGTTTCCCCGCAGGGTGTCGCGCCTCCGGTTCCTGGAGGAATGGCTCGTTGGCCTCGCCTTGCTGGCGACCCTCGTCGTCGTGTGTGGCGCGGCCTATTTCCCCTACCACGACGCAACCAACAACCTGGCCCGGTATGTCCTCATGGACCGTGCCTGGTTTGGAACGCCCGCGCCTTTCGTGCAGGTCCGGTTCATTCCCACGCCCTACATCGCGCTCGATGTGTTGGGTGTGATGTTGGTCCACCTGATGGGGCCAGCCATGGGATTGCGCGCGATGGCCTGTCTGCTCGTCGTCGTGGTCCCGGCGGGCATGTACATGTTGCTGCGTGCCACCTGCCCACAGCGACGCGGTTGGGCGCTCGTCGGCGTCCTCTGCAGTCTGAGCTTCTACCTGCTGATCGGCTTCTTCAATTTCGTCGCAGGGATTGGTGTTGCGCTGTTTTGGCTCGCCGCGTGGTGGCCGCGGCGCGACGCGACGCAGTGGCGGGCGCGTCTTCCGTTGCTGCTGGCTCTTGCTGGTGTGTTCCTCGTGCACCTGGCGGGCGCGATGACCGTGTTGGTCGTGCTGGGGGTGACATACTTGGTGGGGCTCATCGACAGCAGGGGTCAGGGGTCAGGGGTCGCGGGTCAGGGAACAACTTCACTGCTCGCACGCGCCCGCGAGTTGCTCGACGCGCGATTGGTGATGCTCGTTGCGTCGACGGCGGTGGTCGGTGTGATGTATCTGGTCTGGTATCGCTCGCTCGGGCCGGAGCCACCGCTGGCGCACGTGCCGCCGGATTTTCGGTCGATCCCCAACAAGCTCGCCAACCTCGCGAGCCCCTTCTATTCGTTCTCGTATCCGCAGATGGCGCTCATGGGTGCTGGCTATGTCGCATCGGTTGCGGCGTTCATTGGCGTCAATCGGCGCACGCTGCGGCTCGACGCGATGTTGGCGTCGGCGGCGGTGTTCGTGTTCCTCTTCCTCGTGTTCCCCTATCGGGTGGACGGCGCCGGATTTGTCGACATGCGGTGGCTGCTGCCGGCGCTCGTGCTGCCATTCTGCGCGACGGCGACCGGCCCGGTGCGCTCGCAGCGCGCGTGGCTCGCGGTGCCGTGTATCGCGACGCTGCTCCACCTTGGTGTCGTCCGGCACGAAACGCAGCAGCTCGATGCCGATCTGCGCGCATACCGGGCGGTCATCGATGCAGTGCCACCTACTGCGCGGCTCTTGCCCATCGTGGCGGACCGTGAGCGCTATGGTCGGCTCGACCCACTTCGCCACTTTGCGCTCTGGCACACGATCGATGCCGGGGGACGTGTGCCGGGGTTGCTGGCCGAGGAGGATCGGTACTCGACGAATCCGCCCGCGTTGACGCACAAGTTTTTCGGGCATTTTCGGGAGCCCGTCGTGTCGTACTACCCCGATGAGCGATGGGGTGCGCAGGACCCGTTCCCGCTCGATTCGCTGGATTGGCAGCGGATCGATGCCGACTACGACTACGTGATCGTTGCGGGCTCGGACACCGCCGCTCGTGCAGCGGTGGCTCCGCACGCTGAGCTCGTGACGGAGCGTCGCATGGTCGCGCTCTATCGCGTGCACGCCGCACTTGGTGCCCGCGCGCCGACAACGTCCGAATCCCACGATCCCCGACCAATGCACGAGTCGGGGATGATCCAGTTTGCCTCCTATCACCCGTCAGGGGTCAGGGATCAGGGAACGACAACAACGGGCGACGCAATGCGTCGCCCCTACCGGTCGCGGGTTCGGACGCACAGTGCGGGACCCGGCGGGTTCTACACGCCCGCGCAGATCGCGTTCGTGACCGGAAAGATCCAAGCACACGCCCAGCCATGGGCGGACGCGTATGACCAGCTTCGAGCGTCAGTCGGCCGGGTACACAGTCGTGAGCCGCACCCTATGGCTGTGTACAACGTGCCGGGCTACTACCAGGATCAGAAGGGATTCTTTGCCGCGACCGGCGGCATCACCGGGGACGCGGACGCCGCATACGTGCTGGCGCTCGCATATCGGCTGGGCGACGGACCGCAGGATGCCGACGCCGCAGCGCGCCTCTTGAACGCGTGGGCGCACACCAACACCGGTGTCACTGGTTACGATGGCCAGCTGTCGATGGCCGAAGTTGGGGTCGGCTTCATCATCGCCGCCGAGTTGCTCTCGAACTATCCCGGGTGGGCCGCCGGAGACCAGCAGGCTTTCAAGCAGTGGGTCAGATCGGTCTATCTCGCGCAAGCGGTCAATCCCATCAAAGATCGAAAGAACAACTGGGGAGACTGGGGCAGCTTTGGTGCGGTGACGGCGTACGACTACCTCGGCGACGCGGCTGGTGTGTCCGATGAGACCGTGCGACTCGAGCGGCACATCGATTCATCGATCGCGCCGGACGGGCAGATGCCCGAGGAGATCGCGCGTGCAGCGGGAGGGATCTGGTACACGTACTTCGCGCTGGATCCGCTGACCGCGGCGCTCAACGTGGTGCGCAACACGGGTGGTCCGAACCTGTTCGATCCTTCGACGCCGCGCGGCGCGCGCGTACAGAAAGCGCTGAGCTACCTCTTCAACGCGCTACAGAATCCCTCGGCGTGGCCGTACGGCGCCAATCCGAAAGTGCCCGGGCCGCGCGAGACGTGGGGCTACGATTTGTTCGAGGCGATGTCGGCTGAATACGGCAACTCGCAGTGGGACGCGTACGCGGCGACGCGCCGTCCAATCATGAATCCGGGCCATCACTACGCGTGGACGTTCCCAACACTCATGAAGGCCCCCGCCGGGGGCACGTGACGGCCGCTTCGCGGCCGTAGAGAGGGGGCGGGGCAGGGAGAACGGAGCGAGCTGGCGACGGGCGGGCTCGGGGATGAGGGATTAGGGAACCACGTGCGATGGACCGGCACTGGTCGTCATTATGGGGCATGGGCAAAGTCAGTATCCAGGGTCGGGATTCCGGCGCGTGAACGTAGGCCGCTCGATCGGCGTTGCGTGGATCGCGACGCTCGTGACGCTGACCGCACTCCCGGTGTCCGCGCAGGTCGTGGACGACATGCGAATCGAGGAGGGCAACGCTCAGCTCGATTTCTGGCTGCCCGCGCGACGGCGGCCCGACACCGAGTTGACCAATACCGCGTCGGTCGACGTTGTGACCGAGGGCACGCCGTTCTGGGGGTGGTGGCTGCGGCTACCGGCGTGTGGCGGGGCGCGCGTGGGCGAAACGTGCGCGACGACGGAATACCAGATCGGACAGGAGATGTTTACGCCATCGGGCGCGACCAAGGTCGCCAGGCCGGAGCCCGGCGCCCGTCCCTACGCCGGCTGGCTGTATGCGTCGGGGACCTTGCGAGCCGCGACGCCGACCTCGTCGGAAGCGGTGACGGTCGAAACCGGCGTAACGGGCAGCCCGTCACTCGCCGGACAGATCCAGACGGCATGGCATCAACTGATTGGATATCCGCGCGCATTGGGATGGGCGCATCAGATTCCGTTTCAACCCGGTGTGCTGGTTGCCGGCGAGCGATCGCTCGAGGCTGCCCACATCTCGATCGACGGCGTGCCGGTCCTGTCACTGGTGCCACAGGCGGGCGCGTCGGTCGGGAACGTGCTGACAGGGGCCCAACTCGGTGCCGAAGGTCGTTTGGGATACGGCGTGACGACCCCGTGGTGGTCGTCCGTACGCGGTCGGGGGCGCCGGCTCCAGATCTATGCGGTGGCAGCGGCACGGGAAGATCTCATTGCCTACGAGCTCTTCCTGGACGGGAGCACCACCGCGCCGGCCTTGCACGTCGAGAAGGAGCCGACGGTCCTTCAGTACGAGTTTGGCGCCGGAGCACAACTGGGCCGCTTCGAAGTCGAATACCGCGCGATCACGCGCCAACGCGAGTATACCACCGGTCCCCCGCAGCACGCGTACTCCACCCTGAGCGTCGGCATCCGCCCAGGCTGGTAATCGATCGTCGGTGGTTCCTGTGACACACGCGGCCGCCGGAGGTTCGGTGCCGCAGCCGGCCGCCGTCGCATCGCGTCGAGGCGCGTGGTACGATCTCGTCCGTCGTATCGCCGGCCGGCCGACGACTCCGATGCTCGCGAGCGCCGCGCTCGTCGCCGGCGTCGTCGCCCACCTCGTGCTGGCGCTGTCGGTCAGGCAATTCCCGTTCGAGGATGTGACCAACAATCTGGCGCGATACGTCATGCTGGATCGCGCGTGGTTCGGTGGTCAATCCGGGCCCGTGCCGTCGTACATCGAGACGCACTTCAGGCTGGGGCCCTATCTTGGCCTCGATGTGCTCGGGGCGGCGCTGGTGCACGTTGGCGGGCCGCGTTTCGCGCTTCACGCGTTGGCGGTGCTCGTCGTCTGCGCCGTACCGATCGGCTTCTGGTTCCTGCTGCGGGCGGCAGGACGAGCCAACCTTGCGTGGTCGCTGGTCGGCGTCCTGATCGGCATGGGGTTCTTCACGGTCGTCGGCTTCGTCAACTATGTCATCGGACTCGGCGCGGCGATGGCGTGGTTGGCGGCATGGTGGCCGGTGCGTCGCGCGCCGTCGCGCGCGCGCACGCTCGCGCTCTGGCTCGGTCTCATTCTCCTCTATCTGATCCACCTGGCCGCGCCGTTGATCGTGCTGGTGTTCCTGTGGGTCGACGCGGTGCGCGCGCTCGTGCGCGTGCGGCAGGAGCACACGGGACGGGAGAACGGAGCCACGGGCGACGGCATCGTTGCCTGGCTGCGCCAGGATCGCCGGCTGCTGTTCGTCGCCGGCGCGACGATCGTCGTCGCGGTGATGTGTCTCGCGGGAGGCATCGGTGCGGCCGCCGCGGCGCCGCGCGGCGCGGGACTGGACTACCCGCCCCCATTGCACAAGCTGCGCAATGTTTTCTCGGTCTTCTACGTCTTCTCGCTCGGTCAGATGGCGATCACGATGGCCGTGTACGGCGGAATGGTCCTCGCGTTTCTGGCGGCCAACCGACGCGTGTTGGCGCAGCGGAGACCGGTGAGTGTGTTTCTCCTGGCCGCGCTTACGTGTTTGCTGTTGTTCATCTGCTTCCCGGCTGGAACGCCGGGGACCGGCTATCTCGACATGCGCTGGCTTCCACCCCTCTTGCTCTGGCCGTTTTGCGCCGCGGAGGCACAGGGGGTCGCGCCGCCACGCGCCGTGACCGCACTCATGCTCGCGGGATGCCTGCTGCACGATGCGGTGATTGGCCGGTCGGTGCGGACGATCGAGCACGAGTTGGCGAACTACCGCGCCGTGCTGGCCGCAGTGCCGTCCGGGAGTCATGTGCTGCCGATCGTCGCAGATGGCGAGCGGCACGGTGTGCGGGTATTTCCCTACCGGCACTTCGTCTTTTGGTTCGTCATCGAGCACGGTGGCCGCGCGCCCGGCTTGTTCAATGGGAACGGGGAGGGCAACGGCCGGCCGGCCCACGGGTTCTTGATGCATTTCGTCGAGCGGAACCATCTCTACGAGCCGGCCGATCGATGGGGGTTGACCGACTTTGCTCCGCTCGATTGGCGACGGATTGGTCACGACTACGACTACATCGTGGAGGCGGGCGCCAGCCCCCGAGCGACGCGGCTGCTGAGTGAAGGCGCGCGGCCCGTGGAGCGGGTGGGCGACGTGACGCTTTTTCGGGTCGAGCCCGTAGAGGCCGGCGACGTCCGGTAGCACGCCGTCCCGAGGATGGGCTGGGCCGCCTTGAGGACGCCCACGCGGCCCGATCAACGTCCAACGCGGTGTGAGACCCCGGTCGCGCCGGTGCGCCCCGGCGCTTATTCTAGCCGCGGCCCATTCCGGAGATCGCTCATCCTCTCACGTGGTGCGTCCGCGCTGGTGGTCGCTCTCGCGGGGCTCGTCGCTGCGTCACCGACAGGCGGGCGCGGCGAGCACGCCCGCGCAGCGGGTCGCGGTACAGGGGTCAGGGGTCAGGGGCCAGGGGTCAGGGGAACGACAACCGGAACGACAACCGCAACGCTCCCCGAAGGCGATTCAGGCGTGCGCCTGTGCGCCGGTGGCGACGTCACGTTGGGATCGAATATGGATACCGCGTGGATTCGGAGGATGACCGGTCTCGTGGCGGATTCGCTTCCCGTATCCGACAGCCTCGTCGATGCGCACCTCGCATCGCGCGAGACCCTCGTAGCGCCGCTTCGCGGCATCGTGGCCGGTGCGAGTCTGGTGTTGGTCAACGCCGAGGGCGCGATCGGCGGTGGCCCAGTCATCGATCCCAAGTGTCTGCCGGGACATCCGACGTGTTACTCGCTCCGCTCGAGTCCCATGGCGGCTCGCGCGCTACGCACGCTGGCCGACACACCGGCGGTCGTCGTCGCGAACGTCGCGAACAACCACACGCGAGACGCGGGAGATGCGGGATTTGCGATGACCGTCGCGCTTCTCGATAGCGCCGGTCTCCTGGTCACGGGTGCCGATACGACGCCGACGCTCGTCGCGACGCCGGCGGGTGACACGACGGCGATTCTCGGGTTCAGCGCGTGGTCTGATCCGGGGGTCGAGGATACCGCCGCCGTGCGACGCCTCGTGTCGAGGGCCGCAGCGCGTTATCGCCGTGTCGTCGTGACGGCACACCTCGGTGCCGAGGGGCGACTGGCGCAGCGCACGCCGGATTCTCTCGAACAATTCGTCGGCGAGCGCCGCGGCAATCCGATCGCGTTTGCACACGTGGCGGTAGACGCAGGTGCGGGGCTCGTGATCGGCCACGGCCCGCACGTGCTGCGTGCGGCCGAGTGGCGTCACGATGCGCTGATCTTCTATTCGCTGGGGAACCTGCTCAACTACGGGCCCTTCGACCTGCGCGAGCCCATGGATCGCAGCGCGGTGATGTGCGCCACGCTCGACTCCACCGGGCGGCCGCACGCCGTGGTGCTGCGTCCGACCCGGCAGGTCGACGCGGGGATTGTGCGCGAGGATACGAAGCGACGACGCGCGCTGGTGCTGGTCGACTCGCTGAGCCGCCTCGATTTTCCGCGAACGGGTGTGGCGGTGGATCGAGAGACCGGCGCGGTGACGCGGCGCGCGAGTCCGGGGCGATCACAAAAAAGGGCGACGCACCCGTCGCCCGTATCAACCCATCAACTGCTACCGCGAGGCACGCGAGTGGCCCCTCAGCCGTCGTCGTCCTGAGTCGTGCTCGTCGAGGGAGGGAACTCGGGTACGGAGTCTGGGGCCACCACGCGTCGTGCGCCACGCCACGGCTTGACGCCGGGGGCCGGTCGCCGGTTGAGCGGCGTTTCGATCACACGTCCGGCCTTGCTGCTCGCCTGCACGAAGCGCCCGCCGCCGACATAGATCCCGATGTGCGAGATACGTCGAGGCGAGCCAAACGTGACGAGGTCGCCCGGACGCAGCTGCGCGGTGTCTCGCTCGACGAAGGCTCCCGTACGCGCCTGCTCTTTGGCCGTTCGTGGCAGTGGCACGTGCAGCATGGCCAGGACGTAGCGTACGAGTCCACTGCAGTCGAACCCGTGCTCCGGAGTCGTACCACCGAAACGATACCTCCGTCCGATCTGCGCGCGCGCGAGCGCGACGAGCGAATCGCCGAGGGATCGCGCTGATAGGCTGAATGCGGCGAAGGGGCGCGGCAAGTCGGCTGGGGTCGACGCCGAGATTGGCGCGGTCAGCGTAATTGCGGAGGATACGTCCGGGCCCAGCGCATCGGAACCGATGGGTTGCGCTTGTCGCGGCGCGACCGCCACAGCGCTGTCACGACTCTCTCCGCGCAGCGCTGCGGGTAGCCTTGCCTGCGCGCCAGCCTTGCAGGCAGGCACCATGACGGACGCAAGCACGCATCCGAGTAATCGAGCTCGACCGTATGCCATCACAGGTGAATTTAGACGACCCAGCCTGGTCCGCGATAGAATGCAGCCCAACCCAGCCATCTCACGCACCTCGATTGCGTGCAGCCCCTGGATTGCGGGCTCGAGGTGCTGCCACAACCACACTGCAAGATTCTCGCTCGTTGGGTTTTCGAGACCGGCGATGTCATTGAGGCAGCGGTGGTCGAGGCGGCCGCGCAGCGGCTCGATAGCGGCGGTGATTGTGCCGTAGTCGATGACCCAGCCTGATCCAGCGTCGATGGGTCCGACGACGGACACACGCACGCCATAGGAGTGTCCGTGGAGCCGCGCACACATGTGATCGGCCGGCACGCCCGGCAGTTGATGCGCTGCCTCGAAATGGAACTCGACAAAGACTTCGAGGCGCGACGCGGTCGAGCGCTCGTGTCGGTCCGTCATCGGATGCCGAGCATCTTGTGCGTTTGCAGACTGAGACGCCACTGCGGATGAGCGAGGCAGTACGCGACCGCCTCGCGTGTGTTGGCTACCACGGCGGGTCCGTCCATGGGCTGTAGGAAGAAATGCCGGAAGTCGAGGTCCGCGAAGCGCTCCGGCTCACCGCCTGTCTGCGGGAAGACGAGCTTGAGCTCATCGCCGCGGCGCAGGGTGAGTTGCGCGTCCGCCTTGGGTGACACGCACGTCCAGTCGATGCCCGGGGGCGGCTGCATCGTGCCGTTCGTCTCGATGGCGACGGTGAAGCCACGCGCGTGCAGCGCATCGATCAGCGGTTCGTCGAGCTGCAGCAGTGGCTCACCGCCGGTGCAGACGACGAACCGCTGCACGGACGCTGCGCCGCGCTCGCGCGTGCCGGAGCGCCAGCGATCCTCGACGGCGTCGGCGAGGCCCGACGGCTGCGCGAAGCGTCCGCCGTCCGGGCCGGTGCCGACAAAATCGGTGTCGCAGAATTGGCAGACGGCCTGCGCACGATCTTCTTCCCGTCCCGTCCACAGATTGCACCCGGCAAAGCGCAGAAAAACTGCCGGTCGACCCGTGTGCGCGCCTTCGCCCTGGAGCGTGTAGAAGATCTCTTTGACCGTATACATCGACGAGACCGCGCTCACCCAGGCGTGAGGGATGTGTGCTGGTACGCAATCGGGTCGACTAGCGCTGCCTCGGCAAACCCTCGCAGACGCAGCTGGCACGCGTCGCAGCGGCCGCAGGCCGCGCCGGACGGGTCGGGATCGTAGCAACTCGTGGTCATTGCGTGATCGACGCCTAGTGCGCGTCCGAGGAGCACGATCTCGCGCTTCGTCATCCCGATGAGCGGTGCGCGGATGCGCATCGGCGCATGGTCCTCGACGCCGCTGCGCGTCGCGAGGTTGGCCACGCGCTCGAATGCCGCGATGAATTCGGGGCGACAGTCTGGATAGCCACTGCTGTCGAGGGCGTTGACGCCGATGAAGATGTCGTGCGCGCCGAGCACCTCGGCCCACGCCAGCGCGAACGACAAGAAAATCGTGTTCCGCGCTGGTACGTACGTGATCGGGATGTCGGAGCCGAGCTTTCCGAGCGGCCGATCCTTGGGCACCGGGATGTCGGCGGTGAGCGCCGATCCGCCGGTGGCCCGCAGATCGAGCTCGACGATCCGGTGGGTGACGCCATAGTGCGCTGCCACGCGCGTGGCGGCCTGGATCTCGTGCTCATGGCGTTGACCGTAGCGAAATGTCAACGCCGTGGGGCGATAGCCTTCGCGCAGCACCGACGCGAGGAGCGTCGTCGAGTCCAGCCCGCCGCTCAAGAGGACGATGGCGTTGGGGCGCATAGGCGAAAAATACCATGGCGGCACCTGCGGGGTCGGGATCAGGGGTCTGGGAACGACAACCGCAATGGCAACGGCGGGCGACGCAATGCGTCGCCCCTACCGGTCCAAGGCCGGGCGCGGCGTGTCGTGATCCGTCTTTCGGTTTGTTCCCCGACCCCTGCCCCGGAATGCCGGCCCGGCAGTTGGAGTGCCCCTATTTCCCGCTTGCCCAGCCGCGCTCACCGTCCGAGCGGAGTGCGACGCGCGCGGGGGCCGGTACATGTCCGGCGGCGCCGGATGCGACCGCGGCTTCGGCGAGGTCTGCGACATCGGCGCGAACGTCGTCAAGGATCGCTATCGGGCCTGCGGGGTGCATGTGGTTTCCGGCGGCCCAGTTCGCGAGCACGATGATGAAAACGTCGTGCTCAGGGTCGATCCACACTGATGTGCCCGTGTAGCCCGTGTGACCGTAACCGCGAACGCCCATGAACTGACCGCAGCTCGCGCCACCGGCGCAGGTATCCCAACCGAGGGCACGCGTCCCGATGGTACGAGTGGTGAAGCGTGCGACCGTCGTGTCGCTGACCACCCGCACGCCGTGATAGGTGCCACCGTTCAGCATCATCTGCGCGAGCACGGCCACATCGCCAGCCGAGGCGAAGAGGCCCGCGTGGCCGGCGACACCGCCGAGTGCTGCAGCATTGCGGTCGTTGACCACTCCATGTGGTGCGTCCGTCCACGCCACATGCGTCAGATCGCCCGAACCCGGTCGAAACCTGGTGTGGCGAAGGCCGAGTGGTTTGTACACCCCGCGCGCGAGGAACACGTCGAGTGGCTCATGGGCGATGGCCTCGATCACGAAACCCAGGACGTCCGCGCCCAGATCCGAGTAAATGAACCGGTGGTCCGGGGGCAGCTCGAGCGGCGTCTCCAACACGGCCCGGCGCGCCGCGCTGGGCGACCGTGCGGCCTCCCAGAGGTCCCGTCCTGCCGGCAGTCCCGATCGATGCGTCAACAGGTCGCGTACGGTGACGTGCTCGCGGCCGCCCCCACGCCACTGCGGCAGATACCGAGACACCGGGGCATCCAGATCCAATCGTCCGTGGTCGTACAACACCATCGCAGCCACGGTCGTCGCGAGTGGCTTGGTCAGCGACGCGAGGTCGTACATGGTGGTCGCGGGATCCACTCGCCCAGCGTCCTCGACCCATCCCAGTCGCCCATAGCCATGCGCGAGCAGAATCGTGTCCCGACGGCCGACGATGACGGCCGCACCGGGATACCCACCGGCCGTCACCCCGCGTTGGACAACACGGTCGATCGTGGTGGGCCAGGCAGGTGTCGCGGCTGGCCGGACAGAGTCCCGCACCTGAACCGCGAACACGAACGTCAGCGCGGCGATCATCGGTGAGCGACGATTGAGGCCATGTGGCGCCACGCGTGTGCAGTGCGTGCGAACGGCGAGCGGAGAACGGAGAACGAAGACAACGACTCATCCTGCTGTTGGGCGGGTCGGGCGATGCGTACATCGCCCGCGGTTGCATGTGCACCCGCGGTGAAAGGGCACACCACACCGCAGGTGTGGACCTGGAGGCCACCCCGCGGTTGGCGTTCGTGATGACGATCACAATACAGTCCGTAGCGCGAGAAGTGCCACCACGGGCGACGCAGGTGCTACGTGCGTCGGTGGCACCGTGGCGGGCGACGCATGCGTCGCCCCTACCCGCCGATGCACCGATTATGTGCGGTCGGTGCCGCGTCGTGCAGGTCCCTATTTCTTACTGGGGTGCGCGGGAGCGGCCGCTCTTGCGGCCCGATGCAATGCCAGGAGCACCGCTTTCGTTTCCTCTGGCGTCGCCGGTACGACGTACCCGGTGAGGCGCGCGTCCGAAACATAGAAGTGATAGCTCACCACCGAAACCCTGTGCTGCTTCTCGATTTGCCGCGTGAGAGACAGGGATCGGCCGGTGGCGCCTTCCTGTAAGACGGGTCGATCGATTGTGTGCGTGGGTATCGGTTGTGCACCGAGACGAACAATTGCTTCACATTCGGCAACGAATTCGTCGACTGCTGTTGCACTCGCGGTGACAGTGGACGTGCGCGTATCCGTGCCCACGCCGATGTACACTTGCTTGTCGGAGGACGCCTGCACCACCACGACGGCGTCTCCGACCACCAGGTTGGCGATCGTGTGCACCTGCGCGCTCACGCGCGTCGCGGCCGTGCCGAGCAACAGCGCGATCCACCAGGCCATTCCCGCCGCCCTGGCGACGCTCACGCCGTCTCGCCCTCGGGCTGCTGTTGCGTCAAGCAGTGGATCGTACCGAACCCCCACACCAGGTCGACCGCGTGGATGCCGACCACCCGTCGATTGGGCATCAGCTCCGTGAGCGTCGTTAGCGCGATCCGGTCCTGTGGGTCGTTGAAGGTCGGTACCAGCACGACCCCGTTCGCGATGTAGAAGTTGAGATAGCTCGCCGGGAGGCGGTGGCCTTCCATCATCACGGGTCTGGGATAGGGCAGGTCGACGATGCGAAAGGCGCCGTCGTCGCCACCGGCGAGCTCCAATCGACGCCGATTGTCTTCGGACGAGCGATGGTTGTCGTCGGCGGGGTCTGGCTCTGACGCCAACACGACCACGTCGGGCGCCACGAATCGTGCGATGTCGTCGACGTGACCGTGCGTGTCGTCGCCCACACATCCGTCACCCAGCCAAATGGTCTGCCGCACGCCGAGGTATTCGCGGAACAGCTGCTCGTAGCCGTCGCGGGTCAGCCCCGGGTTGCGCAGCTGCACATCCGACAGGAGACACTCTTCCGTGGTGAGCAGCACACCCTCGCCATTGACATCGATGGCACCGCCCTCGAGGATCGCGGGTCCCTGGCTGTCCGGTCGCACGGCATCGACGACACGCAACTGGGCGATCCGAGCGATGGCCGCGGGCACGCCCTGGTCCTGCGTGAAGTTGTCGTATTTTGCCCACGCGTTGAACCGCCACGCCACGAGCTCCACTGCGCCACTGTCGCGGAGCACGCCGGCCGGAGCGGTGTCGCGGAGCCATCCCCGGTCGGTCGGCACGCGGTGCAGCCGATGGCGATCCGCCGGGACCCCGTGCGCGGTCAGCGCTGTGCGGGCCTGGTCCTCGATGCTCTCATCCAGCACGAGCACTTCCACCCGCTCGTGCGGCGCGAGCACGCGCACGATCTCCGCGTAGACCCAGCCCACGGCATCGAGCTTGCCCGGCCAGTCCGGCTCGTGATGGGGCCAGCTAATCCACGTTGCGGCATGCGGCTCCCACTCGGCCGGCATGCGACGCCGGGCCCGCGTCTCCAGGTCAGCCAAGATATCGACCGAGGATTGGTTGGTACGCGTCGATGCGCCGGTCACGGAAGAATGGCCAATTCCGTCGTGTGTCCTCGATGACGGCGGTATCGCAGGTCGCGACGATGACCTCCGGCTTGGTCCCTGCCTCCGCGATGACGCGCCCGAACGGGTCGCTGACGAACGAGTGACCGAAGAACTCGAGTCCGTCGGTTCCGGGCTCCGGCTCGTGACCGACGCGATTGGGCGCCGCGACATAGACGCCGTTCGCGATCGCGTGCCCGCGCTGGATGGTCTGCCATGCGTTGACCTGGTCCGCGCCAAACTGCGCCTTCTCCGCGGGGTGCCACCCGATGGCGGTCGGATAGAACAGGATCTCGGCGCCGAGTAAGCTCGTGATGCGTGCGGCCTCGGGATACCACTGGTCCCAACAGATCATGACGCCCACGCGCGCGAAGCGCGTCTCCCAGACGCGAAACCCACCTGCGCCGCCGGGCGTGGTCCCTCGCTCGTCTTGTGTCGCGTCGCCGGGTGTGAAGTAGTACTTCTCGTAGAACAGGGGATCGTCCGGGATGTGCATCTTGCGATAGACGCCGAGCAATGCACCGTCGGCGTCGATGATGGCGGCCGAGTTGCGATAGACGCCGGCAGCTTGGCGCTCGAACAGTGGCACGATGAGCACCACGCCGAGCTCGCGTGCGAGTGTCTGCATCGCCGCGGTGGTCGGTCCCGGGATGGGTTCGGCGAGGTCGAATCGTTCACCCTTCTGCGCCTGGCAGAAGTAGAGCGAATTGAACAGCTCCTGCAGGCAGATGATCTGGGCGCCACGCGATGCCGCCTCGCGAACGCGCGCCACGGCGTCCCGGACGTTGGCTGCGGCGTCGGCGGTGACAGAGGCCTGGACGAGTCCGATCGTGAACGCGCGGTGCATGGCTTACAAAAGTAGCCCGATCACGAGATCCATCACATTCGTGCCGGTGAGGCCGGGGCGCAGCAGGACCTTCGCCGCGTCGAGCGCACGATACGCGTTGTGCTCTGCCAGGTCGGTGGCCGGATCACGACCCGCGGCCGCAATGGCCGACCAGGTCGCACTGTCGATGATGGCGCCCGCCGCGTCGGTCGGCCCGTCCCGTCCATCGGTGCCCGCGGCAAGGATCGTGATTCCTTCTGCCGGCTCGCCGGCGTCGGCGAGCGACCTCGCAGCCGCGAGGGCGAGCTCCTGACTCCGTCCGCCGAGCGATTGCTCGGTGAGCGGCGCGGGATGTCCGGCCGCATCGCGTATCGTGACGGTGGTTTCGCCACCCCATAGCACGCATCGGGTGACGCGAGGTCCCCGGGCGCGTTTGCGCCGCGCAATGAGATCGCTGGCGGTGCGGACTCCCGCGATCGCCGCTTCGCCGGTGAGCGGCGTCGGCTCGATCGTCACGTCATCGATGCCCGCCGCACGGGCGCGCGCGGCCGCGGCTTCCAGTGCATGACGATTGCTCACGATCACTCGCGCGCGGACGTGCCGAAACGCCGGCGCATCCGGCTTGGGTGTCTCCGGAGCACGACCGTGTGCTACGTCGTCCAGGTGTCGTTGAGCGAATCGCGGGAGCCATGACCACACGCCACTCGACTGCAGAGCGGTGACGAGCGTGCCGGCCCGCTCGGGATCCGCGACGCAGGGGCCTGAGCTGATCATGCCCACATCATCGCCGGGGATATCGGATACGGCGAGGCACTGCACGCGGGCCGGGGCGAGCGCGATGGCGAGCCGGCCTCCCGTCCAGCGCACGAATCGCTTGCGCACGGCGTTGACCAGATGGATGTCGGCGCCCGAAGCGAGCAGCGCCTCGTACAATGCACTCAAGTCCGGCTGCGTCAGCCCGGGTACCTCGGGCGCCGGCGCGGCCGCGAGACTCGAGCCACCGCCCGAGATCAGGGCGAGGACGCACTCGTCTGGTCGTACCAGGGATGCGGTGTCGGCGATCACCGCTGCCGCCGCTTCGGATCGCGCGGCCGGGATTGGGTGATCACCCACCGCTACGCGGAGCGATGGGTCCGGTGCGGGGATCGCAGGCGGCGGGGCGACGAGTACGCCACCGACGAGCGTGGCGCCAGTTTCTGCGAGTGCGGACGTCGCGCCCGCGGCCATCGGCATGGCGGCCTTTCCGATCCCGATGATGTGCACGCGGGTCGAGTGTGGGAGCTCGAGTCCCACGACGGCAGTCCGCGTGGCCGTTTCTGGTAGTGCGCCGGCGATCGCGGCGGTGTACAGGTCGGCCAGCAGGTGGCGAGGAGGGAGCAATACGGTGGTGGTTTAGGACGCCTTCGGAACCCGGGGCCAGCGCTTCGCGCCGGAGAAAGTAGGGGGTCAGAAAGTAGAAAGTAGACAAGGCGTTAGTTCAGTCAATCTGACCGAAAAGGGGCCGTGACGTCCCTTCTGCTGAGGCCGTCAAGCGGTTGAGGAAAACAGAGCCGACGGCCGCTCGCGACGATCGCGCGAGGGGTGGGTCGGCGACTTCGCCTAGCGGAGCCTTGTGACCGGGAGTCAAAGCAACCCTCGAGATGCCTCGCCGGCGGCCGTCACGACGCCCGCAGGGGTCTCTGGGGCATGCACGCGGTGCGGGGCATCGATGGCCACGGGCGCGGCGACGTGTCCCCGATGCGGCGCGACTCCGAGCGGCCCCAACGCCGCGGAGCAAGCCGAGCGCATCCGGCTTCGGTTGCAAGAGGCCATCGGGGACTCGTACCGGCTGATCGAACTGATGGGTCGCGGCGGCATGGGCATCGTGTTTCGCGCGCTGGAACTCGCGCTCGACCGCGAGGTCGCCCTCAAAGTGCTGGCGCTCGACCCCGTGTTGTCACCCGACGCGTACGCGCGGTTCGAGCGCGAGGCAAAGCTCGCCGCGCGGCTGGACCACCCCAACGTCGTGCCGATCTTCGCCGTGGGCCAACGCAACACGGTCGCGTATTACACCATGCGTCTCGTCCGCGGCGGCACGCTCGAGGACATGCTCGATGGTCACCGCTCGCTGGACTTCATCCATGCGACCGAGATTCTGCGCGACGTGGCGGGCGCGCTGGACTATGCGCATGGTCAGGGAGTCGTGCACCGCGACATCAAGCCTGCGAACGTCCTGATCGGGGACAGCGGGCACGCGATGGTCTCCGACTTCGGGATCGCGCGAGGCTTGGGGGTCAACGAGGCGCCGCTCGCGACGGGCGCGGTCATCGGATCGCCAGGGTACATGTCGCCGGAGCAGTGGCGAGGAGAGGAGATCGACGCGCGCGCGGACCAATACGCGCTCGCGGTGATGGCGTTCGAGATGCTGACCGGCCACCGGCCCTTTGAGACGCCTCGTGTGCAGGACCTGCTCAAGCTGCACCTCACGGCGGAGATCCCCAACGCGTCGTCGATCAAGGCGTCACTGCCGCCGTTCGTCGACCTGGCGATCAAGCGGGCGATGCACAAGAACTCGTCGGCGCGCTTCACGTCGTCGACCGCGTTCATCGAGGCGCTCAGCGGGCGGCGTCCCGTCACGGCGAACACGCGTACGTCGGTGCCCATCGTGATGGCCCCGATCCCGACGTCAGGCATGAGCGCGGGCACCAAGGCGGCGATTGCCATGACGTTTGTCGCGATCGCGGTCGTGGTGGGGCTCGTCGCCGTGTTTCGGCCGCATCTACTGCCCGATCTCGCGCCGAGCACTGCGGCGCATGCCGACAGCACCGCTGCGCCAGCCGACTCGATCATGAACGTCGACACCACGTTCGACCTGAACAACACGAACGCACCCACGAGCGGCGCGTCCGCGCCTGGGCGAGCGCCGGTGGCGGTCGACCCCACGTTGTTTCCGGCGCATGGTACGCCGGTCGATCCAGGGGCAGAGGCGCCGGGCTACATCCGCGTCGTTGTCCACGGCGGTGCCGCCCGTGTCCGCATCGATGGCCACACGTTGGGGTTCTCGCCGCTCGTCGTGCGGGTCGATCCCGGGCCACACGTCGTCTCTCTCGAGAGCTCAGGCGACGCATTTCTGCCCGGCCAGATCACCGTCAATGCCATGCCGAACGACACGTCCTTCGCCGCATTCTCTGCGCGCGTGAATGGCACCAGTGGGTTGGATAGTGGGGGGAAGGCGCCGGCGCCCCAGGCGAGCAAGGATTCGGGTGCATCGTCGTCGCTGCCGCCGTCGGTCAACTAGTCAGCCACCGGATTCGGGAACGACAACAACGGGCGACGCAATGCGTCGCCCCTACCGGTCCGGAGCCACCGGATTCGGGAACGACAACAACGGGCGACGCAATGCGTCGCCCCTACCGGTCCGGAGCCCCGCTGTTCAGAGCCCCGTCTGCCAGCCGCTCGTACGCATCCACTGCGCGCCCGAGCTCGGCCAACTCGACGTATTCGCCGTCGGTGTGGGCGGTGTGAATCGAACCTGGACCGAACAGGTATGGCGTGCCCCAGCGGGCGAGGCACGGCACGTCGGTGGCGAAGGCGACGACGCCGGTCTCGAAACCGGGGACCGTGTGTAAGTGCACGGGCGGCACCATGGCCGCAAATTCGATCGTGGCACGCGGCTCCGCCCAGCCGCGCAATCGAGCTTGGACGTCGCCAGCATCACTGACGAGCCGAATCATCAGGCGTGCTTCGGCCCAGGGCGCGATCACGTTGTCAGCGACGCCGCCGGAGAGGGCGCCAATGTTGATCGTCGTCGCGCCCAATACTGGGTCTGTCGGAAGAGCGACGTCATCGAGCGTGGCGAGCACATGCACGAGCTCGCGGGTCGCGGAGCGTCCGAGCTCCGGATAGGCCGAATGGGCTGCGCGACCGGTGGTGCGCACGACCGCGCGCAGCGCACCCTTGGTCCCGACGGCCAGGCGGCTCTCGGTCGGCTCTCCATTGATCAGCACCCGGCTGGTCGTGACCATCGTATTTGCTGCCAACGCACCGTCATGCACGGTCTCTTCGCCGACGACGAAGAGCAATCCGACGGGCACATCGCGAGCCCGCAGTCGCTCTGCGGCGACGATCATGGCTGCTGCAATGCCCTTGGCATCGCACGCGCCGCGTCCATACAGGCGGCCCGCGTCGGTGTGCGGCGGGATATATGGCGGCACCGTGTCCAGGTGCGTCGACAAGGTCACGAGCGGCGCGTCGCAGGCTGTCGCCCACAGGTCGTCGCGTCCCGGCGACACGGCGATCCGTTGCACCGACCACGCCCGCTCGCGCAGCAGTTTCTCGACCGCGCCGACGACTTCCCCTTCTGTTCCGCTGATCGAGGGGATGCGGACGAGATCGAATGTCAATGTGCTAACGTCGAGCGGCGGGAGCGTTGGCATTATGCAACGGATGACGGAGGTACCAAAAGGGATGGTCGGTCCGACGAATCTATTATCTTGCAGGCATGGCAAATCTCGACTCATTTCACAGCCGCACGACCCTCGATGTTGGCGGCGAGTCGTATGTCGCGTATCGCCTCGATGCGGTGCGCAGCGTCCCTGGATCGACCCTGGATCGACTGCCGTTCAGCCTGAAAATCCTGCTCGAGAATCTCCTCCGCAATGAGGACGGGTCGTTCGTCAAGCGCGCAGACATCGAAGCGCTCGCAACGTGGGATGTCCGACGGCCTGCCGACCGAGAGATCGCCTTCCGCACGAGCCGCGTCCTGCTCCAGGACTTCACCGGCGTCCCGGCGGTGGTGGATCTCGCGGCAATGCGCGATGCGATAGCTCGTTTGGGTGGCGATCCTACCCGTATCAATCCGCTCCAGCCTGTCGACCTGGTGATCGATCACTCGGTCCAGGTGGACGAATACGGCTCCGATGCCGCGTTTCTCATCAACGCCCGCCTCGAATTCGAACGCAACCAGGAGCGGTACGCCTTTCTGCGGTGGGGCCAAACGGCATTTCGCAACTTCCGCGTCGTCCCGCCGGACACCGGCATCGTGCACCAGGTCAATCTCGAGTACCTGGCTCCCGTAGTGTTCACGAGTCGCGTGAACGGCAGCGTCGTCGCGTATCCGGATTCGCTCGTCGGCACGGACTCGCACACGACGATGATCAACGGACTTGGCGTGTTTGGCTGGGGTGTGGGAGGCATCGAGGCCGAGGCGGCGATGCTCGGCCAGCCGCTGTCGCTGCTCGTGCCAGAGGTCGTCGGCTTCAGACTCCACGGCAAGTTGCCGCCCGGGGCGAGCGCGACTGATCTCGTGCTCACGGTCACGCAGATGCTCCGACAGAAGAAGGTCGTCGGCAAGTTCGTCGAATTCTACGGCGCCGGATTGTCCAGCCTCTCGCTGGCGGACCGGGCGACGATCGCCAACATGGCGCCAGAGTACGGGGCCACGATGGGGTTTTTCCCCGTCGACGACGAGACGCTCGCGTACCTTCGGTTGACGGGTCGGCCGGAGCCTCAGGTGCAGCTGGTCGAGGCCTACTGCAAGATGCAGGGGCTGTTTCGCACAGACGCGATGCAGGACCCCGTCTTCGCCGACACATTGGCGCTCGACCTGGGCAGCGTCGAGCCGAGCCTCGCCGGACCGAAGCGCCCACAGGATCGCGTACCGCTCGGGCGAGCGAAGACGATGTTTCGGGATGCGCTGAACGCCGAGTTGGAGAAGTTGAGCGGCGCGGCATCGAGCAAGCGACAGCCTGCAGTCGCCTTCGCCGAAGCGGGTCCCGAGGTGCAGCGGGCGGTGATGCGCGAAGACACGGAAGGCGGCGGGCAGCCGCAGCATTCGGGCGACGGTGTACCGTGTGAGCTCGGCGGGAAGCGGTTCTCGCTGCATCACGGTGACGTGGTGATCGCGGCGATCACGAGCTGTACCAACACGTCCAACCCGTCCGTCATGCTGGCCGCGGGGATGCTGGCGCGCAACGCGGTCGCCGCCGGCCTCGCGGTCAAGCCGTGGGTCAAGACCAGTCTCGCGCCGGGCTCCAAGGTCGTGACGGACTACTTGCGGCAGGCGAATGTCCTCGAGCCGCTCGCGACGCTGGGCTTCAACGTCGTGGGCTACGGGTGTACGACCTGCATCGGTAATTCGGGGCCGTTGGCGCAGCCAGTCGCGGACGCCGTCGAGGCAAACCAGCTGGTTGTTGCCGCCGTGTTGTCGGGCAATCGCAACTTCGAGGGTCGCGTCAACCCGCTGACCCGTTTCAACTACCTCGCCTCGCCACCACTCGTCGTCGCCTACGCCCTCGCCGGCCGTATGGACATCGATGTGACGACGGAGCCGCTGGGCGTCGGGGCGGCGGGGCCGGTGTTCTTGCGCGACATCTGGCCGAGTCCGCGCGACGTCGAGACCGAAATGCTCCGATCGGTCAAGCGTGGAGATGTTCGTGCGGCAGTACGGCAATGTGTTTGAAGGCGACGAACGGTGGCGCGGCCTGCCGGTGCCAGCCGGAGATCGCTACGCGTGGGACAACACATCGACGTACGTCAAGCACCCGCCCTACTTCGATGACATGACGCTGACGCCGCCGGGCGTCACGGCGATCACCGACGCGCGCGTGCTGGCGCTGCTGGGCGATTCCATCACGACCGATCACATCTCGCCCGCAGGATCGATTCCGGCCAAGAGCCCGGCGGGCCAGTGGCTGATCGCGCACGGCGTGCCGCAGGAAAACTTCAATTCGTACGGCGCGCGGCGTGGGAACGATGAGGTGATGGTGCGCGGGACATTCGGCAACATCCGGTTGCGCAACGAGCTGGCACCCGGGACCGAAGGATGGTGGACGCGCACCGATCCGTCGGGGAGTCCAGTGTCGATCTACGATGCGGCGGTCGGCTATGAGCGCACCAAGACGCCGTTGATCGTCATTGCGGGCAAGGAGTACGGCACGGGGTCTTCACGCGACTGGGCGGCGAAGGGTCCCCGTTTGCTGGGTGTGCGCGCGGTGATCGCCGAATCCTTCGAACGCATCCACCGATCGAACCTCGTGGGCATGGGCATTCTGCCACTGGAGTTCGTGGATGGGGCGACGCGTCAAACGCTGAACCTCACTGGCTTCGAGACGTACGACATTGAGGGACTCACCGATGCGATGCGTCCGCGTGCCCGTCTCACCGTGCGTTTGCGCGATGCACAGGGCCGCGAGCAGCGTTTCCCCGTCGTCACTCGTGTCGATACGCCGGAAGAGCTGGCGTATTATCGGCACGGGGGGATTTTGCTGTATGTGTTGAGGCAGTTAATGGCAAAGAAGGACTGAACGGCGGGTTTGGGGTTTGGGGTCTGTGGTTTGGGGAACAACCGCAACGACAACGGCGGGCGACGCAATGCGTCGCCCCTACCGGTCCAAGGCCGGTCGCGGCGCGCCGTGACTGGCCTTCGCGGTTTGTCGCAGTTTACCCCAGGACCCCAAACCCGTGGTTGCTGTTCTAATCCCCGACGCTCTCGCTCTTCTTGATCGTTCGCGCCGCCCGGGTGCGGGGACGCGGGGTCTCGAGCGTCACGGCTGAGAGTGCGCCGGTCGGGCATTGCGCGATGAAGTCGCCGTCGGCGGGCGACCATTGGAATCGTTCGGCCAGCGGGTATGCGTGGCCGGTCTCGTCGAGAGCCATGGTCGTCGGGGCCAGGGCGGGGCAGACGCCGCACCCGATGCACAACGACTGGTCGACTTGCACCCGGACGATGCGGCGTGGGAACACGCCGCTTGGCGCCGCGATCACCTCGTTCCAGTGCGTGAGCGCGTCGCGGGCCGTCCGGTATCCTTCCGCGATGAGCTCATCGGTGTGCGAGAAGCTGAGCCACCCCACGTGCCCAACGCGCGGACGAATGAGCAGCATCGGCGGCTCTTTCCACCGGGCCAGCGGCTGTTGCTGGAGCGCGTGCATCATTGCCGTCGCCGCGCGCATGTAGATCGCAGCGAACCCCTGGTGTCCAATGTCGTCGGCGTGAGTCAGGTCAGTACTGCCTACGTCCACGGCAATGATCGCGTCGGCCTCGGTGGCCGCGATCTGGACGGGGAGGTTGTCGACCGTGCCGCCATCGATGCACAGCCGGCCGTCGACGAGACCGGGCGGAAAGAATCCGGGCAGCGCGCACGAGGCGTAGACCGCATCGCTAACCTTGACGTCGCGGAGACCCGGCAGTCCCCACACCACCTGCATGCCACCCTGGATGTCGAACGTGTTCACCAGCACGGGAATGGGCAGCTCCTCGAACGTGCCGTCCGGCACATTGGCCTGGCAGAGCGCCCGCAGCGGTCCGCCATCGTAGATGGACGAAACGCGACGCCGCTCAATCAGCATCCCCAAGTGGTTCAATCGGAACAGATCTCGTCGCTGTACTTGGCGCGCGTGCTCCGCCATCCTGTCCGTCGTCATCCCGGCTGCCGCCGCTGCTGCGATCAGGGCGCCGATGCTCGTGCCTGCATAAACGGACGGATGGATACCTGCTTCCGCCAACGCGCGCAGCACGCCGATATGCGCGAACCCCTTGAGCCCTCCCCCGCCGAGCACCACCGCGACGCGCGCGCTCATAGCGACTCGACCGACACCGCGATCACGTGCGTCGGTGGTGCGCGGGCGTCGACGTCCTCTGTGGCTTGGCGAGGACATTGGCGATCACGTCGGCTGTTTTGACTATGCCATCGACGCGGGCCTGCAAATGCAACGTGCCGGCATGGTCGGTCTCAGGTAGCGTCCATTTGGCCTTGACGTACCCGAGCGAGTCCGTGGTCGGAGCGCTGTCCGGGACGGTGCCGCCCGAGAGGGCCAGCGCGACACGGACGTCGGGGACCGCGTTGCCCGCGGCATCAGAGATCCGCAGCGCGATGGGCTTGGGCAGGACCGAACCGCTCGAGCCGTGCTGCGCAGCGCCGGCCATGACGTGAATCGACGCGGCGGGACCGGGTGCGGCGACCGCCCGAATGAGCGCCGGCTTCACGAGGCGTCCGTTCCCGACCGACACGCGCAGACGCTGACGTCCCGCGACCGGTCCGAGCACCCACGTAGCCTGCGCCTCACCGAGCGAATCCGACCGCGTTGCTGCGGCCGACACCTTGCCGCTGTCGACCGTCTCCCAACGGACGGGAACGTCGACCAGGGGGCGGCCGCTCGAATCTGCGAGGCGGATCCCGACCGGTTCCTCCAACTTCGTCGCGATCGGTCCATTCTGCGCATCGTGCAGCAACATAATCCGCGTGTTCGCTGCGACAGGCTCCGCTTCGGCGACGGCGGTCGCGGCGCTATCGAGACCGTCGACCGCCGCTACCAATCGCTGCCGCCCGGGGAAATCTCCCAGCCGCCAGTAGACGTGCGCGCGCCCGTCATGATCAGTCGTTGCAGACGCGACGTCGGCTGCGCCTCCGCCATCCAGGCGCCGAAATCGCACCAGCACGCCGTTCAGCGGACGTCCGCGCTGCGAGACGAGCCGCACGACGACGGGCACGGGGAGCGTCGTGCCTGCCGGTGCGTCCTGACCGGCGCCGCTCGCGACGCTCAACGCGCCCGGTTCGGCGACCACAGTCACGAGCATCTGTGCCGACACTCCTGCGGCGGATGCGGCCACGGTCGTCCGGCCAGCCGCTACGCCAGTGAGCGCGCCGGTGGTGTCGACGACCGCTACCAGCGTGTCGCCACTGCGCCACGTCACGCGTTGGTCGCCAAATCCCAGGACGTGCCCACGAGCGTCCGTGCCGCGCAGTGACACCGTGCGGGTCGCACCTTCCGGAACTTCGACTGCACTGTCACTGGCGAGGTGCAGCGCCGCGATGCGTGGCCGGACCACGACGCCCGATCGTGCCACCAGCTCACCGACGGCCGACACGATGGTCGCCGCGCCGGGACGCCGCGCGACCACCTGACCGTCCGCGACGGTCACGACGTTCGAATCGCTCGAGCTCCAGACGATGGTGGCGCCCACGAGCGCGGTCCCGTGCCGGTCGGTGACGGTGGCAGCCAGGTGCAGGGTGTCACCCAACGCCCACATTGTGTCGACAGCGGGCGTGAGCCCGATCCACGTTGCGCCGAACGTGCCGACGGTCCGGCGAGTCGCCGACCCGTCAAGACCGACACTGTGCACGTAGCCCAAAACGGTCGCCAGCGCCGCACATGCCGTCACGATCTTGGCGCCGAGGCTGAAGACGTGGTGGACCCGATTGGGTTCGTCCGGCAGGGTCCGCGCCATATAGACCAAGACGCCTGAACGAACGACCCAGCAACGGGCTCCCGCGACGTTCGGGTGGGGTGGAAACTACCCTGGTCAGTGTTATGTAAGTCGTTGTGATCAGCGAAGATAGAGATATAGGCCGTAGAGTGCCATGACGGCTCCCGCAATCGCGATGGCGGTGCCCGCTCCACCGCCGATGATCAGGCCGGCGATGAACCCTGCACCGCCGACGATCATGAGGACGCCGTCGGTGCCAAAGCCTCCGTGCGCGGCGGTGGCGCGATCAGCCAACTGTTGGCGCGTGAGCGTCGACGAGTGGGCGCGGATCCCGGCGGTGGCGGATGTGGACGTTGGTCCCGCGTCCGACGATGCCTCGATGGGCGGGGCTGATGGGATGGGATCGGCGTCGAGCTGGGGAGCGGGCGCCTGGACGGTCGCATCCGGCGTCTCCACCATGACCGGCGCGGTGATCGGCACGGCCGACAGCTGCGACGCGCTGGAGGACGAGTTGTCGCCCGTGTTGCTCACAGCGCTGGTCTGAGCCGTGGCCGGTCGCGCGAGCAACAGGAGAGGCAACACGGCGAAGACCATCACTGCGTGCTGTGAGCGGGACGGTACGTACATGGTCGATCCCCCTTGAGGGTGATGGAAGAGCAGTGGCTCGTCTATCGCAAGGACCGCGCTACAAAGCAAGCCCCCCGTGGCAGCATGCAGCGTCTCGCGCCGCATGCTAAGATAGGCCCGATGAGCGCCGGTCGGAATTGTAGCGATCGTTGGCTGTCGTGGCTTCTCCTGGTCGTCGCCGTGCCGGTGACCGCGTTCGCGCAATCACCGGCCCCTCGAGAGACGGTGGGAGAAATCGATGCCCATCTCCGGTTTTTGTCTTCCGACCCGCTCGAAGGGCGCGCGCCCGCGACACGCGGTGGTCGTCTGGCGGCCGACTACATCGCGAGCACGCTCGAGAGCGAGGGCGTGCAGCCGGGATGGACTGGCTCCTACTTCCAGGCAGTTCCGATCGATGTGATTACCGCAGACCGGCAGCACCTGCGGGCCGTGGCGACGGGAAAGGCGACCGCGACTCTGCGTGATCCCGAGGACATCGTCGTTTGGGCTGGGTCGGCGACCGCGGCAAGTCACGTGGCTGGCGAGCTGGTATTCGTGGGGTACGGTGTCGTGGCGCCGGAATATCACTGGGATGACTTCAAGGGCGTGGACGTTCGGGGGAAGATCCTCCTGATGCTCGTCAACGATCCACCGCCGACTGCGGCCGAGCCGACGCTGTTTGGCGGTGGCGCGATGGTGTACTACGGGCGATGGACGTACAAGTTCGAGGAGGCGGAGCGTCGAGGCGCGGCCGGTGCGTTGGTGATCCACACGACCGAGCGCGCCGGGTATCCCTGGCACACGGTGGTTGGGTCGTGGGACAAGGAACAGCGCGCGCTGCCGCGCGATCCGACGCTGCCACCGCCGCTCGGCGTGCGAGGGTGGATCACAGACAGTGCGGCGACGGCGCTGCTCGCGCAGGCCGGGCTCGATCTCGCCATGCTCCGCTCGCAGGCGTCCACGCGATCATTTCATCCGACGGCGACGGGTATCGCCGTGGATATCGCCTTTTCGAACCGGGTCGACCATCTCCAGTCGATGAACGTCGTCGGCGTGGTGCCTGGTCGCGATCCAGCGGTCGCGCACGAGGCGGTGGTGTTTTCGGCGCACTGGGATCACCTCGGGATCGGACCCGCGGTCAACGGCGACTCGATCTACAACGGCGCCGAAGACAACGCGTCCGGCGTCGCCGATGTCCTGGCGATGGCGCGAGTCGCGGCCGTCTCGCCGCGGCCGCGGCGATCACTCATGTTCCTGTTCGTCACGGCAGAGGAGTCCGGCCTGCTCGGGTCAGCGTACTTCGCGTCCCACCCGCCTCACTCCGCGGCCGACCTAGTCGCGAATCTCAACATTGACGGCGGCGATCTGCTCGGTCGGTTCCGCGATCTCGACGTGCTGGGCACGAATAAGAGCTCGCTCGGTCCAGCCCTCAAGCGATACGCCGCAGCGCGCGGCCTGCGGATCGGGGTGGAGCAGCATCCCGAGCAGGGGCACTTCTATCGCTCGGACCATTTCTCGTTCGCGAAGGCGGGGGTCCCCGCCTTGTCGATCGGGGCGGGCACCGACTTCGTGGGCCACCCCGCCGACTGGGGGATGCAGCAGCAAGACGACTACACGGCCCATCGATACCACCAACCGTCGGACGAGTATCGCCCGGACTTCGATCTGCGCGGCGCCGTCCAGCTCTCCGATTTCGTCCTCGGTTTCGGGACGGAGCTCGCGAACGCGCCGGGTCTTCCGACCTGGAACGCCGACGCCGAATTTCACCGCGTGACGAATTCCCCACCGCCGCTTCCGTGATGCGAGGCGATGCATTGCCGCCCGCGATTTCAGGAGGGTCGTGCGCGCGGTGCCGAGGGGCGACGCATTGCGTCGCCCCTACCCGCCGATCCACCGGGCCACGCGTGCAGCCGGTGACCCGTGTCCATCTGCCGGTGTCGTCAGGCCGTCGGACGCCCCCGTGTGATCGCGGGCGCATCGGTGCGTCTAACTTATATATGGGGCGACCACGCCCCCAAACGGGCGCGTGGCACCAAAAACGCTCGTATACGTTTCTCCAGGAGGGTTGGAGCCGGCGGCGACGTCGCGGCCTGTTGAACTCAGGCGTGTTGCAATGGTACAATAGGCAGACCCTCACGCGATGGAGGTTTCCGGAGATATGCCGACCCCATTTCTGAGTTCCGAAGAGTACGATGAACGAGCGCACCAACTGTACAACGAAGGGCACTATGATGAGGCGCTCGATGTACTCCGGGAGGGACTCACGCTCTATCCCAACGCGGTGGAGCTCCATGTGGGGGTTGGCTACGCCCGGCTGGCGCGCGAGGAGTATGCCTGGGCGCGCAAAAGCTTCGAGGAAGCCCTGGTCCTGGATCCCGAGCACGAGGATGCACTCGCCGGGATTGGCGAGACGCTGCTCAAGTTCGGCCAGCACCCGGCGGCGCTCAAGAACTTCCGCCGCATTCTCGAGCTCGGTTATCGCGACGACGTCGAGCTGATGCTGCAGGTGGGACGCGCACTGTTTCGCGAGGGCCTGATCGAAGACGCCCGCGAGTTTTTCGACATCGCGGTGCAACAGGTGCCCGACTCTGCCGAGGCAGTCGCGTGCATCGGCTACGCGCAGCATCGCATGGGTGAGGATGACAAGGCGGTCGCCACGTTGCGGCGTGCGCTGCAGCTGGATAGCGATCACAGCGAGGCGCGCGTGTATCTCGGCAACATCCTGTACGATCGTGGGGAGTACGAGGCGGCGTTGTATCACCTCGATCAGACGTCACCGGACGATCACTGGGACGAGCTTGGGATCTGGCGGCTCGTGGAGCTCAAGAAGAGCGTGTACCGACTGGCGGACGACGACCCGGAGCTGCGCCCATGGGATGCGCGACTCGCGGAGCTGTCGGGCGACGCGGACGACATTGACGAGATGTTGGCGGAGATCGAGCAGAAGGCGGCGGACGAAGCGCAGAATGAAGCCCGGCATCAGCTGGAGCTGTTCGGTGCGCTGCTCACGGATCTCGCAGCGAAGCGCGACACGGATTCTCACCAGGTCGAGCGCGATGGTCGGGAGTACGTCGGCACGTGGGACGAAATCGTGTCCGAGATGCGCGATACGTCCGACGATGCCGGCAAGTCGTCCGTGGCCGAGTTCATGCTCATCGAGGCGCGCCGGGGATTGTCGGCTACGGGTATCCACATCCCGACGTGTGACGCCGAGAGCTTCATCCGCGGCAGCGCCGACGCCGGCTTGTTGCGCATCGTGCGGTGACCGGCGTGGGCGGCGCATCGGCGTCCGCGCCGCCTGTTGTCACGAGTCGGCTGTCCAATGGCCTGACGGTGCTGGTGCGGCGCGATCGCACCGCGCCAGTGGTGGCGATCGTGACGCATGTCCGGGCCGGCTACTTCGATGAGACCGACGAAGCCGTCGGCATCGCGCACGTCCTCGAGCACATGTACTTCAAGGGTACGCCGACGCGCGGCGTGGGCGAGATCGCGCGCGCCACCAAAGCGACGGGCGGCTATCTCAACGCGCACACGATCTACGATCACACGAGCTACTACACGGTCGTCCCGTCCGCGGGATTCAACGAGGCGCTGGCCATACAGGCGGATGCCTATGCGAACTCCGCGATCGATGCCGGCGAGCTGGCCAAAGAGATCGAAGTGATCGTGCAGGAAGTGCGACGCAAGGAGGATGCGCCGTCGGCGCTGGCGGGCGAGGGCCTCTACGCGCTGCTGTACGACCGGCACCGCATGCGGCGGTGGCGGATGGGGCGGCCGGATGCCTTGCGCACGTTTACGCGCGATCGGGTCGTCGGCTTCTATCGCAACTTTTACCAGCCCGGCAACACCATTCTCAGCATCGTGGGCGATGTCGACGTCGACGACGTCCATCATCGCGTCGAGGCGGAGTACGGCGCGCTTGCTGATCGACCGGTCTCTCGCTCGCCGGGGCCGGCCGAGCAAGGCCGTCTCGACCGACCGCGGTATCGCGAGTGGAGCGGCGACATCATCGAAACGCAGCTCGTGCTAGGGTGGCGCACCGTCCCAACCCTGCATCCCGACACGCCGCTCCTCGATCTTGCCGCGATGCTGCTGGGTGCGGGCCGCGGATCGCGGCTGTATCGCGGCGTCCGCGAGCGGCGACTGGCGTCGTCTGCGACCGCCTCCAATTACACCCCCACGGAGCTCGGGGTGTTTGTGGTCCACGCCGAGTGCCCGCCGGAGCGTGCTGGTGAGGCTGCACGAACGATCTGGGCCGAAATCGCGCAGCTGCGCGATACGGGCGTCGACGGGCGCGAGCTGTTGCGCGCGCAGCGGCTGCTCGAAGCGCGCTGGGTACGCCGGAGCGAGTCCATGGAAGGCCAGGCGTCGTACTTGGCGGACTGGCAAGCGCTCGGCGATGCGGGACTCGGGGATCGCTATCTCGAGCGCGCACTGGCGGCCACGCCGGCCGAAGTCACGAATGCGGTGCGCCAATACTTGGGGGACGCGGGGGTCGCCGCCGTGGTGTATCGTCCTCACGAGACTGCCGAGTTGGCGAGCAGCGCTCCCGAGCTCGTGACGTCCCGCGATGCGGCGATCGAGCTGGTGCCCGCAATCACCCCGGGCACTGCCACGCCAGCGTCTGGGGCGCGTCGGCGTCGCCTCGTGGCGGAACGAGAGGAGAGCGGCGTGCGTGTCTACCGTACGCCGAACGGGGTGCCGATTCTCGTCCGCCGAAAGGCGGGCGGCCAGATGACGCACGCGTGCGTACTGGCGATCGGCGGGGTGCGGGATGAGCGCGCCGACCGGGGCGGTCTCACGTCACTGGTCGTTCGGAGCGCCGTCAAAGGCGCGGCGGGTCGATCCCCTCCGCAGCTAGCCGACGCGGTGGAGATGCTGGGCGGCAGCCTGGGCGGCAGTGTCGGTAGCGACTCGTTCGGATGGATGATCTCGGTGCCGCGTGCGCACACGATGGAGGCGCTGCAGCTGCTCGCGGATGTCGTGCTGGAGCCGGCGCTCAGTCCCTCGACGATCGAGACAGAGCGCACGCTGGCGCTGGTCGAGCTGGCGAATCTGCACGATGACATGTATCGCTTCCCGCTTCGCCTCGCGACCCAAGCTGCCTACGGCGATCACCCGTACGGGCACCACCCGATCGGATCGGAGCGGTCGCTACCGATGCTGACGGTCGATGAGGTCCGCGCGTGGCACGCGGAGCGAATGCTCGACGCGCCTGTCGCGGTGGGCATCGTCACGGACGGCGACTGCGACGAAGTCGCGACGCGGATGGGCGAAGCACTGAGTCGTGTGCGCTTCCGCGATCCCGCGTCCGTGGCGCCGCCGCGCTGGCCCGGGACCTCGACGGCCCGGAGCGAGCCTCGTGACAAGTCGCAGACGGCGATCGCCCTGGCCTTTCCTGCGCCGGCGCGGGGAGACGGCGACCGGTTCGTGGCACAGCTCATCGCGGGCGTCTCGAGCGGTCTGGGAGGGCGATTTTTCGACGAGCTGCGCGATCGTCGATCGCTCGCGTACACCGTCCACGCGTTTGCTGTCGAGCGTGCGATCGCCGGCATGTTCGTGGGGTATATCGCGACCTCACCCGACAAGGAGGAAACGGCGCGCGACGGGCTCTTGCACGAGTTCGAGCGGCTGGCGGACCGTGGCGTGACGCAGGATGAGCTGACCCGCGCGCAGGCGTATGCGGTCGGCACGCACGCGATCAGCCGCCAGAGCGGCGGAGCGATGCTCGCCGAAATGCTCGACGCCTGGATGGTCGGAGGAGGCCTGGGCGAGATCGACAGCTACGCCTCGCGCGTGCGAGCCGTGACGACAGCCGACGTGGCGCGCGTCGCGGCCCAGTACTTCGACCCCGCGCGCGTCGTGGAGGGGATCGTCCGCGGCCGCGCCGCGGCCGCCATCAATCCCGCCGCTCTCGCAGCTCCTGCGCCGCTCGCATGACGGCGATGGCGGCCGGTCTCAACCGGCCGCTCGGCGCCCGCAGGCCGGTGATGTCGTTGTAGTCCGCTGCGTCCGCCACGATGACGCCTTTGATGATCCCGCGGCTCGTTCCCCACGCGAGAGATCCCCAGATCGCGAGTTGCTGGGATTCCTCGCCATGGGCGACCGGATAGCCAGAGGCCGTGATCACCCAGTGTTCCTTGAGCGGTGGCATCGCGTGCTGCATCCAGCGGTCCGCCGTCTGCATCTGCACATTGAGCGCGCCGGCGCCGGTGAAGGAGGGGTAGAGTGCGAAGCCGATCGCGTCGATCGGTGAGCCGGGTGAGGACGCCCACGCATAGAGTGCGCTGTCCCGTTCATTGAGCGTCGACAACGCCACCGTCACCTTGATGTGTGGGTCTGTTGCATGAATCGAGTCGGCGGCCGCGGCGAGGTAGCGCGTCCGGACCAGGAGGGCAGCCCCCACATCGGGCTCGGTGCGTGCGCCGTCGTCGATAGGGAGCAGGTAGTCCGGGTGCAGGCGGCGGGCGATGCGGCGCAACTGGCTCAATCGGTTGGCGTCGTAGCGCGACGGCGCCGCGCGATAGCTCCGGGCCGCGTTCCACGGGGAGCCCAGCGTGACGAACACGCTCGTGCTGTCCCGCCGAAGGGGATCCAGCACGCGCGCCAATGAATCCAGCACGGTGGGGCGCACGCCGTCGGGGTTGATCACAACACTTACGGCTTCAGCCCCGATCGTATCGACCAGCGCCAGGTCGGAGCGCAGCGCCAGGGCAGGGGGCATACCGTCCAGCGGTGGGAGGATGCGGAGGCCGATCGCGAAGTCGCCCGCTGGCCGTTCCTGCAGTGGATCCGCCAGATACCGATCGTAGCTTCGCACGGCGCTTTCAGCCGCCGGCCAGCGATAGGCGAACGCAGCGACGCAGCCTGCGGCAAACAGTGCGACCGCGGCTCGCATGGCGCGTGCGGCCGGACGGCGCGTCGGGAACGCGGGCGCGATCAGCGGTACGAGCACCGCCCACGGCGCGGCGAGAACGATGGGGCCGACGACCGTGCCGAGGAGATCGGTCTGCACGGCGCCGAGGACGAGCGCCCAGTCGGGCGGTACCCCCGCCTTGGCCTGGACGTAGCGGGTCGTGGCGATCGCGAAGAGCAGACCGTTGTAGAGCACGATCGGCACGCCGACGAACGGCGTCACCAGGCGCCGCAGCGTCGCGTACATCGATTCCGCGATGAACACGGCAGTGGTGGCTGGCCAGATCCAGGCGACTCCAGCGACGGAAGACCCGGTGATGGCGGATCCGGTCGCGACCGCGATGAGGAGTGCCGGCGCGGCCAGCAGGACGGAGATGCCCGCCAACACACCCAGCGCCGGCGGCGTGCGTCGCTGCTGGGCGATAGATCCTGCCTGCATGACGTCCCACAGCATCGTGATCGTGGTCAGGACAGCAAAACTCAACATGAGTGATGTACTGACTCCCGACGACCACTTCTCGTCATCCGCGCGCCAACTCCTCGATCCGGATCGTGGCCCGGGCGAATCGACGGGCGAAGACGTCGACCGCCTTGCGGGCGTCGGCGGGATGCGCGGCCAGGACGTCGAGCAGGAGGATGCCGCGCGACGGCACGCTATGCGCCGCGATGTGGCAGCGCTCGAGCAGGAGGACGGCCCCGAGCTCGCCGTTCGGCAACTGCCTGACGATCGGTGGCCCGAGGGCCGTCAGGCCTGCGCCGCTGGCCGCGGCGATGAGGAGGCCGCTGAGCAGCGTCACGTCGCGCAACTGGGACTCGTTGGCCCCTTTGAAGTCGACGAGCAGATGCGCGAAGGCCGGGCCGGGCGACGGCCTGGTGTTCATGGGTCGCTCGAGCGAACACCGACGCGCTGAGCGACTGGACGCTCCGCTGGGTCGAAAAGCGGCACGGGTGCACCTGCGGCGAGATGCGAAGCGGCCGCATGAACGCGGGCGCGGGGATGCGGCCGGCAGCGCAGTCGCGGTCAAGGTAGGCCGAGAGCATCGTGATTGGCAAGCGAATGAGGGCCTCGGTAGGATTGGCCCTCATGCGTGCGCCTGTGGGACGTGCTGCGCGGGGTGTGCGCCGTGTCGTTGGGCTGATGCGGCGCACTGCCGCCGCGTTCAGTCTCGCGGCCGCGATACGCGTGTCGTGCGCCGGCGCTCAAGCGGCGGGGCCGTCACTCGCGCCGGAGGTGCGAGCCGACGCGATCGTGGCGCAGTCGACTGCGTTTCAGCTGGGGGGTGGCGCGGCGCTACAGACCGGCGATTTCCTGTGGCTGGGCGCCGACGTGGGGCTCGGGGTCGTGACTGGGCGGACACTGGAACCGAGTGCGAGCCTCGACGTCACGGGCCGCATCCATCTCGACGCGGATGGCGACGCACATTGGGCCCCGTATCTGGTGGGAGGGATGACCTACCGCGCCGATCGGGGCGCCCGGGGGGCGCTCTACCTCCTCATCGCGCTCGGGGTGCACGCGCCGGCCAAGGCCGGGATCGTGCCGGCCGTGGAAGTCGGACTTGGTGGTGGCGTGCGCGTCGGCGTTGTGCTTCGCCGCGTCAGCCGTCGGCGATAGTCCGCCGGAAAAAAAAGAGCGGGCGGCTTTGGAAGGCCGCCCGGCACGTTACGCTGCGCTACTGCCGACCTCGGCGGTCGGTCGCTTGGGCGGTTGAACGAATCGATCGCCAAGCGTTCGCAGCTCAGCGAGCTGCGTGGGCGACAACTCGGGATATCGGTCCGAGATGTACGCCATTGTGTCCTGGAACCAGTCGGTCTGGTGCTCGGGATCCGCGCCGATGACGCCGCACTGCATGATCTGCTGAAACAGCTCGTCGCGCGCCTCTTCGAATGCTGTCGGCTGCGCGACGTCGTGGAGCCGTCGATTTCTCTGCCTAGCCATGTCACTCCGTGGGTGTAAAGACAACGTCCAGCACACGCAATTTAATCGGCCGATCGGCCCTTCGCTGTAACCGATCCCTGAAGTGGCGAGGCGGACAAAGGCCGATCGACATTGGTCACCTTTTTGTATACGCACGAGTGGCGCAACGCGCTGCGTCTCTACAGTTTGCTACTGCGTCCTCACTTCTTGACACACGAGGGACGGACGGTTTGTCCAGTACCGAATTTTCGGGTTTTCGCCCCGCCGCCTTTCGCTTTCTCCGTGGCCTCGCGCGCAACAATCGCCGGGACTGGTTCGAAGCGCAGCGCGAGACCTACGACGGCGAGGTCCTGCAGCCACTCCTTGCCCTGCTCGACGAGGTGGACGTGCGCCTCGCACTGCTTGCGCCGGAGCTGGTCGCGGACCGCAAACGATCGGTCTTTCGCATCTATCGTGACGTCCGGTTTTCCAAGGACAAGTCGCCGTACAAGACTCACGCGGCGTTCTGGATCGGCCACCGAGCGTTGGGTCCGGGAGGTGGGGCGGCCGTCCATGGAGGCGCTGGCCTCTACTTCCATCTCGAGCCCAACGCGTCGATCGTGGCAGCCGGCATGTGGATGCCGCCGACGCCTGCGCTCACACGCATCCGTGCGGCGTTGAGCCAGGATCTGGCCGGATTTGAGAAGGTTCGGCGCGGCGCGCGCCGCACGTACGGTGAGCTGAGCGACGAGGCCGTGCTGGCGCGACCGCCGCGCGGCTACCCTGCGGACCATCCCGCGGCCGAGTGGCTGCGCTATCGCTCCTTCACCGTCAGTCGGGCGATCCCGGCGTCGGCGCTGCGACGCGCCGACCTGCCCGATTGGCTTGGCCGCGCGTACCGGCCGGCGATTGCGTTGGTGCGCTGGTTGAATGGGGCGCTGGGGTTGCCGGTGGCGAACAGGCGGTGAGGTACGGCTTAACGGCGGGTGCGGTCGGGGGTTTGGCAAACGACCATGACCACCGCAAAAAGGCGGGCGGGCTGAAGCCCGCCCCTACATGTTGCTGCGGGCAGCGCCGGAGTTGGACTCGTCGACCGGTAATGAGAATCGTTAGTACCGCGCGCTGGGGCCTCGCCGTCTACACCGACATGTAGGGGCGGCCTTCAGGCCGCCCATGTCGTTTGTGGCCGTTGCGCGGTCGTTCCCATACCCCAACCCCAGACCCCGCAGTTCACACCCCGCGTCCTTCCACGAAATCCAGCACCAACCCGGCCAACTGCTCCGGCGTTTCTTCGGGGACGAGTCGGCCGACGCCGGGGAGACGCACGAGTCGTGCATTCCGAATGGCGGCAGCCAGGCTCTGGGCGATACCGTCGTCGAGCCATCGGTCCGCTTCGCTCCGGATGACGAGCGTGGGCGCGTGCACCGCAGTCGCGGGTGCCGCGTCCAGGTCCTGCGCTGACACGGACGCCGCGAGCGCCAACAGATGGCGCACGCCGTCCTGTCCGACGTAGGGAGCGAGATAGCGCGCCACGAGTCGCCACGGCATATGGGCGCGGTCGGCCACGCTGCCCTCGAGGACGGGCCGGAGCAGTGGCGCGGCGCCAAGAATGCCGGTCGCGACGCGCAGGACGAAACGCGCAGTGTTCCGCTGCAACGCGCGCACATCGTCGGCGGGCGTCGAGTCAGCCGTCAACGTGTTGACGAGAATCAAGTGCGAGACGCGATCACGCTTGACGGCGGCGAGCCGAAGCGCCACGGCTCCGCCGAGGTCGACGCCGACCACATTGGCTCGGGGCACTCGCAATCCGGTGAGCGCGCGATCGACGTACTCCGTCTGCGCTGCGATCCCGAAATCCGTGTCGAGCGGACGGTCGGATTCACCATACCCGAGCAAGTCGAGCGCGATCGCAGTGTGTCGGGCGGCGGCGATCTCGGGCGCGACGTTGCGCCAGAGGAAGCTCGACGTGCCGAACCCATGCAGAAGCAGGATCGGCAGTCCCCCGTGTCCGTAGCGCTCGACGTGCAGCGCGCCTGGACCCACCGGGATGCGAAGCAGATCCGGCTCGATAGAGACCTCGACCAGTGTGTCAGTTCGTTGCCGCGCTCTGCGCCGGGTCGTAATCTTCTTGAGACCCATGCGATTCGTGCGTGCCGTCAAATTATAACCCGTCCGGACCGGGCGCCTCCGGGCGAGCCGGTCGATCCGACCGCGGGCCTGCTGGCAACCGCTTCCGACAGCCGTCAAACGATCCCGCCGCGCGCGGGCGGCGATCGGGTCGCGGGCTGCGCCGGCGGCTGGCGGCCGCGGTCGCGTGGTGGCGTCTGCGCCCGCGTCTCGCTCGAACCGTCACGCTGTCGCTCATCGCGGCCGGCGGGTTCGGTGCCGGCTTCGTGTTCGCGGCGTGGTCGCTTGTCTGCGACAGCGGCCGCTGTCCGGCCGTCGATGTCCTCGACACGTATCAGCCGCGGCAGACGTCGAAGCTGTACGCCGCCGACGGCAGCTTCCTGGCTGAGCTGGGACTGGAGCGGCGGACGCTGCTGACGCTTGGCCGAGATCCCGATGCCGGTTCGCAACGCGTTCGTCATCACCGAGGACAAGCGGTTCTTCTCGCACCACGGCATCGACTGGACGCGCGTGGTCGGCGCAGCGGCGCGCAACGTCATCGCGCGGCAGTACGCGCAGGGCTTCTCGACGATCACGATGCAGCTCGCCCGTAACCTCTTCCCTGAGACGATCACCCGGGAGAAGACCCTGGTCCGCAAGCTCAAAGAGGCCAAAGTCGCCCGCGAGATCGAGAGCCAGTATTCCAAGGATCGCATTCTCGAGCTGTACCTGAATCAGATCTATCTCGGCAACGGCGCATACGGTGTCGAGACGGCCGTCGCAGCAGTATTTCGGCAAGTCCGCGCGCGAGCTCAACCTCGCTGAAGCGGCGACACTCGCCGCGTTGCCGAAGGGGCCCGAGCGCTACAATCCGCGACGCTATCCAGAACGGGCGATTACACGACGCAACACGGTGATCGAGCTCATGCGCCGTGCCGGAGCGGTGAGCGACGCCGAGGCGAGCCTGGCGCGCGCCTACCCATTGCAGCTGGCTCACAAGGGGCCGGCCGGCGGCGGCGAGGTCGCACCCTACTTCGTCGAATGGGTTCGTCAGCAGCTCGACGCGCAGTTCGGGCGGCAGTTGTACGAGCAGGGGCTCAAGGTGTACACGACGCTCGATCCCGACATGCAGACTGCCGCGGAGCGCGCGCTGGAGCAGCAGCTGCGTGCGATCGAGGGCGGGAAGTACGGGAAGTTCCCGCACGAGACGCTACGAGGATTACGTCGCGCGCAACGCGTCGGCGGGCGAGCCGAGTGGCGCCGCCGTGTCGCCGTATCTGCAAGGGTGCTTCGTAGCGCTCGACCCGCGAACGGGTGCGGTTCGCGCCATGGTGGGCGGGCGCGACTTCGACGACTCGAAGTTCGACCGAGCGACGCAGGCGCTCCGCCAGCCGGGATCGACGTTCAAGCCGATCGTGTACGCCGACGCGATCCAGAATGGCCGCCCGCCGTCCTACATGGTCGACGATTCGCCGCTGGAGGTGCCGCAGCCCGACAGCACGACCTGGGCGCCGCAAAACTATGACGGGACGTTTCAGGGTGTCATGACGATGCGGCGCGGCCTGTATCTCTCGCGCAACCTGGTCGCGATCCGCGTCGGCATGGAGCTCGGGACCGGAAAGCGTGATCGACGAGGCCCGGCGATTCGGCATCACGACGCCGATCCATCCCTATCCGTCGATCTACATCGGCTCGGAGGGCGTCTATCCGCTGGAGCTGATCTCGGCATACACCGCGTTCGCCACGCTCGGCTCGCGTAGCACGCCGATGGCGATCACCCGGGTCGAGAACGCCAAGGGCGACGTGCTCTGGGAGCCCGCGCCGACCGTCACGCCTGTCCTCTCGCCAGAAGAAGCGTGGGAGATGGTCGACATGATGAAGGATGTCGTGCAGCACGGCACCGCTTACGGATCGGTCTGGGCCGCGGGATTCCACCTGCCAGCCGCAGCCAAGACGGGCACGACGAACGACTACAACGATGTGTGGTTCATCGGGTACACGGCCGATCTCGTCGCCGGGGTGTGGATGGGAATGGACCGTCCGGTGAAGATCATGCACGATGCGCAGGGCGGGCGACTCGCCGGACCGGCGTGGACGGCCTTCATGACCGAGGTCTATCGTCGGAAGCCGCCGCCACCTGATTGGCCGCGCCCTGAAGGACTTAGTCGCGCGCGACATCGACCGCACGACCGGCATGCTGCGCAACCAGTTTTGTCCAACGAGCTGTGGTGTACACCGAGTGGTACATCCCCGGGACCGAGCCCGTGGAGCCGTGCACGCTCCATACGGCGGCAGACACGAGTGTCGGCGACACGCTGCACATGGAGATGCCCGTCAGTGGTGGCCCTCCGGCCCCAATCGCCGCGGCGCCGGGGCAGGCGCCTGCGCCGGCCGGAGGCAGCTATCCGGCGGTGGCTGCGCCAAACGCGACTCCCGCACATCCGAGCACGGCGAGTCCGCCGCCAAGTGCGCGAGCCAATACTCCGCCGGCTGGTGCGGCTCCGGCAGCCGTGGGCGTGCGCGTGCCGCCCAACGGTGCGCGTCCCGCCGGGCGGCCATGACGCTGCGTGCGCGCGTGGCAGCCACGCGATTGCCACGCGCATACGACGTGGTCCGACGGGGACCTGTCGCCTGAAGCGCTCGTCGCCGCCGTCCGCGCGCGGGGGGTGCGACCGTCGATCTCCGATCATGTGACGCACGACACCACCCATGGTCTGACCTCGATCGAGCGGATCACGGAGTATCTCGACGCACTCGAGGCGCTCGGTGATGACGATCTTGCGATCGGCGGTGAGTGCTGTTGGCACGACCTCCTGTGGCGGGAGCTGCCGCCCGCCGTCGTGCGCCGATTCACGCATCGCCTTGGTTCACTACACGCGATCCCGGTCGACGAGGTGATGGTCAGCATGTTTCACGGTCCGCTGCCGGCAGGCCTCTCGGCCGATGCTGTACATGGATTTCCATGTGGCAGCGCTGGAGCAATTCGCGATCGAGATGCCCGTCGACATCCTGGCGCATCCCGACCTTGCTCCCGGTCCCGCTGCGCGCGCTGCCGCTCGAGTCTCTCTGGACGGAAGCACGGGAAGCCCGCGCCGTGGCGGCGCTGCGTGGCCGTGGCATCGCGTTCGAGATCTCGAATCGCTACCGTCCGCACGAGCGATTCGTGCAGCGTGCGCACGCAGCGGGGGTGCGGTTGTCGCTCGGCTCGGACGGACACACCGCGGAGGGCGTCGGGGACATCGCGTGGCCGCTCGCCCTCGCGCGATCCATAGGTGTGCGCGATGAGGATCTCTATGATCCCTTCCGTCACGGCTCACGCACCGGCGCCCATCCAGAGCGCAGGCCGCGCGTCGGCGTGACCATAGGTTAAGTGCGAACGGCGACGCGGCGGGGGGCAACGCAAGGCATCGCCCACCCCGGTGCGCGCGGCGCAAGAGGGCGACGCCATGCGTCGCCCCTACAGGGCCATGGCCAGATTGCGTCGTTTCCGCTGCTTCCGGCCAATGACCGCGCACGAGGCATGTCGGAAGTCAGCGGCGCGACGCGTCGTCGATGATCAACTACCACGCCCGCTGGGTCCTCCCGGTTGCGAGCCATCCGGTGCGCGACGGCACGGTGAGGTCGCGGGCCGGCAAATCGCGTACGTCGGGCAGCGCGCAGCACGCACCGGCCGGCGAGGACGTCGATCTGGGCGACGCGGTGTTGATGCCGGGTCTCGTCAATGCCCACACGCACCTCGAGCTGACGGCGATGCGTGGGCTGCTCGACGGTATGCCGTTCGTCCCGTGGATCCGTACGCTCACGCGAGGCGCGGTCGGCGGTGTTGACCGACGCCTCGATGCTGGACGGGCGAGGTGGGGGATCGTCGAAGGGCTGGTGGCGGGTATCACTACGTACGCGGACACGTCGGCCTCGGGCGTCGTGGTCCAGGCGCTCAACGAGATGCATGTGCGAGGCATCATGTACCAGGAAATCTTCGGGCCCTCGCCCGACGCAGCGCGAATCCGCGCTCGCGACGCTGCGCGCCCAGATCGATGCGCTGCGTCCCTGGGAGATCCGACCTCGTGCGGCTCGGTGTATCACCGCACGCGCCGTACACGGTGCACGAGGACTTGCTGATCGACGCCGTCGCGTTTGCGCATTGGCGCCGGCATGCCGGTCGCGATCCACCTGGCCGAGAGCGATGCGGAGATGCGGTTTCTGCGCGAAGGGGACGGCCCGTTTGCAGACGGCTTGCGTGCACGCGGGATTACCGGTGGTCCGCCGGTCGCACTCGCCGGTACACCTGCTCGTCGAGTTGGGCGTCGTGCTGGCGCGGCCGTTGCTCATTCACTGCGTACGGGTCGACGAAACGGACATCGCGTTCATTGCCGAATACGGGTGTCCGGTGGCCCATTGCCCCACGTCCAACGCGATCCTGGGCCACGGCATGGCGCCGTTGCGCGAGATGCTCGATGCGGGTGTGATCGTAGGCCTCGGGTCTGATTCGCTGGCGAGCAATGACCGCCTCGACATCCTGGCGGAGGGGCGGCAGGCGCTACTCCAGCAGCGCGCGCGCCTCAACCGATCCGACCGCGCTCTCGAGCGCGGACGCCGTGACACTGGCGACCGTCGGGGGTGCGCGCGCCCTGGGACTCGAGGCGCGCGTGGGTACGCTGGAACCGGGCAAAGAGGCTGACCTGGCGGCCTTTCCACTCGGGTCGGACCGGCTGCTGGCCACCGAGGATCCCTGGGACGCAGCGCTCGCTGCGGCCGGCCGGCCCGCCATCCTGGTCACGGTCGCAGGTCGGGAGCTCGTGCGCGACGGGTGCCTGCAGGGCGTCGACACGGCCGATTTGCGTTCGCGTGTCGCGGCGTCCGCCGCCGCTCTCGTGGCGTGGCGCCAGCGCTTGCCCGCACGTTAACTTTGGACGATGCGCACCCAAAAGATTTGGCGGGATGGCCACTTCGTGGACTGGCCCGACGCCACGATCCACGTGCTCAGTCACGTCGTGCACTACGGGTCCAGCGTCTTCGAGGGTCTCCGCTGCTACAAGACTCCACAGGGCGGGGCGATCTTTCGCCTGCGCGACCACGTCCGGCGTCTCGTCGATTCCTCGCGCATTTATCGCATGCCGCTGCCGTACACGATCGACGCGTTGATCCAGGCGTGCGTGGACACGGTAGCCGCCAATGATCTCGAGGAGTGCTACCTTCGCCCGGTCGTGATCCGGACCGGGGAACGGATGGGGGTGCTTCCCGAGGACAAGCCAGGGACGATCGAGACGTTCATCATCGCATGGAAGTGGGGCCAGTATCTCGGTGACGATGCGTTGGCCAGAGGCGTCGATGTCTGTGTGTCCAGTTGGAGACGCGCGGCACCGGACACGTTCCCGACCCTGGCGAAGGCCGGCGGGAACTATCTGAATGGCCAGTTGTCGCTCATGGAGGCACGAGCCAATGGGTACGTCGAGGGGATCATGCTCGATGCGGCCGGCTTCGTTTCCGAGGGCACTGGCGAGAATATCTTCGTCGTGCGCGAAGGGGTCGTCTATACGCCGCCCATGTCGGCCGGCATCCTCGGTGGGATCACACGCGACACGGTGATGCGGCTCGTCGCGGATCTGGGGCACGACGTGCGGGAGCAGCTGATCCCGCGCGAGTTCCTGTACATGGCCGACGAGATTTTCTTCAGCGGCACGGCCGCGGAGATCACGCCGGTCCGGTCGGTCGACCACATTCAGGTCGGCGAAGGCAAGCCAGGGCCCGATCAGCAAAGCTGTGCAGGACCGGTATCTCGGCATTGCCCGCGGGCGCTACCCCGATCCGTACGGGTGGCTGACAGCCGGTTCCCGAGCCCGCTGTCGCCGCGAGATGACCGCGGGCGCGGCCGGAGTGCGTGTGATCGCCGGGTGTCTGGCGCTCAACGCGTCATTCGAGCCGCTCACGATGGTGCCGATGCGGCGAGCACTGCGCCTGGTGATTGATGGCAAGGCCGAAGTCGTCGAGTGCGACGCTGAGCGAGTGGTGCGGTCCGAGCGTCTGACGTTGCCGCGCCCGGTCGTGATCCGCCTCACGAAGTTCATCCACGTGCCCCGCCGGTTCCGCCGCCAGGTGACCAACACGTTCCTCTTCGCGCGCGATCGCTATCGCTGCCAGTACTGCGGGCGCTCCGCGGCTGACTTGAAGCCGCGCGAGGGCTTGACGCGCGATCATCTCGATTCCGCTCTCCCGGGGCGGCACGAACGACTGGAGCAACGTCGTGACCGCGTGCGCGCCCTGCAACACGCGGAAGGCCAATCGCCTCCCCGAGGAGATCGGCATGCATCCGCTCACGCTGCCCGTGGAGCCGCACTTCGTGCATCTGAGCTGGGCGGTGCGCCGTCTCACGCCCACCCAAGCGCGGTACATCAAGTTGTTCTACGGGGCGGAGACGTTGCACCAGTTGGAGGAACTGGAACAGCGGAAGGTGATTCGGGCGGTGGGGTGAGGCTTAACGGGGGTCAGGGGTCTGGAACCACAACAGCGACGATTCGGCAAGGTGGGCGGGCTGAAGCCCGCCCCTACATGTCGCTGCGGGCAGCATAAGAACCAGATTCATCGACCCGTAATTGCAATCGTCGGTACGGCTCGCTGGGAGTGTCACCGTCGATCCGACATGTAGGGGCGGCCTTTAGGCCGCCCTTTTTCGTCGTCGCGTGTCGTCGCCGCTGGTAGATCAAGGCATGGTGTCGGCAGGTCGGCGTTCCGATCGCCGCCGAATCAGGTGTCGAATCCCCGCACGCCGGGCGACGCATGGCGTCGCCCCTACCCTTTGAACTCCTTCGATCGCACCTCATAGTGACGGCGCTCGGCGCCGAGGAGGCGGACGAAGAGCGTGCGGAGTCCGCGGCCGACGACGCCGGCGGGGTTCCGTTTGCCCTGGACGGCGGGCCGCAACTCGCCGCGCAGCCAGTGTTCGACTTCATCGAGATCACTGAGGGACAGCATCTCCACATCGAGGACCACGTTGTAGAAATACCGGCCGCCGCGGCGCTTCGGTACGAGCGGGACGACGAAGGGCGCGGCCATCGCCGAGGCGAGCGCCGGGAACTGCGGGAAATCGCCGAAGACCGTGGCCGTGTCGCCGGTCACTCGCGCCGCACGGAATCGCTTGGTCAGCGGATCGAATCGTACGATGACATCCCATTCCTTGGTATTGTCGATGGCGCTGAAGACTCCATTTTGACGCCACAATTCCAAGCGATAGTGGAGTCGGGCGGGGAAGCCGTTGCGCAGCAAGTCGCGCGTCTGGCCGTCCGACAGCACGTCGATTGCTCGCACGGTCGGGCCGATGACGATGGGGCCGGTGGGGCCGAAGCTCCCGGCCTCTCCCGTGGTTCCGGCTCCAGGGGCCAACGTATCTGCTGTGGGGGGCAGATCGAGGGCCACGCGCGGATGCTGGCCGTGCGCTGGCGTGGCTGCCGCGAGCAGGGCTAGCATGGTGGCGGTGATCAACCTGGCGCGCATCGTCAGAACCGTTGCTGTAGGCGGATGACGAAGCGCGGGCCGCCGGCGCCCCCGGTCCACGGCGAGATCGGTTGCGCGACGTAGAAACCGAACGGCCCGAGCGCCAGGCCCACACCGGCGTCGGTCCGGAAGGTGGCCAGCGGGGGCAGCGTGGACGCATGGTAGGTCACTGATCCATCGGGCGTACCAACGAGCCACCCCCGACCGGCGTCGGCGAAGAGAATCCACGCACCGTCGAGCGGCACACCGCGCACGAGATCCGCGAGGCCGACCCGCAGGTCGTGCCGGAATTCCACCTGCGCAAGCGCGATGCGCTCGCATTGGGCGGGCGCACCGGGCGGCACCAGGGATCCGGCAGAGCACGTCGCCACATCCGCGCCCGCGCCCGGATTCCGGAAATCAAAACCGGGGAGCGTGCCTGCGCCGCCCATCGAGAAGCGTTGCTCCAGCGGCAACTGATCGCCGGCGAGCCAGCCCGCGAGGACGAGTCGCAGGTTGAGCTGCTCGGTCGGGCCGACCCGATTATAGCGCCGTGCATCGAGGAAGCCGCGGGTATAAAAGACATTCGCTCCGCCGGCCGGCGCGATGGGGGTTGTTCCATCCGTGCGTGGGCCGAAGCTCGTCACCACGCCGGCTCCTTCTTCGAGGTCGGCGGAGACGTACCACCCGGCCCACGGGTCGGTCTCGTCGTTGCGGGTATCGAACCCGAAATGAGCGCCGGCGATGCGGAACAGTCCGTCGTCGACGTTTGGATTGAAGCGCCACTCCGCGGTGTTGCGAAACACCGAGAACGGGTCGCGGTCGGGGCGCGAGGCCCAGCGCTCGTCGGAGTACGAGAGCGAGAAGGAGGTACTCGCGTTGAGGTTGAACGCCACGTACCCCATGGCCCCGTGCCGGCCGAAGTAGTCTTCGTAGTCGCGGTGCAGAAAGAGGGTGGCGAGGCCGACTTCGGCGTCCGAGAGCTGCCAGGACTCGACCGGGTCGATCTCGTCGTAGACGCGTGCGCCGACCGCGAACGAGCGGTCGGGCCCTGCGTTGACCGTGACCTGGCCGTGTAGAGCGCTTCCAATATGGTCATCGTCCCAGCGCAGCTTGTCGGAAATGCGCAGGATCCCGTATGCCTCGCCCGACACGCTTCCCCAGGGAAAGACTCGCCGCCCGGTCGGGCCGGCATAGATCGGGAAGCCCTCGACGCGGTTGTAGGTGTGGGCAGAGGTGAGCGAGAACGAGACGTAGTTCGGTGGATGTGACGGGAGCAGCCATCGACGCCACCACGCATCGCCGCTCGGCGGCGTACTGTCCGCGCGACTCGCCGTGTCGGCGTGGCCCAGCGCGGTGGTGTCGCTGTTGTTTGATGTCGCACTCGAGTCCCCAGACGCGGCGGCTGACGATGGCACCTCCTGGACCTGCGGCGTACTTTGACTACTGGCCGCGGTGTCCGGGCGTTGGGCGGCGGCGCGCCCAGGTGTGAGGCCGAGTGCTCCCGTAATGGCGAGCGCGCACGCGAGGACCACACCGAGCGCGATGCCGAGTCGCCGCATGCGGCGGTAGAGATTGGGCCGATCAGTCTGCAGGCGCCGAGCGGCCTCGGTGACATTGCCCTGCGTGTCCGTCAGCGCCTCCGCGATCAACTGGCGCTCGTAGGCGTCGAGCGCGTCGGCGAGTGGGATCTGAGGGTCCGCCGAGGTCGGGGCCGTGAGGCGGGTTCCATCGCGCGCCGTGTCGGTCGGCAGGGTCGCCGCGTGCCCGTGTGCGCCATCGTGCGCGGTCTGACGCGGGCGCGCGTCGGCCTCCCGCGGCCACGCCGTTGCCGATGCGACATCGCCTCGCCACCACGCAGGCTCCGTACTGTTCTCGAGGGGCAGCACAGCGAGCACGTCGTCCTCGGTCACGAGGTCGTTGGCGTGCAGGATCGTGATGCGCTCGACGATGTTTGCGAGCTCGCGAACGTTGCCGGGCCAGCGATACGTCGTGAGCACACGCAGTGCGTCGTCACTCCATCCGCGAACGGCGCGTCCCGTGCGGGCTCGGTGGAGCGTGGTGAAGTGTTGAACGAGTGCTGGGATATCGGTCGACCGGTCACGCAGGGGCGGTAGGGCGATGGGGATAACCGCTATGCGGAAATATAGATCTTCCCGAAAGCCGCCCTCGGCGACCGCTCTGGGCAGGTCCTTGTTGGTCGCCGCAACGATCCGCAAGTCCGTACGGATGGTGCGCGTTCCTCCGACACGCTCGATTTCCTTCGCATCGATGGCGCGCAACAACTTGGCCTGCGCTTCCGCTCCCAGGTCGCCGACCTCGTCGAGAAAGAGCGTGCCGGTGTGCGCCAACTCGAACCGGCCGATGCGGCGGTCGGTCGCGCCGGTAAAGGCACCTCGCTCGTGTCCGAACATCTCGCTTTCGACGAGGTCACGCGGAATGGCGGCGCAATTGACCCGAACGAAGGGGCGGTCCCGTCGCCGGCTCCCGGCATGAATCGCGGCGGCGACGAGCTCCTTGCCGGTCCCCGACTCGCCGGTGATCAGCACTCCGGAGTCGCTGGGTGCGACGCGCGCCATCAGCTCGGCGACTCGTCGCATTGGGGCGCTTGCGCCGACGAGTGGGCCGTCGAGTCCGAGCTCCACACGCAGCGTTTTGGCCGCGGCCCGTGCCTGTCGGAGGTCGAATGCGGCGGAGATGGCCAGCAGCACCGATTCGGGCGACAGCGGTTTCTCGAGAAAGTTGAACGCTCCGAGCTTGGTCGCACGCACCGCGTCACTCAACCCGGCCCGCCCACTCATCATGATGACGGGGAGATCGGAGTCGTTCTCGCGGAGCTGGGCCAGCGTCCCCAAGCCGTCGAGCGGCCCTGGCATCATGAGATCGAGCAGCACGACATCTGGCGCGGCGTCCTTTGCGGCGGCGACCGCGGCCACTCCGGTAGGTGCGTCGCGCACTTCGTGCCCTTCGGCGATGAGCAACGCGCCGAGCATGCGGCGAATGTTCTGCTCATCGTCGACGATCAGGACGGATGCCATTACGACATTGCTCCGCCAACGCGGCGTCCGGCGGTTCCTGGGCGGGGCTGTGGATCACGTGGAGAGCGCTCGGACGTCACCGCTGACGACGGTTCGGCCGGCGACGCCGCAACGCCCGAGCGCGACGGGTCGGCGAGTGCCGCTCCGTTGGCCGTGGCAGACGCGGCGGGGGCGGCCGGCAGGGTGAACGACACGTCGGTGCCTTGACCCACGACACTTGTCAGCTCGACGCGGCCCGCGTGCGCCTCAACGGCCTGGCGGGTAATCGCCAAGCCCAGGCCCGTGCCGCCCGGCTTGTTCGTCACATAGGGCTCCCACACGTGCGCCACGCGGTCTGCCGGGATGCCGGTCCCTCCGTCCCGGACGAGGATCCGAACGGCGTCGGTGGTGCCTGCCGCGTTCAAGGTCGCTCCGGTGACGTGGACCTCGATGGTCCCACCCTGCGCACAGGCGTCGCAGGCGTTGAGGAGCACGTTGGTGAGCGCGCGCGCCAGCGTGTCGTAGTGACCGCGAACGAGTGGCACTCCCGGATCGACCTCGACCGAGACCGGTATGTGAGAGGGCACGGCTGCTCGCGTGGTGTACCGGGCCATCTCACCGACGTCGATGTCCGCTGCCGGTCCCTCTGGCAGCCTGCCGAACTGTGAAAAGCTCCGCGCCATCTCCTCCAAACGAGCGGACTCGGTCGCCAAGACGTCGACCGTATCACGTAGCATCGGGGGAGCCTCGCGCTGCAGGCGGCCGACCGCGAGACGGATGGGCGTCAGCGGGTTCTTCAACTCATGTGCCACCTGGCGGGCGGTTTCGCGGAAGGCGCGGAGCCGCTCGGCTTCCAGGTCCCGTGCGCGGCCGGCATCCAGATCCGTGGCCATCGCGCGCATCCGGCGGCGCAGCACTTCGAACTCGGGTGCGCCCCTCCGTGGCGGTGTCACCGGCAGAGGCAACGCGTGCGCGATGCGATCCGTCCATCCCACGAGCTCATCGAGCGGGCGGCTGAGTTGCCTCGCGAGGTGTCCTGCCACGCGCGACGCGATGATCGCGAGCAGGAGGAGCGCGCCGGCGGCGACCACGAGGACGATCGGCACCGCGCGCACCGCCAGATACCGGTACCGTCGTGCTTGCGTCACCGACGCCGCCAGCTCCTGCTCATGCGCAGCCAGCGCGGTGCGCGTCGCGGGTGTCAGCGCCTCCGAGCGCGCGCTGGCGAACGCCCGCTCTCCGCTCGCGGCCACGCGATCCCACGCATCGCTGCCGCTCAGCAACGGCAGCGCGGTACTCAATGTTGCAGCCCAGAGCAGCGTCAGAATGGCCGCTGGGAGTACCGCAAACAGCGACAGCGTGAGGAACAAGCGCGTACGAAACCGCGGTGGTGCCATGGGTCCAGTATACTGCCCGACTGTGCCACCTAGTAGGTTGCTGTCCCTTACCCCCGTCCCAGCCCCCGCGTACATTTCCGGGTATACTGAGGAGGCCGCGCTTGTTCCTGGGTGCACCGGTTTTGCGTGCCCCCGCCGGGTGTAGGTTTGGCGCAGCGCGCGCTCCGAATCCCTAGCGACACATGAACTCACGTTCCCCCCGCCACACGCCCTCGCGCGCCGCCCCAGCGGTCCACCGTCCACCGTCCGCTCAGCCGCCCATCCCGGTCCCGACCCCACTCACCTTCGCGCCCAACGCAGCGCTCCTCATCGATTTTGACAACGTCACGATGGGGATTCGCTCCGATCTGCAGACGGAGCTGAGGACGCTGCTGGCGTCGGACATCATCAAAGGGAAGGTTCAGCTGCGGCGTGCCTACGCCGACTGGCGCCGCTACCCGCAGTACGTCGCGCCACTCGCCGAGTCCTCGATCGACATGATCATGGCGCCGGCGTACGGGTCATCGAAGAAGAACGCGACCGATATCCGGCTGGCGATCGATGCATTGGAGCTGGTGTTCACGCGACCGGAGATCGGGACGTACATCCTGCTCTCGGGCGACTCCGATTTCTCGACGCTTGTGATCAAGCTCAAGGAGTACGGGAAGTACGTGATCGGCGTCGGCATTCGCGAGTCGTCCAGCGACTTGTTGGTCATGAACTGCGACGAGTACTACAGCTACAACGCGCTTGCCGGGCTCGTGCGTGCGGGTGGGGAGGATGAAGCGGGCGCTGGAGGACGGCGCGACCCGTGGGAGCTGGTGAGCGAGGCGATCGCGCGCATGGTGCGGAACGGCGATGTTATGCGTGCCGATCGGTTGAAGCAGGTCATGCAGGACATCGATAGCACGTTCGACGAGAAGAACCTCGGGATGTCCAAGTTCTCACGCTTCGTGCAGGAAGCGGCACAACGCGGGCTGATCTCGCTCTCGAAGATGGACAACGGGCAACTCGAAGTCGGACCTGTTCGCGCGGGACCGGGCGCGGCTGAGAGCGCGCCAGCAGCCCCCGCAACGCCGAGTGCGCCCGAAGAGCGTGCGTCCGCACCAGCCGACCGCGAGGCCAAGGCACATGAAGAGCGTGGCCGGCGCGGTCGGAGGGGTGGGCGTGGGCGTGGTCGTGAGCCAAGGGCCGCACGCGACTCGGGTCCGGCCGCTGACGTGCCGGCCGAGGCGGCGGCGGTGCCGGCTGTGGCGGCTGTTCCGACCGTACCGGCGACGAGCCCCGTCGAGCAGGGAGAGCAGGAGGCCGCTGCGGCGGTCGGTGTTTCAGGCGAGCGACTGACGCGGGATGAAGCGTTCGACCTCGTGCGGCGCGCCGTGGCGGCGCTGCAACACGGCGAGGACGCGGTACGCGCGTCCGATATTCGCGGCAGGGCGTTCGAGATCCTCGGACGCGACAGCGAGAGCTTGAGCGAGCGGAACTTCGCGCGAATTCTGCGCGATGCGCACGATGCGGACGTGATCGACCTGCGCCGTCGTGGCGACGACTACGAGGTCGTACCAGCCGCAGCTGCTGCGCCGGTGGCGCAACAGCTCAACGCTGCCGCTGCCGCGAACACTCGGCCGGCGGCTTCTGCTGCCGGCGCGTCCGGCCCTGCGCCGCCGCGCGGACTCGGTGTCCGGGGAGTACGACGTGGCGGGTTGCACGCGCGCCTGGCTGCGCCACCGGCAGAGTTGCTCTCGGTCGGGATCGTCGATGTGCGGCCCGGCTCGCCGGCAGGCGCGTCGGAACCGTCGCAGGAGGCTGGGCACGCGCTGGACCACCCAGTCGAGCTCGTCCCTCATGCGGAGTCGCGGACGCCGACACCTGGTGCCGCGGCGCATGGAACCGCCGTGACTGAGCCGGCAGTGGCGGCAAGCGCTCCGCCGCCGGCGCGGCGTGCGGCGGCGGCGAAGCGAGGGCGAGCGCGGACCAAACGCGCGGCGCCGGCGGCGAGCGAATCGACGCCAAAGAAGCGCGCGGCGGGACGGGGCAAAGCGGCGTCGAAGTCAACGGACCAGTGACGACGCGGGTGCGCGGCGCAGCGGCCGACAGTCGTCGGCCGCTGCCGCGCGGGTTTTATGCACGCGAAACGGAACTGGTCGCGCGCGCCATGCTCGGCACTGTGCTGGAGTGCGAGAGTTCCGCCGGTCGCGCCGCCGGCCGAATCGTGGAGACGGAGGCGTACCTCGGGCCGACAGACCTTGCGAGCCACGCGGTCGTCGGACTCACCGATCGGACGCGCGATCTGTTTGGACCGCCGGGCACCTCCTACGTCTATTTCATATACGGCGTGCATTGGTGCTTCAACGCCGTGAGCGGGCGGCGGAATGGTGGGGCAGCGGTGCTCGTGCGCGCCATCGAGCCGCTGGAGGGGCTGTCGCTCATGCGCGCTCGGCGCGGGTCGGCGGGTGGGAGCGCGAGCGTGCTATCCAGGACCGACCGCACCCTCACGAACGGCCCCGGTAAGCTCTGCGAGGCCCTGGGCATTGACGGTCACTTCAGCGGCCTGCCGCTGCAACGCCCGCCGCTCGTGGTACGTCGCGGGCGGGAGCTCGCGGACGCGGATGTGGCAGTCTCACGGCGCGTGGGGATCACGCGTGCGACGGAGGGGATGTTGCGGTATTTCGTGAAGGGCAACGAGTTCGTTTCGCGTGCGCGGAGCAGCTAGACGCTAGACGCTGGATAACAAACCTCGAGGGCCAGCCGAGATGCACCGTGGCCGGCCCTCGAGGTTTTTCTCTAGCGCCTAGCGTCCAGCGTCTGGCCCCTTACAACTTCGCCAGCGACGCGACGTTGACGCGGATGCCGGCTTGCAGCATCACGAAGCCCTGATCGGTGAAGAAGTACGGTTGCGACGTATTGACGGACATCGGGAAGAGCTTCGCCTGTCCGTACACGGAGAATCGGCTCAGCTGCAGCTGGAGACCTGCGGTAAGGACTGGGCTCACCCAGTCGGCCGCTTCGTCTCGGTACTGCGAGCCGTAGTATTGCGGGTACCACTGATCGGCCGGGGTCAGGGGAGGTGCGGCTGATGTCGTCACGCCGCCCTGAATGAAGTTCATGCTGACGCCGATCCCGGCGTACGGGCGAATCGGTCCGTGGCCGGGGAAGGCCAGGAAACTCGCCGTGAGGTGGCGCGAGTTGCGGATGGTCGCCTGAGCGTAATAGGCAACGTTGTAGTAATTGCTGAGCGTCGTGTCGGTGTAGAACCGCCCCTGGTCGACATACGTCAAGTTGTGCGCGACGAAGAAGGTCTGGTCGAAGCCGACGAGCAACGCGAAGTGCTGTCGGGTGATCAGCCAGTCCAGACTCACTGAGGGCGCTTCCGCGTGTGCGGTCGTCGAGGTCCAGTAGGTGAGGGCGCCACCGCCGACCCCCCAGAACCATGAGTTGTCGAAGAGCCGGCCCTGTTGTGCCTGGCTCGCGACGGGCAGCAACACACTTAGGGCGAGCCCTGTGGTCAGGCTTCGAATGGGGCGCATGGCGCTGGACCTCTATTGAATGCCAAAGGGTCGGAGTTCCCGTCGGGCGGGCAACCAAACCCCGCCGTTTCCTGGGTTCTGACGAGGACCAGCGGCGGCGGGTCACGGGCTCAGCAGTATGGCGGGGGCCAATCGGTCAGATTGGGCTAAGGGCAGGAGACGGCAAACGGCGGGGTCAGGGGTCAGGGGTCAGGGGTCAGGGGTCAGGGAACGAATGAAGCCCGGCGACGTTGTCGCCAGGCTTCATTGGTTGGATAAATGACCGCGAGATTAGTTGCACAATCAGATGGGCGACCGATGTAGGCGGTCGCCCTTTTTCATTCCCTGACCCCTGACCCCGCGGTTTGCCGTCCGCCCCCGGGGCCCGGCGTTATGCAGCCGGCTTCTCGCCCGGCTTCAACCCCACCTTCTTCGCAACCCGCTTGAACGCGGCGACGGCTTGATCGATGTCGTCGCGCGAGTGGCCGGCGCTCAACTGGCAGCGGACGCGTGCGACGCCGTGCGGGACGACGGGGTAGCCGAAACCCGTGACAAAGATGCCTTCCTCGAGCAGCAGATCACTCATGCGGATGGCGGTTGCGGTTTCGCCGACGATGATTGGCACGATTGGCGTGTCGCCCGGGATCGGTGAGAAGCCGGCTTCGCTGATTTGTTCGCGGAAGTAGCGCGCGTTGTCTTGCAGCTTGCGGACGCGCTCTGGGTGCTGCTCGATGTACTCCACGGCGGCGAGTGCGCTCATCGCGACGGTCGGCGGCAGTGCGTTGGAGAACAGTTGCGGCCGCGACCGCTGCGTCAGCATGTCGCAGACCGGCGCCGCAGCTGCCACGAAGCCGCCGGCCGCACCACCCAGCGCTTTCCCCAGGGTCGATGTGATGATGTCGATCTCGCCGAGGAGCCCGTAGTGCTCCGCGGTCCCGCGCCCCGTGGCGCCGAGCACGCCCGTCGCGTGCGAGTCATCGAGCACCACGGTCGCGCCGAAACGCCGCGCGATGTCGACGATGTCGGGGAGCTTCGCGATGGCGCCCTCCATCGAGAAGATCCCATCCGTCCAAATCAGCTTGCGCGGCGCCGCGCGGGCGCCCTCCAGTTTCGCCACGAGATCATCCATATCGCCGTGGCGATACACTGCGGTGGTGCACTTGGTAATCGCCTTGGCGAGGCGGATCGAGTCGATGATCGAGGCGTGGTTGAGCGCGTCAGAGGCGACGAAGTCGCCCTCGCGCAGCAGCGTCGGGGTGAGGGCCTCGTTCGCGTTCCAGGCGGAGAGAAAGGTCAGCGACGCTTCCGTGCCGACGAACCGCGCGAGCGCGGCCTCCAGGGTGCGGTGCGCCGTGAAGGTGCCACAAATGAAGCGAACGCTCGCGGTGCCCGCGCCATAGCGGCGCAGGCCGCCGATCCCCGCCTCGATGACGCTCGGTTCGGTGCAGAGTCCGAGGTAGTTGTTCGACGACATGATCAGCACCTCGCCGCGACCATCCATCTGCACGCGGGCGGCCTGAGGCGAGTCGAGATAGTTGAGGTGCTTGTACACGCGGTCGCGCTTGAGCTGCTCGAGCTCAGTGGCGAGGTCCGCGGCGAGTGGCGAGGTGGTGTGGGAGGCGGTCATGGGGGAAGGATAACAAAGGGCAGGGGTCAGGGATCAGGGGTCAGGGATCAGGGAACAAATCGTATAGCGAGTTGCGACGCATCACGCATGCGGTTTGTTCCTGACCCCTGACCCCTGACCCCTCCCTGACCCCTGCGGTTCATGCAATCTCAAACACCACCTTCCCCGCTTCACCCGACGTAATCAGCCGCATCGCCTCGTCGACGGCTTCGAGCGGGAGGCGATGGGTGATGACGGGTGTTGGGTCGAAATGACCGGCGCGCAGAAAGCGGCTCATGAGGATCCAGGTGTCGTACATTCGGCGGCCGACGACGCCGTAGATCGTGAGGCCTTTGAAGATCACTTCGGTCGCGAAATCGATGTCGATGGGCCGGGATGGGATGCCGAGCATCTGCACGCGTCCGCCGACGCGAACGAGCGCGAGCGCCTGGTGCACGGCAGCTGGGACGCCCGACATCTCGAGCACCACATCGGCGCCGAGCTGGTCGGTGGCGTCGCGCACGACGCGCTCGACGCCGCTCGGATGAACCGCGTCGTCGGCCCCCATGCGCCGGGCGAGCGCCAGGCGCGTGTCGTTCGGGTCGGAGGCGATGACGCGCGCCGCGCCGGCGGCCTTGCAGATGCCGACGGCGAACAGCCCGATCGGACCGCACCCCGTGATCAGCACGAACGCCCCAGGGATTTGCGCGGTCAGCGCGGTATGAAACGCGTTGCCCATGGGGTCGTGAATGCCGCCGACCTCGTATGACGTCTCGGCGTCGAGGTGCCAGACGTTCGTCGCCGGCATGGCGATGTAGTCGGCGAAACACCCGTCGCGGTCGACCCCGATGATCTTCGTGTAGGGGCACACGTGTGAATTGCCCGTCCGGCAGAGCAGACACCGGCCGTCGACGATGTGCCCTTCGGCCGTCACGCGGTCACCTTCGTGCACGTCGGTGACGAGTCGGCCGACGCGCACGACGTCGCCCGCGAATTCGTGCCCGACGATGATCGGCGGCTTGACGCGCCGTCGGGCCCAGTCATCCCACTGGTAGATGTGCAGGTCCGTGCCGCACACGCCGGCGCGGCGGACACGGATCAAGACCTCGTCCTCTCGAATCGTCGGTTCGGGAACCTCGGTCAGTACCATGCCGGGTTCCGCTGCTCGCTTGACCAGCGCTCGCACATGCCCCTCAGCGGCGGAGTATCGGGTCGACAACCAACGCGCCGGACGTCGGCGCGAGGGGAAGATACAGTACGTGAGGGGCGTGTGCTGGCGCCGTGCGCGGGCGGTCGCGCGACCTCGCGCGGCGGTTTCGCAGCGCTCAAACGGATGCGCATTTGGCGCGTTTCGCGCCTCATGTCGTTGCACGGCGCCAACATTGCGTATTGCAATGCATTTTGGTGCTATCTATATTCGCGCAACGAGCATTGTGCACGGTGATGCCGAACAGCGACTCGAATTGTGCGACCAACGCAGTGCCGCAGGTCAATGAACGGGTGGTCGATTCACCACCAACTGCATCTCGCTGGGTGTTGCGGCTGACGTCTCTCTCCTGCCGATTCGATATTGCATGATCTCACGCCCGATCGACGTGCCCCGGTGCTGCCAGCCGACTTTGATGTCGGGAGTTGGCGCACCGGGCAGCACGATCCGGGCGTGCATGATGCGCGGGCAGACGGTCCGCGCCGCATTGCGCGGTAACAAAGTCGCGCTACCGGTCGTCGACAGCAGATGATGTCGACTCGCACCATTGTCTTGGCCTTCATGCGCGAACGCTGTTCGCGCACCGACTCCGCGCGCCGCGATGCGGCCGCGTACCATCGGCTCCGCTCGCTGCGGTTTCACGCCGCGACGTGCGGATCCGCGCCCGCCGATCCACCGGGGGATCGGACGGGTGCTCCACTCCAGAACTGGAGCTGATCGTATGGCAGCGAAGAAAGGTGCCAGAAAGAAGTCTGCCCGTAAGGGCGGCAGAAAGACGGCTCGCAAGGGCGCAAAGAAGAAAGGGCGCCGCTAGCCACAGAGTAGTCGACAGTCGAAGCAGGCTGTCGATGCGACAAAACACCGCGGGCCAGTCTCACTGTACGAGACTGGCCCGCGGTGTTTGTCCGTGTCGCCGACAGCCTAGGGCATCATTTCATGCCGCGCGCGACGTCGATTCGTCCTCGACCGGCACCGGTCCCCAGATGTATGCGACCACTCGGGGCGAGACCTCCTCGCGCGTGCCACGCGAGATGATGATCCCGACCGGCTCGTCCGCGACGGTTGGTTGACGTATCTCCTTCATGATCGGCTAGTCTCCGCTTGCGGTGGAGGCGAGGCCGGTGCGGCCCCGTCGGGCCCACTAATAGGCATCGTTGGTGCCACGAGGACGTCGCGCGTCAACTCGTTGGCAGGTCAGAGGTTGGAATTCTTCCGTTCGGACGGTGTCCCCACGCGTGTCGCAATTCGACACGCCATTCGCCGGGGCTGGCGTGTCTGATTGCTACGCGGCGCCTTTGCGCGCGAGGAACGAGCGCGACTGCGTGCCGTCGCGTTCGATGCTGATCTCCCAGCCCGCATATCGATCGCGGAGCTCGGCCACCGACATGGCTTCCTGACCAGCCACGATGGTCTCGACGAGATGCACGCCGCCATCGGTCGTCGCCTGCTGCAGCAACTCGATCACATTCTTGCGCTCTAATGGCGTGAGGCCGGCGAATGCGGCCGGTGTGCAGACGACGGCGGTGAGCGGCCCGTCTGGCGTCCAATGGCTGATGTCCGTCGCGCACCCTCGAACGCGCTGTGTCAGTCCCGCGGCACCCGCCGCGATCATCACGCGGTCGAGCACATCTGCGCATTCCCCAACCGCTGTCACATCGCAGCCGCGCGCCGCGAGGTACAACGCCGCGCGCTCAGCCGCGCCACCGGTTACCAGGACGTGCGCCTCGCCGTCCGGTTGAATCGATCGCACCAACGCGCTTTCGGGGCGCAGGCCCCAGTGCTCGGGCTGTCGATACTGCTCCAGGGTGCGGAAGCATCGCCTGCGCCATGTCGGGTACGTCGGAATTCGCAGGCGGCGCATGATGATGCGGTCCACTTCTTCCCACAGCACGAGCTCCGTGAGCACGAATTGCGACTGTTGACGCATGGCCGCCACCGCCTCGTCCCCGATGCTCAGGAGGACGTGGCGCGGGAGAGAGTCCTTATAGTTCTCGATCTCCCGCTCGACGTAGTCTTCGTACTCGTGCTTGAGTGAGCGCGCTCGCAATGCGTGACGGTTGGGGTCCGCTATCGCCCGCTAGGAAAGTAGAGCATCACGCTTGATTCGCAAGTTGTTAGGCGGGCTCGACATGCACGGTCACCTCCGCCGCGCCGAGGGCTTGACGGATTCGGGCCTCCACCGCATCGGCGATGGCGTGGGCGTCGGCGACGGTCGCTCCGGCGGCGACCCCGATGGTGACCTCTGCAAAGAGAAGGCCCGACTGTGTGGCCCGTGAGCGGACGACGCGGACATCTCGGACGCGCGGCACGTCTCCCACGAGCTGGCGAATGCGCGCTGCGTCGACCGCACGCTGGTCAACGAGCACGGGGACCGATCTACGGAGAATGACGTAGCCATTGCGGGCGATAATGAGCGCGACAAGGATGGCGAGCGGCGCGTCGAAGTTCGCGAGACCCAGCATGGCCAATACCAGCGAGGTGACCGCCAGTACCGTCACGTAGAAATCGCTGCTGGTATGCGCCGCGTCCGCCATGAGGAAGGCACTTTCGAGGGCGCGACCGCGTCGTTTCTCATACCAGATAATGACCACGTTCAAGAGTGCGGTCCCGGCCAAGACGGCGACATCGGCGAGCGACGGGCGCAGCGGTGCGACGCGGTGGACGACCTGGCCGACTGCTTCACGCAGGAGCTCGAAGCACGAGAATGGACAGAAATCCGACGATGGCGAGTGTGCCGAGCGACTCGAACTTGTCGTGCCCGTAGGGGTGGTCCTCGTCCGGGGCGCGGGCGGCGATGGACACCAGCGTCATGCCGATGATCAAGTTGAGCAGATCCAGTCCGGATTCGAGCGCTGCACCCAACACAGTCAGCGAGCCCGTCCCCCATCCGACGCCGAGCTTGGCGCAGACGACGCCGATGTTAATGATCAGGACGACAGTGAGCGCTCGTCGCACCGCCGGCTGGTGGCTGGCCCAATCCCGGGGAAGTGCCACCGCGTCCGGCGTCGCTCGCGGCGCACGCGTCGGATCGGGCGCCGTCATGGATGAACGGTCCCGCAGTGCGCCCGACGACGGGCGACGTATGTGTCGGCCCCACCGGCCCAAGGCAGGGTGGTGCAGCGGGCGACGCGAGTCACTCCACGACCTCCAGCAGCGCACCCTTCAGGTAGCCAGTCTCCGGCACGGTGAGTAACTCCGGGTGGTCGCTTGCCTGCCCAAGCACGCGTCGGAGGGCGAGCCGGCGGCCGCTGTCGGCCGCGGCGTCCATCAACATCTCCAGGAACATGCTGCGTCCCACGTGGAAGCTGCAACTCGCCGTATACAGCCATCCACCAGGGGTCAGCAGGCGCATGGCGCGGAGATTGATCTCTTTGTAGCCCCGCAGCGCATCGGGCACTGCCGCCCGCGTCTTGGCGAACGCTGGTGGATCGAGCACGACGGTATCATATCGCTCGCGAGCGCGTTCAGCCGACTTCAGGAACGCAAACGCGTCGGTCTCGACAAAGCTGATCGCCTCGACGCCGTTGAGTGCCGCGTTGGCGCGCGCGCGCTCGAGGGCTGGACCGGAGCTGTCGAGCGCGGTCACGTGCGTGGCGCGTCGTGCGAGGTGTAACGCGAAGGAGCCGTGATAGCTGAAGCAATCCAGCGCGCGGCCGCGCGCGATGGTCGCCACGATCGCGCGGTTCTCTCGTTGATCGAGGAAGGCACCGGTTTTTTGGCCGTCCCAGGGGGCCGCGATGTATCGCACCCCATGTTCCATGATCTCGATCTCGCGAGGGACCTCGCCCAGGAGCACTTCGACGGTCGTCGTCAGTCCTTCCTTGCGGCGCACGGCGGCATCGTGGCGGGCCAGGATGCCCGCCGGCTGAACGATGTCGGCGAGCGCGTCGACGATATGCGGCCGACAGGCCTCGAGGCCGGCGCTCAGCAACTGCACAACGAGCCAGCGATCATATCGATCGCAAATGAGCGACGGCGCGCTGTCGCCCTCGGCGTGCACGAGCCGGTAGCCCGTCGTCTCGGCCGCGATCCCCCGACGGCGCGCGATGGCCGCGGCCAGGCGCTGTCGCCACCAGCGGGTGTCGATGCATGCGCTCGGATCCCGATCGAGCATCCGCAGCGCGATGACGGACTCGGGACTCCACAGCGCCCAGCCGAGGGGGTGGCCGTGCGCGTCCCGGACTGCTACCGGCCCGGCCGGCGCCGAGGGCGGGTGGACGAGATCGCTGCGGAAAATCCACGGATGGCCGCGCGTCACCCGTTTCTCGCCTCGGGTGGTGATGGTGGCGTGCGCGTCGGTCACGTGGTGAAGGTTAACAACGGGGGTCGGGACTCAGGGGTCGGGGTCAGGGGTCAGGAACGACAACCGCAACGACAACAACGGGCGAAGCAATGCGTCGCCCCTACCGGTCCAAGCCGGTCACCGTGCGCAGTGATCGGCCTCTCGATTTGTTCCCTGACCCCTGACCCCCGTAGTTAATCTTCTGCATGCCTCAGCCTGACTCCGACCGCAGTGCGCCTCAACGACCGCTGACGACGCTCGGAGCGTCTGCGGCGACGCTCGGCGCTGCGTTGCTAGCGCGCGAGCGACGGGGGCGGCGACGTGCCGAACGGCTCGCTGCGGCCTTGTCCGAGACTCTGCTCAACGCGATCGACGCCACCGATCAAGAGACCGGCGCCCATGTGCGGCGGGTGGCGCGATACGCGCTCATTCTCGCCAATGCGGATGGCGCCGACGAATCGACGCAACACGAGATCGAGCGGGTGGCGCTGTTTCACGACATCGGCAAGATCCATGAGGCGCTATTCGACATCATTCACGAACGCGCGCGCCTGACCCGCGCGGAGCGTGAGGCGATTGCGACGCACCCCGCACGCGGTGCAGCCGTGCTCGCGCCCCTCGCCGCGTTCTACCCTGACCTCCCGATCGGCGTGCTGGCGCACCACGAACGCTGGGACGGCACCGGTTACCCGGAGGGGCTCGCCGGGACTCGCATCCCTTACGCTGCACGGGTCGTCGCGGTGGCCGATACGTTCGACGCCGTCACGCAGCACCGTCGCTACAGCAGAGCACGCGGGTTTCGCGACGGCGTGGCGACGATTCGCGCCGGTCGAGGTACCCAGTTCGATCCCCACCTCGTCAATGTGTTCTTGCGGGAGGACGTCCAGCGGGCGCTCGCGGTCGCGTTGCGCCGCTCGCACGATCCGCCACGCCACACCGAGCGTCGCCGACCGCAGGGGACGCGGCGCGGCGAGACGCCCGACGTCAACTTTCGCTGGCAGACAACGGAGTTGGCGGCTCAGGCCCCGTCGCGGTCCGCGTCGCCGGCTGCACGCGGTCGATCGCGGCCCGCAGCGCGCGGGCCGCGCCCTCAGGGTCGGGGCGACCGAAAATCGCCGCGATGACGGCGATGCCAATCGCGCCGGCCGCGATCACGGGGGGCGCCGTCTCCGCTGTAATGCCGCCAATCGCGACGGCGGGCAGTCGGACAATGTCGGCGAGGCGCCCGAACTCGCTGATGCCGATGGCCGCGCCCGCGTCCAGCTTCGAGCCGCTCCCGTACACGGGGCCGATTCCCACGTAGTCGGCCCCCGCGGCGCCGGCGGCCTCGCTCTCCGATCCGACCGAGACGCCGACAATGAATCCCGCCGGGATGATGCGCCGCAGGGCCGCCACGGGCAGATCGTCGCTGCCCACGTGCACGCCCGCCGCGCCGACGGCCATGGCGACGTCCGCGCGGTCGTTGATCACGACGGGGATTGGGAGCGCGGTCACGAGCGCGCGCGCGATATCCGCCAGGGATCGAGCGTCGACGTGCTTCAAACGCAGTTGGATCATGGTCGCGCCGCCGCGCATGGCCGCCAGCGCTCGCGCGGTGATTCCCTCGCGTCCATCGCGGATGTCATCCGTGATCGCAATCAGTCGACAGGCATTCCGAGCGGTCTCGTTCATCGCGTTTCCTGCCGCGCCTGACGGCGCAGCGCATGGCGGGCGGCCGTGTGCTCCGCAAACGTCGTTCGGAACTCGTGATGACCGTCCGGTGCGGCGACGAAGTACAGGTACGGCACGGCCGCGGGCGCGAGGGCGGCGTCGAGGCTCGCCACACCTGGTGATCCGATGGGCCCGGGCGGTAGGCCGCGGTGGCGGTAGGTGTTGTACGGGGACCTGACCTCGAGATCCTTGAACGTGATCCGCTCCACGTGATGGCCGAGGGCGTACTGTATCGTGGGATCGGCTTGCAGGGGCATGTGCCGACGCAGGCGATTGTGATAGACCGCGGAGATCAGCGGGCGCTCGTCGGCCAGGCGTGCTTCTTTCTCGATGATCGATGCGAGGGTCACGACTTCGGTGCGTGACAGGCCCAGGGACTGCGCGGCGCTGTCCCACTGGGGACGCCACTCTCGCTCGAACTCGTGGACCATCTCGGCGACCGCTGCCCGCGCGGAGACGCCGTCGGGGAAGAAGTACGTGTCCGGGAAGAGGAAGCCTTCCAGCGTTGGACCCGCGGCGCCGACGCTGGTGAGCAAGCCGGAGTCGCGGACGGCGGCATCGAGCGAATCCGCCGGTACGTCCAGCACGCGCTCGAGCAGCGGCTCGATCTCGCGCAACTCCCATCCTTCGGGAATCGTGACAACGTGAACGAGGCCCTTGCCGCGGGTGATCGCGTCGAGTGCCGCATGCCAGCCGAGATGGCGCTGCAGCATATACGTCCCCGGCTTCAGGTCGGCATCGTGTCGCGCAAGGCCGGCGTATAGGCGGAACAGCCACGGGGCATCGACTACCTCGTGGTTGGCAAGCGAGTCGGCTGCGGCGCGCAGAGTCGCGCCCGGCGGAATGATGACGCGCCGGGGTACGCCGCTGGGGCGCCCACTGCAGGCGGCCATCGCGAGCGCCGTGACGGCGCCGACGGCCACGTCGCGGCGGCGGCGACCGGCGCTCGCGATCCGATCGGCCGGTCTACTCGGGAAGGGCCAGTGCATGTTGCAGCAGCACAGTCGCGGCGAGCGCGTCGACGTCACCCTTCCGGCCGCGCGTCGAACCGCCCATCGCCTCGACGGCGCGCAACGCCGCGGCGGTCGTGAATCGCTCGTCGACATATCGGACGGGAAGCCCGGTGCGCGCGGCGAGCGCGGTACCCATCGCACGCACGTCGGCGGCCCGCGGCGTCTCGTCGCCGTTCGCGTCGAGTGGCAGCCCGAGCACGATACCCGTCGCCTCGAGGGCGATAGCCCGGCGCGCCAGCTCGGCGACCGGCGGGCGCTTGCCCGCACGCCGCTCGAGATGACCGACGGGCGAGGCGATCATACCGGTGGGATCACTTACGGCGAGTCCTATTCGACGATCTCCGTAGTCGATCGCCAGCAGCCGTCGCGAGCCCGATGCTGTTGCACGGACGTCCGTCAATCAGCCCTCGGCCATCGTGGCAAAGAACTCCTTGTTCGTCTTGGAGCGCATCATCCGCTGGAGCAGGAAAAAGATGCCCTCGTCTTCCGGCATATCGCCCAGGAAGCTGCGAAGGAGGAACACCCGATTGGCCTCACTTGGCTCGAATAGCAACTCTTCCCGACGCGTGCCGGACCGACCGATGTCGATCGCGGGATAGATCCGCCGATCGGAGATCTTGCGGTCGAGGACCAGCTCCATGTTGCCCGTCCCTTTGAACTCCTCGAAGATCACCTCGTCCATGCGGGACCCGGTTTCGACCAGCGCGGTGCCAATGATCGTGAGCGATCCGCCACCATCGATCTTGCGTGCCGCCCCGAAAAAGTGCTTCGGCTTCTGGAGTGCCTGCGCTTCGACTCCGCCCGACAGGATCTTGCCCGAGTGCGGCGCGACCGTGTTGTGCGCGCGCGCCAGCCGCGTGATGGAGTCGAGGAGGATGACCACATCCCGGCCGTGCTCGACCTGCCGCTTGGCCTTCTCGATCACCATATCGGCGACTTGCACGTGGCGGTGCGGAGGCTCATCGAAAGTGGAGCTCACGACCTCGGCACCGAGAACGTTCTCTCGAAAATCCGTGACTTCCTCGGGGCGTTCGTCGATCAACAGGACGATCAAGACGATCTCCGGGTGATTCTCGACGATGGCATTGGCCATCTTCTGCAGCAGGATGGTCTTGCCCGCTCGAGGCGGTGCGACGATCAGGCCCCGCTGACCCTTGCCGATGGGTGCCACGATATCCACCACGCGCATGCTGAGATCGCCGCTGTTCGTCTCGAGGTGGATCCGTTGGTCCGGATAGCGTGGACGCAGGCTGTCGAAGACGGGACGCGGCGCGCCGGCGACCGCCGGATCGCCATTGACCGTGTCGACGCGCAGCAGGGCGAGGTAACGCTCCCAATCCTTCGGGGGTCGGACCTGGCCGGTGATGCTGTCTCCCGTGCGCAGGTCGAATCGCTTGATCTGCGATGGCGACACGTACACGTCGTCCGGACCCGCGAGGTAACTCCAGTCCGGGCTGCGGACGAACCCGTAGCCCTCATCGAGGATCTCCAGCACACCACTCGCGTGCAACTCCACCGCAGTGCCGAGCAGGTGCCGCTCGATGCGGAAGATGAGATCCTGCTTGCGCAATCCAGCGACGTTTTCGATATGCAGGTCGTCGGCGACCGTCTGCAGCTCGGCGACGGTCTTCCGCTTCAGATCAATGATGTCCACGACGAAATAAGGTGAGGAGGGACCGGCTCTGAGACAATCGCGCCGGCCACCGGTGTCAGAAACTCATATAGCGTAACGGCCGGTGCGCGACGTCGGTCATCAAGGAGTGGAGTCGGTCACGGGATTGGTCGATCTGGTCGCGCAGTGAGGTCGCTGCGATCGAATCCGTGGCATTTGGTCCGTGCATCTGCGCCAGATTCGCGGACAGGGTGGAAAGCTGGCCGTCGACGTCGTCAAGGGAACGCGCGAGGCGTTGCGCCGATCCCCCGGGGCGCATGGGGCCACGCGGCGCCGTGGCGTTCCGAACGAGGGAATCGGCCCGGGCCAACACGGCGCGCACCCGATCGGCAAAGCTCGCGCTGAACGCCAATGCCAGCGTCCCGCCTTGATACGCGGTATCGCGTGCGAGGCGCGCGGCCTCGTCACGGAGCGTGCGACGCGAGCGGATTTCCTTGTCGCTGCCGAGCGCGCCGATCGTGCCCGACTGCGAGACCACCTGGTCGCGGACGGCTTGAATGTTGTCCAGAACGATTGGTAGGGTTTGCGCTGCGGCGGCGACCCGCTCACGCGCTTCTCGGAGCTGACTCGAATGGCTCGAGACCATCGTGTCGCCGTCCTCGATCGCCGGCGCGCGCGGGTCGGTACCCGAGAGCTGCACGACTGGCGCGCCGAGCTGGTCCCCACCTGGCTCGAGGACCGCACGGGTGTTACGCCGGATGTGTGGGCGCACACTCTCGATGACATCGAGTGCGATCAACAGTCGCCGCGTCGTGTCGGCGGTCGGGGGCTGGAAGCGAACCCATCGCACCGCACCAACCCTGACTCCATCCAGCCAGACTTCCGTTCCAGGGATGACGCCCCCGCCGCGATTGGTCGCGAGATAGAGGCGCATGGTGCGGCCGTGGACGACGCCTAGTCGCCCGAAGATGAGCGCGGCCGCCGTTGCAGCCACCACCGCAGCGGCGACGCCAAGGCCCGGGAGCAATCCCGACCAACGAGGAGATCTGGGCAAGGGGGGGAAGTGGGAATCGGCCGAAACGAGAGGAACTGAGGGCCGCAGGCCGGCGGCAACAATGCGGGGGTGGAGGGCAAGTCACACGCCAGCGGACAGACACAGTGGGCGAACGAGGACCGTTGCTGGGCCTCGGCTGTGTCCACCGGCTTTTGGCCGAACGCGCGAGGCGGGATTCGAACCCACGACCTTCGGCTCCGGAGGCCGACGCTCTATCCAGCTGAGCTACTCGCGCCGAGACTGGCAATGTAGGGCCGCACGTGAGCATGATCAAGCAAATGCCCGAGTTGCCGGACGTCACGGTGTACGTCGAGCGGTTGGCCGCCGTTGCGGTGGGCCAACGTCTCGAGCGGCTCGTGATCGACAAGCCGTTCGTGCTTCGGACCGTCGAGCCGCCGGTCGCGCTGGTCGAAGGGCGAAAGGTCCTGGACGTCCGTCGCCTGGGGAAGCGCATCGTTCTGGCGCTCGAGGAGGATCTCTACATCGTGATCCACCTGATGATCGCAGGGCGCCTTCGGTGGCGCGTGCCGGCCGAGGCCACGAACGGCGGCGAGCCCGAGCGTCCCCGCGGCGGGGCAAAGCGAGGCCGAGGGCCGGCCGCCGTACCCGCTCGACTGGTGCTCGCGACCTTTGTCTTTCCGACCGGCACGCTCTACTTCACCGAGGCGGGGACGACCCGGCGGGCATCCCTGCACATCGTGCGCGGCGCCGCGAGCCTCGCGGCGTTCGACCGGGGCGGACTCGAAGTGTTGGACGCGAGCCCCCTCGAGTTCACGCAGCGACTGCGGAGCGAGAACCATACCCTCAAGCGCGCGCTCACCGACCCGCAGCTGTTCAGCGGCATCGGCAACGCGTATTCCGACGAGATCCTGCATCGCGCTCAGCTGTCGCCACTCGCGCTCACGAGCCGACTCACGCCGGATGAGATCCAGCGCCTGTATGTGGCGACTCGTGCGGTCTTGAGCGAGTGGGTTGCGCGTCTTCGGGCGGAGGCCGGCGCCGGGTTCCCGGAGACGGTCACCGCGTTCCGAGAGGGCATGGCCGTGCACGGTCGATTCCGACAGCCGTGTCCGGTCTGCGGAGCACCGGTCCAGCGCATTCGCTACGCGGCCAACGAAACCAATTACTGTGCGAGGTGTCAGACGGGAGGCCGTTTGCTCGCCGATCGGGCGCTCTCTCGTCTGCTCAAACAAGACTGGCCTCGATCAATCGACGATATCGAGTGAGACTAGACGTTAGACGCTGGACGCTGAAGGGGCGTTTTCGGCCCCTGAAGACAGGAGACCCGCAGAAAGGAGAACGGCGATGAGCGAGCGAGCCCGTTGGCGATTGTTTTTCCTCTCCTCTCTCCTTTCCGCGTTTCTCGTTTCTCCGGCGCAGAGCGCCGCCGCTGCCGGCAATGATGTCAACGGCAGCGGCGTTGGTGTGAACGACAACGGCGGGCGACGCATGCGTCGCCCCTACCCGCCGATTGACAATACCGTGCGGTCGGCGAATGGACGTGGCGGTCCCGATTCCTTACCGATTCCGAAGATTCCTGTCGATCGGTTCACGCTGCCCAATGGTTTGACCGTCGTGTTGTCGCGCGATACGAGTGCGCCCGTCGTGTCAGTCGCCATCTGGTATCACGTGGGCTCGAAGAACGAGCATGTCGGGCGGACGGGATTTGCGCACCTCTTCGAGCACGTGATGTTTCAGGGTTCGGCGCACGCGGCAAAAGGGGAGCACATCAAGACGATCGAGGACGCTGGCGGCACGATGAACGGGACGACCAACAACGATCGCACGAACTATTTCGAGACGGTGCCGGCCAACTACCTGGCGACGGTGCTGTGGCTCGAAGCCGATCGCATGGGCACGCTGGCGGCGGCACTCACGCAGGAGAAGCTCGACAACCAGCGGGACGTCGTGAAGAACGAGCGGCGCTACCGTGTGGACAACCAGCCGTACGGCCAGGCGGGCGAGTCACTGGACGCGGCGTTGTTCCCGCCGACAAACCCGTACTCGTGGCCGGTCATCGGCTCGATGGCTGACTTGTCGGCCGCGAGTCTCGACGACGTCAAGTCGTTTTTCCGGACCTACTACGCGCCCGAGAATGCGACGCTGTCGATCTGCGGGGATTTCGACATCGCGAATACCCACGCTCTAGTGGCGCAGTACTTCGGGTCGATTCCGCGAGGCCCCGAGATCCAACGCCCGGTCGTGTCGCCCGCGACGCTGACCAGCGAGCATCGGCTGGTTCTCGAAGATGCGAAGGCGACACTTCCGCGGCTGGAAATGGCGTGGCCGACGGTCGGCGTGCACAGCCGCGATGCGGCGCCGCTCGACGCACTGGGGGACATGCTGACGCAGGATCGTATCAGCCGGCTCACCAAGCTGCTGGTGTACGACCGCCAGATGGCCACGAGCGTGTCGGCTGGCAACACTGAGCACGAGAACGAGGGCGTCTTCAGCATCAGTATCAGCCCGCGACCCGGTGTGTCGCTCACACGACTGGAGCAGCTCACCGACAGCGTGCTCACGGCGCTGCGCACGACGGCGCCGTCGCAGGCAGAGGTGGACCGCACGAAGCGGTTCGCGGTCGTCGGTACGATCACCGGTCTCGAGTCCACCGAGTCGCGGGCAGACCAGTTAGCTGAAGGGCAAACCTTCTTCAATGATCCGCTCCACTTTCAGGTGGACCTCACGGAAGCACAGGCGGTCACGCCGGCCGATGTCGAGCGAGTGGCGCGGCAGTACCTCACACCCGGGCGAGTGATTCTGAGTATGGTCCCGGCCGGGCACCTGGACCTCGCGAGCAAGCCCACCAGCCCCTACGTCAACGTGACCAAGGCGCCAGAACGCGCGCCCAAGGGGGCTACCTGATGTCCCGCCTTGCGTATCGAGCCGGCGTCGCCGTGCTGTGGGTGATGATGGCCTGCGTCTCCGTCGACACCCGGGCAGCTTCCGGTCAGGAGCCTGCATCGCCGCCGCGACCGACCCCGGGGCCTGCTCCGGCGGTCCGCGTGCCGCGGATCGAGATGCGCACGCTTCGAAGCGGCATTCGCGTCGCGGTGCTGGAGAATCACGACTTCCCCGTGATCGACGTGTCGGCGCTGGTCGTGGCGCCCGCGTTGCTCGACCCGGTCGGCAAGGAGGGTGTCAGCGCACTGACCGGCCAGATGCTGGCTGAGGGCACGACGTCGCGCAGCGCGAACGAGATCGCACGAGCCGAGGCCGATCTCGGGACGGAGGTGGGCGCGCTGGGGTTCTTCACCATTCCGACCTACTTCGAGCGGTCCCTGACCCTGATGGTGGATCAGCTCACACACCCTGCGTTTCCGGACTCTTCGCTTGCGCGCATCAAGGCGAACACGATCGCCCGTCTCGAGCGGTCAAAGAGTCAGCCCGACTATCTGGCGTCGCGTGTGTTCGCGCCCGAGCTGTATGGTCCCGCGCACCCGTACGCGCGCACCGAGACGCCCCAGAGCGTGGCTGCGATCACGCGTGGCGACCTCGTAGCGTTTCATCGCGACTACTATCGCCCGCGCAATATCAGCTTCATTGTCGCTGGCGACATCACGGCTGATCGCGCCGTCGCAGCCCTCGAGCAGGTCGTGGGCGACCTCCAACCGGGTGGCGAAGATGGATGGGTCACCCCACCGCTCCCGCAGCCAGCCGGCGCGACGCACATCTACGTCTACAATCGTCCCGGTTCACCGCAGAGCGTGATCCTGGCTGGCGAGCTCGGCCCCCCGCGTGACAGCAAGGACTATTACGCGCTGGAACTGCTCAACACGGTCCTGGGCGGGGCGTTCAATAGCCGACTCAACCTGTCGTTGCGTGAGGTGCACGGCTACACCTATGGCGCGAACTCCGGTTTCGCGTACCGGCGGATCCCGCAACCATCGACATTCGAGATCCAGACGGACGTATCGACACCGACGACGGACAGTTCGATTGTCATCCTGACGGCGGAGCTCCGGGACATCCGTTCGACGCGACCCGTTACCGACTCGGAACTTTCGTTCGCCAAGCGCACGGAAACGCTGTCGCTCCCGTTGCAATTCGCTACCGTCCCGGAGGCGGCGGACGCGGCGCGCGCAGTCCTCGCTTTTCGGCTTCCGCTCGACTACTACGACCATCTGACTGAGCGATTCGAGGACGTGTCGCTCGCGGCCGTCCAGGATGCGGCGCAGCAGCATCTCGATCCTGACCATCTCACCATCGTCGTAGTTGGGGACCGCAAGGCAGTCGAGCCAGGCCTCGCGGCAGCCCACATCGCACCGATCGTCGCGCTGGACTCTTTGCCGTAACGACAGGGTCGGCGGTCAGCGAGGGACCGAGGGCCAGGAACTTTGTTCCTGGCCCTCGTGATTGGTACACGCCCGCGTGGGATTCGTCGTCGCGCTCTCCGTTCCGAAGTCCCCATCCCCAACCCTCCGTTGTGATGCTACCGATCGCCATCTTCCACGAGCATCCAGACTGGTTCCGCCCACTCTTTGCCGAGCTCGATCGCCGCGCTGTGGCATACGTGCGTCTGGATGCGGCCTCGCACCACTACGACCCGAGCGAGCGAACTGTGCCGTACTCGCTCGTGTTCAATCGCGCCAGTCCGTCGGCGTACCTGCGCGGGCATCGACAATCGACCTTCTACACACTTCAGTGGCTTCGCTACCTCGAGCGCATCGGCGTCGCGGTCGTCAACGGTGCCTCGGCCTACGAGATGGACATTACGAAAGCGTTACAGATCGAAGCGTTCGAGTCGCTGCGAGTCCCGTACCCGGTGACGCGGCTCGCCAACAGTGCGCAGGCGGTACTCGAGGCTGCGCGAGGTCTCCGGTATCCGGTGCTCGTGAAAGCCAATGTCGGAGGCAGCGGGGCCGGGATCGAGCGCTTCGAGAATCGATCCGCGCTCGAACAGGCGGCGAGCGACGGCGCGCTCGACTTGGGCGTCGACGGTGTCGCGCTGGTGCAGGAGATGGCCCCACTGCGCGCGGGTCACATCACCCGAGTAGAGGTCCTTGGCGGCCGGTACCTGTACGCGATCAACGTGTTCCCTGCGCCCGACTCCCTCTTCAACCTGTGTCCGGCGGATGTATGCCAGACCACCGACGGTCGTGCCCTGTCGCGGGCCGCGTGTGCGCTCGACGCGCCGAAGACTGGGATGCGGGTGGAACGGGCGGACCCGCCGGCCTCGATCATCGATGAAGTCGAGCAGATCGCGCGGCACGTCGGCCTGGATGTGGGCGGCATTGAGTATCTGATCGATGATCGCGATGGACAGCACTACTTCTACGACGTCAATGCACTCTCGAACTTCGTCGCGGATGCACGGCGCGTGGTGGGATTCGACCCGCACGAGCGGCTGGTCGACTACCTCCTGGCGCGCGCGGACGAAGGCGGGTCGACGCGGCACGGACGATCCGCTTCGGCGCCCGTTGTCGATGCGGGAGTCACGGCGGCTGCTGGCGAGAGCGGGTGGGGGCAGTCATGAGCGATCGGGAGCGACCGGTGATGCGGTACGGCTACTGGATGCCGGTGTTCGGCGGCTGGCTGCGGAACGTGCCGGACGAGCAGATGGAAACCTCGTGGGGGTACGTGAAGCGGCTCGCGCGGCGGAGCGAGGAGATCGGGTACGATCTGTCGCTGGTGGCCGAGCTGTTTCTCAACGACATCAAGGGCATCGATGCGCCGTCACTCGACGCATGGTCGCTATCCGCCGCCCTGGCGGCGGTGACGGACCATCTCGAGCTGATGATTGCCGTGCGGCCGACCTTTCATCAGCCCGCGATCCTGGCGAAACAGGCGGCGACGATCGCGGGGGTCGCGCCGGGACGGATCTCGCTGAACGTCGTGTCCAGCTGGTGGGCTGACGAGGCACGACGGTACGGGGTGCGCTTCGACGAACACGATGACCGGTACGCGCGCACGGACGAGTGGCTGTCCGTCGTGCGCGGTGTCTGGACGCAGCCACGCTTCTCGTTTCGCGGGCGCTACTACGCCACGGACGAGACGGTTCTGTTTCCCAAGCCAGACCCGCTTCCCGTCGTCTATGCCGGCGGCGAATCGGAGGCAGCCAAGTCGCTCATCTCGCAGAAGTGTGACGCGTACGTGATGCACGGGGATCCCCCCGAGCGGGTCGCACCCAAAGTGGCCGACATGCGCGCACGGCGCGAAGCGCTCGATCTTCCTCCCATGACGTTTGGCATGGCGGCCTACGTCATCGTCCGGTCGAGTCTCGAGGAAGCCGAGCGCGAGCGCGCCCGGATCACCAACGTCGCGCCGGGCTCGCCGGGCTACGGGAATTACCGCGACTGGATTGCGCACACGAAACTCGACCAGCAGGTGAGCCTCGAGGACTATTCGGTGTCGAACCGCGGCCTGCGCGCGGGTCTGGTCGGGACTCCGGAGATGGTGGCCGAGCGTGTTCGAGCGTTCGCCGACGCAGGCGTCGATCTCCTGTTGCTGCAATGCAGCCCGCAGCTCGAGGAGATGGAGCGCTTTGCGGAAGACGTGATGCCGTTGGTGGAGCAGGTGGCGGTGCGGTAGCTCTCGCGCTCCACTGGTCTCGCCGCGCTCCCATGATGGCGCAGCAGGGAGCGCGGCCTGACAGGATACCGGGATGCGGCAGCGCCGCCGCGGGGTCGATGTGTGGTGGCGGGTCGTGCGTGCGACCCGGACGTTCCCGCCTGAGGCGCGAGGTGCAGCGTGGCGGACGGCGTGGGTGCTCGCGGGCGATCTCGCGGTGCAGAACCGGGATCACCGCTCGCGCGAGGACCCCGTGCACCTGGCGGCCGGTCTGTGGCGGGGCTTCGGCGAGCCGATCGGTGCGCGCCGCTGCCATCTCTGCTGCACTGACGACGTCGCGCACGACGGGTGGGTAGGCGTCGGCGGTCGGTTAGTCTGCCCGGATTGCAGTCAGGCGGCGCTGGGTGGTGCGCTGCCGTACGGGCGATGTGTCGCCGCGTATCATGGGCGCGCGGGATCGCCCCGGCGGTCGCTCGGCGAAGCCTACCGCGCGGTCGTCGCCTTCAAGGAGCGTCGTACGGATTGGCCGTCGCTCGCCGTGCCCCTTGCGCGTGCGCTCGCGGCGAGTGTGTGCGAGGTCATGCGAGCACGGCCATTTCGTGGCGACGACCGGGCGTACCGGCCGCTACTCGTGCCCGTGCCATCATTCGAAAACCGCCGACCGCACGTCCACATGCTGGTCTCGCTCGCCGCGATCAAACTCTCGCACGCGGTCCTCCGGCTCGGCGTCCTCGAGAAGACTCGCGACTTTACGCAGAAGGGCTTGTCGCGGACCGAGCGATTGCGCGAGAGCCAGGGGGCCTATGTCGTCCGCCGCGCGTGGCGTGGAGCTGTGCGCGGCCGGCGGATCATCGTCGCGGACGATCTCATGACGACCGGCGCGACGCTCGAGGCGTGCGCGCGCGCGTTGCTCGCGGCCGGCGCAGACGCGGTTGACGGGGCCGCCGTGGTGCGTGTCGTCCGCGCCCCGCCGGAACGCGTGGTTGCGCTAGGTCCTCGGCAGGTGCGTCTGCAGCTCAGAGAGCTCGACGCGCGGGGCCGCATGCCCGTCGAACCGGAGCCGGGCGTGCTATGGGTCGTGTTCGCGTGCTCGCCGCAGTGCCCGATGTCGGCATTGGCCGGTCCTTATCGGCTGCCGACGTTCGATGCCGTGAGTTACCACCGATGGATGTGTCGATGCGGCCGCTCGCACGTAATCCGCATCCGGCGCGAGTGGCGCGGTGCATTGCGTGAATCCATCGCCGTCGGTGTCGGCGAGCGACGACCGGCGGAGCTACTCGTGGGGATTGTGCAGGGGAGGCCGCGATACCTGTAGCTGCGGGTCTGGGGTCTGGGGTCAGGAAACGACAACCACAACGACAACGGCGAGCGACGCGATGCGTCGCCCCTACCGGTCCAAGGCCAGTCACTCTGCACCGTGATCGGCCTTTCGGTTTGTTCCCTGACTCCACAACACCGTCTTGTCGACCGCTGCGATCGACGGCCGGCCAGTCAGCGCCAGCGCGGCCTCGAGCTCGTTGCGGAGGATGCGGACGACGGCTGCGACGCCGGCGGCGCCGGCGACGGCAAGACCAAAGAGGTATGGCCGGCCGATGAGGACCGCGGAGGCGCCGAGTGCGATCGCCTTGAGGATGTCCGTCCCGCGACGCACGCCGCCGTCCAGGAGAATCGGAATCCGGCCATCGACAGCGGCCGCGACACTCGGGAGCGCCTCAACGGTCGCGGGGAGCGTGTCGAGGTTCCGGGCACCGTGGTTCGAAACAATGATCCCGTTCACTCCTTCCTGCACGGCCCGCTGGGCGTCCTCGGCGTCGAGTACCCCCTTCAACAACACCGGCAGGGACGTGACCGACCGCAGCCACGCGACGTCGCGCCAGGTGAGCGGCATGAAGGGCGTGCGCACATTTTGCGCATCGACAACGTGGTGGAAGTAGGGCGCATTGAGACCGCCGGGCAGCCGGACGCCCGCGCGTTGCTCGCGATTGCGCGCGCCGGCGACTGGAGTGTCGACCGTGAGGCACACCGCTCGACAGCCCGCCGCTTCGGCCTTTGCGACGAGGTCTTGTGTCCGGCGTCGGTCGATGAGCGGATACAATTGAAACCACCGCACGCCATCGGCGGCGGCGGCGATCTCCTCGAGGGGCGTCGTCGTCGCGGTACTCACGATGTACGGGACTTGGGCCGCGGCGGCGCCACGCGCGGTGGCCAACTCACCGTCGGGGTGCATCAGGCGGTGATACGCGGTCGGGGCGAGGAAAATCGGGCAGGCGAGGGGCGTGCCGAGTATCGTGCAGCGCGTGTCACTGCCTTGCTCGTCGGTGAGGACCCTGGCGCGCAGGCGGATACGTTGAAACGCCTCGACGTTCCACCGGAGCGTGAGCTCATCTCCTGCGCCGCCCGAGACATAGGCGTACGCCATGTCGGGCAAGACGCTCCGCGCCGCGACCTCAAAGTCGGTGAGGCACACGACACCGGGCGGCAGGGCCGCCAGCGGCGACTCCAGGTCTTCGATGCCCGAGGTGTTCGACAGGGAACTCAGGCTGCCTTCCTGCAAGGGGTCAGGGGTCAGGGGTCAGGGGTCAGGGGTCAGGGAACTGCAACAAGATTACACGGTCGTGGTTGGGCACGGAGGGCGACGCATGCGTCGCCCGTACCCGCCGGGAGTGGGATCGTGGTTGGACCCGGGGTGTGGTTTCGACCGTATCCGCCCGGGGCGAGATCGCGGTTGCATCGAGCCAGACGGGTTCGACCGTATCCGCCGGGCGTGGGACGTGGTTGCGTCGAGCGGTGTGGTTTCGGCCGTACCGGCCAGGGGCAGGATCGGGGTGGGTCTATGGGTGCGCAATCAATGCAGCGATTGGATGCCTCGGAGCGTAGCTTCTAGTGGCTGGGCCCACCCGTCTGCTGTCTGGCGGAGGGTGTGGGGGGAAGGGGGATGGCGGCCGGCTGTCGAGGGTCGCTCGGGTGCGGTGCGGGGGCCGGCGGCCTCAACTGAGCGTCCTTTTTACAGGAGGGAAGATGCACAACACCATCCGCTGCCTTGCGGTGCTGGGGATCGGAGCGATCACCTGCGCCCCAGCACTCATCGCCCAGCAGCGGGCGCCGCTCGACTCCGCGGCGAAAGCGCGTCGCTTTGCGCTGGAGGCAGAGCTAGAGTCGGTGGCCGTCGTCGATCGCAAGGAAATGGTCGCGATGCGAGACGGGACGCGGCTAGCAACCGATATCTATCGTCCGAAGAACGCCACGGGGAAGGTGCCGGCGATCTTCGTTCGGACCCCGTACAACTTCAACTTCTGGGACGTACGAGACGGTGTCCCGTCCGACATGACGGCGATTCTCGACGCGGTGAAGCGCGGGTATGCGTACGTCGGTCAAAACGAGCGGGGCCACTTCTTCTCTCAAGGCAACTACGACATTCTCGGGCCGCCGCGCACGGACGGGTACGACGCGATCCAGTGGATCAGCACGCAGCCATGGTCGAATGGCAAAGTCGGACTGATCGGCTGTTCATCGACCGCCGAATGGCAGATGGGCGTCGCGGCGACGGCCCCGCCGGGTCTCGCCACGATCATTCCCGAAGGCTTCGGCGCTGGTGTCGGACGCGTCAAGCCGTACTACGAGCAAGGCAACTGGTATCGCGGCGGCGCCGTCCAGATGCTGTTCATCGACTGGCTGTACGGTGAGCAGAACCAGGTCCGTCCGATGTTTCCGGCGAACGCATCGCAGGAGGACCTGATCCGCGCCTCGAAGAGCTTCGACCTCGCTCAGCAGTCGCCACGAGTCGATTGGATGGACGCGTTCAAGCACCTGCCCGAACAAGACATCATCAAGGCTGTCGATGGGCCGCGCGGCATCTTTTCGGACTCCATGCCTGTCGCGACCGGCGGCCGGATGATCCAACGCACACCGAACGACTCCGCGTGGTACCGCGGTGGCCTGTACCACGACGACATGGTTATCAATGTCCCGGGACTGTACTTTATGTCCTGGTATGACGTGTCGGTCGGTCCGAATCTCGCGCTGTTCAACCACGTTCGCGCAACGTCGGCGTCCAAGGACCAGTACGCGATCATCGCACCGACCCTGCACTGCTCGTACACGCGGGCGACGGATCACACGGTAGTCGGCGAGCGGGACGAAGGCGACGCGCGGTGGGACTACGCCTCGCTCACGTATGGGTGGTTCGACCACTTCCTCAAGGGCGAGAACAACGGGTTGCTCGATACACTGCCCCACGTGCGCTATTACACAATGGGCGTCAACAAGTGGCAGACATCCGACGTGTGGCCGCCGCGCGGCGCGCAGCCGCTGTCGTTCTTCCTGACGAGCAACGGCAAGGCCAACACGATGAATGGCGATGGCGCCTTGACTCCAAAGGCGACGGGCAGCGACAAGCCGGATGGCTTCACCTACGACCCGATGAATCCGGTGCCTTCGTATGGCGGCAACGTGTGCTGCGAGCCCGGACTGGTCGGCGGCTCGATGGATCAGCGCAAGATGGAGGTGCGACCCGACATCCTCACGTACACGACGGCGCCGTTGAAAGAGGGGATGGAGGTCAGTGGCCCGGTCACCGTCACCCTCTATGTGTCATCGGACCGCAAGGACACCGATTTCAGCATCAAGCTCATCGACGTCTACCCGGACGGCCACGCGTACAACCTCGATGAAACGATCCAGCGACTCCGGTACCGCGACGGCTACGACAAGCCGCTCGCCTGGATGGAGCCGGGCAAAGTGTACAAGGTCACGTTCCAGCCCATGAACACCAGCAACTACTTCGAGGCGGGTCACAGCATCCGGCTCGAGGTCACGAGCAGCAACTTCCCGCGTTTCGACCGGAACCTGAATACGGGCGGGAACAACTTCGATGAAACGACCTCGTTGATCGCGCACAACGAGGTGCACCACTCCAAGGCCTATCCGTCGACGATTACCGTCACGGTCGTGAAGAAGAAACAGCAGATTGCGCAGGGCGCAGGGCAGGGACAGCTGCGGCTGGGCAATATCTTCTAAAAGACCGAACGGCGGGGTCGGGGATCAGGGGTCGGGGGTCGGGGGTCGGGGGAAAACCGTGAGGGCCAGTGGCGGCGACGCGCACTGGCCCTCTGTTCTTTGCGGTTCCCTGACCCCTGACCCCTGATCCCGCCGTTCGATCCCTAAGCTGCGGGTTGCTGGGTACCAGTCGGCCTCAGGATTCGGCCTTCCCAATCAATGATCGCCTGCTGGAGGGTCTCGGCCGACGCGCCGACGGGCGCGTTGCGGAGGAGGCACTCGGTCCAGGTCGTGCCTTTTTCGTAGCGGACGCGGTAGCGGAGGCCCTTCGGACCGGCGACGGGATCCATCTGGAACACCCACGTCTCCTGGCCGTCGTAGCTGTGAGTAAACTCGTGTCGGCTCATACGGATCGCTGTTGGAGGATGCCTTCGGGGGGTGCGTCTGTAAGACGACCTCGCTGGCGGACGCGATACGGATGAGCTCGTGGCGTAAGTGTTTAGTAAATGGTCACTTAGCTGATCACAAGTTAAGGGCTAAACGGTGGGGTCCAGGCCGCCTCGGTGTCTTCTAATGAAGGGGGCGACAGCGGGTCGGGGCGTCGCAATCCGTCGTCCCCCTGTCGGGTAAACAAACGGGCGACGCAATGCGTCGCCCCTACCGGTCCAAGGCCTGTCACGGCGCGCCGAGATCACACGCAATGCGTCGCCCGGGGTTGCCGGCGCCGTGCAGGGTGCCGGGCCATCCGCGTGGGGGGGCGCCGCCGAATTGCGCGTTGTTTTGGCAACGGAGGGCGACGCACGGCGTCGCCCCTACCCGCCGAAAAGCAGGCGTCATTGTGATTACCCGGTTCCCGGACCCCCGCCGTTCACCTCTTACCTGTAACCCGCGGCCTGCATCTCGAAGAGCTCGGCGTACACGCCCCCGTTGGAGGCGAGGGCAGCGTGGGTGCCCTCCTCGACGACGTGGCCGCCTTCCAGGACCACAATGCGGTCGGCCATGCGCACGGTCGAGAACCGGTGGGAGATGATCACGGCCATCCGGCCGGCCATGAGCTCTGAGAATCGCAGGAAGACCTCGTATTCGGCACGTGCGTCGAGTGCCGCAGTGGGTTCGTCGAGAATGAGCAACTGCGCTGTCCGCATGTATGCCCGGGCCAACGCGACCTTCTGCCACTCGCCACCAGACAGATCGACGCCATCCGCAAAACGTCTCCCGAGCATCTGGCGGTACCCGTGTGGCATGCGACCGAGCAGCGAGGTCGCGAGCGAGCGCGCGGCGGCATTGGTGATGGGTGGCGGCACGCGATCGGGGCTCACCGCATTGGCCTTGTCCGCGTTGAGCGCCTCGAGATAGCCACTGGTCAGCCCGATCTCGCCCACGCCGATGTTTTCGTCGAAGCGCATGTCGTAGCGGACGAAATCCTGGAAGATGACTCCGATCGCCTGCCGCACCGAGGCGAGGTCGTACTCTCGCAGATCGCGTCCGTCCAGCAGGACACGCCCTTCGGTCGGATCGTACAGGCGAGCGATCAGCTTCGTGAGCGTCGTCTTGCCCGCACCGTTCTCCCCCACCAGCGCGACCCGTTCTCCTGGCCGAATGGCGAAGTTGACGTTCCGGACGGCCCACCGATCGCTGCCCGGATACTGGAATCCGACATTCTCGAAGACGAACCCATCGCGGATCGGCCGCGGCACGACGACTCCGCCTGCGCCCGTCGCAATCGTCGGCTGGATCTCGAAGAATGCAAACAGATCTCGCAGGTTGAGGCTCTGCGAGTAGATGTCACTGGCTGCCAGGAGCAGTTGCTGAATCAGGTCGCGACTACCTTTGAACGAGCCGGCGAGCAGCGTCAGGGTGCCGATGGTGATCTGCGAGGTCGCGGTTGCGCGAAGGATGATGACGTACGCCGCGTAGTAGCCGGCCGTGGCGAGAACGGACAACGCTGCGCTGACGGTGCTGCGTCGGACGGAGAGGTGTTTGTTCTCCTCGAAGTATCGGCGCGCCAGGTCGTGGTACCGTTGGGTGAGCCACGGCGCGAGGCCGAACATCTGAACCTCCTTCGCCGTCTCATCGCTTGCCCCGGCATATCGGAGGTAGTCGAGCTCGCGCCGTTCAGGCGTCCGTCGGAACAGTAGCGAGTAACTGAGTGCGGCGTAGTGCGTCTCGCCGATGAAGCTCGGGAAAACTGCCGCTGCGAGGAGCAACAGCAGCCAGGGGTAATACGCGACAATCGTGACGGCCAGCGTCACGAGCGTCAGTGTGTTTTGGCCCATTCCCAACAGTTGAGCGATCAGACCAATGCGACCAGTCGTCTGTTGACGGGCTCGTTCCAGGTGGTCGTAGAAGGCTGGATCCTCGAATTGCGCGAGGTCCAGTGTGGCGGCATGGCGCATAAGCCGCACGCTGATGTCGTTCGAGAAGAGATCGCCCAGGAGGGATTCGACAAGAGCCGACGCGCGCGCCAGGAACTCGCCGCCCAAGACGATCGCCATTCCATGGCGACGAGGCGCCAGAGCATTGCGATTGGTCGTCCCCGCGGATACTGGATCATGTCGATGATCAACTTGCCGATCCACAGCGTGGCGAATGGAATGAACGCGCGGACGATGCGGAGCAACACCATCGTCATCGTGTAGCCGCGATGGGTCGCCCAGACCAGGCGAAGAAGCCTGGGCAATGACCCCAGTACCGCGAGTTTTTCTCGCCAACCGGTGGGTTGCTCTGGATTGTTGCCGCGATTCGACCGCTGAGACACGAGGAGCGGTAGGGGCAGTGCGGGGCCGGACATTAGAGGCGAAGAGCGGGTGTGGGGTTTGGGGTCTGGGGTTTGGGGTAACCGCAACAACTCAGAGCGGCAGTTGCCAGGCTGCAACTTTATCGCAAAATAGCCGCTTCGCGTCGTGTGCTCGCCGCCAACACGCGCATCTCGGGAAACCGTTCGGGTGGCGCGGTCCCTACGGCGCTCAGCCGATCGGCCGATTGTGTTGCCCCTTTCGGGTGGCCACGGTGACGTCGTAGGTTCGCGCTGCATATGTCGGCGGCGGCTCTAGCACTCGTCCTCACCGCGGCGGTCATACACGCCGGCTGGAATCTCCTGGTCAAACAGACGCAGGTCGACCGCGAGTTGCTCACGTGGCTCGCGCTCGCGATGGGCGGCGTGTTGCTCGGCCCCGCCGTCGTCGCGGCATGGCATTCCGTGGTGTCGGTCTGGCCGTTTGTCATCGCGAGCGCAGCGGCCGAGGCGGTGTATGTGCTGTTGCTGACGGCCGCGTATGAGCGAGGCGATCTGTCGGTGGTGTATCCCATCGCGCGGGGAACGGCGCCGTTGTTGCTCGCGGTGTGGACGACTGTATTCCTCGCGCAGCCGCCTCGTGCCGCCGGACTCGCGGGTATCTGTGCGCTCGGGGTCGGGGTCGTCATGGTCGCTTGGACTATGCAGCGCCAGTCTGACGCGACGGGGAAGCGCGCGTTGAGCGCTGATCAGTGGGCCGACATTGGATTGACGTTGGGCGTGGCGCTCTGCATTTCCGCCTATTCCGTCGTGGACGGCGCCGCGATGCGTCGCGCGCCGGCCGGCGCGTTCGTGACAGCGGCGGGGTACGAAGGCGCGGTTTTTTGGCTCGGTGCGGCGATGACTGCGCCCATTGTGTTGCGGGGTAGCCGTCGGACGCGGGTCGGGCCGACCTGGGCCCGCCGATGGCGCCGCATCCTGCTCGTCGGGGCGGCCATGGCGGGGGGATACGTCGCGGTGCTCGTCGCGTTTCGGCTCGCGCCGGTCGCCTATGTCGGCGCGACGCGCGAGGTGAGCATTGTCATCGCCGCCGTCGCGGGCTGGCTCATACTGGGTGAACGATTCAGCGCGCTGCGCCTGTTGGGCTCCGGTGTGATCGTCCTCGGGATTTTCGCGATCGTCCGTTTCGGTTGATCACCGGGAAACACGCGGGCGACGCATGGCGTCGCCCCTACTTACCGCTTCGCCGGAGGCGAAGCGGCTGGGAATCCGCTCTCCACTTGCGGCGGAGATTTGTACGTCGCGCCGCTTGGCGGCGTGGGCGGGCTTGCCGGTGGACTGCCTCGCGACGTCGTCGTCGGCGGGCCTGGTGTCCGTGGCGGCGCGACCGGTTGTCCCCGCGCGGTGTCCGCGCCTGGTACGCCATTCTCCGCCTCGAGGCGTGCGCGCACGCGTTGCCCATTGCGGAGCGCGTCGTTGGGTTGGGCGACCACGTAGTCACCGTCCGCGAGTCCCGAGTCGACCTCGATGACGGTGCCGAAATCGCGGCCGATCTGGACGGTGCGGAAGTGCACGATGGAATCGCTGCCGACGACCGCTGCTTGCGGTGCGGACGTGCGGAAGATCATCGCTGTGCCGGGCATGAGCAGCGGCGGGTTGGACCGCTCGAAACGAAAGTGCGTCTGCGCGAACATCCCCGGGAGCAGGGACCGGTCGGAATTGATGACGTCGACCTCGGCCAGCAGGGTGAGGGATGCCGCGTCGACCGCGTTGGCTGTGCGGGTGACGCGGCCGGAGAACACACGGCCGGGCAAGTCTCGAAGGGAGAGTGTCGCAGGCATACCGATTCGCAGGGCTACGGCATACGACTGCGGCACGCCGACATAGAGGCGGACGGTGTCCGTGCTGGCGAGGCGAAAGAGCTCGGTGGCTTCATTGGTGTTGATTAGTGTGTTGCCTCCGGTGCCAGCGGGTTGAGGGGTATTGGTAGTCCCGACCGCGGTCACAAACACGCCGTTGTCGACGTTGCGCGCGGTGATGACACCATCGAAGGGTGCGGTGATCCGTTGGAAGCCGACGAGAGCCTCCAAACGGTGCACGTTGGCATCGGCGCCCGCGACGCTCGCCACCGAGGCGTCATAATTGGCCTGAAAGGTGTCCAGCTCCTGCTTCGTAACGGTGCTGTCGCGGTACAGCACCTTCCAGCGCGCGAGGTTCACCTGATTCAGCTGGAGCGTTGCGCGTGCGTTGGCCGCCTGTTGCTGGGCTTGCGCCAATTCCTGGTCGACATCGGGCGCCTCGATAGTCGCCAGCAGCTCTCCTCGGTGGACTCGCGTGCCCATGTCGGCATACCACCGCTCGACATAGCCTGATGATCGTGCGTAGAGCGACGTCAGATGGTTTCCCTGCAGTGTCCCCGGCAGCATCAAATCCGCTTCGGGCGTGCCGCGCGCGATGCGCACGACGCCGACGCGCGGAATGCTGTCATCGAGCGCCGCCTGCCGAGCTCGGGTCGCGAGCTCGCGTTGGCGAGCGCGATGCGGAAGAAGGCCCGCGAGCAGCAGGACGATCAGCGTGCCGAGCACCACTGCCGTCCCAATCCACAACCGGTGGCGATCGGGTTCGGGGCGAGGGGGCGGTACGATCTGATCAGCCATGGTGCGGCGTCCCGTCCGGCGTGCCCGACCCGCTGCTGGTCTGTGAACGCGGCACGTGTCCGGGCGCGGCGAACTGGACATCAATTGGCGTCGCGTCGGGCAGTGTGATCTCCTCGAGAGGCATCGATGTCCTGATGGTGGCGTACATCACCGGCACGAGAATGAGCGTATAGACGCTGGCGACGAGCAGGCCGCCGATCACCGCGCGTCCCAATGGCGCATTCTCCTCGCCCCCTTCGGCCAACGCCAGGGCCATTGGCACCATGCCGATGATCATCGCCAGCGCCGTCATGATGACGGGCCGGAGTCGTGTCGTGCCGGCCTCGATCGCGGCGTCGTGGGCGTTGAAGCCGCCTTGCCGCGCGTCATCGGCGAACGTGATCAACAGCACACTATTCGACGTCGCGACGCCGAGCGCCATGATCATCCCCATGAGCGACGGGACGTTGAACGTCGTGCCCGTCACGAACAATGCCCAGAGGACGCCGGCGACCGCGCCGGGGAGCGCCATGATGATGACGAGCGGATCGAGGAATGTCTGGAAGTTCACCATCAGGATAATGAACACGAGGACCAACGCCGCGAGGACTCCACCAATGAGCCCGCTGAAGGAGGAGCGCATGCTCTGCACCTGCCCTCGCAGCACGATCGAGGACCCACGGGGGAGCTTGGCCCGCATGTCGTCAATCAAGCGGTCGACGTCACTCGCCAGGCCGCCGAGGTCCCGGCCTTCGGGATCGGCGTACACGTCGAAGGATTGCTGAATGTTGTAGTGGTTGACGACCGCGGGCACTGCTCGACGCGCCGTGGTGGCGAGGTTGCCGAACAGTTGCGGCGTGACCGTCGTGTTCGTTCCGGCGGCGCTACTCGTGACCGGCGTCTGCGCGAGCTCGGCGAGGTTCGTGAGTTTGTACTGCGGAGTCTGTACGAACACGCTGTAGTTCACCCCATTCGACGGATCGAGCCAGAAGTTCGGGGCCGTCTGGAAACTTCCGCTAAGCGAGACCAGCATCGCCTGGGCGATACTTTGCTGCGTCAAACCGACCTGTTGCGCGCGATCCCGGTCGACGCTGAAGAAGATTTGTGGCTCATCCATGACCTGGCGAATCCGCACATCCGCGGCACCCGGCAACCGCTTGATCTCGCTCGCCATCTCCTGGGCCAGTGCATAATTGCTATCCTTGGCCCGCCCGGCGATTTGCACGTCGATGGGCGCCGCCAGCCCCTGATTGAGCACTTGCGTGACGATGTCGGCGGGCTGGTACCAGAACTGATCGTCGGGGAACTCGCGGACGAGTGTGTCTCGCACCAGGCGCTGATACTCGGCGGTTGGGTGACTGCGCTTGCGGCTGAACACGACCAGAAGCTGGCCGTCGGCCGGGCCGATGACCGAGAGGTCGCCGGTCGCGAGCGCCACGCCACCGCCCGCAAGCCCGATGTTGTCGCGCAGGAGCTGGATCTCGTCCGCGGGGATGAGCCGGCGGATCGTCCGCTCGACGGCGCCGAACACCAATTCGCTCTCCTCGAGGCGTGTCCCCGACGGCGCCCGAACGTGGAGCTGGAACACCCCGGCATTGACGGCGGGGAAAAAATCCTCTCCGATCGCGGGAATGAGCAGCATACTCAGCCCGATGAAGGCCGCGCCGACCCCCAGCGTGACGACCTTGTGGTCGAGCGCGAGCTTGAGCAAGGACGCATAGCGGTCGCGAAACCGACCGAAGCCAACCTCGACGAACGCGTTGACGCGCCACGGCCAGTTCGCGTTCCGCCGTTTCTCGATCTGCTCTTCGTCGGTCCCCCGATACATCTCCAGCTCACCGCCCAACATGTATCGCACCATTGTCGGGACGAGCGTTCGCGAGAGGAGATAGGACGCGAGAATCGCGAAGATGACTGCAAGCGCGAGCGGCTTGAACAGCGACGCCGATGCGCCGCTCAGGAAGAAAATTGGAACGAACACGATGCAGATCGAGAGCGACGCGACGATGGCCGGTACGGCGACCTGCGATGCCGCGTCGATGATGGCTTGCAGCAGGTCTTTGCCCTGCGCCATGTTGCGGTGGACGTTCTCGATCTCGACCGTTGCGTCATCCACGAGAATCCCGACAGCGAGCGCGAGACCGCCGAGCGACTGAATGTTGATGGTCTCGCCCAACGCCCACAGCACGATGATCGAGGACAAGATGGAGAGCGGGATCGAGATCGCGACGATCACGGTACTACGCCAGCTGCCCAGGAAGAGCAGAATCATGAGCGCCGTGAGACAGGCGGCGATGACCCCCTCGCGGATGACCCCGCTGATCGCGTTGCGGACGTAGAGTGACTGATCCTGCACGACGTTCAGATGGATGTCCGGCGGAATGGCCGCCTGCGCCGCTGGCAGCAGCTGCCGGATCCGGTTGACCACCGCGATGGTTGAAGCCGCCCCGAACTTCAGCACCTGGATGTACGCGGCGCGGCGACCGTTGATGCGAACGATGTTGGTCTGCACGCCGGCGCCGAGGCGGATCTGGGCTACGTCCCGGATGAACACCATTTGGCCGTTGACCATCCGGATCGGCGAGTCGGCCAGGCGGCTCAGGACTTCCGGGCTCGAGTTGAGCGCGACTTGGTATTCGCGCGTTCCCATCTTCTGTGTGCCGGCCGGCAGGATGATGTTCTGCAGGCTGATCGCCGTGCTGACATTGATCGGTGAGAGCCCCTTGGATTGCAGTGCCGCGAGGTCGATGTCGACGTTGACCTGTTTCGGCGGGCCGCCGAAAACCGGCGGGAGATTGGCGCCCTGCGCGGTCACCAGGAACGGGCGCACGAAGTTGTTGCCGTTGTCGTTGAGCTCCCCTTCCCCCGCCGTCTCGCTCGTGATGCCGACCTCCATCACTGGCACGTCGGTCGCGCTGTAGCGAATTACGTACGGCGGTGTGGTGCCCGGCGGGCACAGGCGCGTGATAGCCTGGGACGTGCTCGTGACCTGCGCGATCGCCGACGCGATATTGCCGCTCGGCTGGATGTAGACGCGGATCACTGCGACGTTGTCGAGCGACTCCGATTCGATGTGTTCGATGTCGGCCACCCCGGTCGTGTACGCGCGCTCGCTGATCGTCACGATGCGGCCGGCCATGTCGTTGGCCTGCAGGCCGTTGTAGAACCAGACGACGGAGACGATCGGGATGTTGGTGGTCGGAAAAATGTCCGTCGACATCGAGAGTGCGGCGAACACACCGACCAGTAACATCAGCAGTGCCATACACAGCGTGGTGTATGGCCGACGGAGCGCCAGGCGAACTATCCACATAACAACAAGGGGTTAGATCTCACGGCCGAGGAGGGTCTGGAGGTTGGCACGGGCCAGTTGGTAGTCGTAGCGCGCGTTCACCAGTGTTTGCTCGGCGCTCGCCAGGGTTTGCTCGGCCACGGACAAGTCGAGGACCGTGGCGACGCCGACGCCGTAGCGGGTGCTGACCACCCGGTAGTTCTCCTGGGCGACGGCGAGCGAGCCCTTTGCGACCGCGACGTTCTCCGCCGCCAGCATCACGGCACCGAGCAACGATTGCGCTTGCGAGCGAGTGAAGCGTTCTGCGTCGCGAGCCGCGTACCGCGCGGCGTACGAACGAGCCGATGCGCGCTCTACAACCGCTTCGCGCAGGAAGCCATTGAATATCGGGAAGGTCGTGCCGATGTCGACGGCCCATCCTGGGGCGGGGCTGGCGGCCACGATCGGCGCGCTGTACCAGGTGTAGCTCCCGCCCAAGGTGAGCGTGGGCAGGTACTGCGTCTTCGCGGCGGCGACCGCTGCGTCGGCTGCGTGAGAGGAGTCGCGCGACGCGAGCAGGCCGGGTGCCGCGCGCAATGCGAGGGCGATGACTCCCGAGTCCGAGAGCGCCAACGGAGTGGGGTCGTACGAGCCCTCTCGGTGAGCGTCCACGGACAGGTCGAGACCGGCCAGCCGTCCGAGCTCGTATGCGTTGGATCGTTGGTTGATGCGGGCCTGAATGAGAGTCTGGAATGCTGTCGCGAGATTCAGCTCGAACTGCAGGATGTCGGCTGGCGTGGCCGTACCGACCTCTCGACGATGCTGTGCGGCCCGAAGATCGCCCTGGGCCCGCTGGATCTCGACCTGCGCCACGGCCGCGAGATCTTCGGCGCGCAGCACATTGAAGAACGCCGTCTTGACGTCGGCCATGACGATGAAGTTCTGCTCGACCTGCGAGGACAGGGCTGCCCTCGTCTCCGCGCGGCCGAACCGTACGTCTGCACCGCGCCGACCGGCGGTAAAGATGTCCCACGCGGCGACGCCGGAGACCAGACCGGTGGCGTAGGGCCCGGCGATCACGACCGGCGCGCTGGACGCCACGGCGCTCTGGAGCTGTAGGCCGAGGCCCTGCCGGGCGGCGGTGAGGGGATCAACCGCTTGGTGCGCACTCGGCCCGGTCACGCTACTGCCGCTGACCGTTGCGCCCGGTATCGTCCCCGTCACCGCACCGGCCGTCGTGATGCCACTAAACGACGGCGTCCCGTGATGGAGCGCGCTGGAGGTGAGATCGAGCGTCGGCAGAAACTCGCCAGCGGCGACCTGCTCGTCGGACCGGGCGGTCCGGAGATCGGCGACGGCGCCAGCGGTGATGGGACTCGCCCGTAGCGCATTTTGGACGATGTCGTGGAGCGCCATGGTGGTATCGGGCCGAAACGTGACCGTGTCGGCGGCGCGCATCGCGGAGTCCAGCGAGAAGACGGATGCCTGACCGCTCGCCTGTCCCGGCATGCCGGGGACCGCGGGCGGCGTCGTGGTGACCTGCGCGCTCAGGACGTCGCTACCCCAAAAACCAGTCGTCCCACTGGCAACCGCTACCAGTGCGCAGCGCTTCAAGGCGCGACGCAGATGACATCCCGTGATCATGGCCAGGAAGGGCGACAGGCAAGCACCACGCCACACCTATCCCCTGTTACGCGCGAGTCGGCGGGAATGCTCGCGTGCTTCACCCCGCTTGCCACTGGCGGTGTGCCGACGTCGTGGCGTCGGCCCGTCGCGGGATGGTGGTTTCGGAGCTATCTGACGCGCAGCACGCCGACGCGGAGGGCGCTGCCTGGAGCGATCGCGCCGCCGCTCCCACTCTGGAGCTCGAGGCGCTCGGTTCCTGCGTTTGGCGCGATCAGCAGCACGTAGTAGGCAGCGGTCCCCGGGATGCCCCTCACCGTCGTACGGAGCGGGCTGACGGTGGCGCTGTCGATCACGGGTTGCACGGGGTAGGCTGGCGTCGGGGAACCGGTGCCCGAGAAGAGACCGCAGCGCATCGGCGAACACCCGACCATGGTCTGGCCGGTGAGAAAGATGTTGCCGAAATCGAACGAAGGATTGGTGGTGCGCTCATCCGCGGCGGTGTAGGACGTCGTATCGAAGATGGCCGACGCGAGGCTCCAGTAGACGAGAAGCTCCTGGATCGAGCGCCCCGTGTGTTTGGCGAGATTGGGCAGGCCGTTGAGGGCCGCCTCATTGATGAGTGACTTGATGAACGTCCCTTCGCTGGAGCCGTATTGATCGGTTGTCCAGCGGGCAAACTGCCACCCCGCGCCGTAGTTGGACGGTGTGTCGCTCCCCAAGCCCCGACCCATCGGTGTGGTGCTTTCCTCCTGCAGGTACTCAAACAGGAACGGCAGGTGACTGACGCTGAGCGCGATCGGCTTCGTGCCGTTCGCATCGCAGGAAGACCTCCTCGCCATCAACTCGAGCTCGCATGCGACGGTCTGGTCAAACGTCGCGCGGCTCTTCCATTCTCGCACCATTGAAGTGCCGTTCCCAGATCTCCGAGGACTCCTGGGCCAATCCTTCCTCGAGCCACGTCAGCTCGCGCACTCGAAAGTCGTTGTTGAGGAGATGCTCGGCAAAGGAGACGATGTGCTTACTCTCGTGCGCCGCGGTTGCCCGCAGGAAATCCTCCCACGCCTGCACGGGCCAGCCTTGCGCGGGATCTGGTGTCCAGTAGTAGAAAATCTCCGTGTGGTTGCCGAGCGACAGTCCTGGCCGGACCTGGTTGAAGTCGCACGCGTCGACGAACGACGCGACGCCGCCGGCGAACCCGTTCAAGACCGGTGAGATCACCAGGGACACCTTGCCGACACGCGACAACGCTGCATTGAGGATGAGCGGGTCGCCGATGTATGTCAGGAGATGCGGCCAGGTGATCGCATTGTATTCGTCGGCGAAGGCTCGATAGAACGACGAGTCCGGCCGGAACGCATTCGGCCAGCGGGTCCGATCGGTGTCCGCCAACACGATGACGTGCTGGCCGACGGCGACGGTACGCGCGCCGACCGAGTCGACGTCGGTACACGTGCCCACCAACCCCTTGGCGATGTAGACCTGCTGCACCGTGCCCACCGTCGACGATATCGACCGCGACTGCACGACGGCGCTGCGTGGCGCTGCCGAGGGGCGCACGGTGCCGAAGCTCGCGTGGTCCTCGAGAATGCGCGCATCGCGATCGAGCATCGCGAGGTGCCGCTGCTGCAGCTTTCGCATTGACGCGATCCGTCTGGTTACGTCGCTCGTGAGCTGATAGCGCGGGTCGGGTGCAACCGACGCCCGGTAGCGAATCGTCGTCCCGCTCGGCACTCCGGCCGTGAGGGTTGGCGCTCGCTCAGGCGACCCCGTCGGCGCATACGACCCCACCAACGTGAAGTTCTCGGTCGTCGCGTCGTCGGTGCCGGTGTTGACGATCGCGATCAGATAGCGTGCGCCGGGCTCGAGCTCGAGGTTCGTGGCGAACGCCGGGCTCGTGAGGAAGGCCGCGGATTGGCCGGGGGCGGACAGCGTGGTCACCACGGCGACATTGGCCGATGCCACAGGTGTCGTTGGCGAATCGGCGCATCCGTGGAGGACGGCGGCAAGGCTTATCGCGATCGCGCACCGCAGGAGAGCTGCCATCCGTCCCGTTGGAACGTGAGTAGTCGAAGACTCGCTCGCGTGAGTGACGGTCACAAGCCGTCACAACGCGTGCCAGGTGATACCGTCGCGCCTGCACATGCTCAAAACGCACAGCCGGGGCGGCATCGCCGCCCCGGCTGGTCGAACAGTGCGTTCCTGGTGCGTGATCAGCCGCCATGGCGGTGGAAATCGAACACCTCCATCAGGTCGCTGAGCGCCGGGCTGTTGACCGGAACCCAGGGATTGTCGTGACGCGTGATCGGGTTGGGCAGGTTGTCACGCGACCGATCCGAGAGGGTCTCCAGACCCCAGTTGGCCTCGACGAACTTGGGGAATGACACGTGGTCGCCGTACGCGTGCACCACACCGCGGTGTTCCGTGAAGGGGGACACGATCAGCAACGGGATCCGAGTGCCGTCGCCGAAGAAATCGAGCGGCTGAATGTAGCCCGAGTCATAGTAGCCGCCGCCCTCATCACACGTGATAAAGATCGCCGTGTTCTTCCAGACGTCGGGATTGGCCTTGATCTTGTCGACGATCTTCTTGACGAACCCTTCGTAGAGGTCCCACTTGGACGACGCCGGGTGGCCGTCCAGATAGCCGTCCGGCTTGACGATCGACACCGCGGGCAGTGAGCCATTGTCGATGTCGTCGTACAGGTTCTGGATGTCTTGCAGGTTCTTACGGAGACTCGGGGTTGTCATGATCTGCGTCGAGTACAGGAACGGATTGCAGATGTTGCAATACGTGCTGGCCTCGCCCGTCTCGGTGCCGCCCGCCCAGCCTTCGCCGTAGTATTTCCAGGAAATCTGGTGGGCGCTCAGCGCCAGACCGAGGTTGTTCTGCGTCGAGCCAGGAATGGTGAAAATGTTCGCGCCGAGCGGGGCGGCGACGCCGGTTCCGAAATAGCCGGGGTTGTAGTTGTTGACGAGATAGTAGGCGTTCTTGCGGCACGCATCCAGCACCTTGTACTTCAGGCCGGCTTCGTACTTGCGGACTGCCGCAATGCCCGGCTGCGTCGCGTCCCAGCAGCCGACGTACGATCCGCCGCTGTAGCCATCCTGTACCCACCAGTTGTTCGTGCCTTTCTGCGCGTCGGGGTCCTCGATCTGGTTGCTGGGCGGTGTCGCCGGGTTGCCCTTCGCGTCGGCGTAGTAGATCGCGGTGCCGTAGCCGACGAAGATGTGGTTTGCGCCCGTCCCACCCTCAATGGCCTGGTGGAAGTTGTCGTCGAGGGCGTACTCGTCTGCCAGCTTGGTGAAGTAGGGCGCGTCGCCGGCTTGCACGTTCCAATAGCCCATGGAGGTGGCGCCTTCGCCGGTGGTCTCGTCGGTGAACCCCGCCGGGAGCGGCTTGCCGTTGGTGCCGGCGCCGACCGTCGTCTCGACCCACGGCCACAGATCCTGTTGGCACCCACTGGGATTCCGCTTCGTCGCGTTCTTGGTGTTGCAGTCCATCTCCTGCCACATCTGGAAGAAGCGGTGTACGGGACTCGAGGTATACGAGTCGTACGACGTATACAGGCTGATCTGGAACGGACCATTCGCCAGCTTCGCGGGGAAGCGCGTGTCGGGCACGTCGCTCATTTGTCCCGTGCCGCCGGTCGTGAGCTCGATGTAGGAGCCGTTGGGGAGCGCGGGCTCGGTGTCCTTTGCGGCCGCAATCGTGGGGAAGTGGGCCGTCATGGGGGCCCCGTCCGTGTTTACGGCTGGCAGCGTGCTGTACGCGCCAACCTTCTTCGGATTCATCGAGAAAGCGCCACTGTCGATTGCCATGAACTGCCTGGCCTTGTTCCAGTTCGGGCCGGGCTTGCCATCCGCCGTGATGATGCCCTCCGAGAGGAGATTCCAGACACTTTGTCCGGGCCGTGCGACGTAGGTCGCGAACACGTGGTCGAACGTGCGGTTCTCGCCCATGATGTAGATCACGTGCTTGATCGGCGAGGTCGTGAACCGATCGTTTTTCCCAGCGCTCTTCTCTCCGCCGCGCTGGTCATCGCTCTGTGCGGTGACCGACGCTTTCGGTTGCGCGTGAAGCAGCGCGGGGATCCCGATCGCCCCGGCGCCGATCACACACCTCGTGACCGCCCTTCGCAGGTTCAGTCCGTGCATACTCAGTCCTCCACTGGGTGGATGCTGCTTGACTCCCCATCGCGCTCACCCCGCGGACGGCGGGGCAGTCTGACATGCTAGTGTCGGCTGATAACAGGGCGGTCACCAATGCGACCGTGTGATGACACGTACTCGTCTTGAAGTCGTGATACAAATCGCGTGCATCACGTCACGGTCGTCGCACGGCTGTTGCACGATCGCGGGTCGTTGGATACGATGTCTCTCGATGCGCCAGCGACGCTCCGCCGGATACACGCTCATCGAGCTGCTTGTGGTGCTTGCGATCCTCGCGCTGGCATTTGCCCTGGTGCTGCCAGCGGTGCTGCGCGCTCGCATCGGGGATCAGCCGTTACAATCGCTCGTCGAGCGCGCGCGCGCCGCGGCGGCCGCGCGTGGGGAGATCATCTATCTCCGCATCGAGTCGACTGGCGCGTGGCACATGACGGGCGGCGGTTCCGCTTTGGAGGGTGACAGCGCGGGAGGCCGGATTCCGCCGGTCGCTTCGGTCCCCGTCACACTGCTGGTCGCCCCATCCGGCAGCTGCGCGTTCGATGTGCGGAGCGCCGGCGCCGCGCGCCTGATCGCGCTCGATCCGTTGACCTGTACGCTCCGACCGCCGCCTCGGCCTACCAGTTCGTGATATCGGCGTCTTCGTCAGCCCCGCCCTCTTTACCGTCCCGGCCGAGGGTCCAGAGGTCGTAGCCGCTGCGGTTGTGCTCTCCAGGATTCTTGAACAGGTATGCGCGTCCCCACGGATCGGCCGGCACGCCGCGCTTGAGGTAGGGTCCTCGCCAATCGAGCGGGACAGGGTCACGAGTCGGTTTCGCGTCGAGTGCAGCCAGGCCCTGATCACTCGTCGGGTAGGAGCCGTTGTCCAACTTGTAGTTGTCGAGTGCCGCGCCGAGTAACTCGATCTGTGTCTTGGCCGTGGCGCTCTTCGCCTCGGAGACCCGTCCCAAGATGCGCGGGCCGACGAGCGCGGCCAGCATTCCAAGGACAATGATCACGACGAGCAACTCGATCAGCGTGAAGCCGCCCATGCGCCGTGTGGTGGGGCGAGGTGTTACGGAGGTCACGAACATGTCTCGTCTCCTCTCGTGCATCATGCTCGATCTGATACGACCCATCGGGTCAATGAACTGCAATGGACGTAGGCGGGTGCGTGACGCCGCTCGTGTCCGTCAGAGCCCGCATGAACGCGATCAACTCGCTCTGCTCGGCTTGCGTCAGGTCGAGCGATTGATCGAACAGCGTCTGATACGGGAGCGTGATCCCGATACCCGAGGCGCCGCCCGCGTTGTAGAAGGCGATCACCTCTTCGAGCGTGTGGAAAGCGCCGTTGTGCATGTAGGGTGCGGTGAGCGCCGCGTTGCGGACGGTCGGCACCTTGAAGGCAAACGCGTGGGTCGGGACCTGATCGATCGCGCTCCGGCCGGGGTCGGGGTCCAGTCGCGCGTGCTGCAGTGCGGGTTGTTCCGGAACGCCGATGATCTCCGGGTCGGTCGTCCGGAACGTGGGCGGTTGCGTCCCGTTGAACAGCGGCGCGAAATGGCACGTGCCGCACCGGCCCTTGCCCATGAACACCGTGAATCCTCGTCGCGCCTCCGGACTCATTGCCTCGCTGTCTCCGCGGACTGCGCGATCGAATGGCGAGTTGAGCACTACCAGCGAGCGTTCGTAGGCCGCGATCGCGACGCGCACGGTCACTGGCGTGATGGCACGATCCGGTGGCGCACCGAAGGCCACGGCGAACGCCGCGCGATAACTCGAATCGGCCGCGAGGCGGCGGACGACGGTGTCGGTGGAGCTGTTCATCTCGTCCGGATTGGCCAGGACGATGGCGACCTGCTCCTCGAGCGTCCTCGCGCGCTCATCGTCGAATAGCGCCGGCTGTAGCGCCGCATTGATCAGCGTCGGCGTGTGGCGCGCCGGCGACGCCCCGGCGGGCGTTGGGGCGAGCGGTGCGAGCGATGCCCGCTTCGACAAGCCATCCGTGAACGCGCGCGCGGGGATGTGGCACGTGCTGCACGCGCGGGTGCGCGGCCCGGAGAGGCGCGGGTCGGTGAACAGCTGGGCCCCGAGGGCAACGATCGGCGGGCGGATGTCCGGCCGGAGACGGTACGCGCCGGCATACGCTGTCGCGTCGAACGCACCGCTGTCATAGACGGAGGCTGCGTCGTCGCTCCAGAGGTGTGGCCTGGAGGGACTCGGCGGCACCGACCGTGCGGACCGGAGCTCGGCGAGTGCACGTGCCGCGGGGATGCTGTAGCGCGCGACGAAGGTCAATCGATCCATGCTCTCGAATGTGGCATGGGTCCTCAGATAGTCGGCGGCGCCACGCAGGGCTCGATCGAGGCGAGCTCGGATCACGGACGCTGGGTCCTCCTCTGTCGCGACCGGTGATCCAAGTGTCGCCCGGACTCCCTCGAGCGCGGCCGCGGCATCGAGCAACGCATCGTCCTCCCGGTCGGAATCAAACCCGGCGATATCCAGGGTACTCACCCGCGCGATTTCGGCGCGGGCCGCGTCGAACACTGTGACCTCGTCCACCTGGAGGGTGCCAGTCAACGACCGCAGGATCGTGAGGCGCTCGTGCATGGACTCGAGGCGACTCAGCACGGCTGGCCGGGCGGAATCGGGCATTTGAGGGAAAATGTCGCCCTCAATCGCGGGAAACGCGCCCGGGGTATTGTACGGACGCGGCCGAACGTCATCCTCGCCTTCCGTTTCCAGTGGACCCTGGAGGGCCGTCGCCGCGTCCGGTGCGTAGTAGGCGAGCATGCCCTCGACGCGCTTGTAGCTTGTTCGCGCAAGGCGAAAGGCGTGCTGCGCCTCCGCGGTGCGGCCGGCAGCGACCCGCGCCGACAGAGAGTCCATGGCTGCAAGCAGCGAGTCGAGCTGGGACTCGAACCGGCTCTTCACCGCCGGCAGCGGGACGTTTCCGTTCATCGCGCGGACGAGTGGGGCCGACGGTCCGCGAGAGGGAGCCCCTGCGCGGGCGCCGGCCACAGCGCTCGCAGCCGTCACCGCCACACACGCCGCAGTACGACACGCGCGGAGCACATTCCCCTTCGAGGCCATCACTGCACGAAGGCCGCGACGCGTCACGGCCGATCGTCGAGCGAGCAAAAAGCGCGTCACAGTCGTGCCGGCCGCGTGCCAGTCGGCCTCGTCCGAACGAGCCCGGTCGCCACGATGCGCGTCGTCGAACTGTTACAGGTGCGTGTGTCGCCCGTGCACAGTCGTGACGTATGATGACGGCAAATGCCCCTGCGCGCCCGGTTCGCTGGCTTCACCCTGCTCGAGGTCATGGTGGCACTCATGCTCACGGGCCTGGTCGTGATGGTCGCCTACGCGACGGCGCAGGCGGGCATCGACGCCCGCACCCGCGTGACGACGGGTCTCGATGCCGTTCAGTCAAGTCGTGCCGCCCGCGAGATTCTGCGCGATGCTCTCCGGAACGCGCGTGCACCCCAGGAGGCGGGCGATCCACGCGGCGGGTTCATCCTCAGGAACAACGCCCTGTCGTTCGTCGCAGCTGGCGGCGCGACACCGCTCGACCCCGACTACGACTGGCGATTCACCATCGCGCCCGACCGCGGGCATCTGCAGGTCAGCGCGAGCGCGGTCGGACACGCCGCCCCTGCCCAGGTCACGTTCTCCGTGCCTGACGTGACCCAGTGGAGCGTGTGGATGCTGGCGCCGGACGGACACACCTGGCAAGCCGAGTGGAGCGATCCGGAGATCATGCCCCGCGCGATCGTCATCGCATTCTGGCAGGGCGACCACCTGTCCGGTTGGCCGCTGCACCTGGCACTCTGGCCGGGCTCGACGCCGACGACGACCGACTCGTTGCCGTTGGGCACTGGGGCGCAGCAACTGGCGAACGCGGGGAACGCCCCGTGAACAGGCGCAGTGGGCTGGTCCTACTCGAGGTCATGGTCGCCCTCATCGTGCTGAGTCTCGTGGCGCTGGGCGCGCTGCGGCTTGCCCACGAGAGCGGCGCGCTCGTCGCCAATGCACGCGAGTGGTCGGTCGCGGTGACCTACGCGGAAGACGGGATGGAGCTGGTCAAGCTCGGGAGCGGCGCGCTGCATGGGCCGCCGGGCGACGTGCTTCCCGGCGGGTTTCGGCGGCAAGTGGTGCGGCGCCCCGCCGCGGCGGACGTCAGCTTCGAGTTGGTGACCGTCACCGTGTTCCTGCCCGGCGGGGGACGGTTCGACGTCGAGCGGCTCGAACACATCGCGCCGGACGGGAGCGAGCAATGGTGACGCCGCGACGACGGCGCGGGGTGGCGCTCATTTTCGTGCTCTTGATGCTGACGCTCCTGGGCCTGGCGGTGAGCGAGCTCGTCGCGCGGGCGCGGGCCGAATCGCACGCTGTGATGACGCTCAAGTCGCGCGCGGTGGCGCAGTACGCGGCCGAGAGTGGCGTGCTGGCGACCACCGTCGCGTTGCAGGTGCTGCTCGATTCGGCGTCGGAGCCGGCCGAGGTGGCGGCTCGGACGCGCCGGCTGGACACACTCGGTCGCAACGCGTCGCGTCTCGCGACGGCGGAGTCACAGTGCGCGGTGGCGGTGCTCGACCTCAACGCGCGGCTCGATCTCGCGCATGCGGACACGGAGGCGTTGCACGCGCTGTTCGCCAACTTCACATCCTCCGAGCGCGCCGGTGTCGTCGCTCGTGCCCTGCGGTCCGAGCCAGTGACGCGCTTTGCGGAATTCGCGCGCGTGCCAGGGGCAGACGACGCCCTCGCGCTCGCGGCGGCCCCGTACATCACGGTCGGCAGCGACGGATTCGTGAACGCGAACTCGGCTCCTGAGGTCGTGCTCGCGGCGCTCCCGGGCGTCGGACCGGGCAAGGCGCGGGCGATCATTGCGGCGCGCGAGCGGGGGCCGCTGGTGTCGATCGATGCGTTCAGACCGACGCCGGGGTCGCGGGAGCGTGTGCCGACGGGCGGCATGCGGCTCACCGTCGCGCCCACACGGCTCATGATTGTGAGCAGAGGGTGGCAGCGAGGGTCGCCGGTGACACATGAGATTCAGGCGGTGTACGGGTTGCAGGCGGGGCGCCTACGGTTGATGAGTTGGGAGGAGAGGGAGAGGTAAGGGGGATCGGCGACGAAACCAGGGCCAGATTGGTGCGAGACCTGTTGGAAGGGAGGCCGACGCGATGCGTCGCCCTAGCGGTCTAGGGCCAGGTTGGTGCGAGCGTCGCGGCTACTTCAGATCTATTCCATAAATCGCCTGCAGCATTGCGAGGGCGATGAACCCTACGAGCCCGCCAAAGGTCAGGATCAGCGCGGGCTCGATCAGCGTCACCGCTGTCCGCATTGCGCGGCGCACCTCGCCGTCGTAGCTCTCGGCGACCCGGAGGCAGAGCTCGTCCAGTCGGCCGGTCTCTTCGCCGACCGCCATCATCTGGACGGCGAGTGGCGGCAGCGTGCCCCCCAGGGCGGGGGCGAGGGCGCTTCCCTCTGCGAGCGCGCTCGCCGCGCGGTCGAGGGCAGTCCGGATGACGAGATTCGGCGCGGATGTCCGGGCGATCCTGAGTGCGGGGAGGGCGGGGACGCCGCTCCTGAGCAGGAGGCCCAGCGTCCGCGCCACGCGTGCTGTGGCGTACTTGCGTTCGATGTCGCCGACGACCGGCCACGCCAGTCGGGCGGCGTGCCACCTGAGACGCACCTCGGGGCGCGCCAACAGGCGCGGAGTCAGGACTGCCGCGCCAATGGCGAGCGCGAGCCACAGCCACCACCAGGTCGTGGCGACATGACTCACGGTGAGAAGCAGCTGCGTGCTCCATGGCAGAGAACCGCCCATATCGGCGAGGACGGATGCAAAGCGTGGAATGACGAACCCGAGCAGCACGCCGATGCCGACGACGGCGACGACAGCCATCAACGCCGGGTACAGCAAGGTCGATCGCATCTGTGACGTCAGTTCCGCTCGTTCCTCCAGCTGCAACGAGAGCTGGGTGAACACCACATTGAGGGCGCCACTGGATTCGCCGGCCGAGACCATCGCTACGAAAAGCGGATCGAAATAGCGAGGCTGGCGGGCCAGCGCAGCGGCGAGCGTGGCTCCGCCGTGCACGGCTTTGCGGACGTCGCGAAGCGCGCCGGCAAGACCATCGTGCCCCGCATGCTGTGTCGTGAAGGCCAGCGCGCGATCGAGTGACACACCAGCGCCAAGGAGCGTCGCCAGGTTTCGGGTCCACAGCACCACGGCGGGACGGCGGCCGAGTCTCCGGCCGACCGGTCCGGTGTGACCAGGCCGCGTTTCATCGATGCGAACGGGATACAGCTGCTGGCGCCGCAATCCCTCGAGGACGCCCTGACGGGAGGCGGCCTGGATCACGCCCTCGACCAGGCGACCGTCGGATGTCGCCGCGCGGTAACGGAACTGTCCGGCCGCCGCCGTCACGCCAGCGCCTCGTCGCGCGTGGCGCGCAGGACCTCGTCGAGTGTCGTCACGCCAGCGCACGCCTTCGCCCACGCGCCCGCGCGCAGGGACGTCATCCCGCGTTCACCGGCCAACGTCCGCAACGTCGCGAGCGGGACGCCGCGCACGACTGCATCCCGGAGCTCGGGGGTCATGGGCATGAGCTCGTACACGCCCGTCCTGCCCCGATACCCGGTGCCGGCGCACGCGTCGCATCCGCGTCCGCGTCGGAATCGGGGCGCGAGCACGACTGTTTGCCCGATCGCGGCGCGTGCGAGCACATCGCAGTCCGGGTCAACGTCCACGGCGCAGCGGTCACAGACGACGCGGACCAGGCGCTGCGCGACGATCCCGAGCACTGTCGCGGCCACGAGGTACGGCTCGATACCCATATCGACCAGGCGAGTGACGCCGGCAGCCGCATCGTTTGTGTGGAGCGTCGAGAACACGAGGTGACCGGTCAGGGCCGCTTGAATGGCGATCTCCGCCGCTTCACGATCGCGCATCTCGCCGACCATGATCACGTCCGGGTCATGGCGCAGGATGGAGCGCAACGCCGCAGCGAACGTCAGCCCGATCTTTGTGTTGACCGGAATCTGCGTGACGCCGGGGATCTGATACTCCACGGGGTCTTCGACCGTGACGATCTTGAGGCCCGGCTGATTGAGTCGGGCGATCGCGCCGTACAGGGTCGTCGTCTTACCCGAGCCGGTCGGACCGGTCACGAGCACGATCCCGTGTGGTTGCCGAATCAACCCCTCGAGCTCATCGAGCAGCAGCGGTTCGCAGCCCAGCTCACGGAGATCGCGCACGCCGGCGCCGCGGTCGAGGATGCGGAGCACGACGCTCTCCCCGTGCAGCGTCGGCGTGATCGAGACGCGGAGGTCGAGATCCCGGTCGGAGAGCCTCAGACGGATGCGTCCGTCCTGGGCCAGCCGACGCTCGGCGATATTGAGCGACGCCATGATCTTCACACGACTGATCACGGCCGCCTGGTGCTGGCGCGGCGGGTTGGCCATCTCCTGCAGCACCCCGTCGATCCGATACCGAACGCGGAGGCCATCAGCGCCGGCTTCCAGGTGGATGTCGCTGGCCCGCGCGCGCAATGCTTCCAGAATGAGCAGGTTGACCAGCTTGATGACCGGTGTCTGGTTCGCCAGTGCGCGCAGGTCATCGATGGTGACATCGTCGTCTGCTACGAGCTCGACGCCAGCTGCGCGGCCGTCCTCTCCGCCGTCGGCGGTGTCCTCTGTCTGCGCCGACATGATGGCCGCGTGGATCTCAGCGGGTGGTGCCTCGATCACATGCACCGGCCGCTCATACGTCCACGCCAACTCATCGAGCACGGTCGGGTCGAGCGGCCCGCCAGCTGCCACGAGCAACTCGTTGGCGTCCGTGATCGACAACGGGATCAGGCAATACTCATCCAGGTACTTGGGCGACAGCCGTTGTGCGAGTGACCCGGCGGCTCCCGCGCGCAGGTCCGTTGCGGTGTGAGCCGTTGGGGACGTGGGGCCGAGGGGTGCCGTCCACGGCGCACCGATGTCCAGCGCCGGCTCGGTCACCGTGGTGGGGGCACGGGTGGTGTATGGAAAACCGCGCTGTCGACTTGTGGCCCGAGGATCTGCAGCCGCTTCGTTTCGGACTGCAGCAACGAATCGGCCCCCTCATCGCTCATGACGACGCGCGGTGTCAGGAAGATCGCGAGCTCGGTACGCGTGTGATCGACGCTCTTGGTCTTGAAGAGCGCGCCGAGGAGCGGAATGTCCTTGAGCAGTGGGATGCCGCTCTCGAGATTACTGCGCGATTCACTAATCAGCCCACCGATCACGACCGTGCGCTCATTCTTGATGATGGCGCTCGTTTCCGCTTCGCGCGTCGTGATGATCGGGGCGTTCTGGGCGGTGGGGACGGTTTCGGTTGAGAGCTCACTGACTTCCTGTAACAATCGCAAGGTCACGTACCCGTCCGTGTTCACGGTCGGGAGTACCGTGAGCTGGGTGCCGACGTTCTGATATTGGACCACTTGATCGACGCTGGCGTTCAAGGCCGGTGATGGTGGCCGAGTTGAACGGGACCTGGCTGCCGACGAGGATCCGCGCCTTTTCGTTGTTGAGCGCCAGCACATGTGGTGCCGAGAGGACGCGAACGTTGGTGCGCGCAGCCAACGCCTGGAGCACGGCCCGCACGTTCACGCTCCCGAGACTGACGACGCGGAGCGCCAGCCCCGGTATGGAGCTCAGGAGCGAGTCGGCCACCTGTGGCCCGAGCATCGCCAGCACCCCCCGCGTGGTATCGGTGCCGTTGAATCCGTTGTGGGTGAACACGCTCCAGTTGACGCCGTACTGACTGGCTTTGTCGAGCGTGACTTCGGCGATCAACACCTCGAGCAGCACCTGCGCGGGGCGGATATCGAGTTGCTCGATCGTGCTCTGCAGGATCGAGAAATTCGGTGCCGCCGTGCGAATGACGAGGGAGTTGGTCGCCTGGTCGGGGACGATCGTCGTCCCGCCAAGCAATCCGCCGGGCACTCCACGACCCTGTGCTTGCGCGCTTTCGGCTGCAGCTGGCGCCGCACCCGGAGCCTGCAGGGGAACATCGGTGCGCTGCTGCACGGACTCCAGCTCACGCGATTCGAGGTTGGAGAGCGCGTTCGACAATCCCTTGCCCTCGAGCGCCTGTACGCGGGCCCGGCTCGTGGGGGCGACCACCGTGGCGCCGAACACCTGACCGAGCGTCGTGGCCAACTCGGTGGCGTTCGCGTGCTTGAGTGGATAGACGAAGGTGCTGAGGCCCGCCTCGCCGCCGGTCTTGACGTCAATCTGGCGCAGGAGCTCCAGATAGCGCGCGACATTCACGCCGCGGTCGGTGATCAACACGGCGTTGGACCGGGGCACGACTTCGACTCGCGCCTCCTTGTCAGCGACGTCGTGGAGGAGCGACACGGCCTCATCGGCCCGCATGTAGTCGAGCGGGACGATCTGCGTGATGAGCCCGAGCGGAGGTGGATCAGGGAGGGTCTTCCCGGCGTGCAGGGGGCCAGTCGGCGGCCGCTTGTCCGTGGGGAGCACCTGAAACACGGGACCGTTTGCGACGAGGACCAGCCCTTGGCTGGCGAGAATGCCCTCGAGGACCGACCCGGCCTGGGTGGCCGGCACCGGCTCCGGTGTCCGGAACGTGATACGGCGCGGTGGCACGTCGGTGACGACGATGTTCACTCCGAGCGCCGTCGCCACCGAGCGAATGACATCGGAGAGATCCGCGTTGACGAAGTCAATGCGCAGCGCGGCGGTTTGCGATGCGGAGGCTGGCGTGACCGGCGTCTGAGCGTGCGCGGCACCCGGCAGGATCGCGCTGCCGAGCGACAGCAGGAGCGCCAAGCGAGCGCCGCACAGTATGTAGGGGTGGCGGCCGTCGACGACCGGGGCACAGGGCGAATGTGTCATGGCGTCTGCCGCACCGCGGGTGCCACATGGAGGATGACTGGTCCCAATGGGCGGAGCAGCGTGACGGTGGATTCTGTGATCGCCACCAGCCGAGCGCCGGCGATCACGTCACCCATGGAGTGGACCTGAGCATCTCCTGGTCCGCCCCCGGTGGTGATCAGAGCGACCGCGCCGCGCGGTCCGATCGTGGTGCCGACGAGCGCGAGCGTCGGTGGTCGTGGCGCAGGCGGGCGCTGCGGTGCTGGAGCACTCGTGGCAGCCGACCGCGGTTTCGGGGCGACCCGAGACTGAGTGAAGATGTCGGCCGCGATGATCGGATCGTCAGCGGCGTGGCCGCTTTCGCGCGACGCTGGGCGTACGGTAACCGGCATCTGGTGGTCGGCGGCGCGTTCTGGCTCGGTGGGGCGTAGGGAGGCAGCCGGCGGCCCAACGGGCGCCAGTCGCAAAGCCAACCCGCTTGCGGCGAGCAGCGTCGCCACGACGTACAACCCCCGGTTGGCGTTCACCGGGGTGCGTCGTCCAATGTCGCATACAGCCCGTGCACACGAATCGTCCACGCGAGCGTGTTGGACGCATCGGCGGGCGCGGCTCCGCCGTCGTCGGTCTCACCCGATCCTGCATCGACTGTGAGCTCGTCGACCACGAGTAGCGGCGTGCCGGTCTCGAGGCGTCCCAGGAAGTCGACCAACGCGTACAAGTCGCCGTGCGCCTGGAGCTGCACCGGTATCGCGAGCAACCCGGGTTGAGCGGGCTGGGGATCGCCCGCCGCATCGACCCGCTCCAGCTGCACCGCGCTCTGACTCGCATCGTGCTGGAGCACCTCCTGGAGCGCGGAGGCAGCGAGTGCCGGTGTCGCACCATTGATGAGCCGGGATTGGTCGGCGCCGGACGTCCGCAATGCCGCGTCGAGTGCCAGTCGCACCCGATTGGTGCTCGCCACCAATGTCGTGAGCCTGGCCCACCGATCCCGGGTCGCGGTGAGTTGGGCGTTGCGACTGGTCCATCGTAGGGCGAACGGCACGCCGAACCACGCGACCGCAAGCGCCACAGCGCTCACGAGCGCACCCGCAAGGACGACGCGCCGCTCACGGGGCTCGAGGCGTCGCGCCAAATCGGAAAGCGAGAGCGAAGCTTTCATATTGTTTGTTGGCGATCTGCGCTCGGCTCGTGGCCGACAGAAAGTGCACGTCACGGAAATCGGATCCCGTGCCAAGTGCGGTCAGCACCGCGGACGCGTTGGGCGCGTAGCCATCGACCTGCCAATCCGCACCCGTCGCGCGGATTTGGCGTACGAAGGCTCCGGCGGGAAGCGCGGCCGACAACGCCCGAAGCACGTGGAGTGGATCGCGGCGCTCGCCCGCGACGGTGCGGACGGCCGCGGCGCGGCGATCGAGCGTCGTGAGCTCCGTCTGCATCGCGAGTGCGGGCGCCGCCCGGGTGCTCAACACGGCAGTCTCAGCGTCCAGGTCGCGGAGCGCGCGATCCTGTCGATCCGCGAGCGACGAGATTGCGAAGCAGAGCGCGGCAGTGCAGGCCGCCATGGACACCGCCCCGCCGCGGATCCGTCGGGCCCGGATGCGGGATTCGTGCGACCCAGCGAGCAGCATGTCGGTGGTGATTGGCGGGTGCTCCAGTGCCAGGGCAGCCCCGAAGGCCGTGGCGAATGGCCCGGGGATGGCGCCGCCCCACCGCTCCAGCTCCGGCACCGGTCCGATCGACGCGCCGAGTCCCAGCGCCTCGAGCGCAGCTCGCCGCTCGTCGTTCCATGGGTCCAACAGCACCACGCGGGGGCTCGCGAGCTCTTCGGCGGCGAGTGCTGGGACGTTCTGCGCAAGGGTGCCGAAGAGGCGGCGCGCGCGCGTTACACGGCCCCGCTCAATCACTGCGAGCGCCAGGCCTGCAGCGTGGTCGTCGAACAGCACGGCAGCGTCGGCGATCGGCACGGTCGCGAGTGCCCGGGCCAGCGCGACCGGTGTCGGCTCGATGACGTCGATGGGCGCAACGGCCTCGATCAGCTCGATCCAGTGGTCCAGCGCAGACGCGGTAGCGGCGAACACGAGGTTGTCGTCCGCGCGGACGGCAGCGACGATATCCTCGTCGCGGATTGCGAAGAAGCGCTCGGGCTCGAGTCGGATGATGTTCCGCCGCTCCTGCGCCGGGACCGCCGGGAGTGTCAGACGCTTGACGGCGAGGAGGTGGAGATCGATCGCCAGCGCGATGCGTCGCGGTTTCCCGAGGTATGGTCGCAGGGCGGCGAGCGCCTCATCGAGGCGGTTGGCGCCGTAGGGCACATCGACGACCCGTGGGCGCGGTGGCAGTCCCGGCGGCAGCACGACCGCTCGGACACGGGAGGTCCCGAGCTCGAGTCCGACTCGCGTCATTGACCCAGAGCATAGCGCTTTGCCGGCGGGCCGCTTGCCTTCTGCTCGCCGGAGAGAACAGCGCGACCGAGTTGTTGCACGCGATGTTGCAGGCGTGGCTGGATTGTTACCAAGGCTAAACGGCGGGGGCAGGAGCCAGGGGTCGGAGGCCAGTACCAAAACGCAATGGCACGTTCGGAGGTGGTTGTCGGGTGCGCGGCCTCCTTTGCGATTGCTCTTGATGAAGGCGTCTTCGCCGAGCTCTCGGCGCGCCACCGCCACGACAACAACGGGCGACGCAAAGCGTCGCCCCTATCGGTCCAACCGACCCATTACCCGAGTCGTATGCCTACCGATCCAACCCAGCCCGCAGCGAGCCCGTGCGAGTCACGGGAGCAATCGCGCGTCGAGGTCGAGCAGGTGCTCCGGCGCCATGGTGCCAAGGGATTTGCTTACGCGCGCGACTGTACGAGCGGCAGGATCACGGTGAGCTTCGTCGTGCCGGACAGCACGCCGACCGCGGCGCACGAGGTGGCGGTCCAGCTGCCGATCGACGTGCGCCGCGTGTACGACCGCCTCTTCGGGCGGCCTTCCTCGCGGCCACAGCATGAGCCTCAACCCGTTGGGGAGGGGTCTGCGCAGCGAATCCCGGCGAGCGGCTACGATTCGCGGAAGTTGGAGCACGCCGAGCGGGTCGCGTGGTGGCATCTCGTGCAGTGGCTCGACTCGGCGTTGGCCGCAGTGGCCGCCGGATTCCAGACGCATTCCGAGGCGTTTTTCGCCCACACCGTCGTGGCGTTCGATGATGGTCGTCGCGGACGACTGGTGGACTACCTCGAGTCGGAGCAGTCGCACCTGGCGCCGGGTATCCGCGCGCTGCTGGCGGCACCGAACGACGAGATCGCGGCGTAGGGGCGACGCCTGCGTCGCCTGAGCAAAGCGAAGCGCCAGCGAGAAAGGCGGCCACGGCCACGACGTCGCGCTCGCATGTGGGCTAGCTCGCCCGGTAGCTTGCCTCCATGCCAATTCCCGACATCATCCAAGATCGCCGTTCCATCAAGACGTTCACGAAACGTCCCGTCTCCCGCGAGGAGATCGAGACGCTACTCGACGCGGCGGTCTTAGCGCCGAATCATCGGCTCACGCGGCCCTGGCGCTTCTACGTCCTGGGCCCTGAATCCCGGTACGCCTACGGCTTCGCGCTCGGCGAACGGAAGGCACGGAAGCTCGAGCACGCCGAGGCCGCGCGCACGCTGCGCCAGACGGTGGCGGCTGAGCACAGGGACCTGCCCTGCATGATCGCCGTGTCCATTGTTCAAAGCGACAACCTCGAGACACGTGAGGAGGACTACGCCGCCGCGATGATGGCGGTCGAGAACCTGTCCCTGGCCGCGGTCGCGCTCGGGTTGGGCACCCATATCAAGACCGGCGGCATCATGGGCGACGCGGCGGCGCGCACTGCTGCGGGTGTCGGTGAGGGCGAGCGCATCGTGGCTGTGGTCAACGTGGGCGAGGTGGCACAGCTCCCACCGCCAAGAAAGCGCGAGTCTGCTGCTGGGTTCACGACCTGGCGCCCGTGACTCGCCGCGACTCGCCGCTTCGCGGCTTCGTAGAGGGGAGAAAGGCGAAAGGTGAAAGGAGACCGGCGTACGCCGGCCGTCGTGGTACGCCGGAAGCGACGTAACAGGCGTCGGATTTAGGCGGCACAGGAAATGCCCTTCTGGCCCCGGCGTGCGGACGCCGTCGCCTGTCGCGATTACGGCGCGCGTCGATCGGTAGCAGGTGGCCGCGTGCGAGCGTCTTGTCGATCGACATGGCGGAGCATCGCTTGGGATGCATCGCCTATGTGCCACACCCCGAGGTATGCATGGCGACGAGAGACGAGTCCGACGATAGCCAAACGGTCTCGTCGCGCCCGGCGCTGCGGCAGGCGCGACTCGGTACTGCTGATGGCGCGCAGCCTGACTCGTCGAAGCACGCTGACAACGGGCTGACGGCCGACACACCCAAGGTGATCGTGGCGGGTGTCACCGTCTTGGCAGTTCTGGCGGTGCTCTATACCCTCTACTTTGCGCGAGCCTTCCTGCTTCCACTGGCCTTCGCGTTGTTGCTCATGTTCTTCCTGAGCCCACTGATCCGCGCGTTGGGGAAGGTGCACATAGCGGCTCCCGCGGCGGCAGCGCTGCTCGTGCTGTCCCTCATCGCGGTGACGGGTGTGGCCATTTATGCGCTGGCAGGACCCGTTCAGGGCTGGGTCACGCACGCTCCTGACACGATGCGAAAGGCCGGCGCGCGGCTCCGCGTTCTCGCGCGGCCCGTCGGCCAAGTCACGAGGGCCGCGGACCAAGTCGAACGGGTCACCGTCGTCGACGCGCCAACCGCGGCCCCGCAAGTGGTCGTCCAGGGCCCGACGCTCGCCGCTCGCTTCTTTGGCACGACGCAGGCGCTGGCGGAAGGCGCGATCGAGGTGGTCGTGCTGCTGTATTTCTTGTTGGCGGCGGGCGATTTCTTCCTCGAGAAAATGGTCAAGGTGCTGCCCCAGCTGGGAGACAAGCGCAAGGCAGTGAGCATCGCCCGCGCGATCGAGTCGTCGATCTCGACCTATCTCCTCACGACCGCAGCCATCAATGTGGGCGAAGGGGCGGTGGTGACGCTCGCGATGTGGGCGCTCGGCCTGCCGACGCCGTACGTGTGGGGCGCCATGGTCGCCTGCTTGGAGTTCATTCCCTATATCGGCGTGGCGGTCGCCGTCGCGGTGCTCGCCGTCGCCGGGCTTACAACATTCGCCAGTCTGCCGCACGCACTCGCGGCGCCGGGCCTTCTCGTCGCGATCAATTTCGTGCAAGGCAACCTGGTGAGCCCTCTCGTAATGAGCAGGCGATTGACGCTGAATCCGGTGGCCTTGTTTGTCGGACTCGCTTTTTGGTGGTGGGTCTGGGGTATTGCCGGCGCGTTGCTGGCCGTACCACTCCTGGCGGCGTTCAAGATCCTCTGCGACCACATCGCAGTGCTCGCGCCGATTGGCGAGTTCCTGGGCGGCCGCGACCCCAAAGAAGGTCGGACCTGGCTCCGCTCCCATGGCACTGGACGCCTGCCGATCGCCGAGTCGTCGGGCCTCGCATAGTGCGGTCCAGTCGCCGAACAACAGGATTGTCATGATCCGGAGCGCGGCGACCTTCTCGGTGCTCCGATATCCCTGAGCCCAGTGCGGCTTCGCATGTGGCGAAGGCACGTGTCATGCTTAACGTCAGCGCAGGTCGGGCGTCACCCTCTAGAAGCCGAGCGATGGCCGCTTTGGAACGGCAATATTGAGCATTCGACCGGATCGGAATTGGCGGTGTCCAAGGAGAGGTATCTCGAGCGCCCTGTTGATCGGGCAGGAGCACTGATGATGCGCACGCGTACGATCCCGGCGATGGGCACTTTCTCGTTCGCGTTCGTGGCACTCGCCGCCTGTAGTTCGTACGCGGGCCCGCCGCCTGACGGTGATGTCGCGCCCAGCTACAGCTCGGCGAGCGTCGTGATCGCCACCGCCCCGCCCGACCTACCGGTCTACGAGCAGCCGGTGTGTCCCGGCGACGGGTATGTCTGGACGCCCGGTTATTGGGCCTGGAGTGGTGCGGACTACTACTGGGTACCTGGCACATGGGTGGAGGCGCCACAAGTCGGCTACCTTTGGACTCCGGGATATTGGGGTTGGGGTGGCAACGGATACGTGTTTCATCAGGGCTACTGGGGTGAGCACGTCGGGTTCTACGGCGGCATCAACTACGGCTACGGCTACCCGGGCCAAGGGTATGAAGGCGGGCGCTGGGACAACGGACACTTCGCCTACAACCGCTCGGTCAACAATGTGGACGTGACTGTCGTTCACAACGTGTACAACACAACGGTTGTGAATAACACAACGATTGTGAATAACACGACGACTCGCGTGAGCTACAACGGCGGGAACGGCGGGATCACTGCAAGGCCGACATCCGACGAGCAGACTGCTGCACAGGAGCGACACCTTCCCCCGGTCGCTGCGCAAACCGAGCACGTCCGGGCTGCTCAATCGAACCCGCAATTACGGGCTTCGGCGAACCAGGGCAAGCCGCCGATCGCCGCGACGCCCAAACCTGGGGCGTTCGGTGAGTCCGGTGTTGTGGCGGCGACAGGCGCGGGTGCTATGCATGGGTCGCCTGCTCTAGCAGAAAACAACGGCTCGCGCGCCAACACGGCGGTGCATCCCAACGACCTGCCGCCTGTCGAGCACCCTGCTGCCCCCAACACGGGCAATCCGAAGCTGGACCAGCAATACCAGGATCAGCAAGCAAAGCTGCTCGCACAACAGAACCAGGAACGAGTCCAGCTGCAAAAGAAGCAGGACCAGGACCACCAACGGTTGCAGCAACAGAACGCTGATGCTGGGACCACGCAGCGGTTGGAGCAGCAGCATCAGCAGCAAACGCAGCAGTTGGCGCAAAAACACGCGCAACAGTTGCAGGCGTTGAAAGCGAAGCAGCAACCGCCGCACAAGGGCGACAAGCAATAACCGCGGTGAGCGGGCGCGCCCGCTCGGAACCCGAGGGATGCGCGTGCGGCTGGTTTCGATGACGAAGCGCAGTTCGTTCTTCCGCGACGCGTGGCGCGCGCGTCGCGGAAGCGCTTTGGCCGATCAGGACAGTGCTGCCTTGGTCGCTATCGGCAACGTCAGGGTGACAGTGGTGCCAGCTTCCGGGCCACTGGCTGCCACCAGGTCCCCGCCCATGCCACGCGCGAGTTGCCGACTGATGGACAATCCCAACCCCGTGCCCTCCTGGGGACTCGACAGCTTCCGCCCGACCTGCACGAAGGGTGTAAAGACAGCTTCGAGCTGATCCGCCGGGATACCGATTCCCGAATCTCGTACACGCAGCCAGGTGTGGTCGCGCTCACCACCCCACTCGATCACGATCGTCCCTTCGGGCGGCGTGAACTTCACCGAATTGGAGAGCAGGTTCAGGAGAATCTGCTCGACCTTGGATCGATCGCCCTGGGCCAGGACGTCGGATGCACAGCGTCCAGTCGTCAACCTGACCTGCTTTGCTTCGGCTTGTGGAGCGACCATCGGAGCGACCGCCTGCACGATCTCCTTGATGCTGATGGGGTGACTGTCGTAAACAATTTGTCCAGCCTCGATGCGGCTGAAGTTGAGAATGCTGTTGATGAGGCCCAGCAGATGCTCCTGACTGCGCTGGATGCGTTCCAGGTGTGTCAGCTGTTGGGGAGTCACGGGACCGCCCACGCCGAGCTGCAGAAGCTGTGCGTACCCGGCGATCGCATTGAGTGGAGTCCGGAGCTCGTGGGACATTGCGGCGAGGAACTCGGTCTTCACTCGATTGGCTGCTTCGGCCTCTCGGCTGCGCTCTTCAAGCTCGGTCGCAGACGCTCGGAGGCGGTCTGCCAGCTCTCGCAGGTCGTGGCTGCGCCGTTCAGCCACGGCGCGTGCGGCTGCTTCATTCTCGATGGAACTCGCATCCGCCAGCATGCGCTCGATTGCAGCCTGGCGTTCGGTCAGATCGCGCGTGACCTTCGCGAAGCCAGTCAGCCGGTTCTGGGAGTCGCGTATTGCGGTAATGACCACGCTTGCCCAGAAGAGCGACCCATCCTTTCGGATTCGCCACCCTTCTTCCTTATACTCACCCGTGTCGGTCGCGATCACGAGCTCGCGCTCGGGTTTGCCGGCCGAGATATCCGCTTGCGGGTAGAACACCGAGAAATGCCTGCCAATGATGTCGGAGGCCGTATAGCCTTTGATGCGCTGCGCGCCCTCGTTCCACGTGACGATGTGGCCGGTTGAATCGAGCATGAAGATCGCATAATCCTTCACGCTCTGGACGAGGAGCCGGAATCGCTCCTCGCTTCGACGGAGCTCGTCCGCTGCCACGCGCTGTTGGGTGAGGTCTCGCGTGACCTTCGTGAAGCCGAGCAGTTGCCCATCGTCGTCCCGGAGGGACGTGATGAGGACGTTTGCCCAGAAGCGCGATCCATCCTTCCGCACCCTCCAGCCTTCGTCCTCGATCTGACCTCGTGCCATGGCGAGATCGAGCAGGCGCGCCGGCTTCCCGGCCGCGAGATCTTCCGCCGGATAGAAGGTCGAAAAATGCCGGCCGATAATCTCGCCGGCTGCGTACCCCTTCAGTCGTTCGGCTCCGGCGTTCCAGCTGAGGATCTGCCCGTCGGGGTCCAGCGCGAAGATCGCATACTCTTTCACGTGGGCCACGAGCACGTCGAGCAGATCCGCCGCGTGAACGCGGCGTTCCACTGTTGCCTCGGCTTTGTCGTGCTCAGGTGAGATCACTTCCACGGTCCATCTCTGGTCGTCTTGGCCATCGAGGAACGCGCTGTCCGAGCGACGCTCGGGCGTGTGCGCGCCACCTGTGAATCGCGCTGGGTGGGAAGGATACCCCCCGTGCTTTGTCAGGGCGAGCACGTGTCGACGGCAGCGCCTGGTCGCGTCCTGTCGCGGCCGTTCTACCGGCTGACGGGCGGTTTTGGTACCCTGCGCGGCGCGCGTACGCTGGCGCACTGACCGGCGCCGGATACGGCGCGCGCGCTCACATCCGTGCTGTGACCACGCCGCGGGCGCTGGCGCGCCCGAGAGAGGAGACCTACAGAAAGGAGAAAGGAGACACGATGACCGCGCGTAGGCGGTGCCGTTGTCTCCTCTCTCCTTTCACCTTTCTCCTTTCTACGAAGCCGCGAAGCGGCCAGTCGGGGCGACTGGATTTGAACCAGCGACCTCCTGCTCCCGAAGCAGGCGCTCTACCGGGCTAAGCTACGCCCCGAGGGTAGTGCTGTAGTGCTGACGCAATGGACCGGAAACAATAACCACAACGACGCGCCCGGACGGATTCGAACCGCCGACCTTCTGATCCGTAGTCAGACGCTCTATCCAGCTGAGCTACGGGCGCTTGGAGCTGAACCTGAGATAAACAAATGTAGCTGGGCCTGCGGCGATCGCGTGCGGGAATGGGCGGTACAAGACTCGAACATCTGACCTCCACGATGTCAACGTGGCGCTCTAACCAACTGAGCTAACCGCCCGTCTTGCCGCGGGCGACGCATCGGCGTCCCCCTACCAACCCCTTGCCTGACCGAACCGACGGCGGGCGACGCATTGCGTCGCCCCTGCCAGCCGATCCAGGAACCGGGCGACGCACGCGTCGCCCCTACCCGATCCCCGATTCCCGCTACTGCAACCGTTCTGCTTGGCGGACCGGACCAATGACGATCACCCGCTGTCGTACAACCGATCCCACTCGCGCCCGGGAAATGGAGGCGAGGGGAATCGAACCCCTGACCTCGTGAATGCCATTCACGCGCTCTCCCAACTGAGCTACGCCCCCCCGGGCATTCTCTGTCGCTCGTTCCTTGCCCAAGGCCTGTCCGCGCATGCCGAGCACGCCTTGGTCTTGCGCCCCTCGCATCGCCGGCAGCGTACCTCAGTCCGCCGAGTGGGCGCTGCCCCGCTGTCGTCCCGGTCGGAGCGCTGCGCCGCGGCACGACTTTTGGCACGCGCGCACGGTTTTTCGCAACGGAACCTCTGAACGTATCCGTGTGTATGTCGGGTGTCAATCGAGTGGGTCTAGCGAAAATCTTCTCGGCCGATAATTTGCACGATTTCTTGGACCACGCGCAGAAGACAGACCGGCCTCGGTTGTGCGCGTGCGCGGTCGACCAAAGGTAGTGGTGGCGTGTTGCTGGTACCCGTCACGTTCGCTCGATAATTGCGGGATGTGATGACCTTTGTCCGCCTCGGTGTTCCGATGGCCTGTTCTGACAACTGAAGGATTGCGTGTCGCCGTTGTCTCGTCTCGACGTACTCTCGCTCGCTTCACTCGCCCCCTTGATCGCATAGCCAGGACTCCCACAACATGCCCGAACTGCAGCAGCAGCTCGAGAAGCCAGGTCCCTCGTCCCGCTCCCCGATGACCGCGCCCGCCAAGCCCGTCGTCACCGCCGAGCAACTCGTCCCCGTTCCGGGGACTACCGGCCCGATTCCGGTCAAGGGAACGGTGCGCCGCCGTCGCGGGGCCACCACGCCCTCCGGGATCGCTCCGAGCGAGCCCGAACGCGACATTCTCGACCAGTATCTGTACGAAGTCAGCACGTATCCGCTCCTCAAGGGCACTGAGGAGCTGGACCTCGCGCGCAAGATCCGCGCGGGTGATCCAGACGCACTCCAGGAGCTCGTGAAGCGGAATCTCCGTTTCGTCATCTCCGTCGCCAAGAAATATCAGAACCGGGGACTGCCACTCATTGATCTGATTGGCGAGGGCAACGTCGGGCTGCTCACCGCTGCTCGCAAGTTCGATCCGGACCAGGGCGTCAAGTTCATCTCGTACGCCGTGTGGTGGATTCGACAGGCGATTCTCTCGTCGCTCGCCCGACAAGGTCGGACGGTGCGTGTGCCGCTCAACCGAACGGCCGATCTCTCGCGCATCATCAAGGCCTCCGAGATCCTTCGGCAGAAGCTCCGGCGCGAACCGAATCCGCAGGAACTCGCGCATCTCACCGGGCTGTCGGTGGACGTGGTGCAGTCGCTCGCCGCACTCAACACCGGTGACGTACGGCTCGACGCGCCGATGGACCCCGAAGGCGACCGCTCGCTCATCGAGCGCTTCGTCGCTGATGAGATGCCGGACGCCGAAGAGGAAGCGATGAATCGTTTCCTCAACGATGAGATCGAGCAGGCGCTCGGCACGCTCCCTGCGCGCGACGCGAAGGTGCTCCGCTTGTATTTCGGTCTCGAAGGCGGGCGTGAGCACACGCTCGAGGAGATCGGGGCCATGCTGGGCGTCACTCGCGAGCGCGTGCGCCAACTGCGAGACCGCGCGCTCAAGCGCCTCCGAGAGGGCGACGTAGGGCGCGCGCTCGGGAGTTTCGCGGCCTAGTCGGGACCGATGTGGGGCGCGCGAGAAAGTAGACCCTCAGAAAGTAGAGAGTAGACGAAAGCCGCTATCTTGGCGATAGTGGTGTTCGTCTACTTTCCATCGGTGCGGGCGGCGACGCGTCGCAGGGCGACGCAGTGCGTCGCCCCTACCGGTCCACTGCAGGCTCTCCGCTCGCGGCCGCGACGTCGCGGGACACTCTAATGATCTCGCTTCGCGACGTCTACAAGTCCTTCGGGGCCAAGCACGTCCTCAACGGGTTCTCCCTTGACGTCATGGAAGGGGAGACGATGATCATCATCGGCTTCTCGGGGAGCGGAAAGTCCGTTGCGATCAAGCACATCGTGGGGCTGCTCGAGCCGGACTCCGGCGATGTACTCGTCGACGGCATCAGCATCCCGTCGCTGACGAGACGAGAGCTCTATCAGGTCCGGGCGAGGATCGCCTACGTCTTCCAATTCGCCGCGCTGTTCGACTCAATGACGGTGGGCGACAACGTGGCGATGGGGCTGCGCAAGCAGGGCGACCTGACGCCGGGCGAGATCGATAGCCGCGTGCATGAGGCGTTGGAATTGGTCGACTTGCCGGACGTCGCGGATCTGGCGCCCGCGGAGCTCTCAGGCGGCATGCGCAAGCGCGCAGGGCTCGCGCGTGCCATCGCGCTCCGGCCGAAGTACATTCTGTACGATGAGCCCACCACAGGTCTCGACCCGGTGACGAGCGCCGTGATCGACGATCTCATGCTCCGGATGCAGCGACAACTTGGCGTCACGAGCATCGTGATCACGCACGACATGCACAGCGCCTACGCCGTGGGGACGCGCATCGCGATGCTGTACGAAGGCCGAGTGCGTCAGGTCGGCACGGTTCGCGAGATCCAGCAGACATCGGACCCGGTCGTCCGGCAATTCATCGAGGGACGTGCGTCGCTCGCGACGGCGAACGACTGAGCGTGCCGAAGCGGCCACGAACGGGTGGGGGCGATCGGTCCCACTCGTCTGAATCAACGGCTGAACCAAAGGATGGTGGCGGGCCGAAGGCCCGCCATGAGACGACGGCCAAGAAGCGCGGCCGCGGCGCCGCGGGCGCACCGGCCGGCGCTGCGCGCCCGCGCGGCCATGTCGAGCGTTCTGCCGGTGGCATCGTCATGCGCGCAACGCGCGAGGCCGATCAGCCGCTCGTGCTCCTCATCCGCGACAGTTACGACAACTGGGGTTTTCCCAAAGGACACATCGAGTCTGGCGAACCCGCAGATCACGCGGCAATGCGCGAGGTCGAGGAAGAGACGGGTCTGTCAGGCCTCGAGATCCGCGGACTCGTCGACACGATCGACTGGTGGTTCCGCTTCCGCGGTCGGCTGATTCACAAGGTGTGCGACTTCTATCTGATGGTCGTTCAACCTGGCACGTCTGCCGAGACGACGCCGCAACGGGCCGAGGGCATTTCCGCCTGCGAGTGGCTGCCCTACGAGACGGCGCTCGGGCGCTTGTCGTACGCCAATGCGAGGGGCGTGCTCACGCGTGGGTACGCGATGCTGACCGGCGCGCAGGCCGACGGCAGCGTATGAGGCGCTCGCACCCCGGAGGGATACCGGCAGCGCCGGCGAAGCGAACCCGGACGCGGACGCGGCGAACGGCGGCATCGCTCAGCCGGGTCACCATCCCGTGCGTCGCGGTCTACGCGCCCCGCGATCGCGTGCGCGCGCTCGCCCGTGCGGCGTTTCCGCGCCGCCAGGCTCGACTCATCATCGCGCGCACGGCCAAGGAGTTCGCGGCCGCATTTCGCAAAGCACTCATCGACGCGGCGCTCATCGATCTCGGCGGGGGAACCGACGATGTCTGGATCGCGGTCGCCTGCGCGCGCGAGTTCCCCAGTGCGCCCTTCTTCGGTGTGTCTCCGCTCCGATCGGCCGACGCGCCGATCGTCGCCCGCGCTGCCCGCCTCGATCTCGCGGATGTCATCATCGAGGGTGTCGACGATGCGGTCGTGCGCGCGATGGTCCTGCCGGTGACGTTTCGCGCTCGCTTCGCGGCGGCCCTGCAGGAGCCGCCCGCCGCATTGGCGCTCTCGACCGCCCTCCAGCACAAGACTTGGCGATGTGTCGTCGAGCACGCCGGTCTGCCGGTCCGGACTGATACGGTCGCCCGCGTCGTCGGCGTGACGCGCGAGCATCTGAGCCGCGCGTTCGCGACAGCCCGGGCCCCGAACCTGAAGCGTGTGATCGATCTCGTGCGACTCGTCGCGGCGGCGGAGCTTGCCAAGAATCCCGGGTACGACCTCCGGGACGTGGCCGCCGTCCTCGGCTTTGCCTCAGCCTCCCATCTGTCGAGCACGACGCAACGGATCGTCGGTCTCAAGCCGCCCTCTCTCGCACGCCTCCGGGCCGTCGACTTGATCGGCCGCTTCGCCGCCGGCCGCGGTCGAAGCAAGACACCGGCTGCCAGCGCGGGCCGACCGATCGAGCGAAAAAAGCAATAGGACCTAGGCCCCGACGAGCGTTCGTTCACTCGCGAGGCGGGGCACCATACGATTATTCATTACTGCTGCGCGCTCGCTGCCCGTGCTATCATCGCCAATGTCCGCAGCTAGCGGGCGCAGTCTTCTTGTGATATTTTTCACAATCTGTACCGGACCAGGCCGCTTATTGATAGTGGCCCGCCGCCCGAGGAACGGGCGGGAAAAAGGCGAGGCATGCCTCGCCGATATGCCCGCCCGTACGACGGTTCTTGGTGGCACGACTTCCGGACCTTACGATTCCCCTGACTGTCCATGGCCACTGACACAACGCTCCGACCCGGCGAAATAAAGGGTATCCTGCTCCGCGAGATCGAGGCCGCGGATCTCGCCGAGTTGGACATCCAAGAAGTCGGCACCGTCCTCGAAGTGCGTGACGGCATCGCGCGAATCTACGGACTCGAGAAGGCGATGGCCGGTGAGATGCTCGAGATCACCTCATCCGAGACCGGCGACGTCATCACGGCGCTCGCGCTCAATCTCGAGGAAGACAACATCGGCGCGGTGATCCTTGGCGACTACCTCGTCCTCCGCGAAGGTGACGATGTGCGCCGGACTGGCCGCGTGCTGGAAGTCCCCGTCGGCCCCGCGCTCATCGGCCGAGTGGTCGACGCGCTCGGGCGCCCGATCGATGGACTCGGCGAGATCCGCACCACCGTCACTCGGAAGGTCGAGTCGCCGGCCCCAGGCATCATCGTCAGGCAGCCGGTGAAGGAGCCCCTCCAAACTGGGCTCAAGGCGGTGGACTCGATGATCCCCATCGGCCGCGGGCAGCGCGAGCTCATCATCGGTGACCGAGGGATCGGGAAGACAGCGATCGCGATCGATACGATCATCAATCAGAAGGGTACGGGCGTCATCTGCGTGTACGTCGCGATCGGCCAGAAAGCTTCGACCGTGCGATCGGTCGAGGCGAAGTTGCGCGAAGCAGGTGCGATGGCCTACACGATCATCGTCAACGCCTCCGCGTCTGATCCCGCTCCCATGCAGTACATCGCGCCATACTCCGGCTGTGCAATGGCGGAGTACTTCATGTACCACGAGGGGAAGCCGACGCTCTGCGTGTACGACGATCTCACGAAACAGGCGGCCGCGTACCGCGAGATCTCGCTCGTGCTGCGGCGCCCCCCCGGTCGCGAGGCTTATCCGGGCGATGTGTTCTATCTCCACTCGCGACTGCTCGAGCGCGCCGCCAAGTTGAGCGAAGACCCGAGCATCGTCGACAACAAGACGATCTTCAAGCCGGGCGGCTCACTCACCGCCTTGCCGATTATCGAGACTCAGGGTGGCGACGTGTCGGCGTACATCCCGACCAACGTCATCTCCATCACCGACGGGCAGATCTTCCTCGAGTCCGACCTGTTCTACGCCGGCGTCCGGCCGGCGATCAACGTCGGAATCTCCGTCTCACGCGTCGGTGGATCGGCACAGATCAAGGCCATGAAGGCGGTGGCTGGTCGCCTCCGCCTCGATCTCGCGCAATACCGCGAGCTCGAGGCGTTCGCGGCGTTCGCGTCGGATCTCGACGCGGCCACGAAGAAGCAGCTCGACCGTGGTGCTCGGACCGTCGAGATCCTCAAGCAGCCGCAATACCAGCCGATGCCGGTCGACAAGCAGGTGATGAGCATCTTCGCGGTGACCAACGGCTATCTCGATGGCATCGAGGTGAGCCGCGTCCGCCAGTGGGAGCGGGAGTTCCACGACGCGATGGACGCACAGGCTCCGCAAATCGGGGAGCGCATCCGGAAGGAGAAAACGCTGTCCAAGGAGACCGAGGCACAGCTGCGTCAGGCGATCGAGCGGTTCACGCAGGACTTCCTGCGACGCACGAGCGCGTCGGCCCGTCCCGCGGCCGCGGCGGCCGCGGCGTCGCCGTGATGGCGGCGCGAGCTCGCTGAGACCCCGACATGGCCAAAGGCCGAGAGCTCAAGGGGCGCATTCGATCGTTCGAGAACACGCGCAAGATCACGCGAACGATGGAAATGGTCGCCACGTCGAAGATGAAGCGCGCACAGGATCGGGTCGTGGCGGCGCGACCGTACGCTGCCGCGTTGCGCGAGGTCATCGGGAGCCTGTACAGCACCGATCTGGCCGAGCGATTTGCGCTGCTGCGGCAGCCCACGACGGTTCGTCGGGCCGCCATCCTCGTGTTGACGTCGAATCGGGGACTGGCTGGTGCATTCAACGCGAATCTCCTTCGTGAGGCGCGCGCGCAGATCGAACGGCTCGAGCGTGATGGCGTGACGGTCGACCTGCATGTTGCGGGTCGCAAGGGCGTAGGGTACTTCCGCTACGTGGGCCGCGCGATGGCGTCCATGCGCACCGACCTGACGGATCGCCCGACCGTGCAGGATGCCACGGACCTCATCAAGGGTCCGGTCGAGGGGTTCACCAACGGGTCGCTCGATGCCGTCTATGTCATCTACGCCCGTTTCGTCTCGGCGCTCTCGACGCCGCCCACGACCGATCGCCTCCTGCCCGTGACGCCACCGGCAGCCGCTACGGCTCCGGCCGACAGTCAGCATGGGGGCGGCCGCTCGGCGCCGGCGCGCGCGGTGCAGCATGACTACATCCTGGTGCCGTCGGCAGAAGCCATCCTCGAGCAGCTGCTGCCAGCTTACGTCCGCAACAGTGTCTATCGCGCGCTGGTCGAGACGGCGGCGGCCGAGCAGGGCGCGCGCCGAACGGCGATGAAGAACGCGACCGACAACGCGAACGACGTCATCAACGGGCTGCGCCGGCAATACAACCGGGCGCGCCAGGCCCAGATCACGCAAGAGATCGCTGAGATCGTTGGCGGCGCTGCCGCCCTCGGCGGCTAGGGGAGATAGCAATGGCAACAGCTCAGGACCAGCAGGCTCCTTCGGTGGGGCGGGTCATACAGGTGATCGGCCCGGTCATGGACGTCGAGTTCGAAGCCGAGCACTTACCGGAGATCCACAACGCGCTGCACATCAAGGTGCCGCCGTCGACAGAGACCGGCGGCCAGGGGCTCGATGTCGTAGCGGAAGTCCAACAGCACATTGGGCGGAATCAGGTGCGCGCCGTTGCCATGTCCAGCACGGATGGCCTGCAACGGGGTGTCGAAGTGATCGATACGGGTGGGCCCATCACCGTGCCAGTCGGCGCGGCGGCGCTTGGGCGCATTCTCAATGTGCTGGGCCAGCCCGTAGACAACGGTCCGCCGATACCGGCTGATGTGGAACGATGGCCGATCCACCGGAACCGTCCCGACTTCGTCAACCTCGAGCCCAAAACCGAGATCTTCGAGACGGGCATCAAGGTCATCGACCTGATCGCGCCGTTCGTGAAGGGCGGCAAGATCGGGTTGTTTGGCGGCGCGGGCGTCGGCAAGACCGTGATCATTCAGGAGCTGATCAACAATGTGGCCAAGGGTCACGGTGGGCGATCGGTGTTCTGTGGCGTCGGCGAGCGCACGCGCGAAGGCAACGATCTGTACCTGGAGATGAAGGAGTCCAAGGTCCTGGACTCCTGCGCGCTGATTTACGGTCAGATGAACGAGCCGCCCGGTGCCCGACTCCGCGTCGGACTGACCGGCCTGACAGTTGCGGAGTATTTCCGCGACGTCGAGAACGCCGACGTGCTGGTGTTCATCGACAACATCTTCCGGTTCACACAGGCAGGTTCCGAGGTCTCCGCGCTCCTCGGCCGTATGCCGAGCGCCGTGGGGTACCAACCAACGCTGGCCACAGAGATGGGCGAGCTCCAGGAGCGCATTACGTCGACCAAGACGGGATCGATCACCTCCGTGCAGGCGATCTATGTGCCGGCGGACGATCTCACCGATCCCGCACCGGCGACGGCCTTCGCGCACCTCGATGCGACGGTCGTGCTCTCACGCGCCATTACGGAGCTGGGGATCTATCCCGCGGTCGATCCGCTGGCGTCCTCATCGCGCATCCTCGACGCGCAGTTCATCGGAGAGCGCCACTATCGGGTGGCGACGGAGTCGCAGCGCATTCTCCAGCGATACAAGGAACTGCAGGACATCATCGCGATTCTGGGGATGGACGAGTTGTCCGAAGAGGACAAGCGAACGGTTGCCCGGGCTCGCCGAATTCAGCGTTTCATGTCCCAGCCTTTCGCCGTGGCTGAGCAGTTCACGGGCATTCCGGGCAAGTATGTCAAGCTGGAGGAGACGATCTCCTCCTTCGAGCGGCTGGTGAGTGGTGAGTTCGATTCGCTGCCCGAGCAGGCGTTCTTCATGTGCGGCGGCATCGAGGACGCGATCGAGAACGCCAAACGGTTGCGGGCCTGATCGTGCACGCCTCCGTCATTTCTCCGGAGCGGATGTTGTTCGACGGTAGTGTGACGTCCGTCGTGGCTCCTGCCTTCGACGGCGAGGTTGGCGTGCTGGCCCGGCATGCTCCGCTCGTGACACTCCTCGGTCGCGGTGTGCTGCGACTCGACGGCGTCGAAGGCGGCACGCGCCGCTTCGAGGTCGACGGCGGTTTCCTTCAGGTGGCGGACGACATTGTGCGCATCGTGACCGAGTCGGCCCGCGCCGTGACCTAGGCACCCCGCGGCCGCGCATGCCACTGCCTCTGCCTGGTGCTCCTGCGGCTGCGCGTTCGCGCGCCAGCCTCTTGTGGATAGCCGTGTGCGCGGCGGCCGGTGTGTGGGGACTCGCGCGTCCGGCGGTGGCCGAGGCCCAAGCCTGGATCTACCCCAGCTTCCAGGAGCCCTACGTGGTGAACCGGGAGTTCACCCTGGCTGTGGCGGATGGCGGGTATGACGGGACGAGCTTCATCTTCCAGTGGCGGGAGGAGCTCCAACGGCGGAGCGAATTCATCTTCGATGCCGGTAACGCGCCGAACGTCAACGGCCACGCGGTCACGTTCGTGGGTGGACGCTACGGCTACCTGCTGGCGCCGCAAACGGACTCCGAGGCCTTCGGCCTGCTGGGCACGGTCGGCGTCACGCTGTCGTTCGCCCATGGCGGGACGCCGTTCACGCGGTTGCCTTTCGCGGTCTCGCTCGGGCATTGTTTCGGATTGGATAATGGCATGTCCTTGACGCCCTACGTTCATCCGGAAGCGTCGCTCGACTTCTGCGGTGCCGGTCATTGCATCATTCAGGTGCGAGGCGGCTCGGCCCAGGCCGGTCTCGGCGCATCATTCGGCCTTGGGGCCAACTTCCAGTTCACGCCTGCCTTGTCGGCGCGTCTGGAGGCGGCGTTCAATCGGTCGACGATTGCGAACCTCGACAACACCATCGGGATCGGTGTGGCGTGGCAGCCACCAGGCTTGCGCCGACCGTAACGCCGATGAGTTGCGGCGCTCTGCGCAGCGTGGACGGTGCTTCCCTCCCTCAATGACGTAGTCGGCGAGGCACGCGCGGAGATCAGTGCGCGCGGTGAGGTGACGGTCCTGTACCTCTCATTTGGCCGTTTTGCCAAATTAGAAAAGGTCTACGGCTGGGAAAAACTCGATGCCGTACTCGAGACCGCCCAGGCGGCGGTGGTCGATCGACTGCGCGAGCTGCGATCGCCGGATGGTCCGCACCGTCTGCGAGCCGCCACGGTCATTCCGCACGACGAGGACGTCGTGTGCCTCGACATCCCACCAGTGTCCGGCGTCGGCGTCGCCATCAAGGTCGAGGCGGACGTCGCCCGTCTTGCGCGTGGGTTGCAAGCCGCGGTGGCCGGGCGTGTGGAGGCGGTGCATGGTGCCGAGATCGCGACGCTGGTCGACGTGTTCATTGGTCGCTCCCACGTGATGGTCGACCCCAAGCTGCGCGTGGAGCGACTGATCTATCGTGGCGTCCGCGAGGCGGCCGCCGCGGCGCGCAGTGTCGCACAGCGAGACCGCGCCCGGCAGCTGGCGCAGCTGCGCGCGAGCCTGCGTGACCGCGCGGTCTACATCGAGTACGATCCGATCGTGGTGGCCGAGACGGGCACGGTATTCGGATACGAGGCGTTGGCGCGGGGCGTGGTGCGCACACTGCGGAACCCGGAAGTGATGTTCTCGCTCGCCGCCGAGGGCAACCTGCACTGGGAGCTGAGTCGACTCTGCCGGGCGAAGGCGTACGAGGGCATGCACGACCGCCTGGGACCCGACCAACTCCTGTTCGTGAACGCCGACCCGCAGGATTTCGCGGACCCGGAATTCGCAAGCGAGACCGCGGCGTTGCCCGGCGCCGCCGCCGGGCCTGCGGGGTCGCATGATCCGCATCAAGTGGTCATCGAGATCACCGAGCGCACGGCGATCACCGACTACCCGACGATGCGCGAGCGGATGCGCGCCTTCCGCGAGCTCGGCTACCGCTTCGCCGTCGATGACGCGGGGAGTGGCTACTCGGGCCTGGGTTCGATTGCCAACCTCGAGCCGGACTTCATCAAGCTCGACATGTCGCTCATCGCGGGTATCGACGGCAACGCGGTGAAGCAGAATCTCGTCGAGACGATGGTGCGGTTTGCCAACGAGCAGAGCACGCGTGTGATCGCCGAGGGCGTGGAGCGTGCCGAAGAGCTGGCGACGCTACAGGATCTCGGGGTGCATTTGGTACAGGGGTACTTCCTGAAAGGCGATAAGGACGTCTAACGTCCAACGTCTAGCTCCAGCAGTTCCTCAACCATCTCTACCGACCGATCGGTCGCGCCGAGGCCTGACTCGACGACCTGACGGGCGCGGGCGCCGGCGTCGCGGCGGGCGGCGTCGTCGGCGAGCCATGCGCCCATGATCGTGGCAAAGGTCTCGGCGTCGACAGCCACCCGCGCACCGCCGGCGGCGAGGAGACGCTGGGCGTCGGCGCTCGATTGATGGTGCGGGCCAAACACCACGGGTGCGCCGAACGCCGCCGGTTCGACGACCGAATGCAGACCGGCCCCGTGAAAACCGCCGCCGACGAAGGCGACGTCGGCTGCCGCATACAGAACGCCTAGCACGCCGACGCGATCGACGATCACCACGTCCGCGCTGGACAGGTCGCGAGCATCCAGTCGGGCGCAGCGATAGCCCCGGGCACTCGCCCACTGCTCGACCGGTGCCAGATGTGCGGGCGTTGGCTCGTGCGGCGCCAGCACGAGCCGCAGCGATGGAAATCGACCGCGCAGCGCGGCCCACCCGGCGAGGACGATGCGCTCGTCCGACGGCCAGGTCGAGCCGGCGACGAGCGTCGGTCGTCGCGGCGTCAACAACGCTGCGACAGGCATGGCGGTGCGGTCCACGCGCTGCGCCCTGGCCCACACCTGGTCGTACCGGGTGTCGCCCGTCACACGCAACGCCTGCTGACGAACTCCCAGCGCCCGCAAGCGCTCCGCGTCCGCCTCGGTGATCGCGCCCACTGCGTCGAGCCGTGCGTACGCATCGCGAAGCAGGGCAACGGCCGCGCGCGAGCGCCGGCCCGAGACCGCGCTCAATGTCGCGCTAATGAGCCCGAGTCGCGTGTGTCGGTCCGCGGCGGCCTGGACCAGCACCGGCCACACGTCGAGCTTCGAAAAAACCAGTGCAGTCGGTGCGAGCGCTACCAGCGCCTGTCGCATGTCGTGCGCGGTGTCCCATGGCAGGTAATCGGCGAAGTCCGCGACGCCGTCGGCCCGGAGTCCCTGGGCAAATGGCTCGGCGCTCGGTGAGAAGTAGGTGTAGGCGAGTTGCAGGGTGGGGTGGCGTCGACGCATCTGCTCGAGAACCGGTCGCGCCTGCAACCCTTCACCGACCGACGGGGCGTGCATCCACAGGAGCGGTCTGGTACGGACGCGCTCAGACGCGGCCCACGTGTCGTAGCGCGCCAGCAGACCACGGCGGGCGCGGAGCGTTCGGAGCAGCTTGCCCTCGCCCGGGAAGCCGCCGGCGATATCGGCGATACCCGCGGCGAGGGTCCCTGCAATCCTGTACGCGGCGCCGACCAGGGCGTTCACGCAGGCGCCTGCGGCCGATGCGCGGCCGCTACCGACTTGCCGCGAGGGCGGAGTCGAGTACGTGACGGTAGTTCTGGATCGGTTCGACGCCGGGCATCAGGTTGCGGCCGATGATGATCGTTGGAGTCGCATTCACGCCCGACTGGTCGGCGCGGTCTCGGTCCGCTTCGATCAACGCGTGCACCTGTGGCCCCGTCATACACGCGTTCATGGCGGTGGTGTCGACCCCGATCGCATGTGCGACAGAGTCGAGCACGGCAGTCGGTGGGTGCTTGTCCTCCCACCGCTGCTGGGACGCAAACAGCCCGTCGTGCATCTGCCAGAACTTGCCCTGCGCGCCGGCGCACATCGCCGCTTCCGCCGATGGCCAGGCGTTGGCGTGGATAGGCAGGGGATAGTTGATGTAGGCGATACGCACCTTGCCCGTGGACACGTATTGATCGCGGATGGCCCCGAACGACTGATCGTGGAACTGCTTGCAGTAGGGACACTGAAAGTCGCTCGCAACGACGAACCACACCCGCGCGGAGCTGTCCCCCAGGATCCGGGAGAGGTCCATCCGCGTCGTGAGGGTGTCCGTCCCCTTTCCGGCCGCCGGGGGTGTCTGGGAGGGCTGGCTAGCTGCATGCGCGGACCCTCCGTTCCCACCCGAGCGACAGGCAGGTCCCACGGCCAAGAGGGCGCATGCGGCAGCCGTGAGGGCGGCGCGCCTCGGGGTGCCCGCCGCGGGGGCCCATCCCCGTCTCGCATTTAGCGTTGCGGTTGCGACGTTCCAGCCGTCCGGATAGCGTGGCCTTGTGTGCAACGATTTCGGTCTATCTGTCGTCATTGAGAGTCGGGGAGGGGGGATCGCCCGGACAAAATGACCAATTTGCCGTTGCGCGAAGTGTAGTCCGGATATGAACATCATAGGCGTCGGTCGATCGGGCGTGCAAGGCATCCTGCGAACGTCGGGTCGACGAAGCCACTGCTGTCGTTTGGAGCAGGAGGACTGATGCAGAGGTTGCGGCGCGGACACTCCCGTCCGGCGCACTGGTGTCGTATTGCTGCCGGACTCCTTGGGGTCCTGGCTTGGACGGCCACGGCCGCCCATGGGCAGGCCATTGCGTCCGACAGCACGCATGTCGCGCCAAGCGGCTCTTCGGCCCCTCCGGCGGCGGAAGAGTGGTATCCCGCCACACTCGACTTCGGTACGGGGCTGATCACCGTGCCGGTCGCCTGGATCTCTCCCAATTCGTCCGATTTCTGGCTCTCCTACGGGGCAATGCATATGAATGCACCGCCCAGCGGGGTCGGCACGCCATCGCACTGGAACGGCAACATCGCGATCGACACGCACTGGCTGCAGCGGTTCGATGTGGGGCTCTCGGTCTACAGCAACAATCCCGAATGGGGTTTCTTCGGTCAGGTCCTGGCGGTCCGCGATGGGCAATTCGCCTCCTTCATGCCGGCGATCGCCGTAGGGGTCCGCAACCTTGGCCCGTTCAATCATGAGGAGCGCTTCCTGATCGGCAGCGACGTCGCCGTTGATAGCGGGGGCCAGACGCACGAAGAGACGGCGCCGTACTTCAAGAAGTTCGAGACTGCACCCACCTTCTACGCCGTCGCGACGAAAGCCATTGCGATCAACACCAAGGCGCTCTCGAGCATCAGTCTCACGATTGGTGGCGGCAATGGATTGTTCAGCGACGACGGCGGCCTTGGGGCCGCGTACGACAAGTCCGGGACTGTCGTCCGGGGGCTGTTCTTCGGCGCACGGACCGTAACGCATCCGACGCCGAATACGACTATCTCGCTCGTCGGAGAAAACAATGGGTGGGACTGGAACGCAGGCGTGCTCGGGGCGTGGCGAGGGTTGTCCGCGGGCATTTACGCGACCGAGCTGGATAAGGGCTCGACCGTCAGTCCGGCGAGCTTGAACCTCTACAACTACCGTAAGTGGGATATCGCGCTCGGGTACAGTGGAAACATCCATGACGTGATCAACGGGCATGTGCTGCGCACGCAGATCACCTCCCTGGAGCGCGAGGAGCAAGAGCTTCGCGTGCAGGTGTCCCACCGTGCGCAGATGGTCGCGCAGCTGCAGACCCGTCTCGCCACGCTGCAACAGAGCGAGGTTGGAGACGTCGCCAAACAGCGAGACCAACTGGAGAAAGAGTTGCAGGCCGAGCGCGACGCGATCCAGAAGGCGAATGACCGGCTCAAGCAGCTCCAGGGAGGGCAGCCGCAGTGACCCGACCTGACGCCTCGCGAGCGGTGCACCGCTGGAGCGTGGTGCTGCTCGCCGTCGCCATGCTCTTGGGGCGCCGTGTGCAAGCGCAACCCGAGTTTGCCCAGACCCTGCATTGGGACACTGGGTTGATCGACATCCCGGCCGCCTGGGTCTCGCCGATGTCGGGCGACTTCTCGCTCAATTGGTCCGGGACGGCGTTGCAAACATCGCCCACGGTGCCGCAATACCAGAACTCGATGGTCGGGACGGGCTCCCTCGGCGTGTCCCTCTTCCAGCATGTCGAACTCGGGATGTCGGTCCTATCCAAGGACTTCGAGCACGGGTTCTATGGGCGTGTCCTGTTGTGGAATGCGGAGAATTTCCGTGGCCGAACGGGGTCATTCCTGCCGTCGCTCGCCATCGGTATGCGGAACATTGGCCCCTACGATCATATCGATCGGTTCGGCTTGGGGTATGCCCAAGGGTTCAACCCCGGCGGCGGCACGGCGCCGGTCATCGGAGCGGATTCGGTGCATCGCGGCTTCTCGACCGCCAACACGGTCTATGGCGTCGCGACCAAGAGCTTCTCCTTGACCGATCTGCGCTCGACGTGGCCCGACGTTGGCGTCAGCCTGTCGCTCGGATACGGCAATGGCCTCTTCTCGAATCACGGGTCACTGCCGACGCGCGACTATGCGGCGGACGCGACCGGGGGCTTCTTCTATGGTATCAAGACGGATTTCCGGCCGACGCCGAACACGCTCCTGTCGGTGATGGCGGAGAACAATGCCTGGGACTTCAATGTGGGCACGTACGTGTCCTATCGCGGGTTGCGGGCTGGCGTAGCGGTGACCGAGCTCGGCGCGGGGAATCCGAAGTTCGTGGCCAGCGACCCGGCATCGGCACTGTATCGCTACACGAAGCTCAACTTCTCCCTGGGCTGGGAGAGCAACTTCCTGGCGCTGGTCCACGGCAACGTGTTGGAGAACCGGGTCGCCGCGCTCAAGAAGCAACGCGACGAGCTGTTGACCCAAATCGGGGAACACCAGCTGCGCATCGCGCAGCTGCAGGGTGAGATCCATCGGTACGAGGCGCAGAACCTGCTCGAGCTCGAGGAGCGGCGCGCCCAGGCGCAGAACCAACTGGAGACGGAGACCGACGCGCTCCACCACCTCGAGGACCGGCTGCGCCGCATCGAGTCCGAGACCGAGGGGAGTAGCGGCTCCTCGTCGGCCCCAACGTCCACAACACCACCCACGACACCACCGGCGACGCCGCCATCGACGCCGCCATCGGCGCCCCCCAACAGCGAGCACGCGCCATGAACATGGGTTCGCGCTCCTGGCGCAGTGTGCTCGGGGCCCTCATCGCGCTCGTCAGTATCGGGACAACGGTCGCGGCTCAGGACACGGCGGCCCATCGGATACCGGATACATCGTCGAGTCACGCCGCGGCCGCGGCCGAACAAGAGTACCTCACGAAGCGCCAGGCTGAGCTGAACGACATTCGATCGGCAGAGCGGAAGCTGGCCGAGTTGCGCAGCGAGCGCATCAAGCTCGAGTCTCGAGTCGAGAGCGTCGCGGCCAAGGCGTCGGAAGCGCGTGCCAGCCAGCTGCTCTTGTCCCACGAGACCACGGCGCTCCGATCGCTCGATTCTGTGCTCACCGCGTCGCAGGACAACCTGCTGGCGCAGCGAGATCGATTCTTGTCGTTGGGCGAAGCGGTTCGTCGCCGGGCGGCTGCCGAGCTGGTCGTCGTCATCCGGGTCGATTCGAGTGCGCAAGTGCAGCGCATTCGACAACATCTCCGTGCAGGTGGACAGCGCCCCTGCCGTCGTGCGCCACTACAGTGTGGGCGCGGTCGACGCCCTCAACGCGGGCGCCGTCGACGAGGCGTATCACTCGAACGTCCTCCCGGCGACGCATACGGTCTCGGCTACAGCTGTCGTCAACGGCGCGTCGCTGACGAAGGCTGCGAACGTCGATGTCCCTACGGCCGCCATCACGTACGTGCAGTTCGCCGTACGCAACGGCCAACTCGTGCTGAGCACGTGGTCCAATCGCAGCGGAACGTCGCCCTAATTGGGCGCGCGCCGGACCTCGAGTCCCGAGCAGTCGCGGAGCAGGGCGGACCGATCCGCGCCCGTGAGCTGGGGGTGTCGCGGTGCGTCTCTCCCATGACGTGCCTGCGCATCCTTGGGCTGCTGGCCGTTGCAGCCGTTGCCTCTCCCGTCATGGCGCAGGCTGGACGGGCCACGCGCGACACGTCAACGCTGGCGCGGACCCGCGCGAGCCAACCGGCGATCGATTCATTGCCGGCGCGGAGGGTCGCGCCAACGGCTGACACGGCGCTCATCCCGGAGTTGAACGAGGGACGTGCGGCCGATGCGGAAATCCGGGTTGCTCTGTTCGATGTCCTCAACGGCCAGGCGATCGCCGCGCTGGCCCGACTCCGATCGGTCGTGCCTCCGCCGGCGGGCAATGACGGTGCGCAGTGGCGCGGCGAGCCTGACCGCCAGTTTCTCCTGGCCGAATCCTTCTATCGCCTGGGCATGGATGACAGCATGCGCGTGGCGGCGGAGGCGGTGCTGGCGGGCCCGGCAGCTGGTCGTTACGGCGCAGTCCTGCGCACGCAGCTCCTCTTTAGCGCCTATCGCACCGGCGATCTGACTCGCGGGCTCAGCGTCCTGAAAGACGTCAGCCACGATGAGCAGACAACGGCATCGGCACTGGTCACCGGACTGATCGAGTATCAGAGCGGCGACCTGAACGCGGCGCACGCCGCCTTCACGCGCGCGCAGCAACTCGCGGGCACGGGCCCGTATGCTGACTACGCTCGGTACATGAACGCGATTGCCGCCGCGCGCGCGGACACGGCGCATGCATCCGCGGCGATCGCGTCCGTCGATGCCGCCTTGATGACGGCAACGGGGGACGCGGCTGACCAGCTGCGGCTTGCGAGCGCGGAACTGACCGCCGACGCGGGATCGTACGAGCAGGCGGCTGCCGCCGCGAGTCGCGTGGATCCGCGCAGTGCGTCCGACGCGGCGGCCAGGACCGTCCGTGCCTGGGCCCTCACGCGCGGTGATCATCCCGACCTTTCGGCAGAGGCTTTCGACGACGTCGCCGACCGCTATCCGCAATTGCCGCGACGCAATGAGGACCGCCTCATGGCGGCGCAAGGGCTCTTGGTGCAGGATCGCGCGCGCGACGCCGAGGGTGCCTTCCGCGCGGTGGCGGACTCGGCTGGCACGGCGGCACAGCACACCGCGCAGTGGGCGGCAGCACCAGGAGCAACTGCGCGTGCGCTGGTCACCGCACGCGCGGCCGACGTGCTGCTCGTCCCGGATGTGTCATTGGGTAAGACGTGGGTGTTCGCTGACAGCGCCGGCGCGCAAGCTGAGGCGCTGCAGACCGCGGGCAATGGCGCGAAAACGGGGTTGTCCCCGAACTTCGCTCCGCCGGCTATCCTCTCCGTCGCGAGCGTCACCGTCCGCGTGGATTCCCTTGCAAACCGTTCGAGCGAAGGACTTACCCCGGCGGAACGCGACAACCTCCGCCAGGCCGTGTTTGTCTCCGAACCCTCGGACGCAGCCGGTCGTTCGGCGCGAGCCGATTTGGACCGCGGCGTCCACGCGCTGCACGCGGCCGATGTCGAAGTCGCTGTGGGGAACGCCGCGCTGGCGAGCCGTCGCAGCAACCTCGCGCTGCAGATCCAGCTGCTGGAGCGGGAACGGGCCAGCATTACTGCGGCGGGTGACAGCCTGGGGCCGATGTTCAACAGACTGTCGCGCGACGAGGATTCGCTCGCGAGGGTGACGCAACGGGTGGACGAAGCGGGCGTGCGCCTCCGCGACCTGTTCAACCCGCAGCTGACGAGCACGCGGACTCTGGCGAGCGAGAACATCCGACAGATCGACAGTGTGCGGCAAATGGTCGGGAAAGCCGGCTCTCCGGAGGATCTGGAGACGCTGGACCGCGAAGCCGCGACCGCTGCGGAATACTCGCATGTGGCCGACGTGATCGATCAAGGTCTCGCGGCTGCGATCGCCGCGCATCCGGCCTTCGCGTTGCGCGATACGGTGCGGCTCCGAGGGGAGCGCACGCGGGAACTTCTCATCCAGACGCGGCGAGCGGTGACATCGGGCGAGGCTGCCGTCGATGACCAGATGGCGCGTGTGACGCAGGGCGACAGTTTGCGCGGCGCGCTCCGGTCGTTCCTGACGGCGTCGGCGGCGCATCAGGAGCAAGCAGCCGCGAGTGTGACGTCACTGGTCGAGCGAGACCTGAGCGTGCGTGGCGCCGTGGTCGCGGAGGAGGCCCGCCGGAGCGTCGAAGCGGCAGACTTTGGCGCGGCAGGTGCCGGCTTCTTCCGCCAGATCGCGAGCGACGCCGCCGCCAACGGGTCGAGCCGCTCGGGGGACCCGCTGCCGGATTCGGCGATCGCCACGCTCGAGCAGGTGATCGCACGCTATCCCAACAGCCCGGCGCGTGCGGGCGCACTCTACGAGCTTGGAGAGCTGCTGGTCCGGCGCGCCGACGAGCGGTTCGCAGCCGCGCAGCGGGCCACGGTAAACGATACGAGCCGTGCTGCGCGCGGGGAGGCTTCGGCTCACCCGGACTATGCAGTGGCGATCGCACGACTCGAGGAGTTGGTGCAACACTATCCGACCTTCCCGCAGTTGGACGGAGCCACGTACACCCTGGGCACGTTGTACGGCGCCGAGGAGCATTATACCGATGCGGCCGGGATGTTCGAGAAGGTGAGCGGCATTCAGGATTCTCCGTTGCGCGCGGAGTCGTGGTTCCGGCTTGGCGATGCGCGGTTCGAGATGGCGAGCGCGGCGCGGGGCGCGCCGCGGCAGGCAATGTTTGGCAAAGCGGCTGCAGCGTACGAGCAAGCGGCCGCGATCGCCCCGGCGACGGGTGACATCTACTATCTGGCCCTCTACAAGCTGGGCTGGTCCTACTACAGCCAGGCGTCGCAGCAAAACCAGGACGGGTACCGGCAGGCCGTCGATGTCTTCGGACGACTGGTCGAGGCCTACGACAAGCTCCCGACGGACCGACAGGCGCGCCTCGGACTGCGTGACGAGACCATGGACTACATGGCTGTCTCGTTCACGCAGGTCGGCGGGGCCGATGCGATGAATCACTACTTCACCGGTCGTGTCGACACGGGCTACAAAGCGCAGGTGTTGCGGCGCGTCGCGGCGCGGCTGCGGGACCAGGGCGATTTCGGTCGCGCGGTGGACGCGTATCGCGAGCTGCTCATCGAGGCGCCAAACGACTCCATCGCCCTCAGTGTGTCGCGAGAGGTCATCGACATTTATCAGAATCGCACGCTGGAGCCGGACAAGGCACAGAGCGCGCGGCTGGCGCTCGTCGACAAGTTCACGCCCGGGTTCTCGTGGACCGGGGCGAATCCGAGCCTTTCCAAAGAATCCCGCGACGCGCGCGAGTCGGCGTTGCGGGAGAGCGCGCAGTATGAGTTGGCGAAGGCGGAGGGCGTCGCCGGATCAGACGCGACGCGGACGCGGCGCCGGTCGCAGGCGGCGTCGGCGTTCGGCAGCGGCCCGGCGACGGGCGTCGCACTGGCAGCGACCCGCCAGCACTTCGCCGAGGCGGCGCGACTGTATGCGAAGTACATGGCGGACTATGGGGCGTCGGACAGTGCACGTGCCGTCGACAACCTGTACGCCGAGGCGCTGTTCGGTGACGGCCAGTATTCACGCGCGGGTGCCGAATACGCGCGCACGGCGTACGGATTCCCCGAGGACACGAGCAAGGCGGTGACGGCGTCCGAGCAGCGCGCGGCGCAGAACGCGATCGTCGCGTACGACTCGGCGCTGAGTGCGCGCAAGGCCGACCGGTCGCTGCAGGACTCGCTGTTCTCGGTGATCAACGCATACGCCGAGCATTACCCGCACACCGATGTCGCGAAGCGGGCGCTGATCGAGGAAGGCCGCCGGGCGTCGGAGTCGGGACGCTGGGACGTGATGGCATCAGCGTTCCGGCAATACGCATCGCAATACCCGCAGGACGCATACACGCCGACGGCGATGAAGCTCGTCGGTGACGCGATGTACAAGGCCGGCAAGTACGGGACCGCGCAGGCGCAGTGGGATTCGGCGTACGCGAGCGCCGTGCACAATGGTCATCAGGCGCTGGCGGACTCCGTGAAGCGCATCCAGGCGGCCGCCGCGTCGACATACGCCGACTCACTCGTCAAGGCCGGGCAGTATCAGCAGGCGGCGCAAGACGTGTACGTGGCCTATGCGGATGCGAATCCCACGAGCGAAAAGGCAGCCGATGCGCTGCGCGACGCCATCGAGACCTACATGCTCGCGGACAGCGTCGCGCGCGGGAAGGGCGATCTGGCCGCGTCGAAGGACGCCCGCGGGCACGCGGCGGAGCTCTCCAAGCGACTGATCACGCAATATCCGCTGTACCGGTACCGGCTGCAGTACCAGACGTTGTATGCGGATCTCTTGGCCGAAATCGGCAAGGGCGACGAGTCGATCGACGCCTTGCGGAAGATGATCGAGGACAATCCGGAGTGGCACGGTCGAGCGGACGCCGAGATCCGCCTGGCCGTGCGTCTGGACTCGCTGCATCGGCAGAAAGAGGCGGCCATCGCGTACGAGCAGTTTGCGGTCGACTATCCGCACGACAAGCGTGCCAGCGACGCTCTGTACAATGCCGCGGCGACCTATCTCGAAGCGCGCGACACGGCGACTGCGGCGCGGACGCTCGGTGACTTCGCCCGCCGCTACCCGCTCGACAGCCGGGCGACATCGGCGCGTTCGTTGCGGGTGACGCTCCTCAAGACGGTGGGTGACACGAGTGCCGTCAACACCGAGCTCGCCGCCATGTGTACGGCCACGCCACCACCTGACCTCAAGGCCGATTGCGCGGCCCGGGCGGGTCGAGCAGCCTTTGCGGAAGGCGTGCAACAGTTCCAGCGGTATCGCCCGATCCGACTCGTCATCGCCAGGACGTCGCAACTGACAGCTCTGGGCGTCAAGCGTGCATCTGCGCCGAAGCTCGAGTTGCTCAACGGCCTGACGAAGACATTCACCCGAGCCATCGAAGCGGGTGATCCGGACTATCTCTCGGCGGCTACCTATTATATCGGTGCGGCCCAGTGGGAATACGGCAACTTCCTGAAGGACGCCCAACTACCGGCGGCTCTGAGCGATGCCGAGCGTTCGGCCGCAAAGGACGGTGCCGCACGCCAGGCCGCGAGCTACTTCGACCAGGCCCAGAAGACCTGGCAGGCCCTGGTCGACAAGGCCGCGCAGCAAAAGATCGCCAACAAGTGGATCGACATGGCTCACGACGGCCTGCAGGGGAAGGTGCCCGATGATCTCTGAGCGCGCGCGCCTCGTCTGGGCGTCGGTCGGCCTCGTGCTCGCGGCGGCCAGTGCGAGCGCCCAGCAACCGGGCAATCCGGCGCCCGCGCCGTCCAAGGCCAAGGGCGTCCAGCCTATCGAGATCCGCGGGCAAGTGCCGACGCCGCAGGTGGTAACGGTGCGTCCGCGCCAGATCCCGATCTTCAGTCGAGAGGTGCTGACGCCGGCCTTCTACGACCGGCACTTCTGGGAATCGCTGACGGCGCCGTACCAGATCGTGCCAGATCTGTCGACGGCCGCTGGCACGGCACCGGTCGCCTGGACGGCGCCCGCGTTGCCAGCCGATAGCAGCCATCGTCCTCCGGCGGACTCATCCGCGCGCCCCATTGGCTCGGGTAACACGCCGTCCCCCAACTCTGAGCCGTCTCCGCGCGCAAAGGCCGGCGACGCGGCACAGGGTCCGACATCGAACGCCCCACGGGAGAAGTGATGCAATCCCTGCTCGAGTGGTTCCGAAATGGCGGCCCGATCATGTGGCCGATCCTCCTGGTCGCGCTCGCGGGCCTTGCCGTGTTTCTCGAACGCTTCTACGTGATCATCGTCCGGTCACGGATCAACGGGCCAGCGTTCATCGAACGCGTGATGCAGCTCGTCCGGGCGCAAAAGCCGGAGGATGCGATGCGGCTGTGCGCGCAATCGCACGCCCCGCTGCCCGACATCGGGCTCCTGATTCTCCGGAGCAAGAGTCGGGAGGAGGGCGACCTACAGAACGTGGCGGACGCGGCCTCGCTGTCGGTGATTCCGCGACTGACACGGCGCCTGCAGTACCTTCCCGTGCTCGCCAACGTGGCTACGCTGATCGGGCTCTTTGGGACGATCTTCGGACTCAAAGCGGCGTTCGCGTCCGTCGCGGCTGCATCGGCGGCGCAACGTTCGGACAAACTCGCCGAGGGTATCGCGATCGCGTTGAATGCGACTGGGTTCGGCTTGGCCACAGCGATTCCATTGACGCTGGCGCACTCGTATCTCGCTTCGCAGGCTGAGGAGATCATCGAGCAAGTCGACGAGTTCTCTGTCCGACTGATCAACGCGCTGGTGGAGCGCCCCGACGTTCGGATCGGGCGTTAGCGCGCGCGCTGCACACAAGCAGCGACGCGCGGCTTCGACGCCCCGATCCTAGCGGCCCCCATGCCGGCTTCACGGTTTCACCGAGCCAAGCTCCGCAGAGCTGAGCGCGCGACATCGACGCTCGGTCACGGAGGCATCAACCTCGTCCCGTTGATCGATGTGCTCACATCGATCGTGTTTTTCAGCCTCGTGTCCTATCAGGGGCTGTTGGCGGAGCTCACATCATTTGATCTTGCCTTGCCGCCAATGATCGTCACGGCTGAGCAGCCGCAACCCTCGACGGCGGACAAGGATCAACTGAATCTGCTGCTCGCGGTGCGCATCCAGGCAGATCGCCTGATGATCGAGCACTCAGGGGAAGGCGGATACCACCGGGAGATTATGGGATTAGGCCCGACGTCGCTGGACACACTGCAGTCGGTCATGGCGGACATTCATGATCGCTATCCGCAGAACAACGACGTCCTCGTGATCCCGGCGGACGAGGTCAGTTACGACAACGTCGTGCATGTGCTCGAGCGCCTCAAGATGGCGCGGTTCCCCAACGTCGGACTCGGGACGCGGTCGCGAGCGGCTCCGGCGACCGCGGCTGGAGGGGCCTGAGCCATGTCGCAACACATCAGCCGAGCCCGAGCCGCGCGCGAGATGCGGCGCGCGAAGCAATTTCAGAAGTTCAGACTTGTCGAGTTGAATCTCGTTCCCCTCGTGGACACGCTCGTGTCCATCGTCTTCTTCGCGCTGGTGACGGCAACGGTGGGCGAGCTCGCACCAGTCGTTTCAGGCGTCACCCTGCCGGAAGCACGCGTCGGCACGAACGCGCTGCAGCAACTCACTCTCGGCGTCGGCCGGCAAGTGACGCTCGCTGGCACGACGGTCATGAACACGATCGACGCTGCGCAATCGGTGTCCGACGATCCGAGCGAGCCGCTCCTGATTCCAACGCTCTATACGGCACTCCGATCCAGAGCGGACTCGATCCGGGCCGTGACGCGGAAGCCGGCTGACCAGCCCGTCGATGCACCGCTGGCGATTCAGGGTGATCGCACCATGCGCTACGACCTGCTGTCTCGGATCATGCAGACGGCGCGCATGGCCGGGTTCCGCAATCTGTCGCTGCAAGTGCGTCGGGTGACTGATGCCGCAGGCTGAGCGCCGGACCACGCCGCGCCGCGTCAGTCGGCCCGCGCCCGTGCGGGACGAGGCGACGTTCACGCGGAACCTGCGCTACGAGCTGGCCGACGAAGAAGGTCGCGGTCTTCTCGGTTCGTGGGTCATTTCCGGCACGGTCGGGGTGCTGTGGGTCCTTTTGGTGGCATTCGGGCCGACCACCGATGTGACCCATCTGCTCCCGCCGGAGGAGCGTCCGATCGACGTGAAATTCGAGCCGCCGCCTCCGGCGCCGCCGAAGCCGGAGCCCGTCGCCGCGGCGCCCGCTCCAGCTCCGAAGCCGGCTCCTGCGCCGGCGGCGCCCAAGCCGCAGCCCACGGCGGCCGAGAAGGAAGCGAAACGCGCCGCGGCGTTCAGCTCCGCTTTCGGCGGGGCCGCGCCCAAGAACGGGCCCGTCGGGGACGTGTCCAACGTGTTGCGCGGCGTGGCAGTCGCGAACGCCGGCGCGCCCAGGCCGGGCGAGGCGGTCGGCAAGACCGTGTTGGCCTACGGCCAGGGTGGTCAGGGTGTGCGGACTCCGGGGCGCAGCGACATGGGCGGCGCGGGCGCGGTGGGCGCCATCGGGGGTGTGAATGGCGGTGGAGGCATTGGCCACGAAGGTGTGAGCGTATCCGCACCGCGTGCGATCGACGTCGCGGGGTTCGGGGCACCGACGCGCGATGTGGGGGCACTGGGGACGTCCGTGCGTGAGCACGAGTCGCAGCTCCGCTTCTGCTACGACGAGTACGGGCTCAAGGTGAACCCGGACCTCGCGGGATCGGTGACCGTCGCGCTGACCTTGGCCGTGAACGGCACGGTCACGAACGCGAAGGTCAGCCGGCGCACGTGGTCGGGCCCGGGGGCCGCCCCCGCGGAGGGCTGCATCCTCGAGAAGGCGCGTGCCTGGCAGTTCCCGCCATCGAGCACGGGCGCGGGGACGTTTGAGTTTTCGTTCAATTTTTCGAGATAGGGCGAGAGCGAGAAGCCGGGTAACGGGTGACGAGAACGGCCACCGCACGGCGGCGGCGGGTGGGCGGCCTGAAGGCCGCCCCTACATGTCGGCGTGGACAGCCGCGATCCAGAGCGCGCTCCCGACCCCCTGAAACCGCCCATTCCCCCGGGCCGTTGTCCAAAATAGACCAAACGGCGCCGGAGGGACCGTGCACCTGCTCGACTCGTTTCGAGAGGACCTGCGCTACGCGGTCAGGGCGTTGCGGAAGTCGCCCGGCTTCGTCGCGACGTGGATCCCCGCAAGACGGGCGTTGTCCGTGCAGCCGTCCGCGTTGCTGAGGGGGGAATGAGAACGACAGGGGTCAGGGATCACGGGTCAGAGATCAGGGAACGACAACCGCTACGACAACAACGGGCGACGCAAAGCGTCGCCCCTACATGTCGGCGTGGACGGTGAAACCCCGGAGTGCCCTACCGGCACCTGGCCGAGTGTAGGCGAATCCGGGGGTACCGCCGTCCACAGCAACATGTAGGGGCGGGCTTTAGCCCGCCCGTTGTGTGGGTTTGGCCCTGCGTATGAACAACCCGTCACCCGTCACCCAGTCGTTTCCCCTCACCGCCCCTTCGCGGCCAGCGCCCGTTCGTGATCTCTCGCACGGCGCAGGCTGTCGGCGGTGGCGGTGGCGTGGCGGAGGGCATCGAAGCGGCGGGCGTAGTTGGGTGAGTGCCGCGCGATCACCGGGAGGGTGTCGAGCGCATACGCCTCGGCGTTGATGGCCGACCGGGCAGTCTGGTACGCCTGGTCGAGGACGACTGCGCTTTCGGCCGCGGGGGACAGCGAGGGCGCGGGGCTGGCGCGGCCCGCTACCACGCTCTCGCTTCTTCCGCTACTATCGATGTGTGCCACTCGCTCGGCAGAATCGCCGCGCGCGGCGTGGTCGTGTGGCTGAGCGCACGCGATCGCCGCTAGCGCAACGGCCGCGCTGCCGCACCTGAAATGCTGGCGCCATGCGGCACTCCGGGAGCTCACCGGCATCGAGCGGGCGAAACTATTGAGGACGCGGCGGCTGAGCAAGGAAATCCATTGGATTGGTATGAGTGGACGCAGATGTGCCCAGCCACAGGGGCTCTGGCAGCGCATGGGTGAACCGGGCACGCGCATCGGGCGGACGCGCACGTGGCTCGTCGTCGCGCTTCTCGCCTTCCTTACAACCCTCAGGCCGGCAGTCGCGGACGCGCAGCTCAACCCCGGGGCGATCAAGATCCCCCCGCGGCCGACGAACTTCCTGAACGACTACGCGAACGTCATTCCTTCGGAGAACGCGGCGCACATCAACGCGGTCGCGCAGCAGGTACAGTCGAAATCGTCGGGGGAGATCGCGATCGTGACGCTCCCAGACATCGGCGATCGGGCGCCAGCCGACGTGGCCCTGACTGTTCTTCGCCAATGGGGTGTGGGAAAGAAGGGGAATCCGGGTGATACCGCCCGGAACGTCGGAGCGGTGATCCTACTCGTGCCAAAGGAGACCAGCTCGGACGGGCGCGGCCACTGCTTCGTTAGCACGGGGTATGGCACAGAAGGCTTCATTACCGATGCCGACGCGGGCGACATCTGCCGAGCGGCCATCCCGTTCTTCCGCACCCAGAACTACGGGGCCGGGCTCGAGCTCGTGACCGATTCGACCGCCCAACGGTTTGCCAACGAGTATCACTTCACCTTCACCAATACGCTGCCCGCGCTAGCGCCGGCGCCCGGCAGCTCAGGTCAGGAAGGCGGCGGGATCCCGCCCGAGGCACTGTTCTTCCTGCTGCTCGCGATCTTCATCATCCTGAGCGCGATTGCTCGGCGCGGCGGCGGGCGGCGCGGGTGCCTGCCGATCTTCCTTCCTTATGGTGGTGGTTGGGGAGGGGGTGGAGGTTGGGGCGGTGGTGGCGGCTTTGGCGGTGGTGGTGGTGGGTTTGGGGGGTTTGGAGGCGGCGGTGGAGGCGGTGGTGGCGGTGGGGGAGCCAGCTGGTAAAGACCCGCAGGGATCAGGGGTCAGGGGTCAGGGGTCAGGGGTCAGGGGACGGGCACGGGCGCTTGGCGCCCGAGAAGGGAGAAAGGGGAGAGGAGACGAAAAAAGGGAGATAGGAGAGAAAAAAAGGGGGTGTGACGTCCGGTGACGGTGGAACCGTCCTGTAGTAGTGAGCGTAGTGCCCCAGAGGGGATACTGCGCCTGAGAGGCAGCCCGGCCCACTTCCCCTTTGTCTTTGACGAGGCTTGCTATGCACGCGTGCGTACGGTGGCCATTGATCGTGTTGGCGCTTACTGCGGCCGTAGTTGCCTGTCATGGCGACAAGAAGAACCCGCCGGTGTCCACGGTCGCGGTCGCTCCGCCACCGGTCGACACCACGCCGACCGACCTGTCGAAGGTGCAGACGGCGTTGCCGCCGGCCGCGCCCGACACCTTTACGCGACCGAAGCCGCAGCCCGACGTGCTGCCCGTCGACTACCCGCCGGCGCCGGCGGCACTGCTCGCGTCGGTGCAGCGTGAACAGGCGTTCACGCGTTTCTGCTACGAAGAGTTCGGCCAGAAGGCGGACCCTTCCCTGCGGGGTGGGGTGGCCGTGCTGGTCACGATCTCGGACAACAGTGTGGAAGACGCCAAGGTGGCGAACTCCCGGTGGTCGGCGAAGGCGCCTGGCGAACAGGTCAACCAATGCTTGAACGAGAAGGCCCGCTTGGCCTGGAAGCTAGGTGATGCGACTATCAAACCGGGGAAATACGTGGTCCAACTCAGTTTTCGCGGTGAGTGAGACGTTAGACGCTAGACGCTGGACGCTAGACGGCTAGACGTTCGACGTTCGACGTTCGACCTAAAAGGGGGGCGGAGCGTATGGGGAAGGTGAAAAGGGCTGGGTGGCTACGTGCGCTCGCGATGGCGAGTGTCACCGTGATGCTCTCGGGGTGTGGGTACAACACGATCCAGAATCTCGACGAGCAGGCGAACCAGAACCAGCACAACATTGAGGTCCAGCTCCAGCGCCGGAGCGATCTCATTGGCAACCTGGTCGAGACGGTGCGCGGGCAGGCGAAGCAGGAGCTCGATGTCTTCAAGGGCGTGGCCCAGGCGCGCGCCGGGCTGGCGGACGCGGTGGCCAGCCACGATCCGGCCAAGGAGGCGGACGCGAACCTCGCGCTCTCCTCGCAGGTGACCATCCTCAATCGGTCGGTGACGGAAGCCTATCCACAACTCAAGTCGGACCAAGCATTTCTGCGGCTGCAGGACGAGCTCACGGGGACCGAAAACCGGATTGCGGTGGCCAGGACCGACTATAACCAGTCGGTCGAGACGTATAACGCCTACATTCGCCAGTTCCCGCAGGTGCTGACGGCGCGGGCGATCGGCTCCAAGGCGCACGCGTACTTCAACGCCACGGCTGCCGCGCAGGAAGCACCCAAGGTGAATTTCTCGACGCCGAGTAGTTGAGGGGTCGAAACAGAAAACGACGGGGTCTGGGGTTTCGGGTTTGGGGTCTGGGAACTACAATCGCAACGACAACGACGGGCGACGCAATGCGTCGCCCCTACCGGCGCAACGACAACGACGGGCGACGCAAGGCGTCGCCCCTACCGGTCCAAGGCCGGTCACTGCGCACCGTGACCGGCTTTTCCGTTACCCCTCACCGCTGACCCCGCTGTCTGCTGTCTGACCGCCGCCCTCCTCCGCGACCAGTCAACTGTTCCTTGGTCTACCTGCTTTTTACGAAAGCTTAACTGACAGGCTCTGCTGCGACGTCGGCGGCCCATCTGATATGCAGAACGGGTGCATTCCTTCGCATACAAGAGGGAGGGTTCTGCACATCTATGCAACGGGTATGCGGGGCGGCTTTTGGCGCGCCGACGTGGTCCGGCAGGAGCCGTTATGTCACTGTGATATCTACTGATGCGCGCTTGACATCCGTTTGTCGACCGGCCAGACTTGCGCCATTCCTGCCCGGGTTTCCTGGATGCCAGCCTCTGTGCGGCGGCCGGGTGGCCTGGGTCTCTTTTCCTCCAGAAGGGTCGACACGGGAGGGTACGTGAACAGACACGTGGTAGGAGTAGTGCCCCGGATCGGGCGCATGCTTCTGGGCGTAGCCGTCGGCACAATTGCCGTCGTGGCTACGGGCCAGGCGCAGCGGCAGGTCTCCGGGCGAGTCACCGATGCCGGGAACAACGCACCAGTGGCGGGGGTCGCGGTGCTAGTGACCGGCACGCAGTTGGGGGCGACGACGACCGACAGTGGTACGTTCCGGATCAACAACGTACCCGCGACGGCCATCACGCTCACGGCACGACGCATCGGCTATCAACCATTGACGTTGCCCGTCGCGGCCGATCAGAACGAAGTCACCCTCGCGATGACGCAGGATGTGCTGCAACTCGAGGCACAGGTCATCACGGGTGCCGCGACGAGCATCTCGACACGGAACTCGCCGCAGAGCATCACGGTGCTGAACGCGGATCAGATCAACCAGGTTCCCGCACCGACGATCGAGAACGCGTTACAGGGCAAGATCCCGGGGGCCGAGATCCAGCAGAACAACGGTGGCGCTCCGGGCGGTGGGATGCAGATCCAGATTCGCGGGGTTACTTCGATCAACGCGGATGCCTCACCGTTGTACGTGATCGACGGCGTGATCGTCGACAACGAGACGGTCAACTCGGGTGAGAACGCCGTCACGGGCGCGGGCAACAACGGGATCGCCCAGGACATGCAGGACAACAGCCCCAACCGGATCGCCGACCTGAACCCGGCCGACATCGAGTCGATTCAGGTGTTGAAGGGCGCCTCCGCGTCCGCGATCTACGGATCCCGCGCGGGATCCGGCGTCGTCGTGATCACCACGAAAAAAGGCGAGCCGGGCAAGGCCAAGTGGGATCTCTCCGGCAAGCTCGGGACGTTCACGAACGGGCACACCATGGACATCACCACCTTCCCGACGGAAGCGTCGGCGCAGGCTTGGTGGACCACGTACGTGGGCGGGACGATGCCAGCCGGCACGTATCAGTGCAACTGCGATTTCCAGAACGAGCTATTCGGTGGCGGCCAGGCGTCGTACGAGGGGGACCTCAGCGTGCGCGGCGCGCAGGGGGGCACGCAGTACTTCGTGTCGGCGATGTCGAAGTATGACAACGGCATCCTGATCAACACCGGGTACAACAAGCAGGCGGCCCGCGCCAACATCACGCAGTCGATGTCGCAGAGCCTCACGGCGACTGCCAACGTGTACTACGCGCACTCGCTCACGGTCCGCGGCATTTCGGGCAACGACAACGTCGGCATCTCGCCGTACGACGTCTTCTCGACGACGCCGCAGTTCTTCAACATGAGCCAGCACTCCGGGCCGTCGAGCGCCAACTACGGCGGCTACGCCTTCAATCCGTATGGATTCGGCAACGCCTTTGCCGACGCCAGCTTGATCGAGACGCCCGACGAAGTCGACCGCTTCATTGGCGGCGGCAACATCGCTTGGCGGATTTTCACCAACGAGAATCAGAGCTTGAACTTCACTGCGCTGGGTGGCGCCGACCTCGCGAACGAGGGCGTGCGCATCTACTCGCCGCCGCAACTGCAGATCGAGCAGTTCAAGGCGCTCGATGGCACGACGACCAACCTCTCGAGCGCGACCAACTACACCAACTGGGCGCTCAACCTCGTCCACCACTACACGAGCGGCCAATACATCGACGCCACGACGTCAGTCGGGTGGACGCGTGACCAGCGTACCTTCAGCAACCCGTACAACGTCGGGCAGGGTCTCCCGAGCGGCATCTCCTCGCCGACCGCGGCGTCCGTCCAGACAGTGTTCGACACCCGGACAGCTTCCCGCACGATGGCGTTCTACGGGCAGGAACAGTTCATCACGTTGAACCAGACGCTCACGGTCACGGGCGGTCTGACCGCGCAGCGCAGCACGGCCAACGGCGACGTCAACAAATACTACGTATATCCGAAGTACGCGGCCTCGTATCGCCTGCCGCAGTTCGCCAGCTTCATTAACGACCTCAAGCTGCGCGCGGCCTACGGCGTGTCCGGAACGGACCCACTCTACGGGCTGAGCTACACCGGATACGACAACTTGCTCCTGCAGCACAATGCTGGTGCTCCCGGCGTCGTCACGTCGGAAATCACCAACGACGCGAACATCAAGCCCGAGACGAACGCGGAGATCGAGACGGGCTTCGACGCGACCATGTTCAACTCGCGGGCGCAGCTCGGGTTCACGGTGTACCAGAAGCGCATCAGCAGCCTGCTGCTCGAGGCGAGCATCGCGCCGAGCTCGGGCACCGACGCACAGTGGTTCAACGGTGGCGAGTTCACCAACAAGGGCGCGGAAATCTCGCTCGCAGTCACGCCCATTCAGCTGAAGAACAGCCTCACGTGGGTCACGACCGGCACGTTTGCGCGGAACTACAGCACCGTCAATTACCTGCCCGTTCCGGCGTACGCTGCCGGCGCGCAGTTCGGTGGCCCCTTTGGCACGTACTACATCCAGCAGGGCAAGCCGGTCACGTGGATTGTCAACACCAGTCAGGTGGATGCGCAGGGGAACCCGATCGGCGTGGGTAACGCTCAGCCGGATTTCGTCGCGAGCTGGTCCAACGAGTTCAATTTCCAGCGCTGGCATGTGTACGGGTTGTGGGACTGGGTCAAGGGCGGCAGTACGTCGGACCTGACCATGGGATACTTCGCCCCCGGCCCCGGCCTCTACGGCAACCAGGCAGTGGCCCAACAGTTGGTGTCGGAAGCAAACAACGGCCTCGCGCCGTACCTCGAGCCGGGGACGTATCTCAAGCTGCGTGAAGTCACGTTGAGCTACGATTTGCCGAATTCGTGGCTGCTTCGCATCCCGAGTCTGCGCTTCACCTCAGCGCGACTGCAGCTGTCGGGGCGGAACCTCATCAATATCTATCCGAACTACCTCGGGCTCGACCCCGAGGTGAGCAACTTCGGCAATCAGCAAGTCAACCGTGGCCAGGAGGTCACGCCGTATCCGCCGGCCCGCAGCTTCTTCATCTCTCTCGACTTGGGATTCTAACCATGACTCACATCTCTCTTCTCGCTGCTGGGCAGCCTTCCAGCGGCACGCGGAGTCGTGGGCTCGGCTGGTCCCGAGGCGCCACGGCCGCGGTCGCGTTGTGCACACTCGCTGCCTGCAACGATCCGGCAGTCCCGAACTACAACTCGCCCACACTCAACCCGACAGCGCAGTCGTCGATCCAGCAGCAGGTCACGGGTATCATCTCGGCCACTCGCGGGTCGTCGGAAAGCGGGACCGACCTGTTCTACTACGTGCAAGCAATGTCGTCGTTCGGGCGCGATGCGGGCAACTTCACGAACACTGACTCGCGCTACGTCACGGAGTGGCTCGGGAACGGCACGCCGATCCCGAACAGTGACTTCTACGGCGGGGTCGTGTGGGACAACGAGTTTCGCGTCGCGAAGAACGCGAATCTCATCCTCACGAACTTGCCGAGCGTGACACCGGCGTACAGCGCGTCAGACGCAAACCTCATCGCGGGCGTCACGCAGACGTGGAAGGCGTACAACTACATGCTGCTGGCCGAGACGCGCGACAGCAACGGGGTCCCGGTCTACGGCGTCGATATGGCGCCCGGCGGGGTCGCGCCGATTCTCTGCAACAAGGACGTGTGGGCGTACATCACGGCGTTGCTCGACTCCGGCGAGGCGGATCTGGTCGCTGGATCGCCGAAGACGGGCACGGGCCCACTCCCGGTGAGCCTGCCGCCAGGGTTCAACGCGGCCAGCCTGGCTGGGCCGCCGGGCACGCCCGGCACGTTTGCGGGTTTCAACCGAGCGCTCCAAGCCAAAGCGGAGCTCGAATACGCGTACGCGGTCGCGCGTTCCCCGGGTGGTACGCCGCCGAGCAGCACGAACCCCCAGGGGGCGCCATTGGTGAGCGCACTGCAAGCCGCAGACGTCGCGGCGAAAGCGTCGTTCATTTTCAACGGTGGCACGGTCGAATACGTCCAGCTCGCGGCGACGGACTACGGCGACCCGCTCGGTGTGTACCACTCTTACAGTGGTGCATCGGGCGACCAACCGAATCCGGTGTTCACGGGTCTCACCACCATGTTCGTATTGAATGCGGCGGACAGCGCAATGTTGGGTGATCCGCGCATCAATAAGATCATCGGGGGCGGGTCGCCGGGCCAACCGACATTCAATTCCGTGGTGTCTTTGGCGCAAACGATTGGGACGTACACGAGCGCGAACTCGCCGATTCCGATCGTTCGCAACGAGGACATGGTCCTCCTCGACGCAGCGATCCAGTTGGGGTTGGGGAATACGGGGCAGGCCGCGATTCTGATCAACGCGGTCCGCTCGGCCGCGGGCGCGACTCCCGTGACTCTCGCGGGATTCACCGCGGTCCAAAAGCAGTTGCTGTACGAGTTCCGGGCGTCCAACCTCCTGGAGAGTGGCGAGTATCGCACGATCTTGATCCGGGATTACGGCCTGATCGACCAGTACACGACCACGTGGGGGAAGACGGACCTTCACACGATGGTCGAGCCGATTCCGATTGGCGACGTGTCGGCGCGGAACGGCAGCACGGCGACTACATGTTCTTGACGTTAGACGCTAGACGCAAATACTAGACGTTGGAGATAGCTCGAGGGCCAGCTACGCGACCTGTAGCTGGCCCTCGAGGTTTGTCTCCAGCGTCCAGCGTCTAGCGTCTAGCCTCTAATCCGGTATTGCCCCAGGCAGCACGTAGGTCAGCGGGTCCACGACCTTGCCGTTCACGTGCACTTCGTAGTGCAGGTGCGGGCCAGTGGAGAGGCCGCTGTTTCCGACGGCGGCGATCGGCTGGCCACGAACGACGTGCTGACCTTCACGCACTACGATCCGTGAAAGGTGCGCGTACTTGGTCGCAATCCCGTTGCCGTGGTCGATGTCGAGCACGAGCCCATAGCCCGTCTGGCGACTGATCCGCGTCACGGTCCCCGCGGCGGGTGCGACAACCGGCGCACCGTACGGCGCCGCGACATCAATGCCCTCATGCGGGCGCGTGCGGTGCAGAATCGGATGGAAGCGCGCGAGTGAGAACTGACTGGAGAGCCATCCGCGGGTCGGCATGATGGACGGCGTGGCGGACAGCCGCGCGTTGTTCTTGGACAGTGTCGTCGAGACCGCGGCGAAGTTTGCGGAGAGGGCATTTGCACGCTCGATCAGCGTGTCGACATCCAGCGGCAACTGCGCCACGATGAGACCGGAGTCCGGATCGGGCAGCCCCGCCAGCAGCCGGATGTCCGCGTCGCGCTTGTCAATGATCGCGATCGTGTCGCGGAGCTCGGCCATGTGGCTCCGGAGGTCGGCCAGCTGCTTGTCGGCGGGGGTCAAGAAGGCCGCAAAGACCGGCATAGTGCTGAGGCGGATGGCCATCACCGCGATGGCGGCGATGCCAACGCCCGCGAGTACGCCGAGCGTCCAGAGCGTCCGCTTGACTCCCCGTTCCGTGATCTCGAGCGTGCGGGGTGCGTCGCTCCCCCTCGGCACCACCACAACCGTCCAACTCCGACCCGCCATCGCGAGCCCCTCCGATCAACGGAATCCCCACCGGGCCAGGAACGCCAAAAAGCCAAGCAGCGCCTGGCGAGCCGTGACAAGAGGCGCCACGCCCCGCGGGGATACGATGGGAGTCAGGCCCGCCGTCTCCCGTCTTGGTCCGAGACGGGATGGGTAGAAAGTGATGGATATGACCAGGGGCGTAATGGCGTGGCGAAGACGAACGCGGGGTCAGATCAGGTGTCTGGGAACGCCTCCGATATTTGAGGACCGGCGGGTAGGGGCGACGCAATGCGTCGCCCGCCGTTTGGCGCAACCGACCACGGTTCCGGCGCGTCGGGGGCACGGGGGTCCGAAATTCGGCGTCGTTCGCCGGACCGTAGGGCGACGCATTGCGTCGCCCCTACCCGCCGGGTGGCAAGAGCCGTTGTAGTGCCGCGGCCTCTCAGGCCGCCGTTTCCACCTTTGGAAACAACGGGTCGCCCGCGCACCACCTTCCACCCCGTGGGATCGAGGGGCGCGGCCAGCTCGCCCAAGCGTTGGTCGTGGACGGACCCGGGGGCGCCGAGCTGGCGCCAGACCTCCTCGGCGCGGTCGGGCATGAATGGCGCGAGGTGGATGGCCTGGCGCGCCAACTGGCGCACCAGCGTGGCCAGCACGGCGTCGAGTGCCGACCGCTGCGCAGGATCCTTTGCCAGCTTCCAGGGCGCCTGGCGGTCGACGTACTCGTTGCCTCGCGCGACCGTGGACCAGACATGTCGCAGCGCCTCGTGGAGCAGGTACCCGCGGCCACCATCCATGGATTGGCGATAGCGGTCGTAATCGCCCGAATCCGCGATATCGACCTCATTCGGCCTGCCAGATGGAACAGTACCGCCGCAGTATCGCTCTATCATCGCGACAGTTCTGCTCAGCAGATTGCCGAATGCGTTGGCCAGGTCCGCGGTGTATCGCTCGTCGAAGCGCTCCCAGGAGAATGCGCCGTCGGCGTCGAAGGGGATCTCGCGGAGCATGAAGTAGCGGAACGCGTCCGCGCCGTGACGATCGATGGCTTCCGGGAGCTCCACCCGGACGCCGGCGGATTTGCTGAATCGCTCGCCGCTCGCCAGCGTCACGAAGCCATGGGCCCACACGCGCTCCGGCAGGGGCAGGTCGGCCGCGCGGAGCATCGCCGGCCAGATCACACAATGGAAACGGGTAATGTCCTTGCCGATCACGTGGAGCTGCGCCGGCCATCGCGTGCCGAAGCCCGGGTCGGGGAACCCGGTCGCGGTCAGATAGTTGGGGAGAGCGTCAAACCAGACATAGGTCGTTTGCGGCTCGCCGTCACTCGTGGGCCGCGGAAAGGGGATGCCCCACCCCAAGCGTGCCCGGCTGGCTGAGATGTCCTCCAGCCCTCCGTCGAGGAGAGCCAGGATCTCGTTGCGGCGGCTCTCGGGGGCCAGAAATGCCGGATGCTCGGCGAAATGCGCGCGGAGGAAGTCCGTGTAGCGACTGAGGCGGAAGAACCAGTTCCGCTCTTCGACCCACTCGAGCGTTCGGGTGGGGTGCAGCACGCAGTGCCCCTCCGAGATTTCGGCCTCCGTCTTGAATGCCTCGCATCCCACGCAATACCAGCCCGAGTACGTCTTCTGATAGAAATCGTCCGGCGATCGCTCAAAGATCCGCTCGATGAGCGAGCGGACGCCCGCGCGGTGCTCGGGCGCTGTGGTGCGGATGAATTGATCGTTCGAGATGCGGAGTCGTTCCCACGTGGCCGAGAAGACGTCGGCCACGCGGTCCGTGAGCGCCTGCGGCGAAAGCCCCTGGGCGCCGGCGGCCTGGGCCACCTTCTGCCCGTGCTCGTCCATCCCGATCAGGAAGTGCACGGCGTCGCCGCGGAGCCGGTGGTATCTCGCGATGGTATCGGCGCCGATCTTCTCTATCGCATGGCCCAGGTGCGGGTCACCATTCGCGTAGTCGATCGCGGTGGTGATGTAGAACGGTCGGTTCACGACGCGCCCGATGGCGGCGACTGCGGCGGCTCCCCACCCGCAGACGTGCCGGACGAACCGTCCGGCGGGTTCTGCCCGTCGGGTCCAGACGAGGCATTGCCGTTCCCACCCCCACCCCCCTTCCCGCGTCCGCGGCGGCCGCCGCGACGTCCTCGACGACGGCGCGGGGCATTACCCGCCGCGGCTGGCTCGTCAGGTTGGGCGGGCGATTGGGCGACCGACCCGGGCGATGGCGTGTCCAATGCGCCGGTCGCCTGAGTGGCCGCTGGAGTACGAGGATCGGGCGCCGCTGGTGTCTCGCGACTCTGGCCTCGACGATCGCCACCCGTGCGCGACCGTGGGGTCCAATCACCGCGGCCGGCGGCCCCCGGGCCAGCGGCTCGAGAGCCCGGTCGCTGCGGGCCGCTCTCGTCGCTTCCGCGGCGATCAGCGACGGGAGGCTCTTCGACCTCAAGATCGAACGTGTCGACACTCTCGTATGACTCGGTCACCTCGCTGACGAGCTCTGATTCCAACTCACTCGACTCGGCTGATGCCGCGGCCAGGTCAGCCGAATCCCCTGCCGAAGTCTCGGCGCCGGCGAGCGGCTGGCCGGCAGCACCGAGCTCGCGCCGCAGCTGGGTCAGGGAGATGACCCGGCTCTCTCCGTCCGCAGAGCGGAGCGTGACCCGTTCATTGAAAATCTCGTTGGCGACGACTTTTTCCTCGCCTTGGGCCGTGACCAGGGTCTTCCCCTCCTTGGGAAATCGCTTGCGACTCTCGACGTAGAACTCGTGCTCATAGCGCAGACAGCACATGAGCCGCCCGCAGGCGCCGGAGATCTGCGAGGGGTTGAGCGAGAGATGTTGGTCCTTGGCCACGCCGAGGTTGACTGGGCGAAGCTCGGGGAGCCATGACGCGGAACAAAACTGCCGGCCGCAGCGTCCAACGCCGTCCAGTCGCTTCGCCTCGTCGCGGACGCCGATTTGCTTCAGCTCGATCCGCGCGCGGAACGTCGCGGCGAGGTCCCGGACCAGGTCCCGGAAGTCGACGCGTTTGTCGGCGGTGAAGTAGAACGTGAGCTTCTTGCGGTCCCACTGCCATTCGGCGTCCGACAGCTTCATCACGAGGCCATGCGTCTTGACCAGGCCCGTAGCTTTTTGGCGGGCGGTTTCGTCCTGCGCGCGGACCTCTCGATGCTGCCGGACCTCGCGGGTCGAGGCGACGCGCAACGCCTTACGGGTTGGCTCGCCCGACCCCAGCCCGTGCGAGCACCCGACGCAGCGCTTTTGTGCGTGCTCACCCACCGCGTGCACGACGCCCAGGTCCTCACCCCGGTCTGCTTCGACAATGATCGAGGCACGGACCGCCGGCGGCTCCTCGCCCTCCCAGGCGTAGAACTCTTTGCGATTGCCTTTGAATGCGACTTCGATCAGATGCATAAAAGCCAGGGATCAGGGGTCGGGGCCAGGGGTCAGGGAACGAACCGCAGCGGCCAGCAGTGGCAACGGACGACTGGCCTCGGGTGCAGTTCCCTGATCCCTGACCCCTGATCCCTGACCCCGCCGTTAGGCCCTACTTAGAGAGTTGTTCCATCACTCAGAAAACTGCCCCATCCTAAAATACTTCTCGCGGCGGCGGCGGACGAGTTTATCGGGCTTGAGGTGTCTGAGGTCGTCCAGGTTCCGGACGAGAGCCTGCTGCAGCGTCTTGGACGATGACCTCATGGTCGGCCTGGGCTCCGCCGGCGGGCTCGGGCACGATCTCATCGACCACCCGCAGCTCGAGCAAGTCCTGCGCGGTGATGTGTAAGCGCGGCCGCCGCCTTTTCGCGCATCTCCAGGACTCTTGCCGTCCTTCCACAGAATGATCGCGCAGCCTTCGACGGTGATGACGGAATAGACGGCGTTCTCGAGCATGAGCACCCGGTCGCCGACGCCCAGCGCGAGCGCGCCGCCGGATCCACCCTCGCCGATGACCGTCGCGATGATCGGGCACCTCGAGCCGGCTCATCTCGTACAGGTTGCGTGCGATGGCCTCCGACTGGCCTCGCTCTTCGGCGCCCAGTCCCGCCCACGCGCCTTGCGTGTCGATGAAGGTGATCACGGGCACGTGGAACTTCTCGGCCATTTTCATGAGGCGCAGCGCCTTCCGGTATCCCTCGGGGTGGGGCATGCCGAAGTTGCGGTGCAGATTCTCCTTCGCATCGCGGCCGCGCTGGTGCCCGATCACCATGACCGTCTCGCCGTCGAGACGGGCCCAGCCGCCGATGATGGCTGCGTCATCGCGGAATGCGCGGTCGCCGTGCAGCTCGATGAAGTCGGTGAGAGCGAGGCGGATGTAGTCGAGCGTGAACGGCCGCCTACTGCTTCGCGCGACTTGCACGCGCTGGAATGGCGTCAGGTTGCGGTAGATCTCGGATCGCAGCTCAGTGAGTTTGCGCTCCAGCGGGGCGATCTCGTCGCTCACATGCAACTGCTGATCACCCGCCATCTTCTTCAACTCGTCGATCTGTCGCTCCAGCTCGACGATGGGACGCTCGAATTCGAGGGTGTTAGCGGATGTAGCCATATGGCCTGTCGTTCAGGACGCGCGAACGACGCGCGACCCGAGGGGCCGTGCGAACGTGGTTCGCCAACGGCGAACGCCAATCATTAGAAGTGGCAAATCGCTCACGGCATCAATTCGCACGCACAAGGCGTACGCGCTCGGAGCCCAGGAGCGCCCGGAGATCATTGAGGGCTGCCGGTGATGCGCTGACGGCTGCGGAACTCGAACGGAATCGGACCCGCACCCCATTGCCATCGCTCCACCGCACCTCCAGCGGTGCGGAGCCGGGATAGGCTTCGGCGACCGCGCGAACATCGACCATCACGTGCGGAGACAGCGCGGGCCCGGTCATCGCCGGGTCGAGATCAATGGCCACGACGACGCGGCCGTTTGTGCGCAGCTCGGTCAGTTTCGTTATCGCTTCGACGATAAAAGTTGGATTGTCGCCTCCCTGATCGCGTCTCGAATACCCGCCCTCGAGCAGGACTGGTACCTCCGGCCGGACCCGATCGGACAGCGCCGCCCAGGCCTCCGGAAACACTAGTACCTCGGAAGATCCCGAAAAATCCTCCACTGTCAACCGGGCAAACTCGGCCCCTGACCGCTTGCTAACCTGGCGTTTGATCGCGGTGACCACCACTGCCAGCTTGAGAGGCCCGTTGACCCAGTTGCCGAGCTGTGCGACGGTGTGGGTCGCGAACAGCTCGGCCTCCGTTCGGAAGGGCTCGAGGGGATGCCCGGACGCGTAGAATCCGAGGGCGTCTTTCTCCCTCGCCAGGCGCTCCGTTTCCGGCAATGGCGCCATGGAGGGGAGGGTGGGAGCAGAGTGCTCAGCTGTTGAGCTCGCTTGGTCGTCGGCCGGCGGGGCGCCAAACAGCGAGCCTTGGCCCGTAGTCGCCTCGTGCTGACGGAGAGCGGCCTCTTGCAGGGCGTGATCGAGGACGGCGAGATATTGGGCCCGGTGCCCACCGAGCGAGTCGAGGGCGCCGGCATGGACCAGGGCCTCGAAGACTCGTTTGTTGCACATGCGCAGGTCGACGCGCGCGCACAGGTCGAAGAGTGAGGTGAACGGTGCAACCGTCCGGGCGGCGACGATCGATTCGATCGCGGCGCGCCCGACGTTGCGAATTGCGCCGAGTCCGAAGCGCAACCGGCGGTCGGCAACCACGGTAAAGCGATAGCCCGACTCGTTGACGTCCGGTGGCAGGACCTCGAGTCCAACCTCGCGGGCTTCATTGATGTACTTGACCACTGCGTCCGTGTCGCCGATCTGTGACGAGAGCAGCGCCGCCATGAAGTCGGCGGGATTGTGCGTCTTGAGCCACGCGGTCTGGTACGACAGGATCGAGTACGCGACGCTGTGCGAGAGGTTGAACCCATAGCGTCCGAACGTCTCGATCTGCGCCGCGATCTCGGTGATGACCGGGCGCGGAAGCCCGCGGGCGACGGCCTTCTCGACGAACTTGCCAAGCTCCAAGCGGATCAGCTCGGGATCCTTTTTGCCGACCGCTTTGCGCAGGACGTCGGCTTCCGCGAGCGAGATGCCGGCCAGGACCTGGGCGATTCGCATCACCTGTTCCTGATAGGTGATCACGCCGAGCGTACTCTCGAGGATCGGCTCGAGCTCCGGCAGCGGATACGAGACCGGCTCCTCGCCGCGCTTGCGGCGGATGAAGACCCGGTGCATGCCGGTATCGAGCGGGCCTGGGCGCATGAGTGCGTTGGAGGCCACGAGGTCGTCGAACCGGTCGCATCGCATGCTGCGCAACAGATCGGTTGCCAGTGGCGACTCGAACTGGAAGACGCCGGCCAGTCCGGCCGCTGCGGAGCATCCGGTACGTGGCGTCGTCGTCGAGTGGCAGCGAATCGAGATCGATGTGCGTGCCTGTGCGCGCGTGGATCGACGCGACCGCGTCGGAGAGGACGGTCAGCGTCGTCAAGCCGAGGAAGTCCATCTTGAGCAGACCGACTTTCTCCAGCGCGTTCATGTCGTACTGCGTCACCACGACCGTCTCGTCCTCGGCCCGCTCGCCGGCGCGATCGCCAAATCGGACCGCCGTACTGCCAGCTCCTTTCGTCGTCGTCGTGAACACGGGCACGTAATCGTCGAGCGGCCCCGGCGCGATGACGACGCCCGCTGCGTGGACGCCCGAGTGGCGAGCCAGCCCTTCGAGCGCCATGGCGTAATCGAGCAGCTGCCGGTACCGCTCATCGCCTTCGTACAGACGGCGAATCTCGGAGATCTGCTCGGTCGCCTCCCGAATCGTCAGCGAGTAATTGGGCTGATTGGGGATCGAGCTTGGCGAGCGCGTCGGTCTCGGCTGGCGTGAAGCCCAGCGTCCGACCAACGTCCTTGATCGCCGCGCGGGATTTGAGTGTCCCGAACGTGACGATCTGTCCCACCGAATCGCGGCCGTACTTCTGCCGGACGTACTCGATCACCTCACCGCGTCGCTCGAAGCAGAAGTCGACGTCGATGTCCGGCATCGAAATCCGTTCGGGATTGAGAAATCGCTCGAAGAGCAGATCGAACTTGAGAGGACAGACATTGGTGATGCGAAGGGCATACGCGACGAGCGAGCCGGCAGCCGATCCTCGGCCCGGCCCAACGGGGATCCCCTGGTCGCGCGCGGCCTTGATGAAGTCGGCGACGATCAGGAAGTAGCCGGCGTAGCCCGTCTTGGTGATGACACCGAGCTCATACTCCAGTCGCTCGCGGGCCGCATCCGGCAGCGGATCTCCGTAGCGGTTCTTCGCGCCCTCGGTCGCCAGTTGCACCAGTAGCGCGTTCTCCGACTCGACGCCGCTTGGCAGCGGGAAGGAGGGGACGCGGTACGTCTTGGAGAAGGGGATGTCGACCCGGTCCGCGATCTCGAGGGTGTGCGAGAGCACCTCGGGATGGTCCGGGAAGTGTGCGGCGATCTCGCCGGCGCTCTTGAAGTACAGCCCGCGATCGTAGCGCATGCGGTCCGCGTCGGCGCGATCCTTTCCGAGGCCGATGCACAGGAGGACGTCGTGGGCGTCGTGGTCCTCGCGGCGAAGGAAATGCGCGTCGTTCGTCGCGATGACGGGGAGCCCCAGCTCCGCGGCGAGGCGGAAGACCTGCTCATTGAGCTCGCGTTGGCCCGGCGAGTTGTGCGCCTGGACCTCGAGGTAGTAGCGACCCGGGAATGCGTTGGCGTACCAGGCCGCCGCCTCCTGGGCGGCGTCGTACTCGCGTGCCAGCAGATGGGCCGCGACCTCCCCCGCCATGCAGGCCGACGAGATGATGAGCCCCTCGCCGAACTTCGTGAGCAGTTCCCGGTCGACTCGTGGCCTGGAGTAGAAGCCCTCGAGGTATCCGAGCGATGACAGCTTGACGAGGTTCTGGTAGCCGACGGCGTTCTGTGCCAGGACGACGAGATGGAAGTACGGCTTGACGCCGGGGAGGGGCCGTTGGCGGGCGCGCCGGTCGCCAGGCGCCACGTACGCCTCCATCCCGATGATGGGCTTGAGCTTGGCCTTCTTGGCCTTTTCCTGGAACTCCCAGGCCGCGTGCATGTTACCGTGATCGGTGATGGCGAGCGCGGGCTGCTCGAACTCCAGAGCCCGCTCGATCAGGTCATCGATCCGGTTGGCGCCGTCGAGGAGGGAATACTCCGAGTGACAATGGAGATGGACGAATCCCATGGGGATTGCAAACTAGCTGCCGTGGCGAGGGCGCGCGAGCGCGGCGAGCGCTCGCGCGCCGTCGAGCGCAGAGAGCCAGAAGGCGAGAGTCGAACACGACTCTCGCCGGTCCGTCTCCTTTCCGCGGGCGACGCCTTGCGTCGCCCATACCCGCCCTTCCACGGACCGTTTGCGGGCGGCGCTACTGTCTACCTTTTGTGGTGCTACTTTCTCGGGGCGCGATACAGCGCGCGTGCGTGAACTTGTGACGGGTGAGTCGTTCCTGCGGCCGAAGAGTCGCGCAGGTCGTGCTGGATGTGCCGTGGGGGCCGGGCTCGCGCTGGTGCTGGCAGCCGGATCGATCGTGAGCCCGACCGTGCGCTATCTGGTGCGCGCGGCGTGGGCGGAGGCGCACATCCTCGCCCGTCGTCGTCCGATCGATGCCGTCATCGCCGATCCGCACACACCGTCACACGTTCGGGCGCAGCTCGAACTCGTGCGCGCTGCGCGTGCGTTCGCCGCGGATTCGATCGGGTTGCGGGTCAAGGGCAGCTTCAGCACCTACACGAAGCTGGAGCACGACACCCTGGTGCTCGTGCTTTCGGGCGCGTACCGCGATCGGCTGCTGCCGATCACGTGGTGGTTCCCGATCGTCGGACGCGTCCCCTACAAAGGGTACTTCGATTTCCAGGCGGCGGTTCGGGCGGCGACCGATCTGCATCGCCTCGGGCTCGATGCCTATGTGCGCCCCTCGCCCGCGTTCAGCACCCTCGGCTGGTTCGACGATCCGGTCGTCTCGACATCGCTCGGCGACGATTCCATCGAGCTGGCGAACACGGTCATTCACGAGACGACGCACAACACGTTCTACGCCAGCGGCCAGACCGTGTTCAACGAGTCGTTCGCGAATTTCGTCGGTGCCCGTGGCGCAGAGCAGTTCTTCCGATCCCGCGGTGACACGGCACTGGAGCGGCAGGCTGCGGCGCGGTGGGCCGATGAGAAGACGTTGGGGGCGTTCTGGCGGCAGGTGTTCGATCAGCTGGATTCCGCGTTTCGGGCTCACCCTGGCGAGGACAGTGTGTCGCGCGCCACTCGGCTCGCCGCGCGCGACACGATCTTTCGCCACGCGCGTGACTCCCTCACGACGAGTCTCCCCCAGCGCATTCGAACGATTCCCGTCGAGGCGCTCGCGCGTGCCCGCCTCGACAACGCGGCGCTACTGGCTCGACGCATCTATCTGACGGACCTGGATCAATTCGACGCTGTGTATCATGCGTCCAACGACGACCTCCGGGTCGCGGTGCAGCGGATCATTGGGATTGCGCGGGGAAATCGCGACGATCCGTTGGGGGGTTTGGAATCTTGGGTCAAACACAACGGTGGGTCCTGAAGGCGGTGTGTTGATCACGCATCCAAATGGGCGGCCTGAAGGCCGCCCCTACATGTCGGTGTGGACGAGGAGTCTGCAGAGGTGGTCCACCGACGTTTGCCCATTTCCGCGCGATCCCGTGATGCCCAGCAACGGGCGTGCCCTACCGTCGAAACAGAGATTGTGCGGCGCGACACGCAACGGCGGGCCACGCATGGCGTCGACCCTACCCGCCGATTCACAGCGTCATGGGGATGATATGGGTCGTTGGCGTTCGCCGATCCCCAATCCCCAATCGCGATTCTGCATCACCGACCGTAGATCCAGTGGCCCGACCGGTGATGGCCCGGTGGGGTCGGCGTCGGGACGACCGATCACGATGGGTTCCATTGTGGCGCGGACGCCGCGGTCGAGGAAGCGTGAGAGCTGGTCGATGGAGTAGTTGGCGCCTCGCCTGCTGCCGTACACCTGCAACGGGTAGACGACGGCCAGGTGGTGCCGGGCCCGCGTGAGCGCGACGTACATCAGCCGGCGCTCTTCTTCGAGTCCGGCGTCATCGTTCAGCGCACGCGAGGTCGGAAACCAGCCGTCGACCGCCCAGATCAGGAACACCGCGTCCCACTCCTTGCCTTTGGCCGAGTGCGCGGTGCTCAACACGAGGACATCCTCTTCCTCGTGGTCGCCCACGGCGAAGTCATGGGTGTTGGACGGCGGCTCGAGTGCGATCGCCGCGAGGAATGCCGACCGGTTGGGATAGCCGCTCGCGACGCGCTCCAGCTGATCGAGATCGTTGAGCCGCGGCTCGACCTGATCGTAGCGTTCCCGCAGGATGTCGTCGTACAGGTGGCGCACTCGCGCGATGTCGGCGCTCACTGACCCCGACTGTTCGCCCGTCCGCAAGCCGTCCAGCAAGGTGATGAGCGCCTGATGCGCCGCACGCGCACGGGGAGGCGCGGGATAGCGCGCAAACGCGGCCGATTCCCACGCTGCCTGCGCCATCGCGGCAATCGCGGCGCGCGCGGTGCGGTCGCCGATGCCCGGTAACAGCAACAAGATCCGATACCAACTCACCTCGTCGCGCGGATTCTCGAGCACGCGGAGAAATGCGAGCACGTCCTTGACGTGTGCGGCCTCGAGGAAGCGGAGGCCGCCCCATTTCTCGAACGGGATCTTGCGATTGGCGAGCTCGATCTCGATGGCCGCCGACATGTAGCCGGCACGGAACAGCACGGCCATCTCGCGAAACGGCGTGCCGGATTCGTAGAGCTCCAGAATGCGGTCGACCACGAAGTGCGTCTGCTCGTCCTCATCTCGCGCCGTGACCAGCCAGGGTCGGTCGCCGGCCGCGCGCGTGGTCCACAGCTCCTTGGTGTACCGCTCCCGAGCGCGCGCGATGAGCGTATTGGTCGTGTCGAGAATCGGTTGCACGGAGCGGTAATTCTGCTCGAGCGTGACCTGATGGACGCCGGGAAACTGCTGCGGAAAATCCAGGATGTTGCGGAAGCTCGCTCCGCGGAACGAGTAGATGCTCTGCGCGTCATCTCCGACGACCGTGACGTTGCTGTGCGTCTTACAGAGCCCGCGGAGGATGCGGGCCTGCAGGACGTTGGTATCCTGATACTCGTCGACCAGCACGTGATCATAGAGCGCAGCGATCCGCGCACCGACCGGAGCCTCGAGCACGAGCGCCCAAAACACGAGCAGGTCATCGTAGTCGACCAGATTGCGATCGCCCTTGCGGCGCGTGTAGTCGACGAAGATGCGCCCGAAATCGGCCACGTACTCCGCGAATGCCGGATACTCCTCGTTCAGAATCGTGGCGACCGGAATCTCGGTGTTGATGTGGCGCGAGTAGACGTGGTGCAGGGTCTCCTTCTTCGGGAACCGCTTCGTCTTGTCGCCATACCCCAACTGGACTCGCGAGAGATGCATGAGGTCCTGCGCATCTTCCTGGTCCATGATCGTGAAGTCGCCGCTCAGCCCCGCGGCCGGTCCAAACCGGCGCAGCAGCCGATGCGCGCGTCGCGTGAAATGTCCCGCCCTGCACACGCTGACTGACCGATCCGACGATCCGCTCGACGCGACCGAGCATCTCCTGCGCCGCACGCCGCGTGAACGTGAGCAGCAGGATCCGCTCTGGCGTCGCGCCTCGCTCGATGAGGTGCGCCACGCGGTGTACGAGGGTGCGCGTCTTCCCCGTGCCCGCGCCAGCAATGATGAGCAGGGGCCCGTCGCCGTGCGTCGCAGCGGCTTGTTGGGCGGGGTTGAGGGACATGGGGGGAAGATACCCCGAAACGACGGGTTTGGGGTTTGGGGTCTGGGGTTTGGGGTGGCACAAATCGCGGGGTTGGTCGCGGTGCGCAGTCCTACGTCGTGCGGCGGGTCTGCGCGGACGGCACAAGAGGGCGACGCGATGCGTCGCCCCTACCGGTCCAAGGCAAGTTTGGTGGCGCACCGTGCGAGAACTGGCGACGTCCTGCGGGCGGTGCCGAGTGGGCGGCATGAATGCCGCCCCTACATGTCGGCGGGGCGGCGTCCGTCCGGAGCACCCTACGTCGTGCCGCGGGTCTGCGCGGACGGCACAAGAGGGCGACGCGGTGCGTCGCCCCTACCGGTCCAAGGCAAGTTTGGTGGCGCACCGTGCGAGAACTGGCGACGTCCTGCGGGCGGTGCCGAGTGGGCGGCATGAATGCCGCCCCTACATGTCGGCGGGGCGGTGTCCGTACGGAGCACCCTGCCTGCCTTTTGCGGCGCAGGTCGACGAATCCAGGTGTGGCGCCGTTCGCAGCAACATGTAGGGGCGACCTTCAGGTCGCCCTTCTACGCACATCAGCGGCCGATAGTCGAATCAACGACGTGTTCGGCGGGCGTGAGCCCAAAGCGCGTGGCCACGGCGCTGGCCACAACGTCGGCCACCCCGGGCGGCGCGGCGCCAAGCTCGCGGGCGATCGAGGTCATCTCGACGTCTGGGATGCCGCAGGGGACCATCAGGTCGAAGTAGGACAGATCAGTCGTCACGTTGAGGGCGAAGCCGTGCCAGGTCACCCAGTCGCGGGCGTGGACCCCGATCGAGGCGATCTTGCGATGGGTCGTCGCCGTCCACACACCCGTGAGGCCGGCGCGACGTGTGGCGCTCACGCCGAGTGTCGCCAGGGCGTCGATCAGCGCGCCCTCGATCTGTCGGAGGTACCAGTGCAGGTCCTGCCGGTGGCGTTTGAGATCGATGATGGGATAGCCGACGAGCTGGCCTGGCCCGTGGAAGGTCACATCCCCTCCGCGTTCGACCTCGAACACTTCCACCCCGCGCGCTGCCAGGAGCGCGGCCGGCGCCGTCAGGTGCGTCGCCGACGTGCTCGCGCGACCGAGCGTCACGACCGGCGGATGCTCCACGAGCAGCAGCACGTCCTCCGGAATCACACCGCTGATGCGATCGCGCGCGACCCCACGCTGGAGCTCCAACGCCTCGCCGTACGGCATCTGGCCGAGGTCGGAGACCCAGAGCTCACGCACTTAACGTCCGTCCCATCGTATCGAGCGCTGCCTCGGCGATCGCCTCGGACAGCGTCGGGTGGGCGTGAATGGCGAGGTCGACTTCCTCAACCGTGAATTCGTTCTCCCGTGCGACGGCCAGCTCGTGGATGATCTCCGTCGCGTGGGAGCCGATGATGTGCGCGCCCAGGATCTCCCCATACTTGGCGTCCGCAATGATCTTGACGAAGCCTTCGGTCTCGCCCGCGGTGCGCGCGCGTCCGCTCGCAGAGAACGGGAAGCGCCCGACCTTGTACGCGAGCTTCCGCTCCTTGCACTGGGCCTCGGTCAGTCCGATCGATGCTACCTCGGGATGGCAGTAGGTTGCATTGGGGATGTTGCCGTAGTTCACGAGGTGGGGATGCAGCCCCGCGAGCGTTTCGGCCACGACGACCCCTTCGCGCTCGCCCTTGTGCGCGAGCATCGGCGGGCCCGCCACGTCGCCGATGGCGTACACACCCGCGACCGACGTCTTCATATGGTCATTGATCTGGATGAAGCCCCGGTCGGTCAGCTTCACGCCCAGCTTCTCCAGGCCGATCCCGTCGACAACGGGTGCGCGGCCCGCAGCGACGAGCACCTTTTCGACGGTGAGCGACTGCTCTGACCCGGCCGCGTCCACTTTCATCGACACGCCGTCCGGCCGGATCTGTACGTCACGTACCTTGGCATTGGTCAGGACGTCGATCTTGCGCTTCTTGAACGAGCGCGCGAGCTCGGTGGCCACGTCCCCGTCCTCGAGCGGCAGCATCGACGGCGCGATCTCGATCATGGTCACCTGGGTGCCGAAGGAGGCGAAGACATCGCCGAACTCGCATCCGACGGCTCCGCACCCGACGACGGCCATCGATTTCGGCGCGCGCTCGAGCACGAGCACATCGTCCGAGGACAGCACGGTCTTGCGGTCGAGCGGCAGGCCGGCCGCGGGCAGACCCTTCACGCGGGAGCCCGTCGAGATGACGATCCCGCGTTTGGCCTCGTGGGTCTCCTGTTTGCCATCGGCCAGCGTCACGGAGACGGTAGTCGGCGAGACGAGTGTGCCCTGTCCCTTGATCCAGGTGATCTTGTTCTTCTTGAAGAGGAACTCGACGCCCTTGGAGTTCTGGGTGCTGATCGCGCGCGAGCGCTTCATCGCCGGCGCGAAATCGAAGGCGAGCGGGCCAGTCGTGATGCCGTGATCGGCCGCGTGGCGGACCTTGTTGGCCAGATAGGCGCTCTCGAGCAGCGCTTTTGCGGGGATGCATCCCCAGAGCACACAGGTCCCACCCAGACCTTCGCGCTCGACGACACCCACGGACAGTCCGAGCTGTGCCGCGCGAATGGCGCCCACATACCCTGCGGGGCCGCCGCCCAAGAAGATCACGTCGTAAGAGGCCATGAAGAGCCGGGTTCCGGGTGTCGGGGGAAAAGAACTGCTAGCGGAGCAAGGGCGAGAGTTAGAACACCATCATCAATGGGTTCTCGACGAGTCGCCGCAGCGTCTGCAGGAACCGCGCGCCCGTTGCGCCGTCGATGACGCGATGGTCGCAACTCATGGTGATGCGCATCCGCCGTCGCACGGTGATCGCGCCGTCGATCACGACGGGACGCGGCTCCACGGCGCCGACTGCGAGGATGGCGGTTTCGGGCGGATTGATGATAGCGGTGAATTCCTCGATCCCAAACATACCCAGATTCGAGATGGAGAATGGTCGCGCCGGTGTACTCCTCGGGCGTCAGCCGCCGTGCGCGCGCCCGGTCGGCTAGTGCGCGCACCTCATCGGCGATCTGGCGGAGTCCCTTGGTGTCTGCATCGAAGATCACGGGCGTGATCAGCCCATCCTCGACCGCCACGGCCACGCCGACGTGCACGCGATTGAAGTAGCGGATCCGATCGCCCAGCCAATGCGCGTTGACCTCGGGGTGCTGCGCGAGCGCGGTCGCAACGATCTTGAGCAGGACATCGTTGACCGACACCTTGAAGGACTCACCCTGCGCCGCCATCGCGGTCGCGCATCTCCGCGATGCGCTCGACGTCGAGGTCGACGGTCAGATAGAACGTCGGCACCGGCCCGATCGATTCGGCGAGCCGCTTGGCGATCGTCTTGCGGATCTGCGTCAGCGCGACGTCATGGAAGTCACCATCCACGGGCACGACACGCGCCGGGACGGGTCGTGGCGCCGGCGCGCTCGGGGCCGTCTCCACATCGCGCTTGACCACGCGGCCATTGGGCCCCGTTCCCGCGATCGCTCGGAGATCGAGCCCTCGTTCCGACGCCAGTCGCCGAGCGAGCGGGGAGGAGCGGACCCGGCCGCCGTTTCCTGGGGCGGGGCGGTCGATCGCCGGGATCGTGGCGGCGCTGGGGGCGCTGGGGGCGACGGCCGTTCCAACCGGGGCCGGCGGCAGGATCGTGCCGCCGCGCCGATCAACCACCGGCACCTGTTCCTGTGGCGGAGTCGACGCTTCGCCCTGTGACTGCCCCGGCGTCGTGGGTATCGGACTCGCGCCACGCACTCGCCGCTCTCCCGCGAGCTGCGCTGCGGGCGCCGAGGCGGCCGCTCGCTCGGGCTGGGGAATCGCGGGGGCTGGTGCGGCCGCTGCGACTGGCGCTGCGACTGGCGCTACGCTGCGCGCTTCTGCCGGCGCTGCGGCCGGCGGCGTCGCGCCCACGAGGGCATCGATGTTCTCGTCCGGTCCCGCGATGACGCCCACCAGTCTGACCGACCGGTGCGGTCGCCCCGTCCGGCGATCAGGCGCTTGCGAAGCACGCCGTCAGCCGCGTGCGACCAGCTCCATGATCGCCTTGTCGGTCTCGACCTCCGCCAGGATGTCGCCTGTCTTGACCGCATCGCCCTCGGCCTTGTGCCAGCTCACGAGGCGCCCCTCTTCCATCGTGGGCGACAACGCCTCCATCAGCACCTTGGTGGCCATGGCGGATCCGCTACGACGGGAGGTACATGACGCGTTTCACTGCGGCGATCGTCTTGGCAGCGTCGGGCTTCGCCGCGCGCTCCAGGTTCTTCGCGTACGGCATTGGTGTATCGGCCTGGTGCACTCGAAGGACGGGCGCGTCGAGATCATCGAAACACTCGCGCTGAATGTAGTCGACGACCTGCGCGCCGATGCCGCACATCTCCCATCCCTCCTCGAGCACGACCGCGCGATTCGTCTTGCGAACGGATTGCGGTGATCGCCGCGACGTCCATCGGGCGGACCGTTCGCAGATCGAGCACCTCCGCTCGAATGCCACCTTTCGCCAGCTCATCGGCCGCGCGTTGGGCGACGAGCACCATTTTTCCGTTCGTGATGATCGAGCAGTGGTCGCCTTCGCGCTTGATGTCGGCGACGCCGATGGGCACGAGATGCTCGCCCTCGGGGACATCGCCCTTCGTGTTGTAGAGCATCTCGCCCTCCAGCACGAGCACCGGGTTCTCATCGCGAATGGCGCTCTTGAGCAGGCCCTTGGCGTCCGCAGGTGTGCCCGGGGTCACGACCTTGAGTCCGGGAATGTGCATGAGCCAGGACTCCCATGCCTGGGAGTGTTGCGCGCCCAGCTGCAGCGCCGCGCCGTTGGGCCCACGAAACACGATCGGGCATCGGGAACTGCCCGCCGGACATGTACAGCATCTTGGCCGCAGCGTTCACCACCTGGTCGAGCGCGAGCACCGCGAAGTTCCACGTCATGAACTCGATGACGGGCCGCAACCCGGCCATGGCGGCACCGACGCCGACGCCCGCGAACCCGAGCTCGGTGATCGGCGTGTCGACGACCCGCTGCTCGCCGAATTCCTGCAGCAGGCCTTTGGAGACCTTGTACGCGCCCTGGTAGACGCCGACTTCCTCGCCCATGAGGAAGACGCGGTCGTCGCGCTGCATCTCCTCGCGGAGCGCCTGATTGAGCGCGTCGCGATAGGTCAGGACGGGCACGGATCAGCGAGGCGAGCCAGCGCCGTTCGAGTCGTGTCGTGACTCGACCACGACGTCCTCCAGCAGCGCCTCGGGCGCCGGCTCGGGCGACTGGTCGGCGAACTGCCATGCATCCTCGCACTACCGCGCGCACCTCCGCGTCGATTTGCGCGACTTCGTCGTCGGTCATCTCGCCGTGCGCGTGCATGTGGGCACGCAAGAGCAGCGATCGGGTCGCGCTTCAGATTTTCGTCCAGCTCGGCCTTGGTGCGATAGGTACCGCTCACGGCGTCGGACATTGAATGTCCCATGAAGCGATAGGTCAGCGCTTCGACCACCGTCGGAGTCCGCGCGTGTCGCGCACGGTCTACCGCCGCGGCCACTGTCCGGCGCACGGCGAGCACATCCTGACCGTCGACGACCGCATGCGCGATGCCATACGCACGGGCGCGCTCGGCGATGTCCGTGACGGCGGATGCGCGCTCGACGGCAGTGCCCATGCCGTAGCGGTTGTTCTCGATGACGATAGACCACCGGCAGCCGCCACAGACCAGCCATGTTGAGCGCTTCGTGGAACGCGCCGCTGTTGACCGCTGCTTCGCCGAAGAAGCAGAGACAGACCTGATCGCCGCCGCGATACTTGATCGCGAAGCCGACTCCCGTCGCGATCGGGATGTTGGCGCCGACGATGCCGTGGCCGCCCAGGAAGTTGTGTTCCCGACTGAAGAGGTGCATCGAGCCGCCCTTGCCGTGCGAGCAGCCTGTTGCCTTGCCGAACAGCTCGGCCATGACGGCACGAGGCGTGATGCCGCGGGCGATCGCCTGCGCGTGGTCGCGATAGGTCGTGATCACGTAATCATCGTCGCGCAGCACGGAGATCGCGCCCGTGCCGGTCGCTTCCTGCCCGATGTACAGGTGGCAGAAGCCGCCGATCTTGCCGAGTGCGTACGCCTCGCGCGGCTCGCTCCTCGAAGCGGCGCTGCAGCAGCATCGCGCGGAGCAGCTGACGGTGGAGCGTGCGGTCGCTCGTCTCCAGTTCCTGACCCACGCCGGTGGGCGCCGGGGCGGCCGCCGCGACGGGCGGTGCGGACGCCGGAGGCGCAGTCGCGCCGCGACTGGCGACCGGCGGCGCGGGCTGCGACGAAAAGGCGGATGCGGACGGCGGCGTGTTCATGCAGTGCGCGCGGCCGCCTTGCACTTGTTCCCACGCGTGGTAGCTCGAGCGGACCAGCGGGCCGCTCTCCACGTGCCGGAATCCCATGGACATTCCGATCTCATACAGCTCACGGAATTCTGTCGGGCGTGTAATAGCGGTCGAGCGGGATGTGGGCCGCCGATGGCCGGAGATACTGGCCGAGCGTGAGGATGTCGACGTCGACGGCGCGCAGATCACGCATGACGGCGACGACCTCTTCCATCGTCTCGCCCATGCCGAGAATGATGCCCGTCTTGGTCGGAATCTCCGGCGCCAGTCGCTTGGCGAGTCGAAAGATCTCGAGCACGCGTGGGTACCGTCCGCCGGGCCGTACCCGCTTGTACAGCCGGGGTACGGTCTCGGTGTTGTGATTGTAGATCTGTGGTCGGGACTCGAGCACAGCGCGGATGGATGTCTCGGTGCCCTGGAAGTCGGGCACGAGGACCTCGACGGAGCACTCGGGAAGGCGCGCATGGATCTGGCGAACCGTTTCGGCGAAGATCGACGCGCCGAAGTCGGGCAGGTCGTCGCGATCGACCGATGTGATGACGGCGTGCTGCAACCGCAATTCAGCGACGGCCGCGGCGACCCGGGCAGGCTCTTCGACGTCGTATGTCGGCGGCCGACCGTGCGCGACGGCGCAATACGCACAGTTGCGGGTGCAGACATCCCCCAGGATCATGAACGTGGCGGTGCCGTGCTCCCAGCACTCGCCGACGTTGGGGCAGTGCGCTTCCTCGCAGACCGTGTGCAGATCCAGATCACGGAGCAGCGACTTGAGCCGCACATAGTTCGGTCCCCCCGGCGCCCGGACCTTGAGCCAGGAGGGCTTCCGCTCGGGGAGCGGCTCGGCGCGGTGGCGCCCCATGATTTGGTAGAGGGTGTCTGTCATTTCGGACACGGCCTAAAGAAGCGATGGCCTCGCAATATACCGGGCCACCGACTCAGTCAGAAGACGACGAGCCGCGGCTAAAGCGCACGGACGGGACGGGGAAACGATCGACGCGGAACGGGCTTATGTCGACAGGGGGCGCCTCGCCCGCGACGATCGCAGCGACGCAGTCGGCGGTAAGCGGAGCCATCAAAATGCCGTTGCGCGAGTGCCCGCAGGCGTACGTGAGCGCGGGGTAGTCGGGGTCCGGCCCGATGATCGGCAAGAGGTCGGGCGTCGCTGGCCGAAGGCCGGCCCACGAAGAAAGGAGCGGGGCGTCCGCGATGTCCTGGAGAATCTGGGCGCCGCCTGCGCGCAATGCGGCGAGTGCCGTCGGGGTCGTCGATGGATCGAATCCGGCGCGCTCGAGCGTCGCGCCGACCAGGATCCGCTCGCCGCGGGGAACGATGTAGGCTTGCGGCCCATAGATGACGTGCCCCGGCCGCACGTGGCCGGCGGCGACTGCCAGCATTTGGCCGCGCAACGGATCGATCGGCAAGGGCCGGGGCACCCCCGGGATCCCGGCTGCCCAGGCGCCCGCCGCCAACACAGCGCGCGGCGCGTGGTACGTCTCGTGAGTCGGCGCGGTCGTGCACGTCACGCCGTCCTCGTGCACGGAGATGCTTGCGACCAGTGCCTGAACGCGGGCGATTTGCGACGCGCAATCCACTGCGTCTCGCAGGGCTCGCAGCATGGCGACATTGTCGACCGCACCGTCCTGGTCATGAAACATCGCCCCGATGGCGTGTGCTACCGCGGGCTCGAGGGCCGCCAGGGCCGGCGCATCCAGCCATCGCCCGCTGGCCGATCCGCGCAAGGCGTCCGCGGCCTCGGCGTCGAAGGCGACCTGCAGCACGCCATTGCGGTTGAAGGGAACCGAGACGCCGGAGCGCTCGACAAGGTCGGGCAGGTACGTCACATAGCGATCGCGCGCGGCGACGGCGAAGTCGTACACCGGAGCCGGGGCTGCCGGGCCATGCGTGTCCTCGAGCGACGCGCCCAGGATCCCGGCGGCCGCGGGCGATGCCTCGCCCGAGCGGGTCTCGCCGATCAGGTAGACACTTAGTCCCCGATCGGCAAGCGCGAGCGCCGTGCAGAGGCCGATGATCCCCGCGCCGACCACCGTCACGTCGGCCTCGCCCGATTGGGTCATGGACGACCCCTAACCACTGGGTGGGAACGGTGCAAGTCCGCGACGTCTGGGCCGCCCCTAGCCGTCCTCGGCGCGCCTGTGGTCGGCAGGGCCGAATCCGGAGGGGCTGAGTGGCGGGTGGACAAGTCCCCCAGCCGCCTGAAACATTGTAGGGAGTTGGTTCGTACTGGTGGTTGAACCCGAACAGAGTGGCCGACGATGATCCGTACAGTCTTCATGATTGGTATTTTCGCCCTGCTTGGATTCTTCCTGCTGGGCACCGTTTTCAGCGTGTTTGGCACGGCGATGGCCTTGACGTTTTGGCTGGTCCGCCTAGCGGTCAAAGTCCTCTTGATCGGTGCGATCATCTATCTCGTCATCCGCGTCGTCAGTCCCGAGACCGCCCGGCGGCTTCGGTCGCGGTTCTCAGGGCCGTCGTTCTAACGCGTCGACCACCGCCCACACGAGCAGTGGCACCATGAGCTCATGGTGTCCTGTGATCTCGTAACCCTGTCCGCCGTCCCGCGTTGGTCGATCGACGACATTGACGCGCGGGCGATAGTGTCGCTGCATGTCGAAGTCTGCCGTGACGAAGCCGGTGGGTCGACCCGCATTGAGATTACGACAGACGGTGAGCGCCTTGAGAAATACCTCCGGCATAATGACTGCGCTCCCGATGTTGAGCACCGCACCACCACCGTCCAGACCCTCGAGCGCCGCCGCGAGCCGTCGAAAGTCGCGGTGACTCGTCTCGCCGATGGCGGCCCCGTCGGTCGCGGGGTGCTGGTGGATGATTTCCGCGCCGATCGCCGCGTGCACCGTCAGCGGGATCCCGAGCCGGCGTCCGGCTAGCAAGAGCGACAGCTCCGGATGCGCGAGCGGGGTGGTGCGCTCGAGCGCGCGTGCCAACGACTCCCCCATTCCCCATCCCGACTGCATGCCGGCGCTGAACGCCTCGTTCATCCCGCGGCCGGTCTCTTCCGCCATGCCGAACGTTCCATCTCGCAGGCCGCGCGCGACGTCCTCGGAGGTTGCTCCGAATCGCGCCATCTCATAGTCGTGAATCGCGGCTGAGCCGTTCATGGCGACGTGCGTAATGACGCCGCGCTGCATCAGGTCGATGAGCAACGGGGTCAATCCGGTTTTGACGACATGGCCGCCGACCATCACGAGGACGGCGCGCTCGGCGCGGTGCGCGTCGACGATGGCGGTCGTGACCGCGCGGAAATCGCGTGCGGCCAGCACGTCTGGCAGCGAGTCGATGAACGCGCCAAACGTCGCGGTGCCCGTCGGCGGGGGGTGCGCGACCTCAGTCGCCGAGACCTTGGCGGGACGTTGGGCGACGGGAATCGTGCGCACGGCCGAGAGATCGGCCTCGGGTACGCGGTCCATGGAGCGGTTGGTCGGACTCAGGGCTTGCTCGGCGTGTCGACCTGTACGGGCTTCCCGGCATTTGCCGGGGGCGGAGGCTCTGGAGGGAGCACCGCACTATCGGGTGCGGCGCCAGTCGGGGCGCTCGCGGCGGCTCCGCGCCCGGGTTGGAAAGATCGCAGAAACATGTCGAGCGAGCCGATACTCATCTTCGATTTCATCTGCAGCACGATACGTAGCGAGTCATCGGAGAACCACACTTCCGCGTGGCCTTTGTCGCCAAAGATTCCCGACGTCTTGATGATCGGCTGGACGACGATGGCCTGAAACGTTCCCGCGGGCACCTGAATGCGCTCCTTCCGGACGACCTTGATGATGACCGGGTTCGCCTTGGGATTGAAGTAGCGCGGGAACGTATACGTCTCGCCGACGTTGAGCGGCAGCGTGCGAACGAAAAACAGGAACGAGCCATCGTCGAGCGGATCGGGAACCGACGGCTGCGGCGGCTTGCGGTTGAGCACGTACAGCGAGCTGTCCGGAAAGATCTCGTAGTTCCGGTTGCGAATCCTGCCCCCTTCATCGAGACGCTGCAGAAACCGGAGTGAGGACAGGGATCTGACGTCGAACCAACTCTCCAGTGTGTCGTTGACGTGATAGAAGAGTGTACCGCCCTTGATATCGAACACGGTGTGCCACACGTCGTGCCCGCGCAGCGTCTGCACGTTGGCGACGGTCATGACGCCGGTCCCGACGTGCAGGAAACCGAATTTCACATCGTAGGTTGCGCGCTCGCCTACCGAGAAGGGGACGTCGGGGCTCGGTGGCTCACTGGTCGGCGCGGGCGGGTCGCTGCCGGCGCGTCCCGAGTCAACGGGCAGGCCGGCGGGCGGCGACGTGGCTTGCGCGCCGACCGACGCCGCGATCACCGCGGCGATCACCGCACCCAGCGGTGCATGCCAGCGCCGTGTCACGTCGGCCGACCGGCAATGTGGGGCGATGGCTGAAGTGCTCGAGCGCCGCGGCCGAACCGGTACAGCGTCAGTGCGTCGGCCATCGGGCGCACGCGGCTCGGCCGCTGCCGCAGGTCGTACCGCGGGGCGAGCTGCACCGTCTCGACGCGCCGGGCGGCCGGAATCGTTCGCAGCAGCAATTCCGCGTTTGCCGCCCAGCCATCGCGTGTGACAAGGCGGGCGTCGGCGCCGCCAGCTGCTTTGAACGCATCTCGCAGGACCGAGATGCGAAACAGTCGAAAGGAGCTGAACGGATCTGCGATCCCCGGGATGCGCACGAAGGCGCGAAGCAGCCATGGCGCTACCCACCGGAGTCGACGCACGGGAGTTGGTCGAGCCGCGGTTGCCGGCGGTTCGGCGACGACGAGATCCGCCCCGCCCTCGAAACGCTTGATGAGCTCGGGGATGTGCTCAGGCTGATCCGTGAAGTCGCCCTGCATAATGATCAGCGCGTCACGACGTGCATACCGCGTGCGAGCCGCAGCCGTGCGACAGAGGGCGTTGAGGGCTGCGCCATAGCCGACGTGCGTCGCGCCCCGAGTGATACCCAGGGGCAGCACTTCGGCGTACGGGCGCATCACCTCCGCCGTAGCGTCCGTGCTCGCGTCGTCGTAGACCAGCAGCTCGTAGTCGCGCGGGAAGCTCTGAAACACCTGACGGATACGCCAGAGCTGCACGCCGATCGTTGGGGCTTCGTTGAAGACCGGGATCCCGATGTAGATCATCTCTGCTGTAGTCTGACCTGCCCGGACGACTCGCGCTAGCGCGCGTCGTCGTAGAAAGGAGAAAGGGGAGAGGAGAAAGGAGACCAAGACACATACCTGTGAACCGTCGCGGTCGTTCCCTTATACGGGGTTCGTGCGGACGGCGTTGGCGGGGGCGTCGACGGGGCGTTGCGGGTTCGCCGCGTCGTCAGTCGAATAGTGATGGGACGGATTCAGTCGCTTGTCGGCGCGATGTGGGTGGCCGGGGTGGTCGCGTGCAGCAGCCCGCCGGTCATCGCATCGCACGCGCCGCTCGAATGCGCCCGATCCCTTGCCACCGGGCGCCGCGGAGCTGCGCCGCGATCTGTTGGTGCTGGCCTCGGATTCATTTCGCGGGCGTGAGGCCGGTACGGCCGACGAAGCGCGCGCGGCCGCGTTTCTTGCCGCTCGAGCGGCTGCGGTGGGCCTGATGCCGGCGGGTGACAGCGGCTATGTTCAGCGCATCCCACTCATCCGGACGGCCGTCGGCAGCGGAACGCGCTTCATCATTCATCCGCCGCATGGGGAGGGACGCGCACTCGATGGGCTGCGACCGCTGATGGAGCTCGGGCCCGGCTACCCTCCGATTCGGCGCGAGGCGGAGGGACCGCTCGTCTTCGTGGGGTACGGCCTCGAGCACGCGGACCGCGGCGACGACCTCGCTCATGTACCCATCGCCGGCCACATCGTCGTCGTCGTCAACGGCGCGCCGCCCACGGCAGATGCATCGCGGCGGGCCGAGCTCGAGTCACCGCCGGCGATCGCCATTCGCCTGCAGCGGATTCTGTCGCGGCATCCGGCGGGCGTCATCGTGCTGCTCACGGGCGCGTCCGCCGATCTGTACGACGCGACGAGCCGCGCGCTTCGCCGGGGGACGCTGAGCGCTGTCGATGCGGCGCCAGGCGTGGACCGTACGGTCGATCTTCCGCACGCGTCGCCGAGCGAAGGCGAGACGACGCCCATGATCCTTCTCGGCCTGCCCGAGCACGGCTCGGCGTTGCTTCCCGAGCGGTGGCCGCGTGACGACCGGCCGCAGGTCTTGCACGGGCGATTCACCGGCACGGTGGAGGTCAAACACACGATCATCCAGTCGTACAATGTGTTGGCGGCGATTCCGGGACGCGACACCGCGCGGCGCAACACCTGGGTTGCCCTCGGCGCACACTACGACCATCTCGGGATCCTGTCGACATCGCGCGGCGACTCGATTGCGCACGGGGCCGACGACGATGGCTCGGGGTGCGTCGCGCTGCTCGCGGCGGCGCGCACGCTCATGCAGGGCCCGCGGCCCAGCCGATCCGTGCTCTTCATCTGGCACACCGGTGAGGAGAAGGGGCTCCTCGGGTCCGGGTATTTCACAGCGCATCCGACGGTGCCGATCGATTCGCTGGTCGCCTTCATCGATGCGGACATGGTCGGCCGCAACGCGCCCGACTCGCTCTACGTCGTCGGCCCGAACGTGATGCCCGGAGGTCGCAGCCACGCGCTCGGGCAACTCGTCGACTCCGTGAACGCGGCGCTCCCATTGCCGTTCGCCTTCAATCGCTCATGGGACGTCGCGACCGATCCGCAACGCATCTACTATCGTGCGGACTCGTATCCCTATGGGGAACACGGCGTGCCAGTCGTGTTGTTCACCAGCGGTCCACACGCCGACTACCACCAGGTCACGGACGTCGCGTCGCGGATCGACTACATGAAACTGGCGCGCGTGTCGCGGTTGCTCGTCGGGATAGCGGATGCTGTAGCGGAGCGCGGGACGCGGCCGTAGGACGACATCCGTCAGCACTCATCTCCAACGAGTGCTACACAAACTGTGACATGCTGTTTCGCGCTCGCCGTGCAATCGTCGCCTACTAAATCGCCCACGTGGCCAGCGGGCGTGGCACGTTCGGTGTATAAGCGCAGTAGTCGGCACGGCGACGACGGAGGAACCATGATCCATGCAAACGTCCGACGCACGTTGAAACGCGACGATGCGCAATTAGCTCTTCGGTTGATCGGGCATGAATCCCAATCGGCATACGATCGCGCGGAGGCGACGCTGCGCGACCGAGGACTCGATGAGCTGCTCGACGACCCGCGTTTGCTCGCGGGTCTCCTGGAGCGTCGTCCCGGCGTGTGTGCCTCGTATCCGCTGTTCTCCTATGTCATCGTGCGGCACGCGCTGTGTGGCGTCGGAGAGCACGATCGCGTGCTGGCGGATTTTGTCGCGTCGATCATCATGCACTTCGGTCTTCGGGACCGCGCGAGCAAAGTGACTGACATCGATGACGAGCAGTACGACACGCTCGCGGGCCTCACAGGCGCAACGAGTGGCCCGGATGTACGCCGCGCGTTCCTCGTGCAGGCCCACATGGGCAACTATGCGCTGTGGTTGAGTGGCATGTTCCCGGACTACATCGAGGCACGCCGCTCGCGGCGCGGCGCACCACCACTCGACTACTACGAAGAGATGGGTCGCCGCGGCTACGAGCTGGCCGCGTCGCACCGCCTCGCAGAAGAACACGGACTCGCCACGCTCTTCACCACCGCGGCGCGTCGATTCGGCACGCTTCGCATCGCACTCAATCGCGTCAGCGACGCGTATTTATTTCCGAACGTGCATAGTCCGGAGCGCCTCATCCGTCAGGTGCAGGACGAAGCCCGGTGGAGGATGGTGAGTTAAGGGCAGGGATCAGGGGTCAGGGGTCAGGGGTCGGGGAACAAACGACGAAGGCCGGTCGCTGTGCGATGCGACCGGCCTTCCGATTTGTTCCCTGACCCCTGATCCCTGGCCCCCGTAGTTACGGCTTCGGCAGTTGTATCATCGGCATCGAGCTGCCGGAGACTTGCGGCATCTGGCCGTTCCACTTCTTGGCCATCTCGTATGAGACGAGATTGGGTGTGATGCTCTCGGACAGCAATCGGTTCGCCTTTGCCTGCGCTTCGGCTTCGCCCAGGATGGCCTTGGCGTGGCCGGCGGCTTCGATGGAGTCGCCGGTCGCCTGGAACTGTTTCTTCTGGAGCTCGTTCTGTGACGTCAACGCCGCCTGCTGCATCACGTTCTTCGCGTTGATCGCGTCGATCACCGACTGCGGCGCGCGAATCTCGTTGATGGTGAACTGCTTCACCAGGAAACCGTAGGGCCGCAGGTTCTTCTCCAGCATGTCCTGCGTGCGCGTGACCACCTCTGCCTTTTTTGGCCCCAGGATGTCGGCGATCGCTTCACTGCCGACGACTGTTTGCAACGCCTGTCGGATGGTCTGCTTCACGTAGTTGTGCTGGATCGTCTCGATGTTATTGCGGAAGGTCTTGTACAGCTCGGGCACCTGCGCAGCGTCGAGCTCGAAGGACATCGCGACGTCCAGAGAAACGGGCTGTCCCTCAACGCTATTGACATTGATTTCCTCGTTGTCGGGCAATCCCTCGGACGGACTCTTCGCGAGCACGAGGGTCTGCATGTAGATGGGGTACTCCTCGATGCCGGTCGTCAGCGGATTCCGCGTGTGCAATCCGGCTGAGAGCGGCGTGGGCTCGACACCGCCGCCGGTGCGGCTGATCACAATGCCCACGTGACCCGGGTGGATGTATGTCACCGTCGTCGGGAGTAGCAGCAGCATGACGACGATACCCACGACGATCCCGGCGAGTCGGAGCGTCGTGTGACCAACACCGCCATCGCCGCCAGCGGATCGCATCTGTGAGAATCGACTTGTGAAGGTGCTAGTCATGGACGACCTCCTTAAAGCACTCGGGGCAAATGCGCTCCCCACTTGGGAGCAGCACCATATCAGTGGCAGCGTGAGGCCCGTGCACCGGGCACGTGCGCTCCGCTGCCTGCTCGATGAGGATGCGGTTGCGGGCTTGCCGCAATCGCAGCCCGAGTGGCGTGAATTGGAGGAGAGCGAAGACCGCGACAACCACTATCGTCGCGACAAGCCCTATAAACAGTACGCCCTCAAGAACGATCTCGACCATACATAACAATACGCGTGGGGGCGACGCCGTGTTTCGGGGCTTGTACGGTACCACAGGGGGGTCGGGGTCGGGGGCCAGGGGCCGGGGGAACCACAACGACGGGCGACGCAAAGCGTCGCCCCTACCGGTCCGAGGCCGGTCGCCGTGCGCCGATCGGTTTTCGGTGGGCTCCGTGGCCCCGGAGGCCTAGCCCCTAACCCCTGACGTCTGGATCGCGTCGGCCAGTGCAGCGAAGAGGCCGTGGTCGGGGGCGTGGTCCTCGCGCACGAACTCTTCGGGGTGCCACTGCACGCCGGTGAGCCACCAGCGGTCGTCATCGGCGCTTTCCACGGCCTCGACGATCCCGTCGGGCGCGGTGGCCGTCAGGACGAGCCCAGGCGCGAGACGGTCGATCGCCTGATGATGCACCGAGTTGACCTGCAGCGTCGTCGCGCCGAGCGCTCGCGCGACGCGCGAACCCTCGACCACCCGAACGGCGTGCGTGCGCGTGTCGCGCGGGGCATCGGGATCGTGCCCAAGTGCGTGTGGTCGTTCGCTGGGGATGTCCTGAATCAGTGTGCCGCCGAGGGCCACGTTGAGCACCTGGATGCCACGGCAGATGGCGAGCGTCGGGAGCCCTCGCTGCGACGCCGCGAGGACCGCGGCGATCTCTGTTGCATCACGCGCGGTATTGGTCGGGCCCAGGCGCGGACCGGGCGAGGCGCCGTAGCGTGCAGGGTCCACGTCTTCGCCGCCCGTCAACACGAGCGCGTCGACCGCGTCGAGCACGCGACCGACCGCCGCCGCCACCTCCAATGCTGTCCCGTTGAATGGCGGAAGGACGATGGGCACGAGCCCAGCCCGCTCTAGCACCGCGAGGTACGCCGCCGGCAATCGCACCCGCGGAACACCGTCGTCCGTGCGGATCGTGGCCGTCACTGCAACGATCGGGTGCTCGGCGTCCTGGTCTGCGGGGTGTCGAGGCATGACCCTGACAATATACGAACAGCAACCACAACCGGCCTTGTGTGACGGTGGCCGGGGTGTATCCTGGCGTTACGGCTAGGGCTGGTTGGAATGCGCTCTGGGTCAGGGACTTAGCTCCGGTTGGTGGTGGACGCTGCTGGTCGAGGGCGCAGGGAGGAACACACGCGCGAACGAGGATATCCCGTCACCTCCTGGTGGACGGGAGCGATACTGATTGCCGTGGGCGTCGGTATGACTGTGCCGGCGGGCATTCTCGCGGCGCAGGACACCGCGCTCGTGGTGAGTCCGTGCGATGGCCGCATCGTAAGCGCCATCGACATCCAGCCCCGCGCCCCCTACTACGCTGGATTTGGAGGTGCGTGGCGTCCGCTGGCGCGCGGGCTGACGGCGATACACGCGGTCACGCGGCCGGAGGTGATCCGCAATTTCCTCGCACTGCATATCGGCGAGGCCTGCACCGAGCTTCGGCGTGAGGAGTCGGAGCGCATCCTGCGCGCGCAGCCGTTTCTGGCCGAGGTCCGCGTCACGCCGTACGACGACGGGCAAGGGGGAGTCCGTGTGGCCGTCGTCACAGCGGACGAAATTTCGCTCCAGGGCGGCCTCGCCGTCCGCAGCCAGGCGCCGCACTTCACCGCGGCGACGCTCGGCGAAGGGAACTTTAGCGGCCAGGGAGTGAGCGTACTCGGCGCGTGGGCCGATGGTCTAGGCCTTCGCGATCGATACTCGGGCCGCATCACGGACTACACCGTGTTCGGCAGGCCCTACGAGCTGTCGCTGCAAGGTACGCGCGATGTCCTGGGCGGATACTGGACCGGCACATTCGTCCATCCGTTCTTCACGGACCTCCAACGCTTCGGATGGATCGCTCAAGCGGGTGAGCGGCGGACATACGTCGGATTCCTCAACGCCGCAACGCCGCTCCCGGCGTATCTCGACATGCGACGCCGGTTCGCGCAGCTGGGCGGCGTGAGTCGCGTCCAGGGTGGCCCCGGCCACCTGGCCCTCTTCGGCATGTCGATCTCCGATGAGCGGGAAGCGCCCGGGTCGCAGCCGGTGCTGTTGCCGCCCGGCGAAGGCACCCGCCCGGACACGAACCCGGGGCTCGTCGCACACTACTCGGAGTTCAACGCGACCCGGATCAATGTCATCGCCGGGGTCCGAGATGTCCGCTTCCTGCGTGTGCGTGGGTTCGACGCGTTGAGCGGTGAGCAGGACATCATGTTGGGGACAGAGATCGGTGTCGTGGGTGGACGCAGCGTGCATCTGCTCGGTTCGACGACAAACGACGTGTTCCTGGGCTCGGGCGGGTATGTGGGGATTGGATCATCGAGCTTCTTGTTGGCTGCGCAAGCGAGCGGGGAAGCGCTCGACGATCTCGCCTCGAGCAACTGGGATGACATTTTCGTCGCGGGGCGGAGCGCCATGTACTGGAAGCCGGTGCCCATCAACACGGTGGTGCTCAGCGAAGAGTACTCACTCGGCTTCGACTCGCACGTCCCGTTCGCACTCACGTTCGCCGATCCACGAGGTGGCGTCCGGGGGTTCGCAGGATCGCTGGTCGCCGGCGGCGAGCGCAGCGTGACGAGATTCGAGACGCGTTGGCTTCTGGGCCCCGTGAAATCGATCGGCGAGATTGGCGTGGCGGGCTTTGCCGACGTTGGACGCATCTGGGCAGAAGGGGTCCCGTACGGTGTGAATTCGCCCACCGCGGTCGGCGTCGGGTTCAGCGTGCTTGCCGCCATCCCGGTCCACTCCAAGCGACTGTGGCGGGTCGACTTCGCCTTTCCCGTCACGCCCGATCCCAACGCCCGATTCACTGTGCGTTTCACGAGTACCAATGGGTCCGAGCGATTCTACATCGAGCCGCGCGACATCGCGCTCGCGCGCACGCAGTCGGTGCCGACGCAGATATTCGAATATCCCGCGCAGTGACGCGTAGGACGCTGGACGCTAGACGCTAGACGCTGGACGCTGGAGGTTAGACGCTGGACGCTGGAAGACAAATCTCGAGGCCACGAGATGCACCGTGGCTGGCCTCCGAAATTTGTTTCCAACGTCCGACGTCTAATGGCGGGCGACGCATTGCGTCGCCCCTACCCGCTGGATAGCAAGCGCCGTGGTCGTTCCCTGACCCCTGCGTCCAGTCCTCGAATCAGGCCGCGACCTTGGCGACCGACCGGTGTTGCGCGACCGAATTCAAGAACGCCTGATACACCTCGTGCCGCCACCAGGCACGACTGGCGTGCATCTCGGCGAGTGCGGCGTCGTGCGGGAAGGCAGCTCGATAGGTGCGATGGCTTGTGAGCGCGTCGTAGACATTGGCGATGCAAATGACCTGGGCGGCGACTGGGATCTCGTCTCCACGCAACCGGTCGGGGTATCCACTCCCATCGATTTTCTCGTGATGCGAGCGGATGATTGTCTTGACATCCCAGGGAAACTCGACCGATCCGAGCATCTCGAGCCCGTACAATGGGTGCATTTCCATGATCTCCCGCTCCTCGCGCGTGAGCGGGCCGGGCTTGTTCAGGATCTCATGCGGCACGCGGACCTTGCCGAGGTCGTGGAGATACGCGCCCAGTCGCACGGTGGTGCGGTCATACTCGTCCCAGCCGAGCGCCTCTGAGATCGCGTCCGCGTATTGGGCGACCCGCTCGGAATGGCCAAAGGTGTATCCGTCAGCGGATTCGATCGATCGGCCCCACCCGGCCACGAGGTCGAGATAGATGCGCTCCAACGCTGCCATCTTGCCGCCGACGTCCAGCGCATTGGCCCGGGCTCCCCATCTCGTGAAGAGACGGTGGGCGGAATTGAGATTCCGCAGGGCTTCCTGATTGCGATCGAGGCGTTGGTACAGGATCGCGAGCTCACGAGTGGCCTCGGCTTCATCGAGCACGGCGCCGCTCTCCGTCGCCATCGCGATCGCCGACTGCAGGCGGGCCTCGGCGAGCGCGGACGCGCCGGTATCGCGGTAGATCATGCCGAGAAACTTGTATGCTTCGGATCTGCCCCGCCGTACGCCCAACTCATCGAACAGCTGCAAGGCCTCTTCCGCACTTCGTCGCGCGTCCTCGTAGCGTTGCAACGCGAGATGGACCCGGCTGCGATTGAGCAACACATAGCCGCGCAGCTGTCGATCGCCCAGCGCATTGGCGATCTCGAGAGTCGCTGCGAAGTAGCGGTCGGCGGCGGCCCATTGTTCCTGATCGGCGTTGATCATGCCGAGGTTGTGGTAGGCCGCGGCACACATCCGCGTGTCGCCGGCCAATCGGAACGCCTCGAGCGACTGCTCGTAGCACGCGAGCGCCGCACTGTAGTCTCCGCGTATGTTCGCGACGATTCCCAGGTTTTGCTGGATTCGCCCGCGCAGGTCCGGCCGCTGCCCGCCGAGCACCAAGGCCTGCTCGAGCGTCGCTTGTGCCGCGACCGTGTCGCCGCGCTCGAGCTGGATGGCGCCCAACCCGTTCATCGCTTCCGCCGTCAACTCGACGTCGGGGACGGCCGCTGCGACAGCGCAGCTTTCGCGACAGAGCTCGAGGGCGGCATCGAAATCCTGCCGCCGACGCTTGATGGATGCGTGGCGACGGAGAGCCTCGGCTTTGGCAGCCAGGTCCCAGGGTGCGGCGGATGCACTCGCCGCCGCCACCGCATAGGCGCGCGCCGCGTCGTCGAGACAACCACGCTGCTCGTGCTCTTTGCCAGATGTGAGCGCCGATTCGGCGGCACTCAGCCCTTCCCGGCGGGCTCCTCGCGGCGGCGGGACCATGGTCGGCCCGTCCTCCTTACTCGGCAATCACGTACATGGAGAAGTGCGTGATGAGCCCGATGACCTTCTTCTGACTCGGGTCCAGGATCGACTCGATGAGACCGAGCAATGTGGTCAGCGGATCGTTCACGTACACGATCGAGAGCGTGCCGGTGGGCTGCGGATTGCACTGCGCGTAGCTCAGCTGCAGCGTCGCCGGCAGCAAGAAGTGCGTGCCTTGCGGCTCGAACTGCACGGCAATCGTATCGCCGGGGATCGTATGCGCCGTGATCCTGGTCGGCGCGAGCAACGCGGCTGGTGGCACGTCCAACTCGTGGGGACCGAATGTCAGCCGGCCGCCGAGCGGGCCAATCACGGCGGAGCCGCTATCGGGTGTGTTCCCCTTGCAAACGAAGAACGACAGCGAGTCGCCGAGGCCACCTCGCTGACTCACCGCTGCCGGTGTGGCTGCGGACGAGACGCTCGTGGATTGTGGCGCGAGCGGTTGGCGGTCTGCGACGCAGGCCACGAGACCAGCGCCAAACACCGCGACAACCACCGCGACCAGATGCGAAGTCCTGCGACGCATGTGAAATCCCCACCGCTGGTGTCGTGATTCCATACAGCCGCCGGAACTCGCCGGCGACTCGGTAACCCAGACCCATTTGGCAAGGACGGTGCTCAACCGAGCTGGACTATAAATCGTTCTCGGCTAACGACGTAGGGGACGGCTGTCGCGAGGCCTCGACACCGGGGGACCGTGCAAAACGCCAGAGAGTCAGGCGTTCTGCACGGGAGGAGATTGGGCGCGACGATGAGCTGGCCGCAGCCGGGTGACGGGTTCTTGCTGCGCTCAGTCGGCGCCGGCGGTCAATCGTTTCAGCGCGGGGATGCACAGCACCAGGAGCACTGCGGCGGTGAACGACATCACGAGGAGAATCGAGAAGAACACCGTTTGTGGCAGGTGTGAGCCAAGCGCGGCCAACCAGCCGGCGATCTTGTTCGCGCTGGCGTTGGTCAGGAACCAGGCTCCCATCAGAAACGCCATGTAGCGGGCCGGGGCCACCTTGGTGACATACGAGAGGCCGACCGGCGACACGCAGAGCTCGCCCAACACGCTGAATAGGTAGAAGAGCGTGAGCCATGCGGGGCTCAAGACGGCGCACGACGTGGCGTGTTGGCCGAGGCAGGCGTCGACGGCGCGCCCGGCGATGAGGAGGAAGATGCAGCCAAATCCAATGAGACCGAGGCCGATCGCCATCTTCAAACGGGTCGACGGCTCACGGTTCACGTCGCGGAGCCGCCGCCAGAGGTACGCGAAGACCGGCGCGAGGACGATGACGAACAGGGGCTGCGCGGACTGGAACCAACTCGAGGGCATGTTGGAGCTTCCGACGCGAAGGTCGACGTAGCGCTCCGCGAACAGATTCAATGAGCTTCCTGCCTGCTCGTACACGGCCCAGAAGAACACGACGAAGACAAACATGATGAGGAGCGCGAGCACGCGGCGCTTCTCCTCCGGCGTCAGCCCCGCAGGTCCCGCGCTCGACTTTGTCCCGGCCGGGAGGGTGGTCGCGCCGCTCGCCGATTGTGCCGTGCCCTGATGCAAGCCGATGCCGGGCAGATATCTGTCGCGGAACCAGAGGTAGAGGGCGAGGCCACACAGCATCCCGACGCCCGCGGAGGCGAATCCGAAGCTCCAGCTGCGCGTCGGATCGATGCCGGCGCGCGTCAACACGTCACGCATTGTCTCGCTCTGCGCGAACCATCCCGTGACGAGGGGCGCGAGAAATGCGCCGATATTGATCCCCATATAGAAGATCGTGAACCCTGCATTGCGTCGGCCATCACCGGGCCGGTAGATCTGCCCCACCATTGTCGAGACGTTCGGCTTGAAAAAGCCGGTGCCGATGACCACGAGCGCCAGCCCGAGCCAGAACGTCGGCATGGTCTGGAACGCGAGCGTGAACTGTCCCGCTGCGATGACCAGCGCGCCGATGACCAGCGAGCGTCGTGTCCCGATGAGTCGGTCCGCCAGGTATCCGCCGCCCAGCGGTGTGAGGAACGCGAGCATCGTGTACCAGCCGTAGAGATTATCGGCATCCGCGTCGTGCCATTTGAGCACGTGCACGAGGTACAGGACGAGCAGGGCTCGCATGCCATAGTACGAAAACCGCTCCCACATCTCGACGAGAAAGAGCAGGCCCAGGCCGCGCGGATGTCCCAGCAGCGCCGTGTCGTCGAGCGCGGGCGGTCGATCGGCCGCGGTTGCCACGACGTCGGCATCGGTGGAGGTCGATAGCGCCATTGGTCTGCTGAAGGGTGGAGAAAACGAGACGTCGAAAGCGGCGGGCGGGACGAGCGTTTGTCAATCCGGTGGTTCTTTGATGCAGGCGGCCCAGTGGCCGGGCATTTTCTCCTCGAGGACGGGGCGCATCTGGGTGCACGCAGTATCCTTGGCCGGGTGCGGGCAGCGAGGGTACAACGGACAACCGGTCGGAAGATCCACGGGGGACATTGGCTCGCCGGCCAGGACGACGGGCATGCGCCGAGCCGCGGGATCGGGGACGGGCGCGGCGGCCAGGAGCGCACGCGTGTACGGCATGCGCGGCCGGCGGTAGACATCGCCGGCCGGACCCAGCTCGACGATCCGACCGAGGTACATGACCGCCACGCGGGTCGCCATGTGCGCGACGACCGCGAGGTCGTGGGCGATGAGCAGATAGGTGAGGCCACGGTCGCGCTGGAGGTCCTGCAGCAGGTTGAGCACCTGTGCCTGCACCGACACATCGAGCGCCGACACCGGCTCGTCGCACACCACGAACTCGGGCTCCACAGCGAACGCGCGCGCGATCCCGATCCGCTGTCGCTGTCCGCCTGAGAATTGGTGGGGGTAGCGACGCGCATCGTCGGGCCGCAGCCCTACTTCGGCGAGCAGCTGGCCGACCCGCGCGTCGGCTGCCGCGCCCTCGGCCAATCGGTGAATCGTCAGCCCCTCACGAATGCTCGCCCCGACGGTGAGGCGCGGGTTGAGCGACGCATACGGATCCTGAAACACCAGCTGCATCCGCCGGCGCATGCGCCGAAGGGATGCGGCGCCGAGTGCGAGGACGTCAGTCCCATCGAACGATACGGTGCCTGACGTCGGTTCGATGAGGCGCAGCACGGCGCGCCCGGTGGTCGTCTTGCCGCATCCCGACTCGCCAACGAGGGCCAGCGTTTCACCGCGCGCGATGTCGAACGATACGCCATCGACGGCGCGGATCACTCGGGGTCCGCGCCGACCATTTGCCGCGAATGGGTACACCTTGCACAGCTCTCGCACGGACACGAGCGGCGTCATCCCTGACCCTTGACCCTGCCGGGCGTGTCCGCGAGGTGACAACGCGAGACATGACCGGCGCCAATCTGATACAGCGGTGGCGCCTCAGTCGCGCACCGTTCCCATGCCAGCGCACATCGATCGCGGAATCGGCACCCCGCGGGCCACGCGGTCGCTGGTGGCACGGTGCCGGGGATCGTGGCGAGCCGCGCGGTCGGAGTGTCCGTGACGTCGAGCCGCGGCACGGCGCGGAGCAAGCCGATTGTGTATGGGTGGTGGGGCGCCGCGAACAGCTCTGCGACTGGTGCTTCTTCCACGACGAGGCCCGCATACATCACGATCACGCGGGTCGCGATCGCGGCGACGACGCCAAGGTCGTGACTGATCAACAGCATGGCCATGCCGAGTCGCCGCCTCAACTCGACGAGGAGCGCAAGAATCTGTGCCTGGATCGTCACGTCGAGGGCAGACGTCGGCTCATCCGCAATCAGCAGCGCCGGATGCTGCACGAGCGCCATGGCGATCATGACTCGTTGACGGGTGCCGCCCGACAGCTGGTGGGGGTAGTGGTGAGCCCGTTCTTCCGGCGCTGGGACGCCCACCTCTCGCAGCGACTCCACGGCGCGTGTCCATGCCTCGCCTCGACGCGCCCGCGTGTGGACCCGCACGGCTTCGGCGATCTGCCAACCGACAGTGTACACCGGATTGAGGGCACTCGCTGGTTCCTGAAACACCATCCCGATCCGGTTCCCGCGAATCGCGCGCAGGTCGCCTGGTTCGAGGCGCATCAGGTCCGTCCCCTCGAACTCCACGACGCTCCGAGGGTCAATCTCGCCGGGCGGACGAATCAGGCGCAGAATGGACAGCGCGGTGGCGGATTTGCCACAGCCCGATTCACCGACCACGCCAACGGTTTCGCCCTGCGCCGCCTCGAGTGACACGCCGTCGACTGCTCGGGCGGGCGGTCCGTCCGTATGGAAGGTGACGCGCAGGTCGCGGATCGAGAGCAGGGGACTGCTCACGGTGTGCTGGCCGAGCTCGCGGCGTCGCGCAATCCGTCGGCCACGGCGTTGATGGCCATCACCGTGCTGACAATGGCAACGCCGGGGAAGATGGACAGCCACCACAGGCTTTGGATCTGATCGGCGCCGTCCAACATGATGTTGCCCCAGCTGGGATACGGCGGCTGCACGCCAAGACCGAGGAACGACAGGCCGGCCTCGAGCAGAATGACCTGGCCCACGCCGAGGGCGGCCCCCACGATGATCGGCGATGTCGCGTTGGGGAGGGCGTGCCGAAAGAGGATTCTTGGAGCGCTCGCCCCGAGTGCGCGCGCGGCCACCACCCATTCCCGGTCACGCAGTGCGAGCACCTCCGCGCGAACGATGCGACTCATGCCGAACCATCCGGTCAGCCCGAGCGTCAGGATGAGCGCGCCGAGCGACAGCCGATTCCAGAGCGTGACAATGACCAGCAACAGCAGCACGCGCGGCATTGAGAGACACGCGTCGGTAATGCGCATCATCAGTTCGTCGACGCCGCCTCCCGCGTAGCCGGAGATCGCCCCGTACAGCGTGCCGACGGTGGTGGCCATGAGCGTCGAGAGCACCGCGACCGACAGCGAGACGCGACTCGCGTACAGGACGCGACTCAGCACATTGCGACTCAGCGGATCGGTGCCGAAGGGATGTGCCCACGACGGGCCCTGGCTCTTGAGCGCGATCAGATCGAGCGGAGTGTTTGGCGGGAACGGCGCGAGCGCGGGCGCGAGCAGGGCGACAACGATCACGCCGAGGATGACCGCGAGCCCGACGACCGCTCCCTGATCACGGCGAAAGCGCCGCCAGACAGCGCTCCATGGTGCGGCCACGGGCACCGATGCGACCGGCAGCAGGGAGTCGAGCCCGGCCCGCGGCGTGGGGCGCGTCGTCGAGGAGGCGGCGATCATGCGGTGGCGGAGACGGTCGTCACGGACACATGGCGAAGCCGTGGATCCGCGACGGTGTAGAGAACGTCCGCCACAAGACTACCGACCACGACGGCGATGCTCGCGATCAACGCGCAGCCGATGACGAGTGGGTAGTCGCGAGCCGCGACGGCGTCCACTGCGAGCGCGCCGACGCCCGGCCAGGAGAAGACCTTCTCGATGAACACCGTGCCGGTCGCAAAGACTGGCAGCGAGAGGCCAAGCAACGAAATGATCGGGATGGCCGCGTTTCGCAGCGCATGCCGAACGATCACCGCCCACTCCGGTACCCCCTTCGCGCGCGCCGTACGGAGATAGTCGTCGGCTGCCACATTGAGCAGAGCGGCTCGTTGAAAGCGCGCGACGAACGCTGTCGTGAGCGCGGTGAGTGTCAGTGCCGGCAACACGAGGTGATACACGCGGTCCGCGAGTGCGGGCCACGCGGCGAGGTACCGGTGCATGACGGGGTCGACGACTCCGCTGGCCGGAAAGAGGGGCAACCAGTACGCGAAGACGAGGAGGGCCACCTGCGCCAACCAGAAATCCGGCGTGCAGTAGAGGGCAAGGGAGATGCCGCCGAGCAACCGATCAGCGAGCGACCCGCGGCGTGCGACCTGAATGAGCGCGATCAGCACGCCAAGGCCGAAACTCAGCGCGAGCCCAGACCCCGCGAGCAGCAGGGTATTGGGGAGCGCGCGTGCGAGCACGCTGCTCACCGGCTCGTTGTAGCTGATCGAGTATCCGAGGCGGCCTCGCGCGACGCCGGCGATGAACTTCACGTATTGGACCCCGAGCGGCTGGTCGAGGCCGTAGGCGTGACGCCAGAACTCTCGCGTGGCCTCCGACATTCGCCCACTGCCCGGATCCCCCAGGGGATCGCCCGGCGCCAGGTGAATGAGGAAGAACGTCAGGGTCGCCACGGCGACGACGACGATGGCGGCTTGGAGCAAGCGGCGGACGAGCCAGGCGCGCATGCGTCGGCGCTGCTGTCAGCCGGAGGCCGGCATCACCGTGGCGCGGCGGCCAGCCCGATGTTGTCCCGCGGTAGTCGCGATGCCGCGGGTATATACCAATCGGCGAGGTTCGCGTACCACTCATCGAGGCGCATGGGCGCGGTGTGCACGCGACGGTGCACGGCGCTCACCTCTCGCGGCTGAAAGAGCCAGACGGCGGGGACATCCGCGTTGATGATGGTGTAGGCGCGATGCAGCAGGTCGTGCACCTGGACCGGGTTGGTGCCGAGGAGTGCGCTGTCGACCAGGGCGTCGAACGTCGGGTTCTCGTACGACGTCCAGTTGAGACCATCGTGCTCTCCGGCTGTCGTCCATGACTGCTTGATGTCGTTCATGGCGCCGTCGGTGCGAAACACGTTCAGGGTCGCGTCGAAATCGTGGGTGCGCAAGCGGCTAATCATTGCGCGGATTTCAATCGGATCCACGCTCACCTTGGCGCCGACTCGCATCAGCTGATCCTGGATCAGCAGGGCGATCTGCTGCCGAGGCTTGCTCGATGTCGGCACGACCAAGGAAAACGACAATGGCCGGCCGGCCTTGACACGAATGCCATCAGCCCCGCGGCGCCAGCCGGCGGAATCGAGCAATCGATTCGCACGGGCCGTGTCATAGGGGAGCGCCGTTGCCGTCGGGTCCGCGCTGGCCGTGCCCAGGGCAAATGGTCCATTGACGACGGTGGCCAGCGTGTCATACACGTTGCGCACGATCCGTTCACGATCCAACGCCATCGCGAACGCTTGCCGCACCGCGCGATCGCCGAAGATGGGATGCGGCCGCGACGCCGTGCCCGCGTGCAGATTGAACCACAGGAACCCGTACGACGGGTCCTTGTGAATCAGCGGGGTGAGCTCGGGGTGCTGCGCAAGGTCAGTCACGTTCGCCGGTGGAACGTACTGCAGGAAGTCGGCGTCCCCAGCCAGAAGTCGAGTCAGCGCAGCGCCCGAACTCGGGGTTGCGGAGATGATCAAGCGATCCAGTTTCGCTCGACCGCGATAGTTCCCGGTGTCTGCAACGAACTCGATCGTCGAGGGTGCAGGGGATCCGTTGAACCGGAACCGGCTATCACCCACGGGATGATGCGCAAAGTCCGACGTCCGCAGGTCGGCGGGTGGAATATTGCGCAGCAGGTGCTCCGGGCAGACGAACATTCGATATGTCGCGTCGAAAAACTGCTCTGGATACCGATGCTTGAACCAGAAGACTGCCGTGACCGAGTCAGGCGCGGTGACCGAATCGATCGCCGTCAGTTGAGAGCCGTTGTCGATTCCAGCCGCGGGATTTGTGTACAAGCGGTAGGTAAACACGACGTCGTTGGAGCGGACCGGGACTCCGTCGTGCCACCGGGCTCGCGGGTCTAGATGAAAGACGACGGCGAGCGAATCGTGCGTCCACTCCCACCGGTCAGCCAGCCGGGGCGTGAAGCCGCGATCGCCGATCGTGTTCAGCGAATCACCCGGCTCGGCCAGGCGATCGAACAACGTCGCAACGGCCATCGCCTCCTGGGTCGAAATCGCGTAGGGTGGGAAGAGCGTCGCAACGTCCGCGGGGACGACCACGACGAGTGTGCCGCCGACATCCGCGGCGCCGGTGGTGGATCCCGCGGCGAAGCGGGAATCGCCGCGCCCGCAGCCAAGCACGATTGCGCTCGCGAGCACGGAGGCAACGGTCACGAGCGGTTGGTGGCTCACAGAGCGTCGGCGCATGGCGGGCGGGTATGGAGAGCGTGGTGGGCGACAAACGACGGCGCGCGAGCTGATCCCGTCACGCCCAGCATCCACGCGTCCCACGCCGTTATGGGCCCTAGGATGGGGCGAAGGCCATCAACGAGGCAAGGCGTGGAGGACGAAAAGTCACAGGCGCCACGTCCATCCGGGGTCGGCGTAGTGAGCGCGGAGCGCCGAGAACGCTCGACTCACGGAGTCGGGATCGAGCGGGGTGGAGGGTGGCTGGGAGGCACGCTCCAGCGCGTTGTCGAGGGCCCGTCGAAGTGCGGTGCTGACCTCGTCGAGCGAAGGTGGCCGGCCGAGCAACGCGCGGAGCGTCGCGACGCGCGCGGGGGCGGAGCTCGGCGCGAGTTGCGCCAGCAGGAACTGGTCATTGTCGATGAGGATCGAGCCGTGCTGGAGGAGGGCCTTGCCTTCGCGCCACTGTGCGCTGCCAACCAGCTTCCGCTCGTCGGCCACGAGCTCGCCCATTGCCGCGTCGTTGAAGCAGGGCGAGCCGACACCAGGTGTGAGCGCGCGGATGCCAGTGGCAGCGAGCGAGACCTGCACACCCAGGCTGTGCAGCGCGTCTGCGAGCAGTTGGTTGACGGCGGCATATACGTCGCGGACCCGGTGGCGCGCGGCAGCGATCCCGCCGTCGAGTATGGGAGCGGCGACGCTATATGTGACTTCGCGGTGATGCAAGACTGCCCGCCCGCCAGTCGGGCGTCGGACGACGTCGACTCCGAGCGATTGGATCAGGCGCGTGTCGTAGACGTCGCGCGTTGGCTGATGTCGGCCGAGTGACAGCGTGGGGGCGGACCAACCATACACTCGCAGGACCGCTTCACCCGTGTCAGCTGCACGCCGCACGAGCGCGTGGTCGAGCGCCATGTTGTCGGCGCCCGACGCTGGTGAGGTCGTCAGGGCTCGCCAGCCGTCGTAGCTGGCGAGCACGCTATCGCTGGCGCAGCTAGCCGCCGACGTGCGTTGCGTACTCCGCGGCTGAGAGGAGTCCATCGCGCGCGGCCGGATTGGCTGGCCGGAGACGGAGCATCCACCCGTCGCCGTAGGGGTCCGTGTTGACGAGCGCTGGCTCTTTGTCGAGGCGTTCATTGATCGCCACCACCTCGCCCGCGATGGGGCTGAACAGCTCCGACACGGCTTTCACCGCCTCGACGGTGCCGAACACGTCGTGCGCCGAGAACTTCGACCCGGCCTTCGGGAGCTCGAGGTAGACGATGTCGCCGAGCTCCCCCTGCGCGTAGTCGGTGATGCCGATTTCCGCCAGTCCGTCGGGGCGGAGGCGAACGTATTCGTGCTCCTGCGTGTACAGCAAATCGCTCGGTATGTTGGCCATGCGACAAGATGGGCCCGACCGCGAGGCGGTCAGGCAGTGAGAGAAGGCGCGAGGGCTTCGGCTTCGCGCGTCAACTCTGCCCAGACCTCCGCGACGCGCGCATGCAGCGCTTCGAGCGAGCCGGTATTGTCGATCACGAAGTCCGCGCGCGCGCGTTTGAGTTCGGCGGGCATCTGCGCAGTGATCATGTCGAGGGCTTCGGTCTCGTGCAACCCCCGCTCGCGCACGAGTCGCTCGAGCCGCAGCGGGCGCGGCGCGTCGATGAGGACGATCCGGTCAAACTCGTCGGCCAGCCGTCGTTCGAACAGGAGAGGGATATCACAGACGATCACGCGCTCTCCGCGCGCACGCGCCTGGGCTACCTGTTCGTTGCGCAGCCGGGTGACGGCTGGGTGGACGATGCGATTCAACTCTTCCAGCTCGTCCTGATCGTGAAAGACCCGCCGGCGCAGGGCGGCGCGGTTGAGGACGCCGTCCGCCGAGATCACCTCGGCGCCCCAGCGTTCGGCGATCCGTTGGAGCGCCGGTGTCCCGGAATCCACAGCCCGGCGGGCGAGTTCGTCGGCATCAATGACGGTCGCGCCCAGTTCCCGGAGGCGGTGAGCAACGGTGGACTTGCCGCTGGCAATGTTGCCTGTCAAGCCGACGACGAGGGCCATCAGGACAGGGGTCAGGGGTTAGGGGTCAGGGGCTAGAAACAACCACAGGCTCGGGCGGGACCGACTCGCCGCGTTGGCCGCCCGGCCCGTCGCCCTCAAAGAGGGGAGGCCCGGGTACCCATCATCGCGGCTAATCTAAGGCACATACGCGATTCCTGCCCGGATTGCTGAGAATGCCCCAAACGACCAAGGGCGACGCGTGGCGTCGTCCCTGCCCGCCGACCGACCAGCGTCGTGCGGACGGTGTCAGGCCGATCGCGACCCCGTCATCCGGTCGAACCGTTGGGGTCGGTATCGGGCGGGCGAATGGCGGCGACTTGGGCGGGGGTCAAGCGGGCCGGGCGACCGTTCGTGTTGCCGGTCGGGGAGGACCCGTCGGCGTTTGACGCCGGGGGCCGCGAGATGACGACGTCGGGCGCCCCGGCCTCCTTCATAAAGACGCCGATGACGTAGGTGGCACCGCCGCGCTCACGCATTTGCTGGGGGGTCACATGGAGATAGCGCTGGCAGGTATTCCGGAATGCGCTGCCGGAGGGGAAGTCCAATACCTGGGCCACGCTATCGGCGCTCCGATGGACGTCCTCGAGCATGTGCGCCGCCACGATCAGTCGGCCCCAGGTGAGCAGGCGATGAGGAGCCGGGAAGCCAGCCTCGGTGAGGCGGCGTGTGAGTAGTCGGCGGGGGACGGCAAGCAGGCGGGCAAACGCTTCCGGGGTCAGTCGTTCGTGCGCTCGCGTGACCGCCGCGAGCACCGCATCGCGCACGGTCGGCTTCAGGTTCGCGATGACTGGCCGCAGCACGCTCGCGACACTGCGCGCTTCTGCCTTCTCGACGTGCATGAGCATTGTCGCCGGCGCGTCGTCCAGATCGGCCACGATGAGCCCGTCCAGACCGCACCGTCCGGCGTCGAACATGTCGCGGGCGCGCTCGGTCGTGATGCTGACGTAGGCGACGAGGGCGACGCGCGGGAACCTGAGCTTGAGCACGCGGACGCGCTCGAAGTTCGCCGGGCCGTCCGCGTACAAGTCGAGCACGGCCAGGTGGACGGGCTCCGTTTCACATACTCTTGTGAGGGTGCTCCAATCCTCGCACGTCACCAGGGTATGTCGCTCGCGAATCGCCGCGCGCAAGCGCTGGAGGCGCCCCGGCTGGGGCAGCAGAGTCACGATCACGCCCATGCTCAGTGGACGCGAGGGATAGCGCGCCCGTCACGCGCAATGTCCACTGTCGTAGCTCGTGACAGTGTCGCGGCGGGCTTGTGACGGCTAACCGACTCACGCGGAGTACATTGGACGCCTGACCGGTAATTCGGTCCGGCCACACACACTGCACGCGGTGACTGTGCTCGCAATGCCTGACGGCACGTGGGACACAGTCTGTACCGGCCCCTATCGTGGATTCCGCGGTAGGGGTCTGGCGTTTGGCGGCCGTCGCGACTCGCGGTCCCCTTGACCGCGTGGGGGCGGGCCGGAATGGTCGTTCGGCCGGGGGCGAAACTCTCTGCGTCCGCCTCCCCCAGTCGGCGCCCGGTCGGTCGCTGATCGTCGGCCGCCGGGTCCGCCTCGTGCGTCGCGCGGGCCGTGGTCACTCCTGGGCCGCTCTCGATCGCGGTCCCGCGGACGCTCCTGCCGTGTCGCCTCTCGGGGCGGCTGCGGGGGAGGAGCGGCTTCGATGCGCGGGCGTTTGGTCCGCTCGTGCTCGAGGAGGCGCAGCGCGGCAGCGGCGAGCGCGGCTCCATCGAACTCCGCGAGCATGGGTTCCAAGGTCAGCAGCTCGCGGGCGGGCGTTCCCGCCGCCAACTCGCGCCGGAGGTCGGCGCGGAGCTGAGCCTCGGACGCCCGGGCCGCGTCGAACGGCGCGGAGAAGGTGAGGGGCACGATCGAGCCGGCCAGCGTGCGGAGCTGTCCCAACAATCGGGGCGGTCCGAGGGCGACAACGCGCGCAGGTTGGCTCGCAGTCGCGGCGCGCCATTCGGCTGGCGTATGCGGCAAATCAAACAGGACCACGAGCGCGGTGTGCTCGGTTGCCTCGCCGCGCGTCAGGCGGACCGCATGGTGCGCATCGTAGCCCAACGCGCGGAGCGTATCGGCCACCTCACGCTCTCCATCAATCGACCGCACATAAATGAGCGCGGATGGTGGATCGAGCTCGTCGAGGACCGTTTGAAGCGCGGCAACTCGCGCCGACGTCGAGCACGTCACGTAGGCGACCGACGACACCGTGACCGGCGGTTCCGGAGCAGTCGATGAGGGCGGGGAAACCCTCGTCGGTGCTTCGGTCCCTTCCGCGAGCGGCACGGGCCCCGTGTGCGAGAGCTGCAGCACCGGAGCGCGACGCGCGTGGCGCTCGACAAAATCCTTCGCGGGCGCGTCCCACTGCGCAGTCATGATGACGCGGGCCGCACTCTTGGGCACGTCCGCGATGACCGCCTCGAGATCCTCGCCTCGTCCGGCGGCGAGAATGTCTTCCAGCCAGGCGACGGCGAGCACGCGGACCCCGTCGAGCTTGAGCGCCGACATACGCAGGAGTGCCAACAGCTGCTCCGGCGCCCCAACGACGATGGGCGCAGCGCCTGCCCTCAACACACGCGCGACGCGCGATGCGCCTGTTGCCGCAATGGCACGGGGCATCGTCTGTCCGCGCACCGCGGTTATGGCCTGGGTGATCGCGACCGCCGCATCTGCGCTGGCGACGACGACGAGCAGCTGCGTCGCCGGCACATCGGCATCGATCCGATCGAAGGCGGTGGCCAGTGCGGCAGGCGCAGCCGACCAGTCGGCTGGAACGATGTAGACGGCGTTGGCGTTGCGTGCGACGCCCGGCCCGCCGGCCGACGGCTGTTGTTCCACCTCGCCCCCCGGGCGCTTCGCGCCCGAGAAAGTAGACCTACAGAAAGTACAAAGTAGACTTAAGGAAGTTGGATAGTAGAAGGCTTGGGACCGAGAAGATACCTCTACCGGATTAAACTGCTCTCATGACTGCTACAGCAGCGCCTGCCTCGTTTACACCCTCCGCAAACGTTGCCCAGCTCAAGGAATCCGCGACCATCGCCGTGTCCGCACGGGCGCGTGCGCTCCGAGCGGCGGGGCGCAGGATCCTCGACCTTGGGGCCGGCGAGCCCGATTTTGCGACCCCTCGCTTCATTTGCGAAGCGGCGGAGCGGGCTGTGGCGGCGGGTGCGACCCGATACACCGCGACGGAAGGGATTCAGCCGCTCCGGGAGGCGATCGCCGCGGAGGCCAACACGCTCTACCGCGGGCCTGATCCAGTCACCGCGGCGGACGTGGTCGTGTCGAATGGGTCGAAGCAGGCGCTATTCAACGCGTGCTTCGTGCTCTTTGGAGAGGGCGACGAGATCCTCATCCCAACGCCGGCCTGGACGAGCTATTACGAGATCGTCTCGCTGGCGAGGGCCAAGGCCGTGCCGGTGTTCGGCGAAGAGTCGCGCGGACTGAAGGCGACCGCCGCACAGCTAGTTGCTGCCGCGACTCCCCGGACGCGCGGCCTCATCCTCAACTCGCCGTGCAATCCAACCGGCGCCGTCTACACCGAGCAGGAGTTGCGCGACATCGCGTCGGTCGCCGGCGAGCGCGGATGGTGGATCATCTCGGACGAGATTTATCGCCGAATTGCATACGAGCATGCGGCTTCGTCCGTCCTCGACGTGGTCACCGAACGCGACCGAGTCGTGTACGTGAACGGCGTCGCGAAGGCGTACGCGATGACGGGTTGGCGCATCGGCTGGGCGGTCGCGCCGCGGGCCGTGGCGCAGACGATGGGCGCGCTCCAATCGCATACCACGTCGAACGCCGCCAGCATGTCGCAGCACGCCGCCCTCGCGGCATTGACCGACGTGGCCGCAGCAGAGCCGGCGATCGCTGCCATGGTCGAGCAATTCCGAGCGCGCCGCGACGCCGCGCTCGCGTTGCTCGACGCGGCGCGGGTCCAGTATGTGCGGCCCGGGGGCGCGTTTTACCTCTACATCAACGTGGGTCGTGACGGTGCTGCGTTTGCCACGGAGCTCATGGACGCGCACGGGGTGGCCGTCGTGCCCGGCGCGGCGTTTCTCACGCCGAACTGGATCCGTGCATCCTACGCCGCGCCCATGGAGACGGTGGTGGAGGGCGTGAAGCGGGTGGTGGAACTGATTGGGAAGAGGTGAACGGCGGGGTCAGGGATCAGGGGTCGGGGAACTTCAACACGCGGCGAGGCCAGTCACTATGTGGGTGACTGGCCTCGTGTTTTATGCGACATCGTGGGGCGACGCATGCGTCGCCCCTACCCGCCCATCAGGGGAACGCGCGGGCGGTGGTTTCCCGTCCCGATTTCGAGGTCTGGCTTTCCAACGTCTAACGTCCTGTTCCCTGTTCCAAGCACCAATTGGTCGTGCCCCGGAAGATCTCGACCCAGCGCCCGTCCTTGTAGCGCATGATCATCGGGTAGGTATCGCCGCCGTACTGCCAGCCTTCGAGCACGATGGCGTCGACGCCGTTGCCGTCGATGTCGATGTGGTCCACGTAGCGCCGGTAGAGCGCTTTCGCGGCGGACCCGTTGACGGTCGCGGCGAAAGTTGGGGTGTAGTCGCCGGCGATCTTGTCGGCGATCGCGAACAGGTATGACGTCTTGTCGCCGCGGGAGGCAGCTTCCTCGGCGTTTGGGTCGATGTACGAAACGATGAGCGTCGGGTCCGCAGTTGCGCCGGTGTTGACGGCCAGCGCGCGAAAGTCGAGCGAGTCGAGTCGCGCGCGCGGGATGTGCGCCTTTTCGGCGACTTTGGCTCCGACGTCTCGCGCGAGCGTGACCATTTCGCTGGTCGTCAACGGACTGCTCTCGTGCGCCGGTGGCAGATCCACGCTCGTCGCCAGGAACTCGACCGTGATCCCGGCTTTCACGTTGGCGTCGATGCTGACCGCTGCGAGTGGAATGAGGCTCTGACAATTGGGCAGCGTGTAGAGCGGCGCTTCAGGGCGGGACCACATCCCTTGCTTCACCGTCGCCTGGCCCACCGGGCGCCCGTCCTGATACACGGTGTAGGCAGCGCCCGGACGGTGGTAGAGGCGGTCGAAGGTCCGCCACCCACCGGGTGAGAGACGAATGGGTCGCAATTTCCCATTGTCCAACGAGGCGAGCGGCACCATCCGAGGATCGTCGCGCTCGCCGAACACCTCGAACAGGATCGGCGGATGCTTGCGCAGGTCCAATTCCTGGCCGGCCGGGATCGACGGCGCGGTGTCGCCCGCGTTCGCCTTGTTGCATCCTGCGGTGACGGTTACCGTTAGCCACATTGCGGCGGCGACGGCCGAGCGGGCCGCCGTTTGCGAGAACACCGCCCGCCGGTTCAACCCGGCGTCTCCGTATCCTGTTGTCACGCGTCGTGTAGGGTCAATGGACGCAAGCCTCCGCAGTGTGCAGCGCTTGCTCGGTCAGTGGGCGCCACACCTCCGAGGGACGGATCGCGGCGGTCCCACCTTGGAGACGCTTCCCGCGGCAACCGAGTCACCACGTTTGGCCGCTGCCACGGTGATCGAGGGCGGCGAGCTCGAGGCGCGGGAGGTGACCGGCCCGCCAACCGAGATGTTTGGCGGGTTTCTCGACGGCGCCCAAACGAGCCGTGTGTTGATGTACGACCGTGGTGTGCCGATCGTCCATGGCGTTGCCGCGGCCGTGATTCGGGCGCGCCGAGACCGCCGTCTCGTCACCTGGCGGCGAGGGGTTCGCAAGCACGAGGCGGTTTATGCACCCACCGTGTTGGCGCCGGCGGTGTGTCAGCGCCTGGCCGACGACGGCGTGGAGGTGATCGACACGAGCGCTCGTCTCGCCGACGCCGATCAGGGTGTGTCCGCCGAGGGCGCGCACCCAGCGGTGCTGATCGATCGCGCACGTCGGTGCGTTGAGGCGCGCCGCGAGCGGCTGGAACGCGCGCTGGCGGAGGAGTGGTGCGACTCCGAGAACGCGCCGCTGTACATTGACGGCGCGATCGCGGGAAAGGAGCACGTCGCCACGTCAGGCAAGAGTGTTGGGGTCGTCCAGCGGCATCACGTGCTGTATGGGGGTGGTGAGGCGGTGTCGCGGCTTGCTGCGCTCCGACAAGGGGAGCGCACGACGGTCTTCCTGGTCTCGTCAGGCCGCTGGACGCCGGTGTGGAGCTGGTATCTGCGATTGCGCGACGCCATGGGCCATGAGCCGATGTGGGGGCTGGTACGGATCGAATGTGCGGCTGGAGGGTCGGACACAGCGAGTGATCGCGCGAACGAGATTTCACGGTGGGTGTTGGCGGAGCGGGTGCCGATCGCGCTGCCCGACCCGCAGTGGCACGCGTTGGCGTATGGCATCCGAGATTGCAAGGAGATGCTGCGGGCGACGATGTAAGGCGCTAGACGCTAGACGTTGGACGCTAGACGCTGGACGTTGGAGAGGCTAACCGAGCTGCTGGCATGGTGCCGCGTGACAAGGCCTTGATGGAACGGGAACGGGGCTGGCGTGGCCGTAGAAAGGGGACGGAGACAGACAAGGAGAGGTGAGAGTGGACGGACACGAGACCCATAGTTCGCTTGAACCGCTTGAACCGCTTGAACCGCTTGAACCGCTTGAACCGCTTGAACCGCTTGAACCGCCTGAACCGCTTGGGCGCGTTGTCGCGACGGAGCGACGACCCAGCACACCGCACGAGTTTCATTTTTGGACGGCGCTCGATGCAGCGGTGGGGATCGGGACGATCGTGCGGGTGGAGGGCGGACCAGCGGTCAATGGGGTCGTGCCGCGAGTCTATGGTGTCGTGGTCGAGGCGATCGGCTACACGGACCTGCAGTCGCCGCTCCACGATGTGATGGGGTTCGATGGGTCCCCGGCGCACGCGCCACTGGCAACGACGGAGCGAACGGAGATCCGGCTCTATACCGCGGCGGTGCTGCGTCAGGTGCCGGAAGAACCCATGCAGCCGGTTCCGATGGGGACCGTCTTTCTGGCCGACGATGATGACGTTGCGTGTGCGCTCCGTATGGATGGGTACATCGCGGGCGCCTCACGCACCGCGATCCCCATTGGGGTCTACCACGGCGGCGGGATCGACGCACCGGTCTATCTCGACGCGGACTTTCTGCTGGGTCCCGAAGCGGCGCATCTCACTGTGACGGGCGTCTCCGGTCTCGCGACCAAGACGAGCGCGGTCGAGTGGCTGCTCGCATCGATTTTCGCCCACTTTCCAGCGGACAAATCGGTCGCGGCTGTCTGCTTCAATGTGAAGGGGCCAGACCTCTGCTTTCTCGATCAGCCGGCGACCGATCTCGGAGAGGCCGATCGTGCGTTGTACGAGAAGCTCGGCGTACCGGCCACGCCGTTCCGCGACGTGCAGTACTACGCGCCGTATCGCGCCGAAGGGTACACCCTCAACACCTTGCGGTCGAACGAGGCCCTCGAGCACAACGTGACGCCGCTGGCGTGGGGGCTGCGCGAAGTCATGGAGTATGCCAACGTCTTGCTGAATCGGGAGGACGTCGACGCGAAGGCGGATGCGTTGATCGACTTCATTCGCGAGCGAGTCGTGGGTCGCCAGTTCACCGACCCGTTGCTGAGCGGTAGTTATACCGTGCAGTCGTTCAGTGATCTCGAACAGTGGTTTCGCGACCTGCTGGAGGCGCTCGAGCAGCGCAATCACGAGAGCTGGCGCACGCATCACGTGGCGACGCTGCGGAAGATTCGGAACCGGCTGCTCAACATTGCCCAGCGGTGCGCGGGGCTGGTGACCCCTGCAGCCGACGCGAGCGACCTGCCGTGGGGGCACTTTCGCGATCGAACGGTGTATGTGATCGACGTCGCCAATCTCGAGCAGGACGCGCAGGATCTGATCTTTGCGCGCGTGGTGTCGCAGTTACGCACCTACCTCGAGCGGCGAGACCTTGGCGTGAAGCACCTCGTGGTCTTTGTCGACGAGCTCAACCGCTACGCGCCAGCCGATGGACCCGAGACGTATGTCCGGAAGATGTTGCTCGACCTGGCGGAGCGGGGGCGCTACCTGGGCCTCGTTCTGTTCGGGGCGCAGCAATTTCGGTCACAGGTGCATCGCCGAGTGGTCGGGAACGCGGGCACGCAGGTCTTCGGGCGCATGGATGCCGACGAGCTCGCGTCGCCGGGATACGCGGTGCTGAGTCCGGCGATCCGGACGAAGCTCGCAACGCTTGAGAAAGGGCAATTGATGGTACGTCATCCGCATTTCACGCAGCCAATTTTCGTTCGGTTTCCGCGGCCACCGGTCCTCTCGGGCCGTGAGGGGGTCGAACGGTTCCCGGCGGCGGAGCCTGTGCCGCCCGCTGTGGCGGTAACGCGCCGCCTGCGCCGACTCGATTCCACGATCACGCTGGAATGGGTCAAGCAGCACACGGAGCTGTACGAGCCCGAGGAGGTTTTGCAGGCGTGTCAGCTGGCAGAGCTCAGGAAGCCCAACGACGTGCGCGCGTTCATTCAGCACCACCTCCGACGCATCGTGCCGACGCGCCCGGCTGCGCAGCCGGAGTTCCTGGTGCCGCTGCACGCGCTGCCTAGCGCCAATCCGTACGGCGTTTGACGGGCGAGGCAGTGCGCCGTTCCAGCCTTCTGGGTCTCAATCGATACGCGCGCAGCTCCTGGGTGCGCGCGATGCTCATCCCGGTGATGGTCGCGGGGGCGTCGAGATTGCAGGCGCAGCAGGTCCTGCTGCAATTGCGCCCGCACGCGGGCGACACGCTGCACATGCGGCTCGATCAGGAGATGAACATCACCCGGACGGGCCAGGCCGCTCTGGGAGACGCCGCGACCGCCGTGACGACGACGTGGGTGGTGCTGCAGCGCATGATCGTCGAGCGCGCGGACACCTCCGGCACGGAGGTCATGCAGGTGACGGATTCGGTCTCGACGGAGCGCATCGATGATCGAGGACCGGAGCCCGCGCCGCGGCGAAGCCGGCCGGTCGATGGCAGTCACGTGCTGCTGCACGTAGCGCCCGACGGTGCCGTGACACTCCTCGACAGCACCAACAGCGTGAGCTCGGCCCTGCGCGAGGTGCTGCGGGACCTGCCCGTGACCTTCCCGCGGGACCCCGTCAAGGTCGGGCAGCGCTGGGTCCGGGCCATGAAGCTTCCAGCCGGCGCGGGGTACGGCCAGGGAGGCGAGATCAAGCTGGAGTTCCGACTGGACTCCGTTGCGGATGGGTCTGATCTGGCGTACGTCTCGGTTCACGGACCGCTTGGTGGGGCTCGCGTGAACGCTGCCGTTGGCGGGGCGACGGTGACGACCCGGGGGACATTGGCGGGCACGATGGTGATCGACCGCCGCCGCGGGTGGCTGACCGATTGGCACGCGACCATCGACGTGCAGTACGACATGCAGCCGCCGACGGGCTCGAACCAGTCCCCTGGGCGCATGCGAATGACGGCCACACAGTGGTTGCGGGCTGTCGATCGCCCCTAGATTGCGGTACGCATGCGGCTGGTCCACCTCTCCGATCTCCACCTGGGCTATCGGCAGTACCAGCGCCTCACGCCCAGTGGAATCAACCAACGCGAGGCGGATGTTGCACTCGCGTGTAAACGGGCGATCGATGCGACCATCGGTCTCGAGCCCGAGTTCGTGCTATTCGCCGGCGACATCTTTCACACGGTGCGGCCGACGAATCCGGCCATCCTGCACGCATTCGAGCAGTTCGCCCGACTTCGTGCGGCGCTCCCGGACTCAACGATCGTCATGGTCGCCGGGAACCACGACACCCCGCGTGCCGCGGAAACGGGTTGCATCCTCCGGTTGTTCGCCCCGCTCGGCATTCACGTCGTGGATTCGACGGCCGGCCGGCTCACGTTTCCGGACCGCGGTGTCTCGATCCTCGCCGTCCCCGATGTTCTCGGAGACCGACCGGCACTGACGCCGGATCCCGATGCCCGGTACAACGTGCTGCTGCTGCACGGCGAGGTCGAGGGCATGTTCCCGGGCGCGGCGGCCGCGACCGATCGATCGGCGATGGAGGTCACGAAGGAGGAGCTGGCTGCCGAGCGATGGAGTTATGTCGCGCTGGGCCACTACCATGTCTACCGCAGCATCGCCCCCAACGCGTTCTATTCCGGATCGCTGGACTACACGAGCGCGAATCCGTGGGGTGAGCTGATCGAGGAGCGCGCGACCGGCGTAGCTGGCAAGGGGTTCATCGAGTACAACCTGGAGACTCGCCGGCATCGATTTCACCCGATTGCGCTTCCGCGGCCGCTCGTCGACCTGAGCGCGATATCGGCGCGTGGCCTCACTGGCAGCCGACGCCGACGCACGGATCGCCGACGCAGTCGATCGGTGTGAAGGAGGGATCGAGGGCAAGATCGTGCGACTGGTCGTGCGCGACATTCCCGCGTCATATCGTTCGCGAGCTCGATCACCGACTCGCTGCGAGAGTACCGGCGGCGGGCGCTGCACTTCCAGCTCGATGCCCGACGCCCGGAAGTGATTCGCCTGCACTCACAGGGTGCGCCCGGGCGCCGACCGTCACTGGCCGACATCGTGCGGGACAAGCTGCAGAGCCGTCTGCTCGAAGCCGACATCGATCGATCGGCGCTGGTCGATCTCGGGCTCCGATATCTCGCCGAAGCCGAGGCGGTGAGTGTCGCCGCGGTGGCGTCCGATGCGGGGGAGGGGGAGGCGTGAGGCTCAACAGCCTGCACCTCATCAACTTCCGCCAGCACGCGGACAGCCGGATCAGCTTCGATTCGGGACTGACGGGCATCATCGGTCCCAACGGGTCCGGGAAGACGACGATCCTCGAGGCGGTCGCGTGGGCGCTCTACGGGAACAGTGCCGCCCGGGGCACACGAGAGTCGTTGCGCTACAATCGGGCGGCGTCGCGGGCCACGGTGCGTGTCGAGCTGGACTTCGACCTGGCGGGGCACCGGTATCGGGTCATACGCGGCCTGACGAACGCGGAGCTGTATCTGGACGGCGCCGGGCAGCCGATCGCGAACTCGATCACCGGCGTGACGGATCTGCTGCAGCGGCGGCTCGGGATGACGCGCGCCGAGTTCTTCAACACGTACTTCACGGCCCAGAAAGAACTGAACGTCATGGCGGCGATGGGCCCGTCGGATCGGGCCAAGTTTCTGTCGCGGGTGCTCGGGTACGAGAAACTGCGTACGGCGCAGGACCTGGTCCGGGACCGGCGCAAGCTGATCACCGCGGAGACGGCCGGACTGCGCGCCGGCATGCCGGACCGCGAGACGATCGAGCGGATCGAGGCGGAGGCCGCGGCTCGGCTGGACGGCGGCCAAGCGGCGGCTGCGCCGACGCGGACGAGCGGGAGCGTGCGGCCGAACTCGCGCTGTCGGCGGTGACGCCCGAGTGGGAGCACGTGCAGCGTGAGCGCGACCGGCTGCAGGAGTTGTTGACCGATCTCAAGATTGCGGAGCGGGACGAAGAAGTCGCTGGTGCGTGACGGGGAGCGGATCACGCGACGAGCTGGCGGACGTCGCGACCGCGCGGGCCGAGCTCGAGCCGTTGCGCCGCGAGCTGGCTGGGTACGCGGGACTCGTGGGGGAGCTGCAGCGCGCGGACGAGTCCTATCGAGAGGAAGGACGGCGTCAGACGCTGATCGAGACCGAGCGGTCGGTCGATGAAGAGCTGGCGCGGCTGCGCGAGCGGCGCGGCACCCTCGAGCCAGCGCCGGCGCTCGAGGAGGAAGTGACGCTCGCACTCGAGGCGCGGCGCGGCGAGCTCGAGGAGACACAAGGGCAGCTGGAGGCGCGGCGCACCGAGTGGGTACGGGACCGTCAGGAGGCCGAAACGAAGCTCCAGGCGTTGCGTGTCCAGTACGTCGACATGCGCCAGCAGCGCGAGCGGCTCGTGTCGCGCGGGTGAGGAAGGTCAGTGCCCGACGTGTGCGCGACCGCTCGGCGGCCACTTGCGCACGCGTGCTCGACCTGCTCGAAGAGCAGGCCGAGACCGTGCAGGTGGACGGCGCGTACTTCAGGGCGCGTCTCGAGCAACTCGAGCAGATGCCGACGGAGGTTCGCGCGCTCGACGAGCGGCGCAAAGGGATGACGCAAGAGGTGGGGGTGCTGGAGCGCAAGCTGGCGAAGACGCAGCTCGCCGTGCAGGAGCTGCAGCAGGTGGGGCGGGATGTGGCGAGCAAGGAGCAGCGCAAGGCGGTGTTGGCGCGAGACATTGCGGCGATCCCGGCGGGGTACGACGCGACCCGGCATACGTATCTCAAGAGCGAGGTCGAGCGACTCTCGCCGCTGGACGCGCGCGCTGCCCGACTCGGTGCGCTGGTCGAGCGCGAGCCGCAACTGGCGCGTGAGCGGGCGCGGGTCGAGGCGGCGGCGGCCGGCGTCTTCGACGCGATTGAAAGAAATGCGCACGCGGCGGGACAGCATCCGGTTCTCGGAGACGGCCTATCAGGACGTGCGCGTACGCAGCACGAACGGGCGTCGGCGGAAGCGCGCGGTGCGGAGATCGCGGCGGCGACGGCGCGCTCCGAGGTGGCGGCGGCGCGTACCGCGGTCGAAAGTGCCGAAGCCAGTCGGCGCGCGCTGGACAAGTTGCAGACCAAGCTGGACGCGCTGCAGCGAGACAAGCGGTTGCACGATGAGCTGGACCGCGCGTTCTCCGACCTGCGCACGGATCTCAACTTCGCACTGCGCCCGGAGGTCTCCGAGCTGGCCAGCGGCTTCCTCAGCGACCTCACCGAGGGCCGATATGCGGAGTTGGAGCTGGACGATCAGTACAACGTCATCGTGCTCGAGGACGGCGTGCCGAAGCCCGTGATTTCGGGGGGCGAGGAGGATCTGGCACACCTCGTGCTGCGGCTGGCGATCTCGCAAATGATCGCGGAGCGAGCGGGACAGTCGTTCTCGCTGCTCATCCTGGACGAGGTGTTCGGGTCGCTGGACGACGTGCGACGGCACAATGTGATAGAGCTCTTGCATCGGCTGCGCGACCGATTCGAGCAAGTGATTCTGATCACGCACATCGACTACGTGCGCGAGGGGCTCGACCGCGTGGTCACGGTGCGCTACGATGAGGATCGCGGATGTTCGGTTGTCGAGCAGACCGATCGGGAACAGCTACCGGTGGGCTTGCCACCGGACGCGGCGCCGATGGGTGGCGGGTCGGAGGCGGCGATGACGAGCTCGGCAGCGTGAGGGACGTAACTGCGGGTTTGGGGTCTGGGGTTTAGGGGTCTCGGAACGACGACGGCAACGACTGACCGCGCGTACGGCGACGGTCCACGCGTGCGGCTAGGGAGTCGGTGATGGCGATTGCGCGAAGCTGGAAGACCGTGCGACATCTCGACGGGCCGTATCAGGCCGGGCGCGATGACATCCCGGCGCTCAACCAGGTCTTCAGCGACGCGTTTACCGAGCGGTATCGCCGCGATGGCATGATGGGCGTGCGCGTGCCGTTCCTCAATCCGGCGATCTGGCGCTACGCGCTCGACGACGCTGGTGAGGGCGCGATGTGCTGGCGGGGCGAGCGCGACGAGATCGCCGCGTTCAACATGACGCATCGATCGGGCACCGAGGGCTGGATGGGTCCCCTCGCGGTCCGCCCTGACGCGCAGGGTGGCGGGATCGGCAAGGAGGTCGTGCGCGCCGGTATCGAGTGGTTGCGACGAGGAGAGGCGCAGGTGATCGGCCTCGAGACGATGCCGAGGACGATGGACAACATCGGGTTCTACTCGGCGCTCGGGCTCGTGCCCGGCCGGTTGACGTTGACACTGACCTTCGATGCTGCGCCGGGCGAACGTGCGGCGCCGCTATTGGGGCGGTTGCCGCAGAGCGATCGGGACGACGTGGTGGCGGCGAGTCGCGTGCTGGTGCATCGGCTCATGCCCGGGTACGACTTCACGCGCGAGATCGTGTTGACCGACGAGCTGGCGCTGGGCGATACCGTCTTACAATACTCCGGCGACGAGCTCACGGGCTTTGCGCTGTGCCACACGGCGCCGCTCGTCGAAGGACGCGCCCGTGAGGAGCTGCGTGTGCTCAAGCTCGCGCTCGCGCGCGAGGTCGATCTGGACCCCATGGTCCGTGCGCTGGCCGACTATGCGCGCCGATGCGGAGCCCGCCGCGTCGCGCTTCGTGTGCAGAGCGAGTACACGACGGCCTATGACGCGGCTCATCGCCCTTGGAGCGCGCGTGCGGTGGAGCGATCTCCGCATGACGCTCGCGACCGCACCGGAGCGCCGCGCGGACCACGGGATTGTGTGGTCGAACTGGGAAGTGTAGAAAGCAGAATAGGTCGTTGAGTGGATGTCAGCGCGCGAGGCCCAGGGAGTGCTACAAGGTCGCACGCGTCGGCCCTGTGGCCCGCGCCTCGGACTTGTGTATATTGCGCGTATGCGCCGCTCCTGGCCGCAGCGCCTATTTGCTGGCGTGATCTGGCTGTGGTTCGCCGTCGCCCTTCCAGGCGTCGCGTCGATGCCAATGGCCGAAGGCGGCGGCGCGACGATGGCTGGGATGCCGGGCATGGCGCCGATGGGGCACGACGGGTCGGCGCAATGCCAAGCGGTTGCGGGGCATCCGTCACCAGTTGCGCCCGACGGGTCGGCACCCACGAGGCACCGCCAGCACAGCGGATGTGATGGCACCTGCTGCACGCCGGCGACGGTCACGCTGGCCGCCGGCAGGCTTGTCGCCATTCCTGTCGTGCCGGCCCGCGTCGTCACGAGCGTGGCGACACCGGTGCGAGATGCTGCTCGACCTGCCGCGCCACAGGTCGTCCTTCCGCCGCCCGTCGGCCCTCCTGTGCTTTGGGCCTAACCCCCGACCAATAGGGGTTCTCCGGCGAGGTGCGCAAACGCGCCCGCCGGGCCGAAGTACCGGGGCGCGGTTCAAACCGGCAAGTCTCGGGTTCTCGTCGTCCACCTATCCGTACGCGCTTTGCGCGTGACGCGTTGTCGCGTCCCATGGCAAGCTGTCGGCGCGTGCGCTCGTAATCAACGCCTCGTTGGCCATCATCTGGCCGGGAATTTTCATGTTCGCTCATCCGATTCCGTCGACTGTGCGCGCTGCCGGTATCCTGGCGCTTGTCACGGTGTTCGCCGCCGCCACTACCCGTCACCAAGCGACGGCCGGGGTTCCGCCCGCTGGCCTGTGGCACGTGCACCTCGTCAAGTCCGAACCGGCTAACAATGACACGCTGCGTGCGCCGCCCGCGGCGATCAAGCTGTGGTTTAGTGAAGACCCGGAGCTCGCGATCACCTCCGTTGGGCTGAGCATGTCCATGGGGGCCAGCACAATGCCGATAACGGTGTCCGCCGTGCACCGCGACGGCGCGCCACACTCGCCCATCGTGGCGGACGTTACAGGACACGTGGTGCCCGGCACCTACACGATCGCATGGAAAACGGCCGCGACGGATGGTCACCCTGCGTCGGGCGCCATCGCCTTTGTCGTTGCAGGCGGCCGGTAACAGCTCGTCATGCGTTCGGGGAGGCACCCGTTGGCACGCACCCTGTTGACGTATCGGAGTGCTGCGCTGGAACTCGTGCTCGCAACTACCGTCTTAATTGTGACCGCGGTGCTCGTCGCAACCGCAATGCCGGGGGAAGGCTGATATGGGACAACCCGTTCGCGTGAGGTGAGGCGCATGACTGTGAATCCACATTTCGTCTCTGCGCGGGACGAGTCGGTTCGGATGTTTCGTCAGGACTGGCTGGAACGGATGACCCGGGTGCACCCCGCGATTCCGCATCTCATTTATGTGCCTGTGATTGCCGGTCTGCTGTGGTGGTCACCGACGCCGCCCCTCTTGGACGCGGGGCTGGTGGGGGCGGGACTGCTCTTGTGGACCGCCGTCGAATATGTGCTGCACAGGCATCTGTTCCACGCCCCTGACGCCATCATGAGCGAAACGCATGATGTTGTCGGCCGACTCATGCCTGGCGAGGCTGCCATTCCCAACCTGCCAGGGTGGCGCCACATCGTGTATTTCATCATGCATGGTGTGCATCACGAGTATCCGAGCGATTCATCGCGGTTAGTCATACCGCCCGGGGCGAGCGTCCCACTCGCGTTCCTATTCGCCCTGCTGTTTCGCGCCGTCGTCGGCACGCATCTGTGGGGGTCGGTGTTTGCCGGATTCGTTGGTGGCTATCTCGTGTACGACACTGTGCACTATGCGGTGCATCATCGACGCATGCGCACGGCGCTCGGCCGATACACCAAGTGGCGCCATTACCGACACCACTTTACCGATCCCGATCGTGACTATGGCGTGACGTCACCACTCTGGGACCTGATCATGGGCACGCGTTCGCGACGGTCCGTGGTCTCGTACCCGAAATCCGGGCAGGCGTGATGTCCAAGCCGACAAGCAAAGTGTGGCGATTACGTCTCAACGGGGTGTGACTTGGGCGGATGTCGACGCGCCCGCACCGCGTAAGCAGCACTACTCGAGGATCGCATGACTCATCTCGTCCTGTGGCTTGGATCAGTCATCTTCCTGGCTTGGCTTGGGATCGTTGGGCTGGGCGTCCTAGGTATCGGGCTCCGTAGAGTAGGTTTTACATTTGACGCCTGGGCCGATCGGCATCCGCGTTTTTCACACCACGTTGCGAAGTGGTGGCGGGAGTGGGTTTTCGGGACCATCCTCGCGATTCAGCTCGCCATCGCAGCCGTAAACGGTCCACGCGAGGGCACGCTGCAGCAGGAGCTCACAGGATTAGGTCCCCTCGGCCTCATCGCAGCCGCGCTGATTGTCGTTGGCACCGTGCTATTCTGGGTTGCGCGCATCGGCCTATACCGTGCCGGGAAGCCCATCGTGGGACCGGCAATGGCCAATGCAGGGCGCTTGCGGCAACGGGTCACTGCTCAATCGGACCGCCCGGAAGTAACGGCCCGACCATAGCTGCCGCCTGCGCCATCCGCGCATAATGCTGGCCGTCCGTCGCGGTGGCGAAATCGGGCGAGTTGTGGCGCGAGCTCACCCGCCATCGATGCGGCCCGCTGGAAGCGCTCTTGCCTCGCGAGCGACACCACGATTCGTCACCACGGGTAGCTCGCTACATCGTGGTGTGTCCAAAGTGTGTCCCGGACATCGGCGATAGTCGGCGATTTCGCGAAAATAGTCGGCTGGTGTCGGCGATTGCTCACTATGAAAGCGGCGAACATCGCCGACTTTGCAATCCGGCGACACGTCGAACTGGGAAGTTTGAAAAACGAGCTCGGCTCAGTCTCGGCCGTTGGCAGCGATGACGTGGACCACATAACCAACGACGCTGGTGGCGCGGGCGATTGGCCGATGCTGGTCCTGTGGTCGTCGACGCATAGGACTAAGGCTAAGATGTTCAGCCATTAGCCCCTTGCCATCGCTGATGAACGCGCGCGTGGTGCGCTCGACGCTCGGTGCGCGCGGCGGCCACCAAGGGCCGCGCCTGCGGTTCCCAAGCAGGGGTCTGCCATATGTAGACATTGGTCCAATTGAGTACGCGCACGGTCGCCGTATCGTCTGAGTGCGGTCTAATTCACTCAGGGGGATACCGTGGCGGCCCAGAAAAAGCCGAACGTCCTGTTCATCATGGCTGACGACATTGGCTGGTTCAACGTCAGCGCCTACAATCTCGGGATCATGGGGTATCGAACGCCGAACATCGATCGGATCGCGAAGGAAGGGGCGCTGTTCACGGACTTCTACGGCCAGCAGAGCTGCACAGCGGGCCGCGCCGCGTTCATCACCGGACAATCGCCAATCCGCACGGGACTCACGAAAGTGGGTCTTCCCGGAGCGACTGTCGGGTTGAGCGCGGACGATCCCACCGTCGCCCAGTTCATGAGGCAGCTCGGCTACGCGACAGGTCAGTTCGGCAAGAACCACTTGGGTGACCGCAACGAGTTCCTGCCGACCGTGCATGGCTTCGATGAGTTCTTCGGCAACCTGTATCACTTGAACGCCGAACAAGAACCCGAGAATCCAGACTATCCCAAGGATCCTGCCTTCCGGAAGCGATTTGGCCCTCGTGGAGTATTGCGGTGTAAGGCGACAGACAGGGATGACCCCACCGTCGATCCGCAGTTCGGTAAAGTAGGCAAGCAAGTAATCGAGAACACCGGACCGCTGAACACAAAGCGGATGGAAACCGTCGACGAGGAATTCCTCGCGGCTGCTGTGGACTTCATGGGTCGCAAGACCAAGGAGGGCAGGCCCTGGTTCTGTTATTTCAATCCGACCCGCATGCACGTGTTTACTCATCTCAAGCCGGCGTCGGTGGGAAAGACCGGCCTAGGCCTGTACCCCGACGGCATGGTGGAGCTGGACGGTTACGTCGGACAGTTGCTCAAGACGCTCGATGATCTTGGCGTCGCCGACAATACGATCGTCGTGTTCACCACTGACAACGGCGCGGAAAAGATGTCCTGGCCTGACGGGGGCGCGTCGCCCTTCCGCGGCGAAAAGGACACTCAGGGGGACGGTGGCTGGCGCATCCCCTGCGTGATGCGCTGGCCGGGCATGATCGAGCCAGGACGGGTGATCAACGATATCTGTTCGCTGCAGGATATGATCCCGACCTTCGCAGCGGCGGCCGGCGAGCCCGAGCTCGTGGAGAAGGTCAAGAAAGGCTACGCCGCCGACGGCAGGACGTTCAAAGTGCACCTCGATGGCTACAACCTCGTGCCGTTCCTCAAAGGCGACGAGAAGACATCGCCCCGCGAGGGATTCCTCTACTGGAGCGACGACGGGGACTTGCTCGCAGTGCGTGCGCGGGATTGGAAGGTCGTTTTCTCTGAGCAGCGCGCCCGAGGACTTTCGGTCTGGCGTGAGCCGTTCTCACAGATGCGAATCCCCAAGATCTTCAATCTGCGGTCCGATCCGTTCGAAGCCGGCGAGGACAGCACGCTATTCTATGACAAGTGGTTCGCCGACCGCAGCTTCCTCATGGTTCCGGCCCAAGTCCTTGTCAGCAAGTGGCTGGAATCTCTGAAGGAGTTCCCGATCCGACAACGGCCGGCCAGCTTCAGCATCGACGAGGTCGTTGAAAAGCTGATGCCCGCAGGGGTGTAGCAACGCCGTCCGGTCACCATTCGGGGGACAATCTGACGCGACATCGGGCGGCATCGGGCGGTGCGCAATCCGCAGGACAGGAGCAGTCACAACCGCCCAGGTTAGGGTGTGTCCAAAGTGTGTCCCAAGACCGGCGGTAGTCGGTGATTTCGCGACAAAAGTCGGCTGGAGTCGGCGATTGCTCACTATGAAGCGGCGAACTTCGCCGACTTCGGGTGCTGGCCTGACGTCGAACTAGGAAGTCTGAGCATCGGCCTGAGTTGTTGCTTCGCCGGCCGCTTGCGATTGGGGCGTGTCCAGAGTGTGCGCCTAGGCGGCGTTTTCGACCGCTTTGAGCACCCCTTGGGTATTGCAAACTGATTGCTCTGCTTCATGACGCCGATCGTCTGGATGAGGTGCTCTGAAAGGCCGGTGTCCCTTTGATACACGACACGAGCGCCCTCGGGCGGCAGACGGTGCGCGCCCGATGCGCGGTTCCGGGACGCCGCCGACCGCAAACGGACACGCGGTCCGAGGGGTCCCACGCGCAACACCTGGCCGATCAACGCGTTACCTGGTGAGCAAGGTTGGCCCGGTTTTGGCAAACGGGGGCTCATCATGCTACTCGATGACATCGCGCAAGACATCCGGCACGCGCTCCGCGCCCTGAGGCAGCGGCCGGGATTCGCGGCGGTGGCGCTGCTCATTTTGGCGCTCGGCATCAGCGCCGCCACCGTCATGTTCACTATCGTCGACGGCGTTCTTTTGCGACGGCTGCCGTTCCCGGCGTCAGATCGCCTCGTGGCGCTCCGGACCTCTACACAGGACGTCGGCGAGGTGTGGGGATATTCGTATCCCGACATCCAGGACCTGACCCGAATGAGTCGCACGCTCGATATAGCTGCGTGGACCTACGGCGGCGGTACGATCACCGGCAGCGGGCCGGCCGAATACGTATCGGGCCGCCTGCTGTCGGCGAACCTCCTCCCGGTCCTTGGCCTTCAGCCCGAGCAGGGACGCGCATTCCGCGGCGACGACGATCGCCCCGGCGCAACACCCGTCGCCATTATCAGCGATGTGCTGTGGCACCGGCATTTCGGCGGGAGTCGTTCGGCAATCGGCGGCTCCCTCAGCTATGACGGTGTCACCTATGTCGTGATCGGCGTGCTGCCCGCTGCGTTCGAGCTTACGGGACAAGCGGACGTCTTCACGCCACTCGGCCAGACCACCGATCCGCGTCTGCACATTCGTGGCGCGCGCTTTATTCACGCGCTCGGCCGACTGCGACCGGGCATCACGCTGGCCCAGGCGAGAGCCGAGCTGGCGCTCACCGGTCGCCAGTTGGCGGCGCAGTACCCCGCGACGAACGCAGGGGCTGGTATAGTTGCACACCCGCTGCGCGACGAGGTCGTCGGAAAGATCGGTTCGACGCTGTGGCTGCTGCTCGCCGCGGTGTCGCTCGTCTTGCTCATCGCGTGCGTGAACATCGCCAGTCTGCTCTTGGCTCGCGCCGTTGCCCGCGGTCATGAGCTAGCGCTCCGCACCGCTTTGGGCGCCAACCGCGGTCGCATCGCGCGACAATGCATGACCGAGAGCGCCGTCCTCGGCGTGGCTGGCGGCGCAATGGGCGCGATCCTGGCCGCGGCCGGTGTCCGGCCTTTCGTCGCGCTGTGGCCGGGCGGGCTGCCGCGAGCTCAAGAGATTCGACTCGACTGGCGCGCGCTAGTGTTCGCGCTCGCAGTGTCGCTGGCCACGGGCATTTTGGCGGGGCTGGCGCCGGCGCTCCGCGCCAGCGTCCGCGATCTCGGGCGTACGCTGCGCGCATCGGGGCGCGGGACAACGGCCAACACGCGGCGGATGCACGGGGCGTTCGTGGTGGCCGAGTTGGCGCTGGCGATCGTGTTGCTGGTGTCGGCCGGCATGCTCGGCCGAACGTTGATCGCGCAATCGGCGCGCGATCCCGGGATCGATCCCCACCACGTGCTGGTCGCGCGCTTCGCGCTCGCGCCGAGTGCCTTGGGCGATCCCCAAGAGATACGCGCGGCGTGGCGTCAGGTCGTCGGGCGGGCGCGCGCCGTGGCCGGTGTTCGCGGCGTCGCTCTGGCGGACATCATTCCCATGCGGGAAGGCGAGAACACGGTGTCGTATTGGACGACGCCGACGGCCCCGCCGCCGGACCAGGAGCCAGACGCGCTCGCGTCGAGTGTGACGCCGGACTATCGGGCGGTCATGGGAATCCCGCTGTTGAAGGGCCGGTTCTTCACGGATGCCGACAGCCTCGGCACCGAACCGGTGGTGGTCATCAATGCCAATCTCGCGCGCCATGCCTTTGGGGACACGGATCCCGTAGGTCAGCGCCTCTGGCTGCCGGCAATGGGTCGCGACCCATCGCGTGTAGTCGGCGTCGTCGGGCATGTGCGCCATTGGGGCCTGGCGAACGACAATGCGTCGCCCGTACACGATCAGCTCTATTATCCGTTCGCCCAGGTGCCGGCGTCGCTCGTGCACCTCTACTCCACGTTCCTATCGATCGCCGTGCGCACGACAACCGCACCGGCGGCCGCTATCCGTCCGTTACAGTCGGCGTTCGGCGGTCCCGGATCCTATCAGGCGATGTACGACATCCAGACGATGGATGACGTCGTGCGCGCTTCGCTCGATCAACAGCGTTTCCTAATGCTGTTGTTCGGCACCTTTGCTGCAGTCGCGATGCTCCTCGCCTGCGTGGGGATCTACGGTGTCCTCTCCTACCTCACGACGCAACGCGTTCAGGAGATCGGCGTGCGGCTCGCGCTGGGCGCCACGACAGGCGGTGTGGTCCGCTTCATTCTTCGGGACAGCATGCGGCTGATTGCAATGGGCACCGCACTAGGCCTCGCCGCGGCCCTCCTTGCCGGTCGCGTGCTGCTCAAGGTCGTCGTCGGCATGCAGTCAATGGAGCTGGCAACCGTGGTCCCGGTGGTCGCGTTACTCGTCGCCGCGGCGCTGGCGGCGAGCTTCCTACCAGCGCGGTGGGCGAGTCGCATCGATCCGGTTAGAGCGTTACGGCAGGACTAGCCGGTGTCCGCCATCCACACGAGAGAACGGCGCGCCATGCCAACTCCAAGCGCTCCGTGCGTTTCGACCCCGTCGCCGCTGTCCGCTCCGACCTCAGCGCGCGTGGGCACGCGTTAGCAGGTAGCTCTGCTGGACCTGGTTCTCCCCGTAGTAGGGCGTGACGAGGGCGTCAAACTCGCCGCGGAAAGCTGCGAGCCGGTCAGGCGCGGTCGAAAGATTGTCGACCAGCTTTTGCACGGGGCCGATGGTTGCCTCCATGAAGCGCCTGTAGTGAGGGATGCTCAACGCTGGGGCCATCATCGCGCCGCGCTCGAAGAATGGCTCGCGGAACCCAACGGCGAGGCGCTCAGCGATGATCGTGGGGCTTCCCCAGAGTGGGGGCGGGATAACCCCCGGAGGCGGAGGGGGTGAGTTGCGGCCCACGAGCATGAACATCCGACCGACAAGAATGCTCAGGTGGCCAAGTCGCAAAGGCGACTCGTCCGGTGGGCTTCAGCACGCGACGCATCTCGGCAACGACGACCTCCGGACGCGGCGCGAACATGTGGCCAAACTGACTGACCACGACGTCGAAGGATGCATCGGGGTAGGGCAGTTTCTCCGCATCGGCTTCTTGCCACGCGATCTCCGGGTGTTCGGCGATCCTGCCGTTTTCACGAGCTTCGGCGAGGAGCTCGGGCGTCAGGTCGAGTGCGCTGACGCGAGCCCCCGCTCGCGCCGCTGTCACCGCGACGACGCCGGTGCCGGTGGCCACATCGAGCACCGACTCGCCGATCTTGACTCCGGCAAAACCGACGAGGTGGGCCGCCACGCGTGTTGTGAACGTCGCTGCCGGCGCGAACGTCGCCCACGCCTCACGCTGCTTTCGCTTGAACTCCAGGAATGGATCCTCAGTCATCGCACATCCTCCTGGTCGAGTCATTGCCGCGACGTCAGGGCCAGTCGCGGTGGTCAGGGCTTCCTCTTCCCAGTCGCCCATAGTTCGTCGTCCGTGCCGCGAGCCTCGAGGCTGTCTGCGTGCCCGTTCGCGACCGCGAACTGCAGGGCGACGTAGTCCCAGACTTCGACCAACTCCCCGCGATCGACGCGCCCAAAGTCGTACAAATCGCCTTTCTTCTGGATCAGCACGAATTCGCGCAAGGCGGGATCGCTGAACATCGGCGGATCGACGGTCGCGCGTAGCTCGCCTCCGACGTAGCGGACAGTGAACGTCGCCTCGGCGCTCTTCATCCCCGGGTAGCGCGGAAGCGTGGTGTCCTTCGGGACATACGGGTCCGCCATGCGGGGCGACCAGTGCCAGTGGTAGGCGCCCGCCACACACTCAGCAGCGTCCGGCGGGACAGCAGTGGTGAAGGTGGGCATGACCCTAATGTCGAGGGGAACGGACACCGTGTCCCACTGCATCGTGAGCGTCATCCCGGTCGTTGTGACCTTTGGGAACGACCAGGTGAGTACTTCCACGAAGTCATGGTGCTCTTTCGGTACCACGAAGCGAATCTGACCGGGCCGAGACTTTGGGTGCGCCATGTGGAATAGCGTTGTGTCGTGGTCGAGCACCAACTCCCAGTCTCCAGGCGCGACAACCATCCAGACGGAATACTTTCCTTTGGCAACCGGATGTCCGTCGATTGACACATCCTTGGTAACGGCAAGCGTCGTCGACTGATTCGCACCCGGCGTCCAGGTCTGGCCGAACTTCACCTCGGTGCCGAACAAACCCGTTCGCCCGCGCGCGCGGGGCCGTGAGTACTCGATCGTGATCTTCGTACCATCGACGATCTGCGAGATGCTTGCCGGCTCGCTTGCGTTGAGCCCTTGTGAGGTCTGTGCGTGGGCGCGTGGCACGATTCCGACCATCGCGATGACCACCACCACGCCGGGGATGGTGACTTGCATGTTGGGCCTCGAATGAAGATCGATGACTTACGTGACGTAGATCTCAGTCGTACTTGGCGTCGATCGCGTCCCTGATTTCCGTCAATGACTTGCCGGCACTGTGCAGTCGAAACGCCATACGACCTTGGCCCTGGCAGATGTGGCAGTCTCGTGCCATGCCGTCGCTCTCGTAGCAACTCAAGAGCGAATAGAAGCCCTTCTCCCGGGCGCAGCCACAATGACACCGAATCCCGTCGACTACTTGGGGGATCTGGCGTACCTCGTTGAAGGCTGTGACCGCGTTAGGGGCGTCTTTCAACTGCTCGGGCTTGAGCACGTGCGAGGCGTCAATCCCAGGCCGAGGTGTGGGATGCGGCCCGTGATCAACGTCCTGCGTGTGATGCAGCGCGCAGCCACGATGGCCGCGAACGGGGGCCGCGCCCAGGAGCGCGCCAACGCCCGCTACAAGGCCATTCACGAGGAAGATTCGACGCGACAGCATTGGGTCGGCCATGGTGCAGCTCCGAAGGGATGGCACGGCGTTGCGGACGAGTGTCAGGGCGGATCGTGCCTCGTCGCAACCACGGAACGGCCATGGGTGAATACTCAGGGGGGCGCCATCGGAATTCCAATACGTTCTTTGTGGTGGGCCGATAGGCCGCGGCTATGAGGGACGAGGAAGGGCTGAAATGGTGCTACTGCGGGACGCCCCGGCCTAATAGCTTCGAGCCATTCTCCAACGTGGCGGGCTCGCGTGGCGGTCGTGCCTGAGGGGTTTGGGCCAGACGGGTATACGGTCGAGGGGGAGTTGGGCCGCGGCGGCATGGCGACGGTCTACGTGGCGCGCGACACCAAGCACGGACGACGGGTCGCGCTGAAGGTCTTGCGGAGCGAGCTCGCGAGCAGCGTAGGTGCCGAACGCTTCCGACGCGAGATCACGCTCGCTGCCAGCTTGCAACACCCGCACATCGTCTCCGTCTACGACTCGGGTGAGACGGCGTCGGGTGCGTTGTGGTTCACAATGCCGCTCATCGAAGGTGAATCGCTCCGAGACCGGCTGCGCCGGCAGCGCCAACTCGCGATCGATGAAGCGCTGCGCATTACACGCGAGGTTGCTCTGGCGCTCGACTACGCGCACCGCCACGGGGTGATCCATCGCGACATCAAGCCAGAGAACATCCTGTTGGTCGATGGGCAAGCGATGGTGGCCGACTTCGGCATCGCACGACCGACCATGTCTGGCGGACCCGGCGACACGCTGACGGCCACCGGGATGACGCTGGGCACGCCAGTCTACATGAGTCCCGAGCAAGCGGCGGGCGAGCGCGAGATCGATGCGGCCACTGACGTCTACTCGCTCGGTGTCGTGTTGTACGAGACGCTGGCCGGGGAACCTCCGTACACGGGGCCGACGGCGCAGGCCGTTGCCGCGAAGATGCTGACCGGCGATCCACCCTCGCTACGCCGAACGCGACCGTCCGTACCAGACGCGGTGGACAACGCCGTGCGCAAGGCCCTATCCCCAGTGCCGGCCGATCGGTTCCCCACAGCGGCCGCATTCGCCAACGCGCTCGATACGGCGGAACGCGGGGCGAGCACATCGCTTGCTGGAGCGAGGGCGACTGTCTTACCGAGCGCTCCAGCCTCACGTCACCGCATCCCAGCGGGTGTCGCCGTGCTCGCGCTCGGCGTCCTCGTCGGTGTTGGCGCCCTCTTCGCCTGGCGCTGGCATCAGCGTGCCCTCGCCGACCGCGTCGCGGCCACGGCCACCGGGTCAGTGCGACTGGCCGTCCTGCCGTTCGACAATCTGGGCGATACGACGGACGCCTACTTCGCGGACGGTGTGACCGATGCCATTCGCGGCAAGCTCACATCCGTTCCCGGCCTCGAAGTGATCGCACCGGGCAGCTCCGCTCAGTACCGCAAAACTACGAAGACGCCGCAGCAGATCGGCCAAGAATTGAGCGTGCGTTATATCCTGATGGGGAAGGTCCGTTGGGCCAAAGCACCTGGGACACCGGGGCGTGTGGAGGTCAGCCCGGCCTTGGTCGAGGCTTCGACGGCGGCCGACAAATGGGAGCAGCCGTTCGACGCATCGCTCACGGACGTGTTCCAGGTGCAGGCCGACATCGCGAGTAAGGTGGCGCAGCAGCTCCAAGTCACGTTGAATGCGCCCGCCCGACAGGCACTGGTTCAGCAACCGACGACGAACCTGAAGGCGTACGACGCATACTTGCGCGGGCAGGAGACTGCCAAGGGATTTGCGCCGGGCACGAGCCGTCGCGCCCTGGACTGGTACCAAGAGGCGGTGCACCGCGACTCGGGATTCGCCGAGGCATGGGCTGCGCTCGCCAGGGCCTACACGGCCGTGTACGACTTCGATCCGGGTACACACAGCCCGGCCGATGCCGAGTCGGCGCGGGTGGCTTCGGCGCGGGCGCTCGCCTTGGCGCCAGATCTCCCGGAGGCGCACGCTGCGCGGGCGAGCTATTACGCGCTTGTCCGCAGTGATTGGCCCCAGGCTCTGGGAGAGGTCCATGCTGGGCTCCGAGCCTCACCCAATAACGCGCTTCTCCTCGACTATGCTGCGAGCTACGAGAAACTGTCCGGCCGTTGGGCCGAGGGCCTCGCGCTCAACGAGCGGTCGGCCCGGCTCGACCCGCGCGATGTTGGAATCGCGGTCGATCTGGGAAATACCTACCTATATCTCCGGCGATTCGCTGAGGCTCGCACTGCGCTAGACCATGCGATCGCTCTGCAACCGACGGATCTCGAAGCGGTCGAATTTCGTGCCGAGGTCGAGCTGGCCGTCGGGGATCTTCCCGGCGCCCGAGCGATCATTCGGGCGGCGTCGCCGACTATCGACCCCGCCACACTGGCGGCATACCTGGCAGTGTACGACGATCTGGTCTGGGTCCTTGACAGCGCCCAAACGAGACTCGTCCAGACGTTGCCCCCAAGTGCCTTCGGCAATAGTCCGTACGACTTCCCGCTGGTCATGGCCCAACTGTTCGCGCTTCGGGGGGACCGGCTCCGGGCACACGCCTACGGCGACTCAGCGCGACTGGCGTTCGCGGCCCCGCTGCGCGCCAGTCCCGACGACGCAAATGTGCACGCGCAATACGGCCTCGCGTTCGCCTACGCGGGCCGCCGCGGCGAAGCGGTGGCCGAGGGGCAACGGGCAGTGGCGATGGCGCCGGTGCCCGGTGGAGCGATCGTGCGTCGCTACTACGAGCACGTATTGGTGCGGATCTACCTGCTGGTGGGCGAGCCGGAGAAAGCACTCGACCAGTTGGAGGTGCTGCTCAAGGAGCCGTACCTCCTCACTCCGGACTGGATCCGGATCGATCCCAACTTCGCGTCGCTCAACGGCAACCCGCGCTTCGAGCGACTGATCTCGAAAAGGGTCAGCGCGGCCGCGCCGACGTCTTAACGCCGTTTGGCTGTGTCCAGAGGATGCACCTCGCACGGAATCAGCGCTCACCGTGTTCTCGCAGGGACTGCAAGAGAAGACGCCCGGCTTTTTTCGCGATACACGGTCCAGGTTGGCGTTGCGTTGGCCGGAATCCGTTCGAACATCGATACGTCGGCGCCGGCGAGCGCCAGGCGGATGCGGTGTCCCTTGTGGAGCAACACTGAAGTTGGGAACATCGAGAACGCAATTTCCGCAGATTGGCCTGCAACCATGGGTTCCGCGTCGGAGCGCAGATAGCTGTGCGCGGGGCCGAGCGGCACGTAAGGCAGGGGCTTCGGTGCGATCTTGCGGTTGATTGCGCGGAAAATCCCTTCGTCAACGTACGTGACACGGCCGTCTGCGGCGACGTCTTCGAGATACGCGAACACGGCGCCGTCGCTTGTGGTCGAAGCCATCTCGATTGTCACGACCGGCGAACCGGTGATTTCCACGTCCGTCTCGAGCGGCGCGCTCGTGTACGTCAGCAGTTTGGTGTCTTCTTCGGCACGGTCTGGGTAGATCACATCGCCCCCGCCCAACTGCGTTTGCCAGCGGTTATGCGCACCTGTGGTCGTTGAAAAATCAACCGTATACGAATCGGTCGCGCGCGCCTGTGACGGCATCTGCTCAACAAGCGCATGATCGGCCGCGAAGAAATACCGGCGATTCTCCAACCCCACGGGTGGCCACACCGCCGTGTCGTGCCACTGGCCTTCGCCGAGCGTGTAGTAATGCACGCCGGGCGTGATCGGTTCGGGGGGATCGCTGCGCAACAACCGGTCGAAGAATTCTGCGTGCATTCGCATTTGCTCCGCCAGCGGCGGGTTGGGCGGGCGGTGCTTGTCGAGCGGCAGAAACGGGTCCACATCGTAGCCGCCGCCGTGCGAAAACGCGCCGATTACCACTTGCTGCGGGTTCTTGAAATTGCGATAGCGGCTCAGCGAACCGTCACACGTGCCCGCGTCGAGCCAGCCGCACCAGACCAGCATCGATACTCCGGACGATTCGATCTGCCGCCGCAAACCGTACGGCGTAATTTGGGCCAGGGTCAGGGGCCCTTTCGAGGTCTCGAACGCGTCGTCGCTGAATTCCGTCGCGGCCAGACTGGTCGTCAGGGCAGGATTGTGACGCTGCGAGACGATTTCTCTGAGGTGCTTGCCGTCTCTGTCAGAGTCCACCGGTTTGACTCCGGGCACCAGCTGGCGTGTGTACCAGCACGCCCAACCGGTGAGCTTGTCGATGCCGCACACATTGTCGCGGTCCATCGCGCCCACAATGTCACTCCAATTCTGGATCATGCCTACGTCGTAGACGCCACCGGGCCGTTCGAGACCCAGCATCGTGTCGAAGTCATCGTAGAGCGGCGCCACCGCACGGATGACGGGATTGTTCGGTACGGCTGATAGCTCGGCCGTGTTCCCGTCATACGACACACCGAAGGCTCCCACTCGCCCGTTCGACCAGGGCTGTCGCGCGGCCCAGCCGGCTACTTCGCCCAGGTCGGCAATTTCATCGGGAGAATATTCCGACACGCGCAGTCCTTCGCTCGCTCCGCTGCCGCGCGCATCCACCACGAGCACCGCGAATCGCCGGATATTGAAGTAGTCCGTTTGCCGATCGAGCACTTCTGCAGAAGATCGATGCAGCGCAATCAGCGCGCGAAGGCCCCAGCCGATCTGGTTGGCACGCCAGTAGCGCGTGGTCCGCATCAGCACCGGCACGCGCTCACTCGCACGAAGATCCGGCGGCAGCCGAGATGTCCACCGCGATCTGGACGCCGTCGCGCATCTGCACGTAGACGGCCTGATTGCGACGGAGGCCGGCGGGCACCCGCTCTTCGCCGGGCAGCTGCACACGAGCAGTCAAGACGGCCACCACGATGGCGCCAAGGACAACGATGGCCACGGTGGTGAGCCCCAATCCGCGGAGCCACGTCTTCACGGTTCCGTTCATTTCCACCTCGGTGGTTACATGGTCGCGCCTGCGAATCTCGACTGCTTTGCTCGCACCCATTACCCGGCGTGCAGTGCCGTGCCCCCGCTGACCGTGTCGCCATCGCCTCGCCTCAGTTCGCGGAAAACGATCGTGGAGACCAGGGTCATTCCGCCAAGCACAAGAAATGCTCGCTGGACGCCGTGAATGAATTGAGCGGGGTTCGACGTGTGGCGATCCGGAATGAAGAACGCTGTCACCAACGAAGCCGAGGCCACGCCGAAACTGATGGCCATTTGCTGCATCGTACTGGCGATCGAGCTCGCATGGCTCGCCTGTTCTTCGTCCACGTCCGCGAAGACGAGCGTGTTCATGCTCGTATACTGGAGCGATGTGAAGAATCCATAGCTGAACACTTCCGCCAGGATCAACCATACTGGCGTGTCAATCCCAATGGTCGCGAACAGCATGATCTGCAGGCCGATGAGGAGCGTGTTCGAGACCAGGACGGCACGGTAACCAAAGCGCGCCAAAATGCGCGGCATTGTCGTTTTGAGACTCATGGCCGCGAAGGCCTGCGGCATGATGAGGAGGCCAGACTGCACCGGGGTGAACCCAAGGCCCACCTGATACAGCAGGGGAAAGAGAAATGGAATGCCGCCGATGCCGAGGCGGGTCAGGAAGCTGCCACTCACGGCCACGCGAAAGGTGCGAATCCGAAAGAGGGTGAGATCAAGCAGTGGAAATGCCGTCCGCATCGTGTGAAATCCGTAGCCGGCCAGAAGGAGGATGGACACGGCCAGGGCTGCCACAATTTCGGGCGCGCTCAGCGTATGTTCGCCGAACACCTCCAGCACGTAGGAAAGCAGTGCGACACCGGATCCAAAGAGCAGCAACCCGGTCACATCGAGGGGATGGGTGTGCTCTTCGCGATAGTCGGGCAGGTGCCGATAGACCATGTACAGACCGAAGAGGCCAATCGGAACGTTCACGAAGAACAGCAGCCGCCAGTGCAGGTATGCGACGATCACACCGCCGACGATCGGACCCAACATCGGACCGACCAAACCGGGGATGGCGACGAAGCTCATGGCGCGAACCAGTTCGGATTTGGCGAACGTCCGCACGATCGTGAGCCGGCCGACGGGCACCATCATGGCTCCGCCACAGCCCTGCAGAATGCGGCATGCCACGAGAGCGTGAATGTCGCTCGACATGCCGCAGAGGAATGATCCCAGGGTGAAGATGCCGATCGCGGAGGCAAATACGCGACGAGTTCCGAACCGATCGGCCATCCATCCACTGATCGGGATGAAGACTGCGAGGCTCAGGGTGTAGCTCGCCAGCACCGACTTCATGCTGAGCGGAGCGACATGGAGCGCCGCTGCGATGGTCGGCACCCCGGTATTGAGAATCGTCGTGTCCAGCGATTCCATGAAAAACGCTACCGCAATCAGCCATGGCAGCACGCTCTTGCTGGCGATGCGCGACGCTGGCGGGGCGGGGGGGAGATTCGCGTCCGATGACAACAGGGTGCGCAACTCGACGGTGTCCAAGGTGTGTCCCCGCGGCCGGCGACGGTCGGCGATTCTCCGCCGCGCAGTCGCGACTCTCAACGGCCGCTCACTCTCAAGCGGCGAAGTTAACCGACTTTGGGCGGCGGCGAATCCTCGAGCTGGGCGGTTCTTCGTCCGTCCGTAGCCTTTGTGCTTGCCGTTGGGGAGGCCGGGGGGCATGTTCGGCGGCGGTCTTACTCCTTCCCCCATATGACTCGATCATCGTCTTCTGCTCTTCTGGGCGCGGCCGTCATTCTCGCCGTCTACGTCCCTCAAGCGGGTGCTCAGGCAAGCGCCCAAGCACGCGCGTCGACGCCGACCCAACAGTCCGCCAGCACGCCGGACATCAGCGTCGCCGACCTTCGTCGACGCCTCTCCCAGTTTTCCGACGATTCGATGTTGGGTCGCGAGGCGGCGACCGTTGGCAACGTCAAGGCAACCGACTACATCGCCCGTGCCGCTCAACGACTCGGTCTCAAACCCGCCGGCGAGAACGGGACGTATTTCCAGACCGTCGTGATGCTCAATCGCTCGATCGACACCACGTCGACGATGATCGTCGGTGGGAATGCTGCTGCCTTCGGCCGTGACTGGTTGCCGCTCGCCTCGCGGGGCGGCCAATCCCCTGTTCGTCCGAGCGGGTCGGTGAATGTCTCGGCGGCGGTGTACGGCGGACGTCTTGGCGACTCGACGGTGATGCTGACGCCGGAGCAGAGCAGCGGTCGGATCGTCGTGCTCGATGCGTCACTCGGCGCTGGAGGCAGGCCGGTCGCGACATTCCGAGGCGCGCTCGATCACTACCCGGGGGCGGCGGCCATCGCTCTCGCCACGCTTGATCTGATGACGGCGCCGGCGTTGCAGGCCGCCAGGCGTCCGCTGCTGGTGCTGCCGCAGGCGGAGACGGGACCAGACCCGCGGCCCGTGGGAGTCAGCGTGACCCAGGCCGAAGCGGCGCGACTCATGGGCGCACCACTGGCCGGGCTGCGACCCGGCGTGGTGAATCAGGTGGCCGTCGACCTGACCGTTCGCGTGACTGAGGCTCAGCCGACAGCGCCGGCTCGCAATGTCATTGCCGTGTATCCAGGTGCCGATCCGTCGCTCCGCGGCGAGTACGTGGCGTTAGGTGCGCACAGCGATCACCTTGGCGTGGCTGCACACGCCGTCGATGCCGATTCGCTTCGAGCCTGGAACATGGCGCGCTGGAAAATGATGGATCTCGGAAGCGGGCCCGCACCGACGCCGGAGGAGATGGCGACCATCCATATCAACACGGATTCTCTGCACCGCATCAGGCCTGCGCACCGCGACTCGACCTTCAACGGGGCCGACGACGACGGCTCGGGGACGGTGTCGCTGCTCGAGATCGCGCAGGCTTTTACGCACTCGCCGGTCAAGCCGAAGCGGTCGATCCTCTTCGTTTGGCACACCGCTGAGGAAAAGGGTCTGCTCGGATCGACGTACTACACGGACCACCCGACGGTCTCACGCGACTCCATCGTGGGCCAGCTCAACCTCGACATGGTGGGCCGAGGTGCGGCCGATGAGTGGAAGGGAGGGGGCCCACGGTATCTGATGCTCGTCGGGTCGCGTCGGCTGTCGACCGAGCTCGGGGACATGGTCGAGCGCATCAACAAGACCGAGCCCGAGCCCTTTGTCTTCGACTACACGCTGGACGCAAACGGCCATCCGGAGAATGTCTATTGCCGGAGCGACCACTACGAGTACGCTCGCTACGGCATACCGATCGTGTTCTTCACCACCGGTCTTCACGAGGACTATCACCAGGTGACCGATGAGGTCCAATACATCGATTTCGCGCACCTGGCGCGAGTGGATCGACTGGTGTTCGACGTCGCCATGCAAGAGGCCAATCTCGACCACCGGCTGGTCGTGGACAAACCCAAGCCCGACCCGCACGGCGTCTGTAAGCAGTGACCACGCCCGAGGATCGGCCGGGCGCAAACGGCCATTTCCGGCCGCGGTCGCGATGGCGGTGACGGCGAAGACGGCCGTGACCGCGCTGACAATGTCGCTCGCTGGCAGCGCCAACCGCCGGCGCATCCGACCAGGCGTGTGACGCTTACGGCTGCGCGATCAATCGCTCGAAACGCGGATTGCCGTGCAGCGGCGCAAAGTTGGGATCGATCCGTGCGGGCGGCGAAATTACCGCGCGAGCATCATCATCAAGCGTGACACGCGGTAGGCCTCGGGCATATCCCGAGCGACGTACGTCACCGTGCGGGGACCGGTTCGGCGCGCGCCGGGGATCATGGCCACGTTGTCGGCGTATCCGGTATTCGTGAACTCAACGGCGAGCGTGATCGGGGTCGTCACATGGACCGGGCGGATCTCGGTTCGCCGTGCAAGTGCCTTCTTCACTCCGGCTGCGATCGCCGTACGCGATGCTTGGGGACTGATCGTCCGCGCGGCGTAGCGCGTGAACGCCTCCTTCGTTGTGACGGTTTCGATCCCGGGAATGAATGTTCGAGCTTGCTCAGCTACCGCACTATCGCCGGAGATGAACACGACGGGGACGCCGTAGTAGCCAGCCACGGCGGCGGACATTCCGTACTCTCCAACCGGCACGCCATTGAGCGTCATGTCGGTGATGGTGCCCGTGTAGGTATGATCGATCACGGCGCCTGCTGTCGATGCCCGGGCATGGAACCCGATGCAGATCACGGCGCCAAACGACGAGTCGATCCCTTCCGCCATGCCGAGCGGCGCTGGAGTCCCCGTGACGAGACTCGCGCGCTGATCCATCTCATCGGCGCGGAGGTTGGTGTGCGATCCGTGGCCATCGTTTATGAGCACTTCCGTCGCGCCAGCGTCGAACGCCGCGGTAATGGCGGAGTTGACCTCGGCCGTCATCAAATGTCGAGCCCAGTCGTAATCCGGTCCCGGGGGTCCGAGTTGGTCCATGGCCACGACCCCTGCTACGCCCTCCATATCGGCCGAGAGGAAGACCTTGAGCGGCCGCTGCGCAGCCGCGTTGGCGTGCAGGACGGCAAACAGGACCGTGGCTGACCCAGCGAGCCAGCTGCGAATTCGTGACATGGAAGAGATGCTCCGACGGATCGTATGGAGGGCGAGGTGCCCGTCGTGCGGGCGCGGACTCTCGCTAATCTCCGGCGCTTGCCGACCCGTGTCCAGCCGCGCTGGCGGCGGGAACGCAGCCTTCGTTCGTCACCCCGCCGCCCCAATTGCTAACTCGCGGGCGCCTCCAGTCCCCCGTTGCCCGACCCCTCGCTCCTATACACGACGCCACCTTTCATCACGAACTGCACGTGCTGTAGCACCGTGATGTCCGCCAGCGGATTCCCTGGCACCGCAATCACGTCCGCGAAGTACCCGGGCTTGAGTTGTCCCACGTCGTTCTGCCACATCAGAATGCGCGGACCGTTCAGATAATCGGCTTGAAGCACAGCGAGCGGCGTCATCCCGTACTTCACCATCAGCGCGAATTCCTCTGCCTGGGTTCCGTGCGCGAACGGCCCCACATCCGATCCCACGGCCATCGGAACCCCCGCGGCCACCTGTCGTTTGAACTCGCGGACCTTGTAGTCGAGCATCACGTGCTCGCGCGCCGCGGCCGCTGGACTCGGTGCATGGTCCGCGAAGAACAGGAAGACGGTAAACGTCGGCACGGCAGGGATACCCTTCGACTTCATCATCTCCATGGTCCCATCGCTGAGCTGCGTCGCGTGATCGACTGACGCCACGCCCGCCTCCACCGCGAACCGCGCCCCCGGCTCACCCTGGCAATGCACGCCCACGTTGCTGCCCAGTCGAGTCGCCTCGGCCACGGCCGCTTGCAGCTCCGCCTCACTGTACTGGTACGGCGAATGGAAATCCCAGAACTGCGGATCGTCCGACTGGTCGCCGATCTTGAGTTGGGTGCAGATCGGGTCGCCCAGGCAGGGCGCCGACCCGTCGGGGACCATCCGGTCGGATCCCGTCTCGTAGATCTTCACGAAGCTCGCCCCGTCCTTGTGCTGCTCGCGGATCGTTTCGATCAGCTGCTGGGCGTCGTTCGCGTAGTCGGCATTCCCCAGTACGTGCTGCGCCGGGTTGAAGCCGACCGCGTCCTCGTGGCCGCCAAGAATCGAGATCGCCATGCCGCTGATGCGCAAGCGCGGCCCGGGAATGAGCCCCTTGTCGATCGCGTCGCGGATGGCCGCATCTGCCGGGCCCGCACCCTCCGTCCCCATGTCGCGCTCGGCGGTGAATCCGGCCATCAGATCGGCCTTCGCCGCCAGCGTCGCCTCGACGGTCCGCTCTGGCACCGATTCCTCCACGGTCTGCATCCCCTCCGATGGCGGCTCCGGGTGCAGGAACAGGTGGACGTGTGCGTCGATCAGTCCCGGCATCAGCGTCCTGTCGCCCAGGTCGATCACCTTCGCGCCAACCGGGTGCGGCACCGTTGTTCCAACCGCCTGGATGCGGCCGCCCTCCACAAGCACCTGGCCTGGGCTCACGATCTTACCCGTCGCGACCTCGAAGAGCCGCGTCGCTCGCAGCACAATCGGCGCCGCGTTCGGTGAGGGGCTGGATTCGTTGGACTGCGATCGTGCCACCGTGAACGCAGCGCCGAGCAGCACCAAAACGGCAGTGAGAAAAGCGGCTCTCTTCATCGAAGCTCCCTGGGGAATATCCGCCCGGCATGTTCTTACTTCGGTGGGTACAGGTGATTGAACGCCACGGACGCGATCGCGAACAACACGAAACCGATCGCACTGCATTCCGGCCCGACCGTTCCGCCCGTTAGCCACGGTCGGGCCGATGAAGATGTCGCGAAATGTCAATGTCGCAACACCTCGCCAGCTCCATAGTCGACCATGTGGCCGGCGTCGAGTACGAGGCGGCCATTGATGATCACGTCGTCGATGCCGGTCGAGTACACGAGCGGTTTGGTGAAGGTCGCGTGGTCCTGCACTTTGGCCGGATCAAAAAGGACGAGGTCAGCGATCATCCCCGGAGCGATACGTCCCCGCTCGTGAAGCCCAAGGATATTCGCGGGCAGCGACGACATCTTCCGCACCGCTTCCTCCAGCGAGATGACGTGCTCCTCGCGCACGTACTTCGCGAGGATTCGTGGAAACGTCCCGAAGGCCCGCGGATGCGCGCTCCGAACCGTGGCGGGGTCCGTCGGTCGCTGGTCGTTGTCGATCGCGACATAGGGTGCGCGCAGGGCAAGCCGCTTCTGCTCCTCGTCCATGCTTTCCGGGGCGACATCCACGTCGCCCTGCGACTCGAGCAGGTCGAAAAACGCGGACCAGGCATCGACGCCCCGCCGCTTGGCCACGCCGGCGACCGAGAGACCGACGAAGTTCGTGTCGACGCCCCGGGGCACTCCGGTGATGAGGACCTTGTCCCAATTCATCCCGACATGACGATACCAGTTCTCCCAGTCGGTGCCCGTCTCGACTTCGTGCCGCAGCTGGCGTCGCACGGCGGAGTCGGACACGGTCTTGAGAAAGGGGTCGCTTCCCTGGACGTAATGACGCGGATCGAGGAACGCTCTGAGGCCGATGCCATTCCGAATGTACGGATACACGTCCGCCGTCACCTCGATGCCTGCGGCGCGCGCGCTGTCGATGAGCGCGAGGGCACGAGGCATGAGGGACCAATTCTCCTGGCCTGCGGCCTTGAGGTGGTAGATGTGGACCGGCACCCCGCCATCGACGCCGATGCGAATCGTCTCGCGGATGGCGTCGAGGAGTTGATTGCTCTCATTGCGCATGTGTGTGAAGTACACACCATGGTAGGGCGCGGCGGCGCGGGCCAGGGCCGTGAGCTCCTCACTTGTCGCATAGGTGCCGGGCGCGTAGATGAGCGCGCTCGAGAACCCCACGGAGCCCTCGCGCATGGCCGCGCTCACCAATGCCTGCATCTCCGCGAGCTGCACTGGAGACGGGCGGCGGTCCTGATCACCGAGTACGATGCGTCGGACCTGCGTGGCCCCGATGTTGTAGGCGACGTTGACGGCGATTCTCTTCCGCTGGAGGATACGCGCGTAGTCGCCGAAGGTCTGCCAGGTGAGATGTTCCCCGCCGGCCGTCGCCGTATCTGGTGGCACCGACCCACCCGTCGGAGCGTCGGAATCGCCCTCCCCCACAAAGATCGTCGTCACTCCCTGGCGCAGCTTGCTTTCGGCGCTGATCGAATCGACGATGAGGGGGACGGCGGTTTCGGCCATCATATCGATGAAGCCGGGTGCGACGACGCGGTCGGCGGCGTCGATGACCCGCGTCGCATCGGCGGGATCGAACGAGCCGATCGCCACAATGCGATCGCCGCTCACTCCGACGTCGCCTCGATACCACGGGTTCCCGGTGCCATCGACAATGCGGGCGTGGCGAATCAGGAGATCAAAGCGAGCCGCCGGACTGGGCGATGCGGCCGATGTCAGGAGCGCTGTCAACGCCGCCAGACTCGAGTAGCCGATGTAGCGAACGTAGGGACGCTCGTGCAGTCCCCCGAGGACAAACGCGAACACACGCATTGACGAGGCGAGTGAAGACGAGAAGAACGAAGGGCGGGCAGGCGGGCCAGCGCGGACTAGAGGGTAGCACCGCGACCCGCAGGAGTCCACCGTCGGCGGCCAGCGGCGCTCCCACGACCAACGGGGTCCGTGTGACGTCCACGGCGGTGGGGCGTCGGTTGGGTCAGTCGCAGGCGTCTTCCCTTCGTCGGAGCAATGACCAGTGAGCGACGAACCTTATCAGTTGGCGGATGAACGACGTGCCGAGACGCTGCGAGCGTACGGGTCAGTCGAACAGTGGCGCGCGGCGATTGACGCGGCGCTCGCCTTGTTACCGGCGAGCGCGACGCGACGGTGTGACGCGTGCCAGCGGCGCGGCTGGGTCTATGACCTGCGGCGCGTCCAGACGACGCTCGACAGCTACCAGCGCGGGCACCGGTGTGCGAAGTGCGTCGCTGACGTCGTGGGTCTGGTGTTTACGCTCGAGGCGCTGGTGGCAGCGGCGCCGCGGAAGCGACGGAGCGCGTAACTGGCCCTGGCCGTCCGAGCCGACTCTGCGTCACCGCCCTTGATCAGCCCCGTACCCGCGAGGCGCGTCGAGGGTCGCTAGCGCTTGACAGGGCGTTTACTGACGCAGGCGGGCGACCCAGCGGTACAAGATCACCATGGTGATGGCGAAGGTGATGGTCGACAAGACGACGGCCCAGCTCCCCGCAAAACTGTCGCCGACGAGAGAGAGCGGGAAATCCTTGCCCGAGAACGCGACGAGTGCGGCGATCAGAACGCCCACGAGGCCTTCGCCCACGATCAGGCCTGACGCCAGCAGGACGCCGAGCTGCTTGACCGCTGCCGGGTTGGTGCGCCGGTCGGCGCGCCGGTCGAAGTACCACCCCGCGAGCGCGCCCAGGACAACCATCAGCGTGCTTTGCGTGGGCAGGTAGATCCCCAGGCCGACGGCGAGCGGCGAGAGATGGGCGCGCCCGGCCGTCGCTTGACGCAGCACCGCGTCGATGACAATCAGCGCGACGCCGATGCCGACGCCGACGCCGATCAGGCTCCAATCCACATTGTTCAACAGGACGCCCTGCGCGAGCGCGGAGATGAGCCCCGCTTGCGGGGCCGGCAGCGGATGCTCTCGCAGCGGGCCGATCGCACCGGCGAACCCATATGCGTGGTTCAACAGGTCCATAATCGGCGGAATGATCACCGCCCCGGCGATGACGCCGATGACCAGCGCGACCTGCTGCTTCCACGGCGTCGCATCCACCAGCTGCCCTGTCTTGAGATCCTGCAGGTTGTTGTTCGCGATCGTGGCGACCGCAGAACACGACCGCGGTGACGAACAGGGCGAAGGCGACCAGGGCAGGCTGCGCGGAGGTCGGCAGCTCGGAGCGTACGCCGACGACCAGGAGTAGCGCAGCACCGATGACGGCCAGGATGCCGATCCCCGAGAGCGGGCTGTTCGAGGAGCCGATGAGCCCGGCCATGTAGCCGCAGACGGCGGAGACGAAGAAGCTCATGAGGGCGATGTACACGATTCCGCCGATCACGAGCACCGTCATGTGGGAGGTGAGCGCGCCGTGGGAATCGAAATTCGCGAGCAGCACGCCGATCGGCACCAGGCAGACAAGTGTGAAGAGGGCGACCAGACCGATTGGAATGTCGCGCTCGGTGCGTGGCAAGAGCGCCTGAGCGCCAGCGCGCCGCGCGCGCGACGCGGCGAGTGCGGAGCGGAGCCCGCCGTAGACGGGCTTCACCAGTGTGGCCAGCGTCCAGATGGCAGCGACGAGAATGGTGCCCGCGCCGACGAAGCGGACCTGGTGGCTCCACGTCTGTTGGGCGAGTACGGCGGCGGCCGCGTGACTGCCACTGCCATTCAACGCCGAGTAGTGTGGGACGCCCCACAGCCAGGCGATGACGGCGCCGAGCCCGATCGCGACGCCAACCCACAGTCCTATCAAATGGCCGACGCCGAAGAGCGCAATGGAGAAGAAGAGATCGAAGCCGGTCACGGCGCCGCTCGTGCCGAGGCGGAAATACCGCACGAGGTCACCGGCGAGCATGCGCGTGGCCACCACGACCGCGAACACCGCTGATACGATCGAACCGCCTACCACGGCCAGCAGGCCAGCGCGGGTCTCGTCCACGCCCGAGCCCTCCGCGCTGCCTCCGCTGCCGACCCTCAGGACCTCGGCGCACGCGACGCCCTCCGGATACGGCAGGTCGGAGTCCGTGACGAGCGCGCGTCGGAGCGGAATGGAGTACATCACGCCCAGCACGCCACCCAGCGCGCAGATCAACACGGACGTCCAGTACGGGAAACCGGTCCACCAGCCGATCATGACCAGACCGGGAAGCACGAAGATGATTGACGACAGCGTGCCGGCGGCCGAGGCGACCGTCTGGACGATGTTGTTTTCCTGGATCGTCACGCCCTTGAAGCCGCGCAGGATGGCCATCGATATGACGGCTGCGGGGATGGAGGTCGAGAAGGTCAGTCCCGCCTTGAGGCCGAAGAAGACGTTGGCCGCGGTGAAGATCAGTGTGATGACCACACCGAGGATCACGCCGCGGACAGTCAGTTCTTTCAGTGCCTGTGCTGGCGTCGTCGTCGTGGCCTGCGGGCCCGCTGCCGAAGTCGCGTTGGTCATGATCCGAGTTTCTCCTCAGGCGCCTGGCAACGGGGTGCCCCGACGCGTCCTGCGGCTCGGCGGCGGGCGTCAAGAACTTCGCCTAACGCCGCAGATTGTCCAGACCGATCGGAGTTTTGGTCGCGGGTGGCGACGCGGTGTTCGTGTGGTGCGCGACGTGGCCGGCGAACGGCGGGCGACGCATTGCGTCGCCCCTACCCGGTGTGGTTTGGGTCCGAGTACTTGGACGTTGCCAGAGGGTGCGGCATGGCGAGTCGGAGTGGCCCCGCAGTCGGGGAAACGCGAGGCCAATCTACCGCTCAGCCAACTCCTCACCGCCCGTCATGACCGAATCGTCACTTCGTGCAATGTGTCCGCGCGAAGGGGCCGGCGCGCTGATGAATCGTTACGCCAGAATCAACACAAGGCCAGTAATGCCGATCACCGCTCCGACGACGATGAGCGCGGTGCCGGCGCCGCCACCGATGAGCGCTCCCGCCACGATGGCTGCGCCTCCGACAATCATGAGCACCGCATTTCTGCCCAGCCCGTTGTGGTCCGCGCTGGCTGCGCGGTCGGCCAACTGCTGGCGTGTGAGGTTTTCCGTGGCTGCGTGGGATCGGATGCCGACCGTGGCGGCCGATGACGTGGGTCCAGTGGCACCCGCGGCCTGATCTGACTGCGCAGGGGTCGCCGACGGGGGAGGAGCGTTCGCCGGTATCGGGTCCGCGTCGAGATTTGGTTGCGGGGCCGGGACCGCGTCTCCACTCGCGGCGGTGTTCGACTGCTGCTGGGGCATGTCCGCGGCGACAGCGATCGACGCGACGGCCAGTTGCGAGCCGGCGGCCGGCGCACCCGTCTCCGAGTTCGTGGTCACATTGGACTGAGCGATCGCCCAACATGGAAGAAGGGCGACGGCGATGACAGTGCAGTAAACCCGCGACGACATGCTCATGGTTGTTCCCTGTGAAGGTGCGGCCGTGGGCCGTTGGTGGGTTGGAGACAGCCGACCGTCAACAAGGCAAGGATCGGGCTAGACCCATTACCGATCCGACGCTACATCTGGCTCGCGCTCCGTCGGTGCATGGTCATCTTCACGGCGCCAATGTTGCAATTACGTCGCTACTTCACCGTCAGGGGCTTGGGCCGGGGGAAACCGTCAGATGGCGCCTACCGTAGTGCAGCTAACGGAGGAACCATGAACCCAGGCGCAGGTCCAGACGATTCGAACTCCAGCCCCGGTGTGCCGCCAGGATCCGGCCACCCACGGTCGGTGATTCACAAGGTTTTCATGGGACCCACGGGAATTCGCCCTGGTTGGCGGATCCTGATCTTCGTGACGCTGGTCTTCGCCATTGGGTACACCGTGTCGTTCATCGCGCTCCACACTCCGGGGGTGCGCGAGTTCTTCATCGCACGGAACGACCAACAGATGACACCCGGCGGGCAGCTCCTGGGCATCTTCACGCCGTTCCTCGTGATCGTGTCCGCCGCGATCATGACGCGGATCGAGAAGCGCTCGTTCGCGGATTATGGCCTCCCAGTCTCGCAAGCCTTCGGGAAACGGTTCTGGCAAGGGGTGCCGCTCGGGTTCGCGATGCTCTGCCTGCTGCTCCTGCTGATGGCCGCTGTCGGTGCGTACTCGATGGACGGCCAGGCGCTGACCGGCTTCGACGCGTGGAAAGATGCGGCGCTGTACGGCTTCGGCTTCATCTGTGTCGGCGTCTTCGAGGAGTTCTCCTTCCGCGGCTACCTGCAGTCGACGTTGGGCTCAGCCGTCGGCTTCTGGCCTGCTGCCATCGTGCTCTCGATCGTGTTTGGCGGGTTGCATCTCGGCAACCAGGGCGAGGCGATCATCGGGGCGGTGATGGCCGGCAGCTTCGGGCTCCTGTCAGCGTTTGCCGTGTGGCGGACCGGCAATATCTGGTTGAGTATCGGGATGCACGCGTCGTGGGACTGGGGTGAGACCTGCTTCTTCGGTACGCCGGACAGCGGCACCGTCGCGCAGGGTCACATCTTGAACTCATCGTTTCATGGCCCGACGCTGCTCACCGGTGGCACAGTAGGACCCGAAGGCAGCGTACTGGTCTTCGGCGTGCTCGTGGTGTGGGCTCTCATCATCCACTTCTGGTTCCCGGCGCGTCAACGCGTCGAGGCTACGACGCCGCAAGGCCCGGTGACCGCGCCTGCGTAAAAGGGCGACGCATGCGCCGCGGCCGCTCGCGCGGCCGAGAAGGTAGAGCCACAGAAAGTAGAAAGTGGACGAATGCTAAACACCCGCGTCGGCACGTAGTCTACTTTCCACGCTCTGTAGTTCTACCCTCTGGGGCGCGAAGCGCCCTGGGGTGGCGCACCCCGTTGCACGAGAAACACGGCCGTCCCGGCGTACAGCACGAGATAGATGGGCAGGTGCCCGGCGTGGATCGTGATCAGCGCGGCCACGGTGTAGACCGTCAACAGGATCACGAGGCCGATGCGCTGCAGCGTGGCTACCAGGAGCAGCAGCGCGCCGACGATCTCGAGAGCCGCGAGCCAGAAGTGATGGTCTTGCAGGCCTTTCGCGCCGGCCATCGTCTGCACGCTCAAGGCGACGATGCACGCGACGTACAGCAGGCGGAACCATCCGCCTGCAAAGGGCTGTGGTCCGGGACGCGGGACTGCGGAGGACAACCCGTGATCGTTTGACGTCATTGATGTGCGCTCATCGCCGGCGCGCGACGCGCGCGCGACGTGGCGGGCGAGCGGGAACGGTGTCCGGGTCCTCTAGCAGCTGATGGCTATCGGCCGCGGTGAGGCGCAGCCGATACACATCGCGCAGTGTGGCGATCCGGGTCAGCGTGTCCTCGGAGAAAGGTGCGCGTCCCTCGAACGCATGGAGCACGATGCCCTCGAGGAGATCGCCCAGCGACAAGTCGAGGTATGCGCCGAGTCCTTTGAGGACCTGCAGCAGGTGCTTCTCGAGGCGCACACCGGTTTGCACGCGTTGCACGCGAACGGGCATGGAGCAATGATGGTACCGTGGTACCACATTGTCAAAACGGGCGGCCCCGGTGACGGTTCGTGTGGACGGCGATGACGGGCGACGCATGGCGTCGCCCCTACCCGCCGATTTACGGCGTCATCAGGCGCGGCACACGCGGGTGTCGCTCCCGGTCACCGCAAGGCGCGGCCGCGTTATCGGGCGGATGCGGCGGGATTATCGACCGGCAGATCGGTGCGGCGACCCCATTCCTGGAACGATCCATCGTAGAGGCGAACCGGGTAGCCGAGCGTGCGAGCGGCGAAGAGCACGGCGGTCGCGCGCTGGCCGATGTGGCAATAGGCGACGACCGTGTCGCCGGGCTGGACGCCTGCCTGCGCGAATCGTGCGCGCAGCGCGTCGGGGCTGAGCAGGCGTTGCGTCGCATCGAAGAGCTCCTCGAAGGGGAGGCTCTTCGCGCCGGGGATATGGCCGCGGCGCGGGCCATCGTCTTTCTCCGTTCCATTGTAGAACGAAGCTTCGCGAGCATCCAGCAATGCGATGCCCGGCGCGGTGCCGTGTGTCTGTACCCAATCCGCCGTGACGATGAGCCAGGGCTCGGCGTGGGCCGTCATGGTAGCGACCGCGACCGGCGTTGGCGGTCCGTGTTCGACCGGCCTCCCCTCGGCTTGCCATGCAGGCAATCCACCGTCGAGCAGTGCCGATGACGCGCCGATTCCCGCGTAGGCCAGTGTGTACAGAACGCGGGTCGTTGCGCTGATGCGGTCCTTCGCGACATACACGATGACGTGCGACCGGTCCGAGACGCCCAATGCCTCGAGGCGGGCTTGCAGCACGTCGGGCGGGAGCATTTCGAGCATCAGTTTGTGATCCATGTCCATGGGTCCGCTCATGCCGGCCGAAACCTCTTCGAGGGTCACGAGTCTGGCGCCAGGGATGTGCGCCTGCAGGTACGTGCTCGAGTCGCCGACCTGCAGCAGGACAAGGTCTTTGTCGTGGAGATGGTTCGCGAGCCACGCCGTGCTGACGACGAGTCGATCGCGAGGCGTCCCGCTGTCCTGCGCGGGGAGCGCCGTCGTGATTGCGAGAAGCGCGATCAGTGCACGCATGGGACGAGGGCTTGGGGTCAAGAAGGACGGGGGTGAGCGAGGCGATGGCTCGTCCCCGATTCGTTTGGTCCAGGTTGCGCGTAACGACCTTCAGTGGATCAGCTGGCGCTGCGACGACTGCCCGTGGTTGGCGAGGCTCGCCGGGTGTTACACTGAAATGGTCCTGCCGAAGGGATAGACACCGCTAAGACGTTGTGTGGTTGCCGGTTGGGCGTGGAAAGTCGACTACGGGGAAGCAAATGTGCGGCCGAAACTCGAGGCGTGCGCGACGCGTAAGATGAGTGGGACTCACTTTCTCCAGAGAGCATCCATGACATTGCCGACTCAGACTGAAGAGCATCACGTACCGGGCGCCAATCTCGTGGCGAAGGCCAAGGAGATCATTCACGAGGGCAACGTGCGCCGCATCATCGTGAAGAACGATCAGGGCCACACCGTGATGGAGCTACCGCTGACCGCGGGTGTGGTCGGCGTGTTGTTGGCGCCAGCGCTCGCGGCGCTCGCGGCGATTGGCGCGCTCGCTGGACACTACACGCTGGTTGTCGAGCGACGGACGCCGCCCGCTGGGCCGGTACCGGTCATCGAGCGCTCACCGGACACCGGACCAGCGGACGCGGCACACACCTAGTATTGAGATGGGGACTGGGTGGGCGGCCTGAAGGCCGCCCCTCCATGTTGGATGCATTGCGACCCCAGCGCGCCCAACCGGCGAGGCGCCCTCCTACTGCTGGCTCATCTCGCCGACGAGCATCCTCGCGAACAGCGGCACTTCATCGTTGCCGACGGTGATCGCGGGGAGCTCGGCGCGTACGCGAACTACCGCTCCCGGCACAGGAAACACCGCGTAGTACGTGAACAGCGTGCCCGCGGTGCCACGCCGCTGGAAAATCGCCCACACGGCCGCGCCGCGCACGGTGTGACCGTGGGCCTTGAAGTCATCGGGTCCGCGATGCAGCAGGCGGAACGCGTGAATCACGGTCCCTCGCTGGGCCGCTAACTCAATCGTCTGATAAAATCGATCGACGTCGTCCAGCGCGAAGTTCGTGGAGTCCTCGGCCGTGTTGAGCTTATCTCCCGGCTGATACGGCGCGACGAAGACGTTGATCTGATCGTTCTTGTTGCGGGTGTACATGTACTGCACGCCATTAGCGGCATCGCCTAGACTCACGGAGTCGGTCCGGCGGTACCCGCGCACCTCCGTAGGCATCGATGGTTTGGTGCCGGCCGTGGTGTTGACTACGGCGACGGCGTTGGGCGCCGCGGTGTTCGCCGTGGTGTCGCGGTGGGTGGAATCCGTCGTTGCCTGGGCGGCCGCGTCAAAGCCGATCCCTACCGAAACCACGAGCAGTGCTGCACGTGCGAGGGCCAGTCGCATAGAGGCTCTCCAGTGAGAGTCGAGCAGTCGGCAGCAGGCCGAGCCCGTCCAGCCCGCGTTCCACGGTGGGAAGACTGCTCTCGAGGGCGCCCAAACATATGGCGCCCGGGCGCCAAGCTCAACAGTAAAGTGCGTTAGCCACCGCTATTGAGGGTCAAACTGACCCTGGCGTTCGGCCCTCCGCCTCAATGCGACCCCGCCAGCGCGGCCAACAGTTTCTTAGCGAAATCGGGAGCCTGCTCATTTGCGGCTACTTGCTGCGGCAGGTCCGCGCGAACGCGGATTATCCGGTCGCCGAAGGCCCAGGCAGCGTAGTACACATACCCCTCGAAGGCGCGACCCGAAGAGGTGGAACAGCCTCGCAGCATTTCGGTGCTCGACCCAGACCCAAACTGCCGGCTGGTGTCTCTCGCCACGACCGTGTTGTTGCCGGCGTTGCACGCTGACGTCGACAACGTGGGGAGAGTGACCGCGCCACGGTGTGTCAGGCCGACGACCAACGAGTAGCCGCGTATCTTGCGCCCCGCCGCTTTCATGTCGTCGCTCCGCTCCGACAGCACATTGAAGGCGGTGAGATCGCCTTGGTGGTAGGTGTTGTCCAGCGACATGCGCAACATGTCGACGGTGCTTTGCAGCATCCCCGTCGTGTCATCCTGCGTGCGCAGCGGGGTTCCTGACTCGTACGGCGACACCAAGACCGTGATGCGATCATGCGGCGGGTGCGTGTACGTGTACTGCGTGGCTTGGCCGGCACCGGGCAGACGCAGGGAGTCAGTCATGTGATAGCCACGAACGTCCAATGGCATCGCGAACCCGACGCCGGCCGCGGCGGCCGCAGTGCCGGCGGGCATTGGTGCGGCAGCAGCCGCGGTCACCTGACTCGTCGGGTCCTGGTGCGTCGAGTCCGTCGTCGCTTGCGCATTGGCATCCAAGCCGATCGCTGCGCAGAGGATGACGAGTGCTGCACGTACAGGAGTCTTGCGCATAAGCAGGCACCCCTGGTGAGAAGGCGCTCAAACATATGGCGCGACTGTGGCGAACTCAACGGTGGACTTGGCTGGGCTGGCCGCGGACGCTGTCGCGTCGCTTACCCCTTATCGCGGTCCGCGGCATTCGCGCGGGATCGACCCGCTGTAACCACGGCAATGCGCCAGATCAGGAGAAACATTCCCACGGTGAGCAGCAGGTGGATCCAGCCAGGCGCGTCGAGTGCGAACGCGCCGACTGCCCACACGATAAGCATGATGATCGCTGCGACGAGGCCGATGTCCATAGTGTGAAGCTAGCGGCGGGTAAAGACGTGAGCGAAGAAACGTGTCGCTCCACCCCGTGGTGCGCCAGGCCGCGCGCAGTGTGGCCGCATGCGTGCCGCGGAGTGCAGCGAACCGCGCACGACGTAAGACGGTGGACGGTGGACGTTAGACGTTGGAGAACAAACTTCGGGGCCAGCAGCGGTGCACTTCGCTCGGCCCGAGGTTTCTCTCTAACGTCCAAACTCTAACGTCCAACGTCTAACCTCTTACATCGTGACGATTGCGTCGACTCTGTGACGAAGTGGGTGGCTGCGTCGTGATTGACGGTATATGGGGCGGCACCTACATTGCGTTGCAACGCAGTGCACGCGCGAATGAAACCGACGACAGCCGCGTTTGGTTGCATCGAGGTCTGCGAACACATATTGCTTTGGTAGTTGGTAGGGGCGAAGAGGTTTAATTTTTGAGCCGATAAGTCCACCGAGTGGGTTCGACAATCTGTGTTGACGTCATGCCCCAGTGCGGGGACGGCGGAAGACATGGTGAGGGCCTCATACATTCGACTGGGCTTCAAAAACCCCTCTTCGCACCCCCAAATTTCGAAGGCCCCGCGTAGCGGGGCCTTCTCTTTTGCAATGGAACGTCACCATGTCGAATTCGCGAGATGACAACGGGGCAGGCCGTCGACCGGCTGCTCCAGTCGGGACCGGTCGCACTCGCACCGCCAACCGCAGTGTCGATAAAGCGACCGCTGCGCGAGTGCGGGCCGCCGAGGTCGCTTCCGGTCGCGTGGAAGTGGAGGCGCGGGACGAGGAGACGCTTCTGGCGGCTGATCGCACCCGAGCGGCTGAGCTCGAGGCGGTCGTTCGTCGCGAGATCGAGCTCTTGGGCGAGGATCCGGATCGCGAGGCGCTTCTCAAGACACCGGCGCGGGTCGCAAAGTCGCTGACCTGGCTGACGCGCGGGTATGGACTCGATGCGGCGCAGGTGATTGGCGATGCGGTCTTCGAGGAGAAGCACGAGAGCATGATCATGGTGCGCGACATTGAGTTGTACTCCCTGTGCGAGCATCACATGCTTCCCTTCTTCGGCCGCGCGCACATCGCGTATCTCCCACGCGGGCGCATCGTCGGGCTGTCGAAACTGCCGCGTGTGGTCGAGGTATTCGCGCGTCGCCTGCAGGTGCAGGAGCGATTGACCGAGCAGATTGCCGGCGCGGTCGAGAGTGTGCTCGAGCCTTACGGCGTCGGGGTAGTCATCGAGGCGCAGCATCTGTGCATGATGATGCGCGGCGTCGAGAAGCAGAACTCGAAGACGATCACGAGTGCCGTGCGTGGGACGTTCCGCTCGGACGCCAAGACACGCGATGAATTCTTCCGTCTCGCGTATGGACCCTGGCCTGGCGGCCGATAAACCGGGCGGCGAACGGGCGAGGCGTGCCTCGCCGCTCGAAGCCGTTGCTCCATTGCGTGATCTCGCCGCCGTTGTTACCGGCGCATCCCGAGGTATCGGCCGCGCAGTCGCGCGTGCACTCGTCGCGGCGGGCGCTCGTGTGCTTGCGGTCTCCCGCGGCGGTGTCACGAGTCCCGATCCCGGACTCATCGATCTCACGCTGGATCTCCTCGCGCCCGGCAGCATCGAAGCCGTCGTGCACGCGGCCCAGCAGGCATTCGGTCGGGCGCCCGACGTGCTGGTGAACAACGCCGGTGCGTTTCTGATCGCGCCAGTCGCCGACACGTCGCCGGAGCAATTCGATCGTCTCCTCGCGCTCAACCTCTCCGTGCCCTTTCGGCTGGTGCACGCATTCCTTCCCGGCATGCGTCAGCGCGGTCGGGGGCACGTCGTGACACTCGGCTCCATCGCCGATCACGTCGCTTTTCCCGGCAACGGGGCATACGCCGCCAGCAAGTTCGGACTGCGGGGGTTGCACGAAGTCTTACGCGCAGAGCTCGCCGCCACAGGCGTGCGGACGACCCTCCTTTCGCCCGGTGCGGTCGACACGACGTTGTGGGACGAGCTCGCACCGGAAACGCGGGCGTCGTTCCCGACCGCCGACGCGATGCTCAGCCCCGCCGACGTCGCCGACGCGGTCCTTTTCGTCGTCACGCGGCCGCCGCGCGTGAGTGTCGACGAGATCCGCCTGTCTCCGAGCTGAGTCTCACGCAGTGCACCTCGCCCTGGTCAGATGTGCTGCGGTGTCCGCGCTCGCACGAGTCGAGCGCGTTGGTCGCCACGGTCGATCGGACTGCTACGGGGGGCTCGGTCGAGTACGGCATACTCGCCTGCCCGATCTGCGACGCGCGATTTGAGATCGACCAGGGCGGCATCGTCTTCGAGCCGGAGCAGCGAGACCATTGTCGCGCGCGGCCGCCTGCTCAATCGCGGTCAGCGGAGGCGGTGCTTCGCGCGGCGGCACTCCTGGGTCTCGTCGATCCCGGAGGCATCGTCGTCCTCGGCGGGGTCGAGGGTGCGCTGGCTCAGGCGCTCTCCGAGCAGGCCGATGTCTCGGTCGTGCTGTTGAACCCGCCGGGCGCGATCGCGGGGTGGAATGACGTAACGCCGATGTATGCCGAGGCTTCGCCATTCGCGGCTGGTGTCCTCCGTGGTGTGATGCTCGATGCGGAGACGGGATCGGCCGCCGGCGGTATCGCCGGTGCACTCCGCGTTGGCGGACGTCTCATCGCGCCCGTGTCGGCTGCTGTGCCACAGGGCATGCGAGAGCTGGCGCGTGACACGGAGGTGTGGGTGGCGGAACGAGTGGCGGAGTTCGACCAGGCGCCGGTGATGTTGCGGAGGGCTTAGAGGCTAGACGCTGGACGCTGGACGCTGGACGCTGGACGCTAGATGCTAGACGCTAGATGCTAAGCGCAAGACGTTGGACGTTAGACGAAAAGCGAATCGATCAGCGCGCGGTATTTCTCGTCGATGACGCGGCGTTTCACCTTGAGGGTGGGCGTCAGCTCGCCGGCGTCGATCGACAGCTCGTGCTCCAGGAGTCCGACGCGCTTCGGCGTCTCGAAGCTGGCCAGACCGGTCAGTCGGCCCAGCGTCTCTTGTTCCATTTTCTGCTGGACGGCGGGGAGTGCGATGAGGTCGGCTCGCGTGGTCCACATGAGGTTACTGGTCTTGGCCCAGCGCTCGAGATGCGTGAAGTTCGGCACCACGAGGAGCACGCTGTACTTGCGGCGGTCGCCGATCAGGACGACCTGCGCGACGAACGGGCTCGCCTGGACGCGGTTCTCGAGCGGTGCGGGCGCGATGAACTTGCCGCCGGCGGTCTTGATGAGATCCTTCTTGCGATCGGTGATCGCCAAGAATCCATCGTGGATCTCGCCGATGTCACCGGTGTGGAACCAACCTTCGGCGTCGATCGCGGCACGAGTCTCGTCGGGCTTGTTGAAGTACCCGCGCATTACGTTGGGCCCACGCGTGAGGATCTCGCCATCGTCGGCGATGTGTACCTCGACCCCGGCGATGGGGCGGCCCACGGTGCCGATCCGGAAGTGCTCGGGCGTATTGACCGCGATGACGGGACTCGTCTCGGTCAGGCCGTATCCCTCGAGGACTGTCAGCCCCGCCGCGTAGAAGAAACGGTTGATGTCGGGCGCGAGTGGCGCACCGCCGGATACAAAGAAACGGAGCCGGCCGCCGAAGCGCGAGCGGAGTCGTCCGAACACGAGGCGTTGGGCGACGGCGTAGCGCAATGCGAGCCAGCCGTCGACCGGCCGGCCGGCGAGTCGCGCGTCGGCCCATGCGCCGCCGGTGGCCACGGCCCAATTGAACAAGCGCCATTTCGTGGGCGAGCGATGCGCTTGCTCGAGCACGCCGGCGTAGACCTTCTCGTACACACGGGGCACGGCCAGCACGAAGGTCGGGCGCACTTCGCCCAGATTCACGATCAGCGAATCGATCGATTCGACATAGGCGATCGATGCCCCGACGGCGAACATGAGATAATGGTCCGCCATGCGGCCGAAGATGTGCGACAAGGGCAGGAAGCAGAGCGACACATCATTGCCGACAAATGGCAGCACCGTGCGCGCGGCGGCGACGTTGGAGTAGATGTTGTCGTGGGTCAGCATGACCCCTTTAGGCTCGCCCGTCGTGCCGGAGGTGTAGATGATGGTCGCGAGGTCGTCCGGTCGAACGGCCAGTGCGCGATCGCGATACCGCTGCGCAGCACCCATGCCGTCGTCTCCTGCGCCAACGGACTCGAGCTCACTCATCGTCAGGTCGACGCCGGGGAGCGGTTCCTCGTCGAACGAGATCACGAGGCGCAGCGCCGGGAGCTGCGAGCGGACCTCCCCGATCTTGGCCGCCTGCACACTCGTCGAGACGAAAACGGCCGTCGCACCGGAGTCGCGCAGCATGAAGACCAATTGCTGTGCCGGCAGAGTGGGATACAACGGCACGTCGGTTATGCCGACCGTGAGACACGCATAGTCCGCGACTGCCCATTCCGGACGATTCTCGGACAGGATGGCGACGCGGTCGCCGGGGCTGATGCCTTGCTGCAGGAGGCCCTGCCCGGCGTGGCGGACGCGGGTCAGGAGGTCGCGGTGGGAGACTGGCCGGTACTTCCCGTCGCGCTTGTATTGCAGTGCGTCGGGTTTGTCGTAGCGCTCGACCGCCTCGTAAAACAGCTGCGTGAGCGTCCCCGGCGCCGGGCGCGGCTTTGGCCCGGATGCGTCGCGTGTGACAGTGGCCGCGAGCGGGGCCGACGCGGCGGCGCTAGTGGTGGCCATTGCAGAGACGCCCGGAGCAGGGAGAGATGGCCGACGATCGATTCACGTCGCTGGAGAGACTGGGGGCAGTGTAGTGTATGACGAATCGCAGCGGACTGTTGCCAACCGGTGTGGTCCGGTACATCGCGGTCGCGACAGCGACCACCGAATCCTTGGTGTTGGGTTTGATCCTGCCGACGGCGAACACGATGCTTCTCGTCCCGAGGCCATTGACGTCCGTCGTGTCAGTGCGCGACGGGTTGCCGCTGCCATCGACCAGGTACGCGAACAGCGTGGTGTCGCTGGGCGTGCCGGTGCCCTTCGCGGCGCTCGCGGGATAGATGATCCGGTAGTGGACGATATAGGTGCGCGTGACGGAATCCCCGTTGAGCGAATCGGGAATGTGTCTGAGCACGATGTCGAGGCCCGCCGACGTGGTATCGGGGCTCGTCAGCGAGAGCGCCATGGTCGTGATGGAGTCGCTGTCCGCATACAAAATGCTATCAGGCCGGAGCACGACGGGAAGCAGGAACGGCAGGGACTGCAGACTCTGTGCAGTGGCGACGAGCCGTGCGACGCTGTCTGCGCCGCGCACCCCGATCGCGAAGTTGGACGTGTTGATCGTGAGCTGGCTGGGGGTGAGCGTGGTAAAGCGGACCGGGACGTTGGGGAGGAGTTTTCCCTGGAGGTTGAAGGCCTCTCCCGTCAGCGGTTTCACGACGCCGTTGGTGTCGCGCAGCGTGTCGCCCGCCACGACCGATGGGCTCGGCGCCGAATCGATCGACATGGAAAACACGAGTGTCGGATCGGTGGGGACGTCGGCGCACGCTGCGGCGAGCGTCGCCGAGACAGCGAGGGTTGCCGCCAGGGCGAGACGCCGGCCGCAGAGGGCCGGCGCCCTCACTGAAAGCGCTCCGCCAGCAGCGTCGCGAGCTTGACGTACGCCTGTGCGGCCGGATCTGCGGGATCGCGAATCACGACTGGCTGCCCGGCGGCGAAGGCGTCAGCTGTTGCCGAGCTGCGCGGCACGACGATCTCGAGGACCATGTCCGACGGCAGGTGCGTGCGGACGTATTGCGCGACGCGGATGCACGCCGGATTCGACGGCTCGTACATCGTCAAGAGGATTCCGTCGAGGGTGAGCTCGGAGTTGGTCGCGACGATGGCCTGAATCGCACGCAGAATCTGCGGCGTCGTGTGCAGCGCCAATGGCTCGCATTGCAGCGGGATGAGCACGTGTTGGCTCGCCTCGAGCGTGCGGCGCACGACGGACCCCAGCCCCGGCGGTGTGTCGACGATGACCACATCGCAGCGTGCGCGGGCCTCGTCCAACAACTCGTGCAGGATGTCGGTGTCGGACACGAGGGCCTGGTAGCCGGTGTGGCTCGCCTCCTCGGTCACGGTGCCGACGAGCAACACGCGGAGCCACGGGATCTGCGTCGGCAAGATGATTTCGCGGAGGCCGGTCTGTCCGACGAGGTAGTCGAAGAAGCCGCGCGTGGCGTGGCCGCGGCGGAGGCCCGCGCCGTACCTGACGGAGCCTTGCGGGTCCACATCGACCAACAGCGTCCGCAGCCCGCGTAGCGCGAACGCGGCCGCGAGATTGACGGCGGTCGTGGTTTTCCCGACGCCCCCCTTCTGGCTGACGACCGAGACGACCTGGCCGAGCCGCCGCGGCGCCGGGGGGCTAGAGACTGGCGTCGAAGGCGGCGTTGCCGTCGCTGAGGTCGCGGTCATCGAGAATGGTGCGCCGGTTGTCGGGGTCGCTTACCTCGCCGCCGGCTCGTAGTTGGTCGAGTGCCTGTCGGGCGTGCCGAACCCATCGGTCCGCCTCCGCACTCTTTGGGGGTGCGGCCAGGAACTGCTCCAGGTGCAGCTGCGCCCCGCGCGGGTCGCCGCGTTTCAGCAGGAGAAAGGCGAGACCATAGTGGGCGCCCGAGAGCTGCGGCTGGAGGTCGAGCGCACGCCGATAACAGCGCACGGCCTCTTCGTGGCGCCCGGTCTTCGAGTAGGCGATCGCCATGTTTTGCAGTACACGGTGATCGTTTGGTTGGTCCCGCAAGGCCAGTTTGTAGGAGGTAAGAGCGGCGTCGTAGTCGCCCTGGCGCTCCAGCGTCAGCGCTTCACTGAGGTAATCGAGCCGCTGCGGCTTCACCTCGTGATCGGACGGGCCGCCTAGGAGGCGGCGGAGCCACGACATACGGCGATAAGGTAGGCGTCTGGCCACTCCCGAGCAACCGACGTGGGGCATAGCTTTGGCCCATGTCACCGCGCCGCTATGTCGTCGACCACACAAAGGGTGTCATGCACATCGAATGGCCGCTCTTCGGCGAGCTATCGCGTGCGCTGGCGCTCAGGGTCGCCCGAGCCTATGACCCCGAGCTCGTGGTCGGGATCGCGACTGCCGGGGTGGTCCCCGCGGCGGTCGTGTCGGCCATTCTCGACCGCGAATTCCACTCGATCATGGTGAGTCGCCGGCTTCGAGCAGATCGCGTACGGGAGACGCCGGCGGTGCTTGGCGAGGCGCCCTCCGACGTGCGCGAGCGGCGCGTGCTCATCGTCGACGAAACTTGCGACTCAGGCGCGACCATGCGGCTGGCGGTCGCCGCGATCGTCAATGCGGGCGCCGCGCAGGTGCGGACCGCGGTGTGCTTCAAGACCGGCGCCTTCGAACCGGATTTCTACGCCCTCGCGACGGAAAGCACGATCGTGCTTCCGTGGGACCGGGAGGTGCTGGTCGAGGGGGAGCTGGTGGCTAACCCGATGTACGAGGGGCTCGACAGTCCGGGTGAGGGCTGAAGGGCGGGTTTGGGGTCTGGGGTTTGGGGTAACGACAACCGGCACGAAAACAACGGGCGACGCAATGCGTCGCCCCTACCGGTCCAAGGCCAGTTGCTGTGTACCGCGACCGGCCTTTCGATTTGTTCCCCGACCTGACCCCTGATCCCCGCCCCGCAGTTCAGGCTTACCCCACAGCCGCGTCGTACGCCACGCCATGGCCCATAGCCTCGTAGACGTGCGTCATGACCTCGGCGCTACCGACGAGAAAGCGGCAGCGCGCATCGCCGGCGGACCGGCATTCGACTTCGAGCACGGCGACTGGATGGTCGGCGATCCGGCCGAAGAAGTCGGCGAACATGCCGGTCGTGAGGTGGCAGCCGGGGTGATCCAGGGCGCTGGAGGGGTCAGCCTCGCCCCAGTCCTCGGAGTCGAGCGTGGCCACGGCGTCGTGCAGAGTGCCGATCGTCAGTGAGCCCCAGCCGGCTTCCCGGAAGTATTCCGAGGCTCGCTGCTCGAACGTCGCCACATCCAAAGCCTCCGGTTCGTCGATTCCCCGGTCCAGCAGCCATGCGGCGAACGAGGCGAACAGCGTCTCCCCGCCGGCGTATCCCGCCTCCTGCAGATACGTCGCGGCAGCCGGGCCGGCGTCTCGAACGAGGGCTGCCCGGAGCGTCGCCAACGAGGCCCGGGTGAGCGCCACCATCTGGTGGTTCGCGAGGTCGATTGAATGTGCCATGTTCCTAAACCCGTTAGGGGCGGTGACGCAGGGCGACGCATTGCGTCGCCCCTACCAGCCCATTCACAATGCGGTGCGGACGGTGTGAGTTGGTGCCGGTCCCATTTTCCTAGAGCTAACCCCGTTAGGGGCGGTGACGGAGGGCGACGCATTGCGTCGCCCCTACCAGCCCATTCACGAAGTGGTGCGAACGGTGTGAGTTGGTGCCGGTCCCATTTTCCTAGAGCTAACCCCGTTAGGGGCGGTGACGGAGGGCGACGCATTGCGTCGCCCCTACCAGCCCATTCACGAAGTGGTGCGAACGGTGTGAGTTGGTGCCGGTCCCATTTTCCTAGAGCTAACCCCGTTAGGGGCGGTGACGGAGGGCGACGCATTGCGTCGCCCCTACCAGCCCATTCACGAAGTGGTGCGAACGGTGTGAGTTGGTGCTTGTCCCATTTTCCTAGACCCTTCCCAATCGGCGAAGCAATTCGGCCTCGTCGATGATTTGCGTGCCCAGCGAACGAGCCTTCTCCAACTTCGATCCCGGGTCGGCTCCGGCGACCAGGAACGCGGTCATCTTGGACACGGAGCTCGTCACTCGACCACCGGCGGCCTCAATCATGGCCGACGCTTGGTCTCGTGAAAGCGACGGGAGCGTCCCGGTGATGACGACGGCCATCCCCTCGAAGACACCGCCTGCTTCCACGCGGTGCGGCTCCGTGAAGTTGACGCCGGCCCGCCGCAACTTGGCGATGAGTCGCTTGGCTGTCGAGTCGGCGAAGAAAGCCGTGACTGCGTGGCCGATCGTCGACCCGATACCTCGCACGCCAACGATGTCCGACTCGTCGGCGCGGGCAAGCGCGTCGAGCGTGCCAAAGCGCCGGGCAAGCAGCTCCGCGGCCGTCGATCCGACGTGCCGAATGCCGAGTCCGAACAGCAGGTGCGACAAGGGGCGCTGCCGGCTCTCGTCAATCGCTGCGATGAGGCCGGCTGCGCTCTTCTCACCGAGGCGCTCGAGCGCGGCGATCTGGGGTGCGGTGAGCGTGTCAGATGTCCGCCACGTCATCGATCAGCTCCGCGTCGACGAGCTGTCTGATGCGAGCGTACGACAACCCGCGGATGTCCATGGCCCCGCGAGACACGAAGTGGACGAGCGCTTCGAGCCGTCGCCCGGGGCAGGAGACGTTGGGACAATAGATCGCGACTTCCTCGGGGTCGCGCTCCACGGCCGTGCCGCAGACCGGGCAGTGGAGCGGGGCTTCGGTGACGCGGGGCGGATCGTGGGGATCCCGACGGTCGACCAGCGGGGCAATGATCTGGGGGATCACCTCACCAGCGCGCTTGACCTGCACCCAGTCGCCGACCCGAAGATCTTTCTCGGTGACCAGGTCGAAGTTGTGCAGCGTCGCGAGCTTCACGGTCGCGCCGCTGATCTCGACCGGCTCCAGCACGGCGAAGGGGTTGAGCGCCCCGGTGCGGCCGACGTTGACCCCGATGTCGAGCAACCGCGTGACGGCAATGTCGGGCGCGAACTTGCGCGCGATGGCCCACCTGGGCTCGCGGCCACCGACGACGCCCAACTCGTCCTGTAGTGCGAGTCCGTCGACCTTCACGACGCCGCCATCGATCGCGAAGTTGAGTGTGGCGCGCACGCGGTGCTCGACGTCGTGGGCCCACGCGGCGACGTCGGCGAGCGTCCGGCACCGCGCGCGATCCGGCGCGACTGGAACCCCCCACGCGGTGAGGGTATCGAGCAGCTCCCACTGGGTTCGAAAGGGGAGCGCCGGTCCTTCACCGTCTGTGGGGCGCGCGACCGCGTACCCGAAGAAGCGCAGCGGGCGGGTGGCCGTAATGCTCGGATCGAGCTGTCGGAGGGAGCCCGCGGCCGCGTTGCGCGGGTTGGCAAACACGGGGTCGCCCGCCACGGCGCGCGCCTCGTTCATCCGCTCGAATCGATCGAACGGCATGTACACCTCACCCCGGATCTCGATGCGCGGGGGAACGCGCGGGCCACTCGTCCGGAGGCGCAGCGGAATGTCCCGGATGGTGCGCAGGTTGGGTGTGACGTCCTCGCCAATCACGCCGTTGCCGCGCGTCGCGCCGGTGATGAGCACACCGTCCTGATAGGTGAGGCTGACCGCGGCGCCGTCGATCTTGAGCTCAGTCGTGTAGCCGCCGCGCTGGACGGCGTCTCCGACGAGACGGGCGAGGCGCTCGTCCCATGCCACGACTTCCTCGTCGGTGAAGGCGTTCGCCAGCGACAGCATGGGCACCAGGTGGCGGTGTTTCGGGAGCTGACTTTGCGGTGGTGCACCGACTCGCTGCGTCGGCGATTCCGGTGTGCGCAACCCCGGGTGGTCCTGCTCGAGCCGCAGCAGCTCGCGGAACAGCGCGTCGTACTCGCGGTCGCTGAGCGTTGGCCGGTCGAGCACATAGTACTCGTACGATGCCTGGTCCAACTGGCGACGCAGCTCGGCCGCGCGTGCCGCGAACTCGGAGGGTGTGGACACGGGAACGGGAGCAGGTGGGGTGGTCGCCGCGCTCAACAGCGGCAGTCGCTACCCCTTGGCTTCTTCCGACATCACCTGCATGGTGACGGAGACTAGGCGCTCGAGCTCCTCATCGGACTCCTTCGCCAACAATGTCTCGGCCCACATGTGGTCTTCGGTCTTCGCGTAGCGGTCCAGCAACCGCCGCACGAACGCAATGAGTGCGATGCGCTGGAGCTCGGAGCGACGTTGTGCCTGGGTCGAATCCTGCGTCGCGCGCACCATCGCGTCGAAGCGGTGCGCATTGCGGAGCGCCTTGGCAGTGAGCGAGGCGACGACCTGGCAGAAGCGGACATCGCTGTCCGAGAACGGCGCCGCGTCGCGCCCGATGCGAAGGAAAATCGCGCCGATGACCGATCCGCGCCACCGGATGGGCGCGACGACGATCGCGCGCACGTTGCGCATATCGAGTTGCGCACGGACGTCGCGAAGCATCGGCTCGGTGCTCGCGTCGGGGATGAAGACGGTCTCGCCGGACTCGAAGGCGCGCTGGAGCTCAGGATAGCGGGTGAGGTCGACCACGACGTTGCGGATCGTCGGGTCCTCGTAGCTCGCGACGAGTCGAACGTCGGCCGGCTCGCCCGTCAGGAAGATCGAGCTGCGATCCAGTCCAAACGTCTCGCCGAGCTTGCGGGCGATCGTCTGCAGGATGTCGCTGAAGTGGAGCGAGCCTGAGATCTCTTGCAGGATGTCGACGAGGGTGACCAGGTGATCACGCTCGCGGCGCAGCTCCTCGATCTTCGTCCGGAGCTCGGACAGCTCCGCCGCGGGGTCCACCTCCGACGGCGTGCTGGGGTGTATGGGTGGTGGTGCCGACGCTGGCTCGCTGCTCTCCATCACTCGCCTGTAGGTCGTAAGGAGGGTTGTCCGGCTCTTGCTCTGCGATCGGGTCGTCCACCGCCGTTGATGCGCCGACGCCCGTCTCGAACCGAACGACCCGATTGCGGCCCCGAGCCTTGGCGGTGTACAGCGCGTCATCCGCCGCCCGCACCAACGCGGCGACGTCGGCGATCGCTGGATGCGGCCACGCCGCCACACCGCAACTAATCGTGCGGCGGATGACCGTTCCGGCGAAGGAGAATGTACGCCCCTCGACCGCTTTGCGCACCCTTTCGGCGAAAGCGACTGCGGCGTCCGTCGACGCCCCGGGAAGCACCAGCATGAACTCCTCCCCGCCATACCGGCCGACACGATCGATCTCCCGGGCTTGCTCGCGCAGCAGCTGCGCGAGCTGGCGCAGGATGGCGTCACCCGCCTGGTGACCGTACGTATCGTTGACGCTCTTGAAGCGATCCAGATCGCACATCACGCAGGCAAATGGCTCCTCGAAACGGCGCGAATGCTCGAATGCCTCATCGAGCCGCTCTTCCAGACGCCGGCGGTTGTCGATTCCCGTCAACCCGTCCGTGCGGGCGATCCGAACCAACTGATCATTGATCGCCGACAAATCGGCCTTCTGCCGCTCAACCTGCTCCTGGAGCGACTTGATGCGCAGCAGCGACCGCATGCGCGCTTCCAGCTCGGCAAAGTTGATTGGCTTCGTGATGTAGTCGTCCGCGCCGGCGTCGAGGCCGACGACCATGTCTTCGGTCGTGTCGAGCGCTGTCTGGATGATGATCGGAATGAACGGCAGCTCCGGATTCGCCTTGACGCGACGCGCGACCTCGAAGCCATCCAGTCGCGGGAGCATGACGTCGAGCAGAATGAGGTCCGGCAGTGGCGTGCCAGGGGGCAGTGGGTCGTCGAACATACCGACCGCTCGCAGCGCCTCCTCACCGTCGTGAGCTTCGAGCGTCGTATACCCGCGCGACCTCAACCGATCGCGGAGGATGACGACGTTGTCGGCGTGATCGTCGACGATCAAGATGCGCGCGTTCCGCCGTGTCGGTCGTTCATGCATCGGAGGTCTGCTGCTCCCAGCTGAGCGGTGTCAAATGATCCATAGCCAGCCCTGTGTCTGCCGCTCGCTTGGCGCCGCAGGCCCCAAACGGCTTCAGCGCGATCGGGGACATTCGGACCTTCAGTGCCAAGCGGGTGTTTCGTTCCGTGCTAGTTGCCGCGCGCGACCTTTCCCGTCGAACCTTCAAGTCCGCCGCCGGCGCCCGCGGTGGCGACGCCGTTGGCGCGTCCTCGGTCTGACCCACCTGGATTTCTCGTGGTGTTCTTCGCGGCGGTCGATGGATCACCAGTCGTCGACGGGTCCGCCGCTGCAGGCGAACTGGTGCCGTCCAGTCCCGACGGTTGGCCCAGGAACCGCTGAACCTCGGCCACGACTGCTCGCGGCTCACAGGGCTTGGCCAAGTACCCATCACACCCGACTTGCATCGCGCGCTCACGATCTGATGCCAAGGCGTGCGCTGTCAGGGCGATGATGGGAATGTGGCGGGTTTCTGGATCGTGCTTGAGAACTTGCGTCGCTTCCCACCCATCAATGATGGGAATCGAGATGTCCATCAGGATGAGGTCGGGCTTCTCGCTGCGGGCGGTCGCGATGCCCTCCTCACCATTCAGGGCCTCCATCACCCGATACCCGAAATGGCGAAGGATGGTCGAGTAGACGATTCGATTGTCCTCGTTGTCCTCAACGAGCAGGACTGTCTTTGGCGCTGACGGCATGACGGCAGGGGTTCGAGGTCGACCGCGACCCGGAAGGCGCACAACGACGCAGGCGCCCACCGGAGTCTTTGGCAGGGCCGTACGACGATCCTAACGCGGGGTAGGAAGCAAGTTTCTTACCAACGGCAAGGCGGGGGGGGTTGCTGGCGGCGCTGCGGGGGCAAAGTCCTCGCACAGGGGCTCCCAACCGCCTGACGGTTGGCGCTGATCGGAAGTCACCCGGTCCCCAAACGGGCCAGTTGGTGCTGCGCATCGTCCTTGTAATGGGGGTCATTGTACTCGGCGGGCGGAGTCGACAACACGAGCTGGAACTGCTGGCGCGCTTTGCTCTTCTCCCCGAGATCCGCGTACACCTTTCCCAGATCCAGGTGGTGCACGATGCGCTTCGGCTCTATCGCAACTGCCTCCTGGAGATAGCGCACCGCCTCTTTCCAGCTGGCCGTCCCCAGGACGCCACCCCCGAGGAGATTGCGCGCGATAAAGCGTTCGATACCGCTCAGTCGCATGACCTCGGCGTTCCAGACGCCCATCACGTGCAGGGCGCCTGCGTGGTTCGGGTCGTAGGACAGGGCAGCCAGCGCCTCGGCCCGCACCTCTTTCGCGAACTGGATCCGTTTCTTGCCCCCGACCGCCAGGGCCTGGCGGCCCAGCGCCCGCGCCACGGCGAAATGCCCATCCGGCCCGGTGGGATTGACCACGGTGGCGCGTTGCGCGAACCGGAGGCCTGTGTCGAAGTCCTGCTGCTTCGCGGCGGGATTGGGCTCGAACTCGCCGAGATCGACGGATTCGCGTGATGCCTTGTACAGGGCCTCGTAGCTGTTCGAGTCGAGCGCGATTGCGCGCTCGAAGTCGTCGAGGGCGCCGCGTGCCTGCATTGACTCACGCTCGCGGTCGCCCGAGGCGACGTAGTCCGCGGCGGTCTGCGGCGTGCCTGTCGCTCGCGCGCCGACAGTCTCGGCGGCACCGGCCGGCAATACCGTCGGCTGGGTCCGCACAGCGGCGCTCTCAGCGCCGGTCGCCGACGGCACGGCCTTATGAGACGTGTCCTGAGCAAGCGCACTGCCGAGCGCGACGTGCGCCGCGACGCAGCCGACAACGATCCAGGACCATCGCGCCCGACGCTCCTGCATGCATCCTCCGTCCGCTCCGACGACGGACCGACCGTCCGGCGCGCAGGGTCTCGCGCGCGGCTAATGCTCGCCCACCACGGACCCGAGCGCTAGTGGCGCTCGTGCCTGAGAGGGGAGAGAGGTGACGGGAGAAGGGAGATGACACGCATTATTGGTGACAATATTGTTATCAGTGCGGGGGCCGCGCTGCGCACCGTCGGCACGGTGGACACTGTCACGGGAGGTCATGCAAACATGGACATGAAGCTACGGGGCCAGACTGCTCGGCTGGCCGCATACGGAGCGTACGCGGTCTGCGTGGGACTGCTTGCCGTCTTCGCGTTCGTTGTCTGGCTGACGCGGCCCGTTCCCACGGGTGGCATGAACTGGGGCATGGCTGCGCTCACGTGGATTGCCGTGGGCGTCGTGGTGGTCGTGGTCTCGGCGGCGCATATCGCGATGACTGGGCAACTGTTTGAAGCGGCGAAACGGCGGTAACGCCGAAGGGCCGGAGCCGGGGATCCGCAATTGCCGACGACGACGCCGACGATGGGCGGCCTGAAGGCCGCCCCTACATGTCGCTGCGGACGGCGCGATCTCAGGGTTGCATTGCCGTCCCCCGACCCCTGACCCCGCAGTTAGAGCCGTTCTATTTTCCGAGCCATGACCTACCAGACCCTGACTCTCACCGTCGCCGACCGGATCGCCACGATCACGGTGAATCGGCCTGAGAAGCTCAACGCCTTGAACGACGTGACGATGGGCGAGCTGGGCGCTGCCGCCGAAGAGGTGCGTACGCGCGCGGACGTTGGAGGGGTGATCCTTACGGGTGCGGGACGTGCGTTCGTTGCTGGCGCCGACATCTCCGAGTTGGCAGCGCAAAAGCCGTTGGACGCTCGGCGACGCGCGCTGCGCGGGCAAATGGTGTTTCAGCAATTCGAGAGCTCACCGAAGCCCGTCGTCGCCGCGGTCAACGGTTTTGCGCTCGGCGGTGGTTGCGAGCTCGCGATGGCGTGTCACATGCGCATTGCGAGCGAGACGGCGAAGTTCGGACAGCCGGAGGTCAAGCTTGGTATCACGCCGGGGTACGGCGGGACCCAGCGGCTCCCGCGCCTCGTGGGGCGCGGCCGTGCACTGCAGCTGTTGCTGAGTGGCGAGACGATTGATGCGGCGGAAGCGTGGCGGATCGGTCTGGTGAATCGCGTCGTGCCCGCCAACGAGCTGTTGCCGGTCGCGACGGCTCTGGTGACTGCGATCCTGGCAAACGGCCCGTTGGCCGTCGCGATGTGCATCGACGCGGTCAACCGGGGGCTCGATCTCCCACTTGCCGACGCGCTTGTCCTGGAGGCGGGACATTTCGGTTTGCTCGCGGCGACCGCGGATATGGCCGAAGGCACGCGCGCGTTTCTGGAGAAGCGCGCCCCGCAATTTCGAGGGCAATGACGGGCGTCTCGCCGCGTCCGCAACCGCGGGCGACGCATGCGTCGCCCCTACCCGCCGGTCCTTGCGTTCTGTGCGGTCGGTGCCGCGTCTCGCCGCGCTGGCACTTCGGCAGGCCGGCACGACTGTTGACCTGACGCAGAACCCGCCGCACTGGCTTCGCGCGCTGGAGGCGCGCGACTTTCGGAACCTGACGCACGTCGCGCTGACGCTGCCGCCGGACGGGATCGTCATCATCGGCGACAACGGTCAGGGCAAGACGAATCTGCTGGAAGCCATCGCGTACCTGCATCTGCTCCGATCGGTGCGCGGGGCGCGCGACGTGGACGTCGTGCGGTTCGGTGCTGCGGGTTTCAACGTGCGCGGGGTCGCGGGGACGACCGAGGGAACGCCCGGGAACGCCGAGCCTGAGGTGTCAGTGGCGCCGAGCGTCCTGCGCCCGTCCTCGAGCGAACACGCGATCACGGTCGGCTTCGAGCGAGCCTCCCGTCGCAAACGAGCCGCCGTCGACGGCGTGGTACCGGAGCGGCTGAGCGATGCTCTGGGGTCGATGCCATCGGTGACCTTTTCGCCGGTCGACGTGGATCTCGTTCGCGGCGCGCCCATCGGGCGCCGTCGGTACCTCGATGTCGTTCTGGCCACGACTTCGAAGCGGTACCTAACCGCGTTGCAGAGCTATCGCGGCGCGCTCATCCGCCGCAACGCGGCGCTCCGGGGGTTGGCTCGCCGTCACGCCGTCACGCAGGCCGCGCTGGAAGCAGCGCTCGTCGCGTGGGAACCGCTCCTGGCGGACGCTGGCGCCACGCTCTGGGCCGAACGTGCGCAGTGGGCACACGAGTGGGCGGGGGAGCTTGCCGACGTGTGTGCGGCCATTGGTGAACGCGATCGTGTCCAGGTGACGTACTCGCGCGCCATCGCGCGCGAGAAGGGGGAGAGGAGAAAGGAGAAAGGGGATGCGGAAGTCCGCGATGTGGGCGAGTTGCGTGAGGCGCTCGCTGCTGCCCTCGCGGCCAGCCGCGAAGGGGATCTCCGCCACGGGGCGACGCGGGTCGGCCCGCACCGGGACGACTTGACCCTCTCGATCGGTGATCGCGAGTTGCGGGTGTACGGCTCAGCGGGCCAGCAGCGAACGGCGGCGATTGGATTGCGCATTCTCGAAGCGGCGACGATCCGTAGCCGCCGAGGGTCCGCGCCAGTATTGTTGTTCGATGATCCATTCGCGGAATTGGACGAGCGGCGCTCGCGCGCCATCCTGGACGTGCTCGCCGGCAGCCGCGCAGCCGGCGTCCCGCGCGCCGGGTCGATCGCTGGTCAGGTCATCCTCGCAGTGCCAAAGGCAGCGGACATCCCGGTGGGGCTCACGCGGCTGCATCGTGTCCGGATCCAGGACGGCGTTCTGTCGCGGATGATCGATTGATGGCGCGCCGACCAGCCAATGCGGGCCGGACCAAGCCCGAGCGCGTGGGTGCGGTGATCGAGAACTTCCTGCGGACGAGTGGCCTGGCGCCGCGAGTCACGCAGGCGGCGGTGATTGCCGGACTGGCCGAGTCTCGTCGGCCCGCAGGTCGCTGCGCGTGACCGAGCCGCTGCGTGTGACAGCGAACGGGACTCTGTTCGTGGCGGTCATCGAGCAATCCGTGGATGGCCGAGTTGTCGTTGCTCGAGCCGCAGCTCCTGGCTGCGATCAACCGGGATGCCAGTCGGCCGCCCGTGAAGAGAATCCGCTGGCAGGCAAAGCGGTAACTCTATTGGCCACAACGCCATACGGTCGCCAGCACCGGTTGCTTGCCGCAGCCGGGTGCATTAACTTCTAATGAATGTCGGGCGGGGGCTTTCGGCTTCCGTTCGCCCTATCGTGTCCCCAGTTCAAGACGATGGCAAAAACGGATAACGCGCACGAACGGTACGACGCTGGCCAGATCCAGGTCCTCAAAGGTCTGGAGGCGGTGCGCAAGCGCCCCGGGATGTACATCGGCTCCACGTCGGAGCGCGGGCTGCACCACCTCGTGTACGAAGTCGTCGACAACTCGATCGACGAAGCGTTGGTCGGGTATGCGGACCGGATCGCTGTGACGATCCACGCCGACAACTCGATCACCGTCGTCGACAACGGACGCGGGATCCCCGTGGACGTGCACCCGACGGAGAAGATTCCCGGCGTCGAGCTGGCAATGACCGTGCTGCACGCGGGCGGCAAGTTCGACAAGAGCAGTACAAGGTCTCGGGCGGTTTGCACGGCGTCGGCGTCTCGGTCGTCAACGCGCTCGTCGGAGCAGCTCAAGGTCTGGGTGAAGCGCGACGGCAAAGAGCACTACATGGATTTCGCGCGCGGCGACACCGATGACGCAAGCTCAAAGTGCTCGGCAAGGTCGCGGCGCGGGACACGGGGACGACCGTCTGGTTCAAGCCCGACGCGTTGATCTTCACGGACCTCGTCTACCAGTACGACCTGCTGGCGCTGCGCCTGCGCGAGCTGTCGTTCCTGAACAAGGGCGTCACGATCACGCTCACGGATGAGCGGGAGACACCGGCCAAGACGGAGACGTTCCACGCGCGGGGTGGGCTGCGCGAGATGGTGCAGTTCCTCAACCAGAATCGGAAGGCGCTGCATCCCGAGGTCGTGTACATCGAGACCGAGCGCGACGACATCGGGATCGAGATCGCGATGCAGTACAACGACGGCTACAACGAGACGGTCTTCTCCTTCGTCAACAACATCAACACGCACGAAGGCGGCACGCACCTGACGGGTTACAAGGCCGCGCTCACGCGCACGATCAACGCGTACGCGGCCAAGGGCAGCTTCCTCAAGAAGGACAACTTCACGCTGTCAGGCGACGACGTCCGCGAGGGGCTGGTCGCCGTGCTCTCGGTCAAGGTGCGCGAGCCGCAGTTCGAGGGGCAGACGAAGACGAAGCTCGGGAACTCGGAGGTCAGAAGGCGCGGTCAAGACGGTCGTCAACGAGATGCTCGGGGCGTATCTCGAGGAGCATCCTCGAGTGGCGAACATCGTCGTCGAGAAAGCCGTCTCTGCGGCGCGGGCACGCGAGGCGGCCCGCAAGGCCCGCGACCTCACGCGGAAGAAGAACGCGCTGGACGTCAGCGCCCTGCCGGGCAAGCTCGCCGACTGCTCGCTGAGCGATCCGGCGTTGTGCGAGCTGTATCTCGTCGAGGGCGACAGCGCGGGCGGCAGCGCCAAGATGGGCCGCGAGCGATCGTTCCAGGCGATCCTGCCGCTGCGGGGCAAGATCCTCAACGTCGAGCGGGCGCGGATCGACAAGGTGCTCTCGAACGAGGAGATCCGGACGATCATCACGGCGCTGGGGACCGGGATCCGCGATGATTTCTCGATCGACAACGCGCGGTACCACAAGATCATCCTGATGACCGACGCGGACGTCGACGGCGCGCACATTCGGACACTGCTGCTGACGTTCTTCTTCCGGCAGATGCCGAGTCTCATCGACGCCGGCTTCGTCTACATCGCGCAGCCGCCGCTGTTTCGCGTGGCGCGAGGCAAGGAGGAGTACTACGCGTACGATGAGGAGGAGCGCGATGCGATCGCCGTCCGGCTCGGGAATGGCGACGGCAAGGCCGTCGTGAACATTCAGCGCTACAAAGGCCTCGGCGAAATGAACCCGGAGCAGCTGTGGCAGACGACGATGGATCCGCAGACGCGGACCATCCTTCGGGTCACGATGGAGGACGCGGTGCAGGCCGACCAGGTCTTCCAGAACGCTCATGGGCGATGATGTCGAGCCGCGTCGCCTGTTCATTGAGGCGAATGCGAAGTTTGTGAGTAATCTGGATGTATAGAGGCTAGACGTTAGACGTTGGACGTTAGACGTTGGAGACAACCTCGAAGATCAGCCGCCGCGCATCTAGCTGGCCTCCGAGGTTTTTTCTAACGTCCAACGTCCAGCGTCTAACGTCCAATGTCCAACGTCCAACGTCTAGCTCCAGTGAAACACGTTCTCGCAATTGATGAGGGGACCACAGGGACCACGTGCCTCGTCGTGAGCGCCGACGGGCGAGTGGTCGGGCGGGGATATCGGGAGATCACGCAGTACTACCCGCAGCCGGGATGGGTCGAGCACGATCCGGTCGAGATCCTGGATCGCACGCTCGAGGCGGCGCGCGAAGCGGTGGCGATGGCCGGGGTCCGACCGGATGCGGTCGGCATTACCAATCAGCGCGAGACGATCGTTGCGTGGGAGCGTGCGCGCCCCCGCGCCGCCCCGCATGCGATCGTGTGGCAGGATCGCCGAACGGCAGCGGAGTGTGCCGCGCTCGCTCCCAACGCGGCCATGGTCCGCGCTGCCACAGGCCTCACGCTCGATCCGTATTTCTCGGCCGCCAAGCTGGCGTGGCTGCTGCGGCAGCGCGCGTGGGACGAGCGCGCGAAGCGCGGCGACGTCCTCGTCGGCACAATTGATACGTGGCTCATCTGGAACCTCACGGGTGGGCAGGTCCACGCGACGGATCCCACCAACGCGTCGCGCACATCCCTCTACGACATCAACCGCCACGAGTGGAGCGAATCGCTCTGTGCATTGTTTGGGGTACCGCGAGAGGCGTTGCCCCAGGTGCGGCCGTCCGCTGGTGACTTCGGCGTGGTGGACGGACGACTCCTGGGCATCCAGACCGGCGGAACTGTGCCAATCGCGGGCGTGGCCGGCGATCAGCAAGCCGCGTTGTTTGGACAGGGGTGCGACCGCGCCGGGTTGGGGAAGAACACCTACGGCACCGGTGCCTTTCTTCTGCTGCACACGGGCTCGCGCCGCCCCAGCCCTGACGCAAGCACGGGCATCCTGACGACGGTGGCGTGCGATACGCGCGGCGGTACGGCGTACGCCCTCGAGGCCTCGATCTTCATCGCAGGGGCCGCCGTCCAGTGGCTGCGCGATGGACTGGGCCTCATCGCACACGCGCGCGAGACGGAGGCGCTGGCGCGGAGTGTCCCGTCCACCGACGGCGTTGTGTTCGTGCCGGCGTTGACCGGGCTGGGCGCGCCGCACTGGGAGCCAGCAGCGCGCGGCACCATCGTCGGTCTCACCCGAGGGACGACGCGAGCACATCTCGTGCGGGCCTCACTCGAGGCGATGGCCTACGCAACGGACGAAGTCCTCGCATCCATGCGCCAGGCGGCAGAGGAATCACCAGATCATTTCACGACGCTGCGCGTCGATGGCGGTGCCTCGCAAAACGACTGGTTGATGCAGTTTCAGGCCGACGTGCTCGGCGTCCGCGTCGAGCGGCCCGAGGTCGTGGAGACGACGGCGCTCGGCGCCGCCGGTCTCGCCGGCCTGGCGACGGGGATCTGGCCCGATGCGGCGGCGTTCATCGGCCACCGCGCAATTGACGACGTTCGAGCCAGGGGCTGGCCGCGAGGCGGCGCGAATTGGCGCCGCGGCTTGGGCGCGCGCGGTCGATACCGCCCTTTTCTGGGCCCGCGCGGGCTAACGTCGGGCGACGCACGGCGTCGCCCCTACCCGCCGATCAGGTAATTGCATGCGGGCAGTGAGGGGCAGTCATGATCCCGAAACCCGAGCGGAGAACGTCGGGGGACGCATGCGTCGCCCCCACCGGGTTTATACCTCGCGCGGGCAGGCGTCCACCGCTATTATCCGCAGCATGCCAACTCGGGCAGGACCGACCTCGACTGAGCGGCGGTCGAACCTCGAATTGCGTGCCGCAATCGATGAGATGTTGGAGCGTATTCGGGATTATCGACGGCTCATTGGTGCGTGGACGCCTGAGGAGCGAGCGCAGGCGGAGCGCGAGCTGGAGATGATCATGGCCCGGATACGCCAGACCGCGACGCGTCCGGAGTAGCCGGCTCGTCGGACACATCAGTCCGCGCGACGCTCGGGTTCCAGGTCGCGCCTCGAGACGGCCCTTGGAATCTGGCGCGAGAATGGCGGGTGTCGTGCGGATGATGCGATGGAGAGAGTAGGGCAATGAAGCCGCGCATCAAATTCCTGGTCGGCGGAGCGGTGATCCTCGGGGTCGCCGCGTATCTCATGGCGTCGTCGATCAAGACGACCGGCGTCTACTACGTCACGCCGCAGGAGCTCGCACAAAAGGTCGCGGCCGATCCATCGCTGATCGGGTCCGGGATCAAAATGGGTGCGCGAGTCACCCCAGGCTCTATTCGGCGTGATCCGGGCGGCCGCGAGGTCGCCTTCCGTGTATCCGATGGCGACCAGAGCTACCCGATCGTCTATCGCGGGATCATTCCGGATACGTTCACCGACAGCGCCGATGTCGTCGTCGACGGCCGGTTGGGCTCGGACGGGACCTTTCGCGCGACCACGTTGTTGGCCAAGTGCGCGTCTCGCTACGAGAATGCGCCCGACAAGTACCGGAACACGGCGGGCTACCGACAGGCGCGGGTGGTTCGCACCCAAGACAGCAGAACTGCAGAAAGTAGAGAATAGACGGCGCCCATGGTCGTGATCGGCGAACTGTCGATGTGGGTCGCCCTGCTGTTCGCGGCGTGGGCCTGCATCGTGTCGTTCAGCGGCGGCGTGCTCCGCCGAGCCGACCTGACGGAGACGGCGGAGCGTGCTCTCTACATGACGTGGGGCTTCGTCGTGCTGGCCTCACTCGGTCTCTGGACGGCGCTCATCCGTCACGACTTCACGCTGCGATACGTGGCGTCCTACACGAGCGCCAATCTGCCGACCCTCTATACGCTCACGGCCTTCTGGGCGGGGCAGGAGGGGTCGATGCTCTTCTGGGCGCTCATCCTGTCCACGTATAGCGCGATCGCCGTGTGGGCGAATCGCCGGCGGAACCGGGCGCTCATGCCGTACGTCGTCGGGACGCTTTCGGCCGTGCTGCTCTTCTTTCTCGCGACGCTGTGTTTCGGCGCGAGCCCCTTCAGTCGCTTGTCCTATGAGGTGTTCGACGGGAACGGGCTGAATCCTCAGCTGCAGAATCCCGGCATGGCGTTCCACCCGCCGAACCTCTACCTCGGCTACACCGCCACGACGGTGCCCTTTGCGTTCGCGATCGCGGCGCTCATCACACGGCGACTCGACGGCGAGTGGTTGGCGGCCGTCCGACGCTGGTCGCTCGTCTCCTGGTTCTTCCTGACCGTCGGGATCACCCTCGGCATGTGGTGGGCCTACGTCGAGCTCGGATGGGGTGGCTACTGGGCCTGGGACCCGGTCGAGAATGCGTCACTCCTGCCGTGGCTCACCGGCACGGCATTCCTGCATTCGATCATGGTGCAGGAGAAGCGGGGGATGCTGCGCAAGTGGAATGTCGTGCTCGTGGTCTCGACCTTCCTGCTTGCGATTCTGGGGACGTTCATCACGCGCAGCGGCGTGATCTCGAGCGTCCACTCCTTTGCCCAATCTCCGGTCGGCGTCTGGTTCGCCGGGCTCCTCGTCACCGCGACGGCCGTGACCATCTACCTCGTGGCAACGAGGCTCAAGGATCTGGAAGCCAAGGCCGAGCTCGAGAGCATGGTCAGCCGTGAGGCCGCCTTCCTTTACAACAACGTGCTCCTGGTGGGCATCGCGTTCTCCGTCCTTTGGGGAACGCTGTTCCCCATTCTCAGCGAGGCCGTTCGGGGGACCAAGATCACGGTGGGTCCGCCGTTCTTCAACGCCGTCAATGTTCCGCTCGGCCTGATGCTGCTGGCGCTCACCGGCATCGGCCCGCTCGTCGCGTGGCGTCGAGCGTCCATCGCCAACGTGCGCCGGCAGTTCGCCGCCCCGGCCTTCGGAGGCGTGGCGGTCCTCTCTCTGCTGTTCGCGTTGGGACTCCGCGAAGGGCACGCGCTCATCGCCTATACGCTCGCGGGCTTCGTCGCCACCACGATCCTGCAGGAGTTCTATAAGGGTGTTGGGGCGCGCATGCGGATGCATGGCGAGAACCCGCTGGTTGCCTTCCTGCGTCTCGTCGCGCGGAATCGGCGGCGCTATGGCGGCTACATCGTCCACGCGGGGGTCGTGGTGCTGTTCTGTGCATTCGCGGGTCTGGTCTTCAAGCGCGAGTTCGATGTGACCCTGCGAGCGGGAGAGACGTTCAGCGCTACGGACCCATACGGTCACCGCTGGCAATTCGTGAGTCAGGGCGTGTCCCGGTTCGACGCGTTGAATCGCCAGGTGACCGCGGTGTCGCTCAAGCCGACGCGAGACGGGAAGCCGATGCCGATCATCGAAAGCGAGAAACGGCAGCATGTGGACAGCCGCGGGGATCCGACATTCGAGCCGTCGACCGCTGTCGGGATCTACTCGCAACCGAGCCAGGATGTCTACGTCGTCCTCACGGGCGTGTTGCCGAGCGAGACAGCGGAAATCCGCATCACTTTCAATCCGCTCGTGTGGTGGGTCTGGTACGGCGGGATGATCATGGCGTTGGGAGGGCTCATCGTCATGTGGCCGCAGGCCGACCGCGCGCGGTCGCAGGGCGGTTATGCGGCTCGCCTGGCCCCGTCGACGCCGTCCCACGCGCGCGTGGCGCCGTAGCTCTCCCATGCTGTCGCGCCGTCAATTTCTGATGTCGCTCACCGCTGGAGCCGGTGCCGTTGGAGCGGCGCGGGTCTCCATGAACGGCGGGTTCAGGGATCAGGGCTCAGGGGTCGGGGGACAAAGCGCGGACCGCCAGTCGCAGGGCGGGGGGCAGGAGGCGGGCGGGGTCCGCACGACGATGAGCGGGCCCATGAACGACGATGCGTACAAACCCGTTCAACTGCCGGCGAAGGCGGGGGCGGCTCCGTCGATGTCCGCTGCCGCGCGCGATGAGCTCGAGCATCATCTGCATTGCCAGTGCGGGTGTACACTCGACGTGTATACCTGTCGGACGACCGACTTCACCTGTCCGATCTCGCCGGCGATGCATCAAGACGTGATGCACCTCGTCGAAGGGGGATACACTGACCCCGAGATCATCGCCGCTTTCCGTGCCGCGTATGGCGAGCGTGTGCTGATGGCGCCAGTGCGTGAGGGATTCAACTGGGCGGCCTACATTGCGCCGTTTGTGGCGATCGGTGGTGGGGCGACGCTCGTCGCAATCCTGACCCAGCGGTGGCGTCATGCGGCGGACGATCGCACGCAGGAGTACCACACGGCTCGACTGGCGTCCTTGGACGTCCAGGCGACGCCAGAAGAGATGGCGCGGCTCGAAGCGGCGATCCGAAAGGACACGCCATGACGCCGGGCGGGCCGTGATCGCCTCGCTTCTCATCGGCGCGGTGCTGGCCGCGTGCGGCCTTGGATTCGTGCTCATCCCGCTCCTGTTCGGCCCCACACCGGGCTCGCGGTTCGTCGCGCGGGGAGACACCGGGTCGCAGCGCGGCGCGGGCTCTGGCGACGGCGCGAGTGGCGAGGTCACTGCCGTCGACGTGTTGAGGGAAATCGAGTTCGATCGCGCGACAGGGAAGCTTTCGGAAGCCGATTACGGCAGCCTCAAGTCCACATACACCGCGCGCGCGCTGGCGGAGCTGCGTGCGCCGGAAACGCCCGCGGGCGGTGCGACGCCGGCGACCGATTCGAGTGGGTCGCGGTCGTCGACGCCGTCCGCGTGTCCCGCGTGCCAGCATCGGACGGTGGCCGATGCGGCGTATTGCATCAATTGCGGGCAGTATCTGAGCGCGCGCTGTCCTGAGTGCGGTACGGCGATCACGATGGCGGCGGCCCGGTATTGCAGCACGTGTGGCGGTGCGCTGGGCGCGGTGGCAACGTAAAGCGTCAGACGCTAGACGCTAGACGCCAGACGTTGGACGTTGGAAAGACAAATCCCTATTAAATCCCTAATTACGCGCGCTCGATCCTTTCCAGGCGTTGCAGTGCGACGCGAATCGGGAGGAGTGTGGCGGCGCCGCAGAGGGCAGCGGCGAGTCCGAAGCCGACGGCGACCTCCCACCAGTCCCGCGAGGTGTTCACGGTGTGGGTGAAGTGCTGGGCCAGGTAGATGTAGAGCGGTCGGGCCTCGAGCACGCTCACTGCGCAGAGAAGGCCGACGGACGTCACCATGTAGACCAGGCCGCCGAAGGATGTGGGTATCTGGGCGGCGTTCTCCGTCTCGAACTGCGGGAACAGGGTGCCGAAGCACAGCGCCAACGCTGACACCGCGAAGGTCAGCAGGGCGATCGACAGCACCGTGACGGCGAAGATGAAATCACTGACCTGGAGGAGCGTGTTGGTGACCGTCACAATGCCGACGGCGAGCACAACGAGTGGCAGCGTGCCGACCCAGTACTTCGCCCAGAGCAGGTCGCGCACTTCGAGCGGCGAGGATCGCAAGAGCCACAGTGTGCGCCCCTCGAGGCTGACCCCAGGCAGCACGAACCGCGCGGCGATCGAAGCCAGCACGAATCCGGCGAGGATCATATTGAAGAACGGAATGACGTTGCGCAGGAAGAACGTCACGCCGGCGCCGGTGAGCGGGAGGAACTTCACGTTGAACACGTACAGCACGATGAGGACGCCGAGCAGCAAGAGCTGCGACCACTGTGTCGTGTCGCGGAAGAACACGCGCACTTCCTTACATACGAGCTCTCGCCGCTGGATCCCAATGGGACGCAGCGCGGCGTAGATGAATCGCTGCACGCCACCCACGCCGGCCGCTGACGTGCTGCCGCCGTGGCTCGCGCCCTCCTGCGCCTTGGAGAAGCCCTGGGCGAACAGCCATCGATGGAGCGCCGCGCCGCACACTATCGCAACGATGGTCGCGCCCCACAGCGCAGCGACGGGCCACGGCGACCACTCATGGGTCAACCAGCCCATGATCGACCGCGTCGTCCACTCACTCGGCAGCCACGGCGCGGACGGCGCTTGCAACGCATCGAGATACGCGGTGAATGTCTGGAATCCTTCCGGGCGCGCGAGGCGTTCAGGACGCATCAAGCGCAACAGCGTGACGAGCCCTGCAGCACTCAGCACCGCGACGACGCCGAGGATGTCGCGCGTTCGCCGGGCGGGGAACACGTTCACGAGGATCAGCGTCACGGCGCTGCCCGCGAGAGTCGGCAAGAGGAAGAAGGGGGCGAACGCCCCGATGGCGATGAGCGGAAACCACGGGCCGCCCTGGTAGACGATCCCGAATGCAGCCACGACCGGCACCGCCATGAGCGCCACCATCCAGCTCGAGTTGACGAGTGTCTCGAACAACTTTGCCGTGTAGAGGGGCCGCCACGGGACCGGACTGGCCACGAGGAGATCGAGGTCACGGGCGAGAAAAAACGTCGACAGCGCCGCGATGACGTTGGACAACAGGAGGATGCCGAAGAAGCCGATCAGGATCATGCCGAGGAGCTTGCCGGCGAGCAGGGGCCCGAGATCCGGCACGTCGCGCAGGTAGCGAAGGATTCGTGCGACGATCGCATACACACCCCACCAGAAGCCCGCACCCAGGAGCGCGATGACCGACCAGCGACCGAGGCGGCCACGTTCGGTCGTGGTCGTGCGGTTGCGGACCGTGAGCCACTTGGGGCGGAGCAGGAGTCGGGCGGTGACGGGAAGAACGGGGTCTGGGGTGTGGGGTTGGGGGTCTGCGGAACCAATCGTGGGACCGACGTCGTGTGCCGGCGCCCGGCCTTTGGGGCCATGCTCGGAATTGGGTTTCATATCGACTGACGAGCTCTGAGGTCTACGAAGCGGGACCGCGGACCTAGGCGTCCAAGACGGCGACCAATTCACGCGCGGCGCGCTCGCCGGTCAGGTGCAGAAAGATCTCCTCCAACCCAGTGGTGCCGGCCGTGGCGTGAGCGCGCAACTCGGCCATCGTTCCGGAGGCGCGGATCCGGCCGCTCTGAATAATGGCGATGCGGTCGCAGAGTGACTCGGCCACTTCGAGCGTGTGCGTCGACATCATGATCGTGTGCCCGCGTCGGGTGTACTCGCGGAAGAGGTCCTTCAGAATGCGGGCGGCCTTGGGGTCCAACCCGACCATGGGCTCATCCACAACGATGACCTCGGGTCGGTGCACGAACGCGCTCGAGATGATGAGCTTCTGCCGCATGCCGTGGCTGTAGCTCTCGACCAACTCGTCCCGCCACGGCTCGAGATCGAACAGGGCGAGCAGCTCGCGAGCGCGGCGCTCGACTTCGGGACCCGCCTGTCCGTAGAGACCGGCGACGAAACGCAGAAACTCCATGCCGCGCAGCTTCTCGTAGATGAATGGGCGATCCGGGATGAAGCCGAGGTGAGACTTCGCTGTGGTTGGATCGGCGGTGACGTCGGTGCCTGCGACGCGGACGGTGCCTGCCGTCGGTCTGAGGATGCCCGCAATCATGCGCAGCGTGGTGGTCTTGCCCGCACCATTGGGTCCCAGAAAGCCGAACAACTCACCGCGCGGTACGGTGAGGTCGATCCCATCGACAGCGGTGAAGCTGCCGTATCGCTTCGTGAGGCCGAGCAGCTCGATCACGACTGCCGCGGCGTCGCCTTATGCTGCGCCTCGCGGGCCCGCTGGTACGCCGCTGCTGCCTCCTGAGGCCGCCGCATGCGATCCAGCACGATTCCGATTCCCTTCAGCGCCCGCCAGTGATCGGGCTCGAGTCTCGACGCCGCCTCGAACGCTTCGAGCGCATGCGCCAGCTCATCGGCGTGGTTGCACGCGTCGCCGAGGTAGTAGAACGCCGTCGCATTCGCTGGATCGAGCTCGGTGGCTCGGCGCAGCGGCTCGATCGCGATCCGCCAGCGTGCGGTTCGACAGAGGTGAACCCCCTGCTCGGTGAGCGACTCCGCCTCCGCGGTCCTCTGAAGTTGTGCGGTGGCCGTTCCTCCCGCTCCGCCGGACGCCGTGCTCGGGACGGTCGACCCCTCCGTGACCGGCTGAGCGGGCGCACTCGCGGCTCCATTGGAGGCCGAGGGGGTCGGCTCCTGTGGGAGCGGGACGGCGGAGGCGGCGAGTGAGTCGCTCACGGGCGGGGAGGTCGGCTGGAATCGGCGGTCAGGCGAGTGCCAACGAGGTCTCTTTGTCGATCCAGCCCAGGTATTTATCGGACCCGGCGACGACTGGGAGGGCGAGGACTTCCGGCACCTTGTAGGGGTGCAGGTCGTCGAACGCCGCCGTCAGCGCCGGGAGCCGGGCTGCGCGTGTCTTGAGCAACACGACCACTTCAGTCTCATCGGCGACCTTCCCTTCCCACCGATACAACGAGCGGGCGTTGCTCAGCAGCGTGCCGCAGGCAATCAGGCGGCGGTCAAGCAGTGCGCGGACGAGCTGAACAGCCTCGTCAGCATTCGCGACGGTCGTCAGCACGACCAAGGCATCAGTGTCGGGCATAGGGGGCTACGGTGAGGACGAGGGAGGGGCAGGAAGGGGCACGGTTGTCACGACGGCTTTGCGGCAGGGCTAAATGGCGGGGTCGGGGGCCAGGGGTCAGGGGTTAGGGACGACAACCGCAACGACAACGGCGGGCGACGCAATGCGTCGCCCCTACCGGTCCGCGGACGTAACCTCGGTGTCGTCCCCTGACCCTGCTGTTCATTCAAACCCGCCCCCCTGTCTTACCGCACGCCAGACCATGACCTTACAAAGCTATGGCCGAAGAATCGCTGATTGTCCGCGGGGCGCGCGAGCACAACCTCCGTAACGTGGATGTGACGATCCCGCGTGACCGGTTGACGGTGATCACGGGATTGTCCGGATCGGGGAAGTCTTCCCTGGCGTTCGATACGATCTACGCCGAGGGGCAGCGGCGGTACGTGGAGTCGCTGTCGGCGTACGCGCGCCAATTCCTGGGGCTGATGGAGAAGCCCGACGTCGACGCGATCGAGGGGCTGTCTCCGGCGATCGCGATCGAGCAGAAGAACGCCGGCCACAACCCGCGGTCGACCGTCGCGACGGTGACGGAGATCTACGACTATCTCCGCCTGTTGTACGCACGGGCTGGCACGCCGCATTGCCCCAACTGCGGCCGAGCGGTGCAGCGCCAGAGCGCGGGCCAGATCGCCGACACAGTGCTGTCATGGGCGCCCGGCACTCGGCTCGAGGTCCTCGCGCCGCTGGTCCGCGGGCGCAAAGGCGAGTTTCGCGAGCTCTTCGAGTCGGCGCGGATGCAGGGATTCGTGCGCGCGCTGGTCGATGGCGCGGCCATCGATCTTGCGGACCCGCCGAAGCTGAATCGGCGGCAGAACCACAACGTATCGGTCATCGTCGACCGCCTGGTCGTGCGCGCGCAGGATCGGTCGCGGCTCGCGGACTCCATCGAGACCGCGCTGCGACTCGCTGACGGCCTCGTCGAGATCATCGCGCATGGGCGCGATGGCGAGGGGCAGGAGACGCACCTCTACTCCGAGCGGTATGGGTGTCCGGTGTGCGGCATCTCGCTGCCGGAGCTCGAGCCGCGGCATTTCTCGTTCAACTCGCCGTTTGGTGCCTGCCCAGCGTGCAGCGGACTGGGGACGAGGCGCGAGGTCTCCGAGGAGCTCATCCTTGGCGATCCGAGCATCTCGCTGCTCGAGGGCGTCATTCTCCCATGGGGAGAGCCGGACGGCTATCTGCGCAAGGTGATTCTGCCGGGGCTGGCCAAGCGCTATCGGTTCGATCTCAACACTCCCTGGGGGCAGCTCTCGCAAAGCGTTCGCGAAGTGCTGCTCTACGGCGCCGGCGGCAAGCGAGGCTCGGCCGCGGATGCCGACGACGGGACGAAATGGGAGGGCATCCTCTCGCACGTGCAGCGGCGCCACGACGAGACGCAGTCCGACACACTGCAGATGGAGCTGAGCCAGTACATGGTTGCGGTTCCGTGCTCGGCGTGCGAGGGGCGGCGGCTCAAGCCCGAGTCGCTCGCGGTGACGGTCGCGGACCGCAACATCGGGGACGTAGCCGAGTTCTCGGTCCGCGAGGCGCAGCAGTTCTTCGAGGGACTGGCGGTGTACTCCCCCGGGCAGCCGGGTGGCGGGCTCGATCCCGGCATCGTCGGACCGATTCTCAAGGAAGTCCGGGAGCGACTCCGCTTCCTGGTCGATGTCGGCCTCGACTATCTGACCCTGGATCGTCCTGCGGAATCGTTGTCGGGGGGCGAAGCTCAGCGCATCCGTCTGGCGACGCAGATCGGATCGCGCCTCGTCGGCGTGTTGTACATCCTGGATGAGCCGTCGATCGGGCTGCATCAACGCGACAACGCGAGGCTGCTGGCGACGCTGGAGCAGCTCCGCGATCTCGGCAACACCGTGATCGTCGTCGAGCACGACGAAGAGACGATGCGAGCCGCGGATCACATCATCGACATGGGGCCGGGTGCCGGGAAGCACGGCGGGCTGGTGATCGCCGAGGGCACGATCGACGACGTGATGGCGGATCCGGGCTCGATCACGGGGCAATATCTGGCTGGTGTCCGGGCGATCGCCATCCCGACGCAGCGGCGGAGTGTCGATCCGGCGCGCATGCTGCGGATCGAAGGGGCACGTGCGCACAACCTCCGCGACGTCGATGTCGACATTCCGCTGGGCTGCTTCGTCGCGGTGACCGGGGTGTCCGGGTCCGGGAAGAGCACGCTCGTTGAGGACATCCTCCACCGGTCGCTGGCGCGGCATTTCTACCGCGCGCGGGTGATTCCCGGGGAGCACGCCCGGATCACCGGGCTGCAGCATCTCGACAAGGTGATCGACATCGATCAGAGCCCGATCGGGCGAACGCCGCGTTCGAATCCGGCGACCTACACGGGCTTGTTCACGCCGATCCGGGAGCTGTTCGCGGAGATGCCGGAAGCGAAGATGCGAGGGTACGGGCCGGGCCGCTTCTCGTTCAACGTGAAAGGCGGCCGCTGCGAGGCGTGCCAGGGCGATGGCCTGGTGAAGATCGAAATGCACTTCCTGCCGGACGTCTTCGTCCCGTGCGAGGTCTGCAAGGGCAAGCGGTTCAACCGCGAGACGCTGGAGGTGCGGTTCCGGGGGCTGAGCATCGCCGATGTGCTGGAATTGACGGTGGAAGACGCGCTGCGCCTTCTTCGAGCACCAGCCCCGGATCCGGCAGAAACTCGCGACGCTGAGCGACGTAGGGTTAGGGTACATCCACCTCGGACAGAGTGCGACCACGCTGTCCGGGGGGGAAGCGCAGCGAGTCAAGCTGGCGACGGAGCTATCGAAGCGGGACACCGGACGGACCTGTCTACATCCTGGACGAGCCGACCACGGGTCTACACTTCGAGGACGTCCGGCTCCTGCTCGATGTGCTTCACCGCCTGGTTGACCGAGGGAACACGGTGCTCGTCATCGAGCACAACCTGGATGTGATCAAGACGGCGGACTGGATCATCGACCTGGGACCCGAGGGCGGGGAGCGCGGAGGACGGGTCGCTGGTGAGCGGTACGCCGGAGACGGTGGCGGAGACGCCGGAGTCGTACACCGGCCAGTACCTGCGGTCGTTGTTGGAGAGGTCGAAGGGCGCTTTTGCCGGGATGGGAGTGGTGGAGGAGCGACGCCTGCGGGTCGTCTGACGGGCTCACGCGCCGACGGGCGCTAAGGCGCCCGTAGAAAGGAGAGAGGAGTAAGGGGAAAGGAGAGGGGACGGGCGCCAAGGCGCCCGTAGAGAGGAGAAAGGAGAGAGGAGAAAGGAGATAGGGGCGGGCGCTGACGCGCCTGTAGATAGGAAAGGGAAAGGGAAGGTTGCGACTTTACCGCATGGGACTGGCGGGGCAAGTTTCACCGCACACGCAACGTCAACAGGGCACATGGTCACTCGCGAAGATATCGAGAGTTTTCTCGACCGCCTGACGGCAGAAAACGGCGGCGCGAGCTACAGCGAGGTCGAGCCCGGGTTGTGGGTTGTCCGGCCGACCAGCGGGCTCGATCTGGACGTCGTGGTGCATTATTCGCCGCCGGTCGTGATCTTCCGGATGAAGGTCATGAATGTGCCGCAAAGTGATGCGGCCTCGGCCAGCCTCAATCGGCGGCTTGCTTCAGCTCAACGCAACCGACCTCGTGCATGGGTCGTACGGCATCGAACGGGAGTCGATCGTGCTGACCGAGGCGCTCGAGCTGGCGCATCTCGACTACGATGAGTTCCTGTCGAGTTACGAGGGCATGACCCTGGCGCTGACGGCGCATCTGCGCGAGCTCTCGACTTACCGCGACGCGCGGTAGACTGGGGACACGTATGGGCACTCTTCGACCGTCTGTCGACCCTGCTGAAATCGAACATCAACGAACTCATCTCCTCGGCCGAAAATCCCGAGAAGATGTTGAATCAGATCATTGTCGATATGCGATCGCAGCTGGTGAAGGCCAAGCAGCAGGTGGCGGCGGCGATCGCCGACGAGAAGCGACTGCGCGACCAAGCGGACGCCGAGCTGCGGCAGGCGCAGGACTGGGAGAACCGGGCCGTCCTGGCGGTGCGCGAGGGCCGCGACGATCTGGCGAAGCAGGCGCTGCGTCCGGCAGAACGAGCACCTCACGCATGGCCATGCGCTGGAGACGACGTGGCAGACGCATCGTGACGAGACGGAGAAGCTGAAGAACTCGCTTCGCGACCTGAACGACAAGATCGAGGAAGCCAAGCGCAAGAAGAACCTGCTCATCGCGCGCCAGCGCCGAGCGCAGGCGCAGAAGCGGATCGCCGAGACGATGTCGGCGCTGTCGGAGAAGTCGGCGTTCGAGGCGTTCGCGCGGATGGAAGAGAAGATCGACCAGAGCGAGCGGCAGATCCGCGCGTCGGCGGAAATCGACGAGGAGTTCACGGGCGATCGGCTGGCCAAGGACTTCAAGCAGCTCGAGCAGAGTGGCGGGGTCGAACGACGCAGATTTCCGGCTGCTGCAGCTGAAGCAGCAGATGGGGATGCTGGGGAGCGGTGCAGCGGGCGGCAGTGCCAAGCAACTGGGCGCGGGCGGGGCCGGTGCGGGCGCCCCGCCGACTGGATCTGGCAGTGCGGCCCCTGCGCTGCCTGCGGCAGGTGGCACGTCTGGGACGGGGGGCACCGGGACATCTTCGCCCGCGGCGCCCTCGGCCGACGACGGAATTCCGACGGCTGACGTCGAGGAATTGCCGGACACGCGCAAGCCAGCGTAGCGGGCGTCGGCCCGACGCAAGGACAAATCCGCGTGGCGCGGGTGCGGATCGGGCGGGTCCTGGCGGCGATCGTTCTCGACCGCCGCCGTGGTGTGGGTGGTCGTCGCCACCGCCAACATCTTCCTGCTGCTCTTCCTGTCCATCCTGGGCGCGCTCTACCTGGGCGCGCTGCGGGACTACCTCGTCCACCGGCTGCGGGTACCTGACCTGGTGGCGTTCTGGCTCGCGGTCGTGCTGACGGCGGGGGCGGTCGCGGGGCTCGTGTGGTTGCTGGTGCCCCCGGTGGTCGAACAGACGCAGGGGCTGCTCGCGCAGCTGCCGGCAATCTGTTGACCTCGTGGGAAGCCTGGGTCACGCGTGAACTCGACAAGTTCCCCGGCATGGCCGATCTCGTCACCAAGCTGGGCGCCCATCCGCTGGTCGGGCCCGTATCGGACTATCTCTCAGGACGGCTGCCGTCGCTTTTTGGCGACGTCTCCAAGCGCGTGCTGTCCGTGGTCGGATGCAGCGATCGCCCTGCTCACTGTCGGAGTGATGAGCATCTACCTCGCGCTCTATCCTGGCGTGTACCGCGAATGGCTGATCGCGCTCGTGCCGCCGGTCCACCGCGACCTGGTCCGCGACGTGCTCAACGGGCTGACCGACACGCTGCGCGCGTATATCGTCGGTCAGCTGGCGGCGATGTTCATCCTGGGCGGGCTAACGGCGATCGGACTAGCGGCGATCGGCGTCCCGTATTGGCTGACCTTTGGCGTGTTCAGTGGCGTGGCCGCGCTGGTGCCGGTTTTTGGCGTGCTGCTCGCGACGACACTGCCGGCGCTGTTCGTGCTGGGGAGTAGCGGCGGGTCTCACGAAGGCGTTGCTCGTGGTCGGCGTCGGCATCCTTGTGCACATCGTGGCCGGCAATCTCGTGTCGCCGCTGATCATGTCCAAGAAAGTCGATCTGCCGCCGGTCCTGAGTATCATGGCGGTGCTGATCGCCGGCTCACTCCTCGGGCCACTTGGCCTCGTGGTAGCGGTGCCGCTCCTGGCCGCCATCATGGTTCGTGGTGCGACGGATCCTGATCGAGCGGATCTACGAGGGCCGCGGGTTCCGGCGCGTCTCCCGCGACCGGGCCTTGGTGCTTCGGGTGCCCGTGCCGGACAGCGCGGTGTGGCTGCCGGACCCGAGTTTCGCTGTCGATATGGTGGCACTGGAGGAGCAGGGGGAGCAGGGTTAGGACAACGGGGGCGACGCATGCGTCGCCCCTACCGAGATCGTGCGGACGGCCTGCGTGCCGTCATATTTGGGGCGAACGCAAAACGGCGGGCGACACATGGCGTCGCCCCTACCCGCCGGTCCTCCCATTACCTGCGGGCAGTGTTCTGGGCCGTCGATTCTCGGAATCCGGAACTACAGACCCCGTCCCTCGTCTTTCTTTCTCCAATGGCCTTGGAGCTTCGCCTCTACAACACCATGACGCGCACGGTCGAGCCGTTTGCTCCGGCAGACGGGCAGACTGTGCGCATGTATACGTGCGGGCCGACGGTCTACAAGCCAGCGCACATCGGCAATTTCCGCACGTTCCTCTTCGAGGATTTGCTGCGGCGGACGCTGCGACTGCGCGGCTGGCGTGTGGAGCAGGTGATGAACCTGACCGACGTGGACGACAAGATCATCAAAGAGGCAGCGGCGCAAGGGACGACGATCGACGCAGTGACGGCGCCGGTGATCACGCGATTCCACGAGGATCGGCGCTACCTCAAGATCGAGGACGCCGAGCATTACCCGCGAGCGACGGAGTACATCCCGCAAATGATCGATCTCGTCGCCCGTCTCGTGGCGCAAGGGTATTGCCTATCAGGCCGACGATCGCTCCGTCTATTTCGCGATCGGGCGTTTCCCCAGCTATGGGCAGCTCTCGCGCCTCGACACTCGCGAAATCAAGGCCGGCGCGCGGGTGGCGCAGGACGACTACTCCAAGGAGAACGCACAGGACTTCGCCCTTTGGAAGGCAGCGAAGCCCGAAGATGAGCGGGTGGGTGCGGCGTGGGATTCCCCATGGGGTCGCGGGCGTCCCGGCTGGCATCTCGAGTGCTCGGCCATGGCGATGACGTTGCTCGGGGAGACGCTCGACCTCCACTGCCGGCGGTGTCGATCTCATCTTCCCGCACCACGAGGACGAGATCGCGCAGTCTGAGGGCGCGACTGGCGTGCACGTTCGTCGCGCTGCTGGTGCCACGGCGATTTCCTGCTGATCGGACGGCGCCAAGATGGCCAAGCGAGTCGGGAACGTCTTGACGGTTGCGGACCTGCGTGCAGGAGCGGATTTCGGGCGCGGCGATGCGGTACATTCGTGTACACGACGCACTATCGGCAAGGAGCTCAACCTGACGGACGCCGGCGCTCGACGCGCGCAGCGCGCGGTGGGGCGGTTGCGGGAGTTGGCGGACCGTGTGACGGAGGCGTCCGCGCTCGGGGGGCACCGCGGCGATGACGGCGGCGGCGGACGAGCTCGAGACGCGTGTGCGGGAGGCGTTGTTCGACGACCTGAACGCGCCGCAGGCGCTGGCGGCGGTGTTCGACTTCGTCCACGCGGCCAATGCCGACCTCGACCGCCGGGGCACGGACCGGACGGCGTTGGAACAGGCCAGGTCGGCCCTGGAGTTCATCGAGTCGACGCTGGGGATTGTCCCGGCCGCGGGCTGGACGGGTGATCGACGCTGTTCGCCGCCTGGGTCGAGGAGCGAGCTGCCGGGAACGGCAGGCGGCGCGGGGTCGAGGGGGATTTCGCCGAGGGCGGACGCGATCCGAGCCGAGCTCGAGGCGAAAGGGATCGCGATCGCGGACAGCGGGGCGGGTACGACGTGGAAAGTGGCGCGATAAGGCGTGCCAGTGGCCCAAGCGCGCGTCGCACAACGGCTTGACACTCGTTTCCTAGTCAGCCTATTCTACGAGTCTGGCGCAAAACCGCCGTGCGCCGACGTAGCTCAATTGGCAGAGCAGCTGATTTGTAATCAGCAGGTTGCGAGTTCAAGTCTCGCCGTCGGCTCTGTCGCGAGCGCGTTTTGCGCACGGTGGAGGCGGGCGTGGGTGGGGTACCCAAGCGGCCAACGGGAGCAGACTGTAAATCTGCCGGCTTCACGCCTTCGAAGGTTCGAATCCTTCCCCCACCATTCGGAAGGAGCCCGAGAAGGGCAATTACGTGCGGACGGCGCGGGAGTGCGACGCATGCGTCGCCCCTACCGGAGAGCGAGGAGTGTGGCAGTCATCACCCTGCGGTATCGTGCGGGAGTAGCTCAGTTGGTAGAGCGCAAGCCTTCCAAGCTTGATGTCGCGGGTTCGAGCCCCGTCTCCCGCTTCGGGGCGCTTGCGCGGCCGAAGAGAAGCAGGACGAAGTGGCAGAGAAGGAGAGAGGAGACGAACTGGCTGAGTATGATGGTTGAGGGCAGGCGCTCGCGTAGCTCAGTCGGTAGAGCACACCCTTGGTAAGGGTGAGGTCATCGGTTCAATCCCGATCGCGAGCTTCGATAGCGTGCGAAAGGAGTTATGAAGAGGTTAGGGACGTACTGACGGCGTCGTCGCATGGGCATGAGAAATCCAATCAGGATTCGAGACGAGACAAATGGCCAAGGCAAAATTTGAGCGGACGAAGCCGCATGTGAACGTGGGGACGATTGGGCACGTGGATCATGGGAAGACGACGTTGACGGCGGCGATCACGTCGGTGCAGGCGACGCAGGGGTTGGCGCAGAAGGTGGCGTTCGACCAGATCGACAAGGCGCCGGAGGAGCGGGAGCGGGGGATTACGATTGCGACGGCGCATGTGGAGTACGAGACGACGAAGCGGCACTATGCGCACGTGGACTGTCCGGGGCATGCCGACTACGTGAAGAACATGATCACGGGGGCGGCGCAGATGGACGGGGCGATTTTGGTGGTGAGTGCGGCGGACGGGCCGATGCCGCAGACGCGGGAGCACATTTTGTTGGCGCGGCAGGTGAATGTGCCGTACATCGTGGTGTTCATGAACAAGGTGGACGCGGTGGACGATCCGGAGTTGTTGGATTTGGTGGAGTTGGAGGTGCGGGAGTTGTTGAGCTCGTACCAGTTTCCGGGGGATGAGACGCCGGTGATTCGGGGGAGTGCGTTGAAGGCGTTGGAGAATCCGGATCCGAAGAGCGAGTATGGGCAGAAGATTGGGGAGTTGATGGGGGCGTTGGACAGCTACATCCCGATGCCGAAGCGGGAGGTGGAGAAGCCGTTTTTGATGCCGGTGGAGGATGTGTTTTCGATCACGGGGCGGGGGACGGTGGCGACGGGGCGGATCGAGCGGGGGAAGGTGAAGGTGGGGGACGAGGTGGCGTTGGTGGGGTTTGGGAGTGACAAGAAGACGGTGGTGACGGGGGTGGAGATGTTTCGGAAGTTGTTGGATGATGGGCAGGCGGGGGACAATGTGGGGTTGTTGTTGCGGGGGGTGGACAAGGAGGAAGTGGAGCGCGGGATGGTGTTGGCGAAGTCGGGGTCGATCACGCCGCACACGCGGTTTGAGGCGGAGGTGTACGTGTTGACGAAGGAGGAGGGGGGCCGGCACACGCCGTTTTTCAAGGGGTATCGGCCGCAGTTTTACTTTCGGACGACGGACGTGACGGGGGCGGTGGAGTTGCCCGAGGGGACGGAGATGGTGATGCCGGGCGACAACGTCCAGATGACGATCGAGTTGATCACGCCGATCGCGATGGATGAGGGGCTGCGCTTCGCGATTCGCGAAGGCGGCCGCACCGTCGGCGCGGGCGTTGTGACGAAGATTCTGAAATAAACCAGGGATCAGGGGTCGGGGCTCAGGGGTCAGGGAACAAAGCGAAAGGCTAGCGGCGCAGCGCCGCGACTGGCTGTGCAGTTTGTTCCCTGACCCCTCGTCCCCGACCCCCGACCCCTTCTTTCTAGATGATCAATGCCCAGAGAAAAAATCATTCTCGCGTGCGAGAGTTGTAAGAACCGCAACTACTTCACGGCGAAGAACAAGCGCACGCACCCCGAGCGCGTCGAGTGGAAGAAGTACTGCCCACGGTGCAATGGGCACCGCGTGCACAAGGAAACGAAGTAGATGGCGGTCGATGTGGTACAGTCGGGAGGCGCCGGCCGGCCGGGACGGCCAGCGGCGTCTGCCCAGGCCTTGCCGGCGCGTATCGCCGCGATGGTGCGGTCGCTACCCGCCGTGTATCGGAGCATCATGGCGGAGATGCGGCGGGTCACGTGGCCGACCCGCGAAGAGATCCGCAAGATGTCGATTGCCGTCATCGTATTGTCGCTCGGTATTGGGGCGGTCATCGCCCTCATCGATTTCATCCTGCAAGAGGTCCTGGTCCGGTGGATACCCCAGATATTCGCGAGGTGAGCGTGGACCACCGCTGGTATGCGATTCAGACCACGGCGGGTCACGAGAACAAGGTGCGTTCGCTGATCGCGCGGCGGATCGAGCAGGATCCGCGCACTCCTGAGGAGCGCGCGATTCGGCAGGCGCTCGTTCCGACGCAGGAAGTGGTCGAGATCAAGAACGGCAAGAAGGTGAACGTGGAACGGAAGATGTACCCCGGGTACGTGCTCGTGGAGATGGTGATGAACCAGGAAACCATTCACACGGTCAACGGCATCCAGGGGGTCATCAAGTTCGTGGGACACGAGCGCGCGCCGCAGCCGCTGCGGCCGGAGGAAGTCAACCGGCTGCTCGGAATCGCGACGGATGCGGAGCCCGAGGAGCCGAAGGAAGAGATCCCGTTCCTCGTCGGTCAGGCGGTGGCGATCACGGAAGGCCCGTTCACGGATTTCAATGGCACGGTCGAAGAGGTCATGCCGGACAAGGGCAAGGTGCGGGTGTCAGTGTCGCTGTTCGGACGGCCGACCAGTGTGGAACTGGATTACCTGCAGTTGAAGAGCTTACTGAAACTGCGGGGTCAGGAGGGGTCAGGGGTCAGGGAATGATGAGAGCCGGCGCGAGGCGCCGGCTCACTTGAAAGAATGTCAGCGGCACGAGCAAGGCGTCGCCAACCACAGCGACGGAAAACAATGGTGGGAGCGTTCAACGCGAGAGAGGAGACTGATGGCGAAGAAAATGGTGGGATTTGTGAAGCTGCAGATCCCCGCTGGCCGCGCGAATCCGGCGCCCCCGGTGGGCACGGCGCTCGGGCCGCAGGGGATCAACATCATGGCGTTCTGCAAGGAGTTCAACGCGCGGACGCAGTCGCAGGACGGGACGATCTTGCCGGTCGAGGTGACGATTTTCAGTGACAAATCGTTCACCTTCATCACGAAGACGCCGCCTGCGGCGATGCTGCTGAAGAAAGAGGCCGGGGTGGAGAAGGGCTCGGGCACGCCGAACAAGGCACAAGGTCGGAAGCGTCACGCGCGCGCAGGTGCGCAAGATCGCGGAACTCAAAATGCCCGATCTGAATTGCGATACGGTCGAGGCGGCGGAGGCCATGGTCGCCGGCGCGGCACGATCGATGGGCATCGAGGTCAAGGGCTGATGCGCCACCACGGGAAGAAGTACGAGGCCGCGGCCGCGCGGCGTGAGGTGGCGGTCGCAGTATCAGCCGCGCCAGGCGCTCGAGATCGTCAAGCAGGCGGCGTTCGCGAAGTTCGACGAGACCGTCGAGGTGGCCGTTCGCCTGGGCGTTGATCCCCGGCACGCCGATCAGGTCGGTGCGCGGCACGGTCGTGCTCCCCGCAGGCACGGGGAAGTCGGTTCGCGTGCTCGTGATCGCGGCGGGCGAGAAGGCGCGCGAGGCGCAGGCGGCGGGTGCCGACTACGTCGGCATCGAGTTCATCGCCGAAGATCAAGGAGAACTGGCTCGACTTCGACGTCATGATCGCGACGCCGGACCAGATGGGGCAGATCGGACCGCTGGGACGCGTCCTGGGCCCCCGCGGGCTCATGCCGAACCCCAAGGCCGGCACGGTGACGTTCGACGTCACGCGCGCCGTGCGCGAGGTGAAAGCGGGCAAGATCGAGTTCCGTGTCGACAAGGGCGGCAACATCCACGCGCCGATCGGCAAGGTCTCGTTCGCGCGTCGATGCGCTGGAGACCAACTTCAGCGCCTTCATGGACCAGGTCGTTCGCGTCGCGGCCGCCGGCCGCGAAGGGCGTCTACATCCGCAACGTCGCGATCTCGAGCACGATGGGGCCCGGGATCATGATCGACACGACCCCCTACCGCGGGTAGGAGCGGCACTGAGGCGCAGATGAATCGAACAGAGAAGCAGGAGCTCGTCGATCGAGCTCGAGCACAGAAGATCGGACGGGCGCCGAACGGCGCTCTACTACACCGACTTCACGGGGCTCAACGTGAAGGGGATGACCGAGCTGCGCCGGCGCCTGCGGAAGGCGGGCGTGCGAGTACGTGGTCATCAAGAACACGCTCGCCGCCGCGTGCGGTGAACGAGAGTGGTCTGTCGGGACGCAGCTCCGCGGGCCCACCGGCGTCGTGATCGCGAAGGATCCGGTGGCGGCAGCCAAGGTCCTTGCGGACTTCGCCAAGGAGTTCGAGCAGAGGCCGGCGGTGAAGGGCGGGTTGCTCGACGGGCGGGCGATCGACGCCGCCCAGGTCAAGCAGCTGGCGACGATGCCGTCCCGCGAGCAGATGCTCGCCGCAGCTCGGCGCCGGCCTGCAATCGCCGCTCGCGGCGTTCGTCGGCGCGCTGAACGGCCTGTTGTCCATGTTCGTCGGGGCGCTGACCGCGCTGCACGCGCAGCGCGAGGCGCCGCCTCAGGGGTAACCGTTCGGGCGACCGTTCGGCTCGCCGTGACGGGTCGTCACGGGTAACGATTTCTTTCTCGAGGGGTACAACCACAATGGCTAACGCGACGCTGTCCAAAGACGAGATCCTCGACGCGATCGGCAACATGTCGGTCTTCGATCTCGCTGAGCTGATTGAAGCGTTCAAGACGAAGTTCAACGTGACGATCGCGGCGGCCCCGGTCGGCGGCGGCGCCGGCCGCGGGTGGCGCGGGTGGCGGTGCAGCCGGCGGCACCGGTGGTCGAGGAGCAGACCGAGTTCACGGTCATGCTCAAGGAGGCAGGCGCCAAGAAGATCCAGGTCATCAAGGTCGTGCGCGAGGTCACGGGCCTCGGCCTCAAGGAAGCCAAGGACCTGGTCGACGGCGCGCCGCAAGCCGTCAAGGCGGCCGTTACGAAGGACGAGGCCAACACGATCAAGACCAAGCTCGAGGAGCAAGGGGCCACGGTCGAGGTGAAGTAACTGCGGGGGTCCGGTTTTCCTGGCTCGGAGCGTGCTGCACGGGCGGCGTCGATCGAACTCGGCGTCGCCTGCGGCAGCTTTGTCCGGCGACAAAAGGGCGAGGCTTGGCCTCGCCCCTACGAGTGGCGATCCGCTCGGGACCAGTTCAGGTCGTCCACCGTTCAGCTCCACACTGGGTGCACGGGCGTCCGTGCATCGTTCGAATTGATGAGCAGTCCGGGCGCGCGCGGGGTGCGCCCCATTTCCGTTAGGTGACTATGGCCGACACGATGAAGCAGATTTCGTTCGCGAAGCTGGCGGGCGGGATGCAGATGCCGCATCTCCTCGACATCCAGACGCGAGCGTTCGAAGCGCTGCTGCAGCTCGATGCGGCCTCGCAAGACCGCGAGGATATTGGCCTCGAGCGGGTCTTCAAGGATCTCTTCCCGATCACGGACGTCCACGAGAATTTCTCGCTGGAGTTCGTGCAAGTATTCGCTGGGCGAGCCGAAGTACTCCGTCGAGGAGTGCATCGAGCGCGACATGACGTACTCGGCGCCGCTCAAGGCGACGCTGCAGCTCGTGATCAACGAGGAGGTCAACGGGGTCAAGCGGCCGCGCAACATCATCGAGAAAGAAGTCTACCTCGGCGAGCTGCCCCTGCTCACGCCGCTTGGCACGTTCGTGATCAACGGCGCCGAGCGCGTCGTCGTGAGCCAGCTGCACCGCTCGCCGGGCGCGGTGTTCGAAGAGTCCACGCACCCGAACGGCCAGCGGCTGATCTCGGCGCGGATCATCCCGTTCCGCGGTTCGTGGGTCGAGTTCACCGTCGACATCCACGACGTCATCTACGTCCACATCGACAAGAAGAAGAAGTTCCCCGCCACCGCGCTGCTCCGCGCCTTCGGCTACGGGAGCGACAGCGACATCTACCACCTGTTCTTCGGCGTGCGCGAGCTGGATCTCACCAAGATGCGCCAGAACCGCCAGGAGCAGCGCGAGCTGACCGGCGCGATCATCGCCGAGCAGATCGTGCTGCCCGGGCGCGAGCACGACCCCGACGCGCCCAAGCCCAAGACCAAGAAGGCCAAGGCCGAGCAGGCCGCGGCGGAGGCCGAGCGGACGATCGCGGTCGGCACCGAGCTCACAGAAGAGCTGGCCGAGCGGCTGCGCGAGCTGAAGTACCGGAAGATCAAGGTGTTCGCGTCGTACATGACGGTCGACCTGCGCGACGAGATCGATGCGTTCGAGCGCGGCGAGCGCGACGAGCCGCACGTGCTGGCGCGCGACGTCATCGACGCGAACTCGGGTGAGGTGCTGGCCGAGGCCGATCAGGCGCGTCACGGCGACGCTGATCAAGAAGCTCCGGAAGGCGGACGTCACCAAGGTGCAGGTCTTCGCCCCGTCCGGCCGCGTCGAGTCGGCGCTCATCAAGAACACGCTGGCCAAGGATCCGACGCACTCCGAGGAGGAGGCGCTCAAGCAGATCTACTCGCTGCTGCGTCCGGGCGACGCGCCGAACAAGGAGACGGCGCGGCAGGCGCTGGATCGCCTGTTCTTCTCGCCCGAAGCGGTACGATCTGGGCCGGGTCGGGCGGTACAAGATCAATCAGCGGCTGGGCCTCAACCGCCCGGCCAACGAGACCGTGCTCACGCGTGAAGACTTCGTCGCCATCATCCGCTACCTCGTCGAGCTCCACGAGGGCCGCGGACACACGGACGACATCGATCACCTGGGCAATCGCCGCATCCGCTCGGTCGGTGAGCTGATCGCCAATCAGTTCTCCGTCGGCTTGAGCCGCATGGCGCGCCTGGTGAAGGAGCGCATGTCGATCAACACCGATCCGGAGAAGATCTCGCTCGACGATCTCGTGAACGCGCGAACGGTGTCCGCCGTGATCCAGGCGTTCTTCGGCTCGTCGCAGCTGTCGCAGTTCATGGACCAGACCAATCCCGCTGGCGGAGCTGACGCACAAGCGGCGGCTGTCGGCGCTCGGTCCGGGCGGGCTCACGCGTGAGCGCGCGGGATTCGAGGTCCGCGACGTGCACTACTCGCAGTACGGTCGGATGTGCCCGATCGAGACGCCGGAAGGTCCGAACATTGGACTCATCACGTCGCTCGCCTGCTATGCGCGGGTGAACGACCTCGGGTTCATCGAGACGCCGTACCGCGTCGTCAAGAACGGGCGCGTCACGTCGGAGATCGCGTGGCTCGATGCCAACCGCGAGGAAGACGCGACGATCGCGCAGGCCAATACCGCGCTCAACCCGGACGGGACGTTTGTCGATGAGCTGGTGCTGTGCCGCCATCAGGGCGACGCGCCGCTCACGCCGCCCGGCCGCATCGACTACATGGACGTCGCGCCCGAGCAGCTCGTCTCGATCGCGGCGGCGCTGATTCCGTTCCTGGAGCACGATGACGCGAACCGTGCGCTCATGGGCTCCAACATGCAGCGGCAGAGCGTACCGCTCCTCAATCCCGCAGACGCCGCTCGTGGGCACCGGGCTCGAGGACAAGGTCGCCGTGGACTCGGGGGCGGTCGTGATCGCTCGTCGCGCCGGCGTGGTCTCGCGGGTCACTGCGGACGAGATCATCGTCGATGCCGGGCGCGAGCGAGCGGGCGGCGGACCGGCGTGCGCCGGACCGCCCGTTGGCGCGGCTCACGCAGAACGACCGGTATCGGCTCAAGAAGTACTGGCGCACGAATCAGGACACCGCGATCAACCAGCGGCCCGCTCGTCCACCACGGACAGCAAGTCGAAGGCCGGCGACGTCCTCGCCGACGGAGCGGGCGACCGAGATGGGACAGCTGGCGCTCGGCGCCAACGTCACCGTGGCGTTCATGCCGTGGTACGGACACAACTTCGAGGACGCGATCATCCTCTCCGAGCGGCTGGTGAAGGACGACGTGTACTCGTCGATCCACATTCAGGAGCTCGAGCTCCACGTGCGGGACACGAAGCGCGGGCAGGAGGAGATCACGCGCGAGATCCCGAACGTCGCCGAGGAGTCGCTCACCGATCTCGACGAGCGCGGCATCGTGCGCATCGGCGCGCATGTGAAGCCGGGCGACATTCTCGTCGGCAAGATCACGCCGAAGGGCGAGACGGAGCTCTCGCCGGAAGAGAAGCTGCTGACGGCGATCTTCGGCGAGAAGGCCAAGGACGTGAAGGATTCCTCGCTCAAGGTGCCTCCGGGCATGGAAGGTGTGGTCATCGACGTCAAGATCTTCTCGCGCATCGAGGACCAGGTGGTGGAGAAGGACCGCGGCGAGCGCATCGGCGAAGTCCGCCGGCTGGAGGGCGAGGAGAAGATGCGCGTCAACGAAGTGCGCGACAGCGAGCTCGTCGAAATCCTGGACGGACAGAAGGTGGCGCTGGCGCTCAAGAGCGGTACGGTCGAGGAGGCGATCCCGCAGGGGACGCTGCTCGACCGGGAGTTCGTGCGCGGCTTCAAGATGGCGACGCTGGATCTCAAGACCTTCCGCGTCGAGCACAAGGGGACCAACGAGCGCGTTCGCGCGATCATCGACGCGGCCAACGAGGAGAAGGCGCGCATCGAGGAGAAGGCGGAGGAGCGGATCGACCGCATCCTGCAGCCGGATGAGCTACCGCCAGGCGTGATCCAGCTGGTCAAGGTCTATCTGGCCGAGAAGCGCAAGATCTCGGTCGGTGACAAGATGGCTGGCCGACACGGCAACAAGGGTATCGTCGCCCGGATCGTGCCCGAGGAGGACATGCCGTTCCTTCCGGACGGGCGGCCGGTGGACATCGTGCTCAACCCGCTCGGCGTGCCGAGCCGAATGAACGTCGGCCAGATCCTGGAGACGCATCTGGGCTGGGCGGCGCGCATTCTGGGCTTCTACGCGAAGACCCCGGTGTTCCAGGGCGCCAACGAGCGGGAGATCGGCCTGTTGCTCAAGCTGGCCGGGCTCATATGGTCGCACAACGCCCTCGAGCTGAGCAAGACGCCGGCGTTGCGCATCTCCGATGAGGAGATTCGTGCGATGCTGGAGAGCTTCGCACCGGCGACACCCGGTGAGGAGCGCGTCGAGCTGTTGGCCGATGCGACGCTGAACGATCTGCATGGGCGTGGCCGATCGGCGGCAACCAAGGGGATCTACACCAAGGTCCGCGCGTATGTCACGGCGGCAGCCGAAGAGCTGTCGAAGCGCGAGGCGGCGGAGATCGGGCATCGCATCGAGTTCCACGAGACGCGCGCCGAGTGATGACAACGAAACGGAAGATGTGCGGTCGGCCTCGCGTACCGCCCTCGCGGAGCTCGAGAAGGAGCGCGGGCGGGAGTCGGGCTCGATGCTCGCATCCGAGGAACTGCCGGCGCTGGCCGGGCTGGTGCGCGGGCAGAGCGGACGCTGATGTCGATCAGGCGGCGGGTGAGTTGCTCCGGCTCGCGGGCATCCTCGCCGGGCGGCAAGTTGCGGCTGCGTGACGGGCGGACGGGAGAGACGTTCGCGAGCCCGGTCACGGTCGGCGAGATCTACATGCTCAAGCTGTCGCACCTGGTCGATGACAAGATCCACGCCCGGAGCATCGGGCCGTATTCGCTGGTCACGCAGCAACCTCTCGCCGGCAAGGCGCAGTTTGGCGGTCAGCGCTTCGGTGAGATGGAAGTGTGGGCGCTCGAGGCGTACGGCGCGGCGCACACGCTTCAGGAGATCCTGACGGTGAAGTCGGATGACGTGAACGGGCGCAGTCGTGTGTACGAGGCGATCGTGAAGGGTCAGAACCTGCCTGAACCGGGGATTCCCGAGTCCTTCAACGTGCTCGTGAAGGAACTGCAGGCGTTGGGAATCAAGGTCACGTTGGGCGCGACCGAGGATGGGTACGGCGCGGCGAACGGGGCCGGCAATAATAACGGGGAGGCGTAAGCTCATGATTGATTTTCGCAGCGCGCGCGAGACTCGCGCGTCGGCGTTCGATTTCATCCAGGTCCGCATCGCCTCACCCGAGGAGATTCGTGGCCCCAAGGACCCCAAGGAGCGGGAGCGGCTGGAAATGGCCGGCCTGCGGACCTGGTGGTCGTGGGGCGAGGTCCTGAAGCCTGAAACCATCAACTACCGCTCCTTCAAGCCCGAGAAGGACGGACTCTTCTGCGAGCGCATCTTCGGGCCCGTCAAGGACTGGGAGTGCCACTGCGGGAAGTACAAGCGGATCCGCTATCGTGGCGTGATCTGCGACCGGTGCGGCGTCGAAGTCACGCTGAGCAAGGTCCGCCGCGAGCGCATGGGCCACATCGAGCTCGCCGTGCCCGTGGCGCACATCTGGTTCTTCAAGACGTTGCCCAGCCCCATGGGGAACCTGCTCGATATCACGCTTCGTGACCTCGAGAAGGTGATTTATTACTCGAACTACATCGTCATCGATGCCAGGCGAGCAGGACGTCCGCGTCAACCAGCTGCTCGACGAGGACGAGTACCTGACGCTGCGGCAGAAGGCCAAGGACGAGAGCGACGCGGCCTTCCACGCCGACATCGGCGCCCCGGCTGTGCGCGAGCTGCTCCGGCGGCTCGACGTGGACAAGACGGCCGAGGAGCTGCGCGCGTCGGTCGCGGTCGAGGGCTCGCAGCACCGGAAGAAGCAGATGCTGAAGCGTCTCAAGATCGTGGACGCATTCCGCAACTCCGGCGCGACCGGTGATGTCCGCAACAAGCCCGAGTGGATGATCCTGGACGTGGTGCCGGTGATTCCGCCGGACCTGCGGCCCCTGGTGCCACTCGATGGCGGCCGCTTCGCGACGTCCGACCTCAACGACCTGTATCGGCGGGTCATCAACCGCAACAACCGGCTGCAGAAGCTCATTCTGCACCGGGCGCCCGAGGTCATCCTGCGGAACGAGAAGCGCATGCTGCAGGAGGCGGTCGACGCGCTGTTCGACAACGGGCGCCGGTCCAAGGCGATTCGGGGACGCGGCAAGCGACCGCTCAAGTCGCTCTCGGACATGCTCAAGGGCAAGCAGGGCCGCTTCCGCCAGAACCTGCTCGGCAAGCGTGTGGACTACTCGGGTCGGTCCGTGATCGTCGTCGGGCCGGAGCTCAAGCTGCATCAGTGCGGGCTCCCGAAGGCGATGGCGCTCGAGCTGTTCAAACCATTCATCATCCACAAGCTGGTGGAGAAGGGCATCGCGGAGACGGTCAAGCGTGCGAAGAAGATCGTCGAGCGCGAGAGCCCCGAGGTCTACGAGATCCTCGAAGAGATCATTCGGGACCACCCGGTGCTGCTCAACCGCGCACCGACGCTCCATCGGCTGGGCATTCAGGCGTTCGAGCCAGTGCTGGTCGAGGGCAAGGCCATTCGTATTCACCCACTCGTGTGCGCCGCATTCAACGCGGACTTCGATGGCGACCAGATGGCCGTGCACGTGCCGCTCTCGTTCGAGGCACAGCTCGAGAGCCGGCTGTTGATGCTGTCGTCGAACAACATTCTTGAAGCCGTCAGACGGGCGACCGGTGGCCGAGCCGAGCCAGGACATCGTGCTCGGGTGCTATTTCGCGACCCGGTCGCGGCCTGACTTCGACGCCACCGTCAAGAAGTCGCCGCACTTCGCGACCGTGGACGAGGTGGAGTTGGCACTGGGCCAGGGACGGGTGGAGTACCAGAGCCCATTGCGCTTCTGGGTGGATGATACCGATGGCCAGCGATGGGTCGAGACGACCGTCGGTCGCGTCCTGTTCAACGCGATCGTCCCGCCAGAGATCGGGTTCCAGAACCGGGAGATGAAGAAGAAGGCGCTCGGTGAGCTGGTGTTCGAGTCGTACCGGCGCGCCGGACTCGCGCAGACGGTGGAGTTCCTCGATCGCCTCAAGGATTTCGGGTTCCGCAACGCGACGCGGGGTGGCATCTCGATCGGGATCGAGGACCTGCACATCCCAGCGGAGAAGGAGACGCTGCTGCGGGAGGCGGAGGCGCGTGTCGAGCGCTTCCAGCGTGCCTACCAGACCGGCAACATCACGAACGGCGAGCGCTACAACAAAGTGATCGACACCTGGACCCATGCCAACAACGACATCGCGGACGCCATGGTCAAGGCGATGCGGGAGTCGAAGGACGGCTTCAACCCGGTGTTCATGATGTTCGACTCGGGGTCCCGAGGCTCGCGCGACCAGATTCGGCAGTTGGCTGGGATGCGCGGACTCATGGCCAAGCCTCAGAAGAAGCTCACGGGTGGCATCGGCGAGATCATCGAGAGCCCGATCAAGTCGAACTTCCGTGAGGGACTGTCGGTGCTCGAGTACTTCATCTCGACGCACGGCGCGCGGAAGGGACTCGCTGACACGGCGCTCAAGACGGCGGACGCGGGTTACCTCACGCGTCGTCTCGTGGACGTGGCGCAGGACGTCGTGGTGACCGAGGACGATTGCGGTACGATTCTCGGCCTCGAGGTGTCGGCGCTGAAGGAAGGCGAGGACGTCATCGAGCCGCTCGGCGAGCGCATCGTCGGGAACGTCGCGGCCGAGGATGTCGAGGATCCGCACGAGACCGACGACAGCGGCCGGCGCACGCTGCTGGTCGAAGCCGGGAAGTTGATCGACGAAGACACGGCACGGGCGATCGAGGAGTCGGGCATCGAGAGCGTCAAGATCCGCTCGGTGCTGACCTGCGAGGCCAAGCGCGGTCTCTGCCGCATGTGCTACGGCCGCAATCTGGCCACCATGTCGATGGTCGACCTCGGGGAAGCCGTCGGGATCATTGCCGCGCAGTCGATCGGCGAGCCGGGCACGCAGCTCACGCTGCGAACGTTCCACATCGGTGGAACGGCCGCCCGTATCGCCGAGCAGACGTCGCGTAAGTCGAAGGTCGCAGGCCGCATCGAGTACGGTGATCGGTTGGTCGTGGTCACCGGACCCGACGGGCAGCGTATTGTGACGTCGTACGAAGGCGAGGTCAGCATCCGGGGTGCGGGCGATCGGTCATCCGCGACCGGTGGCGCGCGGCTGCAGGTGCCGCTCGGTGCCATTCTGATGGTGGCTGATGGCGACGACGTGAAGCGGGACCAGGTGATCTTCAGCTGGGATCCGTACACCAACCCCATCATCGCGGACGTCGCCGGTGTCGTGCGGTTCGTCGACCTGGTCGAAGACGAGTCGGTGTCCGAGGAGCTCGACGAGCTCACCGGTCTCCGGCAGCGGGTCGTGATCGAGGATCGGGACAAGAAGCTGCACCCGCACATCGAGATCTGGGACGAAGCACAGGACCGGAAGGTGCGCGACTTCGTCGATGCCGGTTGGCGCACAGCTGACGCTGGAGGACGGAGCGCACATTTCGGCGGGAACGATCATCGCCAAGGTCAACCGCGAGGCGTACAAGACGCGCGACATCACGGGTGGCTTGCCACGCGTCGCGGAGCTGTTCGAGGCGCGTCGGCCGAAGGATCCGGCGACGATCTCCGAGATCGACGGCGTCGTGCGGTTCGGGGAGATCAAGCGCGGCAAGCGCGAGATCTTCGTCCAGCCCACGCGGCTCGAGGGGCAGCTCTCGGTGGTCGACGACAGCACGGAGGCACAGTTGTACGAGGTGCCGGCCGGCAAGCACTTGCGTGTACACGAAGGTGACCGTGTGCGCGCCGGTGACCGGTTGTCCGAGGGCCCGGTCAATCCGCACGACATTCTGCGGATCAAGGGCCCGCGGGCGGTACAGGAGTACCTGCTGAACGAGGTGCAGGAGGTGTACCGTCTGCAGGGTGTGAAGATCAACGACAAGCACATCGGGGTGATCGTCCGGCAGATGCTGCAGAAGGTCCGCGTCATCGATCCGGGCGAGACGGAGTTCCTCGAGGGCGAGCACGTCGACAAGCACGCGTTCCGCGACGAGAACGAGCGGGCGAAGAAGAAGAAGCTGCAGCCCGCCACCTCCGAGCCGTTGCTCCTGGGCATCACCAAGGCGAGCCTGACGACGCAGTCGTTCGTGTCGGCGGCCTCGTTCCAGGAGACGACGCGTGTGCTGACCGATGCGTCGATCCGCGGCGCTCAGGATGATCTCCTGGGGCTCAAGGAGAACATCATCATCGGTCACCTGATCCCGGCAGGAACAGGGATGTACCGGTATCAGGAGGTGGAGATCGAGGGGATGGAGATCCCGCCCACTCAGCCAGCAGCGGAGGATCCGTTCGGCATGGGCTTGTCGCCGTTCGCGCCGCTGCCTCCGCTCACGGCGATTCCGGCTGGTGCGGAGAGCGAGTAGCCCGCCAGCGTGAACCAACGCACGATGGATGCGGCAGGGCCGGCCCGGTGACATACCGGACCGGCCCTGTCGCTTCCAGCCGCGTATCCTGGACCGCCGCATGCGGCCTCGCGACGTGTGCGGTGATCGGCATCGCGTTGGTGTGGCTCTACCCCGATTCGTACCAGCAGGACGGCGGCGTGCACTTCCTCTTCGCGCGATGGGCGTGGCACTATCGGCCGTACCTGGTCGATGAGTGGGGCCGCCCGTTCTTCACCCTGTTGTATTCGGTGCCAGCTGCCGCGGGGTATCGGGTGGCCAAGCTCACGACCGTCGCGATCTGTGTGGCGACGGCGTGGCAGACGTGGCGGCTGGCCGAGGCCGAAGGCCTCGAACGCGCACCCTTGGTCATCGCGCTGCTCTGGTTGCAGCCCTCCTATCTCCTGCTGACGGCCGACACGATGACGGAGCCGCTTTTCGCGCTGCTGTTCGTCGTCGCTCTCCGCTTGCGTCGGTCCGGCCACCTCGCGACTGCGGCCAGTCTGATCTCGTGCGCCGCACTGACCCGCCCGGAAGGGCTCGTGCTCGCGCCACTCTGGGCGATCGCGTTGTTGAGTGGCGACGCCGGGCGCCGTGGGTGGCGGTATCGACTGGGAGCGGCGGCGCTGCTGGCGCTCGCGCCCAGTGTGTTGTGGCTCATCACCTCCATCTGGACGCGGGACCCGCTCTGGGTGGTGCGCCACTGGCCTGCGAATTGGGGGGCAAGCGCCGCGACTTATGGCAAGGGACTGGTCCTGGACTACTTCTATCGCCGGGCCGAGATATTCGGGCCTCTGCTCCAGGTGCCATTCGCGGTGGGCGTCGTGGCGTCGCTCGTGCGGCGGCGCTTGCGGTTCGAGCTGGCTAACGTCGTTCTCCTCTTTGTCTTGCACTCCGCGTTGTGGGCGCTCGGCGCGTTCGGTTCCGCCGGATACCCCCGGTATTTCGCCTGTGTGGCGCCGGCGATCGCACTCATCGCCTTGCTCGGCTGGAACGAACTCGCGAACGCGTTCCGAACGGTGACTGGGCGCTTCGCACGTCCTGCTCTGACGGTGGCCACGGCGCTCGTGCTCCTGATGTCGGCGGTCGCTGCGTTGTGTTATGTCGACGCGTGGCCTAGCTCGCGAGATGCCTGGATGGTGGATGCCGCGGCCGCCTGGTTTCACGCGCATCCACAACCGGTCAGTCGTGTCATCGCGAGTCAGGCCTACGGGTGCATTCGCTTTGGTTGCGACCCGAAAGCGGGCGGTGGCCTGCGCTCCGGTGGCGCGGGGCACCTCGACAGCGCGGTGCGGGCACTCCCGCCGGAAACGCTGATCATCTGGGACGCGGACACGGGGCCGAGTTGGCACAATGGGCTCACTGGCAATGCCATTGTCGCGGCAGGGTTCACACCGCTCTGGCGTGCGTCGGATACGCTGCGCGGCCGGCTCCTGCCGCATCTGGCAGGCGGTCGCTACGTTCCTCGGGTCATGTCCTGGGGCTGGGGAGGCGAGCGGGTGCAGACCATGTGGCTCCTGTATCGCCGGCCCGGGAGCAGCAATGGATCACCGAACGGAAAATGACCGTCGGTCAGCGGCGATGCCTCGTGCGGCCACCTGAGCGGGAGATGCGCGTGCACGGCCGTCGTGCGGGTATTGGTCTGGTCCTGCTGGGTGCGGCGCAGCTAGCGGCGTGCGGCGGGCAGGTGCACGTGTCGAACGTGCACGTGGAGGAGAATCCGCTCAACGTGCTCTCCGCCATGGTGACGTTTTCGGCTGCGGGTGTCGATTCGGCTCGAGTCATTTATGGCACGTCCGACGACACGGTTTCCGCCACGCCGTATGTACGAGTGACGGGCGCTGTCGGGCGCGTGGCGATCCTTGGCCTGCTGCCGCTGCACACGTACGCGATCACGGTGCAAGCGCGTGGGAGCGGGCATACGACGAGTGCGCGGTGGGGCTATGCGACACGCGGGCTCCCGGCTCGGGTGCAAGCGGCATCGCTCGTGACCGTGGGGACGTTCAGCCGTGGGCTGACGCTCGTGTCGCCGCTACGGGACTCCTCTCCGCAGTATGCCAGGATTCCGCCGGACAGCGCGATGGCAGTCGCTTTCGATGCCCAGGGGCGCCTGCGTTGGTATCGCCTCTTTGCCGCCGACGGATCGGTCGAGATCAAGCAGCAGCCGAACGGGCACTTCACGATCGGGTTGCCGTTGTCCGGGTGGTCATCGCGCCGGGCGCGGGTCCCCGCGTCCACGGACACTGGGGCGCGGGCGCCGCAGCGGCAGGCCGTGCCTGGCGGATTCGACGATGCGCTGGTGGAATTTGCCGAGTTTCTTCCGACCGGCGAGATCATTCACACCTACACCGCCGGCGCAGGGGAGTACACGGGCTCGCACGAGCTCCTCATGACCGGCGCAGACTCCAGCCCGGTCCTGCACCTTTTCGGCTACACGCGCCGCCCGTTCGACTTCACGGCGGTTCGCGGTCCGAAGAATGGCTCCGGCGTGGGGCATCAACTCATTCGCGAGTCCCCGCCGGGCGTCGTGGAGTTCAAATGGGACGTGTGGGACCATTATGGCGTCGCCGACTGGATCGAGCCCACTGGCGCCGCTCCGCCGGACGACTTCGATCATCCGAACTCCCTGGCGTTCGATCTCGATAGCAACTACGTAATCTCCTTCCGCAACATGGGCGCGATCGTGAAAGTGAACGCGCATTCCGGTGCCATCATGTGGCAGCTCGGGGGGCGGGGGAACCAGTTCACGATTCGGAACGACCCCCTCGGATTCTTCAGCGGGCAGCATTCCGTGCGGGTGCTCCCGAACGGGCACTTGTTGCTGTACGACAACGGTCTGCGGCACAAGCCGCCGGTATCGCGCGTCGTCGAGTATGCGCTCGATGTGCCGCACCGGATCGCGACGATGGTGTGGGAATATCGGCCGCAACCAGGATTGTTCACCGTCGCGTTCGGCTCCGCGCAGCGGTTGTCGAACGGCAACACCCTCATTGGGTATGGCTATGCGGGAGAGATCCGCGAAGTGGATGCGCGCGGCAACCCCGTCGCGCGTGGCACGTTCGCGTACGGACTGCGGTCGGCATTCTACCGTGCCACTCGCATCGCGTCTCTATACGAGTATGAACGGCCTTGACGGCCGCCGACTGCGAACCTGGGAGTCAGCGGAGCGATCCGTGCTCGGGCACCTCATCTTCTGACCTGAAGCGGAATGTCAGACGCTTGAGGCGGAAGCGGGAAGAGGCGCGGAGCGAGTGAGCGTCAGTCAAGGGAGCGGTGGCGGGCGGGGCACCGACCGACACACGCAGCGTTGGATCGATCTGCCGGCTCTTGTCATCGCAATCGTCGCTGCTGGTTTCACGCCACTGCGGCGTGCGTCCGACACGCTGCGCAGTCGCCTCCTGCCGCATCTCGCCGGCGGTCGCTACGTTCCTCGTGTCAATGTCCTGGCGTTGGGGGGGAGAGCGGGTGGAGACCATGTGGCTGCTCTATCGCCAACTCGGTGCCAGCAACGGATCTCGCAGTGGAGAGTGAATGCCGGTCCCCGGCGACGCCTGATGCTGCACGCTGACTGGCCGATACGCTTGCACCGACGGCGCGCGGATATTGGAGTCGTACTGCTCGGGGCTGTCCAGTTGCTGGGTTGCAGCGGCCATGTGAAGGTGTCGAATTTGCACGCGGATGCGAACCCTCTAAACGTCCTTTCGGCCATCGTGACGTTTTCGGCTACGGGCGTCGATTCCGCTCGAGTCGTCTACAGCACGTCCGGCGATACGGTTTCGACCACACCGTCTGTGCGAGTGACTGGCGCAGTCGGCCGGGTGCCGATCCTCGGCCTGTTGCCGTTTCATACATACGCGATCACAGTGCAAGCGTGGGGTGGAGGCCACAGGACGTCGGCGAACTGGGGCTACGCTACCGGGGGCCTCCCTCCATGGGTGCAGGCCGCATCACTCGTCCCCACCGGGACATTCAGCCGGGGCTACACGCTGGTGTCGCCGCTGCGTGACTCCTCTCCACGATCCGCCGCGCTCCCACCGGACGACGCGATCGCGGTGGCCTTCGATGCACTCGGCCGCGTCCGCTGGTACCGTGTCTTTCCGGTCGTCGGATCGGTCGAGATCAAGCAGCAACCGAATGGACACTTTACGATTGCGCTGCCGACGTCCGGGTGGGGGCCGCGGCGCGGGTCCTTGGTGCGAGCGACGACGGACAGCGGGCGCGCGGTGCCCCAGCGCCAAGCGGTGCCTGGCGGATTCGATGGCGCGACGGTGGACTTTGCCGAATTCTTGCCAACTGGGGAGATCATCCACCGGTATAGCGCGGGTCCAGGGGAGTTCACCGGTTCGCACGAACTGCTGATCACCGGTCCCGATTCTAGCCCCGTGCTTCACCTGTTCGGGTACACTCGGCGGCCGTTCGATTTCAGCCGATTGGGCGGTCCGGCGAACGGATCTGGTGTCGGACATCAACTCATCCGCGAGTCTCCGCCGGGCGTCGTGGAGTTCAAGTGGGATGCTTGGGGCCACTACGGCGTCACGGACTGGATCGAGCCAACGGGCGCGGCACCACCCGATGATTTCGACCACCCGAACTCTCTCGCGTTCGACCTCGATAGCAATTACATCGTGTCGTTCCGCAACATGGGCGCGGTGGCGAAAATCAACGCGCACTCGGGCGCCATCATGTGGCAGCTCGGCGGGGCGCGCAACCAGTTCACGATTCGCAACGACCCACTTGGCTTCTTCAGTGGGCAGCATTCGGCGCGTGTGCTGCCGAACGGTCACCTGCTGCTCTACGACAATGGGCTGCGCCACAAGCCGCCGGTGTCGCGCGCAGTGGAATACGCCCTCAATGTTTCGCACAGGGTCGCCACGATGGTCTGGGAGTACCGACCGCAGCCCAGTCTTTTCACGATCGCATTTGGCTCTGTGCAGCGGTTGTCCAACGGCAACACCCTTGTCGGATTCGGGTACGCCGGTGAGATCCACGAGGTGGATCCATACGGCAAGCTCGTCGCGAGAGCGACGTTTGCCTACGGTCTGCGGCCCGCCTTCTACCGGGCGACACGCATCGCGTCGCTGTACGAGTACGAGCGACCATAACGGCCGCCGACTGGGAACCCGGGTGTTAGCGGGGCGATCCGTGCTCGGGCACCTGATCTTCTGACCTGAAGTGAAATGATCAGACGTTTGAGGCGGAAACGTAGAAGATGCGGGGAGCGGTGAGCGCCAGCTGGCTGCACGGCAGCTGACTGTGCTGCAGGTGGCCTCGCGTCAGTCGGCGGCGCGCCGACGGACACGCGCAGCGCTGGATCGATCCGCCCGCTCTTGTCATCGAAGTGCCAGGTGGTGGACGTGTCGCCCGGCCCGAGCACGCATTGATCGGGACTGACGACCGAGTGTAATGGTCAGTCGCACGGGCTGCACCAAACCCGCGGCCGCCGCACTGACGACGAGGTCGACGGCCCCTGGAAGCGGCCGGATGAGCCGCACCTCCGCAGCGCTGTCAACTAGGGCGCGCCCTCCGCTATCGGGTGGGGCAGTGAAGCCCCGGATGGACTCGACGATCGGCGGGTCGGAGTACCTGAGATCCAAGTGCAAGACCTGGGCGCTATCGCGCCAAGACTGGCCCGCTAGGAGTCGCGCCATTGGGGTGCCGGCGGTCGCGGTGTCACGGGCTATGCAAATGTTGTCGCCGTCGATTTTTCCACAGATCACATGGCCCTCAGCCGTCCACCGTATCTCCTCGAAGTAGTTCGTGGCGGGGACGTAGACCGTGCGCGGATCGAGGAGGCCACGCGTCAGACTATCGAGCATCGGCCTGCACAGAGCCGAAATGTCATCGACCCGCGAGAGAGTGGCGCTGTTGAGCGTCATGCCTTCAGTCGAGGCCACCACGGCGAATTTGGCGTTATAGTCGTCGTGTTGGTCGTAGTAATCACATGCGATGTGGTGCGCGATAATCGGCGGGGCGAGACGTATCGATCGAAACGACCGTCCGATATCTTTCCAGCCGGGGGAGTCGAGACGAGGCCACGGGTAGGTGTATTGTATTTTCACCCACCTGTGCAGGGGACGCTGGTCGACGAGTTGGAAGCCTAATGCGGCCAGGAGTAGCGCAGCCGCCGCAATTGGACGTGCGCGTCGGGCCACTGTGGCCAGGACAAGCGCCATGACGAGGTAATACAGCGGCCACGCAAATCGCCCCGACCCACGGAACCAGGCTGTGAATTGGTGCAAGTGCCTGTACAATGGCACGGCGAGGATCGGATGCCCGGCGAACGTGATTGGAGTTGCTAACGCGTACACAAACATCAAGAGGGCGGCGGCCACACCCGGCCACAGCCTGCGCCGTGAATTGGGATCGTGACCTGCTTCGCCACTGTCTGTGTGTGTTATCACCGGGTCTTGACGGGCGCGGCGCGGACGGTTGCGGCGCGGGCCCCCGTGCGAGCACGAGGCCCACGCTAATCGGCAGCAGCACCACTACACCGAGGCCCAGGAAGTAATAGTTCTCGTAGCTCCCGCGGAACGCCGACGAGCGGTGGGGCGATCCATCCCCACCCGGCTGAGTCAAAAAAGCCGAGTACATCGGTAGAAAACTTTCCAAATCCGGCGTCACCTCGGGCGTGCACCACGAAGTAGCCGAAGATCCACAGGACTCCGAACACGACGGCTAGGGCTACTGCCGCGTGCAACCCAGCGGTCCGCCAGGAGAGGGATCGATCGACCCAGACTGCCCGCACGTACGCCGCGGACGCGAGCACGGCCACCATCAGAGCGAGGTAGATGTAGGTCGGAATCGTCACCGCGAGCAACAGGAGCCAGGGAGCCACGAATCGCCATCCCGGCCGACTGGGTGTAGGGCGGAGATACAACCACCATGCGGCGAGGATTTCCCAATGTGCGCTCAGACTGATGTGCTCGAACCGTTGCAACAGCGCTGGGCTCGTGGCAAAAAAGGCGGCGCCGAGAAGGCCCAACCGTCGCCCTACCCCCAATTGGCGCAGCACGAGATAGCCGAAAACGCCTTGCAGCACGTAGCAGGCGAACAAGAAGATGCCGCTGTATTGCCATGGGAGCGGCGTCCATCCGGACACGAGCTTTGCCGGCACCGCGATCCATGGCAAAGCATCGGAGTAGCCGACCGTCGTGACGGCTGGCGGGATAACGTTGTGGAGAATGCCGAAGGGCAGAGTCCATGGAGACTGGCGCTCGAAAAGCCAGCCCGCCAATGAGGCCCCCCGATCACCGACCATCATCCAGCGGATGTTGGTAGGATTGAGAATGCTGGCAGGCACCTGATAGAAGAACGCCGCTGCGCCAACGATCGCGGCCAGCACGACCGCTCCACGTTCTCCTGAAGTGAATCGGGGCGCGCCCAAGGGATGTTGACGCGAAGGTTGTCCGAGAGTTGGCGCTGGTGGCGCCGGTGATGCGAGGTCAGTCACGGGATCCGGCAGCGTGGTGCGCCTGGCATCGCCACTCGACGACTTGCAGCCGACGCAGATGCATAGGTGGACATGTAGTCTGGGGAAGAATTATAGGTCGACGCACGTCCTCGCTACCGAGTCCAGGACCACCGGGCTACGTTATCCTCGGCCAGACCTACCCGAGGACACAGACTAGTCACGTGAGCGCCACTGTGCCAACCGCGGCGCGGGTGCATCCCGCGCCAACACCGACCGCCGCGCATCGTCCAGCCGGCCCACTCGCGCCCCGCCGACTGCCGGAATGGGTATCCGTCGTCGTCGCGGCTGTGCTCGGCGCAGCGGTTTTCGCTTATCAACTGCCCGTAGACATCGTCGTGCCGACGAACATCCGGTGGATGATGAAGGCAGACCGAGGAGCCTCGCTGCTGGAATGGCTCTTCGAGCGCAATGAACGGTGGACGCTCCCGTTCGGCATGCTCCACACCATGATGGCTCCGTTGGTGACCACGTCCGACGGATTGCTCAGCGTTCCAGCCAAGCTCCTGTTCTCATGGGTGCATGTGCCATGGCAGTACATCGGATTCCTTATGCTCGTGTTCTACATGCTCCAGGCGGTGTTCGGGTACCTCGTCTTGAGGGCCCTGGGTGCGGGTACGCCCATCAGCCTGCTTGGTTCCGTGTTCTTCGCCCTCAGTCCCACGCTGCTTCAGCGGTTTGAACATCCCAGTTTGAGTGCGCACTGGGAGATCCTCGCGGCGTGGTGGTTGTACTTGCGACGCCCCATCGAGCGGCCGTCCTGGCGGTTTCTCGTTCCCTGGCTCCTGCTCGTCTGGATCGCCGTCCCGACCCATCCGTACATCGCCGCAATGATTGGTGCGTTCGCGGCGGCGGCGTACGTGCGGGCGGTGTGGATCGACAAACTGTTCTCCTGGTGGACCGCCGCTCTCCACGGACTCATTGCCCTGCTCACGTTGTACGGAGAGTTCTGGTTGTTCGGGTTCTTCGTTTTGCACAATCATGGTGAAGCCGGCTTCGGACGATTTTACGCCGACGTGTTCTCATTCTTCAACTCGGCCGGCTCGGCGTCGCTTGTCCCGCCGATCCCGCACATGGCGGATTCGTACGACTTATTCGGTGCCTACGAGTCGTATTACTATCTCGGCCTGGGCATGATCGTTCTGGTGATCATTGCTGCGGTGCTGGCGATCAGAGGCCGCTGGCCGGGCACGGGCGCTCGCACGGCGGCGGGGATGCCAGCAACCCGCTGGCCTCCGATGTGGCCGGGAGTGGCCGCGGCTCTCCTGCTCTTCGCATATGCCCTTGCGACACCGGTTCGCATGCTGGGGCACGAGGTGGTGACGGTTCCCATCTATGCCCACATGACCACGGTGACCGCCTGGTTTCGCGGGTCAGGGCGGTTCGCGTGGCCTCTGTACTATCTCGTCATGGCCCTTGCGATCGCCGAGATCGCGAGACGGTGGCCCACCGCGGCGGTTGCTTGGCTTTTGGTGTGCGCGCTCGCGCTGCAGGTGAAGGATACCCGTCCCCTTCGCGCGTTCGTGCGGCGAGACTACGGCTATCCCTATCCGCAGCTCGAGGCTCCGGCCTGGCACGACATCGGCCGCTCCTTCAGGGCGCTGCGTCTCGTGCCGCCCATCGTCGCGAACCGCATCGCCTGTCGACATTACGACCAATACTCCGACTATGAGATCAAGTTCGGGGTCGTAGCGGCGCAGGAGCACATGGAATTCAACAGCGGAAGCCCCGCGCGGATTGACGATCTCACCCCGCTGTGCCGCCCTATGTTGGACAGTCTCGAGCGTGGGTTGGTCGATGAAGGCACGGTGTACATCCCGACCGCCTTCTACCGGGAGGCTATCGAGTGGTGGGCTCGGGGCCGCGTGGTATGCGGCGCCATTGAGGAGGCGAACGTGTGTGTCGCGCGCAGCGGACGCAATGCGGCCGCTCCGCTCACACAACTTCTCCTCGCTCAGGAACCCACTCCTCCTCCGATCACGCTGCACGTCGACCTGCGAACGGGAAACCAGGGGGCGGTAGATTCGACGAGTGGATTCGGGGCGGACAGCGGGACTGGGCGCGTGATCAGTGATCTCCACGCTCGTATCTATTACGGCCGTCCCTTTCTGGCGCCGGTCAATCTCGTCGTCGATGCGGCGGCGGTGGATACGACTCAGCAGGTCCCGATCCTCGTTTCGTTCAACGGACAATCGCGTGCCATCACTGTGGGCGCGCGGGCGAAACCGGACACACTGCATTTTCAGGGAGGCCCTGCCGCGGAGATCTTTTCGTTCACGCCGGACGCTACGGGAGCGGCCGACACTGTTGCCGGTCACCTGCATTCGTCTGTGCCGGCGGTGCGGCTCAGGCAGCTCACGATCAATCTGAATTAGCTCTGGCGCGGCCGATGTCTGCATCGACGGTACCAGCACCGGGCGAAGCTCGCGGCATCGGCCATCCCGCCGCTGTGCTCGGCGCATGGCCGGTGCTCGTCGCGTGGGCCGTTGGCCTGTGGGTGGCCTTCGGTCGCACGTTCGCGTCGGGTCTGGGGCAAATCCAGGGCGATCTGAGTGATGCCCGTCTCAACAACTACATCCTGGAGCATGGATATCGCTGGCTGTTGCGGATGCCGGGCCATCAGGCTCTGTGGAGCCCGCCGATTTTCTATCCCGTCCCCAACACTGGGGCGTACTCGGACATCCTGCTGGGTGTTGCGCCGCTCTACTGGCCGTGGCGGGTCGCGGGTTTCGCTCCTGACACCAGTTATCAACTCTGGATGCTCACGGTCGTGTCGTTCAATTACGTCGCGGCCGTGGTGTGCTGTCGGCGATTGCTCAAAGTCGACTGGCCCGCCGCAGCCATCGGGTCGTTCGTGTTTGCGTTCGGCAGCTCGCGAATCGCACAGATCGGGCATGCGCAGCTGCTGGGCCAGTTCTACTGGCTCCTCGCGTTGTATGCCATCGCGCGCTGCTTCCAACTATCGGCCGACCGGAGCGACCCCCGCATGAACGCGACACGATCCTCTCGTTGGATTGGGGTCCTGGCTGCGTGTGTTGTTCTGCAGCTCTACGGGGGCTACTACGAGGGCTGGTTCCTGGTTTTCGCGCTGATGTTGGCGTTCGTGTGGGCTGTCATTCTGCCGGCGAGCCGGCCACCTGTTCTCGCCGTCGGCAGACCTGCTGCCGTCGCAGCCGCAGCAGCGCTCGCCGGCTGTGCAATGGCGTTGATTCCCCTGGGGCGTCCGTATCTGCAAGCGGTGCACACGGTCGGCTTGCGACCCTACAGTTTGGTCGGGCCGTATCTGCCGAGGGTGTGGTCGTGGGTTTTCGAGGGAAGTAACAGCGCTCTCTATGGATGGCTCTCGCGCTTCTCCGTATTCGCGTCGATCCCGGAGCCGTGGGAGCATCACCTTGGCATCGGCTTTGTCACGACGCTGCTGGCGGGTATGGGCCTCTGGAGCGTACGGCGCAGAGGCGTTGGCCAGGTCATGATCGCCTGCGTCGTCACCGTGGTCCTGGTATCGACGTGCTGGCCGAATGGTCGAAGCGCGTGGATAGTCGTCTACCGCGATGTCCCGGGTGCGGCTGCCGTACGGGGGGTGTCACGCATTGCCCTGGCGTTGCTGATCCCGGCGGGCATTGGATGTGCCGTCGCGGTTGAGCGTTGGCGACGATGGCCTGCGGTGGTCGCCGTGATCGGTCTCGTTGTCGCTGCGGAGCAATGGCAAGCGCTGCCGTCGTACGACAAAGGCGTGGCACGGGAGCGGGCCGAAGCGGTCGCGCGGGGGGTGAGCCCGCACTGTGTCGCCTTCCTGTATACGCCGCGGAATGGGGCGGGGGATCCCTGGCTGTACCAGACGGATGCGATGTGGGCCTCCGTGGAGACTGGCGTGCCCACGGTCAATGGCTACTCCGGAAACATCCCCCCTGGTTGGACGTTCTACCGAAACATGATCGGGCCAGGCGCGGCAGATACGGCGGTTACGCGGGCGATACAGGCGTGGGCGGCTCGGTGGTCTCTCGACGCGTCACGCCTGTGCCGTGTGACGTCGTGAGAGGATCGGCGACGGTCGATGACTCCGTGTTGGGGCCACGCTCGAAGAGCCGGCGGGCGGTCGGGATGGCCAGGCAGAGGCCGACGGCTGCGAAGTAGGCGAGCGTGAGGCGTTCGCGAAGATCGAGGACGCGATGGTGAATGAATGGCAGCACCAGCGGACTGAACTCTGGCGTATACCAGCATAGAGACTCGAGCGCGTAGTTGTTCGCCTGGCAGATGCCCTGATCATCCTGTCGGAACACCGCGCCATTCGCGGCGACCCAGACGGATAGAGCGAGCAACACCAAGGTGAAGACTCGCACGCTACGCCTGTCCGTACCGGTGGAGAGATGGTACGCGAGCAGCAGTGATGCCGGAAACCCGGCGAACAGCAGGAAGCGAGGGCCCCAGTACCACCCTCCATACCAGGACCACCACTTGGCGTAGACGAGGATCATCCCGCACAGAAAGAGTCCGCATGCCCGAAAGAATGCCTCCACCACGGGCGGGAAGCGATCACGCCGCGCGAAGATGAGCGCCAATCCAGGCGCGAAGAACGCGATGCCTTTGCCAAACGAGAGCGTTTCGGATAGCACACCGAGTATCAGCGGATAGCTGAACCCCGGCCGTGCCGAAAACGGCAACACCGTGCGCGCGCCGGCATCCCCTTCATACCCGTGTTGGAACGGGCTCCCGCGACGAACCCACGACTCCGCCGCGATCAGGGCGGCGCTCGCAATGACTGGTGCGGCCCATCTCAGCCAGCACTTGGTCCGCCATGCATTGGACGCAGCAGCCAGTACAAGGCCCCCCAGCGTGGCGGGACTGTTGACGACTCCGAGCACGACAGTAACCGTCCCGGTGATGAACTGCCCGCGCGCGTACAGTGCAAGGCCGAGGGCCGCAGCCACCGCGGTGAAGATCTCGCCATAGTAATTCGTGGTGTGGTACGGGAACATGGTTCCGGCGACCAAGAGTAGGAGGAATCGTCGGAGAACGTCTCGATTGAGGTGCCTGCGAAACATCCAGTAGAGTGCAACGACGCCCCCAAAGAAGACGAGCAGGTTGAAGCGCTCCACAAACGCAAACGCGGCTCGATAGCGGTTGCCCAGGACGTACAAGGGAATCGAGACCACTTCCTGGACGATCGAGTAGCGTGCGTTCGATAACTGGTGCCGGTCTACGAGCTTCACCAGCGAGTCGTAGCGCACAGCGGCGTCTCCGTCGATCAGGTGCGGCAGCGTGACGTACACCATCGCACCGACGGCGAGCAGCGCCCACTCCACGATGCGCTGCCACTGTTGACTGCTACTCGCTTCTCGACCTGCTACGGCGTGTGGGTCTGGTTTTTTCAAGCGATTGCTGACGGCGTCCGCGGGGGACGGTTGGACTCTATCCTGCGAGCGGTGCCCCGCGTCTTCGGGCGAGCGCCGCGCAGTCATCGAATGCGGTCACCAGTTGCGTCAACAACGAACGGCGGCAAACGTATCCGATAGCCCGCTCATAAGCCAATCCGCTCGATCGCGAGCGGCTTGCTCTTTACGCGACACGGTGGTACTTCGTGCACATGGGTGCATCAGTGCCGGCGACAGCGCCCGGGCAGACGCAATTACAAGGTCAGGCGGAAGTGGGTGGGGACGACTTGCAGCGGCCGATCCTCGGCATGCTGGTCGTGTTGGCGGGCTGGGCGATCGGGATGTGGATCGCTTTCAACCCAACAATCAGTTCTGCCCTTGGTCGCATGCAGAGCGACTGGGGGGACACCCGTCTCAACAACTACATCCTAGAACACGGGTACCGTTGGATCCTTGGCGTGCGCGGCCATCGCGCGCTCTGGAGTCCGCCGGTGTTCTACCCAGCGCCGAACACTGCCGCCTATTCCGACATTCTGTTGGGAGTTGCGCCGTTCTATTGGCTTTGGCGGGGCCTCGGCGCCGCGCCCGATACCGCATTCCAACTGTGGGTCATGACGATCGCGTCGGTCAACTACGCGGTCGCGGTTGTGTGCTGCCGCCGACTGCTGCACGTCGGGTGGACGGCCGCCGCGTTCGGCGGATTCGTGTTCGCGTATGGCAGCACCCGAGTCGCTCAGCTCATGCATCAACAGTTGACCGGCCAGTTCTATGTGCTGTTCGTGTGCTATGCGCTCGTCCGGATCTTCGAGGAACCCGCTGACGGTACCGCCCGAGCGCGAGGCGACGAGCGGCGCCCGTGGTGGATCGCGCTGATGGGTGCGAGCATCGTTGCGCAGCTGTGGGCAGGCTATTACCTGGGGTGGTTCCTTGGTTTCAGTCTGGCCATAGGCCTGGCGTGGGCCGTGGCGATACCCGCGCGCCGGCGACGATTTTGGGTTGTAGTCCGTCAGTCGCGACGGGCGATCGGACTCACTCTCGTTGGGAGTGAGCTGGCTCTCATCCCCCTTGCGCTACCATACATGCGCGCGGCCAGCGATGTCGGCCTCCGAACGTACGCCAATGTTACCTGGTACTTGCCACGCCTGTGGTCCTGGGTTTTTCTCGGACGCGAGAGCCGGTTCTACGGTTGGATGTACCAATTTGCCGCGATCCACGACACCGCCGAGGGCCAGGAGCACCGACTCGGCATCGGTCTCATCAGCACGATCATCGCGATCGCGGGACTGTGGCTCGGCCGTCGCCGACCGGCGATTCAGCTCTTGTCGGCTGTGGCAATCACGATCGTGCTGCTGTCAACGATCTGGCCCAACGGCACGAGCCTCTGGATCATTGTGTATTACGCTGCACCGGGGGCCGCTGCCATTCGCGGCGTCTCGCGCATCGCACTCATGTTACTCATCCCGGCGGGGGCAGGAGTCGCGTTGTTTGCCGAGCGCTTTCGGAGGCACCTCGGCATCCTTGCCCTGGCCGCGATCTGCATCGCGAACGAGCAGCGACAGGAGCTCGCCTCGTTCGACAAGATCGATGGGCGCCGTCGAGTCGCCGTGATTGCATCGGCGCTTCGCCCTGACTGCGTCGCGTTTCTGTATACACCGACCTCGGGTCGCGAGGACCCATGGTGGTACCAGGTGGATGGGATGTGGGCATCGATGAACACCGGTGTCCCGACGATCAACGGCTATTCGGGCAATGAGCCGCCATGGTGGCCGTTCTACCGCAATACGATCGTCACGCCGGCGCATGGTTTGCGGCTCACGTCTGACCTCGTTGGCTGGATACACCGCTGGGACCTCGACCGGGATCATGTGTGTCAAGTCATCACGCCAACGGCCGAGTGACAGCGCGGGAATGGCCCGCCAGATCTGCTACCGGGTGCCCGTGAACTTGGCTAGGTTATCCTCGTAGAGCGCGTAGGCGAAATCTTCGTCGCCGTTACCGTGGCAGGGCAGGGCTGGTGGGTTCGCTGATCTGCTGAGTGTTTGCCGTGTGCCCGACACGGGATTGCCGTCGCGCTTCACCAAGAATTTGATCGTATGGTCGCCGCGAAGCGGTCGAGGTGGAACGTAGTCGCCCCCGATACAGGCGCCGGTCTCAAATCGTGTCAGCGTGGTATCCAGGTTGATTCGGCCTTGCGCGTCCGCCATCCGACTCGTGACCTCGTATGTGCGGCCGTCGGCGTTCAACTCGACCAGGTAATGGACGCCGGCTTTCAGTCCTGTCGCGAAGAGGCGGAACGCGAAGGTCGGAGCGGCGGCGTCGAACCACACGTCACCGGACGCGCCCCCGCGCACGACCCGAAACGCCGCGTCCTTTTGGATGAGGCCGATGTGTCGAACGCGCTCCGGGAATGCCGGCGTTGCCGCATGGCGGGCGGACGGCATACATAGAAACATGACAATCGCGGCCGAGACGCAGAGAATGAGCACTGGTCGAGCGGCGGCCACGAGCAGCGCCGTGCGACCAGGAGACGCTGCCGTGATTGGCGCACTCATGGTCCTCGCTCTCGTCATTCGGGCGCGGGGGATCGGTGCGACGAATCTGTGGCTGGATGAGGCCAACTCATGGCTGCTGACAACGTATTCAGTGCACGGCATGCTGGCCAATATCCGGCACAGCCCATCGAGTCCACTCTACTTTCTGCTGCTCAAACTCTGGACGCTCGCGTGGGGCGACTCGACAACGGCATTACGGGCGTTCTCACTCACCGTGAGCGTGCTGCTGCTGCCGGTGGTGTATTGGATTGGACGCGAGACCGTCGGCCGAGCGGCTGCACTCGTCGCTGTCGCGCTGCTCGCGACTTCGCCGCTCCAGCTGTATTTCGCGCAGGAAGCGCGTGTCTACATGCTGGCGACGCTCCTCGCGACGCTGGCGACGGCCGCGTATCTCGAGTGGCGGAGCGATGCCGTTCGGCGGCTCAGCGGGACGGCCGCGCCGACTGGCCCACACCGGGCGCTCGTCGTGTACGCGCTTTCCGCGGTGGCATCTCTGTACACCCTGCCGCTGGTGGCGCTCCTCTATGCCGTCCTGACACTCGATGCGATGCTGCTGATCGCGGCCCGGGGGCCCAGCGTGTCATCCGGCACCCGGCGTGCTGCTGGTGGAGGATGGGTCGTCGCGCAGGTCGCGATCGGGCTGGCGTGCCTCCCGCTGCTCGTCGGTGTCGATGCCGGCGCGGCGGCGAGCAGTCAGGCGTGGCGTGGCCCCATCGGCCTGGCCGGAGCAACCCGAGATTTTCTCGAATTTTTTATTGGGTCCGTCCACGGGCTCTATTTCTATCCCTGGGACCTGTACCCGGCCATCGTCGAGAAGTGGGGACGCCCGGCGGTTTTGCGGCTAGTCGTCGTCTTCCCGCTGCTCATCCTCGCGATGGTCACTGCCTTCGCGTATCCCCCTCGCACACGGGCGCGGGGTCCAGTGCGGGTGCTGTACTGGGCCCTGCTGGTCCCGCTGGTGAGCGGCGCCGTGGTGTCCATCTGGCACGAACTCTCGCTGACGCGCTACCTCCTGTTCGTGAGCCCGTATCTCAGTCTCTTGCTCGGTGCGGGAGTGGCGCGGGCGCCTCGTTGGCTTGGGGTGCCCGTCTTCCTCGCGATGCTGTGGGCGAGTGCGTATGGACTCATGCAATATCCCACGATCCTCGCGCGCGACTCGGACTATCGCCCGACGGCGGCACTGCTGATCGACTCTGCGCGAGCTGGCGAGCCGGTGATCGTCCAACCGCCTGAAGCGGGCGTGCAACTGGCGTATTACGTGCGCGGCACGCCGATCTCAATGTGGGGCATGCGTGCGGGCGCGGCACCTGGGGACGTGCTCGGGCCGTCGCCGGGCGCGCGCACCTGGGTCGTGCTCGATTATCGATCGCGATGGTACAGCACGCCTCCAGAGTCGCTGGCCAAGATCATCCCGGGGCGCGTGGCGCGCGACGCTGCGGTTGGTTCCGGGGATCGCCGGGTTCGCGTCATCGTCGTACGCGATGCGAGCCCGAGTCCTCAGGCTCGCGGGCTGTCCGATACGACCGCCACTTGCTGCGAGTTGCGGTCCGCGCGATAATCTTGTGCCGCATGAACTCTGACGATCGAGCGGCCCGCCTGTGGCTGGCCGTGTGTGTGGTTGTTGGCGTCGCAATGGTGGCGCTCTACCCTGGCGGCTATTTCGAAGATCCGACGATTCACTTCCTGCGCGCGCGCTGGATGTGGATGTACCCCTGGATGGCGGTCGATGTCTGGGACCGACCACTGTTTACGCTCGTGTACTCGATTCCGGCGCATTGGCCCGGATCCGGCTTCGCCGCGTACGTCGCCGCCAAAGTGGCGACCGTCGCGATCGCCGCCGTGACGGCGTGGCTCACATACGAATTGGCCCGCGCGTATGGCCTTGAGCGGCCGGCTCTCGTTATTCCACTGATGTGGCTCCAGCCGTGCGTGTTCCTGCTCTCGAGCCAAACGACACCAGAGCCACTGTTTGCACTTCTGCTGGTGATCGCGCTGTGGTTGCGGCAACGGGGGCGGGTGGTGGGTGGCCTCATCGTCGCATCCTTCCTCACGCTGGTGCGTCCGGAGGGATTTCTCCTGCTCCCGTTATGGGCGTGGTGGGCCGCGCGGGATCCCCGCTCACCGCATTCTGTGACGGGGCGCGTGGCTCTCATCCTCTCGCTCGCGATTGCACCTGCCCTCTGGTGGTACCTGGCGGCCCAGATCACGCTGGACCCACTCTTTCCCGTCCACAACTGGCCGGCGCTCTTCATGCCAGTGGACACGGCCATGTCGCAACTCCGTCGCGGGGGGTTGCTGCACGCGCTCATGGAGAACGAGGGGACCCGATGGAGCGAAACCCTCGGCGTCGCTCTCGTCTTGCCCTTCGTAGTCGGTCTCTGGGTCACACTTGGCCGGCGAGAAACGCGGTTCGCGATCGCGCTCGCACTCGCGGTGTTTGCCGGCCATCTCGTGGGCGGCCGAATCGGCTTCTTTGGGTGGGCACCGGTTCCAGCCGCGTACGTGTGCGTCGCCCCTGCGCTCGCGTTCGCAACCTTGGCCGGCTGGAATGTGGTCGCGCGCGCATTGTCGGGTCTTCGACAGCCCCGACTCCTGGCGCTCGCCGCCGGCATCGTTCTGTCGATTGCGCTCGCGGGGGACGTCGCCTTTGCGGATGGCCAGCCGGGTACGCGCGAGTGGCGGCCCATTCTCGACGCCGTCCAGTGGTTCCGCGGCCATCCGCTGCCGGTGGCGCGCTTCATCTGGAGTCAGTCGTACGCCGATGTGCTCCTGGAGCGCGATCCGATGGAGAACCCGTTGCGCTTCGGTGACCGGCCTGGGGCGGTGGCCGCGTTGACGCGCGCTGAGCCGGGCACTCTCGTCCAATGGGACGATCACATCGGCCCAGCCTCGTACGGCTTGTCAGGCAATGATATCGAAAGCGCGGGTCTCGCCCCGCTCTACCATACGAGCAATGCATTGCGTGGCTGGCTGCCGCCCGATTCGGCTTCGAACGCGGCGGCCGTGGCGCGCTCGCTGTTGCGGCTTGCACCCGATCACGTCTATCGCACGGAAACGTGGCTCCTCTATCGCCATGGTCCACCGGGCGGGCAAGCCACTACTGCGCTGCCGCGGTCGGCTGTGCGGTGAGATGGACCGCCTCACGCGTGACCAACCAGTATTCGAATGCTCCGTCACCATTCCCGTTACACGCGAGCGATCGTTGGAAGTCCATCAGTCCGCCCGCGGGACCGCCGGCCTTGCCTGAGCCATCCGCTTTGATCGCAACGGCCACAACGTGGGTGCCGTCAATCGGCACCGGTACGGTTGGCTGGCCGACACAGTATTGGTCCGCAAAGCGCTTCAGCGTACCATGCGCGGCCAACACTCCGAAGCCATCGGTCCGGGCCGATCCGACCGAGTATATCGAGCGACCATCGACGTTGAACTCGACGCGGAATGCGCGGTCGGCGGCCATATGTTGAGCTTGTACGTACCATTCGAACGCCGTGGACCCGTCCGCGGCGGGGGTCGCCATGCGGTACCAAAATGACCCGGACGGTGCGTTGGCCCCAGTTGCGCTCGTGGGAGGCGGTGGGTTCGCGGGTGCGAGCATGAGCATTGCAAAGCCAGGAGGCGGTGTGTCGGGGACAGCTGTGCTGTACGCGGGCGATCCAGGGCGGCCGGGCGTCGTATCGGAGTCGCCGCAGGCAGCGAGGGCGACCGCACAGGTGATGACATAGACCATGAGTCCAGCCACCCTCCCTATTCGACAGCCCAACGCTGTTATAACTTGTGGCCGCAGGCTTTTGCTGGCCACGGTACTTCGCTGAGGACATTGGTCCATGAGCTTATGGCTGGCCATTGTAATTGCATATGGCATAGCGCTCTTCGGTCTTTCGCTCTACAGTCTGAATCATGCCGCGTTAGTTGCGGTTTTCTTGCGCCGCCGTACAAAGGAAGTGAACGCCGTCGGCCCCGCGATTGATCCGTTCGTCACCATTCAGTTGCCGCTCTTCAACGAGCTCTACGTCGCTGAGCGCGTCATCCGTTCCGCCTGCGAAGTCGACTATCCGCGTGACCGGCTCGAGATTCAAGTACTGGACGACTCGACGGATGAGACGCTCGAACTCACGCGACGACTCGTCCTCGATCATCAATCCCGCGGTGTCCCGATCGTCCACTTACACCGCGACAGCCGAAAGGGGTTCAAGAGTGGTGCCTTGGCGCATGGATTCGATCATGCCCGGGGAGAGTTCATTGCTGTGTTCGACGCGGACTTCGTCGTTCCGCGCGATTTCTTGCGCCGCACCCTGCCACACTTCGTGGACCCGCGCATCGGAATCGTTCAGACCCGCTGGACATACTTCAACGACGCGTACTCGGAGCTGACTCGAGCGACCGCGCTCGCCCTGGATGGTCACTTTGTCGTGGAGCAGTCTGCTCGCTGTTGGGCTGGCTGGTTTCTGAACTTTAATGGAACAGCTGGCATTCTGCGGCGGGAAGCCATCGCCGACGCAGGCGGCTGGCAGGACGATACGATCACGGAGGACCTCGATCTCAGCTATCGTGCGCAATTGGTTGGATGGCGCGCGAAGTACCTGCCCGATGTCGTCTGCCCGTCGGAGATCCCCGCGGACATGCACAGTCTGAAAGCTCAACAGTTCCGGTGGACAAAGGGCGCGCAGGAGACGGCACGGAAGGTCTTGCCTCGGCTGTGGCGATCGGCGATGCCGGCGTCGGTGAAGTGGCAGGGCACCATGCACTTGCTCAGCAGCCTTGCGTATCCGCTGCTCATCGTGCTGACGGTCCTCAGCCCGTTTGTGGTGTTCGCTGCGGGCGCGCGCCACCTCAAGATCATCTGGCCGATCTCGCTCTACTATCTGCTCGCATTTTCGGGGACCTTCCTCTGCTACTACACGGCGGCCCGCGTCCTTGGCGGGTCATGGCAGCTACGGATCGCGCGGTTCCCGCTATTCCTTGCGCTGTCGATCGGGATGAGCGTGCACAACGCGCGTGCAGCGTTGGAGGGACTTCTTGGGAAGCGCAGCCCGTTCGAGCGAACCCCCAAGTACCGTGTCACGTCGTACCGCACGACCCGGGCGAGTGGTCGGTACCGGAGTCGCGCGTCCTGGAGCGTTGTCGGCGAGTTCCTCCTCTCTGGCTTCTCCTGGACGGCGCTCGCCCTCGCGATCCATCTCCGGCAGTTTGGTGCGATCCCGTTCACATTGCTGTTCGCTATGGGGTACGGGATGGTGGGAGTGTACTCGCTGTCGCACATGCGCTTTGCGTCCCGGCGGGAGGTGGAGATCGACGGGCCGCCCGCTCGTGCCCTGGCGGAAGTCGCCGCGTAGCCGCTTCCAGCGACGAGGCGCACGAGAGGACAGACAGCGCCTCTCGGATGCAACCTGAACATTGCCGAAGTACGATCGACGACCGGCGCGCGGCCTGAGCGGGCGCGCGACATTGCCCACTTTCAGGGACAGCATTGTGTGGCCTTTGCGGGACAGGGTGACGCCGCGCGGCGCGGGTCGTCGGTCGTTGATGTCCCGCGCGAACACCACCGTCGAATGGCAACTCGAACAACTCCCGGTCGGCGCCGATGTCGTCATCAAGGACGATAAAGGCCACCTGGTTGCGCGTGGTACCGTGAACCCGGACCGGGTCTCGCTGCGAGGCCCGACGGGAGCAAATATTCCTATCCTGTCGGGTCAGGGCTGGCGAGTGATCGTCTTGACGAAGGGCGGTTCCTCCGAGCGGGCGCGGACCAGCGGGGGCTCGCAGGGTCAGTAACGGTCTCGCAACAGGTGTGGCGCGGGTCTCTCACCGGCCACTGACGGACGCCAGCGCCGGTGCATTCGGTCGCTTGTACACGACCCCGTCCTTGATCACCAGCGTCACGCGCCGAAGGGCGCTGATGTCACGCGTGGGGTCACCGGTCACCGCAATGAGATCCGCTTTGAGGCCCGGCGTGACGCGACCGATCTGGGTGTCCATGTGGAGCACCGTGGCATTGATCGATGTTGCGGACCGGAGCGCGGCAATCGGAGTCATCCCATAGTCGACCAGGAGCTCGATCTCCCGGGCGTTGTCGCCGTGCGTGAAGACTCCCACATCGCTCCCGTTCGCGATGGTGACGCCCGCATCGAGCGCCGCGCGCATCAGTGCGCGCTTGCGTTGCATCGACGGCGTTTCCGGATCGCCGCGGTGCCAGTTCTGGAAATAGATCGCAGTGGCTTCCGTCGCGGCGAGCGTAGGGACGAGGGCGATGTGGCGCGTCGCCATCTCCCGGAGCACTTCGGGTGTCGCGTTGTCGCCGTGCTCGATCGTCTCGACGCCCGCCTCGACTGCCCTTCGAATTCCCTCGGCAGTCGTGGCGTGCACGGCGACCGATCGGCCAGACGAGTGTGCGGTCTCGACGGCGAGCGCCATCTCGGCGGGTGTGAAGGTCGGTTCAGCCTCGTGGTGCGGGCCCCAGGAGTAGTCGCCGTACAGCTTGATCCAGTCGGCGCCCTCACCGATCTGCTCGCGAACGACTCGCTGGATATCGGGGCCGCTGGCTTCCTGCGCGCCCTCCGGCGGGTCGAACGCGTACGCCCAGCGCGGGGGGCCGTACGAGCCGGTCGCGACAATCGCCCGCGTCACGACGAGCATGCGAGGCCCGGGGATGATCCCTTGCTCGATCGCCTGCTTGATGCCGACATCACTGTTGCCCGCGCCTTCGGTTCCCAGGTCGCGTAGCATCGTGAAACCAGCCATGAGCGTATTGTGGACATGCACGACGGCCCGCGCGGTGCGCACTGCAAGCGGTTCCTGCAGCACCTGCGTGTTCCACAGCGTTTCGTTGTAGGGATGCAGAAAGACGTGCGAGTGTGCGTCGATCAGGCCCGGTAGCAGCGTCATTCCTGCCAGGTCGATCGCCGTCGCGTCGCGCGGCACGCTGACCTGACCAGCTGGGCCGGCCGCCTCGATCGAATTCCCACGCACCACCACAACCCAGCCCTGGTGCAGATCGGCGCCGTCAAAGACGGCTGCAGGTCGAAGGACGACGGGCGCCGCGGGTGGGGCCGCTCGTTGGGGGGCGGATCCAGCCGGCCCGGTCATCACCGCGCTCTGAGCGGCTGCGGGGTCTGTATGGAAGAGGGCGAGCGTCACCAGGGTGACCGCGAGGCTCGTCAGCGGTCGAGCGGAACGGAGACGGTCCATGGGGAGGGAAGGCCTGAACGGGCGTTGCCCGATGGGGAAGGACGGGGATCGAGGGGCCGGCGGCCAATATATGTATCGCACGTGGCAACGCTCGTCGATAGGTAAGTTGGGCCTTCGGATTGACCAGTCCCGAGCCCACGCAGCTTGAACTAAGGTGGCGTGGTACTTACGTTTCCAGGTCTGTCCCGAGGCGGGCCGTTTCGGGGCGCACGTTCTACATCCCGAGACATGCCGACTATCAATCAACTCGTCCGGCAAAGCCGCCGCGACGTGATCAAGAAGGAAAAGGCCCCCGCGCTCCGGTCGAATCCTCAAAAGCGTGGTGTGTGCACGCGCGTGTACACGACTACGCCCAAGAAGCCCAACTCGGCGCTACGCAAAGTCGCGCGCGTCCGACTGACGAACGGCTTCGAGGTGACGGCCTACATTCCGGGCGAAGGTCACAACCTGCAAGAGCATTCCATCGTGTTGATTCGGGGCGGCCGTGTGAAGGATCTCCCGGGCGTCCGCTATCACATTGTGCGGGGCAGCCTGGACGCTTCCGGGGTGACCGGCCGGAATCAGAGTCGCTCAAAATACGGCACCAAGAAGCCCAAGGGTGGCGCTGCCGGAGGTAAGAAGTCGTGAGTCGACGCAAGAAGTCGGTGAAGCGTCCCATCCTGCCGGACGCGCGGTATGACAGCCAGACCGTATCGAAGTTCATCAATGCGATGATGCTGCAGGGCAAGAAGTCGCTGGCCGAGCGGCTGTTTTACAACGCGATGGATCTGGTGGAACAGCGGACCAGCCAGCCTGGGGTGACGGTGTTCAAGCAGGCGTTGTCGAACCTCAAGCCTGTCGTCGAAGTGAAGAGCCGGCGCGTCGGCGGCGCGACCTACCAGGTGCCAGTCGAGGTCCGGCCGGAACGGCGGACGACGTTGGCGATGCGGTGGCTGATCACCTACACGCGCGAGCGGAACGAGAAATCGCTGCCCGAGCGGCTGGCGGCCGAGGTAATTGCGGCGGCCAAGGGTGAGGGGAACTCCATTAAGAAGAAGGACGACACGCATCGTATGGCTGAGGCGAACAAGGCATTCGCGCACTACCGGTGGTAATCGTCCGAAGCGATTTGGGGACTACGAGTTAGGGGGTTGAAGGCCAGCGACGACGTCGCTGGCCTTCGTCCATTGGCTGGCCTTCATCATCTATTTGATAGGTGCCGGCCCCTGGTGACGCTGGTCGCGCTCGCCGCGCCGCCCTCCTACCACGAGCAGTGATGTCCCGAATGGAAGGCGCAGGGGGGCGAGCAGCGCCCGCTCCAGTCGCGAGCCCAGGTACAGAAGCCGGTTGACGGGTGCAGCGGGGATCGTCGGGGCGCGGGGAGGGCCAGGAGTGACCGCCTCGACCGCACGCTGCACCAGCTTGACCGGGGCGGTCCAGTGAAAACAGTACTCAGTCCAATCGATCTCGAAACCCGTGGGCTCCGCGAGCTGCGTAAAGCTCGACCGGGAGTAGCGGGTGCGGTGGTGATTGACCTCGTCGTGACGAGTCCACAGTGCCAGGAAGGCCGGCACGGTGACCAGCATCATGCCGCCTGGTTGGAGCAAATCGAGGGCGTGCGCGAGGGCCGACGCGGGGTGATCGAGGTGCTCGAGGACGTCGAGCATGAGGATCAGGCCGTAGCGCTGCGCAGGTGCAAATCGCTCATCGAATGGCACCTCGTGGATCGTGCCGAGCTTGCGCCCAGCATCCGTCACGAGCTCGCTGGCCGGCTCGATGCCTTCGACTACCGGCGCGAATGCGGCGAGGCGCTCGAAGAACAACCCATCGCCGCATCCAATATCGAGCGCTCGCGACCAACCGCCCGCAGGCCGATATCGTCGGAGGACGCTCAGAATGACCGCTTCACGCGCCCGCCACCACCAATGCTCCTCGAACAAGGTGCGATAGTGGCGCGCATACTCGGAATCCACCCTTGATCAGCTCCCCGGCGTCGCGTGGCGTTCGGCGTCGTGACGGACGACGCGACCCACGATGTACACGGGTCGGGCCTTCACTTCCTCGTACACGCGGCCCACGTATTCACCGATCACGCCGAGGAACAGCAAATGCACGCCGGCCAGGAACGTGATCAGGATGGTGAGGGCCGTGAAGCCGGCCGGGGATCGGTGGAGTGCCACCCTCGCGTAGACGGCGTAGGCCGCAAACAAGACGGCGAACGTGATGCTGGCCAGTCCGACGAGGGCGGCTGCCCGGAGCGGGACGATGGAGAATGCGAAGATGCCATCGGACGCGAGTCGCAACAGCTTTAACGGGCTGTATTTGCTCTCGCCTGTAAACCGCTCGCTCCGCTCGATGGGGATGCCCACCTGTCGGAATCCCGCCCAGGCGCGCAGGCCTCGGAGGTACCGATTGCGTTCCGGCGTGGCCCGGATCTGTCGAATGACGCGCGCCGACATCAGGCCGAAATCTCCCGCGTCGATCGGGACCGGCAGATCGGACAGGCGGCGCATCAAACGATAGAACAGGTAGTATGACGCCCGCAACGGCCACGGCTCTTTACGACGCACGCGTTGTGCGTAGACGACATCGAAGCCCAGCTCGAACTGCCGTACGAACTCGGGGATCGCTTCCGGCGGGTCCTGAAGGTCGCCATCCATGAGGACGGTCGCATCTCCCGTGACGTAGTCGAGCGCAGCAGTCAACGCCGCCTGGTGCCCGAAATTGCGCGACAGCGCAATGACGACGATCCTGGCATCCGTGGCGGCGACCTTCTCCAGATACTCCATCGTCCGATCACGGCTGCCATCATCGACGATGACGATCTGGTGGGGACCGCCACTCAGCGTGTCCAGCACGGCCGAGACCCGGCGGAGTAACTCGAGGACGCCGTGCTCCTCGTTGTACAGCGGGATTGCAACCGATATCCGTGGCGGGCGTGCCGGCCGTAGACTGCTGGGTTCGAGGGCGAGGGCACCGGCCGAATGAACGCCGTCTGTGCCCTTGGTCTCCGTCACGGGCGACGGCCCCGGAAGTACAACATGTTCCAGAGTGTCACGCCTGCTGTGCTGAGGCGATACGGTTCTTGGATCTCTGGAACGAAGGCATCGGTAAAAATGCTCGTCCACTCGTCGAGCGGTCTGGCGTGGTGGCCACGATCCCACTGTGCCAGTGTCCGTGCGACAGACGATGTTGGGGGTAGGATCAAGTCGAGAATATGCACCCGTCCGTCGTCGCTCAGCAGCGTCGCCAGATGCCGGAGCAGCCGCATGACGTCGGGCGTGTCAATATGATGCAGAAAGCTATTGAGGAAGATAAAATCGAATCGCTCCGCGGGATCGACGGTAAACGTCGTGGCGTCAGCTGCGACGAACCGGCGTCCCGTGCGACGCCGGGCCGCCTCGATATACGCGGCGTTAATGTCGATGCCGAGATAGTCTGCGTTGGCGAAGTGATGCGTATTCGTGCCGGGACCACACCCCACATCGAGGACCCGGCGGACAGCCGTCAGGTCGTTGTGGGCCCGAATCGGCGCGAATTTCCGCTCCGCGAAGGGCGCTTGCCACACCCGATACACCAGGGTGTGCTCGAGCAGATCGGCGCCAAGTTTCGTCGTCACAGAGAGGTGCCCGCCACGTCCAGTGAGTTGTTCAACCCGGGCCGTGGCAGCATGCAACAACATCGCCCGGCCGCGCCCGGTTGTACAGGTAGAGAGTTGGTGAGGGCTCGACGGCCGGCGTCGAGGTCGTAGGGTGCGATAAATTGACTATTCGCGTCCTCATCGCTCATCCTTGCGTCGACGCGGGCTTGCACCGGTTGACACACCTTTTTGTCCGGTTAACTTCATCAGGCTGTAGCAGATCGACGACAATTTGACGTCGCGGTGGGCGTTCGCGCTCACCTGGCGACGCGCCGAGGGTCCCCAGCCGCGGTTGGAGTGCGGCTGCACCCGGCGATGGAGCGGATGGATACCAGCCCCGGTTGTGAAGGGGGTGCTCGGTCCACCCGCATTTTTGCTGAATAGAACGCCCCTTCGGGGGATTGAGAGAGTCGACACATGGCGCGTATGACCCCGCTCGAACGTTATCGGAATATCGGCATCATGGCCCACATCAATGCCGGGAAGACGACGACGACCGAGCGCATCCTGTACTACACGGGCAAGAGCTACAAAATCGGCGAGGTCCACGAAGGGACCGCGACGATGGACTGGATGGAGCAGGAGCAGGAGCGGGGGATCACGATTACCTCTGCGGCCACGACCTGCTTCTGGATGCGGCACGGCATCGAGCACCGGATCAACATCATCGATACGCCCGGCCATGTCGACTTCACGGTCGAGGTCGAGCGGTCGCTGCGCGTGCTCGACGGCGCGGTGGCGCTGCTGGACTCGGTGGCCGGTGTGGAGCCGCAGACCGAGACCGTGTGGCGGCAGGCCGATCGGTACGAGGTGCCGCGGCTGATCTTCGCGAACAAGATGGATCGCGTGGGCGCGGACTTTGATCGATGCGTGCGCATGATTCGTGATCGCCTGACGAAGTCGGCGTTCCCGATCCAGCTGCCGGTCGGGTCGGGTGAGCTCTTCACCGGGCATATCGACGTGCTGCGACGCGTGCAGGTCATCTTCGACGATGAGACGCTGGGGAAGACCTACACGGAGATCGAGGTCCCCGCGATGTACCGCGACGCGATGGAGCAGGCGCGGCACGAAGTCATCGAAGCGGCGGTCGAGCACGATGAGCCGCTGCTGGAGAAGTACCTGAGCTCGCACGAGCTGACGCTGGACGAGATCCAGCGGGCGATCCGGACGGCGACGATCGGCGGGCACATCGTGCCCGTGCTGTGCGGCGCGGCGTTCAAGAACAAGGGTGTGCAGGCGCTGCTTGACGCCGTGATCGACTATCTGCCGGCGCCGCTCGACGTCAAAGCCATCAGCGGGCATCTCCCGCATCACGATGAGACGCACTCCGAGCGACACGTCTCGGACAGCGAGCCGTTCGCGGCGCTCGCGTTCAAGATCGCCACGGATCCGTTTGTCGGGAAGCTGACGTACCTCCGGGTGTACTCGGGCGTCTTGTCGACCGGCTCGTACGTGTACAACTCCGTGAAGGACAAGCGCGAGCGGATCGGCCGTCTCCTCCAGATGCACGCCAACAAGCGCGAGGAGATCGAGGAAGTGCGCGCGGGCGACATCGCGGCGGCGATCGGTCTGCGTGACACGCGCACCGGTGATACGCTGTGCGACGACGACAAGCCGATCATCCTCGAGGCGATGAAGTTCCCGGCGCCCGTGATCGATGTCGCGATCGAGCCGAAGACCAAGGCCGATCAGGACAAGCTCGCGATCGCTCTGGCGAAGCTGTCGGAGGAGGACCCGACCTTCCGCGTCCACACGGACGAGGAAACGGCGCAGACGATCATCTCGGGCATGGGCGAGCTGCACCTCGAGATCATCGTCGACCGCATGCAGCGCGAGTTCAAAGTCGACGCCAACATCGGCCGGCCGCAGGTCGCGTATCGCGAAACGATTCGGCGACGCGTCGAGAAGGTGGAGGGCAAGTTCATCCGCCAATCCGGTGGTCGCGGGCAGTACGGCCACGTGGTGATCAGTATGGAGCCTGCGCAGCCGGGCCAAGGGTTCATCTTCGAGGACAAGATCGTCGGCGGCGTGATTCCGCGAGAGTACATCGGGCCGGTCGAGGACGGGATCAAGGAAGCACTCGAGAACGGCATTCTGGCCGGTTATCCGATGGTCGATGTGAAAGTCGAGCTGACCTACGGGTCATACCACGATGTCGACTCGAGCGAGATCGCGTTCAAGATTGCGGGGTCGATGGCGTACAAGGAGGCAGCGAAGCGCGCGCACCCTGTGCTGCTCGAGCCGATCATGAACGTCGAGGTGGTGGTGCCCAACGACTACATGGGTGACGTCCTCGGCGACCTGGCGGCTCGGCGCGGTAAGATCGGCGGCATGACGCAGCGAGGTGAGGCGCAGGTCATTGCGGCGACGGTGCCGTTGTCGGAGATGTTTGGCTATTCCACCAAGCTCCGGTCGCAATCACAAGGGCGTGCCGTGTACTCGATGGAGTTCGCCCACTACGAGGAAGTGCCGAAGTCGAAGGCGGAAGAAATCATCAACAAAGTCAAGTCTTAAGAGAGCGACGCCATGGCGAAAGCAAAATTTGAGCGGACGAAGCCGCATGTGAACGTGGGGACGATTGGGCACGTGGATCATGGGAAGACGACGTTGACGGCGGCGATTACGTCGGTGCAGGCGAATCAGGGGTTGGCGCAGAAGGTGGCGTTCGACCAGATCGACAAGGCGCCGGAGGAGCGGGAGCGGGGGATTACGATTGCGACGGCGCATGTGGAATACGAGACGACGAAGCGGCACTATGCGCACGTGGACTGTCCGGGGCATGCCGACTACGTGAAGAACATGATCACGGGGGCGGCGCAGATGGACGGGGCGATTTTGGTGGTGAGTGCGGCGGACGGGCCAATGCCGCAGACGCGGGAGCACATTTTGTTGGCGCGGCAGGTGAATGTGCCGTACATCGTGGTGTTCATGAACAAGGTGGACGCGGTGGACGACCCGGAGTTGTTGGATTTGGTGGAGTTGGAGGTCCGGGAGTTGTTGAGCTCGTACCAGTTTCCGGGGGATGAGACGCCGGTGATTCGGGGGAGTGCGTTGAAGGCGTTGGAGAATCCGGATCCGAAGAGCGAGTATGGGCAGAAGATTGGGGAGTTGATGGGGGCGTTGGACAGCTACATCCCGATCCCGAAGCGGGAGGTGGAGAAGCCGTTTTTGATGCCGGTGGAGGATGTGTTTTCGATCACGGGTCGGGGGACGGTGGCGACGGGGCGGATCGAGCGGGGGAAGGTGAAGGTGGGGGACGAGGTGGCGTTGGTGGGGTTTGGGAGTGACAAGAAGACGGTGGTGACCGGGGTGGAGATGTTTCGGAAGTTGTTGGATGATGGGCAGGCGGGGGACAACGTGGGGTTGTTGTTGCGGGGGGTGGACAAGGAGGAAGTGGAGCGCGGGATGGTGTTGGCGAAGTCGGGGTCGATCACGCCGCACACGCGCTTTGAGGCGGAGGTGTACGTGTTGACGAAGGAGGAGGGGGGCCGGCACACGCCGTTTTTCAAGGGGTATCGGCCGCAGTTTTATTTTCGGACGACGGACGTGACGGGGGCGGTGGAGTTGCCCGAGGGGACGGAGATGGTGATGCCGGGCGACAACATCCAGATGACGATCGAGTTGATCACGCCGATCGCGATGGATGAGGGGCTGCGCTTCGCGATTCGCGAAGGGGGCCGCACCGTCGGCGCGGGCGTTGTGACGAAGATTCTGAAATGACCGTGCGACTGCTGTTCACCATGGGGCGACGGGTGCGCCGTCCCTACCAACCGGGCGACGCATGCGTCGCCCCTACATCGGTTTGATTATGTCAGGTCGCATACGAATTCGTCTCAAGGCTTTCGATCACGCCGTCATCGACCAAGCGTCGGCGGACATCGTGCGCACGGCGGAGAAGACCGGCGCTCAGGTGTCCGGGCCGATTCCGCTGCCGACGAAGACGCAGCGGTGGACGGTGCTGCGCTCGCCGCACGTCGACAAGAAGTCGCGTGAGCAGTTCGAGCTGAAAACGCACAAGCGGGTGATCGACATCCTCGATTCGCGCGCGCAGACGGTCGACGCATTGACGAAGCTGGATCTGCCGGCTGGCGTCGATGTCGAGATCAAGGTCCAGTAGCCATGATCGGCATCATTGGCAAGAAGGTCGGCATGACGCAGATCTTCGACGCGAAGGGGCAGCAGATCCCGTGCACGGTGGTCGAGGCGCAGCCGAATCCGGTGCTCATGGTCCGTGAGAAGGCGACGGCCGGCATGGCGCAGATCCAGCTGGGCTACGGCGAGCAGCGCACGCGACGCGACAGCGCCAAGGGCGAGCGCACGCCTCGTGGCCGCCGCGCGACGCGCGCCGCCGTGGGCCACGCCGCCAAGGCGGGACTCAAGGTGCCGCCGCGTGTGCTGCGCAGTGTGCGTCTCGACGACGGGCCAGGCCGCAATCCCGAGATTCCGACGTACAAGGTCGGCGATCACGTGGATGTCGGCGTCTTTGCCGTGGGCGACGCCGTCAAGGTCACTGGCACGACGAAGGGTCGCGGGTTCCAGGGCGTGGTGAAGCGCCACAGCTTCGGCGGCGGGCCGAATACGCATGGCAACACGAAGCACCGCCGGCCAGGCTCGATCGGGCCCGGGACGGACCCGTCGCGCATCATCAAGGGGAAGCGCATGCCGGGGCACTACGGCGCGGAGCAACACACGCAGACGCATCTGCGGATCGAGCGCATCGATCCCGAGCGGCACCTCCTCTACATCCGCGGTGCGGTCGCCGGTCCCAAGAACGGGATCGTCGTCATCCGCAAGCAGGGTTGAGGAGGAGCTAGTGACACAACAACATGCGGCGATGACGCCCACGACGTTCGACGCGGAGACGTACTCGGTCCACGGTACGCCACGTCCCGCCGTCCGGCTCCCCGAGGCGCTGTTCGACGGCACGATCAACATGCCGGTCATGCATCAGGCGGTCAAAGCGTTTCTCGCCAATCAGCGGCAGGGCAACGCCGCGACCAAGATTCGCAAGTACGTGACCGGCGGAAACCAGAAGCCGTGGAAGCAGAAGGGGACGGGTCGTGCCCGACAGGGATCGATCCGGGCGCCCCACTGGGTCGGCGGCGGCACGGTCTTCGGCCCGATTCCGCGCAGCTATGCGCAGTACGTGCCGCGCCAGGTGCGTGCGCTCGCGCGCAAGAGCGCGTTCAATGCGCGCGCGCAGGACGGTGCGGTCAAGGTCATCGACGCGTTCCGCTACGACGCGCCCAGCACGCGGCGGCTCGAGCAGCTGCTGACGACGCTCGGGGTGGCCGACCGGAAGGTGCTCATTCTCACGGACGGACTCCAGCCGGCCGTGTACTTGAGCGGACGGAACCTACCGACGACGCACGTGATGCCGTACACCGACGTGTCGACCTATCATATCCTCTGGTCGGATGTGATCCTCGTCGAGTCGGCGGCGATCGGCCATGCGCTCGAGCCATTGGCGGAGAGCGCGCCGGCGGAGTCGGGTCGTGCCACGCGGCGTCGGCCTGCGCGCGCCAAGCGGGCGGCCGCGGCCGAGGGCACGCACGCGGCCACGAAGCGTGGTGCGGCGAAGGCGAAGTCGACGCGGCGAACGACCAAGGCACACAAGGCGGCCAGCAAGTCGGCGGGTACGCGCGCTGCGAAGCCCAAGGCCGCCAAGAAGTCATCCGCCAAGAAGAAGAAGGGGAAATAGCCGATGCCCACATTGCACCGGACGATCATCCGTCCCGTGATGACGGAGAAGACCTCCGCCCGGTACCACGAGCGGGGGGAGTACACGTTCGAGGTGGCACCCGATGCCAACAAGGCGGCCATTCGGCAGGCGATCGAACGACTGTTCGGCGTGAAAGTCACCGGCGTCTGGACGGCCAACGTGCGCGGCAAGGCGCGTCGGGTCGCGAAGACAGCCGGCCGCAAACCGAATTGGAAGAAGGCGATCGTGCAGCTGCGCAGCGGCGATACGATCGACGTCTTCGAAGGTTGATAGGAGCCCGGAATGCCTATTCGTCAGTTCAAGCCGGTTACGAAGAGCTCGCGGTTCCGCTCGGTCTCTGACTTTGCGGAGATCACGCGCACGACGCCGGAGAAGTCGCTGCTCGAGCCGCTCAAGAAGTCGGGTGGCCGCGACAATCATGGCCACATTGCCATGCGGCGCCGTGGTGGTGGCCACAAGCGGCAGTACCGCGTCATCGATTTTCGTCGCAACAAGTTCGCCGTTTCGGCGACGGTGCGGGAGATCGAGTACGACCCCAACCGATCGGCGCGCATCGCGCTCGTCGAGTACACGGACGGCGAGAAGCGCTACATCCTCCATCCGCGCGGTCTGGCGGTCGGTGACACAATCGTGTCGGGTCCGGGGTCCGATGTGCGCACCGGCAACACGCTGCCGCTGCGGGAGATTCCACTTGGCACCGAGGTGCACAACGTGGAGCTCAAGGCGGGCAAGGGCGGGCAGATCGCGCGCTCCGCGGGAGCGGGGGTCGAGGTCGTCGCGAAGGAAGGCGAGTACGTGACGCTGCGTCTCCGCTCCACGGAGATGCGCATGGTGCACGGTGCCTGTCTGGCGACGATCGGCACGGTCGGCAACGCCGAGCACGAATTGTTGTCCTGGGGCAAAGCGGGCAAGACGCGCTGGATGGGGCGCCGGCCCAAGGTGCGCGGCGAGGTCATGAACCCGGTGGACCATCCGCACGGCGGACGGACGCGGGGTGGCCGCAACGTCGTCAGCCCGTGGGGGAAGAAAGAAGGCGTGAAGACGCGCAACAAGAAGAAGCCGTCCGAGCGGTTGATCGTGCGCGGTCGGAAGCGCGGAAAGGCAACGCAATGAACGGCCGGGTTTCGGGTTTCGGGTTCCGGGTTTCGGGTTACTAAGCGTAGAGCCGAATCCACAGTCACTTTCGGGTTCTTATATGGCGAGAAGTCTGAAAAAAGGTCCGTATATCCACGACAGCTTGATCAAGAAGGTTGCGGCGATGAACAGCCGCAACGAGAAGCGCGTGATCAAGACGTGGTCGCGAGCGAGCACGGTCACGCCGGACTTCGTGGGGCACACGTTTGCCGTGCACAACGGGAACAAGTTCATTCCCGTGTACATCACGGAGAACATGGTGGGTCACAAGCTGGGCGAGTTTTCGCCCACCCGGCTGTTCCGTGGCCACACGGGTGCGAAGGCGGTCGACAAGAAGGTCGGGGGCGTTCCCACTGGTCCGGGCGCGCCGGCGGCGGCCGGCGGATCGGCTCCGCCTGCGAGCGGTGGCCCTGGTGGCGGCGCATCGCCGCGACAGTCAGGCGGGAGATAAGCCATGCCGGATGTCCGTGCGCTCCAGCGCACCGCGCGCCAATCGCCGTACAAGATGCGGCTCGTGGTCGATCAGATCCGCGGGAAGGGGGTGAACGAGGCCCTCGCCCTGCTGCAATTCTCGAAGAAGCATGCTGCGCGCGAGATCGCGAAGGTGCTGCAGTCGGCCGTTGCGAACGCCGAGTACAAGGGTCGCGAGGCGAACGAGCCAGTCGACGTCGACCAGCTCTACGTGAAGCATGCCGTGATCAACGAGGGGCCCAAGCTCAAGCGCTTCATGCCGGCCGCGATGGGGCGCGCGACGCCGATCCAGAAGCGCACGAGCCACGTGGAGATCGTGGTGGCGCCGCGCGTGGTGCGGGAGCCCGTCGCGCCCACAGCGCGCGGGGCAGCCGCGGCCGAGAAGGCGCCTGGGGAAAAAACTGGCCGGCAACGCGCGGCGACCAAACGGAAAACGACCACTCGATCGCGTTCGCCCAAGCGGGGGCAATAGGACTATGGGACAGAAGGTAAATCCAATCGGGTTTCGACTTGGCGTCTCCAAGCAGTGGCGCTCGCGGTGGTACGCCAACCGCGACTTCCCGCAACTCCTCAAGGAAGACGAGTTGCTGCGGAAGTATCTCAAGGCGCGCATTGGCCACGCGGCGATCGCCGACATTCACATCGAGCGCAAGCCGGGGAAGGTGGTCGTCACGATCCACACTGGTCGTCCCGGCGTGGTCATTGGGAAGAAGGGTGCGGAGGTCGACAAGTTGCGCGACGAGCTGACGCAGCTCGTCGGCAAGGAGGTCGGCATCAATGTCGAGGAGATCAAGCGTCCCGAGCTGGACGCGCAATTGGTCGCCGACAACGTCGCGAACCAGCTGGCGCAGCGCATCTCGTTTCGCCGGGCGATGAAGCGCGCGGTGCAGAGCGCGATGCGGATGGGGGCGCAGGGGATCAAGATCAAGTGTGGCGGACGACTCGGTGGTGCCGAGATCGCACGGGTCGAGGGGTACCACGAAGGCCGTGTACCGCTGCACACCTTGCGGGCCGACATTGACTATGCGACGTCGACGGCCAAGACCACGTTCGGCACGATCGGCGTGAAGGTCTGGATCTTCAAGGGTGAGATCGTCGAGGATCGGCGGGGGAAAACGTATTCGACCGGCTCATAGGTCGAGGGTTTGGGGTCTGGGGTTTGGGGTCTGGGGAACGACAACAACTCGTGCTTGAGACGAGGTGGAGTGAGTGGGCTGGTAGGGGCGACGCACTGCGTCGCCCGCCGTGGGGAGACCGAAGGCAGGATGTGTACGGGCGCAACGAGGATGATGCAGCATGTTAAGTCCAAAGCGGGTCAAATACCGGAAGATGTTCAAAGGGCGGACGAGGGGGCTGGCGACGCGGGGGAACACCGTGGTCAATGGTCAGTACGGCCTCCAGGCTGTCGAGCCCGGGTGGGTGTCCAACCGGCAGATCGAGGCGGCGCGTGTCGCGCTCACTCGGCACATCAAGCGTGGCGGCAAGGTCTGGATTCGCATCTTCCCCGACAAACCGATCACGAAGAAGCCGGCCGAGACGCGGATGGGGAAGGGCAAGGGCTCACCCGAGGGCTGGGTGGCCGTCGTCAAGCCTGGTCGCGTGATGTTCGAGCTCGAAGGCGTGACGCCTGATCAGGCGGTGAAGGCCATGGCGCTCGCCGCCGCGAAGATCAGCGTGAAGAGCAAGTTCATCACGCGCGAGGAGGTCCACACCAATGGCTAAGGGGCTCACGGCCTCCGAGATCCGCGAATGGACGGATGTCGACATCCGTGTTCGCGTGACCGAGCTCGAGGAAGAACGATTCCGGCTGCGCTTCCGGTCTGCGACCGAGGCGCTCGAGGAAGCGTTGCGTCTGCGTTGGTTGCGCCGCGACATCGCGCGGCTCAAGACGGTTTTGCGTGAACGTGAACGGGGCGTCGCGATGCCCCGCGGTGAGGACACATGATGGGAATGCCATACGGAGCGCCTGCGGGCGCGGGCCGGTCTCCAGATACGAACTCCGGCGGTCCGACTGGGCACGCGCGGCGCAGCCGCAAGTCGCGTGTCGGCACGGTCGTCAGCGACAAAATGCAGAAGACCGTCGTCGTGGCGATCGAGCGCCGAGTGGCGCATCCCGTGTACGGCAAAATGATCACGCGGACCACTCACCTGAAGGCGCACGACGAGCAGAACGCGTCCAAGGCAGGGGATACGGTGCGCATCGTCGAGACCCGCCCGCTGTCGAAGGACAAGCGGTGGCGCGTGGTCGAGATTCTCGAACGGGCCCGCTGAGCACCGCGGACGAGGGAACCCAGCGATGATTCAGCAGGAGTCGATGGTCAAGGTGGCGGACAACTCGGGTGCCAAGACGGCGCTCGTGATCCGCGTGCTTGGCGGCACGAGGCGACGGTACGCCGGCTTGGGCGATACCGTGATCGTGGCGGTCAAGAACGCGCTGCCCAACGGGACCGTGAAGAAGTCCGATGTCGCGCGCGCGGTCGTCGTGCGGACGGCGAAAGAAACCCGGCGCAAGGACGGCAGCTACATCCGGTTCGACGAGAACGCCGTGGTGATCATCAACGAAGCGGGCGAGCCGCGGGCCACACGTATCTTCGGGCCCGTTGCGCGCGAGCTTCGTGAGAAGAAGTACATGAAGATCGTGTCTTTGGCACCCGAGGTGTTGTAGCCATGCGTGTGCTCAAGTATCGCCGCACGGCAGGACGCCGGCCGGGCCTGCGCCACGCCGTGAACCGCCAGCGTGTGCATGTGCACGTCGTCGTGGGCGACAACGTGCGCGTCATGCGCGGCGACGACAAAGGCAAGGAAGGCAAGATCCTGCGGGTGTTTCCGAAGACGGGGCGCGTGACCGTCGATGGCGTGAACATCGTGAAGCGCCACCGGAAGGCACGCCGGCCCGAGGAGCAGAGCGGGATCATGGAGCATCCGGCGCCGATCCACGCGTCGAACGTGATGCTGCTCGACCCGCAATCGGGGAGTCCGACGCGAACCCGCATTCGCGTGGACGAGGACGGCACGAAGGAGCGGCTCGCGGTCAAGAGTGGCGAGCCGGTGCCGAAGCCGGTGAGGAAATAAACGGCGGGCGGCGGGCGCTTCGCGCCCGAGAAAGTAGACGCAGAGAGTAGAAAGTAGACAACTGCAGTGACGAAGTGACACGAGAAACGTGGCTTGCCACACATAGAAGGCTCGGCGATTATGGCAGACGAAAAAGCGAAGAGCGAAAAGGCTGAGAAGAAGGGCGGGAAAGGTGGTAGCCCTGGTGGCGGCGGCGGGAGTCGTCGCGGCCGGGAAGCTGCGCCCGCGGCGGCCAAGGGCCCGCATGCCGGTGCCGACCGTCCGGTCCCGCCGCCGCGCCTGCGCGAGACGTATAGGCGCACGGTCAAGCCGAAGCTGATGACGCAGTTGGGATTCACCAACGTGCATCAAACTCCGACGTTGACCAAGATCGTGGTGAACGTGGGGGTCGGCGAGGCGATCAAGCAGCCAAAGGTTCTCGACAAGGTCGTCGAGGAGCTTGCGGTCATTACCGGGCAGCGGCCGGTGCGGAAGCGGGCGAAGAAGTCGATCGCCAACTTCGGCCTGCGGCAGGGCCAGGAGATCGGTGCCGCGGTGACGTTGCGGGGTGCGCGGATGTGGGAGTTCCTCGATCGCTTCATCACCGTGGCGATTCCCCGGATCCGCGACTTCCGTGGGCTGTCGACCCGCTCGTTCGATGGCCGCGGGAACTACTCGCTCGGGCTCAAGGAGCAGTTGATCTTTCCCGAGATCAACTACGACATGGTCGACCAGGTGCACGGACTCGACGTGACGTTCGTGACGACGGCCACACGCGACGATCATGCGCTGGCGCTGCTGCGCGAGCTGGGGATGCCGTTCCGCGACGCGGATAGTGCTGGGCGCGGGCGCGATCGCGGCCCGGCGGCTGGCCTTGGCGCCGCGACTGCAACCGGACGAAAGTGACGACCAGAGACTGATTCCTCTACGACGAGACTGCGATGGCTCGGAAGGCAATGATCGAGAAGAGCAAGCGGAAACCGAAGTTCGGCGTGCGCCAGCACAACCGCTGCCAGCGGTGCGGCCGCTCGCGCGCATATCTGCGCAAGTTCGGCTATTGCCGGATCTGCTTCCGCGAGCAGGCGCTCAACGGGATGGTCCCGGGCGTCCGAAAGGCGAGCTGGTAGGAGAAACGACGATGACAATGACTGATCCGGTGGCCGACATGCTGACGCGCATTCGCAACGCGTGCGGCTCGAAGCATCGCCGCGTCGACGTGCCGCTGTCGCGCCTCAAGCTCGAGATCGCGCGTGTGCTGAAGGAGAACAGCTACATCCAGGACTACAAGGTGCTGGAGCAGGAGCGCATCCTGCGGCTGATCCTCAAGTACGCTCAGGGCGGGCAGCCGGTGATCCGCGAGCTGCATCGCGTATCCACGCCTGGCCTGCGGAAATACGTTGGGGTGGGCGAGCTGCCCCGGGTCCGCAATGGTCTGGGGATGGCCATTGTCAGCACGTCGAAGGGCGTGATGACGGATCGCGAAGCTCGACAGACCCGACAAGGCGGCGAGTTGCTCGCCGTGATCTGGTAGGAGGCGCCATGTCGCGAATCGGAAAGAAGCCGGTTCCCATCCCCAAGGGCGTGACCGTGACCGTCGACGCATCGACAGTCCGGGTCAAAGGCCCGCGCGGGGAGTTGGTGCGCGTGGTCCATCCGGTGATGGCGGTCGCCGTCGAGGATTCGCAGGTCGTTGTGAGTCGGCCGTCGGACGAGCCAGAGCACAAGGCGCTGCATGGACTGACGCGTACGCTCGTCGCCAACATGATCGAGGGCGTCACAGCGGGCTTCAAGAAGCAGCTCGAGATCGTCGGAGTCGGGTACAAGGCGGAGACGCGGCCGTTCGGGCTGCAACTCGCGTTGGGATTCTCGCATCCCGTCGACTACCGCGCGCCTGCGGGCATCAAGCTCTCGGCGCCGCAGCCCACGGCGATCGTGGTGGAAGGGGCGAACAAGGAAGTCGTGGGGCAGGTCGCAGCGGAGCTGCGGAGCCTGCGTCCTCCTGAGCCATACAAGGGGAAAGGCATCAAGTACGTTGGTGAGCAGGTCCGTCGGAAGGCGGGCAAGGCCGGAGGCAAGTAATGGCTCGCATAGGGATTCCCAAGACGCGCGAGGAGAGGCGGACACGCCGCCATCTGCGAGTGCGGAAGAAGGTGGCGGGCACGCCGGAGCGTCCGCGGCTCGTGGTGTACCGCTCGCTCAAGCACATCTACGCGCAACTCGTGGACGACGTCGCGCGGCGAACACTCGCGACGGTGTCCAGCCGGACGGTGGGTGGTGGCAAGAAGACCGAGAAGGCAACGGCCGTTGGCAAGGCGCTCGCAGAACGGGCCAAGTCTACCGGGATCACGCGCGTCGTCTTCGATCGCGCGGGGTACAAGTACCACGGTCGAGTCAAGGCTGTGGCCGACGGCGCGCGCGAAGGCGGTCTCGACTTCTGAGTCGATTGCCGCGTACGCATTTTTTCACGTAGCTCAACGGAGCTCGAGGGAGCGACGAGTCATATGGCAGAGCATGAATCGGCCGAATCCGGCGCAACACCAGCACCGCAGCGTCCCGCGCGGCCAGGCGGCGGCGGGCGCGGTGGACGCCCCGGCGGCCCTGGCGGTCGTGGGGGTGGTGGTGGTCGTGGCGGCGGGGGTCGCGGTGGTAGTGGGCGTGGGGCCGGCGGCCAGGGTGGCGGCGGCCGTGGCCGTGGTCCGGGCGGTGGCCCCGGTGGCGGCGGCGGTGGTGGCCGCGACGGCGGCGACCGGCGGCCACGCGGCGGGGATGGTGGGCGGGGCGGTGGCGACCGAGACGGCAGCGAGCTGCTCGAGAACGTGATTGCCATCGACCGCGTCGCCAAAGTGGTGAAGGGTGGCCGGCGATTTTCCTTCAACGCGCTCGTCGCCGTTGGCGACGGTCACGGGAAGGTCGGCTTTGCGACGGGCAAGGCGAACGAAGTGTCGGAGGCGGTCCGAAAGGCGGTGGATGCCGCGCGTCGCCGCATGGCATCCGTGCCGCTGACTGGCAGCACGATTCCGCACGAGGTCATCGGCGAGCACGGAGCTGGTCGGGTCTGGATGAAGCCGGCCGCGCCGGGCGCCGGCGTGATTGCCGGTGGTGCAGTGCGCGCCATCATGGAGTGCGCTGGCATCTCGGACATCCTGACCAAGAGCCTGGGTTCGACCAATCCGCACAACATGGTGCTCGCCGCGCTCGATGGGCTGCATCAGCTCACGACCGTCGAGGACGTCGCGCGCGAGCGTGGCGTCGAGCCGTCGAGCCTCGGTTATCGATCGCGTGCGCACAGCAAGGAGGCCGCGCATGCCTAGACGATTTGTGTGGCATCCGGGCAAGGGGCCCGCGAAGACCCCGAAGCTTCCGCCACTCGGCGGCCAGGTCGAGATCCGACAGGTCCGTAGCGAGATCGGGCATCCTGCGCGGCTGCGGCGGACGCTGGCGGCGCTCGGGCTGCGGCACCATCAGGATGCCGTCATTCGGGATTTCACACCGGCAGTGGCCGGTCAAGTCAAGAGCGTCCGTCACCTGGTGTCCGTGACGCCGCTGGAGCCGTAACGATGGCAGATCGTGAGAAGACAACTCCTATCGGGCTCGACAACCTCGTACCCGCACCCGGGTCGCATCGCAATCGCAAGCGAATCGGCCGCGGTCCGGGGTCCGGCACGGGCAAGACTTCGGGCAAGGGCCACAAGGGCATCAAGGCCCGGGCTGGGCATCATGGTCCTGGCGGCGGCAAGCCGCAGTTCGAAGGGGGCCAGATGCCGTTGACGCGCCGTGTGCCGAAGCGCGGATTCACGAACCCGTTCCGAGTCGAAGCGCAGCTCGTGCGCCTCGACGCACTCGCGCACGTGCCGGAGGACGCGGAAGTCACGCCGGCGTCGCTCGCGGAAGCGGGACTCATCCGTGTCGGGCGCGGGCCCGCGAAGTTGCTCGCCAACGGTTCGGTACCGCGGGCGGTCACCGTGCGGGGTGTGAAGGTGAGTGCCGGGGCGCGTGAGAAGATCCTTGCGGCCGGCGGTCGCATCGAAGAGTAGTGCAGGCTAGGTAAATTCGTTGGGGGACCACCTCACGGTGGTCCCACTGTCCTCATGCAGGGGCCACTATGGCACAGGCCAGCGCCGCGACAGCGGTTTCGAACATCTGGAAGACGACAGAGCTCAAGGACAAGATCCTCTTCACGCTGCTCTGCCTTGTGATCTACCGTGTCGGCTCGCACGTCACAGTGCCGGGCGTCGACGTCATCGCACTCACCGACTTCTTCGCCAATCAGGGGAAGGGAGGTCTCCTCGGCCTCTACGACCTCTTCGTCGGCGGCGGGCTGTCCAAAGCGACGGTCTTCGCACTGGGGATCATGCCGTACATCTCGGCGAGCATCTTCATGCAGATCGCCGGCGCGGTGATTCCCCAGGTCGACAAGATGCAGAAGGAGGAGGAGGGGCAGAAGCGGATCACGCAGTGGACTCGCTATCTGACGGTGGCCCTTGCCGTCGTGCAGGCGTGGGGTTTCGCGCTGTTCACCGAGTCGCTGCCGGGCGCAGTCACGAATCCGGGACTCGGGTTCAAGATCCAGATGGTGCTGTTCCTCACGACCGGCGCGATCTTCGTCATGTGGCTCGGTGAACAGATCACCGAGCGCGGGGTGGGTAATGGGGCGAGTCTCATCATCTTCTTCTCGATCATCGAGCGCTTCTGGCCCGGCATCTTCGGCACGTTCCGATACGTGACCACGGGTGCGACGAGCGTCGTCAAGCTGATCGTGCTGGGCATTCTGATGGTGGGCGTCGTGGCCGGGGTGATCGCGATCACCGTCGCCGCGCGTCGAGTCCCAATTCAGATTCCGCAGCGAACGATGGCGCGTGGCCGAATGCGCGATGGGGCGAAGAGCTTCATCCCCCTACGCATCAATTCGGCCGGGGTGATGCCGATCATCTTTGCCCAGTCCGTGATCGTGGTGCCGGGCGCCATTGCGCAATTCATGGGCAATCGATGGCCCGTGGCGCGCGACCTCGCCGACATCTTTCGCCCGGGCGCGCTCGCCTACTACATCTCGTACGCGGTGTTGACCGTGTTCTTCACCTACTTCTACACGTCCATCATTTTCAACCCGGTGGATCTGGCCGAGAACCTGAAGAAGCAGGGTGGGTTCATTCCCGGCGTGAAGCCCGGGACGCGAACGGCCGAGTACATCGACGAGGTGATGTCCCGCATCACGTTCCCGGGTGCGATCTTCCTGACGTTCATCGCACTGCTGCCGATGTTCATCGCCGACCAGATCAATGTGCCGTTCCGATTCGGTGGCACGTCGCTCTTGATCGTTGTCGGCGTGGCGCTCGACACGATCACGAACATGAACCAGCACCTGCTGCTTCGGAAATACGACGGCTTCATGAAGAAAGGCAGCCGCCTCCGCTCGGGCATCAGGGGAGCGCCGGTCGGCGGTTACTGACGTGGATCCCGCCCGCGGTGGCCATGGCCTCTCCGGAGCCGCGGGCGACACGATCCTCGTGCTGCTCGGCCCGCCTGGTGCGGGCAAGGGAACGCAAGGCGAGCGCCTAGCCGAATGTCTGCGGATCCCCAAGATCAGCACGGGCGACATCTTGCGGGCTGCCGTCAGCGAGGGCACGCCGCTCGGACTCGAGGCCAAGGCCTACATGGACCGCGGCGCGCTCGTGCCCGACGCGGTTATCCTCGGCATCATGAAGGACACCCTGCGCTCCGCCGCGGCCTCGCGGGGAGCCATCCTCGACGGCGTCGTGCGAACGGTGCCGCAGGCCGAGGGCCTCGACCGCCTACTTGGCGAGCTGGGGCGGCCCCTCACGGGCGTGATCCTCTTCGAGATCAGCGACGACGAGCTCGTACGGCGAATCAGCGGCCGGACGGTCTGCGATCGGTGCCAGACGCCCTACACGGGTCTCGAGCCGGGGACGCGATGTGAGAAGTGCGGCGGCACGCTGGTGCGTCGTCGTGATGATGAGCCAGACGCCGTCCGCAACCGGTTGCGTGTGTACCAGACGCAGACCGCGCCGGTCCTGAGCTGGTACCAATCGCACGGCGCGCAGGTCGTGCGGGTGAACGCGGTCGGGACGCCCGACCAGGTGGCGGCACGGGTGACCGCGGGGCTGGACGGGGCGGGCGTTCGGGCGTAACGGGCGACGCATGCGTCGCCCCTACCCGCCGCGGCCGAGGCTCGGTGCCTGCGGTAAGGGCTAGGGCACTATTAACTTTCTCCACCGTGTCTGGTTATCGACTACGCGACGATGATCGCATGATTCAGCTCAAGTCTTCACGGGAAATCGAGATCATGGCCAAGGGAGGCCGGATCCTCGGGAAGACGCTCCGCCTGCTCGCGTCGCGCACGGTGGCGGGCGTGGCGACTGGCGAACTCGATCGAGTCGCTGACGAATTCATTCGGAGCCACAAGGGGGCGGTGCCCGCGTTCAAAGGCCTCTATGGTTTTCCCGGGAGCACTTGCCTGTCGATCAACCAGGAAATCGTGCACGGCATCCCGTCGCCGACCCGGGTGCTTCGCGAGGGCGACATCCTCTCGATCGACGTCGGCGTGAAGTACGAGGGCTACTACACCGACGCGGCGATCACCGTCGGAGTGGGTACGATTCAAGCTGAGTCGGAGCGGTTGCTCGCCGTGACGCAGGAGGCGCTCGCTGCCGGCATTGCCGCGGCGTTACCCGGCAATCACTCGGGAGACATTGGCGCCGCCATTTCGGCCGTCGTGCATTGCGCGAGTTTCTCGTTGGCGAAGGACCTCGTCGGGCACGGAGTCGGTCTCGAGCCTCACGAAGAGCCGCAGGTCCCCAATGAGGGCAAGCCCAAACGCGGGACGAAGCTGGTGCCGGGCCTCACGATCGCGATCGAGCCGATGGTCAATCTCGGCGTGGCACTGACGCGCACGATGCCGGACAAGTGGACCGTCGTGACGGCCGACGGCAAGCGGTCGGCGCACTTTGAGCATACGGTGGCGATTACAGACGATGGGCCGAGGATACTGACGGCGGCGTAGGGGGCGGAACGGCGGGTCTGGGGTCTGGGGTTTGGGGTCTGGGAACGGTAACCGTAACGACAACGAAAAAAGGAGAAGACAACGACGGGCGACGCAATGCGTCGCCCCTACCGGTCCAAGGCCGGTCGCGGCGCGCCGTGATCGGCCTTTCGATTTGTTCCCTGACCCCTGACCCCCGGTCCCCGTCGTTATAGCCTCTTCTCCACCTCCGCCGTCGCCCTCGCTGCCGTTTGTCGCACGGCGAGCACCAGCGCATTCTGCTTCGGCTGCCAGCGGGGCGCCGCGCGTGGGATCCTCGAGCGCAGCGACGTTGATGCGGACGTTGTAGGCGGCTCCCCTGGTGGCGGCTTCGGCAAGGAGCGCAGCGACGCCAGCGTCGGAGACGGCATTGGGGTTCCCTTGGCTAGCGACCACCGCGGCCAACTCGGCAACTCGGGCACATGCGCGCGCCGTGTCGAGCGGGACCAGCGTTGCCCCGATCGTCGCGTCGGCTATGGCGGCGCGTCGGGCCGCGGCCGCGGCATCGGGCTCCTTGGGAAGCTTGTAGGCGGCGACGACGGCGCCATACGCCTCGGCGTCGCGGTCGACCAACTCTGAGAGGAGTGCGCCGAGCGTGCTGGCCTCGCGCCCGACGGCTCGCATCGTCGCGTCGGCCGTGGCGTACTTCGGGCGGCCGGCGGTGAGACCAGCGACCATCTGCGCGAGTGCTGCCGAAAGGGCTCCGACGAACGCGACGACGCTGCCGCCCCCAGGGGTGGGCGTCCCGGCGGCCACCGCGTCGCGGAACGACGCCAGCGTCGGGCCCGGCGTCGTGACCGAGCGAATCTTGCGCTCGAGCAGCTGGTCAGGCGTGAACCCTCGCAGCTGTACATGCCGAATGCCGGCGTCGAGCAGCGCGCGCTCTGGCACGAGGCCGACGACCTCGCTCCAGGTTGGCGAGGCGCCGTGAGCGGCCGCTTCACTACGCACCGCCTCGTACGCGCGGTGGAGCGGTGTCCGATCGATGTCGACCAGATTCATGGACACTTGTGCTTGTCCGTCGACATCGAGTCCGAGTGCCTTGACGTAGCGCAACCCGCCGGAAGACCCCCGAACCGCCTTGGCGACGTCTTTGGCGACAGGGAGGTTGCTCGACGGTCCGAGATAAACGTTGTACGCCACCAAAAAGGGGCGTGCACCGACTGCGACGGCGCCCGCGCTGGGATGCAGCTCTGCGGGGCCAAAATCGGGCGCACGTTGCGGGTCGGTCCGGATCGCGTCGCGCAGCCCCTCGAACTCGCCGCGCCGGACGTCGGCCAGATTCTCACGGTCGGGTCGCGAAGCCGCGCGCTCGTACAGGTAGACGGGAATGTGCAACTCGCGGCCGATGCGCTCGCCCAACGTCCGGGCCAACGCGACGCAGTCGTCCATCGTCGCGCCTTCCAGCGGGATGAACGGTACGACGTCGGTCGCGCCGATTCGTGGATGCTCGCCGCTGTGGGTTCGAAGATCGATGAGGCTATGCGCGCGCTGCACACCAGCAAACGCGGCGTCCGCGACGGTATCGGCCGGGGCGATGAAGGTGACGACCGTCCGATTGTGCGATGCATTGGACGACACATCGAGAACAACGACTCCGGAGACGTCGGCGATTGCGGCGCGGATCTGCTGGACGACATCCGCTCGACGGCCCTCGGAGAAATTGGGGACGCATTCGATCAAGGGCATGCTATGGAGTTGCCGATTGGAGGGTGTCGAGGAGCCACGAGTGGATCGTGGGGTTGCCGGCGACGATGCTGGTGTGTGCGACGGGGGCGACGCGTCCGTCGAGGTCTGTGACGACGCCGCCAGCTTCTCGCACGAGCAGCATCCCGGCCGCGATGTCCCACGGGGCCAACTTCAGCTCCCAGAACCCATCGAACTGGCCGGCGGCCAGCCTGGCCAAATCCAGCGCCGCCGAGCCGGCTCGTCGCATGCCGGCCGTGTGGCGCGCGACTGCGGCAAACTGGGGCTGGTAGGTGTCGAGCGATTCGAGATGAGAGAATGGGAAGCCGGTGCCGATCAGGGCGCGGGCGGGCTCGATGATCCGGGATACGCTGAGCCGGCGCCCATCGCGGTACGCGCCGCCGCGCAGCGTCGCGGTGTAGAGCTCATCGGTGACCCCATGGCGCACAGCGCCCGCGGTCAGGACCCCGTCGACGAGAGCAGCGATCGAGACGGCGTACTCGGGGAAGCCGTGGAGGTAGTTCGTCGTGCCGTCGAGCGGGTCGGCCACAAACACGACGCCGTCCAACGCGTTTCGTCCTCGCCGACCGGCCAACTCGGGCGATAGCTCCTCGCCGAGGACCCGCGCGTCGGGCATCCGGTCGTGAATGACGGCACGGAGGGCCTCCTCCGACGTTCGGTCGACGGTCGTGACGTAGTCTGCGGGTGCCTTCTCTTCCCACCTGATCTGCGCGAGGCCGCCTACGTGGGCCTTGAGGACACTCGCGGAGGCTGCGGCGGCTTCCACTGCTATGGCCAGCAGCTCTGTCGGGTCGGGCGCGTTCTTCCGGCGCGGCTTGCGGCCCGATTGCGGCGTCACCGCTTCTTTCGGAGCGCGTCGCGACGACACCGGCGAGCGGCCGGTATGGGAAGTGGTCGCTTGCGACGGTCCGCGGCCTCGTCTACCTTCGCGCGATGACACGAGCCAGCACCCGCGTGTTCAGCGGCATCCAGCCGTCAGGCGAGCTCCACATTGGAAATTACCTCGGTGCAGTTCAGAACTGGGTCGGCATCCAAGGCCGCTACGAGTCGTTCTTCTGCATCGTCGACTACCACGCGATCACGATCCCATACGATCCGCGTGAGCTCCCAGTTCGCACTCGAGAGCTAGCCGTCTCGCTGCTCGCCGCGGGTATCGACCCCGCTGTGGCCACGGTGTTTGTTCAGTCAGCGGTCCCGGAACATACCGAGTTAGCCTGGATTTTCAACACGATCACACCGCTTGGCGAGCTCGAACGCCAGACCCAGTTCAAGGACAAGGCGCAACGGCAGGAGAGCGTTGCCGCTGGCTTGCTGAACTACCCGGTGCTCCAGGCGGCCGACATCCTGTTGTACCGGGCTGACACCGTCCCGGTCGGCGAGGATCAGGTCCAACATCTCGAGCTGTCGCGCGAAACGGCCCGTCGGTGGAACTCGCGCTTCTCGCCGGATCGGCCCTATTTCCCGGAGCCCGCGGCGTTGTTGACGCCGACTCGCCGAGTCCTGGGGCTCGACGGCCAGGCCAAGATGTCCAAATCGATGGGCAACACCGTGGGCTTGCTCGAGCCGCCCGACCAGGTGTGGGAGAAGCTTCGCCCGGCGGTGACCGACCCCAAGCGGGTGCGGAGGACGGACCCGGGAACGCCGGAGGTGTGCAACATCTACCACCTGCACCGCGGCTTCAATCCTCCCGAGACGGTGGCCCTGGTGGAACGTGAGTGCCGCAGCGCCGGTTGGGGCTGTATCGACTGCAAGCGTGTGCTCTTCGACGGGATGGAGCGGGCACTGGCTCCGATCCGTGCACGCGCGGAAGCGCTTCGGGCGCAACCCGAGGTCGTGGAGGACGCCCTCGCGGCCGGCGCGGCCACCGCCCGCGGGATCGCGCGGGAGACGATGCACGATGTGAAGGCGCGGATGGGATTGGCTGGCTGACGGCTAGCTCGCTACGACTGTACTTTTCACGACATGTTCGACTCCGACACGCGGACGGTGGTTGTCGTCGGCGCCCAGTGGGGCGACGAGGGCAAGGGCAAGCTCGTCGACGTGCTAGCCGAGCGCGCCGACTGGGTGGTGCGTTACCAGGGCGGTGCGAATGCGGGGCACACGGTCGACCTGGGCACGTCCTGCTTCATCCTCCAGCAGATCCCCAGCGGCATCCTGCACGCCGGTGTGCGCTGTGCGATCGGCAACGGTGTGGTTCTCGATCCCGAGACGCTGTTCACCGAGATCGATCGCCTCGTCAAGACCGGTGTCGACGTCGAAGGCCGTCTGTACGTCAGCGATCGCGCGCATCTCGTGTTGCCATACCACAAGCTGCTGGATGCCGAGAGCTCGGCAAATCGCGAGATCGGTACGACGGGGCGCGGCATTGGCCCGGCGTACGAGGACAAGATCGCTCGTCGTGGTATTCGTGTGCTCGACCTGCGCCATTGTCGCCACCTGCGCGGCCTCGTGGAGCGCGCCGTGGGTCATGCGAACGGGCTGCTCGAGATCTACGGGTCGTCGAAGCGCGCGAACGTGCCGGACACGCTCACCGCACTCGAGGTGCTGGCGCCGCGATTGCTTGCGCTGGCCGACGACGTGGGCTTGAGCGTGCATCGCGCGATCCGTCGAGGCGCGGCGGTCTTGCTCGAGGGGGCACAAGGATCGTTGCTCGACGTGGATCACGGCACGTATCCCTATGTCACATTGAGCAACACGACGTCGGGTGGCGCCGCGGTCGGCGCCGGGATTGCGCCGACCGCCATCGATGCGGTGCTGGGAGTGGTGAAGGCGTACACCACTCGGGTGGGCAACGGTCCCCTGCCGACGGAGTTCGACGAGAAGCTGGGTGCGCGGATGCGGGAGCTGGGGCACGAGTACGGCGCCGTCACAGGCCGACCGCGGCGATGCGGGTGGTTCGACTCGGTCGTCGTGCGGTACGCCGCGCGCCTCAATGGTCTGAGTGGTCTGGCGGTCACGAAGCTCGATGTGCTGGACACGCTCGATCGCATCGCGGTGTGCACGAGCTACGAGCTGGGAGGCACGGAGCACACCGAATTCCCCGGTGATCTCATCGCGCTCGAGGATGCGGTGCCTCACTACGAGTGGTTCGATGGCTGGCGGCAATCAACCGCGGATGTGCGCCGCCTCGATGATCTCCCGGGCGCCGCTCGGCGCTATCTGGACCGCATCGAAGAGCTGGTGGAAGCGCCGATTCGATTCGTGAGCGTCGGGACGCGGCGCGACCAGATCATTGAGCTCGCCGGCGCTGCGCACGTGTGATGGCGCACCGCGACGGCACACACAGGATTGCGAGGGGATAGGCATGGCACGGGGAGGTGCACCGAGCACGACGTCTGTCGCGGTCATCGGGGCGGGGCCTTGTGGCCTCGCCACGGCCATCGCGCTCAAGCAGGCGGGGGCCCGGCCGCTCGTGTACGACCGATCGTGCCTGGTCAGCAGCCTCGCGAGCTATCCCACCTACATGACGTTCTTTTCGACCGCGGAAAAGATCGCGATTGGCGGCCTGCCGTTCGTGACCGCGGGCGAGAAGCCGACGCGGCGCGAAGCCCTCGCGTACTATCGAATGGCGGTTCAGTACTTTGGCCTGCTGTTGCGGCTGTATGAACCGGTGCTCGACATCACGCGAGCCGGGGAGCACTTCGTCGTCCGATCCGAGACGCCGCGGGGCACCGTGGAAGCGCCGTACGACGCGGTCGTCATCGCAACAGGGTATTTCGGCAATCCCAATCTGCTGCACATTCCCGGCGAGACGCTCCCGCATGTCTCGCATCTCTACTCCGAGGGCCACGAGTCGTTTCGACGCGATGTCGTCCTCATCGGCGGCGGCAACTCGGCGGTCGACGCGGCGCTCGACTTGTGGCGGTGCGGCGCGAAGGTGACGATGGTGCATTTTCGCGACCGACTCGATCCCAACATCAAACCCTGGGTCCTTCCCGACATCACCAATCGGCTGGCCGATGGCTCGATTGCCGTCCATTGGAACTCGCGGGCGACGCGAATCGAGGTCGATGCGGTGCTGGTCGAAGGCCCGACGGGCACCCAGCGGCTGCGGGCCGATCGGGTGTACCTCATGACGGGTTTCACGCCGGACACGACGCTGCTGCAGCAGCTGGGCGTGACCATGCAGCCGGAGACCGGTGTCCCGACCTTCGACCCGGCAACGATGGAGACCGATGTCGAGCGCGTGTTCATCACTGGAGTGCTGGCCCAGGGCAACGACGCGAACAAGGTCTTCATTGAAAATGGACGGGGGCACGGGGCGCTGATTGCGCGCCGCCTATCGGTGGGCCGCGCCCTCGCCGGACACCATTGACGTTTCGGAGCTCCAACCGGACGTCCTCCCGCCGGTGGTCCACAGTACTTCTCCCGCGCCCCTCTGCCATGCCTTCCGACAATCCCGACGTGATGGACAAGCTCGTGTCGCTGTGCAAGCGACACGGGTTCATTTTTCAATCGTCGGAAATCTACGGTGGGACCGGCTCTGTGTGGGATTACGGGCCGCTGGGCGCCGAGCTGAAACGCAACATCAAGGATCGCTGGTGGCGCGCGATGGTCCTGTCGCGCGACGACGTCGAGGGACTCGACGCCGCGATCCTCATGCATCCTCGTGTCTGGGAAGCGAGCGGACACGTGGCGGGGTTCACCGACCCGCTCGTCGACTGCAAGACGTGCAAGGGGCGCTTCCGGGCCGACAAGCTCGCCGACGCCCGGTGCCTGCAGAAGCCAAGCAAGCGACCTGGCGAATGGGAGGCGTGCGCGCTCACGGAGCCCCGCCAGTTCAACCTCATGTTCAAGACGTTCATGGGGCCGGTCGAAGAGAGTGCGTCCGTCGTGTACCTCCGTCCCGAGACGGCGCAGGGGATCTACGTCAACTTCCTGAACGTCCAGCAATCGACTCGCCAGAAGATCCCGTTCGGCATCGCGCAAATCGGCAAGGCGTTTCGCAATGAAATCACGCCTGGCAACTTCATCTTTCGAACGCGGGAGTTCGAGCAGATGGAGATGCAGTTCTTCGTGGAGCCTGACACCGCCATGTCGTGGTTCGAGCGGTGGAAAGCCGAGCGCCTGGCGTGGCACGAGTCCCTGGGACTCGATCCGAAGCGACTCCAGTTCCACCAGCACACCAAAGAGGAGCTGGCGCACTACGCGCGTGCGGCGTTCGACATTGAGTTCGACTTCGGTGGGTCGCTGGGATTCCAGGAGGTCGAAGGCATCCACAACCGGGGCGACTTCGATCTCAAGCAACACCAGGAGTACTCGGGGAAGAAGCTGGAGTATTTCGACCAGCCGCAGAACCGTCGCTACGTGCCATACGTCATCGAGACGTCGGTGGGCGCGGATCGCGTGACGCTCGCAGTGCTCATCAACGCGTACCGCGAGGAGGAAGTGCCTGGCGAAGCCGAGGGGCGGACAGTGCTCCGACTGCATCCCTCGCTCGCGCCGACCAAGGCCGGCGTGTTTCCGCTGGTAAAGAAAGATGGCATGCCGGAGTTCGCGACCAAGCTCGCGGCCGAGCTTCGCCGCCGGTTGCCGGTGTTCTACGATGAGTCGGGCTCGATCGGCCGCCGGTACCGGCGGCAGGACGAAGTCGGGACGCCGTACTGCGTGACCGTCGACGGCCAGACGATGGCCGATGGGTCGGTGACGGTGCGCGATCGCGACTCGCTCACGCAGGATCGCGTCGCGGCCAGCGCGTTGGCGGCGTACCTCGTGGAGCGTGTGGACGGGTAAGGCGTGTTGACTATGGAAGGGCTCCGCCTGGGCGGACAGGCCTTCATGGAGGAGGTGTCGCGCGAATTCTATCTCGCGCACGCCGGTCTCAAGCCGACGGCCGAACTGCAGCCGATCTATCGACGACACGCGGCGGTCTTGGGGAGGGACGCCATCGAGCTGTTGCGCGATGCTTTCACCGGCGCGACGAGCGGCTCCGACACGCACCGCTCCGCGCGACTCTTGCTGGAGTGGGAAGTCGAGTCGCAGGCCGGGCGCGCGGTGGCACCGCTGGAGGAACGCGAGATCGCGTGGGAAGCGAGCGCAATCGTCGATGTGCCCGATCGCGGGCCCATCCCCTACCAACGCGTGCCGATCGAGCTGGCGAACCTGACGAATCGGAAAGAGCGACTCGCGCTGGACGACGCTCGCGCGGCGCTCGTCGAACGGGAGCTGGTGCCGATCCGACGGGACCGGTTGCAGCGGGAGCGCGATTTCGTCGAGGGCTTGGGGCTGGCCGATGACTACAACGCGACCTTCACGACGCTGAGTGGCGTCGATCTCGACGCGCTGCTCCGCCAGTGTCGCGCCTGCCTCTCGGACACGAAAGCGATGTGGGATGCGCTCTTGCCGGACGCCGCGCGCCGCTCCCTGGGCGTGTCGGTCCGCGAGCTCACACGAGCGGACGCGCTCGCACTGCTGCGAGCGCCGGAGTTCGATCAGTACTTCCCCGGCCCGGAGATGGAGGCGGTCGTCCGCCGCCAGGTCACGGAGATGGGCATTGACCCGACGGCCAACGGGCGCATCCGCTACGACGTCGGTGAACGGGAAGGCAAGCGATCCCGCGCGTTCTGCGCCCCCGTGCGCGTGCCCGAGGAGGTCTACCTCGTCATGCGCCCTCACGGTGGGGAGACCGACTACCAGACGTTGCTGCACGAGCTGGGACACGCACTCCACTTTGCCTACACGAGGCCGGACTATCCGTTCGAGTACCGGTGGGTCGGCGACAACTCGGTCACGGAGAGCTACGCCATGCTCTTCGACCATCTGACCCAGACGCCCGGTTGGCTGCTCCGCTACTCGGGGCTTGGCAAGAAGCAACTCCCGAGCTTTCTCCGTGCGGCCGCGCTCGAAGAATTGCAGTTCCTCAGGCGCTATTGCGCGAAACTGATCTACGAGGCGGAGCTCTACGCCCCGGGTACGAACTGGGATGCGTTGAGTGATCTCTACGTCGAGACGCTGAGCGCCGCGACCTCCTTTCGCTACAAGCGCGCGGATGCATTCATTGACGTCGACTCGCGATTCTACGCCGCCAGGTATCTGCGTGCCTGGCAGCTCGGAGCCCTGCTCGCGAGTGTCTTGACCGAGCATTTCGACGAGGATTGGTTCCGTAATCCCCGCGCGGGCCCGTGGCTCGTCGGGCAGTTGCTGAACGAGGGGCAGCGGGAACTGGCGGACGAGTTGGCGACGCGAGTCGGTGGTCGAGCGTTGTCGTTCGGGCCGGTTGTGCAGGCGGTGGAGCGGCTGGTGGGGTGACACCCTGCCGTTCAGCTCGCCTGTTCCCGCCGCAACTATCAGTGTAGATTGGCGTTAGTGCATTTCAGGCCTGGATTGTGACTAAATCGCTCTCGGCTGCGGCCGAGCGCGTCCGCTCACCCTCGCCCGATAGCATCCCGGCGATCTCGTCCGAGGCTGCCGTGCGAGAGCTCATGGCGGTGCGGGAGATCGTCCATGCCTTTCTGACGGCGGACCGGCCGGAAGAGGTCTTTCGGTTCGCGCTCGAGCGCGTGAGTCCGGTGGTCGGGGCGACGTTTGCGTCCGTGTATCTCATTGACGGCGCTTCGGAGCTGATGCGCCTCACGGCTGCCTACAACTGGCCGAAGCGCTACGAACCCTGGTTGGGCGAGATGCGGGTCCGGTTGGGATTCGGGCCGAGTGGGGAGGCCGCAAGCGAGCGCCGCGCGATCGAGGTGCCGGACGTGTTTGCGGATCCGTACCTCGAAGATTGGCAAGAGGTCGCGAGTGAGCTCGGGTTCCGGGCGCTGATCGCGTTGCCGCTGCAGACGGCCAACCGCGTGCTCGGGGCGGTGACGTTCTATTTCTCCGATGTCCGGGCGTTGAGCAGCGAGCGTCGCGGCTTGTTGCGCATCGTCGCGGCGCAAATGGCGGCGACAGCGGAAAAGGCGTCGTTGATCGAAGAGCTCCGGCGCGCGAACGCCGCGCTCACGGAGTCGAAAGCGGAGCTCGAGCAGCAGTACCTCGCGGTCGTCGAGGCGCGGCGGATCAAGGATGAATTCCTCTCCAACGTCACGCACGAGCTCCGCACGCCGCTGACGGCAGTCATGGGCTACATTGCGCTGCTGCAGGAGGAGTTTTCGGGGCCTCTGACGGAGGGGCAGCGCAACGACCTCACGCTGGCGCGTGACGCCAGCGAGCGTCTCCTGGCGCTGGTCGACAACCTGCTCGAAATGACATCGCTCAAGCGCGAGGCGCTCGAGGTACTGGTCGAGACGTTCGATCCGCGCGACCCGCTACGCGAGGCGGCTGCGACGACGAAGGGCCGTCCGGAGCGCACGGAGCTGCGCATCGAGCTACCCGACGATCCGGTGCCGTACATGCGCAGCGACCGTCGCAAGCTGGTGAAGATCCTCGGCAACCTCCTGAGCAACGCCTTCAAGTTCACGGCCTCGGGGGTCGTCACCGCCTCGATCGAGGTGGCGCACGGGCGTGCGCTCTATCGCGTGCAGGATACGGGCATCGGCGTGCCCGTCGCCTCGCAGCGCTTGGTGTTCGACGAGTTTCGGCAAGCGGATGGATCCCTCACCCGCCGCTATGGCGGCACAGGTCTCGGTCTGGCGCTGTCGCGCCGCCTGGCGCGGCTCCTCGGCGGCGACATCGATCTCGTGTCAGCGGCCGGCGACGGGGCGACTTTCACTGTGGAGATCCCACTCGAATATCAAGCGGTGGATGTCGTGACTGTCGGATAGTTAATTTTCCGGCATGGCACCCACCCCTCCCATTCGATCGCTACACCGGACGCGCACGTCCCTCGCACCGGCCGCCGTGCTGTCGGCAGCGAAGCAATTCTTCCTGCGTCGGAGCAGTTTGTATCCCGCGTTTCTCGAGCAGGAGGGTCCGACGCACGTGAGCTTCCGAGGACAGGGTGGGGAGGAGATCGTGGTGGGTGTGGCTGCCGATACGAGCGCCACGACTGTGACGGGATCGACGTACCTCTTCGATCAGCAAGTGGCTCGATTCTTCACGACATTGCCGCCACCGGCCTCGGGGCCGAGTGCCGCCGAGGGCGTCGTATGAGCGGCGGATCGGGCACAGCGGCGAGCGAGCAGGGACCGTTTGTCGGAACACTCCGGTCGCAGCCGGCGACGATCCAATTGGGGAAAGACGGCGAGCCGACCCTGACGCTTCGCGTGCAGATGCCCGAAGTGTGGGATGTCGTGCGGATCGAGGCTCCCGCGACGACGCCGGTCCGTGTGGTCAAGCAGCGTGCGCTCGACGTGCTCTATCCCGACTTCGGCGACAGCGACGCCTTCGTGATGAAGCTCAACGGGATCGAGGTGCGCGACGAGGACGCGACCGTGTCGGACGCCGGTGCGAAGGATGGCTCGATCTTTCTGCTGACGTTTCGGCGTCGACGGCCCGTGCGGTCGTAAGGGGCAAACGGCGGAGTCAGGGGTCAGGGGTCAGGGGTCAGAGAACGACAACCCCAACGACACCAACGGGCGACGCAATGCGTCGCCCCTACCGGTCCGTCGACGACACCGTGCGGGCAACCCTGCGATCGCGTGTGCGATGGGAGGGCGCCGCATGCGTCGCCCCTACCCGCCGATTCACGGACACCATGCGGGCGGTGAGGATTTAGGCCGGTCCTCTATCATTCAACGCATGGCGACGGCGTTCATTTCACATTCGGATTGCGGGCGACACGACACCGGGTGGGGGCATCCGGAGCACGTGGGGCGGTTGCGGGCGATTCCGCGGGCGTTGCGCGACCGGCCGGATGTGTTCCATGCGGTGGAGCATCTCGAGGGACGGCATGCGACGGAGGCGGATCTCGAGCTCGCGCACGCGGCGGCCTATGTCGCGGAGATTCGGGATCTCGCCGGCGGCGGCGAGCTCGTTCACCTCGACGCGGACACGGTGCTGAGCCCCGGGTCGTGGGCGGCGGCGACGGCGGCGGCCGGCTGCGTGCTGGACGGCATCGATCGGGCGATCGACGGTGGTGCCGTGCGCAGCGTTTGCGCGGTGCGACCGCCTGGCCACCACGCGCTCGCGGGGCGGGCCATGGGCTTTTGTCTCTTTGGCAATGTCGCGGTCGGGGCGCGCTACGCACGGCTCCGGCGGGGGCTCGACCGGGTGTTGATCGTCGATTGGGACGTCCATCACGGGAACGGAACGCAGGCGCTCGTCCAGGACGACCCCGGTATCCACTTCGTGTCGATGCACCAGTGGCCCTGGTACCCGGGCACGGGCGCCGCAGACGACCGCGGGCCGCGAGACACCGTATGGAATATCCCGATGCCGGCCGATCTGCCGGCACAGCGCTACGTCGACGCGTTCCTGCAGGGGGTAGACCGGGCGACCGCTGCGTTTCGACCCGATCTTGTGCTGATCTCGGCGGGCTTCGACTCGCTGCGTGGCGATCCTCTTGGAGGCTTCACGCTCGAGATCGACGACATCGATACCTTGACCCGCGAAGTCGTGGCACGCGCCGGGGTGTGGTGCGGTGGGCGTGTGGTGAGCGCGCTCGAGGGCGGCTACGCGGTCGAGCAGACGGCCGCCGCGTGCGTCGCCCACCTGGCCGCGATGTTGTAAGTTGGCGGGATGAGGCGTCCGCGCGGGCCCGGTCCATCGATTCGTCTCTACGGCATCATGGACCATGCTGCAGGCGCCCCCGAGGCACTGCCAACCGGCGTGCGACTCGTGAGTTACCGGGACCTTGCCGCAGCGGTCACCGAGGTCACCGCAGGCCGGCGGGGGCCGGAGCCACCGGACGTCGACCTGCACCGGTCCGTCGTCACCGCGCTGTTCGCACACCGATCGGTCGTACCGGTCCCGCGCAGGTGTCGTCTTTCGCCGACTGGATACGCTCAAGGGCTGGCTGGAGCTCCACTACGCTCCGCTCATGGAAGCCGTGCGATATGTCGACGGTCGTGCCGAGGCACGAGTCCATGTCCGATGCGCGGGGCGACCGGCGGAGCCTCGCGGCGCCCATCCACACTCGTCGGCGAAGCCGACACCGTTGGAGGGCCGGGCGTTCGAGGTCTTCCACGAAGTCAGCGGCCATGCAGCGGCCTGGTCGCTCGTGCCGCGGCCGACGGAGCCCACACGTGACGTCGACGATATCAGCGCGTCGTTCCTCGTGGAGCGATCACACTGGCGCGACTTCGCGGAGGCCGTTGCCGTTGCGGCGCGACGGGTGTCCGGGCTCGATATCGCGCTCAGTGGTCCGTGGCCGCCCTACGATTTTGTGCGCCTCGAGTTCGGAGGATAACGCTCTGTTCTGTACCGACTGCGGCACGTGGAATCGGGCGGTCGCAGTCCAATGCACACGCTGCGCGAGTGCCTTACCATCTCTCAGCGCGACCGCCAGCGAGCCGCCTGACGCGGAGATCTCCCAACTCCGACGCGTGACTGGCAATCGCTACCGCATCGTCCGGCGACTGGGCAGCGGGGGCATGGCGCACGTCTACTACGCCGAGCACGTGGCTCTGGGCCGACCGTTGGTCATTAAAGTCCTGCACGCGCAGCTGGCGAAGGAAGACGGAAATGCGAGAGCGATTCCGCCGCGAGGCGGAAGCTGCCGCCCATCTCGTTCATCCCTTCATCTGTCCCATCGTCGACTACGGCGCCACCGACGATATCGTGTATCTCCTGATGCCCTTTTTCGCCGGGGGCTCGCTGGCCGACCGACTGGTCCGGGAGCGAACGGTGCCGCCGAACTTCGCTGCGTCGACAGCTGCGCAGGTGGTGTGCGCGCTGGACTACGCTCACCGCCGCGGCGTGGTGCACCGCGACATCAAGCCGGACAACATCCTCTTCGATGACGATGGCTACGCGATCGTCACCGACTTCGGGATCGCGACCGCGCGCAGGCACGGACGACTGACAGGCACCGGACGCGCGATGGGGACACCGCACTACATGTCGCCGGAGCAGGCGATGGGACGCATGGTCGATGGGCGGAGCGACCTGTACGCGTCGGCGTGATGTTGTACGAGATGCTGCTCGGGTTCCCGCCGTTCGACGGCGCCGATTCGTACTCCGTTGGCTACAAGCACGTCCATGAGGCGCCGGTGGCTCCCGAGGTGGTCGATTCGCGCACCCCGCCGGCTCTGGCGACGGTCGATCATGAAGTGCCTGGCGAAGTCTCCGGACGAGCGGTTCCAGCGGGGTATACACCTCGCCGATGCGCTGATCGCCTACCTCGCCCAGGTGGCATCCCCGTCCGCGTCGCGCCTCTCGTGGCTGGCTCGGAAAACCGCCTCCGGCTCCCAGCCCCTGACGGAGACGGGCGCTAACGCTTCGCGTAGAAAGGAGTAAGGAGAAAGGAGAAAGGAGACAAAGGGGCGTTAGACGTTGGACGTTAGAGGGGACCAACCTCGGGGCCTGCGGGAGCGCCATATTTCCTTATATGGCGTCGATTGTGGGGGCGGACAGCACTGATGGGGTGACTGAGACCACGCTGGGGGGTGAGGGCGGGGTCGGCCACCCACCGCGGCGGTTCGTGGAGATCGCGCTGGCGCTGCCGCTGTTCCAGACCTTCACATATGCGGTCGAGGGTGAGCCGGCAAACCCGTTGGTGCCCGGGACGCGGGTTGTGGTCCCCTTCCGCTCGCGGCGCGTCGTAGGCATCTGCGTCGGCGGGACTGACGCGCCGCCCGCGCGGGGAACTCCAAAACCGATTCTCGACGTTCCCGACGCGACGCCAGTCCTGGACGCGCCGCTCATGACGCTGTGCCAGTGGATGGCTGACTATTACGCGGTGCCCCTGGGCGTCGCGGTCCGCTGCCGCGCTGCCGGCAGCCCTCACCGGAGCCGCAGCGCCTCACCCGTCGCGCAAGACCCGGCGAGTGGCTGAGCTCCGAACCGACGTGCCATCGCTCCTCCAGCGGGAACGGCTCTTCGCCCGTGCGCCGCGGCAGCGCGCCGCCTATGAGTACCTCGAGTCGGTCGGCGGTCGCACGTCGGTCGAGCTCCTGATCGAGCAGGTGCAGTGCGCGCCGTCAGTCGTTCAGGCGCTGCACGACGCGAGGCCTGATCAGCCTGATCGACGAGGTACTCGATCGCGATCCCTTCGCGGCACGGCGGGTCGGGCCGCCCGCAGCCCACCGGCCAACGCCCGCGCAAGCGGCAGCGATCAGCGCGCTCATGGCCGCGCAACCGGGCGAGGTCTGTCTGCTGCACGGCGTGACGGGCAGTGGCAAGACGCTCGTGTACATCGAGCTGCTTCGTCGGGTCGTGAACGAACGGCAGCAATCGGCGATCGTGCTCGTGCCGGAGATTGCCCTCACACCGCAGACGGTCGATCGGTTTCGTGCCGTCTTCGGTGATCGCGTGGCCGTGCTCCACAGCGCGCTCAGCGAGGGCGAACGGTACGACGCGTGGCTCGCGCTGCGGGCCGGCACGAAGCGCATCGCGGTAGGCGCGCGCTCGGCTGTCTTTGCCCCGCTTCCCGACCTCGGCGCGATCATCGTCGACGAGGAGCACGAGAGCACGTACAAGCAGGGGGAGTCCCCGCGCTACCACGCGCGCGAGCTTGCGGTCGTGCGCGCTCGGCATGCGGGCGCGGTGGCGGTGCTGGGGAGTGCAACGCCGAGCCTCGAATCGTGGGTCAACGCGACCTCTGGCAAGTACCGCTACCTGTCACTTCCGGAGCGTGTGGGCGGCGGGACGCTGCCGCGGGTGACGGTTGTCGACCTGCGGCGGCGTCCGGGTATCGGCATCGATTCGACGGCACCGGCCCCGGATCCGTTTACGATGGTGATCAGCGAGCCGCTCGAAACCGCGTTGCGCACGACGCTCTCGCGGGGGGAACAGAGCATCCTGCTCCTGAATCGACGCGGTTACGCGGCCTTCGTGCAATGCGCCGCGTGCGGCGAAGTGACCGTCTGCCCGCACTGCTCCATCACCCTGACATATCATCGGTCCCCCGATCGGATGGTGTGTCACTACTGTCAGCATCACGCTCCGATCACGACCCGATGCGAGCAGTGTGGCGAGTCCGTGCTGCGCCGCCGGGGACTCGGTACTCAGCAAGTCGAGCGATTGCTGAGCGAACGGTTCCCCACTGCGCGGGTGGCGCGGATGGACATCGATACCACCAGTGGCAAGTGGGCCCATGCCGACATCCTCGATCGAGTCGGCCGCGGCGAGGTCGACATGCTGCTCGGTACCCAAATGATCGCCAAGGGACTTGATTTCGCGAACGTGACGCTCGTGGGCGTCATCGATGCCGACGTCGGGATCAACCTCCCGGACTTCCGCGCGTCGGAGCGGTGCTTCCAGCTTCTCTGTCAGGTCGCCGGGCGGGCGGGCCGGGGGCCCAAGGGTGGTCAGGTGTTCATCCAAACGCGAGTCCCCGGGCACCATGCAGTGCGGTGCGCTGTTTCGCACGACTACGCGGGCTTCGTCACCGAGGAGCTCGCAGGCAGGCGACAACCGCCCTATCCGCCACTGGTCCGGCTCGCCAACGTCGTGTTCAGCGGACTGGCGGAGGCGCCGACTGCGGACTTCGCTACGCGAGGGGCGGATTGGCTGCGGCGCCTCGCGGCGCGGGACGGTGGCGGCGACATCGAGATCATCGGTCCGGCGCCATGTCCGGTCGAGCGGATCAAGCAGCGATGGCGTTGGCACATGCTCGTCAAGGCCGAGCACGCCGGGCGCCTCACGCGACTGGCCCAGTACTTCGTGCAGCGCTTTCCGATCCCCGCGTCACACGGCCTGCGCATCGCATGGGACCGTGATCCTGTGGCGCTCCTCTGACGCGGCCGCCATTTTTCGCCTGTGACTGGATTCTCACCCCCTGATTTCACCGCTCCGCGCTTCACGAGCGCGCCCGACGCGACATTCGTCCCCGCGCCGGCAGACGGCGTGCTGCCGGACGGCTTCTTTTCGACCACCAACCTGCCGACGTACGTCAAATTCGACGGCGGGTGGCGGCTGCCGCGGGAGCCCCGGATGGATTCGGCGCTCGTCATAGACTCTGGCGGCATCCTGTGGGTGCGTGAGGGTCGGCGTGTGAAGGCCGGCGAGCGCGTCGCAGTCGGGGTGGCCGAAGACGGCAGCGAAGGCATCTACGTGCACGCGACGGCGTTCCTCGACCCCGAGGGGCCGAGCGAATTCAAATTCATGACGAGCGATGTGTCTCGTGAGAAGCCGATCGAGTATGCCATCATGGCTCGCCTGCTCATCGACGAGCGCGAACGCGGTGGCTATCCGATCTGGGTCACGGGGCCGGCGCTCGTGCACTCGAGAGCCCGGGCCGACATGGTCTGGTTCATCGAGCACGGATTCGTGGCCGCGTTGCTCGCCGGCAACGCCGTCGCCGTACACGACATCGAGGCGTCGATCTTCGGCACGAGCCTGGGTGTCAGTGGCACAGGGCAGGCCGCGGTCGGTGGTCACGGTCTCCACATGCGGGCCATCAATCAGGTGCGCGCCGCGGGGTCGATCGCCGAGGCGGTTCGGCGAGGCATCATCACTGGTGGCATCATGCACGCGTGTGTCCGGCATGGCGTGCCGTTCGTGTTGACGGGATCGATTCGCGACGATGGCCCCCTGCCCGACGTGATCACTGACGCGATCGCGGGCCAGGACGCCATGAAGCGCCACACCACGAAGGCGACGATGGCGCTCCTGATCGCCACGGCCCTGCATGCGATTGCCACGGGCAACATGCTGCCGGCGTTCGTGACGAATCCCGACGGGTCGCTGCGCGAGCTGCCGACGGTGTGCGTCGACTCGTCGGAGTTCGTGGTGAGCAAGCTGAAGGACCGCGGGACGCATCAGGCGTTCGGCGTCGTCACCAACGCGCAGGACTTCATGCACATTCTCCGTCTGTACGTCGAGCGCGAGCTCGATGCGCGGGGCATCGGCGAGTCGCCGCCCGTGAACGCGTCGGGTCTGGTGCTCGCTCGGTGAGCGCCTTCGGTGCGGCCCGCGTCTCGGAAACGGCGGAGCGGTTCCTGCGAGCGATTGCCGAGCGACTGGGGGCGGAGCGCGTGATCGAGGTGTACCTGTTCCCGCCGCTGCGGCAGGGCCCTCTCGAGAGTGCCGTGGCAGTCGTTGCGGTGGATGACGGCGCTCCGAGCGCTGCGGATGGCGTCGCCGACGCTGCGCGAACAGAGCCGCGCCACGCGATCTATACGGCTACCTATCGCTACACTCGCAAGGGGCGTGACCGCGGTGCGTGGGCGGTGGACACCGTCGTGCAGGCCGACGCGCCACTCGATGCGGTAGCTGCCGTCGTGCGCGGAGTCCAGCGTCGGTCAGACGGCGTCGGGCTTCAGCTGGCGAGCGGAGAGGGGTGGTCAGACCCCGATCGGCTGAGCGGGGCCGACTTCCGCGCCATCGTGGGCCACGGCAATGTGGTCGCTCACGCGGCGGCGCCGGAGCGGGATGCGACTTCTCGCGAGTCGCCACCGCCTCCCGCACGGCCACTCGCAGACGACATTTCCGGGCGCGACGGCACGGCATAGCGCGCCATGATGACCCGGTGAATGTCCCGGGCGTCTTCGATGGAGGCGCCCGACAGGTCGAGCTGGGGCGGGGTAATGAGAAACGGGAAGGTCTGGTCGCCTCCCACGCAGCCGTGGGCGCCAACCTGATCGTCGAAGGACACGATCTCATCGCCGTCATACGCGCCGAACAGCACGAGATCTCCGCCATTGGGTTGGCGGACCAACGACTCCACCGCTCGCGCGGTGCGCTCGTCTTGGCCATACGGCGCTAGCGGATTGGTCCCCGCGGTCACGTCGAGTCGGCCCGAGCGAATGATCGCGCGGCCACGCCGGCTCTCGACGTGCACGCCATCGGCGATCCGCGTGGCGATGAGGCCAATGCCCAGGTGGCCGAGGAGCCTGGCGTAGAGGTGCGAACGCCGCGGGTCGCCCGTGACGTCGGCGCGGGTCAGTGGGCGTTCATCGTCGGCGAAGTACAGCTGGGCGAGGCAGGAGCTGTAGGTCACCACGACGGCGTTTCGAATGTCGACGCGGTACTTCTCGGGGAGGATGATCTCGCGGAGCCCGTAGTGCTGGCGCATCCAGTCACGGGCGCGGCGCAGCGCATGACGGACGCGTCCGTAGTCGGGCGGCGCGACGAGCGCTGCCGCATCGAGGACCTGGGCGCCCACGTCGGCGTATTCGCTGTCTTCGGCGAAGCTCGCGACGGTGTGCAGCGAGTGACGTCCAGGCCGTGTGGTGTCACCGGCGAGGATGCTGGCGACGGTCGTGCCCAACGACTCGCGAAAGGCAACCCGATAGCTCAAGGCCGGCGTCATCCCGTGGTCCGACAGGATCACGACGTCATAGCCGCGGCCGGCCGCGACGCGCACCATGCGCAACAGCTCCTTGATTCTCGCGTCCGTTCGCTTGAGATCGGCGAGCGCCTGGCGGCTCCGCGGGCCGAAGTGATGGGCGAGCTCGTCGTACTGCATGAAGGTGCTGTAAATGACGGGCACGCCGAGGTAGAGGTCGAGCAGGATCGCCATCGTCTGGAGCTCGCGCACGACGACGTTGCTGAGGATGCGCAGGAAGGGAAAAATCCCTTCCGAGTGAGTCACTCGACCGCTCAGCTCACCCCACATTCGCTCCCACTCTTCCCGCAGCCACTCCACGACCGAAACCACGCCGATCCGGAGCATCCGGATGGGGTGGAGGGCGATGAGCAGGAGCATGCGCGTACCGCCCAGCCTGCGGTAGACGGACATGCGTTGTCGGGTTGCGACGGTGAACGCGACGGTTTGGGCGTCACCGTCCAACAGGTTGACGTAACTCGACCCGCCCGCCAACGCGCCGGGCGCCGTGATCCGGTCGTGGATGTACTGCACGCCCTCGGGTGCATTGCAGGTGATGACGCGGCGCAGGAGCTTGTCGTAGAACCGAAAGGCAGGGATGCCGGCGTTCTCGCCGTAGAAGATGCCGGCCTGGCAGTACGGTGTGGCGGAGGGGAGCCCCGAGAACCAGCGCCGGAGTGTGTAGCCCTGCTCGCGCAACAGTCGGGTGATCGTCGGACAGTACCCGCGACGGATCGCACGACGCAAATCGGCATAGGCCAGCGCGTCGATCTGCAGCGCGAGCAGGCCGCGCCGCCCGTCGCGCGGGCGGCGCTCACTCCGGAAGGCGCCATACTTGAGCGTGTAGTACCACCGGATGATCGGCCCGGCGCGGCGGTGCTGTCGGCGCTCGACGAACTGCGTCACGCGAGCCATCCCGCAACGCGCCCGAGCAGCTCTCGCGGCTGAACCGGCTTCAGGAGCACCTCGCGACATCCGGCTCGCCGGCACCGTTCGGTCAATACGCGATCATCATGGCCGGTGAGCGCGACGATGATCCGGGGTGTCGTCCCATCGGCTGCGGCGGTTGCCAATGCGTCGAGGCCACTGCCGTCGGGCAGCGTCAGGTCGAGCAGCATGAGGTCGACGGGGTGGTCAGCGCACGCGCGCACCGTCTCGGCGACGGACGCGGCAATCCGCACGCGGTACCCCTGGGTCTCGAGCAGCAGGCGCAGGGCATCGGCGGCGAGCATGTTGTCTTCGACGACGAGCACCTCCGGTTGCGACGCCTGCGCTTCTGACGGTTGGGGCGTCGTCATGCCGCGTCCTGTTCGACCGCTTCGACGAGTTGCTGCCGTCTGAGCAGCGACCAGTATCGCCCTTCGAGTGCGAGCAGCTCCTCGTGCCGGCCGTGCTCGACGATGCGCCCCTCGTCGAGCACGATGATCCAGGTTGCATCCCGAATAGCACTCACACGGTGGGAGGCGATGATCGCAGTCCGGCCGCTGACGGCATCGCGGAGTGCTCGGAGGATCTCCGCCTCGGTATGGGTATCCACGGCCGAGAGTGCATCGTCGAGCAACACGATGGCGGGGCGTCGGGCGAGGGCACGCGCGAGTGCGGTGCGCTGCTTCTGTCCTCCGGAGAGGTTGATGCCGCGCTCCCCGAGCATGGTGCCATAACCTCCGGGGAACTGCATCACCGTCTCGTCCAGTTGGGCGACATTGGCGGCCCAACGGGTTTGCTCATCCGGCGTGAAAGGCCTGCCCACCTCGGCATCCGCGGCATCCGTCAGCGATGACAGCGCCTTCAGGTCCTGGTCCGGTCGGCCGTAGGCGAGATTCGCGGCGATCGTATCGCTGAAGAGTAGACTCTCCTGCGGGACGATGCCGATCTCGCGCCGCAGCTCGGACACGCGCAGCTCGCGAATGGGCACCCCGTCGATGAGGATGTCCCCGGCCTGAGGGTCGAAGAGACGCGGGATGAGATCGATGAGCGCGCTCTTGCCGCTGCCGGTCGCGCCGACGACGCCCAGTGTCGTACCTGCCGGGACCGTGAAGGAGATATCGCGCAGCACTGGCCGGACTGGCTCGCCCGGACGGGTGGGGTAGTGAAAGCTCACATTGCGGAACTCGAGCGTTCGCCCGCGTGCACTCGGCGCCAGTGGCGGCAGTGCGAGTGGGTGCGGCGGGTCGACGATCGTCGGCTGCACATTGAAGATCTCATTGAGACGGCCCATCGACGCGGCCCCGCGCTCGAACAGATTGACCACGTACCCGAGCGCAATGAGCGGCCAGGTCAGCATGGAGAGCAGGATGGAAAACCCGACGAACTCCCCCACGTTGATCGTGCCATGCACAACGAGGACGCCACCGGCACCGAGCACGACGACGGCGCCTAGTCCAGCGAGTATCGTGAAGCTCGGACTCATGATGCCGTTCAGCGTGGCGAGCCGCATGTTCCGCACGAGATACTCGTCGTTCAGTCCAGCGAATCGCGCGATCTCGGCGGCCTCCTGGCGATACGCGCGGACGATGCGCGTGCCCGACAGGTTTTCCTGGGTGCGCGTGGTCAAGGTACCGAACTGGTCCTGTACCGCCTCAAAGCGCTCGTGGATTGCCCGCCCGAGCCGAACCATCATGATCGGCAGGATGGCCATCGGCAGTAGGGTAAGACCGGTGAGCCGCGGGCTGATGCGCAGCATGAACCCGAGCGTGAACAGCGCGCCCGCGATGGTACTGACGAGATACATGATGGCAGGCCCTGCCGCGACGCGGACGGCCGCCAGATCGTTCGTCAGTCGCGCCATGATGTCGCCGGTGCGCGTGCGGCCGAAATACGCCGCGTCGAGGCGCTCCAGGTGCGTAAACAGTGCGTTGCGGAGGTCGTACTCGACGTATCGGCTCACACCGTTCAACAACTCGCGCATCGCGTAACGAAACGGTGCGCTGGCGAGCGACGCGACGATGATCAGTGCGGCCATCCCGTACGTCTGACGGAGCGGCGCGTGATGATTGAGATCGTTGATCGCCTTGGTGAGAAACCAGGTGCCCAATGGCGCGAAGGGCGCCGCGGCGATCGCGCAGCAGAGACCGAGCGCCAGCCGCATGCGCCATGGGCGCATGTAGGGCCATAACGAGCGAAGGGAACTCAGACCTGGCATATGCTTTGCCCGCGTGTGCGTCGCCGCATCCCGGCGGTCGCGCACTGAATTTGGCGCGCAGGCGAGGGACAGTCGATGCCGCAATATATCGGGCTGCAGACCCGACCGCTGGCCTTGTGCATGGCGATTGGTGTCGCGGTATGCGACGGTGCGTGTGGGGCGTCGCACGATAGCGGTCGACGTGCGGTCGGCGAGGCGCGAACGGTCGCTGTTGCCACCGGCAGCCTCGCCCTCAGTGTCTCTGCGGGTCCGCGAAAGCGTGGCAGCGTCCCATCAGGTGCGACTGTCGTGCTGCTCTCGAATGTCAGTGTGTGCGCCAGTGCCTACCATGCCGGCGACAGCTTCACGGCGACGGTCACCGACACCGCTCACGCACCGAGCGGCGCCATCATCCCTGCGGGCTCGCTGGCGACTTTCAGGGTCACGGCGGTCACGCCGCCGAGTGCCGCAGACCCTGGCGCTGCCCAGGTCGGCATCGCGCTCGATTCGCTCGACATCGACGGCGTCCGCTATCCGGCAACCGCGCACATCAAATCAGTTGCGACGCGACGAGTGCGTCGACCGCGAGCGGTGGCCGCCCCCGGACAGATCGAGAGCCGCGCGCGGGACGACCGCATGCTGGTCGACCCACTCAGCCACGGCCTGCAACCTTCCAGTGTCAGTACAGGCGGTGATCCGCGCCCATCGGGTGCGGCATTCGATGTGTGCATTCCGCGACAGGGGCGGATAACGGTCGCTGACGTGGATGGGCCGTAGAGGGGCGCTAGACGAACGACAACCGCAACGACTACAACGGGCGACGCAATGCGTCGCCCCTACCGGTCCAAGGCCGTTCACTGTGCAGCGTGATCGGCCTTTCGATTTGTTCCCTGACCCCTGGTCAGACGGTGAGATCTTGGATACCGCGACGCGCCCGTCAAGAGGGCAGAACAGAGAGAAGGCAGGAGGCGGCGGCTCAGTATCCTACCGCGCCGCCGGTGGCGCGGGGATCGACGGCGCCGGCCCAGCCGCCGGTCGTGCGCATGACGGCGGTGCACGTCCCACTCGCGGTGCCGGAGATCGTCGTGTAGCCCATGGTGCTCAAGGAGTCGAGCACGGGCTGCGCGAGACCACCGCGATCGTAGTGGAGCGAATCGGGGCGCGCCTGATCGTGGATGCGCGGGGCGGACAGCGCTTCCATGAGGCCCATGTGGTAGTCGATCGCATTGACGATGACCTGCGCGGTGCTGGTGATGATGCGAGGGCCGCCGCGGGCGCCGACGACGAGGAACACGGATCCGGTCGAATCCAGGACGATGGTGGGCGACATCGAGCTCAGCATCCGCTTGCCAGGCGCGATGGCGTTCTGCGGACCCTCGACCAGCCCGAACATGTTTGGCCGTCCGGGGCGCGTCGCGAAGTCATCCATCTCGTCATTGAGGAAAAAGCCCGCGTCGCGCACGTAGACGCCGGAACCGAAGAGGTTGTTCAGTGTCGTGGTGGTCGAGACGGCATTTCCATTGGCATCGACGACGGAGTAGTGCGTGGTCTGCGAGCCTTCCTGCAGCTCTGGCACCAGCCGGCTCGTGGGCGTCGCGCGGTCGGACGCGATCGTGGCGCGCACCTGCTGCGCGTACGCTTTGCTCGTCAGGCGATCGAGAGGAATGTCCACGAACGCGGGGTCGCCGAGCTTCCCGTTGCGGTCAATGAACGCGCGCTGGAACGCATCGCCCAGCACGTGCACGTATTCGGTCGAGCCAAACGGGGGGAGTCGATCGAACGTCTCGAGGATGTTGAGCGTCTCGAGCACAGTTACTCCACCCGACGACACCGGCGGCATGGTCAGCATCGTGTATCCGCGATAGCTGCCGACGAGCGGCGTACGGCGCACGGCCTGGTATCGCGCGAGATCTTCCATCGTGATGAGGCCACCATCGCGCCGCATCTCATCGGCGAGCGCCGCGCCAATGGGTCCGTGATAGAACGCGTCCGGTCCCTGATCCGCAATCTGCTGGAGGGTCCGAGCGAGGGTGGGCTGCACGAAGCGCGACCCGACGGGTGGCGGCTCGCCACCCGGGAGAAACACCGCGGCGCCCGCATAGGGCGTGATCTCCGCGCGCGAGCCGGCGATCGAGCGAGCGAAGGCCGAGTCCACAATGAAGCCGTCGCGTGCGAGCCGGAGGGCGGGGGCGATGACCGTGCGCAGGGGGAGGCGGCCAAAGGCCTGCAGAGCGGCACTCATGCCTGCAACCGATCCGGGGACGCCCGACGCCTTGGGCCCCACGATGCTTCTCGCGCGACGGACCGCCGTCGGGCCGCACGTACATATCGCGCGTCGCCGCCAGTGGGGCGACCTCGCGGTAGTCGAATGCCGCGGTGCGTCCGTCGGTCATCCGGATGACCATGAATCCGCCGCCACCAATGTTGCCGGCCTCCGGATGGGTGACGGCCAACGCGAACCCGACCGCGACGGCCGCGTCGACGGCGTTTCCGCCCTGACGCAGGATCTCGACGCCTGCGGCGCTCGCCAACTGACTATTGCTGGCGATCATTGCGTGGGGCGCGAGGGTGGCGCTCCGGCCTTCGCCGAGCGTCCAGGAGGTGCTTGACGCCGCGAGCGGGGCGTGGACGCGTGACGTCGCCACGGCTGCGGGCGCGACGCCGTGTTGCGGTGGCTGCGACTGACACGCCGCGATGACGACAAGCAGACTCGCGCCCGCGGTGGCGAGAACGGCGCGATGCTGGCGACGGCCATGTGGCATCGCCATGCGAACTTGCTTGCGGGACGTGATCATCGCTCGGTAACTTAGCCCGCACGCCAATGCCGCGACAGGCGAACCGCGTGGTGCATCCCGCCGACCTGAGTCTCACGGAGCACCGCAACCCGCGCACGGTCGATATCGATCTGGCGTCCGCGCTCGAGATCGTCGACCTCATGGCCGCTGAAGACGCCTCGGTTCCGGCGGCCGTGGCGAGCCAACGTGTCGTCATCGCGCAAGCGATCGATCTGGCCGAGGCCGCGTTCCGTGCAGGCGGCCGACTCTTCTATGTAGGCGCCGGTACATCTGGCAGGCTTGGTGTCCTGGATGCCAGCGAGTGTCCGCCAACCTTCGGAACGGATCCGGAGCTGGTTCAGGGCCTCATCGCTGGTGGGCCGCCTGCGTTGATGCGTGCGCAGGAAGGTGCAGAAGACCGTCCCGAGACGGGGGCGCACGACCTCGAGCGTCGCGGCTTGACCGCGCGCGACCTTGTGGTCGGGATCGCCGCGTCCGGGGCGACGCCGTACGTACAGGGTGCGCTGGTGCATGCGCATGAGCGGGGTGCCCGAACCGCGCTGATCGCCTGCTCGCCGCCGCCGGCGGAGTTATTGGCCGTCGTCGACGTCCCCATCCTGCCGATCGTCGGGCCGGAGGTGGTCACCGGCTCCACGCGGCTCAAGGCGGGCACCGCAACCAAGCTCGTGCTCAACATGATCAGCACCGGCGCGATGATTCGGTTGGGCAAGACGTACGGGAACCTCATGGTGGATCTGCGCGCCAGCAACGCGAAGCTGCGCGCCCGGAGCGAACGCATCATTGTCGAGGTGTGTGGTATCCCGCGGGGGCAAGCGCGTGTCCTGCTCGACGCGGCTGACGGTCGAGTGAAGACCGCGATCGTGATGCAGGCGCTTGGAATCGACCAAGCGGAGGCTGAGCGTCGGCTCGAGGCGGTCGGTGGGGTGGTCCGACGCGTCGTGCCTGGCCCACCGCCCGGCGTCGCGTGAGCCCGGGTCGTCGTCACTCGGACGCGGGGAGAGGGCGCGCGCGAACGCCTCGCGCGCAGCAGGAGCGGGGCCGCGAGGCAGCGCCAGGTCTTTGTGGGGCTCATGTCCGGCACGTCGCTGGACGGCATCACTGCGGCCGCGGTGGAATTCATGGGAGGCCGCCGGGATGGGCGACCGACTCGCTGCGAGCTGCTCGCTCACCGGGTGCGTCCGTATACCTCGGACGAGCGCGGGCGGCTCGAGCGCGCGATTCAGGGAGGGGTGAGCGCAGCCGAGTGGTGCCAGCTCGGCTTTGATCTCGGAGGGTGGCTGGCGGATGCGGCCAACGAGCTGCTCGAGACCGCGCGAGTGCCTCGCACACGGGTCCGCGCCATTGCGTCGCATGGGCAGACTGTCTGGCACGAGCCGGGACGTTCGACCTGGCAAATCGGCGAGGCTGCAGTCATCGCGGAGCGAACGGGGCTCGATGTCGTCAGCGATTTCCGCGTGCGCGACGTGGCGGCCGCGGGGCAGGGGGCGCCGCTGGTGCCGATGGCGGACGCGGTCCTCTTTGGGTCGCGTCACGACTGGCGCGCGCTGCAGAACCTGGGCGGCATCGGCAACCTGACGGTCGTCCCCCCGGCCGCTTCGCGGCCGAGAGAGTAGAACCTCGGAAAGTAGAAAGTAGACCACGCGCTTCGAGGCCGTTGGAGGCTCGCGCGGCTCGCGAAAGTCCGGGCAACTCCCTCTCGCTCGTGCGTGCGTTCGACACCGGGCCGGGGGTGATCGTGATCGACGGTGTCGTGCGTGCGTTGCGGCCCGATCAGCGATATGACGACGGCGGCGCCATGGCACGCGCGGGTACGCCTATCCCGGGTGTTGTCGACACACTGCTCCAGGACCCGTACTTCGTGGCGTCACCCCCCAAGACCACAGGGCGGGAGCATTTCGGTGCGGCGTATGCCGCTGCGTTCCTCACGCGATGCCGGACGGCGGCGCCGCACGCGAGCGATGCGGACGTTGTCGCGACGGCGGTGAGTCTGACCTCGCGCAGCATCGCGGACGCCTACCGTCGCTTCGTCGCGGAGCCGGTGACCGACGTGCTGCTCTCGGGGGGTGGTGCACGCAATCCCGCCCTTGTGGACGCGCTGACGCGCGCGCTCGCCCCGCGCGTGGTGCGCCTCTTCGAATGCGGTGTACTTCGATGGCGAGGCCAAGGAGGCTGTCGCCTTTGCGCTTCTGGCCGCGCTCCACCTTGCGGGGCAGGCCGGGCAACGTCCCCAGTGCCACCGGTGCGCGGGGACCGCGGGTGTTGGGGAAGCTGACGCCCAGCGGCGCGGGCGCTTCGCGCTCGAGAAAGTTGAAGGTCAGAAAGTAGAAAGTAGACGACGACCAACCGCCCGTAGACCAGCGGGGACGCAAGCGTCGCCCGTCGCTACCGCACGCGCATCAAATAGGCGATCAGCAGAATCACGGCGATCGCGGCGAGGACGAGCGGGAGCAGCCGGGGGATCCGAATGGGTATCGGGGTGTCGTCGCGGCGCGGGGGGGCGATCTCGAGGGTGTTGGTGCGCATCTGCCGCTTGGGCGGCGGTGGCGCTTGTCCGGGAGCGGCGTCCGGCTGATTGGGGTCGGCGGTGTCGGCCGCTGCTGGTTCGACTGGATCGGTGGGTGGCTCGACGTCGGCGACTGGGAAGATTTGGTGGCCGACGTGATCGGTCTCCGCGGCGTCCGAGAGGCCGGGTCCCTCGAAGTGTGCGACGACGACGGTGATGTTGTCCGGTCCGCCGCGCTCGTTGGCCGCGGCGATCAGTCGGAGGCACACCGACCGGAGATCGGGCTCCTCGAGGACGGCTTGGGCAATCTCCCGATCGCGCACGAGGCCCGAGAGGCCGTCGCTACAGAGCACGAGTGTGTCGCTGCGGCGGAGCTGCTGGTGCGTGATGTCGACTTTGACGGCCGCTTCCGGGCCGAGTGCCTGGAGGATGATGTTGCGCCGCTCGCTGACTTCCGCTTCCTCGGCTGTGATCTCGCCGGCCTCGATCAAGCGCTGCATGAGCGACTGATCCTTCGTTATCTGACGCGCTAGGCCGTTTCGGATGAGGTATGCGCGGCTGTCGCCGACCTGTGCAATGTACAGCGTATCCCCAAGCATGCCGGCGACCGTGGCGGTCGTGCCCATCCCGCGATACTCGGGATGATCTTGGCAAAGAGGTGGATCCGGTCGTTCGCGGTACTCGTCGCGGACACCAGCGCCTTTGCAAAGACATCGGGCTCGGGGGTCGCTCCACTCCAGCGTGCCTGCAGCTCGCGGAGCACGACGTCGACGGCCATCGAGCTGGCGATTTCGCCTGCGGCGGCTCCGCCCATGCCGTCGGCAACCATGAACATCGCGCCATGGTCGCCCGGCATCTCGGTGTAGTCCTGCTGAAACGCGATGGGCGAGGCGGTCGTGAGATCCGCGACGACAAACGCGTCTTCGTTGTGGTCGCGTGTGCGCCCGACGTCCGAGCACCCATACACTCGAACCACAACCGAGCCGGTCGGACTCACGGCCGGTCCTCTGCCATCACCCCCGGGACCGGCGTCATTCGCATATCACGTCGTGGCGCGCCTCGCCGGCGGGACGCAGGTGGAACCGCCCGGGGGAGGAAGCAGGGAGGGAGGGGGGTAGGGGTATCGGCGAACGCGCTCGGTATCTCACTCTGGGAGTGAGAAAGTAACGTCCAGCGGGGCGGATAGGCACTGACGCGCGGTGCCTGACACAAGGCCTGGGTGTCAGGGTCGGGGTCTCTGCGTGTTGGAAGTACCAGTGCGAGCATGTCGTGGCGGCGCGTATCCGGCCCTCCGGAGTTGGTCACCCGGAACCTGGTTCGCGACTGCTTCGTCATCTTCCCATGGCGTGCCGCTGGCCCACTCGCGCATCCCTAACCGCAGATGCGTCACACCGTTAGTTTCCGCGCAATGGTGGCACCGTGGCAGAGGGGCGCGATTGTGAGCGGCCTGGCTGTGGCTCTCATGGCCTGCGGCGGAGGCCCGCGACCGTCGACGGCCCCAACCCCCGCCCCCAAGGGCGCAGGCGGTGCTGCCGCAGGAGGTGCCAACGCAGCCTCGCGAGCGGTGGCTCCGCTTCCGGCCATTCCGCACGTGACTGGGCCACTGTCGATCAGCGTGGTCTATCCGCATCCGAATGCACTCATTGAGACGCGAGACTCGAACTTCATCTTAGGGTCAGTCGGCACGGGCGACGCCACCCTCATAATCAACGGTTATGCCGTGCCGGTGGAGCCGAATGGGGCGTTCCTGGCGTGGCTCCCCGTCCCTGACAGCGCCAAGCCCCAGTACGACCTCGTAGCGGTGGTGGGCTCCGACACCAGCCGTCTGTCATATCCGGTGCGGCTCCTGCCGTCGCGCGCCGCTTTGGCAGACTCGACGGCGATGTCCACGACGCTGGCGCTCGACCAGCCCTTCCCCGACAGCGGGCGGTTCGTCATGCTGGCGGCACGGGACACGACGCTGCCAGATACGGATCGCTTCGTCATCGGCCGACCGATTCCAGGTGGGACGTACAAGTGGTTTCTCCTTCCGGGGACGTTGGTGGAGGTGACCGGCCGCAGCCCCGGCTACGAGCGCGTGCGACTGGACGACGCGCTCGATATCTGGATCTCGACGACAGATATCCGGCGCCTCGCCATCTACTGATGACCGAGCATCGCCGCCTGTATCTGCAGCCGGCGGTGGGAAGAGATACGCATCGGACACGCGACCCGTTTCGCCGAAGCCGGGGGGACCGGCACATGCGCCTCCACCTCCCTCTGTGGCTCCCCCTGCGCCGCCTTCGCCCTCGCCACCGGGCATGGGACCGACTGCGCTCGTTGCCGGCCCACCGCCAGGGGGCAGCGTGCGGGTCCCGCCGCACCGCGTCATTGAGGTCGTGCGCGTGGTCCCGGCGCAGGACTGGGTGGACGTCACCTTCGCCGTCGACGACCGGCCGCCCTATCTCGTCGAAGAGAACGGCGACGACCTCGACGTCACGTTCTACGGTACCGCAGGCCTCGACGGATCTGATTCAGTACGTCGGTCGGCTCGGCGAAGTGCCGGGCCCGCCCGACACGTTGGTGCGGGATGTCACATGGACGCAGGTCATGACGGATCGTGCGCGGTACACCGTGCACCTGTCGCGTGCGCCGTTCGGCTATCTCGTGCTCTGGACGCCGACCGGATTCGTCTTGCGAGTTCGCCGGCCGCCCACGGTCGACCCTGCCGCGCCGCTTCGCGGTCTCACGATCGCCGTCGATGCGGGGCATCCGCCGGCGGGGTCGACGGGGCCGACGGGACTTTACGAGGGTGTTGCCGACGCTCGCGATCGCGCAGCAGCTCGAAGGGATGCTCATCGCGCGGGGTGCGACGGTCGTCATGACGCGCACGACGCAGGACGCGGTTGCCCTCACGTCACGCCCGGTCATTGCCCGACGCGCGAATGTCGACGCAATGGTGTCGATCCATCTCAACGCGCTGCCGGACGGGATGAATCCGTTCACCTCACACGGGACGGGCAGCTACTTCTTCCATCCGCAGTCCCTCGCCCTGGCGCGTGCGGTCCAGGCCGGGATGGTCGAGGCGATGGGTCTCCGGGACCTGGGCGTGCACTACGACAATCTTGCTGTGGTGCGACCGACCTGGATGCCGGCCGTGCTGTGCGAGGGGGCGTTCGTGATCATCCCTCAGCAAGAAGCGGCGTTACGGACGCCGGGCTTTCAGGCGCGATATGCGCAGGGCGTCGCGGATGGATTGACTGCCTATTTCCGCCAGTTGGGACTCGAATCACCACCCGAGCTTCACCCGGCTGTGCCGGCCGCGGCGCCGGCCCCGGCGTCGCCAGCCGTGTCCGTGTCAGCTCCGCCCGCGCGCTGAGTCGACGGTGCGCCCGCGGTGTGGCGAGCGGCGAATCGCCGCGACGGCGGCCGCTCGACCGGAGCGGTTCGTCGCTGGCCGCCCGTGCATCACCGGGGCTTGGCTGATCGTCGCGAGCCTGGCCTGGCTGGTGCTTGGCGCTGCTCATCTCGATGCGCAGGTCGATCCGAGCGCGCATTGGCGCACGCTCCACACGGCGCACTTCCGCGTGCACTTCAATCCGGACCTCGAGGACGAGGCGCGTCGTACCGCGGCCAACGCCGAGCGCGCCTACCGCCTGTTGGCGGCGGAGCTCGAGCCGCCGCGCGGCCCGATCGACATCGTGCTCGCGGACAACGTCGACTACTCCAATGGTCAAACCACGCCCTTTCCGACGAATCGCATCATTCTGTACGCGTATCCACCGGTCGACGCATCGGGGCTGCGCTACTACGGCGATTGGAACCAGCTGCTGGTGCAGCACGAGCTGACGCATGTGTTCCATCTCGATCGGGCGCGTGGGTGGTGGCGAATCGCGCAACACATCTTCGGTCGCAACCCGGTGTTCATGCCCAACCTCTACACGCCCGCATGGGTGACGGAGGGGCTGGCGGTCTATTACGAGTCTCGGTTGACGGGATTCGGCCGGTTGAATAGCAGTGCGCACCGCACGATCGCCGAGGCGGCGGCGGCCGACAGCTCGTTGCCGCGGCTCGATCAAGTGAGCCTGATCGCGCCGCAGTGGCCCAATGGTGATGGTCCCTACGTCTACGGCTCACTGCTCTTCAACTATCTGGCCGAGACACGCGGGGCCGCGACGGTGCCTGCGTTCATCGAGCAAAGCAGCGGCGAGGCGATCCCGTACCTCCTGGATCACGTCTCGCATCAAGTCTTCGGGGTGTCATTCGAGGATGCCTGGCGTCATTGGCGCGATTCCGTCACGCATGCGGCGGCGACATTGGCCGACCCGCATCGGCTGGCGCTGCGGATCTTGAGTCGAGAGGGATACGACGCGGAGTATCCGCGTTGGGTGGATTCGACGCATGTGATCTATGGGACCGATACCGAGCGCGAAGTGCCCGGGGCGTACGAAGTCAGCATCACGGGGGAGGAGGCACGGGTGGGACGGCGGAACGGCGTGAACTACAACGTCCCGACCGCCGACGGCGTGGTGTACTCGCAGCTCGAGTACACATCGCCATACGACATGCGCATGGATCTCTATCGGAGCGCACACGGGCACGACGTGCGGCTGACCGACGGGGGGCGTCTGGCGAATCCCGATGTGCGATCGGATGGGCGCATCGTCGCTGTCTGGGTGCATGGCGCGTCGACGCAGCTCACGCTCGTGTCGCACAACGGGCGCAATCGGTTGCCGATCACGCGTTTCGCGATCGACACGGAGTGGTACCAGCCTCACTGGTCCCCGGACGGGACGCGGATCGCGGCGGTGCGGTGGGAGCGGGGCGGCTACATGGACATCGTCGTCGTCGACACGACGGGCGCGCTGGTGCGGGCATTCCCGCTCGAGCGCGCGGTCGTTTCGAGTCCGGCGTGGACGCCAGATGGACGATACGTGCTATTCACCTCGGATCGAGCGGGGCGTCCGGACCTGTACCAAGGATCGCTCGAGCGCGCGGTCGATTCGTCGGTCACGCTGGTCGGCGGCTATGGTGCGGGCGTCTCGGAGCCCGCGGTGTCGCCCGATGGGCGGTACGTGGCGTTGGTGGCGATGCGGGGGGACGGCGATCACGTCGCGGTGGCACCGTATGATCCGACGCATACATTCGCGGTGCCGCCTGAGGTGGACCCGGTGGACTCCGTCGTCGTGCCGCCTGTCACGCGCGACACGATGCCGTCGACGCGCTACTCGCCGTGGAGCGGTCTCATTCCGCGCTACTGGATGCCGGTCGCGGACTATTCCGACCAAGGATTCTTTCAGGTCGGGGTCTATACGTCGGCGAACGACGTGTTGCAGCGGCACTCGTATGCGTTGCAGGCGCTGTACGATTTTCGGCAGCCGTCGCAGGTCGAGTGGACCGGGGCGTACGAGTACCGTGGGCTGGGGCTGCCGGTGATCGACGTCGGGGCGGAGGAGTTCTGGACGCACGATCGGATCGCGAATCCGAACGGTCAGACGTTGGGACTTCTAGCGCACAGCACGATCACGCCATCGCTGGCGGCGACGCTGCTGCGGCCCCGTTTCCGGACCAATCTGTCGTGGACCATTGGGGTCGCCTGGGAGTTCCGGAACTACTCGACGAGTCCGGGCGGGCTGCTGGCGGACATCGATCCCTTCTACGCATCGCGTCCGAACTTTCCGTCCGTCTTCAGTACGGTTGCGTGGACCAACGCGCGGACGCCGGACCTCGCGATTTCGCCTGAGGACGGGATTGCCCTGAGCGGCACGGGCAGGATCCGTTGGCAGGACGCGGCGGAGACGACGACCGAGCGCAGCGTGGTGGGGGTTTTCGATGCGTACAAGTCGCTGCCGCTGCCGGGATTTGCGCATCACGTGCTCGCGACGCAAATGGCGATCGGACTGGAGAACCCCGGGGCGATCTCGACCTTCACGGCGGGTGGTCGGAGCGGGCAGACGCTGCAGATCGTGCCGGGTTTCACCGTCGGGGATGAGCCGCAGGTGTTCAGCGTGCGGGGCTATCCACTCGGGTCAGCGCAGGGGACGCGGGCGTTCGAGGGATCACTGGAATATCGGGCGCCATTGTGGGAAGCCGGTCGGGGGTGGCACCTGTTGCCGGTGTTTCTGGGAACGACATCGCTCTCGGTATTCACGGACGTCGGCGAGGCGTGGTGTCCCAACGCGGGCGGCGTGTTGGCGACCGTGTGTGCTGCGCCGGACGCCCAGCGTCGGTTGATGCATTCGGTCGGGGCGGAGCTCAACTTCGTGACGTCGCTGCAGTACGACGTGCCGTATCGCCTGCGGCTGGGCGTGGGGGCGCCGTTGGCGAACCGACAGTACTATGGCGCGGCGCCGGTGGACTTGTACGTGACGTTTGGGTTGCCGTATTAGGCGCTAGAAAAACGGGTAACGGGTGACGGGTAGGGGGTGACGGGAACGACGACCGCAACGACAACGGCGGGCGACGCAATGCGTCGCCCCTACCGGTCCAAGGCCGATCGCAGCGCGCCGTGATCGGCTTTCGATTTGGTTCCCTGACGCCTGACCTCCTGGCCCGGCTTTCAAACGTCCAACATCCCGGCATTTACATATTATAGTAGAGTCTGTTACCTTAGGGCTCGCGAATCCGGGCAAGCGCCTGGCGTCGGTTGGGGCGTGGCGGGCGGGAGTGGGGCAGGCTGGGTGGGGCGAGCCCGGCCGGAGTTGTTGCGGCGAACCTTATATAACGTCTTAAATCACATTACGTTACTGAGTGGTCGCGCGGCGCGACTGGGGCCGGGTGCAGGGGGCGTGGCGTGTAACGGCGGGACCACGGAGTCGTCACGTGGATAAGACGCCGAACTGTGCGCCAATGTGATATCCAAAATGTAACTGGATGCGGTACAGCGGCTTAGCTGACTACTGGCGCGGATACACGAGGCCCGCTACAATGCCGCTCCATTTTACGATCGGTTGGACTATGGCGCGCGGGGTCGGCTCGAGGGTCCCGCGCGCCAAATGCCCTGATGGCCGAGTCGGCTAGCTTTCACGTTCTCGAGTTTGGAGCGTAGTCATGGCGTCGTCCAAGTCCCTTCCGCCCGCCGGTCCTGCGCCGTTGTCGGCCAACGCCCGCACGGTCCTCGAGAAGCGATACCTCGTCAAGGACGCGGGGGGGAAGCCGACCGAGACGCCCGAGACGATGTTCTGGCGGGTGGCGACGACGATCGCCGAGGCGGATCGGCGGTACGGGGCGAGCGACGGGGCGGTGCAGAGCGTGAGCGAGGAGTTCTACCGGCTCATGACGGAGCGTCGCTTCGAGCCCAACTCGCCGACGCTCATGAACGCGGGGCGGCCGCTCGGGCAGTTGAGTGCCTGCTTCGTCCTCGGCGTGGCCGACGCGCTGTCGAACGGGAAGGACGGTATCTACGACACGCTGAAGTCGATGGCACTGATCCACCAAAGCGGTGGGGGCACGGGGTTCAGCTTCTCGCGTTTGCGTGCGAAAGGCTCGATGGTGCGCTCGACGACCGGTGTCGCGTCCGGCCCCGTGTCATTTATGAAGTTGTACGACGCATCGACCGAGGCTGTGAAACAGGGTGGCTGCGTGGCGCCAGACACGCTGGTCTCAACGAATCGTGGGATCGTGCCCATTCGCGAGCTGGGTCCTGCCGACGCCAGTGCGGACTCGTGGCATACGCACGAGCGACCACTCGTGGTTGCTACCGATGAGGCGCCGCAGACATCTGACGAATTCTACAATCACGGGGTCGGTCCCATCCGCCGCATCCGCACGCGAAGCGGCTATCACATTGCCGCCACGCCACAGCATCGCGTGCGCGTAATCGACGGAATGGGCCGGTACGTGTGGCGGCGAGTCGACGAAATACAGCTCGGCGACTGGGCGGTTCTGCAGAAGGGGCACATGCTGGAGCCCGAGTCTGCGGCGCTACCGCCCCTGGATCACCAGCCGCACGTGAATGCAAAGCCGGTACGCCTCCCGAGGGAGGCTACGGAGCAGTTCGGGGAGTTCCTCGGGTACCTCATCGGCGATGGGAGTTTCACGTTCACGCACGGCGCGGCTGGAGGCATTGGTCGGCTCATCCTCACGATCAGCGATCGGCAGCCCGACGTCGCTGCGTGGGCGCTGCGGACCAGTGACGAGCTGTTTGGTATTGCGCCCTCGCTGGAGAAGAAGCCCGACGATGGCAGCACGAACTATTTCTACTGTGCGACGACGCTCGTCCGCTGGTTGAATCAAATCGGCGTCGAGAAGCTCCATGCGGCATCCGCGCGTGTGCCGGGTCTCGTCTTTCGGAGCGGTGCCGCGGTAGCGCGTGGGTTTCTGCGGGGCCTGTTCACGGCCGACGGCACCATATCCAGGGACGGCTATCCGTCGTTCGTGTCGGTCTCGGAGCAGCTCGTCGATGATGTGCAACAGCTGTTGCTGGCCGTCGGCGTGCCGACTGGTCGGTCCGTCGTGATGCACCGAACCGGCGCGTACGGGACTCGACCGCTTCATCGGCTGCGTGTCGCAACGCAGGCGGGGATGGAGGTGTTCGCGACCACGATCGGCTTTCTAGATGCGGAACGAAACGCGCGCCTCGCGGAGGGACTCGACGCCACGTGGGAGCGAAACGATGTGATCCCCAATCAAGAAGAAGCGCTCGAGTTAGCATATGCCGGTCCTGGCCGCGGGTCGGGGCCCGGGCGCGGTTCGCGCGGCGCTGATCGCGCACTGTACCGCGATCTCCAGCACTACCTGCCCGACGTGTCCGCACCTCGCCATCTCACGCGCTCTCGGCTCGAGATGCTCGCTGACAAACATGAGGCGATCCGCAGCAGCTCGCTGATGTGGTTTCTGGCGCACGACCAGTTCTATGATCAGGTCGTGTCGATCGAGGAAGGGACGTCGCTGACGCTGGATCTCTCGGTCCCGGGGAGTCACACGTACGTGGCGAACGGGTTCGTGAGCCACAACACCCGTCGCGGAGCGAACATGGGCATTCTCCGCGTTGATCACCCTGACATCATTGACTTCATCACGTGCAAGGAAGACATCACCCAGATCACGAACTTCAACATCTCCGTCGCGGTCACCGACGCGTTCATGGCCGCCGTGAAGGCCGGGAAGCCGTACGATCTCAAGGACCCGCACACGGGCGCTGTCGTCGGCCAGCTGGATGCGAACACGGTCTGGGACAAGATGATCGACGGTGCGTGGCGGACGGGTGAGCCGGGGTGTTTTTTCATCGACGAAGCGAATCGCTACAATCCGGTTCCGCATATCGGCAACTACGAAGCGACGAACCCGTGCGGCGAACAACCAATCCTGGCATACGACGTCTGCAATCTTGGCAGTGTCAACGTTGGTTATTACGTGCGCGATGGGAAGCTGGATTGGGATGCGTTCCGCCGAGATATCCATCTGTCGACGCACTTCCTCGACAACGTGATCGACGTCAATCGATTTCCGCTTGCCGAGATCGACTCACTCGCCAAGCGCATTCGTCGGATTGGACTGGGAGTGATGGGGTTCGCCGATGCGCTGGTTCGTCTAGGCATTGCCTACGACTCGCCCGAGGGTGTTGAGTTCGGACGCAAAGTGATGGCGTTCCTCGATCAAGAGTCGAAGCGCGAAAGCGAACGGTTGGCTCACGAGCGTGGTGCGTTCCCGGAATGGGCGCGTTCGATTTGGGGCCCGGACGACACGTGCGCGCGTGATGCCGCAGGGCGATCGCATCCGCCCGATGCATGCTCCTTCGCAACTGCAACACCACGCACGGTCGCCCCGACCGGGACGATCTCCATCATCGCCGGTTGCTCATCGGGTCTCGAGCCGCTGTTCGCGGTGGCGTTCATGCGAAATCAGGCGGGCGTGATGATGCCCGACGTGAACGAGGACTTCGTCGCGGCTGCGAAGAGCGAGGGCTGGTACTCCGAGCAGCTCATGGAGCGCATCGCGAAAGAGGGACGGATCGACTTCCCGGAGGTGCCGCCCCGGTGGCAGCGTGTCTTCGTGACCGCCAACGCCATCAAGCCCGAATGGCACATGCGGATGCAGGCCGCCTTCCAGGAGCACTGCGACAGCGCGATCTCGAAGACCACCAACTTCGCGCACACGGCGACCGTGGCCGACGTGCGCGCGATCTACGAGCTGGCCTATCAACTCAAGTGCAAGGGTGTGACGGTGTACCGCGACGGCTCGCGCGACAATCAGGTGCTGTCGACGGGCGCCACGGAAAAGGCGAAAGCCGAGCGTGAGAAGGGCGGTGCGGCCGCACCCACTGCTGCGCCGGCGGAGGAGAAGCGCGAGATCGCCGAGCTGCACGGCACCCTCGCCGAGCGTGACGCGGAGATCGATCGCCTCAAGAAGGCGTTGTTCGAAGCGGAAGCGGAGAACTTGCAGCGCCGAGCCAAGCGGTCACGCCCCGACAAGCTCCGCGGGACGACGGCGCGCTACGAGACGCCGCTCGGAACGATGTTCGCCAACATCACGGAGGACGATCGCGGGCAGCCATTCGAGGTTTTCATCAACCTCGGGAAGGCCGGCGGATCGGCGATGGCGGACGCCGAAGCGATGGGGCGGCTCATCTCGCTCGCGCTGCGCTCGGGCATCCCGCTCATGGAGATCCACCGCCAGCTCCGCGGCATCGCATCGGATCGGGTCGTCGGACTGGGTCCGAAGAAGATCCTCTCGGTGCCCGACGCGATCGGTATGGCCCTCGAGGACTGGTGGCGAGACCACACCCAGGGTGTGCAGCAGGACCTCCTGAACGACGCTGGTGCCAAGGCGGCGCCGCCACCGCGCGAAGCGCCGGTCACCGCAGCGAGCACACCGCCGTCGACGGCCGGCTCCGCAGGCCCCAACGGCGCGGCATCGCCCCAAGGGATGCCCGACCGGTACGCCGATGCGACGGAGTCGTTCATCGGCACGTGTCCCGACTGCGGATCACAACTGGAGTTCGCCGAGGGGTGTGTGAAGTGTCATGTGTGTGGGTTCTCGGAGTGCGGATGAAGGGGGAACGGCGGGGTCAGGGGTTAGGGGTCAGGGGTCAACAATCGCGGCGACACTGCAACCGCAACGAATCCACGCCGGCACCGACACCACGCAGGCAGTGACACCGCGGCGGCAACCGCGAAAAGGGGCGGCCTGAAGGCCGCCCCTACATGTCGGCGGGGGGGCCGTGGTGACCGGGTACTCTACCGAGTCGGGCGATGGCTGGTCGACGAATGCCGGTGTGACGCCGCCCGCAACATGTAGGGGCGGGCTTCAGCCCGCCCACTGTTGTCGGTCGCGGTTGTTGTTTCCAGGCAGCCGACCCCAACCCCGCGGTTCAGCCCCCGCACTTCCCCGGCGGCGGCGGGCTGACTGAGACCGTCGCCGTCAACGCGCTGGCGGTAGGCATTGTCGAGACGGACTGCAGCTTGATCTGGGACGGGTCGACACAGCTGACGTTGGGGAGCCGCGGCGGCGGGAGCCGCTGGTCAGAGGCCGCGGAGGCGAGGTACTGCGCGAGATCTAATCCTGGGGACTGATCGATCATCGCCTCGATGCGCGGGTGCATAGCCTCCAGGAACGCGCGGAAGGCGACATCGCTGGATTCACCCGCCGCTGCCGACGTCTCCGTCATCACCACGTGATTGCCGCGAGCCGTTGGCACGCCGGAGATGATCAGATCGCCGGTAATCGTTGCCGCGAAGAACTGGCTCATTCCATACGTGCCAACGAGGTGCACCGAGAAGACGAGTCGCGGGCCTTGGATCGACAGGCTGGGCGAGCTCAGCGCGATGTCGTGGCCCCAGGAGGAGCATGCGGCGTTCGTGCGGCACGGGTAAAATCGGCCGGAGTCTATGAAGACCTGGTCCCGAAGGGTGCTCACGAGCTCCCGCGTCGCGACGGTCAGGGTGTATGTAGCAGGCGCTGGCGGCGCTGCGCGCCCGAGAGAAGGGGACGGAAAAAGGAGGAACGAGACGGATAGCAGCGCGCCACGGGGCGACAGGGGTCTAAGCATCCAGGGACAATACCCCGGTCGCGGGCGGATGTCGCAGCGGGTGCGGGGCCCGGTCGGCGGTATCTGCGGGCGGTGCAGAAGGGCGACGCAATGCGTCGCCCCTACCGGTCTGGGGTGAGGTGATGTGGGGGCACCCGCGGGTCAGGCGTCAGTGCGGGCCGTGCACGAGGGCCACGCAATGCGTCGCCTCTGCCGGTCGTCACAGATGGGCGCTGGGACTGGTCGCTCGTGGCTGGCTGGCCGCACCGGCCCCCGTCATGTCCATGGCGCGCCGGCATGGCAGCGTAAAGGCGAATACCGACCCTTCGGGCGGGAATTCGGCCCAGACGCGGCCGCCAAGCGACTCCACCGTTTCCCGCACAATGCTGAGCCCCATGCCGGTCCCGCGAATGCGGGCCGAGTGTTCCGCCTGGGCGCGGAACAGCCGCTCGAACAAGTGAGGCCGATCGGCTGGCGGCACCCCGAGGCCGTTGTCGTGCACGGCGACGATGACCTGACCGCTCGACTGGTCCTGGCCTCGATGCATCTGGCCGGAGATCTCGACCCAGCGGCCGCCCTTGTCCGGATCCGCGTACTTGATGGCGTTGGATACCAGGTTCGTCAGGCACAACTCGACAGCCGCGGCGCTGACCTCGACCTCCGGCACGTCGGCCGCGACCCGCACTTCGACGCTCGCGGCACTCGCAGCCTCTCGAAGAGATCGTGCCGCCTCGCGCGCGGCCTCGGGCAGCCACACGTGGCGCTGCTGCCGAGCATCCGCTTCGCCGACACGCGTCAGCTCGAGCAAATTGTCGAGGATCGTGCGCATCGCTGACAGGTTACGCACCACGATCTCTGCCAGTTGCCGACGCTTGTCGGTGGTCATCTCCGCTTCCCGAGAGGATCTCGCCGGCGCCCAGCGCCGCCCCGATCTGATTACGGAGCTCGTGACTGAGTGCGCGGTTGAACAAGCGGAGGCGCTGCTCGCGCTCGGCGACCCGTGCGCGCATGAGCTGATGGAATCGGGCCGCCGTTGTCTGCTCGATCACGGCGATCGCCTGAAATAGGCGATGGCAACAGGCCGCGAGCTCACGCTTGGAGCACGGCTCGTCGATTTCCTCGACAGTCCGCGCAAAGAACGTGAAGAGGATCCCGCCGAAGATCTCGAACTCCTTCAAGATTTCGTACTCGTCGAAACCCTGCGCATGACGGAGCGCGCCGAGCTCGCGGGCCCGGTCGATGATCGCGGACTCGCTGCGCACGACATGCGCCGGTTCGGCGATCGAATCGGCGATGCCATCGATCAGCAATGGCATGTGGTCCAATAGATCGTCGCTCGGAAACAGCCGACGAGGCGCGATGTTGACGCGATCGGCGATCCGCGAAAGCCAACGCGCGGTCAGCTCGGTACGAGCCGCGCGCAACCGATGCGCGAGCACGCGAGCCAGCGGGCAATCGCTTTCAGGCGGCATGGTGGGTCCCGACCCTGGTCGGTCGTCTCGTACACGCAGAGCGCCAGGTGCGGGCCTCCTCGAAGAGGGACCGCCAGCCGGCAGCCGACATATTGGTATCAAAGAGCAAAACGCATTCCAGCCGCAGGGGCCGGCGCTCAGACGCCAATCCGCATAGTTTTGTTGAGCTATGCGCCACCAGACCAGCGAGCGCCACGCCGCCCACGAGCATCACCTCACCGTCGCGCGCACGGCCCGCTATCACACGATTGGAGAGGCAGGAACGGCCGTCCACGACGTGTGGATCGCCTGCCACGGATATGGTCAGCTGGCGGCTGAGTTCGTCGAGCGCATGGGAGTGCTGAATGCGCCCGGACGGCTCCTCGTGGCGCCCGAAGGGCTGTCGCGGTTCTACCTGGAGCGGGCGCGCGGCGGCTCGCACGCCACAAGCCCGGTCGGTGCCTCATGGATGACGCGCGAGGACCGAGCAGCAGAGATCGCCGACCAGGTGGCATATCTCGATGCGATCGTTGACGCATTGAAGGCCCGTTCGTCCGACACCTTCCGGTTGACCGCACTTGGGTTCTCACAAGGCGTCGCGACGATCTGTCGCTGGCTCGCCCATTCTCGAACACGCGCGGACCGGCTCGTCTGTTGGGGCGGCCTGGTCCCCGACGATGTGCTGAGCGGAGATCTCCGGATGTTTCGGGCCACGCACATTCGGCTGGTGGCCGGTACTCGAGATGAGTTTGCAACTCCCGAACGCCTCGCCGACGCGGTGTCGACGATGCAGCGGGCCGGATTGAACGTGAGCCAGCTAAGCTTCGAGGGTGGCCACCGTCTGGACGACGGGACACTCGTCCGCTTGTCGAGCGCCGACACGCCTCCGAACAGCGAAGGCCGACCCATGCATAGCAGTCCCAACGTCCTTTAACCCACCGACTCCACCACCCATGTCAGATCTCCGGTATCCCATTGGACAGCCTGATCTGTCTACGCCGTTCACGCCAGAGCGGCGTCGAGCGCTGATCGCCGACATCGCGCAGGGGCCGGCGGCCCTGCGCGCCGTGGTAGCCGGCCTCTCTCCGAAACAGCTGGACACTCCCTACCGGCCTGGTGGGTGGACCGTGCGGCAAGTCGTCCACCACGTGCCCGACAGCCACGCGAACGCGTACATCCGGTTCAAGCAGGCACTGACCGAGGACTCGCCGACGATCATGGCGTATGATGAGGCCAAGTGGGCACAGCTGTGGGATACCCCGGCGGTGCCAATCGAGGTGTCCCTTGCGATGCTCGACCACCTGCACACCCGCTGGGTCTCGCTGCTCGAGGGCATGACGCCTGAGGCATTTGGTCGGCGCTACATCCACCCCGAGTACCGGCGCGCGTATACGCTCGACGACGCACTCGCGATCTACGGCTGGCACAGCCGCCACCACGTCGCCCACATCACGGCGTTGCGGGCGCGCGAGGGCTGGCAGTAGGTGGCGATGCGTCGCGCGCGCACCAGCCCACGTGCGCGCGCGGGCGCTGCGGCAGGTCGGCCTCGACGCGCGGCCATTGGCGTGATCCTGCTCGCCGCCGGCGGCTCGAGCCGCATGGGCCGGCCGAAGCAGGCGCTTCGCATCGCCCAACGCGACGCGGTCGGATCAGGCGAGTCGCTGCTCCGACACGCTGCGCGAGCCGCAGTCGAATCCGCGGGGCGACCGGTGGTCGTCGTTCTCGGTGCGACCGGCGATGCCCTAGCCTCCGACATCGCCGACCTGCCGGTCCACGCAGTGGACCACTCGGGATGGGCCCGCGGCATTCGGATCATCGATCAAGGTCGGCCTCGAGTGTCTGACCGCGTTGGCGCCTGCGACCGACGGCGTCATCGTCTCCGTGTGCGACCAACCGCACCTCTCCGCCGCGGTGTTGAGCCGTCTTGGCCGGACATATCGCGGGTCCGACGCACTCATCATCGCGTCGGCGTACGCGGGGATCGCGGGCGTCCCCGCACTCTTCGATCGCGCGGTCTTCTCAGAGCTCCACGCACTCCGCGATCACGATGGTGCACGCGCGCTGATCGAGCGCGACACCGAGCGAATCGTCACCGTTCCGTTTCCGCTCGGCGCGATCGATCTGGATACGCCGGAGGCGTACGAGGACTACCTGAACGGCGGGCCCAGGGGGCGGCGGGGTGGACCGGGATGATGGGTGAGCCCGAACGCGCGGACAACGGCGGGCGACGCATGCGTCGCCCCTACCCGCCGGACCACAGGCATCGTGACGTCACGCCGCCGACCGCACGACAGCCATGACATCGGCGGCGGGGACTGCGGTGCGTCGAGCGGTGAAGACGCGCAGCCACCGTGCGGATTGATAGAGGGCGTTGGAGAGCGACGGGAGATTGATCGAGCCGTTCAGCCCCTCCGCCCGCAGGCGTTGAACGACGCCGGAACGACGTTGAACGGGGAGGTCCAAGCCCAGCATCTGCGTCTTGACCGGAAAGTCGAGCAGCAACTCGCCGCGCGACAATCCCACGCGTTGGGCCAACTGGTCGGCGACGGTAGAGGCCCGCACCCAATCCGTCGCGATCCATTCGCCGGCACCGTCCGGCAGCTCGGCCGCCGGGCATTCGAACGCGCGCTTGTACAGCTGCCGGTAACGGAGCGCGTCGAGCAGGGCGGACGGCGCGTGCCGCGCCAGATGATCCAACAACCCTTCATCGGTGAATCGCACGATCGAGTCGGCACGGAGCACGCCCGCGGCCAACGCGTCACTTACCAGCCGCTTGTACATCGCGGTCGCGCTGCGTACGGCGTGATGCCAATACACGTTGCGATACATCTGATATTTGGCGAACAGCAACGACTCCAGCGCCGCGAGTCCTTTCTCCACGACGCCGACGGTCGGTGCCCCGGTATCGGGGTCCGGGACCAAGACGAGCGAGTGCGTCAAGCGATCGACATCGATCTCGCCGTATGGCACGCCACACATCAGGGCGTCGCGCTTGAGGTACTCGATCTTGTCGAGGTCGAGCGAGCCTGAAATCAGCCCCTGTAGCGCGCTCGAGCTCCGTCCGCGGATCAGGTCGAGCACCCGTCCGGGCGCGGCGGGTCCGAGCTCGGATGCCAGGATTGCCGCGACTTCGCCGTCAGTGACGAGCGGTGCAGCCACGTCTTCGTGGTTGGGTGCGCCGATCTCTTCGAGGGCGTGGGAGAATGGGTAGTGCCCGACGTCATGCAGGACCGCTGCCGCACATGCGATCGCGGCCTCGTCACCCTGGAGCACGCGACTGTCGCGCTCGGCCAGCAGTGCCAGCGTGCGACGAGCCAGGTGGTACGTACCCAGCGCGTGCTCGAACCGCGAATGCGTGGCGCCGGGATACACCAGGTACGCGAGCCCAAGCTGCCGTACGTACCTGAGTCGCTGCACCACGCGCGAGTCGACCAGCCGCATGGTGAACGCGTCGACCCTGATGTTGTTCCACAGCGGGTCGCGGACGATCTCAAAGGACGGGAATAGCAACCGACGGGTTCCGGGTTCCGAGATAGCAACAGCAACCGTGGGCGGCCGTGACGCCGCCCACGGATTCATATCGTCAGTCTGAGTTGGAACCGAATACGCCTGGGCGCGTCAGCCTTTCGGCCCAGCCGCCGCCACCCGGGAGTCGACTGTCTTGGCGAATTTCTCGAAGTTGGATCGGAACATCCCGGCCAGCTTGCGGGCCTGCTGATCGTACGCGGCCGGGTCACTCCACGCCTCTCTCGGGCGCAGCACGGCGTCGCTGACGCCAGGGACGTGCGTCGGGACGGCGAGACCGAAAATGGGGTCCGCGGCCGTTGCCGCATTATCGAGCGCGCCAGAGAGAATCGATCGCACCATCGTCCGCGTGTGGTTCAGCGGCATTCGCTTGCCGACACCGTAGGGACCGCCCGTCCATCCGGTGTTGACCAGCCACACTTTGGCGCCATGGCGCGAGAGTCGCTCTCCCAGCATCGTGGCGTACTTCGTAGCTGGCCAGACGAGGAACACCGCGCCGAAGCAGGCGCTGAACGTCGCCTGGGGCTCCGTCACGCCGCGCTCCGTGCCGGCCACCTTGGCCGTGTAGCCCGAGAGGAAGTAGTACATCGCCTGCTCGGGAGTGAGACGCGCGATGGGTGGCAACACGCCAAAGGCGTCGGCCGTCAGGAGGACGATGTTGCGAGGATGTCCCCCCCGCCCGCTGGCGACGTGCTTCGGGATGTAGTCCAGAGGATACGACGCTCGCGTGTTCTCCGTGATCGACAGGTCCCCGTACCGGACCGCGCCAGTCACTGGATCGAGCACGACGTTCTCCAGCACGGTCCCGAACATCCTGGTCGTACGATAGATGTCGGGTTCACCCTCAGCCGATAGGTTGATCACCTTGGCGTAGCATCCGCCCTCGAAATTGAACACGCCCTCGTCGGACCAGCCGTGCTCATCATCGCCGATCAGATGGCGCTCGGGGTCGGCAGAGAGCGTCGTCTTGCCAGTGCCGGAGAGCCCGAAGAAGAGCGCGGTGTCGCCACCTGGGCCCACGTTGGCGGAGCAGTGCATCGACAGCACGCCCGCCTTGGGCATGAGATAGTTCATCACCGTGAACATCGACTTCTTCAACTCGCCCGCGTACCGCGTTCCCCCAATGAGGATCAGCCGCTTCTCGAGGTCGACGACGATGAAGGTGCCGCTTCGAGTGCCGTGGCGGGCAGGGTCGGCCTGGAACTCGGGCGCGTGCAGGACCGCAAAATTCTCCTCGAAACCGGGAAGGTCACTCGGAACGGGGCGGATGAACATGTTCCGGACAAACAGCGCGTGCCATGCGTTCGGCGTCACGTATCGCACCCGGAGCCGATGCGCGGGATCCGCGCCGATATAGAGATCCTGAACGAAGAGGTCAGGTGCCGCACCCAAGTACGCCTGCACGTCGCCCAGCAGCACCGCGAAGTGCTGTGCGTCGATCGGCTGGTTCACGGTTCCCCATTCGACGTCGGCAGCGGACGTGCCCGCGCGAACGAAAAACTTGTCTTTTGGTGAGCGGCCGGTGTGGGGGGACGTGACTCCAACAAACGGCCCCATTTCGGCCAGGTGCCCCTCGCCGCGCCGCACGGCGGCTTCGACGAGGCTGGGCGGGAGCAAATTCCAATGCACTGCACCGCGGGGTTCGACGCCCTGGCGTTGCAGACCCTGCAACGGCTCACGTGCGCTTGGCCCTGCGCCCGGCTCGCCGGGCACTCGGATATGGGTCGTCATCTCGTTAAGGCTAGTTAGGACACTGACTTGACACCAGACTGGCCGGGCCAGTCGCGGGAATACGCTTGAATATTATCCTACGCGCGGGCGAACCCGACCGCTGATCATCCGACGGACGCATGGTTCGCGCCTAATGTCGACCGATCAACGCCGTGCGGACGGTGCACCAGGGCGACGCATGCATCGCCCCTACGCGCCGAATCACCGGTTCGGTGCGGACAGTGAAGGCGCGGCGTACTCGCGGAGACGGGTGAGCATGCGCGTATCCGTCGCCGTGGCGTCTTCCAGCTTGGGTGTCTCGATGACCTTGGCGACGTGGGCGAGGCGCTCGTCGGTCATCACCCGCCGGAAGACGCTCTCACCGAGCTGACCCTCGGCGATCAGCTCATGCCGATCGCGGTGGGTTCCCAAGCCGAACTTCGAGTCGTTGAGATGCATGAGGTGTAGCCGGTCGAAGCCGATCGCATCGTCGAAGCGCTGCCAGACGCCATCGAAGTCGTTGACCAGGTCGTAGCCCGCTGCATAGACGTGGCAGGTATCCACGCACACCCCCATCCGGGGCTGATGGGTCGCGCCGACTGCCGCCACGAGCGCCGACAACTCTTCGAACGATGCGCCAAGCCCCGTGCCCGCGCCGGCATTGGTCTCGAGCAAGACCCGGACGCGGCCCGGCACGGCGTCCAGTGCCATCGCGATGGCCTCGGCGTTGCGCGCGAGTCCGCTCGCGCGATCATCCATGTAATTGCCGGGGTGCGACACAATGAAATCGAGCTCCAGGGCCTCGCTTCGCTCCAATTCACTGATGAACGAGGCCAGGGAGCGCTGGCGGAGCGTCAAATCCGGCGATGCCAGGTTGATCAGATAGCTGTCGTGCGCGACCGTGACACGCACGGCCGTCGACGCCAGCGCCGCTCGGAATGCGCGGCACTCATCGGGTTCGCACGCACGCTCGGCCCAGCGATTGGCCATCTTGGTGAAGAGCTGCATCGCCGTTGCTCCGATCGCACGGGCCCGCTCAGGCGCGGAGGCGACGCCACCGGCGCTCGACACATGCGCGCCGAGTGGCGCGAGGTCGGCGTCGCTCATCGCGAGACACCCCCGCGCAGCCACTCGAGCGGATCGACGGCGCGGCCCTGGTCGCGTCTGATCTCGAAGTGCAGGTGGGAGGGGAGGTCGGGGTCGCTGCGTCCGACTGCGCCCAGCACATCCCCGCGGTCAACGTGGCTGCCCTTGCGGACATCGATGCGGCTCAAGGAGCCGTAGACCGAATAGTCGCCGCCACCATGTTGCACGATGACGGTCGGGCCATAGGTGCCGATCGGCTCCGCGACGACCACCAGACCGCTCTCGACGGCGCGTACTGGAGAACCGAGCGGGGCGCCGATCCCGATCCCATTCCAGCGGGTCGTGGTGTTGTTGGGGTTCACAACCCGACCGTAGCGGTACAGGATCGTCCCGTCGACCGGCCAGTCGAGACTCCCGAGATCACGAGTCGTGAGCGTACTGGCGGCCGCGGTCGGTGCATTTGGTCGGCTTGCCGCACGGCGCCTGGCTTCCTCGATCGAATTGATCACCGTGCTGAGACGGCTTTCCGCCAGCGCGATCTGCGCCAATCGGGTCTCCGTGGCCTGCTGCGAGCGCTTGGCCTGCGCCAGGCTGTGCTCTCGCTCGACGACCAGTGACCGCAGCCGGTCCTCCTCCTGGGTCTTTTCGGTGCGATTCTCCTCGATGTCGTTTTGCAACCCGACAAGAACCCGACGCTGCTGTCCGACCTGATTGCGGAGCTGCTCGACCCGGGCGACCAACGCCCGGTCACGCAGCGCGAGCAGATGGAGGTACTTGTAGCGCGCGACGAGTGCCCCGAACGACTCGGCGGTCAAGAGCGCCTCGGTCGTGTAGAGCGGGCCGCGCTCGTAGATGTCCACAAGGCGATGCCGCAGCATCGCCCGCTTGATCGCCAACTCGTCTTCGGCCCGCACCAGCTGGCCCGTCGCATCACGCACTTCAACGGTGATCCCCACGAGCTGCTCATCGAGCGCACGCACGACGCGGGCCGTCGCGTCCACCTGGCGATCGAGATTGTCGAGCTCTTCAGAGAGGTCGTGCACGCTGCTCCGCAGATCCGCCATCCGCTGCTCGAGCTGCGCGCGCTCGGCGCGGATCCGGTCGAGCTGCTCACGATCGGACCGTAGCTTCGCCTCGGTCGGCACCGTCGCGGCGGGCGCGGGTGAGGTGGGCGAGGGGGTTGAAGCTGAAGGAGCGGGTGAGGCCGGCGCGGCGCCGCCGGTCGTCGCGGGCTGCTGCGCCTCGAGCGACGTGGCGACTCGAACCAACCAGCTGGGCCACGACGGGGCGAGTCCCGTTGCAGCGACGACCGCGAGCAGTATCAGCCCGCGCCGCGTACGGGGCGCGGGCTCAGACACGCCGCAGATGGCGTCCAACTGACAGCGCGCTGCCGGCGAGACCGATCAACGCGCCGCACAGGACGCCAAGGAGCGCCACGCCGGTTGCGAAGAAGGCCGTCTGAAACCCCAGCGCGCGGTCGATCAGCGAGCTCGCAAGCCAGGTGAGAATCAAGGCCGCGATTCCGCCGCAGACGCCTTTGACGAAGCCATCGATCAGGAACGGGAGGCGGACAAACGCGTCGGTCGCACCGACCAGTCGCATGATCGAGATCTCTCGCGCGCGCGCGAGCACCGCCATGCGAATCGTCGTGCCGATGATAATGATCGCGACCGCCGCGAACGCGAGTCCGAGCACGAGTCCCACGACCGTCGCGATGGTGCGCAGCTGATAGAGCTTGGTGACCCAGTCTTCGCCATAGCGCACGTCGTCGACAAATGAGTAGCTGCCGACGCGCCCGGCGACGGCCTTGACCGACGTGGGATCGCGAAAGTCCGGCTTGAGCCGGATCTCGATCGAGCCGGGCAACACGCCTGCCTCGAAGACATCCGCGAATTCACCGAGCTCGCGTCGGGCGCGCGCGAGCGCCGAGTCGGGTGAGACGTAGTCCACGTGCGCGACTTCTGGGAACGCACCGATATCGCCCATTGCGGTGGCGACGGCCTCGATCGGCGTGGCATCGGCGATGAAGGCGCGGATCTCGACCCGCTCTTCCACGCGGCGCAGCGCGTCTCGGATATTGATGGCGACGAGGCCGAAAAGCCCAAACGCGAAGAGCGAGAAGGCGATCGTCACGACTCCCAACACGCTGAGCAGCGGTGCACGACGGACCGCGAGGAGCACCTCGCGCAGCGCGAGCTTCACGGGGCGGTCATCCGGAGCCCGGGCTCGTCATCGGGAGCTTCTTCCGGTGCGGCCCTCTCGCGCGGGGCACGGGCCGCGGCCTCGTCCTCCGCGCGCCTCGCGGCCGCGCGTTCCGCGACGGTGCGGTCCGCGCTGTCCTTGACGAGGCGACCATGCAACATCTCGAGCGTGCGATACTCGGTCCGGCGGATCAACTCGAGGTTGTGGGTCGCCATGACCACCGCTGTGCCGGCTGCGTTGATCTCGCGCAGCAACTGAAACACGCCGCGAGTCGCGCGGTCGTCGAGGTTCCCGGTCGGTTCGTCGGCGATGAGGACAAAGGGATCGTTGACGAGCGCGCGGGCGATCGCCACCCGCTGTTGCTCGCCTCCCGACAGCTCCCGCGGAAATGCCTGTCCCTTGGAGGCCAGTCCGACCTGCGTGAGCAATCGGCTCACCTTGGCCGGGATCGACGCCCGCGCAGCGCCGGTGACCTCGAGCGCGAACGCGACGTTCGCATGCGCGGTGCGGTCGTCGAGGAGTCGGAAGTCCTGAAAGACGACCCCCAGCTTGCGCCGGAGACGCGCGACGTCGCCGCGCTTGAGGGTCGCGGAATTCACGCCGCTGACTCGCACCTCGCCAGTGGTAGGGCGTTCCTCCATGAAGATCATCTTGAGCAAGGTGCTCTTGCCGGATCCGCTCGGGCCGGTCAAGAACACGAATTCTCCCTTGGCGATGTGCAGGGCAACCCTGTCGAGAGCTAAACCGGTCCGCACATACGCCTTCGAGACGTCTTCCAGCCGGATCATCGCAGCGCCTGTTCCAGGTCCGCGATGAGGTCGTCCGCGTTCTCGAGACCGACGCTCAGGCGAACGAAGCCGTCCGGGATGCCAATCGCGGCACGCTCCTCACTGGTGAGAGAGGCGTGCGAGTTGTAGCGTGGCTCGCACACGAGCGATTCGGTGCCGCCCAGACTAGGCGCATGCGTCCAAATCGTGAGACGCCGGATGAACCGGTCCGCCGCCTTGCCGCCGCCCGCAAGCTCGATCGCGAGCATCCCGCCGAAGGCGTATTGTTGCTCGGCGGCGATGGCGTGGTCCGGGTGACTGGGCAGTCCCGGATAGTGCACGGCCTGGATTTCCTTGCGCGTCTCGCCCCACTCGGCGATCTGTTGGGCCGTTTCGTTTTGGCGCCGGACCCGGACGTCGAGGGTCTTGAGCCCCCGCTCGATGAGCCAGCAGCCGAACGGGTCGGGTGCCTGGCCCCACACCATCATCTTCTGACGCACTTCCTCGATATAGGAGGCGGTGCCCATGACGGCGCCGGCCAGGACGTCGTGGTGGCCACTCAGGTATTTCGTCGCCGAGTGAATGACGACATCCGCGCCGTGCTCGAGCGGGCGGAAATTGATCGGGGAGGCGAATGTCGAATCGACGACAAGTGCGACCCCGGAATCCTTCGTGAGCAGTGTGACCGGTCGCAGATCGAGGACGCGGCACGTTGGATTGACCGGCGACTCGAGGAAGATCGCCCGCGTCTCGCGGCGGACTTGCTTACGCCAGGCCCGCGTCTCGAGTGGGTCGACGAGGGTGACCTCGATCCCGACGCTGGTGAACTCCTGGGCGAAGAGCTTGTGTGTCCCGCCGTAGATCCAGGCGCTCGCGAGGAGGTGGTCGCCGGGCCGCAGCAGCGCGAGGAGGGCACAGGCCGTCGCTGCCATCCCGCTCGACAAGACGAGCGCCGCTTCGGCGCCCTCGAGATGGGCGAGTCGCCGCTGGACGATCTCGGCGTTGAGTGTATTCCCGTACCGCGGATACCGGAGGCCTTCCCCGGTCCCGTACTCCTGCTGGTAGTTGACCGATTGGTAGATCGGCGTGACGACGGGGGTGTTTCCGGTCGGCGAGGCGTCTGTGTGTTCGTTCCCCCCATGAACGGCGATCGTCGACAGGCCAAACGGCCGGGTCGGGCGGGGCATAGTCGATGAAGCCGGGGTAAGGAGTTGGGCGTGAGGTGAGGAGTCGGTGAGCGGTGCGCGGGTTGGAGCGGGTCAGCCTACGGTCCGTGGGGGCAGCTCGGTCTCGACCTTACGCACCCGTACCACTTCGGACGGCGCGACGCCCGCCACGTCACGCACGACTACCGCGCCCCGAGGCAACTCGTTGTCGACGCGGAGCACCGCGAACTCCTGACGACGCGGACCCTCGATCCGCACGAGCTCGCCGTCGGCCAGGAGCCGAATGGCTGCTTCGTCGGCCCGCATGCGAACCTGCGGCCCCCGGTCCTTGTCGCCGCGGCGGGTCGCGACGAAGCCCACAACCTGGAGCGGCGGGCTGTACGTCTCACCCATTCCAGTGGCCAGGCGTGGAGACCGCCCGCGAGGGTGCCGGGTGTGACGCCAGGGGGAAATACTGTTGGTCGAGGTACATGAGCAGGCGTCGCGCCGAGAGCGACTGAAGCACCTGTTCTGCTGTGGGCGCATCCCCTCCGATCGACGCCGCCACCGCGGCCGCGTCGGCCGCGCCGGACTGGTACACGGCTTCCCAAATCCGATGTTCTTCGTCGGCGATCGCGCCGACCAACACTGCCGTGCCATCTCCCGCCTCGAGCACGAGCGCCAGGTCGTAGCGATCCAGTGCCGCCTCGATGGCATTGAGATGCCACTCTTGCATGCCGCGGAAGAGGAAGTAGGCGTCGCACGGCGCGACTCCGGGTGCGAACCGCAGGAGCAGCTTGGCGACGACTTCGTCTGCGCAGGAGTAGTCGAGGAGGCCGACGTTGGAGAAATCGATGACTGTGAGCGATGGGCTTGGAGTGCCCACCACGAGCTGTTCGATCTCCGACCGCACCGCGGCGCCTGTCGGGCGTGTCACCAGGTTGGAGTACAGATCGCACACCGATCGTCGCAGGACCGAGCTCAAGTCGATGTGCTGGATCACGACGGCGTCCTCCGCGTGCGGCTCGCGGCCTTGGCCGTGTCGGCCGCTTCCTGCGTTTGCGCGTCGACCGCGCGCTCCGGAATCGTGATCTGGACCTGCGACCCGGGGAACGGGGGAAGGCCCTCGAGCAGCGGGGCATCGTCGTCCCACTGCGGTACGATCGTGATGCGCGCCGTCCCGCTGCGCACTGACAACTTGCCCTCCCACTTGCCGAGGAAATTGCGCGCCCCGGCGAGGCCCTGTCCGCGTCCGCGGTCGCGGAAGCGACTGACGCCTCGGATGACCGCTTCCTCGAGCGCCATTCCATCATCCCAGCGGTCGGTCAGCACGCGCCCCGGCGTGCTCTCGAGGGATCGCCGAAACCCGATGCCCGCGTCGCACACGGCGATCTGCACGACGCGACGACCCAAGCGCCGCTGCCATCGGTACGTCTGCACCGCAACCCAGCCGCCGCGCCCCGCATGCTCGACGACGTTCTGACACACTTCGGACAACGTCATCACAAATCTGACAGAGGCTTGGGCGTCGATGTTGAGCTCTCGGGAGAGAATCTGTTGGGCGCGTTGCTGGATCCGATCAACGACCTCATGCACGTCGGCACTCTTCGCGACCGGCGTGATCTCGAGCAGGACATTGGACTCGGAGTTCAGGCGGGCACGCGGCACGGTGCCGTGTATCTCGAACAGTTCCTCGGCGTAGCGGAAGAAACCGGTCCGGGTCCAGTACGAGAGGGTCTCGTCGGCCTCCGGCGGCGTCAGGCCGGGGCGTGCTTCGCGGGTCTGCGCGAGTGTGAGCAGCGCCGTCAGTCCGTACGGTGATGCCCACCGGACGTGACGGGCATCGATGAGGAGCTTGTCGTCGGGGCCGAGTGGCGCCACACGCTCGAGCACCTGCTCGAAGGTGACGTCGTCCAGCGACGGTGGCACGGCAATGACGGTCGTCACCGGGGGCTCAGCTCTCCACGAAGATGATGGGCCAGACCGGACGCACCCCGGTGGCCGACGTTGCGGGCCGCGGCAATCACCGCTGCTTGCATCGCGTCGGCTAACATATCACCCGCGAGCAGTCGAGAGAAATAGGTAGCGCCCCAGACATCACCGCAGCCAGTGGGATCGCCGGTCTCACCGAGCGCCGTCGGCGGTGGCACTGCCGGCACCAGGGCGGTCCGCACGGGGCCTTGCAACGTGCCGAGGGCGCGCGGCGGGCCCGGTGACCCGAGGTCGGCGAGACGATCGAAGTTGGCGGGAGCGAAGTAGACCACGCCTCGACTCCCGAGCGTGACACTGAGACACCGCACACCGACGCCGAGCGCCGTGGCAGCCAGTCCCATGGCGTCAGGGGCGAGCAACGCCATCTCGTCCTCGTTCACCTGGAGAAGATCTGCGCAGCGGCACCACCCCGGCACCCCTGCGAGTGGACGCGGCGTGCGGAGGCCATCCGGTTGAATCGCGAGCAACAATGAATGCAGATCACAATAGATAGGACCGCGAAAGTACTGCCGTAGCAGCTGCATTGTCTCGAGGTCCATCTCGAGACCGCTGATGAAGTTTACATACAGCGCGTCCAGATCCCGGAGCAGTGGGACAAGCCCGGTCCACGTCCACGGTGGCACACCACCGGAGAGTACCTCAGTGCGCCGCTCGGCGCTCTGGTATCGCAGCTCGACCCGATTGTTGGGGGCCGCCACCTCGACGAGGGCGGCATCCGGTGCGATGCGGTGGAGTGTGGAGAGGTAGTCGCGAGCGCGGCGCGCCAGATCGGAGCCTACCTTGATCACCGGAACCACTTCCCAATCGCGGCTCAACGCCGCGTCGAAGGCGCTCAGGGCGTAGGTGATGCCGCCCCATTCCTCGACTGGCCCTGTGCGCGGGTCTCGTCCATAGATGATGTCCCAGACGAAGGTGCCGAGCACGCCGACTCGCCGACGGCCCGGCCGGCGAACGGGCGGGATGGCCGGGCTCTCGCGCCCCTCGTGTTCCGATCGATCAGACGACACGATCGCCCGCGACGCCGCCCATCCTTTGCATCTTGAACGTTGCGATGGCGCCGATGACTCCGGCGGACCCACCTAGGGCGCCGGGGACGATGCGACAGGCGTCGACCGCCGGGCGGAAGGCACGACGGCGGATTTCGCCGCGCAGCGGCTCGAACAGGGCGTCGCCTGCGTCGGTCACGCCCCCAGCCAGAACCACGACATCGGGATTGAAGATGTTGAGGAGGTTCGCGAGACCGGCACCGAGGAATCGTGCAGTGTCGCGCACGACCTCGCGCGCGATCGGGTCACCCCGCGTCGATGCGTCGTAGACGTAGCGCGCCGTGAGCCGCGAGAGGTCGCCATCGACGAGGTCGCGCAGCAACGATGCCTCACCGTCGTCGAGGGCCTCACGAGCGCGCTCGGCGATGGCAGGGCCGGACGCGTACGCCTCGAGGCAGCCATAGTTGCCGCACTTGCAGCGGCGCCCCGTCGAGTCGATGGTCGTGTGGCCGATCTCGCCGGCGACATCGGAGGCGCCGTGGTAGAGCTCTCCGCCGATGATCAGGCCGCCGCCGATACCCGTCCCGATCGTGACGCCGATGACGTGGCGCGCACCGCGCGCGGCGCCACACCACCATTCCCCGACCGTGGCACAGTTGGCGTCGTTATCCAAGGTGGATGGCAGGCCAACCCGCGAAGCGACGGCATCACGCAGCGGGAAATCGCGCCAGCCGAGGTTGGGCGTCATGATGACGATGCCGCTGTGGCGATCGAGCGGACCAGGTGATCCGATCCCGACGCCCAAGAAATCGTCCCGCGTCGCACCGGTCGCCGCGCTCGTCTCGGTGATGATCTCCTCGACCATCTGGGCGATGCGGTCCACGACTGCGTCGGCGCCGCGTTCCGGCTGCGTCGGCTGCGAGCGGACGACGTGCTCACGACCGCCGTCGGCCGGCATCGCACCGACGACGATATTGGTCCCGCCCAGATCAACGCCTACGATGTAGCGCTGGCGTGGCTTCGAGGACATGGGGACGTTAGACGTTGGACATTAGACGTTGGACGTTGCACCGAATCTCAAAGGCCAATACGTGGTTGGTGATCGGCGGCTGGTGCTCGTGGCGGATCAGGAAAGGTGCGGTGTTGACGCGACGTGCGCGACCATGCGTACAACATCGGCGACGCTAATTTCTCGCATACATCGCCAGTGGCCCAGCGGGCACCGTTGGGGGCCGTGGCGGTCGCAGGGTCGGCAGGGGAGACTGGCATGTCCCGCGATTGCCTGGCGCGGCGCGAGCGGTCCGAAGCCGAACTCCGGGACCGTCGGCCCGAAGATCGACACGGTCGGCGTACCCATCGCGGACGCGAGATGCTGCGGCATGGAATCGTTGGTGACCACAGCTGAGCACCGGCTCAGGAGCGCCGCGGTGGCGAGTGGGGTGAGACGGCCGGTCGCATCGATGACCCGGGCGCGGGTGCGTCCCGCGGCCGTGATGATCTCAGCTGCCCGAGACTGGTCCGACGGGCCGCCCACGACGACGACGCGCCACTCCGGCAGGAGAGCGGACGTGAGCGCCGGGTAATACGGCCACCGTTTCGTGGCCCAGGCACTGCCGGGCGCGACCGCGACGAGCGGCTCACCGGCGTAGCGCGCCTGGAGGAGCAATCGGTCTACTGCCTCGACGTCGTCGGGTCCCGGATACAGGCGTGGCTGCCGTGCCTCGGCGGGTGGGTCGCCAGCGCTCTCGCCCGCGCCGAGCTGCCAGAGGCGCTCGGCGTGGTGTCGCTGCGGATCATACGTGACGCAGCGCGTATACAGGGCTCGCCCGGTCGATGTCTCGAAACCGACCCGCTCCTCGCAGCCGACCAGGAGGGCGAGCGTGGCGCTTCGCATTGAGCCTTGTGCGAGGTATGCGACCGGCATGGCCCCGTCACGGTCTTCCGCGGCGATCGAGTCTCCTCGCCGTGTGCGGTAGCGTTTGCGCAGACTCCGCGCGAGTCGCCACATGCCTGGCAAGCCGGCGGCGTCGCCCCGTTTGTCATATGGAAAGACCGAACGCACCGCGGGATGGTTGGCGAGGATCGCCGCCGCGGCGGGTGTCGTCACGACATCGACTGGTCCGCGGCGCGCCAGGGCGGCGAGGAGTGGGGTCGTGAGAATGACGTCACCGAGGAAGCTGGTTTGGATGACGAGGGAAGAGGCGGGTGACGACGCGGCCTTTGGCCGCGTAGAAAGGCGAGAGGAGAAGGGAGAAAGGGGATGAGGGGCCACGACCGACAGCCTGGCAGGGTGCCTGATGGTCAGTCGACTTGCAGGACGGCGAGGAAAGCCTCCTGGGGGATCTCGACGGTGCCGACTTGCTTCATCCGCCGCTTTCCTTCCTTTTGCTTCTCGAGGAGCTTGCGCTTCCGCGTGATGTCGCCGCCATAGCATTTGGCGAGGACGTTCTTGCGGAGCGGGCGCACGGTAGTGCGTGCGATGACCTTGGTGCCAATCGCCGCCTGAATGATCACCTCGAAGAGCTGCCGCGGGATCAGCTCTTTCAGCTTGTCCGCGATCTTTCGGCCCCAGTCATAGGCCTTGTCGCGGTGGATGATGACCGAGAATGCGTCGACCGGGTCGCCGTTGATCAGCATGTCCAGCTTCACGAGGTCACTCTCACGGTATTCCAGCATCTCGTAATCGAGACTGGCGTAGCCGCGGCTGATCGTCTTCAGGCGATCATAGAAGTCCAGAATGATCTCGGCGAGCGGGAACTCGAAGTCGAACTCGACGCGCTGCGTGTCGATGTAGCTCATGTTCTTGTACACGCCGCGCCGCTCGTTCACGAGTGTCATGATCGGCCCGATGTAGTCCGCGGGCGCGACGATGCGCGCCTTCACGAACGGCTCCTCGACGTGGTCGATTTCCGAGCCGTGCGGCATGCGAGACGGATTCTCGAGCAGGAAGACCGTGCCGTCGTGCCGGTAGACCTTGTATTCGACACTTGGCACCGTCGTCACGAGGTCGAGATCGAATTCGCGCTCGAGGCGTTCCTGCACGATTTCCATGTGCAAGAGTCCGAGGAAGCCCGCGCGGAAGCCGAATCCCAAGGCCGTCGAGGTCTCCGGCTCGTACTGCAGCGATGCGTCGTTGAGCTGCAGTTTCTCGAGTGCGTCGCGGAGGTTCTCGTAGGCCGCGGTGTCGGTCGGGTACAGACCGGCGAACACCATTGATCGCACTTCCCGATAGCCGGGCAGGGGCGCAGCCCCGGGGCGGTTGGCGTCGAAGATCGTGTCGCCGACGCGTGTCTCCGTTACATGGCGCACGTTGGCGACGACGTAGCCGACCTCGCCGGGCTCCAGGGCTGGCGTCGGGACCTGACGCAGCCGGTTGCAGCCGACCTCTGCGACGTCGTATTGCGCGTCGCCGGTGCCGAAGGTGATCTGCATGCCGGGCTTGAGTGTCCCATCGACGACGCGCACCGATGGGATCGCTCCGCGATAGCGGTCGTAGTAGGAATCGAAGATGAGGGCGCGGAGCGGCCCGTCGGGGTCGCCTGTCGGGTGTGGCACGTGCGTGACGATCCGTTCCAACAACTCGTGGACGCCGATCCCCTCCTTGGCGCTCACCAGCAGGATCTCATCGGCGCCGGCGCCTAGCAGATCCATGACCTCCTGGCGTCGCCGCTCGGGCTCGGCGCCTGGCAGGTCGATCTTGTTGAGGATCGGGATGATGGTCAGGCCGGCATCGAGCGCGAGGAACAAGTTCGACAGCGTCTGGGCCTGGATGCCCTGCGAGGCATCGACGACCAGGATCGCGCCCTCGCATGCGGCCAGCGACCGTGACACCTCGTACGTAAAGTCGACGTGGCCCGGCGTGTCGATGAGGTTGAGCTCATACGTCACGCCGTCGGACGCGGCGTAGCTCATCCGCACGGCATTCAACTTGATGGTGATGCCGCGCTCGCGCTCGAGGTCGAGCGTGTCGAGCACCTGATCCTTCATGTCGCGCTTCTCGATCGTCCCTGTCGCCTCGATGAGGCGGTCAGCCAGGGTCGACTTGCCGTGATCGATGTGCGCGACGATGCAGAAATTGCGGATGTGAGCAAGCGATGTCACAATCCGAGAAATATACGGGGTGGCGTCCGGGCACGACGGACATCTACGTTTCGAGTCTCACATGGACGGCACATCGCGCGCGGATCTGTTCGACCCAGCGACACTCGCCTCGATGGGCCGCATTGAGGTCGTTGCGCGCTGGGTGGTCGACGGATTTCTCACCGGCTTGCACCGGTCACCGCGGAAGGGTTTCTCCGTCGAATTCGCGGAGCATCGGCCCTACCAGCCGGGCGATGACCTGCGGTACGTCGACTGGCGAATGGCGGCGCGATCCGACCGCTGGTTCGTGAAGCAGTTCGAGGAGGAGACAAACCTCCGCTCGCTCCTCGTGCTCGACGTGAGCCCCTCGATGGTCTGGCGCGGGGCGCCCAGCCGCCTCACAAAAATTGCCTACGCGGAGCGGCTGACCGCTGCGCTGGCGCTGCTGCTCCTGCGGCAGCGCGACGCGGTCGGCCTGGTGTGCTTCGATGAGCAGGTCCGTGACACGCTCGTCCCGAAGGCGCGCATGACGCAATGGGGCCGGCTCGTGAGCGCGCTGGAGCGTTTGCGCGACGATGAGGGAGCCGGCGCCCGTCAATCGGTGGCAGGCGAGGCACTGCTGCACGCCGGGCGTCTCATGCGGCGTCCGGGTCTCGTGGTGCTCGTTTCCGATCTCCTGACGGACGTGGAGCCGGTCGATCGGGCGATCCGGGCAGTCCGGGCCGCGGGGCACGACGTGGTCGCGTTACACATCCTCGATCCAGGCGAACGGGATCTCGCCATCACCGGTGACGCGCTCTTCGTCGACCCGGAGAGCGGTGAGATGGTGCCGGCGGCCGTCGCCGAAGTGCGCGAGGCCTACCGGGCGACGGTGGCCGAAGCGTTGGCTGAGTGGCGCGCGGTGTTCGCACGCAGTGGCGGGCGTTACGAGATCGTGATGACGGACGCGCCCTTCGGCGCGCCGCTCCGGCGCGCGTTTGCCGCGCGACAGGACACGGGTCACTAGGCGACCTGATCATGGGCTTTCTCTCACCGCTGTTCCTCGCGCTTGGCCTGGGTGCCGCGGTGCCCTTGCTCATCCACCTGCTGCGTCGCCGCACGGGCATGAAAGTCCAGTTCCCCGCCGTGCGGTATCTCGCGCGCGCGGAGCAGGAGCACAGCCGGCGACTCAAGCTGCGCAACATGCTCTTGATGTTGATCCGGGTGCTCGCGGTCGTCTGCGTCGCCCTGGCCGCGGCGCGGCCTGTGAGCCGCGCACTGGGGACGGTCGTCGGCGCTGGTCATGCGCCGGCGGCGATCGCGATCGTGCTGGACAATTCGCTCAGCACGTCGGTCATCGTCGGTGGCCAGCCGGTGCTCGCGAGCCTCAAGGCGGTCGCGCGGCGCGCCGCCGCGCAGGCGAACGCCACCGACCGGCTGTGGCTGGTGACTGCCGATGGTCGCGTACAGGGGGGTGGGTCGGGCACGATCTCCGCAGCGATCGCTGCGACGGAACCGTTGGCCGGTGCCGGCAACTTGCCGCGTGCCGTGGCGCGCGGAGCAGCGCTGGCCCGTTCATCGGGCGTGGCCGATCCCGTCGTCGCGGTCGTGACTGATGGTCAGGCCACGGCGTGGCCCGGCGTGACGGAGGTGAATGGCGTCCGCGTGGTGGTCTACGCACTCGGCGCAGCGGCTCCCGGTAATCGCGCCGTCACGGCCGCGGCGCCACGCCCCGTGCGCTGGACCCCGCGCGGCGAGATCAGCGCCACGGTGACTGGACGCGTGCCGCCAGGCGGCGATGACTCCACCTCATACCGCATCACGCTCGGAAATCGCACGCTGGCGCGTGGAACGGTGGCAATCGCCACGGGCGACACGTCGAGCGGGGCGGGCGCGATCTCAGTCCGGGCGGCGCCGCCGGAGCGTGGCTGGGTGGCCGGGACCGTCGAGCTCGAGCCCGACGAACTGCGAGGCGACGACATCCGCTATTTCGCGATGTGGATCGGCGAACCGCCGGTGGTCGTCGCGGACACTGCGGTGGGACCATTTCTTCGCAGCGCGGTCGAGGCGCTGATCGCGAGCGGGCGTGTGGCGGCAGGCCCGGCGAAACCGCCGGCCAAGACAGTGACCGTCGTGCCCGCGGACCGGCTGACCGACCTCCCCGCCTTCATCACTGCGCCGACCGACCCGGTGCGTCTTGGCGCGGCGAATCGGGCGCTCGAGCGCGCGGGCGTGCCATGGCGATTTGGTGCACCGGCGCGCGGTGAGGCCGTGGTCGAGGGGCTGGCATCGTCCGACGGTGTCATCGCGTCGCCCGAGAGCGCGAGCAGTAGCGGCGTCGTGACTGCACAGGTGCGGTATCCGCTCCAGGCGCAGCCGACCGCCTTAGCGGACACGCTGGCTCGCACCGGGTCTCAACCGTGGATCGTGGCGGGTCCGGGGTACGTGATCGTTGCATTGCCGATCGATCCGGCTGTGACGACGTGGCCGTTGCGGGCTGCATTCGTACCGTGGATTGGCGATGTGCTGGACCAACGCTTGGCTGGTTCGACCGGCATCCTGAGCGGGCGCGGCGCAGGCGTCCTCGACGTCGCGCCTGGTGCGACCATCCGGCGACCGTTGGGCGCCGAAGAACTCGAAAGCGCGGATGGCGGCGTGCGCGTGCTCTCGGGCACGACGTTCGATGCGCCGGCACGACCGGGCGTGTACTTCCTCAGGCGGGCGGGGAGCCGGGTGGGTGCGGTCGTGGTCAATCCCGAGCCGAGCGAGTCCGATCTCACGCGCATCCCCAGCGACGCGTTGGCCAAGCATTTCAAAGGCAGCGCGGTGCACGTGGACACGGACCCGAGCCGGTGGGCGAGCACCGTGTTCGACGCGCGCGCCGATCGGTCCTTGGCTGCGTTCTTCATCGCGCTGGCCCTGGCGCTCCTCTTGACCGAAAGCGTATTGACGCGACGACGGTCGGGAGGGGCCGCGTCCGGCGCCGCGTTGCGTCGTGCGGCGTAGAGGACAACGCATGCGTCGCCCCTACCCGCCGCGGAGCGGGCCCCGTGCGGCCGGAAGAAGAGGGCGACGCATTGCGTCGCCCCTACCCGCCGCCCGATCGGCCGGATGCGGACGGCGCCAATGGGCGACGCCCCGACCCATTTAAAAAGCGATCGTGGCACTTCCTCTTCTGCTTGACGCGGTCGAACGGCTTCCGGCGTTCACGAGACTCGTCAACACGCTCCCGGGACCACGGGAACGGATTCGCATCGCGGGTCTGCCCGGATCGTCCGGGGCAGTGCTGCTCTCGGCACTCGCGCGGCAGCTGTCGGGGCGGTTCTTCGTCGTCGTCACGCAGGGGCTGCCCGATGCGGAGCGGTGGCTGGCCGATCTCCAGTCGCTCACGAGCGACACCGCGGTGGCGCTGTATCCGCCGCGTGAGGGGTTTGGCGAGGCGGAGCCGCACGCCGAAGTCGCGGGCGAACGTGTGGAGACGTTGGAGCGGGTTGGGCGCGGCGGTGTGCACATTCTGCTGACGACGGCTCGCGCCGTCCTCGAACGCACGCGGCTCCCTGGTGCCGTTCGCGAGGCGCGAACCGAGCTCCGGGTGGGCGACGTGACACGGCCGCAGGACCTCGCGACCCACCTCGAAGCGATCGGGTTCGACCGTGTCCCGATGGTGGAAGAGGTCGGCCAGTTCAGCGTCCGGGGTGGGATCTTCGACATCTACGGGTTCGGGATGGCGGATCCGGCGCGGCTGGAATTCTTCGGCGATGAGATCGCGGAGCTCCGCCACTTCGACCTATTGACGCAACGGTCGACGCGTCCGGCGGAAGTCGCCATCGTCCTGCCGGTCGATGGCGCGCACGCACCGGCGCCCGGCACCGACACGATCGATCGCGTCACGCTCACCGATCTGTTTCCGCCCGACACCATCGTCGTGATCCCCACCGGCGCGCATCTGGAGCCGGAGCTGCGACGTACGTGGGAGGAAGCCCAGCATCACGTGGAGCTGGCTCGGCGGCGCGGCGAAGATGCGCCATCACGCGAGGAACTGTACCAACCGCCTGAAGTGATGCTCGGCACGCTCGGGTCATACGCCACCATCATCGAGGAAGCCGATCCCGAGGGCGCGGACGTGCGATTTCCGATCCGTCCCGCTGATCCGATCGATCGGGACATCACCCGTCTGGCACGCATTGCACGCGACGGTGTGCCGACGCTGATTCTCTGCGACAACGCCGGACAGTGCGAGCGGCTCGATGAGCTGCTGGCCGAGCGAACGCGCGATGGCATCGTCGCGGTCGGGTCGCCCGCCACACTGGCCGTGGGCGTGCTCGATGGCGGATTCGTCGTTCCGCCGACCGGTCCGGAGTCGGGGCTGCGTGTGCTGACCGACCACGAAATCTTCCGGCGCGAGCGACGCATCCGGCGGGCGCGGCGCTATGCGGGCGGGACGGCGCTGGAATCGGTTACGGCGCTCAAGCCGGGCGACTATGTCGTCCACCTCGAGCACGGCATCGGCATCTTCCGCGGCATCGAGGCGATCTTCGTCAAGGAGAGCACCGTCGAGGTGGCGGTGGTCGAATACGAGGGAGGCGACCGCCTCAATGTGCCGCTCTACCGGATCGACCAGCTGGAGCGGTACCGGGCTGCGCGGGACGTGTCGGCGGACGCGCCGCCTCCGCGTTTGCACCGGCTTGGGGGGCGTCGCTGGGCGCAGCAGCGCGATCGCACGCGCGCAGCGATCGAGGAGATGACGACGGAGCTGCTCGACCTGTATGCGCGCCGACAAATCGCACACCGTCCACCGCATGCGCCCGATGGCGCCTGGCAGCGGCAGCTCGAGTCATCGTTTCTCTTCGAGGACACGCCAGATCAGCGCAAAGCGACGGGCGATGTGAAGTCGGATATGGAGCGGATTCGTCCGATGGATCGCCTGTTGATCGGGGACGTCGGCTACGGGAAGACCGAGATCGCAGTGCGTGCGGCGTTCAAGGCCGTGCAGTCCGGGCGACAAACGGCGGTGCTCGTGCCGACGACGATCCTGGCGGAGCAACACCTGCGCACGTTCGGCGACCGGTATGCCGACTTTCCGCTCCGCGTCGCGGCGCTGAGCCGCTTTCAGACGGCGAAAGAGCAGCAGGCCACGCTGGCCGATCTTGCGGCGAAGAAGATCGACGTGGTGATCGGCACGCACCGTTTGCTGAGCACCGACGTCAAGTTCGGCGAGCTGGGACTGATCGTGATCGATGAGGAGCATCGCTTCGGTGTGCGGCACAAGGAACGGCTCAAACAGCTGCGTCTCGAGACCGATGTGCTCACGCTCACGGCGACGCCGATTCCGCGGACCTTGCACCTCTCGCTCGCGGGATTGCGAGACATGACGCTGATGCAGACCCCACCACGGGACCGGTCGCCCGTGCTGACGTTCGTCGAGCCGTGGGACGATGCGCTGATCGAAGAGGGGATCGGGCGGGAGCTGGATCGCGGCGGACAGGTGTTCTTCGTGCACAATCGGATCGAGACCATTGTGGCCATCGCGGATCACGTGCACCGCCTCGTGCCACGCGCGCGCATTGCCGTCGGACACGGGCAAATGCGGGAGCGGGATCTCGAGGAGGTGATGCGGCGCTTCGTCAACGGTGAAGTGGACGTGTTGGTGTCGACGATGATCGTCGAGTCCGGACTCGATGTGCCCAACGCGAACACGATGTTCGTCAACAGAGCCGACACGATGGGACTTGCCCAGCTGTACCAGTTGCGTGGGCGCGTCGGCCGCTCGCACCGGCGCGCGTACTGCTACCTCCTCGTCCCCGACGCGATCGACGATGAGGCCGATCGCCGGTTGCAGGTCCTGGAGCACCACACCGAGCTGGGGTCCGGCTACCGGGTTGCGCTTCGCGATATGGAGCTACGGGGAGCGGGCAACATCCTCGGACCCGAGCAATCCGGCTTCGTACAGGCGGTGGGGTTCGACCTCTATCTGCGGATGCTCGAGGAGCAGGTGCACCGGGTGCAGCACGCCGGCGGCGCGCCCAAGCCCGTGCCGGCAGATGTGTCGTTCGACGTGCCCGCCTTCCTGCCGGACGAATATATTCCGCTGCCAGAAGCCAAGCTCGACGTGTACCGGCGTCTCACGCGTATCACCGAGCCGGCCGAAGTCGATGCGCTCAAAGCCGAGTTGCGAGACCGATTTGGGACCCTTCCGCCGCCGGCGGAGGTATTCATGGCCCAGGCGCTTTTGCGCCTCGTGGGCGGCCGCTTGCGGGTGGAGAGCATCCTGGTGCGGGGGACGGAAGCGCGTATTACCTTTCGCGCCGACGCCATGCCGCGGATGAAGACCTTGTCCGCCGCGTTCCACGACGTCCAGTTCCACACCGAAGTTCGACGCACACATCCGTTGTCGCTCCGATTAACACGTGCGGGCGGGACGGAACTGCTCGACGGCCTGGTCCGCGCGCTCCGACAGAGCGCAGCGGTCTGAGGCAGCGGGCGGTTCAGTCCGTTCGCTTACTCTTTCACCATCCTTCAATGCCACGTCCTTCCATCCTCCTGGCCGCTGCTACCGTCACCTTCGCTGCCCTTGCCGGGTGCAAAGGTTTCAAGGACGCGATGACCGCGCACGTCGATGTCGTCGCTCGCGCAGGCCCGCAGGAGTTGTCGGTCGATCGTCTCTCGACCCTGGTTGGCGATTCGCGACTGCCCACGGACCGGGAGTTCGTTCACCAGCTGGCCATGATTTGGGTGGACTACCAACTGCTCGGTCACGCTGCCGCCCAGGACGACTCGCTCAATTCGCGGCAAACGATGGACTCAGCGTTGTGGGGGATGGAGACGAACGCGCGCGCGAAGAAGTGGTTCGATCAAGTGTCCAAGACGTGGTCAGGTGACGACACGGCGGGATACGCGGCCGCGTACGCGAGTGGCAAGGTACTGGTCGCCCGACACATTCTCTTGACGACACCGCAGGGCGACACCTCGTCCGGGGCGGTGGACTCGGTGCGGCGCAAAGCGGTCGCGCTCCGCGTCGGCCTGACACCGGCGAACTTTGCGACCGTGGCGCAGAAGAACAGCAAGGATCCCGGGTCGGCCCAACACGGCGGCGATTTGGGCGCATTCGATCACGGTCAGATGGTCGCGCCGTTCGAACAGGCGCTGGTCACGCTCAAGCCTGGTGAGATCTCGCAACCGGTGCGCACGCAATTTGGCTGGCACCTGATCTATCGGCCGACTTATGCGGAAGCGCACGACGATGTGGCGCGGAAGCTGGGACAGGCGGGCATGCAGAAAGCGGAGAGCGAATACATCACCCGGGTCGACTCGGCGTCGCACTACAAGTTCCTGCCGTCGGGTGCCGCGACCGTGCGTGCCGTGACCAAAGATCCCGACGCGCACAAGACCGACGAGACCGCGATCGCCACGTACGCCGGCGGCAACTTCACCGCGGCGCGGTTGGCACGGTGGATGGGCCTCTTCCCGCCCCAGATGCGCGCACAGCTGGATGCGGCGCCGGACAGCCAGATTCCGGTGTTCGTGCGCAACGTGGTCAGGAACGAGATGGTGGTCCGTCAGGCCGACAGTGCTGGCGTCAAGCTCGACTCGGCCGAGATGAGCACAATCCGGCAGACGTACGTACAGCTCATCACGAACGCCTGGACGCAGCTGGGCATCGATCCCAAGGAACTCGCGGACAGCTCGAAGACCGCCGCGGGCCGCGACCGGATCGCCGCCGCGCGCGTGGACGACTACCTCAAGCGCATGGTGGCGATGCAGGCGCGCTACGTCGACGTGGCGCAACCAGTTGACCAGGCGCTGCGATCGACCTACTCGTCCGAGATCAACGAGGCGGGCGTCGACCGTGCCGTCACGCAAGCTGCCGACATCCGTAAGAAGAGCGACTCGACGCGGGCGGCGAAGGCGCCGCCATCGGCTGTGCCGCTGCCTGGTGGGCCTGGTGGACCTGCTCCCCGTGCACCGGGGGCCGCTCCGGCGCCCAGTGGTCCGGGCTCATCCGGCGCCCCGCCTGGTGGCGCGCCTCCGCCGGGTACTCACTAAGAACTAGAGGCGGAAACCAGGGCGGGGCGTTGGGGTACAGACCGTTCGGCGAGGGTATCGATCCATCCGCCGGCCGCCGTCAATCGGACAGTCTGCACACGACCTCGCGGCCAGAGTTGCGCGAAGGGGGCGTCATGAGAACGTATAAGGTAAGCGATTGGGGACGCTCAGGTTACGCGCATCGACCACCGCGCATGACGAGGTGGGCCGCTGCCGTAATGCTTGCTGCGGCCGCGACGGTCGTCGTCGCCGGCGCGGCGTCCGCGCAAGCTGCTGCCACCGGGGCTGCTCCTGCAGACTCGGTCGCGGGAGCCAAAGCGGCTGCGCAGTCCGGAATCACGGCAGGGGCTGGGCACCCTGCGGACACGACTGCTGCGCCCGCCGTGGCATCCGGCGGACGGGTCATGACCATTACGACACAGGCGCCGGTCGCCGGAACCATTGCCGCCGACAGCGTGCCAAAGCTCGCTCCGCCGAAGCCGGCCGATGCAGCGCCCGGGGCGACCGTTGCCAAGACGCCGGATGAGCTCAAGCAAGACTCTCTGGAGAACATCAAGCGGCTGGAGTTGCTCTATCCCGCGACCGTGACCGTCCCGCTGGACCGGGTGGCGGCCGTCGTGGGCGACGAGCCGATTCTCTGGAGTGAGGTCCTCGAACGGGTCAATGTCGAGCGCTCGCAAGGGTTGTCCGTGCCAAACGATTCCGCGGGCCAGATGGAAGTTGCCCGCAGCGTCGTGAATGAGCTCATCAACGAAGAGCTGCTGGTGCAGAAGGCGAAAGACCTCAAGGTCGAGGTCACCGACGATGACGTCGCGCCCGCTGTGGATGAGCAGATCAAGCGCGTGCGCGCGAATTTCTCGTCCGATCAGGAATTCCGCGCGGCGTTGAAGAAGGCCGGCTTCGGGAACGTCGAAGAGTATCGGAAGACGCTCGTCGACAACCAGAAGCGCCAGGAGCTGCAGCGCAAAGTCATCCAGAAGATCAAGGAAGACGGCAAGCTGATCCCGGTCGGTGTGAGCGAGAAGGACATCAACAATGCGTTCAACACGACCAAGGACAAGCTCCCGCAGCGCCCGGCTACGGTGACCTTTCGTCAGATCGTGATTACGCCCAAGCCGACGCCGGAAGCGAAGGCGGCGGCGAAAGCGAAGGCGGACTCCATCCTCGCAGAGTTGAAGAAGAACGGGTCTGACGCGGAGCAGTTTGCGCAGGTCGCGAAGCGCGAGTCGATGGACCAGACCACGAAGGAGCAGGGCGGTGACCTGGGCTGGAATCGGCGCGGCAACATGGTGCCTGAGTTCGATCGGTGGATGTTCGCGCTCGCGCCTGGGCAGCTCAGCCCGGTTATCGAGACCGTCTTCGGCTACCACATTATACGGGTGGATCGCCGCAAGCCCGCGGAAGTGAACGCGAGTCACATTCTCATTCGCTGGAAAATCGACAGCGGCGACGTGGTCGCGGCGCACAAGCTGGCCGACAGTGTGCTCGCGCTCTGGAAGGCTGGTGCGAACTTCGACACGCTCGTGGTGCGCTACCACGATGCCAACGAGGAGAAGGGAAGCCTGCAACCGTTCCCGCGGGATTCCCTGCCGGCATCGTACTCCAGCGCGTTTGCGGGCAAGGTCGCGGGGGACTACGTCTCGGCGTTCGCGATCATTGATCGAGGCACCGGCCACGCCAAGTACGTCATCGCCCAGATCCTGACCTCGGACAACGGTGGCCAGTACACGGTGTCCGACTGGCGCGAAAAGATTCGCGATCAACTCGCGGACGAGCGGGCAGTCGCGCGCCTGCTCGATGCACTCCGGAAAGAGACGTACGTCGAAATCAGGATCTAACACCGCGAGTCGGGACGTGGGCGCGCAGCGTCGCGTCCGACTCGCCGTCACCCTCGGCGATCCGCGCGGCATCGGGCCGGAGATCGTGCGGGCAGCAAGTGCAGACGCCGCGGTGCGTGAGGCGACCGAGCTCACGATCGTCGGACCGACCGGCTGCGGCGTCGACGTGCAGGAAGTCGTCGGCGCCTGGCAGGCGGGCGACAGCGCCGTACTCGCGGGTGCGTTGGGCGGTCGAGCGATCGAGCGCGCGGTCGTGCTCGCGCAAGCCGATCAGGTGGACGGCATCGTGACGGCGCCCATCGACAAAGCCGCACTTCTGGCCGGCAGGGTACGACTACCCTGGCCACACGGAGATGCTGGCCGCGCTGACGAACCACCGGGTCGCCATGATGCTTGCGTCCGACGAGCTGCGCGTCGTGCTGGCGACGACTCACCTGCCACTGCGCGATGTCCCTCGCGCCCTGACCGAGTCGGCGATCGTGGACGTTGCAACGGTTGCGCGCGAGGGGTTGCGCGCGTGGTTTGGCATCGCCGAGCCCCGCATCGCGCTCTGTGCCCTCAATCCCCACGCGGGAGATGGCGGGCGCTTCGGTACCGAGGACACGACACTGCTCGCATCCGCGGCTCGCACTGCGCAGATCATGGGTCCGTTTCCGGCCGACACCGTCTTCGTGCGGGCGATGCGCGGGGAGTTCGACGCCGTCATCGCGCCGTATCACGACGTCGGCATGACGGCCATCAAAGTCGCGTCGTTTGGCCGGGCCGTGAACGTGACGTTGGGCTTACCATTTCCGCGGACCTCTCCCGACCATGGAACGGCGCTCGACATCGCTGGCCGTGGCCTGGCCGATCCGTCGAGCTTCATCGCCGCGACGCTGTTGTGCGCGAAGATTGCGCGGCGCATTCGCGCGCGCGACCGAGAGAGTAGAAATGCGGAAAGTAGAAAGTAGACCACGACTGGCCGTATGCGGTCGAGTGCGGGCGATGATAGTGGGAGTCATCGCGGCGATCGCTGGGTGTTCCATTCATCGGCCGGGCGAGCAGCCGGTGCCCGTCGCCGCTGGCGCACGTGCGCCGGCCACGGTGGCGGTGGCTGACACGGCGGCGACGGTCGCGCAGTTGCATCTCGCGGTCAAGGCCGACTCGAACATCGTGCGGGCGATCTACGAAGAGGGCATGCACCGCTCGCACGTGCGCGTCGATCTCGAGTACTTGACTGACGTCATCGGGCCGCGCCTCACGGGATCACCGGGAAGTCGGCGGGCCACGGAGTGGACGGCCGGGAAGTTTCACGAATACGGCATGGACAGTTCGTGGACCGAGTTGTGGCGGTTCGGCAGACCGTGGGAGCGGGGCCCGATTGCCCTGACGCTGCTGGCGCCCCACGCCCAACAGCTCTTCGGCGCTTCGTGGGCGTGGGCGCCGGGGACCGCCGGGCCGGTGACCGGTGACGTGATCAATCTCACCGCCCGCACGCCCGCGGAGTACGAGCAGAAATTCACGACGGCGGTGAAGGGCAAGTGGGTCATGACCCGCAGTCCCAACTTCGTCTGGAACTCCGACGGACCGCCCATGACGGCGACGGATACGTTGACTGCGGACTCCACCGCGATGGCTTTCTCATCGCTGACGTCTTCCCCGGATCTCGTCGACTTTCGGTCCACGCTCGCCACCCGGCTCGCGCACGACGGTGCGCTGGGCATCCTGGGCGACGGCGCGAAGGAGTTCGGGCTGCTCACCATGAGCGGATCGCCGAGCGTCCTGTACCCGCTGCCGTTTGTCGTGTTGCCGCACGATACGTACACGATGCTGCAGCGGGTCCTGGCCGATGGAAACCGTACGACCCTGCGTGCGGACATCGCCAACAGCCTTGGTGATACCGCAGTGTACGCCGCGAACACGTTGGCCGAGATCCGCGGAACCTCACAGCCGGACCAGGTCGTGCTGCTGGGCGCTCACCTCGATTCGTGGGACCTGGGCACTGGCGCGACGGACAACGGTGCGGGGGCGATCGCGGTGCTGGAGGCCGCGCGCATTCTCAAGGCGGCTGGCGTGCATCCCGCGCGCACCATCCGGTTTGCGCTCTTCACCGGCGAGGAAGAGGGACTCCTAGGTTCACAGCAGTACGCCGAGCGGCACATGGGGGATCTCAAGAACTATCAGGCCGTCCTCGTCGTCGACAACGGGACCGGGCGGGTCGAGGGCATCTCGCTTCAGGGGCACAACGACCTGCGCGACACCTGGCGGTCGTTGTTTGCGCCCGTTGGATCATTGGGCCCGTTCCTCGTGCGCGTGCGGAACAAGACCGGCACCGATCACCTCTCATTTCTGCCGTACGGCGTGCCGGCCTTCAACTACGATCAGATCTCGCGCGGGTACAACCACACGCACCACTCGCAGGCCGACACGTACGACCACATCGTGCTCGAGGATCTGGAGCAGGTCGGCTACGGTGATGGCGGTGAACGCGTACGAGCTGGCGAACATGCCGGAGTTGCTGCCGCGTGGGCCGGCGCATGTGGTGCTGGGGCAATAGCTGCGGGGGGGTCAGGGGCCGCGGGCGCTTCGCGCCCGAGAGACGAGAAACGCGGAAAGGAGAGGGGAGACAAGGACCACCCGCAAGAGGCGGGCGGCCTGAAGGCCGCCCCTACATGTCGGTGGGACGGTGAGATTTTCGGCGGGTCTAACCCGAGACTCGTTGTCCTTCGTCAATCTCGGAGCCTGAGTTTTCCCTCACCGGTACGATCTCCATGCTCAGGGTCTCGACGCGCCGGCCTTCCATGTCGCGGACGGTAAACGTCGCGCCGCCGGCGGTGACGCGGTCGGCGACTGCTGGGAGACGCCCGAGCGCGCCGAAGACGAAGCCGCCGATCGTCGTGAACTCCTCCTCGGGCACTTTGAGCTCGTAGCGGCTATTGAGCTCTCCGATATTGGTGCTTCCCGCGACGAGCAGCTCACCGTGCGTCGAGGTCGGGGCTGTCGCGTGCGGCTCGTCGTACTCGTCGAGGATCTCGCCGACGATTTCCTCCAGCAGGTCTTCCATGGTCACAATGCCGGCCGTGCCGCCGTACTCGTCGACGACGATCGCCATGTGGTCCTTGAGTCGCTTGAAGTCCGCCAGGACGTCCTCGACCTCTCGCGAAGCTGGAATGACGTGGGCGGCACGCATGATCGAGGCGGGTGTGACGTTCGCTGGGCGCTCTCCGACAATGGGGAGGAGGTCCTTGGCGAGCAGGATGCCGATGATATTGTCGATTGTCTCAGTGTAGACGGGGTAGCGCGAGAAGCCGCCATCCAGCACAATGGCGAGGGTCTCATCCAGGGAGGCGTCGCTGGGCAGCGCGACGATATCGGTCCGTGGCGTCATCACCTCGCGTGCGCTCTTTTCCGAGAACTCGAACACCGCGTCGATCATTGCCGCGTCATGACGCTCCAGCGTGCCGCCCTCCTCGGCCTGCTCGACGAGCAGACGCAATTCCTCCGGCGAGTGGACGCTGTCGTGCCCCATGTCCTGCGGGCGGCCCCCGGTGCGGAGGACGGCTTGCGCGGACCTGTTCAGGAGCGCGGTGATCGGTGTGGTGAGCCAGGCCCAGACCATGAGTGGCGGAACGAGCCAGCGGGCCAGCGCCTCCGGGTGGAGCAGGGCCGCGCCTTTGGGGGCCAACTCGCCGAACACCACGTGGAGGTAGGTCACAACGGCGATCGCGACGGCGGCCGCAATCGTCAGCCTGAGCGGGATCTCGATGGCCCACGGCAGGTGCCCGAGGCCCTCCGCTACCCACCCCGCGACCGTCGATTGCGCGACCCAGCCGAGGCCGAGGCTGGCGAGTGTGACGCCCAACTGGCTGGCCGAGAGTAGAGGCGGGATGTTAGATGTAGCGCGGAAGGCCAAAGCGGCCAAGCGGTCGCCCTCGGACGCACGTGCCTCCAGGCGTGTGCGCCGCGAGCGAACGAGCGCGAACTCAGCGCCGACGAAGAACCCGTTCAAGCACACGAGCGCTATGACGGCCAGTACGCGGGCGAGCACAAACGGAAGGTACTAGCCATGTCCGCGTCCCACCACGGTAGCGGGCCCGGCCGGGAGCCCGACGGCAAGCGCGGCCACGACGGGGATGCCGGGCACGAGCACCACGACCATGGCCATTCGCATAGCGGAGGGGTCGGGCACCGCCATCTGGGAGCGGACAGCGACACGCGCGGGCTCAAGATCGCGCTGACGCTCACGGCTGTCTTTCTCGTCGCGGAAGTCATCGGCGGTGTGCTCGCCAACTCGCTCGCGCTGCTCTCGGACGCCGGCCACATGTTGACCGATGTCGCCGCGCTCGGGCTCTCGCTGTTTGTCGTCTGGTTCAGCCGCGTGCCGGAGACGCCGCAGAAAACCTACGGCTATCTACGCTGGGAGATCCTAGCGGCGTTCCTGAACGGCGCCACGCTGCTCGCCGTCTCGCTGTGGATCATCTCGGAGGCCATCCTCCGCATCCGGCACCCGCAGCCGATCGCGAGCGGTCTGATGTTGGGCGTGGCACTGGCCAGCGTCGCGACGAACCTCGTGTCGGCGTACGTACTACACGCGGGATCGCACGGCAGTCTCAACATGCGCGGCGCGTACATCCACGTCCTCGGTGACCTGCTGGGGTCCGTGGGCACGGTGATCGCGGCGGTGATCGTACGGGTCGCCGGGCGGCCGGAGGCGGACCCGATCGCGTCGATCGTGATGACGCTCCTGATCATGCGTGGGGCGTGGCGGCTCGTCCGCGAGTCGGTCGACATTCTGCTCGAGTCGACGCCAGCGCACATCTCGACCGGCGCCGTTCGCATGCAGCTGGTGGCGATCCCCGGGATCGAGTCGGTCCATGATCTCCACGTCTGGACGGTGACGTCGGGAGTGATCGCGATGAGTGCGCACGCGATCGTCCGCGAGCCGGACCGGCATCAGCATGTCCTGGAGCACATCCACGATGCGATGCGGCTGTTCGGCATCGAGCACGTGACGATCCAGCTCGAGCGGCGTGAGATGTTTGAGCGCGAGGCGCATTTGCACCAATAAACGGCGGGTCTGGGGTTTGGGGTCTGGGGTCAAGGAACGGCAACCGCAACGACAACAACGGGCGACGCAAAGCGTCGCCCCTACCGGTCCAAGGCCGTCCACCGTGCACCGTGATCGGCCTTTCTCCAAATGCGCCGCGCGGCCGGCGTGCGGCGTTTGCCAACGGCGGGCGACGCATTGCGTCGCCCCTACCCGCCGAATAGCAGGTGACGGTGCCGTTACCCGAAACCCGTCACCCGTCACCCGGTCCCTACCGTTGCCCCCCCTCCCCGCCGGGCGTCTAGTTCGTGTTCAGTGCCATCACCGTTCACAGCGTGCCCGGCATGACGACGGACTTCCGCATCGAGAAAGACCGCCGTGTTGTGTCGCTTCAGATGTTGGGAGGCGAGCAATTGAACGGTGAGATGTTCGTGCAGCGGTTTTCCCGGCATCACACTGGGAGCGAGGAGATTCCGGACGTCCTGAATGCCCCCGAGCCGTTCTTCCCGCTCGTTCGGGCGGGGGACACGCTGCTCATTGCGAAGCATCAGGTCCGCGAGGTGGAGTTCACGGACGACACGGGGCAGGAGGCGGCTGTCGCGCCGGTGGTTCGCGCAGAGGGGGTCGAGGTGACGCTCCGGGACGGGACGGTGCGGGCTGGACGGCTGTATCTCGAGATGCCAGCTGAACGTCCACGCTTACTCGACTATCTGAACCGGTACGCGCAGCGGTTCCTCACGCTGTACAGTGCCGGTGGCGTCCGTTTGATCAACCGCGAGTTGATCGAACGGGTCAAAACCATGGATTAACAAAAACCCCGGGCGACGCATAACGTCGCCCCTACAATCTGCGGGCGACACACGCGTCGCCCGTGCCATCGCCCCAACCCCCCACATGGCCCAGCTCGACCGCTTCCTCGATGTCATGGTGTCGAACCACGCCGAATCGATCAATCTGATCGAGAACGACGTGGCCGTCCTGCAGGTCGAGGGGGTGCCGCGGCCGATCACGCGCCAGGCACTTTCGTCCCAGCAACTCCTCATGCTGTTGCGCGAGATCGCGCCGGAGAGCGCGGCCGAGCAGCTCGCAGAGGGTTTGCCGACCGCCTTTCACTACACGCACGCCGGGACTGTCTTCTCGGTCCGGACGACCATCGAATCTGGCAAGTGGTACGCGTCCATCGACGTGTATGTGCCCGGGCGCGACCTGAGCACGAACGGCGCGGTGAACGGCGACCGCGCCGAGCCGCGGATGGCGACGCTCATCGTCGAAGGCGACAGCCAACTGGCGGTGGCCGAGACGGCTACTGAGAAGGCGAAAGCGGCACTGCACGACATGGACAGTCTGCTCAAGATCCTGGCGGAGAAGGGCGCCTCGGATCTGCATCTCAGGTGCGGCGAGCCGCCGTTGATGCGGCTGCATGGTGAGATCGTGCGGTTGGAGGGGTATCCGGCGATCGAGGACGACGCGATGACCGCGATGCTCCGGGCGATCATGCCGCCAAGGAACCGGCAGGAGTACGCCGACGCCTGGGACACCGACTTCGCCTACGAACTCGAGGGCGTTGCGCGCTTCCGCGCCAACGCGCTCAGGGATCGGCGCGGGTCGGCCGCGGTCTTTCGTATCATCCCGTCGAGCGTGATCACGGTCGAGCAGCTCGGGCTGTCGCAGGAGGTGCAGAACCTCTGCTATCTCAGTAAGGGGCTGGTGCTGGTCACTGGGCCGACGGGCTCGGGCAAGTCGACCACGCTGTGCGCATTGGTGGACCTCGTGAATCGCGTCCGCAACGATCATGTGATCACGATCGAGGACCCGATCGAGTTCGTGCACAACAACAAGAAGTGCATGATCACGCAGCGACAGGTCGGTCAACACACGCAGTCGTTCAAGGCCGCGCTGCGCGCCGCGCTGCGTGAGGATCCAGACATCATTCTCGTCGGCGAGCTCCGTGACCTCGAAACCGTCTCGATTGCGATCGAGACCGCGGAAACCGGCCACTTGGTGTTCGGCACGCTGCACACGACGACGGCGGCGAGCACGGTCGACCGCATCATCGATCAGTTCTCCGCCGACCGACAGGAACAGATCCGCGTCATGTTGTCGGAGTCGCTCAAGGGCGTGATCGCCCAGATTCTCTGCCGCAAGATCGGCGGTGGCCGGGTGGCGGCACGTGAGATTCTGCTGGCGATTCCCGCGCTGGCGAACCTGATTCGCGAGGGCAAGACGTTCCAGATCCCGTCGATCATGCAAACGTCGCGACGGCTGGGCATGGTGACGCTGAACGACGCGCTGGCCGAGCTGGTGGACGCGCGGCAGGTCGAGCCCAGAGAGGCCTATTTGAGGGCGCAGGACAAGACCGGCCTCGTGATGCTTCTCAAGAACCATGGGCACGACATGAGCTTTGCCGAAACCGAGGACGCGAATTCGGCTTCGAAGTCGGGATCGAATCCGGCGACGAAGGGGGGCTCAGCGACGCCCAGGCCCGCGGGGAAGAAGTGAGGGGCTAGACGCGCGGGCGTCGTGCGCCGTTCGCCAACGGCGGGCGACGCATTGCGTCGCCCCTACCCGCCGAATAGCAGGCGTCGTTGCCATTACCCGAAACCCGTCACCGCCTGTTCCTTACCGTGCCGTCCCCTCTCCCAAGTGCCGCAGTTCCATTTGCCATACGCGCTCCGTCGGATCGAGGGCGAGGCCGGCGCGGAGGAGGCGGATGGCGGTGGCGGTATCGCCCAGGGTCAGCGTCAGCGTCGCAAGGGCAGTGCGGGCGCGGGCACTGGTTGGGCCCAGGGTGACCGATCGCGACAGCAGCGCAAAGGCGGCAGTGGTATCGCGGCGGCGCAGGGCGTTGGCGCCAGCCATGTAGAGCAGCGGGGCGTTGTGCGGCGTCAGCGCGAGGGCATGCGCGTACTCGATGCCGGCGGCTTGGGCATCGCCCTGGGAGTCCTCCACCTTGGCGACCATGTAGTGGCCGATGAAGCTCGCGGGCGAGCGGTCGCGGATCGCGGTGAACGCTGTCTGGGAATCGCGCCAGGCGCCGAGCGACGAAACGGTAAAGACGGCGCCCGTCGCCATGATGAGCGCCGCGCCGGCCACGTGGAGCCACTGGCGGGCAGACCATGCGGCAGCGATGGCGGCACCGGCAATGAGGGCGACACCGATGCTCGGGCTATACAGCGTACGGTCCGCGACGACGATCCCTGTGTGCACGAGCAGGTTCGAGACTGGCGCAAATGTGGCCGCAGCAAAGCATGCGGCCAATGTCCAGCGATTCGGCTTTCGCGCGTGCCACACCACGACTGCGATGGCCGCGAGCACTACGGCCGTCCCCGCGGCGACGGCGGCGAACGGGGGGTGGAAAATGATCGTCTCGGGCGGCGAATAGTCGAGGCGCGGTGGCTGCGGCACGAGCAGCAACCCGACAGCGGTCGGGATCGTCGCGAGGGCGAGCAGCACGGCACGTATGCCCGAGATCAGGCTGAAGGCGTAGTGCGGCGCGTCGCCCGCGAATGAGCCAAGCACGATGAGGCGTGCGGCGATCAGCACCACGACGCCGGCGGCCGCGGCGCCGGCCAGGCGCCATGCGCGATGTCTGTCCCGGTGCGGCGTGTCCGCGACTGGTGTGATGGCAGCGGCCCACGCAATAAACGGCGCGACGGCACCGGTCTCCTTGCTTGCCATCGCCGCAGCCGCGAGCGCGAAGACCCACCACCACTCGCGCCGGCGCGCCGCGGGCGCATCAACTGCGGGTTGACCGCTCGCGAGGAGCGCAAGGCCGAGCAATGCTGCGGCGCAGACCAGCTCGGACCGTCCGACAATGTTCGCGACGGTCTCTGCGTGGACCGCGTGGACGGCGAACCACAGACCGGCGACACCCGCCGCGAGCGGCGGCCACCAGCGGAGTGCGAGGCGGACGACCAGTGCCGTGACCAGCGCGTGCCAGAGGAGGTTGAGCAGATGGAAGAGCAGCGGCCGGCCTCCGCCCAACGTCCATTCAAGTCCGAACGACAGGGTCGTCAGCGGGCGATAGAGGTGGCGCTCGGCGTACCAGTAGGGCAGCGCCAGTGCCCGCGGGATCCCGGCGAGCGAATGGATCTGCAGGTTGTCGCGGATGATCGGGAGATCGTCGAGCGCGAAGCCGTCGCGGAGTGCCGGCAGGAAGCAGAGGACGGCCAGGAGGACAGGAAGGGCGAGAAAGACGGGTGACGGGCGACGGGTGACGGATGACGGGGAACTGGCGGCGACGGTGAGGGGTGGGCCGCCGACGCTCGGTTTCGGGCGTGCGGACGGTGCAGCGGGGCGGTGAAGCGGTTGGCCGGCGGGGGGCACCGGGCGCTCAGGATGTGTGGGCGGCGCGGTCGAGCGAGTCGAGCATCTTGCGCCACGCTCGCTGATCCGGCTCGAGTGCGACGCCGGTGCGGAGCAACTCGCGCGCGGCCGACGTCTCGCCGCGGGAGAGGTCCAACAGGGCCAGCATGGTCCGCGGACGCCGCTGTCTGGGGTCGCGGTCGATTGATTGCGCGAGCCAAGTCAGGGCGTCCGAGGTATCGCGGAGCTGCAACGCGTTGACGGCGGCCTCGTAGAGGAGGATCGGGTCACCGTCGAACAGCGAGATGGCGGTGATGAAATCGCGGTGCGCCTCGAGTGAGGGCTCATGCGTGCGCGCGCTCTGCGTGCGGGCTTCGACGCCGAGCATGTAGTAGCCGCGGTAGCTGTTCGGTGAGCGGTCGCGCATTGCGGTGAAGACCGACTGGTTGTCGCGCCACACACCGACCGTCCGCACGGTATCGATGACGCTGGCGATGACGAGCGTGGCCGCGGCGGCCGACACTGCGACTGTGAGGCTGCGCTGCACGATGGCGTGTGCACGATGGGCTGACGGGTGCCGGGAACCGCGAGTGTGGGTCAACCGGCCAAGAGCAGCACCGATCCGGAGGCGCGCTGCGGCGTTCATACAGAATGCGATCGCGGCGCCAAGCAGTATCGAGGTGCCGATGCTCGGACAATACAGCGTGCGGTCGGCCAGCACGACGCCGGTGTGCACGACGAAGTTGGAGACCGGCGCGAACGTACCGATCGCGAACACGGCGGCCCACGTCCACCGCGATGGCCAGCGTGCGTGGACGACGAGCACCCCGCAGGCGAGGATGACGAGCACTGCGCCGCACGACACGAGTGTGACATCGGGGTGTGTGAGTGCCGCGGTTGACGGCGAGTAGTCGATGCGAGGCAGGTGTGGGACGATGAGCAGCCAGGTGGCGCGGGGAATCGTCGCGAGCGCCAAGGCCAGCGACTGGGTATGCGACGCGGCGATGAACGCCGGGTGCGGGCTATCCCCGGTCACGGTGCCGAGGACATTGATCCGCTGCACGAGGGGGACGGCGACCCCGAGGAGGGCGGCACCGGTCATCCGGCGGACATCTGCCGTGGTCGTGTCAGGCCGCAGGCGAGCGGTTGCCCACACGATGAGCGGCGCGACGACCCCGGTCTCCTTTGTACAGAGTGCGGCGGCCGATAGCAGTCCGATCACGACCAGGCGGGCCGTCGAGAGCGGGCGTGGTGTCGACGCGACCAGTGCGAGTGTGAGGAGAGCGGTCCCGGTGAGCAGCTCGGCTCGTCCAACGACGTTGGCCACTGCTTCGACGTGTACCGGCTGTACGGCGAAGAGGAGGCCCGCGAGTGCGGCAGCGAGCGGTGGCCACCATCGGAGCGCCAGGCGGGTGACGAGCACGGCGTCCAGTGCGTACCACGCGATGTTCACCGCGTGAAACAGGAGGGGGTGCCCACCGCTCAGCGCCCAATCCAGGCCGTAGGAGAGACTCGTGAGCGGGCGGTAGAGCGCGCCGGATGGCCAGTACGGCAAGGCAAAAGCTTGCGTGAGAACGGCTCCGTGCCGCACCCAGTCGTTGTTCGAGATGACGGAGAGGTCGTCGTACGCGAATCCGTTGGCCAGGGCTCCGATGTAGACCGCGGCGGCGACGGCGCTCGCGCCGAGAAAGGAGAACACCTGAAAGGAGAGAGGAGAAAAAGGCCCAGTCTTCGCGGCCGGCTGCTTCCGGTCCCATTTCCCAGGGTTTCGGCTCTTGTGTGCGGCGAGCGACGGCATCGTCACGAATAACGCGCCATCGGCGTGGAGGTCACCTAACCGACTATATTGCAAGGCTATGCGAATCAGGAACGTGGCCATTATCGCGCACGTCGACCACGGTAAGACGACCCTCGTGGACAAGATGCTTCGGCAGGCGGGGGCGTTTCGTGAGAACCAGGTCGTCATGGAGCGGGTGATGGATTCCAACCCACTCGAGCGCGAGCGTGGCATCACCATCCTCGCGAAGAACACATCCGTGCGGTGGCGTGAGACCAAGATCAACATTGTCGACACGCCCGGTCACGCGGACTTCGGCGGCGAGGTCGAGCGCATCCTCCGGATGGTGGACGGGGTGTTGCTGGTGGTCGACGCGTTCGACGGGCCTATGCCGCAGACGCGATTCGTGTTGCGGAAAGCGCTGGCTCTTGGCCGCACGCCGATCGTGGTGATCAACAAGATCGACCGGCCCGGTGCGGATCCGCTGCGCGTGCACGATGAGGTGCTCGATCTCTTCATTGAGCTCGAGGCGGATGCGGCGCAGCTCGACGCGCCGGTGATCTATGCGTCGGCGCGCGACGGGGTGGCAACGACCGATCTCGATATACCGGCTGTCGACTTGACGCCGCTGTTCGAGTCGATTGTGCAACACGTGCCGCCGCCGCCCGGTAACGCGATGGGCCCCTTCCAGATGCTCATCTCGACGATCGACCACTCGCCGTATCTCGGCCGGCTGGGGATCGGGCGCATCGAGCGGGGCACGGTGCACGTGGGCGATACCGTGGCGCTCTTGCCACTCGATCCGACTGAGCCGGCGCAGCGCGCGCGGGCGACGAAGCTGTATGGCTTCGAGGGATTGGAGCGGATCGAGGTGGAGTCAGCGCCCGCCGGGGAGATCGTCGCGTTGGCGGGGCTCGAGGGTGTGGAGATCGGGCTGACGGTGACGGACGTGGAGCACGCTGATCGTCTGGCGGGGATCGCGGTCGAGGAACCGACGATCTCGGTCGATTTCCTCGTGAACAACTCGCCCTTTGCGGGGCGCGACGGGAAGTTCGTGACCTCGCGTCAGGTGCGCGAGCGCCTCTACCGGGAGCTCGAGCGCAACGTTGCGCTTCGTGTGGCGGACACGGATTCGACCGATACCTGGACGGTGTCCGGTCGCGGGGAGCTGCACCTGTCGATTTTAATGGAGACGATGCGGCGCGAGGGCTACGAGTTCCAGGTGTCGCGACCGCGGGTGATCACGAAGCGCGGGGCCACGGGCGAGCGGCTGGAGCCGTACGAGGAGCTCGCGATCGACGTGCCCGAGGAGTACTTGGGTGTGGTGATCGAGAAGCTCGGGCAGCGCCGGGCGGAGATGCTGGAGATGAAGAATCCCGGGCAGGGGCTGGTGCGGCTGCTGTATCGGATTCCGGCCCGCGGGCTCTTCGGTTATCGCTCGGAATTCCTGACCGATACCCGTGGCATGGGCATCATTCACCATCGGTTTCTGGATTACGGACCCTGGGCGGGGCCGTTGGCCGGCCGTTCGCGCGGCACCCTCGTGTCCATGGAGGCGGGGGTCGTGGTCGCGTTCGCCTTGGCCAATCTGGCGGAGCGGTCGACCTTGTTTGTGGCCCCGGGTACGCCGGTCTACGAGGGGATGATTGTGGGGGAGAACTCGAGGCCGGGTGATATGGACGTAAATCCGACCAAAGAGAAGAAACTGACCAACATGCGCAGCAAGGCCAGCGACGAGAACATCCAGCTGGAGCCCCCGCGGGAGTTGACGCTGGAGGGCGCGCTTGAGTATATCGAAGACGACGAGTTGATCGAGATCACCCCGCAATCGGTGCGATTGCGGAAGCGGTTCCTCAGCGCGAACGATCGGAAGAAGCTGTCGCGGGAAGCCAAACGGGAGCGGGCGTCGCTGTAGAACGCGAAACCACTCACTTACTCCACTACCGGTAACGGTCCTTCTCACAGCCGTGCGGCGCGTGTCGTGCGAATACGACACTTGCGCCACGTCCGGCTCTGGCGCACCGGCCTCGACCTGCCCGCTTACCGTCCACCGTCATCTTCCTTCGCACGCTGTGCAGCGAATTGCTCGAGCGGTTTCAGCTGGCGGGAGCATGCGACGCGAGTCGAGCGGCTATAGCGGATTGGCTGGGCGCGATCGGACCGGTGTCTCGACGCAGGACCACCCTTTTGACGCGACGGAGAGCACTGCCATGTCGGACCTGTTCGACGCGCTGCCGGGCGGCGCGCCACGGGCGGGTGTCGTGGACGCGATGTCGTGGGAGGACTTCTGGTCACGTGTAGCGCGCGTGACGCCGGCTGACGGTGCCCGAGAGGCGCCTGAGCGCGCGGACGGCGAGCTGACGGCGGAATGGGTAGCGCCTGGCGGTGGCTGGTTGTCGCCGCGTCGGCCGGCCGATGAGGACGAGGACGACGAGGACGACGAGGACGACGATGATGACGAGGACGACGAGGACGACGAGGATGAGGCAGAGCTCGATGCGGACGACCTCGACGATCTAGACGACCTCGACGAGGACGATGAGGAGGATGAGGACGATGAGGACCTCGACGAGGATCTCGACGACGACGAATTCGACGACGACCTAGTCGACCTCGATGACGAGTATGATACGGAAGATGAAGAACGGCATCGCGGTGGCTCGGACTATGAGGAGGGATGAGGGGGTCGTCGGGTCAGGCGCGGCGAGTCAGGCGTGGCAGGGCACTGCAAAGCTTGTCTGGGGTGGTGGAGGAGCACGTTGGCGGAGTGGTCGTTTGGTGAAGTGAGGAGGCGAAGGTGATCGCGTTTGGCGATCGGGTCCGTGAGGCACGGCAGCGGATTCGGACACCGGCTGGTGGGCGGCTCACACAGAGTGATCTTGCGGTTGCGGTCGGTGTCGAGCGCAACACGGTGAGCCGCTGGGAGAACAGCGGCGTGTGTCCGAAGGATCCGCAGGTCATTCGCAAACTGGCCGCGGTGTTGAAGGTATCGGCGGACTGGTTGTTGGCGGATGACGACGGGGGACAGCCCTGGACGCCCGGGGGTCCCGAGTCCGGCGGTGTCGCGACTCGTGGCAACGGTGGTGGTCGTGCGGGGCGCGTCGGCGTGATGGGTGCTGCGGGTGCGGCCGGCGAGGTGCTGGCGTACCGGATGCCGCCCGCCGCGTACGAGCGGGTGCACGGGTACATCGAGCGCGTCGAGCACGCTGGGGCGACGGCCGAGCAGGCGGAGGAAGTCGCGCGGATCCTGGTAGAGGCGGCGGCCACGCGACTCCGCGGGGCGGTGCCGCGCGACCGACCGGTTGCGGCGGTGATCGCCGACATCGATGCGGCCTGGCGGTACGCGTCGACGATTCTGCGGGCCGAGGGTGTGGGTGTGGATGTCGCGGACCGCCCGGCGGACGTTGCGGAGCCAGTGGCTGACGGTTGAGGGGCGCGGTTCGTGATTCGTGACGGAGGGCCACGCACGGGTCGCCCCTACTCGCGGCGCACCCGTGGTTTGTGGTTCGGTTCCAGCGTGTCCATCACAACGGACGGACGGCGTGGTGTGCGAGGATGGTATCCACCTGTTCGGCCCCTGGGCGTGCGGCGAAGTTGTATCGCGGGGGCAGGGCCAGGACGTAGCGCGCGTTGCGCGCGAGTGCTCGCGGTCCGATGGGTGCGGCGCTCACGACCAGCGTTTGCTGAGTCACCGAGCGCCACTGCGCGCGGGTGAAGACCATGATCGGAATGTCCTGGCGTGGCTGCGACTCCGTCCACAGCGGATGTCTGATGGTGACCTGGGGCCCCGTGATGGTATCGGGACCGGTCGTGCCGTCGGGCAGGAGCACGTAGCCACGCCAGCGTCCCTCGACGGCGCCATAGCCCTTCCAATCATCTGGCAGCGTGACGGTGAATCCGTAGCGCGTGTTGGTGTACAGGACGGCGAAGCGCTTGACGGGAGGGACTCGCAATGCAGCGTTCGATACGCGGCTCACAAACATCACGCAACCTGGCGGTTGCAAGTCGACAGATGTGGACCTCGCGTGCTGGCGGGCGGGCGATGCGGGGCCGAGTGCGATGACGGTCAGCAGGACTGCGTGTGGGCGGATCACAGCGGCGTGCGGGTCGTGGGCGGGGTCCGGACTGGAAGCGTGGTGAGCAGAGGTGAGCGGGTGGGCGGCCTGAAGGCCGCCCCTACATGTCGGTGTGGCGGCGTCATCCTCGCGTATCTCTTCGCGCGAACATGGCGCAGGCATATTGCCTGCGTCAATGAGCGCGCTGTCCTGGGAGGGAGCTCCTATGTATCGCGCGCTGCTCGTCTCAGCGGCACTTCTGACGGGCTCCGCCACGACTGTGGCGGCGCAGAATGGCGGAGCGTCTGTACGGTTGTCGCAGATTGCAGGTACCTGGGATTACCGGGCGGTCGTCGGCGCGTCGAGTGGCGTGCTGGTGGCGAGCGTGCTGACAGCGACGGCGAGCACGGAGGGGTGGACGATGCAGCACGCCACCGACCCTGCCGTCCCGCTTCGCGTGCTGCTGGTGAGCGGCGACAGTATCGTCGTTGAGGCCGGCCCCTACCCCAGTACCGTGCGGCCGGGCCAGACCGTCGAGCGCAATCACATCATCCTGCACTACGATGGCGGCGACACGATGAAGGGTGCGTTCGAGGCTCGGTACGTGTCGGGCGACGTCGTCAGTGGGAGAGTCGACGCGGTACGAAAGCACTGATGCTCGACGCCAGTCCGGGCGACATTGCGGTTTTCGGGTGGGATCGCGGATGAGGGCGGGCTGAAGCCCGCCCTTACAGGTCGGCGGGCGGCGGCGCAACCGAATTCGGCGACCATCCATCTGACGGTGACGGGCCTACGGTTCTCCGGTCTGCTCTCGCGGCGGCGTATTATCTTATTACGTCCGTCTGGGGCCTGTAGCTCAGGTGGTTAGAGCGCACGCCTGATAAGCGTGAGGTCGGTAGTTCAACTCTACCCAGGCCCATACCTGCAACACACAACGGGGCAAGTGGTTGGACACTGCGGCGCACCCAAGCGGGTGCGCCGTCTTCGCGTCGGGGTACGCGTGGGGTACGCGGTCGGTCACGACTCCCCCCGGATCATGGCGCGAATCTCAGCGGCCTCGTTGCGTGCATACGCCGCTTCCTGGTCGGCGTACACCATGTCGGGTATCTGCGTATCTGCCCAGCCTCCGAAAGCCTCCAGCGCCTCGCGGCCGATATGCCGCTCCTTTGCTGCATCGACCGCCGCGCGGCGCAAGCCATATGCGCCCCGGCCGGTGACGTGTGAGACCTTCGCCTTGCGTTCAGCCTCCGCGAACCATTTGCGGATGGCGGTGCGGCCGATCGGCGCCGCGAATCCGTGTCGTTGTACGGTTGCCACCCCTTTACCCGTGCGGCCGCCGGGCATCTGACCGCGCGGGAACAGGGGATAATCCATCAGCTTGTTGTCTAGCTCGGCCAAGTACGTCGCCTTCGCGGTGAGCCATGCAGCCAATTGACCGTCCGTGAGAGCAACCTTCGTCCCTCTCTTTTTTCGGCGACCGCGAATGTGAAGGATGCGCTTGGACTCATCGAGGTCGGATCTCCGCGCGCGTGCTACTTGGCCAAGCCGCAGCTCGGGACCGAACGCCAGTAGTAGCGCGAACCGCGGATCGACCAAAGGTGCGGCCGCGAGTATCTCGCGCATCTCTTGTAGCGTGTGCCTCGGCTGCGCAGGCTCGGGCGGCGTCGTTGACCCTGCACTGTCGGACCAATAGTTGCGAAGGTCCTCACGCCAGCGCCGCGGGGCCAGACAGGCCGTCGCCGAAACCTTGCCTTCGTCGCGCAGCCACGCCGCAACGGCTAGCACTTGTTGCACGGTGATCTCGGCCGTTCGATAACCGTCCCTGCCGCGCGCCCGCAGCTCGTCAATTCTGGTGCGCCCGATCCTCCGTATGTACGCGCGGTCGATCAGGTCCCACGGCAGCCGCGGTCCTAAGATACGGGCGGCCGCCGCGAGCGAGCGTCCTACCTCTTTCGCGTGCGGAGTGAGTACGGGGTAGAGGCCATCGTGCGATGATATGACGGCCCACGTGTCGCCAATCGTGAGTCTTGCGGGGCTGCTGGCTGCACGCTTGCCGGAAAGGATCTCGTGTTGAGTCTGCGCCTCTGCCATAACTGCGACGCGGACATCCTGGCGGATCTTGCCTCTCTCGTCACGCAGGCGGACCCCGAGCGATCGCTTCCGCCAGTTACCGGCGGCGCGCCATCGCAGATACACGACGGCGTGTTTCTCCGGGTTCTCGAATGCGGTGACCTTGTGCGGCAGAAACCCGACACTCTCTGACCAGGGACGCGCAGTCACGTGGCCCTCCTTTTCGATGGTCGCACCAGCGCACTTCGCAGGATTCGGTAGCCGTGAGGCGTCTTTATCGCATCGAGGCGGTGAGTGGCGACCCATTTGCGGACGGCTTGCGCTGTGACACCATGGTCGGCCGCGTACTGCTCCACCGTTTGTACCGCATCGGGCGCGTCGATTGGACGCATCCGCTCAAGCAGATCTCCGGCGCAATACTCAAAGGCGTCGGCGACTGGATCATGTGGGGAGACTATGCGCCGCTTATCGGCTTCCGCTTTCCACATGGATGCCGCGGACCGCGCCTCGGCGATGGCTGTGTCGGTCATGGCGCCTGCTCCCGCCGAACCGTCGCGGAGCTAACCGTCAGCGCATGCTTGCGATGCCAGGGTAATTCGCCGATACTTGTATCACAGGGACGCAACACTGGTCCTGATCCTCAAGGTTGCGTTGTTGGTGCGCGCTGGCCAGTGGCACCACAACGGCAGGAGAGAAAATCGGAACTGCCCGCGCGATCTGCTCAGATCAAAGCGCGGGCAGTTCTCTTTTACTCGTCGTCGGCTTCCAAATCTGAGTCCTCGTCCAGGTCATCATCCGAATCCGTTTCGTCCTCTTCCTCCTCGTCCTGCCACCCGAGGGCGTCGGCGATGTCGGCTCCCAAGTCTTGCGTGCTGTCGTACAAGGCTTCGAGCTTGGCGCGCAGCGTATTGCGCTCCTGCTCGATCTCACGCTTGCTGGGCATGGATCTCCCCTTGCGGGTGTGGTTGGGGTCGAGCCGTGTCAGCACGGCAGCGGCACTGTAGGACGATAGTACTACAGCCCCAACGTGTCAACGGGCTTTGCGCGAACGCTCGAGGTGTAGGGCGCGGACCTCGGCCAGCGCCAGTAGCCGCGCACCATTGGACGTGGCGTGATGCTGTGTGAGGTCGCCGCGCCTCCACAGTCGATCTACGAGTTGGCTTGACACGTCGAGCAGTCTAGCCGCTTGATCGATGGTCACGTATTCACCTGGGCGCACCCAATGGTGCCACTCTTGGTCGGCGACGAAACGAAAAAAGTGGGCGCCGTAGCGCGCGTCACGCAGGACTAGGCTGTCGATCGGATCGAGGAAAGGGCGTTCAACCCACTGGCCGATGAGCTGCTCGTCTCGTAGGTACGCCACTGCCTAATCCGTCACTCCCAGCGGTCCAGTACGGCCTGGACTAGCCGCTCGACGCGCGCGCCCGTCCAGTCTGCTTCGACTTTTCGTCGTAGCACGCGCTCAACCTCGGCCTGTGCTTCCTTGCCGCTTGTGTAGTCCCACTCGGAGCCGAACGTCTCCATGCGGGCGTGGCTCATCCCGCTCTCGATCAACTCCGCTACGCGACGGGCGTTGTCCTGGGCTTCCCGGTGAGGCCGGAGGATCGCATTCGACTCGCGCGGTGACGTACTCCTGCGTGGCGTTTGGCGTCAGGGTGGTTAGAAACTCCTCGACTTCGGCTCGCGCGGGAGAGCCAACGGGAAATGCGATCAAGGACCAACGAGCGTTGCTGCGGTAGGAATCCAGCCGTCGCCCATTGCCTTGCTCCCTCGCGGCGCGAGCAGCCGCCGCGTCCCGATCCCGTCTTGCCTGCTCACCCCCAGCGATGCGTGCGGCCTCGCGCGCCTCGGCCTGTTCCTCCAGCTTGCGGATCAAGTCGTCATGCTCAGCGTCGATCTTCGCGACCTCGTAGCGCGAGCGCGCCAGATGTACCGACTGCTCCCACTCGGGGACCTCGCGTGAAGCCAGGTCCTCCTCTTCACACGTGCCCACCGAGGGGGTGACTAGCGGACTGGCAACAGGCTGGCGCCGGGGGGAGCGGGGTCCTCCTCCAGGTCGTAGAGGCGTTGCCCTGAGGGTGACCTCCGGCCGGTAATGCGTCCGTCGGCGTCCCAGCGCCGGACTGTGGACACCGACACACCGTGCTTACGGGCGTATTCACCTATCCGCACATATGTAGACATAGATACCTACTTGCCCACCTTTTCGGCATCAGGGGGTCGCCGCTGTAGTATACCGGGCATGCAGCGGTCTGGCAGATAATGGTTCGACGGTCGTACGTCGGCCTTAAGGCATCGCGTCGAAGATTTGTGTCCTGAACGCGTTGGCCGCATTGCGCAACCCAGCAGCTGCACGCTCCGCCTCCCGGCGCTCGACCGACTCCATGTCGAGCATGGCGCACAGCGTGGTCGCCTGCTCCGCGACAGTGACGCCAGCCGCCTTCGCGCCCGCGATGCGATAGGTCCCGACCCTTCCGGCGACCGTGCGCGCCTTACGCTCAATGAATCGGAGTGTCGCCTGCACCTTGGGCAGGTCCGGTGCTTTTTTCCGCAGCGGCGGGACCACGTCTTTCGCGACTCGCGCCACAATGTCCTCGGCGTCGTGCCACGCCTTCGCGATGCGAACGCTACGGGAGACCTTGGGCTTCGTCATGGATCTGAAGGAGCACTCGGGTGGATCTCGTGGTACCTGCGTACCGCTATTTCGTGCTGAAAATCCTCTGCGGCGATCGCGTGTTCGGCATCTAAGGAGTCATAGGTCTTTTGGGCCGCTGCATGGAGTCTGAGGGTCTCAGCATAATTCGCGCGGGTGTCAGCGGACGTGGCATTGGCTCCGCCCAAGGCCTGCAGTGCCTCAAGATCCTTGTTCAGCAAATGAAGGACGCCTTCCTCCGTTACCATGCGTTCACGAGTCTCAATCTCGCGATCGGTGGCGGCAAAAAAACGATGCGTCGCGACGGAGTCCTTGTCGCAGTCATAGCTGCTAATCCAGCCCTTGGCGTCGAAGTACGCGGTGCAGCCGTGCGCATTCAGATACGTCACGCTCTTGGATGAGTCCGGATCAATCGGGGCGGGCGGCTGGGCGCATAACCGGATCGCATGGATCGTGGTAACGCCAGCGGCGAGTGCCACGAGTGCCTTCATTGCGCGCTCCACATCACGCCGAGCCGGCTGACGATTCGTGAATCGCGAGAGATCCCGACTTGACTGACCGCCTGAACTGGCGATACAGAATGAACCAGGCCAGCGTAATTAAAAGGACGTAGTAGGTCGCGTAGCCTGGAATGTGAGTATAGCACAGGACATTGGCGAACGAGTTTGCAGGGAAGCAAAACGCCTGAGGTGACAGAGCCCATGCTCCGTGCATGCTCCATATCGTTGGATCCATGCTCTCGTAATGGTACGTGGTCATGTACTCGAACAGCGGACCGCTTAGCCAGGCAATCGTTGAAACAACGGCCAGTCTTCTCCCCCACGCTGCGCGAGCAGGGTACTTCCTGTTACGCCATCCGAGAATCCAGCCAGTCCAAGGAGGCAGCACAAGAGCAGCCGCGAGGCGTCGGCCGTATTGACTATTCGTCCATGGCCCCCTCGTCGTTCGTGGATTGCTCATTAGCCGCCCCGCCGGGGGCCACCCCAAAACTCATCCCGTGTTACCCATGGGAAGAGGACGCGGAAGCTAGTTGGCCAACAGAGGTCGATTATCAGGCTTGCGGCCACATCATTGACGCGGTCTGTTTTTTCCGCGCTTGAAGCAGGTGTGCATGCTGTCGCCGACAAGCATCCAGCTAATAGGACGAGCGGCAAGAATCTGTGAGTCATGTGATGCGTCCTACATACTGCTCAACGATCTGGCGAATGCATTCTTGCCCCGTGAGAGTGCCCTGCTCCATGACTGCTTCAGCCAAGGCGCGGACGGCCGCCCAAATCTCTGGCCTAGCAAGCATCAGTGCGACGGTACTTCCTGCGCGCTCTATAAGAGCATCTTCTTGCCGGGAGTCAAGTTCCAGCAACTTCACCCGCTCTCGCATCAGGGCACAGTCGTCGCCCGCGCCGCACGACACCGACGGCTCGACTCCGAAACCGCGCTCGACGGCGCGCTGGCCGGCCTGAAGAAATTCGATATACCTCGTAATGAGGCATGGCAGTTCCTCGGGGGACACGTGCCGTCCCCATTGGGCAGCTTGGACTACGCGGCCTGCTGAATCGCCGCTAGCTGCGATGGACACTCGCTCGATCGGGATTCCCAATAGCATTCCCACAACGGCGTGTCCTGCCTCGTGATATGCGACCATTCTCTCGTCGCGGTTCTGGTGCCGGCGTATCCGAGAATGTCATTGCCCTGGTGGAATCAAGTTGCGCCGCGCGGACCTCGTCACCGCGTTCGTGCGCTCGTTTCACCTTCTCCATCAAAGACCGGAATGCTTCGTCGCACCGGACTATGTCCGAGCGCGTGAAGCGGGGCGGCTCGGGCACGGGGTTGAAACAAGCTGCTCCGCACTAGGTCGCCAACTTCTTGGTGACAAAGACCAAACCAACAACGGTCCCAATCCCCGCCCATTCTTGGCCGCTTAGGACGTTGCTCCACAACACCACGGAAAAACCACTTCCGAGCCAGTATGCGAGAGCGACCAGCAGCACGCCGACTGCGAGCGTCCCGATTCTTTGTGGCCCCTTGCCCCACAGAAGTCCAGCCTTTATGCCGCCGGCGGCAATCACCGAGATCACGGAGGCACCTAGCGTACAGACAGCGGGTTTCAACCCTACATGAAGACCCGCGGTGACAGCGCAGATAATGCTGATCACCTCATAGGCAAAAATCGGCAGGAACATGTCTCCTTCATACGCCCTTTGCTATGACGGCGCAAGCGATGAGGAGCTTAGGAATGCTATTAGAGTGGGCAAGCCGGGTCGCTTTGAGCGATACTTGGATCGCGCGAGCGCGCAGCGGCCCTGTTCGACCAGGAAGATGACTGAATGAATTATTGACGATGCGCACTCTCTTGGGCTTATCCGACGCAGCGTGGCGGCAACTCTGCGCGTCCATGCGACGCCAGCGAGGCGCCGCTAAGCTGGTTTCCGCGGGGAAACCCCTACTCGAAGGACTCCCGGCCGGATGCAAGGTGTTTCAGGCCGCCGCTGGCGGCCACGCTTTTAGAATCGTAAGCGATGGGGAGCGCCGGTTGAGCTACTACCATTCCTCCCCGGGACGGGTACCACGGTTGCGACCATCGACTTGTCTCGCATGGCGCCAGCCGATCGACTGACGATCTACTTCGATTGGTCGCCTGAGTCGGCCAGGTTCGGCGTTGGGTCACCCGACGACCCGAGTAATTCCGTAGAATCGACAGCGATTCCTTCGCAGGAGACCAGGCTATACGCGTTGCCCAACGGGGACATCATGACTCTGGGCATGGGGGCAACGGGCATCGCGTACCAAGAAGGCGAGATGGCTTTCGAGACACCTGGAATCGAGAGCTGGGGAGAGACTAGAAGCGCGATCGATGTGATGCTTACGGGTGAATCAGAAGCGAACCGTTTTCAGATGGTGGTCTGTAACGTTGCGCTAGTGATGCTCGTAACCGGCCTAGAGGTGTACTTGAAATCCCGCTTCGGTGAGATGGAAACAGAGGGCGCAACCCCCAATGAAGAGCGACTAGCCCGGGTTGTTCTGGATGCGGCGACGAAGCAAGCGGGAGGTATTGAGGTCCTCCGTTCGGAGGCAAAGCGTACTGGCGTCACGGTCTTCTCTCTTCTGAAGGACCGGATGCGTCTTCTTTTTCAGGACTTCGATCGAGCAAAAGAGTTTTACAACAAGGCGTATAATCTGCGGTTCGGACTGATCGTTAGCCCACTGACCCTAAATCGTATTCGGCGGCTCATCAAGTATCGGCACCGCATTGTGCATGTTTCGCCGGCGACGGACATTCTAAACTGGCCTTGGGTACCAAGAGGAGAGCAACCCGAATTTGCAAACCGTAAGCTCGCCGAGGCCGCGGTCATGCTTATGGATGACTTTGTGAAGGTGCTACACAGCGCCACTCTTCGAGCCGACGATTTCCAAGTTGCCCTAACTCAGCGTACCAAGGAGGGGTCCTAAGTGCCTGATGCAACACCGACGCAAATTCCGTCGTGTTGCGATCACCCAACGGGCTGAGTGAAAGACATCAGCGCAAATCGAATGGGTATTCGAGCCGCGCAGCCGTGACGAGGCATTCGCGATGCAAGACGAGGAGAAAGCGTTCTACCTCAGCTCTGCGCTCCTCGCCATTGGCACCAGGATGAAACGGGAGGGAGAGGTAGAACCGCTTGGGATCGATGGCGATGGTCTGGCTGTCGGCGGGAGCACGCGAAGTTCCTCTGGCCGATCTTCCCCGACGTTGCATAAGTCAGCCCTCCAAGTAGTCAGCACCTTCACGCCGTGATGCGATCCCGACCAGACACACTGCGCCCGTCAAGCAACGGGGCGCAGTCTGCCCACTGGCCACCGGGTGCCGGGGTGTCCTCCTCGGAGCATTGCTACGCGAGGAGGAGGTGGGACTAGCTCCGTCTAACGTCCAGGGCCACGGACTGGCTCGCGCGGCATGGCACTACGCCGCTCCTTGTGTCCTCCGGGCAAGCAGCCACCTCTGCCCAGCCGGGGGAGAACAGCAAGGGCGGCGGGCGTTCCAGTGGGCCGCCGATGTCAATCTCGCCGCCCTTCACCACGTACTTCGCGCAGTAGCCCCGAACCGCATTGCCGCTGAGCGGTGGTTCGATACGAGCAAAGCCTGCGATCTCGTTCCATGCATCCATCCACGACAGGCGACGAAGGCTCGCCAATCCGCCGCCGCCAAGGAGGGCGTGATAGTGCAGAACCTCGCGACGTTGAGGTTCCGACGCCCGGACCCAGCGCACGCCCTGGGCGTGCTTCCACCACCGGGCTCCGTACAGCCGTCGATTCATTTGTGAGACGAACAACCGAAAGCGCTTGTCCGCGGATTCTGGGTGTACCAAGTCGCGGAAGGTCAGTGTACAGAACCAATCCCAGGGCCAGCGCCCCAAGAACGACGACCACGCCTCTACCAAAGGACTGGTCATCGGCGCGCTCCATGGCTGCAACACCTGCACGGCCCGGTGATGTCCACGTGGACATCCGCAAAGGCGGGGTCCCGCTGCAGGTCAGACTCGAATGCGGCCACGAGCTGGCGCTGCTCGGCCTCAGTGAGCCCAGGCGGCAGTGGTAGCGTTAGCAGCCACACGCCGTCGGCGAGCGCTTGCGAGCGGAGCGACGCGCGCACGGCACGGTCCTGAGCCCGTCGCATTCGACGAGCGAGGCGGCTCACTTCCCCTCCCGCGCTGCACAGATACCACAAACGGCGGGGCTACGCTCGCTGCGCTCGCTGTCGGTCCGCACAAGGCAGACCGGCACGCCTGCGGCACGGGTGTGCCATGGGACGACGGTTATGACGTGAGGCCGCTGGTATGGTTGCGCCAGGGTACGCGTGGGGTACGCCTACGGGCGCGCTTCGGGCGTGTTTTCGTTGCGCGCCGTCTTGTGGCGAGTGTTCTAAGGCGGTGCTATCGTTGCGACTGTTGCGAGAGGGATGGGATAGGCAACTTGGCTGATAAGCGTGAGGTCGGTAGTTCAACTCTACCCAGGCCCATTTTTCCCCGCGGAGCGGGGAAAATAGAGGGTAGCGAAACAGAAAGTAGAAAGTAGACGAACAGCAACAGCGGCCCCGATGGCAGTGAGCGCCACGGGGCCGTGCTACTCCCTCTACTTTCTACTTTCTGCCCTGACGGTCTGCCGACGCCGATCGGGCAGCATAGACGCATGGCGTTTGCGTTCGAGAAGCTTCTCGTGGTACCAGAAGAGTGTGGGACTGGCCGACGCTGTGTGCGCGGCGAGGCGGCGCTTGCCGCGGGGCTGCAGCGATGGTCGACTTGTGCCGGCTCTGTCGTCGGCCAGTTCCTGACCGGCAACCCGCGGGGTCGAGTCTCTTTCGGGCGCCAGGAGTTGCGTCGCGGCACTGACCGCAAGCTCCCAACCTCCGTGAGATGTGCGCATGCTGAACAGCGAAGCCTAAGCACCCCGCGCGGAGCTCCTCGAGTTCGCGATCGTGGCATTGATTCTCGTCGAGCCCTTGCTCGATCTGTAGCGACGAGCCTAGGGATGAGCAGCCATTCCTTGTGCGTTGATGATCGCCGCAGGCGGCCGGGCGTTTCTCCGGTGGTCACAACTTGGTCACGTGTCGGTCGATTCTTTCGACGCGCCCTATAGTTGTCGACCAGAGAGCGATCGGTAAGGTGCCTTGCGCGTCAGCAAACGTGGGCATAATCGTGACGGCCCATGACCGATCCAGCTGCGGACCTCCAGGTCGTCAGTTCGATGGCGGATCCCGCCCCAGGGCTTTCGCTGGCCGGCCCGATGCAGGTGCCGAGTTCAGTGCGTCGCGACCGGCTGGACGAGCTGTCACCACCGACGGCCGATGCGGCGATGGCCGCGCGCATTCGCGCAGGGGATGCCGGAGCGTTCAAGACCATGTTCGACGTGTACTACGTCGAGCTACACGCCTACGTAGTGGCACTGACGCAGGACAAGGATCTCGCGGACGAATGCGTACAAGACGTGATGTACAACATTTGGGCGCTTGGTCCTCGGTGGAAGCTGCGCGGCAGTATCCAAGCGTATCTGGTCGTGGCGGTACGCAACTACCTGTCCGGACGTCGGCGGCATGACCGCGTCGCGAGTAGATGGGAGGCGGCTGCCAGCGGCGGCGTGGAACGTACTGGCATGGGGCAAGGCCCCGAGCCCACCGACGAAGCCTGTCGTCGGAACGAGGTGACCGCAGCGCTGCATGCGGCATTAGGGCACCTGCCGGAGCGTCGGCGCCTGGCGGTGACGTTGCGCTGGGAGTACCACCTCGCGAACGCCGAGGTCGCGCGAACAATGGGAACGTCCGTCAAGTATGTCGAGCGGGAGATCATGCTCGGCCTCAGGGCCATTCGCCGAGAACTCGAGAAGTTCTTCTGAGTCGGTTAGCACCGCGCTTGGAAAGGGACGTTGGGTTTTGCCGGAGGTTCCGCATTGAAATAGCGGAAACTCGCTGACCCGAGCGCCAGGCACCCGATGCACGATTCGTCCGATCATCATTTGCTGGCTCGCCACATTACCGGAGCGTGCTCCCCAGCCGAGCGCGCCGAGGTGGAGCGCTGGCTGGCGGCTCGACCGGATCGTGCTGCAGAACTGGCATTGCTTCGCAAACTTGCGCGCGCCCTCGAGTCGCGGTCGCGCATGACAGATCCTGAGACGGCATGGGTCCGACTGAGTGCGCGACTGACTGCCGCGGCGAGAGAAGGCCGCGATGTCGAGGGGCGGGTCATTGCTTCGAGTGAGCGCCGCAAAGCCCTGTTGGTGGTTCGGGGCGAGCGTCGGGACTCCTGGAGGACAGCGCTGATCCGGTTTCCCGCAGCGGCCGCGGCTGCGTTCGTGCTCGCAGTCCTGGGTGTGACGGGGGCATCGCGATTGGTCGGATTCGACAGCCGCACCCCGCGTCGCCTCGGGGCGCGCGAGAATTCTCGACCCGCCCGGCGCAACGCGCCAATCTCCAACTGGATGATGGAACGCAGATCGTGTTGGGCGCCGCTACAAGCCTTCGCATTCCCGACGATTACGGCGAGCCGACACGCGATGTTTACCTCGACGGCGAAGCGTACTTTGTGGTCCGACATGACGCGGCCCGTCCCTTCGCAGTCCATGCCGGCCACCTCACTATCCGCGATATCGGGACGCGGTTCGCCGTTACGGCCTATGGCGGCGCGACGCGGAGGCAGGTGGTCGTTTCCGAAGGCAAGGTCAACGTCGCCCAGGTCGAATTACAAGCAAACGATCTCGCGCTGATCGATACGTCAGGTCAGTTGGCTGCGCTCCGGCACGGAGTGAAATCCGCTGCAGCAATTGGCTGGACGGAAGGACGTCTCGCCTTCGACTCAGTGCCCTTCAGCGAGGTCAGTGCATTGATCGGTCGCTGGTGGGATCTCGACATACAGCTCGCGGATCCCGCGCTCGGACGTCAACTGCTGACAGTCACATTCGGCTCCCAGAGCAGCACCGAAGTGCTCGACGCACTCGTGTTGCTCACTGGCACGCGCTACGAGCGTACTGGCCGAACAGTGACCTTCCATGCCATCCCGCGATCGTGAGCTCTGCTCGCGTCCTCTTGTGTTCGGCGGAACATCCAATGACCGTGACAATTGTACCTCGATTCGCATTCGCTCTCGCGATGTTCGCCGCTCGGATCGCAGCTCAGGAGCCGACGCGAACGCCTGACTCGAACGCGCTCGCCGCAAACACTCCCCCCGATACACGGCAGGACACGTGGGTGCGGACGACCAACAGCGCCGCTGCGATCCTTCGGGAGTCGGTCTCGCTCGACCTTCGCGTTTCCTCGCTCAAAGACGCCCTGCTCGCAGTCGGCGAAGCCGCAGGTGTCGCAATCCAGTTGGGGCCAGACGTGCTGGCGTCGCGAGCGCATGTCTCGCTCCACGTGGCAAACGTGAGTGTTGCCAACGCCTTGGCGATCGTGCTCGAGGGCACCGGACTCCCAGCATACGTCTCGATTCGCGGTGATGCCGTGCTGGTTGGGCGACCACCGCGTATCGACGAACACACCAGCACGCACCGTCAAGACTCGCGGGTTACGGGGCGAGTGCTCGACGCCGGCAGTAAGCAGCCCGTGGCCGCTGCGTCCGTTGTGGTAACAGGCACCACGACAGGACAAAACACCACGGACAGCGGAACGTTCAGTTTCCGGCTTCCCACGGGTGCGAAATCACTGACGGTGCGTCGCATTGGTTATCTCGCCCAGATCGTGCCGATCGTCGCGGGACAGATGGACTACACCGTCGCGCTGCGGCAGGACGTCCTTCGCCTCGAGGCGCAGGTGGTCACGGGGGTGGCGACAACTGTGTCGTCTCAGAACGCCGCGAACGACGTCGCGGTCGTCCCCGCGCAGAACATCACGGCTGTGCCAGCGCCGACTATCGAGAACTCGCTGCAAGGCCAGGTGCCCGGCGCAGTGATCGAGACGAACAACAGCGGGGCCCCCGGTGGGGGGCTCTACGTGCAGATCAGGGGGATCACGTCCATCAACGCGGCGGCGACACCGCTCTACGTCGTCGACGGGGTGATCGTGAACAACCAGACGGCCTACTCCGGCGAGAGTGCCATTACTGCGGGCGGAGTCCTGCAGCCCAACGAGGTCGACAACGGCACCAACCGCATTGCTGACCTCAACCCGGACGACATTGAGTCGGTCGAGGTCTTGAAGGGCGCGTCGGCGTCGGCGATCTACGGGTCCAAGGCGTCATTGGGGGTGATCATCATCACGACGAAGCATGGGACCGCCGGCAAGCCCTCGTGGTTGATCTCGCAAACGGTCGGCCACTTCACCGATGCGCAGACTTTAGCTCTTCGACAGTTCCCGACGCTCGCGAGTGCACAGGATTGGGGGGCACCGCTCGGGTATGGCGAATCCAAGATCGCGTCGGTCTACTCGGGTCCGCAGGACTACCAGAGCCAGCTGTTCAGCAATCCGCAGGCCGCGTACGAAACGGACATCAGCTTGAGCGGGGCGCTGGCGCAGACCCAGTATTTCGTGTCGGGGCTCGCCAAGTACGACAACGGGATTCAGACGAACACCGGGTACCAAAAAAGCACCGTCCGCGCGAACGTCACGCAGCAGCTCTTCAGCACCCTCTCGGTCTCGGCGAATCTCACATACGCGCACTCGCTCACCCGGCGCGGGATCAGTGGGAACGACAATATCGGCATCGCCCCGTACAACGCGTTTGCGTACACGCCGCAGTTCGTGACGCTGGATCAGCAGCATGCGGACGGTCTCTGGCCGGTTAACCCGTTTGGCCCCGCGAATCCGTTCGCGGACGCCGCCGAGGTCCAAACGCCGGAGACTGTAAACCGCTTCATTGGCGGCGGCAACATCAACTGGACGGCCTGGAGCACGGAGCATCAGAGCCTTCGCGTCAACGTCCTTGGCGGAGCGGACTACACCGATCAACACGACGATCTCTATGCGCCGCCGGCTCTGCAGGTCGAGCAGGCGACGTCACTGCCAGGGGTCGCGACGACCGCAGAAGCGAACACCTCGTACTCGAACCTCTCGCTGAACGTTATCCACCACTACACAGGACTGTCGCAGCTGGACTTTACGACATTGGTGGGATTTGGCGACGAACATTGACAGCTGATCAACCCGTCCAGCGTCTCGCAACAGCTGATCGCAGGCGCGGCATTGCCAGCGATCGGGGCGGTGCAGAGCAATTTCTTCTCCAAGTCGGCGCAACACGATCAGTCGTGGTACGCGCAGGAGCAAGTCATCACGCTGTCGGACCGCTTGGCCGTGACGGCCGGGGTCACGGCGGAGCGCACGTCGAACGACGGCAACTTCAACAAATTCTACGCCTACCCGCGGTACTCGGCGTCGTATCGCGTCCCACAGTTTGTGGGCTTTTTGGACGAGCTCAAGCTGCGGGCCGCGTACGGGCAATCGGGGACGCAACCCAATTACGGCGTCCAGTACACGCCTCTCACGACACTCATCGCGAGTGGGCTGCCCGGGATCACGAACACGACCACGCTGGGCGATCCAACCATCAAGCCTGAGTCGGAGGCGGAAATCGAGATGGGCGTTGACGGGACGATGTTTCGATCGCGAGCACAGCTCAGCGCGACCGTGTATCAAAAGCGCATCACGAATCTACTGCTTCAGGCGGGTGTGCCCGCGTCGCTCGGATACACGAGCGACTGGTCGAACGGTGGCGAATTCACGAACCAGGGAATTGAGCTATCGCTCTCGGCCACACCTGTGCAGACGCCGCAAGGGCTGACGTGGCTCACGACGACGACGTTCTATCGCAACTACAGCGTCGTGAATGCGTTGCCAGTCGGGCCATTCACCCCAGGGTACGAGGAATTCGGTGGCCCGTACGGGGAATACTGGATCCAGGTGGGACGGTCCGTTTCGGACATAGTGAATACGGCAGTCCTGACCTCGGACGGCATGCCCAAGCAGGTCGGCGACGGCCAGCCGTCCTATGTCATGACCTTCAATAACTCGATTAGCTACGGCGGGTTCCGCCTCTCTGGCCTGGTCGAGTGGCAGCGGGGTGCGAGTATCAGCAACCTCACGAACTACTACTTCGACTACGGTCCCTTCCTGCTGGCCGATACCGCTCTGGAGGCGAAACGTGTCCAGCAGGCCGTGCAGAACCTCACGCCGTTTGTAGAGCCAGCGAGTACGATCTGGCTCCGGGAGGTTGCGCTAAGCTACACGGTTCCGGCCCGCTGGATCAGTCGCGCGCTCGGCGGGCGCATCGCGAGCGCACGGCTCAACCTCACCGGTCGGAATCTCCTGCACTCGTACTCGTCAGGTTACACGGGCATGGACCCGGCGGCGACCTGGTTCCAAAGCGAGGATGTGGAGCGCGGCTTTCAGATCACGCCTTACCCGCCTGCGCGCAGTTATTTCCTTTCCCTTGATCTGGGCTTTTGACATGATTCCCTCGTTCTCGATCGACGAGCGAGCCGCGTCGCCTCGGGGCGCAACACGCCGCTGCTACAGGCCTGCGCTGATTGCTGGCCTCACATTCATCTCTCGACTTCGGCGTGCGGTGAGTCACGCGTGCCGTACTTCACGGCGCCGACGAGCATACCGAACAGCCCGACAGGGGTGCAAAATGCCATCACCGGGTTGTTCGGCGGAATGCGCACCGAGCAGACCAACGGTTACTTCCTGGGGATGGTGAATGCGTTTTCGCGCGACGCAGTGCTGTTTCTCTCGTCGCAGCCTCCGCTGGTCACCCACTATAGCGGAGAGACGCCGATGTTGCCGTATGACAACGCGGGGTGGTCGCCTCCGTTTCAATACGCGCTGCAGGCCAACCAGCTTCTCGCAATCCTGCCCCAGGTGGCTGCCTATACGCCGGCGCAGGCATTCGCGGTCGCGGGCATCGCGCAAACAATCAAGGCGCTGAACTTCATGTGGGTGGCTGAGCTGACTGATACGCTCGGAGTCCCGATCTATGCCATCCACGACGGTATCACAAGCCCGCCCTACTGCAATAAGGACGTCTGGAAATACATTGTCGCCGTTCTCGACTCGGGACTTGTCGACCTCAACACCGCGGGAGCCATCCCGCTGCCGGTGATATTGCCGGCGGGCTTCGCCTCGGTTGGGGCGACCGCAGCACCGAGCACAACCCCGGGCGCCTTTGCAGCATTCAACCGAGCCTTGGCGGGGAAGGCGGGGCTCGAATTCGCCTATGCCATTGCCCGCAGCACGCCGGGGACGAGTCCGACTCCGAGCTCCCCTGGGGCACCGGACGCCTCGGCTCTCACGCGCGCCGACAGCGCGCTGGCCGCCTCAGCGCTGTACAATCTCGCCGCCATTGCACCGCCCGTCCCTGGCCCCTTCGCGCTCGATCCATACGGCGCGTACGAGACGTACAGCGGGCAGTCGGGTGATTACGCGAATCCGATGAACCAGTACTATGGTCAGACCGCACCGATGCAGGATCTGTTGGCCGACGTTGATTCGGCAGCCGATTTGCGCTGGAAGAACAAGTTTGTTCCAAACCCACTGCCGTTGCAGCTACCGGAGTACTCAGCGGCGGGCGTAGACGTGAGCTATCTGCCTGCCGCGACCGTGAATGGCCCGGTGCCGGTTACGCGCGCGGAGGAATTAGCGCTGGTCCGCGCTGAGATTCACCTCGGGCTCGGGGACTACGCGGGCGCGATCACGCTCATCAACACCGTGCACCAGCAAGCAGGCGGCTTGCCCGCTCTGACGATCGCGCCGGGCTACACGGCGGTGCGCGACACGTTGATGAAGGAACTCCGGATCTCCACCGTGCTCGAAGGCAGCGCCGACCACCTCATTGCCATTCGCATGTGGGGAATGGCGGCGGTGAGTGATACCACTTGGGCGGCGACGGCGGGGCCCGACGCGCTCGCGGTCGCTGCTATTCAGGCTGTAGCCGGCACGGCGGGGGTCGACTACCACACGACAGTGGCGCCGGTGCCGGTATCCGAGATACAGAGTCGGGGTGGGGTCTGGACGTTGACTTGCCCGTAACGCGGTACACGAGGTGACTAATGAAGGGTTTGCTCGGAGTGAGGTCCCTTGCCACGGTTGTGACAGTGGGCGCCATGTTGGTAGGACGCGCACACCCGCTCGCAGCACAAGTGGCATTGGAGCAGGAGGGGTTTCAGATCCCGCCCGGCTTTCTTGCCGAGTGGTACGTGTTGCCAGGTTTTCTCAGCGTGCGCGTCTTGAAGGTCAAAGCAGATTCAGTGAGGTGGTCCGTCGTGTTTCCAACGTCGTGTACGACGTGTGGGCTGATCTCGAATCGCTTTACGGATGGGCAGGATTCCAAGGAGTTCTACTTTCACTTTCGCGCACCAACCACGCTGCAGTCCGTGGTCGGAGTCAAGATCAAAGTCGACCCGTCCCAGGTGCGGGCCGTTGTCGTTGGCCGTAGCCGTGTGCCTTTCGTACGGGTGGCGGACGGGATCAAGTTCGACGCGCCGCTCGTAGACCCTGCGTTAGAGGCGTTGCCGTGGTACGACAGTGACGACGCGACGGAAACGTACACCTACATTGAAACGCCGGGGGTACAAATCCGCATTGAACATGCGGACATTGAGCGCAGACGTGGGCGCTACGCGACTGGACCATGGCCTGAGGTCGAGCATCAGGCGGCTCTCAATCTGGAGTTCGCAGCCCGCGAGGCGATTCGGGCCTTGGGTCTCGATCGACGCGTTGACGAGCAGGGGATCGGTACCATTCGCGTGATGGGGTTCGACACCAATTTTCCCACGCAAGGTCCGGCCGTTGCCCATGAGGACGCACCGCCCCACTGGCACATATTCGTCGTGTGGAGTCAGCGCCCCAAGAGCCGTGAGACGGCGCATTTCTATATTCGGCCCGATGGGCTCCTGGCAAATGACACGGTTGCGGATGACGTGACATTGAAGGTCGTTGACTATAAGCCCGGCGAAACGCACCAGACGCTGTTCCCGGATGGCAGCGGAGTTCTGTACACGGACATGATCACGCCCGACGGAGTGTTCGTCATCGGCACGCTCGAGAAGACGTGTCGCCTGACGCCGATCGGGAAGGGGTTTGACTCCGGTGTCAACGTCTCATGCGACAAATATCCACACGCTCGCCGTGTCTATGCGCGAGACGACACAAAAAGCGGCGTCTTGCGGGTCTTCATCAATGATGACCTGAGGGAGGAGTATACGTACGACGCCGACACCGAGATGCTGTTGAGCAGCAGGATCAAGAGCCCGATGATCTGGGCCGAGTGAAGGTCGCGCAGCTACAGGGGGGAACCAACCGAGACCGGAGTACAGCGCGATGCTGGTGAGGCCACAAAGGCACTGGGGACTAGCGCTCGCGGCAATTGTAGGGGTGTCGAGCGCCGGGTGCACACGCAACACGTCAGCGAGCGATTCGGCCCCGCAGCAGGCGGCGACCATTTGGGCGACTGGCCAGCGGGTGACCCCGGCTGGCACCCTGGTGCGACTCACAGGCGACATGCCGCTGCGGATCGCGCCATCGACTGACGGCACGTCGATGCTGATCGTGACCGGTGGGTACCACGATCATTCCCTCGAGGTGATCGACCCGGAGCACGCCGTCGTGCGGCAACACATTCCGCTCGGGAAGGCATGGGCCGGACTCGCCGTAGATGGCGCCCGCGGGGCGATCTACGTATCGGGCGGCGGGCCGGTGACGGATGACATGCAAAAGGACACCGAGGTGGCGGGTCTCGCTCCGGCTGTGCGTGCGTCGCTTGAGCGCCCGATCATCCGCCTAAGCGGGACGGGGAGCGCGCTGACAGTCGACCGGCCGTTGGCGATCCCGAACCTGGCAGACAAAGACCGGTTCATCGCCGGCATCGCGGCGGACCCGCGGGGCCACCTCTTCGTGATCAATTTCCAAGACAACTCCGTGTACAAGGTCGACGCCGCTACGGATCGGGTGCTCGCCCGAGTCCGGCTGGGGAATCGTCCCTTTCAGCTGGCGCTAGCGCCGGGCGACTCCACGCTGGCGGTCGCCAATTGGGGTGACCAGTCGGTTAGTCTGCTCAGCGCAGCCACGCTCAAGGAAACGGCCAGAGTACCGGTCGGCGTGCACCCCACCGACCTGACCTACGCCGCCGATGGCCGGCTGTTCGTCGCCAATGCCGAGTCGAACAGCGTCAGCGTGATCCGGGCCGGCCTGGTCGTCGAGACCGTCATCACGTCATTGCACCCGAACGATCCGGTCGGCTCGACGCCGAACGGACTGGCGGTTAGCGCCGACAGCCGTCTCTACGTGGCCAACGCCGACAACAACGATATCGCGGTGATCGACATCCACGAACCAGGCCACTCCCGCGTGCTGGGGTTCATACCCACCGGCTGGGACCCGACCGCGCTCGCCTTGACTCCGGATGGCGGACATCTGGTCGTCGGTCTCGCGAAGGGGATCGACTCGCGGCCCAACTGGCCGGCCCGCGACCAGAAGCACGCCTGGAAGGGGATGTCCAACGTGCCCTTCGACTTCACCGGAAACGCATTGACCGGCTACGCCGAGGTCATTGCGATACCGGATGCCGAACAGCTGGCGGCATTCACGCATCAGGTCGAGGGGAACTTGCCAGTCAGCGATCACGAGATCACCGCCACCGAGCGTGAGACGGCACTCGCCGCCTTTCACGACATCAAACACGTTGTGTTCATCATTCGCGAGAATCGCACTTACGATCAAGTACTCGGCGACGACCCACGCGGGGACGGGGATAAGGAGCTAGCGTACCTCGGGCAGAGCATGACGCCGAATGCCCACGCGTTGGCTCAGCAGACCCCGCTGCTCGATCGCTACTTCGTCGAAGGCGTCATATCGCAGGACGGGCACCAATGGGCCAACTCGGCGTATTCGACCGCCTATAACGAGCGAGCCACGGCGAGCTGGCGCGGTTTCCCCGGCTCGCACGATACCCTTACATCCGCCGCGAACGGCAACGGCCACCCGGAAGGACCCCGGGGCTTTGCCATCGCCGTCTATCCGAACCCCGACAACGAGCAGCGCCTAGTCAGGTCGCCGGCCGGCTATCTCTGGCAGCTCGTAGGCCGGGCCGGTCTAAGCTACTACAACTATGGCGAGTTCGGCGTGAAGGTCGCGGGCGCGAGTCCGGTGTACACGGACCAGCTGGACATCGATCGTCACACGAGCCGCGACTGGAAGTATCTGTTCGAGAAGAGCGACGCCGAGCGGGGGGCGATCTTTGCCCGGGATCTAAAGGCGGCCGAACGCAGTGGGCAGTGGTCCAACTTCATCGTCATCAGTATGCCATGGGATCACACGGTGGGCCTCATGCCCGGCCTGCCGACGCCCGAGGCGATGGTCGCGGACAACGACCTCGGGCTCGGGCGGATCGTCGAAGCGCTAAGTCATTCCTCCTTCTGGGCGTCGTCGGCCATCTTCGTTACCGAGGACGACGCAGCGGATGGACCCGACCACTTCGATGCTCACCGCTCGGTCGGCTTCGTGATCTCGCCATACGTCAAGGCGGGGTTCGTGGACCACACGCCGTACACAATGACGTCGATGGTCCGGACGATGGAGGTGATCCTAGGCCTGCCGCCGATGACGCAACACGATCGCGACGCCACGCCGATGTATAGGCTCTTTCAGGCGAAGCCGATGCTCTGGACCTACACGACGCGGCCGGAAACGGTGGATCTCAACGCCCTCAACCCGAAGACCGGCCCGCTGGCCGAGGCGTCGGCGAAGCTGGATTTCTCTGGTGTCGATCGCGCCGATCCGCGAGTGATGAATGAGATCCTGTGGGCGGCGTTCAGGCCCGGTGTCCCGATGCCAGCCCCGGTGCGCCGCTCGTTCGACGGTTCGGAGGACACGGACATTGATCAGTGAATTGCGCTGCTGTGATGATGTCAGGAATGGTCGTCGCACGGATGGTATCGAGTGGCAACTCGCCATCTGCGTCCTGCCGCGGTTCCACGTAGTAGTCTTGCCGGCGCCAGGGATTGGGGACAATTTCGGGGACAGTTGGAGCCGGCATCTTGCCGTTTCCTTGGGTGCGCAATCAGGCGGATGGCGGCACCGTCAGAGGAAAAAACGGCAACTTGCCGGACTTTGCGCCCCTACGCAGATGCCTGATAAGCGTGAGGTCGGTAGTTCAACTCTACCCAGGCCCATCTAAACCGATACGGTGGTCACGACGGACTACGACAATGAAGAGAAGCGGTTGATCGTGGAGCTCAAACCCGTCTGCAACCAGAAAATCGGTTAACCGCACCCGAGGGGGCGACGTCCGGGCCGCCCTGTGCTCCAGACGCCTTGTCTCAGACGCCACGCCAGACGGGCAGGCGGCCAGGAGGCTGCCCCCGGGCTGATCGTTTTTCCTCCAACTTGTACGCTGGTAACGTCGTGAGCCGTTTGTCCTCGACGGGGCCACCCACCGTGAAGTGGTAGAAGCTCTGCCAGTCGCGCGAAGAGATGCCGAACACCTCGTGAACGGGATCATCGAAGTAGCAGCCGATCCCGGTAGAACGAATGCTCGCCTCTTCAGCTTCGAGGTACAGCACCTGGCCCACGAGACCGGCCTCCCAGAAGAGATTTCGATAGAACGCAGCGCCGTAGGTAACCAGGCTGTCCATGTAGTCGGCGATCATCCCTAGGCTGAAAGCCCCATCTCCCGCGATGTCCTGACCGCAGGAGACGCTCGCAGCCAGAGCGCGGCAGTCCCCTTCTTTGAGCAGGTACAGCGGGAGCCCACGCGGGCACGACGGAGGGCGCCGCCACAGGAACTCGCGCCGCATCGCTTGCCGAAGTTGCTCGACCTTCTCCGGATCGCGAGCAAGCGTGTAGAGACCAGGAGAAAGGTCGTTCACGCGGTGCACGAAGAGGCCCAGGTGGATGCGTGGGCGCCAGGGAATAGCGTCCCACGGCACGGATCGCCCGTCTCGGGTGGGCACGAGACGAGCGAGCATCCGGAAGAACGTCGCCGCGGAAATTGCGGTGGATGCGTCCATGCTCACGGCGCTTCTGCGGCCCAGGATGACTTTCTTCGCGGTGAACGCACCGGATCGAACTGGCGGCTCGAAGAGTTCCTCCTCCGAAGGAAACCCGGAGAAATCTTCGTCGATCGCAGTCGTCGGATTCGTAGTGGCAGCAGCAACCTCGTCGATCACCGGCCAGTCGACGCTGTGCTCGGGACTCAGCACGTTGGCCGTGCCATACCATCGTGAAGCGGCCCCCTGGGATGCGACCTCTTTGGATAAGCAAAGGCCCCGGTCACTGGCCCAGTTCCCCCGGACGACAACTGCCAAGAGTTCGGGATGTTCTCGCTCCGCGCCGGCGTAGTCGGCGTCGCGGTTGAGTCCGAGAAGCTGTGACGTGGCGTCTACACGGTCGAGGAGGAAGAGTTTCCAGCCCAGGGCGGCAGCCGCGAAGCGCAGAGTCCCGAGGGCATGACCCACGTCATGTTGGCAGTAGCGGAACGCGCGCTCGCCATACTTCCAGGCCTCTCGCCAATGAATGGACGAGAGCCCCACGAGGAATGAATCCTCCGGAAACGCGGTCATCAGGGCAGCCCAGACCGACGGGTCAACATCGGCTCGACGCTCGAGACCGTGTTCCTTCGGTGCGTAGTGGTAGACGCCGGGACGGTCGTGGATGGCGCCAACGGCAGGCAGGAGCGCATATCCCTCCGTCGGGTGCAGGTTTCCGCTCGAGGGGTTGGCGCGAAGAGAGACCACGTCGTTTCGTGGAACCGTTTCCACGCGGTCAGCGAGAGGGCGTAGCGGAAGAACAGCGAGACGGAGTCAATCGAAAGCGGGGCTGGCTCCATGCTGTCGGCGACGTAGAGCTGCCAGTATGGAAGTGCTTGCCCCATCTCGGGGAAAGGGAGGCGAATCAGCGACGCTCCCTCGTAGCGACGGAACGGATCTGGCTGCGTAGCCCAATCCATGTAGCCAACCGATGCGGCGAAGCGGTGGTAATGGTGCTTCGTCCGTTCGTGATAGGCGACCACGAGTTCCTCTGCAGACAGGCTGCTCGCTTGCGAGCGGTCCGGCGAAACCTCCGGTTCACCGTAGAGGGGCAGGCGACCTAGCACCATCGACTTCTCCTAGACCGTGCGCTGGTAGAAGGGTTTCTCGCCGGCCGCGTGGTCCGTCGTGTCCACGATGTCGACAATCTCCGGTGCCACCCTGCGCACCATGACCTCGAACCCCTGTCGCAAGGTTACGGAAGAGGCAGCGCAACCCTGGCAGCCTCCGCTCATCGCAATGAAGAGGTTGCCGTGCCGAATGTCGACGATTGAGATCTTCCCGCCATGGCTTGCGATGGAACGATTCACTTCGCGGTCCAGGAGTTCCTGAACGCACGCACGAATCTCGCCGTCGGTTCGGCCCCGCGCGCCTGCGTTGCGAGGAGCCTCGAAGATCGCGGGCACACCTGTGAGCAGCTGCGTCCGGATGGCCGCGCCGATTGCCGATTTCAGCGCCGACCACGCGACACTCGGGTCCTTTCCAACCGTCACCACGGTCTCGGCCACGAGCACATGGGAAACGCCCGGCAGGGCAAAGAGTCGCTCGACGAGGGGCGAGCCGGATGCCCGATCCTTGCTGTCGAAAAAGAACGGGCCACCCGGATGCACCGTCCGGCTGACCGTGAACTTGCACGTGTCGGGGTCGGCCTGTGATGTCTCGGCGCGGATGGTGGTCGTCGGGTCGACGGGTAGGACCTCAGACATCTTCCACAACCCTGGCTGCGCCGCGTTCACCGAAGGCCCGCAGGTGCTCGAACGAGTAGATCCCCGTGCTGTGACCGTCGTTCCAGCTGATGGTGATGGCGTAGTTGCCCACGCTGGTGATCGTGCGGGGGGTCACGTCCGGTCGCACGCTCTTTGGATCCAGGAGAGGGCGCCCGCTCATCTCTTCGACACAGAGGGCGCATCGGCACGCCAATCGGAGGTCCCGGACGTCGAAGTCGTTCCGCTGGCCGTCCTCCCAGAGCACGGACAGCGTGCGAGTGTCGCGCAGGCGGAAGCCAATCGCCGTCGTTCGCGAGCCCGATGGTCGGATGGCACTCTCGACCCAGGCAGGCTCGCCCTTGCCGGTTTCCCAGGTCCACGCGAACGGCTTCAGCCCCGTGGTTGGGAGTCCCTGGAGGCGGCCAGCCAATTCCGTGGCGATTGCCAGGTAAGCCATAGCAGCCACTGAGTTCGGCTTCTCCAGGACAATCGGGCGGCCTTTATCGCCGCCCATGACGATGTCTGCGTCCAAGGGGATTGCGCCCAGGAACGGAACGCCGAGCTCCCTGCTCATCCGCTCACCGCCGCCACTGCGGAACACGTCTGTGCCCTTTCCGCAGTGAGGACACGTGAAGGTGCTCATGTTCTCAATGATGCCGAGTATGGGGACATGCACGGTCTCGAACATCCGCAAACCGCGACGGGCGATCTTCAGGCTCACGTCCTGCGGCGTCGTCACGATGATCGCACCCGACAAAGGGTAGCTCTGCGCCAGCGTCAGCTGGGTGTCGCCGGTCCCGGGCGGGAGGTCGAGAATCAAGTAGTCCAGGCGTCCCCATTGCACGGTGCCGATGAACATTTTCAGGTACTTGCCCACCATCGGTCCGCGCAAGATGGCCGGGCTGTCGTCCCCGGTCAGCATGCCCATCGACATCACTTTCAGGTTGTGGCGATCGGCGGGGACGATCTTGCCGTCCGGGGTGGTCGTGGGCGGCTGACCGACCGGAAGCCCCAGCATGCCAGGGATGCTCGGGCCGAGGATGTCCGCATCCACGAGCCCGATCCAGCCCCCGATCTGTTGGAGCGCGAACGCGAGATTCACGCTGACCGTGGACTTGCCCACGCCGCCCTTGCCGCTGCCCACCGCGATGACGTGGCGGATCCCAGGTAGCTTCTCTGGGCCGGCAGATGCCTGGGACGACGCGCCAGGCGCGTGCTGGTTGCTGTCGTGCGGGTCCGTCGTCTGCATTCCTCAGTTCCTTTCTTTCTCACCGTGCTCGGCGATTGGTTCTACCCGTTTCTCCCGGCCCGAACCGGCAGGAGGGAGGGGAACGCGCGGCACCCGACGCCCGGCTACCCTCTGAAACACGGCAGGTTGCCTATTTAAGGTAGCTCCTGAACCGAATGGGGTTTGGCGGAGGCCTCGTGCTCATCTCGCTGTGCTACCTCATTCTCGACGCGTTCTACAACTCGCCATCCTTCGCTTCCGGTCTGACGCATTCAAAGAACTCGAAATCATCGTGCTCCGCCACGAGCTGGCCGTCTTGCGCCGCGGAATGCGCCGGCCGCCGCTGACGGCCACGGACCAAGTCTTCTTGGCCAGCGGGCTCCTTCCGCCCGCCAGCTGGCGCTCGTTCGTGGTGACGCCCGATTCGCGCGCCGCAGGCAAACGCCGTCGCTGAGCGCTTTGTTCGGACCGTTCGGTCAGAATATCTGGACTGGCTCCTGATCCTCAGCACGCGGCATCTCGAGCGCGTGTGCGACACGTTCGTCGACCACTACAACGGTCACAGGCGCATCGGGCGCTGGACCTTACTCCGCCGAGCTCGACGCGGGCGCCTGAGCGGGGCGTTCGACTCGCGAGGAGCGTGTGTCCAGCGTCGTGATCGTCTCGGCGGATTGCTCCACGAGCACAACGGGCTGCGTGAGCCAGTTTGTGCACCTTACAGGGTCTAAGGGCGTGCTCGGCAGGACTGCAGCGAATCCCGCGAAGCCAGCATGCTCGTCCGCCGTCAATTTTATCCGGTTGCCGAGAATGCCGCGCAGCTCTCCCCTGACGCGCTCCGCCAGGTCTGCGGCTAAAAGAATCCGCCGAGGAACGCCGCCGCTTCATCCGAGATGCCGACGATCTTGTTGGTGGCCTGACGATAGAATTTGAAATTGAGCTCGGTCCCGGGCCGGCCGTCATTCCAGTCGGTGAAGTGTTTGAGTTCGCTCCGCCCCAGCGGCCGCTTCGCGAGCGCGGTGCGTCTGATGGTGATGCTCACGCGCGGCGTTTGCCGGGCGATGCCGCGCTTCTTGGGGATCGCTTCGGCGGAGGTGACGACGCCGCGCGCGATGAGGCCCTGTCCGCCTTCGTTCTCGCTCGCGAAAACGAAAACCGTGTCACCTTCGGCGATATGCTTGCCGCCATACATCGTCTTTTGTGCGGTGAACGCGAACGTCTTGGCGCGCGGATCGCGAACCTCGGCTTTGATTGCGAACGGCACCCTTTTCTCCTTGAGCTGATGTCATAGCCAATTACGCGCCCAAATTCGTACGCTAAGCTAGTGAGATTTGAGATTCCGGCAGGCTGGCGCGGGAGGACGGAGCGGTCCGCAGTGAGAATGAGCCTTTATCGGAACGATCGGCACTCACTAGCGTTGTTGGTGCGGTGAGAATCCCACTCGCCCCTGGAAAACACAAAAGGTGAAGTGGGTTTGCAGGATATCTCCTAACCCCCAGAGGCCAACCCCCGCCCTTGCAGTTCAAGGTACCGATTGACAACAGCAGCGCCGGTCCGATTCCACCCACATGAGGTATCTGCTGCGGACCCGATAACCCAAAAATAGTTCAGCCATGTGAGCTGTCTTACCATAGGTTTGAAATTTCAATCGGTGTTGACAAGCTGTCGTGCTCCCGTCCCGTGGCACCGACGAGAAACGGCTGGGGGGAGTGATCGGGGAACGCTCACCGACCGACTGCAGCTGTGTTTCGGCAGTGCCAGCCGCAGTGTCAGCGCCCCTCAGCGGGGGCGGACGCCCACCAGCGAGTCGCAACCGCTAGGCCATAAGAATGGGCGGTGTCCAGCGCTCTCCAGCGCTCGTCTTCGGCCTGATAAGCGTGAGGTCGGTAGTTCAACTCTACCCAGGCCCATTTCGGCCGGCACAGCCGGCCGAAATAGAGAGGAGCGAGGCAGAAAGGAGAAAGGAGACGAAGAGCTTGGGCGGTCTGGATGGCGAGTGCGCCACGGGACCGCGCTCCTCGGTCTCCTTTCTCCTTTCTCCTTTCTGCTCTATGACGCGCGGCTGACGCCGCAGCGCGAGCGTCCGCCCGTGCCGTTCGCCTTCGAGAAGCTTCTCGTCTACCAACGGAGCGTTACGTTCGCGGACGCGATCTGTGCGGCGACGAGAGGGTTCCCGCGCGGGTACTTCTTCCTTGCCGATCAGTTGAATCGGGCGGCGCTGTCGATCGCGGCGAGTCTCGCCGAGGGGAACGGGCGATTCACGGTTGCGGATCGGCGCAATTTCTTTGGGATTGCACGCGGCAGTGTCCGGGAGTGCGTGCCCTTGCTCGAGTTTGAATCGCTTGGGGCACTCAGGTCAATGGTTTGGACAGGGTTATTCAGGCGTTGCAAGGGCATCACAGGCCAGTGCCGGCACGCTTGCAAGAACTGGCGAGGCTGACCCGATAGCCAGCGACGTTACGGCGCGGAGGCACCAATGCGCGGAGCCGAGGTGCGCGGGCGATCGGCTTTGGCACTGTCGTGGGCGGACGCGCGCTCGCTTCCGCGCGCCCGCTCGTCCGCAACGGATTTGGGTTATGAGACTGGCGAGCATGGCCTAACCGGGTCGCGGGAAGCCGTGGTGGGACTCAGGTACAAGCCGAATCCTTTCCTTGGTTACTCGAAGGAGAGCGGCCAACGCCCGAGCACGAGCAGAGACGCAGGCGATCAGGAGGTGGCGTCAGGTTTGTATCGAGCTTATAATCGGACAACAATTCGCGATTGTGTCTAGGGTTCCGCCAGTCAGTTTGCGACTGGGCCTGTGACCGAGCGACACCACGGCTGATTCAGCCGCACAACTTAAGGCATAAAAAGCCTGAGGTCGTTCCTACCCTAATGGGCGGAAAGGCCGAGGCTATGCCGAATACCTGTTCAGGTGATGTTCTCAAGGCAATCGGGCCGGACGCGAACGTCCCCGGAACGCTCATTGTCCTAGAACCGCTTTTCCCTGCTCACGCGGACGAATTGCTCCTGATCGCAAGAGACCAATCGATCTGGCAATTCCTCACGAGCAACGCGTCGACAAAAGAAGCGCTCGACAACTACGTCTCCGCCGCCTTGCGGGATCGCGCCGAGGGCACTGTGGCGCCATTCGTCGTTCGATGGCGGAAGACGGGTGCTCTTGTCGGTTGTACGCGATTGAAGCATTACTCGGCCGAGCATCGGCGAGTCACGATTGGGTCCTGGTTCGCACCGGCAGTGTGGGGACTCGGCGCCAACCCCGAATCAAAATTGCTGGTGCTGACCTTGGCATTCGAGCAGCTCCAATGTCAGCGCCTTGAATTCCATAGCGACAGAAGGAACGCACGATCCCGAGCGGCCTTGAAGGCGATCGGTGCAGTGCAAGAAGGCATCCTGCGCTCGTACGCGGAGACGGGCCGAGGCTCGAGGATCCGTCGCGACGATGTCGTGCACAGCCTGCTGCGGGAAGAGTGGCCGGCATCCAAGCAACGCCTACTCGACCGCATTGCGAGAGTCGTGGTGAGCGCTACGGCTCCCAACTGCGCGCCCGGCTAGACATAGCCACCCACATCGATGAACAGTGACCGCTCGCTTCCGACCGGACAGTCGTGACCATTCCCACTTTGACGCGAGGAGTTTTGCATCATGAAGACGCGGAGAATGATTCTGCTCGTCCTTGTGCTCGTTTTATTGATGGTGGATCGCAGCTCGGTTGCTGCACAGTCCGTGGCTCCAACCCCCAAGCCGAATCTGGTCATCGTGGTTTCGGTGGACATGCTCTCGGGAGAGATCATGGACCGGTACACGGCCGGTCTGCCCGGAGGATTGGGAAAGCTTCTCAAGGAGGGCGTTGTCTTCGAGAATGCGTATCAGGAGCATGCGTTCACCGAGACATGTCCGGGACACGCCACGCTTCTCTCAGGGAGATATCCCGCATCAACGGGCATAGGCACCAATAGCTGGAAGGATTCCAGCACGGGCAAGGAAACGTACTGCGTAGAGGACGACCAGGCGAAGACCTTCGGCGCGTCGTCCGGCCCGGTTGGAGCGAGTGACGTCCAGTTTCGAGGCACAACGTTTGGCACTTGGCTCAAAGACGCGTTCCCCGATAGCCGGGTCTTTGCCGTGGCAGGCAAAGATCGTTCGGCAATTCTAATGGCAGGCCCGAAGACCGACGGCGTGTACTGGTTCCAAGAAGGGTTTGGGTTTACGACGTCTACCGCATATGCGCGGACGCTTCCACCATGGCTCGTGAAGTTCAATTCAGATCTCATGCATCGCCTGCGGACGGAGACGCTCACCTGGGTTCCCATGGGCCCGTCCGAATGGACTCGTCATTCCAGGTGAGTGGAAGGCAGACCTCACCGATTATCCCATCGTGAGTCGTCTGCCGAGGTTGATCCAGACTCAGGGCTTTCCGGATGCGCAGCACGCCGGCTTCATCTTGAACGAGACACAGGACGGCGGCTTTTGGAATCGATACCGGGCTTCGCCGTTCTGGGACGATGCGATATTCGATGCCGCCGAAGCATTGATCCAGAATGAGCATCTAGGCGAGGGGAATCACTTCGACCTGCTGTGTTTGGGGCTGTCGGCGACCAACGCCGCGGAACATGCATTCGGCAATTCCGGTCCGGAAATGCAGGATCTCATTCGCCGGTTGGATGCAAGGCTGGGAATCTTTCTGGATAGGCTTCGGCAGCGGGGGACGAGCGTGGTTGTCGTGTTCAGTGCAGACCACGGCGGTCTTGATTTTGCCGAGCGATTGAGGAGCCAAGGCATCCCCGCACACCGGATCGATGTCGAAGGATGGACGAAGGAATTGCAAGCGCGTGTCCAACGGGAGTTGGGCACGAACCTGGACCTGGTGAGCGGCGGCGATCAGCAGATCTACGTTGACCATACGGCAGCAGCGGCAACGGGCGGTCTGAGGCAAGTGATCGGCAGAATCACCGCCATCGTTCGTGCCATGCCCGAAGTTGCTGCCGTGGCCTCGCTCGAGGAGCTGAGGGCGATGCCCCAAAAGCGCTTTCCTGACCCTCGCGAGGAGGACGTGCTGTATCGCTTGAAGCTCAGCGCGCCCGAAGGACGGTCGGCCGACATACTCTTCGCCTTCAACCCGCTTGTCGAGCGCGACGGTCCCCCGAAGCACGATGCAGCGCAACACGGCACTCCGTGGGACTATGATCGCCGGGTACCGCTGATCTTTTGGGGGCTTTGGAAACCCGAGCATCGAACAGATCCAGCCAGCACCGTGGACATCGCGCCGACCCTTGCCAAGGAGCTTGGCATCAAGGCGGAACAACCGGTCGACGGCCGATCGCTGAGTCTATCGGCGAAAGTCCCGTGAGCAACTAAACGAGGCCCGCCTGTGCGCCTGACTGTGAATACGCGCTCGCCAGGCCCTCGAACAGCCCGGTTAACTCGATTACCAATCCAATCGGTGCCTCATTCGGCAAAGGCTCGCCTAGAATGCCGTGGCTCCTCCGACGATGGGATATCAGCACGGCTGTGTGCTCGATGCCGCGGGCCTGGCGTCCTGTCGGGGTTGGATCGGCACGGGGGCGCTGGGGGCCGACACGGTACCGCGGTGCTGCGGAGGCTACATTGGCGGCCCGGCGTTTCGCGACCGACTCGAGCGCCCTGTACGCGTCGCAAACGGCGCGCGTTTCGTCGCGATCAGCGCCGGCTCGCTGCACACGTGCGCGATAGGCGTCGACCACCTCGCCTACTGCTGGGGCGTAAATGTCAGCGGCCAGCTCGGCGGGGGGTCGGTTGATGCCAACCAAAGCGCCGACCGTCGCGGGCGTCCGTACCCGTCACGCGTCATTGACATCATACACGTCACGTCGATCAGCGCGGGCCTCGAACATACCTGCGGTGTCGCCAACCACGGCAAAGTCTACTGTTGGGGACGAAATGTCCGTGGCGCCCTTGGGGTTCCCGGAGTTGCAACGACAGGCCGGCCGGTGCTCATACAGCATCCCTGACCACCGCGGTTCCGCATAGGTATCATTGGGAAAGACACGGCTTGTCTGCCTGCTAGAGCCTTTTCGGCCAACGGCTGTCGTGAATAATTGTTACGACACTTGCGTCGGCCGGGTGCTCGCACGATCCGAACTGGCTGCCATGCGGTGTAACGGGGTTCTAGGTTGAAGACGGCGGCTATTCACCCTCGAAGGGAATGCTGGGTCTTGGGGTCGCTGGCGGGACTTGGTGGGCCCTGACAGATCAGCTGCATGGCCGAGGTGAATGCAAATGAACGAGAAGCGTCGTGATCATTCAGCTCTAAACGAAGTAGCCTCGCCCGGTTGGCAATGGCCGGTGTGGCCCCTCTAAGCCATTCGTTCTTAGATTCCATACCATGGCACCCTCTGATAAGACACTGGACCGTGTTCTCACGCTCCTCCGCGCTCGGGCCGCACAACTAAAGCGGCGCGGCGTGTTGCACGCTGCCGTCTTCGGCTCGGTGGCTCGAGGTGAGGACCTGCCGGGAAGTGACGTCGACATCATGATTGAGTTAGATCCTGCCGGTCGTCCGACCCTGCTTGCGTATGTGGGAGCCGTCCGGGAGATCCAAGGACTGGGCGAGCTCCTTGGAAGACCCATCGAGGTGGTCCAGCGTCGCCGACTTCAGCCGCATGTGCGGCCCGCGGCTGAGCGGGACGCCGTTGTTGCGTTCTAGGCGCGAGGTCTCGTGCCAACGTCGGATCCGGCGCGTCGGCTTCGCGACATTGTCGAGAACATCGACCGCATCCGTGCCTATGTGTGCGGGATGAACGGCGAGGCATTCGCTGAAAGCTCGTTGACCCGGGATGCCGTGGAACGGTGCTTCGGTCGGATCAGCGAGGCCGCCGCCAAACTCGGAACGCACATGGATGCGCGCTATCCGTCGATTTCGTGGATCGACGTGCGCGCACTCGGGAACGTGCTTCGCCACGAGTACGATGAAGTAGACGAGGAACTCATGTGGCGGATGATTGAGAGTGACTTGGGTCCACTGCGCGATGCATGCGAAGCGGAGTTGAGACGCGTGGCTGGCTGACGGGTCGGCGACTGGACCACGGCAAGCGGAGTTGGCTGGCCCCCGCCCGCAGCGTTAGCTTGGGGACAATTCTGGGGACAATTGGAGCCGACATCTTGTCGGTTGAGCGGGTGTGCAAGTCGGCGGATAGCGACACCGTCAGTGGGGAACCGACAACTTGTCGGCCGATCGCCTGCATTCCAGATGCCTGATAAGCGTGAGGTCGGTAGTTCAACTCTACCCAGGCCCATTCAAGGCACCGTTGCACAAGCACTTACGTAGGCGCGTTAATGGTGTGGACCTCACGCCTAAGTAGGCGTGAGGTCATAAGGGAATATCCAACCATCGGAGCTGGCGTAGAGCCCCGACGCTGTTACCCGTCAGGTTGCCCAGGATCAGCAGCGACTCGACTGACGGACGCCTGGCCGCGCGGCCGTCTGCAGCTTCTTGAACTGCTCCGCAACGAGCACAGAGCGTTGTTTGGAGCGAGCCGAGCAGAACATTTTTCGCTCGTGACGAAGCCGCAAAAAAAGAGGTCGACGATCCTGTGCGCGTACTGTGCGACCGCTCCGGCCACGACGAGAGATCACGTCCCCAGTGACATAGATGTTTAAGCGGGGTCGGTCTTTGGCTCACTCGGAGGCTTCCGTCGGAGCGCGGCAGGTCCGGTCGTCCCCCGTCGCTCTCCTTCTCCCTGTGTGCTTCTACAAGAGAGTTTAGCCTTTCACGCCTGCAAGATCATTCCGAGCGCATCGCAATGATCGGATCCACGCGTGCGGCTCGACGGGCTGGGAGCCAGGACGCGATCGCGCCCACGGTGGCGAACACGACGCACACGAGCCCAAGCGTCGGCGGATCCAGTGGTGTGATGCCGAAGAGGAGTCCGCGGATCGTACGCGTGAGGAACACGGCCCCCACTACGCCCGCCGCCAGGCCAGGGAGGATGAGCAATGCGCCCCGTCCGAGCACAAGGTTCACAACATCGTGCGAGGCCGCGCCCAGCGCAATACGAATCCCGAAGTCCCGGGTCTGCTGGCTCACCGCGTAGGAGATCACCCCGTAAACGCCTAGGGTGGCGAGCAGCAGCGCGATGCCAGCAAACGCCGTGAGTAACGACGTGTAGAAGCGGGACTGCGACATTGATGCGGCCACGGCTCCGGTCATCGTCCCGAGCTCATAAATCGGCACATCAGGATCGATCGATGCGACCACCTGCCGGATCTCGTGCTCGAGCCCTGTGAGCGGGAGTGCGGTGCGAAGGACGAAGGTCGTGTTGAACGGGAACCGCCGGTACGGGAAGAACGTCGCCGGCTCCGGTGTGGTCTTCAGCGACTCGAAATTCGCATTGCGCACGACGCCGATGATCTCTCCGGAGGGGTGCACCGCGCTGTCAGGGTTGGAACCGCCGTGAAGAAAGCGGGACGTCAGGTGCTGCCCGATCGGGTTCTGTCCTGGGAAGTAGCGGTCTGCCAGGGCTTGGTTGATCACCAGCACCCGGACCGCGTCGAGCCGGTTCTCGTCATCGGTAAACGTGCGGCCGCGCACGAGCGTCATCCCCATGGTGCGGAAAAAGTCGGGGGAGACCGGTACGAGCCGGGCGTAGGGCTCTGTGCCGGGTGTCGATGGCGGCGTGCCGTCGATCGTGAACGACGGCGACGAGCTGCCGCTTTCCGGATCGAACGGGCGGTTGGCCGCCACCGCCACGCTCTGCACACCTGGCATAGCCGCGAGTCCTGCTTGCACCCGGTCCGAGAACTGGATAACTGGCGGATCGTTCTCGTACTTGTTGCCGCTCAGGGCGACATCAAATACCACGAGGTGATCTGGCCTGAAGCCGGGGTCTACGTTGGTCAAGCGCTCAAAGCTGCGGATCAGGAGCCCAGCCCCCACGAGCAACACGGTCCCCAGTGCCAACTCGGCAAAGACGAGAACGGATCGGGCGCGCTCGCTTCCAGCGGAGCCACCGGTCCCCCGGCCAGAGCGAAGAATTGTTGCGATGTCCCAACCGGACGCATGGAGCGCGGGGATGAGCCCGAAGACGGCACCTGTGCCAACGGCAAGCGTGGCGGCAAAGGCGAGCACGCGGATGTCGATGCCCACATCCTGCATGCGCGGGAGCGCGAGCGTGGCGCTCGCCGTCAGGACATGCACGACGAAGATAGCGATCACCGTGCCGAGCACGGTCCCGCCCACGGCGATGAGCATGCTCTCGGCGAGCGACTGGCCGAGGAGCTGGCGGCGTCCCGCCCCGAGCGCGGTGCGCACGGCCACTTCGCTCGTGCGGGATGCGGCGCGGACGAGCAGCAGGTTCGCCACATTCGCGCAGGCAATGAGCAGCACGAACATCACGGCCCCCAGGATGGCCCAGAGCGGCCGCTCCACGTCGCCCACGATCGCTTGCCGGATCGGGACGGCGGCCACGCCGATCCCAGCTTCCTGTTTGGGGAATTGTTGAGCGATGCGGCTCGCGACGGTGCTCAGGTCGCGCTGGGCGCTGGCGAGCGTGACGCCATCGCGCAGCCGGGCGATCGCATGGGCAATATGATTGCCCCGGCCAATGTCGCCGATCTCCCAGTCCCCCCACACTGCCGGGTACCAGACTTCGGCATTGTCGGGGAACGTGAACCGAGGCAGCGCCACACCAACGATGATGTAAAGGTCCCCGTCCAGCCTGACCTGGCTGCCGATGACCCCGGGGTCGGCGGCGAAGTACCGATGCCAGGCGCCATCGGACAGGACGAGCACTCGGGTCGCCGTTCTCGCATCCTCGCCGTGCGCAAACGTGCGTCCGAGCTGTGCGTGCGTGCCGAGGACGGAAAAGAAGTCGGCGCCCACCCGAGCCCCGTTGACGAGCAGCGGAGGGGCTTTGGGGCGGAGGAGGGTGACGGTCTGTCCACTCCGGAAGGGAACGATCGCGGTGAAGCTGTGCGTCTGGTTCTGGTAGTCGATCACATCCGGCGGCGCCATCTCCGTGAAGACTTGCCGCGCCTCGGTGGCGTGGAGATACGCGAGGCGGTCCGGTCGCTCGAAGCCAAGTGGCTTGAGAAGCACCCCGTTCACGAGGCTGAACGCGGCGGTGCTGGCGCCGATCGCGATCGCCAGGGTGGCGAGGGCGATCAGGGTGAACGCGGGCGTGCGCGCGAGTCGGCGCGCCGCGTAGCGCAGGGTCTGGAGGGCTGCTTCCATAGCGAGTGGCCGGCTACAGGGGTCGCGGGTCCTAGCGAGCGCGCCGTGGATCACGTGTAGGACAGTACCGCGTGGGAAAGGGTTGGAACCCCTGGACGAACTCCCGCAGCAGATCCCCTGCAGGCCGCAGTTTCCGCTATCCTGTCACATTGCGCCTCAACGCCGGCAACGTATCACTCGGTCAGAACAAAGGCGACCGTTCGCGCGCCGTTCCAGAGCACGCGACGCCCGACTTCACAGAATCTTCTCGGGAATACGATTTCTATGATGATCGACTGCGACGGAGACACCTGTTCTCCGGCACAGTACTTCGTGGATGGGGTGCCTTTCTTGAGGCAGGGCGCCGTATTGGGGACAATTCTGGGGACAATTGAGACCGACATCCTGTCGGTTCCGAGAGTGTGCAGGTCGGCGGATGGCGACACCGTCAGAGCAGAACCGGCAAGTTGTCGGCCGATCGTCTGCATTACAGATGCCTGATAAGCGTGAGGTCGGTAGTTCAACTCTACCCAGGCCCATTTTTGGCCGCACAGCGGCCAAAAATAGAGAGGAGCGAGGCAGAAAGGAGAAAGGAGACGAAGAGCTCGGGCGGTCTGGATGGCGAGTGCGCCACGAGGCCGGGCTCCTCGGTCTCCTCTCTCCTTTCTCCTTTCTGCTCTATGACGCGCGGCTGACGCCGCAGCGCGAGCGTCCGCCCGTGCCGTTCGCCTTCGAGAAGCTAGTCGGCTACCAAAAGAGTATCAACTTCGCCGATGCTGTCTGTGCAGGGACGAGACGGTTCCCGCGCGGATACTTCTTCCTTGCCGATCAGTTGAATCGGGCGGCGCTCTCGATCGCGGCGAATCTCGCCGAGGGGAACGGGCGATTCACGGTTGCGGATCGGCGCAATTTCTTTGGGATTGCGCGGGGGAGTGTGCGGGAGTGTGTGCCGCTGCTCGAGATCGCGATGCGGCGACAGGTGCTGGAGGCGGACGTCCACGCACGCCTCCGAGCGGAGCTCGAGGAGATCTCGCGGATGACGTCGGGACTGATCAAGGGGCTAGAGAACCGGCGCCCCGCGGGAAGTACGTGCGGAAGGACGCCTCCGCAAGCGCTACGGCCTGACGACCCGCAGTGAGCTCGTCGCATTCGCGCCGCGCTCGAGGGGGCGTGTCTTCGAGTCGACATTCGCGGACGACATGGGCGCGGCGCCTTGCAGCAGCAATCACAAGAACCAGATAGTGGACCGCGCGATTCCGAATTGACGCGGGGCAGGAAGCGTCGGCCGCCCGGACCTTGTCAGCGCGAGCCGCGTGCGGATTTTGCGTGCGTCGGGGCGCGCTTTCCGTGGACGACTGCACGCTTCGCAATTGGTCGCCCCGCGCGCTTGGCGGCAATCTGGCGGTCCGTCCAGTGCTTGCCGAAGATCGCCTGAAGCCCGGTCGCAGCCGCGCGAGCCTGCATTGGAAATACAATCTCGGGGTTCCGCTGACCGAGGCGGACGAGCGCAAGCGCGGAGCCGGAGAGCCGACGCTCGCCCTGCTCCCACGCCTGTACCGCCTTGGGGGTGACGTTTAGGTAGCCGGCGAATACGGCCTGCGACATTCCGAGCGCATTCCTGAACTCTCGTAGTGCCGTGGGCGACATGGCCCCAGGTGGGACCGGCATCACCGTCGTTCGTAGTTCGAGCTTCTCGCCCCGATAGTGTGCCGCGGCCTCCTTGACCGCACCGAGCAGTTCCGCGAACTGTTCCGGAGCCATTGCGTCATCCGTCATTTGTGCCTACTCCAACGATGTTTGGTCCGACCGTTTACTCAAAGGCTATACAAGCCCCTTCACGATAGCTCTGAGCTGTTTCCTCTGCTCCTCAGAGAGCCGATCCGTCTCACCCTTCGAGTAAAGCCAAAGTAGATAGATCGTCAAGCGACTTTCAGCATACACGTACAGCACCCGCGTCCCAGATCGTTTGCCTTTGCCGCGTGAGCTGTCCGCCATTCGCACCTTTCTGACGCCACCGGTCCCAGGTTCGACTGGTCCCTTTCGCGGGTTGAGTAGTAATTCGATTTGCAACTGCCGGAGGTTCTCATCAAGGCCAAGGTTTGCGATCTGCTTAGTGAAGACGCTGACCTCCACGAATACGAAGTCCACCTTTTGGCTCCGCCCTAACGGGCTGGGTCCAGCCAGTTCGCCGCCTTCCAACGGAGCCTAAGTATACTACAAAGTGGGATAGTTGGCAAGCCTACTCGGGCCGCGGCTCCTCAGGGGTAGTCGCGTCGTCGAGCGGGAGCGCTACCCATCGCGCCCGAGTCACTATTGACCCCCTTCATCGAGGCCCCTAGGATCCCACCTATGGATTACCGCCAGCGGATCGTGATCGATCCCGAGATCCGGTTCGGCAAACCCATCGTCCGGGGAACCCGGATTAGCGTGGGCGACGTACTGTCATATCTGGCCTCGGGCATGAGCGAAGACCAGGTCCTCGCCGATTTCCCGGTGCTGACCCGGGACGACATTCGAGCCTGCCTGGCCTTCGCGGCGGAGCGCGAGCGCACCCTTCGGAGCAACCCCGCTGCCTGAGCCTCCTCCGAGGCTGTTATTCGACGAGAACCTTGCCGCGCGGCTCGTCGAGGCACTGTCGGACGTCTATCCGCGCTCGACGCACGTGAGCGTGGCCAACCTCCAGGGAGCCAGCGATGCGAGAGTGTGGGAGTATGCTCGTCAGCACGGCTTCACCCTCGTGACGAAAGACGAAGACTTTCATCGGCTCACCGTTTTATACGGAGCGCCGCCCAAGGTCATCTGGATTCGTCTCGGCAACTGTTCCACCGCAGACGTTGCCCAGCTCCTCCGCTCCCAACTGAACGCCGTCCTGATGCTGCTGGCGCAGGCCGACACCGCTGTCATCGCACTCGGGTGATGATCCGCCGGGTGGCAACGGGTCTGCCACCGGTAGCAAGCACCCGTCAGCTGGTGTCCGTTCCGGTGTCCGTTGGGCCGGTCATGTTCGGGCATTTACGCCCACGCACTCGGGCAGTGGCGCGGGCTATCATAGGGAAAACGGGCAAATCGCGGTCATTCCGGACGGCTTGGGGACGCCTGATAAGCGTGAGGTCGGTAGTTCAACTCTACCCAGGCCCATTTTTGGCCGCACAGCGGCCAAAAATAGAGAGTAGCGACACAGAAAGTAGAAAGTAGACGAACAGCAACTAACGGCCCCGAAGGCAGTGAGCGCCTCGGGGCCGTTCTACTCGGTCTCCTCTCTCCTTTCTCCTTTCTGCTCTATGACGCTGGATTGACGCGAGGCCGTAGCGCGAGCGCGTGGGGTCCGCCTTCGAGAAGCTCCTAGTGTACCAGAAGAGCGTCATGTTTGCCGATGCGGTGTGCACGGCGACGGGGCGGGGCCCGCGGTGGTACTACTTCCTGGCGGACCAGCTCAATCGCGCGGCACTGTCCATCGCGGCGAATATCGCGGAGGGGAACGGGCGGTTCACGGCGGCCGAACGGCGCAACTTCCTCGGGATCGCACGCGGGAGTGTACAGGAATGTGTCCGCGACACGCGGTCGCGATGGTGCCGGCCGCGCAGGACGCGTATGTCGGCCCATACTATGAGCAGATGCTCGCGCGGACGTACTGGTCGGCGAGCAGGACGAAGCGATCGACGCGCTCGCGCAGGTGCTGCGGGTGCCATTCTGGGTCACACGGGCGGAGCTACGGATCGATCCATTGTTCGCCCCGTTGCGGAATAACCCAAAGTTCCAGACGCTCGTCGCATCGAACTAACGTGTCTCGGCGGAGACCGGGAGATTGGCCGCGGCTAAAGCGCGTGGGCTGAATCCGCAGGCACGAGGTCGCGCAGATCAGCCACCCAAGCATCCGGCTTGGGGGCGTCGAACGGCAGTGGGCTTCGCGTCGGATTGATCCAGATCGTCCGCAGTCCCACCGCTTGAGCGCCCGCAACATCGCAACGCACGCAATCGCCGATGCAAACGACATCGCGGTATGGGCCAGACCCCTACACGCCACAGCGACGCAGTACCTCGACGAACAGGGCGCGGGACGGTTTCATGGCTGCGCGAGCCAGAAGAGAACACCAGATTCGTGAGGCGCGCCTCTATCAGCTCATTCGCCAGCGCCGGGGCGCGCAGGATCGCAACTTCAACATTGAGTTTCTGGATCTGGGTGCCGAGGCCTATTCGTTCACGTTCGGATGAAGGGTGCAAAGCCAAACCGCCGTCACATCACGCCGACTTCAATTTGCGTCAGCGGCCAAATCGCATCTTGGGTTAGCCTCACTGGTGTGGGTTCAGGAATTCGCGCGCCAGACTTTCCGGAACCCGCACACCGGCCATTCGGCGGAAGGTTGGGGACAATTCTGGGGACAATCGGACCCGATATCCTGCCGGTTTCCGGGGTGGGCAATCAGACGGATAACGGCACTGTCAGACGAAGAGCCGGTAACTTGCCGGCACACGCACGATGGCATTCATGGATGCGCACCGGCCGAGGCAGACTTACAGCGACACTTCGGCGCGACGCCGAACGGAGGCACTTCGTGGCCAGATTTGCAAACATACTCGGCACCGTCGGCAACACGCCGGTCGTCAAGATCAATCGCCTCGCACCGCCCGGCGTCGATCTTCATGTGAAGATCGAGGCCTTCAATCCGCTCGGCTCCGTGAAGGACCGCCTCGCCCTCGGCGTCATCGAGGACGCCGAACGGACGGGAACGCTCAAACCGGGACAGACCGTAGTCGAGGCCACGAGTGGCAACACCGGCATCGGCCTCGCCATGGTGTGCGCGCAGAAGGGTTATCCCCTTGTCGTGACGATGGCCGAGACCTTCAGCGTGGAGCGCCGGCGTCTCATGCGTTTCCTCGGCGCGAAGGTGGTGCTCACGCCGGCGGCCGAGAAGGGCACGGGCATGGTGAACAAGGCCGTTGAGCTGGCCCGCACGCACGGCTGGTTCCTCACCCACCAGTTCGAGAACGAGGCCAACGCCGACATGCACTCGCGGACCACGGCGGCCGAGATCCTCGCCGACTTCGCCGGCCAGGGGCTTGATTACTGGGTCACCGGCTTCGGCACCGGCGGCACGCTCAAGGGCGTTGCGCGTGTGCTCGCCAAGGAGCGGCCGGCAACGAAGATCGTGGTCTGCGAGCCCGCCGACGCGCCCATGCTCACGAGCGGAGCCCGACAGGAGCGCAACCCGGACGGCTCGCCGGCAGCTACCAATCCGTCGTGGAAGCCCCATCCGATCCAGGGCTGGAGCCCCGACTTCGTTCCCAAGCTCACCGGCGACGCGGTGGAGATGCACGTCATCGACCGCGTGCTCACCGTCGCCGCCGCCGATGCCATGCGCTCCAGCCGCGACCTCGCGCAGAAGGAGGGCATCTTCGTGGGCATCAGCGCCGGCGCCACCTTTGCCGGCGCGCTCGAGGTATGCAAGACGGCGGCGAAGGGTTCGACGGTGCTGTGCATGCTCCCCGACACGGGAGAGCGCTACCTCAGCACCCCGCTCTTCGCTGATATCCCGGCGGACATGACCGACGACGAGCTCGGAATCATGCGGTCGACGCCGGGATACCACCTCGCGCCCAAGGCGTAGTGGCGGCGACCAGCGGCGATACCAGGCAGTGGGCTCAGCTCACACTCGGCATCGAACGGCTGCCGGATGCTGTTGATGCTACGGTCGGGTCGATCGTGTGCGCTTTACTTCGATGCGCTTTTGACATACCGCACAAGACCCAGCACGTCTTGCCACACCAGGCGCCCGATCGCCCCGGAACTGTAGACCGACACGACGATCCTTCCTTCTGGCCCCAACACAAATCCGGTCGACTGGACATACGGTGCCGTGTGGGCAGGTGTCGGATCATAGAATGCACCGATAGCGGAGGCGGTCTCCTTCACCGGAAGGCCATAGGCGATCGGGAATGTGGCGCCCGTGCTCGCCTGGGTCTCCCTGGCCTTCTCGAGACTGTCGACCGAGGCCGAAAGCACCCCAATGCCCTCGGCCGCGAGCCTGTCAAGTCCGGCTTGAAAGCTCTTGAGCTGTGCGATGCAGAACGGGCACCAATGGCCTCGATTGAATAGCACCGCGTTCCACGGATGCCGGAGGCCGGTGGGCGTCTCGATCTCGGACCCATCCGTGAGCTTGAATGTCAGCTTTGGGAACGGATCGCCTGAATCGAGAATCGTGCTTCCCGCTCTTGCCATGGTGTCTCCGGACCGTCTGTGAGGTGCGGCTTGTATGCCTCGGCGCACATAGTCCCCACAATGGTGACGAGTTCCGTCCTTACGCTCCTCGAGGGTTGGGCCACCTGCTTCAGCGCCAGTGGAACTGAATGCGTCGCGCCGAACTATGTTGAACGCTTGCTGTTTCGCGGGTCCCATGCGTCAGGTATTGGCCGCCGCCGCGACCCTGGGTCCGCGCTCACGCCCTCCCGATACGTGGAAGCCAGACATGAGAGTTCTTCGCCCCACGATTCACGGCATCTTGGACTATGCCGTTGTCATCGCATTTGCGCTCGCGCCGGCGCTACTCGGGCTTTCCGGCTTGCCGGCCACCGTCTCATACCTGCTCGCCGGAATTCATCTGCTGCTGACTTTGGTGACGGCGTTTCCCCTCGGCGCGGTGAAGCTGGTGCCGCTTCCCCTGCACGGCGCGATCGAGCTCGTCGTGTCGATCGTACTCGTCGCGCTGCCCTGGATCTTGCGATTCACCCAGGATACCCTCGCGCGCGATTTCTACGTTGGCGCGGGAGCGCTGATCTTCCTCGTCTGGCTGATCACGGACTACACAGCCGCCGACCAGAAGCCCGGACGATCATAGCGCCCTATGGAACTCACTAGGGTCCTCGTGACTATCTGGCCCGTGTTGCTCGCACCACTCGAGGGGACGATGGCGTGACGGACCCGGCAGAGCTTGCTGCGCCGGCGCGGACCGGTTTTGAGGACCTCATGCTGCCGTGGCTCGAGGATGTGGCCCGCTTCGCGCTCTCGCTCACGCGACACGACGCGGACGCCGACGACCTTGCGCAGGAAACCTTTCTCAACGCATTTCGATGCCGGGAGACATTTAATCCTGGCAACGACGCGCGACGGTGGCTCTTTACGATTTGCCGGAACGCCTGCATTCGCTCGCGCCGGAACCGGAATCTGATGGTCGAGAGCGACGAGGGCGATCTCGACCCGATGCCATCGGTGCTCTAGCACGAGCATGCCCACTTCGAGCGCACGCTCATCCAGCGAATTCAAAGCCTGCGTCTCGCGTACACCGACGCGACCGCACTGCGCCTTCGCGTTCTCTCCGCGCTGCACGAGGCGGGCATGCCCCGCCACTAACGCGTCCTCGTTCGACCCAAGCCACATTCTTCAGCTCCGGAGAGATCCATGAGCAACACTGTCAAGGCGACACTCGAGCACCTCGACAACGTCACTTCCAAAGCCACCGTGCGCACGCATGCCGCGCTGGTGGACCGCGGCCTGGCGAAGGGCGGAAACGATCGCGGTCCCGCCGGGGGTGAGTATCTCCTCGTGGCACTCGGCGGCTGCTTCACCAGTCACTTGCTGGCAGCCATTCGTGGGCGCGAGGCGCCGATGACGAACGTTCGCGTGGCGGTGACCGGTACGATGGATGGGACGCCGGAGCGATTCACGGCTTTCACACTCGACGTCACGGGCGATTGCCCGGACGTGGAGCTCGCGCGGAAGCTGGTGACGATCGCGGGGCGAGGGTGTCAGGTGGTCAACACCCTGGGCCTGGCCGGGCCAGTGACGATTTCGTATGCGGGCACGCCGATCGAGCTGGAGGAAGGAGCGATCGCGACCTGACGATGGCACCGACGCCTCTGGTGTGCCTCTAGCTTCCGACCCATGCTCGCCGCCGGCCAGAAAGCGCCCCCGTTCCGGTCTGCGCCCACCAGCGCTGAGCCGTGGCTGCTGGTCTTTCTCGAGACCGACTGCCCAACCTGCCGCCTCGCCGTGCCGTATCTCAACCGGCTGGCTGAGCAACACGCACGGGTGGTCGGAGTCTCGCAGGACTCGCTGGCGCTCACGCAGCAGTTCAAGGAGCAGACAGCGGCGGCGTTTCCGATTGAGGTCGATGAGGGCTTGCGATTGTCGACGGCGTACGATCCCGTGTCGGTTCCGGCGTTCTATCTGGTCGGCAGTGATGGGCACGTCGAACGCGCCCAGGTCGGGTTCGACAAGGATGATCTGAACGCCATCGCAGCGGCGATGGGCGTCCGCGCCGTTGCCGATGTGCACGACGGTTTGCCCCATCGCAAACCGGGTTGCTCCTCCCGGCACCTCGAGCACCACGATGCTGGCCTGGCTGCGGACCCGCTGAACCTCTATGCGTCTGCAGGAAGGGGAGCCTCTCGTATCGAGACGTCTCAAGACCCCTGGGAATTCTGTGCCCGGGAGTTCGGCGATCCCTTGCCCGTGGTGCCGCCGACGGTGGAACGGGTGGAGCGCATGATCGGCGGGCGCGATCCGACGGAGATCATTGGCTTGATTCCGCCGTGCTATGGCGAAGCGACCGTGGAGAAGATCGCGGCCAACGCCGTGATGGCGGGGTGCGAGCCCGGAATGATGGACGTACTGCTTCCGCTGGTGCGCGCCCTATGCGACGAGCGGTTCAACGCGCACGGGGTGCAGGCAACCACGCATTTCGCGGCGCCGCTCGTCATCGTGAACGGGCCGGCGCGCGGGAGGCTTGGGTTTGCGAGCGGCCAGAACGTGTTCAGCAACGTCGCGCGCGCCAACAGCACGCTGGGCCGGGCGCTGCAGCTGATTCTCAGGAATCTCGGTGGCGCGGTCCCGGATGCGATTGACATGTCCACGCTCGGGAACCCAGGCAAATTCTCGTTTTGCATCGCGGAGAACGAGGAAGAAAGCCCGTGGGAACCGCTGCACGTCGAACTCGGATTCCCATCCAGTCAGAGCGCGGTCACCCTGTTTGCCGGCGAAGCGCCACACGGAGTGAGCGAGCACGTGGCGCGCAGCGCCGCCGGTGTGCTTAAGGCGATCTCGCACGCGTTGGCGACGGTCTGGTCATATCGCGCGTGCATGGGCCCCGAGGCGCTGGTGATCATCGGGCTCGAGCACGCGCGAACGATCCATCGCGACGGTCTGCGAAAACAAGATGCGCGCGAGTTCCTGTTCGAAAACACCGGCATTCCAATGCGCGTTTACGAGGACCCGGATGGCGAAGGCTCGAGTCAGACGCACCTGTATCGAGAAGTTACGATCGGCGGTGAACGGTGCTACCAGAAATTCCGATCGCCGGAATCGATCGGTATCATTGTTGCGGGTGGCACGGCTGGAAAGTTCTCGGCCGTGATTGGAGGCTGGGCCAGCGGCCCGCGAGGCAGCCAACGGGTGACCTATCCATGTCCATGATTCTCGTGAATCCATGCAACGAACTGAGACCGACGGCCGCGGGCGCGCCGCGGCTGTCGACACTCGCCGGCAAGACCGTCGCGCTGCTCGACATCAGCAAACCGGGCGGCAGTGTCTTTCTCGATCGCGTCGAGCAGTTGTTGCTCGCGCACCACGGCGTGGCGAGCGTGGTGCGCGAGACCAAGCCGACGTACACCAAGCCCGCGCCGGCCCAGGTCCTCGAGAAACTCCGGACTGTCGACGCGGTGATCGAAGCGTTAGCCGATTGAGGGTCGTGCACAACGTGCAGTTTGCACGACACGATCCGGCTCGAAACAATTGGCATCCCCGCCGTCGCTGTCGCGACGCACGAATTCGCTTTGCCGGCCCGCGCGCAGGCGGCGGCGCTGGGACGGCCAGACTTCGATGGGGTGTACGTCCCGCATCCAATCCAGGACCAGACGCCAGCGGAAATCGAGGCGAAAGCCGACGCAGCGGTCGATGAAATTGTTGCTCGACTCATCGAGCCTCTTCGTCTCGACCACCATGCGAGGCCGACAACGGCGTCCAGGTCGTCGGCCAAGAGCACGCGACGGCCTTAGCGAGTCGAGATCCCTCGCCCCCCCGCGCCAACGAGAGCGCATTTGGTGCCAAGTCGTTCCCGACGACGGATGGATGGAACTCCGGCAGCGGCTGCGGTCTACGTCGATCGAACAGGTAATCGCGCACCGTCGTTCATCACGGGGACGGAGATGTTCGTGGACGGCGGCATTGCCAGCCTCTAGTTTCGGTCGGATGAGAAATGAGAGCGTCAAAGTCGCGGTCGTGCAGGCGGAGGTCGGCGTCGATCTCGACGATTGCCTCGTTCGGACCGCCGCCGGCATCCGCGACGCGCAGGAGGCGGGCGCGGCGCTCGTCGTCTTCCCCGAGACGTGGATCCCAGGCTATCCCGCTTGGCTCGACCTCTGCCGCGATGTCGCGCTGTGGAACCATCCGCCGACCAAGGCGGTGTTCGCCCGGATGGCCCGGGACAGCGTCAGCGTGCCAGGCGCCGCCCTCAATATGATCGCTGAAATGACTCGCCAGGCCGCGGTCACAGTAGTCATTGGCGTCACGGAGCGCACGGAACATGGGATTGGGCGCGGGACCCTGTACAACAGCCTCCTTACGCTGGGACCTGACGGCCGCCTGCTCAACCATCATCGCAAGCTCGTGCCGACCTACACCGAACGGATGGTATGGGGCAGCGGCGACGTCGAGGGTCTGCGTGCCGTTAGCACGCCGACCGGCCGCGTAGGAGGCTCGATCTGCTGGGAGCACTGGATGCCCCTTGTGCGCCAGACACTTCACGAATCGGGCGAGGATATCCACGTCGCAGTCTGGCCGACTGCGCACGAAATGCATCAGGTGGCAAGCCGGCAGTATGCCTTCGAAGGGCGCTGCTTCGTGCTCGCAGCAGGGTCGCTGATGCGCGCGTCGTCGCTTCCGCCGGAGTTAGAGGCGCATCCGGAGCGCGTGGCGCGGCCGGAACAGTGGATACTGCGCGGCGGGAGTGCCATGCATCGGCCCCGATGGCGACTACCTCGCGGGGCCGGCGTACGACGAGCCATGCGTGCTCGTGGCCGAACTGGATCTGACGCGCATTCGGGAGGAAAGCATGACGCTGGATGTGACCGGCCATTATGCTCGGCCCGAGCTGTTCGACTTTCGCGTTCGGCGTACTGGCGGGCGGCCGGCGGGGGAGGGCTGACACGAATGTCGCTCCAGTATCTCAAGGACGCGCTCGCGGCCGGGGAGCACGATAAGCTCATTCGGTATGTGCGACTGCACTTCGGCGACGGAAGCGAGGACAGGGGCCGGAGGGAGATTGACAAGGCCTGGATCCAGGCGCTCGATCCCGCTACTCGATATGCCGGCCACCGACCGGGAATTCATCCTGGAAACCATTGGGACACGCGGCCCCGAGACGCTAGCTCACTTGTACTTTCACCTGCATTTCTACTTCGTGCAGCGTTCGGGAGAGTGGATCCATGACGGACACGTCTGACGGCAATGAGACCCGGCAGCTTCGCCCTGGCCTATGGGAAACGGTGAACGAGCGGTATCCCGGGTCGATGATCGACACGGTCGATCTCGTGCCACTCGCGCCCCTGCGAAAACCGCTATCCGAGTGCCGGTTGACCTTTATCAGCACGTCGGGCGTGCAGCCAACGGGGACGCTCCCCTTCGACACGGTCCATCCGGTTGGCGACTACACCTTCCGTCGTGTGCCATTGTCTTCACGTGTCGAGGACCTCGAGATTCACCAGCTCAAGTACCCTACGGCCGGCGCGGACCGCGACCTCAACGTCATCTTCCCCATCGAGCGGCTTCGCGAGCTGGCGGCCGAAGGGGTGATAGGCGGGTTGACGGATTCCTTCTACTCCTTCATTGGCTACAACATGGACCCGGACCGGTTGGAGCGGACGCTCGCACAGGATATCGCCGCCGCCGTGTGGTCCGATGGCGCCGACATTGTCCTTGCCGCGCCCGCCTGACCCATTCTGCCATTCAGAGCATCGCGCTCGTGCAGCGCGCCGTCGAACGCCGAGGAATCCCCACCGTCTCGCCCACCGTAGCGCGAGACGTGACCGAACACGCCAAGCCGCCACGCTCAGTGTTCCTGCCGTTCATGATGGGACATCACTTCGGCGTGCCCTTCCACCGCGTGCTGCAGCGGCGCGTGATCATGGAGTGTCTCGACCACCTGGTACATGCGCGGACGAGTGGCGAGATCCGCACCCTGCCGCTCCGATGGGCCGACGCGCGGAGGGAAGGCGTGGAGATCGAACGGGCCATGCGCCGCTGAGACTCCACGCGGAGGCGCCTCGCTGGGACGCAAGGTAAGGCCGTGCCAGCGTCTGCTCAGGAGCGTACGTGGCCGAGCCTGAAGGCGTACCGCGTCACGGTCTTCGCTTATCGAACGGTGCGCTCGCGGCCACGCACGATGAGCCCAGCGAGGTCCGCGCCCTTGCGGACTTTGCTTCGAGGAAGGCGAGCAGTCCGAATCATAGGTTCATTCTGGTGTCACCTTTCCGGTTCGGTCGGGTGCTGGCACTGAGGCGGAGGTTCGCGCGCGCTGCGTCGAGGGCGATGCGGAGCTGGCACGCGTCGCGGCGCACCTGGGTGAGTAGGAGGCCGCCCTGGATGCTGGCCATCGTCGCAGTGGCGAGCGCTGACGGGTCGGCGTCGTGACGTAGCCTTCCGAGCGCTTTCATCCGGACAAGCCCATCGCGGAGAGGGGTTTCCCAGCGATCGAAGCCGGCGGCGATTGCCGCCCGGGCGCCGGCGTCCCGTTCCGCGAGCTGGCCGACGAGCGAGCCAATCGGGCAGCCGCCGCGTGCTTGCCGCTCGACCTGCAGCTCGACGAGGGCGTCGAACCACCGGTCGATTCCGGTCCAGGAGTCGAGGTGCTTGAACAGGTCGGCCTGGACGTCGATGACCACGTTGGTCGTGACGTCGATGACCTGCCGCACGAGATCGTCGCGATCCTCGAAGTAGTGGTACAGCTGGCTGCGGCTGGCGCCCGTGCGCGCGCGGACGTCGTCGAGGCTCATGCCGGCGGCGCCCTTCTCCGCCACCAGCTCGGCGGCGGCTTGCAGGATCCTCTCCCGGGTCGCCCGTCCCCTGTCGGTCGCCGGCGCCTTCGGCTCGCGCATGAGCAAAAGCTAGCGCCACTGGACTTGACAGTCCAGTACTCCGACTATATTGTGGACTACACAGTCCAATCACGATCGAGGGGTATCAACATGGGCGAACTAGCAGGAAGGACAGCGCTCATCACGGGCGGAACGTCCGGGATCGGGCGAGCGGCGGCGGCAGCGCTGGCCCGTGAGGGCGCGCAGGTGCTGATTAGCGGCCGCAGCGAGGCGCGCGGCGCCGAGGTGGTCGAAGCCATCACGGCGGAGGGAGGCGAGGCGGAGTTCATCCGTGCCGATCTCAGCTCGGCCAAGGACGTACGAGCGCTCGGGGCGCGTGCGTCCGAGGTCGACATCCTGGTCAACAACGCCGGCATCTTCCCCGGCGGTCCCACGCACGAGTTGCCGGAGTCCGCGTTCGACGAGACCTTCGCGGTGAACGTCAAGGCGCCGTTCTATTTGACGGCCGCGATTGCGCCCCGGATGGCGGCTCGTGGTCGCGGCTCGATCGTCAACGTCACCACGATGGTCGCCGAGTTCGGCATGCCCGGTCTGTCGGCATATGGGGCGTCGAAAGCGGCGACGGCGCTCCTGACCAAGGTGTGGGCGGGCGAGTACGGGCCGAACGGCGTTCGAGTCAACGCCGTCTCCCCCGGACCGACGTCGACGCCGGGCACCGAGGCGATGGGTGACGGCTTTGCCGCCATCGTCTCCACCATCCCGCTCGGCCGCGCCGCGCGCCCGGAGGAGATCGCGGAGGTGATTCTCTTCCTCGCCTCCGACCGAGCCAGTTACGTCAACGGTGCCGTCGTTCCCGTCGACGGCGGCCGCGTCGCGGTCTAAGCCGATATGAACATCACCGGCAAGCGTGTCCTGATTACCGGCGGGTCGAGCGGCATCGGCCTGGCGCTCGCGCGCGCCCTCCTGGCGAAGGGCGCGAACGTCGTGATCACCGGCCGACGTGCCGACGCGCTCGCGGACGCCGTCCGGAGCCTGCAGCAAAGTGACTACCACAATGATACGCGCGTCTGGGGCATCGCCGCCGACGTCGCGAAGCCCGACGGCCGCGCCGCCACGATCACTCAGGCGCTCGGCGCGCTCGGGGGACTCGACATCCTCGTCAACAACGCCGGCGGCGTGAGGGCCGGACGCCTCGAGAACACATCCGAAGCCGATTTGCAAGCAATGGTGGAGGTGGATCTGGTCGCACCCATTCTGCTGACTCGCGCCGCCCTGCCGGCGCTGCGCGCGAGCGGGGAGGCGATGGTCGTGAACGTTTCGTCCGGCATTGCCCTTGTTGGCGTGCCATTCTACGCGACCTATGCGGCCGCAAAAGCCGGCCTAGCTCGGTTCGGCGAAGCGCTACGCCGGGAGCTCAAGGGCGAAGGGGTGCACGTGTTGACCGCCTACCCCAGCGGCACGGATACGCCGATGATGAGGTCGAACCGGGCCGGACCGGAGCTCGGTTTCACGCTGGAGCCGGCCGACTCTGTCGCAAACGCAATCGTGGACGGCATTGAGAAGAACGCATTCGACGTGATCCGAGGCGGGGGAGCCCGCGCGCAATTGATCGCGCTCAACGGCGACAACCCGGAAGCCGTCGACGAGCGGTTCCTCGGGCTCAAGCGGGCGCTCGAAGTCGCGGTGAAAGATCACGCGGCACTCTGACTGCGCGGAACCCGCTCTCGCATCGCGGCAATGACCAACGTCCGGGTCGAAGTGAGCGGGACGATGGACGGCACGCCCGAGCGGGTCGTCGCATTTACGCTCGAGTGTTCGCCGACAGTCCCGATCTCGAACTCGGCCAAAAGATGGTCACGATTGCCGGGCGTGGTTGTCAGGTTGTCAACACGCTCCGTGATGGAACTCTCATCCCAGGGGCGGACTACATGTCGCCGCACGTCCCTTACCCTGGGCGAGCGGTCACCGCCGTCCGGGCTCGGCCTCATAACGCGAGTCACTCGTGGCACTCGGTAGTATCGCCAATCTGTTGTCGACGCACCCCGTTGCGGCCCTTGGTCTGGTCTTTCTCGGCGGCGTGCTCACGAGCCTGACGCCGTGCATTTACCCTATGATTCCGATCACCGCCGCGATCGTCGGAGGGCATGCGACCCGAGGCGAGAGATCGCTCAGTCGGGCGGCACTCCTGACTATTGCGTACGTCGTCGGGTTGGCACTTGCGTATGCGACGCTGGGGTTGTTCGCTGGCCTCACCGGGCAGCTCTTCGGCGCGATCAGCACCAACCCCTGGCTCTACTTTCTGCTCGCCAATCTGCTCGCGCTGTTCGGCTTCATGATGCTCGACGTGGTCCCGGTCCCGGTGCCCCGCGCGCTTTTGGGCCGGGCGGCGTCACTCGACGGGCGCGGACATGTCGCCGGCGTGTTCGGCGTGGGCGCGGCCTCTGGTCTCGTCGCTGCTCCGTGCGGGGCGCCCGTCATGGCCACGCTCCTCGCATGGGTCAGCACGACCCACAGCGCCACCCTTGGGTTCCTCTACCTCTTCGTGTTCTCGCTCGGTATGTGCACGTTACTCGTGGCCGTCGGCCTTGCCGCGGGTGGCATCGTCCGGTTACCCCCCGCCGGTCGCTGGATGCTCTGGGTGAAGCGCGCCTTCGCGATCCTGATGTTCGGCGTCGCTGAGTATTACCTCGTCCAGATGGGCACCCTGTTGTCGTAGTCTCACCGTAGTTCTCACCTCATCCCTTCTATTGGTCCCTCCATGTCTCCATCATCGCACCTCGCAGCCCGCATGACACCATCGGCACAGCTCCTCGTCTCACTCCTCGCGATGGTTGCCGTCGCGCTCATGACCATTCCAGGCACCAGCGCTGCCCAGGAGGCCGGCATGGGCTCCGCTATGGCCTCCTCCGCAATGGCCTCCGCTGGGACCGTCGGTGTGGCCGTCGGCACCAAGGCCCCGGGTGCCTCGGTCGAGACGCTCGATGGCCACGCAGTCGACCTCTCACAGTACATCGGGACGAAGCCGGTCGTGATAGAGTTCTGGGCCACCTGGTGCCCGCTGTGCAAGCGGCTCGAGCCCTCTCTGCAGGCTGCGCAGACCAAGTATGGCGACCGGGCGACGTTCGTTTCGGTCGGGGTCAGCAACAATCAGACGCCAGCGAAGGAACAAGCGTACGTGACGGCCAAGCACCTGAACGGTGTCTTCGTCTTCGATCGTGACGGGAAGGCCGTCGCCGCGTACAAAGTCCCACACACCTCGTATCTCGTAGTGGTCAACGCGGACGGGGCGGTCGTGTACACTGGGGTTGGTGCAGATCAGGACGTCGCGGTGGCCATCGCCAAGGCGTTTCCGATGAGCCACGCCATGCAGCCTGGTGGTCGGTAGGCGAGCAAGGGGTAAGAAACGTGAGTGAGCAGGGCGATGATTCGGAGGCGCGGTCGCGAGAGTTCGAGCTTTTGGCGCTGCCATGTCTCGCGGACGTCGCGCGGTTCGCTCTCTCGCTCACGCGCAGCCGGGCCGACGCCGATGATCTCGTTCAGGAGACCTACCTGCGGGCGTTTCGCTACTGGGACACGTTCCTCCGGGGCAGTGACCCGCGACGTTGGCTGTTCACGATTTGCCGGAACACGTTCGTGAAATCGCGCCGCAAACGGGCGCCGTTCGTCGAAAGCGACGAGGCTGACGTCGACGCGGTGCCGGCAGTGATGTCTCACATTCGGGCGATGCGCGATGGACTTGGCAATCTGTTCGACGAGATCGACGTGCGACCCGCGATCCTGCGGGCCGTCGACGAGTTGCCGGAACCCCATCGCAGCGTGCTGGTCTTGATCGACATTGAGGGCCAGACCTACGAGGAGGTTGGCGCGGTGCTGGGCGTCCCCATTGGGACCGTTCGATCGCGTTTGTTCCGCGCTCGGCGTGCCGTGCAAGGCGCCCTGATCGCCCACGCGCGCGATGCGGGGATCGGGCAAAACACCTTTGGACGAGGAGCCACCCATGATTGATTGGGATTCCAAGGTGCCGCCAGATACCATTGACATGCCTGTCGATTGCGAGCACGCCGTTCGCGCGCTTTGGGACTATCTGGATCGGACGCTCGATGCCCCGACGATGGCGGCCATCGACGCGCACCTCGCCCAGTGTGTGTATTGCCGCGAACATGAGCGGTTCGAGCGCGCACTGATCGACCGCCTTCGGGCGTTGCGCCGCGAGCACGAAGATGCGATCGCCTTGCGCGCACGCGTCCTCGAGGCACTCGTCAGCGCAGGCTGGAGCCGCCGATGAGCCGCGACTGGGGTTTGCAGCCTGCAACTATACGCGTGCGCAGGGTCTTCCTCTGCCGGAGAATTGTGTCATGATCGCCCTGCTCTACCTCGCGGTGTTCGCGGGCGGGCTGTTGACCATCGCCAGCCCTTGTATCCTGCCTGTGCTTCCGTTCGTGTTTGCGCGGAGTGGACGACCCTTCGCCCGCGAGACCCTGCCGCTCTTGGGCGGTCTTGTCCTCGCGTTCGTCGCGGTGGCGATGGTCGGCACGGCAGGCGCGGCTGAGGTGGCCGCGGCTTCTAGCGTCGGACGGATTGCCGCTCTCGTCGTGCTCAGCCTCGCGGGAGTGAGCCTCCTCTCTCCGCGGTTGGCGAGCTGGGTCACGAATCCGCTGGTTCGTCTCGGCGCTCGTCTGTCGCATGGCGGAGCGGACGGGACGCGGCGCGCTGGCCAGCCAGCCACCGACTCGACCCCGGGCGCCGCACCGGGGCGCTCGTTCGTGCTCGGCGTTGCCACTGGACTGCTCTGGGCACCATGTGCGGGGCCCATTCTCGGACTCGTTGCTGGCGCCGCCGCAGCCGGCGCGCGGCCGGTGCTTGCCGCGTCATTGTTCGCGACGTTCGGCGCAGGAGCTGCCTTGGCGCTGGCCGGCGGGCTGGCTGCTGGCGGCCGTGTGTTGCGTGCGCTCCGCCGGATTGGGGGGCATCTGGTAGATGTGTGGGCCCGGCGGATCCTCGGCGCGGCCGCGATCGCTACGGCGCTGGTCATTGCGATCGGGTGGGATGCGCGTCTCTTTGCGTCGCACGGCATCGCCCAGACGGCTGGCGCGGAGGAGGTCCTGCTGGCTCGCCTCGTCCCGCACCGGCAGGCCACCGTGATGCACTTCGTCGGCAACTCAGCCGCCCCCGCTCCGGTCCCAAGGCCGGACGAAGGTCCCTTACCGTCGTTCGATGGTGCGACGGGATGGCTCAACACCAGTGGCGATGGCCGGGCGCTGTCGCCTGATCAACGGCGAGGGAAGGTCGTGGTCGTGAACGTCTGGACGTTCGAGTGTTACAACTGCCTCAACGCGTTACCGCATATCAAGGCGCTTGCGGCCAAGTACAAGGGCCAGGATGTCGTCGTTGTCGGCGTCCACACGCCGGAACTGGCGCCGGAACGCGTGCCGGAGAACGTGGCGGCCGCCGTCCGGCGGCTCGGCGTGACGTACCCTGTCGCGCTCGACGCCAACTACGCCATCTGGCGCGCCTTCAACAACGAATACTGGCCGAGCGTGTACATCGCCGACCGAAATGGACGCATCAGGTTCCATCACTTCGGCGAGGGAGCGTACGAGGATGAAGACCGAGTCGTCGCGCAGTTGCTGAAGGAGCAGGGGCCGCCAGACTCGGGCCCTGGACAGACATCAGCCCTTGACGTTGGGCGCCGCCAGCGTACGGGTCGCTCGTGACCGCAAGCAAACGTAGACGAACGGCGGAGTCTCACCTGGGCAGCGGGTTCGTCGGCGAGAAGCTGTACCGTGCAATGCGCCACTTGCCGTCGTCGCCTTTCTTGAAGATGAAGAGCTCCTGGTTCGCCTCGGAGGTCGTACTACCAGTCGAACGGTGCCATGTAGTGCCCGCCGAATTCGTTCGGACGTACGCCCAAGTCGGAGCCATCACGACCAGTTCCGCCATCGTGAACTTCACGCGGAATTTCAACTCGTTGAGACAGCATCGTAGGCTTTCTCCACAGCGGCCTTGCCGACCGCCGACGGGCTGTAGGGCGGCATAAACACGCCGTCGTCGGTGTACAGGGGCTGCACCCCAGCCGTCGTGCTGCTGTTGAGGGCGTCACTATACGACGCCAACGTGCTCCGAATGTCGGCCTCGTCCTTCACGGTTCGGCTGTCACTCACCGCATCCTCCAATGACCGTTCAGTACCGGGTCCAGGCGCCGCCATGGCGGGACAACGTAGGGTTTTGCAAAACCTCGAGGTACCCGGATACTCTGGGAATCAGTTTCCTAAGAATGGGATGAGCGAGCCACTCCGACAGCATTCGGGTATGGTCTCGTTCGTTCACTCAAATCCGGGAAGCTGATTTCCGGGTTTATCGTCTACCGAGTGCGGAGGTTCTCGAATAACCTGGCGAACAGTGAGGGACGAGGCCCGGTCAGACTGGAGCAGGCACTGTGTCTTGCCGGACGGTCGAGGATACAGCGCCTGTCGGTGATGTCGTCCTGATCGCCAGAAAGGCGCGGTTAACGGGGAAGGCGCGGCGGTGGGAGGCAGCCTGTGGCGGGACGAACAACCCAACGGGAGGGCGAGGAGCAATGTCGTCAATCGTTATGGTGCTGTCGGGTGCGAGTGTTTGGACGATGAAGAATGCCACGCCGATCCGACGGGATTCTGGTCGGAAGAATTCGTGACACCACACCGCAAGTTCACGGACGGCGGATTCAAAGTGGCGATCGCAACACCTGGGGGTGTGAATCCGACCGTCGATCCATTGAGTTTCCAGCTGTCGTACAACCACAACGACGCGAACGCGGTCGCGCAGCAAAAGGACTACATGAAGCGCCTCGGCTTGGCGCTGACGTCGCCGGCGCGCGTCGAAGATATCGATCCCGATGCGTGGCGCCGGAGAATGCGGCACAACTGGATCAACTGGTCGCGACCGGCGCCTCCTCGTGGCACCGGGGTACCCGGCCATCTTCTCTCTGAACTGGGCTACCGTCGCCGGCACTCGACTCGGGCCTCGGCCGTGGGTTTCCACGCATGGCGTATATTTGAGGCGTGGGCCTCTCTTTTACTTGGGATCCCGATAAAGCCGATACTAACGTTCGGAAACACGGGGTAGACTTCACGGAAGCGGTCACGGTGTTTGGTGACCCGCTGTCAGTGACGATTGGAGACCCCCATCACTCCACAGGGGAGGCACGGTACTTGACGCTTGGGTCCTCCGCACGGGGGCGGCTGGTAGTGGTGGTCCACGCGGATGAGAACGACGAGATTCGGCTCATATCGGCCCGGCCGGCGACGCCGCGCGAGCGGCGACAACACGAAGAACGCGATCGCTAGCCGATCGCCGCGACTATGTCAGACGACGAGATGCGAAACGAATATGATTTCACCGGTGGCGTACGCGGCAAGTACGCGGCCCGGTACGCGGAGGGCACCAACATCGTGGTTCTCGACCGCGATGTGGCTGAGGTCTTTCCGAACTCGAAGGCTGTTAACGAAGCATTGCGCGCCCTTGTGACGGTCATAAAGAGTCGTGAGCGGCACGGCGGCCGGTGATCCCTTCGCTGGATCGGGGCGTGTGTTCCAGATGCGAACCGGGCGGGACCGCACGACCATTGAGTGTTGATCCGGCTGCCGAGTCGACTGAGCAGCGAATTTACCGGACCGCGTGTGGTCAGAGCCCCGGCCGTGCGCAAGATGGTTCTAATTCAGGTTCCAATTGGAGGCGGCATATTCCGGCATCGGGCGCTCTACGATCGGGCGGATATGCAGGCCGTCACTATGAAAGCCGGCAACTTGCCGGCAAGAGGGCAGAGAACCCCGCGCCTGATAAGCGTGAGGTCGGTAGTTCAACTCTACCCAGGCCCATTTTTGGCCGCACAGCGGCCAAAAATAGAGAGTAGCGACACAGAAAGTAGAAAGTAGACGAGAAGCAACAACGGCCCCGTGGCGGTAAGTCGCCACGGGGCCGCGCTGCTGGGTCTCGCGCAATGTTCAACGATCGCGCAGTGTTGGCCGACGTGAAAAACGAAGGACGCTAGTTCGTGTTGGGTCGGATGCGGGAGTCATCGCTGGCGAGGAAGCGCACGATCAAGGGAGGGAGGAGCGGGGAATCAAAGATGGTGTAGTGGGTGGTGCCGGGCAGAATCGCCAGCCGAGCCTTTGACATTCCGGACCCGTCCAGGCCGCCATCTTTGGTGCCTCCACCGAGCAGATGGAAGAACTCCACCATGTGCTCCGGCCGTATCGCATCGGCGTCGCCAAAGACCAGCAACGTCGGCGCCGCGATCGATTTCACCTCGTGCGTCCAATCGAAATCCTGCCTCAGCAGCGCCCCCGTCTTGTCGAGTAACACCGGCCAATCTTCAGGACGCGGAGCGATGCGGGCGTAGGTCTGGTACGCGGGGCTCGGCTTCATCGCGTCGGCCATGCCGGCGCCCACGTGCTCCATTGCGGCGTGCAGCTCCGGGTACCAGCCCGATGGCTGAACCACCGCCGAGACCACGACGAGCTTGCCGATCATGTCGGGGTGTTGAATCGCCGTACGCAGCGCGACGGACCCTCCGAGCGAGTATCCCACGATGTCCGCCTTCGGGATCTTGAGATAGCGGAGCAGCCCAGCGATGTCGTCCGCCATCGCCTCGCAAGTGAACGGACGATCGATATCCGCCGTGCGACCGTGCCCCTGAAGGTCAACCGCGATCACGCGCTGCGTGCGCGCGAGCTGCGTGATCATGCCCGCAATCAACTCCGTGTTGCTTAGGCCGCCGTGCAGGACGACCACTGGGGCCCCGGTCCCGCGAATCTCGTAGTAGAGCTGAAGGCCGTTCACCGGCGCGTAGCCCGATTCAGCACTCGACGGGGCGGGTGTGTGAAGGGTGGCTGGGCCCGCCGACGCCAGGGTCAGACCTGCGGCGGACGTGGCTATCAATCTTGCCGTGGACATCATCGTCGGGATCCTCGCGGTAACGGGAAAGGCCATTGTCGCCTATGCCCTATTACGTCGAACCAGCCACCGGATTCTCGACAGCGGGCGTCGCGTCGCCTTACACCACCCGCCTCGGCAACAGCGCGCCGAGATGCATCGCAATGTCGTGTGGCTCGCCGACACCGATGCGATCACCGGATACAACCCAGAGTCAATCGGTCGTCGCAACGGTTTGTGTGTGTGAGAGTAACAGCTCGTTCAGCGCTTCGGCAGGCGTTCTCCAGCCGAGCGTCTTGCGCGGTCGCGTGTTCAGCGTGAGCGCGACCGCAGCCACATCAGGGGCGTTGTGCGCGCTCAGATCCGTGCCCTTTGGGAAGTACTGCCGCAATAGTCCGTTCGTATTCTCGTTCGTCCCCCGCTGCCAGGGACTCTGCGGATCGCAGAAGTAGACCGCGAGCCCCGTATCAACGCGTAGTTGTGCGTGCTGTGCCATCTCTGCCCCTTGATCCCACGTCAGCGACCGCCGCAGTTGGGCGGGTAGTGTCTGGATCGCGCGCGTGATCGCATCACGCACCGCCGGAGCACCGTGCCCGGCGAGCGCGGGCCCGTTCTTTGTGTCGGTCGTGCGCGCGCCAGCCGCGTGGCCCCGCATGCGCGGGAGGTGGAGCAGTAGCGTGAAGCGTGTAGTGCGCTCGACCAACGTGCCGATGGCGGAGCTGTCGAGGCCTAGGATCAGATCGCCCTCCCAGTGCCCCGGCACCGCGCGGTCGTCCGCCTCGGCTGGTCGAGCGCTGATCAGCAGGTCGGACGTGACAAAGCCTCTGCCCGCGGCCCGTGTGCGGGCACGCGGCACGCGCAACGCCCGGCCCGTGCGTAAGCAGGCGGTCAGCTCGCGACGGAGCGCGCCGCGGCCCTGGACGTAGAGTGCCTGGTAGATCGCTTCGTGGCTGATGCGCATGGTGGGATCCTCCGGGAAGTCGACGGGGAGCCGATGCGCGATCTGCGCCGGACTCCACGCGCGACCCCATTGCCGGTGCTGCCGACGCCCGTGCCTGCGGCCCCTCCACGGCACCGCCGGCCCGCGCGCCGCCGCGCCGTCCGGCGCCGTGATCACACCCGCGAGGCGGTCCTGCACATACTGCCGGAGCCGCGCGTCTGTCGCCAGCTTCGCCGGCTTCGGGCGGCGGCCCGCCCGGTCGGCGTGCCACTGCGCCGTGGTCGCACGGTAGTCGAGCGCGCCACCACGGGTCGCCGCATTCCGGCGCAGCTCGCGCGAGATGCTCGAGGGCGCGCGCCCAAGCTGGCGGGCAATCTCGCGGACGCCGTAGTGGTGGGCGTGGAGGAGCGCCAGCTGCTCGCGCTCGGCGAAGGATAGATAGCGCCCCGACAGCGGCGACGCGGATGGGGCGAGATGTGACGGCGGCATGCCTCCAGCTTGTCGGAACCAGCGTGCCCCGACCACCCACGAGACTCGCGCATCGGCAACCGCGGTCTCGGAGTAGCAGCCGCGGGCGATAGCGCCCCAGAACCGCTGCCGGTCCTCACGCCGCCCGACCGGCGGGCGGCCCAGTGAATGCAGCTTGCCACGTCCAGACCGATCCGAGCGCCGTCGCCTCGGTGCTGTCATCGCAACCTCCTCGGTGAGAGTGTTGCGACGACCAATTGAATCCACCCAATGTCCCGTTGATCCGAACCTTCGCCCCCTTCGCCGCCACCCTCGGCCATCCATCCGCGTGCCCCACCGGCAACGTCGCCACCCAAACATCCTCCGTCGGCGTGTACGCGCGATTGTACCCGGCCGTGTAGAGATTCCCCGCAGATTGGTCCCGTGATTTTTGGCTGAGGCTCAGGGTGTCGTCACCCTACCGAGCGGCGCCTCGCCGTGCAGCCTCGCTATCTGCGCTACAAGTTCGGGCGTCATCTCTTCCACGTCCTCGGGCTCGGCGACCTGCCGGACCTCGATCTCGGTGTCCTCCGGCCACGGGTTTGGAATGCGCTTGACCCACTCGATCGCCTCCTCCATTGACTTGGCCTCAATAATCCAGAACCCGCCGATGAGCTCCTTCGCCTCGGTGAACGGCCCGTCGGTGACCGTCCGCTTCTCCCCCGAGAGCCGCACACGCGCACCCTTCGAGCTCGGGTGCAGCCCCTCGGCCTGCAACAGCACTCGGGCTTTCACCTGCTCTTCGTGGAAGTTCACCCCTGTCTGCATTTGCTCGGTCGTCGGCATCGGGCCGGCCTTCGCCGGCCGGCGTGAAAAAATGGATTGCCATGAACCGCATGGTCCGGATCCTCAGCTAGGGTCGGAAATCGGGGATCGGAAGTACCCCTGTATAGTGGCGTCGAACGAGGGTCGGGGAAATCGACAGACGACCGTTACTCGCCTGCTTCCTCCAATAAACAGATGGTTCGCTCGCCCTTACCTCTGTATTCGCTCGTCCCAGTCCAACACAGTTGGTGCGCGGAAGCCCCATTTTTCCCCGCGGAGCGGGGAAAAATAGAGAGTAGCGAAGCAGAAAGTAGAAAGTAGACGAACAACAACCAACGGCCCCGATGGCAGTGAGCGCCACGGGGCCGCGCTACTCGGTCTACTCTCTAGTTTCTACTTTCTGGTCTGACGCTCGGGTGACGGGCGGAGGCCAGTGTGGACGCGTGCCGCTTGCCTTCGAGACGCTCCTCGTCCACCACAAAAAGCGTCGGATTCGCAGAGACCGTTTGCGCGGCGAGCCGGCTCTTCCCGCGGGCCTACTTCCTCGCCAATCAGTCGAATCGCGCGGCCCTTTCAATCGCAGCCAATATCGCTGAGGGCAACGGGCGATTCACCGTCACGGGCCGGCGCAATTTCTTCGGGAGTGTGCTGGAGTCTATCCCGCTCCTCGACATCGCGGCGCGAGGGCGCGATTGCCGCGATTCCGCCTTGGAATTGCCGCGATTCCACCTTCTTGGCCGCCGTCCGTCAGAGCGGGGCTGATTGAAGTCGCGGAGATCGGTAATAACGGAGATAGGTCAGGCGGAGACGGCCCGTTGTGGTACGAGGCGATTTGACTTATTCATTGTCGAGGAGCCGATTGTCGCGAGCCGGAGAGGAGGCGAGGATGGTGCAGCACTCGACCCATATGGCGCGGGCCAAGCTGTGGTCGCCGCGCGGTCCGGCGTTGCCACCACAGGCATTCTCTCAGGCCGACCCACGTGCACATGGTCGCATCCCTGCTGATGGCCTTGCTGGTTGCATTGGCGGCGCGCGCTCAAGTGGGGGCCGCATTGACACCGGACGTGACGGTCGGTTCACAGTACTCCACGACCCACGTCTATGTCGCCCCCGACGACTTCGACCGTTTCGTCGCCAGTTTCATTGCGACGTTTGGCGGCACAACGTCCAAGGAGGGTCCAACCACGATCACGCCGACGCCAAGTAAGACGATGTGGCAGGCGGTGTCCACGCCGGTCGGCGGCGTGTCAGCGCTCGGCTTCACCACGCCGATCCCATACCCCTTCGGCTCCGAACGGACGGGCTCTCTGGTCACGAACATGGACACGGCTGTTCGCGCTGCCCGGGCGAATGGAGCAGACATTATCGTGACGCCGTTCCCCGATCCAATTGGCAGCGACGTCATCCTCGAATGGCCGGGCGGCGTACACATGCAGCTGTACTGGCACACCACCCCAGCGTCATCGCCGAAGCTGAAGACGGTGCCGGAGAATCGCGTCTACCTGTCGACCGACAAGGCCGACCAATTCATCCAGGGATTCGTCCGATTTTCGCACGGCAAGATCCTCGCCGATGACCCCAAGGCGCCTGGGGTGGAAATCGGCCGGCCGAACGACAGCTATCGCCGCGTCCGCATCGAGTCGGGGTTCGGCAAACTCACCGTACTCGTGACCGACGGTCATTTGCCGTACCCTTATGGCCACGAGCTGACCGGGTACGAGGTCTCCAACCTCTCCTCCACGCTCGACAAGGCGAAAGCGGCCGGAGCGACTGTGCTCGTCGCGCCGTACACGGCCGGTGATCGTCAGGAGGCCATCGTGCAGTTTCCCGGCGGATATATCGCGGAGATTCATTCCTCTAGCGGTACTTGATGGATGTAGCGTGCGTGCTCGTGATCGGCGTCCTGAGCTTGCACACAGGATCTGCGCGCGACAGCGACTCGACTGCGACCGCGCCGCAGCGACCCGCGATTCTCTTCAACCGGTGGCAGGAAGACTGGTCGGTGTTGGCCGATCCGCGTGTCCGACGAGAGCCATTCGACAACCTGAAATACATCCCACTCTCTCGAGACAATCCCAAGGCCTACCTGTCGCTCGGCGCCGACCTCAGGGTGCGTTTCGAGAGCAATAACGCCCCAGCCTTGGGCACGCCTCCCAACGTAAACGAGGACTACGTCATCACCCGATTCGAGTTGCACGCCGATGTCCATCCGAGCGCGCGCGTGCAGATCTTTACCCAACTCCAGAGCGACTTCGCGCCGGGCAAAGTGATGCTTACGCCACCCGACGTAAACCAACTCGACCTCGAGCAAGCGTTTGTCGCTGTGACCGAGCCGGTTGGCGGCGGCACGTTCACGGCTCGAGTGGGGCGACAGCAGATCGCGTTCGATCTCCAGCGCTTCATCTCACTCCGCGACGGCCCGAACGTGCGTCAGTCGTTCGACGCTGCCTGGTTCAGCTATTTGCATGGTGCCTGGAGGCTGTCGGGCTTCTACAGCCAGCCCGTCCAGGATAAGGATGTGCACGTCTTTGATGACTACAGCAGTCAGGCGCTGACCTATGGTGGCGTGCGCCTGGAGCACCAGGTGTTCGGGTCGGGCCAGCTGTCAGCCACTTTGTCGCGCTTTACGCAGCATGGGGCTCATTTCCCGAGCATCAGCGGCAACGAGCGGCGCGACGTGCTCGATGTCCATTTCGCCCAGAAGGCCGGGGGCTTCGATCTGGACATGGAGGGCATGGGCCAAACCGGTCGCATCGCCGACGAGAACATTCTGGCGTGGGCCGTCGGATCACTGGGAGGCTATACCATCCGCTCAGTCCGATGGACGCCACGCCTTGGGATGCAACTGGACGCAGCGTCCGGGGACAGTGACCCGCACGATCACACGCTCGGCACGTTCAACCCGCTCTTCCCGAATGGTTATTATCTCGCCCTCGCGGGCTATACAGGCTACACGAACTTCATTCATGTCAAGCCGTCGATCACGGTATACCCGACCTCGACGCTCACTGTGCTGTTGGCTTCCGCCGGCGTGTGGCGCGAGACGACAGCCGACGCCATTCTATACGATTCCCGACATCCCTATCCGTGGCACGGCTGGCCAACCGGGGAGCTATAGCGGCACGTACGGGCAATTTCGTACCGACTACGCGGTGACGCGCTACGCGGCCTTCGCCCTGGAGACGGTGTATTACGCCATTGGCGACGCGATCCGCCGCGCGGGAGGGCGGAACAGCTTCTACTTGGGCCTCGAAGCCAAATACGGCTGGTGAGCCGACTGGCTCACCGACCGACGATCAGCGAGAGGCCGCCGGCGAATCCGACCGGCGGCGCCGAGAACCAGGAACAGTGCGAGGGAACCGGCGGTCATGGTGGTGAGGTCGGCTGGCCGGGCGACGTGGGTGTACTCGACGCGGTCGGCCCGCTCGTCGAGTGGATTTTTGTCAGCAGCCATTCGCCAGCTTGCTCGCCATACACCATCCCGAGCAGTCCGACCAGAGCAATGATAGGCGGCGCAGGACTCTTCACCCGAATGAGCCCATATACGACACCGACAAGTAGGCCTACCACCAACGAAATGAGCGCCGCTTTCATATCGGTCCCTCCACAGGTTCAGAATGCAAAGCAATCGCACCCCAGCGTCCACAATCCCCGTTCACCCAACACCTGACGGTGATGTCTGCTCTGTCCACTGTGCACATGACCGCAGGCCCCGTCGGCGTGCACCATGGAATGAGACCCGGCGAGGACTGATTCCGGGACGTGTGCATATCCGCCGTACTCCGCCACCGGCGACCATGCTGGACTGACAGGCAGATCCGGAGGCGACATCCTCGCAAATTCGCCGGCGGCGTAGACTACCTTCCCACCTACGAGCGTCAACACGGATTCGAGTCGCTTGATCTCTTCGTCTGGCACTGAGAAGTAGTCCGCGGACAGAACGGCCAGATCCGCTAGTTGGCCCGGTGCGAGCGATCCCTTCTTACCGTCTTCACCTGAAAACCAACTGCTTCCTACTGTGTAGAGCTTCAGCGCTTCCTCGCGGTCCATGCGGTCTTGCTTCGGATACAGCGTCAATCCGCCGAGGGTCTTTCCAGTGATGAGCCAATAGAGGGACAGGAACGGATTGTAGCTCGCCACTCTGGTCGCGTCCGTGCCAGCTCCGACGGGAATGCCCATCTCGAGCCTCCGCCGGATCGGCGGGTGACCGCTTCGCCTGTTGCGCGCCGTAGCGTTCGACGAAGTACTCTCCCTGGAATGCCATTCGGTTCTGCACAGCAATGCCGCCGCCCATCGCCTTGATCCGCTCCATATTGTGATCTGTCACCGTCTCACAGTGATCGAAGAACCAATGCAGGCCCTCGAAGGGAATCTCCCGGTTGACCTCCTCGAATACGTCGAGGGCCCGACAAATCGTCTCGTTGTAAGTGGCATGCATGCGAAACGGCCATCGGTTCTCCGCCAGATATTGGACCACCGCCTTCAATTCACTCTCCATTGATGGGCGCCATGTCCGGCCGCTGTTGGAGCATATCCTCAAAATCCGCTGCCGAAGCCACGAGGCATCTCTCCGGCGCCATTGACGCGATAGAAGTCGTCCCCCTCGCCAGGTTTCGTCATCCCTGCCCATCGTTCAAAATCCGCGAGCTCTTGACCCCCCTTCTGGGGATAAAGGTTGTAAGCCAGGCGAACCGATAGTTGGTTCTCCGATGTAGTTCGTTGACGACTTCATAGTCGTCAGGATAGTTTTGGAAGCCGCCGCCCGCATCAACCGCACTTGTGATGCCGAACCGATTCAACTCACGGAAAAAGAGACGCGAAGAATTGAGCTGATCGTCCCGCGACAGCTTTGGCCCCATTGAACAAAGTCGAGTAGAGGATGAACGCGCTCGGTTTGGCGACGAGAAGTCCCGTTGGATTGCCTCGCTTGTCCCGCTGGATTTCGCCGGCAGGAGGATCTGGCGTGTCCTTGGTGTAACCCACCGCGCGCAAAGCGGCACCGTTCAGTAACGCACGGTCGTACAAGTGCAGGACGAAAACGGGCGTATCCGGTGCGACACCGCGTTGATTTCATCGAACGTCGGCATCCGGCGCTCGGCAAACTGAAACTCCGTCCACCCGCCGACAACGCGCACCCACTGTGGCGCGGGCGTGCGCGCGGCCTGCTCCTTCAGCATACGCAGCGCGTCGGCCAGCGAAGGCACGCCATCCCAGCGCAACTCCATGTTGTAATTCAGGCCGCCCCGGATCGGGTGCATATGCGAATCGTTGAGCCCGGGGATCACCGTCCTCCTTTACCATCAATGACTTTGGTTTCCGGGCCGCGCAGCCGGAGAATCTCCTCGCTATTATCCGGTAGCGCGATCTTTCCAGCTTCGATGGCAATAGCTTCGACAAACGATGGAACTCGATTCGTCGCGACCTTCACATTGTAGATGATCGTTTCAGCAGCCATGGAAACTCCGACGTCGGGTGAACCTGTGTCAGTGAACGTGGGAAGGGAGCAGGAAACGCCGCCGCTCGATCACGACCGACGCCCCCGAAAGAGGAACCGTGTATTCCGGTCACTTGGTCGGCGGCTCTCCGCGCACATGTGTCGGTACTCCACTCCCAGGGCGCACGATCCCAAGTAGCGCTTCACAATATCCACCACCACATGATCAGGGTAGCGGCTTGCCGTCAGGCCCGAAGCGCTCGACGTTGGGGGTTCCGTCCGGGGTGACAAGCGCGGCTAACCGCCTCACGCCCCTCGTGTCGAGAAGCACGACGCCAGATGCGCCGGCGTTGTTCAGGAACAGATAGCTCGATGCCCCGCCCGGGCGATTGAAGATCACGTGCGCGCCCTTGTAGTCGACCTCTAAGGCGGCGGTCGGTGCGTCCGCATTGGGATTGCTCAGCCTCACCGCTGGGCGCCCGGCTGTGTCGAGCGTCAGCTCAACGCTCGGTTGACCCATTCTGACCGTGCTCGATGCGCAGCGTATCGTCTATAAAGGGAAAGGGCCCAGGCGCAGGTCGCGACGACGCGGTTCAGCCGAAGCAGCAATTTGGTTGAGCTTTACCGCTCGCTCGGTGGCGGACTGAATTGACGTATTCGGGTGATCGAGAGCTTTGCGTGGCCAGGGTGGCGCGTGCGTTACAGGGCTGCGCTTCGGCTGAGGGGCCCATTGAGGCATTTGGAGCGTCGGAATCTCGATGCTGACCCAGTCCTTCCGGAAATCGGGGCCAGCGTGGCGCGCCGGGCGACCTATCGGCCATTGGGTAGACACGCGTGGGATTGCGTGCCGGGTCGGCATTTGCGGACGGCGCGGAGATGCGGAACGGAACTCCCTTTTAGCTCTGTCGCGAATTTCCTTTAGCCGTTTGGCAGAGCTACGTCTGAAAGCCGCCGGCAGATATCAAGCAATCGATTCTGTCGCGCTGTGTCGTAAACGGCAGGATCAGCCGCCCGTTGATGCATGTGATAGAAATACCGCCCAGATACCAGTGCCTGAGGATCATTACTCACGGCAAGCCACACTTGGGTTCGATGACTCTGGTCGATGTCGTCAGGGGCACCGGGGCCACCCATTGTAGTTGGCACCCAGCCTGGCTCCAGTGCGTTGGAAAGGACATTGAGCCAGCGCCGAGCCACAGCAAACGCCAGCAGCACGTCGTACAGTTTGCTTTCGGCGTAGGCCTCCGCTCCCTGCCAACGTCTTTGCGTCCACTCGACGTCCTCCAGACTGGCGTTGGCACCTCGGTGCATACCAGAGCTCAGATATACCATGCGCTTTGGCCTTTCGATCAGGGCTGTCAGCACGTAGGGCGCGAGCACGTTTATGGCGAAGACGTGCGGCAAACCGTCCTCTGTCTGGATACGGCGTGGCTCCCGATAGCCCACGCCGGCATTGTGGATGACTGAATCGAAACGGCCCAGGCGGTTCGTTTGCTCGGCGACGGCGCGCGTCTGAGCGACGCTGGAAAGGTCGCCCACGACCACAGCTTCGGCAGAGGGTAGGGTGCGCTGGGCATCGGCCGCACGAGCCGCGCTGCGTGCGTGCAGCACGACCTGGTGGCCCTGCTCGAGAAGAAGCCGGGCGCTCATGAGGCCGATTCCGTCAGTAGACCCTGTAATAAAGACGCGAGACATTTTTTGGACTCGCAACCGTTACCAATAGTGCGAATAGAGTTCAGGGATCGCGGGATCAAATCCCGCCGTCCCGATTGATTAAGCCTCAGCCTCGCATTGCGTTACGGTGTGAGGCCGTGCGTTATTCTGAATGCCCGTGCTCCTCTTCCACACTGCGTGCTTTCCGGATGATGATCTTCCTCTCGTTCGAATCACCCAACAAATGCTCCACTACCCACGCACCGGCCATCAGCACATCCTCGCTGGAGAAACGACCACACCTGCGCTCTGCCACCGTCGACAAATAGTTCGGCGCTCGTGGCATCCCACGGGTCGACCGAGGCGAAAAATCGCACGGCCTTGGCGATTTCCTCGGGCTCACCCGTGCGTCTATCGCGATGGTCGAGACGAAAGCTTCCGGTTCCAGCCAACCACACGCAGGGGTTGGGGCGCAGCTATCGCGACCGCGACTGGTCAGACAGGGCTCAGAGAACGTTGTAGGGGCGATTGTGATGAACAGAAATGATCGGGCCGGTGGAAGCGGCACGCGCTCCGCCCCGCGGCAAAATCAGAAGCGCCAGCAGACCTAAGGTGGCGACAGCCGCGCTCGTCGGAGCAACCAAGGCAAGGGACCACCTTGAAATGACCACTCCGCCTCCTGCCGCTCCGACCGACGCCCCCAGATACAGCGCAGAGTTGTTCAAGGCGAGGCCCAACGTCGACTCCCCGGGATTTAGTGCAATAGTTCGCTGCTGCTGAAGGGTAAAGAGTGCAGCTTGGCAGACACCCCACCAGATCATGGTGACGCTCGCCGAAATTACCGACGAACTGGCCGGCTCAATAACCGCGAGGGCACCGATCAACATCACCAGACAAATAATCGTCGGCCATCGAGGACCATACCGGTCGGACAGCGCGCCACCGATGAAATTGCCAGCCATGCACCCAATCCGAAGAGTAGTAGCAAGACCGGAATGGCGGTTGCCGACAGTTGGCGCCCTAGAATGGCGGCGATGAACGTATAAAGCCCAAAGTTGGCGATGGACCAAATTAGAAATGGCGTAAGGACGATGATGGTTTCGGGGCGGCGCAAAATCCGCAGTTGTTCAGAGGGGCTGGGTGCACTTGTCACTCGAGTCAGGCTCCGGAACTCCTGCGCCGAACATTGAAAGCGCGGCGATGGCTCCGAGTATCGCTACGAAGATCAGCGAACCCCGCCAGCCGGCGTAATTGCCGATAAGACCCCAAGGGGGACGCCTAAGACGATAGCACTGGTAAACCCGGCTGCGACGATCGCTAACATCTCACCACGATTATGTGACGAGCCGAGTGTTGAAGCGAGCGCATAACAAGCCGGGGCGACAAGCCCCGCTGCGAGTGCAGCAACAACGCGTGTCGCCAAAAGCCAACCGAATGTTGGTGACAAGCCCGACAACAGATTGGCGGCCGAGAACACGGCTAGCCCACCGATGATGACAGTCGAGCGCCGCCAGCGCGCGCTTAGCGCCGCAACGATGGGCGAGCCGAATGCATACGATAGGGAAAATACCGATACGACCAGACCGGCCAGCCCGACGCTGACCGAGAGGTCATGCGCGATCTTCGGTAGGATGCCGCCAATGATGAACGCATCCGTCCCGATCGCGAATGTCCCAAGAGCCAGGATGAGCGCGGGGAGATCGATTGTCCTCCGGGGCGAAGCACGGATTGGGAAACTGTTCCTACTCATGACAACCCCCACTGCAACGCCTCTGAGTCTTGTCTGACAAACCGCGGTCGCGACAGCTGCGCCCCAACACCCCTGTTTGGTTAGGGAGGCACCAGAAGCGATGCATCGCCACTCGTTTTCGCCAACGGCGCGGTCCATCCACGAATACAGGATATCTTCGGCGCCGGGGTGCCAATGTGGCCCCCGGCCACGTCGCGCTATCAAGAACTTGGTTCTTTCCTGATTCAGTGAATCACGTTTTCGGGCAACGGGCTCCACTGTCGGCCCACGCCTGAGTCAATGCTAGGAACTGATCTCGGGAGAGCGGCGGCGTCGATCTCTGTTTGCCATCAAGGTCGACCCCCGGCGACCAAGCCCACTGCACAATCGGAGTTTTCATGTGGGCAACAATACTCTGAGCTGTCTGTCCGTTTTGGGGTGCAAGCATCACGCGGCATAAGGCACCTGCAGATAAGCCTTCCCAAGCCATGCTGAGCGGCGCAAGCTGCCAACCAGGTGCGCCCGGTACCCCGTTGTCCCCGTTCGAAGCCCCATGGCATGTGGCGCAGTGCAGAGCGGCAGCGCCATTGCTCTCGGCACCGCGAGTCACCAGCATGATGTGACGGTGCCTGGTCATTCCCCTGCCGCGGGAAGTCAGTCGATGTGTGGCAATTCATGCAGCGCGGAGAGGTCAACGTGGGCATCAAATTGCACAAAGAGACCCGCGGCGTCACCCGACTTCTTGATTGGCCGACTTGGTTTCGCGCAGCTCACTGCCGAGAGACCGGCGGCTATGCAAACTGCGGGGAGGAGAACGCTGAGTGAAGACCTCGCTTGTGAGCTCATTTTAAGCCAACGTCAGACCGTAGTTTGTTAGCGGCAACGAACGAATCTGCTTGCCTGTCGCGGCAAAAACAGCATTCGCAATCGCGGGCGCAAGAGGCGTCGCAGCAGGTTCTCCTATCCCTCCCCAGCGGTTGAGAAAGCGATCCCCGCTCGATACAAGCAGCGTCTCGACAGGGGCATCTCGAACATTCCGCAGCGCAGGATAGTTGTGAAAATTGCTTTGGTCGACCCGGCCACGGGTATGAGTAATCTCTCCAGTCATTGTTGCAGCAAGCGCCCACGCGACCGACCCCTCAGTCTGGGCGACGACGCAGGCTTTGTTCACGATGTACCCGGAATCGATGCCTGTAACCACCCGATGTATGGTGATGCCTCCTTTGTTATCGACGGAAAGATCAACCACCTGCGCGCACACCGAGTCATAACACTCGACGATGGCAATGCCCTGATGTACGCCCGCCGGCGCCTTCCCCCAACCGGCATGCTCGGCCACTGCCTCGAGGACTCTCAACGAACGCGGGCCGTTCGCCAAAAGGGCTCGCCGGAACTGGAATGGATCTGCACCTATCGAATGCGCCATTCCATCCACGAAGCGTTCACGGAAAAAGCCATTCTGCGAGTGATTCGTGCCACGCCAAAAAGCCTACCAGGATCGGGCTATTCCGCATCACATAACCCACATCCAGGTTCGGTGCCGCATACGGCATATCCTCGATCTGGAATGCATTCATCATGTCGAGATCCTGACCATTCACGAGTCGTTCGGGAGCGATGCTCGCGTAGATCGAGGGGCCGGCAAGCCGCACTTGCCAACCGGTCAATCGGCGACTTGCGTCGAAACAAGCGGTTTGTTTTGCCACCGCGATTGGGCGGCAAACATCCCGGCGAACGTCTTCTTCCCGTGACCATTGCATTTTCACCGGGACGTCGACCTGTCGCGCTATTTGGACCGCCCGCACCGCCCAATCCTGCGCGATTCCACGCCGGCCAAAACCGCCGCCCAGCAGGCACTTGTTCACTACAACGTTCTTCGGGTCGAGATTCAGAGCCTTTGCGACCGCCTGTAGTGTCCTTTCTCCATTCTGGGTTGGCGCCCAGACCTCAGCTCGGCCCTTCGTCACGCGGGCCGTGCAGGTTTGTGGTTCCATTGTCACGTGTGCCAGATACGGTACGTGGTACACCAATTCGACAGAGCTATGTGCGTTTGCCAGTGCCTTTGCGAAATCGCCGGCTTGTCTTCCCTTGGTTATGTCGGCGGCATCCAGTGCCTGCGTACAATCAGCAATAATGTCTGCGGTGTTTAGGTGTGCTGAGGCGCTTTCGTCCCAGACTATGGGCAGCCGTTCAAGTGCCTGATGTGCGTCCCACCACGTGTCAGCGAGCACCGCTACGGCGTCGTCATCGACCGGAAGCACATGGCGTACACCTGTCATGTCCTTGATTGCATCAGCCTGGAACGATATCCGCTTTCCGCCGAAGGCGGGACATGCACGCACCGCGGCGCAGAGCATACCAGGCAGGCGCACGTCACTCGCATAGCGCACCCGAGCAAACACCTTGTCTGGCGTGTCAAGCCGTCTCACTGAAGTCCCGATCAACGTCCAATTCTCCGGCTTCTTCAAAACGACATTCGTTGGCACCGGGCGTCGAGCCGCGGCGGCAGCGACCTCACCGAAGCGAAGACTCCGCCCACTCGCAGCGTGGCGGATTACGCTCTTCGAAGCGCTGCAGTCTTCGTCTGGCACACGCCACCGAGATGCGGCCTCGGCAATCAACATCATGCGGGCCTGCGCTCCCGCCTTTCGGAGGTAATCCTGCGACGTCCGAATGCCAAAACTCGCAGCGGTGGTCATCGAACCCCATGCGTTCCCTCGCGCGAGGTTTTCCGAAGGTGGCACGAATTCAGGCCGCACGTGCGACCACTCGCACTCAAGCTCCTCCGCCACGAGCATAAGCAGTCCAGTAAGAGTCCCCTGACCCATTTCCGATCGAGCGACACGAACTGGTCACCGCGTCGCTGGGCTCGATCACCACCCACACGGTGATTTCAGGAGTCGTCTTGCTGGAGGCCGGCAGTGAGTGAGCGTCGAGATGAAGCTCTCGGAGAACGACCATGCCCGTCATCGCGGAAATGCCAAAAACGAAAGAGCGACGTGTCAGCGAGAGAGGTTGTTCACTCATAGGGCGCCGCCTTTGGGAATACTGGCCAACGGAGGGAAAAAGCCGCCAGGCTGCCTCCCGTACGCCACCTGCTTAATTGCCGCTCGAATTCGCGGGTAGGTGCCGCACCGGCAGATGTTGCCGGACATTGCCTCATCGATATCCTCGTCGGTCGGCTTGCTATTCACGGCGAGCAATGCCGCAGCCTGCATCAGTTGACCGGACTGGCAATAACCACATTGCGGGACATTGAGATCGATCCACGCTACTTGAAGGGGGTGGGGACCTCGTGCACTCAGGCCTTCGATCGTCGTGACCTTGGCGTCTTCTAAATCGCGCAGCGTGATGCTGCACGATCGACGGGCCTCTCCGTTCACGTGAACGGTGCAGGCACCACAAAGCGCGGCACCACATCCAAAACGTGTGCCCATGAGCCCAAGCGACTCCCGCAGAAACCACAAAAGGGGTCTCGCAGGATCACCGTTGTAGACGTGCCTGGTTTCGTTCACTGTGAGCGTCGTCACGTGGCCACCAGTATATGAGGTTGAACGGGCCCGCGGGTGTTAGCACCGAGCATTCAGTGCCGACCCCGAGCGTACTCTCCATGGTGAAATCTCCGCCCAGGGCGCGACTTGAACGCTCGACCATTCGCCACGAACGAGACCCGCATGGTCGGCCTTGCCATTGCTTATGCCGGCAGCCGGCGCATGACATGTGCCGCTATAGAGCACACGCGGAGAATGAGGCGGCCGGCTTTGCTCAGGATGTCAGCGCGATGAACACGCCCATTGTCAGGATTGAGCTGATCACGCTGAGGAAGACGGCGGACGCGGCCTCCGACCGCCGCTCCTGATACTGGGCCGCAAACATGATGACGACGGGCATGGTTGGAATTGCCGTTGTCAGTACTGCCTGGCTAACGATCGGATCCGCAGAGCCGTACCATCGCAACCCGACAAGGACCAGCGCGGGCTGCACGATATTTTTCAGCAGTACCATGAGCACGACGCGCCAGTTGATCGTGATGGCGCCGGCGGCCAGGACGATGCCCGAGGCGAAGAGCGCGACGCCGCCGGATGCGTATCCCAGCATCGACATCGAATGCACGAGCACCTGCGGAATGTGGATGCCGCATAAGACGATGACGAAGGCGAGTGCCGGTGCCCACACGATCGGTTCTTTGATCGTCTTCAGGAAGGGTTGATGCAAACAGAGCGCGACGCGAGACGGGTGACGCCGTATTCGACGTCGTATTCAACGCGAGGAGGAGTAGCGTGACGGGCACGACTGTCAGGTTGGTCACGGTGCTGGCGATCGCAATCGGCACGGCGCTGCGCGTCCCGAAGAGATCACCGAGGACAGCTGGGCCGACGTACGGGACTGCGGGCGCTGACGACGTCAGCGCGGCGAGCGCGCTGGTGGCCACCGCTTGGTGGAACGCGCGACGGAACATGAGATAGACCGCGCCGTACAAGCCGATGATGGCGACGCATAGCGCGATGACCATTGAAATGTCCTGACCCAAGACGGAACGTGACGTGCTGACGGTGCCGCCAAATAGCGCCAGCGGCACGGCATAGAGCAGCACCATCCGATTAAGGATCGGAGCATCCGTCGGGCCAAAATCATGGTGCCGTGCTGCCACGTACCCAAGCAGGAAGGTGACAACGATCGGCAGGAGCGCGCTCAAAATCGTGTTGATCATGTGACGATGCGAGCGGGCGTAGAGAGGTGCCGAATGACTCCGGGGTAGGCTAGGAAGAAGTGGCCACAGGCCAACTCTTCTCGTAAGCAGCTATCCCGATCCTCTGGTGCGTGTCGATCGGCCGCTGGTCAGGGTGACCCGTTCAGAGCGGCGATTGAGCGACCCCGCGCAGGATCCGAAGGAACGCCAGCCCAGTTTCGCTTGTCAAGCTGGACGCATTGGGGTGCGCGCTGATTCCGTCGCGGACATGCAGACGACCTGGACGAGGACTAGGGCAACGACACTCGAGGCGCATCGGCTGTCGAGCATGTCCGCCTCTTGTGCCTTTCACGTAATCAACTTGCCATCTCGGACCGGGCTATCGCGCTCGGCACGATAAGCGTGGACGGTCGAGTTCGCGCGAGTCCTCCGCGGCAGCAACGCCGACGTCGCATTCTCACTCTCGAGCGGAGTGGCGCGGACCCGATAGAACAAGTCCAGCGTTCCCCAAGCCATTGCATTGTTGGGGAATCCTTTCGGCGGTACTCTTTGTGCTGCCGGTCGGGATATTTGAAAGCTGGACCGTCGAGGGAACGCACCCGCTTGCCGGTCGCTCTCACAGCAGGGCCGAATTTCGTCTTCGCTGCTCGCCTTTTGCAGGGAAAATCGATTTTAGCACGAAGTAAGCTTC
>CAWKMU010000002.1:0-49399 GCA_963850905.1 uncultured Gemmatimonadales bacterium | reverse complement strand
CTATATGATGAATCATGAATCCCGAAGGTGCACCCGGTCTCTTGAGCCCGCGAGTGGCCGTCTTGTGACGGCGCCCGCTTGGCTCCATGCCAGAGGCCCCTTGAACGGCCTTATTTTCTCGAAGGCCGCCTTGCGAACGTGATCGGCGGGCACGGGTGAACTGGTCGTCGTCCCCGGGGGTGGAATGCGGCGGTGGGTGATCGCGGTTGGACTGCTGGTCGCGCTGGCTGCAGTGATTGTCTTTGCATGGCAACGCACAGACCGCCCCGTACCCGACACGGAGCTGATCCTGCACGGCAACATCGACCTCCGGGAAGTGGATCTGCCTTTCAACGAAACTGAACGCCTCGTCGCCGTCCTCGTGCAAGAGGGAGATCGTGTCCGTGCAGGCCAGGTCATCGCCAGGCTGGATACGGCGCGGCTCGCGCCACAGGCGGCACAAGCGGCGGCGTTGACGGCTGCTCAACGCGATGCCGTGGACCGGTTCCACCACGGGAATCGCCCTGAGGAAGTCGCGGAGGCCCAGGCGACTGTCGAGTCAGCGCGGGCAGATGCGGAGACGGCCCGCGACCACTACGAGCGACTTCGTTCATTGGCCGCGAACCACATCGTGAGTGAACAGGATGTGGACAACGCCAAAGACGCCATGGACGTCGCACAAGCGAAGCTCGCCGTCAGCGAAAAAGCATACGAGCTTGAACGGGTGGGCCCCCGCAGCGAAGACGTTGCCCAGGCCGAAAATCAACTCCGTGCCGACGAGGCGCAGCTTGCGCTCCTGCGACAACATGTGGCCGACGCTGTGCTCCTGGCGCCATCGAACGGAGTCGTGCAAGCGCGCCTGATGGAGCCAGGCGAGATGGCCTCTCCGGACAAGCCCGTCATTCTCGTTGGCCATTACCGACCCAAAGTGGGTGCGCACGTATGTGTCCGAGCCCGATCTCGGCAAAGTCCACCCGGGTGCCCAAGCATTCATCACCGTCGATGCTTTTCCACGGCAGCGCTTCCCCGGATGGGTGGGGTTCATCTCGTCTGTCGCCGAGTTCACGCCCAAGGAAGTCCAAACCGAGGCACTCCGCCCGAGCCTAGTCTACGAGGTGCGTGTCTTCGTGCGAGACACGGCCGATGTGCTTCGCCTTGGAATGCCTGCTACGGTCAGCGTGTCGACTGAGGCCACCATCCCGGAGCATGACACGGGCCGCTCGCTCACCGTACCGGCGATCCCGGAGCCGGCGCCGTCGTCTCGTCCGTGACGGCCTTGCCACCGGAGCCCGTGCTCTGGGCCCGTGACATCAAGAAGCAATTCGTGCGAGAGAAGGGCGAGATCGTTCACGCGCTGGACGGCGTTTCGCTCGAGATTGCCCCGGGCGCGTTGGCCGCTCTCGTGGGACCCGACGGCGCGGGGAAGACCACGCTGCTCCGCCTGGCCGCAGGCTTAATGACCTCAGACGCGGGTCAGCTCCGGGTGCTGGATCTGGACGTCGCCAACAACCCGCAAGCGGTACAGTCGCGCATCGCGTATATGCCCCAACGCTTTGGCTTGTACGAAGACCTCACAGTGCAGGAAAACCTCGACTTGTACGCTGATTTGGGCGGCGTCCCGAACGAGGAGCGACGTGCCCGATATCCGTATCTCATGGACATGACGGCCCTTGGCCCGTTTACACGTCGTTTGGCCGGCCACTTGTCCGGGGGGATGAAGCAGAAGCTCGGCCTCGCGTGCACGCTAATTCGTACACCCGAGCTCTTGCTGCTCGACGAGCCAACGGTCGGCGTGGATCCACTGTCACGGCGCGAGCTCTGGCAGATTCTGCTCCACCTCGTAGGAGACGAACGTCTGACGGTCCTCCTAAGCACATCCTACCTCGACGAGGCACATCGATGCAGTCACGTCGTCGTGATGCACGAGGGCCGCGTCCTGGCGCACGGTGCGCCACGCGAAGTGAGCGAGCTGGCCGACGGGCGCGTGTATCTGGCGGAGCCGCCATCGGGGACAAAGGCTCGTGACCTGCAGGCACATCTTCTTGCCGACCCGACGGTGATCGACGCGGTGCCCGAGGGCGGTCAGGTCCGTGTTGTGTTTGACCGCGTGGAGTCCGAGAAAGGCAGCGCGCCGGTTCCCCGCGCGGCGATGACTGCCACCGCGCCGCATTTCGAAGATGGCTTCATGATCCTCCTGCGCGGCGCGAGAGGACCCGACCAACCTCAGTCCATTGCGCCGGTCGAGCAATCGACCTGGCGCGGTACAACCGATATTGCTGTCGAGGTGCGTGATCTGGTCCGCCAGTTCGGCGCGTTTACGGCCGTCGACCACATCAGCTTCAGTGTGCGTCGCGGCGAGATCTTCGGTCTGTTGGGACCGAATGGCGCGGGAAAGACGACGACTTTTCGCATGCTCTGCGGGCTGTTGCCGGCGACGGCGGGAACACTCCGTGTCGCCGGCGCCGACGTGCGTCGAGGTCGGGCGTCGGCCCGTCGCCGGATCGGATACGTGGCGCAGAAATTCTCGCTCTACGGGCAACTCTCGGTGACCGAGAATCTCGAGTTTTTTGCCGGGGCTTACGGCCTTCGAGGCGACAAGAGAAACGATCGTGTACGTTGGGCGCTCGATCAGTTCGATCTCGAATCGCTCGCCAACCTGCCGAGTGGACGGCTCCCGGGAGGGTTTCGACAACGCCTCGCGATGGCCGCAGCTCTCCTCCACGAGCCCGAGATGTTGTTCCTCGACGAGCCGACGAGCGGTGCTGACCCGCACGCGCGACGGGATTTTTGGCGACGTATCACCATGCTGTCGGCGGCGGGCGTCACCGCGATCGTCACGACGCACTTCATGGAAGAGGCCGAGTACTGCGACCGGATCGCGGTGATGGATGCCGGTCGCGTGCTGGCGGATGGGACGCCGGCGGAAATCCGTGGTCGCGCGCGCACGGCGCTGGGGCACCACGCGAGCATGGAGGATGCCTTCATCGCCATTGTGGAGACGGCACGGTCCGCCGGCTCGGTGCCTGATCGAGTGTCCTCGGAGGCGTCGTGAATGACAGGGGTGAGGCCTCTCCCGACCCGCGGAGCGGCGCACTCCGGCGGATTGCGGCACTCGTTCGCAAGGAGGGCCGTCAGGTCATTCGTGATCCGAGCAGCATCGCGATCGGGATCGTGCTGCCATTGATTCTGATCCTTCTGTTTGGTTACGGGCTGTCGCTGGACGTCCAGGACGTCAATGTCGCCCTGGTGCTGGAGGATCCCGGTCCCGAGGCTGCACAGTTGGCGTCGGGTTTTCAGCTGTCCCGGTACTTCAGGACGTTCGTTTTCACCTCCATGCCGGCGGCGGAGCGGCTGCTGCAAACGGGTGGCGTCGACGGAATCGTGCAGATCCAATCCAATTTTGCACGGCGGGTGGCCGACGGTCAGGCACCTGTGCAGTTGGTCGTCAACGCGGTCGACGCGAACCGGGCCCGCATTATTGAGGGCTATGCCAGCGGTGCGGTCGCCGAGTGGGCGGGGCGGCAGGTAGCTGAGGGCCAGCCCGCGGCTGCAGGGCTGGTTGTCGTGCGAGACCGGATGTGGTTCAACGAGGCCAATGACAGTCACTATTTCCTGGTGCCGGGCCTCATTGTGTTGGTGATGACCCTCATTGGCGCGATGCTCACATCGATGGTCATGGCGCGGGAGTGGGAGCGCGGGACATTGGAGGCGTTGTTCGTGACGCCGGTGCGGCCGGGAGAGATCCTGCTTGGCAAGATCATTCCATACTTCGCCCTCGGCATGATCGGCCTCGCGCTCTGCCTCCTGTCCGCCAAGTTTCTCTTTCACGTGCCGTTCCGCGGCTCGGTCTGGCTGCTGGCCACGGTGTCGGCGGTCTATCTGCTGGTCGCGCTTGCCGCGGGCCTCTCGATCTCCTCGGCCACGAAGAGCCAGTTCGTGGCCAGTCAAATCACACTCATCGCGACGTTTCTGCCCGCGTTCCTGCTATCGGGCTTCCTGTTCGACCTCCGCAGCGTGCCCGTCGCCGTACGGTTGCTCACGTACATCTTACCGGCTCGGTACTTCGTCACGTTGCTTCAGACCTTGTTCCTGGCCGGGAACGTGTGGGGTATTGTGATCCCCAATATCATCGTGCTCGCGACGGCAGCCGCAGTGCTACTCTGGGTGGCGCGCTCGCTGACGCGGAAGACTCTTGGATAATGGCGGCAGCATGATCGACGCGCTCTACAGAATACTTGCTCTGACGCGCAAGGAGCTGCTTGCCGTCCTCAAGGACCCGCGCAGCCGATTGAGTCTCATCCTACCGCCGATCATCCAGTGCCTGATTTTCGGCTATGCGGCCACGTACGACCTGACCAACGTGCCGTACGCGGTTCTGGATCAGTCTCGCGATCCAGCGTCGCGACAGCTGCTCGCCGGTTTGGATGGGTCGGGTGTTTTTCATCGCGTTGCCAACCTCGATCGCCCTGAGGATCTCACGACGTACATCAACGAGCAACGAGTCGTCCTCGCTCTGCAAGTGGAGCAGAACTTCGAACGGCATCTGGTCGCCGGCGCGCCCGCTGTCGTCCAGGTCATCGCCGACGGGCGGAATTCCAACACCGCTGGCATCGCGACGAGCTACGTCGGGGCGGTGGTGGCGAAGTTCAACGCTGATTGGGTGGCGCAGCACGGCGGGCGGGCGCCCCCGATACAAGTGGTGACCCGGGATTGGTACAACCCCAACCTGGAAACACGATGGGCGTTCATTCCCAGCCTCATCGTGACGCTGACGTTGAACCAGGGCTTGCTGCTGACGGCGATGTCAGTCGTCCGCGAGCGCGAGGACGGGACGTTGGATCAGCTGCTGGTCACGCCCTATAGCCCGGTCGAGATCATGGTCGGCAAGACCGTGCCCTCCATGATCGTGGCGACGATACAGGCTACCAACGCATTGCTCGTAGCGCAGTTCTGGTTCCGCATCCCGTTCGCCGGATCATTTGTCACGCTCTACATCGGGATCGTCATGTTTCTTCTGGCCACGGTTGGCATCGGGCTGCTCATCTCTTCCCTGGCGACAACAATGCAGCAGGCCATGATTTATTCGATGGTCGCGATCATGCCGTTTTCGCTCCTGTCCGGCCTCACGACACCTGTCTCGAGTATGCCCGCCAGCCTGCAGTACGTGACGTTGGTCAACCCCCTGCGATACGCTATTGACCTGGCCAGGCGCGTGTACCTGGAGGGCGCCGACCTTCGGTTGATCGCATCCGACCTCTGGCCAATGGCTGCGATCGCCACCGTCACTCTCGGTGCGGCGACCTGGTTATTTCGACGGTCGATCCAATAAGGCGTTGCCCGTGTGCGATCGATCGCTGCCCAACCTTCGTGGCTCTGAGGCAGGATGCCAGGTAAAGCCCTACACCGACCTCGCTCTTGCTGGACGATGGACTCATTCTACATTGTGGTCCGGCGCGGTGCGGTCGCGAAGGTCGCGCTGATGCTCGGGCAGTGAGACAGCGATGTCGTCGACGACCTACCCTTCCGAAAAACCGAGTCTCAGGCGCACGATCGTCACCACGGTCCTTGTGACGCTCCTCATCGTCGGTGTTATCGCCCTTTTCGCCACGATCGGGTATCGGTCGCGCCAACGTTTGGCAACGCGAGCGCTGCCGGGACCCGTCTCCGGGGCAGGCGACGGCTCGGTTAACGCACCGCCTCTGCCCGCCGCGGCCCGTGAGGCACTCGACAGTGCGAACGCCGCGTACAGGGCCAAGGCGTACCCGTTGGCTCTCGCAGAATACCGGGCGGCGGCAGCGGCGGCGCCAAACGAGGCCGCACCCTACTTCGGCATCGTGATGGCGGCGACGGCGTTGCACGAGTCTGCCGTCGCCGACAGCGCGAGCGCCGTCATTCGCACGCTGACCCAGTCGGGCGGCCAGATGCTTTCGGACAGCGCGTTGCGCCACTTGCATACTGCGCCGCGTGGCCATCCGCCTTTGCCTTCGGGAGCTCACCCGCAGACCTGACGGATGGTCGGCACACCGTTCGTCTGCTCGGTCCAATGGACGTGCACGGGGTACGTCGAGCGGCGCCGATTGCTGCGTGCTCGGCTAAGCTCGGGTGAACTTGCTGCCACACCGTGGCTCGCACGTCGTCGCTCCGTCGGATGGCCGGTTCCGTGCAGATCGTGATGTCTGCGGCAGGCTTGCGTTGAGTTCTGGCGGGGATACATTTTCGCGCATGCCGCTCCGCTCCGGCGTATATATCGTCCCGACGAACCGTTGGTATATCGAGCGGACGGTCTGGTTGATCGCCGGCGTGGTTCTGCTGGCAAGCACGGCGATGGCGCTGTTGGTGAACCGGCTGTGGATCTTGGGAGTCATCGCGACCGGGCTCGTCTCCATCAATGTCGCGTTCACGGGTTTTTGTCCCGTGGGCAATGTGCTGCGCCGGCTTGGCTTCACTCCCATGCTCGCGTCGAGCAAACCCACGCGCTGGAACCTGTACTTCATGCAGACCGACCGGTGGTATCTCGAGCGCCGGATCTACCTCGCGGTTGGCATCAACATCTCGATCGCGTCGGTGCTGGTGCTCGTGTACAGTCCGTGGGTGACTCTGTTCACGGCGTTTGTCGGTGGTGCAATGGTGTGGTTCGCCGCGACCGGCTATTGCATCATGGCGAATGGGCTGTATTGGCTGGGCGCCGAGCCGCGGCTCGCGCCGCAGTCGCTGCCGTCAGCTCGCTGCCAGGAATGCCCGAAGTCTGGTGAGTGTCTTGGCGGGCATCCGATCCTCGCGCGGGCAGAGACCGTTCGTCTTGACGAGGCGCCGACACGCCTTTCGGTCCAGCGATCCTAATCGATCCGACGTCACCCGGAGCGCTTGGATTGTCGAGTCGCCACTGAGGGCGTCCCTCCCACGACGGCTGTTCGCTCTTGCGCGTCGACCACCGCGATCGCCGTCATGTTCACAATGTCGCCGACATCGGCGCCGGCTTCCAGGATGTGGATCGGCTTAGCCATCCCAAGCAGGATTGGTCCGATGGCGGTCGCACCGCCCAACCGGTGCAGCAGCTTATAGCCGATATTGCCCGCGTTGAGGTCCGGAAAAATGAGCACGTTTGCCGGCTCGCGAAGCGCGCTGAACGGGTACATTGCGCGGAGCTTTTCCTCGTCTAGCGCCGTATCGGCTTGCAGCTCACCGTCGATCATGAGCGTGCTGTCGGTCTGCCGCACGAGCGCCACAGCCTCGGCGACCCGGCTCGCTGCGGGATGCCTGACGGACCCGAAATTCGCGAACGAGAGCATCGCTATGCGTGGCTCGATCCCGAAGCTGCGGACCACTCGGGCGGTCGCGAGTGCGATCTGGGCCAACTGCGAAGCCGACGGGTCGATGTTCACCGTCGTGTCAGCGCAGAAGACGACCTGCTGGTCGAATGCCAGGATATACATCCCACTCACGATGTCGACACCCTCCTGCGGCCCCACCGCTTCGAGTGCCGGCCGGAGCGTTTCGGGGTAGTGCAGCGTAGCACCCGAGACCAGTGCGTCGGCGTACCCGGTGGCGACGAGCAGCGCGCCGAAATAGTTGGCGTTATAGACGCGGTGAGTGGCCTCGGCGAGGCTCAGCCCTTTGCGCTGGCGCCGCGTCCAGAGCGCATGTGCGAGCGTAGCCCGTTGGGGTGAGGTCGCCGGATCCTGTACATCGATGCCATCGAGGACGACACCCGCCGCCACAGCCTCTCGCTCGACGGATGCCAGCGAGCCGAGCAGGATCGGGTGCGCGAGGTCATCGTCAGCGACGGCTCGCGCCGCGCGTAGAATGGTGTGGTTGGTGCCCTCGGGAAACACCACCCGCTTCGGCTCGCGCCGAGCGCGCTGCACGAGACCGTGCATGATCCCCTGCGCCCGGTCGAATCGGGCCCGCAGGCGGTCTCGGTACTCGTCAACATCAATCATGCCCAATGCCGCGCCGCTGGCCACGGCCGCCCACGCGACCGCCGGCGCGACCGTAATCAGGATCCGTGGGTCGAACGGGACCGGGATGAGATATGACCGGCCGAAGTGCATGTCCGGGACACCATAGAGCCGCGCCACAGCGTCAGGTACCTCTTCCCGCGCGAGGCTCGCCAGCGCCCGGGTGGCGGCCATTTTCATCTCTTCGTTGATCGCCGTCGCGCGGGCATCCAAGGCCCCACGAAAGATGGAGGGGAACCCGAGGACATTGTTCACCTGGTTCGGAAAGTCGCTCCGGCCGGTCGCCAGGATGGCGTCCGGCCGGATCTCACGCGCCTGGTCCGGCATGATCTCTGGCACTGGGTTCGCCAACGCGAAGATGATCGGATCGCGCGCCATCGCCCGGAGCGAGGCCGGAGCGATAGCGCCGGAGGCGGAAAGCCCAATGAACACGTCGGCTCCCACGAGTGCGTCGGTGATCGTCCGCGCGCCCGGCGTCGTGGCGAAACGCGCCTTGTAGGGATCCATTCCTTCCGTGCGGTCGCGAGTGACTACCCCGTTCCGATCGCACAAGACGACATGTTCCCGCGCGATCCCCAAGCGCACGAGGTGCTCGGCGGTGGCCACGGCCGCAGCGCCGGCGCCGCAGAAGACGACGCGGACATCCTCGATTGCTTTGTCGACGAGCTCGACCGCGTTTAGGAGGGCGGCGCCCACAATGATCGCGGTGCCGTGCTGGTCATCGTGAAAAACGGGGATCTTGAGTGATCGACGCAGCGCCTGCTCGATCTGGAAGCACGCCGGCGCACGGATGTCCTCGAGATTAATGCCGCCCACCGTGGGCTCGAGCAGCTGACAGAATCGGATCACATCTTCAGGGTCCTCCGACCCCACCTCCAGGTCAAAGACATCAATGTCGGCAAACCGCTTGAACAGATTTGCTTTGCCCTCCATGACGGGTTTGCTGGCGAGAGCGCCAATGTTGCCGAGACCGAGCACGGCGGTGCCGTTCGTCACGACGGCGACGAGATTGCGCTTGGCGGTGTAGCGATCGGCCGCTTCTGGGTTCTGCTGAATCGCCAGGCAAGGGTCGGCAACGCCTGGTGAGTAGGCGAGCGACAGATCCCGCTGGTTGGTCAGCGGCTTGGTGGGTACGACCGCGATCTTACCGGGCCGACCACGAGCGTGATACTCAAGGGCGTCTTGCGTGGTGAACACGGAGGTCCTCAGGCGTGCGGCCAACTCGCCGCTAGGAGCACATGCCCATCGCCATCCATCTTGCCCGACTTCATCTGTGCTCGACCCGCTGCCGCCAGTGAGTCGCTCTGCTGCGCGGTGAGGATCCCGGCCACCTCCTGCTGCGCGCGGAACATCTCAAAGCCAATATCCCCGTGGAGCTGCCCCATCCGATCGAAGGTCGCGCGCACCGCACGCTCATCGACCTGGCGCGCCGTCGCGAGCGCGTTGATCTGCCGGTGCAACCCTTGCATGGTGTCCATGGCGGCCTTGTGCCATTGATCCAGTTTCGCCTTGACGGTTGCGAGCTGGCTCACCTGGGCCGCTGTGAGTTGGAGCGCGGCCCGCGCGTTCAACGCGGCGGTGGCGCCACGCATTTCGGCGGTCATCATCGGACAGTCCGACCATTCGACGAGGGTAGTCTCCTACCCACGTCATTTCGATGCGAGTCCCCGAACGTACTTGGCGACGGTCGCCATCTCTGCCGGCGTGAGCTTGCCGCTGAACGACGGCATGTCTGTACTCTTCCCGTGCGTGAGCACTTTCACGATCGAGTCCTGTGTGTGCGACGCGCTAAACGCCGAGTCAAACGTGGGGATCTTGGGAAATGTTGCCTTGATGCCCTTCGGCGCGAGTCCTCGCACGCCGTGACATTGTAGGCAGTTCTGGCTATAGAGGATCTTGGCACTATCGCCTTGCGAAGCGACGTCGCGCCCCAGAACGCCCCCCGCATGCGGTGCGAGCAGTAGTAGGAGGATCGTCACCACATGCACGGTCATGGTGTGCCCTTGGATTTCACCAGTTCGGGGAAGGTGTCGCGGAACTCGGGTTGCTGGGTCGCCCAGTTCGGGCCACGCAACGAGGAGAGATACTGTGCCAGTTCCTCGATTTCCTGGTGGCTGAGCGTCGGTGGCCCGAACGCTGGCATCTTCGAGTCCGGATGAAAGCGCCTCGGCTCCTCGATGAAGCTGTGCAACCAATTGGTTGAGTGCAAGAGGCCGATCTCCGTGAGCTCTGGCGCATTCGGGGCTCCACTCAGTCTCTCTTGCACTGGCTGGCCCTTGATCTCGTGGCAACCGCCGCATTGCTGCTGCACATACAACGTTCGACCCGTGCGCTCGACGTAGGTCAGTGGCCGCCCCACTTCCGGCACACTCGGCGGGGACGGGGCACCACGGACCGACGAACCGAAGAGGAGCGCCGCCGCCGCGGCCGTCCCGGCGAGCGAGAGCAGCGCCACCGGGCGCCGATTGAGCGAGCGGATGCTGCGCCGATCGAAGAACGGGAGCAGGAGCAACACCAACGCGATCAGCCCAGGCACGCCCACAGCGATCAAGCTCTCGATGGAGCCGGGCACGAGCTTCAGCAATTGAAAGAACGGCAGGAAATACCACTCGGGTCGCGGCACGTACCCAGTGTCGGTCGGATCAGCGGCGGGCTCGAGACCGGCTCCCTGCAGCCACCCCAACAGGACGAGCACCGCGACGACACCCGTCGCGACCACAATGTCCTTCGTGATGATGTCGGGCCAGAACCGAACGCCGTCGGCCTTCGACTTTGTGTAGGTCTCGCGATAGAAATTGGCGTAGGCCCCGTCGTCCGTCCGTGGCGGCGCGTCCCGCTCGAGCACCGCGGGTGCCGATGCGATGCCCTGGCGGACGACGAGGGCGAGGTGCAGTAACACGACAATCCCGATCAAGATCGGCAGGACGAGCACGTGCAGCGAGTAGAATCGTGTGAGCGTGGCGGCACCGAGTTGGCTTCCGCCGCGGAGGAGCTCGACCAAGACTCCGCCGATGACCGGCGTCGTGCCGGCGATGTTCGTGCCGACCTGCGTCGCCCAGTAGGCCTTCTGGTCCCATGGCAGCAGGTACCCGGTAAATCCGAAACCCAACACGACGAACAACAGGCACACGCCGAGGAGCCAATTGATCTCACGCGGATACTTGTAGGCGCCCATCGTGAAGACCCGTACCATGTGGGCGCAGACGAGCACAACCATCGCCGACGCACCCCAGTGATGGATGCCTCGGAGCACTGCTCCGCTAGCGACCGTGTGGTCGATATAGCGAATGCTATCGTAGGCGTGATCCGGCGAGGGCGCGTAGTACATGGCGAGGACAACTCCCGTCACGACCTGCACCACGAGCACCGTCAGTGTGGCGCTGCCGAGCGTGTGCCACCATGTGAGCCCCGCCGGCACCTTGCGCTCGAGCAGCGTCCGGCGCAGGCCGGTGAGGTCTACGCGCTCGTCGATCCAGAGGCGCGCGGCCTGGAACATCACGCCTCGATCTGGTGCGAGACGCCGAGGCGAAAGTCCTTATACTCTACCCAGACGGCGTCATCGCGCACGTCCGTTCTCAACTCGTCCAGCCCACGTGGCGGGGGGCCCGCCAGCACGCGTCCTGTCTTGACGTCGAACTGTCCGCGGTGGCACGGGCAGGCGAAGTTCTTGGTTTCGCTGTTGTATCCATACGCGCACCCCAGGTGCGTGCAATGCGGATTGTACGCCTTGAAGGTCTTTCCGTCTTCCGTGTAGAGCCACACGCTGTTGATCTGCTGAACTTCGAGCCACGCATCGACGCGGTTCTCGACGAAGGTCACGCGCACCGGGACACCGGTATCGATGACGGCTACGTCGTCGGCGACCTTCACCCAGCTATCGGATCGCGCCCTCGGGAGCGCTGGGGAAAAGAACGCGCGAAGCACCGGTACGCCAATCAACACAGCGCCCAGTGTGGCGCCGATGCCACTCACCCATTGCAGGAAGCGGCGCCGTCCAACCGGGGAGTCGGTCATCGGGCTTGACGCTTCTGCACTCTGGCCGAGCGGAAATTCGTGGTCAGACACTCCTCCCCCGGGTGTTGCTGATTCGCGGCCTCGCTCCCTTTCAGCTCAATTCACCTTGATCGTGCGCATATGCCCCTCCATGAAGTGGGGCTTTCCGGTCTTCATGTCCGGGACGAAGCAGATCAGCAGGTAATTGCCAGGCGTGAACGTCGCAGTGAACACTTGGACGACCCCTGGGCCGGCAGCGGCCGTCCCGCCGATCGCGTGGCCGGGCGCGGGGCCCTTCATCGCCTGAGTCCAATTGACATAATCCTGCCCCGTCTTGCCGCTGTCGAGCTGTACGACGAGCACCTCGTGTGGCTGCCCGGGGGCGGTCACGACTTGGATCGTGTGCGTACCTGCTGTGATCGAGTCCACGAGCACGAACCGGAAGTCGCTGAGCTGAATCGCGTTGTCGGCGACCGGTATGACCGCCTTGGGCGCCGCGGCGGTCGTGGCAGCAGCAGCCGTCACGGTTAGCGGGCGAAACATTCCCCTCATGTAGTGCGGCACACCGCCCGGCATGTCGAGGATGCAAATGATCACGTAGTTGCCGGGCGTAAGGTCGAGCGTGGCGACCGACTCTTTGCCTGGATCGGGCACGTTGGGACCGCCGACGAATGTCGCCCAGCCAGGCAGGGGGCTGTGCTTCTTGAGCGACGCCAGCAGGTCACCAACCGCTTTGCCGCTGTCGAGGCGCACGAACAGGGCGTGGTGCAAGCCCGGCCCATCGTTCACGAGGTGGAATGTGGTGACGCCTGCAGGTATCTCGTCCGGAGCATCGAACGCGTAGTCTCTGGCGTGTATGGTCACGGACGCCGGGGGCGGCGGTGGCGGCGCAGACGCGGGGGACTGCTTCGATTGACAGCCGGCGACCGTCAGACTAAACGCGAGAGCCACAGAGATGGTTGCGCATGGACCTATGGTGAGATGGATGTCATCCACTCCCGCCGCGCGGGCGAACCCGACGACGAGGTTAGTTTATCGGAGTGCGTACGGCTCGAGCGTCGGGGGGATGCCTCAATGGAAGTGCGGGAAAAGCTGGCAGCCGGCCGGACGCCCTGTACCCGAACTGGCGACGCCGCGGCGCGCGTACCATCGTCGCCATACTTCCTATTGCCCCGGGCTGGTCAACGGATTCGTCAGGTGGCACTCGAGGCAGACCTGGAGGTTGCGAGCGGCCATGCGTCGCGGATCAAAGCCAGGCCCGTGCGGATTGACACCCCACCCGAGTGTTGAGTGGCAGCGCATGCAGTCCTGTTGTTGATGGCAGGTCGTGCAGCTCTCGAGTGACTGGCGAGCCGCTTGTCCGTGTTGGAGCAGCCACAGCGGTTGGCCGGTATGGAACGCGGCATTCCGCGGATTGCGCGTGCCTACGCCGACATTGAAGTGGCACGTGCGACAAAATGCCTCAGGGTTATGACAATTCGTGCAGTCGATCTGGCGGTTGTACGATTCGTTGGCATGTCGTGCGATGAAGTTCGCGGGGTGGAAATTGCGGCGCTGCTCTCCGGCGTGACAGTCGGTACAGAAGCGCTGGGTGTGGCAGCTCGCGCAGGCGAGCTGACCGGTCGCGGCAATCGGGGCGTGCGATGTGAGGAAGCCGGGCCAGTGAACCTGCACCAGGTAGAGGCCACCGCTATCGCGCGCCGCAACGGGCGCGGAGCCACCCGGACCCCGGACGCTGGCGCGTGCATTTCCCGAATCCGGGGTGCGCGCCGCTTGTGGAGGCGCCGGGTTGATCCCCGGCGTGGGTATGGGTGGCGCGCCGGTCGGCGTGTGTCGGACCACGACCCCCTGGGCCTTGCCGGGGACAGCAACGGGGAGCGCAGCTATGGACGCGATCGGGCCGACTCCAATGTGACAGGCCTTGCAGCTCGACTGGGCGTGACAATTTGCACATGTCGCAATGGAGCGCCGCGCGGCATCTGCGTGGTCCGTCGCCCACCGCGATGTTTGGTGGTCGGTCGGGACCGGGTAGACTCCTGCCCGGCCTGCAACTATGCGTGCGACGCGCGCGTCGGATCCGAGCTCGATAATGGTGGCGAGTTTGTCAGCATTCACGTGGCACCGTTCACAGCTTTCCCGGGTGTGGCACGTCGCGCACCGCGCCTCATCTGGTGCGGTTCTGGGGGCGTGCGCGGACAAAAACCCAGGTTGGTCGTGGGATGGTGGACGCGGAAACGCAGCGATTGTTGCCGTCGTCAAGGTGGTGGCGCGGGTCAGTGGCACATGGCACGTGGTACACCCGTTGTCGTCCGCGAGATGGCCGCTGGCCGCGTGCGCATGGCACGCAAGGCACGCTACGGGGGGTGCGCGCCCGACGGCCATCCATATTCGCGCGCTGTCGGGCCGCGCGTGACAACTCGCACACGGGATAATCGTGCTGCCGGCTCGAGCCTCTGCCTGCGCGTGCCGCTGGTGAGAAAACGCGAGATTGGTCGGGTGGAGTGCCGGACCATTCCACGTGACGACACGTGCGACGCGGCCGTCGTGGCAATTGGCGCATAGCGCGGGGGCGGGGTAGCTGGTCGCGGTGTTGCCAGTGGCGATGCCGGCGTGACACGCCTCACAGGTGGGGAACATCTTCGCGTGGCGAACATGAGGGAAGGAGTCCTGCACCTGCGGCTGGGCTCCTGCGACTGAGCCCGAGGCGAGGAGCATTAGAACCACGCGCAGCCTCATTGATGCATCCATGACAGACCCGGGTCTCGCCCGACGGTCCACATGAGCTGTACCGAGGCTCGCCGCTGGTCCCAGTTCGCAATTTGTGGCGTGTCGGTCCCCACATGGTGATAGGCCCCGAAGTCCGCCTGCAGGCGGAGCACGTCCATGAGGCGATATGAGCCGTTTGCCGCGAGTCCCAGGACGAGTCCCGTGCCAATGGTGAATTCGTCGATGCTCTGGAAAGCCGAGCCCGTGAGCCCGATGGATCCGCGCCTGCCGACTCCCCAGCGAACCCCAGCGTCTCCGTCGCTGCGCGAGGAACCCACGCCGACGAGCAGGTGGTACCCCCCGAGCACGCTCCACACCGGGGTGACCCGCCACGTGCCGTCGAGACCCACATCGAAGCCATTGGACCTGAGCGGAAGGAAACTGAGGCCCGCATCGGTGTTCTCGTACTGGCGGTAGTCCGCGCTCGCGTCGATGCGAAAGCGCTGGTCGGTCCTGCCCCAGGACGCGGAGAGCAGGCCCTGGTTGTAGCCGACGGGTGAGAACGCGCCCCAGATCGTCCACAGCTCGAAGAAGGGGACATAGTGTCGGATCTGGCCGGTCAGCGTCCACTGCGTGCCCAGCGGGAGCTGCGCGCGCAGGTCTGCGTTATTGACGTCACCAGTCGCGATGTCGTAGATGATCTGGGCGTCGAACAGCGTCCGTCCGATTCGGAGGTCCCCGCTGCCCGCGACCCGCTCGGAGTAGAGTCCCTCGAAATTCGTCTCGATCTCACGCTGGTATTGCACGCTTACGCCGGCCACCCCCGTGGGGTGGTAGTCCACGCTGGCGCCGAGAATATATCCAGGGTCAGTGGGCGCGAGACTCTCGACGGCGGATATCACGGGGCTCGTGCGCTCGTATGTGAGCGCCTGAGCCAAGCCCCAGCCGCCGTAGACTTGAGTCGTGAGGCCACGAGCCGGTGCGACGAGCACCGAGCCGCCGTCGAAGGCGTAGTAGCCGAGTGGAGAGGTGATCCACTGTCGGCCGAGCCGCGCTCGCACGATGCTGCGGTCGAGCTCCGCATAGGCGGCAATGAGATCGAAGTGTTGACTGGCGAGCGGCAGGACGTCGGGCGCGCTGCCGACTGACGTTCGCACCTCCGCATCGGCGTAGATGCTGACGCCCTCTCCCAAGCCCCAGCCCGCCAGCGTCACATCCTGGAGGATCGGGACGGTGCTGAGAGTGCTCGCGGACCGGTAATAGCTGCAATACTGGTCGACGCCGACGCACTCCACGATGGTGCCGTTGGCGGTTTGACGCAGCAGTCCGGTGTCGGTTGTCGCGGCCGATAGCGGTACGCTGTCGACTACGAGCGGTTGTAACTCCTCGTAGTCCACGGTGGTCGTCCCGGTGATGCGCACGCCCTGCGCGCACGAGGAATGTGCCGAAAGACCCAGGCCGATGAGGGCGACGGCGGCTACGCGGTAGCCGCCGATGGTCATGACCGACCTCCCTCTGGCTCCTGTGCGACCGTCCACGAGGCGCCGTGACACGTCGTGCATTCCCGTGCCGGATAATGTGTCACCTGCTGCGCGTGGCACACGAGACACACGTTGCGCGTCGGTGGCAGCGCGAGCACCGCCGCATTGGTGTGACACCCCGAGCCGCCACAGCCCGTGTGCGCGGCGCGATCGTGCCATGTCGGCGCGGGGTCGTGGCAGTCCAGGCACCTGGCTTCGACTCGGTGGTGATCGGCGTGGCAGTTGCTACACGACCGTGCGGCCAGCGTCACCGGTTGCGTGTGACAGGTGCGACATTCAATGGCCTCGTGCTGCTGGTGGAGAAAGGGTAGCCGCCGGGTCTCGGTGACGGATCGCACTGATGTCCGCATCATCACGGCAACCATTGCGCGCCGGGCGACGGAGTCGCTGGCATGGCACTGCGCGCAGGTCCGTTGCTGGGTCACTGCGTGGTGGCACGCCTGGCAGTCGTGCAGCGAGCGCACAGTGATCGACCCGTGTTGCTCCGTGCTGTTGTGACAGGCAGCACACGCAATGGACCGATGGACCTGATGTGAGAATGGTGGAAGCGTATCCGTCGCGGCCATCGCGACCCGCACTATGGCCCCCCCCGGTAGCCCTCGTCGAACTGTGTCGTCGGGCGCGGTGGTGGCCACCATCATCAGGGGCGGGGCACCGCGTGGTATTACGCGGCGCGCGACCCAGACGATCGACCGCCACCACCATGGGTTGGCCCGGCCAGCCGGTCGCCTCGCAACGGGGATGGCAGCGACGTCACTCGCCGCGCCAGCGGCCCGAGCAGTCCGCGCGGGCGCGGGAACCGCGGGATGGGCAGGGGTGCGGAAAATATTGCTGTGACATCGCAGGCAGGCGGTCGCCTCGACCTTCCACGTGTGCGCGGCATGACATGCGCCGCAGTTGGCCAATGTGTGGTGCGGCAGGCCGCGGTGCATTGCGGTGAGGGTGTCCGCGCTCGCGTGACAGCCGGCGTTCGTACAGGTCGTGAAGGCCGCCGCCGGCGTGGTCTGGACATGCGGATCGTGACACCATCCACACTGGCCCTTATGTGGGTCCGCGACTGGATTGAACGAGGCCATAGCCTGTCGCATCGCGTGGCAGTCCAGGCACTGCTGCATAGCCGGCGCGAGCGCTCGCGCTGCGGAATCGGGCGAAAGGTGTTCGACAACTGGCGTCGTGAACGGATGACAGGTGACGCAGTGGAGGGTCGTCTGATTCCTCATTTTGCCCAGCTCGACCGTGATCCCGGCATGGCATCCGGATTGCCCGCACGTGCTTTCGACCGGGAGAAATCGGTGCAGCTCCGTCCCGTGGCAGGTTACGCACTGCACGTTGCGCAGCCGCGGGTCGTCGGAGCGCAGGTGGACGCTGTGCCCGGCGGTCGCGATGACGCGCTGCCAGGTCTTGCTCGCCGGGCCCTGGATATGACATCGAGCGCAAACGGCGGTGGGGACTTTGGCGTGAGCCGGAATCGATTGCGGGCGCTCGGCCACCCAGTAGTACACCTGCATCATGCTGGCGAAGATCGACTGCTCGTGGCAGTCGTGGCACTGCAATGTGCAATGCGCACTCGTCTGGAAGCGCGTGTACGCATCCGTCATAACGTGGCACGCCACGCAAAAATTGTTGTTGTGCTGCGTGTAGTTCCAACTCACATTCGCGGCGAGTGCTGCGGCCGTTAGAACGACCACGGCAGCGGCGCCCAGCCCAACCAGCGCCGCACGTGAGCGATGGAGAAACCACGCCACAATGCGCCGTCGCCGGTGCCACAGCAGCACCACCACGACCCCCGCGATGATCAGCCCGGCAATGAAGCCGGCGATCTGAAACCAGGCGGGCAGGTTGAAAAGGAAGCGGACGACGCGCGCGACGCCGCCAGGCAATGGGGAGCGGACCACGACCGAGTCGAGCTCGGCGGTGTCGCCTTTGATCCGCTCGACCGCCTGCCATCCACCGGTAATCGAACGGGCGAGCATCACCCCCGACGCCGCAGGCCATAGCATTGGTCAGACCACGACGTGTGCGGGCTCGCTGGCCATCATCACGCGCAAGCGCCCATGCAGGCGGCGGGCTGCGCGGACGATGTGCCGTGGCCGCGCCATCCCAGCTGCTAACGCTGCCCGAGACGGATGATGGTCGGACTCACTCTTGGAATGCCGGCCGGAGCGAGATGATGGAGCTTGTACGCGCGATACCGCGCCATGATCTCGGGCAAGGACCGCACGCGAGCGGCCATCACCCCGTACTGTGCCGTCATCTCCTCGATGCTCGCCGTGAGCAGCGCCTGAATCAAGAACGGATTGTGAACGAACGATCCACGGAACTCTGCCAGCTTGGCGTTAAACAGCGAGCCTTGTGCAACCGTGAACGTCGTGTTCGCCGACGCGGTCTCAGCCGGCGTAGCAGTCAGCACCGTCGTGAGCTGCGCCCGGAGCGTCGTGTCCAGCGACGCCACGAGGGCCTGCTCGGAGGTGAATGCGGACGCGGCCGCTGCGGCGTTGCCATGACACCCGCTCGCGGCGCAGGCAGCGAAACTCCGCTGAGACGTCACGCAGATCGTATCTCCTGTTGGGATGCCCTGCGAGTTTACGCACGGCGCGGCCTCGAACAGATGGCCCGTCACACTGAGCACGAACTTGCCCGAGGAATCGGTCACGGTGAACGGGTTGACGTGGCACGTCGCGCAGAGCCTGGGATTGGCCGTGGTCCCGTGGGTGCTCACGATCGTATCCAGCCCACCTGCCACCTGGAGGTTGGGCGGCCACCAGCCGGCGATTCCCAAGAGCAGCGGGCCTTCGGGCGAGTGCGGCCCATACTTCACCGTCTCGGGGTCCAACCCGCTGCCGTTTTGGTGGCACTTCATGCAGAGGTTGGTCTGGACGTCCGGGACGGAGTCGGGGAACCGCAGCTGCGCCGGATAGAGGTTGATCGGGTGCGGGTCGTGACACACACCGCACGTGATGTTGAGCGTGTCACCCCCGGCGAAGCCCGCTTCCTTGTAATTCGTGCTCACGCCCCAGGCGAGGAGAGCGCCTTGCCCCGTGTGACATGACTGGCAGGCGGGGTTGGCCTCGGGATGTGCGCCGGTCTTCCAGACGGGCACGGTCGCATGGCGCGACATCGACCACTCGTCCTCGAAGGGCTCGTGCGCGCCATGGTGGCATTGACCGCACGCCTTGATGGTGGTAGCCACCGAACCGACGTCGAGGGACGCGAGCGGCCGGTTGGTGATCGAGGGACTCGTGACGTGCGTCAAGCCTGGGCCGTGGCATGATTCGCACTGCACATCTTGGTAACGCGCCGCGAGCGTCGATCGATACCCGACCGCGGTGTCGGCGCCAGCGGGCTGATTGCCGTTGTTGTTCACCGTGTGGCACATCGCGCAGGGCGCTGGGTTCTCGCCCGTCGCGATCAGGTCCGCCCATGCGCTTGCATGCTTGGTAGCCAGCCACTCCGTCTGCCGATCGATGTGGCAGTTGCCGCACACCGTCATCTTCGCTGAGACCTCCGCATACCCGACGTAGTCAGCGGCGCCCGACGGCGGGGCGGGGAACTGCGTGCTCTTGTAGATAATGTGATCACTGACGCACGCCACGACCCCGGCCACCGTGGCCACGGTCACTACGGCCGCAATAATCCACCTGCGCACGATCGGCTGCATGTCCGTGTGCTCGCTTCAGGTGACCGACTGCGTCCAGCACCGTCGAGGTGCTGCTGAAATGATCAGAGGTGGAACGTCTGTATTCGGCCCACCTGCGGCAAGTCGGGAATTACCTGACACTTCGTCACCGAGTCTCGATTCCGTAACGCACTCGCACGCGGCCAGCACGGACCCCTGGGTGTACCGAACAGGATGCTGGTGCGACCCCGCCGGTTGGTCTCCGATCGGTGAACGAGCTCTTCGGCGCTGGCACGCCGTGTAGGGGAATCGCCTCTGGCGCGGTCGGCCGTGTGATGGTCACTTAGCGCGCGTTGGGCGACTGCGCGGTGCTGACACCGCTCAATGCCTCGTACGACGCCGCGGCGAAGACGCTCGGCCAATGCGGCGTCTCACCCATGCCGGAGCGCATTGTGTACACGCCTCCAGCCGTTCCCTGGTCTGACACGGCGCCGCTGACGGAGCAACTGACGCAGCGCGGCGTCAGTCGGCGCGAGTTTCTGAGCTTCTGCTCGCAGATGGCAGTCATGCTCGGCCTCGGGAGCCTCGGCGGGGCGCGGATCGCCCGGGCGCTGGAGGAGCAGCGCCGGCCCAGCGTCGTGTGGCTGTCGCTGCAAGAGTGCACGGGTTGCACCGAGTCCGTCTTGCGCAGCGCGGACCCGACGATCGGCACGCTCGTTCTCGATCTCATCTCGCTCGATTTCCAGGAGAACCTGATGGCGGCTGCCGGGTCGGCTGCCGAGCGGGCACTCCACAGCGCGATGGCCGAGAACCATGGCAAGTACGTGCTCGTCGTCACCGGATCGATCCCACTCAATGAGAACGGGATTTACACGACGATCGGAGGCCGAACCGCGCGCGAGATTTTGGTGGAGGCGGCGGAGGGTGCTGCGGCGATCGTCGCGGTGGGCGCTTGCGCCCACTGGGGCAACATTCAGGCGTCCCGACCGAATCCGACGGGCGCAGTGGGCGTGGCCGACGTGCTCAAGGGGCGCGATGTCGTCAACATCGCAGGCTGTCCTCCGATCGCCGACGTCATTACGGCGACGATCGTGAACTACCTGACTTTTGGACGCCTTCCCGCGGTCGACAGTGAAGGGCGTCCGCTCTTCGCCTACGGCCAGCGCATCCACGATGTCTGCTCACGGCGCGCCCACTATGATGCCGGTCAGTTCGTCGACGCATTCGACGATGACGCGGCGCGCAAGGGGTGGTGCCTCTACAAGGTCGGGTGCAAAGGGCCGGCGACGTTTTCACCGTGCCCGGTCTTCATGTGGAACGACCACACGAGTTGGCCGATCGGCGCTGGCCACCCGTGCCTCGGGTGTACCGAGCGATCGTTCTGGGATGTGATGACGCCGTTCTATGGTCGATTGCCAAATGTGACGGGCCTCGGCGTCGAGCGCACAGCCGACATCATGGGCGCGGCGCTGGCCGTCGGTGCAGTCGGCGGTGTCATCGCGCATGCCGCAGCGACCGGGATCCACCAGGTCCGCGAGCGGAATCGTGCCCGTGAGTTGCCGGTGATGCCGGACAATCCTTCCTCCCCGTCCTCCGGACCGAGCCATGGCTCCGACTAAAGTCGTCGTCGATCCGATCACGCGTATCGAAGGGCACCTGCGCATCGAAGCGCAGGCGGAGAACGGCCGCATCGCCAACGCCTGGGCGTCCTCGACGCAGTTTCGCGGCATCGAGCTCGTGATGCAGGGTCGCGATCCCCGCGACGCGTGGGCTTTTGCACAGCGCATCTGCGGCGTCTGCACGGTCGTCCACGCCGTCGCCTCGTTGCGCGCCGTGGAGGACGCGCTCGACATCCATATCCCGGCGAACGCGAACCTCATTCGGAATCTTGTCACCGGGATGCAGTTCGTGCACGACCACGTGATGCACTTCTACCATCTGCACGCGCTCGACTGGGTGGACGTCGTCTCAGCGCTCAAGGCCGACCCCGCGAAGGCCGCGGGGATCGCCGCGTCGCTCTCGCCATATCCAGGGAACTCAGTGGCACACTTCCGTGAGGTGCAGGACCGCCTCAAGAAGTTTGTCGGCAGTGGCCAGCTGGGCATCTTTGCGAACGGGTACTGGGGGCATCCGGCGTATGTCTTGCCGCCAGAGGTGAACCTGCTCGCGGTCGTGCATTACCTCGATGCCCTCGACTGGCAGCGTGACGTGGTTCGGTTGCACACGATCTTCGGTGGGAAAAACCCGCACCCCAATTTCCTGGTCGGTGGGATGGCGTCGGCGATCTCGCTCGACGGGTTGACGACGATCAATGCCGCGCGCCTCACCGAAATCCACGATCTCATCGCGAAGGCGCAGCAATTTGCGGAGCAGGTCTATTGGCCCGATCTCGTGGCCATTGCGGGTTACTACAAGGATTGGGCGAAGATCGGCGGGGGTACCAAGAATTTTCTCGCCTGCGGCGAGTTCCCGGAGAGCGACGTCCGGGACGTCACCTCGCTCTATTTTCCACGCGGCGTCATCACCAACGGTGATCTGAGCCATGTCGAGCCCTACGATCACAACGGCGTCGCCGAGTACATCCACAGCTCCTGGTACACGTACGATGGCGGCGACGAGAAGGGGCTCCATCCGTACGACGGGCAGACCAAGCCCAAGTACACGGGACCGCCGACGCCCTGGAAATACCTGCAAGACGAGTCGAAGTACTCCTGGATGAAGGCGCCGCGGTACAACGGCGTGCCGATGCAGGTGGGACCGCTCGCCCGCATGCTCGTCGCGTACGGGTCCGGCCACCCCGATGTGAAGCCCCTCGTGACCGAGACGCTGGCCAAGCTCGGCGTCAGTCCCGAGGCGTTGTTCTCGACGCTCGGTCGCACCGCCGCCCGTGGCATCGAAACGATTCTCATCGCTCGACGGCTCAATACGTGGTACGACGCCCTTGTGAAGCGCATCGGCTCGGGCGACGTGCGCACCTTCGATGACTCGAAATGGGATCCCGCGGCCTGGCCGCGGACGACGCGGGGCTACGGCTATGTGGATGCGCCGCGCGGCGCGCTCGGGCACTGGGTCGAGATTGGCGATGGGAAGATCACTCGGTACCAGTGCGTCGTGCCGAGCACCTGGAACTGTTCGCCCCGGGACGAGAAGGGGCAGATGGGGCCGTACGAAGCGGCCTTGGTCGACAATCATCCGCTCCGCAACCCCGAGCAACCGCTCGAGATCCTTCGGACGATCCACTCGTTCGATCCCTGCATGGCGTGTGGGGTGCATGTGCTCGACGCCAAGGGAGACGTCATCACGCGCATCACGGTGCACTGATGACATCAATGCCGTCCGCCACGGGCCCAGGAACCCCCGCCTTCGGCAGGAACCCCCACGCGAGGCCGCCGTTTTCGCTGCGGCACGAGGTTGGAGCGCCGCAGGGGTCCTACCGCTGGGTCTATCTCTGGCACTGGCCCATTCGCGCAATGCATTGGGCGGCGGCGGTGTCGATCGTGGTGCTGATCGTGACCGGTTTCTACATAGGCGCGCCGTACTTTGCTCCGCCAGAGAGCACGAGCACGCCCTACCTCATGGGCTGGATCCGACTCACCCACTTCCTGGCGGCGGGCGTGCTGGTCGCGACAGGGATCGTCCGCCTGTACTGGCTGATCGCCGGCGACAAATTCGAGCGCCTCCCCGCGCTCTTCCCAGTCCGAAGGCGGGACTGGGTCAATTTGTACCGCATGGTCAAGTACTATCTCATGATCCATCCGGAGCGTGCGCCGCATTATTTGGGACACAATCCGCTGCAGCAGCTGTCGTACACGCTGGTCTATGTCCTGACGCTCGTGATGGTGCTGACCGGCTTCGCGCTCTATGGGCAGTCGAATCCTGGTGGCGTGATCTACGTCGCGTTCGCCTGGGTCCCGCACCTGCTTGGGGGCCTGCAGGTCGTCCGGTTCGTGCATCACGTGACCACGTGGTTCTTTCTCATCTTCATCCCGTTCCACATATACCTCGCGGTCCGCTCGGATGTCATCGAGCGCTCTAGCGCCATCACGTCGATCGTGAGCGGCGGGCGATTCGTCGAGGCCGACGAGCGGTATGCGGACGAGTGATCCGACCGGCGGCACCGTCGTCCTGGCCCTCGGCAATCCGCTCATGGGGGATGACGGGCTGGGTGCGATAGTGCTGCGCCGCCTCCAACGTTGGGACTGGGGACACGACGTGACGATCGTCGATGGCGAGACGTGGGGGCTCAGACTGCTGCCGACTGTGGAGGCGGCGGATCGGTTGCTGGTCATCGACGCGATCGACGTGGGTGCCGCACCCGGGACGATCATCACGCTCGATGCCAACGAGCTGCCACGGCGCCTCGATCTGTCGATCTCGCCGCATCAGGTGGGCTTGCGCGATGTGCTCGCACTCGCCGAGTTGCGAGGCACGTATCCGAGCGCGATCACGGCGATCGGCGCGCAGCCGGGACGGGTCGTGTTTGGCGAGCCGCTGTCGGTACCGGTCGCGGCGGCGGTCGACGGCGTCATTGCACTAAGTGCCTCGCAGCTGGCGGCCTGGGGCCACCACGCGTCTGAGCGGCCGGAGTCGGCGTGTGCATGAGATGAGCATCGCGCTCGAGATCTGCCGCATCGCGGAAGCGCACGTGGGGGCGGAGGCGCTGCCCAATGTCGTGACGGTCGCCGTGGATGTGGGAGACGACGCCGGGGTCGACCTGACTAGCCTGGATTTCTGTCTGCACGCGGTCCTCGCCGGGCCGCCCTTTGCTCGGGCCCAGCCCGTCCTTGTACGCTGTCCTGGTGATATCCTCCGCGTGCGGTACTTCGAGCTCGACGATGACCATCCGGCGCATTGAGCTGCGCGAGCGCGTCATGGCGCGCAACGACGACATCGCCCGCGGGATCAGGGAAAGACTCCACGCCAGCGGGACCGTCGCCATCAATCTCGTCTCGTCGCCGGGAGCTGGTAAGACGACTCTGCTCGAACGTACGCTCGATGCGCTGGGCAACGAGATAGCGACAGCGGTGATCGTAGGAGACGTGCAGACGGAGAACGACGCCCGACGCCTCGAGCGGCATACCGCGCAGTTGGTCCATGCCGTCGTCACCGGGGGCGCGTGCCACCTCGACGCTCGGCAGGTCGACACCGCACTGGACGCGATCACGCTCCGAGATGTCCAACTCGTGTTCATCGAGAATGTCGGCAATCTCGTTTGTCCCGCCGCGTGGGATCTCGGGGAATCGGCGAAAGTGGTGCTGTTCTCCGTGACCGAGGGCGAGGATAAACCAGAGAAGTACCCGTCGGTGTTCCAGCGCGCGCAATACGCAGTGTTTACGAAGATCGATTTGCTCCCCTACGTGCCGTTCGACCTCGAGGCAGCGACGCGATGTGCGCGAGACGTCAATCCGAACCTCGCGTGCGTCACCACGTCGGCGCTGACCGGCGAGGGCCTGAATGAGTGGTACGCGCTGCTTCGGCGCCTAGTGTGCGAGGCGCGGGTTGCCACTCAGGCGGTCGTCGCATGACGGGCACTGCTGAACGAGCATCAGCCGCCAGACGCGTGCGGGTCACCGGCATCGTTCAGGGCGTGGGGTTCCGTCCATTTGTCTATCGGCTCGCGACTGGCCTTGGCCTGCGAGGCTGGGTCCGCAACTGCGCGGGTGAGGTCGAGATCCTCGTTGATGGCGACGGCGTCGCGGTGAGCGACTTTCTCCGCCAGCTCGAGCGCCACGCGCCGCCGCGTGCACGCATCGTGTCACTGGATTTGGCCGACGCGCCGCCGGTCCACGCGCCCGCGTTCTCCATTCTGGAGAGCGAGGACGCGCGCGACACCCGGTCGCCGCTGCCTCCCGATGTCGCAATCTGTACGTCGTGCGAGGCGGAGCTGTTTGACCCGTCGAACGTGCGGTTCCGTTATCCATTCATCACGTGCACCGACTGCGGGCCGCGCTACTCCCTGATTGACGCATTGCCATATGATCGCACCCGCACGAGCATGCGTGCTTTTGTCGCATGTCGGCGATGCGCGGCGGAGTACCGATCGCCCACCGATCGCCGGTATCATAGCCAAACGAACAGTTGCCCCGCGTGTGGGCCAGAGCTGTGGTACGAAGCTGCTCTCCCCGCCGCGCGCGTCGTCGGCACGGAGGCTGCACTCCGCGCGGCCGCGGCAACCGTGGCTGCCGGCGGAGTCCTGGCACTCCGCGGCCTGGGCGGATTTCACCTTGCCGTGCTGGCCACACACGAGGGGGCGGTCGCTCGCTTGCGGGAGCGGAAGGGGCGGGAAGCGAAGCCGTTGGCCATCATGGTCCGAACGGTGGAGGAGGCGCGGCAGCTGGCGCGCGTATCCCCGGACGAAGCTCGCCTCCTCGCGAGTGCCGAGCGGCCCATCGTCCTCTTGAGCGCGGGCGCCAATCCCGGGCTGGCCCCGTTTGTCGCGCCGGGAATGCGCACGATCGGCATCATGCTCCCGTACACGCCGCTACACTGCCTGTTGCTCGACGCGGTGCGTAGACCCCTCGTCATGACGAGCGGCAACTGGCGTGGCGCACCCATCATCACGGATCTGGGCGCCGCACGTCGCGACCTCGCTCGCATTGCTGATGGTTTCCTGCTGCATGACCGCGAGATCGTGCGGCCTGTCGACGACTCTGTCGTCCGCAGCGCTGCCGGCGGCCTGCAGTTCATCCGACGCTCGCGTGGGTATACGTCACTGCCGATCGAACTGCCGGTCGCAGCTCCGGGCAGCATCATTGGACTCGGCGCCCAGCAGAAATCCACGATCGCGGTGGGGGCAGGCCGCTCGGTGTGGGTGAGCCAGCATATTGGCGATCTCGATACGGTCGAGTCGATCGAACGTTACAGGTGGGTGATTGCCGATCAATGTCGACTCTATCGCATCCACCCGTCCACGATCGCCCGCGACGCACACCCAGGCTACGCGTCGACAGAGGTCGCGGACCAGCTCGCCCACGAGCTCGGCACGAGCGAGGTCGTCGTCGTGCAGCACCACCACGCGCACATTGCGGCCGTCCTCGCCGAGCATGGATTCACCGAACCGGCCCTCGGCGTCGCCTGGGACGGCACCGGCTACGGGGCCGACGGGCACCTGTGGGGTGCCGAGTTGCTGCTGGCCGATCTCGCGGGGTACACGCGCGTCGCACATCTGCCCTACGTCCCGCTCCCGGGCGGCGAGCTCGCTATCGCGAACCCGTGGCGCACGGTCGTGGGTTATCTGGCGGGTGCGCCGCATGCAGCTCCCAGCTTCCGCCTCGCGTTCTGTGGCATCTCGCTGCGCGAACAAGAGCTGGTGCTCCTCCAAGCCCGACGCGGACTGAACGCGCCACTCGCCTCGTCAATGGGGCGCCTGTTCGACGCGGCCGCGGCCGTGCTTGGCCTTCGACAACGAGCGCAATTCGAGGGGCAGGCAGCGATGGAGCTGGAGGCGCTGGCTGGCCGACACGCTGGAGCGGTCTTCCCGCTCGCCGCCGAGTCACCACCGGAGATCCTGTTCGATCCGGTGCCGCCATTGGTCGCATTGGGCGAGCGTGCCCAACGGGGGGACGATCGCGCAGTGCTCGCCGCGTCCTGGCACGACACCATTGTCTCGGTCACCGCAGCGGCGGTCGTCCGCGCATGCGACGTCGCTGGCGTAACGACTGTCGCGCTGGGCGGCGGCGTATTTCAGAACGCTCGCCTCTTGTCCGGCTTGGCCGAGGAGCTGACGCGTCGCCGCCTCCGCGTGCTGGTGCCGTGCGGACTGCCGGCCAATGACGGTGGCGTGAGTTATGGCCAGGTTGCCGTTGCGGCCGCGGTGCGCGCCGCGGGGCTCGATCAGCCCTGGGTGGGGCGAGGAGCGGACCAATGTGCTTAGGTGTGCCGGGCCAAGTCGTCCAGGTCAACGACCGAGTGGCGATCGTCGATTTCTGGGGTGTCCGTCGCGAGACCCGGCTCGACGTGATCGACGAACCGGTCATCCCGGGTGACTACATCCTCAACCACGTCGGGTTCGCGATCCGGAAAATTCCCGCCTCTGAGATTGGTGAGACGCTGGCACTGTATGAGCGGTTGCTCGCGGACTCGGACGCAGACCTGATGGCGAGCGACGTCCGTGGCGAGATCAATGCAAGCGGCGTGGGAGGCAGCCAATGTCCGACCTTGTGACGCTCCAAGCAGGCAGTGAGCTCAAGTTCCGAGATTCCACACGCGCGCACGCCCTCGCGCAAGCGCTCGAACGGCTCTGCACCGAAACTGGTCGCTCGCCCATCTCCCTGATGCACGTCTGCGGGAGCCACGAGCAGGCCATCGCCAAGTTCGGTCTTCGCGCGGTGCTACCGCGCGCGCTCGACGTCATTATGGGCCCGGGCTGCCCAGTGTGCGTCACAGACCTGCCAGAGGTCGATGAAGCCGTCGTGCTCGCGCAAGACGGCGTGCGGATCGCGACGTACGGGGACATGCTCAAGGTCCCGGGCAGCGCGTACTCACTCGCCGACGTGCTGGGTGCTGGTGCGCGTGTCGACGTGGTGTACAGTGCGACGCAGGCCGTCGAGCTCGCACGAGACACGAGCGAGGAGGTCGTCTTTTTCGCCAGCGGGTTCGAGACGACAGCCGTCGCGACTGCCGCGGTCATTCTGGACGATCCCCCTCCGAATTTCTCCGTTCTCTCTGCCCACAAGTACATCCCACCGGTCATGGAGATCGTTGCGGAGATGCCCGGCACGCGGGTCGAGGGCTTCCTCGCCGCCGGCCACGCGGCCACGATCACGGGGTGGGCAATCTTCGAGCGATTCGTCGAGCGACATCAGATCCCCGTCGTCGTAGCCGGGTTCGAGCCGCTCGACATTCTGGCGGGCCTCGTCAAGCTGGTCGAGCTCGTGCGGGATCGCACGCCGCGCGTGGTGAACATGTTTCCGCGATGTGTCACTGCGGCGGGCAATCGAAACGCGCAAGCCCAGCTCTGGCGTGTCTTTCGGACTACTGGCGGCCGCTGGCGTGGCATTGCGCACGTGCCCAATGGAAACTTGCGACTGCGTGACGAGTTCGCGCATCTCGACGCGCGACACCGATTTTCCATCGACCTGCAGCGATTGTGGCGACACGCGCCAGCTGCGCTCACGCAACTGTGCGTCTGCGGCGACATCATGGCCGGCATTGCCTCTCCGTCGAACTGCTCCCTGTTCGGCCGCGAATGCGTGCCCGACAGTCCGGTCGGCGCGTGCATGGTGAGTAGTGAAGGGACGTGCCGCATTTGGCATCAGTACGGCGGGCATCCCGAGCTATGACCAGCGCGGTGAAGGTCCCACCGATCCCGATGGCGGACCGTGCTGTCACGTTGAGGCATGGTGCCGGGGGGCGTGCGATGCGTCGCCTCATTGAGGAGACGCTCGCGACAGGCTATCCAGCGATCCGGAATCTGAACGGTGGGCGCGTGATCGGACTCGCCGCCATGGATGACGGGGCGGCCATCCCGGTGCCGGACGGATGGCTCGTGGTGACAACGGACGCCCACGTCATTCATCCCATCGTGTTCCCTGGGGGCGACATCGGGCGCCTCGCGATCTGTGGGACGGTCAACGATCTGGCCATGATGGGTGCGACCGATCCACTCGGCCTCACCTGCGCCGTCATCGTGGAAGATGGGTTCCCGCGGTCCGAGCTCGAGCGCGTGCACCGTTCGATGGTAGAGGCGTGCGCGGAAGCGGAGACGACAGTCGTCACGGGAGACACCAAGGTCATGGGCCGCGGGGAAGTCGACGGGTTGGTCCTGGTGACGACCGGCGTCGGGCTCGCGCGCGCCGTGGTCTCCGATGCCGGGCTTCAACTCGGTGACCGGCTCATCGTCACGGGCACAGTCGGCGACCACGGGATCGCCCTCATGGTCAAGCGGCACGGTCTCTCGTTCGAACAGGAGTTGCGCTCCGACGTGGCACCTCTGAACGGGCTCGTTCGGTCCGCGCTCGCAGCAGCCGATGGCGCCATCGTCGCGATGAAGGATCCCACGCGTGGCGGCGTCGCCAGTTGCCTCCACGAGATGGCAGAAAAGGCAGGTGTGTGCATCATGATCCACGAACAGACCGTGCCAATCCATGCAGCGGTGCGCTCAGCCGCCGAGCTGCTGGGGCTCGACCCATTCCAGATCGCCAACGAGGGCAAAGCGATCGTAGTGGTGCGCGGAGACGATCTCGTGGTCGAGCGTGTGCTAGCGGCGTTGCGTGCGCATCCCCTGGGCAAGGACGCAGCGCTCATCGGCGAGTGCACTGCCGGCCCCGCCGGACGGGTCGTGCTCGACACGGGGATCGGACGGCGGCTCATGACCGAAGTGGAAGGCGACCCGTTGCCACGCATTTGCTGAGCGCGGCTGGAGCACTGTTCGGTGGAATCCAGCGCTGCGCCGCCACGGGCGGAACGACCCCCGATGCGCCACGTCCAGATCTCGCGAGCTGGGCCGGTAGGCACGATCACCATTGACCGGCCGGAACGGTTCAATTCTCTGGACGTCGCGACGGCGCAAGAGCTCCGCCGCGCGGGGCTCGAGTTGGCCCGCGCACCGGACATTCGATGTGTTGTGCTCACCGGGTCGGGCGGCGTGTTCTGCAGCGGAGCCGATCTGAAATACGTACGGCAACGCGGGAACGCGGCCGACTTCGCGTACCTGCATCCGGACGGGACGCCGACGACTGGTGGCTACGGCGAGAGCTTCAAGGAGATTCTCGAGTACATCCACAGCACGATTTCGGAGATCAAGCGAGCGCCCAAGCCGTTCATCGCCGCGGTGGACGGCGTCGCCGCGGCGGGCGGGTTCGGACTTGCCATGTGCTGCGATCTCGTCTTTGCGTCGGAGCGCGCGACCTTCGAGTGGGCCTACCACAAGACCGGCCTGACCGGTGCCGAGAGCTCCACGTTCTTCCTGCCGAGGCTGATCGGACTCCGCCAAGCGATGGAGTTGGTACTGCTCAATCCGAGGCTCTCGGCTGGCGAGGCGCTCTGCAGGGGACTCATCACAGGCGTGCTGCCGACAGCCGGGTTCCTGGACGACGTCCTCGAGATCGCCCAGCGCGTAGCGGCGGGCCCAACGCAGGCACAGGGCATCGCGAAGGCACTCCTGAATCAGGCCGCGGGCGTGGACCAGCTCGATTATCACCTCGATCGCGAGTTGCAGGAGCTTGCGCGCATCGCTGACGGGCCGGCCTTTGCCGAAGGGCTAACCGCTTTTTTCGAGAAGCGGCCGCCGCTCTTCGGGGGGAAGAAGTAGGAAGCGAGAATCGCTCGACCGGGTTCACACACGCACGCTCAACGGTTGGTCGTGCGGGGCGAAGATCATCGCCAGCAGGCGCGCGGGCTGCGTCGAGCTGGCGTTGCCCGACAGTCGGTGTACGCTGCCCGGAAACTCGTAGAACATCTGGCCCGCGTAGTAGATCGTAGCAGTTTGACCTTCGAGCTGGAACCGAAGACTACCGTCGAGCACGTATCCAAACACGAAACCTGGATGACGATGCGCTTCGTCCATCTCCCCTGGCGCGTACGTCACCTCCAGCGCGGTCATTTTCCAGTTGTCGAGCATGACCTGGGGCAGGTCTTGTTCGAGTATGTGCCTGGGAGCGCCCGCAGCGTTCGCGGCCTTCGCGATCAGCGGAGAAAGGAATGCCCGTACTCCTGCCGTCACCAGTGTGTCGAGCAATACACGGCGATTCATATGGGTGAGAGAAGTGGGTGAGTGTGAGTTACTGGGTTGTTGGTCGATGGTTTGGTGCCTGTCGCTCAGGAATTATGGTCGCTGCTGCCGACCGGGCGCCATGACTGAGCGGGATGCCGACGGCCGCCACGGTCGCGGGGCCTAGGACGTTCTCCCGGAGGAACCCGACAATGCCTCGGCGTTCATCGGGGGTCAGCGCCACGGACGCCGGCGTCGCGTGGGACGATGTGACCTGGCTTCGCGGAGGTCGCGCGCGGCGGGTGCTATCAACTCCCTTCGAATCGGGCCGCAATAGTTACGAATCGAGAGAGATTCCCTGACACCAGCGCCGTCGTGGCAGCGCTACCTTAGCGAGCGGAGAGTCAACGTCCATTGGCCTGTCGGGCACGGCGCTTCGCGCCGAGGAAGTCGCTCTTGCAGAAAGTAGATAGCAGACCACTACGCATCTGTGACCTCGGGTTCTCGCGTCCGCAGGGGGTCGCCCTTATTATCCGCTCCATGCCGACTCAGGCGGAACCCCCCTCCACTGAACGACGGTCGAACCATGAACTGCGCGCGGTGCCAGCGAGACGCGTAGGACGATGAGGCCACGAATCAAGTTCCTCGTTGGCGGAGCGGTGATCCTGGGGGTCGCTGCCTATCTCATGACGTCGTCGATCAAGAGCACTGGCGTCTACTACGTCACCCCGCAAGAACTCGCCCAGCGCGTGGCGAGCGATCCGTCGATGGCCGGTTCGGGGGTGAAGATGGGCGCGCGCGTCATACCCGGCTCCATTCGCCGCGACCCTGGTGGTCGCGAGGTGGCGTTCCGGGTATCCGACGGGGACCAGAGCTATCCCGTCGTGTATCGAGGAATCATTCCCGACACGTTCACCGACAGTGCCGATGTCGTGGTGGATGGACGGTTAGGCGCGGACGGGACATTTCATGCGACGACGTTGCTCGCGAAGTGCGCGTCTCGCTATGAGAATGCACCTGACAAGTACCGCACGACACCGGGCTATCAGCACGCAGTGGCTCGCCGTAGCTAAAGCACAATGATCGTCATTGGCGAGCTGTCGATGTGGGTCGCGTTGCTGTTTGCCGCCTGGGCTTGCGCGATGTCGTTTAGCGGTGGCGTCTTCCGGCGTGCGGATCTGGCGGAGACGGCGGAACGCGCGCTCTACATGACGTGGGGCTTCGTCGGCCTGGCTTCCCTCGGCCTGTGGACCGCCCTCGTCCGGCATAATTTCACGCTGCGGTACGTTGCGTCATACACGAGCGCCAATCTGCCGACTCTCTACACGCTGACCGCATTCTGGGCTGGCCAAGAGGGCTCGATGTTGTTCTGGGCGCTCATTCTGTCGACGTACAGCGCGATCGCCGTGTGGGCGAATCGTGGGCACAATCGCGCGCTCATGCCCTATGTCGTCGGGACGCTGTCGGCGGTTCTGGTCTTCTTTCTTGCAGTGCTCTGCTTTGGCGCGAGTCCCTACGGGCGCCTGCCGTATGAGGTGATCGATGGGAACGGCCTCAATCCCCAATTGCAGAATCCGGGGATGGCCTTCCACCCACCGAACCTGTATCTGGGGTACGTCGCCACGACGATCCCCTTCGCGTTTGCCATTGCGGCGCTGATCACGCGGCGCCTGGATGGCGAATGGTTGGCGGCCGTCCGGCGATGGTCACTCGTCTCGTGGTTCTTCCTCACGATCGGCATCACGCTGGGGATGTGGTGGGCGTATGTCGAGCTGGGGTGGGGCGGCTACTGGGCCTGGGACCCCGTCGAGAACGCGTCGCTCCTGCCGTGGTTGACCGGCACCGCTTTCTTGCACTCCATCATGGTGCAGGAGAAGCGGGGGATGTTGCGCAAATGGAACGTCGTGTTGGTGGTGTCGACCTTTCTGCTCGCGATTCTTGGGACGTTCATCACGCGCAGTGGCGTCATCTCGAGCGTTCACTCCTTCGCGCAGTCGCCAGTCGGTGTCTGGTTCGCCGGGCTGCTGGTGAGCGCGACGGTCCTGACGGCGTATCTGGTCGCGACCCGCCTCAAGGACCTGGAGGCGAGAGCCGAGCTCGAGAGCATGGTGAGCCGCGAGGCGGCGTTCCTCTACAACAACGTCTTACTAGTTGGCATCGCCTTCTCCGTCCTGTGGGGAACGCTGTTTCCCATTCTCAGCGAGGCCGTGCGCGGCACGAAGATCACGGTCGGTCCACCGTTCTTCAACGCCGTCAACGTCCCGCTCGGCCTGTTATTGCTGGCGCTCACGGGAATTGGGCCGCTCGTTGCGTGGCGGCGGGCGTCGATCGCCAACGTACGGCGGCAGTTTGCCGCTCCGGCGTTCGGAGCCGTCGCCGTCGGATCGCTGCTCGCGGCGTTCGGACTGCGAGAGCCACACGCGCTCATCGCGTACACGCTCGCCGGCTTCGTGGCTACGACGATCCTCCAGGAATTCTACAAGGGTGTCGCAGCACGCATGCGCATGCACGGAGAGAACGCGGGGGTCGCGTTGTTCCGCCTGATCGCCCGGAATCGGCGCCGTTACGGTGGTTACATCGTGCATGCCGGCGTCGTTGTGTTGTTCTGTGCTTTTGCGGGGCTGGTGTTCAAACGAGAATTCGACATCACGCTGCGAGCAGGCGAGTCGTTCGGGGCCACTGACCCGTACGGTCAACGCTGGCAATTCGTGAGTCAGGGCGTGTCTCGATTCGACGCCCTCAACCGCCAGGTCACCGCGGTCTCTCTCAAGCCGACGCGAGATGGACGGCCGATGCCGATCATCGAAAGCGAGAAACGGCAGCACGTCGACAGTCGCGGGGAGCCTTCGTTCGAGCCGTCGACGGCGGTCGGTATCTACTCGCAGCCGAGCGAAGATGTGTACGTGGTGCTGACCGGCGTGTTGCCCAGCGAGACGGCAGAGATGCGGATTACGTTCAATCCGCTGGTGTGGTGGGTGTGGTATGGCGGGATGATCATGGCATTGGGTGGTCTCGTCGTCATGTGGCCGCAGGCCGATCGGGCCCGGTCTCAGAGCGGCTACGCTGCCCCGCTCGCGCCAGCGGCCGCGGCCGGGGCGTCCGTCGCGCGCTGACCGACGCCGCGTATCTTGACGCACCGCGAGTTTCTGGCGGCCCTTGGTGAGGGCGGCGCAGGCGCGACAGCGCGGATTGCGTGATCAGCCCGCGCCGGCGTGGCTCGATTGCTTGCACCCGTAGGCGTGACGCCCTAATAGCCAGCGGGGGTGGGGATCAGCCGTCGATTACACGAGGGTCTGTCGGAGATACGCGGCCACGTCGTCAATGAAGCGATGAACTGACACCTCGGCGATGCGATGACCGGCGATTGCGTCTAGAGTCTTTCCCAAGGCTCCGAACGGCGGTTCGTACATCCCCGAGAAATCCAGCTGCGTTTCCGTCCGTGTCAGCGGGTAGATCGCGAGCTCGCCCCTCATCAGCGGGAACAGCCGCGGCGCCGTTGTGGCTTCCCACTCGAGAATCAAACGCGTGGTGGGACCCGAGGTTGCATCAATCGTCTCTTGGACGCTCTGCACAGCAATGTTTATATCCGTCTTCACCCCCACGCCGCCAATGTCGACGTGCAATTCGGCAGCTACTGATTGCGCACGGGCAGCCGCGGCCTTCGTAGCTGACCGGAAAACGCTGAGGGCGTCCTGTCTCAAAGCACTGCTGACGCGATCGTACGGATGGTTCACGTAGTCGTAGCAGCGTACCTCGCGCCGTTTGTTCATTGGGAGTGTCTCTTCGGTGTGCGGTCGATTGCCGACAAACAGTGACGTCGAACAGTACCATTGGGGGAAGTACAGGGGGTCTGCGCCAGCACTCTTAGTGTTTTGATCGCTTCATCTCGTAAAGCGGACGGTCGGCAGACTCGAGAAGTTGATGCAGTGTCGACCCATCCTCTGGATAGACTGCCACGCCATAGCTGAAGGAGAGGGGCGGATCTTCGCCATCGGCTGCGAGTCGGCTAGCAGCCCGACGAGCGAAGCTTCGAGCGCCTTCGGCGTTCGTACCGGGCAAGATAACGGCGAATTCATCGCCTCCTTGGCGCGCGGCGACGTCGACTGCCCGACATTCGAGGCGAAGCGCGCGCGCCACACGGCACAGGGCGCGGCTGCCGACGGCGTGTCCCTGGCCATCATTGATCTTTTTCAATCCATCGAGGTCGAGAAGAAGCAGTGCGGACGAGCGACCAGTGCGCTGGGCCCACTTCGCTTCCGTTTCAAATCCGTCCTGCAGTCGGCGGTAGTTGCCCAGGCCAGTGAGCGCATCGCTCAAGGCCAGTTCGCGCACGGCTTCTTCGAGTCGCATGCGCTCGGTGATGTCCCGGACGACACACAGCACAAGCTGCTGCCCATCCTCTCCTTTGACAGGACTGAGCATGACATCGACTGGAAACTCACGCCCGTCTCGGCGTCTACCATAAAGTGCGAGACCGTTGCCCATTGGCCGCAGTAGAGGTTGACTGGTGTACTGGGCGCGATGCGCAATATGTACCGGGCGAAGCCGCTCCGGGATGAGAAGCTCGACAGTGCCACCCAGCAACTCGCTGTGGCTGTAACCAAAGAGCGATTCGGTTTGGGGATTGAGTTCGATCATGCGTCCCTCAGCATCGACTACGACGATCGCATCGGGCGAACAGGCAAAAAGCCTCTCGTAGAATGGCGCAGCTCCTGACCGTCGACCGTTATGAGAGCCACTCACGAGGCTGTCAGTTCCGTTGGCCGTACCCATAAGGGTGGGCACTTCGGGTCCGCTGTGTGAGGGCTGTCGGCTGAAGAGCTCCAAGTCGACAAGCCAGAGGCGCGTAAAGCGTCAAGGACAGCTGGATGGCCACAAGACATGATGCACCCGGACCGCAATCCCTTCAAGTGCTCTCGAAACGAGATAGTCGGTTCGCCATCGCCCGTGATGCCTATCCAAGGAGTTGGTTGCAAGCGGTGCTACGATGCTAGCAGGCCAACCCCCGCGGACCACGTATTGCATCGCGCCCGAGACGCGCAATCGACGTACACCTCCGTCGCCCACGACGTTGCACGATCGAGCATGGTCGCGCGCAGCGCTTCTCCTCCGCCACTGAGCAGACCGTCATCTATCGCATCGGTGAGCGCGGTGAGCGTACGATTTAGTGGGATCCGAGCCCGGCGGAGCCTCTCAGTGAATTCCGACACGGCGACTCGGAGCAGGAATGCGTCGTATCCGCGCCCGATGTGCGCGCGCCTGATGGCGCGCACCAGTGAGCAGCGGGCTTGATACAGCGGCAAGGTCTGCTGCAGGGTGACCGGTGACATTGGGGCCTCCTCTCACATGCCGACGCCGCTATCGTGATGGCGCCCAAGGATCCATCCCACACGAGTACAACCTAGAGCAGTTGGTGCGGGGGCAGCGTCGGCGGATGTACCAACCTGCCGTCGGCGATCGCTTGACAGGCCTGTGCGTGGTTTCCCCGACGGACGTTGGCCACGACGACCGCGCGCCTAGTCCACGAAATCGGCGATTGCCTCCCAAAGCCGATAGCGGAAGGTCGATATATTATTGAACTGTGCAACACGTGGTTGCCGAGCTCTTCGTCGAGCCCCCGCGTCCAGGTCGCGCGCCCGGGATCCGCTCCGCATCCCGGGAGCACGCGAAGGGCACTCGTCCTCGGTAGGATCGCCCGCGCGTGCTATTCGGCGCACTGCTCGCGCTGACTGCGATTGTTGCTGGCGGCATTGCTGCCGTCACTGGCTTCGGCATTGGGAGTCTGCTCACCCCGGTTCTGGCGCTCACAACCGGGACGAAGCTCGCGGTAGCCGCGGTCGCATTCCCGCATTTCGTCGGTACCGCGCAACGATTCTGGCTGCTGCGACGCCATGTCGATCGGCGCGTCCTCCTCGGATTCGGCATCGCGAGCGCGGTCGGCGGGCTCGCCGGCGCACTCCTGCACACACGGATCCCGAGCCGCGGGCTGGCCGTTGTCTTTGGTTGCTTGCTCATCTTCGCGGGTATATCACAGCTCACGGGGTGGGTCGAGCGAGTTCACTGGGGGCGGCGAGCAGCATGGTTCGCCGGATTGCTCTCGGGGACGTTCGGAGGTCTGGTCGGCAATCAAGGCGGCATACGCTCGGCGGCGATGCTCGGCTTCGACGTGCCAAAAGAGTCGTTCGTCGCGACCGCGACGGCGATCGGGCTCTTTGTCGATGTGGCACGGTTGCCGGTGTATCTGGCCACGGAAGCGCGCGCCATCGCCCACGTGTGGCCGCTCCTCCTCGCAGCGACGCTCGGCGTGGTGATCGGCACCTCGCTCGGCACCCGCCTGCTAGGGCGTCTCCCGCAACGCATGTTCCGACGCGTGATCGCGCTCCTGCTGATCGGGCTTGGCCTGTATATGGCGATCGCGAGAGGCGGCGGGTGAGCCGCCCGGTGCACAAATAGAAATCATCTCTGAATACGTGTCATCGGAGCGCAGTCGTGATCCCCTATCATAGTTCCTCGTCAGCGGGGCTGGTCACGGCTTGAGTCCCTGCATGATCGTACTTACAATGCCGGCGATGAATTGCCGATCGTTCGTGGGTGCGGGGTTCTTGCCGACGACCTGACGAATGAAGACGCGCTGGAAGCATGGCCCGAAGAGAAGCAGCGCGACGCTCGCTGGCGCAGCCCTCGCGGCGATACGGCCGGCAGCCTGCTCTTGCGCTACGTAATCGGCGATGAGCTGGAACGCCTCCTTGGGCCCGCGCCCCGGCTCGAGCCCCCGGTGGCGTTCAAGCAGCCCCGCGTCGCCGAGCAGGGACGCACCGAGGGGAATGAGTTTCTCCGAGAATCGAATGCACGCGAGTGCGATCTCTGCGAGGTTTTTCTCGACGGGCCGGCTGGCGCGACGTGATTGCGACACGGCATCGCGGAATCGCGGAGCGTTCTCCATCACGACCGCGAGGACGATGTCTTCCTTGCTTCGGAAATGCTTGAACAGCGTGCCTTCGGCGCAGTCGGCGGTGTGTGCGAGCTCCTTTGTCGTCAGCCGCGCGAGTCCGCCTGTCTCGAGCAGGCGCTGTGCCGCGTCGAGAATCCTTTGGCGTGTCCCGCTCGCAGTCATGGACGCCCGAAAGACCTCTCTACGCCGTGGCGACATTGGGCCGGCGCCTGTGCCGACATTCCCAGCTCGCCTTCAGGCGCGAGTCGTCAGCACCCGACCGGCGGCCGATAGCCCCGCAACCTCGAGGAAGACCAGAATCGCGACGCTGATCTTGAACGGGACGGTCCAGTCGCCGGTGCCAACGTCGAACACATTGTTCGGCCCCGCCACAACAAAGTGCTCGACGCTGCCGATGACGAGCCCCACAGTGAACACGGCAATGAGGATCAGCGATCCGATCTTCTGTCGCTGCATCCATAGCAAGGCGACGCCCGCAAGCGTGAGCGCGCCGGCGAAGGCCGCGATTCGCACAAATGCGGTGGGCGCCAGGGCGGGGTTGAGCTTTTCGGCCAAATTGAGGTGCCAGAGTGTGACGACAAAATTCGCCACGGCCGCGGCCGATACAAAGGCTCTCATGGTTCCCGTCCTTCTCTGCGAGGGAGGCCGCCGCCCCGCAACGGAGTGGGGGAGTGAAGTGAGCACTCACTATACTACACCTGGGTGTCGGCCGGTGCAAGAATCGGTCGTTGGTCGCTCGGCGGGCTCAAGCTGTATCGTTCGGTGGAACCACGCGGTGTGAGACAAAGCGGTGATTGCCTTCGCGCGCACCCCCTGGTGGAGAGAGGAGCACCGACGAGAGTAAACAGCGTCGATGTCCTCGCCTGCGCCGAAACCCTACACGGGCTCGGGAAAAGCCTGGCGGCAGCGGGTGAGCGAGACCATAGACTGCCTCATCGCAGGCGTCGCGCTGAACGTCCTATCCGGCGCCGTGTTACGGCCTGGGCCACTCGTATCGATCTTCAGGACTGGGGGTGTTATGTCGGATATGGCACCTGTTTTCGTTCCGCCCCGAATGGTCGAACACCGCCAGGCCGGGAAGAGGATTCTCCTCGCGGCCTCTGTGGGCGAGACCGGGCGTCGTGCGGTTGCTCTCACCGATGCGATCGCGTCCCGGTGGGGGGCGATCGTAACCGTGGTGGGCGCTGGCGTTCCGCAGCGTGGTCCGCGTACGCCGCATTACTCTCCGGGCGCACCGATGGTCCATCCATCCGCTCCAGAAGCCAGGTTGGGGAAGCTCCGCGGCGAGCTCGCTGAGGAACTGCGCGAGGTCGCCTCCGATTCTGCCTGTTGGTCGGGGGAAATACTCGAGACGGACTTCGAAGCCGCTATTGCGGTGGAACTCCGCCACCATCAGCCAGACCTCCTCGTCGTCTCTGCAGCGGGACCGGCGAGCACGGAGCGGGAACTCGGGCTCGAGAAGATGCTCACGGTGCTTCGTGACACGCGAGTGCCGGTGCTTGTGGTCCCTCCAGCTGGCGGCACTATCGCCGGACACGATGGGGGCCGCGACCTAACGCGCGCCGTCGTTGCGACCGACTTCGGGCAGGTGGCGGAGCGAGCCGGCCAGGCGGTGGTCGACATCGTTGCCCGGCCGGCGGCGCTCCTCCTCGCACACGTGGAGCCACCGGCGATCTCGCCAGTGCTTGGCGATCCCGACCGTCACACCGCAGCATATCGGGCGGCACTCCCCGCGCAGTTCATGCGGGCGAGGACGTCGCTCGCGAGCCGAAGCGGATTCGCGCCGGCCACCATTGAGACTGAGGTTTTGTCGGGCGAACCGCTGGCGGCACTGTGGACGGCCGCCCTTCGCTGGAACGCCGATGTGATCGCCGTCGGGATGGAAAAATTCTCCAAGCTCATGGAACCAATCCTGCGATCGGTCACCAAAGGGCTGCTTCAGGCAGCGCTCGGTGGGGCCGCGGAATCGCGGCAGCCAGTGTTGCTCGTGGTGCCATGAGTCGGGCTCACTGGTTAACGCCCCTCGGTGATGGCGCTGTCCCATTTATCACGAGATTACAATGCGTCGGGCGTGCCCCGACAGTCCAGGCCTCGACGATAGGCCACTATCGCGACAAGTCTTTCCCCCAACACTAGTGTCTCTATGCCAAAGTATGTGATCGAGCGGACCATCCCGGGCGCTGGTAAGCTGTCGCCAGCCGACATCCACGATGTCTCGGTCAAGTCAAACAATGTCATTCGACAAATGCGGTCGGAGGGCCAGGACTTACAGTGGGTCGAGAGCTACGTGACGCCTGACAAGCTGTATTGCGTCTATCGGGCACCCAACGAGCAAGTCGTGCGGGAGCACGCCAAACGGGGTGGGTTTCCGGCTGATCGCATCTCCGAAGTCAAAGAGGTGATCGATCCGACGACTGGCGAGTAGCGGCGACCCTCTCAACAACCGGCACGGCGAGGACCTTCGTGCGGGCAGCGTGCAGCACACCCGTCGCGACGCTGCCCACGATCATACGACTGAAGAACCCTCGCCCGTGGCTACCAACAACGATGAGGTCCGCCTGTACCTCGGAGGCGCGCGCAACGAGCGACTCGGCAGGGTAGCCCTTCATCGTGATCGTCTGAAGCACCACGGACGACGGCGCTCGAAGGGCATCCACGAACCGTGGCCATGCCTCACGAAGCTCAGTGCCGTACGCCGACTCCCACGGTGTTGCCACGACGGCAGGTCCAACAGGAGGAGCGACGTGGACGAGATCGACCGCGATGAGATCGGGAAAGAGCGTCAATGCTAATTGAGTTGCGCGGAGGCTGGCCGGGCTGAAGTCGACGCCGATCACCGCACGGCCGGCTGTCTTCGGTAGCTCCGGCGGAACAGCCAGCACTGGCACATCCGCCAGCCGGAGGACTTTCAGCGCGGTTTCACTTCCAAGAAACCGATGTGCCAGGTCGTGTCGACCGAGTCCTAGCACGATCACTCGAGCGTCGAGCTCGTGTCCCCGGGCGGCGATCATGACGGGCGGCAAGCCCCCGCGGATCTCGATCGGCCACGTTCGCCCCCGTGGCGAGAAGTCGGCCACTTGTGTCGAGGCACGTTCGTGAAGCTCTGCGCGCATCGCTTCCGTTATCTCCGGGGGGACGGGAACCGGGACGTCGAAGCTCACTGTCGGCAACGGCTCGAGCACGCCCAGCACTCGGACCTCCGCTCCAAGTCGATCGGCGAGCATGCTGGCGACTTGGCAGGCACACGCATCCCCGGCTCGCCCATCGATCGCCACCAGAATGGGTCCGGTGCCAGGCACAGCGGTGTTCGCGCTTGGCCCAAGCGAGCGAGGGGTCGTCTCCCCCTCAGCCGGCGTTCCCACGGGTGTTGTCATCGTCGTCATTGGGCGCCCTCGTGTCGTCGCATCGCGAAGTTGAGTCAGCGCCGACCCTGCCATCGGGCTTGGTACCCGCCAAGCCGCAGGCCGCGCTGCATATGTCGCAAGAGTAGATAATTGGCGGCAACCGTCTGTCGGGGATCGGTGGACAACGCGTAGTGGCTTTCCTTTGCGTCGCTACCGCGCGCCGCCCAGGCCGCGCCGATCAGTCAGCAGATCCCGCACACGGAGCGGGATGATCGCCGACACTCGCCGGCTGCTGAGGCCTCCATCTTCAACCCGAGGGTGGACCAGGTTGGTCCAGCGACACAGATCGTGAACCAGGGAAATCAAGGGAGGTTATATGCTGACCGATCTGCAACTGCAGCAGAATGTCATCGCCGAACTGCGGTGGGAGCCCGGCGTGGATGCGGCGGCCATTGGCGTGAGGGTCGAAGACGGAGTGGTCACCCTCGATGGCACTGTAGCCACCTATCCGCAGAAGGTTGCGGCTGAGCGTGCCGTCGAACGCGTAGCCGGCGTCGCAGCGATCGCCGACGAGTTGACGGTGGCGCTGCCCGGCGACTACAGGAGGGGATGATACCGAGGTTGCACGTGCAGCTGCCAATGCACTTGCCGCCAATATCGAAGTTCCCGATGGGGTGAAGGTCGTCGTCCGGCAGGGTTGGCTGACGCTCGAAGGGAAGGTGAATTGGTATTTCGAAAGCGTCGCCGCTGGGCGCGCCGTTCGCTCTCTCGCGGGCGTGCGCGGCGTGACGAATCTGATCGAGGTCGTTCAGCCGGCCACCCTTGACGCAACCAAGGTGAAAACGGCCATCGAAGCCGCGCTTAGGCGCAACGTGGAGCTCGACGCGCAGAAGATCCAGGTGTCAGCCAGTGGAGCTACGGTCACACTGAAAGGCACGGTGCGATCGTGGGCCGAGCGCGACGGCGCGGAGTGGGCCGCGTGGAACGCACCCGGCGTGTGGTTCGTGAAGGACGAGTTGGTTGTAAAGATCTAAGGGCCTGTAACAGCTTGGCCCTAGGTCGTTTCTGGTTTGTCAGGGCAACGGGATCGGGAGCGAGGGCCACTTCCGATCCCGTTTGCAGCTTTCGCAACCGGGTTGTCGCGAGCGCGCTCCGAGAAGCGCCACGGACAATCGGAATCGCGGCGTTCGCCGGTTACTGATCTAGAGCGAGCGGCGGAGTTGCGTATGTGTTGTCCTCGCCTTTGGTGCTTTGCCGCTGCACGTCGGCCCGGATAGCCGCGAGGACGGAGGCGAAGAATGCGTTCTCCTCCGACAGGGCATCGCCGGAGAAGGTGGCCGTGATGGCGCTTGCGAACCCGGCTATTGAGCGCACGATCGGGCTCTCTTGCACAGTCAGCTCCCCGCGTCTCTGCAGGGTCGTCTGAGGCCCGACGGTGTCGCTGACAACAATCTCGTAGCGCGCACCGCTGTCGGCGAATGGGCGAGCAAGTGACGACTTGACCAGTCGATCCAGTGCCAGGGGAAAATCCCATGTGGGCTCGTCCCGGAGCGTGAACCGCCACACGCGCCTGTGCTCTGCGCGCAGGAGCTGGATCCGACTGGAGATCTCGCGAGCGCCAAGCGAAAACATGAAGACCTTTGTCGACACATTGGCATGAAGGACGAGCGAATCCGGCATCGGCCGCGCCGCCCCGATCAACGGGGCAAAGTGTCCGTCCCGCGTAGCAGCGACGTCCATTGAGAGGCGCGCGCCGTCGAAATCGATCCGCGCCCAGACCACATTGTCAGCGTCAGTGACGACACAATGAATACGCGTTGGCGTGACAACTCGTGACAAGGCTTGTGCGTATGCCGGATACGCAACCGCCAGCCGGTCGACATGCAGCCCCATGACGAGCCGTATGCGCGTCGGCACACGCCGCATCTGCCTGGTGTCGACACTGTCCAGAGAAACCAGCCGTCCCAGCACCACTCCCGCGCGTGGATACCGAGTGTGAGTCGCTGCACGAATGGTGCGACCGGGAGTGCTAGCCGCCCCGGCAAGTATCGCGGTGACGGCCCGATCGAGATCCGTTGTGGCGATAGAACCGAGGTTTTGCTCGATCAACGTGGTCCAGCGGAAGTCCCGTCTCGTCAGACGTTCCAAGCGGATATCGCGGCGGGACGCCCCGAGTTCGACGGGTGCGGCCGTGTCCGGCATCACGACGTAGTGATCGCCCAGAAAACGACCGGTGACTGTGAATCGCCGCGCCTGCGCCTCGCCACCCGTCCACGTTGAAGAATCTGCGTAGACGCCTGACGGCACGAGAGTCGATCGATCGAGCTTCTCGCTTGCCGCGACGACAGCAGGGCTGAATGCCACGTCGGTGTACGTCCGTTCGATGCTCGCGAGGAATTCATCCAGCTTCCGTCCGCCCTCAGCTGGTGTCGGACCCACTGCCGCCGGTGCAAGCGTGCACGCCGCCGCCATCATACTGGCCAAGAGGACCACTCGCGCCGCATTGAGGTTCGCCGACCGCAAACCGGTATCGAACGTGTCGTGGAACGCCCCCGACGCCAAACTGGGAACATCGGGAAGTGCGGATCCCCAATCGGGCGCATCTGCTGCAAGTGTGACATCTCGAGGTCGGATATTAGCTCTAGTCAAGATGCCGCCCGGTCATCACGCAGCTGTCGGGTAATGCCTGATTTGGTCGAAGGGAGAATGACTCGGAGGCTGTGGGGACCCGGTCGGATGCGGTGAGACCGGGTGAGGCGCTTTCTGTCTCCAGGCGAAACGGCAGGGACACCCTTTCACACGGACGTAGGTGGTCCTGCGCGCGTTGACGAACCCGCTGTCCACGGCCCACGGCTGGCTGTCGGGACCATTCTCGAGACCGAGCTACGCCGGCAACTATCTGGGCACGTGCTGGATTTCGACGAGTTCGGGCGCATTATGTCAGCCGGCAACGAGCCACGGTTTCGCGACCTGATCCGCCGACGATACGCTCCGAGCGACACCTGATGATCGTCAGGTGTATCCTGACTGCGCGCGGGGATGCACGGGCTAGCTTGGCCGCGCGTGTGACTCTCTCTCGCACGCGTGCAAGCTCAACCTTGCCTGGAGGTCCGGATGAGAAAGCCTTTCACGCATCAGGTCGTCTCTTGTCGCCCTACGGGGACGCAGTGCGGCCGACAGCGTACACATCTCGCGCTGGAACGTCGATGCAAAGGCGCTCGCCAGCGTCTGCTGAGAGCCCAGGTGGCATTACTTCTAACAGCACTTGCGATCGGAGCCTGCTCGACGAGGCCGTCGGCAACTGGGCCGAGCGGGGGGACCTCGCCCGTTTCGGTCAACGTCGTCGCTGGCAACTCGCAGCGTGTGCCGGTGAACACGACATTGCCGCAGGCAGTGCGCGTGCAAGTGCTCGACAACAGCGGGCGCCCCGTGCCCAACTTCGTGCTCAACTTCGTGGTCACCTCTGGTGGGGGCCATGTCTTCGGCGGCGTGGAGGAGACCAATAGCTCGGGTTACGCTGACGAGCAGTGGACGCTCGGGCCGCGTCTGGGGCCGCAGACGCTCGACGCGCGTGCGGTGAACTCTTGGAGCGGCGTGGCCGCGAGCTATGGGGCATTCACGGCCACGGGGACGCCGCCAAACAACGTGCTCGTGGTGACCACCAGCGGTCCCACGGGATTGGCCGTGATGAACGCCGATGGCTCGGGCGTCAAGGCCATTCAGACGACAATACAGTCGGCTGAGGGACCCGAGCGTATCAGTCCGACGGAGCCGGCGCTCTCACCCGATCATCTCCATGTCCTGTTTGTCCAATCGCTTTCCGGCGGCCAGGCCCACAACCTGTATGAAGTGGCTGTGAACGGCTCGCCCACATTCATCACCGGCCAGCGCGCGCTCTACAATCCGCAGTGGAGCCCGGACGATGCCACCTATCTCTGGGAGTCGTCAGATCAGTACGGGAGCTACGTGGCCGGCATACCCACACCCATTGGGTGCACGAGCGGCTCGCCGGCCGTTTCCACCCAATACTCGTTCTCTGGGGATGGGTACCAGGTAGTGTATACCGTATTCGGGAGCCCCTATTGCACCGACAGCCTCGGGAACCCGCTCGTCGCCCTCGGCGTCTATACCTACCCTCTCACCAATACCAGCGCACCGACGGCGGTGCTGGCGAACGCGAGCGACCCGGCGTGGTCGCCCGACGGCCAGCACATTGCACTGACGTACAACGGGCATACCGCGGTGATCGACCCCGACGGCAACAACCTCAAGATCATCTCCAATACGAGCTATGGCCGCGTGAGTTGGTCGCCCGACAGCCAGCTGTGGGCGGTCGACAGCGGGTTCGTAAACGCCGATGGCACGAACTACGTCGCCGTAAAAGGCTGCCCTTGCACTTTCGCCTGGCGGTAGCGGCGCCTGAGCGCGAGACGCGTGCACCTTCCTCCCAAGACGTCACGCCGTTCGTCTCGTCTTGCGTTCTGAACTTGTCCTCTCTAGGCTAGCGGCCGTTCCGCGGCCGCTAGAGTTCCCAGTTCGACCGCGCCAGCAGGCGTCACCCACGCCGATGAGCATAAGAGAACGCTCCCTTGCGGACTGATCCAACCCTTCAGCTAAAGGCATTGATCGGCCGTCGCTCCGATCACCGTGTCGCCACTGAGGGCTCAGGCGGGCGGCCGGGCCGACTTTGCGGATGCTTCGCATGCCGAAATTGGTGCCGATGCGAGTTCTTCTTAGTAGTCCTGACGAGAGGCCTCCAGTGGTACGCAAAATGACCCTCCGCGACCTGCCCGAAGCCCAGCTCCGGGACAAGCGTGTCGTGGTACGAGTTGACTTCAATGTGCCGCTCGATGCTGGGCAGCGCATCACCGACGATACCCGCATCGTCGCTACGCTCCCCACGATTCGATTCCTCATCGATCGAGGTGCGCGCGTTGTGCTCCTGTCGCACCTCGGGCGACCGGCCGCACGACCGGATCCACGGTATTCCCTCGACGTCGTCGCGACACGCCTGGGCGAGCTGTTGGGAGCGGCCGTGCGATTCGTCGACTCGACGGACAGCGACGAAGCCGTCAAAGCCACGCACGAGCTCGGGCCGGGCGACGTGCTGTTGCTGGAGAATACGCGTTTTCTTCCTGGTGAAGAGACGAACGACGAGCGTCTGGCGCGAGACCTGGCAACACTCGGGGACCTGTTTGTCAACGACGCGTTTGGAGCAGCACATCGGGCCCATGCGTCGACAGAGGGCATCGCCCGCGTCCTCCACCCGGCCGTGGCGGGGCTGCTCATGGAGAAAGAACTCGCGTATCTCGGCCAGGCGTTGGCGAATCCGAAACGACCGTTCGTTGCGGTATTGGGCGGCGCCAAGGTTTCTGACAAGATCGACGTCCTGACCCAGCTCCTCACGCGGGTGGACAGGCTGCTCATTGGAGGAGCGATGGCGTCGACGTTTTATCAGGCGAGCGGCCTGAGGATCGGGAAATCGTTGGCCGAGCTACCTTGCGTGGAGGCGGCCAAGGAGATTCTGGCGCGCGCTCAGAATCGCCTTGTGCTCCCATCGGACGTCATCGTCGCCGTCTCGCTTGATGCACCGGCTCAAGCGCACGCCGTCAGGTGTACCGCGATACCCGAGGGCGAGGCTGTGTATGACATTGGCCCAGCCACGCGGCAGCGGTATAGCCGCGAGATCGGCCGCGCCAAAACCATTTTCTGGAACGGCCCCATGGGTGTCTGCGAATCCTCTGCCTTCAGCGCCGGAACGGTGGCCATTGCGTCGGCGATGGCCGCAGCCACCAAGGCCGGCGCCATCACGGTCGTCGGAGGTGGCGATACCATCGCGGCGGTTGCCCAGGATGGACTTACGAGCCAGATGAGTCACGTCTCAACTGGCGGCGGCGCCGCACTCGAGTTGCTCGAAGGGAAGAGGCTGCCAGGCGTCGAGGCTTTGGATGACTTTGCGTCCAGCAACGTGATCGGCGCTGGACGTTAAGCGCTGGACTTAGACGCTGGAACCAAACTCCGAAGTCCTAGTACGCTGGCAGGACTAGAGCGTCGATGGATACGTCTCCGGCACCTCCCCTCGCTCCCAAGAGGTAGTCCGTTCGAGAGGTTCGACCGCGCGGCTCGAATCGTAGTGGAGAATCGCATCGAACTGTCGGCTCAGGATCGCGCGAAAGTAGTGACTCTGGCGTTCGGTTTCCGGGCGATAGATGACGCCGATCGCACGCTCGAGGCGGGAATGCTGGACAGACGGCATACCCTCATCAACCGTGCGGAGATCAGCGAAGCAATTGCCGACGCCAAATTCGTGGAAGAGCGCTTCGTAGCTGCCGGGCAGTGCCAGGCGGACCGTCCTGCGCTCAGCCGGTTCGCCCCAATCGGATGCGGCAGTGACGGTGCCCGCGTACGTGGAGAACCCAACCAGCAGCACCTCACGGCCATAGCGCTGGCGGACGAGCTGGCCGAGGTTCAGCTCGCCATGCGAGCCCATTTCGGTTTCTCTCGCGTCCCCCAAATGGGAGTTGTGCGCCCAAACGACGATCCTGGCGCCGTGCCGCTGTTCTTCCAGAAAGCTCCGCAGCGTGTCGAGTGTCTCGTGCATGTGGCCATCGCGCAGGTTCCACGACTCGACGTGGCTACCGAACATGCTGCGATAGTAGCGCTCGGCGTTGCGAACGACCCGGGCATTTTGTTGTGCGAAAAACAGGTCATTGGGTGCGATCACTCCGTCACGCGTTGCGTACTCGCCGGCGGCGCGCCGCAATTCGACCAGCTGCGACACCACTTCGCGCTCACAGGTGGGCGTCAGGTCAAAACGGGTGGCGTAGCCGTAGGTCTGCGGGTCACCGCCAAACCGATCGAAGCATGCGTAGCGCTGCTTGGCTCGCTCCGCCGCTTCAGGGTCCACCCGCTGTAGGTATCGCAATACGGCGTCGATCGATGCATGAAGGCTGTACAGGTCAAGGCCGTAAAACCCCACTTGGTCGGCGGGACGCGCGTGTTCATTGTGCTCGCGGAGCCATCCCACGAAGTCCAGGACGTCAGCATTCCGCCACATCCATTGTGGAAATCGCTGAAAATCGCCGAGTGCTTCACCGGCATCGCGGTCCGCCCCGCGTCCGCGCACATAGCGGTTGACTCGGTACGCGTCGGGCCAATCCGCTTCCGCGGCAACGCCGATGAACCCGTGCTCGCGAATCAACCGCTTCGTGATCTCTGCCCGGACACGGTAGAACTCGTGGGTCCCGTGTGAGGCTTCCCCGATGAGGACGAGTCGCGCATGCCGCGCCGCGTCAAGGAGTCGGTCAAAGTCGGTTGAATCCCCGCTCAGGGGTTCCATGACGGCGCGAAACGCCTGGGTAGTACGATGGCTGGATTCGGCGATGGTCGTCATTACCGTACTCCTCCCGCAGCGACAGCTGAGACGAGCGATGCGAAGTGCAGTCTATACTCATCAGAGCCCGCGGGGTGTCAGGCTACAGCCCATGTGTTGTCGGCATGTTGCGGACATACTGCGTCCAACCGGGCGGCGCGGGCCACGCCCGCGTCGCCTTTGCTACGGACGTGCGGCCGTCTACCCCGCAGTTCGGTCTCGCACTCCGTAACACCACCGCCAACTCCTCATCCGCCGTAGCAGTACGTGCAGCCGCGTTCTTGCGCC
>CAWKMU010000001.1:0-12893 GCA_963850905.1 uncultured Gemmatimonadales bacterium | reverse complement strand
GTCGATCAAGCGAATGGGGCGTGTGGGGGCGGGCGGCCAAGAACTGCGCCTGGACAAGTCGGGAAGTACGGACAAGCTCCGACTGACACAGCTCACTCGCCTGTTGTGAACATGGCGTTGCCGTTCGCTGTATTGGCGGCCGGGACTTCCTCCTGCAGCACATCCCAGTGTTCCACCACCTTGCCTTCCTCGACTCGGAAGATATCGACGGCGACCATTGGCTTTGGTCCCCATCCGGTGTAGCGCCCGTGAACCATGACGAGGTCGCCATCCGCGACCGCCATGCCCGGCTCGTAGGTGAGGCCGGTGAGGGACGGAATCATCTTGGCAATTGCTGACGGGCCGTCCGCGACGACTGGATTGTGCTGCTTGTAATTCGCGCCAAAATACTGCTCCACGACGGTTGGATCTCGGTCGACAAAGGTCCTCCTGAGTACTTCGAGCACGATGTCCTTATTGGATTTGATCACATTTCCTCCGTCCGGATACAGAAGCGCGCCCGCGGGTGTTTTTGGAGAGATCGGGCTGGGCGCCATCTCATGCACAAAGGCTGCCCTATGCTGTCGGAACATTGGGATGTCCGGGACTTGTTCCACAGGCTTGACAGAGCAGCCGCGTCGGTCGAGAGTCCCTTGCGGTCGGCGAACGTCCCTGCAACGGCGTAAATGTCAATCATTGGCACGACGGTTCTCTCCTTTCCTTGGCCGGGTGTCTCACCTTAAAACCGGCCTGTTGCCCGCTGTTCCGCTCAGAAACAGCGAGGCGCAATTACAACGCAGATTCCGAATCGACCTTTAATTCATCTCGTAGAGATAGAGCTGCTCGCCGCGCCGGCAGGCCAGCCTCAGCCGCCGTGCGCGCGAAGAAAGCCGTTGATCTCCTCGGCCGCGCGCGCGGGACGCTGGTGCATTGAACCGTGGGCAGCGTCGGGAAAGACATGCAACTCGACGGAGCGGGCTCTTGCGCCCAGCGCGTACCAGTTGTCGACGGCGTTCGCGATGTCCTGGTTTCCGTTCAGCACAAGGATGGGTATGTCCGTCGCCTCGATCTCTCGGAGCGCGTCGAGATCCTCGTGGAAGCTCTTGATGGCCGCGGTCTGGTTCGTGTAAGCGGCGACTGTGACCGCCGGCTCTCGGTCCACGGTCCGTGCTGCGATTCGGTCGAGCGACTGCTTGGCGGCCTTCCGGCTGGCGTCGGACTGCGTGAAGAAGAGCGTCACCTGGTCTTCAAATGAGTACTCGGGCTTGCGGGCCGTCGTCGCAAAGAGCGGCTGCGTCGGCCTCGACGTCGGACCGGGCGGGACCGCGCCGATGAGGATCGCTTGCGACGCGAAGTCCGGGTGACGGATGACGACCTTCTGAGCGGTGAGTCCGCCCATCGACCACCCCAGGACCGCCGCGCGTGCGACGCCGAGGGCTCTCGCGAAGGCGACGGCGTCATCCGCGGCGGCCGCGAGGGTCACTGGGACCTGCCCTGTGGACCGCGAGACGCCGGCGTTGTCGAAAAGGATCACTCGGTGGTTCGCCGCCACCGCGTCGACGAACGCCGGGTCCCAGTCGTCCATCGTGCCACGAAACCGCTGAAGGAAGAGCACGGGCGAGCCCGCGCCGATGGTCCGGTAGGCGAACTGCCGGTCGCCCACCGTTGCCAGTTGCGTAGGTGCGCCGACCGCGGTCTCCCCGGTTGCGCGCGCAACACTCGCTGTAGCAAGAGGTGCGCTCGGAACGTGCGGCTCAGAGCTGAGCCGAATCTCCTTGCGCGACAGAAGCCACTCCTGGCCGGACTTCACCAAGGTGTCGCAGTAAGTCCCGGTGGCAAGGATCGTCCGGTCCTCGATCTCGAGGAAGTCAGAGACCGCGGTCGCGGAGTCACCTGCCAAGGCGATGACCTCGTTCGAGGCCAAGAGCAACCCGTGGTACTCGGCCGTCATCGCACTCCTGAGATCGCGAATCACCGCGGCTCGCCCAGCGTACGTCCCGCGCCGCGAAACGATCACCGCATCGTCGGTGAAGATCGTCGCCAGCTCATCCCACGCTTTCGCGTCGAAGAGCCGGGTGTACCTCGCGACCGTCCTCCGGATCCCGTCTTCGTCGCTCATATCTCTGCACCCTAGGGCCGCGGCTGAAGATCTAAAGTTCTGTAGACGATAGCGCGGGCAGCACCTTGTCGATGGTGATGGGGAAATCACGTACACGCACGCCTGTAGCGTTGAACACGGCGTTCCCAATGGCTGCGCCCGCACCACAAATGCCCAACTCACCGAGCCCTTTCACGCCAAGCACGTTGGCCTTCCCGTCGAAGGAGTCGAGCATGACGGCGTCGATTTCCGGAATGTCGGCGTGCACGGGCACGAGGTAAAAGGCGAGATCCTGCCCGACGAACGCACCGTACCGGCTGTCGTAAAGCCCCTCTTCGAGAAGGGCCATCCCCACGCCGAAAGTCATTGCGCCGATCAGCTGGGAACGCGCTGTCTTGGCGTTCAAAATGCGGCCGGCATTGAATACACCAAGCATCCGCCGCAGGCGAATCTCGGCCGTGTCGATGTCGACGCCGACCTCGGCGAAGTGGGCGCCATACGTGTGGATCGAGTATGCCTTGTAATTCGGGTCATCGAACAAGAACACCGTCTCCCCCTCGGCCTCGAGACCCTCGGGGAAGAGTCGGGCGACGATGTCGGTCAGTGCTTCGGACGCTTCACCGATGGTCACCCGGCCATTCGAGAATACCGCGTTGGCAGCGTCTCGCCCCGCCAGTGGCGAGCGCGCGTCCGTGCGAGTCGATGCGAGCAATTTCTCCCGCAGCGTCTGACACGCTCGATACAGCGCGGCTGTTGCGTTGGATGCGCCCCACGAGCCCCCCGAGCCCCAGCTTGCCGGATAGTCGGAATGTCCAAGCTCGATCCGGACGCGCTCCAGTGGCAGGCCGAGCACCTCAGCCGCAACTTGAGCGAGGATCGTATACGTGCCGGTGCCAATATCGGTCATATCTGACTGGACGACGGCAATTCCACCCCGGCCGATTCGCACACGCACTTTCGCAGGCGCCTGAGGGTGGGCCCGCATGGCGGCTGCCACACCGTAACCAACTAGCCATCGGCCGTCGCGCACGCTCGCGGGCCGCGAGTGACGCCGCTCCCACCCGAACCGACGTGCGCCGTCGCGCAGGCAGTCGAGCAGCCGGCGCTCGCTGAATGGGATGCCGAGCTCCGGATCGGCCGCGGGCTCGTTTCGGATCCGCAACTCGATCGGATCCATTCCTAACGCATGCGCGAGTTCGTCCATCGCCGTCTCGACGACGAGCATGCCGGGCGCCTCCCCCGGTGCGCGAACGTCCTCTCCCCTCACCACGTCGAGCGGCGTCAGTCGACTGGTCGTCAACCGGTTGGGCGCGGCGTACAGACTGCGCGTCGTGGTGGCGGTCAGCTCGCCGTACTCGACCACTGGGTTTGTAGCCATGGTAACGTCATGAGCGATGGCGACCAATCGGCCGTCCAGTCCCGCCCCCAGCCGAACTCGCTGACTCGAGATCTGTCGTACGCCGACGCAATGAAAGACTTGCTGCCGCGTCAGCGAGACTTTGACCGGCTGGTTGAGCGCGCGAGCGGCCATCACCGCCAGGATCGTTTCGTAGTGAATGACCAGCTTAGATCCGAACCCACCCCCGATGTACTCGGCGATGATGTGAATCGATTTTGGGTCGATCTGGAGCGTTCGGGCGATCGCGGCACGCGCTGCATTGACGATTTGAGTGGAGACGTAGACGGTTAACTCGTCGCCACGCGGGACCGCGAGGCATGCGTGTAGCTCCATGGGCTGGGAAAACTCGAACGGTACCGAGTAGACCTGATCGAATTTGACCGCCGCGGCGTTGAACCCGCGATCGAAGTCCCCCACGGCGCTGGCGGCCGGGATGCCGAGCTGCAGCGCCTTCGGCGTGTACGACTCGTGTTGCTGAGCGGCGAAGTCGTAGTGTCCCGCATCCGCGCTGTAGACGACATCGACGAGGCGCGCCGCCGCTTGCGCCTGCTCCAAGGTCGTCGCGACGACAAGCGCAACGGGTGCGCCGTAATGGTGAATCTCGCGACTGGCCATCGCGGGCTGGGCACGCCAATACTCCAGGAAGATCGACGGGTCGCCCGGGCTTGGGGGCGGCGCATCGCGTGTGCCCTGGGGCGGGGCGTTGAGATAGGTGAGCACCATGCGCACACCCGGCGATTGCTCGGCGCGCGACGCGTCGATGGCCTTGATTTGGCCCCGGCCGATCGTCGCGCCGACAATAGACCCGTACAGCGGTTCGCCGACATCCCAGTACTCATACGTGTAGGTCGCTCGCCCCGTGACCTTCGCCGGACCATCGACGCGGTTGATGGGTTCTCCAATCATCTAGGCCTCTTCACGCCGCATTCTCGGCTGCCTGGAAGAGCGTTCGGCACAGCGTGCGCTTAGCCAGCTCGATTTTGAAATCGTTGTGCCCGCGCCCAACAGCGCCCGCCATGGCCGCCTCGGCAGCGGTCCGGAATGTCGCCATCGTCGCCGGTCGGCCGGCAAGCGCGCGTTCGGCTTCTGCCGAGCGCCAGGGTTTGTGGGCCACGCCACCAAAAGCGACGCGAGCCGTCGTGATCGTACCGTGGTCAGTCGCCATGATGACCGCCACCGCAACCAGAGCGAACTCGTACGACTTCCGGTCGCGCACCTTGCGGTAGATCTGACGGCCCGGTAGTGGAGCCGGCAGCATCACACCCGTGATCATCTCGCCCGCCTCGATTGCGGTCTCGATCTGTGGGGTGTTACCGGGCAAGCGGTAGAAGTCTGCGATCTCGACGGTCCTGGTGGTGCCGTTCGCGCCGAGCAGCTCGATCTTGGCGGCGAGCGCGGCCAAGGCGACGGCCATGTCCGAAGGATGCGTGGCAATACAGGCGTCACTTGCGCCCAGGATCGCGTGAATCCGGTTGATCCCGCCCATCGCCGCGCACCCCGATCCGGGATCCCGCTTATTGCACCCCGCGGGCATCTCGTAATAGAAGTACGGACAGCGGGTGCGCTGGAGGAGGTTTCCCCCCACCGATGCCTTGTTCCGCAATTGGCCTGAGGCCCCCGCGACCACGGCTTGTGTGAGAACCGGGTAGCGTGTGCGCACTTGCCTGTCAGCCGCCAGCCCGGAGTTAGATACCTGGGCTCCGATCCACAGACCACCGTCAGAGAGCGCGTCAATATTTCTGAGTGGCAGGCGACTGATGTCGACCAGATGAGTCGGTTGCTCGATCTCGAGTTTCATCAGATCGAGCAGATTTGTGCCGCCGCTAATAAACTTGGCTCCGGCGTGGGAGACACCCGCGAGCGCAGCTTCAGGCGTCGTCGCGCGCTGATAGGTGAATGGTTTCATCGTGGCCCTCCCGCAGCAACGGCCTGTATAGCGTCGACGATGTTGGGATACGCAGCGCATCGGCAGATATTGCCGCTCATCCGCTCGCGGATCTCGTCGTCGGTCAACGTGATCGTGGGCGCAGCGACTTCCATGGTGACATGGCTGGGCCATCCAGCCTTTGCCTCGTCGAGCATGCCGACTGCGGAGCAGATCTGTCCAGCCGTGCAGTAGCCGCACTGGAAGCCGTCCCACGCGATGAAGGCGGCTTGGAGCGGGTGCAGGGCGTCGGGCGATCCCAGGCCTTCGATGGTCACGATATCGTCGCCCTCGTGCATGACGGCGAGCGTTAGACAGGAGTTGATGCGACGGCCGTTGATCAGTACCGTGCACGCGCCACACTGGCCATGGTCGCATCCTTTCTTGGTGCCAGTGAGATGGAGATGCTCGCGCAGGGCATCGAGCAGTGTTGTCCTCGCGTCGACGCTGAGGTGCTGTGCTCGGCCGTTGACCGTCAAGGTAATCTCAGGGACCGCGGTCGCCTCGAGACTTGTCGTGCCGACGCCGGTAGTTGTGGTCACGCCTGCCCCTCCGAGGCGTACGTCATTGTCCACACGCCACGATCGCCTGGATGATATGCCTTGCCATCCCATGGCGACCCACTGATGTGCAGATGGGCGTACGGCGTGCCAGCAAACATCACCATGGCGCCGCCGTCGCGCATGACAGTGCCTATCCCGGCAGCCTTCGCATTGAATGGCCAGAGAATCATCCAGTGCGGACCGATCGGGATCCCCGGACTCGTCGTGTCGAACGGATCGGTGTAGCTGTGCTGCACAGCGCCATTGAGCATGTAGATGAGACCTGGAGTGCTGTTGGTCGGCTTGGGCTTCCGCGCCATGACGTCCTTCATCCACACCATGCCCATGGGGTCGAGGCACATGTCAACCGCGCCGACGATGTCTTGATTGCCCGGCACGCATACCCACTCGTTGGTGCCCTGCCGCAGCACCGTCAGGTTACCTTCCCGGTCCATCCCGGCCACCGTCGCGTTGCCCGTAATGCAGGTCGGACCCGCGAGTGTCGCACGCCGGATTGTCTCTGCGTTGATCGCGTCGTTCATAAGAGAGTCCCCGCAAGGAACGCTGCTGCCTGGAACGTGAACGACTCATGAAACTGGAAGAGCGAGCCGTGTCCTGAGTCCGGATAGGTGAGCAGAATGGCGTTGGGCAGGTTCTCGCCGAGCCAGTAGGAGTTGCGCACTGGGATCATTTCGTCGTGCACACCATTCACAACGAGTGTAGGCTGCTGGATGCTCTTCAGGTCGGAGAAGCGCTCGCCTTTGAATTGCTCCCAATCGCGAAACGCTGCCATCTGCGCCGTCACGACCGCTGGTCCCGGGCCGGGGTCGAGGTCCTCTGTTCGCTCACCGAGCCGTGCAATAAAAGCCTCGCCCGCGGCTTGACTAGCCGCGGTCGGCGCGAAGAAGATCTTCTGCAAGATCGCGTAGCCACGAAGCGTCGGATCTTGGAAATACCTGGCAAAGCTCGGCTTCTCCAGGTGCATCACATCCTCTCCACCGCGCGGCGCGGTCCCAACGAGGATCATTCTCCGGAATATCGATGGCCGATTCTGCACCATCTGCTGAGCAACCATCCCGCCAAGGGAGAATCCGAGTACGTCACATGCCTCGAGACCGAGGCCGTCCAGGAACGAGAAGGCATGAGCGGCCATGCCGCCTACCGTTTTCGGCACAAGGCCGCCCGAGGCTCCCACGCCTGCGTTATCGAAGAGAATGACCTCGCGTCCTGCCGCGAGCGGGTCGGTCACGGCGCGGTCCCAATTATCGAGCGTGCCGAGGTAGTGTTGGAGACAGAGCAACGGGTGTCCCGGTCCTTCCCCGAACCGGCGATACGCGTACCGCTGATTGTCAATTTCCAAGAACCGCGTCGGGGCGGTGATCGTGCTCGACGCTGGCGTCGCTGTGGCGGTCATGACCGTCTCCCCTGCGGTGATCCTACGTTTGAACGTGTCCGCGATGAGCTCATAACTCACGTCGCGGCGCTGACCAACAACGCTTCGATCCTCAGGTCTACGCTCCGAGCCACTTCAAGGGCAGTGGCGCTCCCGTACGGCTCCAGGAAGCTGGCCAACCGGTCGTACGACAACTGCACGCAGTCCCATCGTTCGTCGATCAGTATTGTCGGTGGCGTGTAGGACGCCGCATCCGGTACATGCTCGACCAGCTGTTTCATGGTCGTAGAATTGCCGACGATCAAGCGGAGACTTTTCGGCGCCGCAGGACCGTTGGCCTTGCGCAAGACCTCGCCGATGTCGAACCGCAGAAACTCCAAGAGACCGGACGGACCGACAGCCGACCCCACGATACGCTCGAGTTCCGCATACGTGGGCGCAGTGCCTATTTGTCTAAGCACGGCTGCATTGGGGTGGCCTATCGCCGCATCGATTGTCGCCATGACCTCTCCGAACGGCCGTCGCGATGTGACGCTTACGCGCTGTACGTCAACGTGGCGAATGATGGGCGTCTCGCCGCTCACGGCAGACTGAGTGACACCCATTCCGGAAATTGGCGAAGCGCTCGTCGCTACCATCTCGGATCCTCCTTTGCTTTCATCGAGGCCATACACTCAAACACAATGACGCGTAAGTTCGGACTCCCTTCCATCCGCGCGAGCAAGTCCTGCACGCTTGCGAACATCGTGGCGTCGAGGACGTTGAAAGGCGGGTGGTCGAAAATCACCCGCCAGCAGGCAGGCGTTTCGTCTGCCACCCGCAAGCGCCCAGCTGACTCAGCCACGACCCCACTAGGCGTTTCAACCTCGACGGAGTTGATGGCAGGGATGTGGACGGTTCCTCGATGACCCGGACCTGGGTGACAGTGTTCGACGACCAGGCTAACCTTTCCTCATTCCCTCGGCAGTTTCAATTGCCGGGAGCGTCAACGTTTTCACCGGGAGTGACAACGCGATGGCCGCGACCACTTTGTACGAACTTGGCATCGTCTATTATCCTGGGGCGCAGGTAGCGCCCATCTTGGGCCTGACCGATCTGTTCGGCGTCGCTTCCAGGATCGCGGTCGATCAACGGCAAGGCCCACTTCGAGTGACGCATTGGAAACCGCTTGACGGCCGCCATGCGAATCTTTCCTGCGTCTATGACAGCGCCCCGCGCGGTAACCCAGAGCCGCGGACTCTGATCATCCCGCCGACTATGATGAACCTTCCAGATCCTGAAGTGCCGCCCGACGTAGTGTCCTGGCTCCGTGATCGCCACGCAGCCGGGACCACGCTAGCATCAGTGTGCTCCGGAGCATTTATCCTTGCCGAAACGGGTCTCGTCGATGGGAAGTCGGTTGCTACCCATCAGATTTGTGCAGAAGCTCTCGCGAAGCGTTTCCCGCAAATCGTGGTCGACGTAAAGCGGCGCATTATTGATCACGGTGACATCGTGACGGCGGGGGGATTTCTCGCGTGGGTCGATCTTGGCCTGTTCCTGGTGAACAGGATTCTGGGCCCAGTTATCAGAGCGGAGACGGCGGCATTTGTTCTTTCAGACTCAGCGGCGGGTGAGACACGCTACTTCACCGGTTTCGCTCCTCCACAGACGCACGGAGACGCAGCCGTGTTGAAGGCTCAGGACTGGGTGCACATGAGGGACGGCCGAGGCGTCTCCCTTGCGGCCATGGGGATGGCTGCTGGGCTGGGCCGCCGCACGTTGCTGCGGCGATTCGCGAACGCAACAGGCATGACCCCGATCGAGTATTGTCGGGCGGTTCGCATTGCGCGAGCGCGCGAGCTGCTGGAGGGGGGAGATACGTCGCAGAAGCAGATCGCGCAATCGCTCGGATATCGCGACGTAGCCTCATTTGCGCGTGTATTTCGCAAGGCCGTTGGCTCGGCCCCGGGAGCTTACCGCAAACAGTTTGGTCATAACGGCATCTCGGCGGCCGATTTCGCAGCGGAGGAAGGCGCGGGTCAGAAGAAGCGCAGATTGGAGGTTGCCTTTCAAACGGGCTGAACGCGCCTCCGTCTTTTCAATCTCACTATTGAAACGGGGACCCGGTCAAGGCATGGAGTGAAGCGTGCTTCTCACTTGCCGCGCAGGTAATTGAAGCCGTCCGCACGTAACACATTCGCCATCGCTGACGGGCAGTTGACTGCCACGCGGACCTTTGCAATCCCCATTCGCGCTCCAGGGAATGACGCTAGTTGCAGGGTGGTCGCGATGATACGCGGTGCGCCCGCCGGTCTGGCTCGACCCACGCTATGTGTGGCTATTCCGTGGCGCCGACACCGAACTCGCAGCTGCGGGGAGACACACTCGACGTCCTGCGTCGACTCATCCTTCGCGCGCTCACTCGGTTTTGCTCGACGCGTTCCTGGCGCGGGTGAAGCCCGCGCTGGCGCCCCCGCCTGAGGGATCGCCGCTCGAGCGACTACATCAAAGCGTGGTCCGCGGCGGGGAGTGGCTCCATTCGGAGGACTCGCCTGTCGCCGTCCGCCTGATCAGCGACGTCCAGGAGGATCCGGTGCTTCGGCACCTCTTCCTGGAAGGTTTCTATCTGCCGCGACGAGCGATGAATCTGGACCTGGTTCAACAGGCCATCGCGGCCGGAGAATTGCCTCACGATACCGACGCCGACCTGCTCATTGACGCGCTGACGGGACCGCTTTACTTTCGGCGCATCATTGGACATGCGCCGGTGAGTGAGGCCTTTGCGAACGAGTTGGCCTCGCGGGTCATCCAGGCGTTCAGACGGCCGGTCGGCCTCTGAGGGGGCACAACTCCGTCGAGGCGAGGCGCGACCACTGCAACCTCGATCCTCGAGCTTCTTGAGACGGTCGTTCTGCTGCTGATTTCCGCCGAACCCCTACGCCTCCCACTCAGTTGGTGCTCTAGAGGAACCTTCCCACGCCTGGTCGATGGATTGAACGTACTCCCGGGGGGCGGCGCCGAGAGTTCTTCTAAACAATGTGCTAAAGGCTGCGGGATTGTCGAACCCAAGATCGGCGGCGGTCTGGGTTACGGATGCTCCTGCAGTCAGCTTTGGAAGCGCTGCAAGAATGCACGCTTGTTGTCGCCACCCCACGAAGCTCAGTCCCGTTTCCCGTCGAAACAACCGAGTGAACGTCCGCCGCGTCACATGCAGTGCGGCGGCCCAGTCGTCGATCGTCGCGTTGGCTTTGGGAGATGCCGAGAACTTGAGGCAGAGCCGTGCGAGCGACTTGTGCGTGGGTAACGGTAGCGAGAGGGGCAGTTCGCGAAGCCGGCCCACCTCATAGCCGATGAGCTGCATAATCGCTGCCGAGCGCCCCTCGCCATTGTACTTGATCGGCAAGGCCACGGCTTCGGCCATGAGACTGCGCATGAGCGCGGAAACCGCCACCACCAGACAGCGATCCGGCATGTCGGGGAACGCGCGGGCGTCGAAATAGAGACTCTGCATCGCCACCACGCCTTCCATTCGCAGCTCATGCTGGACCCCTGCTGGGATCCACAGCGCTCGCCTGCAGGGGACTAGCCATGTTCCGTGTGACGTGGAAGCCATCGCGAGGCCGGACATCGGGCAGAACAGCTGACCTCGCGGATGCAGATGGGCCTCAACGTGGTGCGCATCTGGGAACGTGTCGCACACCGCGATGATGGGCCGCGTATCAGTGAAGTACTGCTCGACACGTCCAATAACTCGTCTTTGGCCCATTCGCGTAGGATTCTGTCCCGCCTGAGGTGGCGGGCCACATCCACAAAACTATATCGTGAATCGAGTCGAGAGGTCGCCCGGACAAACGAGACCTCACGCCGCTCCACACGCCAAAACGAAACCACATGAGCCCCACGCTACAAAATCCAGCCACAGCCTCCGCCTCCTACCGCGTGCTTGGCGCGGCGAGTGTCTGTCACATGCTGAACGACACCATGCAGTCGCTCTTTGTCGCGGCATATCCGATCTTCAAAGGGAACTTCCACCTGTCGTTCAGTCAGATCGGCGCGCTCACACTGGTCTTCCAGATCACGGCTTCGCTCCTCCAGCCGCTTGTCGGGTTGTATACCGACCGCAAACCACAACCGTATTCGCTCCCATTTGGCATGGCGATCTCCATGAGTGGCTTGTTCACTCTGGCGTTCGCGACACAATACGGGATGCTGCTGCTTGGTGGTGCATTGCTGGGCGTCGGTTCGTCGATCTTCCATCCGGAAACATCCCGACTCGCCAGGTTGGCGTCCGGTGGGTCGCATGGGTTGGCGCAGTCAATCTTTCAAGTTGGCGGCAACTTCGGCTCGTCCCTTGGGCCGCTGCTGATGATTTTCCTGATCCTCCCCAACGGTCAACACAGTCTCGCGTGGTTTTCGTGTGCGGCGTTGCTGGGCATCGTGATGCAGGTGGGTTTGGCCCATTGGTATAAGCAGCACGGCCAGGCCATTCACAAGAAGCAAGAGAAACACGCTGCGGTAAAGGTGAGCGCGCTCAACCGAAAGCAGGTAGTCGGAGCGATCGCTGTGTTAGTCCTGCTGACGTTTTCCAAATACTTCTATTTGGTCAGCATCACCAGCTACTACGTCTTCTACCTGATGCAGCACTTCCACCTCCCGCAGAGGCAATCGCAACTCTGCCTCTTCCTCTTCCTTGCAGCCCTCGCCGTCGGCACGGTCGCTGGAGGTCCGTTGGGCGACCGAATTGGCCGCAAGAAGGTGATCTGGCTTTCGATCCTGGGTGTCCTGCCTATGACGCTCCTGCTTCCCCATAGCTCGCTATCGCTGACGGTCGCGCTGAGCATCCTGATCGGATTGGTCATTGCTTCCGCGTTCTCCGCGATCCTGGTCTACGCGCAGGAGCTGGTGCCGAGTCGAGTCGGCATGATCTCCGGGCTTTTCTTCGGACTTGCATTCGGAATGGGTGGCTTGGGCGCCGCAATACTTGGCACCCTCGCGGACCACACCAGCATCGACTTTGTCTACAAGGTTTGCGCGTTCCTCCCCGCTCTCGGTCTCTTTACCGCCTTATTGCCAGACATCGACGGCCGAGAGAAAAGCCCGGAAGCCAAAGCAGTGGCGGAGCTGGAGGTTGTTTTTGGTATCGGCTCAGACGAGCAACCGGCCTGACTGGGGTGACGGATCGTGTTCATCGCCAGCGCCCACACGCGTAGGATCGCGTGCCGGGTCGGCATCTGCGGACGGCGCGGAGATATGGAACGGAACTCCCTTGAGCTCTGTCGCGAATTTCCTTTAGCCGTTTGGCAGAGCTACGTCTGAAAGCCACCGGCAGATATCAAGCAATCGATTCTGTCGCGGTGTGTCGTAAACGGCAGGGTCAGCCGCCCGTTGATGCATGTGATAGAAATACCGCCCAGATACCAGTGCCTGGGGATCATTACTCACGGCAAGCCACACTTGGGTTCGATGACTCTGGTCAATGTCGCCCGGGGCACCGGGGCCACCCATCTTAGTTGGCACCCAGCCTGGCTCCAGTGCGTTGGAAAGGACATCGAACCAGCGCCAGAACCTTTTTCTTG